>OY969623.1:4800000-8725057 GCA_963701675.1 uncultured Gemmataceae bacterium
TACAGTCCCGACGGCGCCGAGGTATGGACGGCCTCTGTGGAGCTGCCCATCGCGGCGGCGCGACTTCCCAACGGCAACACGTTGGTCACGTCCATGTCGCAACGTCGCGCGGTCGAACTGGATCGTCGGGGGCAACAGGTTTGGGAGTACAAGGCGGAAACACGAGTGACGCGCGCATACCGAAGGTAAGTATTGAGGGTCTTATGCACGAACCGTCCTTGGCATTTCTCAAGAAGATCCTTGAAACCCCCAGTCCCTCAGGATACGAGCGCCCGGTACAAGAAATTGTCCGAGAGTGGGCGGGAAAGTACGCCGACGAAGTTCGCACGGATCGCCACGGAAATGTGATCGCCGTGATTCATCCGGGTGGTCAGCCACGCATCATGCTGGCGGGTCATTGCGACCAAATCGGCCTGATGGTGCAACACGTCGACGACAACGGCTTTCTCTACGTGCAGCCGATCGGCGGTTGGGACATGCAAATCCTCTTGGGCCAGAACCTGACCGTGTGGGCGCGCGAAGGCCCGCTCGTCGGAGTCGTGGCACGTCGAGCAACGCACTTGCTCACGAACGAAGAACGCAACAAGGTCCCGCTGTTCACGGATATTTGGGTCGATGTCGGCGCCCGTGACAAGAAAGAGGCGGAGTCGTGGGTCACGCCGGGTGATCCCGTAACCGTTGCCCTGGGATTCAAGGAACTGCCCAATCGCATCGCCCTGTCACCAGCAATGGACGACAAGGTCGGCGTCTGGACGGTGATGGAGAGCCTTCGCTTATTGAAAGACCTAAAACCGCACGCCGCGGTCTATTGCGTGTCGACGGTGCAAGAGGAGATCGGCCTGCGTGGCGCCGCTACGAGCACCTACGGCATTCACCCGACCATCGGCATCGCGGTCGATGTTTGCCATGCAACCGACACGCCGGGCAACGACAAGAAGCAACTCGGTGATACGCGCCTCGGCGGCGGCCCCGCACTTTTCCGCGGACCAAACATCAATCCCCACGTATTCGCCCGCCTCGAACAGTGCGCAAAGGATCGCGAAATCCAGGTCCAGATTCGCGGCGCTCCGCGTGCCACCGGCACCGACGCCAACGTGATGCAGATCAGCCGCGACGGCGTGGCCACGGGCCTGGTCGGAATTCCCAACCGCTATATGCACAGTCCCGTGGAACTGGTGAGCCTCGACGATCTCGATAACGCTGCCCGGCTGCTTGCGGAGTTTTGCGCGTCGGTTACGCCAACGATGGATTGGACGCCGTGAGAGAGATTAGAGATTGGGGATTAGAGAACTAGGGATCGGTATGGAGGAATTGACGAGGGAAGAGGTTGGGTCGGCGATTGATCGGCTTGTCGACGAATTATTGCAAGCGGCCGGTGTGACTGATCCGCCCGTCGATGCGTTGATACTGGCGCAACACCACCTCGGCATGGCCCTTTGCCTAGACAAGGATCAGCCCCAGCGTGGCCGGGCCCAACGAGCAGGCGGCAAACGCCAAATCTTCTTGCGACCTGAGCCGACGGAAGAACGCCATCAGTGGACTGTGGCTCACGAAATCGGCGAACATTTCAAGGTCACGCTGCTTGAAAGATTGGGCTTTGAATCGCACCAAACCAAACCGATGGCCGGTGAATCGCTCGCCAATCTCTTTGCCTACCATCTCCTGGTTCCGTCGCGCTGGTTCGCCGCCGATGCCCTGAATTCTGGTTACGATGTGCTCGAGTTGAAAGGGCGCTACCGCACCGCCAGTCACGAAGTTGTTGCCTGGCGCATACTTGATCTTCCAGAACCGTGCATCGTTACCATTATCGACAATGGCCGGATCAGTCGGCGTCGGAGCAATGCCTGGTCTACTCGCCGCCAGCTTTCGCCGGTGGAGCAGAAATGTCAACGTCATGTCAATGAACAAGGTGCGCCAACCGTCATTCGGGAAGCCGGATGGACCGTCCAGGGCTGGCCGGTGCATCAGCTCACTTGGAAGCGGGAGATTCTGCGGAGCGTTGTGGATGATGACGGGATGACGGAGTGACGTCTCGTCACTCCGTCACCGCTCATTCATCAAAACGGAAAGCGTCGCTGTAAGTACTCGATGTCGGTCAAGTCTTCGAATTGGTCACTGAAAAGGGCGCCGTCGTAACCGTCGCCGCCAGCGATGGTGTCGTAGCCGGGGCCGCCACGGAGGCGATCGTCACCGTCGCTGCCCATGAGGATGTCATCGCCGGCGTCGCCGGAAAGGCGGTCGTCGCCCATGCCTCCGTCCAAGTAATCGCCGCCATCGCCGCCGTACAGGAGGTCATCGCCGTCGCCACCTATCAGTCCGTCGTCGCCCGTGCCGCCGTACATGGTGTCATTGCCGAAGAACCCGTCAAGGGCGTCCGCGTCAGCCCCGCCGTCCAGTACGTCAGCGCCGAAAGCGCCTGTGAGAGTATCGAATCCGTCTCCGCCGTACAGAAAATCACCCATGAGATCACCGAGCGGTGCCAAACTGCTCATTAAAAAGTCGTCGCCCATGCCACCGAATAGCATGTCGGCGCCCATTCCCCCAATTAGGAAGTCGTCACCAAACTCGCCGTCGATGACGTCATCGCCGGCCTCACCGTACGCAGTGTCGCTGCCGAAGCCGCATTCAATCGTGTCGTCGCCCAACCCGCCGAAGATGATATCAACTCCGTCACCACCGGTGATACCATCGGCGCCGTCGCCTCCCAACAACGCGTCGTCGCCATCGCCGCCCATCACGGTGTCCATACCCATGCCGCCATCCATGTAATCCGCACTTGCGGAACCGGCAAGAACGTCGTCATCCGCCTCCCCGTACAACTCCGGAGGGTCAGGAACGGACTCCGGCCCCGGCAATCCGGATAAATCGAGGATGTCATCTCCCATGCCGCCGTAGATGGCGCCCGGCATGATGCCAATGCACGTCACATCTCCACAAATCGTCCACGTACCGGCATAGTAAGTGCCGTTTACGACATAGCCGCTCAACGTCCCAATGACAACGTCATCTTCACCGTCACAGACGATGTCTGTACCGACGAAGCATGCCGGCGCATAGCGGTGTTCGAGCGCCTCGATTTTTGGCTGCCATTTGGCGGGCGCGACGCTTGGCATACATGACTTGCGATGCACACGGATTCGACTAAGTAGTTTGCGGAACATGGTCGGCCTCCTTTAGACATGTAGAGGTTGGAGTGAGTATTCACCGATGGGATTACCGGGCCAACGGCAATCTCCTAACATGTAGAACCCCTTTTTTGGATGATTCGAACACGCCGCACAGATTTTTTCCACGACAAGCCTGAAAGTTTTTCCCGCCTCGTACTTGTCGGGCGAAAAAACTTTGAACTTCGTTTGAGAATTTTGTTCGTTCGCGGCGCCAAGCGCGTTTAACAATCGGAGGGCAAATTCGTTTCGGGTCGGCGTGGCGCCGGCCCACATTTCCTAATCACCTGACTCGCGCGGAGAATACCGATGTGCCCGATCAAGTTCCACCGTTTGAGTCGTTCCCCATCCCCAATGCAGCGGTATCGTGGTCGCCCCGTATCGTGGCACCCGCGACTGGAGCCGCTCGAAGACCGGCGTCAGCCGGGATCCGTGCTGTCGGCCGATGTCGGCCTCGACCCGGTCCAGGATCTTCGACCGCCGACCGCGTCGGAGCAAAAAGACATCCTGATTCGGCGAGTATTGAAACGGCCGGCAGACGACGACAACACCTCCACATTGGACATCGCCCTCGCCGGTCCGGTGGGCCAAACTCAGGTTACCGCCCCGACACCTCGATCAGAGTTAGCGCCTAACCGCACCGCGACCGCGGCCCCGGTCATGCCGTTGCCGGGGCAACCGTCGACGCATCGCCTGGGAAGCCTGCCCAACATACGCCCACCTCAGTTGCGGCCTCAGGTCCAACCGGTCATGCGGCGCGCGAATATCGAGCCGGCGCCGTACGACCTGAGGTTTGAACGGCACGATTGCGAAGGCGTTGGCGCCAAAGTTCCCATCTATAACACGTATGACGGCGGGCCCGGCTTCGACGCGAACCTGGCCGTCGCCGCCGGTCGAGGGCCTGGCGCGGTCGGCAGCGCCTACGCCGTCGGCTTCGAAGGGCCGGTCGGCTCCATCGATAGTTACTTGCCTGGTGGCGCTTGCGGTGTGAGTTTCGACGTGATCGACCCCGCCGGCGTCGTGATCAACGATGTCGCGATGAACACCAACGGCGTCTACGTGGTTGGAACCATTGGGGGTGGGGCCGTCGGGACGTTCGTCATGCAGTTGACTCCAGACCTTGATCCGCTTGCCTTCTTGTTCTTTCCACCTCCCCCCGGAGGCACTATCAGTTTTGAAGGTGTCGGTTTGGGTCAAGGCGGCACGATGCCCAATGTTCTCGTGACCGGCAGCGTCATGGGGTTTCTCCCGTATGAAACCATGATTGTGGACTCATTCGACGAAGACCTAATCGGTTCGACTTACGGGGACATGATCATCGTTGACTACCTGACTCCGAGTGCCGGCGAAGCGATCGAGGGCGATCGTCCCGCGAACAGTTACGTTGGTGGATACCTCATCACGCCGGCGGGGATGCAAATGCCGGTCGCCCAGCAAGTGATGTTCTTCGGCGACCCCGGATGGACATTCGTGTATCCGACCCCTGGGCCGACCGCGGACCCCGATAACGGCTTCCACGGCATCGACGTTCTCGCCGGTGATAGCGCAGCCGGCGGTGTTTACCTGGCGGGAAGCAACGCGGATTTCCTCCTCAATCCGGCCGGTAGCGACAACTTTGTCCTCGTCAAGTTGGAAATTCCAACGGGTGCACCGCTATATATGGGGCCTCCGATCGCACTGCCCCCCTTCGACTATGCGGCAAGAGACGTCGTCGCCGATCGGGACGGCAACGCCTACACGATTGGATACTTCGGACCAGCCGGGGGACACCAAGCGGCGCTGGAGAAATGGGATCCCACCGGCGCTGGCCCGATCGACGGTGTCCTTGTTGGCGACCTGGCCTTTGCGCCGCCTTTGGACGATCTCGGTTACGGCATCGACCTGGTCATGCCAACGACCACATCGGACGTGTTTATCGCTGGATCAACGGAGACGCCTCCCCCCCTTATGTTTCCGTTCCCCATCGGCTGCGATCCGATTCTTGACCCAATGACCGACGGTTTTGTGGCCTCGTTCACTCAGCCGTTTTAGCGGCGTCGCACTACGGGACGATCGGATGACTTCGTCATCCGGTCGTCCTTGTGGTTTCACCGCGGTCTCCTTCTGCTGGGCCGGCTGTTCCTCGGCGCCGTTTGCATCGTATGATAAATACGCCCTTTTCATCTCCCGAGGAAACCGGTGGCACGGATCATCTTTGCATTCAACGGCGATCTTGAATCGCGTTTAGCGCTCCATTGGTTGGTGCACGAGCGCGGCCACGACGTGATCGCTCTGGCCATCAACCTCGGGCAAGAAGTTTACCTCGAACCGCTGGGCGAAGTGGCGTGCGAGTTTGGGGCGGTCTCCGCTCAAGTGGTAGATCGACGCGTCGAGTTCTTACGCGATTTCGCGATTCCGGTGCTTCAAACCGGCGCCATTTATCAGCAAAACTGCTTCCTGGGCTCCGCGCTGGCACGTTACGTAATCGCCCAGGAACTCGTGAGGGTTGCGCGGGACGAGGGCTGCGAAATCGTGGCTCACAGTGCGGCCAGCAAGGGAAACGATCAAGTTCGGATGGAGACCGCCATCGCCGCCCTCGCGCCAGATCTCCGTGTTCTGGCCCCCATTCGGGAATGGAATCTCAACACGGCGGAAGAGCGGCTCAAATACGGACGAAAGCGTCGCTTGGAGATTCAAGCAGTCGAGAGTCGGCCGTTGCACACCGACCGCAATCTTTGGGGCGCGAGCATCTTTGTCGACGGCTTGACCGATCCGTGGGCCGAACCACCTGCCGATATCTTCCAATTGACTCAATCACCCGAAAGCGCACCCGACCAGGCCGACGTTTGTTCGATTGCATTCGACTCCGGCGTGCCGTCGCAATTGAACGGCGCCCAAACGGAGTTGCTGCCGCTGGTGCGGGCGCTGAATCATCTCGGCGGCAAACACGGTATCGGCCGCTCGGACGTCGTCGAAGACCAGTTGTTCGGTCTAAAGAACCGCGAGTTTTACGAAGCACCAACGCCGACGATCTTGATGATGGCCCATCAAAACCTCGAAGCAATGGTGCTGAGCAAAGAGTTGCTCCAAATCAAGGAATTCCTCTCCCGGCGTTATGCGGAGATTGTCTATTCCGGAATGTGGTTCACGCACCTGCGCCGTTCCCTTCAGGCGTTCTTCGATGAAACGCAGCGCTATGTCACCGGCGAAGTCCGCTTGAAACTATACAAGGGCATGATCAGCGTATTAGGTCGGCGTAGCCCGCACAGCCTTTACGACGCCCAGCTTGCCGACCAATCGAATCAGGAATGGTCGGACGCGCGTTGGGCCAGGGACTTCACATCCTGGTGGACGCTGCCGGCTCGATTGGCCGCACGACGCCGGTCGACAGAAAGCAGCCCACCTGCTTCCAAAACGAGGGCGGAACGCGGCGAACCACGCGGATCATCAGGCAAATAAATACCTTGCTCCAACTGATTCCGCCTCGCTATACTGGGAATGTCCAATCGCTTGGACAATCTTCAGGGTGCCGTTGCTCCGGACCCTTTCGGTAGAAATCGATTGCTGCGAGGAGGTCCAAATGCAACCCCTATTCGCCGTGGGCTTCGATAGCCTGTTCGGCCCACATCTCCTGATCCTGTTAGTCATCGGCATCCTGCTCTTCGGAAAGCGTTTGCCCGAAGTCGGTCGTTCGCTCGGCAAAGGCATCGTCGAGTTCAAGAAGGGCTTGAAGGGCCTTGAAGACGACATAGACAGTGGCGGCAGCAGCTCGCAGAGCGATTCGCGCACAGATCGAACCGCCTCGGCCGCCGCAACGCGTGCAGTCGACAGCGCCGAAGTTCGAAGACCCGGCAATGCCTCCCAAGACGCCACCCCAAGCGTGACGTGAAGTTCTCATTGGGCGCTTAACTCAGCGGCTAGAGTGCCATCCTCACACGGTGGAAGTCACTGGTTCGAATCCAGTAGCGCCATTCTCTTGGGACAACTTAAACTAAGCCCCTGCTTTGGACATACTGAACCTCGACAATCCGACCCCTGTCTTGCTTGGCGTTCCATTGGCGGATAGGAATGGTGACCCTAATGCTTGATGAAAAGGGGCTGCGTAATTTGTTTGACCAAGTACATTCCTTTTGGATTGAGCCAGAGATAAATCGCAGGCGGGAAGCCGATCGGCTGGCAGATGGCTTCAAGATTCACCGGTGCTTGATCAAGTTGCCGAATGACAAAGAGCCAATCGTTCAGTTCAATGAGGAAGTAACGTGGACGGCGAAAGCGAAGACGCCGACGGGTAATGATTTCACGAGCGGCGCACCGGTTTTTCTGCCACAGATTGAACGAATCGAAACCGTCGAACGACCGACTGTTGATGGCCGGCCGGTAGCTTTTTTCTACTTGTATTGGAATGGCCTATGCTGGCAGCTCATTTTCGATTGCACACCCAACGTTCCAGACTACAAATACGAGCCGCCCAAGGGGCCTAACTGGACGCTGGGCGAAGCGATTGCCGAGTCCATCAACATTCAGTTGAAGGAACTCGCGGTCCACATGCACGATGCACATCAGACTGCCATACGCTCAATTGGCTTGTGGGCAGCCCCAGCCCTCATGCCTTATCCCCTAAGCGCCATTGCGGACGAGTGCCAAAAAGGGAATGATTCCAACGGTCGAACGATTCTTGTACAACATTGCAATTCGGACTTCCTCGGGCAAATGACAGCGCGTTGGTCCGAAGTTCGTGCATTCGTGGACCGGAGGGCACTATTTGCCGGTTCGTTGATGGCACATCAAAACCGGCAGTATGCGCTCAGCGTCCATACACTCGTTCCACAAATCGAAGGCGTCATTACCGATTGGGTTTACTCTCAGATCCCGCCTGCAGACGTACCTTTTAAGCAAGAATCCAAGACGAAGAAGTTCCGCGATGTAGTACGCGGCGGCGCACCGCGGACGTACACTGATCATCGGATCGCGGAATCGATCGTGGACTTCATACTGAACGGGCCCGTCTTAAGCATTTTTCCCAATTGGCTCACATCCGTCCAAGATGAATTTCCGAATCGGCATGTCATTGGACATGGAAAGTACGTACAGACTTTGTTCTCCGAGGAAAACTCCATCAAGGCATTCTTGGTGTTGGATACCTTGTACCACATAATGAATGTGCATGATTCGACCGGTGGCCGGGGCTGAGTCTTCGAAGCCCCGGTTTCGCCCATTCCGGTCTTTGAAGACTCAGCCCCGGCCACACATGAAGAATGAACTGTACGTAGGGTCGCGTCCCGAATAGACCATGCCGCATGGATTGGCGCATACGTTCTCGGCGTCGTCAAACTTTCAATCTGCCGGGGCACGCACATGAGCTCACCTTCACGTGCTTCCGTCGTTTCCCTTTCTTGTCCTCTGATCGGACGTGCCAGTGGTTGGCCGAGTCTATTGATGCCACACGTAAGGACCTCGACTTCGCGCTCTGGGCGTATGTGTTCATGCCCGAACACGTGCATATGGTCATCTACCCGCGACGAGAAGAGTACGACGTAAGCGTGATCCTGCAACGTATCAAGGAACCGGTGGGACGGAAGGCCGTCAAGTTCTTGCAAGATTCCGCGCCGGAATGGTTGCCGCGGATTTCTGTTGTGCGCGGAGGGCGCGTGGAAAGGCGGTTCTGGCAAGCGGGCGGCGGTTACGATCGAAACGTCGCCGAGCTTAAGGCTTTACTTGCGATGATTGACTACACCCATCAGAACCCCGTGCGGCGCGGTCTGGTTTCACATGCCGTGGAATGGAAGTGGTCGAGTGCCGGTTGGTTTGAAGGCAAAGGCCGGAATCTGTTGCCCGTGGACAAGATTGATGTGGATTCTGTTGGTGCGTTGCTCGGATGACGACTACGCGGTCTCGGTGGGCACGGTGGCCGGGGCTGAGTCTTCGAAGCCCCGGTTCGCGTGGCGACGATGTAACTTGTCCTTGCGGTCGGATGACGAGTTCATTCTCAGATTTCGCAGTATAATCCCGCTTCTGCAAAAACTTCCCGGGCTTCGAAGACTCAGCCCCGGCCACGATTTTGGAAGACTCTGGCCCGGCGACGAGTTGGCCTACGCATCAGAACGTTGGTGTTCTACAAGTCCCTTACGGACGTTCGGCCGATCCTAGCGAATGGCACGCCGGTGTGCGGCCGTCGAGCGCGAAGAACATCTTGAGGTGCGGATGGGGGCAGCGGCGGCGGAACATCACGCCGAGGTAGAGCCCAGGCGCGACCTCGCGGAGTTCGTCGCGGACGTCGCGCCAGACCCACGACGAGTTGCCGTAGTCCATGATCAGCGCCGGGCCGCCGTCCAGCCAGCTCGTGCCGTGGTAGATTTCGGCTCGAATCGCGCGCACGCCACACCACTGATTGATAAGGCTGTCGCAACGGAAATGTTTGCCGCGCCACAGGGCGCCGACGACCTTTGACCGCAGGCCACTTAACCGCTTCGCCGGATCGTAGAGCGGCAACCCACGTAAGTAGCCGGCCGGGCTATCGCAAGGGGCCGAATGGCGGTACAGCGCTTCCAATTCGCACCAACTCAGGTCGGCGAGTTGCTCTATCGAATGAATCTGCGAGGGTGGGCATTCCGCCGAGTTCTGGCCGTTGGTCTCACTCTGCAGCAACAAGACGCTAATAACGGCGGCCGGCAGGGCGTAACGAGTACCTAGAGCGCGCATGGATTTCTCCGGAAGCGGTGCAGCACTTGGAGTCATCGGCACGGCTGGAGTTGCGACGCGACAACAAACCCGGCGGGGTCGGCCTAATTGAAGCCCGCGCCGCGGCTTACGTCGCAGGATGTGCGGAATCGATCCCAACGGAACGGCATGCGCCGCCGCCATTGCGCTAGAACATCAGTCTAGTCCGTCTTCGTTGGCCTTGGGAAACTCCTAATGGTTACACCGATGGCATCTTCATAACAGCTCTCGCCGTCGCTGGTGATGACAAACGACGTGACACGCTCTCCCGGTTCTGACTTGTAATAGGCAACCAAATCATCCAGGTCCCGCAGCAGCGGACTCAAGAGAACGTCGTCTTCGACCATCCGCGGCACGAGCCGGTAGACGTACCATTTGTCGGGCGCCCGGTGAATCGTAATGGATAACTCGGGTAGCTTGAAAAGCAACTGCCTCACCCTGCCGAGTGGCAAGAGTCGAACCTGAAACGCGACGGTCAGACCACTTTCGCTCGATTCGATTGGCACCACTTCGTCAAAGTGAATCGTCTTCTTGGTTACGATCCTGCCTTGGTCCGGCGGAGCGCCTATCTCGGACGGCGACATTCGCTTCAACAATAGGAACTCCCGTTCGACAAAGACGGGGCGGTATCGGCGCAAGATTTCCAGCAGCGCTGGGCCGTCTTCTGATGCAGGAAGTCGGTTGCCAATGGGTTGGATTTTGACAAGTAAGTATTCCGGGGCATCGTCCCGGCGGAAAAACTCGGCGTTGGCAGATGCAAGAAACGGCGTGTATGCGCCGTAGCTTTGAAACACCGGACGAGGTTTCCAGTTCAGTCCGTTGACCAGAAGTACGCCCTGCTCCTTTGAAATAACGTCGATCGTCGCATCCTTTACCTCGTGGCGAGTCATGGGCAACGCGTAATCGCCCGTGGCGGTTCGGTGCTCCGCGAGAATGTCATTGCGATATGTCGGAGCGAGAATGAAGCTGGCTTGAGATTTCAGATGAGTGCGCCAACGGGCAAGTGTGCGGACAGGCCTCCAAATGGGCGTGTAGGAATCGCTTCCAAAAAACACAACGATACCGGCAAACGTGACACCGATTGACAGGAGAGAGACTCGCGTTGGGCTCCGCCAATTCACCTGCGGAAAAATGACGGGCATCGCAAAAGGCAAAAGCAGCGCAAAGGCGGAAAAGGGAACCATGTGCCCTTCCTCCGCTCGAACCATTCCGTGCTTCCATACCAGGAAAAACGCCAGGCACACCAAGACGAAGGCGCCGATTGAACCTGGCCGCAGACTGGGAACTACGGTGAGCAATGCAGCGCCTATTGTCGCCAGGATCGCCCAAAGTCGAACCATCTGGGCAGGGCCCCGGTCAGGGACATCGCCGCGGTGTAGCCAGAGGCAACTTCGTATGAAGTGTGGATGAAGCCAGGTAGATTGGCTAGAGACTGCCCAAAACCCACCCACAACCCGGCGATGGCGCCGGCGTAACACACGGGAGGCCAAAGGGCGCCGAAGCGATAGCCTTTTCGCCAGGCCGAGACCGCCAGTAGCACGACGATCGGAACCGAGAATAGGGCAAAGGTGAATTTCGCCAGGCTCAGCGCCGCAATGAAGAGCATCGCGGGCGCCATCCACCAAAATGCGAATCGATTCTCGCGGTCAAGGATCACGTATAAGAGCAGCATCCCCAACACAAAGAAACCATCGCTGCATTCCGTATGTGTCGCAACGAGCGCAGCTAGCGTGCAGAATAGGAAGCCGCAGGTCAAGCTCGTGTACCGCATGGACCAGACGAAAATGCCGGCCAAGACGGCGTTCACCACCACTGCCCATGTCCACTGGTGCCAGACCAGGCTTGGGTCGCTAACCCCGATGTACATGAAGCCGAGCGGACCATACGTGAAAATGTAGTCGCGCCCGGCTTGGAAATCGTGTTTGAAAAAATGTCCGAGGGACGCAACCCAGGACGAATCTACCTCCATCGGAGAGAGCGGCGTCGGCACGCGAAAGAACGAAACCCACATGAACAATGCGACAGGGACGAGGAGCCAATGCGTCCATCGCCGGCGAACCGGTGGAAGCACTTCGCTGGAATCCAACTTGGACATTCTTGCGCAGGATGAAGGGTTAGTGCTTGTTCTTCAGACGCTCGGCCTTCAAGCAAAGCGTGATAGGTTGGTTGGGCGAATGGATCAGGCCGGTCACCAAGCACTATCCGTATCAAAAGTAGTCGTGCCTACCGGCATTGTCAATCGGTTCGCATTTGACAACGTCCGGGCTTGTGAAGTACGGTTTCATTGGCCGTATCCCTCACTGATCCCGTCCCGTAGGCCAACACACCATTTTCTCGTTGCCCGCCACTTTTGGGAGACGCGTAATGCGTACCTTCATTCAGCCCGTGCGTCGATTCCTGCAAACCGAGGACGGCCCCACCGCAGTCGAGTACGCGGTGATGCTCGCCCTCATCATCGTCGTGTGCCTGATTGCCATCACCGCACTCGGCACAAACGCGAACCAGACATTCAGCACGGTAAGCAGCGCCGTCGGCGGCGCGTCGTAAGGTCTGACCGGAAAGAATTTAAGAACGCCGCCGGGATTTCATCAGTCGATGCTTCGCGCTTAACAAACATGGCCGGGGAGGCTTGGTTGCCGCCCCGGCCATGTGTGTTTCTCATTCGGCTTTGAGCCTTAGAGTTATCACAGAGTTCCGGCCCCGGCTAGTGCGTCGCCAAGAATGGCATCGCCCAACCCTCGTGGCCGTTCCAGCGCGGCTCGCTGCCCTGACCAGTCCGAAGCCGTGGCAAGCGAAGCGTCGCTGACCCATTCATTCGTCCCGCCGCCGATCAAGGACGATTCGAGATCCAGCTGAGAAGTAAGCATTGGCGCCGACCATTTGGCGTTGGATGGCGCACTCACAGAATCTTCGGTTGGCAACACGATGCCGAGGGGACGACCTTCGCCTTCGCTGCCCCGGCCAGGAGGATCGGAGGGATCATGAGCGCCGACGGCGATCGTCGGACCGCTCGGAAGCGGGTTGCCAAAGAAATCGTAACTACCCGGATTGATGCCGAAAAGGGTCATGTCCAGTCCGAGGTATCGCAGCCGAGACCGGGGCTGAAGTTTGTATGCGTCCAGACTGTCAAGCAAGGCCGGGTTGTTGACGTTGCCCCCACCGCCTGGGTTGACAAGCTGTGGGTTGATCGTGGTGCCTACCGGTTGTCCGTACATCTTTTCCTGACCAGTCCCGTTTTGCCAGGAACTCAGGGTGTGGTAAAACACCATACCGTAATTGATGTTGAAGGCGCCACCTTTTGTGTAATAGTTGTTACCCTGAAACACCACATCGAGGTCGGACAGCTTCTGAGCGGGGTTATTCGGGGGAAACACGTGTACCAGCCAGTTGGTCGGTGCACCGCTCGTCATGAAAATGTTGTTGCGGACGTGAATGCCGCTGCCCTTCCAATCCCAAATCTGAAACGCGTCTCGATAGGTCGTATACACCGTGTTGTTGTGTATCTCCGTGTTACTCACGCCGCGGTAGGCCGATATTTCCCCGAAGGTATACATCCAGCCGTTGTTTTCGCTGACGTTGTAGCGAATGATGTTGCCTGTGGTCGGTGGGAATCCGGGCCAATTCGACCCGACCAGGAGAATTCCGGCGCCGCCATTGTTGTGCGTATAGTTCCCTTCGACAATGCAGTTCGTCGAACCGTAGTCGAGTGAAATGCCGTTGCCGTCCGTGCCCGTGCCGTAGTTTACCATCCCATAAAATTCGTTGTTTCGGATGACGATGTAACTGGAGTCATAGACGAAAACTCCGCTCGCGACATCGCCGGTATAGCCGTCGTTCGCCGAAATGCTATTTTCCAAAACGCCGCCCGACACGCTTCCGAACGTGATTTCCGCGTTATTCATGATTCTGAGGTTGGCGAGATACACGCCAAAGATGGTTCGGGCAGTGTGATTCCCACCCGCGCCCGGCCCGATGGACTCAAATCCACCCTGCTTGTTGTACGAGAGGTCCGAGTTAACGATTTCGATATCAGTGAAGGTGCTGATGTTGTTGCTCGCCTGCACCGTGACGGCGACGTCGCCGAACCCGGAGATGTCGACGTTGTTGATATGCAAGTATTCCAGGTTGCCGGCGGCCCAACTGTAGAAGAAGACGCCGCTCTTCGTGCTGGTTGCCCACCCCGGACCCTTGATGCTCAGGTTATCAATCTTATAACCGGAAACATGCTGGCCCTCGATGGCCGGCAAGTTCGAGTTCATTTGAATGATCGCCCGGCCGGTGCCGTATGAGGTAATCCGCACTGGATTACTCGGAGTGCCCGAATCGTTCGGTTGGAATGTGAGAGGAGTATTCGGACTAAACGTCGCGCCGCCTTGGAAATTGACCGAGTCGCCCCCATTGAGATCGGCGGTGTTGACTCTCGCAATCGTCTTCCACGGTGTACTCTGCGACGTGCCATTGTTGGAGTCGTTGCCGCTGGGACTCACGTAATAGGCGGTCAACAAAACGCGACCCTCGAGTTCTTCGACCCTTGGCCTGCATGAACGGGCCCGCTGAGTGGAAGATGAAACAGCCTTTCTCGTCCGCGCGGTGGATACGAGCCGATGGTGCATAACGTGCTCCGTTGAACAGGGCGACCCCTCTTCTCTGTCAGTGAGCGCAACGCACGCTCGAAATGAAATGCTTGTGCGTCGTGTTCGCGCCTGTCGATGAGCCGACTAGAGTCAACGCAAACACGAACTTTCTACGGGCCTGACAAGTCAAGCCGCTTCCGCAAAACCGAGTTTCTAAGCGACGGGCTTTAGCTCGCGACGATGGTCGGGGGCCGAGTGATTTAAGACGGGCATGCGAATTCAGCCGAACCCACCCCTCATGGCGGTCGGCCTTAATCACTCAAAAGAACACATCATGAGCACCCCAATTATAGCTCCCTACAACAGGAAAAAGCAATAAAGTCGGCAACTTACGCAGGTCCGCCACAGAACAGAATTACACCAATTGTTCCGTAAACCATTTTCTATAAACAGCTTGGAACCTGCGGCTTACCCCCACTCGCCGAAACTCAACGACTCCACTCCTTTTACTTAGATAGATGATCTCATGCAACGATTCCAACATTTGATCCTGCAAACTCTTCGTAATCCCTAAATGAGGAAAAGCCGATAAAGCCCCCTGGGACATTCCATGCAAACAGATCGAGGTGTCTTTATGTCCATTCGCAGCTGGTTGAGGTCGGTTTCGGCGCTGGTCAGCGCTGCCGTTCTTTCCGCCGCATTCGCTTCAATGGGCCATGCCCAAGAGGCGCCGGCAACCGAAGTTCCGGCCCAGGTTGAACCCGGGGCTGGCCAGTTGCAGGCGTTGGAATCTCAACATCAGGCGCAAGGCACAGTTGTCGACCAGAAGCAACTCGAGAAAGCCGTCGCGGACTACATGAAGTCCGTGGACGAACGCAAGAAGAAAGAAGAAGAGGAAAAAAAGAAGGCCACGGAGACACCCTGGTACGAAGTGGGCAGCGACTTGAACTTCAAGGCGATGTGGCGCTACGGGCTTTACGTGGAAACGGCTAACAAGGACTTCAAAGTCCATGTCGGCGGCCGAACCCAGTTCGATGCGGTTTGGGTGGACACGAATCAAGCCGTCCAATTCGGTCCCGGCGGCACAGGCCGGCTTGAAGATGGCGTCAACTTTCGACGAGGGCGGTTTCTCGTCGAAGGCTCGTTCTACGAAGTCATTGACTTCATGTGTGAATGGGACTTCATCAACACGGCCGATGTCGATCCGCTCAATCCGGTCTTTCAAGGCGACGTAATCAACTCGCCGGCGCCCACCGACCTTTGGGCACAGGTCACCAACCTTCCCTGGATCGGCGTCGTGCGTGCCGGCAATATGAAGCCACCTATCAGTTTCGAACACCTCACGAGCAGCCGCTGGCTCAACTTCATGGAACGATCGTTGGCATTCGACACGTTCATCGGTGGCCCCAACAATGGCTTCAAGCCTGGAATCATGGCGTTCAACTGGTCCGAAGACGAACGCGCCACCGTGGCGCTCGGGGTATTCAAAAACAATCAAACCGTTTTCGGTTGGAACACCGGAGATGGTGAGCTGGAAGTGACGGGTCGTGTCACCTGGCTGCCGATTTACGAAAACGAAGGGCGATGTTTAGTACACCTCGGCTTGGGCGCGAGTTACCAGGATCCCGACGAAGATACCGTCCGATTGCGGTCGCGATTGGCATTGCGCAATGGGCCGGCCGCGTTGCACACGCGCCTGGTTGACATCCGCATGCTTGCCACCAGCGAAGACATGCTCGTCCCGGAGTTCGCCATGGTCTGGGGTCCGTGGAGCATTGTGTCGGAATACTTCGCGGTCTGGGTAACCGACGCCACCGTGCCGACCACGCCTCCCAACGTGAACTTTGGCACGTGTTACTTCCAGTCGGCTTACGTCGAAGTGCTGTACTTCCTCACCGGCGAGCATCGACCCTATAGCAAGTACGGCGGCTCCGGCGCGGCCTTCACCCGGTCCTTCCCCATAGCAACTTCTTTTGGGTGCCGGCGAATTGCGCTAACTGTTTAAGCTGCGGCGCCTGGCAAGTGGGCGCTCGATACTCGTGGCTTGACCTCAACGACAAAGGCATCGAGGCCGGTATCCTTCATGACGTCACGTTGGGCCTGAACTGGTTCTTCAATCCCAACATGAAGGTCCAGTTCAACTACTCGGTGACTCATCGCGACGTGGCAGGCGACGGCAGCGACGGCCTAGTCCACGGGTTCGGCACTCGATTGGCGTTCGATTTCTAACAGAAGCAACCTGTTGCCTGCGCCGGCTCGGGTTATCAATGCGTCGCAGGCTACAGGCCTACTTACCAGTTAAAGTCGAAGCGCATCCCAATCAGGTCCGATTGCGTGGCGCCGAATACTGTTTCTTTGGTGGTGATTGGATGAATCCAGTCGAACATGATGCGCGTTCGATCATTCCAATACCAGTTGAAGCCCAAAGTTATGTCGTTGTACACACCGCGGTCGACGCTATTCAGGGTGAGAGAGGACCATCTGGCCTTCAGTTCCCAAGCGCCCCAGCTGGTTCCACCTGGGACGATAAAGAAGTTGGAAAACGGCCGGTTTCGCCCGAATTGAGCGCCGTGTTGCCCAAACCGTTCGTATACGCGATTCTCTCCCGTCAGAAAGTAGCTGAGGTGGGCATAGGCACCGCCCACGTTGAGCGAATCTCGCGTATGCATGGAAACGCGTGAAAGAAATGCCTCACTTTGCAGCGTAACCTGCCCCCAGACAATCGCGAATTCCAAGTTTCCCGTCGTATAATTGCCGGCATCCAAGTCTTCGCTATCGATCAAAATGGGGCCACGCTGCACCTGCGGCCGTGCGCGAAATCGGACTCGATCGTCAAAGTCACGGGTATGCAAAATGCCGATCCCCGTGTGAACCAAGTACCGGCCTTCCGAGGCTTCGTCGTAGTAGGGTAGCCAGACCCCCCTACCGCTGAGTCGATATCCCTGGTTGCGATCGAAGCGCGTCTTGAAGGTGTCGCTGATCGTGTCGAAGAAAATTCCAGCGTACCAGCTGATGTTTTCATCTTCCGTGCAGTTGTATAGTGCTAACCCCGGTTCTCGATCGGCGGCGAAAATTCCCTGCGTTGGAATCGAGCGTTCGAGAAAAATGTTATTCGTGTCATTAGTTACTTGTTCCAAACTGAACGGTACGAAAAAGTTACCGATGCGGATTCGACCGATCCACGGAATATCGTTCATGCTCAGATACGCGTCTTTTACATCTGGGCTGAAAGAGGGATCCACGGGGCCCTCGCCTGGCTCCAATGTCAGTTGGAGTCGGAAGTCCAACACGCCATAGCCCGTGCCGTCAGCCACCAGCCGCAAGCGGCGATAACTGAAGTAGTTCGTGGCGCCATCGATAGCTGGATCTGCATACGGCCAAAGGATGTAATCCAATTGGACATGCCCGCCGAGCCGCACGGTCCACCCTTCCTTTGAAGTGTCGATCCACCCATCATCTTTCTTTTGGCTCGTATCAGAGGCGGCGGGTTTTTGCACGGCTGCCACCTGTTGGAACAGCGGATCCCAAACGATAGTCAAATACGGTTTGCGGTCGACGGACGGCGCTTGGCGCTCCTCGCCCGTACTACAAGTAGATGTCTGCGGCTCTGGTTTCGTCGCATCCGTTTGTTGTAACCGGCGAACGGTCTCTTCGAGATCCCGGATGCGTTGTTCCAGCTCCGCTGGTGACATTTGAGGTGCAGGCTCTTGAGAGTGAGATGATACAGTGGAAATACACACCAACGTCACCAGCGCCGCGATCACGCCCGTTCCGTGGCGCATTGTGTCGTTGAGGCGCGTAGTCGCGCGGCTTGCGGTAATCTTGTGCGTTGACGTTAGCATCAATGTAACCCTCACACTCGGTGGCATTTCATATCTAATATCGGCAATCGTGCGTCTTTTTCTAAAGAAGCTGGCCACGGGCTTAAAACAGCGTTCAGGGCCAAATAGGATGCTTGGGCCGCCGAACTGCGCATTTGACACGATTACGCCAAAGTTACCGTTTTTCTCTGCTTGTGAATTGAGAGTGCGAGTGGATTCGCCGATATGAAACGACAGCGAACGGAAGTGCAAACGCTTGAACGGAGTCGAGCAAATGAAATGTAATCTGTTTCTGCTAATGTTCGGCGGCCTCGTCACCGCAGGTAGCGCGTCAGCGCAAACAGTTACCCAGACCCCGCCGAGCCCCGGGCCCGAGCACTGCGCGATCGTCCAACCTTGTGTCAAAAAGATCTGCGTCGTGGAGCCGGCTAAAAAGAAAATCACCAAGACCATTTACGATTGCAAGTGCGAGGACTTCTGCCTGCTCAAATGCACGCACGGCTTGCTTCACAAGTCGAAGCACAAAGATTGCAACGGTTGCGACGTGGATTGCTGCGTGCAATGCGAGAAGAAAGTGCGGACGAAGAAGGTGTTGTACAAGAAGATCATCACTACCGAGTGCGATATTGTCAAATGCGTCGCGAAGGAAGTGCCTTATTGTGTACCGTGTCCGCAACCGTGCTGTCCGCCGGCGTGCGTCGGCACCGTTACGCTGACGCCGGAACAGCGGTCACCGGAAGCATTGAAGGCCATGCCTGCTCCCGGAACCGCCACGCCGCAACCAGCAGGTCGATGAACTAAGCCCGTTCGCCGCTCATTTGTGCCGCTGATACTGGATCGCCGCGTAGCTGACCGTTACGTTCTTCCATTTCTCCATTGGGCGATACCTGTTCGTGATCGTGCGCTGCGGTAGTGGAACGATCCAGGAACTTCCGCAGCACGGCGTACAGGATGATCGCCGTTAGCACGCCTGTCAAAAAGTCTGTTACGATGACCGCGACCGCTGTGTACAGCATCAGTGCGATATGGAATCGATTATGTGTCAGGACTTCGCGCACCTCGGCCGGCTTCACCATGTTCATCGCCACGTACATCAATATGCCGGCAATGCTCGCCATCGGCACCATCTCCAGGTAGCTCGCCAAATAGACGGCCAGGAGGAGCTTGAGTATGCATTTGAAGATACCCGCAAGAGGAGTCACGGCCCCGAGCTTAATATTCGTCGCTGTCCGAGCCAGTGCCCCGGTATGCGGAAAGCCATTGAGCAACGGCACGACAGACTGCACCCACCCTTGTCCCCACAGTTCCTTGTTTGGATTGAACGGAATGCCTCGATTGTTCGCGAGTCGATCCGCCATTCGGGAACAGAGAAGACTTTCCACGGCCGATACGAAAACAATGGCTACCGCAAAGTAGGCAAGATCGAACCATACCTGTGCGTTAACGACTTCCGGAAGCCCCGGCGGCGTGAACACCAATAGGTCGCGGGGAATCGGGCCGAATTTCTGGATGACCGTGGACAGGCCCTTGTCCGCCCAGATTGTGGAGGTGATCGCCGTGCAGATGCCCAGGGCAAGAAGCGGCGCCGGGATGTAGACCGATATCTTGAGGAGATACTTGGTGATGATGAATGTCATCGCCGCGAGTGCCACCGCATACCAATTCCATTGATGAAGGTTCTCTGCAATCCCCGCGACTTTAGCGTGGAATTGATAGCCGAGTTTCGCCTGAATTCCTGCAACCTCACCGATTTGCGAGGTGGCGATGGTCACGGCGATACCGATAGTAAATCCGACGACGATGGAGTGAGGAACCAGCGCCACGTATTTTCCGAGGCCGAACAATCCCATCGCCATCAGAATGGCGCCAGCAACGAGTGCGCACAAAATGAGAAAGGCGTGACCGGATTCATACAGCGCTGGATTCAGTTGGGGGTCGGCGCCATAAGTTGTGACGATGCCTGCGATTACGGGAATGAACGCAGCCGTCGGCCCGTACACCTGGTACTTCGATCCGCCGAACAACGCGCCAATCAGCCCCGCGATGGCGCCACCCACGATGCCGTGTTCCGGCTTAAGGTTGGAGGCCATGGCGAAACCCATCGCCAACGGGATGGCTACCATAGCGACGACCAGGCCGGCCGAGAAATCGCGGAAAACGGTCGGCCAAAACCGGCCTTTCATGTCCTCGTACCGCCCGTCGATCGGATTGAAGAACAGTTTTAAACGATCCCACATGACGAAAATCCTCGTCCTTTGATTTTTGGTCAACGGTAGTTAACAACCGGTATGCGTTACATCGCGTGGGCCGGAGTCAATCGTGCCGACTTGGCGCGCGCGTCGGACATGCCTCCGCGATGGGCACGAATTGCTCGGTGTCGGGCTGGAAGGCGAATACCTGGCCAGTTTCTATTTTGTAGACCCAGCCGTGAAGTTTGACCTTGCCGCGTGCCACCCCAGCGGCGACGGCGGGATGTGTTCTCAGGTTCTCGAGTTGAACGAGCACGTTTTCCTCGACCGTCGCGGTCACGAGTGCGGAGTTCTTCAGATCGCCGTACTTGTCAAGCATGATGCGCCGGGTTGCTTCGGCGTGTCCGAGCCACTTCGCCACGGCCGGCATACGGCTCAGCCCATTGGGGTTCAGCAAGGCATTCATGGCGCCGCATGCAGAGTGCCCGCACACGATAATGTCCGGAACGTCAAGCCCTTCGACGGCATACTCAATGGTCGCTTCTTCTCCTCCGTTCGCGGCCCCGTAGGGCGGAATGATGTTGCCGGCGTTCCGCAAGACGAACAAATCGCCTGGCTCCGTTTGCGTGATCAGATTCGGATTGATGCGCGAATCCGAACATGTGATGAAAAGTGCAACCGGGTTCTGGCTCTCAGCCAGCCGCGCGAACAGCTCCTGCTGTGACCGGAAAATGTTCGACTGAAAATGATGAATGCCTTGCACCAGCTTTTGCATTGGATACCTCGAGGATCGCTGTGCCCGTCCGACCACCTCTTGGTGGAACCAAAGAGTGTCACATCCGATCTCTAGCGCAACGCGCAGGATCGAAATAGCGACGACTGAACTAAAGTGGGTTCTTCTGGAGCGAATCAACAGCGCAGGCGGGCACACGACCCCGGAAATCGGTCGTGATGGAGAGACGGCTGAAGGTTGGAAGTTACGAGCCTGCTAAGTCGAGGCAACGGAAGGTTGTGAAGGGAATGTGTCTGCGGTGTGGTTTTATGTCGCCGACCCCGAAGACGAGTTTCAGCGAAAATGGTGGTTTCGCCTTCTTGGTCGCTCTTTTCAGGACTCGATTCGCGATTGCTCTGACCGCCGGATTCAACGAGATAGGGTACCCGCGCTAGGGTTTCGATGGGCATGCTCAGAGTCAAGGCAAAGCCCGCGATGATTCCCCATCGCATAACTCTTGTGAGAGCGGACTTCTGTTGCACGACTCTTACCCACCTTACGTATATACCGCCGTCAGGATAACGGGGATACTTACTATATTCGGCCCCGCTCGAATTGTCACCCCTGAATTTTGAGTCGCGCTTCGCTTTAGTGCGCTAATGGTTGACACAAAATAGCGCCCCGTCTAACCTAGCTTATTAGAACGTTCCCGACCTCCGCCCGGGACTGATCGCATCGTGTCGACGACCTTCCAACACGTTCTATTCGATTCGCCGATGGGTCTCCACACTGGATTCACCTGAGTACGCTACCAAATCTGACGGCGTGTCCGGTCGGATTCTCGTTAACTCCGACAATCACCATTCATTCCAGAACCGAACGACGCTTCGCCATAACCAGCGATGGGTTTTTCACACGGAGACCACCATGAATCGATTGGCTTTCGTTGCGCTTGCTGCCTACTCTATGTTCGCTTTCGACACGCCCATCTTTGCAGACGCGCCAAAAACTCGGGTCTTTGAGTTCAATTACGCCGGCGCCGTCACCGGCCTGCAACCCGGACAATCGGCGCGCGTTTGGCTGCCTTTTCCTAGTTCCACTGACGAGCAGAAAGTGACCGTGGTTCGCAAGGAACTACCCGGCGACAGTAATCCGAAGGCGGCGCAGGACTACGGCAACCAAATGATCTACTTCGAGGCGAAAGCGAACGCCCAGGGCCAGATTCCGTTCTCGATCACCTACAGCGTCGAGCGAAAAGAAGTCCGCGCCGACGCCGTCGCAAAGAACGAAGACACGGACGGCGCCGAGCGATTTCTAAAAGCCGACGCACTCGTCCCGGTCGGCGGCAAGTGCCTTCAATTGCTCAAAGGCAAGGAATTGCCCAGCGATCAGCTCGCCGCGGGGAAAGTGCTTTATGACGTCGTCAACGACCACATGCGCTACAGCAAGGACGGCACGGGCTGGGGTCGCGGCGACACCGACTGGGCCTGCGACAGCCGCTTTGGAAACTGCACCGATTTTCACAGCCTGTTCATTTCTCTCGCTCGCGCTCAAAAGATGCCCGCCAAGTTCGAGATAGGTTTCTCCATCCCCGAAAAGCGCGGCGAGGGCGAAATCACCGGCTACCACTGTTGGGCCAAATTTCAGCCGCGGGGCAAAGGTTGGGTCGCAGTCGACATCTCGGAAGCCGACAAGAATCCCCAGATGAGTGACTATTATTTCGGCAACCTGACTGCCGACCGCGTGACCTTCAGCGTCGGCCGCGACCTCGAACTAACGCCGAAACAGGATGGGCCACGCCTCAACTTCTTCGTCTATCCGTATGTCGAAGTCGATGGCAAGCCGTACCCGGCTGAGAAAGTACAAAGGCGCTTTAGCTATCGGGACTTGGATCCGACCGGAAAATGAGTCGGCCGCTAAACACGCCGGGCTTGTTAAGCCCACGGGCTGCGGCCCGTGGGCCGGTCGCTCGCCATCATCGTCAGCGTCCGGCGGCGGAGGAATAAGTCCGGAGACGGTCAAGTACGCGTTCTCCGTCGGATTGCAACCAAACGAATTACAGACAACACACCGGTAAAAGGTGCCGTTGTCGTCGCCGGTTAGCGGCGGCGTCGTGTAGTTGCTGGATGTCGCTCCCGGAATGTCTTTGAAATCCCTCTGCCATTGATACGTGAGCGTTCCTGATCCCGTGGCGGCCGTCGTGAACGTCGCGGTTTGGCCGACGGTCTTGCTCTGGCTGTCGGGATGATCTGTGATAAATGTCGCGTTTTCGATGCCGACGAACTTGATTCTCGTCACGTGTCCCGTTTCAAAAAAGTCTCCCGTACCACCGAGGATCAATGCGTTGCCGCGGTCGAGGGCGAGCAAGTTTCCGTTGTTGTCGGGCATCAACGCCAAGGGACCAGGCGCCCATGCAGGCCGAAACGTCGTGGCCGTCGCCGGGTTGTTTGGATCGACCCAGAATAGATTGCTGTTGCAGAAGTCCGCGAAGAATACCTTTCCCTTGTAACCTTCCGAATACGACGTCGGCAGGGTCGGATTGAACATCGACACGCCGGTCACCGAACAACCGACGGCATGGCTATACCAATGCATTGGATCGTAATAGGTGCCAACCGTCGTCGGTAGGTCGTTACCATCTTTCGGCCCTTCGCTGTTGGGCCAACCGTAGTTCCCGCCCGCGAATATCATGTTGATCTCCTCGAAAGCCCCGCCGCCGACATCGCCGACGAATATCCGCCCGGTTTCCTGCTCGATGTTCATCCCATACGGATTTCGAAAACCGAGTGCGTAAATGCTGCGATCGTTGCCGTTCGTCTGGTTGTAGAACGGATTGTCGGTCGGAATGGTGCCGTCCTTGTTGATGCGCAGAATCTTTCCGTTGGTGCTGTTCAATGACTGCGATGCGACGGTCAACCCTTCGCCGGACGTAATGTACAGTTTGCCGTCCGGACCAAACTGGATCGGCCCACCGACGTGGTAGATGCCGCTGGTGTCGAGTTCGAAGATCTTGAGTTCACTCCCGGCCAGCGCCACATCGCCGTCGGCGGTAAACCGGCTGATGGCCTGGTGCTTGGTCGGCGAATAGGTCGTGTAGTTGATGTAGACGTAGTTATTCGTGGCGAAATCTGGATCGAACGCCACGCCGATCAACCCGTCTTCGTAGTCGCCTTCCTGCCACGGCACCGTGAGGAATGGAGTCGCCAGCAGTTGATCGTTCTTGATGACGCGGAGGGCTCCACCCTGTTCGGCAACGAAAACTCTTCCGTCCGGCGCCAGTGCCATGCCGATGGGACTATTGATGTCCTCCGCGAGTACATCCGCTGCGAACCCGAGCCGCGAATCCAGCAGCGTGACAACCGCCCGCGTCGGCCGGCCGAGCGTCGCGCCGCCGGTCGGATTAGTGAGCCGCACGCTGAACGCAAGATCGCCATGCGGATTCGGCGTAACGATCGACGTAACGAAAAAGGTCTTGCTCGTTTCGAAAGCCGCAAAACTCAACGTACCGGAAGTCTCCACATAGTTGACCCCGGCGACGGCCGTGCCGTTCTGCGTGAAGTAGTCCACGTCGGACGGTGTGCTCGTATCTCCCGTGCGCACGAGCGTGATCTTCGCCTGCCCGCCATTCTCGCCGGCATAGAAGAACGGGTTGGCAAACCGAAACACGCCGCTCGGCAGGCAGCGATCTTCGAGCGCAACCAATCGCAGACGAGCCAAGAACCGATCCGCGGTGCGACAAGCCGTGACAAACATTAGAAGCATCCTCTGGAAACCAACGCAGCGATGATCAGCAGAGCCAGGCGTTAAAGGTAAACCGAGGATAAGGCGTGGTCAAAGGAAAAAAGTGCTGCGGCGCGCAGCCCCTAGGATCCGTGCGGGACGTCTGGCGATCTAACGCGACGTGGAGCTAGTTTCCTGCCAAGCGACCAAGAGCGGCTTTCGCTTCTCGGGTAAGGCAGGCGTTGGGGGCGCCGCGAGCCAGCGTATGCAGTACTTGTTTCGCTTCTGGAGTGCCGATCCGTTCCAGGACTCGAACTGCGCGGAGCGACTGCAACACGGTCGTCGATGTGATCGGCTCGTGTTGTGTCTTGAGGATCATCTCGATCCGGCGTCGCTTTTCTTCTGAAGGGTTGTCCTTCAACGCTTGCCGGAGCGCGTCCTGGGCGGGCTCGCCGAGCTTGATCAGTTCTGCCGTCGCCCGTTCCCGGACGGCGAATTGATCGTCGTCCAACTTGACAATAAGCTGTCCGGCTTTTGGATCGTCGGCGAACGGGCGCAGGTTCTCCCGCAAGAAGCGTATCGCACGATCGGGAATCATTTCGGCTTGTACCGCGGCTGCAAATGCCTTCGACGCATCTTCACTCGCCAACTGCGCCCAGATTGCCTCGATTTGGTCCGGCCCTGGTTTGGCGACCCCCGGCACAATATCCCACGCCAGGATCGTCGTATCGGCCATGCCGCTGTAGAGTGTTCGGCCGTCGGGTGAGTAGACTAGCGAGCGAGTGTGATTGTAATCGGGAATCTTGAAACTCCGGACTTCTTTACCGCTCACCAACTCCCAGATCCTGATTCTTCGTTCGTCGCCGCGCCGAGAGTCGGTAATCCATTGGGCCGCCGAAGCTAGAAAATGTCCGTCGGGCGAAAACGCCAGGCACGATCGAACGCCGACGTCGATTGGGATGGTAAATCGGCGCGCTCCCGTAGCTACATCCCATATGGCGATCGGTTCCTGGTAGGCGCTGGTTGCCAGAGTTCCTCCGTCGCTGGAGAAAGCCGCGAAACAATCCTTGGGATCGATCGGCGCCCGAAGAATCTGTTTCCCCGAGTCGACGTCCCACCGGTGGATCGACATCTTCCGGTTGTTTCGGTCCATATTGGTGGTGACGGCCGACACTGACTTGCCGTCCGACGAGAACGCAACGGCCTCTTGCAGACCGCCGGGAAGTTCGAGTTGGTGGTGTTGCCTAATGTTTGGCAAATCCCAGATGCGCCCGCTCGTCGTCGAGGCGTGCCATTCTCCGTAGGTTGCCATGAGTTGTAGTCCATCCGGCGAGAACGCGACGGCCGTGAGTTGCACGTCCGGGATTTCGATCTTGGGCAGACGGAGGAGTTCCTTACCCGTTGCAGCATCCCAAAGATGCACGACGCCTTCCATCCCGCCGAAAGCCAGCACGCTGCCGTTCAGTGACAGGGCCGACGTGTTGATCGTGTCGTTCGCCGGTCGGAGTCGCCTTAGGGCTCCCGTTCGCGCGTCCCACCAGCTGATCTGCCGAGCTTCGTCGACGGCGATCAGGGTCTTGCCGTCCGACGTGATATGAACGCCTTTAATTGCACCTTCCTGTTCGTCGGGATCCCGAAGTAAAGGCCGGCCAGTAGCCACGTCAAAGAGGTGGACGACATTGTTGTTGCCACTGACCGCCAGGGTCTTGCCGTCCGGCGTGAAAACGAGTTGGTAGAGCTCGCTGAAATTGTTCCGAAAGTCTTGAAGCTGGCGAGTCATTGTGCCGCGATTTGGGTCCCAGAGTCGCACGATTCCCCCGGAATAAGACACCGCAAGAGTGTCGCCTCCCGGCGAAAAAGCAACGCACTCGACTTGTAATTTCTCGTTCGCTTGCCCGATCTCGCAAACCCGTTTCCCTGCAGCAACGTCCCACAGGCAAACGTTTCCAACGACGCGAATGCTGTTTGGGCCCGCGGAAACGTAATGGTTATGAGAAGTCGCCAGCGTTTTGCCATCCGGCGCAAAGGAAATCGAAGTGCAGTACGCCCGATCGCCGCCCAGTATGAGTTTGTGAACTTCGACGCCGGTTTGACTGTCGCGGAGCACTACCGCTCCGTTTGCCTCACCGGCGGCCAGGAGTCGGCCATCCGGAGAAAACTTCACCGGGGCGCCGTCGGCGTTCTGTCCTGAGAACCGCGCGATTTCTGCCTTCGAATCGAGCGCCCAGACGCGAACCGCATTTTCCGTGTCGGCCGCCGCGATGGTCTTCCCGTCGGGCGCGAACGCCACACCGTAGTTCCGGACCATTCCGGCGACAAATTGGTGCACTTCTTTCCCGGTCTCGGCATCGAGAATACGGACGACCCGGTCGCCGCCCATGGCCAGCAGCCGGCCGTCGGGCGAGTAGGCGACATCGTAAACCCACGCCGAGCCGGCGTTCCAGACCTGCTTGCATTTCCCGTTTTTCCAATCCCAGAGGCGAATCGTCCCGTCCCAACCGCCGGATGCCAACGTCTTGCCGTCCGGCGAGAATGCCACGGTCCGCACCCGGTCGGCATGTCGCAGCCTGACCGTGCCCATGCGAAGCCGAGCACCATCAGGTAACGGCTCGTCAACACTTTGAGCCATTGACTCCGGTGGTGCGGCAGGCTCCGCCCAGTTGCTTACGCAGGTCACAGTGGCCAGCGCGAGCCCGATAGCTGCCATACGGATCACTAGGACCACGAATTGCGCGGGATTTGCCGTCATGTGTGCGACTCTGTTGAGTTCGGCGACTTACCGATATGATGCACGCCTAGGCATCCCTCCGCCAACCTTTTTTTGAATGAACTCCAACTGCTACCATAACTCTTGCCGCTGCAGTCAGGGAAGTGGACAAGCCGGCGACCTTCGCGCACACTTGGCGTGTGGGATACAATGAGATACATTCCAGTTCACGCACTCCACTCAAGGAGACCGTATCGTGAATAATCGCGGCACCATTAAGAACGGCCGGGCGTCGCAGGGACGACGCCGGTCGACATCGAGCCAGCCATCCGTAAAGAAGCGCGGCGCGTCTACGGTTAGTGAGCGATTTGCGTTTCTCATCGGACAGGGGCACGATTTGCCGGCCGATTTTTCGCGGAATCTGGACCACTATCTCTACGGAGCGCCGAAGCGGTCATGAGGGCGGTGTTCGCAGACACCTCGTATTTCACGGCATTGGCGAATCCTCAAGACGAGTGGCACGAAGCGGCAAGACACTGGGGCGACACCCTGCGCTGCCGGCTGGTCGTGACCGAATACGTCCTCCTGGAACTCGGCAACGCCCTGGTTCGCGCCAATCACAGACCTTTATTTCTCCAATGGGTCCAGCGAGTGCGGACGGATGCATCAATTTCATACTTGGCAGGATCTGAAAAGCTGCTGGCTCGCGGCCTGGCATTGTTTGCACGTCGCGCGGACAAGGAATGGTCGTTGACTGACTGCGTATCGTTCGAAGTCATGAAACAGCGAAAACTGAGCGAGGCCCTCACGGCCGATCATCACTTCGCGCAGGCAGGCTTCAAAGCACTGCTACGTGAAAAGATCATGTAGCACGGTTTTGCCGTAGCACACCCACACGATTCGTCCGCCGCGGCGAATTGACGGATAGCGACTATCGTCGTAACGTGACGAGTAAACTCCACCGAGGAACCACCGCATGCAACCACTCGTCGGCGTTATCATGGGCTCGCGTTCCGATTGGGAGACGATGACCCACACCTCCCAAACACTCGACAAACTGGATGTGGCCCACGAGGTGCAGGTGCTGTCCGCCCATCGCACACCGGACGCTTTGTTTGAGTACGTCGCCGGCGCCGAGGGTCGCGGCTTGGAGGTCATCATTGCGGCGGCCGGTGGCGCGGCCCATTTGGCCGGGGTGGCGGCGGCGAAAACCATGCTTCCGGTGCTCGGCGTGCCCATTGAATCGAAGTCTCTGAAGGGACTTGACTCTTTACTGTCGATGGTGCAAATGCCTGCGGGGATTCCCGTAGGGACGTTGGCTATTGGCCGCGCGGGGGCTGTCAATGCGGCGCTGTTCGCGGCCGCCATACTCGCGAACAAGTATCCCAAGGTCCGCGACGCCCTCCGACAATATCGAGAGGAACAAGCCCAGGCCGTGCTCGCCCAACGCGATCCGCGCGCACCGGGCTAACCGACGGACAATTTTATCATCACTTGTCATCCACGCCTTATCTTCACGGGTTCCACGCATTATCACGTTAGTCTGCTCCGGAAAACCATTGCCGAGTTGGCAAACTGACATACCATTGTCAGCCACAGCTCGGTGTCCGGTGTCAGTACAACTGACAACTGACAACTGAAAGTTGAGCTATCCTTCCCTCAGAGTGTCCACGTGATGTCAATGAGAGCGGGCATTCGGAGCAGTGGAGAGGGACGGATGGCAGAAAATCCTCGAGACACATCCGGTCGGCGCCCCACCGGATTGGCTCTCGGCGGGCTTTCGTTCTCGGATCGCCGCGGCGCGGTCCGAACCGAAGCGCTGGAGCTCGTCATCAACCAGCGGCTTGCGGCTCACACGCCTTCGTTAGCGCCGCTGGTCCCTTCATTGGCATTAGCAGCCAGCTATGATGTGACCGTGCTCCTGACGGGCGAGACCGGCAGCGGCAAGACGCATCTGGCTCGGCTCTTGCACGAGTGTTCGCCACGGAAGGACAACAAGTTTCTCACCGTTCCGTGCGGTGCTTTGTCGAGCACTTTGATTGAGAGCGAATTATTCGGGCATGTTCGCGGCGCCTTCACCGGGGCCGACCATACCAAGGCGGGAAAGTTCGCCGCCGCGGGTCACGGAACGATTCTACTCGACGAAATCGATACTTTGGGACTCGAACAACAGGCGAAACTTCTTCGCGTGATCGAAACCGGCGAATACGAACCGGTCGGCGGTAACGAATCACGCGTCTGCCATGCCCGCATCATTGCCGCCAGCAACTGGGATCTGGAGAACGCCGTCGAAAAAGGTCGTTTTCGCCAGGATCTTTACTACCGATTGCATGTGCTGGCGTTTAACTTGCCGCCGATGCGCGAACGCCGGCAGGACATCGGTCCTCTCGCGCGAAATGATGAACCGCTTTAGTGAGAAGTTCCGCAAGGGCCTTACCGGAATCCATTCCGATGCCCTGGCGGCGCTCGAAGCCTATCCGTGGCCGGGCAACATACGGCAGCTGGAAAACGTGATTCAGCTGGCCGTCATCGTCAGCAGCGGCACGGAGCTGCTTCGGGCTCACCTGCCCGCCGCCGTGCGCGACTGGGAACCAGGACTCGACCCGGCAACGGTCACACTTCTGCAGTAGTTGTCAGTGGTCCGGAGCAGTCGCGGCTCTAACAACTGACAACTGAGAACTGACAACAAACAACTACTTTTTCGGCCTGATCAAAGCGACTTCCGAAGTGCGCACTTCGACGCGGCCCACGTCCGTGTCCACCACCATCCAGTCCGGATCGCGTTGGACCAGCGTGCCCACGACAACGTCCTTGTTCTTCAGGACGAATTCGCGCAGCGCCTCGGCTGCGACCGGCTGAATGTCACTGGCCGGCTTGTCCAGCGCCTTGGCTATCATCTCCGACTCGTTCGCTCGGGTTAGCGCGGCGCGGTAGTTGCGATTCGCTTGCTCGGCGAATTCCGGCGTGGCGCGAGCGGCGAGGCTTTTTGCCAGTTCGGTCTGGAGCGGGCCAGGCGGGATCATGGAATCTGCATACATGCTCCCCGCGCCGGTGGCCTGCGGGAAATAACCGCCGAACCCGTAGCCCGGGTAGCCGGCCCAGCCAGCGACGCCGTAGCGGTATCCCCAACCGTAGTCCGACTCGTAGAGGATGCGCACATCCACGACCGGCACCAGATCAGGATAGATGCCCGGGTTGTAGGCATGCGAGATGCCTGCCAGCCGGTAGTTCGTCTCGAACCGTCGGCGTTCCATGCGGTTTTCATCGTCGAGATACGACGCGCAGGCGCTGGAGGCCATTCGCCAAGGCGACATCGCTTTCGGCTCGCGAAAGGTCACGGAGGCGTTGTTGATCCGTCTTCGAGACGTCGCGGCCGACTAGATGCACGGTCCGTGTTCCGCCATTGGTGATTTCAAGGCGATGAACGGAACCGGAGGCAGGTTTGTCTTGTGGGGCGCTCGACGACGGGGATGCCGACAACGCGGCGGCAAACAGTGAAAGACTTACGATAGAGAGGCTCATGGTGCGGTCTCACCGGCATCCGTTGGGGGTACGGGAGTCCGGCAGCACGGGACGGATGCAACGATCCCAGGATGCCGGGAGCGGCCGCTGTGAGCCGCCGATGAGGTTGAGGATAATCGGAGCCAGCGCTCGGATCAAGAGAAAAGTAGATGTTGATGGGAATTATCACCGCGCCATTGTCATACCGATGTCAATGGATCGAGGTGACCTTGGGCAGTTGTTGGAGGGCTGCTACCTTTTGACGGCTGTCGGCTGACTCTTTAAATGTTGCTGGAGAACTTTTTTCACCGTCTCGATGTTGTGAACATAGGCGATGCCGCGGGCGTTTTCTCGCAGTGCCACGGTTACACCAATCCATTCACCGTTGATGTTCAGGAGCGGCCCACCGGAGTTGCCCGGGTTGATGCTGGCGTCCGTCTGAATCAACCGGGTGAGCGTCGGTCCGGCCGGCAAGGTGATCTCCTGATTCAGGGCGCTGATAATCCCTTGCGATACCGTGTAGCCGCAACCGTATGGATGTCCGACGGCGATAACGGGTTCGCCGACAAGTAGGTCGCTTCCTGAGCCAAACGCGAGCGGTTGTAGCTTGTGTTTTGGTTGGATACGGACAATAGTGAGGTCCGATTCCCGATCTTCGGCCACGATGTCGGCTTGGTGTTCCGAGTCATCCGCGAGTCGGACACGGACGCGGGTTGCGTTGTGAATCAAATGATAGCTCGTGACGATATGGCCACGCTCGTCGACGATAACTCCGGTGCCGATGGACTGTTTGCCGCCGTCGGTTGCAACCGAGCGCTCGACCTTGACCGCGACTATTCCGGGGCGGGTTTTTTGTACCGCTTGCACGATGGGAGTTAGCCGCGGATTCGGAGACTCGACGGCCGTGTGATGCGGTGACGTTGCCGTAAGCGCGGCCAAGAATACGAGCGCGGTGCGCATGGCATTAACCAGTTCAAAGGAAAATGTCTCGCCAAGGCAAACGTAGCTCGAAATGGCGTCGAATGTGAATCAGCTGCAAACCGGCGAGCCGAGGTGAGTAAGCATCCGGGCGCTAATGCACCTCGGCTCGCCGATTCCCCGTCCGTTACGAATTCATTGCGAGTGAGTTGCGAATGAGACGCGCGGCAAGCGCCATGGAGATGTGCCATGTATAGACAGTACTGAATACTACGACTTAAAAAACGACATAGTTCAGGCAAGAAGTATTGGAAGTGCTGCCGATTAGACGTAAATTAGAACTATCGACTGGGCCGAGATTTGGTGCACGGCATTCGATTCGCCACTTCGAAATTATTCGCGATCGCGCGCTTTTATGCTACGCGTCGGAAGACGCTCGCAGAAGTACGACCAAGCCCAGATGGAGAAGTGCGGGACCTCAAGGGAAAACGAGGCAGTGCCTCCGATACATTTAACGCGAGGGCGACATGAAGAAGTCCACAGGTCGATTCGGCTTTACGTTGATTGAACTTTTGGTCGTCATTGCGATCATCGGTATCTTGATCGCCCTGTTGCTGCCCGCGGTGCAAAAAGTCCGCGACGCGGCCAATCGCACGCGCTGCGGAAACGCACTTCGACAGATCGGTCTCGCATTGAATTCCTATCACGACGGCCAGGGCTCCTTCCCATGCGGTCTCACCGGCCCAGTAACCGGCGTTACCGACTACTACCTGTACTGGAGCTGGATGGCACGCATTTTGCCTTACGTCGAACAGCAGAACGTATACAAGGAAGCAGAGGCTTGGTCAAAAATCGGGACCAACTGGAAAGACCCATGGGGACCGCCGTCAAATCCGGCGCTCGGTAAGCCCATGTACGTTTATCAGTGCCCGTCGGACACACGTGTGTTGATAAATTCGTTCGTGGGCGGGACACCGGGCTCGGCCGCGAGCCTTACCATTGCGTTCACGACGTTTATGGGAAACATGGGTCTGGATTACTACGGGAGTGCCGCCGACCCCCAGGAAGGTATTCTGTTCCGCGGCTCGAAGATTCGAATTGGTCAGGTAACCGACGGCACGAGCAACACCATCGCCGTGGGTGAGCGGCCACCCAGCGAAGACTTGGTCTATGGTTGGTGGTTCGCGGGCTGGGGTCAAGGCGGCTCGGGATCATGCGACGTTGTTCTCGGCGCGGCAGAGCTGAAGATTGAAAACTCGGGACCTTACAAAAACTGCCCGAAAGGTCCTTACACGTTTACTGCGGGTGCCGTGAACAATCCCTGCGACATGTTTCATTACTGGAGCATGCACCCCAACGGAGCGAACTTCTTGAAGTGTGACGCGTCGGTGCGATTTATGCCCTACAGCGCATCCGCCATCATCCCGGCGCTGGCGACACGAGACAAAGGCGAGACGGTGCAGGAGCCGTAACGGAGCTAATGGGTTGGTTGCAGGATTCTCTAAGGCTTGGAATTTACTCAACTGGCAGGGATTTATCATGAACAAGCGTCAAAAACGAATCGGATTCACATTGATCGAACTGCTCGTGGTCATCGCGATCATCGGCATATTGATCGCGCTCTTGCTCCCGGCTGTGCAAAAGGTCCGCGACGCCGCCAATCGCACGCGTTGCGGCAACGCACTTCGCCAGATCGGCATTGCTCTCAATTCGTATCATGACACTCAACATTCGTTTCCGCCCGCGCTCGATACGTTGAACTTCTCAACGAACGATTACTGGTGCTGGAGCTGGATGGCCCGCATTCTGCCTTACGTTGAGCAGGGGAATGTTTTCAAGGAAGCGGAAGATTTTGCAAAGACTGCCAAGGACAACAATCCATGGGGACAAGGCGGACCGCAAAACCCAGTCCTTGGCAAGCCCATGTACGTGTATCAATGCCCGTCCGATACTCGCGTGCTCATCAACTCGTTCGTGGGCGGTCAACCGGGCGCCCCGGCAACGCTTACCATTGCGTTCACAACGTTCATGGGTAACCTGGGCACCGATTATACCTATGGCAATACGGCGTCGAAACCGGGTGACGGCGTCATGTTTAAGAACTCCAAAATCCGCATCGGCCAAATCACCGACGGCACGAGCAACACCATTGCCGCCGGTGAACGTCCGCCTAGCGAAGATCTGGTGTTTGGTTGGTGGTTCGCCGGCTACGGTCAAGGCGCGGGCACCGGGTCGTGCGACGTGGTTTTGGGGGCTGCCGAGCTCAAGCAGATTAGCTCTGGGCCCTACAAGAACTGTCCCCAGGGACCGTATACTTTCACTCAGGGGTCGATCACCAATCCCTGTGACATGTTCCATTATTGGAGCATGCACCCCAATGGAGGAAACTTCCTGAAATGCGACGCATCGGTTCGATTCTTGCCCTACAGCGCCGCGAACATCTTGCCCGCGTTGGGAACACGCGACAAAGGCGAGACGTTCAATGAGCCGTAGTAGCTCCATTAACATAGATTAAGGCTTAGCCCCCCGCGAACCACGGGGGGCTAATCGTTTGATCCCCAAACATCGACGCAGGAGGTAGTGAATGTTGCGAATTGTTACGACGGTGATACTCGGAATCGTCTTTGTGGCCGGAGTAGTCGGCTGCAGCAAATCGACGCAGCCCAACACGGAAGGGGCTAAGCCGATGCCAGAAGGCCGGCTTCCGACAGCTGGATCGGGTTGATTCGCAGAACGGCTGTAACGCAAACGAAATCACGGGGTGTGCTGTGTAATCCGACAAACGTCGGCAGTCACGGCACACCCCGTTTTCATTAGACTCGCACTATTCGTTTACATTTCCGCTCGGTGGCGCTCCGCCGTTCGCCGGCAAGCCGGTCGTCCCACCTTGCGGTGTGAACGACGGAGTAGCCGATGTTCCCGCCGGACTCGTCGGGCTGAACGAGGACGCGGGCGCCGGCGTCGGAGCAGGCGGCGAGCTTATCGTGTTGCTTGGCTTGGTCATCCCAGATTGAATGGAACTTCCGTTCGTCGTCGAACCGTAGCTCGTCGGTTGATACGACGGGGCCGTCGGCGTCGTCAGCATTCGATCGTTACCGGTCGTCGTGGTCCGCGGATAGCTCGCAGTGGTGCCGCTGCCGTACGATGGCGTTGTCCCGGAGCGATTGAACGACTGCGGACTGCCCGGCATGGACTGCGGTTGGTAGCTGCGATCCGGTGCGCCATAGGCGCCAGCAGTCGGCCGTGCTGTGCCGGAAGGCTGCGCCGCGTTGTTGTAAGCCGGGTATCCGGTGCCGCCGGCCGGTACGGTAGCGCCGTTCTGCATTCCGGTTTGTGCGTTGCGGTTATTCCAGTTCTGGAACTGGCCGTTCGAGTTTTGTGCGACCCCGGTCGTGTTCATGTTTTGCTGATTTTGTTGAGTGGCCGCGCTGCTCATCATCGGCACGCCGGACATCATTGGTCCGCCGCCCTGTGGCTTGGTGGATTGACAGCCCGAAGCCGCAGCCCCCGCCAAGACGATGCCCGCGAGTCCGAGAATCGTTTTTTTCCCCATCGCAGTATCCTTCCAAACAAAATTAAGAGTTCACCACCTAACGAATAACCACCAACGTTCGTTGGTTACTGTGCTTTGGGTAGTCCTGTGGGCTTTCGATTGATTGCCGGAGGCGGCGGAGGAGCAGTAGGCTCAGTGGACGCCGCTTCTGACGGCCAGGTCGGCGCCGGCGACTCGGGGGCCGCGGCGGCCTTGGCCTCCGTCTTCGGTTCTTCCGCCTTGGGCAATGCGGCGGCAGGCGTAGTCTCCGACGGCGGTGTGAACGCAGGCAAATGTTGCGGCGGCGAGGCGGCCGGCTGCTGTGGAGCATGCTTCACGGTCGGTTGAACCGTCGTTGAAGACGGAACTATGTACTGAATCGTGGGCGGCGTAACGGGCGCTGACGGGCTCACCGAGGTCGTGCTTGTATCCGCTCCCGGATTGGCCGCTGCGGCTGCTGTTTCGTTATTCGACGTGCCGAATGAATACGACCCGGTGACCGGAACAAGGAACTTGACCGCAGGCAACGTAATCGTAAGCATCGGCGTTGGATTGGTTGAGCCCGACGTGCCGTTCACCAACTGCAACGAAGTGGTGACGTCCATCGGACCAGCGTCGGCTTTTGCCGTTGCGGTTGCCGGCGCTACCACCGGCTGATACGCAGAAGCCGCATGTCGCGGCGCTTGCGCCGTCCAACCAGGCACTTGCGAGTATGAAAGGCTGGCTGGAACCGGTGGTGGTGCATCTTGATACGAACGACTAAACCCGCAGCCCGACACCGCCATTCCGGCAAGCAGCGCCCCGGCCACTGCCCCAACGGGCTTGATCTTCATAGCATTCCCCTTTTTTCGCATTCGGTGTACTTGCCTGGCCCGTCTGCGATCCCCGCGCGGACCCCTTCCCCCGGCCCCGAAAGGCCTATACCGTTCGAAAAAATGACCGTCTGAGTGGGCGTGACCATAGTAACGGGTGTTTTTCAAGTCAAGAGGAGTCTTTGTTAGAAAGAATTCAGAATTCAGAATCCAGAATTCAGAATCAAGAACGAACAGACAGTAGGTCACGTGCTCTATTCATGACGGCGTCGAGCATTCGTTCGGTCAGCCGGCCGGTGAAGGTATTCTGTTGGCTCGGATGATACGAACCGATAATGACGTACGGTCCGACCGCGGCCTCGCTGCCGTGACCGAAGCTAATTCCGGATGCGATTCGGAGACCGCGCTGGCGAAGCAGATGCCGGATGCTGTTCCAGGCAAAACCACCCAGGCAGACAATGACACGCACGGCGGTGAGCAAATCGAGTTCTCGGTGTAGATAACCGAGACAGGAATCGCGCTCGGCGAGAGTGGGTCGGTTGCCCGGCGGAGCGCAGCGAACACATGCCGTTGCGTAGCAATCGGCGAGTTCGAGTCCGTCCTGTCGCTGGATTGACGTCGGCTGATTGGCGAAACCGGCCCGAAAGAGTGCCGCGAACAACCAATCGCCGGAGCGATCGCCGGTGAAGACGCGGCCGGTGCGATTACCACCGTGTGCCGCAGGGGCCAGCCCGCAGACCAACAACCTCGCACTTGGGTCACCGAAGCCCGGTACCGGCTTTCCCCAATAGGTCTGCTCGCGGAATGCCGCGCGCTTTTCGTGTGCAACCTTGCCTCGCCATTCGACCAGTCGCGGACACAGCCGGCAGCGAATGATGCAGGCCTGGAGATCTCTTAACTGCCCGGTACGTCCGTTCTTCGAGTTCATTCTTGGCTGCCGTCGAGCGTCAACCGTACGTTAGGGAAAATACAACCACTGTTTTTCAGTTACATGCTAGGAATTGTCTCGCCATTATGCCAAGATAGCGGACACGTGCGAATCAACGTCCGGTCGTTGCTCATCCGGAGTGGCCCATGACGAGGTTTATAATTTGGTGCGGCAGGTTGATAGGCGCCGGCGGCGGCGGCTACTTGGCGTACCGGTACGCTAGTTGGCTGGAGATGAGTCCGGGCTGGGTCTGGCCGGCGGTTGGAATCGGGGCCATTGCCGGCTTCCTTATCGGTTGGCTGTTAGGTTTTGTGGTCGCCGGCCTTATGGAAGCGTGAATGGTTGATCAATGTCCTATGGCGCGCGGCCGGGAACCAGCAGACCGGCGTCAGGTTTGAGTGCGTTGGGTCCGGATTGCAGTCGGCCGGCGTTATCGTAATTCACCAAGGCCACGCCGGTACGTTCCAGGCTAATTCCCGAAACTAATTGACCCCGAGCATTGACGTATCGGATGGTAACGCCTTGCCGTTGGATACCGATTGAGCCCTGCTCGGTACCGTTCTCGTCATAAAAGGAAAGCATCGGGCCGTCCTGCCCCATGCCGATCCGCAGCCGATCTTTGCCGTTCGTATCGCGAACGCTGTATTTGTCGGCGCTCTGTCCCTTGTCCTTTTCGGTGTCTTGACTACCCATCAAGAATGCAGTGCCGGCCACTAACAACACGAAAAGCGTGCCGAGCTTAAGTCGGCGGTTCTGCCGTTCAAGGCGGCTAACGCGATGCGCAAGTTCCGTGAGTTCGGTTGCTGAAACCGTCATGTGATTCCCTCGTGAATAGTTTGCGGTTGTAAAGTGCCGACGCGATGGGAAATAAAAAAGGCCCGGACGCGGATGTGACACGTCCAGGCCCGGAGGAGTTTGTCACTTCAATCATGGAACACGAAGCGAGAGATGTCAAACCCGACCTCGCTTTTCTGACTGGAAAAGACCGCAAAGTCTCGCCATTCCGCCCGGTTATCCGCTAGAGCTGGGCGTAATCGTCAAAGTCGATTCGGTCCACGGGTGAGTCCAATCATGGCATTTGAGGCAGAACGTAGTCCCACCGGTTTTGCCCGTCCGGCGTTACGTCGGCCGTGAGCCGGCTTTTTGCGTTGTATTCTTCCGGGATATACTGGTCGCGCTCGGCTTCACCCATCACCGAGTTGATTTTCCCGGACTTACGCGTGGCGGTTATGCGAACTATCTTCTTTCCAGGTTTGGCTCGGAAGCGATACTCCCCGTCACGAATGTTACCGAAGTCTTCGATCGGGGATCCATCCGCCGCCGCGAGAACAACCTCACCGTCTGGAATCGGTTCACCGTTCCAAGTGACCCTTCCTGAAACTTCATACGTTTTCGGACCGGAGTCGGAACAACTAAAGAGTAGCAACAGGCTGGCGCAAAGGAACGTGCGAAACCGCCTACCGTGCTGCATGCTAGAAGTCCCCCCCACTCTCCGCACCATTCCGACTGCCGGATGCCTTATATGCAATCGGATCGACGCTGTTTGAAACGGAACGCACGGACCCATCCACGAACCCGACGTTCACACCGCCGAAGTGGTAACTACGGGCTAGGACGAACTGCGGGCTGTTTGTGGGTATGCAAGGCGCCACCGGCAGTGCGTTGTACTTATCGCACCAATTGAGTTGGTCGGGAACCATTGAGTTGGGTGGAAGCCGCGTACTGAAAAGCACTCCACAGTGTGCCGGGTTGTAGTATCGGCCGCGAATGTCATTTGCGGTCACATCGGGGCAGAGTATGAGTTCGCTCGACATTGCCGTAGTCGCCGTGCCATCGGTTACCTCGGCGAACCGAGTCTTGGATACAGCATAGAACACACCGTTGAGTTCGTCGCTTTTGTTGTAGCCGCCTTCGTTGAAGTAGCTGTTTCCAGCACATACGACATAGTTTCCCGAGAAACCTTGCGCGCCTCCCTCGCCGGCGCCGTCCTTGTTGAACGTGGCCAACTTGGGACTGTTGGGATCCGATGGACATACCAATGTCGGGAGCACCTTCGTACTAAGCGGGAAATAGAGAGCCGACTTCCCCGTGCTCATGTATTTGTCGAATTCCTTGAACAGATTTTCCTGCTCCAAATAGGCCATAATGTCGTGCATCCAGCAGCGACGGTCCTGGGTGTTGTTGTAAGGCGGCGGTGTATAAAACGTGTGATCGATCAGGTTATACGTCCCATGCGGCAGAAACCCGCGGCTGTCGTGATAGGCATGCATCGCCAGGCCGAGCTGTTTCAGGTTGTTGGTGCACCGCACCCGCGCTGCGGCGGCTCGCACTTTTTGCACCGCCGGCAGCAACAGTGCGAAAAGGATGCCGATGATGGCAATCACGACGAGCAGCTCGACAAGGGTAAAGCCGACTCGACGAAGGACGGACGTGGTTGACAACATGGCTTGACCCCTCGCTGGCGGTGAGCGGGCGTCATTATAGCCCGGCGCTGCGCCGAAGTAACGTCTTTTCTCGCGACCGGGGACGGTTTGCCGGCATTAAGGATTTGGGAAGACTTTGAGGTGCATGCTGTCCGCCTAATCATTTGCACTTTGCTTCACCGTCCGTTAACCTAAAGATGGAATTCTTATTCTCGTTGTATTTTTCTTCACTTGGTGTCGGATCATGACAACGGAACGCAACGGGGAGTTGGTCCCCGTCGGAGGCGGCGACAATGTCCCGCTCATCCGGAACAAACTAACCATTGGGCGGCGGGAATCGTGTGACGTTTGCCTGCGATTCCCGAGTATCTCGGGAATCCACTGCGAATTGTCGTTTCAGGACGGCTATTGGCTGATCCGCGACCTCGACAGCAAGAACGGCGTCAAGGTCAACGGCGTCAAAGTCCGCCAGAAAGCCCTCAGCGGGGGCGACAAGATTTCCATCGCTTCGCGCGAGTTCATCATCGAATACACCCGCCGCGCCGGACAGAACACGCTCGATGAAATCCTCGACGACGAGGAGGACGTGATGCGTCAATCGTTGCTGGAACGCGCGGGTCTAAGCCGGAAAGACAACGAAGAGACGCCGCGCCGGCGGTGACCGCTAAGCCGCAAGCGGCGACGTTAGATTGCTTCAATCACGCGGCGTACCAACACGCGCAACTTCTTCTCCGCCACGTTCGCCGTGGCAATGATGTCTTCCAAAAGCGCCGGCTCCAGCGCGTCGGGCAAACACATGTCCGTAATGATGGAAAAGCCCACATTCCGCATGCCGCTGTGCACGCCGACGATGACTTCCGGGACGGTGGACATGCCCACGACATCGGCGCCGATGTCACGGAGAAACCGATATTCAGCGCGCGTTTCCAGGTTCGGGCCCGAAACGGCAACAAACACGCCCTTTTGGCAGACGATCTTCTCTTCCAGCGCGATTCGCTGGGTCAGCGCGATGAGCTCACGGTCATACGGCTGCGACATATCGGGAAAGCGCGGGCCGAGCCGGTCGTCGTTTGGTCCGATCAGTGGATTGTCGCCGATCAGATTAATGTGATCTTCGATAACCATGATGTCGCCCTTGGCATATTGCGGATTCATGCCGCCGCAGGCGTTGCTGACGATAAGGATCTCGCAGCCCATCGCGCGCATGATGCGGACGGGGAACGTGATCTGCTGCAGTGTGTAGCCTTCGTAGAGGTGAAATCGGCCCTCCATCGCCATGACGCATTTGCCGCCGAGCTGGCCGCAGACTAACCGACTCGCGTGAGAAGGCGCCGTGGAAACCGGAAAATGCGGCAAGTCGCGGTATGGAATCGTCGCCTCGGCCTTGATCTCCTCCGCCAGTCCGCCGAGTCCGGTGCCCAAAATGATCCCCACCCGCGGCCTGCCGGCCCATTTCGCGTGTACCGCTTTTGTCGCTTCTTGAATTTGCTCGTAGAGGTCCATGCCAGGGATCAGGGGTCAGGAGTCAGGGGTCAGTGAAGATGAGAACATTATCGGGAGGAAACTCAGCATTGCCCACGCTAAAATGAAACGACGAACTCTGATTCCTGACCCTGGTTCCTGACCCCTGACCCCTGGCAAAGATGGCTGCGAACTTAACGCCGCAATACCTTGAAGCCGAAGCGGAATACAAGAAAGCCCAGACGGCCGAGGAGCGACTGACGTGCCTTAAACGAATGTACTCGCTGCTGCCGAAACACAAGGCCAGTGAAAAACTCCAGGCGGACCTTAAGACCAAGATGAGCAACCTTCGCGAGGAGGTGGAGCACGAAAAGAAAGCGCCGAAGCGGACGGGAGTCAGCCACAAGATTCCGAAACAGGGAGCCGGGCAATACGTCATCGTCGGATCGCCCAACGTCGGCAAGAGCCGTTTGTTAACGAGACTGACCCGTGCAGCCCCGGAAGTCGCGCCCTACCCGTTTACGACCCGTGAGCCACACGCCGGCATGATGGACTGGGAAGACGTGCGTGTGCAGCTCATCGACACCCCGCCGATTACGGCCGAGTTTATGGAGCCGTACTTGCAAGGCATGATCTGGGCCGGCGACGCCGCCCTGCTGATGGTCGACCTTAGCGACGACGACGCCCCGTTCGCGACGGAAGCGGTACTCGAAAAACTGGTGCAAACACGAACCGTGCTTGTCGGCGAGCAACCGGCCGACGCCGACGACCCGGGAACCCATCACACAAAAACGCTCTTGGTGGCGAATAAGATCGACGCTTCCGGGGCCGAAGACCGGTTAACCATCGTGCGGGAATTGTTCGGTTCTCGGTTCCCCATTCACCCCATTGCCGCCGAGCATGGCACGGGGCTCGAGGAGTTACGAACCGCGCTGTACCGATATCTCCAAGTCCTGCGCGTTTACACCAAGCAGCCTGGAAAGCCGCCGGACCTCGCGTCACCCTACACCTGTCCGATTGGCAGCACGTTGATCGAGTTGGCCGCTCGTGTGCACCGGGATTTTGCGGAAGGGCTGAAGTCGGCCCGCATATGGGGCACCGGCGTCTACGACGGCCAAACCATCAAGCGCGACCACGTGCTGCATGACAAAGATATCGTTGAACTGCATCTCTAGCGCGTTACTTCACTTGCTTGAGGGACTTTTCGATTAGTTTCTTGACCTCACCAAACGCATCGTTAGGGATCGGCACCGAAAGGTTGTACTGCGAGATCTTCCATGCCTTGCCATCCAACACGAGGACGCCGCTTCCACGCGCCGGGCCGAGGTTGGGCGTATCGAGGACCTCATCGAACCATGCAACCGCTCCTTCTTTGGAGAACGCGACGTTTCGCTTGGTCGCCTTGAAATTCCATCCCTTGCCTTTGGTGAAATGAGGCTTGGCCCATTCGCGGAATTCATCGCGCGTCCAACGCTCGGTGGCGTCAGTTCCCATGAAAACGCCGTCGTCCGTGAAATGACCGAAGTACCGTGCCTCATCGGGAACGGACGCAGCCTGGTGCCAGTCGTCGAGAACCTTCGCGACTTGCACTCGTCGGTCGTCGAGGGTCGCCTTGTCGTCGGCATAAACTCCAGAAACCACCGAAAGCCCCACCGCCACGACTGTCGTCCATCGTACGTTCATCTTCATATTCCTTTCGATTGCGAGGCCGCAGACGGCGTCCCTCGTCAACACCGCCGCTGTGCGACATAATAACAGAAACACGGGCGACGGCGCCGTGAGCCGGATCGCCCGCTGTTTATTTATGGAAGCTCCAATGGCGTCCTCTTCAAATGGCTCGGATCACAACGCGGAGTTAACGACCGAGGCCGGCAAGCGAGAAAGCGTCAACGGTGACATCGACACCACCGAGACCAATGAATGGCTGGATGCGCTGGAAGGCGTTCTCCAAACTTCGGGGCCGAGTCGCGCGAGCTTCTTGCTCTCCGAATTGGAACAGAAGGCGTTCCGCAACGGTGTGGAAATCCCGTTCACCGCCAACACACCCTACATCAACACGATTCCGGTCGGGCGGCAGCCGCCGTTTCCGGGAAGCCGTGAGATCGAACGCCGCATCAAAAGCCTGGTCCGCTGGAATGCGATGGCCATGGTCGTGCGCGCCAACAAGCAAGAGGACGGCATCGGCGGTCACATTTCGACCTATGCCTCGGCTGCGACCCTCTACGAAATCGGTTTCAATCACTTCTTCCGTGGCCCTGACGCCGACGGCGGCGGAGATTTGATTTATTTTCAGGGTCACGCGGCGCCGGGAATCTACGCCCGCTCCTATCTCGAAGGCCGACTCAGTGCGACTCAACTCGAAAACTTTCGCGAAGAATTGCAGCCGGCGGGCGGTCTTTCCTCCTATCCGCATCCGTGGCTCATGCCGAAGTACTGGCAGTTTCCCACGGTTTCCATGGGCCTCGGCGCCATCATGGCGATTTACCAGGCCCGCTTCAATCGCTACCTGGAGCACCGCGGCCTCAAGGACACGTCGAAGCAAAAGGTGTGGTGCTTCCTCGGCGACGGCGAATGCGATGAACCGGAAACGCTTGGCGCCATCACCCTGGCATCCCGCGAAGGACTCGACAACCTCATCTTCGTCGTCAACTGCAACCTGCAGCGACTCGACGGCCCGGTGCGCGGCAACGGCCATATCATTCAGGAGCTGGAAGCAGCATTCCGCGGCGCCGGTTGGAACGTAATCAAAGTCATTTGGGGCAGCGACTGGGATCCGCTTTTCGCGCGGGACAAAAGTGGGCGCTGTGCGCGTCATGGGCGAAGTCGTCGACGGGGAGTATCAACGCTATACGGTGGAGCCGGGCTCCTACGTCCGCAAGCACTTCTTCGGGCGGCATCCGGAATTGTTGAAACTTGTCGAGCACCTCTCCGACGAGCAGATTCACAAGCTCTCGCGGGGCGGGCACGATCCGGAAAAAGTATTTACGGCCTATCAGGCGGCGATAGAACACAAGGGAGCGCCGACGGTCATTCTGGCGGCGACCGTGAAGGGTTACGGCCTCGGGGAGTCGGGTGAAGGTCGAAACATCACCCATCAACAGAAGAAACTGAACGAAGATGAACTGAAAGAATTCCGCACTCGCTTCGGGATCCCCGTCTCCGACGAGCACGCCGCACATGCGCCCTTCTATCGACCGCCGGATGATACCCGTGAGATTCAGTACATGCTCTCGCGAAGGGCCGAGTTAGGCGGTTTCCTGCCGGAACGTCGCGTTAAATACTCGCCATTCCCGGCGCCCAAAATGGAAGCGTTCAACGAGTTCCTCAAAGGCAGCGGCGAAGATATGGCGTCGAGCACATCGGCGTTCGTGTCCATGCTCCGCCGTTTGTTGCAGGATAAGCACATCGGCAAATGCATCGTGCCCATCATCCCAGACGAAGCCCGCACCTTCGGAATGGACTCGTTCTTCAAACCTTACGGCATCTATTCCAACGTAGGCCAACTCTATGAACCGTTTGATGCCAAGACTTTGAAAGCCTACCGCGAGGCGAAGGACGGACAAATCCTGGAGGAAGGAATCACGGAAGCGGGGTCGGTGTCGTCGTTCATCGCCGCCGGGACTTCGTATGCGACTCAGGGGATGGCAACGATTCCGTTCTTCATTTTCTATTCGATGTTCGGCTTTCAACGCATCGGCGATTTAATTTGGGCGGCCGCGGACATGCGAACACGCGGATTCCTCCTCGGTGGCACGGCCGGACGCACCACGCTCATGGGTGAAGGACTGCAGCATCAGGACGGCAACAGCCACATTCTGGCCGCCCCGGTACCCAACATGCTCGCGTACGATCCGGCATTTGCCTACGAGATCGCCGTGATCATCCAGGACGGCATCCGCCGTATGTACGAAGTCGGCGAAGACGTGTTCTACTACATCACGCTATACAACGAGAAGTATCCGATGCCCGCGATGCCCGAAGGCGCCGCCGACGGAATCTTGCGCGGCATATACCGCGTGAAGAAGGGAGCAGGGGCCAGGGGTCAGGGCTCAGGAAAGAAAGTTCATCTACTAGGTAGCGGCGCCATCCTACGTGAGGCGCTGCGGGCTCAGGAAATACTGGCTGAGCGCTTTGACGTGAAGGCGGATGTCTGGAGCGTGACCAGTTACAAGGAACTCCGCCGTGAAGCGCTGGAGTGCGATCGCTGGAACATGCTGCACCCGGCCGAATCCCCACGAACAAGTTACGTGCAGAAGATGCTCGGCGGCGAACATGACATTTTCGTGGCAGTAAGCGACTACGTGAAACTGTTGCCCGAAATGATTGCGCAATGGGTGCCGGGCGATTTCTACGCGCTCGGAACCGATGGGTTTGGCCGCAGTGATAATCGTGGCGTTCTGCGCCGCTTTTTCGAGATTGATGCAGAGTGCATTGCGTTGGCGACGTTGTGGCGATTGGCCCGGCGCGGCGACATCAAACCCGAGCGCGTCGCCAAGGCGATCAAGGAACTGAAGATCGACCCGGAAAAAGTCGACCCGATGCGAGCCTGACCCGTTGCCGCTTGCGGCTTAGCGCCGCGGATGCTTACATGACCGCGACTGAAATCAAACTTCCGGAACTCGGCGAAAACCTCGACGGCGGGGAAGTTCTCGACGTCAAGGTTGCCGTCGGCGATGCGGTTAGCGTCGGGCAGACGCTGTTGGAAATCGAGGCCGAGAAAAGCACGGTGGAAGTGCCGGCGCCGCTTGCCGGGCGTCTGTCGCGGCTGTTAGTCAAAAAGGGCGACTTTGTCAAAATCAACCAGGCCATTTGCTTGATTGAGGCCAACGGCGAAGCTCCCAAAGAAGCGCCTGCCGCCGCCATCGCCAAGCCAACCAAGCCCCAGGCGGAATCGAAAAAAGAAGCACCGACAGCACCCGAACCGACACCGAAACCGCACGCTCACCCGGCCGTCACGCCTTCCGCGCCGGCGCGGCGCGACGGCGCCGTGGTTCCCGCAGGCCCGGCGACACGGCGATTGGCCCGCGAACTCGGCGTCGATTTGCGTGCAGTCATTGGCACGGCGCGTAACGGCCGTGTTAGCCCCGAGGACATCAAGGCATACGTGCGCCATCTGGCCGCCGGTTCGACTTCCATGTCGCTAGGGCGATTACAACCCCCGCCTCTACCCGACTTTCAAAAGTGGGGCCCCGTTGAGCGCCAGCCTCTCGACGCATTTCGCCGCCGCACGGCCGACCAGATGAGCTTGGCCTGGAACCTCATTCCGCATGTCACGCAACACGACCTCGCCGACGTCACGGATTTGGAAGCTTTTCGCAAGCAGCATGCGACTACGAATGGCCCGAAGATGACGGTGACCGCTTTCGTCCTCAAGGCCGCCGCGATCGCGCTCAAGGAGTTCGAATCATTCAATGCCAGCCTCGATACGAACTCGGCGGAACTGATCGTCAAACGCTACTATCATATCGGCGTTGCCGTCGACACTGAGCGTGGGCTCCTGGTGCCCGTCATCCGGGATGTGGATCGCAAAAGCGTGCAGGAGTTGGCCGTGGAGCTCCAGGATGTAGCCGAACGTGCCCGGAACAAGAAGCTTGGCGTAGAGGAGATGCGCGGCGCCACGTTTACCATTACCAACCTGGGCGGCATTGGCGGCACGGGGTTTTCACCGATCGTCAACTATCCCGAAGTCGCTATTCTGGGCTTGGCACGCGCACGCCTGCAACCGGTGTTTCGTGACGAAGTCGTAGTGCCACGCTTGCTGCTCCCGCTGTCGCTGTCGTACGACCATCGAGTCATCGACGGCGCGGTAGCCGCCCGGTTCACGCGACGTTTGTCGGAGATGTTGGAGAATCCGCTGGTCATGTTGTTGCACGCCTAAGTTGCTTGTGAGGGGAGATTGTCATGGCGGAAGCGGCCGAGAGTGAACTTATCGTGATTGGCGCGGGGCCAGGTGGTTATGCGGCAGCGTTTCTAGCCGCGGATAAGGGAATGAAGGTCACGTTGATCGATGCGCGCGAGAAGCCGGGTGGGGCGTGCCTGCATGTCGGGTGCATTCCGTCGAAGGCACTGCTGCACGCTGCCAAGCTTATCACCGACACCAAGGACTCATCGCATCTCGGACTGCACTTCGATCTCTCCAAGATCGACATCAACGGCCTGCGCGCCTACTGGCAGAACATCGTCGACACGATGGCCAAGAATCTGCTGGAGTTGTGCAAGCGGCGAACGGTGGAATTTGTCCGTGGAAGCGCTACGCTCGTGGATGCTCATACGCTCCAACTCGACGACGGTAGCCGCCGGCGATTTCGCAACTGCATCATCGCCACCGGCTCCAGTCCGACGCAGCTACCGGCCCTCAGCCTCGATAACCCGCGCGTTTGGGATTCCACGGCAGCGCTAAAACTGGAAGTCCTGCCAAAATCGCTGCTAGTAGTCGGCGGCGGTTACATCGGGTTGGAACTAGGCTACGTCTACGCAGCCCTCGGCACCAAGGTCACGGTCGTGGAGTTGACCGACGGTTTGTTGCCGGGTGTGGATCGCAATCTCGTTTCACCGTTGGCCAAGCGCCTCGAAGCTCTATTTGAAAAGATCTTCCTTAACACCAAGGTCACCAAACTCGCGGAAACGAAGCAAGGCATCTGTGCCACGCTGGAAGGAGAAGAAGTTGCCGATAAGGAGCCGATTTTCGACCGCGTCCTCGTTGCCGTCGGCCGTCGGCCCAACAGCAAAGAACTCGGATTGGAGCATACGAAGGTGCAGTTGGACGACAAAGGCTTCATTTTGGTGGACGAGCAACGGCGCACCAATGAACCGTCGATTTTCGCGATCGGCGACGTGGCGGGAGAGCCGATGCTGGCTCACAAGGCCACGCACGAAGGCAAAGCCGCCGTTGAGGCCATTTCCGGCGAAAAAGGCGCCGCTTTCGATCCACGTGCCATTCCCGCCGTCGTCTTCACCGATCCGGAAATCGCCTGGTGTGGGTTAACCGAAACCGACGCTAAGAAACAGAACCGCGAGGTGCGCGTGCTTCGGTTTCCATGGGCGGCGTCGGGTCGTGCCATGACGCTCGGCCGAGTGGAAGGACTTACCAAAGTGCTCGTCGATCCACAAAGTGAGCAAGTGTTAGGCGTCGGCATGGTCGGCGAGAATGCCGGCGAACTGATTAGCGAGGGAGTCTTGGCCGTCGAGATGGGAGCATCGGCGAAGTCGACCTCGCCCTGATCATTCATCCCCATCCGACGCTTTCCGAAACGATCGGCGAGGCGGCCGAAACGCTCTACGGAACGGCGACACATCTAATGCGGCCCAAAAAATCGTGAACAAAAGGACAAACTGCTAACGTTGCACAGTTGCAGCGGCCTGGCTGACAGGCGGAATGGGCAATGGCTTGTACGCGGGGACCTCGGGCATCAACGGACCGGGCCACTTGGCAGACGGCTTGCCCTTACCCGGCGGCATCGGCGGGTTTACCGGCGTCGGGTACCATTCCGGTGGGTCGGCCAACGGTGGTTCCTCCGTCTTGGCGCCCTTCGGAATCGGCGGCGCTTCGGGATTCTGGCCGCTTCGATAGCCGGCCAAATGATATTGAAGCAACAACGTTCGGGCCTGAAGCCGAACCCGGATCGACGAGTCCTTTTCCACAACTTGTTCGAGCGCCCATCCCGCTTGCTGCGAGATCGGGCGAATCTTCCCGAGGCTCTGCACTGCTTCCAATCGTACTGCCGTGTTAGGTTCGTTCAGCGATAACTCGACCAAAACCGGAACGATCTCGGAAAATGAGCGCGGATCGTATTGCCGAAGTTCTTCTGCCGCTGCCTCGCGCCGCCGTTCGTCCTTCTCGGTGCGCAGGAGATTGATCAACTCTGGAACGCGCACCGTCGGATTCGGCTTGGGTTGTTTCTTGAACACGCCACCGGCGCGCGCCGGCACGACGACAAGCCCAGCCAGGACAATGATCGTCAACCAACGAGAGCCTGTCATTTCAGGCGCCTCTCATTTCTGCCTCGCCGGCACAGACAGAAATGTCTGTGCTACCGAACAGGGAACTTTCAGGAGCAGCGGATCGCAGGGCCGCGCGCAATATCCGCTCTTGTGTTCCATCGGCGTACTGGATGAGGCTACTGAGAAATATCACGCCCCATCTTCCCCAATTTGCCATGCGGCTATGTTAATGTCGTCAGACTCGGATCAGACCTTACCACGTGGGAGTGTCTTAGTGGATTCTCTAGGCTGTGCAGTCTTGCTAACCGCCGGGATTCCACTTTCCCTGGCCTGGCGTGCGAATCGGGACAACCCGCTGTCGCATTCCCTTATCTGGGCAGGTGCTGCGTGGGTGCTTTGGTGTAGCGCGGCTTACGTTTCGTGGGCAATGCCAACAGGCAAGGTGCTTGGATACATCGCCGTGTGCTTAACCGCATGCGCCATGATCGCAGTGTTCGGGGCGCGTCGGCCCGGCGTGACCGCGTGGAACTTCGTTGTGGCTGGATTGCTCGCGGTGTTGCTCCTGCCCATTGTTCAGCGGTGGCTTGCCGGCGGAGAGTTTCAACTCGATGTATTGCAGGGTTTGTTATTGATTGCTGTGTTGGCGGTTGGAGTAATCAACTATCTTCCAACACGCTTCGGACCCAGTGCCGTGATGATCGGCGCGGCGTGCGGGATTGAGATTCTCCTTCTGACTTCCGAGATACTCATCGAGAGATGGAGATGGGGCGCTCAATTGCTGGCGGCGTTGGCGCCGTGGTGGGCGCTTTGGAGTTGGTACCGGCAGAGACCGGCCGGTACTGTATTCGATCAAACGTGGTTGAGCTTTCGCGATCGATTTGGATTGATTTGGGGGCAGCGCGTGCGCGAACAGTTCAATCGCTCGGCATCAAACGCCGGCTGGCCCGTGGTGCTGACCTGGCGCGGGTTACGACGTCGCCCCAGCGCTCCGGACCCTGATCACGACGTTCAACTGGCGATGTTTCAGACGCTGAATTCGTTGATGAAGCGATTCGGACCGCGGACAGCAGAAGTCACAAGTCTGTCCAACTAGGCTCACGGGCCGCGCATCCCGGGGCCGGAACCGAATCGAGTATTGCCCGGGCCCATGTTTCCAGGCACGGCCGGCTCGTCGAGGTGATGCTTGGCGTAACGGTCTTTGTCGTTCTGGCGCGGAAAGTCGGGAGGCGCGCTGAAGCGGTTTGACGTTACGGGCGGCAGCACGTACTCCTCCGGGTGCGGGGGCGGCTTCAGTTCACGCTTCTTCGTCCATTCAGTGGTCCAACAACCTGCGCTTAACAACAAGCACATTCCGCAACCAAACGTCGCAGCCAAGTTCCTGTGCATGGCCGACTCCTTACGAGGCAACGCCTCGATGGATTCCCCGGTAGATAGATGGGCGAGGGACTATATCGGGCCCTGTCGAAGGGTCAAGAGCGAACTCCAAGCCGGAATTGACAGAATCCGCCTCCCCTGTAATGGTGCGCGCATTCCATGTCAAAGCGTATGAACAGTTCATCGACGTCGGCGGTCGGGCGCCCATCCTGCGCGGATTCCACAACTGCGCCTGTCGGCTCCGATCACCCGGTTGGGTCGATACCTGGTGCGGCAACTCGCCGACTGGGCACGTTCCCGGGTGACGTCAAGTCGCGCTGGGTCGAGCATTTCTCGGGAATTGTGGAGTGTTCGCCAAGAAATGGTAACCGATGGGCGTTCGCGCTTCTGGCCTGCGTGAGCGCCGTACTGCTCTTTCCCGATAATCGGCCGTTGCTCGATCCAGACGAAGGCAGACATGCGGAAATCGCGCGGTCGATGTTGGCACGTGGCGATTTCTTGGTCCCGCGGCTGCAGGACATTCCGTATTATGAGAAGCCGCCGCTGCAATATTGGCTTACCGCCCTCGCCTACCAAATGTTCGGCGTGGAGTGCTGGGCTGCGCGCATTGTGCCCGCGATAGCGGGATGGTCAACCCTCTTGATAACGTTCTTGTGGGGCCGGCGCGCACTGGGATGGCGAGTTGCGTTTTTGGGCGCAATGTGTTTGGGTCTATCGCTGGAATTCGTGGTCTTAGGGCGCACCGTCGTGCTCGATTCGATGCTGACGTTTTTCGTCACGGCGACATCGTTGGCGGCGCACGTCGCTCTCTCCAACACCGGTTTGCGTTGGCGCTGGTGGCTCATTGCCGCCGTATCGTGCGGCTTCGGAATGCTGACCAAGGGGCCCGTTGCGCTTTTCCTGGTATTGCCCTCGTTGTGGACGTTCGCATGGCTCACCGGAGCGCGAGTCTCGTGGCGCGCGTTGGGCGTCTTCATCATCGTCGCAGCGGCGGTTGCGGCGCCTTGGTACATCGCCATGAGCATGCGAGAGCCGGCGTTTTTAACGCACTTTCTTTGGAAGGTTCACTTCCTCCGTTTTTTCGACCCGTTTGATCATCAGCAGCCTTGGTGGTTCTATGTGCCGGTTCTTTTTCTCGGAACGTTTCCGTGGTCGTTACTCTGGCCCGGCGTCGTGTTCCTGCTGGTGAACCGAAGGCGTGGTTTTTCGCTTCGGCGCACCCCGGGGCTCGGCTACTGTGCGTTACTGGCTGCGTGGCACGTGGTGTTCTTCTCTCTTTCTGGTTGCAAATCGGTTCCGTATCTATTGCCGGCTCTGGTACCCTTGGGGCTTCTAACCGGGGCTTGTCTGGAAGCGGTCCTTTATCTGCCGTCAGCCCGCCGCTTTCCGCTCTTCGGGTACGCGCGGATTGCGCTTCCTTGTCACGCCTCCGTCGCTGTGCTGTTGCTCGGCACCGGGACTTACATCGTTGCCGCTCGATTCGGCTGGATGAGCTGGAGTGTTGTAACGGTTCCCGTAGTCGTGTTTTCGTGCCTCGCCGTGGGCTGCTGGCTGGGGAGATTTCGCATGCAACCGAATGCGGCATGGGGGATATGTGCCGCGGCGTGTGTCGCGTTTGGCCTTCTGCCGTGTCGGAAAGTCTACGAGGCTTATTCACACCACCATTCGCCCCTTGCAGTGGCTGAACGCGTTCGCCGAATGCCGGCCAATGACGATCGTGAAGTAGTCTCTGCGGACCGCGTCTGGTACTCAGCCTCTTTCTACTTGGAACATACGGTTTGCGCTCATCACGGTGAGAATCTTTACACCAACCTCGACGCGCACTTAGCTCGGCACTCGGAGACCGTCGTATTGGTTAGAAATGACGCTCGGTTGCAGTTGCTTGGGGAACGGCTCAGCGCAAGATCGTTCGGCTACGAATACGAAGTGTTACATGACGATCCACAGTCGCACGTCGCCATGGTGACGATCCGCCGACGTGAGCCTACGCTTCAAACTTCAACAACCTCATTGGTTTCTGATGGCTCGATCTCCGGCTCGGACCGCCGCGGATTCAGCCAGCACAACAGCATTCCCAGTCCATAAAGGCCGCACATCGTCAGTGCCAGGCTCTCCATGCTGAACAAGTCCGCCGGCGTGGCCACGGCGGCAAAAGCATGGATTAGGAAGATCGCGATGCGCCAGTTCTTCTTGAACGTGTCGAGAGTCACGATGCCGAGTCGCTCCAGGAACAACATCACCATCGGCAATTGAAATGAAACGCCGAATATCACCGGCAGGAGAATGGCGAACCCGAGCCATTCGTTGAATCGCAAGTCCGGTTCCAGGTTGAGCCAATAGTTGAACCAAAGCAGGGCCTCCAGGGCTTTCGGAATGACCGTGAACTGGCATAGAACGGCGCCCGCGATGAATAACAAAATAGAAACCGGAAGGTACACATGCACGAGGCGTTTTTCGTGCGGATAGAGGCCGGCCGCCACGAATGACCAGATTTGATAAAAGATCCACGGACTCGCCAGCACCAAGCCGCACACGAAGCAGACCTTGATATAGGCCATGAATGCTTCCATCGGACCGAGCGTGGAAAGCCCCGGCCGACGACCGACTACTTGCTGTGCCTTCGATAGCTCGAGCGCCATCTCCAACGGCCGGACGCGCATATCGAGGGTAACCCATTGGTCTTCCGCAGTATTTTCCGGTTCCTTCACGCCTAATGCACGGCTCAGCTCGCGGACATTCAGTTGGACCTTTTGGGTCTCTCGTGACTGGTTAAGTTTTTCAAAGTGATCGTCCCCCTCGCGAAGTCCGCGGGCTACTCGCGCCGCGCGCTCGTCGTAAAACCGTTGAATTTCCTGTTCGACGGGCGCCGCGATGAATTCCAGCACGTACCAGCCCGGGATGAAGCTAATCAGGAGCGCGACAAGGAATCCCCAGATCGCGCGCAAAGGTGGGTGCGCAGATCCTCAATGTGTTCGCCGAACGTCATACGTGTGTCGGCAAACAGGTCGTCGGAGGAACTAGCGCGATGGCTGGAAGGCATCGTCGTACCCTATGCCGCCGAACGGGAGGCGTTGGCCTCACATCGTGAGTGGCGACGGCGTCAGAACGATTAGGATACGAACGGGACTACCGTTCGGGACCGGGCGAACGTCGGTGGTGAGTTTCTACCCGTGACGTACATGATGGCCGAGAATCGTGCCAATTTCAAGGACGATACGGCACCGATGTAGCGAGTCGGGGTTGGGTGCCATGCTCACGGCTTGAGCATGCCCATCCAAAGCGATGGGCATGGCACCCCGCTACTTCTCCTCTACTTCTGCCTTGCCCGCGGTTTTCTTGATCTCCTCGATGGCCTTTTCACAGTCGGGCTTCGCCTTATAGCTTTCGCTCGATGCGGCGATCACCTGGCCGTTGGCCGCCTTCAATCGCCAGCGGTGTTCCTTTTTGTTGTCCTCGTAGACTTCAAACTTCAGTTTGTCCGAGCCGACGTCCGACTTGATCCGCTCGATGGCCTTCTTGCAATCGGCCTTGGCCTTATATCCCTGGCCCGGAGTGGCCATCACCTTCCCGTTCGCTGCCTTAAGCCGCCATCGGAACTCCTTGGCGTTGTCCTCGTAGATCTCAAACTTCATCGCACCCGCGGCGTCCTTGGCATTGTCTTGTGCCATTAGATCGTTTGCTGCGAGACCAACGAGACCGATAACGCAAACGGCGATACCGAACAACCAAACACGAGCAGACATGACAATGCCTCCATTGAGTTGCGAAGCCCTGCGAGGGGTCGACCCAGTTAGCATAGGTAGCCGTTACTTCGATGCAATGGTCACGTCGCACCCGCCTCGTTCGGATCGGCAGAGTCCATATGAATGGCTTGCACGTCCAATGGGCTCCGTAACCAAGCAACCATTCCGCTCTTTAGAGTTAACTTTTCCAAAAGTCAGGTCGATTGGTTGGTTCATGCACAGGGATAGTGCGCGATTAGTCCGGCTTGCAACGCATGGAGGTCATCCAATGAGTCTTGGTGCAACCCGAAATGTAATCCAATTCGTCATTCTCGTTGGAATCGTCAGTTGTTTCATTCTCAACGCCGCGGGGTTAGTTCGGGCTGACGAACCGCAGCATAGCTCACCGTCGACAGTGCGAATTTCATTGGAAGAAGCCAAGCAACGCGCCCTGGCGAGCAACAAGCTTCTCACCATTGGTGTCCTGAATGTCGAAGGCAAAGGCTACGCGACGCGGTCGATGCAGTCCAACTACGGCCCGAAAGTGCTCGGAACGTCGGCCTACTTACACTTCGATCGTCCGCTCGGACAGGTTTTGACGACTCGAGACCGGCCCATCATCGGCATCCCGCCGCAGCAAATCGCGGTGAACGTCTTTAATCAGGACAGTGCCTGGAATATCCTCGCTGCCGTCCAGCCGATAACGGACCTGCTCAAGGTCCGCCAAGGTGTACGAATCGCGCGTGCCGACGAAGAGATCGCCCGCGCCCAGTATGACAAAGGGGAGCGCGAACTCCTGAGCGGCGTGGAACAGCTTTATTGGGGCATCCTCGCCGTCCAGCGTATCCGGACTGGCGCAGCGCTGGGCGTTCAGGGCGCCGAGAAACTGAGCGCCTCGCAGACCTTGGAAGCACGCACGGCATTGGTGGAGGCGAAACAAGGGTTGCAAGACGCCGACAAACAGCTGACGAACCTGGAAGAGCAATTGAAAAACCTGCTTGATCTGCCGCCCTGCACCAGGTTGGAGCTGGATACTTTGCCTCCGCCGGCGCTCCCCGTTTCCTGCGCCGACGAGGCGCTTGGCCTCGCCCTGGCGGCCAGTCCGGAAGTGCGGGAAGCCCAGGCTGATTTGGAGAAAGCACACGCGGCGGTCGCTGCCGCGAAGCTGGATTACGTTCCAAGCATTATGGCGACCGGTGGTTACCTGAATCAAACTGCCCAGTCATACGTTCAACAGGACGTGGGATTCGTTGGCGTTATCGGCTCGTACACGTTCGTGGATTGGGGCAAGCGGAAGAACACGCTCCGCGAGCGCAAGACGTTCATTGCGATGGCCTCTCTCAAGCTGCAACAAACTGAGGACACCGTCCGACAAAACGTGCATAAAGCCTTCAGGGAGTTCCATCAGACGCGCGACGCGATAGCCACCGTACAGGAATTGGTCGCCGTGCGGCGGGAGGCATCGCAAAAGTCCCAGACGCCGGAAACCGTGCTCCGGGCCGCCAAGGACCAGGCCCTCGCCGAGGTGGACCTTTTGGTGAAGGCGGAACTGGCGCACCAACAGGCCTTTGCGCAATTGAAGAGTCTCATCGGTCAACCGTGATGGCGAAAGCGACGCTTGATCGATGGGCGGCGGCGTGCTAAAGTCTAGTGGTGAGGCCGGAAACGGCCTCCATGACCTCTGCGGTGTTCGTGAATTAGACGATCACTTTTGACGAACCGATGTAGTACCCGCAGGGAGCCAAGATGTGTTCGTGCGCTTGCAAGCCCACCTCAATGAGTGGGATCCAAAACCCGAGCCTGAGGCGCCCGTACTGAACCGCGGGTTCTCAAAAGCGTCTACAACGGCACAGGTGGAGGTTTTTTCATGCGCGGGCTAACGGCGTAACATCAAGGATACGACTCTCACCACGTTCAACTCCGTCATCATCTCGAATTGAGCCCGCAGGGGCGGCGCTTCAATGGCATACAGGCCTTCGGAAACATGGAAGCCCCTTGTCGCCGGTCCGGATGACAATTGGCGATCGATCAGTGCCTGCGCATTTGTGATTGCGGCACGCAGCAAGGGAAATTGCAGCCACATCGCCGCTAAGTCTGCGATAGCTTCGGGAGACCAGCGTGTAGTTCATCCGGCTTGACCGTTAGTCCGTATGTGGCCGGGATCGGTGGCATCCAATTCTGCCAGTATCTTTTTCATACGGGCTTCGTCAAAAGGCCCCATCCGCTCCCATTCCTCTTGAAGCGCACGAAGCCGAGCCTGCACTTGGGTGCCCGTGAACCACGGACCGGGGGACCGCGCTCGACGTTTCAACTCCGCGATCAATTCCGGTGTCAACTCAGGCTCCAAATGGCCGATGATCTTCTCCTTCGCGTCACGAACACTCATCGGCCCGGCGACCGAGGCTACTAGCTTCGCTGCTCTTCGGTAAGGATAAGCTCAGTCATGAGTGGCCACCTCCCAATGAGCATTGTAGCATTCGCTGCGCCTCGCCGTAATTCATTTGACTGGAGCATCGGCGAAGCCGGCCTACAGCCATAACAGTGTCCCCGGTCTGCCGTACCCGGGCGGCAACCATGCTAGCGGCGTGCGAATGATCTTGACCTCCTCTGCGCCGACGGTATGTTTGGCGAACCAAATTTGGATAACCAAATTTGGCCGGCCCATGCCGAAAGGAGGGATCCGCACATGGTACGCCCCGCGGCCAAGGACCTCACCGAGCGCGAGCTCGAGGTCATGCACGTCTTTTGGTGTTACGGAGAAACCAGCGCCGTCGAGGTTCGGGATCGACTTGCTGAAGCCGGCCTGGAACGCTCCTACACAACCGTCGCCAATCTCGTGCGTATTCTTCACGACAAAGGCTTCGTGAAGCAAGTCAATTCAGAACGCCCTTTTCGATACCAACCATCTCGTTCTTACGAAGACGTTTCGGGACGCTTGCTCGGCGATGTGCTCGAGCGTGTATTTCGGGGTTCACGGGAACAACTGCTCGTACGCCTACTGGAGCAGCGCAAGTTGACCGGCGCGGAACGAGCCATTCTTGAGGCCGTGCTAAAGGAGCGTGGCACATGAACGAGCTGGGCTGGAACATAGTTTGGACCGCTGCACGTGTTACGATCTTCGCGGTCATTGCTGTGTTTGCGTATGCACTCGCGGCGCGGCTCAGTCCAATCGCCGCGGCCCGATTGTCTACTTCCGCATTCGGCATCCTGCTGCTGCTCGCGGTTGCGGCTTTTTGTCCGATCCCCGGACTATGGGACAACGGCGATGCGCCTGTCGAACAGGGCATCGCGTCCGAGTTTGACCAGATTCCGGTGGATGACACACCTCAAGCAAAACACTCGCCCGATGAATCGGTTGACATAGGCACGCTTTGGACGTTTCTCGGCAGTATTCGCAAGGCGGTGCGGTTACACCACCTGCAACCGGGGCCGGACCAACAATGGCCGGCGATTGTGGCCGTCCTCTTCGTCGGTGGTGTTTCATTGGGCCTGCTTCGTTTGGCAATCGGAATCGCCGGCGTGCATGTCCTGTGTCGCCGCAGCCAGGCCGTCACCGACGCGAGAGCCCAAAAAGTCATGCAGGAGTTGTGCGAGAAAATGAAAGTCGCACGCCCCATCAATCTCCGTGCGGCGAAGGAACTAACGACCGCCGCTACGATCGGTTGGCGACAGCCCTGCATTCTGTTGCCGGCGGCCTGGCAGGAATGGAGCGATGTCGAATTGCGGGCGGTGCTTGCCCACGAACTATCACACATCCGGCATGGCGACTACTCATCCGGGCTACTGGCCCAGTGCGGTGTCGTGTTGCACTTTTACCATCCCGTGGTGCACTGGCTTGCCGGACGGCTTCGACTTCAGCAAGAACTTGCTGCCGATGGCCTGGCGGCCCAATTTGCGGGAGGTCGCGATCTGTACCTCGGCGCCTTCGCGCGCTTGGCCCTGCGGCAGGATGGACCGTCACATACATGGCCGGCGCGGGCGTTCCTGCCGGCCCCCGGAACTTTGTTGAGGAGGATTCAAATGCTACGCACGAAACCAGTTCGGTCGATTAGTTGGCTCGGCGGGATGATGCCGGCGGGGCTTCTGCTCGCCGCCGTGATGGGTGTCATGGCGATGGGCGGACCGCCTGCTCGTATGTCGGCACGAGCGGAAGAGGCCACGGCTGAGAAAGCGGCCAAGCTGGTAGCGTTTGACCTGTCATTCGTGGCGCCCGACGCGCTGGGCGTCCTGGCGATCCGGCCCGCTGCTGCCTTCGAACTGCCCGGGCTGAAAAAGTATGCCTACCTCGTCAACACCATGATCGGACAAAGCGGGAAACAAATCGGTCTCAAGGGTGACTTGCGACTGACCGTTAGCGACATTGAACAAGTCATCGCCAGCCACCGTTTGCACCACAATCCCGACGCCCCGGAAGGTCAACGGCGCATGGTTCTCACTGACCTGAGCATGATCCGAACGACCCGCCCATTCGATTGGAAGAAACAAATCGAGGACTTCGGCGTGGAGCTAACCCAGGTCGATTTCGAAGGCGGTATTTATTACAAAGCATCGATGCCATTTCTGCCGCCCATGATGCTTCCCCGCGGCATGTTCCTCTACATGCCGGATGATCGAACGCTGGTGGTGAACACGGAAGAGCACATCAAGACATTCCTGCAGAACAAGTCGGCCTCGATGCCGAATTGTATCTGGGCCCACGGCTGGAAGCACGTGGAGCGCGACTTATTTGCCGCCGCGATCGATACCCGCATGGAGAAGCTTGCGTTGCTGATGAGTGAAGCAGGACCGAAGGATGAACTGGAAAAACTCTGGTTCGAGTTACTCCTGAAGAACGTCAAACAAGGCGTCTTCGGCACTGGTTACGGTGAGGAAATCGACCTGAAGGCATTCGGGCGCTGCGATTCCGAAGAGGCCGCAAAGGCCGCCGTTGACATTACCGCATCTTTAGTTAGCCACGGGCGCAAACAACTGGCGCAAGCCAAACCCACCAACGAAAGCGGCGCAGCGATGTTCATCATCCTCGGTGAGTTGCTGGATCGCACGGAGGTTCGGCGGCACGGTGCAGAGGTGCGCTGGACGGTGAAATCCAAAACCAGCTTTGCTGAGCTTGTCGCGAAGTCGGTCACGGCGGAGATCAAGTAGGAAGTAACCAACGGCATGGGAGCGGCGGCCCTCCGGAGGGGTAATCACCTCCCGACGGGCCAGCCGCACAACAACCACGACAGCGTCGCTTGGTCCGTCGCGTCCATCGGTCGTGGCAAACGCCCCGTGATCATGCTGGGGCTCGGTTCATGCCGTTACTTCTACATAGTCCACGACGCTACTCGGATTGGGAATAGCGAGGCCATCTTCCCGCATGCCCGCGACGTGAACTTGGATGGCTGCACGCAGTCGACGTTCTGTTTCTTTCACCGTTCTTCCCGTGGCGACGCACCCCGGCAAATCGGGGACGTACGCCGCGTAGTTGGCTTTCCCCTTCTCAACGACAATCGCGTAACGTTTCACTTTAACCTCGCGCACCTTCATTCCGGGCAGGATAGCAAACCTTGGATCGAGCATCAACCACGCAACGGCCTGCTTCATCCCGCCATCGGCAATCCGCACAAGAGCCACGACAACGTCGCCTGATCCGCGGCATCCAACGGCAACCCGAGCCGATGCCGGGCGAACACGCGGGCCCAGCGGTGCGGGCCGACGGGGAGATACTTATTGGCGATCTCCGCTTTACGTAGCGCGCCTTCGAGAACCGGTCGATCCGCTTTCCTCCGTCTCGCTTCGCTCAGCGCTTTACCGGCCAGGTTATCGCATTCGGTTTCAACCCAACCGGTGCCGCCGAGTTGCCACGCCTTTGCAAAATCCGTCTCCGTCTTGTCCAAGTCTCCCAGCTCCGCGAATAGCCGGCCCCGAGCCACGAACGGATGCGGATCGTTCGGTCGTTCACGGCAATCAAGATTGGCGGCGAAGAGTACGGCGTGGCGGTGCTTCTGTTGGAGACTCGCGGCATCCTCTTTCAAGTGCCACGCAAGCAAATCGTCGATGGGAACGGTGAACACATCGGGGTACACGCCTCGGAGCAACTCCCAGCCCGCGCGTGCACTCGCTTCAGACAGAGGAACAAACTGGCCCCTCATGATACGTTGGCAGGCGAAGAGCTCTGCCTGCCAAATGATAGGCTCTTTTGGGTGCGCATCCGAGGAGATGAGGTAGTAGCGGATGTATAAATTCGCCGCCTTTTCTAATGGGTCTCTGAATTCACATAACTCGACAAGGGAATCTGGTGATAACTGAAGTGACTGATTACTGATAAGAGGAGGGTAGATTCCGGTCGAAAGGTACGGGGTTATTGGACGCGTTTGCATGAAGTTGTTGATCCGCCATGCCTCATTCTCTTCAAGCCGCTCTACCAAGAAGTTCCCCTGACTGCTTCGCCGCCAAAAGTCCTCGACATCCCATCCCTCAATGAGCTTTTCGAGGCTGCACCATTCTGCTTCCGAAATGGTCCCTTTGGCAATGTCTACATAATGGGCCTCCATCAAGTCGGTGTCCTTGTGGGTAAAGGCTAGTAACACCCGAAACGACCCATCTTTGGGCCGAGCAAAGGCATAGCGGACCAACGAGTCGAAATTCCATTTCTCGGGAACACGCGAGAACTCCAGCGGATAATTGACGAAGCCAACGAGCCCCTCCCCGAACTCTTGAAGTCGGAATCGAATGGCAAAACGTCGCCTTATTTCAAGTTCCTCCTCAGGATCCAAGTGTGGGCGTTTGAGCGGCTCTACATACCAAAGCGTTGCCAGATATGGTTCTCCAATTTCATCTTGTCTTTGTCCGAGCGAATAGGCAGCGTCGTTCAGCAAGAACAGGACCTGTTCCTGGTTTTGGTTAGCTTGATATGCGTACCACCCGCTCACAAGGATTCCGAGAAGCAGTGAAAGCATCACCGCCCCCACCAACGCCGCCACCACCGGCTCGCGTTTCGCCCAGCGCCTCGTGCGGCCCACAATGCCGATGCGGCGGGCTTGGATCGGTTCACCGTTCGTGAACCGTTGCAGGTCGTCGGCGAGGGCTTGGGCGGTAGGGTAGCGGTCTTCAGGGCGCTTGGCCATCGCCTTCAGCACGACGGTTTCCAGGTCGCGCGGCACATGCGGGTCGAGTTGCCGCGGGCGGATCGGTTCGCGGGCGATGATCTGCTTCACCACGTCTTGCGGCGTGGGCCCATCGAAGGCGGGGCGGCGGGTGAGTAGCTCGTACAGCGTGGCGCCGAGGCTGTAGATGTCGGTGCGATGGTCGAGCGTTTTCAGCGCCAGCCCGGCCTGTTCGGGCGACATGTAACGCGGCGTGCCGATGATCTGGCCGGAATGCGTTAGTGCAACATCATCGTGCCGGCGGGCGAGGCCGAAGTCGGTGATCCAGACGACACCGCGGTCGTCGAGCAGGAGGTTCGAGGGTTTGATGTCGCGGTGAATGACGCCGCGCTCGTGGGCGTGGGCGAGCCCGCCGGCGGCTTGGATGCCGATGATAGCGACTTGCTTCATTCTCTGCGTAATCGGCGTAATCTGCGTTTGGGTTTTTTGAAACGCAGATTTCGCAGATTGCGCAGAAGAAGAAATGACCCGATCCAGACTTTGGCCGTCGATGTATTGCATCGCGTAGTACGGCGTGCCGCGCACCTGGCCGACATCGAACACCGGTACGATGTTCGTATGGTGCAGCCCGGCGGCGGTTTTTGCCTCGCGCAGGAATCGTTCAAGTTGCTTGGCGGCTTGCGCACCGGCGATGGGTAAGACTTTCAACGCCACGTGTCGGTGCAGCGTCAGGTGCTCGGCTTCGTAGACGATACCCATCCCGCCGCGGGCGATTTCGCGGACGATGCGGTATTGGCCGAAGATTGTGCCGGGCGGCAGCGACGCGGCCGGATCATTGAGCCGATCGTCGATCGTGACGCCCGCGGGAACGGCAGCCAAGCCTTCGAGCAACATCAACGCCGGGAACAGCTCGCGGATGCGCTCCGCCAACTCCGGATGTTGTGAGGCGTAGGATTCGACGTCAGGCGTCTGACCGTTGCGTACCCTGGCAGTGAATTCTTCGGCCAGTTCGCCGAGGATGACGGTGGGTTCGGGCATAGGTAAGTCTCCGAATTTCAAAACGCGGATTACGCAGATTTTCGCAGATTTCTCCGCGATAATCCGCGGAGTCTGCGTTTTGGTTTATTGAACAATCAACATCCCGCGCAACCGTTGCAACGCGCGAATGTAGCGCTTGTTCGCGGCGGCATGAGTGATGTTCAGTAGCTGCGCGATCTCGCGGTTCGTCAGTTGCTCAAAGTGGCGCATCAGGATGATCTCGCGTTCGTCTTCGTCCAACCGTTGCAACGCCACATGCAATCGTTCGGCGAGTTCTGCCGCGGCGACGGCCTGGCTGGGCGATGGTTGTTGTGCCAGCAACCCGTTCACAAACTGGGCGGACGAATCGATCGGCAGCGCCAGCCCTTCACGCCGGACATCGCGCTTGTCGGCAATGTGACGCCGGCGAGACATCAACAGTTGTTCGCCGGCGATCCAGCGCAGCCATAAGTAGAACGGCATATCCGGATCGGCAAGGAACGCCGGAAGTCGTTTGGCCACTTCCAGATACGCGTCTTGCAGAACGTCGGAAACGTCGATGCGCGGCGACATGCGTCCATCGATGCGCAGTTCCAGCGCTCGCCGAAGTTGTTCCCGATGGTGGTTGAACAACTCGGTTAGTGCGTCCTTTTGGCCTTCGCGCGCCGGGCCAGGAGTTCAAGTGTTTCGTCGTCGGTAGCCACCGCAATGCTCGGGTAAGGGCTCTATTCTTCTAACTGCCGGTTGCACGAATGTGGGACACTTTTCTGGAGATGTTTTACCGCGCGGCCTTAGCGCGGCGCGTCTCGAGGAACTTGGTGACCTCCGCCAAACTGCGTGTATTGAGCACGTCACCCTTTTCCAACCAGCCGCGGCGGGCTACGTCGATCCCAAAGCGGACGAGCGGAATCTCCCCCGTGCTGTGCGCGTCCGGGTTGATGACCAGCGTGACGCCGAGCGCCTTGGCTCGCTTCGCGTGGACCCAATCGATGTCCAAGCGATGCGGGTGAGCGTTGATTTCGATCAATGTTCCGTGTTCCAGCGCGGCTCTCAGGACGGCTTCCAGATCAACCTGGTAGCCATCCCGGCGTAACAACAAGCGGCCGGTCGCATGGCCGAGCATGGTGACGTGCGGGTTCGAAATGGCGCGGAGGATGCGGCGAGTTGTTTCCTCTTTGGTTTGACTGAAATGAGTGTGTACGCTTGCAACGACGTAATCGAACGACTTGAGAACAGCGTCGTCGAAATCCAATGTGCCGTCGGGCAGGATGTCGCACTCGGTCCCTTTGAAGAGCTTAATGCCTTTCGACTTCGCATTGAACGCGTCGATTTCGACGTGCTGCATCTTGACCCGTTGGGGGGTCAGTCCGTTGGCAACCGAGAGCGATTTGGAATGGTCGGCGATCCCAAGGTATTGAAAGCCAAGGGTTTGCGCCGCAGACGCCATCGCCGCGATGGTGTCGGCGCCGTCGCTCCAGTTCGTGTGGCAATGAAACGTTCCGCGAAGATCGCTCAATTCGATCAACTTCGGCAAGCGGCGTTGGGCGGCCGCTTCGATCTCGCCGGTCATCTCACGAAGTTCGGGTGCAATGTAATCCAGCTCCAGCGCCTTGAAAATGTCCGCTTCGTTCTTGCAAGCGATTCGTTTCTTCGCCCCGGCCAGTTCGTACTCGTTTAGTTTCAAACCGTATTCTTGGGCGCAGCGCGAACGGCGATGTTGTGGTCCTTGCTGCCGGTGAAGTAGTGAAGAGCAAAGGCGAATTGATCGTCGGAAACGACGCGAAGATCGGCCTGCATCCGCTCGCCTTTGTCGCGCTGCACCAACACGCTGGCCTTGGTCTCGCCGCGCGCGACGACTTCAACGACACCGGGAAGTTTGATGAACTGGTCCATCACCGGACCGGGCTTGTCCGAGCTCACGAGGATGTCGATGTCGTTGATTGTGTCACGGCGGCGGCGCAGACTACCACAGATTTCGATGCGCTTGACTGACTTTTGCGTGCGCATCCCGTCGACCAACGCAAGGGCCACGGCTTCCGCATGGTCGATGCGCACTCGTTTTCCGACCTGGCTCAGAAACGTAAGGCCTTCTAGTATCTTTAGTTGCGTCTTTGCCCCAAAGCCTTTGAGTTGTGCGATCTTGTCCGCTTCACAGGCCGCGCGGAGCTTGTCCAGGCCGTCGATTCCGAGTTCATCGTAAAGCGCCGTCGCCTTCTTCGGCCCCATACCGGGGAGACGCATCATTTCCAACAAACCGCGGGGGGTCTTTGCGCGGAGGTCTTCGAAGAATTGGAGCCGGCCGGTTTCGACCAGCGTGGTGATCTTTTCTTTAAGCGTGGCCCCGACTCCCGGTATATCGGCGAGTCGGTTTTGTGCCACCACCTCGGCCAGGTCTTCGCTGAGTTGTCGAATCGTGCGCAGCGTTGTAGTAGGCACGGCAACGAAACGGATTCTCTCCTTCTATTTCAAGGAGGATACCAATCTCGTCGAGGACGTCGGCTACTTGGGATTTGTCCATGGGAGGAGAATTCAGAAATCAGAATTCAGAATTCAGAATCAAACAGCATCTTATTCTGAATTCTGAATTCTGGATTCTGAATTCTCCCTATGTCACGCCGCTTCTTGCATTCCGATGAGCCGCGACGGATGGAGCATGACTTCCAGTGCGGTGACAAGCCGGTCGGGGCCCCGGCCGTCGATGAGCTTTCGGCCACAGCGGGACATGGCCCGGCGTTCCGTGGGATCTGCGAGGAGATCTTGGACCGCCTCGCGAATCTGCGATGGGGATACGTCTGCGACCGATCCCGGTACGTAGTTTGCTACACCTTCGTCCTCAAGTTTTCGCGCTGTGGGGTGGTGGCACTCGGACGCCCCGATGATGATCTGCGGAATGCCGACACACGCGAGTTCCAGCGACCACGAATCGCCGCGGCTGACGGCAAAATGACATCGGGCAATGCGCGTCGGAAACTCCGCGTGCTCGGTAGAAACCTCGACACGTTCCGAGTGAGCTTCTGCGAGGGCTTTCACTTCATCGAGGGCAGGGGAATCGGGCCGAACGACGAGATCGAGCTTATTCAGACGCGAACTGGACAGCAACATTTTCGTTATGGAGACTGTCGCGCCCTCGAAATCATCGTCGGCGGTGGCGATGAGGGCACGAAACGGCGTGAGTGGCTCCTGAGCCCGCACCTGACGTACACGCCGGATATTCGGCCGCACCATGGCATAACGACGCCCCAACAACAACTGGGTGCCGGGTTGGAATTCATAGTCGTCCTTATCCATGCCCAGCAGCGGATTGATGATGAGCTGACTTGGAAAGCGATATGTCGCCAGGTGATCGATGGACACCACCAGAATGCCCGTTGAACACAGCTCGGCCAGGTAGTTTTCGTTGGCGCCGGCGGAATCGACGATGACCGCGGCCGGCTTGAGGCGACGGATTTCCTGAAGCGTTTCCGCCGCGTCTTCTTCTGTGCCCGCAGGGGAGTCCGCGTCCAGCCACTCATTTCCCGCGCGTTTGAGGCCTAGCCCGAAATGGGCGGGATCCAATTGGGATAGGAAATACGCATGCCGCCGCCTGCGCTGCAGAGCCGCCGCATACACTAAACAGCGATTGAATCGCTCCCAACCGGTTCGTGGGGTGGCATCGACGCGGAAGAGAATGGGGTCTCGGGTCATGCTCTGTTCCTGAGGGGAATTCGGGAACGGAGCGAGGCGCAGGTCGCGCTGCGGTAAGTGCGACGGCTAGACGATGTGGCGCATCAAACGAAGTGCGGGCGAGCGAGCCTCAATGCCTCTGCTCCGTGGGCCGTCCGTGGCCCAGTGTCGCTGGTTCCGAGCAGCGACGGCGGAATTCTAACCGAGCACTGCCGGAGAGAAAAAGGTCAATCAACACCCGGCCGTTGTTCAGTGCGCTTTCTGCAACATGGGTATGCGAGGCAGGTTGCGCACGCTGTTCCACGTGGAACGGTGCGCCGGTCGTTTGGCGCACGTCTCAAGCGCGCTTGCGGCCGCCGCGCAAGGACTGCTAGAATCACAGCTGTCGTGGGCGATGTGCGCCACCTACATAGTCGATTTAAGGATGAAATCCCCATGGATAAGCGCCGGCTTGGACGCGGACTCGACGCTCTCCTCGGCACGCCTGATTTCGATTTCTTCCCGGCCACCGACCAAGTGCCGGTCGATCGCATCCAACACAACCCTTACCAGCCTCGCCGGGCGTTCGATCAGGACGAACTGACCTCTCTGAGTGAAAGCATCCGTCACCACGGCATCCTCCAGCCCCTCGTCGTTCGAGCAGTGGGTGATCAGTATCAACTAATCGCGGGAGAGCGCCGACTTCGGGCTGCGCAAGCCATCGGCTTCACCGAGGTGCCCGTTCGCGTCGTGGATTTCAACGATCAACAGGTGCTTGAAGCCGCCCTTGTCGAGAACATTCAACGGGCAGACTTGAACCCGATCGAAAAGGCCCACGGATTTCGCGACTACCTCGACCGGTTTCAGATGACGCAGGAGCAACTCGCGCAGCGACTCGGCCTAGACCGCACCACGATAAGCAACCTGGTGAACCTCTTGGAACTACCCACAGAAGTCCAAGATGCGGTGCGGTTGGGACAAATATCACTCGGACACGCTAAAGTAATAAAGGGGATTCCCGACCGGGAGCGCCAAGTTGCCTTATGCCGGGAGGTCATGGCATGCGGCCATTCGGTCCGCGCAACGGAGTTGCTCGCCAAAACACAGCGCACGGATTCGGATTCCAAGCAGACGAAGCCCGGCACACCGAAAACGAGGCACATTCAGGCGATCGAGACGGAGCTTCGCAAGAAACTGGCTGTGCGTGTCGAGATTAGGCTGCGGAATAAGGAAAGCGGCAAGATCGTTCTGGGCTTTGAGAATAACGACGACTTCGAGCGATTGCTCGAGGTTCTACGGTGACACTCGGAGACTACATCATGCTGAAGTATCTAGTCGCGATCGCATTCATCCTGCCGCTCCTTACAGCGGCCGAGCAGCAACAACCACCCAAGCCGCAGCCAAACACAACCGTACCGATCATCATCCCGGTAGCGCCGCGAATTGATCGTGATACCACGCAACCGAGACCGAACGTCCCGGCGCAACGACCTGCGATTCAGGTGCCGAAGCCGAAAGTCAGCGGCGCCCGCCCGAACCCTCTCATTACTCCAAGCGCGAGGCAGCCGTGGGTGAGCGAGTCGTTGGATCTGTCCGGTTGGTCCAAGGTGGCCCCCGCCGATGCAGGCATTACTTTCTACATGCCGAAGGAACCTACCGAGCAAACACGTCGTGTAACTGTCGGAGATCGCGAACTTGAACTTCTGCAATATGTCCATTCCATGGGGGAGAACGGAGCGTATGTTGTCATGGTGTCGGGCCTTCCCGAAGGTCAGTCGGCGACTGCGGAGGCGATCATGAGGTCAGCCCGCGAGCGCGTGGTAGCGTCGGTGCGCGGACGGCTCTTGCGCGAAAACGCTGTTGAGGCTGGTGATGCCACCGGGACCGAGTTGGTCATCATGGCGCCGGACAGCACGGTCATCCGGCAACGGATGTTCGTAAATGATGGGCGATTTCTGCAGCTCATCGCCGCGGGGCCAGCCGATTTTGTGACGTCGTCGGACACGGACAAGTACTTTCGCGCGTTTCGAATGGAGACATCCGCGTCGAACTGATTGCCCAACGATTGCCGGCTGATTATCCTAGCTCTGGGTGGCCGGGGCTGGAGTCTTCGGAAGCCCCGGAGCCGGGGCATCGAAGACTCTGCCCCGGCCACCGAAGAACATAAATGATCGGGGCGTGGCGCAGTTTGGCTAGCGCGCCTGGTTTGGGACCAGGAGGTCATGGGTTCGAATCCCATCGCCCCGACTCTTCCCCTCAACGAGCACGCCGACGCTTTTCTCGTTGTGGGGACAAGAGTTACGTCACCCAAGTGGCAGGTCAGCGCAATGAATCTGGCTAAGCTGCAAGAAACCAAGTCAACGATTCGGTTCAGTGCCAAGTTGTTTCGGCCTACGGCAACCGAAAAGGTTGGATCGTCTACCCTTCTCGATCTGCCCAAGAACGCGAGTGCGAAGCTCCCGTCACGAGACATGACGATGGTTGAGGGAACGATCAACGGCTTCCCTTTTCGAGCCGGCCTCGAACCAAACGGCAATGGAAGCCACTGGCTCAGGGTGAACAAAGCCCTGCAAGATGCTGCAGGCGCAGACGTTGGAGACACGGCGACGGTGGAGATTACGCGTGTCGGCGAAGAACCGGAGTGCAGGGTGCCCATGGATCTCCGCAAAGCCCTTGAAGCCGCCCCGCCGGCGCAGGCCGTGTGGGCCCAGATCACACCCATGGCCCGCCGCGACTGGGTTCTCTCGATAATCTCTGTCAAGCAAGACGAGACGCGCCGGCGCCGGATCGAGATTACTTGCGACAAGCTTGCATCGGGCATGCGCCGGCCTTGTTGTTTCCCGGGCATCAACTGGCGCAGGAAAGATTCTGCCGTCACCTCAGACGAAACTTGGCTTCCGTTGCCGAAATCCAAGAGTCGTTCGTCGGCGACATCGACAAAGTAGAAAAGCGCACTTCAATTCGCCGTTTGGATGAAGCAAGCCAGCCGTTTGCCAGGAGAACGAATGTGAGTGGCCCAGCGCGTGCGTGGCGTGAGTCATCAGCCCGCGAGCCCACCGCGCTCGGGCACGTGCCAGGGATAAAACCGTGGTCACAGTGACCACGGTGTTGACCACGGACTATCAACGTCCTAAATCGCTATAGGCCAATGCTTTACGTTCACGACACCGAGTACGTGGCCACGTGGTCAGTTGACCATGAACCCCAGTTAGCGATGGTGCAAAATCACCCTGCTGACCTACATTTTTCTCCATAACCCTTTTAGAATCGGTGAAATCACATCTGCGTACGTCGTGCGCGAATACAACTCTTAGTGTTAGTTGGCCGACTCTTGCAAGTAATCGCTCCGCGCTCGGCGCGGATCTCCGGGTCTCCGACCCCGCCGCTTCGCCCGACCGAAGGTCTCCCCCTTCTCCCCCTTCCCTCGCTAGCCGCATAGGATGCCCCGCATGGAACGCTACCGTTTCCGTTCCAGCTGAGGCATTAGGCGACGGCATACTTGGGAGGTGTTGTTATGAAAGACCTCGTTCGGAACGTGCGGGGAGGCGATCGTGAGCGGCGTCTTTGCAGCCGACGCGCCACCGACCACAGCCGCAAAATGTCGTTAATCCATTGCCAATTCTAATAGCTGAAAATGAGGACCTTCCGAAATGACCGCACATGACGAGCAAGCACGAGCGAGCCTCTCGAAACTGGTCGAGCATGTGTTCAACCATCGGGATGGCCTTATCGAGCCACTCTTTTACAGCCAACTCGCGAAGCAGATCGGCCGACTCAACAAGCACGGGGAGGGGCATGGTCACGGCATGGGCAACGTCCTCGGCAGGATGGGACACCTGCTGAAAGACATCGAAGGCGAGTGGGGTGAGGGTATTCCGCATATTCAGAGTTTAGTCGTGAACATGACCGGTAAGCTGAAGAACCTTCCCGACGAGGGGATAAAGGAGTTTTGGCCAGAGTATCCCGCCATGTCCTATGTCGAGAAGACAAATAAGACACGAATTGAACACCAGCGGATTGTTGATTTCGGGAGCCGATGGAATGATGTGCTGAAACGATTAGGGCTTCCCGAGATTTCGGCGAGCTCCCAGACCAAAACGAAAACCGCCTTCTTCGGCAAGGGGGGCGAATCAGAGAGCCATAAACGCCTGAAGTTCTTCGTGCGAGACAATCCAGATCTCGCTGGCGCCGGCCGTGATTGGCAGGCGATAGTCGAGTACCCCTTGCCCTCGTTGGATGAAATCGACGTAGTGTTCAAGTCAAATGACATCATCATTGGAGTCGAGGTAAAGGCAGCAATATCTGACGCATTCCCTCTGGATTACGAGCGAGGAGTTTTCCAAACCGTCAAGTATGGGGCGCTACTCGAAGCGATGGCTCGTTCCGGCAACCACGGCATCCCGACTGAGATCAAGATGATTCTCCTTCTGGAATCACGCCTTCCCGCAGAATTTAGCTCCTTGGCAAGCCAGCTCGCCGTCAACGTCATCGAGAATATCAAACCTAAGAAATGACATGGGACCATGAAGAAATTGTCTTTCGATCCGACTGGCTTGATTCAACGGTGGTTTTCGAGCCTGAAAGGCTCGCTCCGTCAGCCCAGGGCGAAGCCCTGGGTGTCCGATGCCCGATCGAGGCGACCCTGAAAGGGTCGTTCACCGGCGTCGCGCACACCGCGAATGGCCCTTTCAGGGCCGAATCGCTTTGCTGACGTGCGTTCCCAGGCCTTCGGCCTGGGCTGACAGAATCGGCCCCTCAGGCCGAAAACCGACTAACAGAACTGGCCCTTCAGGCCGAAAACCACCCTTCGGAGGAATCCATGCCCCAATCGCTGGCTAAGGTCTACCTCCACGTCGTTTTCACGACCAAAAACCGCGCGCCGCTCCTGGCCGATGAATGGCGGGATGAATTGTTTCGAGTCTTGGGCGGCGCCGCAAACAATCTCGGCTGCCAATCGTTGATCGTTGGCGGAGTCACCGACCACGTCCACATCTTGTTCCAGCTGGGGCGAACCATCACGATTGCCGACGCCGTGGGAAAAATCAAATCGACCTCGTCCGCGTGGATCAATCAGACACGCGGTCTTTCCTTGGAGTTTCATTGGCAGGCCGGCTATGCCGCGTTCTCGGTGAGTCAATCCAACATCGAGGCTGTGCGCGAGTATATTCTCAACCAGGCGGAACACCACGCGAAGCAATCGTTTCAGGACGAATTGCGCGACTGGTTGCGACGCTACGAGATCGAATGGGACGAACGGTACGTCTGGGATTGATACACTAGAACAAATTGCGCGGGCGAGACGTACAGGAATGTCGTGGAGACGACCTCCGTCAAAGGCGCCTCATTCCCGGACCCTTCAGGCAGGAGGCTTTCCTTGTCATCTAATCTACCGAGCCGAACCATGCGAATCCGTCACGCCTTCATCGCCCTGTGCCTCACCGCCGCGCTGGGCGCCGGCGCCGCTGGGCAGGACAAGAGCCCGAACGCCAAGCCGGCAAAACACGACCCCTACTTCACGCCGACCGTGGCCAAGACGACCTCGGCCATGCCACAGGTGATCATTCGCAACATTCGGGAGGATCGCGCCGGGAACATCTGGTTCGCCACATTTGGCGGCCCGATTCGCTATGACGGCAAAGACTTCACGAACTTCGCAGAGGAAGTGGGCCTGGCGAAGACGCGCATCTTTTCGTTGCTGGAAGATCGATCCGGCGCACTTTGGTTCGGCTCCATCACAGGCGGCGCATCGCGCTATGACGGAAAATCGTTCACGAAGTTCACCGAGAAAGAAGGCCTGGCCAGCAACGACGTTCATTGGGTCTTCGAAGATCGCGATGCCAACATCTGGTTCGGCACCACAAACGGCGTCAGTCGTTACGACGGCAAATCGTTCACCAACTTCACCACGAACGACGGCCTTATCGATAACTCGGTCTATACGATCGGCCAGGATGCTGCCGGGCGAATCTGGTTTGGAACGCAGGGCGGCATCTGTTCCCACGACGGCAAATCGTTTTCCAATTTCGCCGACCAGGTTGGAAGATCGTTTTCGAATATCCGCGCGATGGCTGTGGACCTGTCCGGAAACCTTTGGTTTGGCGGCCAGGGAGGGGCGTACCGTTACGACGGCAAGACTCTGACGACGTTCACTTCCAAGGAAGGACTGCTGGATGGTTTTGTTGGCTCGATGATCGTCGATCGAGCGGGAAACGTCTGGTTGGGGCACCCTGGTCACGCCGGTGTCGAAGGCGGCGCTAGCAGATACGATGGCAAGTCCTTTAAGCACTTCACTCAAAAGGATGGCCTCAACAGCGCCAACGTCTATTGCATGCTCGAAGACACGGCCGGCAACATCTGGTTTGGCAGCGTCGACGCGGGCGCTTGCCGCTACGACGGCAAGGCCTTCACCAATTTCTCCGCAACTGCCCCGCCTCCGTTGCCAGCCAAGCCGCCGCTGAAGCCGGCAAACGACGACAAGGCGCCGACCGCCAAAGGCGAGATCGTCTCGGAAATGCCCAAAGACCTTGGGCACGTCTTCCAAGCGAAAGACGGCCGCCATTGGTTTTCAAGCGGCTCCGAAGGCGCGTTCCGTTACGACGGCAAGACGATCACGCGGTTCACGAAAAAGGACGGACTTGCGGGCGACGGCGTCGGCGGCGTTCAGGAGGACAAATCGGGGAACCTCTACTTCAGTACGAACGGCGGCATCAGCAAATTCGACGGACAATCCTTCACGACGCTCGAACCTAAAGCTACCGGAGAATGGAAGAATCAGCCGGACGATCTTTGGTTCGGCGGCGGCCAGGATTCGGGTGTGGTTTACCGCTATGATGGCAAATCGTTGCACCGTTTAGCGTTCCCCAAGACCAAGGCCGGCGATGATGCGACATTGCCGCGGGACAAATTCCCCAATGCGAAATACAGCCCGTATGACGTTTACACCATTTTCAAAGACAGCAAGGGCCATCTCTGGTTCGGGACGGCCGTCCTTGGCGCCTGTCGCTACGATGGGAAGTCCTTTACCTGGATTCCGGAGGAGGAATTGCGAAACGGTTCTTTTGGCACTCGCTCGATCATCGAAGACAAGGACGGCAAGTTTTGGTTCACCAATACGCTTCATCGCTACGCCGTCGAGCGCAGCGCAGCGAGCGGTTCGTCATGGTACCGGAAAGAGAAAGGCATCGGCGATTTGAGCGGGCACAAGCAGGGCGAATTACGATTCCTTCATGTCGAGCACGCTGGGCGATGACGGCGCCATGTGGATGGCGATTCTCGGCGGCGTCGTCTACCGCTACGACGGAAAGACGCATGACTCACTATCCCGTCACCGAAAACGGCAAACACCACTGGATCTTTTCGATCTACAAAGACAACCAGGGCGTGCTCTGGCTCGGCACGCAAGCCCACGGCGCCTATCGATTCAACGGCAAGTCGTTTGAGAAGTTCAGGCCATGAGGACCGAAGGAATGGCCGCCTAACCAAAGTGAGTACAAGTGTATGCGTCAGGTCCGCTATGCGGTGGCGATGAGTCTCGATGGATATATCGCCGGGCCTAACGGCGAGGCCGATTGGATTGTCATGGATCCGGACATCGATTTCGCCGAGATCTTCAGCCGGTTCGACACACTGCTCATCGGCCGCAAGACGTTCACGGCCATGCAGGCGATGGGCGGGGGCGGCGACATGGGGTCGGGCGTGAAGTCGGTAGTGATCTCGCGCACGATGCGGCAGGCCGATTTTCCGGACCTGACGATCGTGAATGATGCGGCGCCTTTCGTCACCGAGCTGAAAACGAAACCCGGGAAAAACATCTGGCTGTTCGGCGGAGGCGAGCTGTTTCACAGTCTGCTGGGCGCGGGGCTGGTGGACGGGGTTGACGTTGCGATGGTCCCAGTGCTGCTAGGAGGAGGCGTGCCCCTACTGCCAAGCCCGGCGCCGCGCAGCACGCTTGTCCTTCGAAACCAGAGCGTCTACAAGAAGTCAGGAATCGTTGGACTCGAGTACGACATCGTGCCCCTCGATCATTCGTCGACAATGACCTCGAATCCACCGTAGGCCATACGCTTGTAATCGAACGGATGTGTTCCCTCCATCATCTTCGCCATGCGTGCGTCTTTCATCACCTTGGCGTTGACGGTATCGCGATGCGCGCGTGACTTATAGACGATCCATGCGAAGACGACGGTTTCGCCGGGCTTGGCTTTGGCCATCTTCAGAAACGGCATGCCCATCTTCACCTTGAGATCCTCTCCGGCACATTCACGATACTCGAGTGCACCGTGTTCCTTCCAGACCTTGCCCGCTTTCTGCGCCATCCGGAGATAGGCCTTCAGGTTCTTCTTCGGTACCGGCAACACAAAACCGTCAACGTAGCGCATAAGACCTCCGTTATTTTCCTTCAACCTTCGCCTTCAAATCGCTCAAGCCTTCCTCGAGCTTCGGTCCCATCATTGGTCGCATGGCGACAGCAAACCACTTTCCCATGAAATCTTCGTTTTGGCCTGTCATGCGCCAGATGACACGCGTATCGTCACCGACCTTGATATAGGTTATGGCGCCCTGGGCTTTCCACTTCTCGTCGAAGACCATGTCGTATTCAATACCCTTCTGCTCGTCCGAAGTGGTGAACGTGAGTTTGCCGTTTCCGTTGTCGCTGGTCCAATGCTGGTGGGCCCCGACGCCGGTCGGTTTCTCAACAATTGTCTTGACCGACGGATCATGCTTGGTGAACGGCAACCAGTTCGGCCATTGATCGAGGTCGCCGACTTGCCTGTGAATTGCCTCGGGCGGCGCCTTGATCGTGATTTCGCGCGACAGGTCGTACCTGCCGTCCAGCACGAAGAGCCCCACGGCAACGACCACGAGCACGAACACCACAAGGATGACCAACACCCATCTCAGAACCCGGAGCACTCCGGATCCGGCCGGCTTTGGTGGTAACGGTGTGGTGGACATGGCAACTTCTCACGAGGTAATGCGGCGGCCGCGCTGGATAAGGTTTTTGTACGGGATAAGGCGCGGAATTCACTGGCCGGCTCAGCCGCCCGCGATTGCTCCGATAATCCAGAACGGCTCAGCGCCGGAGGCAACCGCATCGGGAAGCGGCTTGTCCGGCGATTCGTGGGAGAAATCTTCCTCGCAGGCGAAAAACCGTAACATCGGTCGCCGTGCTTTCGTGACATGGTCGCGGATCGTCCCGCGCAACATCGGATAGCGGGCCTCGAGCGCGTCGAGGATTGAGCGCGGTGTCACCGGCGCCGCGACTTCAAGGCTCACCTCGGCGCCCACCTGAGCCAACGTTCGCAGGTGATATGGAAGCACCACGCGGATCATGGCAGCGTCTGCACCTCAACCGAGACCACCGGAGGCAGATCGCGGACGATGGCCGTCCAGTTGTCGCCGCCATCGGGTGAAACATAAACCTGTCCGCCGGAGGTGCCGAAGTAGATGCCGCACCTATCGAGCGAATCGACGGCCATCGCGTCGCGCAACACGTTGACGTAGCAGTTTTCCTGCGGCAGGCCTTTGGTAAGCGGCTCCCATTCGTTTCCCCCCGTGCGACTACGGTAGACGCGCAGCTTGCCGTCGGGCGGAAAGTGCAGCGAATCACTTTTGATCGGCACGACGTAGATGGTTTCCGGTTCATGGGCGTGCACGTCGATGGGGAAGCCGAAATCGGTCGGCAGATTGCCGCTGACTTCGCGCCAGGATTCGCCCGCGTCGTCGGTGCGCATTACATCCCAGTGTTTTTGCATGAAGAGGGTGTTCGGCCGCGAGCCGTGCATGGCAATGCGGTGTACACAATGGCCGACTTCTGCCGCGGGATCGGGAATATAGTCGGACCGCAGGCCACGGTTTATCGGCTTCCAGGTTTTGCCGCCGTCGTCGGTTCGAAAAGCACCGGCAGCTGAAATGGCGATGAAGATTCGTTTCGGATTGGTTGGATCGATGACAATCGTGTGCAGCCCGAGTCCGCCGGCGCCGGGCGCCCACTTCGAACCTTGAGCGTCACGCAGGCCGGCGAGTTCGTGCCAGTTCTTTCCACCGTCCGTTGAACGGAAGAACGCCGCATCCTCTATGCCTGCATAGACTTCATTCGGATCTTTGAGGGACGGCTCCAGGTGCCAGACGCGCTTGAACTCCCACGGGTGTTGCGTGCCGTCGTACCATTGGTGAGTCGTTAGCGGCTTGCCGGTTTCTGCGGACGTATCGTAAACGAACTTGTTGCTCTCGCCCTTGGGCATGCCGTCGGGAGTCGTCATCGGCTCGCCGGCGGGTGTGCCTGGTTGGATCCAGGTTTTGCCGCCGTCGTCCGAGCGTTGGATGATCTGTCCAAACCAGCTGCTCGACTGCGACGCGTAAAGTCGATTCGGGTCGGCGGGCGACCCTTTCATGTGATAAATCTCCCAGCCGCCGAAAAGCGGTTCGCTCACCGTCCACTTCTGCCGCTTGCCATCCGAGGTTAGGATGAATGCGCCTTTGCGGGTACCAACCAAGACTCGTACGCTGCTCATTTCGGTGCTCCCTGTGCAATCATTCGTGTTCAGATTTGATGCGTTCGTCGCCATATCAATCCGTCAACCGAGAATTTGCCGGCGCCCGTGAAGACCAGCGCCAGAAAGGGAATCAGGAACAGGAGCGCGGGTTCCTTGCTCCCACCGCCCCCTTGCATTGTCCACGGATCGTTCGCGTGCACCTTGAAGGCGGCAACGGCCATTCCAATCACGACAGGTATGGCCGCCAGGCGCGTGGCAAAGCCGATCATCACCAGGATGGCACAAACGAACTCAGCGATAACCATGAGAATCAGGCTGAGTGCGCTGCCCAGACCGATCGGGTCGCCAAACTTGTCGGCTTGCCCGTTGATTAGCATTTGTGCTTTGCCCCAGCCGTGGCTGAGCATGAATCCACCTATACCCAACCTCAGAATCAACAGCCCAAGCGAAGTGAGCGGTTCTGTCGGCGGCAATCTCATCGGCGCTCCATAAATAGCTGTGAGTGAACGGGTTATCAGTTGGGCAAACCAGGTATTTCCAGGACCGGACGGACTTCGATCGTTCCCTTGGTTGCCGGCGGAATTCGCGCGGCTATGGCGATAGCTTCGTCTAGGTCTTTGGCTTCGACGAGATAGTAGCCGCCCAACTGTTCCCGCGTCTCTGCAAACGGGCCGTCCGTCGTGATCGTCTTGTGGTCGCGCACCCGAACACTGGTCGCAGTGGCAACCGGGTGCAACGGGCTTGCGGCCAGATACTTGCCCTTGGCAGCGAGGTCCCGCGTAAGGGCTGTGGATTCCACGTAGCACTTCTGCCGTTCGGCATCATTCATGGCGTCTTCGGCAAGATAAACAAGCATCATGTACTTCATAGAGGTCCTCCAGCAATTGGTTTTCTACTGCGAAACTCGCACAACAGCAACGATCTGATCCCGCTCCGACAAATGAGTCGAACGGCGCCTGCCAAGATCGACAGACCGCTACCGATTATTTACCATGAAACAATGCTCTCGACGGTCAACAGTGTCCTCGATTCCGTCTATCGTTCCGATTGGGGCCGAATCGTCGCTACGTTGATTAGGGTTTTGGGTGACTTCGATATCGCGGAAGAGGCAGCCCAAGAGGCATTTACAGCTGCCGTCGACGACTGGCGTGAAGGCGGCATACCGGACTCGCCACGTGCCTGGATCATTCAGACGGCACGGAACAAAGGTATCGACCGCCTCCGCCGCCGATCGCTCCACGATGAGAAGGTTCGCACACTGGTCGAGTCCGGGGCGATTCGGACGGTCGATGTGCCCCATTTCGACACGAACGAGATCCTCGACGATCGGCTCCGGTTGATTTTCACCTGTTGCCACCCAGCGCTGGCGCCCGAGGCCCAAGTCGCGCTCACCTTGCGCATGTTGGGTGGGCTTGAGACCGACGCCATCGCACGGGCGTTCCTCGTCCCGCATGTAACGATGGCGCAACGGCTGGTACGCGCGAAGCGCAAGATCCGTCACGCGGGCATTCCGTATTCGGTGCCGGATGTGCACGACATGCCGGCGCGGCTCGATGCCGTGTTGACGGTGATCTATCTCATCTTCAATGAAGGCTATGCCGCGACCCGAGGCGATTCGCTCGTAAGGACCGATCTTTGCACGGAGGCCATCCGTCTTGCACGCCTCATTCGGACGTTGATGGCGCCGCAGCCACCCTCAGAGGCGACGGCTCTTCTCGCCCTTATGCTCCTGCACGATTCGCGCCGTGACGCCCGGCTCGACGCCAACGGAGATCTCGTGCTGCTCGATGAGCAGGATCGCGGCCGCTGGGACCATCAGCAAATCGCCGAGGCTTTGCCGCTTGTCGACGAGGCCCTCGGTGGCGAGCCCGGCGCGTACGCCATGCAGGCGGCCATTGCTGCCGAGCATTGTAAGGCGTCGCCGGCTGCGGACACGGATTGGCGGCAAATTCTTCGCCTTTACAACCTGCTCGAACGCATCCAGCCCTCTCCAATCGTGTCGCTGAATCGGGCAGTCGCGGTGGGCGTTGTCGAGGGCCCGCAAGCAGCGCTCGCGCTATCGATCAGCTCGCCGCGAGCGGCGATCTCGACAGCTATCACCTTCTCCACGCAGCAAGAGCGGATATGTTGCGCCGGAGCGGGTTTCTAGCAGAAGCAGCTGTTAGTTATACCCGTGCCCGCGAGCTGGCGACCAATGAGAGTGAACGACGGTTCCTGGAACGTCGACTGCGAGAAGTACGAGAAGGACGGCGTTCTACCTGAGCTTGTTTTGGCAGAACCCTTTTAGAATCCCTGGACGATCGCGAAGTTCCGGAAACTCGCGCAGCACGTCACGCTCTATTGCCGCTCGGTGTTCGTCGGTGAGCGCTTGCCAACGCTTCTCCAGCTGTTGCCGTTCCACCAGGTGTTCTTGAGCTTCGGTCCGTTCCCGAACCTGTGCTAACTCGGATCGCTCACGGCCGACCTGACGAATTTGGACGTGATGGTTATTCGCCACTGCCTCGGCCAGATACTTCTTCACGGCCCCACTGAACGACTTGCAATCCGGCCAGCGGCGTTTCACGACGTGCACCAACGATGAAACGACGCCTTTCGCTGCCTCATGTCCGTGGGCGGCGATGAGATCGCGGGCATGTAATATGTCGCTGGGGCCGATGTGTGCGGCCTCCGCGCCGTTCCAAGAGCGATAGAAAGCCTGTGGGAGTTCGCGTTCCTCCGGAGAGCTGGTCTGGCAAATGGAAGCCGGTGGGGCCCTTCGCTCCATCGCGGGGAGCGATTTCGGTGCGGACTCCTTGGGCAACCCGGCTTTTTCTGGGCCGTACATGCGACCCGCGGAAAAACGGACCCGCCAAATCCCCGGTCGAACTTTCTCAAAGCGGCTCTTTGGATCTGACGACTCGATAAACCCGATGTCTTCCAGCTCAGTGATTGCGGGCTTTAGGCGCCGTTTCAGTTCTGCCACGTTGTGAACCTTGCTCAATCCGATATGGCCGCACGCAAAATCCACCAAGTCCATCTCGACAACGGGCGGCTGGTGCCGCGGGTAAAAACGTTTGTCGAGAAAACGGTACATCCGCTGCGAAGTCGGCAAACGAAGTGAAAATAGCAGCTCCAAATCGAGTTTCTTGAGATTGCCACCAGTCAGACTCTGCTGGAAGTGGGGCGACCAGCGTACCCAATTCGCGGGCTTTGCGGCGCCCTTTTTCCGGCCTGCCACTTGCCGCGCCAGCTCGTACTCGCTGATGATTCCCGTGGCGAACTCGGCTTCGAACCCACGGTCTTCCGCATCCCACCATGAGTTTTCGTAGCGAATTACCAGTGCCTTTAGCCTACGGAACACTTCGCGGAGGCGGTCATAGCTTCGACTATTCGGCGCCCACCCCATGATTCCGAAGAGCTGACGGGGCGTGAAGAAGACGACAGACTCAGAAAAGTCATGCGCGTGTTTCGCGACGAATAGAAGTGCGAGAATTACGTTTTCGTCCGCAGGAGTCGGCAAGCCGTGGCGAGAACTGGTCTCGAGAACTACACGCTGTTGAACGCGCTGCCGCCTGAGGGTGTCGTAACGGCTTGATTCGAAGGATACCCGATCGAGTTTGGTTCCCGAACCATCGAGCGGTTGCTGACGTTGAAGGACGGAGATCGGAAACTCCGACAAGTTCATTTCATCGCGGCCATCCGTGTATGACTTGGCCGGTCGTCGTTGATCGGCATTCATGCGTTTGATTTTTTCTTCTTGATGCGAGTCCATTCACACATCCGTCATGAGGACTTCATCGTCCCATCTTGCGTGAGCTAAGATTCTGCGTTTGCGGAGACGGCTTGGCAAGTGATTTGGTATCGGATTGTAAAAATTGTCTCCAACCACTACCGCTGTTTGGTGTTGGGTTCTACACGGTCATAGTATTTGGTTTACACGGACGCGCTCTGGTCACAAGTCATTTAGATATTTTAAGTTATGATACTTGGTCTTCAGAAAACATGTTCCGCTGCACGCGAAGTTGGTGTGCGGCTGCACGTGAATGGAGCGCGCTTTGGTGGTTCGTTGCACGTTCATTTCTTGCGCGGCTGCACGAGTGCGAAATGAAATTATGCGTGGCGGCACGTTCGTTTAGCAGCTGAAGATCAAGCATTAACATAAGTTATTTATCCATATAACTTTATGCTGCTTGCAGGTGAGAAAATCCCCTCTAGCGGTGACTTTGGTGTTGCTTGGACAATCAACCAGTCAGAGCTGCGATCTCATTACCCCAGCTGACGGCACCAGTAAATACGTGCAGCTGAACACAAAATCCTCCTACGGCCCTCATTACAAGAAGTATCAGCATGTCTTCATTTGCTCATGAGACTTGATTCACGGCGAGTTGAAGCCAGACAATCGCAAGTAGACCCACGCTGATGACGCTGTTTACGAGCAAAAACGCGGCGTTCACCCGCGTGAGATCCTCTGGGCTAACCAGCCAATGCTCGTAGGCGAGCAGCGCACCCACAAACAAGACACCGCCCAAGTACACCCATCCGAGATAAGGCGTAACAAACCACAACGCTACCAGGAAGGCCAGCGTTACCGCATGACACGCGGCCGATATGCGAAGCGCGTTGCGAATACCAACCTTCGCCGGGACACTGAAAAGTCCACTCTGTCGGTCAAAGTCCGCGTCCTGACACGCATAAATGATGTCGAACCCAGAAACCCAGAAGAACACGGCCAATCCGATGACTGCCGGTTGAGTCAGGTCCGTCATGCCTCGGATGGCGATCCATGCGGCCAACGGCGCCAACATAAGAGCTGCACCTAGCCAAAAATGGGCAAGCACCGTGAATCGCTTGGTAAACGAGTAGGCAAGGAGGAAGACCAGGACTGGCATCGAGAGAATAAGCGGCCAGGGATTTCCATTTGCGAGAAAGATAAGTGTGGCGCCGACAAACGCCAGCGAGCTGACAACAACGAATACCCAGACGGACGGCGTCGAGATTTGATCGGTCGGCAAATGACGGCCCGCGGTCCGCGGATTAATGGCATCCAAATGACGATCCGCCAGCCTATTGAACGCCATGGCCGCACTTCTTGCCGTAACCATGCAAAGCAGAAGTCCAACGAGGTCGCTCACACGAAACCGTTCGACTTGCCATGCCAAGGAGGCGCTGAGCAGGGCGAAGGGCAACGCGAAAATCGTGTGGCTGAACTTGATCATCTCCAGGAGGGTTCGAAGGCGCTCAACCATGCCGCGCGTCCACCTCGTATAAAGACGTGAGTGTCGGGAAGCTGTTGTACGGAGCTATCGGCGTCCATTTTATGAAACCCCTGTGGCGAAGGTGGTTTGGAACAAGATCGGAACGCGCCGCCGCGCGGTTTCTGCGCCAGTGCGGGATACGGATCCTGTCGAGAAACTACCGATGTGCACTCGGAGAATTGGACCTCGTTGGGCTAGACCAAAGAGAGCTGGTCTTCGTTGAGGTCCGATCCACAGAAGGAGCCGATGCCGGTCGGCCGGCCATGTCCGTGGACACGAGAAAGCAACAGCAGCTCACTAAACTGGCGACCTACTATCTCCAACAACGTCGATTGCTCGGGTACCCAGCTCGGTTCGATGTCGTGGCAGTGAGCTGGCCTGAAACGACGCGGGTACCACAGATCGTGCATCACCGGAATGCATTCGAAGCGATTGGATCACAGCAAATGTTCCGCTAGGAAATGAACCGTGAAATCCGTCGACGAACAACTGGAACTGATCAGCCGTGCGGTTGAACAGATCGAACCGAAAGACGGACTGCGGACGAAGCTCGAGAGTAGCGCGAAAACGGGTCGGCCGCTTCGCGTCAAGTACGGCATCGATCCGACCGGGATCGACGTTCATCTCGGCCACACCGTGCCACTTCGCAAGCTTCGTTTGTTTCAGGATTTAGGACACAAAGCCATTCTCATTCTCGGTAATTACACCGCGCTCGTCGGCGATCCGAGTGGGCGTGATGAAACCCGTGCGGGATTGACGGAAGAGCAAGTCGAGGCAAACGCCAAGGACTATCTTCGGCAGATCAACAAGATCGTTAACGTCGACGACGCCGAGGTGCGCTTCAACGGCGAATGGTTTAGTAAGTTCCGTTTTCTCGACACACTTTCGTTGATGCGCCGAATTACGATGCAGCGAATGCTCGAGCGTGACGACTTTACGAAGCGACTGAAGAAGGACAAGCCGATTTACTTGCACGAGTGTCTCTACCCTCTCATGCAGGGTCACGACAGCGTCGAGATCAAGGCGGACATCGAGCTGGGAGGGAGCGAGCAGCTCTTCAGCTTGATGGTCGGTCGGGATTTGCAGCGCGATGCAGGACAGGAACCACAGGTGTGCATTACCCTCCCCATCTTGCGGGGTCTTGATGGCCAGAAACGCATGGGGAAGAGCCTCAAGAATTACATCGGCGTCGGCGAGCCAGCTTACGACATGTTCGCCAAAGCCATGAGCATCCCCGATGATTTGATGCGCGAGTGGTTCGAGTTATTGACCGAACGCCCCATCGCCGAAATTGCCCGATTGGTCGACGCCCAAGCTACGCATCCACGGGAGGCGAAAGAGACCCTCGGAAAGGATATCGTTCGCTTCTACCACGGTGAAGCCGAGGCGAACGCCGCAGCCGTGGAATGGCGCAAGCGTTTCTCGGAACGGCAGGATCCTACGGAAATCCCCGAGAAGGACATCGCATGGTCGGAACTCAAGGACGGCTGTATGAACGTGTGTGACCTGCTCGTCCGCGTGGAACTGGCCCCGAGCAAGAACGAGGCCCGCCGACTTGTAGGGCAGGGCGCCGTTACACGCGGGCCGGACCGGGTGAAGGTCACCGATCCTCATGCGGCCGTGGAGATAAGTGACGGACTAATCGTACGGGCCGGCAAGCTACGAATCGCCCGGGTGCGGCTGAAACGCTAACGCAGCGGCAAATCTTTGAATTCGAAGGGCACATCGATTACCAACGTCCGGGGTCCGGTATAGACCAGCTTCGCCGTCTCGGCGCGACTCCGCGGCACTTGGCAAGTGAGTCGCACGTCGTAGACGTTCGCATCCGGCGTGACCGAGGGATTGGTGTCGACCTTCGCAAAGTGAGATTTACCGTCGGCATCCACGATGTAGGGATTTGTAGTTCCGTTGCCTTGTGTCGTGGTCGATGCCTTGCCACGAGCGACACGAACGCGAACCGGTCGTAGTACGGGGTTCCAATTTGTAGGCGGTAGAGGAACCCGAACGGTCGCCCTTATCGTCAGTTCTCCATTGTCGTCGTGAACGACTTCACGGACTTCCATCGAGCAACCATCCACGCCACGAACGGTCTTTCCGGCCGCTTCCAGCAGGTTCTCGACGGAGATGAGCGGCTCTGGGGCGGTTTGCACCTGGGCCGAGATTGTCCCGCGAAACTCTCGGAGCTTTCGCGACGGTTGCTGCCCCAGCTTGAGACGTACGGGAATGTTCTGGTACGGCGCCACGACCGGGCTGCTGCCGCTGCCGGAGCCGTCGACCCAGATTATTTCTTCCGGGGTTTGTGCCGCGCTGGCGAGTCCGGTAATGCCGAACATCGGGGTCAGCACCTGGCCTTGGTCGTCGACGGCCTTGTCGATGCGCAGGTTGCCGAAATGAAGCCAACTCAGTTTGGAGTCGTTCGTCACCTCAAGGGAGAATTGGACCTCGCCGTCAGCCATGTTGATTGATGACTGCGGAATCTGAGGTGTGAGCACACGGAAGCGGAGCGGGCCGGCAATATATGTCGGTAAACTCGGGGGCGTGCCGTCAATGAGGATTGAACGTGCGAGCGATGACTGGACCTGCCCGGAAGAGGCAACCACCTGCCGGCGGATGACCCATGCAGCGTCCGCCTCTTGTCGGGCGACATCGCGGTTGGGCGCCGACTTCTGCTCGACAAGATGCTTTTCAACGACGCCTGCGGCCCGACAAAACTCGTGGAACGCTTCCCAGGCCGATACGTCGCCGGTGTCGAGGGTGATTTTGCGACCGAGAAGATTTGCGGTTGGGGTGCCCTTCGCCGATTCGTGTCCAATCTGACAGAGGATGCCCGTCTTCGCATTAAAATCCGCCACCGCTTCGTTCAACGGCATGTCTCGATAAACCAGACGCAACGGGGGAGACTCGAGAAGCTTGGCGGCTTCGATTCGCTTTTCGATCTGCTGAACGAGGGCCTCGGCTCGGCGACGGATCTCCGGATCGTCCGTGTCTGCCGCCCGCTTGAGGATCGGGAGAGCCGGCGGCCCAGCCGCTTCGAGTTCACGCTCGGCTGCTTCACGCTCGGCGAATTCGATGCTTCCCAGTTGCCGGGTCAATCGCGTAAGACGCTCGGTATCGCCGTAGGTCGCAGCGGCAACCGTTGCGATCACGAAGGGGAGGACCAGGAACCAGCACCTGATCATGGCAAGGCCTCGCTAAATCTCATCAACCGGCAATGGACCATACTACCGCGCCGCACAGCGCACGGAAGTCCCTAGTGTTTCTTGGATGAGCGTGATAAGTTCATGGCGTGCCGGCATCCGTGTGTCTGCGCCGCAAGCAGGGCATGGTAGTATCCACCGGCGACCGACATGTGGGCGCCAAAAAGCGGCATTCTCGCGTCCCGACTCCTGGCCCTTGGTAGTGGTACAGTTTGAAAGAGAATTTCTAGTTTCTAGAAACGCGGTGGATAAGGCGGCGTCTTTGGCCACGGCCAAAACGACTTGTTTTTCACTGTGCGTGTTTCATCCTCAAAACTAACGGTTAGGATTCCGTTGCTACTGCTCCAGGTTCGGCATCGGATGCCGTGTTCAACCTCGCCGTCACCACGATTTCGTCCCAAGATTGAGTCCACCTCCGCTTCCGACATTCCTATCTTGATGCGGTCGCAGTTGTACTGAGAGATTCTGCCTTCGCATCCGCCGGGAACAAATACGCGAACCAAGAGAAGGCACACAATGATTGAAACAAGGATATGCAAGCGTTTCTGACGAAGAAATCTTAACATATCGACCAATCTACTCGCCGGTATTCAAGACTCGCCAGCAGCTCTTCCAACGTCCACGGATGACCCGTCAACCGGCCGCCATTGCTGGCGTCCGCTTCAAAGATCCATGCACGGGCACGAATACTGTACCACTACCCCTGGTCCTTTGCCTGTGTCCTTTTTACCTTTTCCTTCAGGGACAAAACGGAGAAATGCTTATGGAACTGTCGAATTTCATCGCGGAACTTTGGAACCTTCTGGGACAGCTAGTCGTCGCCCTGTGGGGCGTCGTGAGTTTTCTTGGCGGGAGGGTGCTGCACTGGGCGCTGCCGATTGCGTGGTTCGCCTGGTGGCTGTGGGGCGTCAACTGGAACAAGGCATGGCCGGCGCTTCGCAGCGGGGCGTGGGTGGTCGTCGTCTTGGCCGTGTTTACCGGCGCTATGGTGTGGGCACAGCTGGCACCAAGCAGCCGGAACGTGGGCATTTTCATCGTGCCCAACTTCTGGTGGCAGCTCGGCGCCGTGACTCTGCTTGCGGGCCTCACGCTGTTTTGCGGTTGGTTACAGAGTGTGATGAATTGGTCGCCGGCGGAAATCGAGCTGGAGCCACACGAGGAACCACACGGCGGGCATGCGGTCGATCATGGGCATCACTGAGGTGCTAACGCGGGCGAGAGTACAAGGTTTCCTCAGCGCGCGAACGGTGAATCACAGCCAAGACCTCAACTCGATCGGTGAATGCTGTGTAATAGGCAACATACTGGAATCGCTTGAGTCGTGCCGCTCGCACATCATCTTCAAGAACAACGGCGTATAAGTGCGGGAACGACTCGCAACGAATTGGTCTCCCAATCCGGCGCGGACTCGTTCGAGATAGTCGTAGATTTCGCGGATGTCTGCTTCGGCTTCCCCGCGCAGAATTACCGGCAGGCTCATGCATCGTCCTTGATGGCGTCAAGCACTTCACGCCACGGTCTACCCGCTTTTGCATCTGTTTCCGCGCGCGCGCGACGTATCTTGAGTTCGGCTCGGTGCCACTCCGGAATGTCCTGCGCCGAAACTTGTTCCGGTAGGCTGTCCCAGATACGTTCGATGAGTTCAAGTCTGTCAGCTACCGTTAGTTGATCAATTCCAAATGCTTCGAGGCTAACTGACATTGTCGTTCTCCGCACAAAATACGAGGGCTCCTGCGGATTTGTCAAATCATCCTACGATGAATCCGAGTGACTGACACGCCAATTGAAGTCCCAGCGGCCGCGCTTTTCACTGGGCGTCACGATTAGCCCCATACAGCCGCGTACCAGTCATCAATTATATGCCAATTGTGACGGCCAGACGGCGGCCGCGACGGATCATAAGCAAAGCCGCACGGATCAATGAGGGAAGTTCCGGTCCTAAATCCAACGCACCCGTCTCGAACGAATATTCGAGACACCCAGTAGAGGCCGACGCGCTGAGGTCCTTGTTCGTTAGGATTCGCGTCCATTTCCTCCACTTTCTTTTCGAACGCGCTTCGGCTCAACGAGAACCTGAGAGTCATTGGCCAGGGATGCAGCAGAGCAGATGTGACAACGATCAGTGCACTAGGTAGAACGATCCACCGCCACGCGCCTCCATGCCGGGATTCAATCACCTCGGGCTTGGTATCCGGCGCCCCAACCAGCCAATAAAAATAGTTCAGCAACAACACTAAACAGATGGGTACTACGCAGCACGCCGAAATTAGGAATGCCACCTGACGGCTGATCTCTTCTAGAATCCAGAGGGATGCAGCGACGGTCAATGCGATGCTCCATAGGGGTGGTGAGAACCGCCGCATTGGTTATTTCCGAGGGAACGGGGTCAAGACGAACTTAGCGCGGCCGACACCGCTTGGGGGTTAATAGCTGCGATCGTAAGCAATGCCCGCGCCGGGCCGTCAGGCCTGCGCCGGCCTTGCTCCCAATTCTGAAGTGTAGAAATGCTCACGCCGATCATACGTGCGAACTCAGACTGAGATTTCCTAAGCCGCTGCCGGATTTTTTTGACGTGGACCTGCTCGAATCGGGTGACACGGCTTGGCTTCATTGAGCCGCGCCGGATACGCCCTGCTTGGCGAATGCTCTCCACTAGATTGCTGAAGTCGGTCTCTTTCATCTGAACTCCTCGCGAACCAGACGAGACAGGACGGCAAGTTGCTTGGACGTTAGATCGTCGCGCTTGGTTTTCGCATAGGCGTACAGCAAGTAAAAGGTTCCGTTGGTGCATCCCAAAAGTAAATCACCCGGTGGGTGCGCATCGGCACATGTGACATCATCTAGCGTCGTCGACTCGCTTTTCGCCGCGACGGGCGGACCGCCGCTGTCGACGTGGGTGCGGGCGCCGGCGCGCCGCGAAGGAGTCCTTCTGTGCTCAGGTCTTCGTCGACGTCGGGCCAGTGAATTCCGTAACCGCCGCCTGCAATGCGCCAATTTTTTCGTTGTGATGAAGTTGCGTTAAGCAATCGCGGGTACCATGCCAGCGGCACCGTAATCGTCCGACCGTCTCGCAGGGCGACACACAACGAATCGTCGGTTAGAGTGACATCAGCCACTCGTTCGTCCGCTCTAAGTGCCAAGATGCCCATGCCAAGACTCCAAGAACTCCACTTGATGATTTATTACGAGCCGTTGAAGCGATCGCAGCTCCTTAGGCGAGAAACCGAAGTTCCGAGCAAGCCCGATGGGTTCCAACCAAACTTGGCCGAATCAGCATCTCGATCAACATGGATGTGCGGCGGCTCATTCGGTTCGTGGCTATAGAAATAGAAGCGGTAAGGACCGGTGCGCAGGACGGTAGGCATGAGGCGCCTTTTGCCGTAATTCGAGGCCTGCAACCACTTGAAGGATTATGACGAGCGACCTTACAATCTTCAACAGCGGAATTGAGGGCTAGATGGGAATTGATTCGGATTTAAGTTACAGCCCAGCGGCTACGACCTCGATCAACGACTTCTGTTTCAAGTCATCGACAAAGCGTTTCATTTCCCTTTCCGCGATTTGCATTTGCAGCTTCTTGCGGATAGTGTCCTGCGTTTTGTCGTCCATCGGAATCAGGCCGGCGCGTTGCCGCTCGACGAGCATAATGACGTGGAAGCCATTCGCCAATTCGATCACACGAACTTCACCGTCGTGCATTGCAAATAAAGGCGCTTCGCATTCGACCGGCTTGATCTCCCCGCGCTTTTGGCCGAGGCCCTCACCGTTGCGGTACGAGGCATCGCCGTTGTCGTACTTCAGCAACTGATCAAACTTCTCTCCGGAGCGGGCGCGGTTCGCCAGCTGTTCCGCAACCGCTCGCGCTTCCTGACGGCTCTTGTAGCGGGCCGAATCGATGAAAATGTCGTTCCACTTCACGCCGTCGGCTTGCTGAAATTCGCCGGGATGCTCGCGATAGTAATCCACGATTTCCTGATGGCTCGTCCATCGTTCGATGCGCGGAAAGACCATGCCCTTCATGTATTCGCGGGCCATGAAGTTTCGCTCGAATTGGCGCTGAACTCCCTCCAAAGACTGTCCCTGCTGCCGAAGGATGGATTTGAATTCCTCGTCGGTCTTCACGGCGGCGCGTTGCCGCATCTGCCGCGCGACCTTGTCAAACTCTTTGCCTGCCGCTTCCCGAAGTTTCGCGAGGTATTGCTTGCTATTGTTCCGAGTCAGGCGAGCCTCCATATCCTGGATCAAAAGCTCGCGGTCGATGATCTGTTGCAGGCCTTCTTGGTAAAGTTGCTCGTGACGGGCCTTGCGTTCGGAGTCGGATAATTGCGGCGAAAGACTCATGAGCGATGGATAGACGAGTTGTTGCACTTCATCGTGAAAGATCGGCACGCCGTTGACGTGAGCGCGGACTCGAACGGATTCCTCGGCATTGTTAGGCGTTGGAAATGCGGTCGGGATTGCCTCGAATACGGTGCGTTTCACTTCCGAGTCACGCACTTTGGTTGTCGTGTTGGACCGGGTGGCCTTTTTCTCTTTCGGAGCAGACTTCACCCAGGCATCGGTTGGCCCCGTTTCTGGTTTCTGCATGCGAACAGCGGCGTCAGGCGCGGAAGCCGCATTACGGAAGTCGGCATCCGCGATGGAAGAGCGCGATGCTTGGCAGCCGCCGACTCCAGCGATTAGCGTGGCGGCCACGAATGGAAGACACCTCATCCCCATTTCTCCCCGCGTTCCAAGAGAATCCGGCAAATGAGGCGGGACTATAGCCGGCGTTCGGGAAAACGCAAGAGGTGTTTTAGCAACGAGTAAAGTGCGGCGGGCGGCGTTTCGTCCGGGTTCAGGCGAAGATAGGCGGACTGGTCGTCGACAATACGCAACCGGTCGGCGCTCCGAGCGGCAAGCCGCTGCATCAATCGTGCACTCCGATAACCCAACACCATGTCCGTTGGGCCAAAGTCGAGTTCGGTTATCTTCTCGAGGTGAATTGCCCCAATTTGCCAGCGCGCCGCCAGCAATCGTATCTCCGCCAGCCGCAACAGCCATTCGGCCATTTCCGGCGGCGTTCCGAAGCGGTCCTGTAACTCGTTGCGAAAATCGGCGAGCCGTTCGAGCCGGCGAATGCGCGCTAACCGGCGGTATACTTCGATGCGAAGCCGTTGTCCGCTAACATAATCTCGCGGCAGATAGGCGGGCCAGGGCAAATCGACGTTGACTTCCAGCGGCACCCGCACCGGCACATTCTTAAGTCGGCGTACCGAGTTTTCCAGCAGCTGGCAATACAGCTCGTAGCCAACGGCGGCGATGTGACCCGATTGCTGTGTCCCGAGAATGTTACCTGCGCCGCGTATTTCCAAATCCCGTAATGCAATCTTGAAGCCGGCGCCTAGCTCTGTGAACTCCTCAATGGCTTTCAACCGCCGAGTGGCGGTGGGCGTGACGTTCCGATCCGACTCGAGCAGCAGATACGCATAAGCCCTGTGTTTATATCTTCCTACTCGGCCGCGGAGCTGATGCATGTCGGCCAGTCCGTAGTTGTCGGCCTGATTGATGAAAATGGTGTTCGCATTCGGAATGTCCAAACCGCTTTCAATGATCGTTGTTGCAACCAGTATATCTGCCTCCCGGCGCACGAACTTTAGCATGGCCTGTTCCAATTCGTGCTCCGGCATCTGCCCGTGGCCGATGACAATCCGCGCTTCCGGAACGATCGCTTGGACCTTGTCGGCGATTTCCTTGATGTTGTAAACACGATTGTGCACGAAGAAGACTTGTCCATCGCGATTGAGTTCGCGCAGCACTGCATGGCGGATGAGTTCGGGGTCGAAGCGGGCGATACGCGTTTCGATCGCGAGGCGATCCGCGGGCGGTGTCTCCAGGTTGCTGATGTCGCGGATGCCCAGCAACGAAAGATGGAGCGTACGCGGGATAGGCGTGGCGGTCATCGTCAGCACGTCGACCATTTGCCGCAGCTTCTTGAGACGTTCCTTATGTTCGACGCCGAAGCGCTGCTCTTCGTCGATGATGACCAGGCCCAAGTCGTGAAACAGCACGTCGTTGCTCAAGAGCCGGTGAGTGCCGATGATGACGTCGACGCTGCCCTGGGCGACCCGTTCGACGATTCGTTTCTGTTCGGCGTGCGACCGAAATCGGCTGATGCATTCGACAACGAATGGGTATTCCGCGAGTCGTTGGCTGAAAGTGCGAAAATGCTGCTCGGCCAAGATTGTTGTGGGCACGAGCACGGCGACTTGTTTGCCGTTGTCGATCACCTTGAACGCGCCGCGAATCGCCAGCTCGGTCTTGCCGTAGCCGACGTCGCCGCACACTAATCGATCCATGGGCCGGGCACGTTCGAGGTCCCGCTTGATCTCCGACAGGGTGGTTAGTTGATCCGGCGTTTCCTGATACGGAAACGCGGCTTCGAACTCTCCTTGCCATTCGGTGTCCATCGGAAATGCCACTCCGGGTTGGGCATCACGCAGTGCCTGCAACTCGACCATGTCACTGGCCAGGTCGATGACAGCGGCCTCCGCTCGATCCTTCTTGCGCTGCCAGCTGACGCCGCCGAGCTTGGATAGTTCCGGGTCGGCCTTGGCGCCGCCAACGTACTTCTGAACGAGGTCGATCTTCGAGGCGGGAACGAAAAGGCGCACACCCTCGCGGAACTCCAAGATCAAGTGTTCTTCCGCATGACCTTTGTTATCCAGCACTTGCATGCCGCGAAAACGCGCGATGCCGTGGCTGACATGCACGACCAGGTCGCCCTCGGCCAGGTCGAGGAAGCTGTCAATGGCCCGCGATTCGATTCGACGCCGCGGGGCTAGCGGCCGAGCATCCTCACGATGGAACAGCTCGTGATCGCCGAGAACGAGAATAGGGGTCAGGGGTGAGGGGTCAGGGGTCAGGTGGCGGCGATCGGCGCCAGGGATTAGACGGAAGCCGGCGCGGACGTGGCCGAGAACCAAACGCAATCGCTCGGATTGGGCGAGCTGCCCTGCGGATAAAACTTCCGAAAGGCGTTTCGACTCGGCTTCGTTGTGGCAGGCGATGAGGACGTGATCGATTGCGGCCACGCCGTCGAGTTCGTCACGAAGCTTGGTGACGTTGCCGCTGAACCGTTCAACCGTTTCGGTCCGCACGTTCCACGTGGTCTCCACGCCGGCACTCGGAAGTGCGGAAAGTCGAACGTTCGGAAAGCCAAGCAGCTTCTTGAAGACCCCTTCGATGGAAAACAGGCCGCGGGGATCCGAGGCGCGTTCGAGGTATTGCTTGCCTTGTTCCCGCAGATCATCCGGCTCAACCAACAGTGTCCATGCATCTGCGGGGAGATAGTCGCAAAAGTGCCCGGTGGGAAGCGAGACGGCGCCGTCCCGGTCGATCCGCGCTCGTTTCGATTCTCCAGGACGAAGCGACGGCGTCGAACCTTTGCCCCATTGCTCGACATTGACAGCCAACACGTCAACCGCCGGCAGATCCTCGATGCTACGCTGGGTCTGGAGGGAGAAACGACGTATCGAATCGATGTTGTCGCCGAAGAATTCGATGCGAAAAGGTCCTTCCGCGTCCGGAGAAAAAACATCCAGGATACCGCCGCGCCGGCTGAAATCACCGGGCAGCTCGATGGCATCGTTGCGATGAAAACCGTGTTCGATTAGCCATGCCGCCAGTTCGTCGAGATCGGCCGTGTCACCGGTCGCCAGCCGGCGTTTGCCGCTGTCAAGCTGCTCGCGACTAGGAACGGGTTGGATGAGAGCGGGAATTGTCGTCAGGATGTACCGCGGCGCGTTCCCGCCGCCAAGTTCCTTCAGGAGGCGCAACCGCTGGCCGGCGACTTCATCGAAGGTCGCCACGTCTTCCGGCAGATGGTCCCACGCCGGGAAGAGCACGGGCGGCACGCCGGCGAAACTCGTGAGATCGCCCACCCACCCGTCGATGTCGCGTGGAAACGCCAGAACGATGAGCAATGTATGCGGCGCATGCAGCCCGACCGCGGCCGTCGCCAGTGCGCCGGCGGAACCCCAAGCGCCCTCCACCGTCCCGCCGAGTCCATTCTTCAGCGACGCGATGAGTGGATGAAACCCTTCCGTCACTTGCACGAGCCGAGTGAGGTCCGTGAGGTGCTCAAGGCGCACGGGTGCCATTGGCGAGAGGGTTTTGGTCATTAATGCATATTAAGCGGCGGAAGGTGCGTCGTACTATCCCGATTTCCGACCGCCGGTGCATCAGCTACTTTGTACGTCGAATTGATCGGAGGCGATTGTTATGGCCGCGACGAAGGCCAAAGTAAAACAGAAGGCGATTACTGGTGCACTCGCTCACGCACGTGAAGTCGGTCGTCTTCCGGCAACGCGGTTATGGCTCGCCTACGACGCCGAAGTACTCTATGTGAGCCTTCATCGGCCCCAAAAGGCTACTGAAACCGTGGAGGATGACGACAACGGCGTTCTGTTGCATTACCGAAACCAGAAGCTAGTAGGTATCACGGTGCTGGAGGCATCGAAGCGATGATTCGAATAAGCTCGGCGTCCGCTGTGGGCTAGAGGTCGTCATAGCGGATGCTAAACGTGTCCCCCTGTCGCATATCGCCGGTTTCGAAGCCCTTGCGGAACCAATTGGCGCGCTGATCCGCTCGGCCATGCGTGAACAAGTCGGGACGCACGCTGCCCTGAGATTGCCGTTGGAGACGGTCGTCGCCGATGGCCTGGGCGCAGGCAATGGCTTCCTCGATGTCGCCTTTCTCCAGGAAGCGCTTGGTTTTTTGGCCGTGATGAGCCCAAACCCCCGCGAGAAAATCTGCCTGCAACTCAAGCCGCACCGACATTTGGTTTTCCAAGAGCTTGTTTCCCCTGCCACGTTGCGAATCGACGCGCACCGTCGTCCCCAGGAGATGCTGCACATGGTGGCCGACTTCGTGCGCGATGACGTAGGCCTGCGCGAAATCACCCTTGGCGCCGAAGCGTTGGCTAAGCTCATGGAAAAATGTCGGATCGAGATACACCTTCTCATCGGACGGGCAATAGAACGGCCCGATTCCGGCGTCGGCAAGGCCACAACCGGACTGGGTTCGTGCCGTGTATAGAACCATTGTGGTTGGACGATATTGCAAGCCACGTCGTTGGAACAAATCTCTCCAAACGTCTTCGGTGTCCGCCAAGATCACTTTGCAAAACCGACCGACGCGCTCGTCCTCCGCACTTAAGGGCCGCTCACCTTGCTGGGGAGCTTCTTGCGGCATCTGCTGCATTAGCGCCCGCGGATCGACGCCGAAGAGCAAGGCGAGGATGATTAATAGAATCGATCCGCCGCCTCCTAACGCAATGGCTTTGCCGCCCAACGAACGACGGTCTTCGATGTTCTCGCTTTCTCGCCGACCTTCCCATTCCATAACCCAACTCCTTCGACTTCGAAGTGTGCATACGGGACCTTGACACTTGTGAAGTACCCTGATGCAATGATTCCACGTTGAGCAACTGTCATGCCGTGGAGCAGTGTCATGATTACAGGCGTCCACACGATGTTCTATTCGTCGGAACCGGAAAAGCTCCGCGAGTTCATCCGCGACAAGCTCGGGTTTTCGTTCACCGATGTGGGAGAGGGATGGTTGATTTTTGACCTTCCCGATGCGGAGATGGGCTGCCATCCAGCCGAGAACGCGGACGGCCAACGCTCCGGCACCCATTACATTTCCTTCTATTGCGACGACATCAAGAAAACCGTTGCCGAATTGAAAGGTCGCGGCGTTGAGTTCACCGATGAAATTCAGGACTTCGGCTACGGCCTAGGCACTCACTTCAAGATGCCCGGCAATTTCGAGGTTCAGCTCTATCAACCACGCTATGCGCGAAACGCGAAGCAATAAATCTGAGAGGACAATCGCGTGATTCCAAACGTAGCAGTCGTCGGCGCGACGGGCGCCGTCGGCGAGATCATGCGGCAAGTTTTGGCTGAACGAAACTTCCCACTGCGAACGATCAAGTTTCTTGCATCGGAACGTAGCGCCGGCAAGACAATCGAGTTTCGCGGCAAGTCATACCCGGTGGAACCGCTCTTGCCCCCCGCCTTCGCGGGCGTGGATATCGTTCTGTCGAGCACGCCGGCACTGATTAGCCGTGAATTCAGCCCCATAGCAGCTAAGGCGGGCGCCATTGTCGTCGACAATTCCAGCGCGTGGCGCTTGGACCCCGATGTGCCGCTTGTCGTACCGGAAGTGAATGCCGATGCTTTGAGCCGAATCCCAAAAGGAATCGTTGCCAACCCGAATTGTTCGACCATTCAAATGGTGGTTGCCCTGAAGCCGTTGCACGATGTGGCCGGCATCAAACGTGTTGTCGTATCGACCTACCAGGCGTCGAGCGGCAAAGGGGCCAAGGCCATGTTCGAACTCGACGCCCAGCTTGCCGCGGTCGGGCGCGGTGAACCGGTGCCTGCCGCCAAAGCTCATGCCGAGCGCCTTGCCGGCAACGTGCTACCGCATGATTGGAAAGCCGGCGAAGACGGCTATTCGGAAGAAGAATGGAAAATGGTGCGCGAGACTCGGAAGATTATGGGAGATACCATCCAAGTCTCACCGACCACCGTCCGTGTGCCGGTGCGCATCGGCCATTCGGAGGCAATCAACCTGGAGTTTCACCGGCCGATTTCTGTGTCGCAAGCCCGCGATGCGTTACGCCATGCGCCGGGTATTGTCCTGCTGGAAGACCCGGACGTTCCGCTGCCGTTGAACGTCGCCGGGCGTGACGAGGTTTTTGTAGGGCGTGTTCGGCGTGATGCGACCGTTCCGCATGGCTTGAACTTGTGGGTCGTCGCCGACAATCTCCGCAAGGGTGCGGCCACGAATGCCGTACAGATCGCGGAAGTATTGGTTGCCCGATGTTTAGATCATGTGGGTTAGCCGCGACGCGGAGTCTTCGGAGCGGAGCGCGGAGTTGCCGGAACCCGCGCTCCGCTCCGAAGACTCCGCGTCGCGGCTAACTTGTTAATGACATGCGGAATATCAAACTCACACTCGCATACGACGGAACCGATTTCAAAGGCTGGCAAACTCAACCAGAGCATCGGACCGTACAAGAATGCCTCGAAAAGGCCATCGCGGAATTGACCGGGGAAAACGTAAGTGTCAACGCCGCCGGGCGGACCGATGCGGGGGTTCACGCCGTGGGGCAAGTGGTGAATCTCTATACGCAATCGCCTCATCCGTGCGATGTTTTCGTCCGGGCAGTGAACGCACACCTGCCGCCCGACGTGGTCAACAGCGAAGCGGTCGACATGCCGCAATCGTTCGATGCCAACCGAGACGCCAAGCGTAAGCTGTACCGCTACATCATTCACGACGGCGCCGCGACCGACCCGTTCATGCGGCGGTATTGCCATCAAAGCCGACATCGCTTGGATGTTGAGGCAATGAGGCGAGCAATGGCGGTGCTGAAGGGCCGGCACGATTTCCATAGTTTCGAAACCGATTGGCCGAACCGCATGTCGAGTGTCCGCACGATCACCCACATCAGCCTGAACCGCTTCGGCGAGTGGATTTGGCTCGACGTGGAGGCGGACGGCTTCCTGTACAATATGGTGCGGGCCATTGCCGGAACACTGATGGAAGTCGGCCGTGGCTACTGGCCCGACACGGAGGTCGCGGCGATTCTCCAAGCCGAAGACCGTTGCCGCGCCGGCCCAACGGCGCCGGCTCAAGGCCTATTCCTCATGCGCGTGACATATGACCGATAGTCCCATTTCGTATCCCGACGCGCTGGAAATCACGCCGCTCGTTAAATCGCCTCACGTCGGCCTCACGGTGCCAGGATCCAAAAGCATCACGAACCGGGCCCTAATTCTCGCGGCGCTTTCCGATCCGTTAACTGGAAGTGAAGTGCGGGGTGCGTTGCAATGCGAAGATACGGAAGTCATGGTTGCGTCGCTGCGCGCACTGGGGTTTCGAGTTCACGTCGATTGGCCGGAGTCCCTGATTGGCGTCCGCCGAGGCAACCATGTCCAACGTATCCCTGCCGATCGCGCCGAGCTTTTCACGGCGAATTCTGGTACCAGCATGCGATTCCTCACGGCACTTACAGGTCTTGGCAACGGAATCTACCGACTAGACGGTGTCGCACGGATGCGCGAACGCCCGATCGAAGAGCTATTGGTCGGACTTCGACAGCTGGGAGTGAAAGCCACTTGCGAACGCAACAATGGTTTCCCGCCGGTTGTCGTGGAAGGCAGCGGATTTCGCGCCGGCACAGTCCGCTTGCGCAGATGTCAGCAGTCAGTTTCTAAGCGCGCTGCTTATGACGGCGCCGCATGCGGACGGTGACGTGACCATTGAGGTTGCCGGGACCCTTGTGTCTGAACCCTATGTCACTCTGACGATACAGATGATGAAGCAATTCGGGGGCACGGTGGAGCGTGATTCCAAGACACGCTTTTGGATCCCCGGACGACAAACCTACAAGGCAACCACGTATCTCGTCGAACCCGATGCCACGGCAGCTAGCTACTTTTTCGCCGCTGCCGCGATCACAGGAGGTGAGGTATGGATTCACCGTCTACCGTTCAACGGACTTCAAGGGGACGCGCGTTTCGTCAACCTCCTGGATGAAATGGGTTGTCACGTCCGGCGTCCTGAGGCGAACATTCTGGTGCACGGTTGGCCGCTTACCGGAGTCTCGGTGGACATGAACGACATTAGCGACACCGTTATGACGCTCGCCGCCGTGGCGTGTTTCGCCGTCGGCCCGACGACGATTCGCAATGTCGCCCACATTCGTCACAAGGAAACCGACAGAATCACGGCTTTGGCCACCGAGTTGCGAAAGGTGGGGGCGGAAGTCGAAGAGTATTCCGACGGTCTCAAGATCACGCCACGACCGCTTCATGGGGCGGAAATTGAAACTTACAACGACCACCGCATGGCCATGAGCATGGCGCTTATCGGTCTTAAGGTGTCGGGCATCGTAATCAAGAACCCCGGCTGTGTCGCGAAGACGTACCCACGCTTTTGGGAAGACTTCGACAAGCTCCGTTCGTAAGCACGTCTACTGCGTCAGCTTGGCGGAAATGAAGGTTGTCGTCAGCGAACCCAACGAAGAGCCGGTGATCGGCCGGGCAGGCGTTGGGCCGGTGATGACAATGTTGGGATCGACCACTGCCATCGGTTGAACGGAAATGTCCATGTTGCTTCCGTTTCCCTCGGCGTGGCTTACCATCACGCCGACAAAGCCGACGACGTGATACTCCGCATTGCTCCCATTTCCCTGCGCGGCCTGGTAGTTGGACTGACCGGGCAATCCTTGATACGGCGTGAACAAGGGAATGAGATTCGGCTGGCCCAGCACGCCTTGAAAATTGGTAAGCAACGTCGACTTCATGCCAGGCCCGCATTTCCACCATTTCGGGCCCGCCACGGAAACCGGCAACATATCGTGGTCGATGAGATACTGGATGTCGTTGGGGGTTTGCCCGTCGTCGATCCACTGCTTGAACGCCGGTGCGTTGTTCTGCGGCGGGCCTACGTCAATGAGTCCGAAGCTTCCGGGGGCATTACCGGGGTTCGGATAGACATAGAGCTGTGGTAGTCCGTTGTCGTCGAGATGGATGTTCCCATCTCCGGATTTGCCGTTGTTCAAGAACTCCTTCCAGATGTTTATGTCCAGCGCAACCGGCAGAATATGGGCGTTGACGCCGGGAATAGGCGTGGCGCTGGTGGCTTCGCCCGCATAGATCGTCGCGGAGGCGATGGCCGTCATGTTGACGCTATTCTTGTTGAAAATCGACCCGAAAAAGAGGTTGAGCGGCGTGTTGGCCGAACCGTCTCGCCGGGCCGTAACCGTAACGGTGTTAGGAAATCGGTCCGGATATGCGGCCGACTGCACCGTACTGGATCCGTCGCGGTAGCTGAATGTGATATCTCCGTCGGGAACGGTAATGGAAACATTGCCGGCCTTGTTGTAACTTCCGAACTTCTTTGCCGTGTACTTTGGGCAGTCCCACGTCCCGGTGTTATTCGTGGCTTTGTTGTATATGGCGGACTGTTGCGTTTGCCCTGGTGTATAGAACTGCACGTAGAGGCCCTGGAGCTTTTCGGCGCCGGCCAGCGCGGACGCGTCCGCCGCGTTTTGAAGCTCGGATTGCACCAACACCATGTAGCCGACATCTACCGAAAACGCCAGCATTCCAACAAGTGGGATCAACAGCAATACCGTCATCGGAGCGATTGCGCCGCGGCGTGTTTCGGTTCGGTTCCTTATGAATCGCATTGGAAGTGCTCCCGAAGATACGCAAAGAGGTAGTCTTACATTCACTGTTTCATCATCACCATTAGGTCCGAGGCAATCGTCTCTCCTTTGAGAAACCAGGTAGTTGCCCAAGTCACCGACGATACGGGAATCGAAACTTGCACGGTGACTTTACTTCCGGGCGGCGCGTCGAGCGCCTCCGAAAGTGTGTTTCCGTCAGGATCGACAACCGTGATGGTAATCGTGCCGATCGGAGTTCCCGTGCCCGAGCCGGATGGTGGCGGCGGGTTGAAGCGCGCACTATCGTAGCCGTTATCCCTCATGATGTTGAGGGCATCGTTGTAAATAGCGGTCTTGCCGTACTGCCGAAGAATGCCCGTCCGGCAACCTTTGCGAGCGGCGTTGCAAAGCGTCATCTTTGCCATCATTCCGCGGCTAAATTCGAACATGCCGATGATCAATGCCGCAAGGACTGGGACGAGCAGCGCCAGCTCAACGGCGGCGGCGCCGCGTCGAGCTGATCGTGGCCTCGATATTCGAAACAATGTCACGCGCGTGTCCTCCCGAATTACTCGCGACGCATGGTAAACTGCCCGCTCAGGTTTCCCGTCGGCCCAAGGCTCATCGGACCAACTCCCGGTACGGTGATTTGCATCCCGGCCGTCGGCATCCAGGTCACGTTGGAAACCGGCACCTGCACCGTCACCGTAATCTCGGTGTAAGACGGCATCCCCGATGCTTCCGTTACGTTGCCAACGCCGTCGTTTATGACCACTTGTGCTGTTTCGCCGCTAATACCGACCGTGGTAAGAAAACTGGTCGCGGCGTCTGTAATCTGTGACGTCGACGTCCCTTCAAGAATTCCCTTCCGGCATCCCTTGCGCGCGGCTTCGGTCAACAACTCGGACACCATCAGACAGCGACCAAACTCAACGGTGCCTAGAATCAGCACAAAGTAAATCGGCGCAACTAAGGCGAACTCAACGGCTGCGGTGCCCAGTCGTCGCCCGCGGGATGCTGTCCGGGTGAGTGCGGTGCGTAGACGTATCCGCATAGGTGATTCGCTTCCCAGGGTAGCGGACGGGGGAGCGCGGTTAGAGGGAATCGGGCATTCATTTGGCGGGGGGAGTGCCAAAGACGGACGCTGGGAGCGGCCGGTTCAGGGGTGAGGAGGGGATTCGCCGTCTCCAATAAGAAACCTACGTCAGACTCTGTCGCGAGTCAAACTAAAGTGCGTAGTGGCGATCACCCGATCAACGACTTTTCGAATATGACCAGATTGTCGCCACGGTCAGGATCCCAACGGATGCCGACGATGTCATAACCCAGGGCGATCGCCAGGTGCAGCACGGGACGATGTTGATTGTGGCATTCCATTCGAATCGACTCATAATCATTCTGTTTGGCCCAGCTGTGAACGGCGTCCATTAGCTGTGAGGCGATTCCTTGCCGGCGGTAATCAGGCACGACACCATAAAACCAGGCAAAATAAACGGTGGGCTTTAGTTCGAATCCCAGGAATAGGCCGACCGGATTGCCGTCAACGCGCGCTATCAACTGCAGCACGTTGTAGCGTCCGCGGTAGCGGCGATGAAATGATTCGACATCGCGAGTGGGCCGAAAGATCTGGTTGTAGAGATCGGCGATCAAAGGCGTCTCGTCGGGACCCACCATGTCGATAATGGCATCGGCCATAAATCGCTACCTCAAGTGGAGAGGAATGAATGCGCGCCGGTGATTGACGGGGATTCGACTTAGCGATCCGGTCGGTACAGGGAATCAATGAGGTCCGCCCAGGTCGGTACGTTCCATTCGGACATGTTGGCCGTGTCGTCATCATCATCATCGATTTCGGAAGAGGAGCGCCTCTCGGGTTCGTCGCGGTCCGACGGTTCGTCGTCGGCCGGCGTTGGACGCCGACTCTTGCGCCGCTTTCGACCACGCTCGTCCTTTTCCCGCGCGGATTCGCTCGCCGGAGCGATGTCATTGCCAGAGCGTTTACGTCCACGTCCCCGGCCGCGGCGTCGGCTCGGACCCTCGTCCGTGGCGTCGGTCGGCAGGTCTGGAGTTTCCTCAGCCTCCACCGAAACGGGTTCCGCCATGGGTGTCACGGCCGAGGGTATCTGGGATTCTGTCGCCGGAGGCGGCGGCGCGCTCGGCCGGGAACCATCCAAACCCAACTGCTTGGCCAATTCTGCCCAGCGGGCGTTTTCCTGCTCGTCCGTCATAGAAACGCTTCCCAACGTGATGAGTTCATATAAACAGATCTCAATATTTCATTGTAGGCGACCGCTGCCGAGATAGGGAAGCGGTGATGCACCGCGCCGCAACCGAACCATCCATTAGCGCTCGCGACGGGCTTCATGTTCCGCAATGAGTTTTCGCGCTGCATCGGCGTGGCCCGCATCAACCATGATTTGAATTTCGAATGCGGAAAGACCCGGCATCGCTGCCTGGAGGTCGCCGTCCAGAAAACAGCGAATACCCTCGGATTCGAGGGCATTCTTGACGATCTCCGCTTCCGTCGGATCGGTAACTGTGAAAACGGCGACCGGATCGCTAATGTCCATACACGTCAACTCCGCTAATTACACTGCAATTGTATGGGATTCCGCGAAGCTGGCACGGCGACCCGCGGCGCGAGTGTCACGCGCCGGCGATCTGGAAAGCGAAGCCCCGGACCGCGTCAGCCTCGGTCGGATAGATGGGGAATAATCGAGTCAACAGCGTTGCCTCGAAAATGTGCCGAACTCTCGGATCGAGTTGGCAGAGGAATAGTTGCCCTCCGACGCGACTGACTCGTCGCCGAAACTCGAGCAATTGACTGAGAAACGAACCGTTCACACGGTAGACCGTTTCGAAATTCAGAATGAAATGTCGATGACATAGTTCCTCGACCAAGCCGAAGAGCTGCTCGCCAATCACACTCACGGCGTGTTCATCACCTACATCGGCTCGCTTGAAGCGACCGACCAAAATGTCGCCTATTGCCTCGATCTCCAACCACGGAGAAAGAGTAGGTGTCAATCGCTCAAACTCTTCCTTGCTGAGTGCCCGCTCGAACTTCCCGCCGACGAGCCAAAGGCGTTGGCACTCCGTGATATGGCACAACCGCACTCGAAGCGTACAGTCGTAGGCGCGGCCGGCGTTGCGGAGGTTCAGAATCGCTTCGGTATCAAGGTCGAGCGGAGTGCCGACTACCACGCTAATGCCGGCCGTCGATATGGTATGGACGCGAGCGAAAACACCGTCCCCGGCGCCGAACGGCGAAATCCTGCACCGCAGCGACGGGCCTGCCGGGTAGCGGACCGTGCGGCGCCGCTCCGAGATCGACACCTCTGATGTGGGCGGCGTAAACCAAGCCAGATGCGACATGCGAGTCTCCCGGATGTGCCGGGTGAACCATAGCTTGTGCGTGCGCTCCGCAAATTGCAACAAGAAAACGGCAATCTTCTGCCAGTATTTGAAACTCGTGTAAAGGTATTCCAAATCCGTAAGGGAGTGCGAGAACGACGGCCGCGCGACGGCGAGCCGCCTTGCAGGCGCGGTAACGCCTCCCTAGAATGCTGTGGAAATCGCGGAACATTTCCGCGGGGCCGTAGCTCAACTGGGAGAGCGCAGCGTTCGCAATGCTGAGGTTACGGGTTCGACCCCCGTCGGCTCCACTGCCGTTGGATGTCACGGCTTGCGAAACGTCTCGTCGTCGAGCTTATCGACAAGTTGAAAGTCGCTTAGCTCGGACTCGATGTGCGGTTTGCCCGCCCACTTGACTACCGTCTTGGTGGCGATCTTCACGCCGTTGAATTCCTTGTGTTCGCTCACGATCACTTCTTGTTGGATCTCACCGCCGCCGGCCTCGCCTTCGAGGTCTTTGATCTGCCATTCGGTTTTGTGGAGCAGGCCGGTTTCCTAATCGAAATAAAGATTCATGTCCCGGCGCCCCTTGGCTGAGGCACGAACGCCAACCAGCGTTCGGTCTTCGACTTTGGTCTCCCCCAATGGCGCCAATTTGAAAGCGTCCGTCTTAAGAGCAACCGGATTGATGAACGCCGTCCAGTCGGCAAACAGTTGTTCCTTTTGTTCATCGACGTTTTCTTTATCCATGTCCTCCACTTCGTCGTCCGTCTTGGTCCAACCTTGGTCGCCGTTCACGACATAGATGAGACTAAATTTCTCACCGCCGAATTCGCCAGGACTGCTTCGATGCCGGTTATTTGTAACAGACGATTAACCGCTTTAACCGTTCGCCCGTACCGACCCGGCAAATCCTGCGGTTCCAACATGGTGTCTCTCCCCGCCAAGAGTTGGTCGGCGAGTTCGAGCCGATCCGCAAGGTACTCCAGCGTAACGGCAGGCATGACAATACCTCGGCAGGTTCGTGAAACGCGTTGCTACCGGAATTATACAGTCAGGATGGAGATTCCAATGCGCGTGAACCAGCTCTGATGTGCGTTGCACCCGACACTACTCGACTTGCAGACTCTCGCTCAGTTTGCTGAGTGCTTCACTTTCGATTTGACGGACACGTTCGCGGGTCAGACCTAGGTTTTCACCGATCTCTTTGAGAGTTTTCGGTTCCTGGTCATCCAAGCCGAACCGCATCCGCAGAATGGCTGCTTCGCGCGGGTCCATTCGGCAGAGCATGTCCCGGACGTGGTTCAAGTCGTCGGCCTCGACCATCTCGGTTTCCGGCGTTTTCGAATTGGAATCCATGAGCATCTCATCGAGAGACCATCCGGTTTCCATTTGCTCGGTTTGGGGCGTGGCGTTGTAGACGCGGATAGCCTTCTTGATGATCGCCAGTTTCTTTTTCGGGAGGTCGAGAGAGCGTGCGACTTCCTCATGGGTCGGCGGCCGACCGAACTCGTCTTGCAAGCGGGCGCTGGCTCGACGCCACTTGGCCAGAAGCTCGACCATGTATGCCGGGATCCGGATCGTTTTCGCGGTGTTCACCAGAGCGCGCTTGATGGACTGCTTGATCCAATAGCTCGCATAGGTGCTGAAGCGGGTGTTCATATCGGGGTCGAACCCCTCGACGGCGCGAAGCAAACCGAGATTGCCTTCCTCGATCAAATCTTGAAGGCTCAAGCCTTTCCCGGTGTAGCTTCGGGCGATGTTGACCACCAGGCGCAGGTTGGCGCGCACCATGCGTTCGCGCGCGTCCTTATCGCCATGCTCGATTCGCCGCGCAAGCTCTTTCTCTTGGTCGGCGTTAAGCAAAGCAGTTTCGTTGATTTCGCGGAGGTAGGTTTCCAGCGGAGATTGAACCGCGTCGCCGCGCTGCCGATGGGGTCGTGCCATGTATGTTTCCCGCGCTAGCCCCGCTGCTGCCAGCTTAGTGCAGCGTTGGGGGAATGCAAATTCATAAGGTGTGGCGCCGCGACGAGGAACAAACGTCCAGGGAATGAGTAACGCGGCCAGCCGTTCTGCAAGATGTATCGTCTGGCCTGTTGGCGGAACTTGGTAGGGATGGGCAAAACGGACGGCCCAATTCGCAACCGTCAACCGCGCCGTGCGAGCAACAGATATGACCCGACGAGAGGTTGTTGTTGGCGCGAAAGGAGGAACTCACCGCAAAGGAAAAACGGATACCACGTCGGATTTGAGGCGTCGTTTAGCCGTCGCTCGCAAACCGGCTCTTCGAGCCACGGCTGTCGACCGTCATGAAGCAAAAGCCTAGACGGCTGTGGGGCACGATTCCAATCGTGCCTGATAGCCGGGCACGATTGGAATCGTGCCCCACACGCCGTCACAGTTCGCCGTAGTCGACGCGCCCTTTATCAACATGAGGGTCAATAAACGACACAATTGCAATTTGGTCAGTTTATTCGGTTTCCTCGGTGCCCGCTTCGGGCATGCTGACCAAGGGGCCCGATCCTGAGCCGGTTCCACCACGCAGCTCGCGCTCACGCGGCTTGCCGCCTTCCGCCACCGGTTCCTCTTCCTCCAGTTCGGACAACGGCACGTGCAGTTGTTTTCGGCTCAGACCGATCTTCCGCTCATCCGCATCGACGCGAAGTATCTTCACTTCGATTTCGTCGCCGACCTTTACGACTTCTTCGGGGCTTTCGACTTTGTGGTCGGCGAGCTCGGAGATGTGTAATAGGCCTTCCAACCCCTGTTCCAGCTCGATGAAGACGCCGAAGTTAGTGAGCTTAGTGACCTTGCCGGTCTTGATGTCGCCGCGGTGGTACCGGCCGGGGATGTCGCCTTCCCACGGGTCATTGGCCATTTGTTTCAGGCCCAGGGCGATACGCTTGCGTTCCTGATCTACGTTCAAGACCACGCATTTCACCTTATCGCCCTTGGCTACGACTTCGCTCGGATGGCCGACTTTGCGGACCCAGCTCATGTCGCTGACGTGAAGCAAACCATCGATGCCCATCCTCGATCTCGATAAAGGCGCCGTAATTGGTGAGATTGCGGACGATACCCTCGATTTGCATGCCTTGAGGGTATCGCTCCGCCACCTTGTCCCACGGATTCGGTTGCACCTGCTTGATGCCAAGCGAAATCTCCTGTTTGTCCTTGTTGATGTTCAGAACTTGAACTTCGATCTGATCGCCGATGGCAACGATCTCGCTGGGATGATTGATTCTCTTGGTCCAGCTCATTTCGCTGATATGCACGAGTCCTTCGATTCCCGGTTCAAGTTTGACGAAGGCGCCGTAGCTCATGACATTGACCACTTCGCCCGTATGACGGCTGCTGACCGGGTACCTTCCTTCGACGTCTTGCCACGGGCTGGCCGACTTATGCTTGAGGCTTAAAGCGATCTTTTCCTTGTCCTTGTCGACGTGGAGAATGTAGACCTCAAGCGACTGGTCGATCTTGACCATCTCGTGCGGGTTGCCGATGCGGCCCCAGCTCATGTCGGTGATGTGCAACAGACCGTCGATTCCTCCCAAGTCGACGAAGGCCCCGAACTCGGCGATGTTCTTGACGATGCCGTTGCGGAGTTGCCCTTCGGCGATCTCGTCGAGCAATTTCTTTTTCATCTCCTCGCGCTGATCCTCAATCAGCCTGCGACGACTGACGACGATATTGCGTCGGGCTTCGTCGATTTTGAGGATTTTACACTCGATGTTCTTGCCGATGTACTCGCCGATATCGGGCGGGCGGCGGATGTCCACCTGGCTTGCTGGCAGAAAGACATTGACGCCGATGTTCACGAGCAAGCCGCCCTTGATCTTCCGCGTGACGGCCCCGGAAACGACGTCGCCTTCCTGGTGTTTGGCAATGACGTCTTCCCATTCCTTCTGACGTTTCGCTTTACGATAGCTGAGGACGATGGCCCCGGATTCGTCTTCGACGGCATCGAGAAGGACTTGGATTTCTTCGCCGGGCTGCGGCGGCACGACCTTGTCGAGGCCTTCGTCGTACCATTCATTCAGCGCGATGACGCCTTCGCTCTTGTAGCCGACGTCGATCCATACCTCGTCGCCGGTGACTTGAAGAATTCGGCCGGTGACAATCTTGTTGACTTCGAACAGCTGCTCTTCGGGCGGTAGCCAGTCGGGATCGGTAAAGGCGGCATTCAGCTCATTGTCGGAGAGATCGAACTGGCGGAGCAGATTTCGGTTGACCATAGTGTAACGTTTTCCTTGCCGGCCCGTTCACCGCGAACGGAACCCACTGGTTAGAGGTGCATCATCCCCCGCCCGGCCCGCCAACACGGCGACCCGAATCAAGGCATGGGGAAACCTCCTATTGTATGGTGTTCTGGGGTTAGCTGCCAGCCGGATTGAGGCTATCAACATGGACGATGGTCGGTGTTCTATGTCTATGGTACGTGCCACGACGTGCCGGTACTCCGGCACGTCGTGCCCGTTGTCCGAATTCTGGCCCCAGGACTTAAACGCAATCCAAACAAGATCGCCGCTCTGGTGCGGGCAGTGTCGGTGAAATTGGATTCCGGCGCGGCACGGTTCGCACGACGTGCCCGAGTACCGTCACGTCGTGGCACGGGGGGTTGTGATTGCTGAGAGATTTAGCTTGCAGGCGGGCGCGCGTCGGCACATACTGGCGGCATCGTTGTCTAGAGCAAGGCACCAAGGAGCACGCAAATGAACCGCTCGGTTCGTCCCCGCGTTCGGATTCCCTTTCTACACCGCCCCAAGCTAGAGCGCCTGGAACCCCGTCTGCCTCCTGGTGACGCTTTGCTGGGAGTGCTAATTACTTCGTCGTTCGCGAGCCGACCGGTGAGCGGCGACGAGCTCACTTTGACGGGTGCCGACGTTACCACATTTGAAAATGTGGATGGGAGCGATGCCGAAGGCGTACCGCCGTCGGCTCTGCCAGGCAAGTCTGTCAGGACTGCCGTAACCGACCAAGAAGTGATTGGTCCTAATCGCAAATCCGCGCTTGATGCGGCACTCCCGGTCTCCGCGCCCGAGCGGTCGCATGGCATCGGTCGATTGGCCGTAGCGCAGATGGGACAGGCGGTCGCTGGCCAATCCGCGATGATCGAAGCGCCCGGCGTTCAAGGCTTGGCCGCGTCGCATCCGGCGTTGGCCCGCGCGACCTTGGCCGGCCACGTCGTCGCCGTTGGCGAGCCGGCGACACCGGCGCCGGCTGATGAAGCCCCGAAATCGAAGGCACTCGACGATTACGGCAATCTGCCGCTCACTTTCGAGGCGAATCATGGCCAAACCGATTCGCGCGTGGATTTCATTACACGGACCGGCGGCGCAACCGTGTTCCTGACGCCGACGTCTGCGGTGTTCAGTGTTCAGCAAGATTCTCCATGCCGCAGTCACGATCGGAGTCGTGACCCACAAGCATTCATTGTGGGTCACGATTCCAATCGTGACGACTGCCCGCCCGCAACAGGCGTGGCCCTACACATGCAAATCGTCGGCGCCAACCCCGACGCCCTGCCAGTTGGCGTGGACCGCCAGCCCGGCATCGTCAACTACTTCATCGGCAACGATCCATCGCAATGGCACGCCAACATCCCAACCTTCGGCCGCGTTGAATATGAGAACGTTTATCCCGGCATCGACTTGGCTTACTACGGCGGCCAGAGCCGCGACGGTGACGGAGCGGGATTGGAATACGACTTCATCGTCTCGCCCGGCGCGGATCCGAACGCGATCACCCTAAACTTCGCCGGCGCCGACGGCGTGGAGATCAATCCGCACGGCGATCTGGTGCTGCACACGGCGGCGGGGGACATGGTGCAGCAGAAGCCGTTCACGTATCAGGAGGTGGGCGGGATGCGGATGGAGGTGGCGAGTCGGTATGTGGTGGACGGGACGAGTCTCCGTTTTGAAGTTGGCGCGTACGACCGGACGCAGCCATTGGTAATTGATCCGTTGGTGATGGGATACTCCACGTTCCTGGGTGGTGCCCTCCCTCCATTCGACGCTGCCGACTCTGGAATCGGGATTGCCGTGGACGCCACGGGCAGTGCGCATATTACAGGACTTACGCGCTCAACTAACTTCCCTACCACGCCAAACGGCTTCGACACAAGTTACAATGGCGACTTCTACGACGCCTATGTCGCCAAACTAGATGCAAACGGCAGCACCCTTCTGTACGCTACATACCTTGGTGGGTCCCTTACCGACATAGGCCGGCAGATCGGCCTTGACGCCGACGGCAACAGCTACGTTACCGGGTTCACGGGATCCGGAGATTTCCCGACCACGCCCGGCGCATTCGATCTGACCGCCAATGGCAACGGCGATGCGTTTGCGGCGAAACTTAATGCGACCGGCAGCGCCCTTACGTACGCAACCTACCTTGGCGGGTCCCAGTACGACTACGGTTTTGCAATTGCTTTAGACAGCGTCGGCGACGCCTACGTGACGGGAGACACGCACTCTACCAATTTCCCGACCACGCCGGGTGCATTCGACACGACACAAAACGGTGCGAGCGCTTATGATTCCTTTGCTGTGAAGCTGAGCCCCAGCGGCAGTGAACTCCTATACTCGACCTACTTTGGAGGTTCCGAGTATGACTATGGGCGAAGCATCGTTGTGGATGCAAGCAGCAATGCGTATCTGACGGGGTACACGCGCTCGTACAACTTCCCGAGCACGCCCGGTGCTTTCCAGGAATCGTACAACGGAGGTCCAGACGGCGATGCCTACGTTGCGAAGTTGAGCGCGGGCGGCGACGTCCTGATCTACGCGACATATCTAGGGGGATTCCTTTCCGACGAGGGCCACAGCATCGCCGTTGACCTCGTCGGTAACGCCTACGTTACCGGGGAAACTGATTCGTCAGACTTCCCAACGACGCCAGGCGCATTCGACACTACAAACAACTCCGAGGATCCCTTCGTCGTGAAACTTAGCGCAAACGGGACCGTCGTGGCCTACGCGACTTTCCTCGGAGGGTCTTCGTCTGACTATGGCACCAAACTCATCGTGGACAGCACCGGGAACGCCTACGTCACAGGGTACACCCGGTCATCCGACTTCCCCGTTACGCCCGGCGCATTCGACACCACATACAACGACGGCGGCGAAGACGCCTTCCTGGTCAAGCTTGACCCCTCCGCAAGCGCCCTGGCCTATGCGACTTACCTCGGCGGGAATGGTAACGATAGTGGTTACGGCATCGCCGTGGACGGAACCGGCAATGCCTACGTGAGCGGGTCAACCCTCTCGACCAACTTCCCGACGACGCCAGGCGCCTTCAAACGACGGAACCGTGGTTCAAGCGACGCATTCGTGACCAAGTTTGCCGAGGTGTGAGCGCCGATTATCAGTCCACGGTTTTCAAGGCCTTCTCATCCGTGCATTTGTCCGGACATATTCTGTTACAGAGCGTCGACGAGTCCGTGAATTTGTCGCTCGTCTTGGGCCAACTGTAATATCACTCCAGCCAGCACGACGACCCCTCCTCATCCATCACGTGCGCAAGAATCCGGTTGTCTTGGATGAGAAGAGTTTCGGTTTTCGGATTTGTTCCGTTATCCGGCGTTTCCAGACGCTCTGCCCTAATCAAGCCGGATTTCCCGTCTGGATTACAGGTTAACTCGAATTGGTAATGGAGGCCCTCTGTCTCCCCTTGGTGGGTCCGACGATATCGGCTTTTCACGTCCTTCAAAAGGTCCTCGAAGGAGTCGTATACTTGTTTGCCGTCGATTTTTCTAAACATGATTTGCTCCTGATACTTATCAAGGATTTCCAACGCGGCTCTATCGTCCCACAAGCAGCCGTTTTAGGTCAAGCCGATGGTAAAGAAATGTGTTCCTACCTGCCCGCGTGGACGCAGCCAGTCCGCAGTGAGCCGTCATTGAACCGTGCTACAGCGCACCCACCTCAAAGGCCGGTATAATGGTGCCGGAGGTCTGCCATGATCCAGATTTTCCTTCCACCGGAAATCGAAGTTCCGCTTACGGAACGTGCTCGCCAGCAAGGCACCACGCCTGAATTGTTGGCAATCGACAGCTTGCGCAGAATGTTCGTGAACGCCCCGGATAACGGAGAAAACGTCGAAGGCCAAACGCTCTTCGAGTTCCTAGGCGGTTACATCGGAACTATCAGCGGTTCGGGAGAGGCGTTTTCCGAGAAGTGTGGAGAACGATTCGCTGAGCATCTGGTCGAAAAACACAAACGAACAAGTCCATGATCCTCACCGATACCGGCCCACTCGTAGCGTTGGCTGACCGGAACGACCCCAATCACGCCCGCTGTGTGGCGGCCACAAAGCACATGGCCGCCGAGTCGATGGTTACGACGTGGCCGTGTTTCACGGAAGCCATGTACCTCGTGCATCGGGCGGGTGGTTATCTGGGTCAAGAAACCCTTTGGCGGATGCGCGGCACCGGACGACTGGTGTTACATGAACTGTCGTCCAATGAGATCGATCGCATGGCCGTGCTGATGAACAAGTATCGAGATACTCCCATGGACTTGGCCGACGCTTCGATGGTAGCGAGCGCCGAACAGTTGACTATGCAGCGCGTGTTCACATTGGACAGTGATTTCCACATCTACCGCTTGGCAGATGGAACGGCTTTGACGTTGATACCGTAGTCGCCCGCCGCAAAACAGTCGGCTTGTGAGCACATCACAAATTGCCGACGCATACACATCATGGGTACGGTGCGGGCCGTTAATTGAGCTGCAGAAAATTCCGCAACAACCGCGGCCCTTCGTCGGTGAGAAAGCTTTCCGGATGGAACTGCACGCCGTGCAGCGGCCAGGTGCGGTGGCGGACTCCCATGATTTCGCCTTCGTCCGTCCATGCGGTGATCGTGAAATCGGGATTTTGAAAGCTCTCGCGCCGGATGACCAGGCTGTGGTAGCGCGTTGCCACGAAGGGGTTGGAAAGACCTTGGAAGATTCCCAAGCCGTCGTGGTGAATGGGCGATGTCTTGCCGTGCATGATGCGATAATTGCCCACGACTTCGCCGCCGAATACGTCGCCGATGCACTGGTGCCCGAGGCACACGCCTAAGAGCGGCGTCGTTGGTGCGAATCGTCGTATCACTTCGTTGGAGATGCCCGCCTCACGGGGCGTGCAAGGTCCCGGCGAGACGACGATGCGCTCGGGCTTCAGCGCAGCGATTTCTTCGATCGAGATCTTATCGTTGCGATAAACGCGCAGGTCAATCGCCGGATCGATCTCACCAAAGCGCTGGACGAGGTTGTAGGTGAACGAGTCGTAGTTATCGATGAGGAGAATCATGAGAGTCAGTTGTCAGTTGTCAGTTGTCAGTTGTCAGTAACGCAATGTTTTCAACTGACAACTGGCAACTAACAACTGCTCTAACTTTGTTTTTCCGGGATCGGCTGGGCGCTGTTGGCTTTGGCGTCGAACTTCGCCTTTGCTTCCGTGGGATCGAGTTTACGCAAGCACTCCGCCGATGCGGCTATATCGTACCAGCCGCCGTCTTGGAAGTCGATTACCGCCTTGTTGTTCCAGTTCACGGTGACGATCCGCCCGACGATGCCTTCGAATCGTTTCAGCTCCTGGACCTCGGGGTTAACCATCACGTATTGGTCGGTCCACTCGCGTTTCAGGTCTTCATGTGCTTCGACTTCAGCGGTGTTCATCGTTGTTTTTCTCACGTCTCATGCGTCACGGAATGCATGCCGGGCACGGGTGGGGCCGGCCTCAAAATCCAAGCGTTTGACAAACTTACACGCGTCCTCGGCGCCGTAATCACGGTCCATGCCGTTGTCCTTCCATTCTACGGCGAGAGGTCCGTTGTAGCCGATCTCGTTGAGTCCGCGGATGACATTTTCCCAATCGATGCCGCCGTGGCCCGGGGATCGAGATTCCCAACCGCGGCGCGGATCGCCGCTGGGGAGATAGGAATTCAGAATGCCCGATCGGCCGTTAAGTGACATGGCGATGTCTTTGATATGGACATGATAAATCCGATCAGGAAATCGTCGAAGAAACTCCACCGGGTCGACCCCCTGCCAATGGAGATGACTTGGGTCGAACAAGAATCCTAATTCGTCCCTGCCACCCACGGCGTCGAGTAACATTTCGGCGCTATAAAGATCGAACGCCAATTGACCCGGATGCACTTCGCAGGCGAACTTGACACCTGAGTCCCGGCAAACGTCGAGGATGGGCTTCCACTTGCGGGCAAAATCGGTGAACGCCGCCGAGACGACGGCCGGAGTCGCCGCGGGATAACCGCCGACATAGGACCAAATCGACGAACCCGTGAACCCCGTCAAGACCGACGCTCCGAGTTGTTGCGCGGCGCGGTGCTGGCCATCATCTCGTCTGCCGCCCGCTGCGATACCTCGCCGGGATTACCATTGCCCCAAACGTAGTCCGGCAGCAAGCTTTGATGTCTAGCATCGACCAAATCGCACACGGCCTGGCCGACGCGGTGGTTGCTCAACACGGATGCGGTGAGATCGAATCGCGCCAGGAGATCGATTCGCTTTTGACAGTAGGACGATTCCTTGATCGCCTTCTGCACGGAGAAATGATCGCCGCCACAGGCAAGCTCGAACCCCTGATAACCCCATTCGCTTGCCCTTTGCGCCAGGCCCTCCAGGGGCAGGTCAGTCCATTGGCCGGTGAAAAGGAATACAGGTCGTGGCATGTGGATCCGATTACTTCAAGCCTACATGCCCGGGGGCGGCATGTTTCCGCCGGGAGAGTGCTCGGTACGCGGCGACTCCGGCGGCGCGGTTTTCAACGCCGGCGGGTCAACCATGGTTAACGCTGGACCCACACGTTCCGGCGCCGACGGCGCCTCGGTCGGCATCGGTGAGTATGGCGGCTCGAGTTCTTCCTCCTCGAGGTAGACTTCGTTCATGTCCGTATCGTCTACTTTCCGGCGCATGAGGAGATAAATGATGGTGCTCGCTGTCCAGAAGTAGCTGTAACCGAAGCCGAGGATCAGGAGAAAGAATAGATACAGCCAGCCGGCGACCATGCCGGCGCCGATCTTGTTGTAAACCTTGAGCGTGCCCAAGTAGGCTTCATACGCTTGTGGGCTATTGACCGCCGACGTTCCGCTGAGGAGCAACTCGCGCCAGCCAAAGGAAGTAGGAGCATACACGAAGAGATACGACGGTTCGCGGTTCACCATGTTCACGAACGGCGTCTGGCTCAAGCCCCATTTGGCAAGATAGACCGACATGGAACCAACCAAGCCGACGAAAAAGACCAGCACCATGCCGTAAAGAATGGCCACCACCGCGTACCAAAGGTAATTCCACGGACTTTGGAAAACGTAGCTGTAAGAACGGCTGAGGGCGTCAAAGCTGTCGCTTCCCTCAGTGCTGATCGTGGCGTGCATCATGGGCAAACCGACCAGTCCAATCAACACAATGGCCATGCACAGTCCGAGACCGATGAAGATCGGAAAGAACACGCCGTCAAAGATGTCGCCGAAACCACCGATGAGGTGAAAGATCCCGAATACCATCAGGATCAAGGTGAAGCCGGCGACGATCAACAGCGGAATAAGTGGAGCGGAGAAGAATGACAACCAGCGCGCGCAGGTGAAGCGGATCGCCTCGCTCATACCGATGCGTTCTTTTCGCGTGATCTGAACCGTCGCAATCCGCGTGATGGCGCCGCCGAAGAATCCCCAAATCGCAACGGTGCCGACCAGTGCGAGCAAGAAATAGAACCAGTTCAGGAAGCCGACGTTTGGATTGAACAAATAAACTACCGGGCGCATGAACTTCACGAGCGGCTCGATGAGAACGGGGACCTGTTCCGTGGCGAACCAGCCGAGGAACTGTCCGCGCTCCCAGGGTACGGTGCGTGCAACACCATCCGCGGTTTCCGCGCCGGCACGGCCGGTGGCAAGCAAGTATGGATTGGGTCCGCGGTGCTCAAACCAAGGCCAGGTCGACATCCCGCCATAGGGTTTTTCCGCCGTGCGTCGGCCGGCGTCGATCTCCGCTTTGACGGCGTCGTATCTCTCGGGGCTTTCCGCGATGTCGCCGGCGTCTTCGTAAACCGGGGTCGTCCCCGCCGCCTTGTGGAGAAGGTTCCACTTCTTGCGGTCGCGTTGGAACTCAGCCCACGCATTTTTTCGCTGCGTCGCTTCGTCGTCACCGGAGGCATTTGCTACGGGATAGTCTTTCGGCCACTCGGGTTTGTCACGCGGGGCATAAAAGATCACGCTGAGGAACCACCACCAGAATGCCATGCACAAGATGCCGGCGGCGGCGAGCAGCAGCTTCTTGGGATCGAGCGCAACCTTAAAGCCCGTGAAGATCTCCGTCCAGGGGAACCACTGGCGAACGTTGATGGGGCGTGGCTCTACTTGTTCGTCGGCCATGTAAAGCTCCTAGGACATCAATGCGGCAACGAAATCCCCTGCCGGCGGGGACGCGCTTGAAAGTGGGCATTATAGGCGTGCCGATTCGAAAGGAAAAAGCAAAAAGGAAAAAGGCAAAAGGAAGAAGGAAAAAAGCAACCTGCTTTTTGCCTTTCTGCCTTGAAAAAGGGGAGAAGGCGACGTCCGTGCCGCCCCCTCCCCACCCCACACTCGTTCGCGTGTAACTCGGTGTGTTAGAAGATGAAACCGATGCCCGCCTCGAAGCCGTGGAACAGCCGGAACTGGCCTTTCTCCCACGTTGGCTCAATAGTCGAGAAGTTGAAAGCGACCGGGTTCGGCGCCGACACAGTGTTGAAAAACGCCATCACGTCGTAGCCGACTTTGATCTGAATCCCCTCGATCGGATACCACCAGAAACATGCCTTGCCCTGAACTTCGGGGACAATCGTAAACTCGGATCGCGACCGCTTGGAAGAGGAATAGCCGTCGCCGCGTTCGTACTTGGCGCGTTCTTTAACCACGTCAACCAAGAGCGCCCCTTGCGCTTCCAGGCTGAACGAGAACGTGCCGAGCCAGTTGTCGCCGATTCGGCGATCGAAGCCGGCGCCCATGTGGATGCCGTACATGCGGTTCGACACGACGTTACTGTAATTTGCGACATCGTCCTGACCGGAGTTGCCGCCGAAGTCCACCGACACGGTGCGCCACGAGAAGTTCTCCCACATCCACACAAAGCGCGGGCCGAGGAGGCCGTAGCAACGCAGGTCATCATCCTGATAGGTCGGCACGCGGCCGGTGATGTCGAATTGTTCGAAGCGCTGCACGAAGTGGATCGTCATGGTCGAAGCACCGTTCCAAATACCGAAGGCGGCGAACGGGGCGCCCAACGCGAGCTTGAGAGCCGGGCCGGCATACTCGTTCGGGAAAGCGTAGACCGGGGCGAACAGAAACGTCTCGGTCAAGAGAGCACCGGGCTGGAAGCTAGCAGGCACCAATGTGGCGCCCGCGGCATACTTGGTTTCCATCAGGTGCCACCAGGTGAAATCGATTACGCAACCGCTCTCTAACTTCCAGCCGGCCGTGAAGGTGAACCCCGGAACGAAGCTTGGGGCGCCGTTTGGAAGAACATCCTGGGCATTCAATGCGATCGCGTTGCTTCCGAGAAAATTGCCGGGCGCCGTTGGGCCCTGGAGAATAAACGGCACGAAGGTAGTTGTCGGCGTGATTCGAAGGCCGAGAAGGTCGGCCGTGATCGAACCGTCAAAGTCAACCAGGCCGCGCGTGGCAATGACTTGGCTGGTAATGGGCATCGTTTGTCGCCAGAAGATGAATTCGCCGGCCATGAAGAACCCGCCTCGTTCCGGTCGGTCGTGGAACAACGGCAGCGGCACGACGGGGTCGGGCGGCGAGTAATTGATGGGAACGGTGGGGACGGACTGAGCCCAAGCCGCCGTGGGAGCCAGGATCAATCCGGCCGCAACGAGTGCTGTTTGCCATAAGGTCCGCATTCGCATGTCCCCCGTCTCCTTGCTGACAGCCGAATCCGCTAGAGGCGGACCGACCCATTCCATCGGCTTGTTCGGCATAATCCAAAGAATCGGATTTTCAGGCAGGCAACGTTAAAAAATGAGTCGAATGCGGGGATTCTTTGCAGTTATGCTCAGGAATCCGCGCAAGACATCAACGAACGGGTCAGATGGAGAACGGGGCGGCGCGAGTACGGCATGGTGCAATTCAACGCGAGACTTCCCAACTCGCCGCAACCCCTCCAAGGTGTTGGCTTACCAGGAAGCTTGACAGCTTACACGTGCGGGTCACATACTAAGTAGTTAGCTAGCGTGCATCACGTGGCGAACTACGGGGCCAAAACCATGCAGGACCACGACCACTCCGTCCGGCGGCTGCGGCAGAAAATCGCGTTCGTTCTGAGCTGCAAGTACGCGGTCGGATTGGCGACGGTGTGGGCGTTCGTTTGGGGCACGGTCGTTTTGGTGTTGTGCGCGGAACTCGGCGCGTCACGGCTGATATTGCTTTGGGGACTGGCGGGATTGCCCGTAGCGGTTGCGATCGGTGTTGCAGTCGCGCTTCGGCGTTTGCCGGCACTCTCGACCCTACGCGCCATGTTGGATGAGCGCAGCCATTGCGGCGGACTGCTGATGGCCGACGGCGAAGCCGAGATCGGCAACTGGCGGCAGGAGATGCCCGATACTTCGCAAACCACGGTGCGCTGGTCGGGCGGCCGGTCGTGGGGGTTGCTGGCGGTTGCGGCCGTCTTCGTCGCGCTCGCTTTTTGGGTGCCCGAACGATTTGCCGGCGCCGACACGTCGAATCCGCTTGAGGTCGGCGACAAGGTGGATAGGCTCGCCAAGCAGATTCAGGTTCTCAAGGAAGAATCCGTGTTGGAAGACGAGCGCGCCGACGCACTGAAGAAGAAGCTGGAGCAGCTTCGCGACGAGGCCAAGGGAAAAGAGCCGGCCAAGACGTTGGAGGCGCTCGACCATCTGCGCGATATGGCCAAGAATGCAGCCAAATCCGCATCCGAGTCGTCATTGCAGAAAACTGAAGAGCTGGCGAAGGCGGAAACACTCGCCGAAGGCATACGGCAAGCCTTACCGAACATGGACGCCAAACTGGTAGCGGAGGGAATGAAGGCCCTTGCCGAGATGATGGAAAAGTTCGGCAAGGAGAACGAGTCGTTTGAGAAACTTGCCGAGGCGATGAAGGCCGCCGCGGACGGCAAACTTTCACCCGAGCAGCTCGCCGGATTGGCGGAGTTGTTGCGTGATTGCAAGGGAGACATCGCGGATCATCTCGCCCGCTTGCATGAAGTCGGTCTCATCGATCTCGAAACGCTGAAGAAATGCGAAAGTTGCGGCAAATGCCAGGGCGAAGCTCTCGCCGAGTTGCTGAAGAAATGTGAGGGCGGTCAATCGGTGTGTGATATGCTCGGATGTTGCCTGGCCGGCTATTACCCCGGTCAGGGCGGCATCAACGAAGGCGGCGGACCGGTGCCGCTCACCTTCGGAGTCGAGAGTGATCCGGACGGCACAAAGTTCACCGAACAAGCGCTGCCGCCGGCCGACCTTAGCGCCCTGAAGGATAGCGTCGTTGCGGGTGTCGGCAAGGCGGCCCCGAAGCCGGACAAGCCCGGGGCTCCTTCCGAATCCGGCGCCCTCCGCGGCGCCAAGACCGGTGGCGGCTCGGCCAACCGGCAAATCATTCTGCCGCAACACAAAAAGACGGTGGAGAAGTTCTTCGACCGGCCGGCCGAACCGAAGAAGTAACGCACTCCCGTTTCGCTAAATACAATTACGCGACCGGCGAATAACCGTAATAAGCTGCGACCTCTCTCCATCCGCGTGGCACAACGATGTCCCAAGCTGCCAAGCCCGACGTGATTTTGCCACCCGAGGAACTGAAACCTGTCGTATCGCTCACTGCCAAACTTCTAGAGCAGTTGGATGGCATGCTCCTGGGCCGTCCTGAGTTACACCGCCTCGTCCTTGCCGGCATTCTTAGCCGCGGGCACGTGTTGCTCGAAGGTGTTCCCGGCGTGGGCAAGACAGCCTTGGTCAAAGCACTCGGCCAGCTTCTCCACCTTGAGTTCAAGCGTGTGCAGTTCACGCCGGACCTGATGCCCGGCGACATTCTTGGCACGCACATACTGCAAGAAACCCACAACGGCGCCCGCGAGATGACGTTTCGCCCCGGACCGGTTTTCACCAACATCTTGCTCGCCGACGAAATCAACCGCGCGTCGCCGAAGACACAGTCCGCCCTCTTGGAGGCGATGCAGGAACGCTGCGTTACGCTTTTGGGTACGACGCGGGAACTACCCAAACCCTTCTTCGTTCTCGCTTCCCAAAATCCGATTGAACTTGAAGGCACATATCCGTTGCCCGAAGCGCAACTCGACCGATTCTTGTTCAAACTTGTTGTCCAAACCGTCGATGCCGACGTGCTCGACCGGATCATCACGACAAGGCGGCACGGCGAGCCGCCGGCGCCGACGTGGACGATGTCCGCGGATCAACTTCAGCAAGTCTTCGCGATTGTTGAAAAGGTGTTTCTGCCTCGACCCGTAGCCCGTTACATCTCCCGACTGGTGGCGGCGACCCACGCTGGCGCGCCGGAGGCAAGCGACCAGGTTGCCGCGTATGTCACTTACGGTGCATCGCCGCGGGCAGCAATTGCCATGGCCGAATCCGCTCGGGCGTTCGCATTGCTTGCCGGCCGGCCTACCGTCGGATTCGAAGACGTCAAGACCGTCGCCCCGCACGTTCTGAATCACCGATTGATACTGAACTACAAGGCGCGGTTGGATCAAGTGGACGCATTCGCTGTCGTGCGAAATCTGTTGGACAGAATGGATGAGGCAGGGTTGAAGCTGCCGGCCGACGTGGCGCTGGGAGAGCGAAACGATGAGTAACCACACGGTCAGGCGACTGCTGGCGGTTGGCGTGATCGGTGCATTCGCTTCTGTCACGGTGGGTCAGGGGCCGGGTCCAATCTCGCGGCCGACTCCTTCAGGCCCTGCCGCCGGGTACACCGCGAATTACGGCGAGATCACCATTTCCATTACGTCGCCGCCGGCCGGCGAGTCGACGCACGGCTACCGAGAATATGCCGTAACCGCCAGCAATCGTTCGAATACTCCCCGGCGTGTCGAGTTGAAGTTTCCGGACGAATCGCGCTATGGGTCTGGCGAACATATTCGGGCCATCCGCTGCGAGCGCGAAATCGGACCGGAGGCCGTCGTTCGCTTCTCGATGTTCCAGCCCGACAGACCGTCGCTCGGTGGCTGGGGTGGCGGCGGCGTTGAAGTTCGAATCGAAGGATTGAAGCAAGAAAAGTCGATCCCAATCGTCATGGGAGACACGCGCCGCCGCGGCGGGTATTACGGCGGCTACTCGACACCCGCGCTGCCACCGGCAACCAAAATGCGACCGGGCCTGGTATCCCCGACGATGTCTCCGCCTACAGGATATGAGTCCAATTTCGTCCTCCGCGGCCGAGGTGTTCCGACGCAGATTATTCAGGACATACACTCACTGGGCGGCATGCGATACGGGATGCGGGAAGAGAACTTCCCGGCGCACCCGCTCCCAACGTCCGAATGGAGTCCCCATTGGCTTGGGTATTCGCGCTACGACGGCATCATCATTACCCGGGAAGAATTTCGACAAATGTCGGATGCCGTGAAGAGCGCCATCTGGCAATATGTCGAGACGGGCGGCTCATTGACGATTCTTGGCGGCGAACTCGTTCCAAAGACCCCGACGAACAAGGAGACGCCGGAACCCGGCGTCACGGTACACCATGCAGGATTTGGCCGATGCCTGGTCAGCGAGACGCGCGATCCTGCCAAATGGTCCGACAAGACGCGGCACGACTTGATCGAGTCATGGACTTTCACAGCGGCTCCATGGAAAACGCAGCGGACCGTCGGGCAGGCCAACCAGGAATTTCCCGTTGTCGAGGACTCCGGCGTGCCGGTTCGAGGGTTGTTCTTGCTCATGGTCGGGTTCGTGGCAGTCATTGGGCCATTGAACTTGATGTTTCTTAGCCGAAGGAACAAACGCATTTGGTTGCTTTGGACGGTACCCGTTATTTCGCTCCTGACATGTGCCATGGTGTTCGGCTACATGCTGGTGTCCGAAGGGTGGAATGCCCATGCGCGAACGGAGGTGTTTACTCTTCTCGATGAAAATGCACGGCAGGCAACCACCATCGGTTGGACGGCGTTCTATTCGCCGCTCACGCCCAACGACGGCTTGCACTACGGCCAGAACACCGAGGTATGCCCACAACTGCTGGACACTCACTGGTACCAAGGCGGTGGCACGGCAAGGACGTTGGATTGGACCAGCGATCAGCATCTGTCGAGCGGTTGGGTTACCGCACGAAGCCCCGCCCAGTTCATGATTCGCAAGACCGAGACCCGGCGCGAGCGTGTGGATATCACACGTTCGGAGAACGGCGGCCTGTCGATGATGAACGGACTCGGCGCCGACATCGCCGACTTCTGCTATGCCGACACTGACGGAAAAGTCTTCGTGACCGGGCCGGTTGCCGCGGGTGGTATCGCAAAGCTAACACAAGACGGCTTCGTGCCTAGCGGAGAGCCGATCAGGACTGATTTGCGATTTCTGTATGCCGGCGGCGTCCAATCAGGAACCGTTGAAGCGATCTCGACTATTTCCGGGCTTGATTGGCTCAAATGCGCTGATCGCATCACCAAGGCCCCGAAGTCATTTCTCCAGAGCGGCCGCTACATCGCCATTTTGAATTCAACACCCTTCGTGGAAGAAGGTCTGAAAGCGAAATACCGCAAGGAACGCACGATCGTCATCGGCGTCCACAAGGAGGCCGGCAATGAAAGTTGAAGTCGTGCGCCTGCGCAAGCACTTCGGCCGGACCAAAGCCGTCGACGACATCACCTTCTCGTTCTCCTCCGGGCAAATCTTCGGCTTCGTTGGGCCCAACGGCGCGGGCAAGAGCACGACGATTCGCGTTCTCGCAACGCTCGACGAACCGACCAGCGGCGAGGCAATGATCGACGGCGTCTCTGTCGTGGACGAGCCGGAGAAGGCGCATCGGCTCGTGGGTTACGTTCCCGATTCTTTGCCGACGCACCGGGACATCTCGGTGCATGAGTATCTTGATTTCTTCGCCCGGGCTTACCGCATCAAAGGCAAACAGCGGAAGCAGGTTGTCGAGAGTATCGAAGAATTCACGAACCTGACGGGCATTCGTGACAAGAGCTTGAATGCCCTGTCCAAAGGGATGAAGAACCGAGTCAGCGTGGCCCGCGCGTTGGTGCACGATCCACCCGTGTTGCTCATGGACGAGCCGGCCGCCGGCTTGGACCCGCGGGCGCGCATCGAACTACGCGAACTTCTCAAAGTGCTGGGCTCGCAGGGCAAGGCGGTGCTCATCAGCTCGCACATTCTCACGGAATTGGCGGAAATCTGTACCGGCGCGGTATTTATTGAGCGCGGGCGAATTCTCAAGGCGGGCACCCTGGAACAGATCATGGCGGAGGATCAGCCGCACCGCACCGTGATCATCAGGCCCTTGACGAAACCGGAGGAACTTCACAAACGCCTGCTGGAGATGCCACACATCAATGCCGCACGGTTAATCGATCATAGCGTCGAAGCCGAGATGGTGGGCACCGAGGAAGCCTGTTGCGATTTGTTGGCGGAGCTAATGCGCGACGGCTACCGCATTCTAGAATTCCGGCAGCGGCGCGCCGACCTCGAACAGATCTTCATGAACGTGACCAAGGGCGAGGTGCAATAATGTCCGCCGGTGTCGTGGAACGGTTTGACGACTCGCTCAATCCCATCGTCGTCAAAGAGCTGCGTCAAGCGGTTCAAAGCCGATTCGTCGTCATTGCACTTTTGTTGTTTCTCGCACTCCAGCTGCTGGTGCTCGGCATGTGGATTCTATTTCGCATGGAGCGACAGCCGTCCGATGTGATGGACTTTGGCGGCGGGCGTGAGGTCTTTGCCGTGCTCCACGGGATCATGCTGGGCACTTGCATGTTGTTTATCCCGCTCTATGCCGGAATTCGCCTGGCGGCGGAACGCTCGGACACCAACGTCGATTTGCTCTTTGTTACGGCACTCAAGCCGCGAGCGATCATCCGAGGCAAGCTGTTCGCGGCGGTCGTACTGCTGTTGTTGATCTTTAGCGCATGCGCGCCTTTTTTGGCATTTACGTACCTTCTTCGCGGTATCGATATTCCGACGATTCTGATCGTCCTGGCGTGCGATTTTCTGGCGGTCGTTGCGGGGACGCAGTTGGCGATGTTCGTCGCCGTCGTTCCGGCGCCGCGGGTGGTCAAAGTGCTCTTTGGTCTGGCAGCGCTGGGCGGCTTGGTGATGATTTTTAGCGGCGTAATCGGCGCCACGTCGATGTTGGTGCAGTTCGGCGTTCGCGTGCCCCTGAGTTCGATCAATTTTTGGGGTCCGGCCGCGGTAGTGGCCGTGCTTGCGGTCGCGGCCGTTGGCATGGTATTTACCTGGTCCGTGGCCATCGTGAACCCGCCCTCCGCCAACCGCGCGCTGCCGGTGCGCCTGTATGTTCTGGGCGTGTGGCTCGTGGCGGGCGCGATGTTTGGCTACTGGGCCTACTATTCGGGAGAGCTCGAATTCTTTTGGCCGTGGATCATTGGTGGAGTCGCGCTGTTTTGTCTCCAGTTCTGCATTTCCATCAATGAGCGTGAACAATGGGCGCCGCGCGTGGCCCGCACGATTCCGCGGAAGGCGTTGCTTCAACTTCCTGCTTTCTTGCTTTATAGCGGCTCGGCAGGAGGTGTCATTTTTTCCGTCCTTGGAGTGGCAGCCACATTGTTCATCGGCCACTGGGCCATCGTCTTCTTCACAACGGCTCACTTTACTTCAACAACAACGGAGCAGATCATTGAGGTCATGACCTTGCTCAGTCTTTACGTGTTGGCTTACGGGATGACGGCCGTCCTGGTGCGCAATTGGGTCGCATCGACGGCGATCAAACCTGGCCATACGTGGGTCTTGATGGCCGTTCTCATCGCTCTGGGAAGCGCCATTCCTTACATCATCGGATTCATGATCTACTACAACGACTGGCGTGCGGCCAAGGAATACCATTGGTTGATCGCCAATCCATTTTACGCTCCGTTCGATCGAGTTGACCGCGACATCTACATGACGTTTACGCAAATCTGGGCTGGGGTCGCCGTCGCTTTGAATGTCCCTTGGTTCATACGGCAGCTTCAGCGATTTCGCCCGTACGGTGCGTGACGCCTCTTCCCATGCCATCGATCTCGACATATTTGGCCGACGGTGAGAGGGCAGGGTTGCGATACGCGCTTGGCTTGCCGCGACGCGCACCGGTGAACCTCACCGGGGCCGCGTTGGGACATCGCGCGGGAAGCTCACTGGAGTTCAACGATTACCGCGAGTATGAGCCCGGCGACGATTTGCGCCATATCGACTGGAGCGCATACGCGCGAAGCGACCAGTTGATGGTCAAGCTCTTTCGCGAGGAAGTCACGCCGCATTTGGATATCGCCATCGACGGCTCGCGCTCGATGGACCTGGCAAGCAGTCGCAAGGCCGAAGCGGCCGTCGCGCTGGCCGCATTCTTTGCCGCGGCCGCATCGAATGCCGGCTATTCCCATCGAGCCTGGCTTATGGGGGAAACGATTCGTCCCGTGCCGAATGGATCGGCTAGGCCGGTGCGTTGGGACGACATCAATTTCGAGTTCCGCGGAAATCCCGCCGAGGTACTAAGCGGGCAAACACCGACGTGGCGGCCGCGCGGGACGCGTGTTCTGATCAGCGACCTGCTTTGGCTAGGCGATCCATTGACTACGCTAAGTCACATCGCCGACCGTGCGGCGACGGTGGTCATCGTACAGGTGCTGGCGGAAGCGGACGTTAATCCGCCTGCACACGGAAATCTCAGGCTTATGGATTCCGAGACCGACGAAGTCCAGGATGTGTATGTCGATGCGGTTGCGCTCCGGCGTTACAACGAGGGCCTCATACGTCACCAGCAGAATTGGCATCGGGCGTGTCGCCAAGTGGGCGGCGTCATGACCACGCTCGTTGCGGAACGTGTCCTGAGTGATTGGCGAATGAATGAGTTGGTGGCGGCGGAGATATTGAAGGTGGTGTAAGCGCTCATGCTTCCGGTGTTCACCCTTCCGCTCGCGCTCGCCGGGCTGGCGGCATTGCCGACGTTGGCGGCGATCTACTGGCTGCGCAATCGCTTCCGCCGGCAACCGGTGTCGAGCCTGATGCTCTGGGCCGACCACCGGCAAATTCGCGAGGGCGGCACACGTCGCCACCGCCTGCAAACCCCGTTGGTGTTTTACCTCGAGCTCCTTGCGTTGCTGTTGCTGGCTGCCGCCGCCGCGGGACCCCATGTGCAGACTGCGCCTGGAACCCGGCCGTTGATTGTCGTGCTGGACGATTCCTACTCGATGAAAGCGGGCGGGGACGATTCGTCGCGGCAGCGGGCGATTGCCGAGCTGACCAAGGACATCCGCGAAAACTCCTATTCATCCGTCCGCTTCTTGTTGGCAGGCGATAGTCCTCAGTTTCTCGGCGATTCGATTCGATCGGTTTCGGACGCAGAGCGGCAATGGTCGGATTGGAAATGTCAATCACCTCGCTGCCGCATGGAGGATACACTGGGATTGGCTACGGAACTGGCCGGAGATCGGGCCCTCATTCTGGTCGTTACCGATCACAAGCCCGAAGTCGATCCAGGAAAGGGACGGCTCGTGTGGCGCGCGTTCGGCCGGCAGAGTCCGAATTTGGCGTTTGTCAATGCCGCACGCACACCTCGGGACGGCGGCGAGCGCTGCTTTCTGGAGATTGCGAATCTGGCCGAAGTAAGCCAAAGCACCACACTTCGTGTGATCGCAGGTGAACGAGCGAACGAAGTGCAGCAAAGTCGCCTCACATTGAGCCCTCACGAAATCCGCCGAATCTTCCTTGATCTACAAACCGGTACGCCCGCGCTAACGGCACGGCTCGACGACGACGTGCTCGATGTCGATAATCGTGCGATCCTGTTGCCGACTACGTCCAAACCGGTGCGGGTGGACTTGCAAGTTCAAAATAAAGCGCTGCGTCAACTCGCTGAGAAAGCGATTGGTGCGACTCCTGGAACTGAGCTCTCGGCGGTGAATCCGCACTGGTTGATCACGGACCGTGACGCGTTACGGCCTGAAGGCGCCGAAACATGGTGGCTCTACATCACGATGGAAAAGGACGCCGACGCGTATACCGGTCCCTTCATCATGGATCGCAGTCATCCGCTGACGCAAGGATTACAGTTGCAAGGCGTGGTGTGGGGCGCGGGCAAGACCGAAACATTGCCCGGCTCACCGGTCCTGATGGCCGGCAATGTCCCGCTGCTAACCGTGGCAGGCGGTTCGAACGACCGGCAAGATGTCAGGCTGCGCCTGCGGCCCGAGCTTTCGACGTTGCCGGAGTCGCCCAATTGGCCAATCCTGTTCTGGAACCTCGTGCAGTGGCGGGCCGCCGCTGAACCCGGCCTGAGCAGGATCAATCTTCGCCTTGGGGAAGACACCACGTTGACGCTACCGGCTTCGCGCGAGACGGTGGAAGTAGTGGACCCGAAGGGCAAAGCGCATACGCAAGCCGTCCAAGGTCGCCGGGTTACGCTTCACGGCGATAATGTCGGTGTCTATCAAGTCCGCGCGGCCGAAGAACGCCATACTTTTGCTGTAAACGCACTGAACGGCGATGAATCAGACCTCCGTAACTGCATGACCGGGCGATGGGGTGACTGGCTGGATGACACCACGCTTCGGCTTGAATACCAGAATATCGCCTGGGTCCTTTTGCTCGCCGTTTGTGCTTTGCTGACCATGCACACCTTCATTATTGCGCGTCAAGCGGTGCGGGGCCGCGTATGACATTGCTTCATCCGATTTGGCTGTTCCTGCTCCTGCCCCTCGGGGCGGCGTTATGGATTTGGCGGCCCGCGACACGGTTGCTGCTCGGTCTGCGCCTCGTGTCGCTACTGTGCGTAGTGCTGGCCTTGTGCGGGTTGGCCATCCGCTTACCCAGCCGGGCAGGGACGGTGGTGGTAGTGACGGATCGAAGTCAATCGATGCCCGGCAACAGCGAGGCCGCCCAAAAAGAAGCGATTGACCTGATCCACGATGCAATGAGCTCCAATGACCGGCTCGCTGTCGTGTCGTTTGGAGAAAGCACGGCCATCGAACAGCAGCCGCAAGTCGAAAAGTTCGCGGGCTTCGTAAACGATGTCGGCCGAGACGGATCGAATCTCGCCGAAGCCATCGACAAGGCGTTAGCACTCATACCCGGTGACGCGCCGGGCAAGGTGCTGGTATTGTCCGATGGGCGCTGGACCGGCCGGGACACAACGGCCGTTGCTCTCCGTGCGGCGTCGCGCGGCGTGGCCATCGACTATCGCCCTATGGAGCGCCCGGCGACCAACGACGTCGCCATTTCCCGCGTCGATTCGCCGCCGGCCGTCAATCCTGGAGAGGCATTCATGATCGCCGCCTGGGTGCAGGCGCCGACGCCACAGGAAGTCCAATTCGAATTGCGCCGCGGCGACGAGGTTTTGTCATCGGGGCGAAAGGCGCTTGTGACCGGGATGAATCGGTTGACGTTCCGAGACCTTGCCGGCGCCCCAGGTACACAGTCCTACACGTTGGAGGTGCGTGGAACCGGCGGCGACCCCACGCCCGAAAACAACCATGCCCGCTTCCTGGTTGGTGTGAGCGGGCAGCGGCCGATGCTCTACGTCACCACCTCGCCGGCGTCGGGAATGCCGCGACTTCTCCAGGGCGGCGGACTGGAACTGAAAGTAGCAACTCCGGAATCGTGTACCTGGAGTTTGGAAGAGTTGTCGAAGTACTGCGCGGTCTTGCTCGAAAACGTACCCGCGGAACAAATCGGGAATGCCGGCATGCAGACCTTGGCGGCGTGGGTGCGCGAAACCGGTTCCGGCTTGATGATGACGGGCGGGCAACTATCGTATGGGCCGGGCGGCTATTATAAATCGCCCCTTGAACCCATCATGCCGGTTTCGATGGAACTACGGAATGAGCACCGGAAGCTCGCCGTCGCCATTGTCGTCGCTCTAGACCGTTCCGGAAGCATGATGGCTGCCGCCGGCGGGGGCAAACGCAAGATGGACCTGGCCAACCTCGGAACCGCCGAGGTGCTGACCTTGCTCGGACCCATGGATGAATTCGGCGTGATTGCCGTCGATACCGCGCCGCATATCATCGCCGATTTGGCCCAGGTCAACAACAAGGAACGCGTGCGCGGCGACGTGTTGCGGATTGAATCCATGGGCGGCGGCATCTACATCGAGGAGGCCCTGAAAGCGGCACTCAAAATGGTGGGCGGGGCCAAATCCGGCACCAAGCACGTCATACTCTTCGCCGACACGATGGATTCGGAGGAACCGGGAATCTACCGCGACTTGCTGGCCACTGCCCGCAAGGCCGGTATCACCGTCAGCGTCATCGGCATGGGCCGGGACTCGGACAAGGATTCCGATTTGCTCCGCGATATTGCCAAGCGCGGCAATGGCCGAATCTTCTTCACCGACAAACCCGAGGAACTGCCGCGCTTGTTCGCACAAGATACCTTTGTCGTGGCCCGCAGCACTTTCTTGGACGAACCGACACGGATCCAATCGACCTCTGCCCTGCCTGCGCTGGCAGGCCGACCGTTCGATTTCACGCAGCCGATCGGCGGATACAACTTGTGTTACATTCGCCCCGAAGCAACGCTTAGCGCGCTGACGGTGGACGAATACAGGGCGCCCGTGGTGGCCTCATGGCAGGCGGGGATCGGCCGAGTCCTTTGTTACACCGGCGAAGTGGACGGCAAATACACTGCCGCCATCGCGCAATGGAAAGACGTCGGCGATTTCTACACGAGCCTGGCTCGCTGGACAACCGGGCCCACAGAAAAACTGGCCGACAATATGATGGTCACACAAGAACTCAAGGCAGGCGTGAATCGGGTGCAACTGCACCTCGACCCGGAGCGAAAGGGCGAGGCATTTGCCGGACTGCCGCGCGTCAATGTGTTGCAGGCGAATCCGGGGCAGACGCCGCACGTGGAGAAAATGACACTGCATTGGACCGGCCCGGATACGCTCAGTGTCGAGGTTCCTATGAAAGGCGCGGCCACGAGTTTGGCGACCGTCGAAGTTCCGGGGCAGAATCCGCTGTCGCTGCCACCGATTTGTCTGCCGTATTCGCCCGAATACAAACCGACGTCGGGCGATTCCGGCCTGTTGGCCCTGGATCGCATGGCCCGTGCGACCGGCGGAAAGGAGCGCGTCGAGTTGGCCGGCATTTGGAAGGACCTGCCCAAGTTGCCCAGGCTCATCCCGATTGGACCATGGCTCATGTTGGCGGCCATCGTCGTCTTGTTGCTGGAAGTCTTGGAGCGACGAACCGGATTGGTTTCACGCCAAGGAGCGCGCCTGCAGGAAGTCGTTCATGAATCAACCGAGCGAAGTCGACGCTGGCTGCGTCGTCGGCAACGGCCCGTCTCGGCCGAACTCGAGGTTCCACCCGTTGCCGCCGTCCCGACTCCGGCGGAACCGCGCCAGCCAACCCCCGTGAGCAGCACGGATGTCTCCGCCGAGCGCGCCGGGATGGTCGATGCCCTGCGCCAAGCGCGCCAGCGCTCCCGCGGCCGGATGGAAAAGTAACACATCTGGCTTCACTTACGTTCATTCGCCGGCAAGAACAGTGTGATCTCGGAAATAGAGAACTGGCACGGCTGCGTGTCGGGGTCTATCCGCAATTGGCTGATGGTATCGTTGACAAGAACGGTAACGATCTGTTCAAAGGCCGATCGAGGCAGCTCCAGAGTTTGTGTGCGTTCGGTTTCGAGAAACGGAATATTTTCGTCCGATCTCCAGAAAAACTGCATGCGAACCGGAGCGTCGCCGGGTTCGAATCGGCACTTTACGCGGATGGCGCTCACCAGCTCGCGCTTCGGAAGTTCGAACACCATGACCGGATCATTTCCCGAACTCTCCCACGTACCGTTCAAGCGCCGAAGTTCCCGGGTGACGACGGGATCAATCGGAATGGCGACCTCTCGGAACGTGGGACGCTCCACGGCCAAAACATATACATCGTTTTCTTGATGAAGCACCCGTAAATAAGGAGACGCGACAATTGCGGGGGAGACATCCTTGAGCACTAGGTAACGGAGGTCGAACTGGTCGCGGAGCGTGAGCCATTGCTGGTTGATCAAGGCCCTGGCGACCTCGACGTCTCGGGCGTGGACACTCTGAGGTTGTCGTGGAAGAAAGCCGAAGGCAATCGGCTTGCGGTGAAACGTTTGGTAGTACATGGCCGGCGTCCAGCCGTACATGTCCCAACTGAGTGCCTCCGGCGAGATAGTTGAGATCTTATCCCGGTACGAAAGCCCGGCCGCGTCCAAAACGCCGCCGTCCCGCGGTAGATTACGAAGCACACCGACATAGCCGGGCATTTGCGGTTCGATGGACGGGATTTCCGTCGGCAGATACTCAACGACCAGAATTCCAAGAAGAACGACTGCCGCGATCCGATGCCAAGTACTCTTTGCGAACAACAGCTTCAAAGCCCCTGCGCAGATTAGGGCGGCGGCGAAGACTATCATCACGGCCATGCGCAGTGGGAATCCGGAGACTTCCATCCCGGGAACGACAGCGGCCAACCAAGCGTACGGCAACGACTGGCGATGGCCGATGGGCTTTCCGGGACTAAGTAATTCCGCGTGAAGGCTGGGACCAAGTGCCAGCACGTAAAAGAAAACCAGGACAAAGAACCAGAGCCGAAGGCCTTCTAGCGTAATCTCGCGCCGGCGAAACCATGCATAGGCAAGCATGGCGATGACGGACCAACCGAGATAGACGCTGCTCTCGTGGATGTTGCCCCCCATCGCACTACGCCAATACCGTTCGGTAAGCTCGTTGAAGCGCCAGTGTCCGCCGTAGATGAACGGCGCAAACAAGTCCATCGAGTTGAGTTCCGGATCGTGTCCGTTCAACGGATCGCGTGCGTGCAGCTGCAAGAGCGGGATAACGATCGGGCCGGATGTCACCAAGACCGTAGCGGCAAACGCGATGAGCGTCGGCAAGTAGTTCTTGCCCAAAAAGAACAAAGGCCGGCGTGTGCGGAAGGCGTTCCAGCCGAAGATGATGACGGCGATCAACAGGCAGTAAAAAAAATAGTTATACTCGCATAGAAGAACGAGGAACAACGCCAGCCCGGCGGCAATGGCGCTCCAGATTCGAGGCGACGTCATGCACCGAAACCAGAACAGCACGAATAACGGAATCCACTCCATGGACACGAAGTTAAGATGGCCTTCCGCATGGGCAAAGTGGTAGTTGCAGAAGGTGAAGATGTAGCCCGAAACGATGCTCGGCCAGTACGCCGCACAAAGGCTGTACGCAAGCAAAAACATCGTCCACCCAGTGGCGACGAAGGAGAAGATCGTCATCAGGTTGTAGCACTGCTCGGGAGTTAGGAATCGCAGGAACGGAATGGAGGCAAACCCGTTGAAAGCCGTCAGCGTGTGGGCCAACAAGGGAATCCCGTCCGGGTATCGCTCCGGATCAGCCAAATAGCGGAGATGATCGGTATGCCAGGGCGATTGATGTAGCTGCAGGACCGCCCGGTTTACCCACCAGATGTTCCAGACGTTTTGGTACCCATCGCCGTCGGCTGCGAAGAGGTGGGTCGAGAACTCGGTAATCCGCGGCCAGGTCAAGGCACTGAAGCAAAGAACGTAGAACGCGGCCGGGCATACGGCTATTTTGACGGTTTGGCTGACGGCTCGACGGCAGGCGTTGCGGTTCATGGCTATGGCTTTGGCTCGCCGCGACCCGGCCAGCTGTTGATCCCTGCGCCGGCTATCGGTTCCGACATTATAGGAGCGCTATGAACGGTGCTCGACTGTGCCTTGTCAAGGAGATGTCAACGAAAGCATGTTCCCGCCTCGACTTACGAATTCGCTTGCGAATTCCTTGCGACCCGCGGTGCCTTGTCGATGCCGTCGGAACATGAGAAAATTACCCCAAACTTCCCTATAATACCGGGGGTTCGGCCCTGATTTCGCATAGTGTAGAGGTGAACGAATCGCGGCTGGCGAAGGGGATTCGGTTTCTTGCCGATTTCGACTAAAGTTATTTGACTTTTGGATTTAGATAGGCGATTCTCTAAACGGCTTGCCCACAGAATATTGAGAGAACTTCAGTGGTGCGAAGTTCTCCGGCTCATTCGACTCGTTATCCATTTTTCAATAGGCGTCCGCCAAACGCGGAATCGCCGAGTTTTAGCAGGGGAAGTGGTGATATGGAAATGTCTTCGCAGTCGGCCACTCGCCGACATCAATTTTCTTTCCGCCGTGCGTTTACTCTGATCGAGCTCCTCGTGGTGATTGCCATCATCGGCATTCTCATCGCGCTCTTGCTTCCGGCGGTGCAAAAGGTGCGCGAAGCCGCCAACCGCACCCGCTGCAGCAACAACATGAAGCAGATGTGTCTGGGGTTACATAACTACCACGGAACCTTCGACCATTACCCATCTGCGTATCGCAATACACCGCCTGAGACGAACCCGGGCAACAAACCAGGTTGGGGATGGTCGACGTTGACGTTGCCGTTCGTCGAGCAAACGCCGCTTTACAACGAATTGAAGGTCGCCACTATGAACTTCGGCGGCGGGGTTAATCCCGCCAAGCCGCCACAGCCACCATTACCCCTTGGCCCAAGTCAAACCAAGCTCTCGCTCTACCGCTGTCCAGGCGACCGTGGACCCGATCTCAATACCTATCGTCTCCTTCATGCAACATCGAATTATCGCGCCGTCACCGGTCCGAAGTTCCCCTCGCCCTATTTCCAAGCGAACCAGGATCTCAAGGGTGTGATGTGGCACAACAGCAAGATCCGCTTCGGCCAGATCACTGACGGAACTTCGAATACCGTCGTCATCGGCGAATGCATGTGGGACGACCTTACCACCAAGTGGGCGTGCATATGGGCCGGCATGACCGGTTTGCACGACGGGGGCGTCTACATCAGCGACGTCATGTGGTGCCTGGACGATACCACCGCTCAGGTGAATGGAACGGCGCCGCAGGCCTTTAGCAGCCGGCATACCAATGGCTGTTTCTTCGGTTTCGCCGACGGTTCTTCGCGGTTCTTCAGACAAGGCGGGGACCCCAAGAAACTTCAGTGGCTTGGCGGCCGCGACGACGGCATCGTCGTCGAATATGACTTTTGAAATTATTGTTTTCGTTGGTGCATTTTCGTTTCTGCATTGGGGAGGTTGGACTATGTCGACGTCATCGCGTCCGGCGTTCCGCCGGTCCCGGTCATCTCCACGGCCTGCGTTCACTTTGATCGAACTACTTGTTGTGATCGCAATCATCGGAATCCTTATTGCCCTGCTCCTTCCCGCCGTGCAAAAGGTGCGCGAGGCTGCCAACCGCACCCGCTGCAGCAACAACGTGAAGCAAATGTGCCTCGGCTTACATAATTACCACGGCACTTTCGACCATTATCCATCCGCCTTTCGAAATACGCCGCCGCTCACCAACCCCGGCACCAACCCCGGTTGGGGATGGTCGACGCTAATTCTGCCCTTTCTGGAACAAACTCCGCTTTACAACGAACTGAAGGTCGAAACGATGAACTTCGGCGGCGGCTCGAACCCCGCGAAGGCGCCTCCACCCCCCGGCCCATACGTCGCCAGCCAGACGAAATTGACACTTTTCCGCTGCGCGGGGACCGCGGGCCCGAGTTGAACAATTACCGCCAATATCACGCCACGTCCAACTATCGCGCCGTTTGTGGCCCGGAACCACCGAACAACTCCTATACAGCCAACAAGGACTTCAAAGGCGTGATGTGGCATAACAGCAAGATCCGTTTCGGTCAGATCACGGACGGAACTTCGAACACGATTGTCATCGGTGAATGCATGTGGGATGACCTTACGACCAAGTGGGCTTGCATCTGGGCCGGGATGCACGGCCAGGAAGGCAGCAGCGTATACATCAGTGATGTGATGTGGTACATGGATGACGACTCCGCACAGGTGAACGGCACGGCGCCGCAAGCGTTTAGCAGCCGACATACCAACGGTTGCTTCTTCGGTTTCGCCGACGGTTCTTCGCGGTTTTTCAGGCAAGGCGCCGACCCCAAGAAACTCCAATGGCTCGCCGGCCGCGACGACGGCATCGTCGTCGATGTCGAGTACTAGCTTTGATCGCACACCCGGCGGTGTGCTCTTATAGTTTCCTCATGCGGAGTCGGGGTATGTCCACCTTACAATCGTCCGCTGTCCGCGGACCGGTCACCGTACGTCGTCCGGCGTTCACCCTCATTGAACTTTTGGTGGTAATCGCCATCATCGGAATCCTCATCGCCTTGCTTCTACCGGCGGTGCAAAAGGTTCGTGAAGCTGCGAACCGCACTCGCTGCAGCAACAACGTGAAACAGATGTGCATCGCACTGCATGCATACCATAACAACTACGGGAATTTTCCTGCGGCCTACCATAACACGCCGCCGCTTACCAACCCCGGCACCAACCCCGGTTGGGGGTGGTCGTCGCAGACGTTGCCGTTTGTCGAGCAGACCCCGCTTTATAACGAATTGAAAGTCACCACACAGAACTTCGGCGGCGGGGTCAACCCCGCCAAACCGCCGCAGCCACCATTGCCCCTCGGCCCAAGTCAGTCCAAGCTTACGCTCTACCGCTGCCCGGGAGATCGCGGCCCTGATCTGAATAACTACCGGCTCCTTCATGCCACCTCCAATTATCGCGCGGTGTGCGGGCCGGATCCCAAGAGCAATTCGTACATCGCCAACAAGGATTACAAAGGCGTGATGTTTCACAACAGCAAAATCCGCATCGCGCAAATCACCGACGGCACTTCGAACACTGTCGTCATTGGCGAATGCATGTGGGACGAAGTCACGACGAAGTGGGCCTGCATCTGGGCCGGGATGACCGGCGCCCACGACGGCTTCATCTTCATTAGCGACGTCATGTGGTGGATGGACCCCGGTGCTGCCCAAGTGAACGGAACGGCGCCGCAAGCCTTCAGCAGCCGGCACACCAACGGTTGCTTCTTCGGCTTTGCCGATGGCTCGGGACGGTTCTACAAGCAGGGCGGCGATCCCGTGAAACTACAGTTCCTCGCCGGCCGCGATGACGGTTATATCCTGGATAACGATTTCTAAGGACACACGACAGATTGGCCTGGGCCCATCAAGCCGGACAACCATGTCCGGCTTTTTGTTTGCCTGAACCTTTCTAGAATGACGCAAATGGAGTGGTAGGAATGTCACATCTGGCGATGCTTCAATCGTTAACGGGTGAATGGTCGGGAACCAGTAAGCTCTGGTTGTCGCCCGCGGAACCGCCTCGGTCTTGTATAACCCACGCAACGGTGGCTGAGGTGGCCACGGGAAAGTTTGTACGAATCGATTACACCTGGGAGTACGAAGGCAAACCGCAGGCCGGGTCGCTTTTGTGCGGTTACGATTCAAAGCAACGGAAGGCGACTGCCGTCTGGGTGGATGGCTGGCACATGGGCGACAAGTATATGCCGTGCGACGGGACGGTCGATGAATCCCACATCGACGTGCGCGGTAGCTACGAAGCTCCGCCCGGTCCGGACTGGGGATGGCGCACGGTGGTCGAATGTGAGAGCGGCGAGTCCTTTCGTCTCATCATGTACAACATCTCACCGGATGGAAATGAAGAATTGGCCGTCGAAGCAGCCTACCGTCGCACGTAATCTATTAGCATGTCTATCATTGACCGCGCCTTGCAGTTGGTCGCCAACGACTCGCTCATCGGCCTCGGCTCGGGCCGGGCGGCTAGTGCATTCGTCCGTGCTCTGGGTGAACGAGTTCGTTCCGGAAAGCTACGCCTTCGCGGAGTTCCGACTTCCGAGGAAACGGCGGGGCTCGCACGGGAAGCCGGCATTCCACTGATTGACCTCGCCGACGCTGGAATCCTCGACATCACGGTCGACGGCGCAGACGAAGTCGATACCAAACTTAACCTGATCAAAGGCTATGGCCGAGCAATGGTCCGCGAAAAGATCGTGGCCGCTTCGTCGCGCAAGCTCGTGATTCTCGTGGGGACAGAAAAGGTGGTCACCCATCTGGGCGCGCGTGGCAAACTTCCCGTCGAAATCGTGCCGTTCGCGCTGCCCCTCGCCGAGCGACGCCTTGACGATCTTGGCTGTCGGCCGACCTTGTGGACCGTCGATGGCAAGACGTGCAGGTCCGACAATGGAAACTACATTCTCGACTGTGACGTCGAACCCATTGCCGAGCCTCTACGCCTGGAGCGAGACATCCTCTCGATTCCGGGCGTGGTCGGGACCGGCTTATTCATCGACATGGCGGATGTGGTTTTGGTCGGGACGAGCGGGGATTTCGATTTGGTCGATGAAAGACGGCGCGGCGAGCAACGAGTGTAACTACCGAGTCACGGTAAGTTTGACTCACCACAAAGACACACAGAACAAGAAGCCCGGTGTTTTCTTGGTGGACCTTGTGTCTTTGTGGTGAATTTGACCCATGACGGAAGAATCGGAGGTCGGAAATGCCGGTGCCGTCTGCATTCGCCGAAAGCAATCGATCGCAGACCGAGCGCCTGCGAAAGATCGTTCAAAGTTTAAACTCGGCCACGTTCGCGGTGCGTCTGACCAACGGGTGGACGGTAGCAGGAATCCTGGCCCATCTCGCCTTCTGGGATCGGCAACGGCTGTGCTTGATGCGCCGTTGGGCGGCTGGCGACATGTGCAGCGGGGCGTATCACGGCGAGCTGTTCAACGAAACGATGCAGCCGTTGCTGGAACTGATCCCCGGCGACCGCGCCGCCGCCGCAGCGATACAAGCCGCCGAAGAGGTGGATGCGTTTCTGGTGCAAGTCTCGGACGACGTGGTCAGCGTTGCGCTAGCCCGCCCCGATAAACCGAATTTGGATCGCGGCTCACACCGCGGTTATCACCTGGACCAGATCGAAAAGGCGCTGGCGAAGGCGGGGTTGGGGTAGAGGGAGAAACCCGGCACGCACGATTGAGCCGGCGACTATTACGCCGATATAATGTGTGAAAGCCGAAGCGCACTCGCCTTTCGAGAATGGCTAGCATGGGAAGCGTAACAACCGGTGAGAAGCTTTCGCCTCGATCCGTCGTCGATTTCCTTCGACGGGACGGCGTAGCGATCCCTCGTTCGGACGAGATCGTGGCGTACCTGAATGCACATCCCGATCTGGCCGATCTGCTTCCTCGAGTCGTAGCCGAAACTCGGCACGAGTTTGGTCCGAAGTCGCAATTAACGTTGGACATACGCTGCGACTTGGAGATAAACGACGAGCATTTGCAACTCGTCATCCGACTATCATCCTACGACGACACAGTCATGGCTCGCCTCGACGCGGTTACCAAACCGTTCGACGCGGAGCTTTCTCAGAGTTCGGGCTATCTGCTTCTCACGTCCGACTTCCAGCCGCTCCGAGGCAGCGATGCCGTTTGACTGGAAACAGTTCCTCGAATTAGCGCACGATCTGGAACACCAATCCGCCGGTAGCCCGCACGCCGAAACTCTCCTGCGATCATCGTTGAGTCGCGCATATTACGCGGCATTCTGCTACGCACGCAACTATTCTCGTGATTGGCTCGGATTCCAACCGCGCAATGATGCGGACGATCACGGGCGGTTGCGCGAACATCTCAAACGTAGCCGTCGTCGTGGCATCGCCGACCGACTGCAACGACTTCGGGAGTGGCGGAACGAAAGTGATTACCTGGATCAATTGACCTTTGATCCCACGGCCGTCGTCGCCGCCGCACTCGGTGAAGCGAACCATGTTTTCGCGGGCCTCACGCCCCCAGCATCGACGACGCCGTAACTGTCGGTAACGAAGATGAAGTGCGCGCAGCCGTTTCGGCAGTCGCGATGTGGAACGTCAATCGAGGACGCGACTGAACATTTCTCGCGCGTGTGTCACTCGGCAAGCAGAACAAATCGCGAAAAAGATAAATGGCGCCAAGCACACGAAAATTCCCGTCCAGTGCGCCAAACGTCGCTCCGCCCAGGCCGCCGGTTCCGTACGGGAAAGCGTCATCACCGCTGCGCCGGCCGCGAGTAAAGCCAAGAGAACCGGCGCCGATGCCGTAATGAAGGACTCATCCGGCGAACGATATTGGTGGGGCACCGCGGCGTCTAGGGTGCGGACCGCAAACAGCAAGAGGCCGATCGTAAACAAATTCCGCCAGCCGCGGAACGAAAAGTACATCACGACTGGCACGACGGTTGTCACAGTGGCAACCAGGCTCGGCAGAAACCAAAATGGGAACCACTGGTCGGCTGCAAGAGTAGGCAGCGACTCATAACGGTACCGGACGACGATTGCGCAAAGGTGGGTGAGTTGCGCCGCGCCCGCAACGAGCCAGAGCATTTCGCCGGGGGACACAGGGAGTCGTTGGATTTGGCGGGACATGCATCGCCAAACTCCTATGACGCCACATACGGTTATCAAAAGCCACGGCCACATGACGAAGCTAATAGGCGTAATGAACAGAGCACGATACCACGGTAACTCCGTCCCCGCTTCCTCATTCCAGCCGGTGGAGAAGAACAACCGCAATAAGTCTGGCTTAATATCGCCGGGGACCAAACGGATTTGCCCATCCGAGAACGAGACGAAGCCGCCCGGTCTCTCCCCAGAATTCGCGGGGTGACGGCTGGTCAGTCCCGCGCGCGGCGTCGCAGGGTCGTACGTCAGGTCACCCGGCCTGCTCCAGACGACGGCATGATTGTCGTCCGCTTCGACAAGCAGGCACCTTCTCCGCGCCGAGAAGCCTCACATAGGTAGTCAAACCGGTTTTGGCTTGGGAAGACGGACAACCGTAGGTTCGCGGAATCTCTGGGATTAGCCTGCGGTTGTGCTCGCTGTCCCAGGGTTCATTCAGATGGAACTGTCGATAGAGAGGCTCGTGTTCGATGTAGGGAAGTATGCGCACTCGCCAACTCAGTAGGGCGTGTCCATGATCATCGTAGATGTCTGTCGGGAGCGAGCTGTGCATTTCGCGGTAGGCCTTCAACGCCCAGGCAAACTGGAGCAAGTTGCTTTTGCACTGACTCCGATTATTGGAAGCCGGCGCTGCCACTGGCGCAATTGTAAGAAGGAGGATCGAAAGCAGCAGTTTGCGTGACAATCGAGTTTGCTTCGCCGGGGGAAGTGTGGTTGTCGTAGCCATCACCGCTTATCATTCCACGCCGCCTGCCCGTACTTCAATAGTACCAACTCCTCCCGCCGACCGCGTTCGGCATCGGTCCAGTCGGTCGGGACGACACGGCATCCGGTTGCCCGACTCCAGGCGTCACCTATCGCCGTGGCAAGATTGTTGGCGTCGATGCGACGGCCGGTGAGGTCGAGAATACCGGGGAGATTCGGCGTCCAGTCGCTGCGTTCGAGCAAGATGCCGCCGTGCTGCATAAGGGCACCGCGCTGGCGACGTTGGGCGCTGCCGACGACCTTGTCGTGGTCGATCAACACGTCACCAACGGTGATGTTTTTGAAACATAGTTGCGCTGCTGATGCCTGCACGGGATCCGCGGCAACCGTCGCATTGACACCTAGTGTTGCGAGTGCAGCGGCGATGGCGGAATGCATTTGCACCAACCAGGAAATGGCGCGGCGGCGTATGGGCTGCCAGGGAGGGCCGTGCGGGATGGCGAAGGCGTATGTCAATTCATGATCGTGGATGAGCGTGTCGCCGCCGGTGGGGCGACGGACGTAGGGCAATGAGGAAAGGCGTTGGTCATGCCGCCGGCTCGCTTCAGGTTGGAAGTAACCGAGGCTCAACGTTGGTTCGGTCCAGCCGTAGAAGCGGAGCGAAGCGACGCCGGCTACAGCGGATTCGAGCAGCGTCTCGTCGGCGGCCATGTTGGACGCGCCGTCGGCGACTTCGAAGGGCAGCAGGCGGCAGGTTACGGTGTCCACCGCAGAATCGGTTCCTTGGCTGCTTGGACTTCGTCGGGCCGGCTAATGCCGAGCGAATGCGGCGCTTGGTGCAACATTTCCGAATCTTCATCGCGAATGCGAAGGAGAACATCCGCAAAGGCGTCGAGCGTTTCCCGGCTTTCGGTTTCCGTGGGTTCAATCATGAGCGCTTCTTTGACGACCAATGGAAAATAGATCGTCGGTGCGTGGTAGCCGTAATCGAGCAGGCGTTTCGCGATGTCCATCGCACTAATCCTTCGCTCTTTTCGGAGCGCATGGGCACTCGCGACGAACTCATGCATGCAGCGCTTTCCATAAGGCACATCGTAGGCGTGTTTCACGCAAGCCAAGAGGTAGTTGGCGTTAAGCACCGCGTTTTCACTCACTTGCCGAAGTCCTTCCGGCCCCAGGGTGCGGATGTAACAATAACCACGCAATAGGATGCCGACATTTCCGAAAAAGCTCCGCACGCGGCCAATGGATTTGGGCCGGTCGTAGTCGAGTGAAAACGAACCGTCCGCACTCTTTTTCACCAAAGGCGCCGGCAGGTACGGCGCCAGAGCGCTTCGAACGGCAATGGGGCCGGCGCCGGGGCCGCCCGCGCCGTGCGGTCCGGTGAAAGTCTTGTGGACGTTGTAGTGCATCATGTCGGCGCCGAAATCGCCGGGCCGAGTGATGCCGAGAATCGCGTTCATGTTGGCGCCGTCGAGATAGACCAACGCGCCATCGCGGTGCAACATTTCGGTGACCGTGGCGATTTGATCGTCGAACAGGCCGAGCGTGTTCGGATTGGTGATCATAAACACGGCCGTTCGGTCGTCGAGTTTGCTTTTCAGGTCGTCGAGATCGACGAGGCCCTTTGAATTGCTCTTTACCGACACAGCATCAAAGCCGGCGATGGCCGCGCTCGCCGGGTTTGTCCCGTGGGCGCTGTCCGGAATGAGTACGCGAGTCCGTTTCTCTTCACCGCGGTCACGGAAGTAGGCATGCGCAACCAAGAGCGCGGTCAACTCTCCCTGAGCGCCGGCGGCGGGCTGAAGCGAGACCGCATCCAGACCTGCGATTTCTGCCAGGATGTTTTGAAGCTCAAACAGAAGTTCCAGCATTCCCTGGCAGGATTCGTCGGTTTGAAGCGGGTGAAGATTGGCCATCCCAGGCAAAGCCGCAAGGCGTTCGTGCCGCTTCGGGTTGTACTTCATCGTGCACGAGCCGAGCGGATAGAAATTGGTGTCAATCGACATGTTGCGTGCCGAGAGATTGACAAAGTGGCGCACCAGGTCGATCTCGCCGACTTCGGGTAAAGGCAGCGGTTCCAGTGCGAGATGCGCGCCGGGCAACAGCTTGTCGGCCGGCGGCGTCGGCACGTCACATTCCGGCAAAAGATGCGCGCGCCGACCAGGCCGGCTGATTTCGAACAGCAGTTCCGTCGATTGTGATTTGTCCATGAGGGTGGATTATCGCCTTACTTCCGCAGCAAGCGCCGCCGCCAGCCCATCGATTTCCGCTTTCGTCCGTTTCTCTGTGACCGCGACAGTGACGCAGTCGCGATGTGCCGGGTACCATTGGCCAAGGTTTAGCCCAGCATGGTAACCGGCCTTGAGCATTCGGGCCAGCATCGTCGGCGGATCCGACACTCCGGCGAGCGTGAACTCCTTGAAAATGGGTCGATTGAAACGCAGGCGTAGCCCCGCCATCTGCTCCAACTGTTTCACGGCGTAATGGGCCTTGCGAACGCACAGCTCGGCCGTTTCCGCCAGTCCGCGCGGCCCTAAAGCCGCCAAGTAGAACGTTGCCTTAAGGGCCATGAGTCCTTGGTTGGTGCAGATGTTGCTCGTCGCCTTTTCCCGCCGGATATGTTGCTCGCGGGTCTGCATGGTCAGGACAAAGCAGCGTTTACCGTTACGGTCAACCGTTTGTCCAACGAGACGGCCCGGCATCTTGCGGACAAAATCTTGGCGGCAGGCGAGGATGCCGAGATACGGTCCGCCGTAGGTCATGGGATTGCCGAGCGATTGTCCTTCGGCGATGGCGATGTCGGCGCCGTATTGGCCGGGGCGTTTCAACAATCCAAGACTGATCGGATCGAAGCTGACGATGAACATGGCCCCTTTGGCGTGCGTCACCGCCGCGATCGCTTCGACTTCTTCGAGGCACCCAAAAAAGTTCGGGTGTTGGACGACGACACACGGTGTTTGATCGTCGATGGCTTGCTTCAGATCATCGGGGTCGAGGAAACCGTGTGGCGTGGGAAGCTCGGTTGGCTCTACTTCAAGATTAGCGAGATAGGTATTTAGAGTCCGGCGATACTCGGGATGCACGCTGTCGGCGATGAGAACGCGCCCGTGGCGTCCGGTTGCGGTAACGGCCATGAGAACGGCTTCGGCGACGGCGCTGCCGCCGTCGTACAGACTCGCATTCGCCACGTCCATCCCGGTGAGTTGGCAGATGAGCGTCTGAAACTCGAAGAACGCTTGAAGGCTGCCCTGGCTCGCCTCGGCCTGATACGGCGTATACGCGGTGTAGAACTCACTACGTCCAGCGAGGGCATCGACGACAGCGGGAATGAAGTGATCGTAGCTGCCGCCTCCGAGAAAGCAGACCGCATCGTCCGCGGAACGATTGTGTCCAGCGAGCTTCTGTAGATGCTGTGAAAGCTCGATCTCCGTCAGTGCCGGCGCCACGTTCAGTGCACGACGCAGCCGCAGCGATTCCGGAATCGACTGGAATAACTGTTCGACCGACTCGACGCCGATTCGCTTAAGCATGTCCCGCTGATCGTCGCGGGTGTTCAGCACGTAGGACAACCTTAACTCCTGGTGTGGACTGCCGACTATTACCCGTCTTGCGGGCGCTTCCGACTTTTGCGCCGCGGAAGCAGACGCTGCCGGACCCACTTGCGGAACTTCTTGGTGAGGGCTGTTTCGTCGATTCCCGGCGTCATGTGGACGTAGCGCGTCACTTCCTTAAGAGGAAGAGAGGGAAAGCTCGGGCTATGTTGACATTCCTCATAGTTGCCGTCGGGTCTGAGTTGATAAACTCGCAATACTTTCCCGTCAAATCGCCAGATCTCTGGAGTACCAAGAGCGGCATATATTCCCATTCGGTCCAAACTACTCGAAGTAATGTCGACCTCAATCGCTAAATCTGGCGGCGGGTCGCGGCGGAGATCCAACGTCAGTTTTTTCATGCGATCGACGTTCGCGATGTAGAAACACTCATCGGGTTCGAGTCCCCGCTTCAAATCCTTTCGCTTTAGCGTTACCGATCCACCGCCTCGGATCGGGACATCCGTCTCTTCCGCCAGGATGCGAATGAGGAGCCCTAGGATGGTTCCATGATACTCGTGGCGATAGGACGGGGCCATAATCTCCAACTTCCCGCGGTCATAGGTGAGGCGCACGGACGAGCGATTGCCGATCTCCGTCAAAAACGCTTCATAGAAATCCCAACTCACATTGAACAACGCGAGGCGCTCTTCACCTGGTGGCGCCACGGACGGCGATTGCTCGATCCGAGTGGCTTCGGCGACGCTCATTGCTCCTCCCTTAGTGTTCTTCCGACGCGATTTGCTTCTCGTACTGCTCTAGCGTCAACAGGTGGTCCAACTTGGTTCCAGGCTCCACCTTTATTTTAGCCAGCCAGCCTTTGCCGTATGGGTCGGCGGTGATGCGCGTCGGGTCATCCACGAGCTTCTCATTGACTTCCGTAACTTCTCCGTTAACCGGCGAGTAAAGGTCGCTGACCGCTTTGACGGATTCGATTTCGCCGAACGATTCGCCCTGAAAGACGTGATCGCCCACCTCGGGCATCTCGATATAGACGATGTCGGTGAGCTGATCGACGGCAAACTTGGAGATGCCCACGGTGCAAGTGTCGCCCGTTAGAGTTGCCCATTCGTGGGTTGGCGCGAAGCGCAGGTTTTTCGGTACCATTCGAGTCTCCTGGTGTGTACCTATTTCGGTCTTTTATAGAAAGGCAACGGGACGACGCGCGCGGCCGCAGCCTTGCCGCGCACATCCACCTCAAACGTCTTTCCGACTTCGGCAAACTCGGGATCGACATACGCCATTGCAATGGCCTTGCCCAGTGTCGGGGCAAACGTCCCGCTGGTTATACGGCCAATCTCGTGGCCGTTCGCCGATAACATGGCATTCTCACGTGCGATTCTTTTCCCTTCGATTTCCAAACCGACACGTCGTCGCCGAGACTTGTCTTCCCGAAGCCGAAGCAGCGCGTCCCGGCCGATGAATTCACCTTTATCGAACTTCACCGCCCAACTAAGCCCGGCTTGCAAGGGATCCAGTTGCTCGGTCAATTCGTGACCGTAGAGAGGCATGGCCGCTTCCAGGCGCAACGTATCGCGGGCGCCGAGTCCGCAAGGCTTCGCGCCGCGCGACAGAATGTCGTCCCATAACTCCGTTGCATACTCCGCGCCGATCATTATCTCGATGCCATCCTCGCCGGTATAGCCGGTCCGGCTGACGACGCACGGTTTCCCTTTGTACTGCGTCGGCGCGGCGAAGTAATATGCCAGTTGGTTGGCATCCGTTTCAGTTAACCCGGAACAGAGTTCCAACGCCTTTGGCCCTTGCACAGCGACCATGCATGTGTCCGTCGTCTGATCGCGAAGCTCGACATACAACGGCCCTTTGTGAGCGCGCAACCAGGCGACGATCTTCTCGCGGTTCGATGCGTTCACCACCATGGCATAGCCGTACGGCCAACGGTACACCAGCACATCGTCGAGCACTCCGCCGGCCTCGTTGCAGATGAGGCCGTAGCGTGCTTGCATGTCCTTCATTGTGGCGGCGTTGTTGGTGTAGACTTTCTGAATTAGGTTGAGAGCTTCATGAGCGCCGAATGAGAGCCGGCCCATGTGACTGATATCGAAGATGCCGGCTCTCGTGCGAACCGTTTCATGCTCTTCGACAATGCTCGTGTACTGAATCGGCATGTCCCAGCCGGCGAACTCCACCATCCGCGCACGAGCGCAACATGCCGTTCGAAAAGCGGAGTGCGTAGTGCCACGGAGTATCCTCAGCGGGCGCAAGCCGAGAAGGCCTAAGTTGGGGCAAGTTTAGAAAGCGGACGCCGCGACTTCAAGGCGTCGAACGGCTATCCTGATGTTACGCCATCGCATTCTATCAGCAAGACGGTCCGAGTCCCGGTGGGATGTTCGAAAGAAAATTGAGCAACGGCGCAAGGTGCATCATGAGAAGGACGACTAGGGAATGGATCCGCAAGGGCGAAGCCGATTACGTGCTCGCAGTTCAACTCGCGGATGAAAGCAAATCATTTCTTGATCACATTTGTTACCTGTGCCGAGAGTCGGCTGTAAAGTACATGAAAGGTCTGCTTGACGAGCGCCATGTCACGGTTTCGAAATCGAACGATGTCGAACACCTTCGACGCCTTGTTAGAACGGTGCGTTCCATCCAACCAGGTGTGCGTTTTTTAACTGACTCCAAATTCGATTTTCGTTATCCAGGGAATGACGCGACTGAACGCCAGTCACGCGCGGCCATGCGCTGGGCCACTCGAATTCGGGATGTTTGTCGCGAGGTCCTTGGAATTCAGTCCCAGGATCGTCGACGCCGGCGATCTAAAGCGACGGCCATGTGACTACTGCACGCCGAGTCGCTGCTTGATGATGATCTCGACTTCCCGGATTTGATCGGGACCAAGGCCCTCGCTGCGCCAAATAATCCGGCCTTGATCGTCTAACAGCACCACGGTCGGATACGCCAGGACGCCGAACTGGGTGCGCACGGGGCAGTCGCCGTCGCTTCCGAGCAGCTGCCGATAACCGGCGCCGAGCCGTTGACGAACGCGATTGACCTTTTGCACCCGTTCTTTGGGCGTGCCTTCTTCGTAGGCAATCCCGATCACTTCCAGGCCGTACGACCCGTAACTTTGCTGCCAGATGGCGAGATGACGAATGGCGTCAAGGCACGGGTAACATTCCGTATGCCAGAAGTCCAATAGTACCAATCGGCCACGACGTTGTGTGCGATACTCCCACGGGTTGCCGTTCAAGTCGTTCAAGGCGAAGTTGTGAAGTGTCTGCCCCGTGAGCACACACGACGGCACCACGGCCGTCGATGCAACCGACCCGCTAGAGTTCGGATCGAGCAGCGACGGTTGGCCCGCGTGCGGAACTTGCGGGGGAATATTGGTGGTTCGGCTGCGATCGGGTGGCGCGCTGGTGTTGGAAGGCGTCCCTTCGTCGGGCTTACGGTCTTGGCCGGGTGTCCATGTGGGGTCGATTCGGGCAGCCGGTTGCGTCGACGTTGTCGGCTTGGCGTCGGATCGTTCCGAAGAACTCGGTTTCGAATCCGGCAAAGTCGTTGTAGGCGGGACGGCGGGCGTAGTGCTGGTTGCAAGGTCTTCGCGAATTCGGATCAACAATTTGGGGTTGGGCGGTGTGGCGAGGACCGTGCCCGCGTACACGGTGTTGCCGTTCTTGGCGCGTGCCGTCAATTGATAGCGCCGGCCGGGCTGCAATCCTTGGATGGTGAAATACCCTTGGCTATCCGCGGCGACTTCGACGGGGGCGCCCTCGGCTTTCTTTCCCTGTATTTCGACAACTTGAATGAACGTTGCGGGTGGGCGGCGATCATAACTGTCGGCCACGACCTGGCCGGCGAGAATTCCGCTAGTGGGCGCCGCGGCCGGCACTGCGGGGGAATGCGAGCGCCAAGCGGATCTTCCGGTAGCGAAGTGCCCCGATCCGCCGGCGGCACTACGTCTGCTTTCGTTGACTTTTTGCCGAAGAGTGCGCAACCCGAAAGGCCGATACTGCAAACCGTTACCAGAACATATGCGACAACGCGCACGCTTCGCCCCTCGAAGAGCACCTGTTTCAACGCGGCTGCTTTGCAGGCATCCCCACGCCTCTTGCAGCGAAAGGCAACCAAAGTCCCTGCGCAAGACAGGTAAACTAAATGGGCCGCGGAATCGCCCAGCTTCCAAGACAGGACATCGGGAGTATGCTGTGAGACTATTCCCCCCAATTCATCGCGCGTCAAGAGCGGTTGCGACCCTCCGTGCTGCCGACGGGCCTCATTTGGCGATCCAGGCGGCACACACTGAGCAATGAATAATCTTGTGTCAGGAACAGACCTTCTGATATATCGGCCCGACCATCCGGCCATCCTGATCCTTGACGCGAATAGGGGTGGTTAGCTATCGTGGATAGTCTGAATGAGACGGAACACAGGACGACATCTACTCTGAGGAAGATGATGAATAAGTCGGAACTAGAGGGCTACCGCAAGCGGTTGACTGATCTTCAAAATCGTTTAGATGGCGACGTTTCGCATCTGGCCGACGAAGCACTAAGGAAAAACCAGCGTGACGCGAGCGGAAACCTTTCCAGCATGCCCATCCACATGGCGGACATCGGCACGGACAACTTTGAGCAGGAATTCACGTTGAATCTGCTACAGAATGAAGAGAGCGTGCTGAAAGAGATCTCTTCCGCGTTTGACCGCCTCGACAAAGGGACTTTTGGCACGTGTGAAGAGTGCGATAGCCCGATTCCGAAGCCGCGGTTGGCTGCCTTGCCGTATACACGCTATTGTGTCGAGTGTGCACGGAAGCTCGAAAAACAGGCTTAACGCTTCATGAAGGAACGATCCTACCGATCTGTGCTTTGGGTATTGGCGCTCGCCGGGCTGCTGATTGACCAGGGCAGCAAGTACGGCGTGTTTTATTGGGGATACACTCATGCCATGGCGCAGCCATATCCGAGCGACGTACCGCAAGCACGGCACGACGTCGTTCCCGGCGGCTTCGAGATTCTCGCGCAGTTTACGCCGCAAACCGAAAAACCCGACGGGTTCCTGAGCTGGCTCCGCACTCGTAGCGGCGAGCACATGCCGCGCGTCAACCACGGCGCCCTATTTGGATTGGGCAGCGGCTACGCTCACCTGGCGAACGGGGTTTTCGCCGCTATCAGCTTCGTCGCCGCCGGCGCCATTATCATCTGGAGTTGTCGTCGCTCCACTGCCCGTGACTTTCCCCTTTGCGCGGCACTCGGGCTAATCCTCGGCGGAACGCTCGGAAACTTGTACGATCGTCTCGTCTTTGGCGGAGTGCGTGATTTCTTGCACTTCTATTGGTTCGAGTTTCCGGTCTTCAATGTCGCGGACTCTTGCCTGGTGTGCGGCGCGTGCCTGCTCTTGCTTCAGGCGTTTTGGACTTCCGCCCCGGCCAAGCCCGAGTCGGCAACGAGCCACGCGGTCTCTCCCCAATCCGTTGCCTAAACCGGTAAAGGCCATGGACTACCAGGTGAAGCTGGAAACCTTCCAGGGGCCGCTCGACCTGCTTCTCTACCTGGTCAAGCGTAATGAAGTCGATATCTGCGATATCCCCCTCGCGAAAATCACCGAGCAGTTCTTGGAGCATTTGCGTGTCATCGAGTGGATCGACGTCGAACACGCCGGCGACTTTCTGGTCATGGCCGCGACGCTCATGGAGCTCAAGAGCCGACTGCTCCTTCCGCGTGTCGAAGGTCAAGTCGACGAGATAGACGATCCGCGCCTGGAACTGGTCAAGCAACTCGTTGAGTATCGGAAATTCAAAGAAGCCGCGTTATTGCTCGAAGCACAAGCCGATCGGCAGCAAAGTCGAATGGCCCGCACGCCGGTTGAGGCGCCGGGACCACCCGATCTTTCGCAGCAACCGCTCCGCAGCGTGGAATTGTGGGACCTGGTGAGCGCCTTCGGACGGTTAATGCGTGAAACGCTTGCGCTCCTTCCGCAGCAGATCGTCGTCGACGAGACACCCCTTCAAGTCTACCAAGATCGGATCGTCGGCATGCTGGAGCGGGAACCGCGGTTGGCATTCGCGCAGGTTTTCACCTCCCCCCGGAGCCGCGCACGACTTGTCGGCATTTTTCTTGCTCTCTTGGAGCTGATCAAAGTCCACCAAATCACGGCTGTGCAAGACGAAGAGTTCGGCGAAATCTGGCTCACTCGATCCTCGGCGGCCGACGCATCAACCAATGGGCATCCATGACGATGCGTGGGCGGCCCGCATCATTTCGGATAAAAGATACTAAAGTCTAGGGCCGAGCGAACCAAAGGAACGAGCGTCGGATGGCGAACAAACTACGCGTTGGCATAATCGGCGCCGGCGCCAATACCCGCGCGAAGCACATCCCGGGCCTACGCGCCATCGAAGATGTGGAGATCATCTCCATTTGCAACAGACGGCCCGCATCGACCATCGCCGCCGCACGCGAATTCGGAATTGGACGAACCCATCAACACTGGACCGATTTGGTCATCAATCCCGACATCAAAGCCGTGGTCATCGGCACCTGGCCGTACTTGCATTGCCCCGTGACGCTCGCGGCCCTCGATGCGGGCAAGCACGTTCTGACCGAAGCTCGACTGTCGATGAACGCCAAGGAAGCGCACCAAATGCTCGCCGCTACCCAACGTCATCCCGAATTGGTCGCGCAGGTGGTTCCGAGTCCGTACGGCCTTAAAGGCCATGACGTGATGGTCGAACTGATGGAAGGCGGCTTTCTCGGCGAAATGCGCGAGGCGTTCATCTATAGCTTGAACTCGGCCCTTGCCGATGCCGCCTCACCGTTGTCCTGGCGGCAGGACAGCGTCTTATCCGGTTATAACATGCTCACGCTGGGAATCGTGCACGAAACGCTGTTGCGCTGGGCGCCGCCTCCGGTTCGAGTCATGGCACAGATCCATGCGTTCATTCCCTCGCGAATCGATCCGGAAAGCGGCGTACGCCGCTCGGTCGGCACACCGGACAGCGTGCAAGTGTTGGCGGTTCTCGCCAATGGTGCACGGGCCGTTTATCAATTCAGCGGTGTGACGTCGTTCGGTCAGGGCGCCGGAATTTGGCTCTATGGCTCCCACGGCGTGCTGCACTACGACCTCAATTCCGACCGAATCCGAGGCGTGAGCGCCAAAGGCGGCGCTCGGCCGTCGGCCGCGGATGAGCTTCAGGAAATCCCCATTCCTGAGGCCAAAGCGCGTTCGTGGCGAGTTGAGGCCGACTTCGTCGATTCCATCCGCAAGGGGACACCGGTTCGGTTGACCGATTTTCGGACCGGTGTGGCGTACATGGAATTCACCGAGGGCGTCGCCCGAAGCGCCGAAAGCGGCGAGGTGGTCGAACTACCCTTACGCGAATTCGCGGAATCCGAGTAGTGCATCGGTCTCACCACGAAGACACGAAGAACAAGCAATGCCTTTGTGGTCTTTGTGTCTTGGTGGTGAGTTACTACGAAGGCCCTCGGCGACCATCGTCTATAATGATCTTCACGCACTCTCTGCCGCTCGCCCGACTTGAGATCACGTCTGCATGAGCACGTTGCCGTTGCGCACATCGCCGTCGCCTTGGGAGCTGGCTGCCGAAGCTATCGCGGTGAAGATTCGTTGGTTCGGCCTGGTGGTCGGCTATCTCTTGGTCAATGTCGGCGGAATCGCAAGCGAGCACCGGCCCGTGCTGAATGCGATCCTATCTCTCGGCGCCGGCTATGCACTGCTCGACACGTTGTTCAGCCTGCGTGGGAAGGTATTTCTGGGCCGATATCCGCTTGTCATTTCGCTAATGGAAGCGCTTTTCATCGGCGTCCTTTGCTTCTTTTCCGGCGGCGTCGACAGTCTCTTTCGCAATTACTACCTTCTCTCTCTCATATGCTGTGCGATCCGCCATCCGTCGCGCGTGACCTACGCCACCTGTGCCCTGCACGGCATCAGCTTTACCTTGCTCTATTTTGCGCTGCCGCCGGAGGCCCGCGATTTGGAGGCGTGGATGCTCACGCTCGTGATGCTCGGTTGGGTTACCTGGGCGAGCGACGCCATGTCGCTCCTTCTCAAGCGCGTCGGCGAGCACCTGGGAAGACTGAACGGCGCACTCCAGGAGAATCAGGTTCTGCTGGAATCGAGGATCGCGGAGCGGACGCGTCAATTACAGGAATCGCAAGCACACGTGCTGCATCAGGAGAAGATGGCGGCCTTCGGACTTCTCGCCGCCGGCATCGCGCATGAAGTGGGGAATCCGTTGACGTCCATTAGCTCGCTCGTGCAGATGCTACAGCGGCGCGATTGCGATGGCTATACGAGGGAAAAACTTGGCCTCGTGAACGGCCAGCTCCATCGAATCCAGAATACGCTCCGCGAATTGGTCAACTTCAGTCGGCCGGCCAGCACCGAGCGGACTCGGCTAAGTGTCGCCGAAATTGTGAACGAAGCTCGGAACATTGCCAAATATCATAAACACACCAAGGGAAAGACGATTGAAGTATCCATACCCTCCGACCTACCGTGCGTTCTCGGCGTCCACGATCAATTGGTTCAAGTGTTTCTCAACCTGATTCTGAATGCCATCGATGCAACCGGCAAGGATGGTCGCATTGTCGTCTCCGCACGCCAGAACGGCAGCGGCGTGGAGGTATCGGTAGGCGATAACGGGCCTGGTATCAGGCCGGAAAACGCCGGGCGGCTCTTCGAGCCGTACTTCACCACCAAGAAACATGGCACCGGGCTTGGTCTTTTTGTGACGCAGAAGCTGGTGACCGCCCATGGCGGAAAGATCGATCACCAATCGACTACCGGCAACGGCGCCGTCTTTCGTGTTTGGCTCCCGTCCGCGCCCGAACGCAATGAACCGATGGTTGACCGCGCCGCCGTCTCCGAGGTCGGTGCATGACCGTATCGCGTTCGAGTGCGACTGCGAACTTGCCGGCCGCTCACATTCTGGTGGTCGACGATGAGCCGTTGATTGTGGAGACACTTGCCGAATATTTGACTCAGGAGGGGTTCCGCGTAACGACGTGCTCCGACGGCGAGAGTGCCATTGCGGCCGCCGCGGAGCAAGCGTTTGACATCGCCCTTTGCGACATTCAGCTTCCGGGAAAAGACGGCATCGAAGTGCTCGAAAGCCTGTTAAGACTCAATCCCCAAACGTCCGTCTTGTTGATCACGGCCTATGGCACCGTGGAAAACGCGGTTGATGCTTTTCAGCATGGCGCACACGACTATTTGATGAAGCCCATTCTGCTCGAGGAAGTTCTCAGGAAGATTCATCGTCTGCTGGCGCACCGGGCCTTGGCGTTGGAGAACCAACGCCTCCGGCGCGAACTGAATCGAGACACCGAGCCGGGAGAGATCATCGGGCGAAGTCAGCCGATGGCGCGGGTGTTGGAAATGGCCCGCAAAGTAGCGGCGACACGATCTAATGTGTTGCTCGTGGGTGAAAGCGGCACCGGCAAGGAACTGATTGCCCGCGTCATCCACCGCCAGGGGAAGAATGCGGACGCTCGGTTTCTCGCGGTCAATTGTGCCGCCATTCCGCACGATTTGCTCGAGAATCAGCTCTTTGGCCATCGTCGCGGCGCGTTTACCGGGGCCGACAAAGATCAAGACGGTGTGTTCGTGCACGCCGGCGCGGGCACGGTGTTTCTCGATGAGATCGCCGAACTGACGCCGGCAACGCAGGCCAAGTTACTGCGCGCCATCGAACAAAAAGAAATCTTCCCCGTGGGCGCGAACGAACCCGTGGCGTCCGAAGCACGGGTCATCGCCGCCACAAACAAAGACCTGGGCCGCGAAGTGGAAGCCGGCCGATTTCGGGACGATCTCTTCTACCGCCTCAACGTCGTTGCCATCGCCTTACCCACGCTCCGAGATCGGCGCGAGGACATTCCCGACCTGGTCGAGTACTTGTTGTCGCGGCACGCCAAGGCCCTCGGCAAGCGCATCAATGGTGTGACTCATGAGACCATGCAGATCCTCCGTGCCTGCCGCTGGAAGGGAAATATCCGGGAGTTGGACAATGTACTGCAGCGGGCTGCCATCCTGGGCGAAGGATCGCTCATTAGCCCCGCGGATTTGCCGCCCGACCTGGCTCCGGTCGAGGGCGACCCGGCGTTGGTGGATGAGTTGGCCGAAGCGGTTCGGCGCTTTGAACGGCAACACATCGAACGTATCATGCGGTTGACCCCGGACAAGAAAGAAGCTGCGGTGAGGCTAGGGATGGGTCTCAGTTCGCTTTATCGAAAGATTGCCGAGTTACGGATTCCCATTCCCGCGGAGCGCGGGAGTTAATTCGTTGCAGCACGAGGCTAAGCACATGAAAACCATCATCGAGCCGTTTCGCATCAAGATGGTCGAGCCGATCCAGCTCACCACGCCGGCCGAGCGCGAGTCGATCCTGCGGAACGCGTTCTTCAATGTCTTCCAAATCCCGGCCGAGGACGTGATTATTGATTTGCTCACCGACAGCGGCACCGCAGCGATGAGCAGTGAGCAATGGGCCGGGATGCTGCGCGGCGACGAGTCCTATGCCGGCGCACGGAGCTGGTTTCATTTTCAGAAAGTCCTGCGCGAGCTAACTGGTTTTTCGCACATTCTTCCAACACACCAGGGCCGGGCAAGCGAACGGATTTTGTTCGAGCTGGTCGGCGGTCCCGGGAAGGTGATTCCGAGCAACAGCCACTTCGACACCACGCGCGCCAATATCGAACACTCCGGCGCGAAAGCCGTCGATTTGATGATCGACGAGGGGAATCACCCGAAGAGTCGGCACCCGTTCAAGGGCAACCTAGATCCGCGAAAACTCGAACGGCTCATTGAAAGTGTCGGCGCCGCTAACATCCCGATTTGCATGGTGACGGTGACCAACAATTCCGGCGGTGGGCAACCGGTCAGCCTGGAGAATCTGCATGAGGTTCGAGCAGTCTGCCGGCGGCATGGAATTCCGCTGTTCCTCGACGCCTGCCGTTTTGCGGAGAACGCATACTTCATCAAGCTGCGCGAGCCGGGCATGCACGGAACCTCGCCGCGCGACATCGCTCGCCGGATGTTCGACCTTGCCGACGGGGCGACGATCAGCGCGAAAAAGGACGGCCTCGTCAACATCGGCGGCGTCCTCTTGATGCGTGACGACGACTTGGCCCATCGTGCAAACAACTTGCTGATTCTGACGGAAGGGTTCGTGACCTACGGTGGCCTGGCCGGGCGCGACCTTGAAGCGATGGCTCAAGGGTTCAGCGAAGTTCTCGATGAGGATTACCTGCATTATCGACAACGAAGTATCGAGTATCTCGGCGAGCACTTGTTGCAAGAAGGAATTCAAATCGTGGAACCACCCGGCGGCCATGCGATCTATCTCGACGCCGCCGCGTTCTGCCCGCATATCCCGCAGGAACAATTTCCCGGTCAGGCGCTGGTATGCGCGTTGTACCGCCACGCGGGAATTCGCACTGCCGAAATCGGCAGTCTCATGTTCGGGCGTGTCGATCCAACGACGCACCGAGCGGAACACCCGACACTGGAGCTAGTACGCCTGGCCTTTCCGCGCCGCGTCTACACGCAGAGTCATGGCGATTATGTGGTGGAAGCCACCGTCGAGGTGTTTCGACAACGAGAAAAGATCCGCGGATTGCGGATTATTGAAGAACCGCCGGCACTTCGGCACTTCACGGCGAAATTGGAAGAGTTGTAACGCTGGATTAGCTTCGGCTGCCGAGAAGCCCATCTAGTTCGTGCTGATTGAGTTCACGAATGAGATTGCATCCCAACATGAACTGGCCGTCCGGCTGCGGCGTGAGCCGAACCACGCAGGCGAGAATGCTTAGCTTGTAGTTTCGCTCCTCCACCCGCAGCTCAAGATTCAAAAGTTTCCCGAGATCGACGGCTTCGTGGGTGAGCAGGCCGATGCCGTTAGCGGACAGGTTCACCACTTGCGCGGCTCGGGCCCTCGGCTCATCGGTTTTGACGAACTCGAAGGTCGCTTTCACGTCGCATGGAAAACGCACCCACGATCGCTGATCCTCCTCCACTGGGGCTACTCGACTGGCGCCGAAAGGCGAGAGATCTTCGGTGGAAAGCTCCGTGGCAAACGTGCAACCGACGCCCCATTCGCCTTCGCTGCTCGGTTCAACGCGAACGACATATCCGAGGACGGTGGAAACCGTGGTCCCGACATGTCCCGGAAGTTCGACGCTCAACAAAGACCCGGATTCCACGGGACAATTCAAAAGGAAACTAATGCCGCCACGTGAAATATTGCGAACCCGCGCGGAAAGCCTGATGGCGTCGGGCTTGTTGGCCGTTTGGCACGTCGCGTCCAGATCGCAAGGGTAACGGACCCAGACTCGGCGTTCGTCCTCGATGTGGGCTTGCGCGTGATGGTCCGGCTGTGTTTTGCGCCATCCGACGGCCTGGCCAAGCGATGCAATGGTGCGCTGGAACATAGGTGCAGAATCCGCAAGTGTACGTGGTAAATCCGCGCAAGCGTAGGTCAGATGAGGGGCTATGTCAAGGAATCGGCGAACAGACCATTCTTCCCTGCCAACATTGCGGGTCGAGAATCGTAGACCACACACTCCGTGTGCCGCGTGCAACCCGCACACGGAGTGTGCGGTCTACTTTGTTCCCTCCGTCATGGCGAAAGCGTTCTAGGCACAGGACGGTGCATTCTCCAGCGCAACGATTGCGATCCCCAAGCGGTCCGCCAGCGCCACCGTTTCCCCTTGATCGACAACGATGGTCTTATCCGCCTCAATGGCCAGTACCCGACCGCCTGCTCGATGAATGCGCTCGACGGTCGAGCAACCCACGGTCGGAACGTCGAAGCGCATGTCTTGTTGCGGCTTGGCAACCTTGACCACGACGAAGCCGCCGTAAGGACACAGTGCGCCGGCACGATCGATCGCCTGGTCAGTCCCTTCAATGGCTTCGACGGCAAGAACGGCGCGGTCCTTGACGGCCACGCTCTGGCCCACGTCCAGACGGCCCATCTCCTTGGCGAGATGCCAACCCAGGGCAATGTCCTTTTCTTCGGCGCGCGTCGGCGCACGGCGCGTCAGCAGACCCGGTCGTGCGAGTAGTTCCGGGCACATATCAAGGGCCGAGGCGAATTGAATTCCGTCGATGGCGAACTCCTTGATAACGCCGAGCAGAAACGTGTCGTCTCGATTGTCGGGTCTTCGCCGCGAGTACCAAAAGCGAACGCCGCGCCAATCAGGCCAAAGGCGAAAGATTCGCCACGGCGTAAACATGACGGTCTTGTGAATCTTGCCCGCCATCACGATCTGGCGGATCTGCTCCCTGCGGAACAGTCGGATCATGCGTCCCAATTGTGCGACTCCGGCCCAATGGAGTCGTTCCACCAGGTTCGCCAGTTCGTGCGATGCTTCTCCGCGGATGCCGACACACACGACGGGAATGCCCATCTGTCGGGCGGCCTCGGCGAAAATGATGGGAAATCGGCCACCACCCGCGAGCAGACCGACGCGCGTGCATTCAAGCGGCTGCGTCATCGGCGAGGCCCAAGTGTTGCTTGATACGGCGGATATCGCGGCGAATTTCGGGCAACCGCTCGAGAGTTACCAGAATCCGTTTTTGTTCACTTACCGGAGTGGCGGGCGAACCGAGCATCTGTTGTCCCGCCGGCACATCCTTGGTCACTCCCGCCTGGGCGCCGATCATCACCTGGTCGCCGATACGGACGTGACCCACGATTCCCACCTGGCCGGCCACGACGACGTAATTCCCGGTGGTGCTAGATCCCGCCATGCCCATTTGGCTCACCAAGAGGTTATGACGGCCGACGGCACAGTTGTGGCCAATCTGCACCAGGTTGTCGATCTTGGTGCCGGCGCCGATTCGCGTTGCCTGAAAGGTGCCGCGGTCGATGGTGGTGCACGCGCCGATTTCCACATCGTCGCCGATTTCGACGTGTCCGAGCTGCGGGACTTTGACGTGCCGGCCGTCGTGCGTTCGATAGCCGAAGCCGTCGGCGCCCAGAACGGAGTTCGCATGGACCATCACGCGGTCGCCGAGAATGGTGCCGTCGTAAAGGACTACGTTTGGATACAGGACCACGTCGTCGCCGATGCGGCACGATCGGCCGATGACTACGCCGCTGTGGATTCGACAGCGGGCGCCGACAACGCACCCCTCGGCAATGACGGCGAACGGGTGAATGCTGGGTTCGACTCCGATGGTAGCGGTGGGGTCGATACTCGCCAAGGGATCGATGCCGCGCGGCGGCAATTCCGCGCACCGTGAAGCTGCCGCACGATGACGGCAAAGGCAGTGAGAGCATCGCTCACTCGAATCGTCGGCAGGCCGTTTCCGGAGAGTCCGTCGGGCAGTACCACGGCTGATGCCCGAGTGCGATGGAGCGCTGCGGCGTGTCTTTCATCCTCGACGAACGTGATGTGCCCGGATTCCGCCTCCGCTAACGCGCGCGCTCCGGTGATGAAAATGTCGCCGTCGCCGACGAGTTCGCCGGAAACCAGGTCGGCCAGTTGTCGCAGAGTCACAGTCACCCTTGGCCGTCCTTTCGTCCGTGAAAGACGCGCTCCTGCTGGCATACCGGTAGGGATTCCGGCGAGGCGACATCTTAATCGAGACCGGATTAGTGGGCAATGCGAGTTTGGCCAGTGGTGGTTTCTGGGTAATCGCCTGATACAGCCTCCGGAAAAAGCCGTTTCGCATTCCCGTAGTAAATGCTTTCCAACACATCCTGCGACAGGGCAAGCCCGCGCAGCAGCGGCGTCGTCGCTTCACCGGCTAAAGGCGTGTAGTCCTTGTCGGCGATCGGGCTTCGGCCCTCCCAATCACTCTCCCAAAGCGTCCGCTGGCACCAATAGCGACTTACATAGTGATCGCGGGACAGCCCATGGCGTGTAACCAGGTCCGTTCCGAAAAGAAACCGCTGCGGATGCCGGCTAATCAGACCATGCACTTCGTCTCGTTGTGCGGACACTTCGCGCACCTGCCACTTGGTGGCGCTCGTGTCGAAATAAAGGTGGGGATAACGCTCGAGTAATTCTTCAAGGTGGTCGGGGTGCTCGGGGTCGCCACCCATGTGGGCGCCGATCCAGATGATTTCCGGAAATGCTTCGAGCATCTGAATGAAGTCGCGGTAATGCTCGGCCTTGATGCCATACTTCGCCGAATCGGCATAGGTTGTTCGAAACCATACGTCCGGGTCACCAACGTGAACCATGATGACCCGGATGCCGGCAGCGTATGCCCGGCGCGCCACTTCAATCCGCCATGGCGCGTTTACGAATAGGCCACGGTCCCGGCCGCGCGGCGCCGACCAGAACTTGAGAAGCTCAATCTTGGCCGCGAGAAACCGGTCAAGCAGCCGATACGCTACATCGTCGGAATCGCCGCGCTGCTTGATGATCGATCCGTTGAAACCGAGCCTGCCGCCGAATCGTTCGCGCAACGGCTCGATGTCGTCAGGGGGACACATCGAATACGTCTTCACGACGCCAAATGTTTCGGCGACGTTGAACATGGTCGCCGCCTGATCCATGCTAGCACCGGGTCCCGTTCCCAGCGGCGCCCCATCCGCAGGGTCTGCGGCACGAGTCTGGAAGACGTGAGCGTGAATGTCGATGATGGGGCCGGAGTAGCGAAAATGGCGGCGATCGGCGTAGTCAATGCCGGTGACGTTGTATTCCGGGGGCACGACAGCGCCAACGTCGTTCATGATAGGCGTCCAATAAACAGGACGTTTAGCCGCCGCTCTCGGAGCGGCGTGATTAGTCCGCGCCGCTCCGAGAGCGGCGGCTAAACAAACTAGAACAACACCGGCTTGCCGAGCTTCCGTCGCACCACGGTAAACTGACCCGCATGCATCAAAGTGTGGTCGGATTGCAGAATGAACATCGCCCCGAGTGTGGGTGCGTACTTTGCCATGTCGCCGACGCTCGGCTTATCGAGATCGGCGTCGGTCAGTTTCTCCAATGTGGAAAGGGTGGCGCCGCGAACTTTTACAAACAACTCCAGATACCCATCCTTGGTGGCGAACCCCTTCGGCGGATCGGTTTTGGCCGTGGCCTTCGAATGTTGCTCCACAAACCCGTCGGGCAACTCAGGAAACTTCTCTTGTGGAAACTCCTTGCTCATCATCGCTCGTTCGGCGTAGATCATATGCCCGAGCTGCCAGGCTATGTGGTTCGCTTCGGGCACCGGCCGAACCAACAGGTCGGCATCCGAAAGATCGGCCAAATACATTTTCAGCATGTACTGTGTCGACTTGAGAGCGTGAGCAATGGCGCCTGTGCCGGTCATGGTTTCCTCCGATGCTGTCGGCGAAGGGAATCAGCGAGCCGACACATGCCGGCTTCTCTGATTCTAGATATAAGCCGATGGGACTCAGAAGGAAACTGCCGACCTCGACGGGCGTCGACCCTGCGGTCACAATGGACTCTACGATGAGAATACTCCACACCGCGGACTGGCACTTGGGCGATCGGCTCGGGCGAATCGACCGCACCACCGAACTGCAAGAAACCATCGCGCACATCGCGCGCCTTTGCCTGGACGAAAAGGTCGACGTCCTGCTGATCGCCGGCGATCTATTCAGTGACCGCTGTCGGTCCGATAGCCTGCGCGCTTCGGTCGAGCATTTAGCAAACGTGTTTCTTCCCTTCCTGCTTAAGGGCGGAACGATTTTGGCGGTCACGGGCAACCACGACAACGATACGTTTTGTCAGACCGTCCGCCACGTTATGAACCTGGCTGCGCCGTCCGCGTTCGTACCAGGAAGCACACTGCCGCGCGGTCGGTTTTTCTTGGCCGCGGAGCCGACTCTCCTTCGCCTGCACGGCGACGACGGTCCGGTGCAGTTCGTATTGATGCCTTACCCCACGCCGAGTCGTTATCTTGAGATGGGTTCGTATCGCTACCAGGACCTGGAAGAGAAAAACCGGGCTTTGCAAACTGCCTTCTCGGGAAAACTCGAGGCCCTGCGACGATCGGCCGAGTTCTTGCCGGACGCACCGGCGATATTGGTTGCGCACTTGCATGTCACCGGCGCCATCACGCCGAATCTGTTTCGCATTACGGAAGAAGAAGACATCGTTATCCCGTCGACGTCGCTCGCTTCCGACTGGGCCTATGTCGCATTGGGTCACATCCATAGCCCACAGTCCCTTACCGGGCCGCACGTTCGCTACTCCGGCAGCATCGCCCGGTTGGACCTCGGCGAACGAAATGACAACAAAGGCGTGGTGTTGTTCGATATGGGCGCGGACGGCTGCACCGAAGAGCCGCGGTTTATTCCTCTTAACACTCGACCCATCTACGCCGTGAATATTGCCAGCCCGCGGCTCGACATTCCTCAGCTCCGCAATCGTCATCCCGACGCCGCAAACGCCTTGGTTCAGTACCACGTAACCTACGAGGCGGGCAAAGACCTGCTGAACGAGATTCTGGCCCAGATCGATGAGATTTTTCCCCATTGGTATGACCGAAGCTGGCATGAAATCGGCGAACTGAGCCTGAATGCCGGAGGGACCGTTGCATCGGCGCCGGCGCAGAGTCTACGCGATTCCGTAACCGGTTACTTGGCGCAGCGCCTGGACGGCCACGCCGACCGGCGGGAAATTCTCGCACTCGCACAAGCTCTTCTCGAGGACGAGGAATGATCCCACGCCGAATCCTCATGAAGGGTTTTCTTTCCTATCGCGACGAGCAAGTTCTCACTTTCGACGGTCACTCGCTGTGGATTCTGACCGGGCCGAACGGGAGCGGCAAGTCGGCGATCTTTGACGCGGTTACGTTTGCCCTGTTCGGACATCACCGCGGCGGAAAACTAAATGCCCGCGACTTGATCCATCGCGGCAGCGACGGACTTGTCGTCGAGTTTGATTTTCAGTTGGATACCCGCCTTTTCCGAGCCAAGCGGACACTCAAAAGCAACGCTCGCGGCACCCGGCAAATCAGTCAATGGACCGACGCCGCCGAGTGGCAAGCCGTGCCGGATACTAGCGCGGAGACCGGATTCAGCAAGTGGATTCGCGAACACATCGGTCTGAACTACGAGACGTTCACGTCATCCGTTCTGCTCCTTCAAGGTCAGGCGGAAAAGTTATTGTCGGCCGATCCCGCAGACCGCTTCAAGGTGCTCGCCGGCATCGTCGATTTGGGACGATTGCAGCGGCTGCATGAAACCGCAGAGGCCAAGCGCCGCGCGGCAGCGCAGTGCGTCGACTTATTCGAAAAGCAACTCGCCGGTGTGCTCGCCGTGCGCGACGATGAGCTTGTCGAAGCGGAGTCGCGCATTGCAGAAGCGGACCGGGCCAAGCAACAAACTCTCGAAGAAGTGGAGCGTATCCAGCGTCTCGAAGTGGAAGCGGAACAGACCGGCAAGCTGCAGCAGCGACTCACCGAAGTCCGATTGGACCTTGGCCGCGCCGAGCAACTACTTGAGAAGTCCGTCACGATAGATCGAGACTGGCGCCGAGTCACGGAACTGAGGCTGGTGCTGCCACACTTGGAAACCATCGCAACGATGCAAGGCCGAGTTGCAGAAACGCAGAACGCCATAACGCAATTAGAAACCCGACAGCAAGACGTTGCTAACCGCCTACAGCAGGTGGAAGGTCGGCTTCGCCCGCTCATTCAGGATCGTGAGGAACTACGGCAATCGACCGCAAGGCTATTCGACGAACACGAGGCGGCCCAACAACGCCTTCGTTTACATTTCGAAACGGACAACGGCACGGAACTTGTGGAATCGATGGAAGAAACGAGGCGCGAACACCTCGTGGCCGTGCAACAGGTCACCGAAGCGGAAACCCTTCGACGTGAGGCGAAGAGCCGGGTGGACAATCTCCACACGCTTGCCGGGACCACCGAGTGCCGACTCTGCGGGCAATCGCTTACCGCTGAGCACATTGAACACGAACAAGATCTGCGCAAGTCGGAATTTGTAACGGCTGACCGGTGCTTCACCCGCGCTAATGAAGCATTGCAGGCAGTGGCGAAAACCTTGGAATCCGCAAAGAAGCGACACGATGCCGCTACGGCACAGCGTGTGGCAGTGCGCGCGGAGCTTATCAAGAATGAGGCCACCCTTTGTGAGATATTGAATCGGCAGCGTTCCAAGCTTCAGACGCAACAAGATCAGATCGATCTTGCCGATGCGGAACGCCGAAAAGCCGCCGATGCACTCGCCGAAGGAAGCCGACAGCTAAGCGAACACAAGACAAAATGCTCGAGCGCCCAGGAAGTCATTACTTGCACAGTGGGTTCGTTGCCTCTTTCATGGCGAGAGCATGTGGCCTCCATCACGGCCGAAAACGTGTCGCGATTTCAGAGTGAGCTCCGCGAACTAGAAGCACGCGGTGTTGAGAATCAAGCCCGCGCTTTGGAAGGCGCACGCGGCGCCGTCGAGTTTCATCGGCGGCAAATGGCAGACTTGGAGCACTCGCTCACGGCGTTTTCGGAGGCAGCACGATCCGGCGCCGACGTATTACGAAAACGCCTGATCGCCGCTCGGCAAGAACTCAGCGCCAGGGAACGCGTCTTGGTTCAGACGCGCGAAGAGCAATCGCGTCTATTGCACCAGAAGACGCGGCGTGCGGAGCTGGAGGAACAGGCTCGCGCCGCCGACCGCTGCGCCGTCCTTTACAGAACCCTGTCGGAATTATTGGGCCGGAAAGGCTTGCAACTGCACCAGGTCCGCAAGGCGGAGCGAGGCATCATCGATTTTGCCAACCAGGTGCTGGACCGCCTATCCAGCGGCCGCTTTTTCCTTCGACTCTGCAGCGATAGTGACCAGAACTCAGACCAGGCGTTTCACATGGAGGCGCTCGATCGCCAAAGCGGCGAGGCATTCGGGTTGTCGTTCCTGAGCGGAAGTCAAAAGTTCCGGGTAGCGGTAAGCCTCGCGTTGGGCATCGGTCAATACGCAAGCCGAGGCCACCGACCCATTGAATCGGTCATCATCGATGAAGGCTTCGGCTGCCTCGATCGCGAGGGCCGCCAGATCATGATCCAAGAGCTGCAAAATCTACGCACCCAACTGCGATGTATTCTCTTGGTTTCGCATCAAGAAGAGTTTGCCGAGGCATTCGCGGAAGGCTACCGCGTCGAAATGGTCGACGACACGTCGCGAATCACGCGGTTTCCTCAGTGATGTGACCGCCGCTTCGACACAACTCAACCGGCTCCGACTGTTCCACGGATCTCTGTGAGTTTGTCAGCCGGAGAAGCTTGGCGAGCCGACGGGGACCGAATTCGACGAAGCCGCCGATCATTAGATACGACACAGCCCCGCTGACTCCGACGGCAAGCCACGTCAGCCAATTGGACATGTCGAGGAACGCCACCGCCAGCCACCAACCGCCGGCGAGCGGCAGTGCAGCGGTAAGGGGCGCCAAGAAGACATGCCGCACATATTCACCCACGCCGACTTCCAAGTATCGACAAATGTAGATGGTGAGTGCCGCGCTGCCCACGATGTTCGGAATCGCCGTGCCGAGCGCCACACCTTCGATTCCCAGCCAACTCACCAGGGCGATACTGAGCCCCAGGTTAGCAATGGCCTCGATCATGGCAGCGCGTGCGTACCACCGCAGCCGGCCGGTGCCGTAGAGAATGCGGGCCGCCACGAGCTGCGGAACGGACAAGATCAACGGCGTTGCCAGGATCAAAAGCGTTGGATAACTGAGCCGGGCGATCTCCGGATTATGGCGCAGCCAAAGTCCTAGGAAATCCTTCCCCAGGAGCATTAGGCCAAGCTGAACCGGGATCATGAGCCACAAGATGTAGCGGGTTCCGTCGAACAGCACCCGGCGAATTCCCGCGTGATCGCCCTTCGCTTCCAGAACGCTAACCGCGGGCATAAGTCCCATGGTGATAGCGCGGAACGAGTCCTTGGCGTATTCCACAAGCCGGGCCGCCATGATGAAAAACGTGATCTGATCAAGGTAGAGAAACGCGCCAATCACAATGGCATCCGTCTGAAACATCAGCCGCCCGGCGACCATGGCCACGAACGCATCGATCGAGTAGCCACGAATGCTCCGTAGCGTTTCGCGGTCGATGAGCCGGAATGAGAACCGCAACTCGGGCAGATACCACCAGGTCAATACGCCCATTACCGCTTGCTCCAAAATGTGGCAGGCGGTGATAACGATGCCGAGTGCCACCAGTCCGCCATCATTCCACGCGACAGCCAGCAGCAGTGCAGTGCGGATTACCAATGCGCCGAGGCGGACGGCTACTTGCCCCGGGTATCGGCCGAGCGCGTCGAGCATACAAATGAAGACCTTGAGCGGAAGACCAAGGCCCAGGCTCATCCCAAGTAGAATGAGCAGCCATTTGGCCTCCGCCGCCAACTCAGGAAGTTGTTGGATGCGGTCGAAAAGCGGCAATACCCACACCGCGATCGACACGGCCAAGATCAGTGCCAGCAGCCCGGCCCCGCTGAATAACGTCAGGCTAGTGCTAAATACACGATTGACTTGTTTCTGATCGTGCGACGCCTCGAACCGGGCGACGAACCGCACGATCAATGCGCCGATGCCGAAATCCAACAGGACAAGGTAGGCAACGATAGCCTCGACAAACGACCATAAGCCGTAGCGCGAGTCGCCCAACGCTCGGTTCAGAATTGGCGTGAGGAAGAACGCCACCACGACTTGCCCGGCAAATCCGAGCCAATTGGCCGTGGCATTGGTGACGATGTTCCGATGACCGGTGCTAGTAGATCGAGTCATGCTGGGTCTGGAACTCTCGCGATTAGCCGGCGGACTGAACGGGCTTGCGTTCCCAATCCACGGGTCGGCCGAGCATCCGCCGGAGCAAGCGCCGGCCACGTTCAGGAACCGGCAGACTTGCCAACCCCTTCCACGCGGGCAAGTAGCTCGGCGAGGCGGCAAGTCCCTTGAGCGTAAATCGCAGGGCTTCCAGCGGGGCGTGTCCTCGTTTCGCCAAGGATATATGAAAGTAAGTCTCGGCCCGCGCCTCCCGCACCACGCTTGCCGGTATCTTGTCCCGTCCGCCGTATTCGTCGAGAAACCGCTCCATGACCGTCAGCGCGAGCAACAATCGGTCCGCGTAGCGCGTCGACAAGCTCGCATGCCCGACTCGGTATTCAACAAGGGGTTCGTCGACGTAATCAAAACGGAACCATCGGGCGATGCGCAACCATAGGTCATAATCCTCAACCGGCGGGTAACGCTCGTCGAAAAACCCGACCTCTTCGAACACGTCGCGCCGAACAATGGCCGAGGATTGACAGACGAAGTTCGTGTGAAATATCCTTGCGAGAATCTCGCCGCGGTAGAGCGTCGGCTGTTCATACTCAAGATGTTGGCCGTCTTCGTTGATGAGCAAGCGGCGTGTATAGGCAACGCCAAGTTCCCTGTCGTTGGCGAAAAGCGCCAACTGACGTTTGAGTTTTCGCGGAAGCCAGCGGTCGTCGGCATCGAGAAACGCGATCAAGGGCGCCCGGCTCATACGGATGCCGGTGTTCTTGGCCGCCGAGACGCCGCCGTGCTCGACCACATGGAACTGCACCCGTTTATCAGTAAGAAACGGCCGAACTACGTCGGCCGTGTCGTCCGTGGACGCATCGTCGATAACGAGCAACTCGAAGTGCGGCGCCGTTTGCTCGAGCACCGACGTGATCGCTTCGCCGATGAACCTTGCATAGTTGTAACTGGGAATCACGATGCTGACTTCCGGTGTCATATCGACTGCCCTCCGTGGCGTTCTAACTATTCGCTAACGCTTCAGGCTCTGCTGACTAACGGCAAAGCGATTCGGCACATGCGAAATACAGAACCGGTACTTACCCGACGGCTCCGGCGCGATTCGGTCAACGTATTCGCAATCGTATGTCACCCCGGCCCCGAATCGCTCCGCAACCATTTCGCGGAGTCGAGTCACACTCGTTGAGCCAAAATCGGAACCGCGCACAATCCGAAAGCGGAATCGATCGACCGTTTCCTGAACGATCTGGATTTGGGCTACGCCGGGCACCTGAACGGCAAAGTTCTCGGTAAGGGAGATTCCTGATATCAACTCGCCGTCCGACGTGGTGACGTAATCGGCCTCTCGTCCCTCGACACGGGCCAGCAACGGCAAGCCACGCCCGCAGGTACAAGCGCGATCAGCCCAGATTCCCACATCACCCACCTGGTAACGAAGGATCGGCATGGCACGATTGGTCAGGTCGGTCACAATGACAGAACCCGCCATTCCCGGACCGACCGGTTCTCCGTCACGCTCGATTTCCACATAGACGCCGTCGGAATTGACATGCAGCCCGGTGTGTTGTTCACATTCACAAGCAATAAGGCTGACTTCCTCACAGCCGTAGCGATTCGTGACCTTGCAACGAAAGACTTCTTCGATGATTTGCCGCTGCCAATCGTGAAGGGCCATCGCCGTCGTAATGATTCCACGCGGTCGAATGTCATGAATGTCGGCCGCGCGCACGTACTCGGCCAGGAGACAGACGGAGTGAGCATGTCCAAAGATAAGAGTGGGCCGTTTCCGTCGTAATTGGTCGCAAAAGTGCTGGAGTGCATCCTCGTCCATCTTCAGCGTATTCAGCCCGAGGGTTCGTTCGAGCAGGGTGTTCCGCAATCGGCCTCGCCATCCGTGTTGCAAATATGCCGACGGTCCCCACAGCATCGCGACACGCTCGCCGAACTTCCAGCCGCTCCATTCATCGGAACGAAGAGTGCACGCACGCTTCCACTGCAATGAGTCATCATCGATCCGAATTTGCAAGGAAACGCCCGTGGAACCAGACGTTTTCTTGATCATCAGTTTGTCGCGGTCGTACGCCATCGAAATCAACTCGTCGCCGTGCTCACGGATGTCTGCCTTGGTCAGCACCGGAATGCGCCGGAAGATTTCCGGATTCTCTATGTCGTCCGGCGTCAGGCCGCACTGCGCAAGTCGATCGCAGTAGAGAGGCGTTGTGTCATAGGCATGGCGAATCATCGCCCGGACGGCGGACCACTGGCGTTTTTTGGCCGTTTCGAAATCGTCGAACTGAGTACGGCACAGCTCGTGGTAGCGCCGCAGGTAGGGACTGCGTTCATGCCAGGCCCAGAGCGGGCCAATAATGCGTCGAATCAGTGCTGCGTGGACATCCATGTCGCTTAGCTCCGCGTCGCAAGCAACGCTTCGGCGTCATCTTCGGGCTGGACCTCATCGGTATGCTGAACGTTGTACCACGCGGCCCATGCCTCGGAAAGCACCCGCTGTTGAACGCAGTAACGGGCGATGATCAGAAAACCACCGTACCAGAGCCACATATATCGGTAAAGATTGTGGCTGAAGTTCCCTTCGAACAACAACAAGATGACTGCAAGCCAAACGGATTGCGAAACGTGGTAGAGAAAATCGTGTCCCCACTCGGGATGCTGTTGGTAAGTTTTCTTGATCCAGCGGACGTTGGTCCAGAATCCGAGCAACATGCATACGAAGGCCAACGCTCCGATGCTGCCTAATTCGCCGAGAACCTGACCGTAGAGATTGTGCGACTCAAGCGTGCCGCCGGACGCGGGAATCCAAGCGCCGGGCCCACATCCGGTAAACGGGCTGTCTTGCCATAGACGGATGCCCGTGTAAAGCCCTTGGATTCGTCCTTCTGCCGACACTTGCGCATTGGCCGGCCCGGCTTCCGGATTGACGATGGTTTCAAAACGCGTTTGCAGCGATTGCGGAAGCAACAGCCAGAACACCGGCGCCAGCAGAACCGCGGCTAACGCCATGCGCGTTCGATATTGGCTCTTCACGACCGCCAGAAGGATCGCCAACACCAGCCCGACAAACGCCGACCGCGACCCCGTCAACCCGATGCAGCCTATCGACAAAATCACGTAGGCGATGAGCATCCACCGCCGCTGCCTCCATTGCGAATCGTGCCAGAACGGAATCACGAACGGCAAAACGTAAAGGATAGTGGCCCCGAAGCTGTTGGGGTCGCCCATCGTAGTATCGACACCGACCATGCGATCGATGCCCATGCGATGGACATGGCGACCGCTGAGGTATTCGCTAAACGAATGTCCCAGGTAAATCGTCATGATCACCAGAAGCGCGACAACCACTCGCCGCAAGTCCCGTTCGGAATGGACGACCGTGACGAGGAGGCCGTAGAAGACGAACACTTTCAGGTAGTCTTCGACGATACGCTCGCTTCCCAGCGTCGCCGACCAGGGGCTGGCAACCCAACAGATCACCACGGCAAGCGCCATTCCGAGATAGGCGAGGTGGAGTTTGTTCGGCAGCCATTTCTTGCCGGGCCAGAAGGCCGCGGCCATCAGCGTGCCGAGCATGTAGATTCGTTCGAGATGAAATGTTCCCAACGCCGGCCAGACTTCAAATGGCCGGTGGATGAACAAGAACATGTATCCGATGAGAAGCCAGATCATGATGCTTTCGCCGAAAAATGAGTTGATGCCTTTCTGTTTACATCCGGTCTTCCTTCTCGGACCAGGCGACGATAGAAGTGTTCGAACGCTCGCACCATGGCCTCGCGGCTGTACTTTTTCTGGACGCGCTCTTGGGCGTTCCGTGCAAGGCGTCGAGCGAGCATCGGATCGGTCAGTAGTTGCCCGATGGCAGCGGCTAGAATGGCCGGGTTTTCGGGCGGCACGAGCAAACCGTGAACATCGTGTTTGATTAGCTGAGTCGCGCCGCCGACGGCCGTGGCCACGATCGGGCGGCCGGCAGCCATGTATTCCAGGACAGCGTTCGGCATTCCCTCTGCTCGAGAGGCTAGCACGGCGACGTGCAGAGTAGAAAGAAACTCCGGCACATCCTTCACATTGCCGAGGAGCTGAAATTGTTCACCAAGTTGATGCCGAGCGATCTGGCTTTCCAGATTCGAACGCTCCGGGCCATCGCCGGCCACCATGAAGCAAACATCTTCATGATTCGCCGTCACCCAGCGCGCGGCCTCGATGAGCACATCCACTCCCTTGACGCTTCGGAGGTTCGCCACGATGCCCACTCGGCGTCTGCCGTCGGTCGCTTTTACGGCGCCGGGTGCGAACTTCTCGTACGGCCGAAGGTCCACGCCGTTTTCCATGACGATCACGGATGACGGCGCCGGAGCTTCGTCCGCGAGAACGGCCTGGCGCGATGCTTCGCAGTTGGTGATTGTCCCGGTCACGATTCGGTTCAGCAGTTTGCCTAATCGCAAATGCGTCGGCGTCATCCAATGATTGATGTTGTTGCGAGTGCGAAGCACATAGGGGACGCCGGCGAGCCGGGCGACCGGGACGCCAAAGTATGTGCTGTCGGGAAAATAAATCTGCAGAATGTCGATGCGCTCGTTGCGCAGGAATTTCATGAACTCCCAGGCCTTGCCCATGGTTTCCGGCCGGCGCAGTGAGCGGACGCCGAGCCGCATCACGGGACAATCGGGAGGTTCCATGGATTTGGACACCTGATCCTCGCCATCGAGCAGGCACAACGACGGATGCACACGAACCCGGTCGAAGTGACGAATAAGGGCCACCAGTTGCGTTTCCGTTCCGCCGGGATAGAGGCGATCTATCATGAAACAGACGCGAATCGCTCGTTGCACTGTCCAGTCTCTCCGCTTGCGGCGGGTCTCACTCAACTATAGACCACGGAACCGCCGACCAATTCCTCGTATATCGACTCGACCTTCCGCATGCGGGTGTCGAACGATAGTTCACCTTCCACACGGCGACGGGCCGCTTCGGTTCGACCAGCCGTTGCCGCGGGATCGCCCAGCGCTCGTTCAATCGTTGAAGCCAACGCTGTGGCGTTTCTCGGGGCCACTAGTAACCCGTGCACGCCGTCAGTAATCGCTTCGCCGGTGCCGCCCGCCGATGTAGCGACCACAGGAGTCTCCAGCGCCATTGCCTCCAATACGACATTCGGCGTGCCTTCGTATTCCGACGATTGCACGAACATGTCAATCGCGTGATGGAACTCCACAACGTTTGCGTAGTGCCCCAGCAATCGGCACACCGATGCAATACCCAACCGGGTTGCCAACACCTCCAATTCAGACCGCAAGCTGCCTTCGCCGGCAATCAGCAACCGCAAATTCGGTCGCTTTTGGTGCAGCGAGGCAAATGCTTCGAGCAAGACGTCGAATCGTTTTTGCGGTTCGACCCGGCCCATGGAGCCGAGAACGATTTCACCGGCGCCGACTCCAAGCCTTGTGCGTGCTTCGCCGACACGTGATCGATCGCGCCGAAACCGTTCATGATCAATTCCGTTTAGAATCGTCGTCACGCGTTCCGGCTTCGCCCCAGCCCGTAACAACTCCTCGCGGATCTCGCTTGAAACAGCGATCACGCGGGGGAACTTCGTCAACAGCCGCCGATCAATGGGGTAGTAGAGTAACTTCTCCCGCCAACTGTGACCAGTCCAACCATGAGCGGTCGAAAGTGGGATGATCTTTTCAAATCGCGCCAATAGAAGAGTCAATAAGTCCGTTTTGTAATCGTGAGCATGAACAATGTCGTAGCGCTGTTCCCGCACCAGGCGACGGAGATTCCGCCACATGCTTCGGTCAACTAGCTTGTGTTGCGGGATCTCAACGTATTCAACTCCGAGCTTAGCCGCTCGCGAGTCGATCTCGTAGTCCGCATCGCGAGCGGTGCGGATGTAGCAGACCGTCACCGAAAAGCGTTCGGAATCAGTGCGGGCGGCCCCAAGGAGAATGGTCTTTTCCGGTCCGCCGCCGGCCCCCTCCGCGGCGCGCAACTCCAACACCCGTATGGGGCGGTGACGCGGTGGCGCTCCGGACGCTCTGCGCCCGCGGGCGATAAGGTTGACGAGTGTTGGTTGTGAGTTAACATTTCGCTCCGTTCGTCTACTCACCCGATTCGTATTGCCGAAGGGTCTGGCGATACCACTGTGCGTAGCGCCGCAGTCCGTGCGGCAGGCTCGTCGAGGGTGCATATCCTAGTTCGCGCTGGGCCAACGAAACATCGGCATATGTCTGCCGAACGTCGCCTTGTTGCAAAGGAAGTCGCTCAATCCGTGGCGTTTTTCCGAGCGCTTCGCCGATGAACTCGACCAGTCGCGACAGTTCCACGGGCTGGGCATTCCCCAAATTGTAGATCGCGAAACCTTTGCACCGGTCGGCAGCCCGGATGATGCCGTCCACGATGTCCTCGATGAATGTGTAATCGCGCCGCGTGGAGCCGTCGCCGTAGACGGGAATCGGTTCATTCCGTTCAATCAGTCGCGTAAACTTCGCGATCGCCAGGTCAGGTCGGTTGCGCGGTCCGTAGGCCGTGAAGAACCGCAGACATGTCACGGGCACGCCGTAAAGGTGGTGATAACTATGGCAGATGAGTTCGCCCGCTTTCTTGGTCGCGGCGTAGGGACTAATGGGATCGTCCACTCGATCCGTCTCTCGGAACGGCGACGTGGGCCGATCGCCGTAGACGCTGGAGCTTGACGCAAAGATGAATCGCGTCGCCGGCCTGGCTTTGACCTTCTCGAGCAATTGAAATGTTCCCTCAACATTGACTCGGTTGTAGCCGATCGGATCCGCGATGCTCGGCCGGACGCCGGCTTTGGCGGCGAGGTGAATGACCACGTCCGGCCAACCGGCGTCGAACGCTAGTTCCACAGCGCCGGGGTCGACGATGTCTCCCTCAACAAGGGAGAACCGTGGCGATGCAGCCGCTTGGCCGAGGTTTCGGGACTTGTGGGCGCGGGGATAGAACGGGTCGAAGTTATCCAGAACCGTGACGGTATTTCCTTCGCTCAGCAAACGGTCCACGAGATTGGAGCCGATGAATCCCGCCCCGCCGGTCACAAGATAGCGAGCAGTCATGGGTCTCGCCTGATTAGCGATGATCGTACGTTTCGGTCACTTGCTTGATCATGCCCGCGCACGCCAGCCAAACGCTTTCCAACTTGTCCGCCAACATGTCCCAGCCGTACGATTCGAGGACACGCGCTCTCCCGGCATCAGCCATCGCCTGTGCCTTCTCAGGATGCCGGATCGCGTTCACCAATGCCGCCGCCATATGCTCGATGTTTTCGACGACGCCGATGTGTCGCTCGGGCTCAAGGTGCAGGCCCTCGGCGCCCACGCGTGTCGACACCACCGGAACACCGGCCGCCAATGCTTCGAGGATCTTTAGCCGAGAGCCGCCGCCGATCCGTAACGGCACGGCCATGACGGCGCTTCGTGCCAGAAACGGGCGAACATCGGGTACGTTGGCATGCAACTCGACCCTGGGGATGTCGGCAACTCGCCGCTGCAACGCCGCCGACGGATTGCGGCCCACCACGCACAGTCGCGCATTCGGCAAGGCGGCACGGACCGCAGGGAATATATGATCCAATAGCTGACCTACTGCATCAAGATTGGGACGCCATTCCAAGCTGCCGAGAAAAAGAATGGTGTCTGGGTCGCGCTGTTCCCTCTGCGGTTGAAAGTACTCCGTATCCACGCCGTTATCCACGACGTCCACGTGCCGAGATATGAAACGCTCTGCAATTAGTTTCGCGTCCTCATCGGAAACGGCGATGACACGGTCGGCCTCCGCAAACACCTTCTGTTCGAAACGCTCGAACTTGCGCCATTGCTTGCCGATATACCAGCGCTTGAGTGGATGGCTTTCCGTCTCGTAGTATCGTTGCCAAATCTGCGATTCCACGTTGTGGGCCATGATTACCCGACGTGCGGCCGTGAGTCCGCGCACCGCTTCGAAATACGGCGTCCACTCGCAATGCCATAGATCAACCGCATGGCCGGCGGCATAACTCTCCACAGCGTGCCGCAATGCCGCGCTCCGATGGGTCGCCACGGAATACGGGAACGGTGAGAAAAGGTTGGCCGCCAGTCTTCCATAGAACACGGGTCCTGATTTGGCCGGGACCACGCGCTCAACCATGATCGGTTCCACTCGGAGATCACGAAGGACCGATGCGGCATGTACGGCCTCGTCGGCGTCGGCATTGCGATGACAGAGGTACGTGATGCGATGCCGGTGCGCGAGGCGCGAGAGTAGTTTGAATGTACGGAGCCGCTTTCCAGTGACCGGAGGATATGGAAGTTCTTCGTCGACGACGGCGACATGGAGCCGGTTCGGATCGCGCATCTCCGCCGACATTGCCGGCGCCGCGCTCTGAACCATTGGGCCTGGAGCCATTGACGTCATGTCTTTATCCCATTCGTGCCGAACCGATGGAAGTTCGCTCACGGGTTGTCGCCGGGAGTATCCCGGTCAAATTCGTCGGTCGGGACCGATTCCATCCTTGCAGCCATTCCTTTACGATGCCGAAACCGGCGCCGAAGTGAATGACGGGAAATACCAGAAAGAGCCACGGCAGCAGTTTCCAGTCACGTTTGCGAACCACGATTGTAAGAGATGCCGTCGAAACGGCCAAGACGTACATCCCGAAGCCCGCTGCCCATGCAAGTGTAAGCCACGGCGAAATGAATGCGGCCGAGGACCCTAATGCAGCCAGAACCAGAAAAATCGCAGGGATGATACTGCCCCAACTGAACGTTTCGGAATGCTTGCGCAGTAGCCTCACTCGGCCGCGGCCATATCGCGTCAATTGTCGAAACAGGCCGACGAGTGACGCCCGAGGTTGATACCGCACGGTGACCCGAGGCGTGAAGAAGCATCGGCAACCCGCCTGGTCGAGTCGGTGGTTGAACTCGACGTCTTCACACGCGTCGAAGCTCTCGTCGAACATTCCGACGACGTCGAAGACATCGCGCCGGTAAGCAATCGCGACGCTTTGCGGCGGTACAAACTGCTCCTGCGCCGAATAGATAAACGAAGCCGGATGGTGGCCGAGCCGCGACGCCCTCGCCGCGGCAATTGCTCGTTGCAGCGGGCCGGCGCCGGGTATATCGAGAGGCTGCGGTCGCCCGATGCAGTCGGCGCCGGAGCGGCTGAACGCATCCACCAGGTCTCGCAGGTACTCTGGATTGTCGATCTCACAATGACCGTCGACGAGAAGTATGTATTCACCCTGTGCCGCTCGCACGGCTATGTTTCGTGCCGCACTGGAGAGCCGGCGTGGGTTGTCCAGCAAGAGGAGATTCTCGTGCGATCCTCGGAACTGATCCACGATCTCGCGCGTGTTGTCCGTGGAGCGCCCGTCCACGACGATAATCTCGAATCGTTGCGGATCGTAGTGTTGGCTAAGCAATTGTCCGAGCAACCGTTCAATGTACCGTGCTTCGTTGCGGACGGGCACGATGACCGAAACGAATGGCATTCGTGTCCGCACGGACGGTTTGGTTGGTGCACTTCGAATCCGACTCAGTTGGGGTGCGGCCATGGGGATTCCAGGGGAAGGATTAAAGGCGGGTAAGAGTGCGGTTCTAGTTTTGAAGCCTTACGGCGCTCGGCGTGTGAACTTCTTCCCAACGCGGCAAGGCAAAAAGCGCGCGGGTGACCGGGAAGGGGGCGCCCATGACTTTGGTAAGTGTCGCCAGCAGTACGCGGCAATCGAGGCCAGGTCCCATCCGTTCGATGTAGTAAAGATCGTAAGCAAGCTTGCGCTGCACGCTGGCCAGGTCGGTGTCGGCCGGCAATTGTACTTGTGCCAATCCCGTGACACCGGGCCGAACCTGGAGCCGGCCGCGATATCCCGCGATCGCTTGTTCGAGAACCGGCAGAAACTCCGGCCGCTCCGGGCGCGGGCCAATCAAACTCATCTGGCCACGGAGTACGTTCCAAAGCTGAGGCAGTTCGTCGATGTGCGACCGCCGCAGGAACTTCCCCAAGGGCGTAATTCGTGGGTCGCTTGCGGTCGCCCAAACCGCTCCGGAAGCTGCTTCGCAGTTGTGCGTCATCGTTCGCAACTTGATGATCGGGAAAGGCCGACCATATCGACCGACGCGCATTTGCGAATAAAACGCCGGGCCGCGTGAGGTCAATTTCACGAGAACCGCACCTAAGAGAACCAACGGCGCCGTTACAACGAGCAATGTTCCCGATACACAAAGTTCCAGGCTCCGCTTGATACACTCGTACCAACTCCGAGGAGTGGACCGGGATGGACTCGCATCGGGAAGTTCCGTCAGGCGGCCGAATCCTGACAACCGGATGCCGACGTGGGGCATCAGCCCGATCGAACGAGGTTTGTCGTTTTCTCCATTCAGAAGATTCGAGGATGGCAGCGGGCGACCAACTACCGCGGGGGACGAATCGGTCATCGCACTCCTACGAAATGGAGGATGAGGGTTGCGATGCATTACCGCGGCCCTTCACTGAGCAAGGGCCGGATTGCATCAACTCACAACACGCTGCATCTTCCACCGATTCGCACGTCAGAACCGCCCGCGGCTTGGGTTCCGTGCCAAGCCGCGAGCGAAGGGCAGAACTAGGGTCGTGACCGAAACGCGTAGCTATAACCGGGCTCGTAGAACTCGCTTCGCTGGATGCCGTTCACCACGGCGCCGAGGATGCGAATACCCAGGCTGGCAAGCCGTTCGCATGCGGCGTTGACCACGTGCGACTGGCTGCGATCACGCAGGAGGGACAAGATCACCGCGTCGGCGTCCTGGCCGATCAGCAGTGAATCGGTTGCCGCAAGGATCGGATGGGAATCGATGACGATGAAGTCATATTCCGGCCGAAGTTGGTCGAGCAACTTGCGTGCGCCGTCCTTGGCCAAGGTCTGCATGACGGCGCGGTCCCAGTGGCCCGCGGTCATGACGAACAAGCTGTCGACATTGGTTTTCTGGGCGGCTTCGATAGCCGTCACGTCACCTCGAAGGGCGTCACCGAACCCAGGATTCAACGGGAGATCGAACGTTTGCTGTAGCATCGGCCGCCGCAGGTCGCAGTCGATCAGAAGGGTGCGACGGCCGGCACGCGCGATGCTGCTGGCCAGATGGCTCGCCAGGGTCGTCTTGCCTTCTCCTTCAACGGCACTGGTCACCATGACGACTTTCGTGCCGTCCAGGTGAGCGTCCCTCAGCAATTGGGTACGAACCGCGTCGATGGATTCGAGGTAGTTCGGGCCGTAGGCATCAGGCCGATCCATCGGCGCCGTCAGCTTTCGCTGGGCGCCGTCGGGCAGGGTCGGTACGGCGCCCATGACGCGCATGCCGAGCCCGGCCTCGACTTCCTGCACGGACTGAATCCGTCGTGCCCGTGTCTCCAACCACACGATGCCCATCGCCACGCAAGCGAATGCGGCAATCGGCGCCAGTGCAAAAACGATGAGCATCCGTTTCTTATCCAGTTTTTGAATCGCCGCCTTCTGCTGTTCCGATACACGCATCGGCGAATTCAACTCGAGCCGGGCTTGATCCATCTGGTTGCTGATCTTGTCCGTGAGTTGTTCGTCATGTTTGATATCCTCGCGCAGCGTGTCCAGCTCCGTGTGCGTATTGCCGATCTCGGATGCTTCCTTTTCGAGGCGGGCCACTTCCACGCCCAGCCAGGCTTCCTGATTCGTGAGCGGTTCGAGCTCATTTCGCAAGGCCATGTGCTCGGCGTGTGCCTGGTCCACGATCTGTTTGCGGTACTGCTCCGTCATTTCCTGACGCAACTGTTCCCGGCGCGAGGTAAGGTTCGCGGTGGTTGCTTCCATGTCCTGGGCTGCCCGCTTGGCGCCGCTTTCTTCACGCTGGCGGACGGCGTTGCGGTCATAGTCGGCGAGAATCGTCTCAAGCTGCGCGAGCCGCGTTCGGTATTGCGTCGCGATTGGATCCTGAAGCAAGGCCTGGTTGAGCAACGACTCCGGAAGTTGTTCGTCGCTCGTCTTGGGACGGGACTCCCAAGCCGCCAGCCGGCTCTTCGACTTCTTAAGCTCATAAGCGGTTTGCAGATACTGATCCTTTAGTTTGTTGTAAGTTCCCATCAGCAGGAGTTGTTTCTGCGACAATGCCTTCGAATCGCTGCTGCCCAACTGGTTGGCCACCTGGAGCCAGGTTTCTCGGCTCGTGCGGAGCTTCTCGCGTGCATTCGCAAACAGGCTTTCCAATTCACGCACGCGCTCCATACGCTTTTTCTTTTCCACACTTTCAATTTCGTTCACATACGCCTTCATGACCGCGTTCACGAGAACCACGAGTTCTTCGGGCTTGGCGCCGGTCATCGAGATCGTGATGATCTCCGACCCCTCCTTGAACTCGACTTTGATTTCATCGTGAAGCCAAAGGACCGGATCATTCTCTCGGTTGTGCAAGTCGAGCTTCTTCACGTCCTCGTCGTTGAGAGCCGCTTGGAGCACGTAGGGACTCTTGATTCGAGCGGCTTGGGTTTGAACCACTGCAAAGAAATCCAGCCGGCTTTCGGGGCTTGGGAAGACCTTCCACGGCTGGTTGGCAGCCACGTTCACCACCGCGACGGCCGTATATCGCGGCGGCACGAGAAACCACGCGGCAACACCGGCCAGGACTGCCGCCAGCAATCCAATGCTGCTCACGACCAGCCAGCGCCGCTTGATAATTTTCATGGCGCCGGACGATTCGGTTGCCGGGATCAGACCAGGTGGCAGGAACGCCGGGACGGGCCGATACGTGTTGCTTTTCTGCCGTTCGATCGCATTGGGGTGGGATGGGGACATAGTTGGGTGCTGCTCTCACAAAAGGATGGTTACGCGCAAACGCAAGTGGGTCGGTAGAGCGGAACAATGGGTTGGGGGATTCGGTGGATCATCGCGCTGGACTCCGAGGCCGGGCTAAGCGGAAGCAGGGGGCTTCCTCGGTAGGTTGGGCTGAATCCGGCCTGCGCGTCTCTCCACCGTGTGGCAGGGCGTGTTCAACAATCGTAGGTCACCGTTTCAGAAAATCCAGGCGTTGCATCCAAAAATCCCTGGAATTTCGAACGTCGGCTTCTGAATTCATCCTGGCAGAACGTTACCGAGCGTGGGGAGGGTCGTGGTGCGGCTTGTGCCGTGGCGGGTAGTGACTGACTCGACCTCTTCTCCGTTCGCTCAAATACCTGTTCCGCCTAGATTATACCGGGCCGGACAAGCCGGCCGGGGATTTCCTCGATTTGTTCGACCGTCGTTCCCATACGAATGATCTCGGTGACGCCACACTCAGAGGGTTGCGTGATTCCGGTTCGCGCGGCGCCAGGTGCGCGGCGAACGGGAATCGTGGGCGAGCAAGCCGGTGCTTTGAAAATCTCGGTTACCGCCCCGGCGCTTGAAAACCGAGCGAACGAGGCCATTCTTGAGTTGCTGCGAGAAACGCTTGGATTGAAGCGTTCGCAACTGACGCTCCTCAGCGGCGAAAAGTCTCGCAACAAAAAGGTCCTCTGTCGCGGCGTGTCGACAACCGAGATACTGGCCAGAATTGAAGTATTGCTACATTGACAGCCGCCTGTCACCGCTTCATGCCAATGTACAAAGTCGCGATTCCGAAAGTGAACGGTATCCAGCGAACATCGACCAACCCTTGCTGGCGCAACCGTTCGGCGAGCGCTTCGCCGTCGGGAAACTCCAGCACGCTTGCGGGCAGGTAACCGTAGGCGTTATCCTTGCTTCGAGAAACGATTTGTCCGACAAGGGGCAGTAAACGCCGAAAGTAGAAGCGATAGAGCCGGCCGAATAGCCAATGGCGTGGACGGGAAAACTCCAGGATGGCAACCTTTCCGCCCGAGCGCGTCACGCGCACCATTTCCGCAATGCCGCGATTCGTATCGGTCACATTTCTCAAGCCGAACGCCACAGTCGTGATGTCGAACATATCGTTCGGGAACGGTAAGCGCTGCGCATCCGCCTCTACGTATGCAATCCGTTGTGCCGCCCGGCGTCGCTCCGTCTTGCGAACTGCCCGTACAAGCATTTCATGACTGAAGTCCGCGCCGACGATCGTGGCGGTTTCGTTCGCGGCTCGGTCATAAGCAAGCGCCAAATCGCCGGTGCCGGTGCATAAGTCCAGAATGCGGGCATCGGCCGAGGGCGGAACGAGCACGGTCGTTCGCCGACGCCAGTAGCGGTCGATGTTCAGGCTAAGTAGGTGATTGAGTAAGTCGTACGTGGGCGCGATGTTACTGAACATCCGCCGGACTCGTGACTCCTGCTTATCAACTACCGCGGTTGGCATTCCAACTCGTTCTCCGTTCGTGGCCCGGACCACCAAGGAAACGTATCGACGCTTACGTGATTCGCCTATTACCTCCGGCTTGTGCCACCTGCGGCGGGTCGATAAAGTGGCAACAGCCAGATCTCGCCACGGTGGGAGACGAACCCATGCGACACCTCATTCTTTCAATCGCAGTGCTTGCAAGTCCGGTCAATGCCGACGACACACCGAAGCCGGACGACAAACCCGCAGAGAAAAAAGACTCCGAAACGAAGCCCATCAAGCCCGATCCGAAACCCAAAATGTTGCCCGCCGGGCAGATCAGCGGGCGAGTCGTCACCGTGAAGCCAGGGTTGGTAACGATTGAAGTCTCGGTTCCCTACGTGAGCGGCCGAAGGATACGGGAATACAAGAAGAAAGAGAACCTGAAGTTGGCCGACGATGTCCAGGTCTTTTGGCATCAGTTGCCTGTCGAGCTCGACGACAAGGGTCGGCCCAAGAAGCCAGACCCGAAGGACGTCAAGAAGCAAGTACGAGGCCCCGGTGGCTTAACGGGGTATGCAACAGAAACCGAAAACCTGCGCGGCGAACAACAGGTGATCGCGGTTCTTCAGCAAAAGAAAGATCGGCCCAAGACAGGCGTCAAGAAAAGCGATGACGCCAAAGACGATGAGAACAAACCGGTGGTAGCGGCGATCTACATTCTCTTCGAACCGAAACGGTAGACGGCGTTCTCAATTTTTCGCCGGCGGAGTCGCTGCGCCGGGCGGCGCGAGTTGCTTGACGAGATTGCCGTTCGCCCCGTTGTAAACGCGGACAATTCCCTCTTCGCCGCCGGCGACCACCAGGGCGCCGTCCGGACTGACACCCACGCCGTAAAGAAAGTCGTTGTTGCCCGCGAAATTGCGGACATTGCCGCCGTTGTCGACATTCCAGAAGCGAATAGTTTGATCGCCGCTGCACGTCACGATTTGTCCGGTCGCGCCGATAAAGTGCAAACGCGTCACCTGCTTGGTGTGACCTTTGATGGTCCGTGTCTGCTCGCCTTTTTCGAAGTCCCACACTTTGACGTCATTGTCCGCGCCGGCGCTGGCGAGCAGCTTCCCGTCGGCCTTCCAGCCGACATCGAGCACGTGATGGGTGTGCCCTTCGAACGCTTTGATGAACTTGCCGGACGGCATTTCAAACGTCTTAACGAATTTGTCGGCCCCGCAGGAAGCTAACTTGGTCCCATCCGGACTGAACGCTACGCCGAATACCTGATCGCTGTGGGCGTTCTTGATGTCCACGATCAGTTTTTGCGTTGCGACCTCGAATACTCTCAATTCACCATTCTCGGTAGGCGCTCCGCCGGCAGCGGCGAGTTGTTTGCTGTCAGCCGAGAACGCCAGCGCAACGACACGGTCTGCAAATCCCGTAATCTTCTGCCGAAGCATTCCCGTGTGAAGATCCCAAAGAGTCACTTCTTGAAAACTGCCGCTGGCAAGATATCGGCTGTCGTTGCTGAAAGCGAGTGACTCGACGAGCGACAAATGCGACGCCGAGAGTGGCTTCTTGTCCGGGCCCACTACGGACGAATCCGTGAGCGTGCGAACATAGTTGCCGTTGACCGCGTTGTAGATGTGGATGACGTTCCCCCGCGCCGCTGCGATCGCCGACTTGTCCGGCGACACGGCGACCGCGCGGACGGGATGCACATTCGCCGGCAGGGCCTGCACCAGGACCTTCGGCCGCTCACGAACACCCGTCGGCGGCTTTCCGCCTTGATCGATCCAAAGTTTGATAAGGGCGAGCTCTTCAGGCGTCAGTGGTTCCTCGGTCTTTGGCGGCATGAACGGCTTCTTGGTCTTGCCCGCCATTTGAACCAATAGACTCTCGGCCGATTTTCCCGGCACCACGGCCTTGCCGCGTTTGCCGCCCTGCATCAAGCCCTCGAAGCTGCCAAGCTCGAGCTGCCCTTCTTTGACGGAACCGGTGTGACAGTACTGGCACTTCTTAACGAGAATCGGTTCAATCTCTTTCTCGTATGCAACGGGTTCCTTGCGATCGAGCACGACGACCGGGATGGGTTGCACCGGCGCTTTCTTGTCGTCCGCTGCGACTGAAAGCGCGATGACGGTGCTCACGGAGAATGCGGCTACGACAACACGTATCATCGTTTATCCTTTGATTTCGACGGCGGTCACGGTCATTTTACAACGGTGACATTCAGCTTGGCGTCATGCGGCGTCGGAATGTTGCCGTTCTGCATGGCCGTCGCGCGAACCACGATGTTGGCGACATTGGCAGGCGCCATATCGGGTGCGACACGCAGGACGAGCTTCGCCTCGTCCTTGCCGGCGGCCACCGTCACCTCATCGGCACTGAGGCCCTTCGCCTCCGGCGGCAGAACCAATTGCACCTTGAACTCACCGGCGTAGTCGTTCGTCCGTGCGAGTTTTACGATGACCTCGTTTTGAGAACCGGCCTTTGCCGTCACCGTTGGGTTCGGCAAGGTCAGCGTCGCTACCTGCTTCGCTAACACGGTAAGCATGACGGCCGTGGACGGCTGCACCAAATTGATGTTCGGCTTCTGCTTCGCCATCGGGTCCTTGTTATAAGGCATCTGCGCCGAAGCGCGAAGCACGATCGTATAGGTCCCCGGCGGTAGATTGGCCTTGGCATCGACGACCGCGGTCGCCTCGGTCTTATCCGGTGCAATCGTCATCGGCTGGTTGTTATTCACGGTCAGCAAGTTGGGCGGAAGGTCCACCGCGACCGCTTGCAATGGTGTCTTGAAATCGGGGAAGTGACGTGTCAGTGTCACTTTCAAGTTCGCCTTCTCGCCTTGCAGAAGCGTTGCCTTGTCGAGGGCCGTTGCCACTCGAAACGGCGATTGATCACGAACGGCAAACACCGTATTACGCGCCATTCGGCTCAGAAGCGGAGTGTTCTGCCCCGGTTGGCCGGGCCACACGATATGGGCCGACTGTGCCTCGCGCACGACCTGTTGTCCGTTGACAACCGCGGTCCCCTTCACTTTGATTTCAAACACACCGGGTGCCGCCGTCGTGTCCGCGCTTAACACCAGATTGACCTGCCTTAGGTTCGGCGCCAGCACCGCCGGCTGGCAGGTAATCCCAGTCGGCAAGCCTTCTGCGGAAATCGTGATCGACCCATTGAAGCCGTCCAATCGCCAAGCCAGGATATGGAAAGACTGCTCCCCATTCTTAGCCAGCATGCAAGAGTCGGGCCGAAAATCGTCGGACGGGAGCAGCACGATCCGAAAATCCGGCTGTTCCTTCATAGCGCGAATGACATACACATGTCTCGGCCCGAAGCTCACGTTCGATTCTCGACTCGAAACACCGATTAAGTACTTTCCATCGGCCGGGGCGACGAAACGATGCCGCGGCGGATCGGAGCTCCGCGTGTAAAACTTGAATGGATGCAGCGTCTCGGAAGTGTCGTCCAAATCGGCGAGATCCTGCTTGTTCGCCGCATTGCGGATCAACAGGTACAAGTCGGCGGGCGCGCCGATCCGGTCGCCGAGCAACTCGATGTTCCAGACTTCACCCTGCTTGGCGTTAAAGACATACCAGTCGCGATCCTGTTTCTTTTCGAGCCGGCCGGAAATCTGGCACGGCAGCGTAACTTCCTGCGCCTTTTCCGGCGACTCATGGTTGCCGTTATCGACAAACACCGGCGCTCGCGCATAGGTCAACAAGTACGGATTCGACGTGCCCACCGTGTTGCGCAGTCGATACTCAAAGCCGTCGAAAACCGACATCGAAGGCGCGATGCTGCCGGTGAAACGCAAGCCTTGCGCCGGGACACTCGGCGGAGGATTGACGGTGACTACAAGTTTTTCGAGCGCGCGACCATCGACTTGCGCCGTGGGATCCAGCACTCCGCCCGGTAGATTTCGGCCATAGACCAGAACCTGTGTGGGCTTGCCCGGCTCAGCAACCGGCGGAACGATCGCGTCAATCCACGGTGACGTAGAAATCGTCAAGCGGTAATGGTGTTCGGGGCTTCCGCGTGTGTACGTGAACTCGAAAACACGCAAAAGGAATTCCCCGTCGGCCGGCAAAGTGTAGTCCAACAACGCGTCGGTCCCGTCGTACATCCGATTGAACGCAAGCTGCCGGCCGGCGCGATCGTAAAGCTCCAGCCCCGGTTGAAAACGGCTGTCGATGGTGGACGCCGCACAATGGACCACCACTCGCTGGCCTTGCTTGGCGGCGACGACGTAGTAGTCCACGTCGGTGGGGCCGGCCATGTTGCCGTTGGCCGTGCTGTTCAGTTCGACACGCTGCGCTTGCTCGACGTCGTTGTTGGGTTCCTTTTCGAGAACCTCAGCTAGATCACCGACGACGAAAGCGCGGGGATTGCTGACCCCCCATTTGTTGACGAGTCGAACGTCATGAATGCCCAACGGGGTACCCGGCGAAATGGTCACCTTGAACTTGCTGACAACGGGTTTGGGCGGCGCTTGGCCGGCGGGCGCTTTGGGATCAGGCGCCGGCGGCGGTGGGATAATCGGCGCCGCCGTGATCCCGGCATTGCTAAAGAGCAGCGCCTCGGGCTCTTCCAGATCCGTGCCGCCGAAACTCACCTCGACCGACTGGCCCAATTGCCCGCCGCACGGGGTCACTGTGTAGAGACGCGGGTGCGGAAGTCCAGAACCGGGACTCGGCGGTTGCGCGTGGGCACGGCCAACATGGAGAAGCGTCAAGCTTAGCGACACGATGATTGTGACGACCGCATGTTGGTTTGGCCGATGGCTTGGCATAACGCATCTCTCGTGACAGGTTCGTATCAACGAATCCGCGAGGGAGGGTCCGCACATCCGGGGCAATAGCCGCCCGGGCCAGGGTGGGTGGCAAGGCTTCGCGAGTACAATTCTTCGTCGCTAGTGATCTTAGCCACCAAGCCTGCTTAAGGTCAAGGAGTTTCGATGAAGCTCCATGTCGTGCGGTCCATATAAAAGCGCAGGAGGGAAACGAAATGTCGGATTCACAGACCGTTCTTATCACTCTCGCAGCGGCCGCCGCCGTGATTATCGTAATAATCGTACTCATGGCCGGCGGCGACTTCGGCCGAATCGGCTTGGCGTTTCGGGCATGGCTAACGGCGTTGCGTGATCCTGCGATTGCCCCGAAGCTCCGTGCGCTGCTGACTCCCAGTACAAACGAATCGGGGAAACCGTCGGGTGAGCCCGTACGCATGCTCGCCCTTTTGCAACGCGAGGGCCGACTCATTGATTTTCTCATGGAAGACATACGCGGCGCCACGCCGGAACAAATTGTCGCCGCCGTGCGCGATATTCACCCACAATGTCAGGCGACTTTGAAGAAACACGCTGTCTTGGCGCCTGTCCTGCCCCAGCAAGAGGGAGACTCGGTGGAAGTTCCGATCGGCTTCGATCCGTCCGCCATTCGTCTCGTCGGCAATGTTACCGGGGAGCCGCCGTTCAAAGGAACGCTTCAGCATTCGGGTTGGCGTGTAAAGGAACTCCGGTTACCGCCCATGCCGGAAGGCCAGGACCAACTCGTCATGATGCCCGCGGAAGTTGAGCTTCCCTAAGAGTAATAAAGAACTATGCCCGCACCGCGCTATACCGTCGGAATCGACCTCGGCACAACCAACTCCGCCCTGGCATACGCCGACACCACATCACCCGGCGATCCGACGATCAACCACTTAGCGATTGCACAAATCGTTCAAGCAGGCAGCGTAGAAGATCGGCCGCTCCTGCCGTCGTTCCTATACCTGCCCGGCCCCAACGAAGTGCCCGCGGGTAGCCTGAAGTTGCCTTGGGCAGCCGATCGTGATTACGCGGCTGGAGAATATGCACGCACTCAGGGCAGCCAGGTACCGACGCGCCTCGTGTCGTCGGCCAAGTCATGGCTTTGTCATCCGAACGTCGATCGCCGGGCGGCCATCTTGCCGTGGAAAGCGCCGGAGGATGGGCGCCGCGTCTCCCCGCTGGAAGCCAGCACGTTCTATCTTCGCCATCTGGGCGAAGTATGGAATTACTCCATTGCCAAGACCACTGCGGCCAATCGGCTCAAGCACCAGGACGTCATTCTCACGGTGCCGGCCTCGTTCGACGCGGCTGCACGGGAATTGACGGTCGAGGCAGCGCGTGCGGCGAACTTGGAAAATGTCACCTTGCTTGAGGAGCCGCAGGCCGCTTTTTATGCCTGGCTCGAAGCCAGCCACGATCGTTGGCGCGAACTTGTCGAAGTCGGCGACGTGATCCTCGTGTGCGACGTGGGTGGCGGTACGACCGACTTGACACTCATCGCGGTTGGGGAAGAAGACGGAAACCTCGCCCTGACACGCGTTGCCGTTGGCGATCACATACTTCTCGGCGGCGACAACATGGACCTGGCCCTTGCCCATGCGGTAGCCGCCAAACTGGCTAAGGACGGAACCAAGCTGGACACCGGCCAAATGCTAACGCTTTGGTATAGTTGTCGGGCCGCCAAAGAGCGCTTGTTCGCGGACTCCAAGTTACCGACCACTCCCGTCACCGTGCTGGGACGAGGTCGCCGAGTGGTCGGCGGCACGATCAAGGCGGAGCTGACCCGCGACGAATTGGAAACGGTGTTGCTCGACGGCTTCTTCCCGGATTGCCCCGCCGACGCTGTTCCACAAGTGCAACGCACTGTTGGTTTAACAGAGTTAGGCTTGCCGTATGCCAACGATCCTGCCATCACGAAACACCTCGCTCATTTCCTACAACGCAATGCCGAACTGATTGGTGAGCGTGCTTCGGCTCGACGTGGGAAAAAACGAACGCCGCAGCCCACGGCCGTCTTGTTCAACGGCGGCGTTTTCAAGGCAGAGCCGATGCGCGAGCGGCTGGTGGCCACTCTGAACCGCTGGGCGAAGTCGGCCGGCGCCCCTGCAATTAAGGTTCTACATCACGGCGATCTCGATCTCGCGGTGGCGCGTGGAGCGGCGTACTATGGGCTGGTGCGCCGTGGGCAAGGTGTGCGCATCCGTGGCGGCACTCCGCGGGCCTATTACGTCGGGGTCGAAACCGCACTCCCTGCCGTGCCCGGCAGTCGGCCACCGTTGAAAGCGCTGTGCGTCGTTCCCTTCGGCATGGAAGAAGGAAGCGAAGCCGCCGTCCCGGGCCAGGAGTTCGGACTGGTGGTCGGCACGCCCGCCGAATTCCGGTTTCTTGGCTCCACGTCACGCCGAACGGACCCGATCGGCGCAATGATCGACGAATGGGAAGATCAGATCGAAGAGCTTACGCCTCTCATGACGACGCTGGACGCGCCGGGAAAGGAAGGCCAAACGGTGCCGGTGCACCTTCACAGCAAAGTGACCGAAGTTGGGACGCTGGAATTGTGGTGCATAAGTCGCGACGGCAAGAAACGCTGGAAATTAGAGTTCAATGTCCGCGAACGCCCGGAATGAAAGGTCGATCCATGAAGTTCGCTGTCATCTTCGAGTACACATCGGACAAGCAGAAGATTCAACTCCATCGCCCGGCACATCGGGAGTATCTCATTCGTTTGCGCGATCAGGGCCAACTTGCCGTCGCGGGCCCATTCGGCGACGACAGCGGTTCGTTAATCGTCTACGAGGCGGCGACTCCGGAGGACGTTGAGAAGATTCTGGTCGACGATCCGTTTGCCAAAAACGGCGTGTTCGTGAACCGCATCATCCGTCCGTGGAACCCAGTGATTGGAAACCGCGAGATGTTGCCGGGTGCGTAGGTGCGACGATACACCCCGGTTCACGGCGCCTGCCCGAGCCCGCGTATTCTTTGAATCACCTGTTCGTAGCGCGGAATATCCCGTTTCAGGATTTCTGCCCGCTGTCGATCTACCTCCGCGATGGCGAGGGGGTCGACTTCGGGGTCAATCGCGAACCTTTTCGATAGTAGCGCCTCGACACGATCGATTGTCTCGTCGCTTAAGCCGGGGTGTTCTCGCTTCAGGGCATCACGGATGTTCTGGCTAAGTGGTTCCATAGTTCTGTTCCCCAAAGTCTATTCTATCGGTTAAGCTTGGCATCCAAGCGATCACACAACCAGGCATAGGTCAGCCGGTCCAGCTTGCAAAGCTGCTGGTTAGATGACTTCGTGAAATCGTCCATGAGATTCGGGCGCACCGCATCCATCAATTCGGAGTGGTAGGAGCGCCAACCCGGCTCGTAGCCCAGAGCGTCGCGTGTTGGGTCCGAGGCGAAGGAAGTCCGATTGTAGGTAGCGAAAGCTGAGGGGACCGGATCGCCCGCCCTGGCACGGAATTTCTTGTTGATGAGGAAAGTGTACCCGCCATTGCCGTCGTGATAAAGGTCGAATACGAATCCATTATCGAAGCCGGAAGCAGCGTGTGCATACTCATGAATGACCGTCATCCCGCCTCTTGATACGTAGAAAGGAATGGCGGCGCTTCCCGGGACGCGCGGGTAATGCCCGTGACGCCGCGAAACACCATCGTAATCAAACGTCGTGCTGGCCAGGGTTGGGTCATCGCTGGTGGCCCAGGCGGATGCCCGCGGACGTGTGCTCGAGCCATAAATAACGAAAACGATATCCGCGACTAACCCAAAGGTATTCAAAAACGGCGCCAAGACCGCCCGTCTCGTCATCATACCGTCGACGTCATATTCTGCGGCCAGTGAATTGGCGGCATCGGCCGGTCGGGTCGGATCGACGACCGACACTATGCGCAACCGCGCGTCGAAATTGCCCCTGGTAAGCAAGTCCTCGGCCACGCCGAACAGGTTGCGAAAACAATGCCCAACCACGTCGTGATAAGGGGGCCGGTTATTAAGGATCGGATCTCTCACGAAACCGGCGCCCCCGCGGCGTTCGATACCGGGGTTGGCAACGAAAACAATCGTGTACGGACGCGGTTTGACTTCGCCGGGCTGCAATAGCCGGACAACCTGTGGCGGCCCAGCGAAAACCGTGACTGAGACAACGTTGCTCGGAGCAGTAAACGAACTTTTTAAACGAACGTCACACGGCCCCACGGGCAGGGACGTCGGCAGCCGTGCCACCAATGCCAAATGCGGCCGGACGAAATCGGGATTTACGTCAATGACACCTGCAGCAGTGGTAAACTCCAAGACGGCATCGGGCACGATATCGCGCCCGACCAAGGAGTAGAAATCGTCGTGGATCGGATCAGCCAGGGAAGTTATTCTCATGCAACATTACCTCGATCAGAGCTTGTTTTCTCAGCGGTCAGACGTATGCGAGTCATAGCGATGTCATTTCGAGATCACCGTACAATCTGCTATTTCGCCGGATCTTTAGCGGCGACACGTTGAGTGACTCGGCCACCACGCGTCGAAACCGGTTCCAGCTTCCGAATGTGCCCGAAACGCCGGTCATCTGGAGTCGTCGGCAAATCACGTCGTAGACTTCGCCGACTGAGATATCGCATGGTCCTCGTGCAGGTTTGTCGAAGTCCTCGCGCTTCAAGCAAACCGCAAATTCATGTTTCACCCGAAAAACCAGATCGAGCCAATCCAAAGACTGAAATGGATAACCCCATTTGATCATTTGGTAGGTAACGTATACGACGCCTGCGGCGCCGAGCACTGTTGCAACTATGACGAGTGAAACGAATGCGTCGCCCCACATGCCTATTTCCCCTTTGGCAGTGCCGGCATCACGGTGATATCCAGGCCATCGGCGCCCAGATGATTATCGAGCAAGTCCATGCGCCCGCCTGCCTTCATGCCGCGGAAGAGTTGACTCATTTCATCCCACCAGATCGAGGCGAGGACATTGGGGTTTTCAAGCTTGAGCTTTCGGTATTGCTCCAGTCGAGTCGAGAATCGTGCCGCTTCAGCACGGGAACTTCGAAGCTTCTCTTGCACGTAGGCTTCGGTCTCCTGCTCGATCTCGAACTTTTGCGTCGCGGCTTCGCGCCGCTTTCGTGCCGCGTCTTGCAGCGCATTCTGTTTTTGTGTTTCGATCAATGCTTGGGCCCGGTTGACTTCATCAAATGCGGCCTTGACGTCGCGCGGCGGCAGCAGTTGAGCCACATCCGCCGCATGAATCCGCACGCCGAGATGATAAGGCAAGATCCGTTCTTGCGTGAGTCCCACGACAACCGGAGGAAGCAACGTCTTCCCTTGGACTAATACTTCGTCGATGCCGCGTCTCGCGATCCATTCGGCGACGGCCGATTCGGCGACTCGAGCAATGACTTCGTCCGTTCGTTCCATCTGTTCAACGAAATGCACCAACTCGCGGTCATCGACCGAGTAGTGCACATGCATCTCGACGTTCACCAGGTTATGATCACCGGTGAGAAGCTGGCCGGGCATTGGTCGGCCGAAATCGTCTTCGTCCGACGCATAGCCCACGCTCACTCGGCGCACGAAGTCGACCGGCACCCGATCCACTTTGTCCAAGCCCCAGGGCAAACCGACGAAAAGGCCAGGACCATGCTCCGCGACGACCTTTCCGAAACGACGCACCACCACACGCTCGCCGGGTTGCACTTGGACGACACCGGTCAAGAGCGAGCCAAGAAAGACCAGAAGTAAAATTCCGATGACGTAGCGCATGTTACTGTTTCGGCGACGTGGGTTTTTCCGATGGTTTTCTAGAATTCGGCGCCCCGTCTAACTTCGGTGGTGTCAGCAATAGATCAAACAATTCACGGTGACTCGACATCAACAACACCGTTTTGTTGTCCGCGAGAATCCGCTGGTACTCTTCCAGTTTCTTCAAGAACGCATAAAACTCCGGGTCTTTGGTATGCGATTCATTTCGGATGCGATCTGCCTCGGCGTCGGCTTGCCCTTTGAGCCTTTGCTCGGCGGCGCGAGCGTCGGCGACAATCTCTCGAGCCTCGCGTTCGGCCTCGCTTCGAATCCGGGCGGCTTGCTGATCGCCGTCGCTCTGGTATTCCGCGACTTTCTTGTTGCGCTCGCTGGCGATGCGCTCAAAGATTGCGGGCCGGACGGCCTGAGGATAGCTATGCCGGCGAAGCCGGACGTCGACGAGTTCCACGCCATACTCGTTCAGGGCGCAATCCTTCAGGCCGGGCAAGAGTTTCTCTCGGAGATCGGCCATCGACGCGTTCACACGGCCCGGGTCGGTGCTGATCAAATCGTCCATCTGCATTTGCCCGATGATCGCTGCCAGTTGGCTATTCACCCGCTGGCCGAGGAGCGTGCGCGCACGTTGCGCCGTACCCACAGTTCGTATGAAACGATCCACCGCATCGCTGTCCGGAACTCGCCAACAGACATAGGCAACCATGGTCAATGTGCGGTCAATTGTGTTCTTCTGCGGATCACGCGTGAGCAGCTCGGTTTCGGGTAAGTCGAACGTTTGCAGCCGACGATCGACTACATAGAGCGACTGAACGGGCCAAGGCCAGCGGATATGAAGTCCTGCCTGGTCATCCTTCGAACCATCGTAGGTGGCAATGTGTTTTCCGAATTGCGTCACGTACACAATCTCGGTTCGATCCACCGCGAACAAAAAAGTGCGCAACGCCAGATGCACCCAGAGCGGTGAAAGCACGAGTAGAACAAGAAGTCCGATGGTTCGCTTACGCATTTGGACTACCTCAAGATCAAGGTTCGTTTCGCGCCTCGGGGCGCGGCATGCGAGATCGCATTCCACGGTCTGCGGGTGAAACCAGCGGCGCCGGCAGCCTCATTTGCTCAGGATCCACCAGAAAAAGATGCCGGCGCCCGGGCACCTTGTCCGCATCGACAATGATTTTCTCGCGTCCGGAAAGTGCGGCCGAGAGCTTGTCCCAGAACAAACGAAAATCAGTAACGGCGGCTTGTGTTGCAATCATGTTCTGACGGCTGCGTTCGTAGTCGCGATACGCCTCGGCAATCGCCTGTCCGTTGCGAACGCCATCGAGCGGCTGCCTAAGAAGGTCGATTTCTTGAGCTACCGTCAACGTCGTTCTTGCCTGATAGCGGGCTAAGAACCGGGCCCGTTCGGCTTCGGCATTCTTGATCCGCTCGAATGCCGCCGCTTCGGCCTGATGGATCACTTGTTGCTTTCTGACCTGCGCAGCACGCTTGCCCGGGAGCCGGTCTTCCAAACCCTGCGGAATTCGCATCGTCTCCGCCGTCGCATCGTTGACCTTCCGATCACGCAGTTCCCACGCCTGAGTGACGCGATAATAGTTCGACACCACTTCTTGCGGCGGATGCAGGTCGTGAAGCGAGAACCCGTTGATACGAACGCCGATGCCGACGGGACGGTAGTCGTTCAGTCGACGCTCGAGCCTGACAAGGACTTCATCCTGAAACGGACCGCGCCCTGTCGTCAAAAGATCGAGAAAGGCCTTGCTTGCCAGCATCTCTCGCAAAAGTGACTCAGTAACAGCGCGGATAATCTCCTCAGCGTCCCGCACCTCGAAGAGGTAGCGTTGAAGTTCGCCGCGCTGAACCGAATAGCGCACCGAGGCTTGTAGGTCGACGAGGTTACCGTCGCCGGTTATCATCACGGCCTCGACCGGCAAGCGCACCGCGCCATCGGCGTGGGAGCTCGACCATGACATGCCGGACGGTGTCGCAGATCCGCCCGAGATGCTTCGGAAGCCGATTTCAACGGTTCGTTCACGGTCGGGCTGCACCCGCACGGTGTTCTCGATCGGCCAGGGCCACCGCCAATGCAAGCCGGGATCCAACTCCGCGATCGGCCGGCCGAATCTGCGCACCACGCCGACCTCATCCGGACCGATTTGCGTCACGCCGCTAAGGGCAAAGATGCCGATCAGAACGGGGAGTATGGTGATCGCCACCGGCGTTCGATGGTGTCCAATCCAATGAAGTCCTTCATGTAAATCAATGCGTTCGAGCCATTTGTCAAAGGCTTGGACTCTATCGTGTAGCCGTCGCAGCGCGGGGCTCGTGGATCGGCGCTCGAACCAGAGCAAGCGCATTGCGTTCAAGAGCACTGCCAGTGAACCGAACTGATGATAAATCACGGCTGCGAGCGGTGCTTGCTCGTGCCATTCGGGCGAAGTTGAAAGCAAAGGCCAGAGCCAGGCGGTCAGAACGATGCCGACGGCATTGACGCCGAATGCAAATATCAAAATGTTCTGGCGGATGATGCGCAGAGTTTCTCGCGAGAGTCGCACCAACAACGGCAAGGACCGGAGAGGGTCGCCCATCAACACGATATCTCCCGCCTCGGCCGCTATATCCGTTCCCGTTCCACCGATTGCCAATCCCACATCCGCGCGTGCCAACGCGGGCGCATCGTTGATGCCGTCCCCGACCATTGCCACACGACGGTTACTATGACCGCTGCTCTCAACGTGCCGCCAATTCTCGACAAACTCGGCCTTCTGTTGGGGAAGCAACGCCGCATGGACATTCGTTATTCCAACAGAGTCCGCGACCTCGCGCGCCACGGACGAGCGGTCTCCGGTCAAGAGTGCGATGTCCGTGATGCCGTCGGACCGCAATTCAGAAATCACCGACGCCGCCTCGTCGCGCACTCGATCGCGGGCGCCGATGATGCCCAAGACTTCGCCATCACGCGCCGCCAGTAGCAACGTCTGGCCGGTTGATTCCAGGGACTCCACCCGTGCCAGAACCTCCGGTGGAATGGCAATGTGCTGTTCTTCAAGCAAGCGCGTCGTCCCTACAACGAAGTTGCCCATCGCCGTCCGCGCGGTGACGCCGGCGCCGGGATGTGATTGAAAGTCCTCGATGGCATCGAGCCGAAGTTGACGGTCATTTGCTTGTTGGACAATGAGGCGGGCCAGCAGGTGTTCGCTGCGCTGCTCAGCAGTCGCCGCAGTCCGTATAAGTTCCTCCGCCGAGATGCCACGAAATGGGATGACATCGGCAAGTTCCAGCCGGCCTTCCGTCAATGTTCCGGTCTTGTCGAATGCGAACGCCTGAACCTCCGCCAGCCGCTCCAGGGCGGAGCCGCCCTTAACGAGAACGCCCGTACCTGCAAGTCGCCCCAAAGCGGCGATCACGGCGGCCGGCGTCGCAAGGATGAGCGCACAAGGACAGGCGACCACCAGCACCGCGAGAGTTGGATCGACGCTCAAGGCAACAGCGTCGGCAAAGGTGCGCTTCATTGTCGAGAGAAGACCCATTTGCAAGACGATGCTCACAAAGAACGTCAGGGCCGCGAGAACAAGAACCACGGGGAGAAAGTACCGAGCCAAGCGATCCGCCGTCCGCTCCGTAGTGCACTTGTCCTTGAGCGCACGTGCCGTTAATTCAATTACCCGGCCGACGACGGTTTGCTCGCCGACGCGGCGCGCCTGGATCACCAGCGAGCCGAACTGGTTCAACGTCCCGGCCAGCACTTCGTCATTGGGCGCCTTATCGACCGGCAGGCTTTCTCCGGTCAAGGCACTGGTGTCAACCGCCGACCGACCTTCGATCACGAAGCCGTCAACCGGGATTCGGCCGCCCGGCTTGACCACTACGTGATCGCCCACGTGTAGCTCGGTAGTGAAAACACGAACTTCTCGTCCGTCACGCAGCAACCAACAGCGCCGCGGAAAGACCTCGACGATTTTGCGCACGGCCCGCTGGGTCCGCTCAAAAGTGAAGCCCTCCAGACATTCGCCGACCATGCCGACAAACACAACCTCCGCGGCGACCAATGGCTTTCGAAACAGTATCGCCGCTACACAGGCGATGGCCAACGCAAGGTCAGCACCGATACGGCCTTCCAACAGGGCTTCCAAGGACGTATAGACTATGCGTGCGCCGCCGATGACCGCAGCGATCAGCGCGAAACGATATCCAGCATGGAATTCGCGCGGCCAGGTTGGAAGGACGAGACCCTTGACGGCCAGCCACTCGGCAACCACCGGCCAAAGATCAGCGCCGATTAGCAGGCCGAGCAAGCCCGTCAGAAAGTACAAGGAGAGATTGCTCTCTTGATGAAATGTCTGGTCGGCGTGCCTAACTTCACGGTGCATGGCTTCACGCACGTTCGAGTGTTTTTTGCGGCAGGCCGATTCATCCTATCTCGGCTGCCGCGGCCCTTCAACGCTGCCACGGCATTCTGCGGCTAAGCTTGGCCGTTCGGAATCCATACAAAACCGACAGATGACTTCCGCGGAGGATGCACTGCCGTGTTAGGCCCGATTTTCGACCGCGAATTGCTGCTACTGCCGCGGCGACCACGCCACTATTTGGTCCGCACGGCCTATCTCGGCCTCTTATGGGTGCTAGGTCTGACGGCGTGGCAAGTAACCGTCGGCTGGACCGAAACGGCGACGCTGGGCGATCAAGCCCGCTTCGGATTGTTGCTCTTTCAAATCCTGACGACGTGGGTGCAGGTTCCGCTCATCCTGTTTTTCGCGGCTTTGTCGGCCGCCAGCGCGATCACGCAAGAAAAGGACCGGCGCACGTTCGTTCTGCTTTTGATCACCGATATGCGATCGTATGAGATCGTGCTCGGCAAGCTCTTTGGCAGTCTTCTTCAAATCGCGGTGCTGATCATCGGCATGGTTCCGGTGCTGGCTCTTTTCATGTTGCTCGGTGGCGTTGCGCCGATCCAAATAGCCCAGGCGGCGTTGGTGTTGGCTGCAACCGCACTCGCTGCCGGCGCCGTCGGAAACATGCTGGCCCTATGGCGGGAGAAGACGTTTCAATCCTTGGCACTTAGCGTGCTTTTTCTCATTCTGTACTTCTGCTGCGTGCGCGCGCTGAGCGTTGTCCCGTCGGTCTTACCGCAGTTCGTGTCCCTAGAAGCCATCGGCCGTGTGCAGAGTTGGCTCGATCCGTTTCTCGCGATGGGAAGCGTGGTCGAATCCGCGGGTTCATCCCGGATTCACCCGGCCTATGGATTCGCGGCGGCAATGGTCGTTTTGAGCAGCGCGCTGGCGGGATGGAGCATTCTTCGCCTTCGTGTGTGGAATCCCAGCGGCGAGCCGATCATGCAACGAGAGGCCCCGGAAGTAACCGAAGAGAAGGACCGGGCAAAAGCTCATGCGGCCCCCGGGAAAGCTCGGGCTGTTTGGGCCAATCCGATTGTATGGCGAGAAATGCGAACTCGTGCCTACGGGCGGCGGCCGATCCTTGTGAAGCTGGCCTATTTCGCCGTCCTCGGGCTTATCGCGGCGTACGCCATTGGCCCATTACTAACCGAACCATCGTCGACCGCTCCCGTCACGCCGGGCCTGGTACTCACCGGCGTGGTCATTCTCAGCCTGATTTTGGTTAGCGCTCAGGCAGTGACGGCCATCACGTCCGAACGCGATTTGGGAGCGCTCGACTTGTTGCTCGTGACGGATCTGAGCCCGAAAGAATTCATCTTCGGGAAGTTCTGGGGAATCCTCTACAACGCCAAGGAGTTCATTCTTCCGCCGTTTGTATTTGCCGCGGTCTATGCCGGGCTGGGCCTGCTGGCAACGCCGCCCGTTAAACACCCGGAAGCTTCGGCGTACAAGAACGTCGAGGCGTTGGTGTACTTGTCCCTGGGGCTGATCGTCCTCGTGGCTTTCGCGACGGTGCTTGGCGTTCATGTCGCGCTGCGAACGGAATCGAGCCGCTTGGCCATCGTCAACACGTTGGCGACGATGTTCTTTCTGTCCGCCGGCACGCTCCTGTGCATTCAGCTCATTCAGATCAACGCGCGCCAATTCGAGTACCAATGGGTCAGTTTCATCCTGTTTATTTTCTCCGGAATCCTCGGTCTTTTGTGGGTGTTGAGTGGAGATCGGCCGACAGCGGCGATAACGCTGGCGAGCTGGCTCTGTCCGCCGGCCGTGTTCTACACGGTGCTGAACATCCTCGTCGGCAAGCCGGGATCACAAGAATCAACCGACCCCTTGATACCGCTCCTGGTGACCGGCGGCGCATTTGGGTTTACCGTCCTCGCCATGCTGGTGCCGCTCCTAAGCGAATTCGATGTTGCCCTCGGCCGAACCACGGCTGGCGACAAGTAGCCTTTTCATGGGATACCGCAACCTCCGTCAATGTATCGCCGACCTCGAGCGCTCCGGACAACTGGTGCGCATCGAACAAGAAGTGGACGCACAACTTGAGGCGGCCGAGATTCATCGGCGCGTCTATCAAGCGGGCGGCCCGGCCATCTTTTATGCCCATGTGAAGGGCTGCCGCTTTTCCATGGTCAGCAACTTATTCGGCACGCCTAAGCGCACGCGGTTCATGTTTCGTGACACATTGAAAGCGGTTCGGCGCCTCGTGGAAATGAAAGTCGAACCGGCATCTTTCTGGAAGAACCCCTGGCGCTACGGAAGTGTGCCGCGCACGCTTTGGAACCTTCGGCCGCGATTTGTTTCAACCGGGCCGGTGCTCGCCCATCAAACCACGATCGATCAATTACCGCAGCTTCAGTGTTGGCCGGCCGACGGCGGCGCATTTATCACACTTCCCGAGGTGTACACCGAAAATGCGGACCGTCCCGGGTGGAGACACTCCAACTTGGGGATGTACCGTGCGCAGTTGTCCGGGGGAAAGTACGAAAAAAACAAGCAGATTGGCCTGCATTACCAGATTCATCGCGGCATCGGCGTTCATCATGCCGCGGCATTGCGGAAGGGCGTACCGTTCCGCGCTAACATCTTTGTCGGTGGTCCGCCGTCAATGATGCTGTCGGCCGTGATGCCCTTGCCAGAGGGCCTTCCCGAGATCGCGTTTGCCGGCGCACTCGGCGGGCAGCGTACACGACTCATACGTAATCCGTCGTCGTTTGCGCTCCCCGTACTGGCCGAGGCCGACTTCTGTATCACCGGGACCGTTGCGCCGGAATTGCTGCCGGAAGGACCGTTTGGAGATCATCTCGGCTATTACAGCCTCGCTCACCCATTTCCGGTCTTGAACGTTGAACATGTTTATCATCGCGACGGCGCGATTTGGCCGTTTACTGTCGTGGGCCGGCCGCCGCAAGAAGACACCTGCTTCGGCGAAATCATTCATGAACTAACCGGGCCGATCATCCCCACGGTCGTGGCCGGCGTTCATGCCGTTCACGCCGTCGACGCCACGGGTGTGCATCCCCTTCTGTTGGCGATCGGCAGCGAGCGGTATGTGCCGTACGCGGAGCGTCGAAAACCACAAGAACTCTTGACGTGCGCCAACGCCATCCTTGGACAAGGGCAACTATCCCTCGCCAAATACTTGATGATCGTCGCCCATGAGGATGATCCGCATTTAAACATCCACGACGTTGCCGCGTTTCTGCGGCACCTGCTCGAACGCATCGACTGGACCAACGACTTGCATTTTCAAACTTGTACGACGATCGATACGCTCGACTACTCGGGCACAGGGTTGAACGAGGGCTCGAAGGTAGTGATGGCGGCAGTGGGTCCGCCGCGCCGCCGTCTGCCGACGGATGTTCCGGGACTTTTGTCACTACCCGATGGATTTCATAGTCCGCGTATCGCTATGCCCGGCGTGCTAGTGCTGCAGGGTCCGTCGTATGGCGTCGACGGCGCAAGAGACGTGGAGCAGTTGTGTACTGCACTAACACCAAAGGATCCGATAAACGCCTTCCCGTTGTTGGTGGTGGTGGACGACAGTGATTTTGCGTCTCGGACTTTGAGTAACTGGCTCTGGGTCACGTTCACGCGTTCCGATCCGGCGGCTAATATCCATGGCATCGGCGCGTTCACGCGTCAGAAACATTGGGGATGTGAGGGGTCGCTGCTCATCGACGCGCGCATCAAACCACAGCACGCCCCGCCGCTGGAGGTCGATCCTGCGACAAGCCGGCGCGTGGACGAACTCGGCGCGCCCGGCGGTCCGCTTCACGGGATCATCTGACTTTGAGAGTAGGCCGCACACTCCGCGTGCGGGTCGGATTCCGCACACGGAGTGTGCGGTCTACAATCCTCCAGAACAGCGACCGAAAGTTAGACGGGGTTCAGTGCGATCTGAACCTTTTCGGGCTCCGCAACGCGCACGCCTTTGGGCAGTTTGACCACCAGCACGGAACACGGCGCTTCGCGCATCACTTTCTCGGCAACACTTCCCATCAACAGCCGCTCCAACCCGGAACGTCCGTGCGTGCCCATCACGATCAAATCCACGACCTGTTCCTCGGCGTAGCGGACGATCTCGGATGCCGGATCGCCTTCGAGCAGAACGTGATGAACCGGAATGCGTGCATCCACCGGGCTGATCTGTTCGAGCTGGCTTCGCCAGTAGTTCTTGTCGGAATCCCGGCCCGAGTTATCCGGCGCGAAACGCCGGCGTGTGCACGAACATGACCGTCAGACTCGCGCCGTGACTCTCGGCGAGGGCTACGGCGTGAAAATACGCCTGATTGGAATGCGATGAGAAATCCGTTGGGTAGAGAATTCTCCGGATACGAATCATGCGCTTTCTCCCAAACGCAAAGAGACCAATCAAAAGATGTGCGTACTTCGGTCTGTTGATGGTATCAGGAGATGAGGGTCCTCACAATCCGGGAGTCGCCGATGAAGCGGTCCGACGAGTGTCGATGGCCGCGGGAACTACCAGGACGATTTCTTCGATCTTGAAGTCGCACGGCCCGTTGTTCGGGTCGATGCGAAATTCATCGATGAAGGCGTCGACCGGGATGGTAACCCAAAATCGGTCGATCGATTCGCCCGCACGTTGCTTCCGCCAGCTCTCGTTGGGGTGAAAGTCGCGTGCCACTAGCTTTCTCTCTTCGCCATCCGGCGGCAGCAGCGTTCGATAATAACGTTCCTTTTCGGTAAATTCTTCCTTGGTGCTGTTGCGCCAATACGCCTCGAATTGCAACGGCGGCGGAGTCTTCGATACACCGTAATGAAGCCGAATCGCGATAACGTGTTCCGGTCGGCCGAGGTCGAACGTCATGTGCGGATCGTCACCGACACATTCCGCCGTTCCGTCCATTCGCCATTTCACATCATGCGTCCGAATCGGGGCCGGTCGGCCGAGCGGCTTTTCCATGGTCGGAACGTCGTTCAAGTTTCGATAGATTCCCTTGCCTCGCTGGTGTGCCATCCGCATCAACTTAATGAACTCCACCTGAAGCGACGGTTCGCTCCGAAGAATACGGCAAGTGTTCACGGGCGATTCGCCGATGGTGTGGTGGGCCGCGAGCGCCACGGGCGGCGCCCCGGCGAGCAAGTCGTCTTCGAAGGCCTTAAGGAATCGGTAATGGCGGGCGCCGAGGCTGGCGCCGGTCTGCATATTGGGGATTACGGCGATACATCCAATGGTGAAGAGAATCATTTGCACGTAGCGGCCCATACCACCACCAACGATCACAAACACCATGTAGCTGACGCTGGGTACGAGCAGGGCCAGGCTTACATAGCGGGAGCTAAAGCCGACGTGGGTGCCCATGCCAGCCCGGCCGACGCCGATGCCAACGGCAAGCACCACCATGGCGCCCAAATAACTGAGCAATCCCAGCGCGCGCAATCTTTCTCCACGGCGGGTATACCAGATGACCATCAGTACGGAGGTCGTGATGAGAATTAGAGCGACGATAAAAATGCCGGAAGCCCGCCACGCGAGCGGCCCCAGGCTTCCGTAACCCATGCTCAAGAACTTCGTGGCCGTCACCAGTGTGGCAAACGTGCTCGGGCTCGGAAGATGATTCGGAAACTGATTACCTTCAACGACGTAGTAATTCTTGAACCCGATGAAATAGACAACGGCGGTCACTCCGATGATGGCCGCAAAGACAAGCGCGACGACGCTACAACGTCGGCCGCATGTCAAAGTTGGCTTTGTTTCCCCGGTGTCGGTGCTGCCGCGGCCCGCCAAGACTGAGGCAAGCGGGAATGCGAGAAACCAACAAGCCATCGCCGGTGCGAACACGATCCCCATCGATCCACACAGCGACAGCGCCGTGACGCAAATACCGGCGAGCATGGTGGCGCGCAGGCTCATTCGAGTTCCGGACCACACCATGATGCACATGAGTGCGCCCGCCAGGAATACAGGCAATCCTTGATAAACCTGATGCCCGAAAAGGAAATTGTCGTACTGACCCCACTGCAACATCACCATCGGGAATAAGGCGTCCGAATACAGCGTGCGACCACGGACGTGTCGAACCGTCCAGACCATTAAGAGTGCGAGGGCCGCAAGAAGGGTTACGGTGCAAACCATTCCGGACCGTGCGTCGAAATCAAACGTGCTATAAAGTCCCAGAATAAGCAGGCCACTCAGAGGCAATCGGTGTTCGTTGTTTTGTCTCCAGAGCCACTCCAATGTTAAGGTCTCATTTCCGGTAAGCACCGGGACGAATAGCCAGTCGTCTTCGTAAAAAACCGGACTCCCGTAACTCCAAACCAGGTAGTACGCCAGGCCTGCCATGACCAACCAGACAGCGTGCACGAAAAAGACGGCGTCCCAGTTCAAGACGCCATGGGATTCGGACGCAGGATCTTCCGACCGCGTTGGGGAGATAATCGATTTGGAAGGCGCCGTTTCGCCCAGGCCAACACCCACAAGACACTCCAGTAAAGACGTTGCCGACCTATGAAAGTGTACCTGTATGCAAGTATCTGGCCCAGAGCCGACACATGCGTTCTTAATGAGCGCGCTGCATCTGGTAGCCGAATTCGCCAGAATTCGGGCGAGTCCACCGTTTCATCCTCCTCTTTTTTTTCGCGTCGTTGTCCAGAAGGAAGGAGATTAAGAGGAAGATAAGGACTAGGATTAGGAAGAAGACTAAGAGACTAAGAGCAAGAGTACGAACATCAAATCATCAAATCCTATTCTTGCTCCTGCTCCTAGTTCTGGCGAATTCGGCTACGCACAGTCACGCACCGGCATCTAGAAGGGCCAAATAAGGGGAACGATCGCAACGGCGGCGATCCAAAGCAACAGGTTTAGCGGCAGGCCCACACGGACAAAGTCCGAAAATCGATAGCCGCCCGGACCGTAGACCATCATGTGAGTCTGATAGCCGATGGGTGAGGCAAAGGCATACGATGAAGCCAGTGCGACGCCGAACAGAAATGGGCGCGAGCTAACGCCGAGCTCCGAAGCGGCGGCGAGGCAAAACGGAAATGCAAGCACAGCCGCGCCGTTGTTGGTGATCAATTCGTTGAGCACCATCGTTGCGAAGTAGATGGCCGCCAAAGTGGCGAGCGGACCCCAGGCCCGCGTAGCGTCGACCAGCGCGCCGGCCAGGCCTGTGCCGCCCCCGATTTTTCCAAGGCGGCGCCCAAGCCGAGCGATGCGCCGATCATGACAAGTACGGGCCAATCGACCGCTTGCCGGGCGTCCGCGACGGAGATACAACGGGTCGCTACCATCACGCCGGCGGCCGCCAATGCGGCAAGAAGGGGATCGATATTCGCGATCATCAACACGACCATGCCGACACATGCCGCGATAGCAACCCAGGCACGGTCGAATCGAAGTGGCCGAGAGCCTTCCACGTCGCTGACCAAATAGAAATCAGGGTTATTGCGCTGCAGCTTGGTGAAATTGGGGCCCGTTTGCAGCAACAACGTATCGCCCGGACGAAGGACGATGTCCCCGACTTTGTTAGTCAGGCGGGCGCCATGCCGGTGCACGGCCACGACGGCCGCACTATACAGGGTTCGAAAATTGGCATTACGCACATCTAGCCCGACGAGCGGCGAGCTCGGGCTGATAACGACTTCACACAGTCGTCTGCCACGCCGCTTTTCGGGGGCGACTTCATAGGTTGCATCCGCGGCGGGAACCAGGCCCTGAATCCTCTCCAAATCAACAATGGTGCCGACAACCCCGGTAAAGACCAATCGATCTTCCGCGTGGATAACTTCTTCGGGGCCCACCGGGCCGATGAGGACGCCACGCCGCTCAATTTCGATCAGAAAGAGGCCGGGCAGTTGGCGAAGTCCTGCTGATTCAACGGGCTTACCGACTAAGATGCACCCGGGTTTCACCAGCATTTCAACCAGATACTCTCGCCGAGTCTCGCCTAGTTGCTCCAACATTTCTTTTCGTTCGGGCAAGAGCCGCCGGCCGATGGTGAACATGTAAATCGTGCCGATCACCGCACACGGCAGACCGGCATAACCAATCTCGAAGTACGTCATGCCTTCGATATTGGCTTTGACCATTAGCCCGTTCAAAACGACGTTCGTGCTGGTTCCGACAAGCGTGCACGTGCCGCCTAGGATGGTCAAAAACGAGAGCGGCATAAGGAGTTTGGAAGGCGACACCTGGTTCTTGCGGCACCAGTCAAGAATCACGGGAATGAGAATAGCGACGACCGAAGTGTTATTGAGAAAGAACGATTTGAAGATTGCCACCGCCGCAATGCAGAGTAGGGCCGTCTGCTCGCTGCGAACGTTTCCCAGAAACCGGTGGCCGAAGTAATCGAGAACGCCGGTCTCGCGCAGGCCGGCGGCCACGACGAACAATGTTCCCACGAGCAAGACACCCGAATTGGCGAAGCCGCCGAAGGCCTCTCCCGGCCCGATCACGCCGACCAACGCCAAGACGACGACGGCGCCGAGGAACACCACGTCCGGTGGCACCATCTCACGGATGAGCACGTACAGGACAACGGCCGTTACCGCGATCGTGATCCATGCATTTCCGCTCATAAACGCGCATCCGCACCGTGTCGAAGAACAAAGCCCAGGAGCCGGCTCCTGGGCTTCACTTCTTCACAGTAGGCCGTACTCGACTATTCGGCCATCGGTCACTTGGGCAATTGGTTCGCCGGCGCCTTGGATTTCTCGCCGTGGATCGTCATAGCTTTCTGTTCTTTTCCCGCAGCGTCCACGTCGAACATCTCGATGGTGAGCTTGGAGTCGCCGGTCCGCGTGAGGCGCCAGATGAACTTCGCCGGCTTCCCCGTGCGTGGATCGCGGTGCTCGCCGCGAAAGTTCAGCGTGTTACCCGTTGGCTCCGCCTCGGCTTCACCGATCTCCGTGGTGGTGTCCATGTTATCCACCCAAGCGGCGGTGTACTTCTTCTTGTGCGTGTCGTAGCCGTAGATGCCCATCCACTCCATGGAGAAATTGCCGAACGGCAGTTTGGATTCCTCGGTAAGGAAACGGCCGCCGAAGATTGACTTGAACTCCGCAGTGCCTTTACCCGGCCCGCCTTCCATGGTGAGGTCCCATTTGCCGACGAATTCCTTCAGGCGTTCGTGCTCGGGACCCAGCTTGGCTTGATTATCCTGCGCGAAAGACGATGCCGGAAAACACAGGGCGATTACAAATGCTACCCGGATCATTTGCTTGCTCCTTTTTGAGTACCTCAAAAGCGGTTAACGATGTTGTGTCATGCTGAACCAGTTTCCGGAGTTGTCCTTCAGAATGGCCTCGATTCCGTACGGACGTTCCTCGGGTGGAGAAAGGAACTCGACGCCCTTCGCTTTGAGTTCCTCGTACGTTTTCTGACAATCGTCGGTGTTGAAGACTCCGCCGCCGAGAATGCCCTTGTCCAACAACTGTCTGGCGAGTTTGCACGTTTCTTCATCCATCATGTGCCCGGGTTGGAGCGGCATGAGCACTATTTCCATGTCGGGTTGCGCTTTCGGGCCGACAGTCAGCCAGCGAAACCCTTCCAGCTTAGCGTCCGTGCGCACCTCGAAGCCGAGTTTCTTGGTATAGAACTCGAGTGCGGCGTCCTGATCCTTGACGTAGAACGTGGCATGAGACAAACGTTTGATCATGAAAGTTCTCCTGAGAGAAAGAGGTTCGTTTTCCGTGACGAACACATCATACTCAGGAAAGGACCGGCCCGGCTTCTTCGGAATTGCGGAGTTGCTGATTTCCGTTAGATATGCCAATGGGCGTGCTGTATCGGCGTAGCCAGCATCCCGGAATGAGGCGTTCGACGGGCACGATGGACCGCGGCACGACCACATACCTTCTTCGGTACGCAATCGGCGAAGTGCCGGCAGTGCGGCGAAAAAGAGAACTGAATGTGCCCAGGCTTTCGTAACCCACGCGGAAGCAAATGTCCGTCACCGGCAAGTCGCTCCGAACGAGCATTCGCTGTGCCGCTTCCAACCGCCGGCGCTGCAGGTAGCGTAACGGTGTTTCGTGGTACCTGGTTTTGAACAATCGAAGAAAGTGGAATTTGGAAAAGTGGGCCTGGCGAGCAACGGCGTCCAAGTCGACGGCGTCCTCCAGGTGCGTGTCGAGGAATCGGCGGGCGGCTTCAAGGCGGCGTAGGACGGCGTCGCTTCGCTCGAAATGGAGGGCGTTCACGCTGGAAAAATACCAGCGCCAGCGACGAGCGATTTCAGCGTCCACCGACGTGACAGAGCGCATTAACCTGCTCGCATCCGCTCGATCAGAATCTTCGCGGTTTCGGGCCGCATCACCCGCGCGTCGGGAAGTTGGCCTGCCCGGAGCTTTTCGCGCAGTTCCCGGCCGCTGATCGACACTTGCTTATACCCCTTCGGCCCGCACTCGTCAACCAGCCCGACGCGGCCCAGCTCTTCGTAAAAGGCGGCGAAGCCGACCTTGACCGGCTTGATCAATAGTTCGCCTTTCAATTCGTCGAACTTCCGCTGCGCGGCCAGGCCGTCCCAGATATCCTTGCCGTCGTCGTAGGGCGCGTCGGCGTGCTTTCGGCCGATGACGATATCGGTAAAACCGAAGTTCTGCCGGTAAATCCCGTGCATGATCGCTTCCTTCGGACCGGCATAGAACATTTTGATGTCGAGACCCAGGAGGATAATGCGGTCGGTGATTTCGCAGCCGATTTTCTTCCAAAGTGCGTCGTCCTTGTCGCCTTCGCCAAGCGCTTTGTTGTCGATCAAAGACTTGTAGGTCCGCATGCGCGTGGCGGCGTCGACGTCGTCACCTTTGGTCTCGCCAATTAACGGATTGAGAACGGCACCGGCGTGATGCCCGTCGCGGGTTAGCTTTTCCAGGCCGAAGACCAGGGCATATTCGTGAGCCCGGTGCAGCGGATTTCGCGTCTGAAATGCGACGACGCGTTTCCAGCCGAGCTCACGAAAACGCGCACGCGCTTCCCTCGGCGACAGCACGAACTGACCATACTCCGGGTGCCGTGGTTGCGGGAGCACGCGAACTTGACCGCCCAGAAGCGTATCGCGGGCATCATCCATGACCATGTGCCCGCCTGGATGGTCCGTGCGTTCCGTGAGATAAACGCCTTTGAGGTAACGATCCTTCTCAAACGGATAGATGTCGTTGATAGCAAGAGTGCCGACGATCTCATCGCTCGAGTTCACCAGCGCGACCGTTTCTCCGACTTTCAACGACTTGGCCAGACTGGAATCAACAGGAAACGCGATCGGAATCGTCCAAGCATAAGGCATGCCGTTTTGAACAACGACTTCCTCGTCGAGGACGCGGTTGAAAGTAGCACGGTCCATGGGGCCGGTGAGCGGACTCAGGCCGCCGTCGCCGAAGCGGTAGAGGCTCGACAAGTCGGCGTCACTTACCGGAACTCGTTTTAGCTCGGCGGCTTTCTTTCGAAAATCGGTGGATTCCGCGGTGGAAACCGTGCAGTTGACAGGTTCGCTCAACCCTCCGTGCGGGGGGATCAGGTCGGCCATCACTCGTTCTCCTCAAAAGAAGCTATAACCAGATGCTTATACTATGATGCAATGGCAGGCGGAAATGACAACCGGGACCGCCAGAAACTTCGGCCGTGTCACGGTGTGCGCGCCTGTTACGGCCGCGGGCCTTTCTTTGCATATTCCGAGTACTTGTATCCCACCTCGTCAGTACGGTGATTGCTATCCTGATCCATTGCCTTCGAAAAATTATTGAGCGCCGTTTGAAATGCCTGTACCGCCTGCTGGTACGTGGATTCGCTGGTGCCGATTTTTCCCGTGAATGCGGGAAGCGCATGGGTCTTCAGGTAGCGCAGGAAATCCTCGCGGTGGCAGGACTCGTGAAATCCGAGCGTCACGTTGCCGGCTTTCTCGTCTTCCGTTGTCGTGCCTCGTCCGTAGGCGGATAACTGGTCCGCCGTGGCGCTCGGGCCATACACGGTTTGAATGACGAACGTGCCCTTCACCTGAAGTAGACTCGTCAGCTTGGATATGATCTTGAGCCCGCCTTTCACCTGGTATTCGTAAGCTGGAACGTTGAAGAATACGGTTTGGCCCGGGACATCGCTCGGCAAATCACCTTTCATGTCGAAGGCCGTATGCGCGCCCTCCATGCTGGCGTCGTTGCTTGTGCTGTCGGCAAGGATTTCCACGTACACCGCGATGTCAACGTTCTTGTCCTTTTGAACCTTGACGGGTGACTTTCCGGGCACCGTTTTCGGCGGCGGTTGTTTAGCGGCCATGAATTCACCTCTCAATGACTCGAAGTTCGTGCAAGGCAGCTAGTACGGTACTCCGTTTGCCCGCGCTGCCTTTACGCGCCGGCATACCAGACTAACTCAGAAATGAACTTGGCGGCCGATTTGTCGATGCGGTCGTTCGCCGGTTTGCCGTCGGCATCCAATGCTTCGTGCAGTTTCGGGAACGGCAACAACGACGGAATACTGGGAGTGCCCAACTCGCAGAGCATCGCCCGCAACTGCATGGCCGCCCGGACACCGCCGAAAGCGCCCGGTGAGTAGCAAACAATGCCGGACGGTTTCCAGAAGTATTCTTGGAGAAAATGGTCGAGCAGATTGGAGAGTGCCGGCGGTATGGAGTGGTTGTACTCCGCGGTCACGATGACGTAGGCGTCGGCGGTTTTGATGATCTGCGCGAGTCGCTCGAGAACTTCCGGCGCCTTGCCGCGTTCATACTCCTTATACATCTTGTCGAGGAGCGGCAGCCGAAATTCCACCGGGTCCACGAGTGTCGGCTTGAGTTCGTGTTGTTCGAGCGACCGAATCACATAGCGGGCCACGCGCGGCCCAACACGATCAGTGCGTACGGTTCCTAAGATCACCGGAATATGAAGTGACATACTGTGGGCTCCTTACGGGCGTTTCAACCGAAGCGCGAGGATGCGCGCCAATTCTTGTACAGGCGATTCGTGATCGTCGACACGGTAGTCGAGGTAACGATCGCCCATTCTATTGGGGCCGCCCCCTTCGCGGACGACGAGGATGGCGGCGGATTGTTTGCCGCGTTTGTCGCCGCCGGCTTTTTCGCCGGCTTCGAGTGACGCCATGAGCCGCCACGCCAGCGGGCCTTTCGCGTTCTCGTAAGCCGCGGCCATTTCTTTGACGACTTCCTCCCCGGTCAGAATGTTCCCCTGGCACGTATAGTGTTTCCCGGTCTTTCCCCCGGCCCATGCATTACATTTTTCGCCGGTGAAAGTGGCGACCTCACCCTTGGCATCAACGATGCCGACTTGCCGCTGCTCCTTTCCGCGGTCCGCCTCGGTCAACGCGTTTATGACTTCTTGAGCCGTTTTCCCTTGAGCGAGTAACTCCAATCCCTCCGGGCCGTACGTGACGTTCACGTAACTTTGAGTCGCGACGGCCCCGACGCCTGCCTTGGCCCACGGCACGGCCGAGCCGACGGCGAGGTACTTCGACGCCACGGCGATTCCCCATTCCTTTCGTTCCGGATCGTAGGCTGCGATCGAAAAGGTATTCGCACAGTCCTCGACTCGAGGCCTGTCGACGTTGCCCACCGGCCCACGAATCGTCAGCAGGCCGGAAAGGAGCGAAACGCTGAGCCAGAGTTTCATGCGTATCTCCCAACGTGCGGGTTTGGATAGGGGACGTTATCATCATAGATATGCCGCACATCGAAGAGTACATCAAGCAACAAGCCCGAGAACTCGGCTTCGAACTTGTCGGGATTGCACGCGCGACCCCGGCCGACGGTTTCGACCGCATGCAGGAATGGCTTAGCCGTGGCTTCGCGGGAGAAATGCAATACCTGCACCGCCACGCGGACGCACGCCGGCATCCCGGTTCCGTGCTGGCGGACGTGCGCAGCGTCGTCATGGTCGGGCTATGCTATGAGGGAGGGGTCAGGGGTCAGGAGTCAGGGGTCAGCGCAAGAGTTGCGCGGTATGCGCGGGGAGCGGACTATCAGCATGTGATTCGTGGCAAGTTGAAAGAATTGTTGCGTCGCGTGCAGACGATGGCGCCCGAATGTCATGGCCGCGGTGTCGTGGATACGGCGCCTTTGCTCGAACGTGACTTCGCCCGCAAGGCGGGATTGGGGTGGTTCGGCAAGAACACCATGCTGCTAAACAAAAGGCTTGGAAGCTATTTCTTTCTCGGCGCCTTGCTGCTTGACATAGAGTTGTCACCCGATGAGCCGCACGAGGCGAGTCATTGCGGCACATGCACGGCATGCCTTGATGCATGCCCGACGGACGCCTTTGCCGGGCCGGGCTGGCTCGATTCACGCCGGTGCATTAGTTACCTCACGATAGAGCTTCGCGGAACCGTCCCGGAAGCACTGCGGTCCGGAATCGGCGCCTGGGGCTTCGGTTGCGATGTGTGTCAGGAGGTTTGTCCTTGGAACCGGAAAGCGCCGCCAACGAACGAACCCGCCTTCGCTCCTCGCGATGATCTGGAGCATTTCGATCCGGTAGCCATGTTGGAAATGGCGGACGACGAGTTTCGAATGCGGTTCCGCGGTACCGCACTACTTCGAGCCGGCGCCGCCGGCATGCGACGAAATGCGGCCGTTGTCTTGGGCAACCTCGGCAGCCGTGACGCGATTCCCGCGCTGCAACAGGCCTGTGAAACTTCGGATCCGGTCCTACAGGAAACGGCCGAGTGGGCCATCCGACAAATCCAGGTTCGTAGGCTCACGGCGTCTCCTGCTGTTGCGGATAACGCCGAATCCGGTGTTTGTAACGAAACGTTGCACCGTAACGTGAGTTAAAATGGAAAATGTAGTTGTCCCTTTTCGGGTTGCGTGAAAGAATTAGCGCAGGCCTATCGACACCGTTTGCACTGCAAGATCGTTCCGCACCGGAGTTTCCCATCATGGCCAAACGCTGCAGCGTCTGCAACAAGAGCTTCCCCGACGAACTGAACTATTGTCCGCAATGCGGCGCTTGGGCGGAGGCGGCGCCGCCGCAGCGACCGAAAACCAGTCCGGAGCGACCATCGAGCGGGGACATCCTCCTGGACCCGATGCAACCCGACCCTCCGAGCGGCGTCGGGCTTGGGCAATCGTCCGCAGCGAACGGCGACGATATCATTGAGATCGACTGGGAAGAGATTGAAACGCCGGATGCGCCGGCCGCGGCGACACCGCCCAAAGGCCCGCCGCCGATCGGAACCCCGTCGCCATCGCAATCGCCGCCGATCATGGCAGGGTGGCAAGCGGTGCCGCCGAAAAAATCGACGGATCCCAACGCCGACGCTCCGCCGCCTTCCGTGCCCAAAAGCTCGTCGGCCGACTTCGAACTGCCTCCAAACGATACGATTCGACCTCGATCCGAAGAAGACATCAATATCGACGCGTTGCTTGGAGATGAAAGCGGGTCCGAAGTGCGGTTAGCGCCCCGTTCGGGTGAAGCGCCGGTTTGGGACGACGAAGACATCCAGTCCGGGACACTAGCGGCCGATGCCGTTCACAGCGAAGCGGACCGTCTCGAGGAACCATCGGCCGTCAACCTGGCCGCACTCGCCGGTGCGCAAAAGGGCGACTCGGCCGAATACATCGGCGCCGCCGAGTCGATCCGTAAATCGTCCCCCGTCATCATTACGCCACGCCGGTCTAGTTCCGGTTGGATCGGTGGGGGATTGATCGGGGCCGGGCTTGCCACCGCGGCCTGCGTAGGACTGTGGTACGGCGGCGTGCTCGATGGCTTCCGCGGCGACAAGCCCGTCGAGCAACGTGCGGCTGAGACGCTCCCGATGCCGGCCGACAGTGACGCCAAATCGACAATCGACCGTTTGGCGGCCGAGAAGAATGCGCTTCAAGCCGAGAAGCAACAGGTCGACGACCGCCTGGCTTCCGTTCAGAAAATGCTTACCGATTCGAAGTACCTGAACGACGAGCAACAAAACGTCGAAGCCGGCTTAACCAATCTGCTCAAGGATTTCACCACGGCGAAGGAAGCGAAGCCGGACGATACGGCGGCCCAAATGGCGTTGGACAAACTGAAGAAGGAAAACGAAGCCCTCGCCAACGACAAGAAGAAGTCGGAGAGCCAGAATGCGGCCATCGTGAAAATCTTGACCGACGCCAAGTATGTCACCGAAGCGCAAGCAAACGCCGAAACGGGATTGGCCAATGTGATGAAGGATCTCGCGGCGGCGAAGCAAGCGAAGCCAGATGATGCGGCGGCCCAAATGGCGTTGGACAAACTGAAGAAAGAAAACGAGGCCCTCGCCAACGACAAAAAGAAGTCGGAGAGCCAGGTCACGGCAATAGAGAGCTTACTCAAGGAATCGAAGTACGTTTCGGAACAACAACCGGATGTCGTCAAGGCGTTGGATTCCCTGATCAAGGAACAGAAAAAGTCCGGCGACGCCCCGGCCGCTCTTTCGGCGGTGGCCGATGCATTGCGTGCGGCGAAATATGTGTCCGACGACCAGACCAGTGTCGCCAAGGGCATCGAAAAACTCTTGGCTGACAAACAGGCGGCCGAGAAAGGCTTGTCGGATGCGACCGCGATGCTCAAAAACGTTGATGCCGGCGGCAAAGACGCGGCTGCCAAGATCAAGGAAGCCCAGGACCGAGCGAAGGAAGCGAGCGATCGTGTAAGCGCGATCCAAAAGGCCCTCGACGACACGACAGCGAAATTGAGAACCGCCGATGAAAAGGTGCAAGACACTTCCGGGAAACTAAAGGCTGCCAACGACACCGTTCAGGATGTAGCGCGGGCCTTGGTAAACGCAAAAATCGTCGCCCCGGATGCGCGCGGCCCGGCTTTGGTCCGCGGTGTGGAACATCTGGCATCCGCCGCCACCGCGGCGCCCAAGAACGGCGGCGCCCGCAACGGCGGTATTTCTCGACCGCCCGAGTCGGCGACGCCATCCGACCCGTTGGGCGCGGAACGTTACTATGTCCGTGGCCTATCCAACTTCTGGGCCGGCCGATATTGGACGGCGGAAAGCGATTTCTTCGACGCGGTCCGCACGGCCGGTTCGTCGAACCCCGATGCGCGTTACTACTACTTCCTCGGTTTGACACAATTGGCCCAAGGCAAGCCGGACGAAGCCCGCGCCATGTTCAAGATGGCGGGCTCGCTGGAGGAGCAACGCCGACCGTCGAGCGCCGTCGTGAGCCGCGCTCTCGAACGCGTGCAAGGCAGACAACGTCGCGTCGTCGAAGATTACCGCCCGTAAGACACATACTTGTTGGAAAGGATGTCAATCCATGATGTTCCTGCAATTGTTAACGATCGTTGCTGTCGCGCTTGCTCCAGCACCTGATAAGAAGCCTGATAAGAAGGACGAGGAGAAACTCCAAGGAACTTGGAGCGTCACTGCCCAGGATAGCACTGGTGAAGGAGCTAAGCCGCCGCCGGAAAATCAGATCATCCGAGCCACGTTCAAAGACAACGAGTATCGATGGGAGAACGAAACCAGGGGCGGCCAAGTCACAAAAACCGCCATGGCAAAGTACAAGTTTGAGTTGGATGCAACGAAGAAGCCTAAGGAAATAACGAAGGTCAACGCACTCGAAGGCTCCGACAAGACGCCAATCAAGGGAATCTACCTTCTGGAAGGTGACACTCTAAAAATCTGTACCAGTCAACCCGGGAAAGACCGGCCCACCGAATTCGCCGTGAAGCCGGACTCGGGATGTTATCTTCTGGTTTTGAAACGCCAAGAACGCTAAGCCGCGAGCGGCACACTCACAAATTGACCCCGCCACGTTCGTTTGGTCTAATTCAACTCAATACCATTGCGCCCCCGTAGCATAATGGAAATGCACCCGCCTTCTAAGCGGGCTTATGTAGGTTCGAATCCTGCCGGGGGTAGATTGGTCAACGATCGACACCAATCGCACAAGTACAAGGACCTCGCGAACTATGTTTGTGCGCGCTCTAGTTTACGCCGTTGTCGCCGGAGGCTTCGGCGGGGTACTTTGGATTCTTCTCATTACATTAGCGCCACCGGAAGAAGTCTTTAGCCCGAATTGGTGGATCGGCGCCGGCATCGGAATCGCCGTTTGGACCATCTTGGGATTGATTGTGGGCGCCTTCGCATCGCCGCCGCGAGGAAACAGCGGTCAGCACGCCCAGGGGCCCGATTTGGCTGTCCGCAAACGACCATCCGCGGGTAGGTTGCTTGGATCGGCGCTGTATCGTACCGCGATCGGCTTGCTCATGGCGTTCGTCGTAACGAGTGTTTTCTCGTTGGTCGCGATTGGAATCGGGTTTGCCCTTTCGGATTGGCTGGAACAGTTCCGCGGATCGCCTACTGCCACGGTTCTGCTCGCGTGTGTCTTAGGAGGCCTTTGGGGTGGTCTAACCGGAGGCATATTCGGGGCTTGGTTTGCAGCCGCAGGCACGCCTGGCCGGCGCCATCGAATCGACATTTATGCTATGTGGAGCAGTGCCTTGGGAATTGGGCTCGGCATGGACCTCGCCGCCATCATTGCCCTGGCGCAGGAATCGCCTGTACCACGACGGCATACCGAAATGATAGTTGGATTGCTCATTGGAAGTGGATGCGTCGCCGGACTATTAGCAGGTGTTTTCATCGGCATTTGGAGCAAGGTCAAGAAGGACCTGGACGTTCGGAGATTGGTAACGAAGTCGCAAGCAGTGCCGGACGCCTCATAGGGTGTCGCTTTTCGATTCGTCATTTTCGCGCTACGGCATCTTGTAGTATCCGTACGCCGCCGCATCACGCCGTGTACGGTCCTCCAGACGGCGCATCTGGTCGTTGTCAAAGGCACAGAACCCACGTGCGATGCAAGCATTCTCATCAACTTCATGCGGCGTCCGGCAGCCGACGATGACGTTGCTGATTCCAGGAAGTGACCAGACATAGCCGAGCGCCTCGGCCATCGATAACCGGCCCGGCGCAACCAGGACGCCCGCGGCGCAAACCTTCATGCCGATGACGCCCATTCCGCGCCGTGCCGCTTCGGCGAGCACCGTGGAAGTGAATGGCAATCGATGCACATCCGCGGCGTTGAGCGCCACCAGAACAGTATCGAAGTCAAACCGTCGCATCGCCTCGAGCAGGATGGCTGGATCGTGGTGGCCGGTTATGCCGAGGTAGCGCACCTGGCCGGCCTCTCGCGCTGCGATGAGTGCCGACATGGCGCCGTCGGCAGCGAAGATTTCGTCCAGGTCGTCTTTGGTCCGCAAGTCGTGCAGCTGCCACAGATCGAGGTAGTCGGTGCGCAGGCGGCGTAGACTGTCCTCCAGGAGCCACAACGAACCATCACGCGTCCGGTCGTGTGTCTTGGAGGCGAGGAAGATGCCACGGCGTCGTTCGCCGAGAGCCGCGCCGTAATAATCCCGGCTGGAGGCGTACGCGGGCGCCGTGTCAAAGTAGTTTACGCCTTGATCCAACGCGCGCTCGATGACGCGGACCGCTTCGGTCATGTGATTGTGAGTCCGCAGTACGCCCTCACCGCCGAGTCCGAACAGGGTTACATCCCGGCCGGTCTGGCCCAATCCGCGTTGCGGGATCGCGATATCGGTGGAAGTCATATCATCAGCTGCCTTTGGGTAGCGGGCCGAACGTTGTTCAACATAACGCAAGACGCCGGAAGCGACAATTCGTCAACACGAGGTTAGTGGGCGGTGCGTTATCATTTTTCCAAATTCCAGAACCGCCGCGTCCGGTTTTGGCTCGAAATCACGTTATACATATAGGGCCTCGCGCGCGCCTTGTTCATGAATGGAGGGATTGTATGCGATCGCAGACGTTGAGAACTCGCCTTCGGATCGACCGACTCGAGGATCGGACTACGCCAAGTTTCATCACTGCTCCTGCCTTCCCCGCCGGGAATGGACCGGTTGAAGTGGCGATGGCCGACATGGACGGGGACCAGGATCTCGACTTGGTCTCCGTCAACAAGGATGGAAACACCGTCAGCATGTTACGTGCGAATGGGTCAGGCGGTTTCCGCCGCGGGGCGCAATACAGCGTCGGAAGCAGCCCGCGGTCGGTGGCGGTCGGTGATTTCGACGCCGATGGGGATACGGACGTCGCCACGGCGAACTTCGTCGCTGACACGGTGAGCGTGCTGTTCAATCAAGGGAATGGCACACTGAATCCGGCCACTCACTTCCCCGCGGGTATCGATCCACGTTCCATTGCCGTTGGCGATCTTGACGGCGACCAGGATCTTGACTTGGTGGTGGCCGCATGGAACAGCGTCGTCAACATACTTCACAATCAGGGCGACGGGACATTTGCCGGCCTTACGAGTTTCCCGGTCGGAGATCAACCGGATTGGGTGGCGATCGACGATATGGACGGCGACATTGATCTCGACATAGTCACCGCCAGCGGCACGGTCAGCGTTCTGAAAAACCAAGGCGATGGCACGTTCGCGGCGCCAGTGATTTATCAAGCGCTCAAGGCTCGTTTCGTAGCTCTCGGCGATGTCGATGGTGATCTTTATCGAGACATCGTATTCCCCGCTTCGTCTCCTTCGCCTGGGGAGGTGGGCGTTTTGTTGAACCAAGGCGACGGAGCGTTCGGCGCGGTATCGTATTATCCCAGCAGTAAGGGCAAATCGGTGGCGCTGGGCGATCTCGACGGGGATCAGGCACCTCGACGTAGTCACCAATGCAGCGGACGTGCTGCTCAACAACGGAAATGGAACATTCGGGGCGGCGACTACTTACGTTGCCGGGGATGGATCCGTTTCCGTGGCGGTTGGAGACTTGGACGGGGACCAAGACTTTGACCTGACCACTGCGAATAGCAGTTCGGATGACGTGAGTGTGCTGCGAAATCGAGGCGACGGAAGCCTTATAGCGGCTAAGTCCTTCGCCGCCAACTATCCCTATACCATGACCGCGGGAGACCTCGACGGCGACAATGACATCGACCTCGTTACCGGCAACGGCTTCTGCTGTTCGATCAGTGTGAGGCTGAATCCCGGAGACGGGACCTTCCCGACGTCGACAGGTTATTCCGCAGGCAATGCGGTCGAGTCCGTTACACTCGGGGATCTTGACGGAGACCAGGATCTCGACGTCGTCATAGCGATAACAGCTTCGCCAGGCGCCGTTGGCGTTTATTTCAATTCCGGAAATGGCACGTTGTCGCCCGTTACGACGTATGCTGCCGGCACGACGACGCGATCTGTGGCAGTGGGAGACTTGGACGGCGATACCGATATCGACATCGTCGCCGTTAGCGGTAATGGCGCCGTCAGCGTTCTAATGAACAACGGTAACGGGCACCTTCACGCCCGCGGTGGATTACGCAGGTGGGACGGGTCCTTTTTCGGTGGCGCTGGGGGACCTGGACGGCGACCAAGACCTCGACATTGTGGTTGCGGCCGCTAGCGTGATGGTGCTGCGAAATCTTGGGAATGGCGCCTTTAGCTCGTTCGGGAGCTACAGTTCCGGCGGTCAGCCATTTGCCATAGCGATGGGCGACCTGGACGGAGACCAGGACCTTGACCTTGCCGTTGCCAATCGAAATTCCGACAACGTCGGCATCCTGCTAAACAACAGCGACGGGACATTTGCCGCGGCGACCAACTACGCCGCCGGCGATAACCCCCGGTCCGTGGCGCTGGGGGACGTCGACCTGGACCAGGATCTCGACGTTGTTCTTGGTAACGAATTTTCTGTCAATGTGACCGTCCGGCTGAACGCAGGGGACGGGACTTTCGCGGCGGCGACGAACTATGCGACCGGCGCCGGTGTGTACTCGGTCGCAGTTGCCGATCTAAACGAGGATGGCTATCTCGATATCGCCGCAGCGAGCGCTGAAAATGTGATCGTATTTCTAAACGACACCATTTGGCCGCCGCTGCCGCTACCGAGCTGGGACAGGCCGCGATCATCCGGACCATCGGAGTCTGACGTTCACATGCTTGCTGTGACCCGATTCATCGAGCCTACCGTGGACGACCCGATTAACCCCGACACTACGAACGAGAACAGTCGGTTTCGGTTGCGTCCGAGCCGCGCACGCAGCGAGTCTTCGAGCGAAGTAAGCGCCGTGTGCGAAGTATGCCTCGGCGAAGCTTCTTGATCAGGAGACATCGCATGACCCCCACGACCATCCGACCGAGAATCGAACCCCTCGAAGCCCGCACCATGCTGTCCACCTGCCACGTCACGCGGCTCAGCGACAGCGGCGTCGGCAAAGGCTTCCGCGGCGACTTGCGCTACTGCATCACCAAGGTCAACGCCGAGCCGGGGCCGGATGCGATTGATTTCAAGGTTAGCGGCACGATAAACCTGATGAGTGCTTTGCCCGACCTCAGGTCCGACATCGACATTTGGGGACCAGGACAGAACGTGTTAACCGTGCGTCGAAACGACGCAGAAACGCCGTTCAGGATATTCCACATTGTCATCGGGACGGTGAGGATTTCAGGCCTGACCGTCGCCAACGGACAGCACACAATTGGGGGCGGTATCGCCAATCACGGCGCGTTGTTGCTGGACGATGTCCAGATCACCTTGAACACAAGCTCGGATCAAGGAGGCGGCGTCTATAATGGCGGGTCGCTGCAAATCGTCAATAGCACCATCGCAAATAACAGGATGCACAAATCAAATGGCGGGGCTACCTACCTGGGCGGCGGCGGAATATACAATGCCGGCTTCTTGACGATCGAGACAAGCCACTTGGTCGCGAACACGGCATTCGCTCAGAACACCGTCGCGGGTGGCGGCTTGCATAACACTAGTGGCGGGACCGCCATAATCCGGTTTAGCACGATTTCCGACAATTCCTCCGAAACGACAGTCAACAAAAGTTATGGCGGCGGAATCTATAATGACGCCACGCTAACAATCACAGACAGCGCGGTGGTCCGTAATGGAGCGATAGATACCGCCCCTACAAGCGGCTCCGTGTTCGTCGCCGGCGGTGGAATCCACACTAGCTGCGCTGCCCCCGCCACCCTCATCATCAACAGTACCATCGCCGAAAACTTCGTTGACGCATTGGAGTCTAACGAGGTGGGCGTTGGGGGCGGGATTTATGACGACTGCGAGAAAACAACGATCAAGCACTCTACTATCGCAAGAAATCTGACCTCAACAACAGAGACTGCATACGCCGGCGGCATTTACGGCGACGTCTATATGTTCAATTCAATTGTCGCTGACAACTGGGCTTCGGACGGTGGCGCCGACTACTGCGGTACCTTACAAGCTTCCGGCCATAACTTGTTCGGCGACAGCGATTGCGTCAGCGGCGCCGCAACCACCGATCTCCTCGATGTCGATCCGCTCGTCGGCCCGCTCGCCGACAACGGTGGCCCCACGCTTACCATCGCACTCCTCCCCGGCAGCCCGGCTATCGACGCCGGCGACAACACCGACGCTCCCGAATGGGACCAGCGCGGGCCGGGATTCCCGCGGATTGTGAATGGCACGATTGACATCGGCGCGTTTGAGGTGCAATCAACACCAACACCAGGACCGGATCAGAATTGGTCCGTGCTTTTGACGGCCGATTTGCAGAAGAAGAAGTGATCATCTGTCTCTGCGATAATCTGCGAAATCTGCGTTTGGAAACCGAAACGAAACGCAGATTACACAGATTAACGCAGAGAAGAACCGCAAGGAAATGACTCGAAACCGGAGGAACTTATGAAACCGAATTCCTACAACCTCCGAGTCGAGCCCCTCGAAGACCGCATCCTCATGTCCACCTGCCACGTCACGCGGCTCACCGATATGGGTGTCGGCAAAGGCTTCCGCGGCGACTTGCGTTACTGCATCAACAAGGTCAACGCCGAGCCGGGCCCGGATGTGATTGATTTCACGGTGACGGGCGTGATCCATCTCACCGATGCGTTACCTCCGCTCGACTCCGACATCGACATTCAGGGGCCCGGCGCTGATCTGCTCACGGTCAGGCGGGACACCGGCGGCGCCTATCGCATTTTCACGGTGAACGCGAATCGCGTCGTGAAGATATCCCGCGTCACCATAACGAACGGTTTCGATTCCAAAGGCGGCGGCATCTACAACGCAGGCGTGCTGTCGCTCCATCTAAGCACCATTTGGCAAAACAAGGCCGGGGGCGCCATCGCGTTCGGCGGGGGAATCTACAACGACACAGGCGGCCAGATGACCATCGACCGTTGCCAAATCACGGACAACGAGGTGTCGGGCGTCGGATCACTGTTGGTCGGCGGCGGCATCTATAACCACAGCAACGCAACATTGACCATCACCTACAGCACCATATCCGACAACCGTGCCGGCGCCGACGATCCGGGCAGTGCATTTCGGGCGGAAGGCGGCGGCGTCTACAACTGGGTCGATGGAATCGTCACGATCACGCGGAGCACGATTGCCAACAACATTGCCTACGTCCAGGGCGAAAGCGGATTCTACCTTTCCGCGGCCGTGGGCGGAGGCGTGTCCAATTACGGCCCCGCGACGATCAGCCATAGCACCGTGATTAACAACACGACGTTGTCGAACGTCACCGGCAGTGGGAGTCAGGCGACGCGGAGCCATGGCGGCGGCATCTACGTGAAGATCGGACCACTCGACATTCGTTCGTCGACGATCGCCAAGAATTCGTCCATCGGCTCGGTCGAGACCTTCGGCGGCGGTCTTTATGTCCATCGACAGACACCGACCGTGGCTCACCTCCGGAATTCCATCATCGCGTACAACATCGCCCCGCTTGGGTCCGACCTCAAGGGGCAGCTTACAACTTCCGCTTATAACCTGATCGGCAACGCAGCTGGCGGCAGCGGGTTCGCATCGACAGACCTCCTGAACATCGATCCCCTCCTCGGACCGCTCGCCGACAACAACGGCCCGACGCTGACGCACGCCCTGCTCCCCGACAGCCCCGCCATCGGAGCCGGCGACAATACCGACGCGCCCGAATGGGACCAACGCGGTCCGGGATTCCCGCGGATCGTGAACGGCACGATTGATATTGGTGCGTTCGAGGTGCAGGCGACACCGATGCCATCCAGCCCGCGTGCCGGCTACGAGATCCTCGCCTTGATTTTGGCCACGGCTGATTTGGATACGCTCATATGAAGACAAACGGTAGCACAGACATTTCTGTCTGTGCTCGGCTCCCGCACAGACAGAAAAGTCTGTGCTACCGGAAATGAGACAACCGTAAGGAGAAAGGACGATGCAACGATACCGAACTGCACCACGCGTCGAACCCCTCGAAGACCGCACCCTCATGTCCACCTGCCACGTCACACGGCTCAGCGACACCGGGAACGGTAAAGGCTTCCGCGGCGATTTGCGCTACTGCATCAACAAGGTCAACGCCGAGCCGGGGCCGGATGTGATTGATTTCACCGTGACGGGCACAATCAACCTCAACGGCGCTTTGCCGGACCTCGCCTCCGAGCTCAGCGTCCAGGGACCTGGTGCGGAGTCCCTAACGGTCCGACGAGACACAGGCGGTCAGTATCAGATTTTTAGCGTTGATGCGTCCGCGACAGTTCAAATCGCCGACATGACGATCCGTGGTGGAAGCGCCCCAGGTGGCCGGGGTGGAGGTATTTTCAACTCGGGCATTCTTACTATCGAACGAAGCGTCATTACAAAGAACGTCGCGGCAACTTCCACAACCGGAAAAGGGGGAGGGATCTTCAACGACGGATCGCTTACGATCATCGCTTCGTCAATCGAACAGAACTGGGTTGATGTAATAGGACCTTCCACCTACGGCGGTGGAATCTACAACTCCGGGAAGCTGTGGGTTTATGACAGTGCGATCGTGAGTAACGCCGCGTATTGGTTCGGCAGTGGAAGCGGCATATACAGCGAAGGCGAAATGGTTGTTCTGAATAGTACCATTGCCGGCAATCAGACCGATTCTGGAAGTGCCATTACCGCGAAAGGAAGCCTAAACGTTATCAGCCACAGCACGATATCCGGCAACGTCGGTGTCAGTTCCTATCCTGGGGGCGGGCTAAGAGCGGACGGACCGACCTTCATGCGCAACACGATTGTCGCCGGAAATGAAGATTGGGATGTACAGGGCGTCTTGACGTCGTCCGACCATAATTTAGTCGGCGATGCAAGCACGGGCTCCGGCTTCGGTCCGAATGATGTTCTCGACGTCGATCCGCTTCTCGGCCCGCTTTCCGATAATGGCGGGCCGACGTTGACCATGGCACTTTTGCCAGGCAGCCCCGCCATCGACGCCGGCGACAACACTGACGCGCCGGAATGGGACCAGCGCGGGCCGGGGTTTCCGCGGATTGTGAACGGCACGATTGACATCGGGGCGTTTGAGGTACAATCATCGCCGATACCGCCGGTCGCTTGGCCGTCAAGCCGTGCGGGAAATGAGCTTTTCGCCCTGATGCTGGCCACGGCCTATTTGGACGAACTGGATTAGTTTTCGATCACCTATGGAGAATCAAGAATGGCGAACCGCATGTCTCGTCACCTATGGCGTCCGCGGATTGACATGTTGGAATCGCGCGACTTGCTGAGCTATTCCGTTGTCGATCTGGGCACGCTCGGCGGGACTACCACGATGCCGGCCGACATCAATGAGATCGGCCAGGTCGTCGGCCACTCGGCAACGCCGAACGGCCAGTCGCGCGCATTTCTTTGGGATCCGGTTTCCGGCATGCACGATCTGGGATCTTTGGCGGGCGGCGCCAGTCGGGCCGAGGCAATCAACGATCTCGGCCAGGTCGTCGGTTGGTTTACGCTCAGCGGGGCGCCGCAGGGGGCGGCGTTTATCTGGCAACGCGGCGAGGGAATGACGGCGCTGCCTCCCTTGAACGGCGTGGCGAGCAGTCGCGCCAACGGAATCAACAACCTCGGCCAGGTGGTCGGTTTTTCCAAGGGCGCCGCTTTCTCGGACTACAAAGCAACGCTATGGGAAGGCGGCGTCCCAACCGATCTCGGCACCGTCGGAACCGAGCCGGCCCGCGCCTATGACATCAATGACAACGGACAGGTCGTCGGCAAGGTCACCAATTACGCGGACGGCCCCTCGGTGCTATGGGACAATGGTTCGATTGTCGACATTGGCGCGCTCGGACCTTACGGCACGTTCGCCGTCGACATCAACAACCAGGGCCAGGTGACGGGCAGCTCGCCGATCGTTGGCCCCGGGAATTTCTTCCTCGTCAATCGGGCGTTTCTGTATGAGGTTGGCGGAACCATCCAGAATCTGGGAACGCTGGAATGCCGAGAGAATACCGTTGCCTTCGCCATCGGCGCGGGCATTAATGATCATGGGGACGTTGTCGGGTCGCACGGTTGCGTGGTAACCTTCGCGCACGAAAAGCGCGTGGCGGCCGTGTGGAACGCTGCCGAAGGGTGGAAAGACCTCAATAAACTGATTCCGCCGAACTCCGGTTGGGAACTAACGCAGACGACCGCGATCAACAATCACGGGCAGATTGTCGGTATTGGGTACAAGGCATCGGATATTTATCCACGCGGATTCCTATTAAACCCGGCGCCGACGCCGGCGCCATCGGGCACGGCTTCGGCAACTTTTGCGGTGCTGATTACCGCCGACCTTCAAAGCGAAGATTAGGAGGCCAACCCATGACTCGCGCAAGGACTCGCCTGACAATCGAGTCGCTCGAAGACCGCACCCTCATGTCCACCTGCCATGTTACACGTCTCAGTGACAGCGGCGTCGGCAAAGGCTTCCGCGGCGACTTGCGTTACTGCATTAACAAGGTCACTGCCGAGCCGGGGCCCGATGTGATCGACTTCACGGTGACGGGCACGATCAATTTGAACAATCCTTTGCCTGATATTAGAACCGATACTGACATTCAAGGACCAGGCGCAAGCCTCCTGACGGTGCGGCGGGCGGGTACCCCTGATCAGGGACCTCTCTTTCGCATTTTTACCATTTGGCCTGTCGCAACCGCAAGTCTAAGCGGTCTCACCATAGCAAATGGCAACCTGTCGCATCCCACCCTAGAACGTGGCGGCGGAGTTCACAATGAAGGCGCCTTGACCATCGAGGACTGCATCATTACGGGGAATCGAACCGGGTACGATAATGGAAGAGGTGGCGGAGTGTACAACGCCGGAGTGATGACAATCAGGCGCACTCTGATCAATCAGAACAAGGCAGAGGGGTTCTACACGTCCATCGGTGGCGGGGTCTACAACATCGGCGACCTGACGGTTATCGACAGCACCATCGGGGCCAACAAAGCCATAGCCGGGGATGATACGACAGGCGGGGGATTAGCCAACTACGGCACCGCGTCGATATACAGCAGCACCATCTCCTACAATGAAGCGGCCCTCACGTTCGAGAAGAGCGTCGGAGGCGGTGTTTTCAATAGCAGCGTCGTGGTGGTCCTAAACACCACCATCGTAGGCAATCGGGCCGAACGGGGTGCGGGCGTTTATACGGATTCCCCGGCCGAGCTCACCGTTGTCAGCCACAGTACGATCAGCAACAATACGCTCGGATCGTCGGGAGGCGATGGCATCTTCTGCAAGACCGCCTCCCCCCTTTTCATGCGCAACACCATCGTCGCGGGCCATCCGGATGGCGATATCTACTGTCAACTCACGTCGTCCAATTACAATCTGATCGGCAACAGCAGCGCGGGCGGCGGCTATAGCAGCACCGATCTCCTGGACGTCGACCCCATGCTCGGTCCCCTCATCAACAACGGAGGCCCAACTTACACACGTGCGCTCCTCCCCGGCAGCCCGGCCATCGACGCCGGCGACAACACCGACGCGCCGGAATGGGACCAGCGCGGGCCGGGGTTTCCGCGGATTGTGAACGGCATGATCGACATCGGGGCGTTCGAGGTGCAAGCGACCGCCGCGTTGGATATCGGAGGGCGGCGCACGTCGCCTGACCTCGCCGCACTCATGGCGATAACCACTGATAATCCGATTCAGAATGCTGCGGTTTTACCGCGAAGCGGTTTCATCACGCAGCCCAGGGTCGCGCAGCGCACCCTGGGTGAACCGGCCGCCGATACCCCAATCCTGAAAGGGTTGGATCGTCTGCCGGCGATGCAACCCCTTCGGGGTATGTCGATGACGGGAACCACTAACCCAGGGTGCGCTGCGCGACCCTGGGCTATGGAATGCAACCCCTTCGGGGTAGAAGAAGAATTGGCGTCAGCCGTTGAGATGGGAGGAACACTATGAATCGTGGTTCGCGACGCTTGATCGTTGAACCCCTCGAAGACCGCACGCTCATGTCCACCTGCCACGTCACTCGGCTCAGTGATAGCGGCGTCGGCAAAGGCTTCCGCGGCGATTTGCGGTACTGCGTCAACAAGGTCAACGCCGAGCCGGGGCCGGATGTGATTGATTTCACGGTGACGGGGACGATTAATCTCCAGGGGCCGTTGCCCGAGCTCGAGTCGGACATCAACATTGAAGGGCCCGCGCCGGACTTGATGTCGGTACGGCGAGATACGGGCGGCGACTACCGCATATTCAAGATCAATGCCGGCGCAAATGTAAACATCACCGGATTGACCATTACGAACGGCCAATTCTCGCACTTCATCGGGCAATTCGGCGGCGGCATTTACAACGCGGGCAACTTGACGCTGCTCCGAACCACCGTCACAGGTAATACAGCCGTTGATTATTCCCATTACCCCAGCGGCGGCGGCATCTACAACCACACCGGCGGGAATCTGACCATTATCGACAGCATTATTTCGCACAACCGCGCCATTGGTGAGGAAGGTGCGTATGGCGGCGGCATTTGCAATGCCGGAACGGCATCAATCTACAACAGCGCCATCTTCGAAAATGTGGCGGAGGACTTCGGCATCTACGACTCTGGTGTGGGTGGCGGGATTTCGAATCTGTGCTTCCCGCCTCATATGATCGGTAGCTTGTTCATTTTGAACAGCACGATCCATTCAAACGAGGTTAACGGTTACGGCGGCGGGATTGACGGATATGGGCTTGTTGTCGTCAGCCACAGTACGATTGCATTCAATACCGGCGAAGGAATCAGCTGCTCAGCGTACTTCAATACGGAATGCTTCATTCGAAACACGATCGTCGCGGGAAACAGTGGAGATATTCGCGGAAGCTTGCAATCATCGGGCTTCAACTTGATCGGCAATAGCAATACCGGCAACGGTTTCGCGCCTACCGACATCCTCGACGTTGACCCGTTACTGGGTCCGCTTCAAGACAACGGTGGCCTAACTCCCACTGCTGCCCTCCTCCCCGGCAGCCCCGCCATCGATGCCGGCGACAACACCGATGCCCCCGAATGGGACCAGCGCGGCCCGGGGTTTCCGCGGATCGTGAACGGCACGATTGACATCGGTGCGTTCGAGGTGCAATCGACGCCGCTACCATCGCCGCAACGATCCGCGCACTTGCTCGCTCTGGTCCTGGCCACGGCTGATCTGGATGCGATTACCTAGTCCAGCGCCGTTGGCTCAGACGTTCTGTCAGCAGTCGGCATTTCAAACGATAACGCCTGGCAGTACTATTAGGTGACCGTCTCGTGTTACGAAAGAGGGCCCTTTCACTTCCATTCTCTTCTCCGGAGGAACATCATGATCACCGCCAAACTTCTTCTGAACCTTGCAATCATGTTTGCGATCACTGCCCTCTTTGGCGCAGAGCGCCGGACGAGCAAGCGAAGGAGGTGCAACGGACCGGGTACACCCTGAGCGGTCCGTACACCCATCAAAATCTCACAGTTTTCTTTATCCACGGCGCCGACCGGATCAAAGACAAGGTCTACCTCACATTGTCTGAGGCCTTGGAACAAAAGAAGGCCATTGTCCACGAGACGAAGGAGGTGCAAGAGTTGGCCGTGGAGAACCTCTCGGCGGACGAAATACTCATTCAGTCCGGCGACATCGTCAAGGGCGGTCAACAGGATCGGATCCTAGCGATGGATTTGATTGTTCCCGCAAAGTCCGGCAAGGAACCGGTCAAGGTTGCCATCGCGTCCTTCTGTTGCGAGGCGGGACGTTGGGCTCCGCGGGGAACTGAAGAAGTTGCAAGGTTCGCCCCCGGGAATTTCCAAGCGGCGACCAAAGACTTGAAGGTGGCCGTGCGCAGTCAACGTGCTCAACAAGCGGTCTGGGACAACGTTAGCCGCGCAGATGAAGGCAGGCCTTAACCTGAACAAGTCGGTTCAAAAACCCGAGTCTGCGAGCAGCCTTCAGTTGTCACTTGAAGACAAGGATTTCCAGAAGGCCGTCAATGGCTACGTTGACCTTCTCCAAAAAGTTCCGCACGGCAAGAATGATGCGATTGGTTACGTGTCTGTAGTCAATGGCCGAATCAACAGCGCCGACGTCTACGTCTCCAATGCGCTGTTTCAAAAAGTCTGGCCGACACTGCTGCGAGGTAGCGCCATCGAGGCGTTCTGCGAGTTAAAGAAGGATCAGAAGTTCGACCAGATCAAGGCTGACGCCGTTAAGACGTTCCTGGAAGACGCCGAAAAAGGAAAGTCCGTCTCCAAAGACATCACCAAACGTGTCGTTCTTGTCGAGCATAACAGCGAGAAGAGCATTCTTTTCGAAACGCGTGACCGTGACCACCAAAGCGCGATGATCCGTCGCAGCTACATTGCGAAATGAATCCGATAACAAGCCCGACGACGGAGGAACTAAGGGGACATCAACCATGAAGTGCGGCGGTGTACTCCTTGCGTTATGCGGCATTGTTGCCACCGGCATAGTAACCTGCGCGAGTTGCTACGACGAAGACGGAAAACATTCGGGAGCACAGCCGGGAAGACACATCAAGACGGTGCGCCGGCTGGACGACACGATTCAACGCTTCGGTGGAAACGGCGACAATTGGCACATGAGCTGGGCCAACGACGACAAGGTCTATGTCAGTCTTTGCGACGGGCGCGGCCTACCGGGGACGCCTCCAGGCAACTTTAACAGCCGCATGTACGCCATCGCCGGTGATCCACCCAAGCTAACGTTCGAGTACTTATCGGGCTACCCGGATCTGCCTAGCAACCCCAACCGGGAATCCAACCGCTACTACAACTTCGGTACTTTGGCCGTGGATGGTCGGCTTTACCAATATCTCAGCACTCCGAATCATCCGTTCGATGAGCCACAGCCGCGTTTTGTCGGAGCAAAGCTGATTTACTCTCCCGACAATGGCAAGAGCTGGCGAAATCAGGACGGCTCGACTCCGGTGCGTTGGGAAAAATGGGACGACCGCACCAAAGACAACATGGTCTTTTTCGAGGAACCCGGCGACGCGTTCTCGCTGATCACCGTGCTGCAGATGGGTCAGAACTACGCGCACAACAAGGATGGCTTTGTGTACCTCTACGCGCCCAACGGTAATCTCGAGGGTACGATGAATCAACTGGTGCTTTGTCGAATGCCCAAGGATCGCATGGTGAACCGGCGCGCGTACGAGTTCTTCGCCGGATTGGATAATGGCGGCCGCGCCAAATGGTCGGGCCGGATCGAAGAGCGTGCGGTAGTTCATACGTTTCCAACAGGCGGGGTCAACAAGCACGTTCATCCGTATGCCTGGCAACCAAGCGTGGTTTATTTCCCACCTGCCGGACAGTACCTAATGACCAGCTGGGGAATGGGAATCAACGCGAACGGAGACTGGTTTGCAAAGCCGAGCTACCTGGGCTTTTGGACGGCGCCCCAGCCGTGGGTCCCTGGAAGCAAGTGTACGAGGAAAAAGAGTGGACACCCGGGGGCGACAAGGCAGCGCGCGCCTACCAACCGCAGATCGCCCCGAAATGGATTGCCAAGGATGGCAAGTCGTTTTGGCTCGTCTGGACCGATTTTCAAAAGGGAGGCAAATACTACGCCTTCAACGCACAGCAGGTAGAAGTGGAGTATGAGTAGAGCCCTGAGAGGTGGTTGCTACGCCAGTATTGCCAGCGAGCGTGCGCGAACAGTTCTTCGCCGGCGCTCCGCAGGTCGGCGTCACATTGCCGACTCGGCCGCAATCAGGCGTCGATGATCTTCGCGGGCAATGTTCTCGCCGGTGAGAATGACACAGATAGGTTCTTCGAGTTCCGCGACGTGTGCGCTCAAGATTCCCAGCGTGATTGCACTCGATGGCTCAACTACCAGCCCGTGTGCCTCGAACAGCGCTCTCAGGGCAACGCGGATCTCTTCTTCCCTTACAAGGCGGATCGAAATGTTATCGTCCGCGATCGCCTGTTGCACCTCGGGGTGTGGTTTCTCTACCAGAAGTCCATCAGCAATGGTCGCCGAACGGGCATGCTCAAAGCGGGCGTATTTCGGATAGTTGAATGGTTCGCAGCCAAACAGCCGAATCGGGGCCGGCTGTTGGCGTAAGTACGCCCGTATTCCCATGAGCAACCCGCCACCGCCCACTGGGAAAACCAAGGAGCGGCAGTCAGGCAAAGCGCGAATTATCTCAGCAGCAACAGCTTGGTATCCATCGGTCCAAAGCGGGTCCAGGTGCGGATGAACGAAGTAGCCGTCCTGCTCCTTGGCAATCTCGGCGGCGCAGCGCAGCAGGTCGCTGCCGCCACCGGGAACCTTGACCAGTTCAACGCCCAAGGCGCGTAGTTTCTCGTCTTTGGCGCGGGAGATCGTCTGGGGCACGACGCCTGTCATGCTGAAGCCGAACGCCTTGGCAGCCGTGGCCGCTCCCAGAGCGGTATTCCCCATGGACGGCACAATGAGTCGCTGCCTGCACTCTTTGCGGTTCAACTGCTCCAACAAGTGAGTCGCTCCGCGAATCTTGAAACAGCCGGACGGCGCCAGGAACTCGCATTTCGCGTAAACGAGCTGTTGAGGGAATAAGTTCGTCAGGCGGATGAGCGGGGTCTCGTCAAAGGAAGGCATCATTAGACCTTCGATGGGCGTGTCGGCGGCTCGCCGCGTATCACGTGAGAACAACGTACCACAAGACTGCACAAATCGCGAGCATGATGGCGCCTCCGATGACGAACTCCCGAGCGCGTTCGAAGGAAACCCGGGCCAGTCCCCACATCCCGACCTGCGGGACGACGAAACTAATGAAGCCTTTCAGCACTTGTCCCCAGCCGAGAACAGTAAGGATTGTCGGAAGTCCCTCCCAAACATTGTGGAACGCGACGATGATTGAGCCGAACCACAGACTCAGAAAGCCGTTGGCGAACACGCCCGCGTAACCCTTGCTGCGAAGCCACATGAAAAACTCTACCCAGACGCGTGGTTGTGCCACGTGTGACAGGCCAATCACGGACAATTGGATGGTGGCGAATACTTCGATGGCTTTTTCCATGCCTTTCTCCGGGGAAGAGCTTATCGCTGAATCAGCGCACGAAATGGCGTTACACCGCGCGCAAAGAGGTGCACGCGTTGCTGGAAATCGGCTTGAGAACTCCTCCGCTCGTAATCGGCCCGATTATCGGAGGTGGTGCAGCGGCTGACCTATTCGGGTTTCCGATCAACGTGATCGCCGTTATCCGTCGCGTCGCGCGCGAGATTCTCGCACCATTGACGCAAGGTGTCCAATTCTCGCACGGCGTCTTGGAAAGTGCTCGATTGAATGTGACTCGCACGACCTCGGTTCAAGCGTGTCGCGATCCGCTCGGCGCAGCGGTGCGCCTTTTGGAGCACTTGAGCGGGGGGAGCGCACAGGGAATCGGCTTCCACGAGAGTGAAGAGATTCTGCATGCGCCGACACCAGATTCCGAGGCGGGTCGGAGTGTTGAGCAAAAGTTCAGGCACGTGTGCCGGCGAATAGATCCTGTTGTAGCTAGCCAGTTTGGCACGAAACGCCTCATATGCCTTTTGATTTGTCTGCAAGTCCGGCGTGGTTGCGCGGCGCCCGATGTGGATCGCAGGTTCTCCCAGCGGGCTTCCATCTCCACTAGATTTGCTAAGTCCCGCGCTTGAACGGACTCGAGTTTCACGGCATTTCCTTGTATCTGCTCACTAGTCATGGCATATTAGGCACGAAAGCCCACCTCCGGTGCTCTACAGACAATCCCAGGGTGTACGACCATATCCGAAGCACGACAAATACGCTATGCCGAGTGCTGAAAGACCGGTCGCCTTTAGGTAATTTCCAGGGAGGCACTGCACGGACAGTGGCGTTTGGCCCGGCATTGAGTGCGAACCGTCATGGCTTGTCTCGGAGTATGGGGCGGATGGAAAAACGCGCCGTACTTTAAGACGCATGGACTGGATTGGTCGATTACGACTCCTCTTGGCAGCAATAATGGTAACCGCGCTGGGCCTGGTTTCACGCCTCTATCCGGTGGGTTGCTTTGTCTACGACAAGAGTCTGGGCGACGTGCTCTATGCGTGCCTCGCATACCTAGGTATTGCGATCATCTTCGTTCGCCATTCTCCACGCTACGTCGCGGTCGCTGCATTCGCGTTCTGCCTCACGATCGAGTTGTTCAAACTCACGGGTGTTCCCGCGACCTACAGTCGATTTCTCGTCGTGCGTTGGTTGTTGGGAAGCGTATTCTCCTGGCACAACATAATCTGCTACGCAGGCGGTGTCGGGTTCATGCTCTTCCTTGACTCGTTGGTTCTCCGCAAGCGCAAGCCTGCCTTGCCTGCAGGAGGCTAGCCGGGAATCCAGATTTTTTTCGCGTTGATAAGCTCGGAACCGCTGGGAAGCATCAACGGCTCAGCAGACTTGGTAAAGAACGCCAATCCTTTGTAACTCGACAGATACGAGTAAGAAGTGGTGAAGAATCCACCGGTTGCGTGAACCACCAGCGGCTCCTTCTGACGTCGTATGACCCGGAGGAAATCATCCGGCGACACCCTGACGATCGCTCCTGAGGCTTTGGTTGCCTGTGCAATGGCTGCGGCAGCAGCGCCCCCGTGATTCATTGGCATTGTTCGAGTCCTTTTGTTGGAATTCCCATCATGGCGTTCCGCCGCGTTGGGCTTCCTGGATCGCTTGGACCAGCGACTCCAAGATTTGGCGCAGTTCGTCGGAGAGGGTGGCGGGAACCGTGGGGAGTTGGCCGGCGGCGACTTGGCGGAGGCACGCGGCAAATTCGGGCATCGGGGCGGCGTAGCCGTCCAGCCTGGCCAGGGCTTCTTCCGCGCCGGGGTCGAGGTCGGCGCCGCCGAAGCCCGCCTGGGCGCAGGCGATGGCGAGCTGCTGGAGGGCCTGCAACATTTTGGCGGGCGGGCCACCGCCGCCTCCGGCGCGGCGTTCGAGTTCGGCGCGCAGGTTATCCCGTTTTTTGGCCCACTCGGCGGCGGCGCGCGGGTCGCCGCGGGCCTGGGCGATCTCGGAGAGCGTGTTGTAGTCCATCCAGGCTTCCTTTAGGCCCAGGCATTCGCCGATCTCGCGGGCGGCGTGGGCGTGGCGTTCGGCGGCGTCGAGGTCACCGAGGCGCAGGTGGATCTGGGCGAGTTGGCCCAACGACTTGGCTTTATGTGGGTTGTTCTGCTGAGTTTGCCAAACCTGTAGGCTTTCCTCGACGGAGCGCCGGGCGGCCTCGAAGTGCTGCATGGCGGCCGGCTCGTCGCCGCGCCCGCGGGCGGCCTCGCCTTCTTGTTGGCAGACGATGCCGATGTTGTGCGCGGCCTGGCCGAGGCCCGGTTTGTCCCTCAACTGCACGGCCAGCTCGCGGGATTTGCCGTACCAGGCCCGCGCTTCGGCCAGGCGGCCGGCTTTCCGGTCGGCCACGCCGAGGAGATTGTAGGTCCGCAAAATCGCACCTTGGTTACCCGCCTCCTGAAAGCGATGGAGCGCCTGCTGGTAGAGGCGGGTGGCGCGGTCGAGTTGGTTGCGATCATCCGCGAGGCTGCCCTGATGCAGGAGGGTCGTTCCCTCCAGTTCCTTGTCCCCGGCCTGGCGGGCGGCGGCGAGTGCGAGGGCGAAGCGGGCATCGGCCAAGTCATAGCGGCCCGAATCCATGAGGATGCTCGCGCACTGGCCGTGGCCCGCGGCGACTTCGCGGTGATTGTCCCGCTTTTCGTCGATCTTGAGGGCTTTTTCCGCGATGGCCAGGGCAGCGTTGTGCTCGCCGGCCTTGCTCAATGCATTTGCCAGATCCCCCATCGCGGCAGAGAGGTTGCCCAGTTCGGTTGCCGCCTTGGCGTGGTGGGGCGTAGCCAGCAGCCGTTCCCAAGCCAGGCCTCCGGCGCGCTCCACCCGGGCCTCCCAAAGTCCGACGGCTTCTCGAAGGAACGGGATGGCCTCGGATGTAGCACCGCAGTTGTTCAGCACTCGGCCCAAGGTCAAGATCGTCGTTGCCAACTGAAACCCAGGATCGAACTCTGTCGTCCGGCGGAGGCGCTCGACGAGGGCCTGGAGCTTGTCCACGGCGCCTTGCGGATTGCCGCTGGTGAAGAGCGTCCAGGCGTGCTGTCGCTCGTATGCGGCGGCGTCCGCCGTGAAGCCCGCCTCGGCCACGGCATCCCGGAGCCACTGCACCCAGGCATCCCGTTCGCGGAGGCGGCCGGACCTTTCCAAATAGTTGCGAAACGTGTGCCCCAGCGCCGCGGCAGCCTCGTGCTGCTGGTCGGCCACGGCCCAGTGGACCGACGTGCGGTAGTTGGTTTCCTCGCGGTCCAGAATCTCCAGGGCGGCACGCGATTGCGAGCCGGCGAGCGCCTTGTCCAGCGCCCGCATGAGAGCGACGTAAACGCCGATGAAACGTTTCCGCGTTTCCGGCTGCTCCGCGAGGCGGCTGTCGGCCGAGGCGATGGCCAGCGTCGGGTGGAAGCGCAGGAACGGGCGGTCGGCGATCTGGATGTCGTCCTCCGCCCGCAGCAGGGCGATCCCTTGCAGCTCGGCGCGGATCGGTTCCCAGGCCGCCGGCTCGATCTGACTCACGTCCAGCAGTAGGTCCTCGAACACGCCGCCACTGAAGAGGCCCAGCCACGGGAGCGCCGCGCGGGCGGCCGGGCTGAGGTGGCGGCGCGAGAACTCTAGCGAGGCCAGCAGCGAGCGGTTTCGACTCTGATCCGCATCCTGCTTGAATGTTTCCAGCAGTCTGCCGAAGTCCGCCCGGATCGCCTCCGGCGTCAGCGTTCGGAGGTGGGGGCCGACCAGCTCCAGCGACAGCGGGTGATCGGCCAGGTCGTGAAGCAGCGGGTCGAGCTTGTCCTTCGTGAAGCGGGGATCGCTCAGCGTCAGCCCGTCCCGTTCCAGGATTCGGTGCAGCAGCCACAGGCTGTCGGGCCGGGCCAGACCGTGCAGCTCCAGCCGCTGTGCGCCGGGCAGGCCGGTCTCGCCGGGCCGGCAGGTGACGAGGATACAGCCGCGGCCCGGTCCGGTGGTGAGGTCGTGAAACAGGTCGGCGAGTTCGGCGCGGTGATCGTCGGTGTAGGGGGACTCGTGTGCCGAGGCATCGCTGTGAAACGCGGGCAAGGCGCTCTCGTAGTTGTCCCACACCATCAGCACGGCCCGCTGGCGCATGAACTCAACGGCGCGGCGGCGTTGCTCGGCGGCGTCGTGCTGATGAAAACGGGGCCCCTCGCAGTATTCGCCGAGGACCCTGATGATGCGCTCGACCGTCAGGAGCGTCCCCTCGAAGCTCACGAAACACGCGCCGTCGGCGAACAGGCCCGTGCGTGTCCACCACTGGGCGGCCTCGGTGGCCAGCGTGGTCTTTCCCATCCCGCCCATCGCGTGCAGCACCAGTCCGCGATGCCTGCGGAACACGCGCTCCAGCAGATACAGTTCCAGTGCCCTCCCCTGGAAGGAATACTGGGGAGGGCGGGGGAAGCAGCCCGGCTGCCCCGAGGCCGGCGGCGGGCGGAAGCCGCGCAGCCGGCGCGTGTCAGCGGCGTCAGTGGCGCGGATGATACCGGCGAGCAAGGCGGCACTTGCCTCGTCCTTCGCCGGGTCGGTGAAATCCACCCACAGATAGCCTTCCAGCTCAGTGTCGAAGGTAACCGGCTCGAGTTTGATGGGCAACAAGTGTTTGCCGTCAGCGTGGATTTCAAGATGCTTTTTGATCTCCCAGGCAACCCAATCGGAGTTGAGCTGTGTCTTTGAGCCTACGACCACCGTGTAGCGGCTATCGCGAATGCCCTGTTCGCATTGTGGCTTGAGCTTGCCGGCTTTGCATTCGCGGACGTCCAACCAAACGCGTAACTGGTGCTTGGTCGACAGCGAGTTGGCGAGGGTGGCGACGCGCGGCGAGTCATTGTGTTGGTGGCTAAGGAACACATCGAACTGGCGGACGGGTTCCTCGTCCTCGTGTCGCGGCGTATACAGCGACGCGTCCGGGCCGCGCTGGTAGAGGTGCGGCAGGAACCAGTCCTCCAGCGTGATCGTGCGTCCGCCCGGCCCGGACTCGATCCAGCGGGCGTTCGCCGAAACCAGCGCGCTGCGTCCTTGAGCGACGGCATGGCCGATCGTCGCGCCGCGGACCAGTTCGCGGTAGAAGCGGTCGAGCAACACCCTTGCTGCTTCGACATGCACCGCGTGGCTCATGGACAACACACTGTCGACGCCGGCCTGAATCAGTCGCGGCGCCACCGACCGAAACACCGCGGCCTTCCCGACGGTGGCGCTTCGGCAAGCTTCCAGCACCACGAGCGGGATCTTGTACTTCGCGAGCAAGGTGCCGAGCCGGTCGGCACGGACGAGGTCGGTCTGCGAATCGCCCGAGCCTTCGTCGGGCTTCTCGAAACACAAGGCGCCGATCTGGGCTTCGGGCAGAAACGTGCCATGGCCGTCGAAATGGACGACGTGGTACAGCGCGCCCGCGGTCTGGGCTGCGCGGAGCATTTCCTCCATGCGAGCCAAGGTGGGGGGCCGGCAGAAGTCGATGTGCCCGCTGGCGCCGAGCGGATCGAGTGCGGCGAAGAGTGACTTCGTCGTCATGCGCGGGTCGATGAAGCCCGTATCCGAAGGCCGGCTGACGATGTAGAGAATGCGCAGCGGCAGTGAAACCGAGCGCGGCTCATTCTTTTCGGGCGTAGCCAGTTGCCGCCGCACCGACACGCGTTGGGCCAGGCTGCCGGCGTCGTCGGCCAGCAGCTCCCACGGCAAGCGCAGCAAGACCGATTGATCGGTGGCGATGGTCAGCTCGCGCGGTTCCGGGCTCTCGAGCAGTTGCCGGACCAGCGCCCCGTTCTCCTTGGTGGCGAAAATCGCGTCGAAGAGCTGGCGGCCCCAGTTGTGCAACTGCCGCTCGATGCCCTCCGCCCGGACGACGGCGCCGCCGTCCGGCAGGTCCATGTACTCCTCTAGGTACCAGCGCAGGTTCTCGTAGTCTTCGTCGGTGAGGAACGGCGTGAAGTCGCTCGCGGCCCCGCGCTCGTTCCCCGCCGCATCGGTGAGTTGCACTCCGAAATGATTGTTGCCGCAGGCACTGAACCGGATGCGGATTTCGTGCGACATAGGCGGATCTCGTTGTGGGCCGCATCAGCGGGAGGATTAACACCCGAACAGCTGTCGTGACCGCGGTTAGGAATCCCTCCGTGTTCACGCCGATTCAACGCAAGACCAGTCTACCAAAGAAAGCACCGCGGTTCGAGTTCGTGGAGAATTGGGAATGGGACTGACCGGACGAAACCGCAAACCAGCGAGTATGAGAACGATATCCGAGTTTGGTTGGAACATCTAGGGTGAAGGTCGCGTGGCGGGCTGGCGGCCGGACTTCACGTCTGGATCGATTGAATCCGCATTGCCGACGCCCACTGGCCTGGAGCCAATGTCATTCGGCCGATATGAACCGGAACGTCGGCCTTGAGTGCAAGTCCGAGCAGAATCGGCTGCGGGCGGTGCGGCGTTTGCCCAGCGAGCAGAATCCAACACGACGCCTCGCCTTCCGGCTCCGGCCTTCTCACCGTGCGAGCGAACGCTGCCACAAACCCCTGTCTACTCAGCTGGGGTGGCCAGAGCAGAATTCGCGGACGGTCATGCCGAGCAATATCGCCTAATCCCCACAGCACGCGGTCGAGCCAATCCTCCGCGCTTACCAGGTCAAGCGAAAGCTGCGTGCCCATCGGCGCTAGTATAGCCAGCCGAATTCGAACCGGAACGCCCTCGACGGTCAAACATCGGTCGCACGGCAATTCCGCAGGCAACGGATACTCCGCAAGGCATTCCGTTGGGCCAAACGACAGGTTCAGCGCCCGCGACCGGCGGAACACGGACCGCACATATCGGCCGAACATGAGCACAGAAAACAACAGAATGACGAACAGCGTGCCGAGTATGATCCAACCGTACGGCTGAAGATTGCGTGGCAACTGATTAAACCACGATTCGACGACGGTCTTTATCTGTTCCATGAATCAGTTCTGCAACAAGGACCAGTGGCAGTGGAATCCCATCTCCCTATTTCGCCTGCACACGGCGTATGGCATTGATCGTCTCGTCGAGCTTCGATAGAAACCGCGACCGATCCTTGGCCGTCATCGCTGAAGGCCCACCGGTGATGGCGCCGCCCTGCCGCAACCCGTCCATCAGTTCGCGCAGCGCTAGTGCAGAGCCGATGTCGCTCTCGGTGAACTCCCGGCCTTTGGCGTCTAGGACGCGCGCCTCTTTTGCCAGACAACGAGCGGCGAGCGGGATGTCGGCCGTGATCACCACGTCGCCGACGCCGGCCTGCTCGGCGATCCAGTCATCGGCGGCGCCGAACCCGGTGCGCACCACAAGCTCGATGCGCGCCGTTGTCGGCACCTTCAGCGGCGCGTTGGCAACCACCTTGACCGATAACTCGTACCGTTCGGCGACGCGGTAGACCTCGGCTTTTACTGGGCAGGCGTCGGCGTCCACGTAGATCGTCAGCATCTCTCGCACCCTCGCTCGATCAGCGCCGCGCGAACGTAAGGATACTTCTGAAACCCCGCGAACATCTTGCCGATTTCTTCGGGCGTGCCGACAGCGGCGATGGCGTTGTTGTATTTGCGCTTGAGCAGAGGCGGGAGCTTTTCCTAGTCCAATTCATGTACGCCGATCGTCACGAACCGCGAGAGAACGAAATCTATGAACACCTATTGCTTGCCGTTGAACCAGGTGCTGTTAGCGCATTTGGTGAACGAACGCTTGCTTGCGGTTAGATTCGAAATGACCCGGATCAGCGTTGGGGCCGGGACTCCGGCCTCAACATCGCTAATTTGATTTCACCGCGTCAAGTATGAGTGACGTGTACTTCAAGTTCCCACTCTCGTTCCTCGGATCATGCTGGGCCGAACGCCCGATGTGTCCGTCTACGGAATCCCAGGCACTGCAGTGGAACTGGCCATTTTCGTTCCAGTATTCCAACAACCGCACGCGGAAACCGGCGTGTTCGACTATGTCGACCAACGAACGGTAATCGTATAAGACTTTGTGGTCGTCCGCGCCGGGACCGATTCCGCCGGGCCGCACCCAGTCAAGATACGAAAGGTCCGGATGCAGGCCGTCTGGGACGGCGAGACGGAGCCAACCTCCGGGCTGAAGGAACTCGAAACAGTTGCGAAGGGCTTTCCGTGCGTCGCGCGGCGTCAAATGTTCCCATACATGTTCGGCCAAAAATGCTTGGCGCGATTTCGGTGCCCAATGCCGGGCAAATGCATTCCGACGTGTGATGTCCAAAACGTGCCGATCGGTGGATTCCCAGCCCGGGTAACGGGTTCCTCCTGCGCCTAGCACAATGCGTTGCGCAAGAGCGAGTTGATCGTTCGTTCGAGCTTTGAAGTCACATTGATGCCGCCGCGATCGCCGGCGGTCAATACTTCGTCTCACTCGACGCTTGAGCCACCCGGCCGGCCCGACGAGCACACGCCCGGCTCGCCACGTCCAGGATTTGCGAAGCGACTGTAAATGTTCTTCGCAGTCATTCGCTCGTGAGGCCTCCTTGGATAGGCGCTCGCGCACTCGATTCAATTCTTCCTCATGGCTATGCCGCTCCATCACATAACGACGGGCAAGGTCTTCGGCATAGCACGTTAACACTCGCAACGCGTTCCACGGCTGTTGGCTCTTCGCGGAATAACGTAACGGCGTCCCTAGGTATGGAATGGGATCCTGGACCGTTTCTGATTGAGGCTCAATATGCTCAGGCACGGCGTAATTCAACGCGGCCTGCCGAAACTTTGTTGCTAGTTCGCCTGGGTTAGTCCTTAGTTGCTTGAAAAACTGCCGATAATGCCAACCCCAGTCGGAACGTCGCTCCGGCATGACCAGGTATTGAAGGCTGTTGATAGCAGTCTTGGTCAAGAACTGCTCCGGACTTCGAATTGGAAAATGAGCCAGGTATGCCGAATTGATTTGATTGGCGTCACAAACTTGTGATCCAATCTGAAGCTCATGGTTGCCTTGTGTCAGATGGGCGTCCGGCAACCGAGCCAGCTCAGCGGGGACCATGACTTTCGTCCACTTCCAATTCTCTCGACGCAATCGCCGGGTGATGCGCGCGACAGGGTTATCGGAGGAGTGGGGATTCGCGTCGTCCGGGACATAGCTTCGCCATGCTATCGCAAGCGGTCGGTCAGAGCCGGTTCCTTCTGGAATTAGCCTTGGCCCCGTGACCACAACGAATTCATCGGCATCAAGTGGCAGAACCCAGTTAGCGCCATGCCGATCCAGAGCGCGTTCCCGCATGAGCCAGGTCATCCGTTCCGCCTGGCGTTTGCCAAGTGAGGAATCTTCCACGATGTCGAGGGGTAATCCTTCGCTGGCGAGTTTATGGAGAATATCGAGAGTGCAGTCGTTACTTTTATTGTCCAAAACGACCATGTGGTCAACGATCGCCAGAGTGTGACGGACGAAAGCCTCGATGATGTCGGCTTCGTTTTTCACGGTCGCGATCGCGACGGTGCACATGAGAAAGGCCTCTAATCCATGGCGAAGCGAGTATGCTCCTTCGTACTCGGCGGGATACCGTTCGCGGGCGGCGCTGTCAAGATGGGCTGTCGCGAATGTTCTGCGCACTGGCGGTTGCCCCAACAAATAGAAGTACAGCTCTTCATTTGTTCCAGTCGTCTCCTTTCGCGGAACCACGTCGACAACCAATTCGGTGCTAACGGCACAACGGTGCGTTCAAAACTTCCGCTGCCCGAGCCGCCGCCCGCCATTGCGGTGAAGGGCGGCTGCCTGGAAGCATAGGCTCACCTTCCGCACCCTGGTCGGCCCTGAAAACCCCGACAAACTCCTCCCTCAATTCCCTTGCTGTCTCGCCGCCGACGAGGTAACTAACTGAATGTTTGCAGCGGCACGCGCGGCCGATGGACGCCGCCGTGCGTCGCGGCGGCTGGCCTCCGTTGCCTGACAATGGCAGATGATGCGACAGGATAACTACGCCCGGCAGGATTCGAACCTGCGACCCTCGGTTTAGGAAACCGATGCTCTATCCCCTGAGCTACGGGCGCTGAGGTCTCCTCGAAAGAATATCAGATCATCTGCAACGCACAAGGACTGCCCGTTAGCGGGGCCCCACCAAGTAGCCCACCGTCCCGACGCATTTCGCGCACAAGACCGCAGGTTGCAGCCTCCTTGTCCTGAATGGCCGTTTGCCTAACGACGTGACGCGGCCCGTGACACGCGCGCGTGTGGGGGAGCGGGTGGCGTCGTGTCACTGAGCAGCCAGTACGGAGCCTTATCGACCCGGTGTTCTGCCAGTCTGCTAGGCAGGCCGATTTACTTCCCCAATTAGCCAAAAAAAGAAAGTCGTGCGGAACGATCCGCCGTCTATTACAGTGAACCTAGTGTACCTGTGGATCAAAACCATGAGCGGACGCTCGCTACAAGGCCTCCTCCGACACCTGCACCATATCTCCCGGCCTGACGTGCGCGGCGAACTGACCGACGCGGAACTACTAGAGCGTTTTGTTGCCTCCGGCGACGAAGCCGCGTACGAAGTCCTTCTTTGGCGACACGGCCCACTGGTACTAGGTGTTTGCAGGCGCATTCTGCGAAGGCACGAAGACGTCGAGGATGCGTTTCAAGCGACGTTTTTGGCATTGGCTCGGAAAGCATCACCAGTCGCAAAACGAGAGGCCGTTCGGAGTTGGCTGTACAAAATTGCGTACCGAATCGCGCTTGATGCCCGAAGGAAATCAACTCGGATAGCGGCGACACACGGTCGATTTCGCTTCGCTGCGTCGGACGCGACCGACGAGAATGCGAGTGTTGAATTAGCACGCGCCGAGCTTCATGAGGTCCTCGACGGCGAAATCCAGCGCTTGCCCGCCAAATACCGTGATCCGATCGTGCTCTGTTATTTGCAGGGCATGACCCAGGACGAGGCCGCCCGCGAGCTCGGCTGGCCGAAGGGGACGGTCTCGACGCGGCTCATTCACGCACGCCAATTGCTCCGCCAGCGCTTACACATTCGCGACGACGGAATTTCATTCGGCGCACTTCCTTTCCCCGCCGTGCACGCCCTGCCGTCAAAACTTATCACTTCGACTCTGGCTACGGTGCTTCCCCTGGCATTGGGACACACCAACGTGTCCGCTTCCGCTAAAGTTGTCGCATTAGCGGACGGAGTCATTCATGCCATGGCCGTCGCCAAACTGAAACTCACGGCCGTCGCTGTCCTGATCACGCTGGGTATCGGTACGGGCGTTGGTTGGCTGGGCTACCAGAGCATGAGGGATGGTCCGGTGAACGATCCTAGCGCCGACCTTCGGGCACCAGGCGTTGAAACGCAAGTGCCAGTTGATGGAGTATCTTCACCGCTCTCCAGGCTCGATCCGAATCGCATTCCCCCGGAAGACCGCTTCGATTGGCAACCGCGGGAGTTGGTAGCGGTGCTGGGTGAACATCGCGGGCGGCATTGGGGCGGTGTGTCGAACGTCGTGTATAGTCCGGACGGCAAACTAATCGCCAGTTGTGGCGGCCGGTCGGTTCGGCTCTGGGATTCGGTTTCATTGCGCGAACAATTAGCCCTCCCTCTCACCAGCGACTGCGAAAGATGCCTGGCGTTTTCTGCAGACGGCCGATTCTTAGTCTGTGCAACGCAGGACGGCGCAATCATATCCTGGGATTTGACAGTAACGCCCCCCAACGCTTCAGAACTGTTGCGAGTTGCCGATCGTATTCACCTCCACAAACTAACACTTTCGCCTGATCAGACCTACATCGCGTGGACCAATCGAAGGAAAGAAATACAGGTTTGGAGCGTTGCCAAGGACAAACCGGCCCAGGAACTTTTCTCGTTTGAGCACGGACAACAGAACGTGAGCTTCATGGCGTTCTCACCCGACGGCATGACCCTCGCTTCCTCGGGAAATGACGAGGTAATTCTGTGGGACATCGGTACGCGAACGCCGAAGGCAGTACTACGGTCGCCTGACACCAAGGATGTCCACTATCTTGCGTTCTCGCCCGACGGCAAGTATCTAGTGTGCGGGTCTCACGATTGGCAGGCGGCTAACGTCCCGATCAGCCTCTGGGCTCTGAGGCATCGGGATGGCCCCCGCGAGATAGCGGTGCACCGAAATCACAACGGTCAAATTCTCGGACTGCGATTCTCCCCAAACGGAACAATGCTCGCAAGTGCCAGTAACGGCAACGTTCGTTTGTCAAAGATCGAAAATAATGAGTTCACCGATCATTTCACGATAAAGACACGCTGCGTACACATGGATTTCTCCCCGGACGGCAAGTCGTTGGTCCTCGCTGGCAACGAGGGGCTGCTCCGTCTCTGGAATTTGACTGAGCCGACCCCAGTGGAGCGCGTAGTACCCAAGGGACACCTTGAAGCGGTGAAAGGGTTTGCATTGACACGAGACGGCCGTTTGCTTTCCGGGAGCGACGACGGAACCATTCGGTTTTGGGAAGTGTTTGAGAAGCAACCACGAGAGAAATTGTCGCTACCGAAGGTCGAAAAGTTTGGCCTATATGGGGCGTTTGGTCTTTCTGATGACGGAAACACCCTTGCGGCCGCGGGGCTCCGCGGAAACGTTGGATTGTGGGACATCAGCCACCATACCGCGCGACACACCTGGAAGCGCCCGGTTCATCGTGGCGACCAGATGAGCGGGGCGGTCTCCGTGGAGATGTCGCCCGACGGGCGGCACATGATTTCGTCCGGCGCCGACAACAAGATTTGCTTTTGGGACCTGAGTGACTCCGAACCGAAATTGAAACGGCAGATCGATGGCCTCGGCACTCAATGTGTTCCTCACTTCGCTCCTAATGGATCGGTGTCGATGGTGGTGTCGTATGGCCCTAGTTTTGGGGGGGACAACCCGCCGCAATTGCATCCATACCCAACCGCGCGAGTGTGCGACGTCAGAGGGAACGAACCGCGGGTTATCGCGGAATTGCAGCACAAGGAGAACATTGACGCAGTGGCATTCTCGCCGGATGGTCAAACCGTCGCGACAGGTGGCGGCGTGCGAGGGAGAGGTGATGTGTCTGTCGCCGAACTGCGTTTATGGGATCTCGGCGGTTCCGGCGTCCCTCCCAAGTCGCAGGTTCTCGATGGCCACGCGATCCGTATCTACGCCGTGTCGTTCTCGTCGGACGGACGGATGCTTGTGTCCGCCGGCGCCGATGGCCATGTGATCTTGTGGGAAACTGCCACTCGAACGAAGTATCGCGAGTGGAAACTGCCTGGGGCGGTCTATCGTGTGAAATTCGCCGAAGACGGGCGGCACCTGATCACCGCAAACGACAACGGCACTCTTTATGTTTTGCGTTTGGGCCATGGCGAAAAACCGGCAGCCCACGGCATAGCGGTTTGGGACACTTTGAACTCCTCCGATGGCGAAAAAGTGTACAGCGCGGTCTGGTCGTTGGTCGCTAATCCGAAAGCCGCCGTCGCTTTGCTGAAAGAATACCTGAAGCCAATTCAACCAATCGACACGGATCGCATCGAGCGATTGATTGATCGTCTCGACGACGACCAGTTCGGCGAACGCGAAAAGGCGCAAGCGGCACTGGCGGCAGAAGGCGAACGAATTGAAGGCGTCTTGCGTCGGCGATCGGCTGATAACAAGTTGTCGTTAGAAGCGAAACAACGAGTGGAACGGATTCTGGAAAACAGCCGCCGGCTCGATCCTGAGTGCTTGCGGACCCTTCGAGCGATACACGTACTCGAACAAATCGGAAGCCGAGAGGCCTATTTACTGCTCGTGCGTTTTTCGAAAGGCTGGAAGGACGCCCGCGAAACGCAAGCGGCGGCCGCGGCGGTGACGAGGCTGGCTAACCGCGTGGCTTTGCCGTCCACTCAATGAATCATCCGGATGAAGAATCCTAACACTCCCGATCGGCATTAGCTACGGGCGCGGTGGGTCCTATCGAAAGACTATCGCGTGCCGCATACAAGGACCGCGCTGGTCGGCCGACCGTGCCTGTATGCTAAACGGTATGGAAGCGTCGCTCTCCGCCGCTTTGCAGCGTTGTCGCATCGTTTTGGTCCGTCCGAGCATCGCAGCCAACATTGGCGCGACGGCGCGGGCCATGCGCAACATGGGACTTACCGATCTCGTGCTCGTGGCCCCGGAGGCTGATCCGAATGATAGGAATGCTCGCCAGCTTTCCACACATGGCGAGTGCATCTTGGACCAAGCCCGCACGGTAGGGACGCTTGAGGAGGCGTTATCGGATTGTCGGCTGGTGGTCGCAACGTCGGCTCGTATCGGCGGGCCGTTTCGGCGTCAGTCCGTGGTGACGCCGGCCGAGATCATGCCGAGACTCGTCGCCGCATTGTGCGCCGGCCCTGCCGCTTTGGTTTTCGGCCCGGAAGCGACTGGCCTCACGAACGAAGAAGTGACGCGGTGTCATTTTCTGATTCATATCCCGGCCGATGCGGACTATCCGGCGCTGAATCTCGCTCAAGCGGTGGCGATTTGCTTGTATGAGCTGCGGAAGGCGATGCTGGCAGTTAAAGAAACGCCGTCGGTACCTGATGCCACGGCAACATGGCTGGAACAGGATCGGATGTTTGTCCGGCTACGGGAAGGCTTGGAACGGATTCACTTTTTGTACGGCGAGAATGCCGACGCGTTGATGCATGCCCTGCGCCATTTGATCGGGCGCGCCCAGCCGACCCAGATGGAAATCGATGTGTTGTTCGGCTTGGCGCGGCAGCTTCGATGGGCGGCATCGCGCATGGCGCCCAGGAGCCGCGAGGCGATCCATCGTGAATCAACCTGCACCTTCGCCACGCACCATTCGGCTTCTTCGGCGGCCGACGGCAACCAAGCCCGGCGTATTTCACATCGAGTACGGTGAATGGTCGGCGTCCTACGCCTTTCGAGAGATTCCGTGCGAGATCGGCGGGCGTGGGTTTGAAGTCCTTCGCATCGGCACTCGCCGCCGCTATCATGTGCGCATCGGACGCCGATCCGAATGCACCTGCGAGTGCAGAGGGTTCACCTACAAACGCCGCTGCCGTCATGTGTCGGGATTGTTGACGCTGATTCGAGGTGGAATGCTGTAGTCGCCGTGCCTTAGCTACGCCGTTTGCGGCGAGCGATTCGATCGCCGGGTTTTTCGAGGAGAACCAGCGAATGGGCCAAGGGCGAGGCGCCGCCACCCATGGGTGTTTCGCGAAGTGGGACCCACCCGTCCTGGAGAAGTTGCGGCAACGCGGAGATGGCCTGATCGCGCGGCGCCGACACGTCGTCGGCGGTCAGAACGCGCCAACTATTGCCGGCGTTATTCACGATGACGTAACAGTACTGGTTCATTACACGCCCTCCGTTTGTAGCACATATCTATGGAATTGCGGCGTTCGAGCAAATCATCGGGATTCAAGGGACTCTGGTGAGAGTGTGCCTGTATCGCGACGGTTGGCTTAATCGTTACGATCGGAACGGAGGTCACGCCGCTCGGTAGCGTTTATGTGTGCGATCAATGAGGTGGTCGAGGCAATCAATGGTTCGTTCGGTGGCGCCTTGTTGCTGTCGAACCAGTTCCTTGCCGGCGGCGCCGAGTCTTTGGCGCTCGGCGAGGTCGGAGATGAGCCGGCGTATGGCAGAATCCAGTTCGGCCGCGTTCATCACCTGAATCGCGGCGTGTGCATGAAGGAGACGTTCGGCCGTGTCGCGGAAGTTCCAAACGTGAGGCCCGAAAACGACGGCGGCGCCATAGGCGGCCGGTTCGATCATGTTCTGCCCACCGCGGCGCCCGTCGAGGCTGCCACCGACGAATGCGACGTCGGCCAGGCCCCACAAGGCGCTAAGCTCCCCGATCGTGTCGACGAGAATGACGGGATGATGGGATGGCGGGATGACGGGATGACGGGAGGAGTCGTTAAGGTCACTGCGGCGGATGAAGGGGACGCCGATCCGCTGGAGAAGCGAGGCCGCGTCGTCGAATCGGTCTTTCTGACGCGGGACGACGAACAGTCGTAGGTTTGGGTATTGCGATTGCAGTCCACGATAGATCGCCAGACAAACTTCTTCCTCAGGCGACTGAGTGCTACCCGCGATCCAAATCAATTCGCCCTTCTTGATATGGAAGAGACGATGCAACGCTTCCGTGCGGGAGTTACTGCGGTCGCCGGTGGCCCCGTCGTACTTGACCGAACCGGTCACATGAACTCGGTCGGCGGGTGCGCCGAGTGCGCGATAGTTTGCTGCGTATTCCTCGGTTTGCACGGCAATGATGTCGATCTTTTGCAGGAGCATGCGACTCCAACGAGTGACGTATCGATAACGCCGAAAGGTGCGCGGGCTCAGCCGGCCGTTGATCACGGCGACGGAAACGCCGCGCTCCCGTGCGCATGACAAGAAGTTTGGCCAAAGCTCACCCTCAGCCAAGACGACCAGACGTGGGTTGATCCGGGACAACGCCCGCTTCACGGACCAGGAGAAGTCGAGCGGCCAATAGACGACGGCAAGATCGGGAAAACGACGACGCGCTTCCTCGAAGCCCGTGTCGGTCGTAGTCGAAATGACACAATCCCATTCCGGGCGCCGGCGACGAAACGCGGCCACCACTTGCTGCAACAGATGAATCTCGCCCACGCTGACCCCATGAAACCAAGCACAGGGCCTGCCCATAGGACGTTTCGGCGTTAATCCCAGGAATTTTCGCGCAAGTCCCCGGCGGTATTTGCCGGTCGTGAGCGCCTTGTAAACGAGCCAGGGGGAAAGGACCGCGAGCAGAATTAGGTATACGAGATCGAAGAAGTAACGCATGGGAGTCCTTTCCCAATCCAACGCCGGTGTACGGGCGTCTTAATCGTCGCTTAGCAGCGCATCGACGTCCCAAGGGCACACTGCCGGGACGGTGTCTACTCCGCGTTCAGTTTCGTCAGCCGCCTGTTTCCGTGCTTCCGCGTACGACTGGTTCCAGACGGTTTGAGCATGGTTCATCAAGACTCCGCTCTCTAATAATTGACGAAGTTCCAGCCGCTGTACCCGGATCGTCGCGCGCCAAGAACCTGTGCGCTTCGCTGCCTGATGTTCCCATTTCAATAGGTGGGTCATTAGAACGAAGAGCCGACTGAATACTTCTCGTCGGTCACGTCCGGCCATATCCGTAAGGTACTCGCTCAGGTGTGCGAGGTCCATTTCTGCAAAGCGCCGCTGGGCCACGAGCTCGGCCATCGTTTCCAGCCAAGCGGTTTCGTCCGCTTCATATAGCTCGTGCAGCGTTGGTGCAACCGGCATGGGTATGTTTTGGGTTTTCATGCGGCCATTATGTCACATTCGGCTGAGCCAGTACATGACTAACGGGTTAGGCAACGCCTTGTCGCATGTGGCAGTTCTTGTACTTCTTGCCGCTGCCGCACGGACACGGATCGTTGCGGCCGACACGTTCGCCGTGGCGGCGGATCGGCTCCGGCTTCTTGCCGTCGCCGGGGGCATTGGTGCTCATTTGGCCGTTGGTTTGTGCCTGCAATCGTGGCGCGGATTCATGAATGGTGGAGCCGATCTCCCACAAGGCCTCCTTAAAGCCTTCCTCTTCCTCCATGCGGAAGACGGTGTCGGTTACCTTGTTCTGCACGCCTTCCCACATGGAGTCGAATTCCTTCATGCCTTGGCGTTTGTATTCGGTCTTCGGGTCGACCTGAGCGTAGCCGACTAGGCCAATGCCGGAGCGAAGGTGGTCCATCGTGTAGAGGTGATTCTTCCATGAGGCATCGAGAATGCCGAGAACCAGTCCTCGCTCCATCCGGTGCATTTCCGGCCGATACCGATCGTCATACGCATTCCAAAGCGCTTGGCGCGCCGCGGCCTGAGTGACGCCGTTGAGTTCCGCTTCCGGAACCTCGATCCCCCAAGTGGTTCGCATCCACTCAACCAAATCCTTGGCATCTTCTGCTTCGGAGAGATCGGTGCCTTCGAAGACCTCGGCTAGCCTCTCGTCGATGGCTTCTTGACCGACGGCGGGGAAGAACTTGCGGCTCGTTTCCAGGACTACCTCGTGGATACGGGCACGGGATTGGGTGCGGAATTCCTCCTCGGACAGCGAATCGGCTGCGGCCGGAAACCGTTGCTTGGCCCAGCGGTAGAGGCCGTCGCGGTCGTAGCGGTGTGCGCTGCCCGAATGCTGCGCCCGCTCGGCCATGAACTGAGTCATGCCGACGCGTACCGGGAACTCGATTTCCTTTTGACGGTACAGCTCAAGCACTTTTTGATGGAGCAGCTTCTTGATTTGCTCTGGTTCTTTGTCTTCCAGCGCATCCGGCGGCACGGAAATCTGGAACTTCAGACGGGCCCAGTCGCTGACGGCACGCCGGCCCCAATCAGGTTCGAGGAATGACTTGCCGCCGGATAGATCGACTTCGGCAATCGCTTTTTCCGCATGTTCAATCAGATGTTGTGCGAGGTTGTCCCGGCCGATCTTCTTCAATTCTCGGTCGTTGGTTTTCATGCCCCAACGGGTGTTGACGAAATGGGCCATCGCCTGCCAGTTCCATTCCTTGGCGTCCACATCCGCACTCAGGTTTTCGTCCATCGCTTCATGCACCTGCGTCGGGATCATCTTGCCGGCCTTTTCCCGCGCGGTTTTCTCGGCCTCGGTGTAATTGCTGCGCGAGAAGTCGGACGACGTCGAACTCCACGCCGAGCCGCTTGACGGCGAACTCGCGCGAAGCACTCGGCGCCGTAGTCCTCGTCCAGGAACCGGTCGACCGCCAGCGTCGATCTGCTCGTCGATCATGTTCAGGATGCGGACCTTGCAGTTGCCGCCGTTCGAGAATCTCCTGCCGGTAGCCGTAGATCCGCTTCCGCTGATGGTCCATCACCTCGTCGTATTCGAGGAGGTTCTTGCGGATGTCGAAGTTGCGTTCCTCGACTTTCTTCTGGGCGGCCTCGATGCGGCGCGAGACCATCCGGCTCTCGATGGCCTGGCCTTCTTCCATGCCGAGCTTGGTGCAGGACGCTGGCGACCCATTCGCCGGCGAAGATGCGCATCAGGTCGTCTTGCAAGCGAGAGGTAGAACCGGCTGCGAGCCGGGATCGCCCTGCCGGCCGGCGCGGCCGCGGAGCTGATTGTCGATGCGCCGCGCTTCGTGGCGCTCGGTGCCGATGATGTGCAGGCCGCCCATCTCGGCGACCTTGCGGCCTTCCTCCTTCATCTTCTCCTTCGTCTCGATGTCCGATCGACCATTTGTCTTCCACACGTCCTCCGGCACGTCGAGCCGCGTCGGATACTTGATCCTTCAGCCGTGCCCAGGCCAGCGTTTCCGGGTTGCCGCCGAGGATGATGTCGGTGCCGCGGCCGGCCATGTTGGTGGCGATGGTGACGGCGCCGATGCGGCCCGCCTGGGCGACGATCTCCGCCTCGCGGGCCGCGTATTCCGGCTTGGCGTTGAGCAAGCTCGTGCTTGACGCCGCGCTTCCGCAGCAAGTCGCTGAGCTTCTCCGATTTCTCGACGTCGGTGGTGCCGATGAGCATCGGCCGGCCTTCCTTGTTGACCTCGACGATCTCGTCGACGACCGCGTCCCACTTTTCCTTCTCGAGCGGATAGATCAGGTCCGCAGTAGTTGACGCGGATGAGCGGCTTGTTGGTCGGGATGGCGATCGACGTCGAGCTTGTAGATCTTCCAGAACTCGTTCGCCTCGGTCATGGCCGTGCCGGTCATGCCGGCGAGCTTCTTGTAGAGCTTGAAGAAGTTCTGCAGCGTGATCGTGGCGAGCGTCTGCGTTTCTTCCTTGATCTTGACGCCTTCGCGCGCGTGCTTGGCCTCGACGGCCTGGTGCAGGCCGTCGGACCATTGCCGGCCGACCATCAGGCGGCCGGTGAACTCATCGACGATGATGATGCTCATCTCGCCGCGTTTCGGGATGACGCATCACCACGTAGTTCTTGTCCTTGTGATAGAGGTGATGGGCCTTGAGCGCGTTGTCGATGAGGTGCGGCCATTCCATGTTGCCGGCCGTGTAGAAGCTCTCGACGCCGGCCAGTTCCTCGGCCTTGCGAATGCCTTCGTCGGTCAGATGGCAGGTGTGTTCCTTCTCCTTGACCTCGTAATATCGGCCGGGCTCGTTCTTTTGTAATTCAGCCAGCCGCACGGCGATGTCGTTGGCCTGTGCATAGCGGCGAATGTCGGCGAAGGCCGGGCCGCTGATGATGAGCGGCGTGCGCGCCTCGTCGATGAGGATGTTGTCGACCTCGTCGATGATGGCGTAGTTGAGCGGCCGTCTGCACTTGCTGATAGAACGGATGGAAGCGCGTGTCGCCCCAGCGGGCCGGCTTCATGTTGTCGCGCAGGTAGTCGAAGCCGAACTCGCTGTTGGTGCCGTAGGTGATGTCGCAGTCGTACGCCTTGCGGCGGAGCACCGGGTCCATGTCGCTCTGGATGAAGCCGGCACGTGATGCCGACGCGCGTGATAGATCGGCGACATCCATTCGCAGTCGCGGCGGGCGAGGTAGTCGTTGACGGTGACGACGTGGACGCCCTTGCCGGTCGAGGGCGTTGAGAACGGCGGGCAGCGTGGCGACGAGCGTCTTGCCTTCGCCGGTGACCATCTCGGCGATGTTGCCGCGGTGCAGCACGACGCCGCCGAGGATCTGCACGTCGAAGTGCCGCATGTTCTTGGTGCGGCGGCCGGCCTCGCGGCAGGCGGCGAACGCTTCCGGCAACAACGTCATCGAGCGTTTCGCCGCTGGCCAAGCGCGCGCGGAGCTTCGACGCCGTTTCTCTTAGTTCGGCGTCGCTTTGCGCGCGCATCGTCTCTTCGAGTTTGTTGACCTGGTCTACGAGCGATCCCGCGGTGATGGTGGGCGGCGCCGACGGACTTCTGGAGCGGATGTAACCCAGCTTTCGGACCGAACGTTCGTTGCTGGAGCCGAACACGCGGGTCAAGAAATAGGATGTCGCCTCGGAAAACGCGGAGAGTCCATCGCTGAACTTCTCCCACAGGCTGACGTCCATTTTGGTATCAGTGGACATTACGCCTCCCTGGTGCCCGAACGTCCGTCGGCATAATCGGTAAAGTCGTTCAAGTACTCAGTCTAAAGGTGCTTCCGGAGAGGGTCAATACGGACCGCCGGCGCGTATCTTACGAAACCGTAGTTAGATACGGACAACGGCGGCGAGGGTTCTCGCCTGAAGCAGGGGCCGGTAGAAATGCGTCGTGACACCTCGGTTACTTTGATGTTAGAATCGGCGCGTTGATTGGATCGGTCATGTCAGGGCAGGTCGTGGAACGGCCAAGGAGGGCGGATGACTTCCCCACGTTCGATCACGGACGCTTCGGCTGCGGTGGACGAGATGGTTCCGCCCCGGGAGCGGAACTTCGTTGGGCCGGCAGATTTTAAGGCGGTCGGCCGGGAGTTTCTCAGCCATTTCGTAAGCGTCGCCAAGTTGCAGCCGCACGAGCGCGTGCTCGATATCGGTTGCGGCATCGGGCGCATGGCCGTGCCGTTGACGCAGTATCTTCAACCGCCGGGCAGCTACGACGGTTTTGATGTGGTAGCGTCAGGCATCGAATGGTGTGAGACGAAGATCACGCCGCGTTATCCACATTTCCGCTTCAAGCACGTAGCCATTCGCAATCAGCATTACACGCCGGACGCTGAAATGCGGCCCAGGGACTTTCGATTCCCGTATCGGAGCGGGGAGTTTGATTTTGTGTTCTTGGCGTCGGTGTTCACGCACATGCTCCCGGCCGATATGGAACACTACCTGGATGAGATCGTTCGCGTGCTAAAGCCGAGCGGGCGCTGCCTGATGACGATGTTCTTGTTGAACGCCGAAGCGGAAGGCCTAATGGCAGGCGGACAAAGCCACATTTCGTTTCCGCATCCGCTACCCGATTCGCCGTGCCGGTTGTGTAACGCTACCGTGCCGGAACAAGCCGTGGCATATGACGAAGCCTTCGTGCGGCGCTTGCTTCACGACCACGGCTTCGACCAGAGCCCTGAAGTACACTACGGCAGTTGGACGGGGCGAAAGCAATACGTGAGCTATCAGGATTTGTTGATTGCCCGTAGCCCCCGAAGACCATCGCTCGCCCGCCGGTTCGCACGATGGTGGACACGCACGTCTCGGCCGACCCGACGGCCTGCTTTCCTCCGATGAAGCCGTCATCGTGTCAGTAGTTAGTGTGCTGTAATGCTGTAGTACTTCGTAGCGCGCATCTCACGAAACCCTAGTTTAGATACGGACACCGGCGGCAACCGCTCGTGCAGACGACGTTGCTTCCCGCCTCCGCCGCTTTGCGCAGCAGAATTCGCGACGATGGGTTAGAATATGCCTGATGGCACAGACGATTTCCGAACATATCGAAATCACTCCTGGTGTTTGCGGTGGTAGAGCGCGAATTGCGGGACATCGTATTCGGGTGCAGGACATCGTTGCCTGGCATGAGTCGCTGGGTAGATCAGCGGATGAGATAGTGTCGCGTTATCCGCAGCTAACGCTCGCCGATGTACACGCCGCGTTGGCGTACTACTTCGACCACGGCGACGAAATCCGCCAACAGATGAACGAAGATCGCCGACTCGCGGAGGAAATCCGCGCGCGGACACCATCTAAACTCCCCGCCAAACTCGGTGCTTAGTTCGGTTTCGTCGTCCGGCCGGTCGCGGGTGAGCTGATCGTCAAGCGTCAGCGCGCCGCAGCGGAATCGAGTTGCAAACAAAAGAGTCACCAGCACCGGCCTCGCGAAATCGTTTGCACCGCCTTCGTGGCCTGGGTCTAATAGGGGCCGGGCCGCGAAGGTGGTGGAATGCTTGAGACGCCTGTTAGCCTGATCGAACGCTTGCGTCACCGCGGCGAATCCGCTGACTGGCAGCTTTTCCTCACTATCTACACGCCGCTGATTCGCCGCTGGCTCGGTCGCAATCCGATGTTGCGTGCGGACGCGGACGATCTCACTCAGGAAGTCTTGAGCACCGTGGTGCATGGCTTGCCGGAATTCATGCGCCGTCGTGCGGGCTCATTCCGCCGCTGGCTGCGAAGCATCACGGTAAGCCGGCTGACGGATCACTTGCGGTCCCGACGCAAACATCAGCGAACCGCCGACGCGGCGGTTGAAGAATCCGTACTTCGGCAACTCGCCGACCCCGCCAGCGAATTGAGCCGGCAATGGGACCGCGAGCACGATCAGCACGTGTTCCAATGCTTGCTGGCCATGATCGAGCCGGAGTTTAGCGCAAAAACGTGGAAGGCGTTCAGGCTTTATTGCATCGACGAAATGGAACCGGCGAGAGTGGCCACCCAGCTCGGCGTCTCCAAGAATGTGGTGTTATTGGCCAAGTCGCGCGTGCTCAAACGGCTTCGCGAACTAGGTCGCGGGCTGATTGATTAGGCTTCGAACCGAGGCACTTTAACATGTCTGAGAACACGTTTTGCGAGGGAGAGTCGAAGCAGGACTTCCTGTTTGGCGTTCTGGCCCTTCAAGCGGAATACATCGACGTTCCCACACTCGTGGACGCCGTCGATACTTGGGTAACCCAGGGCAGCCGGCCGCTGAGCCGGATCCTGCGCGATCAAGATAAACTCACCGTTGCTCAGCGGGTCATGATCGAGGCTCTGGTGCAAGAACGCCTTGGCACCAAGCACTCCGCGGCAGCCAACGGGCATTCCGACAAAGGGAACATGGCGCCGCCTTCCCATGCGAGCACAGCTTCGGCTGGCGGTGGCGCCCAACTATCGTCGTCGCTGCGCGGTCGCTGCATGGATCATTCGCGTTATCGCGTTCTGAGGCCACATGCCAAAGGAGGCCTTGGCGAAATCTTTGTCGCTGAAGATCAAGAACTTGACCGCGAAGTTGCGCTGAAGGAAATCCAACCCAACCACGCAAACGAGCCGTCCTTCCGTGCCCGCTTCGTCCGAGAAGCCAAGATCACCGGCGGGCTGGAGCATCCGGGGATCGTTCCGATCTACAGCCTCGGTGCACATGCCGACGGTCGGCCATATTATGCCATGCGCTTCGTTAACGGAGTCAATCTGAAAGAGGCGATCGACCGGTTTCACCAGGCCGACGTTGCAGCGCGCGATCGGAGCGAGCGTGCCCTCGAGTTTCGCCAACTGCTCCGTCGATTCGTGGACATGTGCAACGCCGTCGCCTATGCCCATAGCCGCGGCGTGCTGCATCGAGACCTCAAACCGGGCAACGTTATGCTCGGGCAATTCGGCGAAACGCTAATTGTGGATTGGGGGTTGGCGAAGAGATTGGAAGAGAATTCAGAATTCAGAATTCAGAATTCAGAATCGGAATCGACGAATGACGTTATCGATACTCAGCCGGGTGCGGCCCTCGGAACGCCGGCGTACATGAGTCCGGAGCAGGCGGCGGGACAAGTCGATCTTCTCGGGCCTGCCGCTGATGTGTATGGACTTGGGGCGACTTTGTACACCGTGTTGACAGGCCGCCCGCCGTTTGGTTCTGCGGATCGCGGTGGATTGCTGCGCGCCGTACAGATGGGGGAGTTTCCGCGGCCGCGGCAGATCAAGAACGAAGTCTCGGCGGCACTCGAGGCGATTTGCCTCAGAGCTATGGCTCTGCAACCGACTGACCGTTACGGATCGGCTCTGGACCTGGCTGGGGATGTTGAACATTGGCTCGCGGATGAGCCGGTCGCTGCCCATCGTGAGCCCTGGCACGAGCGCAGCCGTCGTTTCTTGCGCAAACATCGCACGCTCGCAACGAGTGCCGCGGCCATGCTGATTGTGGCGGCGCTTCTGTCGAGCGGCGCGGCAGTACTGCTCAACGTGGCCCGTGCGGGAGAACGTCACGCCCGTTTTGACCAAGAGCAGCAAAAGGAAGCGGCCCAACTCGCCGAGCAAACGGCGAAGCAAGCGAAGGACAAAGCCGAGGCCGTCGCCCAATTCCTGGTCGATGCCTTTCGCACCCCAGACCCTAAGCGCAACGGGCCGGATGTCAAAGTTGTCGAGATCCTCGATTGGGCTGTGCTGAGTCTCGACAAGAAGTTCGCCAACGACCCGGCAACGCGCGGCCGACTTCTCGACGCGCTGGGAGAAACTTTCAAAGACCTGGGCCTGGCGAAGCGTGCCATTGAACTCTTGAAGCCGTCGCGTGAATTGCTCGGTGAGAGCCTGGGACGCGACCATGTCGAAACCCTCGTCGCATCGACTCACCTTGCATTGGCTTATCGTGATGCCGGACGGCACGCCGAAGCGTTGCGAGAAACCGAAGAGATTCATGAACTCTACAAGGGCAAGCTTGGGCCAAACCACCGAACGACGATCGGCTCGCTAGGGAATGTCGGCCATGCCCGAATGGATGTCGGAAGAGTAAATGACGCGATACCCATATTGGAAGAGGTCGTGCGAAGGCTCCCAAAGTTTGACACCGATTCCGATGCTTCTGGGATTGTCGGCTACATGGCGAGCCTCGCGACCGCCTACCACGAGATCGGGCGATACACCGAAGCACTGGCGCTGTTTGAGGACGCCGTCCGTTGGCGCAAGGTCAACCTGGGGCCAGAGCACTTCAATACGCTGCGAGCCATGGGAAGCGTTGCCTGGACTTATCACGATATGGGGCGCGTTGCCGACGCGGTGGCATTGTTTGAAGAGACCGTTTCCGGCTACCGGGCGAAGTTCGGCTCGGATTATCCAGCAACATTGGCGTTGAGCACCGGCCTCGCGACCTCATGCCTGTCTCATGGTAAACCCAGTGAGGCTCTTTCAATCCTTGAGGCATCCGTACCACAGTTGACGGCCAAAGTCGGCCCGGATCATCCATTTACTTTGGCCGCCGTGACGACACTCGCAACGGCCTATCGGGAAGTGGGTCGCCACGCCGATGCGCTACGATTGATGGTGGAATCGCTGCCGCAAACGAGGGCACGGCATGGAATGGATCACCCCCGAACACTCAGGGCCATGACGATACTCGCGGGGTTGTACCGTGACACGGGCCGGCTTCAAGAGGCCCTCGCGCTGTTTGACGATGCGTTGGCACGAACTCGTCGAGGGCTTCCGGATAGCCCGGCGCTGGCGACAACTTTGGTGGGCGTGGGGCAGTGCTTGATGCAAGAGGGTAAGTATCCCGAAGCCGAACTGCGGTTTCAGGAAGCTCTCAAGATAATCGAGGAACGCCAGCCCACTTCTTGGCTGCGGTTCTCGACGCAAGTATTGCTCGGCGGGGCGCTGGTGAATCAACAGAAGTACGTCGAAGCCGAACCTCTCCTCCGCGTCGGATACGATGGGTTACGTGCCCTGAACAAGGCGTATCCTTCGGATGCAAGCCAGAGCATGGTGGAGGCGGCAAGTGGCCTCGCTCATGTTTGCGAGGCCACGGGTCGTCTGAGTGAAGCAGCGGAGTGGCGAGGCAATCGGCGCTAATGGAGTGTCAACGTTTTGTTTTTCGGGTGGCACGCCCTGAGTCCGCGAAGGGCGTGGCTGGCGACTCCCACGCCCGTCGAAGACTCCGGACGTGCCACCCAACCCGAGCGGTATCATTGACGCACTACGAGGTTATGGGCCATCTGGATTCACCGGCAGACCATCGTCCCGGCAGCAGATGCGGCGGAATGTCTCCAGCGTGATGTCATAACCGATCCACCGCACCGAGCCGTCGCCGAACAGCCCATTGAAGCCCGCCGAATGACGTGAACCAAATCGCCAATCGTAGATCGAGTTGTCAAAGCGATCCGGTGCCGGCGGGTCGATGCCCCAACGGATCGTATCCCAGTCGTAGCCGTCGAAATAGCCGTTGTTCTCGTCCCACTGCGATGAGTCACCCAATTTGCCGGCGTTGACGTTTCGTTCGCCGATCATCAAGGTGTTTGTCGAACCATCGGGGACGGTTCCCAATCTGACGCTCGGACTCGGATTGGAGACCAGGCCGTCGGGTCGGCGGACCATCATGCCGTTTCGCCCCGCATACTTGCCCGGGAATTGCTTTTCAATCGGATCGGTTCCGCCGCACCCGGCATAGTCGATTTGGCCGCGGGGCCCATCCGGCATGTTGTTCTGCTCCCCGGGCAGCACCCAGTACATAGTCGGGCGACGGCTCGGACAGAAATAGAGCTTGATCGGCTGCGCAGCGACATCCGTATCGTTCGGCAGTTTCCAGACCATGTACTGTTCAACGTACGGCAATATCTGATACGCCCAGCCCCAATCCTGCTTCGGTGCGGACAGCGGCGTGCCATCGGCGTTCTTGCTGCGAGCTTTCAACCACGAACCTCCCGCGTCGGGCAGGTAGCCGTGGGTGTCGTGGTGCATCTGGCAGGCGATGCCGATCTGCTTGAGGTTATTGGCGCAACGAACGCGGTTGGCGGCTTCGCGAACACGCTGAACGGCGGGAAGAAGCAGGGCAATGAGCACGCCGATGATGGCGATCACGACCAGGAGTTCGATCAAGGTGAATGCAGGATGAGCCAGGCGACGCATGGGACAACTCCGCTAACGCTTGGCCAGCTTCGCGGCGGCAAATTCCTCGTCGGTCATCAGGTTGACACCCATGACCGTAATTACGTACCGATTACCGTCGACTCCACGTTTTTCGTGCGCCCAGATGGGCGGCGGCATGTCAAACGATTTGCGGATGTCGAAGCCATACACGATGACGTAGGGTTCGCAATCGCGCGGAGAACGTAATAGCTGTGCGGGATCGCCCAGCTCGCGCAGAAACGGCATGAGTTGCTCTTCACTCGCCGGCGGTCGCCCCAACTTCTCGGTGGCCGCGTGATACGCCCGTCCGACGCTAGAGAGATTCGCCTTCTCCTCCGGTACCGCCGACACACGCGGATTGCCACCGCAACCGGCCGAGTAGGCGGCGAGGGTGAAAGCGATGAGTCGAACACGGTTCATGGAAGGAACGAATCCAAATCGGCCGTTGCCATAATCAATCTGAGATCAAGGGTCGGTATCATTGGCCGTTGCGGAACCGGCGGCGCGCCGGTCGCCTGCACCTCAAACGCTCCAATGTCAATAGTCCCGTTCACAATTCGCGGGAAGCCGGGCCCGCGCTGGTCGAAGTCGGGCGCGTCGGTGTTGTCGCCAGCGTCGATGGCCGGGCTGCCGGGAAGGAGGGCGTGGGTTAACGTTGGGCCGCCGTTGTCGGCGAGCGAGCCGAGCAATGGATCGACATCGAGCTGGTCGCTATCGTCGTAGCCAATCCCGCCGTCGCTGTTGCCGTAGATATTGAATGAAGAGGACGTGAGCGTCCCGTGAATGTCGGGATCATACGCTGAAACGTTGCCCGCGATTATGCTGTTTCGAATGTTCAGCTTCTCGGTTGACCAAGCAAGGTAACCGGAGTAAATCCCGCCGCCTTCTTGGTAGTGATCTCCGCCGGACACATCGAAGTTCGTGTTACCCGTAATCGTACTATGCTCAAAAGTCAGCAACGCGCCATTGGGGTTTCCACCGTTGTACACTCCGCCTCCACGGACGGTATCTACATACATGGAGGAGTCCGTCAGTTCGGCCGTGTTGTTCGAAATCGTGCTGTTAAAGAGTTGAGCGCCGCCCCAATTATAGATACCACCGCCATACGCGCAAATGCCATTGACAACACTATGCACGCTCACCAGGTTGTTGGATACCGTGCTGTATTCGACCCTCAAAATGCCGCGGTTGTAAATCCCTCCCCCTCCGGACTTACTGCCTCCCTGGGTGTTGAAACAACTGCCGTCGGCAGCGAATGCGAAGTTATCGGCCACGGTGCTGAAAGATACGAGCGCCAATCCTTCGTTGTACAGGCCACCTCCGGCATATGCGTCGCCTGCCCCGCCGTTTGCGGACACCGTGATGTGATCGAGGGTCAGCGAGCCGGTGTTGTAAATGCCGCCGCCGGCCCCGTTCGACCCGCCATTGGCGGTGATCGCAGCGGCGCTCACGGTCAACGCCCCGGCGTTATTAATCCCGCCTCCGAACTGGCTGTTCCCATTCGTGATTGTCAGACCGGAGATTCCGACAGTCTGGCCGGCCGGGATCGTGAAGACTCGGTAACCGCCGCCGGTGTCTCGCCGGACTGTCAAGGACGCAGCGCCTGGCCCTTGGATGTCGATGTCCGAGGCGAGGTCTGGTAGCGCGCCGGTCAGGTTGATCGTCCCCGTCACGTGAAAGTCAATGATGTCCGCGCCGGGATTCGTGTTGACCTTGTTGATGCAATAGCGCAAGTCCCCGCGGAACCCCATACCGATCCCGGCGTCGCTAAGCCGGGTGACATGGCAAGTGGACAATAGCGTGCGGTCTTCGAGTGTTTCGACGCGGGGACGAGTCTTCAATGTTTGCGAGCGCACGACAAATCCTCCAAACAAGGTCAAATAAGTGAATCCAAATCGGCCGTCGCCAGAACGACTGCTAGAAGATCAAGTCCCGGGCGCGTGATAGGCGGTATCGGGGTCGCCTGCACCTCGAACGCCCCAATGTCGATGTTACCATTCACAATCCGCGGAAACCCCGGCCCGCGCTGGTCCCATTCGGGGGCGTCGGTGTTGTCGCCGGCGTCGATGGCGGGGCTGCCAGCGAGCAGGGCCATGGTCAACGTCGGCCCGCCGTTGTCGGCCAGGGAGCCGAGCATGGGATCGACGTCGAGAATGTCGCTCTCGACAAAACCACTGGCCGCCGTGGTATCGCCGATCAGGTTGTAGCCGGCCGATGCAAACTGGCCCCTGAGGTCCGGCCCCAACTCCGGGTGGTCGTTGACCGTGTTTGCCGCCACAATAGTGTTTCGCAAGCTGACGGTGCTGTCGAAATCACTCCAAATGCCACCGCCGCCATCGTTCGCGACGTTTCCCGAAATGGTGCTGTGGTCGATGTTGATCGCCGTCCCGAATTGAATAATGCCGCCGCCGTAGTCGCTGCTCTCGTTGTTCGCGATCGTGCTATTACGAATCGTCGCGACTCCTCCCGTGTAATTGCAGATTCCGCCACCGACTCCCCCGTTCACGGACGATTGTAGGTTTGCAGCATTACCGGCCACCGTTGTGCTATCAACCCATAGCATACCCACGTTGTAGATGCCGCCGCCGAAGGCGCCGTACTGAACTGCAACATTGTCAACGACGCTGCTACTCGTGATCGACAGAGTTCCCCCGTTATAAATCCCGCCGCCGCGTGCGTCTCCTATAACTGGGACCGCCACGTTCTCGGTAATCACCGTGGTTTCTATGGTCGCCGTCCCGACATTGTAAATTCCGCCGCCGCGATCGCCACTGTTCCCGATTATTAGCGAATCGCGCACCGTCAGATTGCCGGTGTTGTAGATTCCGCCCCCATCTCCGGAGACATTGTTCTGCATAAGGCGTGCATCATGGATCGTGAGCGTCCCTGTGTTGTAGACGGCACCACCGTCGTTTACATGAGCCGCGACCAGCGACAGACCAGAAATTTCGACCGTTGCCGCGCTGTTAACCGTGAAAATCCCGTGGTTGTATCCCGCTACCCATAGGGCTTCATATCCCGGGCCCTGGATATCAATATCACTCGTCAATTCCGGGAGGGGGCTCGTCAGGTCAATGGTGTTCCCGGCGATCTTGAAGTCGATGATGTCCGCGCCGGGGTTTGTGTTGACCTTGTTGATGCAATAGCGCAGGTCGCCACGGAACCCCATGCCGACGCCGGCATCGCCAAATCGCGTGACGTGGCATGTGGAAAGCATGGTGCGGTCTTCGAGCGCCTGGAGCCGTGGAACACATCGATATCGGTTGGCGCCTACGCGAGTCATGGACAATCCTCCTCAAGGTAGGGCGTGACGAGTCAAGCCTCTATTATCAAGAAACGGATTTCGCGAACAATCCTGTCAGAAAAGGGGCTAATCTTGTCGTGGCGTGTTGCGCTTACGACCAGGTACGGCGGAGCCAATAGCCTGGCCGACGCCGTGCGTGTGCAAGCGCCTGTATCCGCACTTCATTCGCAGGAATGACGCATCGATAGAAGACGAAATACGGAAAGCGTTTCGTCTTCATCCAACGGAAAGGGCCTCGAAATGGAGCTCCACTAGCGGGCGAAATAATACGCTGGATCACACTATCGATCGCGATCGCAAATCGAACGGCAGTGGCCGGGCTTTGGTTGGCATACCATTGGTAAGCACTTCGGAATTCGTCCGCGGCGAGTCGGTGGAATCTGACAACCACCGGGTTCATGAAAGCGGCTCGACTTCCCGTCGTAGAACGGACCATTCGATAGGGTCGGCCGTCCCTTCGTCAAACTCCTTGTCGCGAGTTTCTAATTCGGCGAGCCACTCATCATCGAGCTTCGCCACCAACTCCGGCGAAAGAGATTCCCACAACTGCTTGGCGAGCGCAACCCGTGTCGTCTCCGGCAAAAGGAGCGCCGCCTCGAAAAGTGCTTGATCACGCTCAGACATCGGTTGCCGTCAATAGGTAAGGTCTACAAATCTCTGACACTAACCATCATAGCAATTCCCTACCCGCACGGAATTCCCATCGTGGTCAATGCGCCGGGGCCGAGAAGGACCATCAAGTGCAACTAGATGGTCGTTACTTCGGTTTCGTCGCCTGGCCGGTCGCGGGTGGGGTGATGGTCAGGCTTCGCGCGATGCGTTCGACTTCGCCGCGAAGGGTGGATGCATCACGTGGAGATAGTCGTGCCGCCAGGGTGGCGCCGCCGGTTGTGTGGCGGGTGACGAAGTATTCCAGCGACACGCGGTTGCCGTTCAGATCTGCCTCGAAGCCGAACTGCTCGATTGGACGGCGTTCACTGGCGATCCGCCGCACGGGTTCGCTGCGCACGATCGTCGCTTTCTGCTGCTTGAGCCAATCGGCGACTTCCGACTGAAACTGGGCGCCGGTCGGAGTTCGGTTCGCAGGCTCCAGGGTAATCAATAGTCCGCCGCCCGACGATTCATCTAGCGTGATGCGGGGACCGGAAACGCTCGTGACGCGCCAGCGGCGCGGGTGGAGAAAGCGCACACCGGATTCGGCGTGGTCATACTGAAGGAGCGTATTCTCCGCATTTGGCTCGAGGGCAACGCCTCGCAGCGATTGCTCGCTCAGGTCCAGACTCGATTGTGCATGCCGGGTCAGCACGAATTGCCCTTCAACGTCGCCGATGATGGCGCCGCTCTTGTCCAAAAGCGAGCTGGTTCCTTTGAGGTAGAGATAACTGAGATGGTTGGAATCCAAGTCAAAATAGCAGTAGCCTTCGATGCGCTGCCGGTTCGGCCCGTCTTCATTGACACCGCGAACCGTCCCGGTGAACGTGACGCGGGCGCATCGCCGTTTTTCAACCGTGGTGAGTCCTTCGAGCGAACATTCCAATCCGCCCTCTTCAATGCGCTCCAGATCGGTTAGCTCTTTGACGGCGTCGCCGGTCGCCGGCCACCGATTTCCGACGCTGACATCCGACGAGGGGAACAAACCGGCCAGGGAGGGCGTAAAGACATCAGTACGAACGAGGTCAAGCTCGCCCCAGGTTAGTGGCCCATCCGGAGAATAGGGCACTTCCATTTGCTGGTGACGGAGGACCACGAGTCGCCGAACATTGGGGCGTAGACTATTCGATTGACTTCGATCGCCCACCCGTCGTTCGAAGTCAAGTCGCCGATAGAGCCGAGCGGTTTTCTGCACCTGTCCATTCGCGGCGAGGGACAGGACACGTTCGTCGTACTCGATCGAGCTGCTGCCGCGGAGGGCTAACTTGTTCGAGTTTTGCCCGGGTTTCTCAGCTGGAATGGTCAGGGATCCCGAAAGCTCGGTGCGTGTGCTGACGTGATACTGGTAGTCAACGGCGAAGTTTTCTTTCAAGCGGAACGTGTCGGCGCCGACAGCTGGCGCGGCCAACGTGAGGCAAGCAACCAAGATGAAGGCGGATCGCATCGTCATCATAAAGTCGCACCATGGCGCGGTACATGTCGATTCTAACCGGGGATTCCAGTGAGGTTGGCCGTCGCGAGCTCTAATTCAAGGGAACGCGACTCGGTCTTGGGGTGCCCGTTACACCTGACGAAACTTTAGCGGTTTAGGTGATGGTGTTAACTTTGCGACATTCGGAGACTGCCAACCTTGCAGTTTGAGTAACAACTAGTGTAAAATTGAACAGTTATTCTTACAAACTGAAAAGGGGCGAAACGGATGCGCATCGTGGATATAACCGAGGAGTAATCACTCATAAATGTCTAATCTGTAAAGCTTTAGAAGCGATAACTGGTTTGTGAAACTATTAACGAACAGCGCCAATGGATCAAACGGTCCAGGGTTTGCAATAGCAAACGACGCTTCGATTCGTAGCGGAGTTCCAGCGATGGAAACCTCAGCCACACGAATAAGGAATGGATCGAAGTAGCCGAACGGAAGCGGAAACCGGAACAGAACACCAATTTGCACCGCAACTTGCAATCTTGCCGAACCCGCTTCGTTGATGTCGGCCTCTAATGAGAGGTGATCAATGTTATCGACCAAAACCGGGGAAAGAATCGAAAGTTTTTTGTAACAATTATTAGTTTTTCTCGTCCTATAGGTAGATGAAGGCAGTTGCAGAAGTGTAAACAGGCCTGAGGTGAGACAGAGAGACACGGATTGGTGAGGCACGAGGTGTTGCTACCGCTTGGCAGGCGGGCGGCACCAGGGCAGTTGATACCGCAAACGGATAACTCGCGGCGTTTGGCGGTCAAAGGAGTGCAAACGGTGAAAGGCTTCAAGAACCCCGTCATGGCGGAATTGACCACTCAACAAGCGCGGTTCGCACCGCCTCAGCGGCGGCTGGAACAGCTGGCGAGTGCCGAGCGGTTGCTCAGCGAGATCGAACCAGAAAAACACTATCCCTATTCCTACGTCTGCTTCCGAATCACGGAGTATCGTCCGGAATCTCATGCGGACGTCATGCTCTCCGGGGATGATCTAAAGGCGGACCTGTTTGTGTTTATCGAGGAACTGGCGCGTTCGATTCCGCCGGTGCCGGTTGAGATGGTCGGTGAGCCGGTTCTCAGTGTCGAAGACATGAGCAAGCGATTCAACGTGTCGACGAAGACCATCAATCGTTGGCGGCGGCGTGGCCTGGTCGGGCTGGCGGTGCTGAGCAAGGGTCGCCGGCAGGTTGGCTTTCTGCCGTCCCTCGTTGCCCCGTTTCTCGAGGCAAATCAGGTCCGCGTCGACCGTGGCGGCCGATTCTCTCAGCTTTCCCGGGCCGAGAAAGACGACATCGTGCGCCGGGCGAAGCGACTGGCCCGTGTTCCCGGCGGAACGCTGACGGAAATCAGCCGTCGAATCGCCCGTCGACTGAAGCGGTCGGCCGAAACGATCCGTTACACCATCAAGAATTACGATCGCCAACACCCCGCCGAGGCGTTGTTCCCCGCGGCGGCCGTGACGCTGAACACCGAAACGAAAGACGCGATCTTTAATTCCTACCGCCGAGGTATTCCCGTGGACACACTTGCGAAACAATATGGCCGAAATCGAACGTCCGTCTATCGTGTGATTCACGAAGTACGGGCGCGTCGCCTTTTGGATCAACCTCTCGATTACATCTATCACGAGTCCTTTGACGACCGTGCGAAAGAAGCCGAGATCATGGGTCCCATGCCCGAGCAGGCAAAGTTTGACGAACAGCGGCGTAACATGCGACCGCCGAAGGATGTGTCGCCGGAAATGGCCCCGCTATACGAAAGCCCGCTGTTGACGAAGCCCCAAGAGCAACACCTGTTTCGGAAGATGAATTTTCTGAAGCACAAGGCCGGCCTGCTTCGTGCCAAGCTCGACCCGGCTCGGGCCAAGCCGCAACACCTGAAGCAGATCGAAGACTTGCAATTCCAGGCGAATGCCATCAAGAAGCGTCTGGTGAATTGCAACATGAGGCTGGCGGTGTCGGTTGCCAAGAAGCACGCACAACATGCGGACGCATTCTTTGAGATTCTCTCCGACAGCAATCTTTCGTTGATCCGGGCGGTCGAGAAGTTCGATTATAGCCTCGGGTTCAAGTTCAGCACGTATGCGACATGGTCCATCATCAAAAACTTCGCACGCACGCTGCCCCAGGAGAAGCGTTATCGCGAACGTTACGTCACAGGCCACGAGGATCTGTTCGATCTCTTCCCCGACAATCGCGGCGATGAGCACGAGCAATTGGTCGCAGCCGAGCAAAACGTGAACCGGGTCAACCGCCTCCTGGCGTACCTCGAACCCCGTGAACGGCAAATCGTCGAGATGCGTGCCGGATTGGATAGTTCGCAGGCGATGACCCTCGGACAGATCGGCGAACGCCTCGGCTTGACGAAAGAGCGAGTTCGCCAGATCAACGTGCAAGTCATCAACAAGCTGCGGAACATCGCTCGGCAGCAGAAGCTGGATCAATAAAGAACGGGCGCGGCAATCGTCCGAAATGAGGCTCCTTCCAATGCGGAGGGAGCCTTTCCTTTTAGATGGGCTTCATGAGGCGGGCACCCATACCAAGCATGCTCAGGAAGAAGCTCCCGAACACCGTTTGCGCTCCGAGCACCATCAGCGTCAGGCCCCATATCGCGTACCGGAGAGTTGCGGTGACCTCGAGGGCGCCAGGTCCTGCCCGAGCCATTGAACCACAAGGGCCAGGTTGAAAATAAGGCCGACGATCAGGAGTCCGAAGCCGGCGAGTAACCCACGTTCCAGATTGACCACGCGAAAGATGCCGGCGGAAAACGTCGTCGCGGGAAGAATTCCGCTTCTCCACCCAAAGATCTTCGCAAACGCCCCAAGCCATAGCGTCTGGTAGCCAAGGATGGTGCATAGTGACCCGAACAGCATCGTGTGAACGTCCAGTCCGATGCTGCCGACCACTTGTTTGCCGGGAGTGAGCCAGGCCATCAAGCCAAAGCCGACCGTGAGCAAAAGTCCGGCGGGGACAAGGTAGAGCCACGTCGGACAGAGGAGCAGAAGGAACCGCAGATGCCGCCAGCCGTCGCGGAAGCTTCGCAAGTGCGGCGCGCGATCGCGGCCGTCCGGGTGCAGAACGATGGGAACTTCGCTGATTTTCTGCTTATTGAGCGATGCCTTCACCACCATTTCGCTGGCGAACTCCATGCCCGGCGTATTGAGGCCAAGGCGCTGGTATGAGTTCTTCCGAAACGCGCGAAGTCCACAATGTGCGTCACGAATCGGCGTGCGAAAAAACAGGTTCAGGATACCGGACAGGATGGGATTGCCGACGTAGCGATGCAGCCAGGGCATGGCCCCTTGGCGGATGCCGCCCCGAAACCGATTGCCCATCACCAGGTCATCTCCCCAGCGCAGGCGGTTCAGGAACTCCCATAGCCGGCTGAAGTCGTACGAGTCATCGGCATCGCCCATGACCACGTACCGTCCGCGCGCCGCGGAGATACCGGCCTGGAGTGCAGCGCCGTAACCTTTGTCAACCGCGTTGACGACGCGCACTCCGTGGCTTCGGGCGATCTCCTGCGAGCCATCGGTGCTGCCGTTGTCCGCAACCACCACTTCGCCGGTGACTTCCATCGCGGCCAGCGCACGCAGGGCCTTCTCGACGCAAACGCCGACGGTTTTTGCTTCGTTCAAGCACGGCATGACGATGGACAACTCGATGTCGTCGTCATCGTTTGCCGTGTCGAGTCGTTTTGGGGCAGAAAGAGTTGCTTGCATCCATGAATCCACGGTGTTAGTCGTTCAAACATAAGTCACATCGGGCGTCCACGCAACCTACTTCGCGGCGGGAATTGTCTGCTCCATCAGATACGGCTCAAGCTCTATGCGGTTTTCGCCTACGGATAGCAACCACGCTTTTCGGTCGGCAAAGTGGCGGCACAGAATTCGATTGGCGTCATCGCCCATGTCGCGTGCCCATACGACCTTGGCACCTTCAATGTCGGCGCGATTGTAAACCCATTCTTCGGTGCAATCGTGACCGGTTCCGTACCGGACAAATACGAGATGGCGATTGCCGTCGGCTTCGAGTTCGCGCCGCATTCCGGCACGCTGTCGGTGCCACGAATTCTCGGAAGCTCCCGTGATTTCGCCCAGCGCGATCAACGTGAGTGCCGCATAGACAACCGGCACGGCTCTTACGAAAACACGACCGATTGGCTTGTTATCCCATCGCCAGAGACGTGCGTACCGGAAACCTTGGACGACGAGTGCAAACAGCGGCACCGTCAGCGGAGCGGCATAATGCGGCTGAAACCATGTCGTTGCCGAGAGCGCGAGCAACACGCACCCGCAACCTATGGAGGCGAATCGCAGCCAGCGATTCTGAACGATCCACGGCAAGGCGACCAACGGCACGACCAGTGATATGCCGAGGAAAAAGCTCGCGAATTCGCTCAGGCGTGTGCCCAAATCGCGCGCGTAGCCTTCCAAAGACCGCTTGGCAAGATAACGATCTCCTGCCCAACGAGTTTGATAGTCTTCTATGACAGCGTGATGATATGCCGGCGCCGGTTGTGGTGATTGCCAAATAAAGGTCGGCACGACGGCGTAGGTCGCCGCACTTTCCTGGTACGCCAGGCGGAGTGGGTTGCCGGTAAGGCGGAAGTTGTAGTATGCCATCGCACCGACCGTACATGCGAGCGTCAGCACAAGCGGCATGGCGATGCGCACCACGGCGGCGACGCCGAGCTGCCGGCCCGTCTTAATTGCCCACGCCAGAAGAACGACGACAATTGGAAGACTTAGAGCCAGCCCCTCGTACGGTCGGCTAATGGCAAGCACGCTCAGACCGATTCCCAGAAGCAAAGACGACGAAATCCGTGGCTGCGAGACGATTCGCGGGACAGCACCAAATGCAAGCGCACCGCCGAGCATCGCGACGGCGCCGCCCCAATAGCTCTGGGTCCAGTAACCTTGTTGTCCGGCCCAACTGCCGAGAAGGCCGACTCGAAGGGTGCACAACAACGCGCCCCACAACGCCCACCGCGGCGGCAAGTACGCTTGAAGCATCACGCAGACAGCCGCCGAGGCCAGTCCGAAACTCAGCCAAACGCCTGTAATCGCCTCGCCAGTCAGGCGCTGGCCAAGGGCCAGGAACAATCCCTGGCCGGGAGGATAGATGGAACAGTAAGTCGGCCGAACATTGACATGGAACGTTTCGAAGAACACCCAGTGCGGATGCTCAGGGTTGGTAATTCGGCCGGCGGTAAAGGTATCGGCGGCCAGTAGGTAACTGAACTCATCGTGAATCCGGGCTTCCGGCAAGGCGCCCGCGACGGAAACGGCAAGACTCATACCGGCCCCGATGGCGCCGGTAGCGATAACGGAAGCCCAGCGGCGATCGGCAAAGCGCGTGAATGCCCGGCGCGATCTGCGGAACCAAGCCGGCGCGTGCCGTTTAATCAACCATGTGACGGCGAGCGCAAGCAACAGAATGGGGAGTTCGAGGCGATTGACCATTTCGTCATCGGCCGCTTGGTGTGCCGGACTCGCATGAGCTAGACTTTTGTACCGCTCAGTCCGGTCGCCGCGACCGGACACGTCGCTTACCAAGCATAGGTCGAAAGAAGTGCATCGCTAATGACAACTGCTTTCTTGGCGAGCTCCGAGGCCGCAGCGCCGTGTGTAGATGTTTTCGACGATTCGCACTATGCGTCGTCTTTCACACGAAAACTCTGGCGCACATTGCAACTGGGCCCTCGATACTACTTGTTCGATTTGCCGCGGTATTTTGCTGGTCGACGAGCGCTTGGCTTGCCGGGTTGGGACCTGGCGGCCTTCACGAACCCGTTGCGGGAATTCCGCCGGCGCACGCTGAACGCCGCTCCGCTTCCGGTGGGCTATGTCGACGCGATTCAACGCCTAGGTGATGCCGGTGTTCGCCTCACGATACCACGCGGCCGGCTTGAGGCGTTGCTCGGCGCCTGGTGGTCCGTGCGCGACATCGGTGGAGATGTGATGGAATGCGGCGCCTATCGGGGCGCGACGTCACTCTTGATCGGCCTGCTCGGGCACATGAACGGCATTTCGCAAAAGATCTTCTTGCTCGACACCCTCAATGGGATGCCGCCGACGTCGACCTTCGATTCGGCGCGTTCGCCGGGCGAGTTCAAGCCTGACGAGAATCAGGTCGAATGCATCGTTCGGCAGGCGAGTGCCCTCGGCATCGCTTCCCGGATTGAAATCCATCAGGGACTCTTCGCCGACACCTTCGCAAACCTCAGACACAATCCGCTCCGGCTGTCCTTCGTTCATGTCGACGCCAACATTTACGAAAGCACGTTGCAGGCGTGCCGGTTCGCCGTACCGCGCGTACAGCCCGGCGGCGCCGTGGTGTTCGACGACTACAACGGGGTCTGCGATCTGGGCGCCCGCCTTGCGATTCAGCAGTACCTGGTCGGACGGTTGGAGTCGCTGGCGCCGTTGACGGGATCGTCGGAGTTGCTGCGGGTATAGGAGACGCCTATGATGTCCGACCCATGGCTTTCCGTTGTAATGCCGACTTACAACGGGTCGCGGTTTCTCCGGACGACACTGACCAGCGTCGCACAACAGGCCGACGACATCGAGGTGATCGCAGTAGACGACGGATCGACGGACGCCACGCTGGAAATCCTCGACTCCTTTCGCGCTCGCCTGCCCCTGCGCCTGGTTGCCAGAAATCACGCCGGTAACTGGGTGGCCAACACGAACCACGGGCTACAACTGTCGCGTGGCCGGTGGGTTAGTTTCCTCCATCAAGACGATCTGTGGATGGCTGGCCGGATTTCCACAGGTCGGGAGACGGTGCGTCGGCATCCAGATGCAGCGCTGATTGTACATCCCTGTTGGTTTCTGGATGAGCGGGGAAGGCGCCTCGGCCGCTGGAATTGCCCCCTTCGATCCGGAATGCAGTCGCCGGCGACAATGGTCGATCGACTGCTCGTGCAGAACTTCATCGGCATGCCCGCGCCGGTATTTCGGCGAGATGTGGCGAAGCACGTCGGCGGACTCGACGAGTCGCTCTGGTACACCGCCGACTGGGACTTCTGGCTCAAGCTCGCCGCGACGGGGCCGACGATTTACGTCCCGAAGCCTCTCGCGGGCTTTCGTATTCATCGGTATTCACAAACGACTTGTCGAGCGGGCCGTTCGCAGGAGATCCAGCAGCAGATTCAAATCGTTCTAGATCGACATCTCAATGGATCACCGGAGAGCGTGCGCACCGCAGCCGAGTTTTCGATGGAGCTCAATGCCCAACTCGCTGCGTCGGCTCACGGCGGACGATCCGATTGGCGACGCGTGGCGTTGGGCTTTGCCGCACTCGGCTCCACAGGCTGGCAGCGTTTCCTGCGCGACTCTCGAATTACCGAGCGAATCTGCGCACGCCTGCGCGCGAGGTTGTGGCAATGATCCAACTCGCACCGGGAGCCGTCAACGCGCCAGCATTGGATCCAGTGCTACCTGAGGACGGCCGCGGTCGAACGGTCAAGCCGTACGTCATCGGGATTGCGGCGTGCGCGGCGGCGTTGGTCCTGCACGGGTATCCGATCGTGCACCCATTTCTATTTGATGATGATTTCGCTTTGGTGCGCGACTCCTGGACCTGGTCGGACACGGTGCAAAACCTGTGGCGACCGTGGAATGAGCACGCCATGCCCTTAGGACGGCTGAGTACATGGTTACTGGTTCAAATTGCCGACGAACCAACGCAGCTTCCTCTCGTAGCCGCGCTGCAAGGTCCGTTGGCGGTGCTCGCCGGGATGTGTCTTGTTTACATCTTCGTTCGCCGAGAACTCGGTCATCCACTCTATGGCTTGACGGCGATGATCTTGTTCGGCGTGACGCTGAAATATAACGAGGCGGTACGCTGGTTCGCTGCGAGCTTCGCACTGTTGGCTCTCGATACGACGTTGTTGGCGCTGCTTGCAGCGCAGCGATGGCGTCGAACCGGAAGAGCATTCGACGGCGTGTTGTGCGTGATGTGGTGTGCACTGGCGCCTGGATGGTTCGCGGTCGGTGTTCTGGCTGGGCCGCTGTGTTGCATTTACCTTTTCTCCCGTCGGCGATTCGTTTGGCTGGCGCCGCTGATTGGGACGATGGCATTCACGACCGTGAGCCTGTCGCAGAACTACCACGCGATTCATCATGCCGAGCATTTTCAGGGGCGGACCGCGGCGGAGGCTTTTCAACCGTTGCTCGGAGTTCTTCTCACCGCACGCATCATGGTGGACAACCTGGTGCTCGGATTCCGCACGTTTGGCGCAACGGCTCCTATCCCGCTCGTCGTCGGGTTGTGCGTGTTCTTGGCGTTAACGGCTATGTGGTGGGGAAGGCGCGGCGTGCGCGTCGGAGTTCGGCCGCAGTTGATTTGGTTGTCAGCGGCATTGCTCGTTTTGCCGTACCTGCTCGCGTTCAGTTTTCGCGCAGCCTGGCCGTACGAGCAAATGATGGTTGGGTGGACGCGTTACAACCTTTTTCCGTTCCTGGGGCTTGTGTGGCTGGTATGTGCCGGCTTGCCCAGCCGGCAGGGCACACTTTTTCAACTGAATCACGCCGGGCTTACCCGACGCCAGTGTGTCGGCCTGTTGGCAGTGATTGGCCTGTTGTTGCTCCTGCAATTGCCTTCAAGTCTGGTGGGCGGCCATGTCCGTGACGGCGCGCAGTCGGAACAGATGGCGTGTCTCCGCCGTATCGCCGCGGTCGACAGGCGCTGCCGTGAGTTGGGAATCTCCGCGCATGATGCGCGCGGGGCATTGGGAACACTCGTCATTCCTTATAGCGGCGATCCGTCGCCACGGATTAACGGATGGGAGCTCCTACGCGGGAGCCAATCGCCCCGCCCTATTTCGGCAGCCGACGCTCGGTCACTACTTTTGCCCTAGAAGAAGCACTCCTCGCATTCTTGCCTAAACGGCCTAATTAACCGACCTTCGGACCTCCGCCACCATGTCGGATTGACACGATTGGCGCGAATCATATCGTCCCGGCTCCGCGTGTTCTGACAAATCGGATGCAAAGTGAAAGCGGCATCTTCCCTCCAATGGAGGGAAAGCGAAAGGGGCCGTCATTCGTACATTCGCATCGAATTTGAGGGCCTGGCGCTACCGCGACACGGCCGTGTTCGTGTTGTTGGCTTGCCTGGTCCCCCTTTGGTACTCGCTGTACACCAAGCACATTTGGGAAGATTTTTTCATCACGTTTCGGCACAGCCAAAATCTGTGTGAAGGTCACGGTCTTGTCTACAACCCGGGCGAGCGCGTGCACGGGTTCACATCGCCCCTGGGCACGTTGTTGCCCGCTGCTACCTACGTGGCGACCGGCGCCTCGTCGTATTCGTCGGCCCTGTGGGTGTTTCGCATTCTCAGCATCGCGGCGTTTTGCACCGGTGGATTCCTCGTCTATCGACGGCTTCATGAACTGACCAATTGCCATCCGCTTCTCAAATACGGGTTTGCCATTTTCTTTGCGTTCGAGGCGAAGTCCGTGTCGTTTTCCGTCAACGGCATGGAAACGGGCTTCATGTTGCTGTTCGTCGGCTGGGGCGTGTATCTACTCTTTGCCGACACCCCACGCAGTTGGGTGCAAATGGGATTGTGCTGGGCGGGATTGATGTGGACCCGGCCGGACGGTTTCATTGCCGTCGCCGCTCTCGTCATCGCCAACCTCGTCTTTTTTGCCGAGTCACGAAAAACCACGGTAGTGGCCGTGGCGAAAAGCAGCATGCTCGCGGCAATTCTGTATTCGCCCTGGCTGTTTTGGGCGTGGAGCTACTACGGTTCGCCGATTCCCAACACCGCCTTGGCCAAAGCGCAATGCACCGGCGCGGGATTTCGGCAGCACACTCAACATGATGTACAACAACTTCCCCCTTCGCACGGCCCAGTGCTTCGCGCCGACCTATTTCCACAATTTCTGGGATCCGTCGCCGTGGATCAATTACACCGCGCACGCGCTCGGACTCTTCTGTGCCCTCTATTGGTTGCTACCAGTGCGAGAGCGTATCGGACGTGCGGCGTCGTTGGGTTTTTTCATCATGTGTCTTTACTTCTCGTACATGGCGATGCCGTTTCCGTGGTATATACCACCGGCCACCCTGCTCGGTTTGATTGCACTGATCTCCGGCGTCTCCATTCTCGCCGCCCGTTTCGAAATCGCCACATGGCCACGCGGCTTGCTGGCAGCCGCCGGTCTCATTTGCATCGGGACGCCGATCGTCGGGTTCTTCGTTCTCAATGCACGCTTGATGCGCATTCAAGAGAAGAACGTCGAAATGGGCAATCGCGCGCAGGTGGGGCTGTGGCTGAAGGATCAAGTGCAGCCGAACGAAAGCGTTTTCCTCGAGCCCGTCGGATACATCGGCTACTTCAGCGGCGCCAAGATCGTCGACTTTCCGGGGCTGGTATCGCCCCAGGTCGTCAAGCTCATGAAGGAAAAAAAGCTCTCGCTCTTTTCGTTGATTCCGGACATTCAACCGGACTGGGTGGTCTTGCGCACGGCGAAGCCGTGATCATGGAACAAGCCAATGCGGCATTTCGGAAATCCTATGTGCCCATGAAGCGGTTCGACGTGAACGGAAGGTGCGCGAAGTATGCGTCCATGCCCGGCGCGAAGTATATGGCCATTGATTCCATTTTCATTGTGTACAAGCGACGAGACTCGCTTGCCGGCACACCGGGGCACTCATCGGCGGGGTCGTGATGGAGACAGGTGCAAGTGAAACCGCCATCGCTCCGAGACCGAATTCGTGGGCCCGGGTAGGTTGGCTTGCGCTCGCCGTTTGCATTGGCCTCTTGCTAATCGACCTTCCACGTCATGTACCCGGTGCCGGCCTGGATGATTCCTGGATGGCGGCCTACGGGCACTTTTTCAAGCACAAGTTCCAAGCCGGCACGAACTACGTCTTCACGTACGGGCCTTTGGGCCTACTGCTTTTCCCGGTGTATGACGTCGATTTGTTCTGGGCCAAACTCCTCGCTGAATTGGTCGTCAAGCTGGTGTTCGGTCTAACGGTAGTCGAGCTTTTCAGGTCGCAGGCGTCCGGCGCGGCACGCCTGGCTTTAGGCCTCATGCTATTGATCTTCGCCCAGTTCATTGCCGATCGGTACGACGCACTATACACAGCCGTAGCCCTCATGCATTTGCTTCGTCTCGTCGATTCACCGTCTGAGCCGGTTCGTTTTTCAGCCGTGTGTCGTTGCGTTCTGCTCGGCCTACTGTCGTTGACGAAATTCACTCTTGTGTCGTTCATCGGCGTGAGTGTGTTGATGATTCTCGCTTACTTCATCGCATCACGGCGCTGGCGCGACGCAGCCGTCGTCGCGCTGTCCTATATCGGTACCGTCGTCATCGGTTGGATGGCGCTCGGCCAGGATTTGCGAAACGTGCCCGCCTATCTCGCGACTAGTATCGAATTGACCATGGGTTACAGCGAAGCCATGGCGCTGGTTGGTACGCCACTGGAACTCTACCTCGGGCTCGCGATTGTATTGCTTGCACTTTTTGCGGTTCTGAGTGGCGTCCGCACGGGTTGTCTCGAACTCGCGCAACTGACTAAGATCGGACTTCTTGCCCTGGGCATTGCCGTAGCGTGGAAACAAGGTTTCGTGCGACACGACAAGTGGCACGCGGGCATATTCTTCGCGTTTGCGATCTGGATTCCGTTTTTGCTTCCTTCCGTAGTCCCATTAGGCGTTTGGCGAAGTCCAGCACGTAAGCTCCTTTGGACGGTGCTTGTCATCGTCGCGGTCGGTAGCTGCTGGTATTTGTGCAACGTCCGCAATGGTTGGACTCATCTGGTTCGGAACGTGGAAGGAGTCGCCGCGCCGGCACGGATGATGCGCGAGTTGGAGGCACAACGCCGATTCGTTGCGAGGCAATGGAGTCTTCCGCGCGCTCGGGCCGTCACGGGCGACGCTCCGGTCGACTTGTTTTCGCACGAGCAAGGCGTCGCGCTTATGAACGGGTTCAACTGGCATCCCCGGCCGGTGTTTCAAAGCTATTCTGCCTACACGCCGGCGTTGGCCGCACGCAACGCGCAGCTTTTACGACCAGGATGGCGCACCGGATTTCGTGCTCTTCAAGCTTCAAACCATTGACTCCCGGCTGCCGATGCTGGATGACGGCGACTCGATCCTTCGAATCCTGAGAAACTATCGGCCACTTCTTTCGGAACAAAGTTTCGTGCTTTTTCAAAAGACGGCCAACTGCGCGGGTGATCGCGGTCTAACGGGAACACCGGTCGTGCGAAGGCGGATCAAGTTCGACGAAGAAGTCACACTCGACAGCAGCAACGGCAGTCCGATACGCGTGGCCTTGGATTTCAGGCACACGGCCGGCGGCAAGCTGTGCAAACTGATCCACAAAGTCCCGCACCTATCCATCCGCGTGCGCACCGCCGATTCCCAGACTTCGACCTACCGCATCAACCCGGCCATGGCGCGTGCTGGATTTCTGCTAAGCCCGCTGATCGCGAACACCAGGGACATCTTGGACTTGTATGGCGACGCCGGCGGCAAGCGCGTCATATCGTTCTGTGTCGTTTCAGATCACGACACCAGGACGTACTACAAGTCGCATGTGCGAATGACCGTGGAACGGACCGAACTCGAGGTGTGTGCGAAGTTGGATCAGCGCCAGCTTACGGGGCTCAAGTACCCGCAGTTCGAACCGACGCCGGAAGCGATGCAATCCGTGTTCGTTTGGCCGGTCGACGTTCATGGGCAGCACGTGGTCGTGGTTCATCCAGATGGCCTAGTCAAGCTGGCGGTGGCCCCCGGTGCGCGTGCTATCAAGGGACGGTACGGCATCCATCCCCTCGCCTATGAATCCGGCATTACGGACGGCGTGCGGTTCATTGTTGAGTTTCAGTCTGTGGATGGAAAGGCGGAAGTGCTCTTTGAACGTGACTTGGATCCGGTGGCAAACGGTCACGATCGCGGCATTCATCCGCTTGAGATTCCCTTGCCCGCGCATGGCGAGGGATACGTCGTCTTGAAGACTGCGAACGCGCCGGGGCGGCACGTGCTTTGGGATTGGTCTTATTGGTCCGACATCCGTGTCGAGTAGGCGTCGCCATTCGCCGGACGGCGTCGATACAGCGTGGCCGTTTCGGTCCGATGGACGGCAGTCCAGTCCCGTGAATCACTCAGGCAACGGTCAAAGCCCGATCCCGAACGGGTCAGCGCGAGCTCGAATGGGCCGTACTTGTCGGCCCATTGTTGCATGCAGTGTTCCGTATCATTCCACTCCGCATGCACATACTCGTGGAGCCAGCCGTCCCCGTAAAGCTCACATCGGTCGTCCACGAACACCTGAAATCCAGGCGTGTGATAAATAAGGAACCCGCCGAAGAGGTACTCGTTGAATATTGGCACGGCCCTGTCTCGTTTCCCCTGATACTGCTTAAGCTCAGGCAGGATCTCAATGGGCCAATACGACGGATCGAGTCGTGCCCAGCCATGACCGATCACCGGGAGCGGAACGCGCGCCGCTTGGAAAACCACGGCCAAAAGCACGACCCCCGCCGGCAGGAGCGCCGGGCGCCACCATGCCGAATGCACCGGGCGCGGGGCGGCGGCCGGCATTTGAAACAGGTCGCTGCCCGACTGGGCGATTCGCTGCGCCCAGCGATTGTAGGGCAGCATCTCCGCGATTGCCAACATGCCGCCGATCGCGAACAGCGGTGCATGCCGAATGCGTGAACATGTCAAAAGGAACCACACCAGCGGCAGCAACCACGTCATCCGCGGCCAGCGTGGCATCGTGCCAAGCAGGACAACCAGATAGACGGCCGCGAAAACCAGGACGATCCAACCGTCCGATTTCGTTGGGTCAAGAGGCGCGTGCTCGACAATGATCTGCGGAAGATCGCCGGCCATGATCGTGCTCCAAATCCGCGGCATGCCCAGTCCGTACGGATTAACCAGAATCGTCAGTGCACACGCCGCAATGATCGCTGCGAAGACGACGGCTTCCCGAAGGCTGACAATCGGCGAATCGATTCGGACGAGCCGATAACCCGACCAGCCGGCGAGAGCGATGCCCATCGTTGCCAATCCGCCCAACATTCCTCCGTGAAGGTTGGTCCAGACCATGTAGATCGGGACCAACCACCACATCCGCCGCAGGGTTTTCCGGCCGGATTCGAAATCGAGAAGAAAGGCAAACGTGAATGCCATCCCTGCCATCGTGGCGATGTGCGGCCGGATGTGGAAATGGGATGAACTCGCCGCCATCGTCAATCCGACGGCGACCGTCGCCAACGACCAGTGCAAGCCGGCGCGAATGAGCCGATGGGCCAGCCACGTGAACAAGCCGGCCAAGATCGTGACCGTCGCCAGCAGCAGTGTGTCGAGGCCGTCGATGCGGTGGAGCAAGGCCATCAGGCATTCGCCGAGCCATTGATGGGGACTCCACGGGTGGCCGGCAAACGTGAAACTGAACGTGTCCTGATAAATGAGCTGATGCGTTGCGAGCATCTGCTCACCGACGACGGTGTGCCAGAATGTGCCGGGGTCCTGCAAGAACCTGCTTCGGCCGCCGATCAGAAGCAGCAGCCAAAGTCCGATAAAGATGCCGGTCTCTGCCCGCCAGTATCGTTTGAGCATCGTCAGATCCTAAACGGTGGCCGCACAAGGTCGGCGAAGAAGCAAATAGGCAACGAGGATCGTCGGCGTCATCCAGATGAAGGCTGGATAGGTGACTTCTGCCAGATTCATCGCGAGTGCAACGGCATCGATGCCGAGGAAGCACGCCACCGCGAGTCGAATCGTTCGCGGATCTCGGTTTGCCATGGCCGTGGCGCCGATTTGCAGGATGGGCAACAAGAGCACCACCAGGTCGAATACCCACGCCCCGTAAGCGGTCGTCAGAAACGAGACGAGAATCAGCACGGGAGCTTGCGCGGACCAATGCCAGGCCCGGCGATGGCGCGAATAGTAGTACGCAAACCAAACCACGCCCGCAGCGCAGGGAACGTACTGCAACCAGGTTCGCTCTTCGCCAAATATTAGCCGAAGGATTGCCCCAAGCGTCGGCGTGATGTTTTGCGACGGCGGATACGTAAAGGCGTAACGATACTGCATGAGCACCTGCGGATCGAAAGCCAGCGCCACCGCCACCCCAGTGAGTAAGGATAGAATCCCGCCCAAGAGCACGGCCCAGCGGCGTCTATCGATTGCCCAAATGAGAACCGCGAGTCCGAATAAGTAGACGAGTTGCGGCTTGACGGCCGGCAGAAGTAGAAAGGCGCCCGACAACCAGTCACTTCGACGCCGCTCCGAATTGAGAAACCCGATGATCCCTAAGAGTAACACGGCGCCGATTTGGCCCATTTGCAGGGCGATGAGCGTCGGCACGAAGATGAGGGAAACTAACCACGCCACGGCTCGATGCGACGTCGCGCCGCCGTAGAAGCGCCAAATCCAATCCGCGCAGATGAGGACCAACGCCGCGTTCAGGGCGAGCCACAGCAGCCGGGCCGCCACGAACGGCATCGTCCCAAACGGCAGAACCAGCGGCAGGGCCCAGGGCGGATAATACATCATGTTGGGAAAGTCTTCGGCCCAACCGAGTGGCTCTTGCAGCGTGAGCAACGCGCGCCAGTCGTAAGGATTGGCGCCCTCAGAAAGCAAACGGCCCGCGGACCAATACGCAATGAAATCTCCCGGTCCGAGCTTTTCGACGATGCGCGTCAAATCGAGAAAGGCAAATGCGGCCACCAACGTGACGCCCAGGGCAATCCACGCGACGAGGGGTCGTGAAGTCGCCGTCTGTGTTGCCGTCCGGGCCATTTAATTCTCGGGATTAACAGGGTGCAAATGATGCCGCCGTTCGCCGTTGCCGGTTAAGCGTCCAGTAGCCGAAGAGCAGCATTGGCGTCATCCAGACGTGCCAGTATTGCTCGGCCCAGTGAACATTCATGGTCAGCAAGGCGAGGGCGTCGAAAGCGAATAACAGCATGAGTGCAAACGGCCATTCGGCGCGGGATTCGGTTACCCACACGGCAGCTTGGATCGTCGGCACCAACAGAATCACGAGGTCGAACGGCCAGGCGCCGTAGTTCGTCGTCAACAGCGAAGCGAAAAGCAAGATCGGCGCCTGTTCATTCCAATGCCAGTGCCCACGGTGACGCCAGCCATAAGAAACGAACCAAGCCAGGCCGGCTACGACCGGGACATATTGCAACCATAGCTTGTCCGTGCCAAACGCGAGTCGAAGAACGGCGCCGAGCGTCGGTGACAGCATTTGCGGCGGCTGTTCCGTCATGGCACGGTGGTATTGCTGAAGAACTTGCGGATTGAAGGCCAATGGAATAACGGTCATTACAGACAATGCGACGGCGCCGCCGATCAATACTCGCCATCGGCGCTGTTGCAAGGTCCACAGCATGACGGCAATCACGAACAGGTACGCCAAATGCGGCTTGATCGCCACGAGAGCCAGGCAAGCGCCGGCCGCCGTGTCGCGTCGTTGGTGAATGGCCCAAAGAAAACCGACAACACCGGCCAGGACCAACGGCGAAATCTGCCCCATCCGCAGTGAGAAGAACACCGGCACGAACGCGGCAGCCGTCAACCACGAAGTCCAACGGCGACGAGGGTTTCCGCCGTAGTATCGCCATAGCCAATCGGCACATATCCAAATCAGGAGAACATTCGCCGTGACCCACACGACAAAACCGATTCGAGCGGGCAGCAGGGCGAAGGGCATCGCGATGGCCAACGTCCAGGGCGGGTTCCACATCATGATGGCATCGGTCAGTTCCGGACTGGCGGAGCGCTCGATCGCATAAATGATCGCGGCGTCATACGGATTCTGGCTCTCCAGATTGGCGCGACCGGCTGCCCAATACTCGACAAAGTCCTGAAGTGATGCGTCGGCGAACCATACGATCGCAACGACGCACGCGGCAACGCCGATGAGCACGGGGTAGCGGAGTTCGGTCCGCGATGGTTGAGGATTAACGAGCGAAAGCACTGGACACCGTTTGCGTATGGTGACTCGGCCTACGACCGATGCGATTTGCAAACACGGCAACGAGAATAATCAATCCGACCGCGAGGCCGGCAAAAAGGGTGATCCGTTTCCCCCACCACAGGGACTTCGGTTCGAACTTGAATACCACCCGGTTTGCGCCGGCAGGAAGTTCCACGGCACGGAACAGATAATTCGCGCGGTAGACGTGCGCCGGCTGACCGTCGATGGTGCAAGTCCATCCGGGAAACCACACATCCGACAGCACGAGAAACCCACCGGCTCCTCTACCCGCATCGATGTCGATTTGATTGGGTCGATATTGAGTGACGGCAACGGGTCGGTATTCACCCCCGTGTGCCGACGACTTTTCCTTTGAGAATCCTTCAAGCAGCACGGCACGACGGAAGTCGGTCAATTTGAGCCTTGCCAAAACTTCGTGCTGCGGGGGCAGCTCCGCGGCTTTGGGCACGACAAACGATCGAGGTAGCACATTTTGGTTTTCGTAGACCACGTATGGCGGTAACTGCTGTATGCCGCAATCACGGCCCAGTGGTTGCACAGAAATGATGTCGAATGTCGTTGGTGTTGGGTCATCCATCACGTTTTGCCAATGCGCGCGGGCTAAGTCGTCCGGGACCGTTACGGCCAAAGGCATCTCCGCCGGTTGCAGCAGGAAGCGTAATCCCAACAAGTCGGCAAGCGCTTGGTTCTTGATCGGAAAGGCGCCGACCAAGGGCCCCGTAAACATGCCGTCCAACGCCTCCAACGGTTTGTCGTCGTCGGCAATGAACTGGAGGAACTCCTTATAGCGGCGCACGTCGATTGGATTGAAGCCTCGCAATGGTTCGACTTTGGCAATTGCCGGTAGTCCCGGCCATAGCGGCGTGTGATTGGTGGAGAAATCGGGCGGCGCGTAATCCATCACTCGCCCATGTTTCTCTCGCTGGCCGGAGAGGTAGCGAACACAGGCGGAAGGCGCGTAGATTTCCGTCTCAGGCCGAACGGCGACCAACGGCCAGGAAAGTACGCCAATGTCGATCAGAAGCAACGCCACCCACGCACCGGCCAGCCACGGGTATTTCGACGGCACCGCGAAGGTGAGCAATGCATATGCGCAGGGTATAGTGAGAAGCAAACCAAGCCAATAAGGATGAAAACGAACGGCGATGTCGTCGCGCTGCAACATGAGCGCTAGGGCCAAGACGCCGGTGGCGATGAGGATACATGCAACGAGCTTCACGAAAACGCGACGACACCGGAGACGGGAATCGAGCGAAATTCCCTCTGGACTCGTGAGCATCTGGACGACACGGCCGGCGAGTAACGATGCCGGCAGAGCAGCTATCAGCAGCATTCTCGACGGCAGCCGAAACAGCCGAAAACCGGGCAAGGACTGCAAGACCGCCGCGCCGCCGAGACTGAAAACAAGCATTCCCAGAAGCACACCGATTTCGAACCGAGTTCGGCGTCCGCCTGCCAACGGCGCCATCGCAAGCAGCGTTAGCCAGAGGATGCCAAGCCCCGCGCGATTCTCCCAGGAATTCGGCTCCGTTGTAATGGGCGGACCTACCAGCCCCACCAATGTGCGGAACCCATCGGCGAAGTAACTCGCGGACAGGCTCACGCCGGCGGATCGGCTGGCTTCCGATGCACTCTCAAGGCTCGGTAACAACTGAATGGCGCCGAGCAAAACGGCGACGAGCGCTGTCCAAAGTCCTAATCCCGCCCAGATGGCGATCGCCCGAACCAACGGAAGTGGAGCGCGACGGCCGGCGCCATCGAGGTATCCCGCCTGGGCGAGCGCCGCGCCGAGTGTCCAGACAGCGACGAACAAGCCCGAATAAAGCGTGAGGTATGGATAAGCACACAGAATCAAGAGCGCGAACGCTGCACCTGCCCATGTTGCTCGGACGAGACTTCGCCGTTCGAGCGCCTGTTCCAACCACAACAGCACGAGCGGCAGCCAGGCAAGGGCGATCATGTTGTAGTGCCCGCCGGCGAGAAGGTGGAGCAGCCATTTGCCCGCAAGCATGTAGCCGACGCCGGCGACAAAAGCGCCGGCGCCGCGGAGTCCTCGGCGCCATGCATAGGCGTACATGCACCAGCCGGCGGCAATGACGTGCAACACCACCAGCCAGCTCATCGCCGCCCCGAGCCAATCGGTGGGTAACCACATGAGTGAAAGGTGTAACGGGTAGAACGCGGACGCCCCGATGTCATGAACAAACGGCATCCCGCCAAAGATGTACGGACACCACAGTGGGACTTCACCCGTTTCTTGCCACGACTGAACCTGGAAGTGTTTGTACGCCAGATGAAAAGTCAGTAGGTCGGACGTATCGGAGTAAAGGGTCTGTGTGGGGTGGAGCACAAGGTCGCTAAAAAACAGCAACCCGAGGATGCCGATCCCGGCAATGGCCTTCCGGGGAGTGAACATGCTTGCAATCCCACCGATGTGCGCAGCGAATCCGCAACGCAACCATAGGCCATGAGCACCAGCGGGGCAAATCGCGAGTGTGCAGTAGCACATCGTGACAGGATGGGGCCGCGGGCGTAAACTAAAGGAACCACCCGTTTCCGATCCCGACCTGAGCAAAGGAGATTGTGCCAATGGCTACTGCGACCACGCCGAAAATCCGAGTCATCAAGGCGTCGACTGTCAAAGATCAACCCATGTTCATTGGAGGGAAGTGGGTCAACAGCGTGTCCGGGAAAACGTTTTCCACGATCAATCCCGCGACCGGCGAAACGATCTGCCAGGTCGCCGAAGGGGAGAAGGCCGACGTCGATCTGGCGGTAACGGCTGCCCGCAAGGCGTTCGAGGACGGTCCGTGGCCACGCATGAGCGCGTCGGAGCGTGGCCGTCTCATGCACAAGCTGGCGGATTTAATCGAGAAGAACCAGGAAGAACTCGCCGCGCTGGAAACTCTCGACAACGGCAAGCCGTACCGCGATTCGGTCGCGGCCGATCTGCCGATGACAGTCAAATGCTATCGTTACTACGCCGGCTGGACGGACAAGATCCACGGCAAGACCATCCCTGTCGAAGGCAACTATTTCTGCTACACGCGGCACGAGCCGGTCGGCGTCGTCGGCCAAATCATTCCTTGGAACTTCCCGCTTCTGATGCAGGCGTGGAAGTGGGGCCCGGCGTTGGCGACCGGTTGCACGATGGTGTTGAAACCGGCCGAGCAGACTCCGTTAACCGCGTTGCGGGTTGCAGGGCTTGCTCAAGAGGCGGGTTTTCCCGACGGTGTGATCAACGTCGTTCCGGGCTACGGGCCGACAGCCGGCGCCGCGATCAGCGGCCACAAGGATATCGACAAGGTTGCCTTCACCGGCGAGCATACCACGGGGCAGCTCATCATGGAGGCGGCCGCCAAGAGCAACCTCAAACGCGTAAGCCTTGAACTTGGCGGGAAGAGCCCGAACGTGGTCTTTGCCGATGCCGATATCGATGCGGCCATCGAAGGCGCCTATTTCGGCCTGTTCTTCAACCAAGGCCAATGCTGCTGTGCCGGCAGCCGGCTCTTCGTCGAGGAAAAGATACACGAACAATTCGTCGAGAAAATGGTGAAGAAGGCGAAATCCAGAAAAGTCGGTGACCCGTACGATCCCGGCACGGAGCAAGGGCCGCAGGTCTCGCAGGAACAATTCGACCGTGTGATGGGTTACATCGATGCGGGCAAACGCGAGGGCGCGAAAATGCTTTGCGGCGGCAATCGCTCCGGCGCGAAGGGCTATTTCATCGAACCGACCGTGTTCGACAACGTAACCGACGACATGAAGATTGCCCGTGAAGAAATCTTCGGCCCGGTCATGAATATCTTGAAGTTCAAGGATGTGGATGAAGTCATTCGGCGCGGCAACAACACCTTTTATGGCCTCGCCGCCGCCGTGTGGACTCGCGACATCGGCAAAGCGCATCGGTTGGCGCGGGCCCTCAAAGCGGGAACGGTGTGGATTAACTGCTACGACGTGTTCGACGCCGCGGCGCCATTCGGCGGCTACAAGATGAGCGGCCAGGGACGTGAGCTCGGCGAGTACGCCCTGGAACACTACACGGAAGTGAAAACGGTATACGTGAATCTCGGCCTGTAACCATTTCGCAGCCGTGCGCAAACAAAGACCCCTCGGCGATTGACCGCCGAGGGGTTTCTCTTCGTCACATTAGACGCGACCTTTGCCTTTATCCTTGTCCTTGTCTTTTTCCTTTTCTTTGGGAGGCGGCGCCTTTTTTTCCTCCTTGGGAGGCGGCGGTCGATCCTTCGGAGCCGGAGGCGGCGGCGCAGGCCGGTCTGCCTTGCGTTCTTCCTTGGGCGGCGGAGGCGGCGGCCGATCCTTTACCGCGGGCGGCGGTGGCGCCGGTTTGTCAGCCCTCTTCTCTTCCTTCGGCGGTGGAGGAGGTGGAGGCCGATCCTTTACTGCGGGGGGCGGTGGCGCCGGTTTGTCAGCCCTCTTCTCTTCCTTCGGCGGTGGAGGAGGTGGAGGCCGATCCTTTGCTGCGGGGGGCGGTGGCGCCGGTTTGTCAGCCCTCTTCTCTTCCTTCGGCGGTGGAGGAGGTGGGGGCCGATCCTTTGCCGCGGGCGGCGGTGGCGCCGCTGGTTTGTCGGCCTTCTTCTCTTCCTTCGGCGGCGGTGGCGCCGCTGGTTTGTCAGCCTTCTTTTCTTCCTTCGGCGGTGGCCGATCCTTTGGCGCGGGTGCCGGCGGCGCTGGCTTGTCCGCCTTCGGCGGCGCCTTCTCCGGTGGCTTGTCGCTCGGTTTCACGTTAGGTTTCGGGTCCACTGGTTTGGGTTGCGGCTTGGCCGGCTCACCTGGCTTCGGCTTCACGTTTGGTTGAGTGTCCGCTGGCTTTCCAGGCTCAGCTTTCTTCGCCGGCTCGCCGGGTCGAACGGGTGCTGCCGTTGCGCCGGGTTGGGTCGGCGCCGTGGGTTTATCCTGGGTTCGAGCGGTCGGTTGCGCCTTCGAAGCCGCTGGTGATTCCGGTGCTTTGGCCGTGGTTTTCGGCACATTTGGACGCGTCTTCGGAAGCTCGACCTTTACCGGCGCGGCGGCCGCCTGGTCCTTTCCCGCTAACGGTGAGCCCTTCGCCACCACTTGCTCGGAGATTTTCTTGCGTTCCTTGGTGAGTTCGCGGAACTCCTGTGCCGTCTTCTTTTGGGCCACTAGCCTCTCTTCCGACACGGGTTGAAGCTTGATTTTCTCGTTGGTCTTCTCCACCTGCTTGATCGAGGTTAGCACGGTGACGTTCTGAACGTTGGTCACGTTATTGGTGACGTTCGTGACGTTATTTTGAATGTTGTTAACCACCGTGTTCTGTTGAACGAGCGTGCGGGGTGGCCGCGCGATGTCACCGGAGCGCCGGCCGACATACACGTTGCGGAGATCCCGTTCCCAGTTGTGGTTATGCCGGTTCTCCCAGCGCGAATGAGCGAAATGCGGATCATGGTAGTGTCGGCCGATCCGGAAATTCACCCAGCTGGTGTACCCCAAACCTTCGTAACGATCATCGAAATAGTCCCCGAAGTAGTAGTGATTCGAACGGAGTCGAACGAACAGAGACCCCGTCAAGAAATTAGCGTTCACACAGTAATGTGGCCGGTAGACCCAATTTGCGTGCAGCCCGGGCTGAGAGAAGTAGAGCGGGGCAAAGAGCATCCCCCGAGTGGCCCACGTGAAGTCGTAACGTCCCGGGACGAAAACGTATCCACAGGGGGTCCACACATAGTAGGCAGGAATCCAAACCCACCCAGGACGAGGCGTGTACCAGTAGCCTGGCTGCCATACATAACGGGTGTCGTAATACACCCAGCAACCGGGGGCGTACAAGTGATCCTCGGTAGGCGCCGGCGCCACCGCTTCCGCGACGGGCGCCGGAGGCTCCGGCAAGAACTGCTGCGTATCCTGGGCTGTCGGCTTCCAGTAGCCGGAAACCCATTGCCAGCCATCCGACGCCTGATTCCAATATCCCGGCATCCATTCTGAATCGGGTGGAAACGCGCGCCAGATGCCGCTCACCCACAGGTAGTCTTCGCGCTCCTCGTCCCAGGCCCAGTAGCCCGGCACGAACTGAACGTTGTCGCCCTCCGGTCGTTGAGCGGGCGGCAGTTCTTCAATCGAAGCGGGCGGTTGTTTGGAAATTATTGGAGAGGGTTTTGGCAGCCGTACCATCGGCTCGGCAAACGCCTCATGTACCGGCCCACGAGCCAAGACTTCGACGCCATCGGGCAACCTGTCGTCGGGTTCCTGGAACGCGGCAACATAGTGTGACCGGATGGCTGGAGTCTGAGCGACTACCCATCCGAGGCCGAGTAATCCGGCACATACGAAAAGGATGCGTTTTTTCATGGTTTATTCCCCAATGGGCCCCCTACGAATGACAATGGGTAACCCTGGAAGAGAACGGTTTCGATTCGCGAACTTGCGCTAGAATAAGCGTGCAGACGCCGTGCCGCAGTGAATAAACTTTGGAGATGTGGAGCAATCTATACCCGGGCAGGGACCAGTGTCGCCTGCCCGGGTTGTTGCGATTTTCTGCTTCCGCAGATTCAAGGGTGCAGCTGTTGTGCCGCAAGCGGGGTTAGTAGCGATTGCCTCGGCCACCGCCACCGCCACCGCCGCCGTAGCCGCCTCGGCCACCGCCGCCGCCACCACCACCGCCGTAGCCGCCACGGCCACCGCGGCCGCCGCCACCACCACCACCGCCATAACCACCACCGCCGCCGCTGCGTTCTTCGCGGGGCTTGGCTTCATTGACGGTTAAGGGGCGTCCTTTGAAGTCGGCGCCGTTGAGCGCCTCAATCGCGCGCTGCGACTCGCCGTCGTCACCCATTTCCACGAAGCCGAAGCCGCGTGACCGTCCGGTTTCACGATCCGTGATGACTTGGGCGCGTGTCACGGCGCCGTGCTGTTGGAAGAGCGCGAGCAGATCGTCGGCTGTGCAATCCCATACGAGGTTGCCGACATAGATATTCTTCGCCATCGAAACTAAACCTTTCCTTACCGGGTTCGACGGTGCGAACCCAACTCCCGCGATGTTCAGGTTACCGGCCGCCATCCTCGTGCCGGGTCGACTCGCGGGCTAAACCTAAACGATAAACCTGATCCGCCCTATTCCACCATCGGGCAGATCTCGCTAAACGACTTGGATCGCCTGCCGGGTCCATGCGAGTCCCGGCCGCGTTCTCAACCAGGTTCCTCTGTCTTTACCGTCGGTGTCGCTTCAATCCCTTCTCCGACCCTGCCGTTGGATTACGCCAAATCTCTCCGCCGCGTGGGACTTGTGCCGGCATCCGGCCAACCCGCAGGGCCGGTATTGCCTACCTTCTCAAGGTCTTTCGACGGGGACTGCTCACACACAGAAGTGGAAAGTCTACGAAAAAACGCGGAGTAGGAAGGAACCAGCCGGATCGGACACTCAGTCTCCTGAACGGGCTCAGGGCCCACATTGCGCCGCGCTCGGTGGCCCGACGAACGCTGGCAAAAGTATAGCCTATCGCCGAAAGGCGGAAAAGGGAAATTTCCAGCAATCATGGGATTCCGCGAACCCAATCGACAAACTGGGGTCGGCAGCTTTCATAGTGTTCAAGGGTGGATGTCGGAATCGAGGAACGAATACAATCCGTCTATCCGGCGCGTCGTTCGCCCGCTAGGATTCAGAAGAGGGAGGTCGCCATGAGTATCGAGCTAACCGAGCAACAACGCGAAGCGTTGACGCATGAGTCGGAATCACCGCCACGCGTCATCGACCGAAAGAGCAACTTGACCTACGTCCTGATCCCGGCTGAAGCCTATCAAAGAATGCGAGCCGTATTGGATGAAGACGACGTTCGATACATGGAACCGCACTTAGCCGAACTTTCACCCGAAGACTGGGAGATCAAAAGATAAAGGCCGAAGCAACAAGCTTCGGCCTCATGTCGTCGGTGGTAACCGTTATTACTTGGCCACTGATTCACTCAGGCAAGCAATCGCTTCTATTACCTTCGGAATCAGCTTCTCTCTCGCTTTAGCCACCTCATCCTTCAGGGCTCGGAAGTGGGCTGCACATTCTATTCGGTCCTCCACCGAACATTCTGCGAGCGGCTTCCAAACCCAGTCGGTCTCAGGATGACCGCAGTCCTCTCGTCGAACGCCGACACAAATTCGCCAATCTTTGTGCAATCTGCGCCAGCCCAGAAACATCACTTCAGACCAGCTTGGTTCGGGATTTCCGCCATTGCAGATGTACTCACCGTACTCTGTTTTAACTCTAACTTTGACAGGTACACACACACGCATTGTGGCTAAGTCATCTTCGGCCTTTTTCCACAAGGCGTTAAGATCGTCGTAACACGCTATAAGTTGATCGCGATCAATCAACTTTTCAGCAACAGGGAGTTTAGACACGTTGGAAATGCGGTTCATGAGGTCGCTCCTTCGTCCCACATGGGACAGTTCGAAGAATTCTGAGACTCACAGCCGTTCCAATCAAGGTGACCGTGAGCTGTCGGATTTCACACCGACGACATTTTGCATACATAAGTCTATTTTTCGAGGGTAGCAGTGTCAATGAGGGGTAGTTTGAACGCACCAAGCGCAACACCTCGTCGGGTGGCACGCCCTGAGTCTTCGAAGGGCGTGGGGGACAGCCACCGCAGAAATCGTGTGAGCTTTTGGCCCAGAATCCCTGTCAGTATGTGCTGCCCAATGCTCAACTCAAAGAGCACCATCCGTGCGAGCTAAGACCTCGAAAACATCGCGGTCTATGTCGACTTTTACTGGTGACAAACCCGCGTACCAGCGTGCACTCGACCATTCCCAGTCTTCAGCTGCTGAGACTAATCCCCGACGTAGGGGATTCGCATGGATGTAGTCAATCATTGCTCGTAAGGCAGCGACACTTGTTATATTCCGGTCGTAGCCGCCGCCAGGTTGCCAGAATCGATAGCGGACTCGCTTGCCTTCGATCACTTTCACCCGAGATAGCCAGGACGGCGCTGTCGCTTTCAGGTAGGCAATCGCCTTGCGGGCCACCGGTTCTTTGACGGCCTGCAAGAATCGTGATATACGCTCTGGAGAGTTACCCGGATTAACGATTAGATGCACGTGCTCCGGCATCACCACGTAAGCCCAGACCTGGAACGCGAACCTCGATCGTGCTTCGTTCAGCGCCTCCCGGAACCAGTCGCGCGTCCGTTCTCGCGAAAGGAAGGGGTACTGCCGGTAGCACGAAAACGTCAATTCACGGGCCTGTCCAGGCTCATTGAAGCGGTGCCTGCGTTTTTCGACGTACTCATTCCCGGTTTTCGGATCGAGGATTCTCATATCGTTCCCGACTCCCCGACGCCCTTCGAAGACTCAGGGCGTGTCACCCGGAAATTCTGGTCTGTGGAGTGGTGGGCCGATTATCAACGCTAAGATGTGAAATTACAAACGAAAAAGACAAGAAACCGAGTTCACGCCCCCACGGAAATCCCCCCCGTGAAATCCAAGGCCGTGCCGTCGATGATGGCCAGTGGGATCACGCCAATCGACAAGCCGCTGACAACGCGGAAGTTCGGTTTAACAGCGGTGGGGCCGGTGAGAATGTCCGCCTTGGCGTCGCCGTTGAAATCGCCGGCCGCCACGCGAACGCCGGCGCCGAGATTGGTTTCATAAGCAAAGAACTCGGTTAACAGGCTATTGTCCGGAATGAAGTTGTTGAACGTCCCGGTGCCGATGGCCTGGCCATTGTAGACTTTCACGTGCGGGGCGCCGGTCGATGCGCCGGTGATGACGTCGGCATAACCGTCCGCATTCACGTCGCCGACGGCGACGTAAGCTCCCACGTTGAAGTTCAAGCCGTACGAAAAGAACTCGGCCCGCAAGCTGGCATCGGGATTGAACGAGTTGAACGTGCCGTTGGCAATGTTCTGTCCGCGATACACCTTGACGTGCGGGTTGCCGACGTTGGCGCTCGTGACGATGTCGGCGAAACCGTTCTTCGCCACATCGCCGACGGCAACGTTCGTCCCCACGTTGAAGTTGAGCCCGTAAGCGAAGAAGTTTGTCAAGAGCTTTGAATCCGCGACGGTACCGAACAACCCGTTGGCAATCGTCTGGCCGGGAATGACTTTGACGTGCGGGTTGCCGACGTTGGCGCCGAGAATCAACTCCGGCTTGCTGGAACCGGTGACCCTTCCGACGGCCAGATTGACGCCGACGTTATACTGGGACGGAAAGGCGAAGAACGAACTCATCAACGCTCCATCCGGATTCATCATGTTCAAGGTTCCCTGGCTCAGCGTCTTTCCACTGAACACTTTCACCTGGGCGGCGCCGGAGGCAATGCCCGTGATGATGTCGCCGTAGCCATCCGCATTGAGGTCGCCCATCTCGACGTTGACGAGCCCGGTAAAGCTGGGCCCATACGGTGAGAAGTTTGCCAGGTAGACACCGTCAGCCTTGCGGTAGATGTGCACGCGGCCGTTTTCGCCGCCGACGGCGAAGAATGGTCCCGTAGTAAGCGGGTCGGCAAGGACGGCGCCGGTGACCGATATGTCAATGTCGTTGGCCGTGTTGCCGTTGTTGAGCGGCATCGCGCCGAAAAGCGAGCTCGGTACATTGTTGATGGTCATCGTCACCGGCTGCCCCGGCGATGCTTGATAGCCGAGGATTCGTTGACTGGAAAACGGTTGCCCCCAAATGGCGAAGAACTCGTCGAGGCGGAAGTTCCGCGGCGAGTTGGTTTCGACGTGTAGGGTGCCGGTGGCGTCGTGCGTGTGAATCTCATGGAACGTTTGCCCGTCGGGGCTGATCCCGATGTTGGCGGGAATCGTCTGTTTGATCCCGTTAATCGTGATGGTCAGCGACGGGTGGATATGCATCGCAAAAGTGCCCGGCGAGAGCACGGTGCGGTCTTCCAACACTTCGAACCGCGGGCGAGTGGGAACGATCTGTTTCATAGGGAGGTTCCTCTTCTGACATGTTCCGTTTACCGGGCGATGCGGGCGGATGACTAAGTATATGGCCGATGTAGTGAGTTTGACAAGAAAATGAGAGCGTCTTAGGCTATGACGCCTTCCGCGGTTTCACGGATCAGAAGGTCGACAACCGACTTGATGTCTTCGTTTCGTTTGTACATTTCCAATTGCCGGTCGGCGCTGGCGCCATTTTCGAGGATTTGATAGGCGTATGCGACTTCTTTTCGGCTGCCGAGCTCGTCGACAATGTCACCGAGGAACCATTCGATCAACTCGCGCAGCAAATCGCGCGCGGGCACTTCTTGTTGTTTGCCGAGGTCCAGCATTTTGCCGTCGAGTCCGTATCGCACCGCTCGCCACTTGTTTTCTTCGATGAGCGCAGTGGGGTAGACGCGAAAAGTCATGTTATCGCGTCGCAGTTTCCACAACTTGGCGATGAGCGCCTGGCAAATGGCAGCCAAGCACACCGCTTCGTCGACTCGGGTGCAAACGTCGCAAATCCGAAACTCCAACGTCGGATAGCTCGCATTAGGTCGAAGGTCCCACCAGATCTTGCTGGCGTTCGGAATGCATTTGGTCCGCACCATCGTTTCGACCAGGTTTTCGTACTCGGCGTTCGAGCCATAGGCCGGCGGTATGCCGGTGCGTGGGAAATGGCGAAAGACAATGCTTCGATACGATTTCAAGCCGGTGTTTCGTCCCATCCAGAACGGTGAACTGGAAAACAAACAGAGTAAGTGCGGCAGGAAGTATCGCGCCACATTCATGGCGTCAATCGCAAATTCGCGGTCTTCAACACCGACGTGAACATGCGTGCCGAAGATCAACAGGCGTTGGGCGAGTTCTTGCAGTTCCTGTTTGACTCCGATGTAGCGCTCGAGGGGCGTGATCTCTTGTGTAAGCCAGGAGGAAAACGGGTGGGTGCCGGCGGCTGCGATTTTCAGACCCTTGCGCCCGGCCAATTGCATGATCGCGCCACGTAGCTTGATCAGTTCAGCGCGTACTTCCGCCGGCGTTCGGCAAACCTGGGTGCCGACTTCGACCATGGATTGATGCAGCTCGGCTTTGACTTGTTCGCGGAGGACGAGCCGGCCTTCTTCCAACATCTCCGTGATGTACGAACGTAGTTCACCCGTCGTGGGATCGATGATCTGGTATTCTTCCTCGATGCCGAGGGTCAGCGATGGGGCTTTCATGCGGTGTTCCTTCTTTACGGTCTCTCATCCACAACCAACGTGGGCACGGTCGATCCGCCGCCGGCGGTCACGTTCAACAGTGCCTCCGTCGAAATTCGTGTCAAACAGCCGTCAACGTACTCGCCATGATAGACAAACGGGTCCGTGTCCAACATGCGGTCGATGATCTCAACGCGGCCGTCGACCAGACTTGGAAACGGCTCATACGGCAGATTCACGCGTTCCTGAACGACAAAGTTGTCGGCTAATGCCTCACGTGTGGCTTTTTCCCATGTTCCCGCATCCACTGTCCAGCCCAAAACGATGCCCTTCCCGCCGTATTCGTCATTCGGTTTAAGGACAAGCTGCTCGCGGTGGGCCAGCACGTGCGGCACGAGGTCGACACGCTGTCGTTGGAACAAAGTGAACCGCTCTTCCAGCCGCCGGGTCCAGGGAATGTGGGCAGCTATGATGTTCCGTTCGTCGGGCGAAAACAGGTCCGTGTTTCGTTCGTCGGTGAGAACGGCAAAACTCGCTTTCTTATACAAGATCTTGCACGGGAACGGATTCACCATGCAAACCGCGCGCTCTCGAATTGCCCGAACCACCGGGTGGTCCAGGCCGCACCGCTGATACAGTTCGCTGATGAGCACACGTTTGTAAATCAGGGTGATGTGGAAGTCGCCGGAGAGGAGTCGGCATCCGCGGTACTCTACTTCACGCGGGTCCGCAATTACACACTCCAAACCTTGGGCACGGAAGTAGTCCTGATACAGGACAAATTCGCTGAACGTAGGCACTTCGCGCCAGTCGAGAATGGCGATCCGCGGCGCCTCACGATGGCCGGACCATTCACGAAACGAACGAAGCAAAACTTCGTGGACGCCGGGCCGGGCGGGCAATGGCCTGACTTGATAACGGCGTCGAAACGCCTGCATGGCGGGAAGCGCCAGGAACATCTCCGTCAGGGCGTCGTTGTAAGCCGTGCCGGCGGGCGTCTCGGCGTTGAATTCCGTGAAATGAAGATCATCCTCGGAAACAAAGAAGGCATCTAATCGCGAAGTCGGATAGGCGCAGGCGAACCCTGGATCTTCGCGGACCAACGATTCTTCCCAGTCGAGCAAGCCGAATTGCGATCTAAACTTTTCATCCGCGAGAGCGGCTCGTTGGGCTTTGGCGAACGCCTGCAACAGCACGCGGCAGCGGGCCTGCAAGAAATGGTATTGCCGGCTGGATAGGAAACGTGGCCGAAGAACGGTGCACAGAGGCCGATCGCCGAATTGCAGGCCGCGGCGCTCCTGTTGCCGGTCCAGCTGTTCTTGCGTCCCGGCAGCAACCTCATCGGTCAGCAGGTCGTGGTAGACGTTTATCGCGTCCCGAAGCACGATGATTCCCTTCAAAATGCCGTTTGCGGCTTAGCGTATTCCTTAGAACCACGACGACCAACGCATGTCCTTTCGCTGCGGCCTAGGGTTCTTGGCGAGACGAATAGCCATGTCGCTCATGTGCCGAACGGTCCATTGAAAGTAATCCGGCGTCAGTGAATTCACGTCCATGTCCGGCGCCGGGTTCATGAAATCTATGGCGTACGGCACATCGTCGCGCACGGCCCACTCGCATGAATTCATGTCATATCCTAAAGCACGCACGAGCTTCAAGGAGTCTTCCACGATCCGCTTACCGAGTGTCGGCGACAAGTGTTCGTGTTCGACCAGGTATTTGCGCGCGTGCGGATCGTACTTCATGGGTAGGACTGCTTCCTGTCCGAGGCAGAGGCAGCGCACGTAATGGTCCCATTGGATGAACTCCTGCACCACCATCGTGAGCAACCCGGACTGATTGTACTGATTCAGAAGTTCGTCCATCGAGTGGCAGATCGACACGTTTTTCCAACCGCCGCCGTGAGCGTCCTTGAGCACGCACGGCATGCCGATGTAGTCGACGATGCTCTTCCAATCTAAGGGGTAGACAAGATTGCGCAGGCTCTCGTCGTGCTTGATTCCCGGAACGTACTCTCGGTTCGGAAGGACGATGGTCTTTGGATGAGCGACGCCGAGTTTCGTTGCCAGCGTCGCTTCGAAGAACTTATCGTCGGCGGTCCACATGAACGGGTTGTTGACAACCGTTGCGCCCTGAAGCACGGCGTTCTTGAGATACGAACGGTAGTAGGGGACTTCATGGGAAATACGGTCGATGATGACGGCATACGGACACGGCTCATCCATCCGTGTCCCGCCGATCTGCACATACTCGGCGACGACGCCCTGATTCCGCGCATTCACTTCTTGCATGAACGCGGGAGGAAATGACCACTCGCGCCCGAGGAGCAGGCCGACTTTCAACGTCATGGAGGTCTCCGGTTCAATCGTGCCCGCCGACGTAGAGCGGCAGCATTTTCATCCAAACAGGCCAGTCGTGCGAAAACCCGTCCCAAATTCGCAGGGCGTTCCCGATGCCCTTTTCCCAAAGCTTGCCGGATAGATACTCATTGGAGGCACGCAACGCATCCGTTTGTCCGACCGCGAAGACAATGTCCATCCGCCTGAGCGTCGCCAGCCGCCACTCGTCGTGCTCGTTCGGGATGTAGTCGCTTGGGTTGTTGAAGTACACGTTGTCGTCGTAGAAGCCGTCGCTGAACCGTTTGATATCGTACATTCCGCTCATGCCGACGACGCGTCCGACGAGGTCAGGATATCGAAAGGCAAAGTTCACCGCATGATAAGCGCCGAAACTGGCGCCGCTGGTGATCATGAATGGGTTGGAATTCACATGCCGCGAGAACGGCAACAGCTCGTTGGCAAGGTACGAATAGTATTGATTTTGCCGGATGGCGCGGTAACCGGGATGGCAATGTTTGTTGTACCACGTCTCCGTATCGATCGCGTCGACGCAGTAAACCTGCAACCAGCCGGACTCGACGTGATGATGGACCGCGTCGATCATGCCGCGGTCTTCCCATTCGCCGAATCGGCCGAACGACGTCGGAAACACCATGAGGCGTGCGCCCGCATGGCCGAATACGAGAAGCTCCATGTCGCGGTGCAGTGACGGACTGTACCACCGATGGTACGAACGGTGCATAGGGAGAATCTGGGTTGCAAGTCTGGATGCTAAGCCGCCGGATGGCAAGAATACCACAAGGAAGCCGCGGCGGCGAGAGGCGGGTGCGATTATTCCGATGAGGAAAGCGGGGAAGACTTCCGTTTGTATGCCCGCGCCGCATCGACGAAGGCGCTGAACAGGCGCTTCATGTCCGGTCGCCCGTCCACCAGCTCTTCCGGGTGCCATTGGACACCGACAAGAAACCACTCACCGCTACCTTCGATACCTTCGATCAATCCATCCGGGGCGTAGGCGGTGGGCTGGAACCCGGGCGCGAGCGTCTTGATCCCCTGGTGGTGCATGCTGTTCACGGATACGTTTTTCAGCCCGAGAATTTGCTCGAGGCGTGAGTCGGGGGCAATCGTCGCGTCGTGAATGATCGAATCACGTTGGTAACCGTCGCTGGGCGGGAAGTAGTCATGCTTCATTCCGCCCTGGAATTGCGCCTCGACATCTTGATAAAGAGTACCACCGGCCGCAACATTCAACACCTGGATCCCGCGACATACTCCCAGAATCGGCTTTTGATCCTGCATGGCCCAGCGAATGAGCCGCAGTTCGGTCCAATCGCGGGCGGCGTCGGTCTTGCCGCAAAGTTCATGTGGCTCTTCGCCATAGGTTGCGGGGTCCACATCCACGCCGCCGGTCAGAAACACGCCGTCGGTTCGGTCGTAAACGGCGCGCAGGGTGTCTTCGTCACCGGTCAGAAGTGGGATTAGCCAGGGGACAGCGCCCGCGTCGGTAAGCACGCGGACGTATTTTTGTCCCATGACCCAGCACAGAGGAAGTTGTCCGGGAATGGGTTCGAGTGTCTGAGTTGCGATACCGACGACGGGCCGCTCTTGCACGGCGTTGTCTCCAGGTTCCTCGGGCTGGCGATCCTACAAAAGACCTACCCTAAGAAACCTAGCTCACCGTGTCAACAAATTCCGTGCCGCGTTTGGTAATTCGTTTGCCCTCACACCGCCGCCGGGTCGAGGATCGCAACGGGAAGTGCGCGGAAGTCTGTCGCGTTGAACGTAAGCAGCCGCGTGATTCCGTAGCTTTGCATCGCCGCCACAAGGCGGACATCGTGTGCTCGAAAGCCGGTCACAACGTGCCTTTCAACTAGCTCTTGCCAAAGACCGCAAAGCTCCTCGCGGTCGGGAAGCAGAGTGAATCGACGTCGGAAGAAACGCAGCCAATGAGCGGCCTGGGCGGGGATCATCCCTAGGCCGTTGCGTCCCACGGGGGGCGGACCCGGCGGGCGCGTCGCCACAGCCCAGAATTCGTAGAGGTTTTGCGGGACGACGATCAGCCGCTCGCCACGCCCCAGGAGCGACTGAATCGCCGCACGTGCCACGCTGGACTGCGGGTCATGCGACCGCGTCATCCGGGTGAGGAGGTTCGTGTCGAGGAGAATCATTCGCCTTTCATCCGCGTGTAGACCCCCTCACGCGAGTCGTCCATATCCTGGACATTAACCATGAACGGACCCATTTCAGCAAAGATATCCTTCGAGTGGTCTGTTGCTGCATTGGACGCCTCCGGCACCGACTCCTCTTCGAACACAATTGCCTCGCGGACTTGACCGCTGATCCGGACGAGGCACTCGGCAATCTCCTGCTTCGACCCTTTAAGAATATGCGTTTTCATGCGTCACCTCTGGTCTTAGAGTAGCCCACGGCCATCATAGACGTGCGGAGCTCAGTTCTCCACCTGAACCGGCTTCGGTTTGTCTTTGTCGCTGTTGATTCCCTTACCGGTGTCGCCACCGCAGCCGACGGCGGCGATGAGGCAAAGGAGCGCGACGAATGTAATCATGCGCTTCATGTTTTCCCCGTGACCCAATGGAAAGGGCCGGTCCGCCTGCGGCGGACCGGCCCTTTGATTTCGATCTCATACCGCTTGAGCGGCCTACTTCGGTGACACGGCCGTCGTTTTCGTCTCGCTGCCGGTCGGCCCGGTCGTTGTCTTGGAAGACGTGGTTCCCTTCGCGCAGCCAATGCTGACCGAGCAGAAGAGACCGGCAACCAGAACCAGAGTGATCAGTTTTTTCACAGCATCCATCCTTTCCGTGATAATAGCCAACACAATTTCCCAGACTTCCCGTTTTCGTCTGAGAGTACACACAAACAGAAACACAACCGTAGTCAGAGACTACTGACTAGTTCTTCTTGTCTTCTTTCTTGTCGTCCTTCTTGTCTTCCGGTTTCTTTTCCTCCGGCTTCTTCTCTTCGGGCTTCTTCTCTTCCTTCGGGGCCGGTGTGTCCGGCTTCGTCGGCATGTCGGTCTTCTTGATTTCCGACGAGGTCACCGTCGTGCCTGCCGCCGGGTCGGTCTTCTTGGATGAGGTCGTCGCCGGGCCGCAGCCGGACGCCACCATTCCGCCAACAATAAATAGCGCGATAAGTCTCTTCATGAATGATCCTTTACCGTGTACCGGTGTTCAAGGTGCTCGTTGGGCCGGTCAACCGCCGGCAACTCTTCGAAGAATGATGCACCGCTGGCGTGATTATTCCCCGAACACCCTCAAAGCACGGAAGTTAGAGTGTAAAGTAGTCGGACAAATCCGATTGACAAGGGGCAGGATGGGGATGGAAGGCTGCTCGACGGGCGGGATTTTCCGTCATTCCGGGCTTGGCCGGCCGGCGCCATTGGTCAGAAGCACGTTGATTCGGCTCGATAGTTCAGGATGGGTAGGGTCTCTAAGCTTGGCCCGCTGGTACAAAACCAGCGCCCGGTCAGGCCGACCGGTCGATTCGTACAATTGGCCCATTTCCATAAGTGCAATCACGTCATGAGGTTCGGCTTCGAGAGCTTGTTGCAGTCGTGCTTGAGCTTTCGGGAGATCGCCGACCTGACGCCAGTACCAGCCGTCCAGGGCATAAGCGGACGCAAGGTTGGGGGAAGTTCGCAGCCAATCTTCGACCATCCGGGCGACCTCATCACGGCGATTTTGCCGCATCATCAGCTGCGCCAGAGCATGTCGGCACGCCGCGTGATCGGGTAAGAGCGTTAGACATTCTCGGTAAGTTCGCTCGGCCCGAACGTAGTCCCCGCGGCGGTCGTAACATTGGCCGATGTTGTATTTGAGTCCTGGGTCGTCCGGTTTATAGCGAAGCGCGGCGTGGAAGCTCTCGCGTGCATCGTCATACCGGCCGTACTGAAACATGAGGACGCCATCCTCGTTGTAATCACGAAAGCGTTCCTGATCCATCGTGACGCATCCAGCGAAACAGAGCGTCGCCCCGATGATGCATCTGATTTTCGGCATGATCCGTCCTCCGCCGCGCACCATAGAATGAGGTACGGGAAAATGGAATAGTGTTCTGCCTTTGCCCGAAGCCCCTATCTTCACCGCAATGACGACCATTGGCCGCCTGGCGCCATCTCCGACCGGGGCCCAACACTTCGGGAATGCCCGGACCTATTTGATCGCCTGGCTTGCGACTCGAGCCAAAGGAGGTCGGCTCGTTCTTCGCATCGAGGACATCGATTCGCCGCGCATCAAACCCGGAGCGGCCATACAAGTGTGTGAAGACCTACGCTGGCTCGGTCTCGATTGGGACGATGGACCGGTTTACCAGACAACGAGACTGCCGTTGTACGACGCGGCGCTGAAACGACTTCAAGAGGCCGAGCTTGTCTACCCGTGCACTTGCAGCCGACTGGACGTGGAGCGGGCAGCCAGTGCTCCGCACGGTGATCATGACGGTCCGGTATATCCGGGCACCTGTGCGTTTCAGCGAGCAGCCGACGCGGCGGGATTAGCAGCACCGTTCGCCTGGCGTTTTCGCGTTGGTGTTGGCAAGTCGGAGTTCGACGACGGTTTCATGGGCCGAGTTCAAGTAGACCTCCATGAAGTCGGCGGCGATTTCGTGATCTGGAAGTCCGCCGGCACTCCTGCGTATCAACTCGCGGTGGTGGTCGACGATGCGGCACAGGGAGTGTCCGAAGTGATTCGCGGTGACGATCTGGTCTCATCGACCCCGCGGCAGCTATTGCTGTATGACGCGCTCGGGTTAGCCGTCCCTCAGTTTTTTCACGTGCCGCTGGTGGTCGGCCCCGATGGCCGACGATTAGCCAAGCGCCACGGTGACACGCGCCTCGCCACCCTGCGCGCCGCCGGAATTCGTGCCGAGGCCGTGGTCGGGTTGCTGGCGTGGTCCTGCGGTTGGATCGAACGGATTGAACCAATCACTGTTAACGATTTGCTGCCGCGTTTTCGATGGGAGTCCATCCCAAGAAGCGCTTTCGTGTTGACCCCGGAACTACTGCGAAAGATCGGTTTCCGTGGATAGGTGCTACGGCGCGAATTCGAATGTCGCTCCATAGTCGGAGGCGTCGGTCGCAAAGTCGAGCCGGTATGGCTGAATCTTGTTCGTCGGCAATGGCCAGAGGTCTTGCAAGCGGGCGGTCGTCGGTGTTCCTCCTCGGCAGTGCACCTGCACGAAAGTAACGCAGGAAAGCGCCGAGACCAGCCGGGCCCGTGGGAGCGAAACCTCAGTCGCTCCGATTTTCAATTGGTGAAGGCCGGATATTTCAATTCGAGTTTCCGTCACTGCGCTGTCCAGCCAGACCTGAAGTTTACCGCCACTGCGCCACCAACTGCGAACCAAAGGCCCGCTGACATCGCCGATAATTACTTCGGGTGCGATTTCCCATTCGAGAAAACTCGCGTTCGGTCCCAACCCCTTGAGGTCGGCATTCAACTGGAACTCACCTGCCTTACGGTCAACGCTCCAAGTCATATGCTGCACCGCGAGCGCCGTTGAAGGAAGTGGTTCGTTAACAACGCGGATGCTTGGTGGTACGTCCTTGCGGTCAAATTGGAACACATGCAATCGCTGAACAAGGTCGGCTTTCTTGGTTCGCCCCCAGAACTCCAGGAACGAGGCTGGGTTTACTCTAGCTATTCCTTTGCTTTCGCTTCCGACGTCCGCACGAATTCCGGCACCGTTGTACGCGACATACGATAGCGCCGGTTCAACGCCGATGGGCGTCGGCAGCGGTAATTCGTCCTTAGCGGTTGGAGCTCGTTGCGAGACGAATTGCGCGAATACCTGTACGCCCCGGCACATGGGCCACATCAGATCGAGTCGGAGGATCTTTTTTCGCGACGTCGTGCAGACCGACCAGCTTCGAAGTCCCGGCCTCGATCCCTCAACACCCTCGCCGGGAAGCCGATACACCTCGACGGCCATGACGTCGAGGGTGGGCGGTATTTCCACCTGCAACGTGTCAACGGCGCCGGCGTCGACGCTGTATTGCCAGAGCGCCGACATCGTCTTGGAAGTCGGCGACAGGGACCATAGGTACGCTTCGCGAACGGATACGTTAGGCGAGCGGTCGGTATCGACTTTGGACCGCCAGCGCAGGTGAATATTGGTCACGCGGCCCAAGTCGGCCTCCAACCGCGTCATGGGCGAAGAGCTTGACTTAACGCCGCTTGTAACGAAAGTCCCCCAATGCGCGACCGCACGCGCAAACGTGGCAGGACCGCTGATCTCGAAATCCAGGCGAGTCTGAATGACTTCGGGAATGTTCCAGCGGACATCCAGTTCTTCCCCTCGGGCATTAACATCAACCGCAAAGCGAAGCGTTAACCGATGAAAGCCCTGTCCGGCTACTTCCACGAGATACACTTCCGGGAATCGCGGTGGTATCGCACGGCGATGAGTGAGGGTCACAGGCGCGCCATCCAGAAGCGCTTTGCGCAGTCGCACGCCGGGGAGCGGCAACACCAATGACGCGATTCCGTCTGACGGGTTATACACCTGATACTCCGCGCGGACGTCGGCGATAACACCGTCGGCGGTTCCCGTATAACGGGCGCTCGTGAGCACGGGCTGAGAGACGGGTAATGTCCCACGTCGGACGATCGCTCGGAGTCTTTCCAAAAGCTCAGGTTCCACTAAAACCGATTCCTTGTCGGAGTCTCGCGTGGGATCAGGAATGATGTAAACGGCCGAGGCGTTCAACCGAGGCGACTGCGCGGGCAGCCCCGCCGTCGCGAGAGTGGCGAGCATCACCGCAGAAGCGCGGGCAAGCCAGCGATTCCTCCATCGGCGCGTCCACGCCCACCAGCCCCACACGGCGACGCCGGATACCAAGAGCGGCCAGAGAAAAAGCGACCGAAGCGATTCCGGCATCCACCAGCTTCCGGCAATACCGATACCCACCCAGATCGTGAGCAGGCCCAGACGAACGCTCCCCGAAAGCTCCCGTAGGGCAACAGCAAGAAGCGACAGAAGGCCGGCAAGTGCGATACCGATCCCAAGGATTAGAGAGCGGTGTACTACAAAGAGCGATCCGGAGCTGGAGTGCCACGTCGGCGGCTCATCGTTCGCGAAACCAGTTGCAGCCAACGGCTCGGTTCCGTGCGGAAGACGCCACGAAAGTTGTACGCTCGCCGGCGGCACCGGGAATTCCGGAATGGGCGCATGGATACGCGCCCAGAAGTTCCATTCCGGCAACGAACTGCTATACACCAACTCGAATCGTCGGCCCATAGGCATCTGGATTGTCCGGCCGTGTGGGGAGTCGGTCCATGCCACATCGGTAACCAGGCGTCCGTCAACCTGAGCCGCAAGCGGCGTAGCGTGCGTCGGCAGCCGGACCTCAAGATCCGACCGATGCCAACTCCGAACCTCGAACCTGTAAATATGAATCATGGCGCCGTCGGAAAGAAGCGATGTAACCAGGCTCGCGTTTTCGATGGCCGATGCGCCGGCACTTACGGGGGGCGAATCCGCTTTCGTAACGTCGGTCGGTTTCGGGATGACAGGCGCAAGAATCGTTTTGGTTGGGACTGTGAGGCGAACAGTACCGTCAACGGCCCGGCCAGATGCTCGAAAGAACCGGACCGGAAATGTACGGCCGAGTATTGCATTGATTGCGAGTGGTTCCGCTGTCGTGTCGATGGCCGCGGCGGATTCCGTCTCGGAAAAAACTCCGATGATCGCTTGGCGCAGGTGTGCATTGACCGGCTTCACCTGTGGAAACGAGATCGGTTCCTTCGTTTCGGCAGGGATCTTTGCGCGTAGATGAATCGTCACCGTCGTTGGGAGGCCATCGTTAGAAACCGACGTCAATGCCGAGCGCAGGTGCACAACCAACGTTTCGATCCCGTCACTGTCAGTGACATTCCACGTGGGCGCGTTAGAGTCCGTGTTGACGGAAACGTTTTCAACGTCCCAACCAGCCGGTAGTGCGAGTGCCGGCGAAAACGACATGCTCGGAAGCGATTCGTACTGGACTCGCGCCGTCAGCGTTTGCGCCGGCCACGGCGCGCCACCACGTGAATGTTGTCGCACGAACGGCATGTCGGCGGGCACGGATTACGCCTGCGGGTCGCCGAATACTGCCCTCGGCCGAAACAGTTCGACGAGAAAAAGTAAGCGTTTGCCAGCCATCGTCTGCCGCATCGTTGGCCCGGATGCCATAGCTGCCTTGATCCCAGTCATCCAACTGCACGTCGGGCGAAATCCGAAGACGAATGGATTCGCTTTTCTCGATAGCCTCCATCAAGTGCATTCCTGGACACGACCAGCGCTGTCCAGGAATGAGCGGCGCCAGGCAACGCACGGCGAATGAGCCTGAGCGAAGCGGTTCTCGAAAGCGAATACGAAGGACTGAGAGGTTCTTCGGATCGAACGGAGCTACGACTTCCCAATCACAGGTGTGGCCGAGGGTTTCGACCTCATACGGTCGAAGGGATGCTGGAAACTCAAGTCGGAATTCGCTAACCGGTGTTCCCGACTGAAATTTAGAGCCGAACTCACTGCGCACCGAATCGGTTCCGAGTTCATGCGTCTGTGAAACATCGGCAACAACGGGAGTTCGATGTGTAGAAGAATCCGGTTTCGGAGTAAGAGAAAACTTGACCATCGAAGCGGCCGGGAAGTCCACGCGCCAGATCGTGCGGTCTGCCGCCTCCGCCGGATGAGGCCCCGTAAGCCGACACGGACCGCGCTCGCTTGTCACCATTTGATTCGCCGGGACATTGAGTTCGATGGAAGCCGTCGTTGCCGCAGGGACCTGCAGGGCGAAATTCAAAGCACCGCCATCAGCGTCGCCGCGTGCTGACCAGTCCAAGTAAACCCTGTGTTCGCCCGACGATTGGCTTAGCAAGCCCAGCGAGCCGCCTTCGAGACTGGCAATCACCGCATCGGTAGGTTCAGCAGAACCGGATTGAACTCGACATTTCTGCAATGCGAGATTGAGCGGCTGAATGGGAAGCAAGGCGGGGCCGCTGGCCGGATTGATGATTCGCCACTCGCCCGTGCCGACGAGCGCGCCGTCTCGAAGCGTCGCACGATAGCTGGCGTGGATGAGTCGGGGTGAGTCTTTGAGTTGCTGCGCTGCATGGGCCGCATGCTGAACCAGTTGCTCGAATTCGCGACGAGGCATGCGTGTCAGGATGCCGCGCTCCACGCGATCCAACTCATTGCGTAGCCGTTCCAACGGCAATACCTGGCGACGCAACGGAATCGGGTCGGGAAGCGGCTCATCGCCAAAGCCCGGTGAACAGTCTGCCATAAGCAGGGCAGGCGCCAACGCAACATACAACCATTGGAGATCCATCGTTTGAGGCGCCGCTCAGCGCCGCCCTCCGCGACGTGCTTCAAGGCGCTTTCTCGAGATGGCGGTGAATCAATTGTGGATGCTTCGGCCGGGTGCCATGCCGTTGGCCGGCGAGATGGGGAGGGCGTGGTTGAGTCGCGGCGAAAACCGTAGAGGACCCTGCCACGCCTTCGATCTCTCCAGCGAAGCGCCGCACGGATGCAGACCATCAGCAGCAGTGCGACCACACCCGGTTGACATCCGTAAACAAGAGCCGGGATGACTTGCGGGCGCCATACGGCGACGGCAAGGACCAGGGCAACCAGCAAGGAGGCCGCCATCCAGCGCGCCCGCGGTGTCAACGGCGCCATCCATACGGCCATGACGATCGCCAGAAAAAGCAGAGAGCACACGATGAGCCACGTCTGCCGATGGACGTAAACGATCTGCATCGGATGGAGCAGGCCTTGCCGAAACACGAAGCTGGCGCCGTCTGTGCCGCTTGCCGACTGACTGCCGTCCGCGAGCCAGGCCTGGAGGTCATTGGCAGAAAACGTGGCGCGTGGTGTCAGTAGTCCACCGGAAAAGACCCAGTCATTGATCGGGGTTGCGTTTTCATTCCAGACGACGAGGTGTGATGGCGGGAGATCAATTTCCCAGCGATGCCGCCCCGTCATCACGGCGCCGCGCACGACAGGCGGGTGCAGTATACTTCGGCCAACACGATTCGAACCCGATTCGCTCGTCCGCTGATACCGTACTTCGAGAATTCCGGGAGAAGTTCTGCTTTCCGTCGGAATCTGAACGCGGACGGCCATGGTGTTCGTGCCGGGTTCTGCCGGCAATTCTTCGTACCGCGTTAGTCGTCGCCCATCGAAGAAAAACTCAATGGATTCGGATCGCGGTAGCTCAATCTCCACCGTGCGGCTATTGAGATTCCGGAGCAGGAACTGCGCGCGATAATAATGATTGCCATCCTCCGAGATCGCCACTCGCACTAGCGCCCGTTCGATCATCTGCGGCGGCAGCGAGCTGTTTTTCCCGCGAAGCTCCAGTCGAAGCGGCGCCGAGAGGTTATCGCTGCGTGCCACGAGTGACGGAAATGCGTCGCGATCGACGACGGAGTCGATGGGTTGCTGGCGCCACGGTCCGCCGGCCGCCAATACCGGCGCCGTGCCGGATTCGGTCCACACGCGCACCGTTACATCGATCCGTGTTGCTTCGGGAAAGGATATTAATGGAACCGATGGTGCATCCGCGCTCGCCGGATCGTCGCGTGCAGGGCATTCAAACTCGATCTCCACGAGGTGTTGCTGTTCTGTCGGTTCACTGAATTCCAGCATTCCGTCGGTTGTGATTTTGCCGCCACGGACGACTTGAAACCGATCACCGATCTGTCGCGGCACGGAAACCGGTATACGCCGTACTGGCTGCCCGCCCGTCTCGAAGGTTAGACGTTGTTTGACCACGGCGCTTTCTTCGGTAAGCGACACATCCACAACGCCGAGTACCGAAAGCTCAGGCCGCTTGGGCCTCCATGCTAAGTCCATTCGAGACGGAAAGCGCTCGGTCTGCCACACGGTATTTTTGCCTGAAGCGATGGGAACCGCTCGGCCGCCGCATTCCGAGTCCGGACTCGAATCGGAAACGATCAGTTCGAGTTGGTCGGATGTCGAGACTATCACCTGACCGCCGCGGTCCAGCGCACTGAGCGGACGCGGTAACCCGAGGGCGGTTTTGGGTGGATCGTTGCGCGACTCGTAGGCGCCTTTCAGCGAAACAGCGAATCGCTGGCGCATGTCACGTTCGAGGCGAACACGCGCGATGCGTTTTCCGTCTAACCCGTCGCGCCATTCAAGGCGATCGATCAAGTCATATGGAGCCGCACCAGCCGAATCCTCAAGCCGAAACCCGGGCGGCATTTCGATGTCGAATTCCCTTATTCGCGCGCGAAGAGGGTTCATGTGAATGGTGAGACGGTTTCGCCATTGGCTGCCGACCAGAGACAACTGGTGTTCAACGCGCGCTTCGACGGCGCCACGTTGTTCGTCAACCTCCATCGTCAAGAGTGACGCCGTCGAGTCGACTTCGGATGAAGCCGCAGCCACATTGCCGTAGGTAAACTCTGCGACACCATTCTCTCGTCGTCCTTCGTCGGTCAGGTCGCGCTCTAGCACATCGGCTCTCGGTCGATAGCGAAGCAGGGTTTCGGGTGTCGCACTCACGACAATGGTACCGCGCTCCCGCAGCGCGCCCAGCACACGGAACGGGCCGATGGGGATCGGTCCATTGGATCTGGTCCGGCGAAGTTGAAAAGTCAGTTTGTACGGCTCCGCACTTGGCTCGTGGAAGCGGACCGTGAGCTTGGGCGAGTTCGATTGCGGAAGGTCTATGCCGGCCACTCGGTCATCCGGCGTACGCGGCGAACGGATTTCGAGCGCCGCATCAGTCGGAACCAGTATCTCCCATTGTCGCACCTCGCCGCCGAGCGGACGCAGGGTCATGTCGACGTCGGTGATCACACTCTGGTCGCGAATTCGAACGACAATCCGGCCCTCCGCTTCGATGGCGGCCGGCTCCGACACGGAGCTGCCCGGTTGTCGCCAGGCTACCGCCAGTTGAGTAGCCGGGCCTAATGCGATGCCTTCCAACCGGCTCGTATTGCCGTCGTGGGGTTTGGTGCGGTTGGACCGCCCGTTCACGCGGATCTCCGTTATCGATTGCGGAAATGTGAACTGATCGACGGTCGTGATGGCGGCGCCCGGCAAGCCGAAGTCGAAGCCGAATTCCTGCCGTTTCGAGCCGCGCGGCGCCACGGGAATATCGAGGTCGAGCTTCAGCGTGTGGATGCCCGCATGCTCCACTTGGACTTTTAGAGTTCCATCGTCTGTCGCGAAGAGAAGAGGAAGTTTGTCGTCCAGCGTGGCGCCGGGCTTGAGCCAGGCGCGTTGACAACCGATTGTCACGGTGCTTCGCGGCCGTGTGGTGACAAACTCGAATCGCGCCTGAATTCGAGCGACGTCTCCGTCGACCTGCCCGGAAAGCCGACACACCGTTGGCACGGCCGGAAGGGCCTGTTTTATTTGTGATTCCAAATACTCCAGGCGGTCCTGTAACGCCTGATACTTCGCGGCATTCAGGAATACGCCTTCCGGCGCCGCCACGCCGATCGCATCCTTGAGTTCACGGCACAAGACGAGAATGGTGCCGGGCAGCGGCTTCAAACTCTCGAGGTCGGAAACTCGAACCGCATTGCCTTCGTCCTTCGGCGGGCCTGTTCGCGGTTCGTCGACGGCAAGAAAGGCCGTGAGGTACAGAAGCGTGTGAATTATGGTGTGCACGGCGTCCACTTGAGATTGCGTAACTTTCCAGCACCGGGACATTATAACCGACCGACGTTCGGCTCCGCCCGTTCAAAATCGACCGCTTTCGCCATTACCGTTCCCGGAGCGTCCATTCGCACACGGCGTAAGAAATAAACGGTCGTAACCAACAGCAGCAACGCATAAAGTTGCACGCCCGTTTGCTTAGCGATCGGTTGTGTCACCCACGGAACGATATACAGCGCACACAGGAGGGCTCGAAAGTCAGTGCAGGCCGCCGCGGACAATCCCATAAGGACCGCGGGAATTAACAGAATGGCGTCATAGATTCCAACGTAAACGTTCAGCACGAGGGTTCCCGTGAGCGTGGCCGCCCAAACGAAGTGGGCCGCCGACGGCGGGGCGCTTCGCGTTCGGAACCACACCGTTAACAGGTAAGCAAACAACGGCACACCGATGCCGGCGATCAATACCCAACGAATCGGCGACGAACTCCCGAACAGTAGTTTGCTGAACGAATTCAGATCGACGTACTTCCATAACGGCAGTTCAAGTCCTCCCGTCGACGCCGCCCCGGCGTCACCGGTGGTCGTCCGCGCAAAATCGAGCACCAGATTTAGATACTCGCGGCAATTCGTCGCGCCCGCGCCGGCATAGGACAACGCTGCGAGCACCACGGCTGTCACGACAAAACCGACACAAGCTCGCCAGCGCCCGCTCACGATCAAGAACGGCAGGATGAGCAATAAGAGCGTCGGCTTGTAAAGAAGAAGTCCCAGCGCGGCGCCAGCCGCGATCGGACGGTTCATGCGCTCGAAAAAGAGGGCGGCCGACAGGCATAGAAATCCGAACGCCGACAACTGGCCGCCGATCCAACATTCCATGACGAACGGCTCGAAGGAAAGCGCGAGGAGAAACACGGTAAGCCAATCAAGGGATGCCAACTGACCCAGCGCGCTGCGCAGCAAAAACAGTCCGCCCACATACCAAAGCGCGGTTAGAACCAGCCACGATGTGAACGCAACTTCGTACGGCAAGTGTGCGAGATAGCTGAACCCTAGGGCGACGAAGGGTGGATACACAAACGGGAGCTGCTTCTCGACGGCGAGCCCTTGGACCAATTCGTGGTAGAGTCGGTCTTGGAACGGCACGTCATACAGTCGGTCACGCTCCGCCTGGGCCTCGCGGTTGAGAATGCCGCCGGCATTGTAAAACCCGGCAAAGTCGGCGCCGAGCGGCGGGCCGAACTGCGTCATCCCGTCTTTCGCCGTCACGAAAGAGATGACGAGAAGCAAGAGGCTGACGCCGATGATGACCGCAGAAAGGAAACGCAAGTACGGCGGCTTGAGTCGGTCGTCACACCAGCGCCAGCCGCGCTCTGACTAGACCGCGCACGGCACAGTTACTCCGTCGGTGGCGCTGGCGATTCTGATGCGGCCGATGTTTCCGCGCTGGCAGGCGGTGGCTTGGGCACGGCAATTTGCGCCCGAGTCCGACCTGAAGGACGACGGCGACGGGAAGGCGGCGCCGGGCGAACGACTGCCGGCGCTGCCGAGCCGTTCAGCTCCGATCCGAAACGCGTCACCACGTAGGTCCCGCTTCGCTTGTCGATTTCGAGTTCTATTAGGCCCTGTACCTGCGCGTCCTCTAACAACTCGCTGAACGTCCGGTACCCATGGTACGTTTCATTAAACGATGGTTTCTTACGCTTCATCGTGTCTTTGATCATCGAGGACCAAAGGCACCTCTTTGTTTTCGCGCCGCAGCGCGAGTAGCGATTCCAGCAAGAGCGAAAACGCCTTTCGTTTCGTTTCCGGAAGCTGTGAATTGATCGCCGGCGTCAACGTCGAAGTGTGACCCAAATCTTCGTAGTAGATGAACTCGTCGCAGTTGTCGCGCAACAGTTCCGATGTGGATTGCTGCATCCCTAGTCCAATGACGTGTTTCCCGTTTTCTTTCAGTTTGGAGACGAGCGGCGAGAAATCGCTGTCGCCGGACACGATGACGAACGTGTCGATGTGTTCCTTGGAATAGGCAAGGTCCATGGCGTCGACACAAAGTCGAATGTCGGCCGAGTTCTTTCCCGTTTGCGCACGCCGTGGGATCTCCACGAGCTCGATGGCGGCTTCATGCAAAGGCGCCGTGTAATTCGGGAACCGGCTCCAATCGGCGTAGGCCTTCTTGGCGACGATTTTCCCCTTTTCGACAATCCGTTCGAGGACACGTGCGATGTCGAAGCGGTCGCGTCGGCCCTGAAATCCGAGTGCAAGATTCTCGAAATCGACAAAGACGGCCAATGACCGTGCGCCTTCCGGCATGAACGCACCTCCGGTTTTGTGCGCGCGCTGAGTAGGATCAAACGAGGTGGTATGCACTTATGCTAAGCGAACCGATGCGAAGTTCAAGCCGCATGCGGGCGTAGTGAATCCGAACTTACGGCTGGTTGGGCCGGACGACACGCGGTTGCGGGTTATTGCGCGGCATACGTTCCGTCTTCCAACCGGGTTCGTTCGGCGGCGCGAAATCCTCGCGCTTGACGCCTCCGGTTTCAATCTTTGGAATGTCCCATTTCACTTCGTCGCCGTTGGCCTGCTCGAACCAAAGCTCGCGCGGCAAGAAAGTCTGGGCCATCAAGACCAGGCGGGCTCTTTTGAAATCGACTTTGTCGTTGTCAAAGCGCGGAAGAATATCGATGTAGTAGTACCATTGATCTTCGGGCGGCCCCTTGACCAGTTTCAACTCATAGCGCCGCTTGGCCTCGTCCGCGCGCATTCCGAACAAGAAGGACAAGAAGTTATCGTCGGCCACTTGTCCCGGTTTCGGCGCCGGCATCTCGTGGACGCGGATGAGCTTTTCGGACGGCACATACTCGTATAAGAACGTTCCGCTGCAGACATATTTTTCGTAAATGTGCTCCTTGCCCTTCTTCTTCATGTGGAGCAACGCAAGATTCGGCTTCATGTACTTGGCCGTGCCTTCATAGACCTCCGCCACCTGGAACGTCTTGTTGACCGATGTGCGGGTCACCTGCGCGGAGATAGTCTGCACGGGGCCGGTTGCTTTCTCCCAACTATTCAAAAGTGAGTCGAGCTTCACGCCGGATGCGTTCGGCGGCGCAGGTGGGGCCACGGGTCGAGCGGTGGGCGTGGTGGCCGTCCCGGGCGCCGGCTGCTGACAATACGCAGTCACCGTCACGAAGATCATTCCGATTAAGCTCAACCCGAGGTAACGCATAACACTTCTCCGATTCTCGGTTTTCACAGGGCGAACGGGTCGAATCCAACGGTTTATATCACGGCACGCCGAAGGCGCGAAGTGCGCTCTCCACCAGACTCGGCAATCGGTGCAATGCAGGCGCTAAGAGCGGTCTCGGTAACCCTGGCATGTTCTCTAAATTCACCTTTCGTCCTTGAACTCCTAGTGTGAAAAGCTTGCGCCGGCCGGTTGAATCGGGTTAAACTTTGCCAAAGTTTCGGGCCGTACTGTTCCGATGAAATTGACGAGGATACCGCATATGCCGCGGATATCGACCGTAGGAGCAGTTCGATGACCCAGCGCCGCCGGGCATTGCCATCACGTTTGCGCCGTTTGCGCAAACCACGACTGTATGCTTGGGCGTCGGGATTGCTCTTGGTCAGCGCCGGCTGCTTTCAGACGCGTGTGTTCCCACCGGCGGCGCCTTCCTCGACATTGGTGGCCATCTCAACCGATCCGACAACGACGGCGCAACCTCAAGCCACCTCTCCGTACGCCGCGAAACCCGGCACGACGCCTAACCAGACAGCGAAGTCGAACTATCATGCGTTGCCGTCTCCAATGCGTGCAACGGCCAAGCCCATCTCGAACACGGAACCTATTACGCAAGTATCCGCAACCGAAGTCGTGCGTCAACGCCCGGTCGAAAGCAAGCCTGCTCCAACGTTGCCGGCGGAGGAGCCAACACGGACGCAGCAGCCGCAAACACCCGAACCGCTCAGCATGCCGGCGCCGGCGCTTCCCGACGCCGGGCGCCGGCCGAAAAGGCGCAGATACCAATTAGTCTCGACACGGTGTTTCGTCTCGCCGAAGAACAGAACGCCCAAGTCGCCTTGGCACGTGAGCGCGTGAACGAAGCCTACGCGGAGAAGTGCATTGCTCAACAGAAATGGCTGCCCGACATTTACGTCGGCACGGCATACTATCGTCACGAAGGCGGCATCCAACTCCAGGAAGGTTCGAACATTTACTCCAGCACCGGCGCGAATTTCAATGGGTTGGAAATCGACGGCCGATTCGACATTCGCGAATTCGCCTACCAAAAGGTCAACGCCCAACGGAAGGTCTGGCAACAAAAAGGCGAACTGACCAAGATTACCAGCGAAACCTTGCTCGACGCCGCCAGCACCTATATCGACATGTTGGCCGCACGCACCGCGGAGGCCATCGTCCGAGAAGAGCGTGAAAAGTTCACGGAGTTACTGAAACAGGCGAAAGGCGCGGCGGACGATCTGTTGCCCCAAGCCGACATCACGCGCATCGAATCGGAAATCGAAGGGCAGAACCAGTTGCTGGCGAAGCTGCGTTCGCAGTCCGCGGCGGCCGCCGCCAAGCTGATGTACTTACTGCAACTCGACCCGGCATGCGAATTGATCCCCGTCGACCAGCAATTGGTGCCGTTTGATCTCATTGACATCCATATGTCGGCAGCCGACCTGGTCGAGCATGCTTTGCGAAACGGTCCGGGCGTCAACGAAATGGAAGGGCTTTTGGCAACCATTCAGGAAGCCATGTCCAAGTCGAAATCGACAGAATACTGGCCCATTCTGGAAGCGCGCGTCGCCGAAGGCCTGTTCGGCGCCGGTCCCGGGTCCAGTTCGGTGTGGAATAATCGTTGGGACCTCGGCCTGCAAGCACGCTGGAATCTGACGTCGTATCTGACACGATGCGACCGGATGCGCGCCGCCCAAGCGAAAGTCAGTCAAGCCCATGTCGCCTATCAGGACCTGCGCGGCAAGCTGACGGCGGGCGTGCAAGAAGCCCATATCACCAGCGCGGCCACCAAGCAACAAATCGAGCACGGCGCCGCGCAAATCGACAAAGCCAAGGAGTCATACACGCAAAGCAATTTACGCCGAACCGATCGGCCCACGCGCTACCCTTTCACCGACGTGTTCCTGGCGATCGGCACACTGAGCCGGGCCCGACTCGGCTACGTCCTGGCCGTGAGCGAACACAACAAAGCGCAGGTTCGGCTCATGGTTCTCCTAGGCCCCGGCGCATCTCGCGCGATGGGAGTTCCGTGCTGGTAAAACCAGCCTCGAATCATTCTTCGTCTTCCTCCTCGCCCTCATCGTCTTCGTCGTCCGCATCTTCGTCTAGATCGTCCTCTTCGTCCGGTTCGGATGCTTCCGTTGGTCCTGAAAGCGGTTCCAATTCCAGGTCCGCTCGATCGTCTGAATTCTGACGATCCATTTCTTCGTCAGTTTCGTCTTTCCTCGTGGGAACTCCCTTGCGCGGTGAACGTGGCATGGCGTAGACTCCTTACGGAAAAATACGGGCTAAAACTCTGAGCCACATGCGAACTGCAAACGAGATGCCGTTCGCGCATCAGTCTAGTTCGCCGGCCGACGGATGAACGCTGCGAACGCGCGGCTCTTGCCCTTTCACGCCGTCGAAATCGATCCAGACGGCGGCCTTTTGATAGTGCCACTGCTCGACGTATCGGCCTTGAAGGATCTGGCGGGAGATGGAACTCGGAGCGCCGAGACGTTGGCGGACGTCATCCGGTTTCATGCCGCGACGAATCGTATCCTGGGTTCCCCAGGGGACCAGAATTGCCAACAGAAGCGACAGTTGCAGCGCCATTTTTCTGCGTCACCTGGAACCCGTTGCGGCAAGGAAGCCGGCCACGCCACTCTCAGGAGTGAGGTACCAGATGCGCGGCATCACCCCTCCGGACCACCTGGAAACATCCAGCGCAGGCGCCGGCGATTCAATGCCTATCAACTGTTGCAAGAACGAGCGTGGCCGGTCGTAGGTGACCGCTTTGTAGTCATCGCCGATTCCCGCTTGTTTCACGGCGATGTCGATCGCGTCGTTCAGGTATCCGATCTGGTCCACCAGCCCATATTGGTGGGCTTTGTCGGCAGTAAACACTCCGCCATCGGCCAGACGGCGAACATACTCCTCTTTTTCAGCGTCCGCGCCATCTACGGCTGGTTTCACGACGATCGTATCCCGGAGCCCGGTTTTCAAGCGGTCGCCGCGGCCGTCACGCACCACCGTCAGGAATTGATCGTAGGCGTTGTCAATCAGGTCTTGCCACAGATGTCGTTCCTGTGGTGTCATGTCGTGGAACATCGAGCCGCTGTCTTTGACTTCGCCGCGCTTGATCACGTTCATCTTGATGCCCCATTTGTCCGCGAGTTCCTTTACGTTCGGAAACGCGGCATAGACGCCGATAGAGCCGGTGATGGTGGTGCGTTCGGCAACGATGTGTTTCGCCGGCATAGCAATGTAGTAGCCGCCGGATGCTGCGATGCTTCCCATCGATACGACCAACGGTTTCGAGGTCCAGTCCTTGTCCGCATCGCCGTCGCGTAGCTGCGTAAGTCGGTGAAGCAAGTCGTCGCTGGCCGTTATGCTTCCGCCCGGACTGTTGATTCGCACTACCACCGCTTTCACGTGGCGGTCTCTACCGGCACGGTCGATTTGTCGCCGCGCGAAATCGAGCAGTCCTTCGATGATCACGCCGTCGATTTCCACGATGGCGATTTTGTTGTTCGACGTGCGATCGCCCGAGTGAATCCGTTCACGCAACGGCACGTCTTCGACGCTGCCGGGCTGCATCATGGAAAAACTGACGATGACAAACAGCACGAGCAAGTTCAAGCCGACGGAGATGCCGAACAGGGTTCCCATCATAAAGCGGAAAACGGCGCTCCAGACCGACGGCCGTCGAGGGGGATAATACTCTGGATACATGGGCGGAGCGGTTGCCATTGGATGAGTCCGTTGTTAGTTGTCCGTAGTCCGTGGTCCATTGCAACGGACGACGGACCATGGACAACGGACTAAGCTAAGATTGCAGATTCTGCAACATCTCGCGCAAGGCGACCAGTCGTTGGCCGCGGCACTCGTCGATGTGTAGCGATTTCAGTAACCGTCGCCGTAACTCGGCCTGGACGTCGTCGATGGCGGACGGCGCCGTACTGCTGAGCGGAATGGTGCCGCCGGCGCGACGGTCATGGCCACCGGCCTTTCCGAGTTTGCCGACCACCTGTCGCAGCAATTCCCCGGCTCGTGCGCCGCGCGCCGTGGTGCGAACCGACAACATGAGTTGATCTCCGTGAACGCCGGCGCACACTGCCCAATCGACTTCGGCGTAACGAATCAAGAGATCGACGACTTCCGCGGTCAGTTCCGGTTGGGGCAGCTCATTCACCCAGCTGATGATTAACCGATCGTATATGAAAGAGCTTTGCAGCGCCTGAAGGAGACACTCGAAATAGTTTTGCGGCAATCGAGCATTGCGGATGCGCGCGAGCAGGCCCTTGTCGGCCAGGGGATAGAGGTAAAGTAGTGAGTTGTCGTCGAGATCGCTCGCCTCACGTGGGAATCCACACAGTTCCGTCTCAATGCCGTAGAGCATTCCCGTTGCCAGTCGCGGCGGCGGCTCGATGTCCTGTTCCATCAGGTAACTCGTGACGATCGAGCAGGTGGCGCCCAACCCTTGGCGAACGTCTACGAACGGAATTCCATCCAGCTCGCCGGGTGTGTCGTGATGGTCGATGACTCCGTACAACGGCACTTCGGCGTCGAAACTATGCCGGCCGGTGTTCGGCTGGCTGTCCACCATGACGATAGCTTCGCCGTCTTCCCAAGTCACTTTCTCTACTTTGGCCAGGTCGATGTCCAACAGCTTGACCATGGCACGGTTCTCGGCCCGGCTGATCAGGCCGTCACGAGTCAAACGCGTCGGCTTCCCGAGGCACACCTCGACGAGATGAGCTAACCCCATCATGGCGCCGAGACTGTCCGGGTCCGGATGGACGTGCGAGACGAACGTCACCGCCCGAGCGTCTTCGAGTCCGGCCAAGAAGCGGTCAGACCGCCGTTGGCTTGTGGATTTTGGCATTTTCTTGACTTTGACTGCCGCGGATTCGCCGTTGCGACGACCCATAAAGTGTCTTCCTCACGACGCGGAACAGGTTCCATCACCGTTGCCGCTACTCCTGAACGCGACTGAGCTCCTCCACTCGTCGCCATTGCGCTTCGGTCACCGGGACAACGGACAACCGAGGCAGCCGGACCAAATCCCAACCGGCCAGTTGCGAGTCCTTCTTGATCCGACCAAATGAGACGGAGTTTTGCAACCGGCGTACCGCTTTTACTTTTATTACCACGGCCTTCGGGTCGTCGCTGCCTGGGTCGTCGGCAGCGTCGGCGAGTGCTTGCATGACCCCAACGACCGCTTTTTCCTTCCCCGTATGGTACAACAGAATCGAGTCGCCGGCTTTGATTTGTCGTAAGTTGCGTCGGGCCAAATGGTTGGCAACACCATCCCAGGTGGTGCTGCCGTCACGCTCCAGGTCATCGAAACTGTAGTGGGTGGGTTCTTCCTTGAATAACCATAACGCCATTTTGGTCGAGTCCACGGAAAACGTGCTGTTGGTGAGCCGGGTTGGTGATTCGTTCGTTGCCAGCTGCGCCGTTGTTACTATTCATTTGTCTATCAAAACCGATATTGTATGCGATCCGAGTAGCGTACACAAGAAGTGACAGTGTCAACCGCGCGGATCGAGACTCGTTCGGCTTAATTTACGCGCAGAACCGGAGTCAGTTTCCTAACCACGATTGCAGTTGCGTTCGCTCCCGCCCGGTGAGCTTCCGCGTCGGTTCGGAAGAAATCGAATCGAGACGAAGCGCCTGTTCGGCTTGGAGCCTGCCCTCGGCCCGCCGCTCGGCTTTGAAAAGAGAGTCGGCAAACTTGAAGCGGAGGGGCGCCGATGTCGGATCACGGGCCACGGCCTGGCCGAGCGCGTCGGCGGCTAGTCCGTAAAGTTTTTCGCTCCCCGTCTGTGCAAGGCCGGCGAACAGCGTGTTGAGCCGGGCCTGCGCCAGATATGCCTCGCGTCCTTCGGGGTCCAGTTGGGAGGCCAAATGTGCGTAGCCGGCTGCAACCGTGCGAGCAGCCACCTCGGGTGACAGTTTCCATTTCTCGCCGTACCACGTGGCGAGATCGATGAGCGGGAAAGTGTTGGTCCGATCACTTTGATGGGCGTTGTGGAGCCGCGGAAGGATGACGCGATCCAAGAACTGCCTATTGCGATTAAGGACCGCCATGCGATGGCCGGGATCGCCGTCTTCCTTGCGCGAGCTGCCAAGCCGGGTCGTAACTCTCCGTCCAGCGTCCGTAGTTTTGGCTGGCGGCATTGAGTGAGGCGAGCGAGCGAGTTACCGGGATGAACACGACAAGCAAGTAATAGAGGCAAAGTGCAGCAAGAAGCGGCAGCGGCAGGACGACGCCGACCCAAGTTCTTGCGTTCCACTTCGGAGGAGTCGGAAGCGTGTTCAGCGCGAGCGCAGCCATGAACCAAAGCGGCAGCGCCACCGATGGCAACGCAATGCCGCCGGAGACGCAGAGGTTAAGAAGCAGCGCAATCACGCCAGCCGCGATAGCCGCGCGCATCAGAACGCGCGTCCATGGAACGGTTTCAAAAACCGCAAAGGCCGCGAACCAAACGATGGCCCGGCAACCGGCCACGACGCCGGAAATGATGAACTCGGCTTGCGTCGCCGGGTCGTCCGACGCCGGCCATGATGACAGCAAAAAGCCGCCGATCATCCCCAACATGCCGCCGATGTAGAACTCCCAACGCGGCGCGAAGGCGTCGATAGATGTTTGGGTGGCACGCCCTGAGTCCGCGAAGGGCGTGAGTTCGGGTTGCGTCGCCACGCCTTTCGAAGACTCAGGGCGTGCCACCCCTGCCAGCAGGTCGGGTTGCGTCGCCACGCCCTTCGAAGACTCAGGGCGTGCCACCCCTGTCGGTTCGCTTTTGCTCAGCTTCCAGAAAAGGATCCCCAATGTGGCGAGCAAGCCAAGCATGCCGACGAGTCCCGTCGTGGCCCACATCTCGAGGACAAAGTTGTGCGGGTCCATGAGGTATTCGTGCGCGGTTTCAGCCATGTAACGCGGGTAGAAACGGTTGAAGTTTCCGGGTCCGACGCCGAGCCAGAAGTGTTCCGCATGCTTCGGGTCGGTGATCAGCCGCCAGGTTGCCGACCAGTAATGCAAGCGTTTGTCGACCGTCTGCCGGGCGGATTCGAGAGCGGTTTTTTCCGCCCCGTCGAACGCCATCACGGACACCAAACCCAGCAGAAGGGCAATAACCGCAACGGCCACAACGACCCGGATGGCGTTTTTCGTTCGCTCGCGGAATCGTTTGGTAAAGGCGAACGCTGCCAGGACGACAACGACCGCCAGTATCGCCCCACGGCTGTGCGTTAGCCATAACCCAATTGCAATAACAACGGCGGTCGCCGCGACCAAAGCGGTGTGCCAGGTCAAACCGGCACGGCGCCAACACAACGTTGCCGCGGCAACGGCAGATGGGAACAGCAGTGCCAGATACCCCGCGAACGCATTGGGGTGAGCAAACGTGGCGTAGACATTGTTCTCCGCCAGGCGCTTGGCTTCCGGCGAGTTGTCGCGGTCGAATCCTTCGACGTCGCCGCGTTGCTCGACGAGCCTTTGCCGTGCTTCTTCGACCATCCCCGTCCGGTAATCTCGGAGCGTCGGCAGTTCCACGTAGTATTGATAGATTGCATGAGCCGATAGACTGACTCCCGAAGCCAGCACAACCGCGAGCAATCGTTGATTCTCGGCGGTCGTGCGTGCCAGTTGTCGAACGAGCGAGAACGCCACGAGGAGAATGAGCCATTCCCAAGCGATGAGAAACGCGGGATGCCGATAGGAGGCGCTCCAGGTAGCGCTGCCGAACACGATGGCCACGACGGCGACGAGCACGGCTTCCACCATGCCGCCATACCAGGCGCCTTGCCGTGACCACAAGCGCCAGACGGCCCAACCCACCGCGGCCACGAGCCATAGCAGTGACAATGCCAGGCTCGAACCGTCGGTAAGCCGTGACGAAAATCCCGGGTCCTCGCCGAGGACCAGTGGCCGGGCCACGATCAGTGCGGTCGTGAAACCGAGGAGTACGCGTCGAAGAATCTCCGGTCCCGGACCTCTTCGCTGCGCCGATTCTTCCGGTGTCAACGAGAAGACCGGCGGCGGCGCCGGCAGGGATTTCTTGCGTCGGCTCGTGGTGCACTCCCTCCTCTAACTATTCCGGGGCAAACTCAATCCACTCCACGCCCACTCCGCGTACTCCTGCCGTTGCGTTTTCGGGCTGCTTCGCTTCCGGAAGGACCAGTGTGAGCACGTTGTCTTGTTTCAAAGCGCTCGTCGGCAACACGACTTCAATGACTTCCGCGCCCGCCCGGAAGAGCAATCGTTTTCAATTCCTGGTTGTTGAGTACGACAACAAGCGGCTGATCATGTGGCGCGATCGCCGACATTCGGAACCGAAGCGATTGAATTGAATCGAGCCAGAACCGCAACTCTGCGCGTGCCGTCGTCCAGCGGAATTGGTCCGGTTCGTACCAGCCGGTACGCAATATGAGGAACTCGGGTGGAGACTGGGAGAAATCGACTCGGGCGCCAAGAGGCAGAGACGGCAAATGTTCGGGGAGCGGCTGGTAGGGCCCGATGCGTCCGGCATGCAACCCGCGCAGGCGCATTTCGATCTGATCGCTGTACCACGTGTTCCACTCCGCGAACGGGTGGCGCTTGGCCAAAGCCGGAATGGATGGGCGATCTTCCAAAGCTTTTTCGAAGTCGATGGTGGACCGGCGAATCTCATTCCAAGCGGCGGTCTTGCTCTCGCGGATGTTGACCCACGCGGTGGCCAAGACGAGCAAAAACAAACCCCACTGCAGCATAGATGCCATCGGGCCGCCTATCGTTCCCCACGCGAAATACACAATGCAAAGAACCGGCGCAATCAACGTCACGTAACGAGAGACGGTTGGGAACGGTGGGCCGAGGCCGACGCGACTCCAGCCGATGCCAAAGGCAAGCATCACCGACGCAGCCAAGAACACGAGAATCCCGGAGATGCGGGCGCGATCCTGTGGGAATATCCAGAAACGATGCACCAGTGCAACCGCTGTGACCACGACTAATGCGAACAAGGCGCCCGCGAGATACGGCCACAGGGACAACGCCGGTTCTACACCGACCGCCAAACCGAGTGTCTGGAGACCGGCGCGAGCACCTTCTTGAATTGTCGGGGAAGTACGAGGAGCCCAAAACCCACGTTCGTAGCCGACGAAATACAACCCGATGAGTGCCAGACATGCCGTCGCTGCGATCAATAACACCGGACGGGTCCAACCAATCTGACTGGCGCCCTGCAGCACTACAAACACGAACCACAACGCCAACGGCAACGCCAGCACCAACCCATTGATGCCGCATACCGGCAACGATACCAGACACAGCCCGGCAACTCCTGCGACGGCCGGCGACCAATTCACCGGTCGATAGACAACCAGACAGAACAAAACTCCGGAGAGCGAAACCGACATGATCATCTGAAGCTGCCAGGCGTTCAGCAAGTTTTCAAACTGTGACAGGTTGAGGAGAGCCAGGGGAAAAAGCGCGTCGGCAAAACTCATGCGGCCGCGAATGAGGTAAGCCACTCGAATCATGGCGAGCGCGAGCGCCGCCAGGAGGATGACGTTCAAGTACATGACGACGCGCAAGTCGCCGCCGCTCATTTTCAAGACGCCAAGGAGTGCTAGTCGCGGCAGTACGAGGCGGTGTTCGTTGTGGGCCGACCACAGCCAGTCGGCGGTGATCGGTCGCTCGCCGCTGTAATACGGTACGATGCCATCCCAATCGTCCGACCACGGTACGTAGCGACTGCCGTAGACAGTAACAAACCAAAGTGCACCGATAAACATCGCCAGCCAGACCAACCCGACGAACGGCGCACCGAGGCGGTCCGCCACCGGTGAACTGGCGATTCCGGCCGGCTTTCCCGATCTAACAGCAGTGGTCATCTTCTCTGATATATTGCCGATTTCATTGAAAAGGACCGCAAGTCGCTCAAACGGACCTAAAACTCGGCGTTGACCCCAGCCACGCCGCCGACTATCGTCGCGGCCAGTCGCCCTGCGGTCCGAGGTGGGTATTCATGCGCCGGAAATCGCTGATCTTTACCGTTGCGACCGCTGGCTTGCTCGTTACGATAGCCGGGGCAGCAATTCTCCTACTGCGCCATGAACCGGACTTCTATGGGCGGGTTGCGCCCGCCCCAGGGAAGGAACGCAAGCAACGATCCGGACAGTTCCTTCAGGAGTTTATCCAGTTTACACAGGACGTGCGCCACTATCCGGAGTGGAACGCAGCCTTCGAACAAGACTGCATCAACAGTTATTTCGACGAACAGTTCGTCGAATCCGGTTTGGCGGAGCGGGTCCTGCCGGAAGGAGTGACCGCGCCGAGGGTGGCCATCGAAGGGGACCGGATTCGATTGGCGTTCCGCTATGGCTCAAGTTGGTTTTCGACCGTGATATCCATCAACGTCCGCCTGTGGTTGGTGACGAACGAGCCGAATGTTGTCGCGCTCGAATTGCAGAACCTAAATGCCGGCGCCGTCCCTGTTTCATGCCATTCGTTGCTCGAACAGGTCTCCGAGGCCGCCCGCCAGAACAACATTCAGGTCACATGGTACCGGCACCACGGCAATCCGGTTGCACTGTTGCGGTTCCAGGCAGACCAGGATCGGCCGACCTTTCGACTCGATCATCTGGCCCTGCGGGACGGCGTCATCGAGATCCGCGGCCGTTCGTCCGAGTCGCCGTTGCAGGGAACTCAAACCTCTTCAAACGCTGCCAGCGAGTAGGCGTTGCTTGAAACCGTTCTTAGCCTGCATCCGGTACGATCACCAGCGACCATTCTTTTCCTGCGATTAGTTGCAAGGACACGCAGGCTTGTAAGCGGCTTCCTCGAAGAATAGCGCAAATCCCTTCCGGAACGTCAAAAACCCATCGAAATGCACCATGATCCCACCTGGTCACAAAACCGCGGCCCTGGCTAACAGGGCCTTCATAATCCAGAAATGTCAATCGATGATCGCCGATGCGTTCTGCTGCAATCAGGCAAGATTCCTTAGTCTGCGGAGCTTCGGATAAACGCCACGTTCGCAACACGTCACCCGCTTCCAGCATGAAGTCCCAGTGAAACGTCGGATGATCATGTTCCAGGATGACGAAACGCGGCATGTCCCTCAGTCTACCGCGCAGCGTGCAATTCTTCTCATTCGCGCTGGTAAGGATTGCACCGATACGCTGGGACGAACGTAATCGTCGGGATGTTTCGGCCTCCGAAAGTCGCCACGCTTGTAGTGGTTAGAGCAATGTCCGCGCATTCGCGAGATGCTCGGCACGATGATTGCAATGATCAGTGTCGCACCCGGGCGACGATAAACAAATCACGGGAGGTTCGGCCATGAGTCAACGCGATGCCAACCTTCTTTGGTTGAAGGACACCCTGGAACATTTGCAGGCATGCCGACAGCAATTGCAATGGACCGAAGATTCCGAGTCGATTCAGTTGTTGACGGAAACCATGCTGCGTGACTTGTCCCGTTGCCGCCGTCTCTGCGACAGTCTCCGGCGCAGAGGTCAGGCGTCAGGAGTCAGGGGTCAGGAATCGGGAGTCGCGAGTTAATCGACGGAAGCCTTGCGTACCGAGCTTCCCCTCCAACCGGCGACACTACAGTCGCCGGTTTTTTGTTTGCCCAAGGCGATGTGGAAACCCAATGGACAAGGATGCTTAAGCAATTCCTTTTTATGGGTTCACTTGACAGGCGGAGGCGCACCTCCTATCCTCCTACTGTACCCCCACACGGGGTACAGGAGGTACGGTGGTGTCCAGAACGGTCCCCTTGTTCCTGTCAGTGAGCCCGGGCGATCCACGCTCGATCACCCGGCAGATCACGGACGGCATCCGAATGTCGATCGCCAGCGGCAAGCTGCCGGTAGGGGCCCAGCTTCCCAGTGTCCGCGGGCTTGCCCAGCAACTCACCGTCAATCCCAAGACCGTCGCCAAGGCCTATGGCGAACTGGCCAGCGAGGGCTGGCTCCATTCTTGCCAAGGGTTGGGCTTATTTGTCGCCGCGCCCCGGCAACGCCTCTCCGACTCCGAGCGCGAACGGCGCTTGGCCTTGGCGGTTGAAGCGTTCAGCGTGGAAGTCATCGGCTTGGATTATCCGCTGGAGCACATCCTCGACCGGATCAGCGCCACGCTGACTCCCTGTCTCAACAAACGTTCCGCGTGACGAGAACTATCATGGCTGCCTCCAACCTGCTTCGGATCGCGCGCTGCGACACGCCTCCGGCTATATCGGATTACGTGATCGAGACGGAAAGACTGGACTTGTGCTACGGCCGCAAGAAAGCACTGAACCAGCTGACGCTTCGCATTCCGCGCGGCCGCATCCACGCCATCGTCGGCGCCAATGGGGCGGGCAAGTCGTCCTTGTTCCGCGTCCTGCTCGGTGTCCAGTCGCCGAACGCCGGCCGAGCGACGATTCTGGGCCACGACTGCACCGCGCTCACCGAGCACGAGCGGGCACGCATCGGTTTCGTCAACGAGGAGCACAGCTTGCCCGCCTGGTTGCGCGTGGGCGAGCTAGTGGCGATGCAACGCCGGCTTTATCCGAAATGGGATGAGCGGCGTTATCGGAACATCGTCGACCACTTTCATGTGTTGCCGGAGCAGCGCATCGCCGCGATTTCGCGCGGCGAGCGAGCCGGCGTCAATCTGGCGATGGCGCTGGCCCAGAACCCGGAACTGCTAATCCTCGACGAACCGACGTTGGGCCTTGATGTCGTGGCCAAGCGTGCGTTTCTAGAAGCGGTGCTCAGTTCCATCGACGAGGGCGGCGCCACGATCATCTACTGCTCGCATCAGATGGACGAAATCGAGCGTCTTGCGGACAACCTGATCATCCTCGAACGCGGTGAACTCAAGCACATGTCACCGCCCGACGAATTCTGCGAGCGCGTCGCCCTATGGGTCGCCGAGCTCCCCGACGCTTCGCCTCGACCCGATGCGTTGCCGGGCGTGTTGCAGGTGCAGCGCATCGACGGCTTGTTTCACTACATGGTGCTGGACCAGAACGAGGGCTTTGGCGCCTTGCTCGACCCCCAGGGCGCTCGTCGCCGCTACCGTGGCGACGTGAACCTGGACCGGGCGGTAAACGCCTTTCTGGCCCGCGACCACTCGAGGCCGGCCTAGGAACCCCGTTTCCATGAACGACTTAATTCGCTCGGAATGGCGCCGCTTCCGTTCGCTTTCCCTGATCGTTGCCCTGTGCCACGGCCTGGCACTGCTGCTCATGTCGCGTGTCGTGGACGTACTGCAGCTCGGCTACGAGGATCAGGGCATGATGCTGGCCGTGTACATGTTGCTCGGTCTGGTGCTGGCGCTGCTACAAGTCGGCAGTTACCGTCAAATTAGCCGCTGGCTGTGGCTGATCCACCGTCCATTGCCACCGGCTCGGATCTTCGCCGCGCTGGCTTTGTCGGCGCTGGCCCTGCTGAGCGTGGCCGTCTTGGCGCCGCTGCTCGTCTTTCTGATCGTGACCAACGTGTTCACCACGCAAGTCGTGGATAGTCGCCACTACGTTACGGTCTTCCATGCGCTGGCCTTTGCAATGATGGCATGGCTGGCAGGGGCCCATGCCTGCACCAGCCGCCACAAGGCGGCCGTGGCCGTGCTGATGGCGCCGTTGATCCTGGCCTTGTACCCGGCCTCGGTGTGGTGGTTGTTGCTGCCCGTCTTCGCCTGCCTGGCGTGGCTGGCGTTTGTTGCACGGCACAGCTTCCGCGCCGACCGCAGCGCGCCAATCGCCCGGCACGGCGTGCTGCTCCTGACCGCGTTGCCGCTGCAGCTGGCCTTCTTTCTGTTGTTGTTTCATCTCAGCAAGGCAGGCCTGGCGCTCGTCGATCTGCTCGGCCGCAGCGGTCCCGGCAGAACGACGCTGGACACGGACCCCGACATCGATGTCAATGCCATGATGCGCAGCTTCAGCCAGAACTTCCTCCTCAAAGGGCTGGAGGGAAGCACCGATCCGCGTGCCGCCATGTGGCGCGAACAGGTGCCGCTACTGGAGGTGGCCGGGCTGGCGCCGGACATCGAGCGTTTCCCCGTTCGCCATCAGCTCGGCAATGTCGCCCAGCCCTGGTGGGACGACAAGCGCAACATCAAGTGGACCTTCAGTCACGACCGCATGAGGTTCCACGGTCGCGATCCGATCAGCGGCGTCACACGCGGCTGGTGGGGAACAGGCGGGATTGAATCGCCGGCGCCTTTCGCCGACGTCCCGGCGCGGGCCATGACCCGCGATGTTCTGTACGCCATTGACGACGAAGCTCAGCAGCAGCACGAGCTCGTCCGTCTGCCCGCCGGCGAGTGGTTCCTCGCCAAACCGGTCCGCGCCCTGGGCCGCGTGCTGCTACTGACCAACCGGCGATTGCTGGCATACCGGCCGGACCGCGAGTCGCCCTTCGCACCGCCAAAGCTCGACTGGCAGCGTCCGCTGACCGAAGGCGAGCCGGCGCCGATGGTTGATGTCTTCGAGCTGCTTGATGGCTGGCTTGTCTCGCTGTTCTATTTCGACGGCAGGGAGTTTGACGGCTTCGAGGCTCTCATCAACCCGTGGCAGCAGGTGGTCTTTCTTGACGCCGATGGCCAGACCACGGTGGTCGGCGAGCGCCGCAATATCCGCGGTCATCAGGTGAGCTTGGGGGGCTCGGTGGCGGTGCCAGTGGCGTCGTGGTGGGTTTCGCCGCCGCTCTACGCTTTGGCTCACGTGCCGGACCTGCTGGACACCGGCCAGACCCAGCCGCCGCGCTTCGAGCCGCTGCCCCGGGTGCCGCTGTTCTATCCGCTGGCCCTGGCGCTCATGTTGGTCTCGCTGGCGGCCGGTTACGTTTGGCTGCGCGGCACGCGGGTTGGCACGTCCCGCCGCCGCCTGTGGCTGGTGAGCTGCGCCTTGCTCGGCACGCCGGCCTTTCTCAGCCTGATCTGCCTGGAACCGAGGAGCACCCCATGTCCTTGACTTACCTTCGCGTGCAAGCGCTTGGCTTGCCGAGAATCGCAATGGTGTTGGCGCTGGCCGCCCTGGTTGGCGGCTCCAGCACGGCCGCCGACCCGGTCACCGCGACGCGGGCCGCCCTGGAAAAGGCGAAGACACAGGCCGCGAATCAGCCGCGCGCCTCGATGATCCCGCGCGAGAACTACCTGCGTCGTCAGGAGATCGTCGATGTGCGCCTGTCGCCGGATGGCCGTCACCTGTCGTTTCTCCGGCGCGGCGAAAAGGGCGTCGATGTGATGTTGCAGGACGTGTCCAACGGCGCTCGAGTCGCGGATCGTCGCCGGCCTGCAGCGCGCCGAGACCGCCTGGTCGGGGGACGGCCGCCGCCTGTGGTTCGCCGACGAGCAAGGCCTCGCCGTGATCGAGTGCGCGGACCTCAGCCCGAAGCGCATCCTCAAATGGGATTCGCGTCGATCGCAACGGCTCTGGACAGTCGACGCGCGCACGCCGCAGTACGCGATCATCCATGAGAAGGTTGCGGAGCTTGGCGCCGAGCGCCACCGCTATCTGAGTGTCGATGCACAAGGCAAGACACGCCTGCTGCTCGAGGCTGACTGGCCGGTGCGCAGCGCACTGCTTAACGCGGACGGAGACTTGGCATTCACAGCGGCCTTCGACGGCCCGGGCTACGATACAGTTATCCGTCAATACACCGCCGCGGGACCGAGTGAGCTGCTGCGTTGCGGCAGCCGCGAAGAGGGCCGATTGGTCGGCTACAACCAGGCGGAGCATACGCTGTGGCTGCTGTCGCGGCATGACGAGGACAAGCTTTCGCTGCGCTGCTGGCGAGAGGAAAGTGGGCAATGGGAGACGATGCATCGCGACCCGGCGGGCGTCGCCGATGCCAATGCGTTGCTCTGGAGTGCCGCCCGCGAGGATTGGCTCGCCATCGCCTACCACGACGCCCGGCGCCGCTGGTACGGCAACGACAGCCGCACCCGCGCGATGCTGGCCGCGCTCGAACAACAACTGCCAGAAGCCAATCTGCAACTCTCAGCCACGACGGATGGTCGCCTGTGGCTGGTGCATGCGCAGCAGGGTGACCTCGCGCAGGATCGCTACTACATTTATCAACCAGAGGAAAACCGGCTGCAGCCGCTGTTCGCGGGCGAAGACGCCGCGACGAGCGTGCCGCCTCCCGGCGCCGTGATGCACCCGGTCAACTATCGCGCCAGCGACGGCATGCTTCTGCACGGCTACGTGCTGCTGCCCAGCGGCATTGCACCTGGCACGGCGCCGCTGATCGCCTGGCTGCACGGTGGTCCGATCATGCGGATGTATGACCAGTACAACGGGGGCATCCAGCTACTGGTCAACCGCGGCTATGCGGTGTTCGTTCCAAACTTCCGCGCCTCGACAGGTTACGGCCTGGACTACGTGCTCTCCGCGAATGGCGATGTCGGCAACGGTCGGGTGTTGGCGGATATCATTGATGGGCTGGATTTCCTGCTGGCCGAGGGCATTGGTGATCGCGAGCGGCAGGCGGTGATGGGGATGTCCTTCGGTGGTTATGCCAGCCTGTTGGCGCTAAGCCATCATCCGGCGCGCTTTCGCTTCGCGTTCGCCGGCGCGCCGCCGACTGAATACGGTTGGCTCAAGCAATGGCAGGCCGAGCACGATAGCGATGCCTTGCGTCCCGAAGGCCTGCCGTTGCCACTGCGGTTCCCGCAACTGGGCTTTCCCTACCAAGACGCCGCCTGGCGGCAGAAGATGCATCGGGAGTCGCCGCTGGCTGCGCTGCCGGCACTGCAGGCCCCTGCCTACATTTGGGCGGGCGCGCGCGACGACCGTGTGCCGCTCAAGAGCATCGTGCACTACGTCGGCGAGGCACGCCGACTCGGCAAGCCGCTCAGTTTGCTGATTGATCCCGACTCCGGACACGTTCCGGAAAGCGTATTGGGTATTGAGGCTTCCCTCTACCTGATCGAACTTGCCGCGCACCGACATTTGGGTGGCGGGCTGTCGTCGGTCTCGCCGGAGCTGCGGGCGTTCCTGCGCAGGAATGTCCGCATCGACATCGACGCAGGCGGCTGACAGGCCCCTGACCCCTGACCCCTGATCCCCGATACTTGACTCCTCTTCCGCAAATCCGTCATGAATGGAAGCATCCCAGCTTCAAGAACCCACCCATTTTGTCTTGCAAGTGATTCAGCGGTTTACGGTCATCCGATAACTACGCAGGATCAGGTCCGGGCCGATTGGCGAGCTTAGGGATTTCCGGTTTGGCTTGGCAAGTGAAGCAAAGCGGGAAAGACCGAAGCGGATCTGACGCGGGCGTTTGGGGGTCGCAAATTCTGGAAGACCCGAGGTCCGACGAACTTCACACGAATGGCCCTTGTGCCGATGAGGAGGCGAGATCATGAGGATGCGCTGGGGACTGCCGCTGCTGGCTGGAATTGTCGGCCTGCTCGGGGCTGTCCAAAACGCGTCAGCGTCGCACTGCGGCGCTGGCAAGTACAACGACTGTAATACCGGTTGCGACGCGCAGTGTTGTTACACCGCGTGTCAGCAAAAATGTCGTACCCGCTTCAAGCTGGTGCATGACACCTGCCTGGAACGACGCTGGCACACTTGCTACCAGACCGTCCAGGAAACGGTCATGAAACCATGCAAGAAGACCTGCTATCGCGAAGAGGTCAAGACTTGCTACAAACCTTGCTACACGACTTGCTACAAGACCGTGTGCCAGGAAGTCTGCAAGCCGGTCTATCAGACGTGCTGGAAAGACTGCCATTACACCGTTTGCCGCAAGATTCCGGAGCAGTGCGTCAAGAACGTGTGCTACACGGTTTGCAAGCCGGTGTATGAACGCAATTGCCACAAAGCGTGCCACAGCGTTCAGAAGCAAATCGTCGAACAGCATTGCCATGAGTGCTGCTACACCGTGTGCAAGCCGGTGTGCGAAACGCACTACCGCAAGTGCTGCCACAGCGTTTGCTGCGATATCAACGAATGCTGCCACAAAGACGTGTGCGTGACCTGCTATCGCGATGAATGCGTCACGTGCTACAAGGATTGCAAACGGACCGTGTGCGAACCGGTCACGACTTGCAAGACCGTGAGCAAGAAGGTCAAAGAGTGCTGCACGGAAACCTACTGCGTGCCGGGCAAGACCTGCACCTACAACGAGCAGATTCCGGGCGAATGCTGCGTCGATCCGTGCACGGGCAAGGTTTGCCACAAGCCGGCCACCTGCCGCAAGGTAACTTGCAAAGGCCCGCCGCAACAGTGCACTCGCCAGGTGATGAAGACCCGCACCGTTTGTGAACAGGTTCCTTGCACCACGTACGTCAAGCGGACCATCTGCGAGAAGGTTCCTTACACCGTCACGAAGAAGGTTCCGTACACGGTCGTGAAGAAAGTTCCTTACACCGTGACTCGCCGTGTGTGCGGCGCGTATGTCGATGCCCAGGGCAATACCTATGAATGCGCCGGTGAAGGCCGGACGTTCAAGGAAGGCGCCCAGGTTTGCAAGGAAATTCCTTATACCGTGAAGCGGATGGTCAAGGAAGTTTGCAAGAAGCAGATTCCTTACACCACCTGCAAGACGGTTTGCGGCGCCTATGTCGACGACCAAGGCGTCGGCCACGATTGTGAAGGCGAAGGCCGCACGTTCAAGGAAGGCGCTCAGGTTTGCCGCGACATCTGCACCACGACCTGCCGGATGGTGCAAGAGCAGTGCGTCAAGCAAGTGCCTTACACGGTGTGGCGGACGGTCAAGGAAGACTGCGTCAAGAAAGTCCCGTACACCACCTGCCGCATGGAAAAGTGCGTCGTCAACAAGCAGGTCCCCTACACGACTTGCAAGATGGTGCCCTACACGACCTGCGTCAAGGTTCCGTACTGCGTGACCGAATGCGTGCCGACCACGGTGTGCAAGAAGGTCAAAGTATGCGTGCCTAAGGACGTGTGCGTGAAGAAGTGCCGGCTGGCTCGTGTGACCGAGTGCTGCGATACGGGTTGCGATACCGGATGCGGCCACGGCGGCTTCTTGAAGAAGCTCCTCCACCGCTGCAATCCGTGTGACGATTCTTGCTGCGACACCGGTTGCAATACCGGCTGCTGCGGTGATGCCGGCCACGCTGGCCACCCGGCCACGCCGACGGTAAAGCCCGAAGCGGCCCCGGCTCCCAAGCCGATGCCCTCGGACAAGCCGGCCACCGATAAGTAACGGCCCCCCGCACCATCGGGGTCGGCCCCAGACGACCCCGACGCGACTCTTCGAACGATAAACGTCCGGCGTTCAAGCACCTTCGCTTGAGCGCTGGACGTTTGTGTTTTCGGTTGGTGTGAACCCGACCGCCTGCTATTCTGGGTTCATGCGACGGCTAAGCACGGTCTTCCTTTCCGTTCTCGTTGTCACGATTGGCTGCAACCGCAACGAACCGTCCGTCGTTGTTCCCCGCCTGACCAACCCGTCCACCGCGCAGACAACAAAGTCCGACCCGCTAGGCGCCGCCGATTTCAGCCGCGCCACACTGCTCGGTAAGAACGTTTACTTTGAGAACTTACCCGATGGTCGGCGGCGCGTGCTCTTGAACGCCTACATCAGCCTGCGCGAAGGTGAATTCGGCTTGGAGTGTTTGCTCTGCCGACGTGGAACGAAGGAACATGAGTCGATCTTCGCCGTCGATGCCGACGCCCGGGCGATCCATGCCGGTCTTATCGCCGCCGGCGCCGAGCCAGGCCATCCGGTGCAGTTCGAGCCCAAGCTCGCCACACCCACGGGCACCAAGATCAAGATCAGCGTGCAATATGAAGAGAACGGCAAGACGAAGGTCATCCCGGCCCAGCAGTGGGTCAAGAACATCAACACCGGGAAGGAACTGACCGAGGATTGGGTATTCGCCGGCAGCATTCTCTACAAGGATCCCGACGAACCGGAACGCGAGCCGCTCTACCTCGCCTCCACCGACGGCGCGTACATCACCGTCACCAGCGTCCCCACCGCGATGCTCGACCTGCCGATCCACAGCCCCAAGGCGCTGGACAGCCGGAACTACGTTCCGTTCACGGAACGGATCCCGGAGTTGTTCAGCAAGGTGGTGGTGATACTGGAGCCGGTGGCGGAGAACCAGAAATGACGATGGAGTACAGCCTATTGCTGTACCTCATCGGAACCGCGACAATACCCACGTGCCATTCACGGATGCAGGATTCACATCATGTCCCGAACGACGCTTGAGGATCGAGTCGCATTACTTGAAAAGCAAGTCGCCGATTTGCTTGCCAATGGTACTCGAAGCAAACGTGCCAAGGATTGGCGTCGAACGCGCGGAGCCTTTACCGGTGACGCTCTCATGAAGAAAGTCTTCGCGGAAGGCCGCAAGCTGCGCGAGGCCGAAAGAAAGCGGGTGCAGCCTCGAAAGCGGCAAGCTCATTCATGATCTTGCTGGATACCGACCATCTTTCTGTTTTCTCCGATGAACGCGATCCACGGCACGTTCCACTGAATAATCGTTTGGAGGCAGCCGTCGAGCAAGTCGCTTGCAGCATTGTTAGCGTAGAGGAAATGCTTCGTGGCTGGCTGGCAATCATCCATCGGCTACGCGACGTGCATCGGCAGGTTCCTCATTACTCCCGCCTCGGGCAGATATTCAACGTCTTGAGTGATTGGGAGATCGTCCCGTTCGACGTCCGCGCGGCCGATCGGTTTGCAAATCTGCGGCGGCAGCGTATCCGCATCGGGAGCATGGATCTCAAGATCGCATCAATCGCATTGGTTAACGATGCGCTACTGGTTACGGCCAACGTGCGCGATTTTTCTCCGGTCCCTGAACTACGCTGCGAAAACTGGTTGAATCCGTAGGGATCGCATTTTTGATTCCTCGTGATGGAAGTCCGGCGCCGCCGATGGTATACTGCGGCGCATTGTACATTCGTTGCGTTGCGGGGAATTACCATGAGCTTGAAACGCTTTTGCTTCTTCCGGCCGCGCGTGGAACCCCTCGAAGATCGCTTCCTATTGGCTGCCTGCCATGTGGTGCGGCTGGCAAACATCAATGCCGGGCACGATCTGGGCACTGGGCAAGCGCGCGGGAGTTTGCCCTACTGCATCAACTACGCCAACAACAACCCCGGTCCGGACACCATCGACTTCAACGTCACCGGAACGATCAGCCCATTCGCCACCAATCTACCCGTCCTGGCCTCGGACATGACGATTATGGGCCCGGGGTCGGACCTGTTGACGATCAGCGACTGCCATTCCCAGGCCATCTTCGTCATCGGGACGGGGGCCACGGTCACGATCTCGGGCCTCACGATGACCAAGTGTGATCACGGACTTGGGGCGGGCGGTATCAGAAACTACGGCACTTTGACGCTTGAAGACAGCACCGTCACGAAAAATCCCAATTGGTTTAGTGACTATGACGGCATCGCCGGGGGTATACACAACTCCGGCACGATGACGATCTTGCGGTCAACGATTTCCCACAACGAAGTGGCATATGATAACGAAAATGGGTATGGGGCTGGCATCTACAACACGGGCGTGATGCTGATCGAGAACAGCACGATTTCGGGAAATCGCGTTCACGGGCAATTTCAGGGGTTCGGTGCGGGGATCTTCAACCAGGGCCAGCTAGAAGTTCGCTTCAGCACCATCACAGACAACGATCTGGGGAGCTGGAACGGAGGCGGCGGCGCGGGCATCCATAACGCAGGGCCTGTCGTTAAGCTCTACAACACCATCGTTGCTGGGAACAGCGGAGGTCCGGACATTGTGGGCGGCTACACTGGCAGCGCGAATCTCATCGGCGGCGACCCGAAGCTCGGTGTATTGCAGTACAACGGCGGCCTCACGCAGACGCATAAGGTTCTGCAAATGAGCCCGGCCCTCAACGCCGGCAACAACACCGGCGCTCCCCAGTGGGACCAACGCGGCCCGGGGTTTCCGCGCATCGTGAACGGCACGATTGACATCGGGGCGTTCGAGGTGCAGTCAACCCGGGCGCTCGGTACGGCGGGGTCGGGAGACCCACGCCGAGCGCTCGGGGGACCGGCGCCGAGCGCTCGGCGCGGGTCTCCTGACCCCGCCGTATTGCTGACCGCAGGTTTCCCACACGCGGCCGGCGACTCCGCTTCTGGCTCTCTCGCGCTCGGCGCGGGTCTCCCGACCCCGCCGTCCTGCGGTGTAGCTCCGCTTCGAGTCGACGAATTCGGTGAAGTCCAACCTTCGGCCGAATGCGAAACAGAGTTTCGCGGACTTGCGTTCCAGAACGGGGTTCGGGAACGAGGTAAGTGGGACGAAACAACTCCCGTGGGCGAATTGGCCGAGGTTGGCTGGTAGGTTTCTTCGAGTGGTCTATTTTTTCCTGGTCTCGCGGCGGATAGGCGCCTCGGTCAGTGTGAAAAGCACGATCTCTTCTCCCGTCACTGTGCTGATGTCGTGGTGCAGACTTAGCACTTTCACTCCAGTGGCTTCTTCCACCATCGCCTCCATAACCGGCCGGGCCGTTTCGATCAGATGGGTCCGCACCTGTTTGAGCAGGTCTCGTCCTTTATCCGTGGGAAGTGTCTTTACCAGCTGTTGCTCGGCCGCAGTCAAAACCCCGTGGAGCCGGACCACGAGGAGATCACCTAGCAAGTGAGTGTGAATGTCCTTCGGACCCCGGCCCATGTACTCCTGTTGAAAGCGCGCCATTCCTTCGCAGACGGCGGCTTCGATTTCGCCCTGCGTTTTCATAAGCTTCTCCAGGAGTTCACTAGGGAAATGACGATGAGCCGCCGCTCCCAAGGCAACCTAAAGTCATGATACCCTTGACGAAAGAACAATCCACTTGCGTTTACGCTTCGGCGCCGTACAATGCAAAGACCGGAACCGCATAAACTGCATTTCGGCTTCGGTGAAAGTGATTGGTAGTCGTCGGATGACTAGATGAAGGGCAACCCGGCCGTGCCGGGGGGTCCGTTGACGAGTATGCCGACGTGGTCGAATACCTGAGGGTGTTCGGCCACGTCGGCTTTTTTTTTCACTCGCGGTGGCGCGGAAAGTCGGAGCCACCAGGAACAAACGCAATGAACCAGCTCAACACGGAAAGCCAGCCCAAGTCGACCATGGCGCAACAGGTCGCTTTAGCGGCCAGCGCCTTTCAGCGGGAGCGGACGGGCCACACGCCTAGGGCGGTGATCGCCGTCCTGAGCGAAGATACGATCGTGGTCACATTGCACGGGGCTCTAACGCCTGCCGAAAAGGCCCTCGCCCAGAACCCGGCAGGAGCGGCTCAGGTGCAAGAATTCCACCGGCAACTGTTCACCAACTCTTGCAACGCACTGCGGCAGGAGATCAAGAGAATCACAGGAGTAGAAGTGCGCGAGGCCACCGCGGAAGTCGAGACGACGAGCGGCACCGTCGTGCACGCCTTCACGACCGGCACCATGGTCCAAGTATTCCTGCTCGCGGGCAGTATACCCGCGGGCGCGTGAGAACCCGTTCAATTCCGTCCTGAGTGGAGGTGTAAGGCAGATGAGCGTAGGCGCCCTTCTTAGTTGGATGTTGTGCGGGTTGATCGTAGGGCTGGTTGCACGTCTCCTGGTTCCAGGACGGCAACATATGAGCCTGTTGCTGACGATGGTGCTCGGCATTGTCGGTGCGGTCGTGGGTGGCTTCCTCTACTCGTTAATTCAGGGAGCGCCGAGCGAGCCTTTCTCCTTTTCTGGAAATGCCTGGCACGGCTGGATTGTGGCGATCCTCGGGGGGGTGCTTGTGATTTGGCTCTATGGAACCCTTTACCCAAGAAGAAGATGGTGGCAGTAACTCGCGAGGCGACTCGCGAAGAAAATGGAGGTTCTACCATGTTGGTGTTATCGAGAAAAATCCAGGAAGCCGTTGTCGTCGGAGGCGCCGATGGCTTCAAGCGCATGCTCAAAGTCACCGTGCTGGAGATCAGAGACGGGAAGGTGAGACTGGGCTTTGAAGTCGATAAGGACGTCCCCGTCCATCGTTTGGAGGTCTGGGAGCGAATCCATGGTAGCGAGCCGGCGAGCCCGATAGCTCTCGCTGACAAATGACCATGTGAGGGCCAGCCAATCACAAGCGATTCCTAGATACGCGAGTGTTCCGACAACAATGAAGTTGGAGGGTTTCTCAAATGTCGCGCAACGAATGGGAATCGGATTGGGCCGGAGGCTCCGCCGTCGGCGTCCAACTCGAGCCATCCGATGAGGTAATGGCGGGGTGGAGGCGTCGTGTCATCGCCGGGCCTGTTAGTGCCGGCAGAAGATTGCTCCGAGTGTTGGTTGTTGATAACGACAGAGACGCGACGGACAGTTTGTCCATCCTGGTGAGCATGTGGGGCCACGAGGTACGGCGGGCATACGGTGGTATAGCGGCGCTTGAAATGGCCTTTGCGTATCAGCCCGATGTCGTGTTCCTCGATATCGCGATGCCCCAAAAAACTGGATGCCAGGTAGCAATGCAACTACGCCATGAGGCGACCACCAAAGGCGCTCGACTGATCGCCATCACCGGGTACACGGACGAGGCCCACCGCCGGCTTTGTGAGTATGCCGGCTTCGATGATTTCCTTATTAAGCCGGTACCAGTTTCGGTCGTGGAAGAGTTGCTGGCGCGTGAACGAAGGCGGCTCGAGGAGTTGCCTAAAACTTTCCGTGCAGCGCCACGGGAATACGGCCTTGTGGTTGTTGGTGATAGCGCCAGTCACGTGAAAGGATATTGAAATGAATACATCCATGGTCGACAGAACCGCGTGGCAGGTCTGGGCGATACCCGTTCATGGCCCGCGCCGACTCGTCGAGAGTTGCGGCAAGAAGCGCGATGCCTGGGAAGCGGCGCGCCGCCTCAACCACGCCACTCCGTGGCTGTTTCACGACGTGCGTCGCGAGACACTGTACGCGGGTAATGGATTCCTCCATGGACCGGTTGTGAAAACTTACTCATTTGACGACTCGATTTCATTTTGATCGAAAGTGACCGACCAACGCAGGGGTAGAACATCGTGCGCCTCTAGTTCAACGCGGCATGTAGGTAATGCGATCCCCTCAGTGTTTTTGCCGGTGCGGATACAAAGGATGGTCAACATGATTCAATCGGACGCTGGGCCTCTCGACCGTTTGGAAAAAGTGTTAAAGCACTCAGAGCCAGGTTGCCCTGGAATGACGAACCGAATGACATCCGACGAGATGATCCATGACCTCGCGCTGGTATTCCAGGAACTGCAAAGGAAACTGTTTAGTCTGCTCGGCGAGATTAACCACTTGAAGAGTCGGGCGCTACGTAAGGTCTAGCGCTACTTGCATAATCTTGCATAATATGGGGAGTTCGAGTGGAACAAATCCGACTACGGGTCTAGCTCTCTCCCACCGATCAACCCTTATCCAAGGAGGCCACGAATGGCGACTTTACTTTCCGCTGGTATTTGCGCCCCTCCAGCGCGGGCTGATATTAATCCACGCCTGTTGCAAAGAACGCAGGACTACCTGGAATGTCGATCACACGATCGACCGCCCGGCAAACACTTGAGGGAGGCGTGGAGCGAGTTCTACGCCATCTATGATCCGATGATCCGTCGCTTTGCCGTGAATTCTCCATCGGCGCCAGCCGACGACGACGATTGTGTGCAAGAAGTCTGGGTCACGCTGGTTAAGAAGCTGAGGGGTTTTCACTACGACCCACTTCGCAGCCAGTTTGCATCTTGGCTCTATACCCTGGTTCACAACAAGGGCGTCGATCAGGTCCGCCACCGGATCCGGCACCCGGCGACCAGCATGTCTGCCGACGACGAAGCCAAGTTATGCGGCGCCGTTATCGGTTCGGCGGAAGAACTCGAGACCGACCGGCGCCGAAACATGGTAAGTGGCGCGTTAGGCCGGCTCCGCAAGCGAATCCCTGCTCGCAGTTTCCGGGTCATGTACCTACGCTCCATCCGCGATCGCTCTGTCGCCGACGTCGCCACTGCCCTCGGGCTGAGCGGGGCCCAGGTGCGGCTTTTTCACCACCGCGCCATGAAAGAACTGCATTACTTGTGTCAAGGACAACCAACGGCCGGAGAGCAGGGACTCTACCAAAACGGCCCGGTTGGAATCTGAACGAATCGGTCAAATCAAAAAAGCGGGACCGGACCTCTGGCAACACAGGTCCGGTCCTTTTTCTTTATGAGGATCCGATTAGCTGCAACGCGGGGTTCGCTGCCGCGTGTCACTGATAGAAGAAGTGGATGCGCGATTCGCTCGACGAGAATAGAGAAGATGCAGCGGAACGAGCCGATGTTCGGCTCCTCCATCCAGTTTCCGAACCGAAAGAAAGAAAGTGTAAAAATGACTACGAACCGAGCCCGCATGTTTGCAGGTATGGCAGCGGCCGTCCTCATCGGTCTTCCGACTGCGGCCTTTGCCGCGGATGCCAAGTTCACGACACACCTTGAGGGCACGCGAAACGACCCGCGAGCCATGGGCCGAGCCGCGTGGGTCAGCGAAGGACGCAGCATTACTCTAAGCGTTCAGTTAGCCCACGTTTCGTCGACCGAGCTAGCCACGGTATACGTCAACGGCCGCTTTGTCGGCGTCATCGACGTCAGTGCCGGTGCCGGCACACTGAACCTCGACAATAGGAAAGCAGAAGACAATGCGATCCCGATCATCAAAAATGGCTCAACCATCGAGGTCTACGGCGATGACGACACACCGATTTTGGTCGGTATGTTCCGAAACGGCTAACCCCGACAAATCGCCCTCGCTCGAGCCCAGGACGGGCGTGGCGGACCGGTCGTCTCAGAGGTCGGCTGCCACGCTTGTTCTGTATGACGCGACTAAGAACGAACGTGTCAAAGACACATTCTCTTAAGGGCGGCGCTCGTCAGGCTGCCTCAGCAAGAATCTCGTTTTGTACCTAACAGAAAGATGTAGGTGAAAGATGATTACTCGTAAGCTGATTGGTTTGGCCGCGGTGGCATTGGTACTCGGACTTGCGACGTCGGCATGGGCTGCCGACGCTAAGTTCACGGCTGAACTCATCGCTCAACGCGGCGACGAGTTGGCAATCGGCCGAGCCGTTTGGCAGACCCAGGGCCGAACGACTACTTTTAGCGTCTTCGCGGACCATGTGACCTCGACCGACCGAGTCATGGTGGTGGTGAACGACCGATATATCGGTGAGTTCGACATTGTCGACGGCTCGGGCATGCTGATCATCAGTGATCAGCAAGAGGCGAGCCAGCTGCCGCAGATTCGCCCCGGCTCCAAGATCGTCCTCTATTCAGTCGATGACCTAGCGCCGGTACTTTACGGGACGTTTCGCACACAATGAGGATTGAGAAACGATCAAAGCAAGTCAAGTGCAATATCTTTTTCTCCCTCTGCAGTGTATAATTGACGTATGATCGGAGCCTAAATCGAAGATGAAGTCAGCTCCGAGATTCGTTGGAAGACTAGCTGAAGGGCAACCCGCCTGAGTCGGGGGGCCCGTTGAAGAGTATGCCGACGTGGTCGAATGCCATCGGGTATTCGACTACGTCGGTTTTTTTTTTAGATCGTGGCCCGCGGTGTCGACCACAAGACGACGAGTCCCGTGGAGTCCCTGCCAGCGTGGTGAAAACGGATCAAAAAGTAGACCGAGGAGAACGAAATGGCGCACATGCAAAACGGAGAACAAGGAATGCTAGCGGTAAAAGACATTGAGCTGCGCGACTGGTTTGCCGGCCAGGCGCTCGCGGGGATCATGTCGAATTCCCAGTATCCGCAGCAAAGCTCCGGCGAGCCCTTCGACCAGTTTGCCGCTAGGGTAACCGAGTTTGCTTACCGGATCGCTCATTCAATGATGAAGCAAGGGCAAAGACTGAAGAAGGAAACTTCCGGCGCGTGGTAGGACACGGCGACTCCACGGCGCTGCTGATCGGTCTCCTCGAACCCCTCGGTTGAGCAACGGCCGTGCACTCTGTTCTTTGTCGCCATGCGAGTTTGTTCATTGGCCAGGAGCCAGAAAGTTTGTGATGACTGCGCAACTTAGAGGTACCGTCGGTCCTGTCGCTGCGGCCCCCACGTACCGGAATTCAGCGCCCTACCATACGGCGCCGTGGACCACAGAGGAGCGCCTCCTACGCATCGTGTCGATGAGCCAGCAAATCAACAAGTACGTCGAGTTCATATCGCAACGAAGCGATCTCCAGGGAACTTCGGGGGAAGCGCGGGAAAAAGCGGTTGTCGCTTTCTACGATCGCATGGCGGTCTTCGAACGCCAATTGGCCCGAATTCATGACGAGTTCCAACTCGGATGAGTTGGCTAGGCAGAGAATCGCTGGCGGCAAACTATATGCAAGGGGAAAGACATGGCAGACGAGTGGTACTTCGGATGGGGTGATCGCCGATTTGGTCCCTTTTCCGAATCGCAACTAATGGAATTAGCCGGCAAAGGACGAGTCCATCGCTCGGACACCGTGTGGAAATTGGGCATTGAAAAGGGAATCCCGGCCGCAAAGGTCGGAAACCTCTTTCCGCCGCTTCCTGTGGAAACGGCCTCAGCCGTGATTGAGAATCCAACGACATCTGCCCCGCCGGAGACAGTCGAGATTCTCCGGTCGCTACCCTCCACGGCATCGAGTTTTGACAAATGGCTCGCACTTAGCGGCGACGAGAAAACCGCGGCGGGAAAGCACCATATTTCCGACGACCTAACCGTGAGACCAATAGTAGGACTTGATGATTCACCTTCTCCTATTACCCCGGCGACCAACGGCTCAACAACGGGCGACGCGCCGTCCAACCGCAACCCTAACGCGTCTAAAGTGACGGACCGACCCAACGGCGACCCGAAGACTTCAAAGCCGAAGCGAGCCGTCGCGCTCAAAGGCGCGATTATCGCCAATCAGGATGGCGAAAACGTCCAGTATCGGAAAAAGTGCCTACGATGCGGATTTGAGGACCCGAGCAAAACGAGTCGGCCGATTCGGACGGGAATCCATCGCGACCGTTTCTTTTGCCCGAAATGCCGAAAAGCATCCGAGGTTGAAATCCAAGGCATAGGCTAACAAACGCACACGCGACGGCTATAAGACGTCATCGTTCATGTCTTTGCGGGCGCCTTCGCAACCGAGTGAATGTGGTTGTCGGTGAACACAATCGTTGATCCAGCCTTCATATTCGACAGACCGGCGGAGACTGGTTGGTCGGCCAGCTTCCCTCGATAAGCGTCGCCTTTCAAACTTGTGATTCGGACCCGGAGAGTCTCAGAGGAGCCGGTTGGTGCGATGAACGTCAACTTGACGAAGTCGCCGCTTCGGAGGGCCCTGATCTCTCCGTGGAGTTCGACATCTTCGATGCCCTGCCGGCGTCGCATTTCCTCAATGTTCTCGATCTCAACCAAGTTTCGCATGATCGCGGCTCAGTATTGTTTGGTTATCGCGGGTGACGACTCGACAACAGCGCCGTCAACGTCGCACACCAGGAAATAACTGTGAGCCACCTTAGCTGAGGTAGCGTCAACCCCGACGACAATGTTGACGCGGTAATGATTCGCCCACAGCCAGGAGACTTGCACCCTGAGTAGGCCTTTCGGATGACCCAACGAATGAACGACGTTTTTGCCAATGGCGGACCTCAACACCAAAGCTGCGTCTTTCGCAGGATCAGCGGGGTCCTCTTGCTGTTGTTTCGTTGACATGCGTTCCTTACTCAATGGAAACTTCAGTTTGGATTCTGGATGCCGATGAGTTCCACTTCTACCTCCATCGCCAATCCTGCCCAACGATGGTTGGCATCGACGACCACGACTCGGTCACTGACTTCGAGGACGCGGATCAATCGGCGGCGACCTCGATCGTTCGTGAACCGCACCCACTTACCGATTTGCAGCGTCGCATTCGCCGGAAATCGCTTGCGAGACAAACGGTGAATTCGCTTGGGATTCGCCTGGCCGTAGGCGAGTTCGGCGGGAATCGTGAGCGTCGTTCGGGTACCTGGCGCCAGACCGACCAATGCCGTTCCGAGGCCTGGCAGGCGCGGATGGTTGACACCGACAGTCATTTCGACCGGGTCACGCCCACGCGAGGACGTCACGGTACCATCCTGGAAGCGTTTATTGTAATGGACCCGGACACGGTCCCCATGCTGTGCAGTTTGCATCGAGTGCTCCTTGAAGGTGCCGCCATTTGATCTAACCGCTCCATCACGTACGTCGTGACGGCCCGGATTGCGGCGGATTTTGTTGCAGTCAGATAAACGGCGACGACGGGTGGTGGGCGAGCTGTCTACCGTTGAGGGAATTCCCGGACGGCATCACCGTGCGTACGAGGACAACAATCCGCGTCCTACTCCGCACACTTGATGTCCGCCAGATCCGAAGAAGGCTCTGGGGAAGAGGAAGGCATCAGGAATGTAGAGCAACAACATCATTCTATCAGACCGTGTGCAAACCGCCATGCCAGAGTCACTACGTCCTGTCGCGAGCGCTGATTCTGAGGTGAGTATATCGGGTTTACAAAAAGGCCTAACCGCCGCCTTCCACCACCTCTTTGACGACATCAGGGCATTTGGCCCAGGTTGACTGGTAAGTTTCTTCGAGTGGTGCCGGCACGTAGGTGAATGCGTCCAAGAAAATGGGTAGTGACGGCAGAGGATCGCCGACGGCGATCGGTTCGACGTAGGCCGTTGTCGGTTCCGCTGCCGAATAAGCAGCAATCGTCAGTGGTTTGTCTGCGGGAAGTGCGAAAGTTTCATCGTGGATTTCGTCCCAGATCACTTTGTGAATTCCTTGCGGGTCTCGCGCCGTGGGGGGAAACAGATCGACCACCAGCAGATTGATGCCATTCCTGATCAATTCAAGTGCCTTGTGCGCGAACATTCTCAATGCGTGTTGGCTGTTCTTGTTGCCAGGCGAAACGACCTCGATGACTGCCACGACTTGCCCCAGTCGATGCTTGATCGTGAGTCGGTTTGCTTTCGAAGCATACGGATCGAGCATGGCCGAGGTGACATGTCTCGCCTTCGGACGTGCTTCAGCGACCGCGACGCCGGCCGTTGACGCAGGCGAGTCCGACGAGGACGGACGCCGCTTGAGCGTGATTACATCGGGAATAGGACCCCCGATGATCTGCTCCGCTAACGCGAAGTATCCAGGTGGGAGACCGCCACCGTTGAGCGCATTCCGTATTTCAATGGTCCACGCTTGATGAAAATCGTGGAAGATTCCGGCTTCAACTCGGGACCAATCATGTACTGGCATGGTTTTTATTCCTGATCGCCCCCGCTGCATTCGCCAACGTGATTATACACTTCCCGATGGCATCGTTTCGCCTTACTGTTAATCCGCATGAGCGCCGCATCTGGAGAAGGCACACTCTTCACCGATCCGTCCGCCAACCGGGCGCGCGAGTTCTTCGCCACCAAACCGCGGGCCATGGTTAGCAAAGTCACGACCGTGGCCGAGGCGGTGTCGCGGCTGGTGAAAGACGGCGATTATCTCGCCGTCGGCGGTTTCGGCGCCTCGCGCATTCCGACAGCCGTGTTGCACGAGATACTGCGGCAGAACAAACAAAACCTCGGCATGGCGGGGCACACGGCGACGCACGATTTTCAATTGATCTGCGCGGGGAACCTCACTGGCCGCGGTCAGATGATGACGCGGGTCGACGCCGCGTACATCGTGGGGCTCGAAGCCCGTGGCCTGTCGCCACACGCCAGGCGGGTCATGGAATCCGGCGAAGTGCAATGCACCGAGTGGACGAATTATGCGCTTGCCGTCCGGTTGAAAGCCGCCGCCATGGGTCTGCCATATTTGCCTTCGCGGTCGATGCTCGGCACCGATACGCTGCGTCACAGTGCGGCGAAGACCGTCACCTGTCCGTTCACCGGCGAAAAGTTGTTGGCCTTACCGGCACTTTACCCCGACGTGGCCGCGATTCACGTTCATGAGGCGGATCGTTACGGAAATTGCCGGATTCGCGGCATCACTGTTGCCGACCTCGATCTGGCGCGGGCGGCGAAACGCTTGATCATTACCTGCGAACGGTTGATTCCCGACGAGGAAATTCAATGCGATCCCGGTCGAACGGCGATTCCGTTCTTCTGCGTCGACGCCGTGTGCGAAGTTCCCTTTGGCAGCTATCCGGGCAACATGGCGTACGAGTATTTCTCCGATGAAGAGCACCTGCGCGCCTGGATGAAGGCGGAGGAGAGCATCGACACATTGAAAGAGTTTCTCGACACCTACGTTCTCGGCGTCGATGATTTCAACGAATACATTCATCGCTGTGGCGGCACGGCCCGAATGCAACAGTTGCGGCGAAAAGAGTTTTTGCTCCCATGACTCAGGCCTTATACAGCGCAATGGAGTTGATGGTCTGCTGCGCCGCTCGGTTGCTCGAGGATGGGCGGACCGTGGCGGTGGGCACCGGGGTTCCCTGCGCGGCGGCAATGTTGGCGCAGCGAACCCGGGCGCCGAATCTCACCGTGTGCTTCGAAGCCGGCGGCGTGGCGCCACGTTTACCGACCATGCCCATCAGCGTCGGCGACTCACGGACTTTCTATCGTGCCGCCCTGGCCACCAGCATGGCCGACGTGATGGAGACGTGTCAGCGCGGTATGATCGATTACACGTTTCTCGGCGGCGCACAAATCGACGCCTACGGTAATCTGAATTCGACGATCATCGGGACGGACTACGCCAAGCCCAAAGTTCGGCTTCCAGGCAGCGGCGGGGCCAATGATCTAGCCTCGTTCTGTTGGCGCACACTGACCGTGACGAACCACGATCGGCGACGTTTCGTCGAAAAGTTGGACTTTCTCACCACGCCCGGCTATTTGACCGGACCCGGCGCCCGGGAGGAAGCCGGCTTGGCGCCGGGCACAGGGCCTTACCGGGTAATCACCGACCTGGCTGTAATGGGTTACCACGAACAGACGAAACGGATGGAAGTCATTAGCCTTCATCCCGGCGTGACGATCGACATGGTTCGACAAGCAACCGGTTTCGTCATTGGCATGCGTGAACCGGTCAGTTCCACCGACCCGCCGACGGAAATGGAGTTGCAGATTCTTCGCACCGAGGTCGATCCGTATCGCTACGTCATCGGGCGTTGACGTCGCTCCCTTCGTACCGCCTCAAGAGCAGGTGTTCCAGGAGCCATGCGAGAAGCGCGAGACACCGATCGTTGCGATCCCGCGCCGGCTCAAACTCGGAAATCGACATGCCGACGACCTTGTCGGACCAGACGGCGTCGATACAGCGCAGCACCGTTGTGGAGGCCAAGCCGAACGGCAACGGATGAGAGACGGCGGGGAAGAAGGCCGGGTCAAACACGTCGCAGTCAATATCCAGGAAGATTCGAGTGGTGGCGTCAGCGCGTTTCTTCAACGTTCGAATCGCCGTTTCCGGATCGAGCGCGAGCGACGTGGCCGATATGGTGCTTCGGTAGTATTTGCCGACGTAGTTGGCCGGCAAGAGCAGGTCTCGATGCCCGATGTTGATTACCGGCGGGAGAGTGCCATCGCAATGCAGCATGAAATTGCCGTGCGACGGTTCTTCGGTGCACTCGTGAAAGTTGTGAATGTCGAGATGGGCGTCGAACTGGACGATCAACGTGTCCGCATCGGGAGTTGCCAGTTGATCATATACCGGCAGAACGCCCAAGTGATTGCCCGTGACCCAAACAAGGAAGTCGCCCTTGTCCAGAATGCGGCGCGCTGCACGACGCCCACGTTGTCGCCAGTCCGCGTAGTCATCGGTCTTCTCGAATGCCACGCGGGAAATCCGGACGTGTTCGTTGTAGGTTCGAGCCCGCGTCGCAACTTTCTCGCCGCGATTGTCGGCCAGCATTTCGCGCAGTGCATCGCCCAATAGTTCGGCGCCGGCGGCTGTTCCCGCGCTTCCGAAAAGTTCGAATGGGAAGATTAACACGTTGGTTTGCATGACGCGGTTCATGATATCCGGCGAATTCGACTCTTTTAATGCCGGAAAGTCACCTTACAATGGTTAGGCCGCTTTGGCCGACGGAGATTTCAATGCAGGCGATTCACGACTACTACATTGCGCAAGGGGCCGTCGTCGTGGGCAATGTGGCATTGGCGGCCGGCGTGAATATCTGGTTTTCGGCCGTCGTTCGCGGCGACCTCGGCCGGGTCACCATCGGGCCGCGCGTCAACGTTCAGGACGGCTGCATTGTCCACACCGATTCGGGTGAGGAGCAAACCATAGAACAAGGCGTGGTGCTCGGTCATGGCGCTGTGCTTCACGGCCGGCACATCGGGCAAGATACGCTGATTGGCATTGGCGCTCGACTTCTCAACGGCTGTGAGATCGGCGCCGAGTGCTTGGTTGCCGCGGGAGCGGTCATTGCCGAAAAACGCCGAATTCCGCCGCGCTCCGTGGTTGTCGGCGTGCCAGGACGCGTCGTGCGTGAGATAACCGAGGCCGAGTTGGAACGCACCCGCGCCATCAGTGTGCATTATCTGGAGATGGCCCAGCGTTATGCCCGCGGCGCTTATCCGCCGCCGTGGACGCGCTAAGACCAAAAAAAAGAGAAGAAGCGAGATGAAGAGTAAGAGTACGAGGAGGACTAAGACTAAGAGCAAGAGAATGAGTACGATGAAATCTTCATTTGGTTCCTACTCATCTTCTTAATCCTAGTCTTACTCTTCTTCTTGCTTTTAGGCGATATTTCTGCCTCGCGTGGTGGTATGCTGGAAAAGATTCCTACTGCACGAGCCCAGTGAGGATAGTGGCTGCCGTAGGGTAACGTCTGTAAAAAGCAGTTCAATGAGTGTCCCGGCCGAAAAACTCACCTGGCCCACTGAAGAGTCCGCGGTGGCTCCCCCCGCTGACCCGCGCATCGACCGCCGACTCGACCTCGACGAAAAACAGAACTGGATAGCCGGTTTACTGGAACAGGTCGAATGCGACGGACTACTCATCCTGGAGCCTGAGAATTTCGCATGGCTCACGAGCGGCGGCATCGGACGCGGCATCCTCGACCCCGCCGCGCAGCCCGCCCTCTTCTTTAGTGCTCAGCAACGATGTCTGCTCTGTGCCAATGTCGACACGCAACGCCTGTTTGACGAAGAAATCGACGGTCTCGGTTTTCAGTTGAAGGAATGGCCGTGGTATTGGGGAAGAGAGCAACTTGTCGCCGACTTGTGCCAGAACCGCCGCGTCGCCTGTGATCGGGCCTTCGCCGAATGCAAAAACGTCGGTGATTTATTGCGGCAACGACGCCGGGTCCTGAGCGCCTACGAACGCGGCTGCATCCGCTCTCTCGGACAGCTAGTGGCCCACGCCTTGGAGGCGGTCTGTCGCAACCTCGTGCCGCACCAAACCGAACGTGAAGCCGCGGGCCAAATCGGCCATCGCCTGCTGCATCGCGGCGCTTTTCCGCAATCCATTTGCGTTGCCGCCGACGGGCGATCGCGGACCTATCGCCAAGCCGGCTTTACCTCCACACCGATTACCCGGTACTGCGTTTTGAGTACGACGACACGAAAATATGGTCTGCATGTGACCGCCTGTCGTTCGATGAGTTTCGGTCCGCTGGAAGAGGCGTTTCGTAAGGAGCACGAGGCGGCCGCCAAAATCGCCGCCACCTACGTCGGCGCGTCGTGGGCCGACGCCGTGCCGAAAGCCATCCTGAGCACCGGAAGGCACGTCTACCAAACCAGCCATTTTGAGCACGAGTGGCGTTTAAGTCCGCAAGGATTCGTGACGGGCCGGGCCGCGGTTGAACAAGTCTTGCTGCCGCAAACCGAGGACCTCCTGCAAACGAACTGGGCCGTCACCTGGCGGGCCAGCGTCGGCGCGGCTCTCAGTTGCGATACCTACCTCATCACGGAGCACGGCCCGGAAATCGTCACCCCGGCGCAGGCCTGGCCACTCGTGCGCATCCGCTACCATGGCGCGGACATTCTTCAGCCATGTCCGCTCGAAAAGTAGTCAGTAGTCAGTTGTCCGTTGTCAGGAACTATCAGGCGATGGCGACGGTAGATGCTGACCGTGCATCCGTAGAGGGAGAAATGGCGCTGGTCGGTCAGGTAGAAGGTGGATTGCTTCACCAGCCAGTCGCGGAATTGAAGGGCCAGCGCTGGGTCTTGGCCGGTGATTTCGTGCAGGTAGGTTTCGGGTGGCACGTCGATAAACACCAGGGCATCGAGACCGCTGTCATCGGACGGTGTGCCGAGAGATTTCCAATCGACAATGAGGTTCTTCCGCTTGCCACCTGCTTCCATGTAGCTCCAGCGCAACAAGTGTTTGATTTCCATGGTGGAGAACATAGCCACTCGTTTGGCGTCGCCAATCGCTGCCAGGTAATAGTCGGTGATGTCACGCGTGCTGGCCGGGAGATAATCGTTGTGCCCGCGCTCCGGTGAATCGCCGGCACTGACGAAAGCCGGGGCCTGAGCGATCGCAAACAACGCAACGGCGCTCGTCCCTAATGCGGGCGCTAAGTTCCCCCAACGCGGATTCATTCGTCGTGGAATTAGATTGGCGAATCCGACACCCGCCAACACCCAACCTGCGGCGATCCAGGAGTGAAGAAATCGGCTCTTTTGATTAGGGTGCGGAATGGTTGCAGCCGCCGAGATCATGACAAACAAGATCACGGCAAACGCGCCCGGCCGCAGCCGCCGATAAGTTGCCAATGCGACGGCCATCAACGTGGCCGCTAGGAAAACGCTCACGACGCCGAAATGGTAATCATTGACGGCGCTTTCCGCGTAGAACGTCGCCGATGCGCCGAAATCATGCTTCGGGTTCTCGCCGCCGTTGGCGAATAGGTACCACAGCCAATATCCCAACCGCTTCGGCCAGAGAAACCAAAGCGCTACGGGTAGTACGTGCCAAAGCAGAATGCAGCGGAATTCGGGTTGGAATGTAGCCGGCACACTCCGTGTGCCGAGCTGCTCCGCACACGGAGTGTGCGGGCTACCATTCTGAAGTCTTGACACCCGTTCTTTTCGCGTTCGAATCCACCATGCAACGACGCGAATGAAAACGATGACGTAGATGAGGTGGAGAATATTGTGCGGCGACTGAATCGAAACGCCTCGGCCTGCGATTTCGAACGTCCCCCCGCCGCCGACAAGGACAGCACCCAACAAGACGGCCAAAGCAGCCACGACGTAGTTGAGAGAGTTTCGGCTCTCCTTCCGCACTATACCCCGCCAATCGACCGGCGTGATCCACTCACGAATTCCCACGAAGACAGCACGTGGCCGGGCGGCGATGGTGGAGGCCAAGATCGCGAACACCACCAATGACCAATAGTTGTACTTGAGAAAAAACAGAGCCGTCAGCGACATACCGAGGCCGCACCAAGCCCACAAGCGGCGGTCCTGAACGGCCACCGTATAGAGATAAAGGGCGGCCAACGACAGGCACGCGCCCAAACTTTCGAGCATGATGTCCGTGGCATACGCTCGGTGCGCGGGGCTGGACAGGATGAAGATCGCCGCGACGAACCCAGCAAGATTTCCGTAACGCGGTGCCAGCCGCCGGGCCGTCAAGAACCCGAAAACGATGGTCCCCGCCCAGCCGGCCAGACTCGGTAGGACGGCGAGTTGGAACTGGACGCCGCCGATCAACAAGACGACGGCAACCAGGATTCCGTGCAAAGGAGGCCAGGTCCGGGCGCCGTCCAAGTCGGTCAGCAATTGACCGATGTCGCCGTGCAAGATGTCCTGTGCCAGACTTAGTCCGAGGAGATAATGTGCGTTACGATCGTGAACCAGGCTGCCCCAGAGTAGCCGAGCGGAGTCAGCAAATTGGCCGAAAGTGAAAACGGCAAGCGCTACCGATGCCATGACCACCACTGCGAGCGCGATCCAGTCAATCCACGTCCGGCTCCTCGTTGTCGGCGCCGGCGTGGACTTCCATTTCAGCCATTGGGCGAGGAGCGAAGATCGAGACGGCTTGCGAGCTAACGGAGTTTCGAGTTTGGTCGTTGGCATCGCGTCCATTCCTGCCATGAGCGGATTCCATTCGGGCCGGGCAGTTTACCGTTTAATCAAGGGTGAGGTCAATTGAAGAGGCGAGCCGGAAGCGTCAGTGCCCGGAGGTCTCCGGGCCGAAGACCTCCGGGCACTAACGCTTCCGGCTCGCCCACCGTGCGTCGCGTTGATTTTCAGTGTGAAAGCCATATGTAGCCAATAAACCCATGAGGATCCCTTACATGGCAACTCGCGTATGCTGGCTTGGTCACTCCGCCCTATTGTTCGAGAGCGACGGCAAACATGTGCTCGTCGATCCGTTCTTGACCGGCAACCCGGCCGCGTCGACGACGGCCGACAAGGTCCCGGCCGACTTCATCCTCGTCTCGCACGGCCACGGCGATCACGTCGGCGACACCATCGCCATCGCGGAACGGACCAAGGCCACCGTGGTGTGCAACTTCGAAATCAGCCAATGGCTGTCGAAGAAGGGTCTCAGCAAAGTCCACGGCCCACAACACGGCGGCGGCGTCGAACTAGCCTTTGGCCGTGTCAAGCTCACCCTGGCCTTCCACGGCTCCGCGCTTCCCGACGGCGCCAACGGCGGCAACCCGTGCGGCTTCCTCATGTACTTCAAGGACGGCAAAAAGGTCTACGACGCGGCCGATACCGGTCTCTTCGGCGACATGAAGCTCATCGGCGAGGAAGGAATTGACCTGGCAATCCTGCCCATCGGCGACTACTACACCATGGGCCCCGACGACTCCCTCCGAGCCATCAACCTGATCCAGCCGAAGAAGGTAATCCCCATCCACTACGACACCTTCCCGCCGATCAAGCAGGACGTCAACGCCTGGGCCGACCGCGTACGGAAGGTGACGAAAGCCGAACCAGTGGTGCTGAAACCGGGGGACTGGGCGGAGGTGTGAGATGGCGTGCGTGTTCTTGGTGGTCGGAAAGCGCCGGGCTAACATGCTCCGCAGTCAGGGCGCGCCCACACAGATGGCGATGGCATTGGCGATGTCATCCAACTGGCTGGGCGTCAGTTCCCCCAGCCGGTCGAGGAACCGGGTTTCCGAAACGGACTTTACCTGAAAGGCATCGGCCCCGGAGTCTTTTGTCAGACCGTTGGTTGGCGTTGGCGTCAGGTGTACAAACCAAGGGTAGCTCGAATACTGCGGTTTCCATTCCGTTATTGGGACCACGACCTTCAGCCGGAGGCGGCCGATGGCGTTCTCATTGATGACGACTGCCATGCGGACCTTCTTGATCTCATCACCTTCGGCCGGGTCGAACCGAATCCGCCACACCTCGCCCCTAACGGGAGCCGGATTCGTCGTCATCTAGTTCTTCCTCGCTAAATGCTTCAAACCCGGTCAGGTCTTTGTCGGAATGGTAATCTGGTTCCGCTATTGCCGCGGCGGCGGCCAGGATAGCCTGTCGTTGCTCACGTGGCATCCTCCGCAGGTCCCCTGGAGTAACCCGAGGTGCCGCAACTGGTGAAACCTCCAGGCGAGCCGGCTGCACGTGGATTTCAACGCGCGCCCCCTCCGGCAATGGCGAATCGGGAACGACGACGCCATTCGTTACGACGCCCGGCATGATGATGGACATGACTCATCCCTCCGTTGGTGCAGTCATTGTAACGAGCCGCTCTCAGCAACGGAAGGTAACGAAGGCGGAACCGGTGGTGCTGAAACCGGGGGACTGGGCAGAGGTGTGAGGTTTGGGGTTTGAGTCCGAGGTCAAGTGACGACATTGTGGGGAACGGCTCATGCGGAACGTGAGTCGACGCCGGCCATCAAACCGGCAATGGAAAGGTCCTCATCCAGATCAGGTCAATGAAGGCCGATTCCGCCGCCGCCGCCGATCTCATACCGCTTCCGCTGCCGAGGTGTAGCTTGTTGCAGGGTGGGGAACCACACCATTGGCACGCTCAGAATGCGGCCGTCCGTAAGTGACACATGCATCATCTCGGCATCGAAATCGACTGCCTTGGCTAACGCTGTGGCCGGTACGTACGCACGTTTGAGTTTGGGCGTCTTATTCGTGGCCGTTGTCTTGCTCATCTTCTGTGGGGAAGTGCCATTCCATGCCTCCAAAAGTTCACGCGGATGGTTTGGGGACCGTCGATGATCCATCTGTGCCAATCGCAAATCGCGACGCTTGACATAGGCCAGACGGCATGGTTGAATGGCGACGGCTATCATCCGTCAACCCAACATTCCAAAGCGTCCGTTCAGCGCCGTCAATGGTGAAAGCCGTAGGTTACCTAGGTGTCTTGTGTTCTCCAAGAGCGAGTGCGAGCCGCATGATGCCCTAACGTAAGGAGCTGTTGGAGATGGCAGAACAACAACCATTTGCCGATGTTGGACTCGCCACGAATCCGGAACCTCGTTGTGCGTGCGTTCTATTGCTAGATGTGTCGGGATCGATGGCGGAGATCGTAAGCGATGCCGGTCAGGATCTGGGTTACACCGTCCAACAAGATGGCAAGACATACCGAGCCGCATCCGGTGGGGTTACGAAGATAGACAAAGTCAACGAGGGGATACGAGCGTATCACACGGACCTAATGGGGGACTCACTTGCCGCACAACGTGTAGAGGTATCGATCATCACATTCGGAAACACCGTGCAAACAGTCAATCCATTTGTGACCGCCCATGAATTTACACCTCCGACGCTGGTTGCCAACGGAGAAACACCGATGGGGGCAGCGATCCTGCAAGCAATCGAAGCCGTCGACGAGCGTAAACGAACGTACAAGCAAAACGGACTTCACTACTACCGTCCTTGGATTTTCTTCATAACGGACGGTGAGCCGACCGATGCTTGGGAACCAGCAGCTGCAAAAGTTCATGAGGGTGAGAAGAATAAGAGGTTCGCCTTCTTTGCGGTTGGCGTTGACGGGGCGAATTTCGACATTCTCCGACAAATATCCGTTAGGAAACCCCTGCATCTCAAGGGGTACAGCTTCCGCGAAATGTTTGTGTGGCTATCACAGTCTCAGCGCAGCGTGTCTCATTCAAATCCCGGCCAAGAAGACCAAGTCAAACTGGGCCCACCGGATGGCTGGGCCACACTGTGAGGGTGGCATGACTTGGGTGGCTCTTGGCGAAAGCGTGACTGGGTCATCACATCGCACCCGCAATATCCCGTGTCAGGATGCTTTCCGCTTTCGCACTTTTGGAGCAGTATCCGAGTGGCTTGGAATTGTAATAGCAGACGGCGCCGGAAGTGCGTTGCACTCCGATGTTGGCGCCACGCTCGCATGCGACGAACTGGTCCGTCAGATTGAAACGCTCCAAAGCGATGTGCTTCTTTCACGTGATGGCATAATAGCCCTGTTTGGTGGTGTCAGGGACACACTGTTAGCTGAAGCGCAAAGTCGTGGTGTCCCGCCAAGAGAGCTTGCTTGCACTCTATTGCTTGCCGTGGTTGGCTTGGAGTCGGCGACGTTCGCGCAACTCGGAGATGGCGGAATCGTGGTGGGCAATGGGGAGGACGATCGTGCGGTGTTTTGGCCGGAACCAGTCGAGTACGCTAACGCGACCGACTTCCTCACCGACGATAGATTTGCCGACTATCTCCGATTTGAAATGACAGGCGATCCAATCGTCGAAGTCGCGGCATTTACCGATGGACTGCAACGGCTAGCCCTGGACTTCTTTACTAGAACACCACACGCCGGGTTCTTCCGGCCAATCTTTAATAAGTTGCGCACCACACCTGAACCCGAGTCGCTCGCGGAGCCGTTCCGCACGTTCCTCGATTCGGAACGTGTGAACGAGCGCACCGACGACGACAAAACTCTAGTCCTCGCCGTTCGCCGCCTATGAGTCCTCCACCACCGCTTATTGACACATCTGGCCGTCCGTTTCCGCTTGACCGCCAACTTGCATCGGGCGGCGAAGGAGCGGTGTACACGCTTCCGAATGACCCGAACCGCGTGGCCAAGGTTTACCACCAGCATCGGCCGCCCTCCGTGCAGACAATTGAAAAACTAGCGTCCATGGTCGCACTAGCAAACCCACAATTGCTATCACTGGCGGCATGGCCTAGCGGCTTGTTGAGTAACGCCAGAACCCGTCAAGTGGCAGGGTTCGTTATGCCTCGACTGATCGATTTCCAACCCATTCAACACTTATACAACCCTGTGCAAAGACTGAAACACTTCCCAAGGGCCGGGTGGACGTTCCAGACTCGCGCAGCCAGAAATCTCGCCGCAGCATTTGATGAGGTCCACAAAACCGGGTGTTTAGTCGGAGACGTGAACCAAAGTAATGCTCAAGTTTCAATGCGGGCTCTGGTGCGGCTGATCGATTGCGATTCATTCCAAGTTCGGGCGAACGGCAAACAGTTTCTCTGCGAGGTGGGAACTCCACAATACACGCCACCGGAGTTGCAAGGAAAGTCGCTAAGAGGACAGGTTAGGACAGAAAATCACGACCGATTCGGACTTGCAGTCGTGCTGTACCAACTTCTGTTTGTCGGGCGTCACCCGTACGCGGGCATCTACCGAGGGGCGGGTGACCCTTCACCCGAACAGTTAATCGCTGAATTTCGTTTCGCTCAAGGTCCGATGGCACGCTCGTGGGGGATGGATCCGCCTCCACATACCCCGACGTTCGCCGACATCTCGCCAGATATTGGAGCGCTTTTCCGCCGGGCGTTCGAACGTGGAAGTGAAGCGGGGAACCGGCCACGTCCGGCCGAGTGGATTGAGGCGTTAGGAAAGCTGGAACAGAGCGCGGTCGAGTGCGCTGCCGACACCGGGCATAAATACTGGCGCGGGGCCAACAAGTGTGTCTGGTGTCGATTAGCTGATTGCGGCGGGCCGGAGTACTACTTCGGCGTCGCCGGCGGGGCCGGCACGTTTACAGTCGAGGAGTCGAGATTACAGGAAGTGCTACGGCGATTAGCGGCGTGTAACACGGTGGAGTTTCGATATGAGCGTCGCCGCTTTTCACCCGGCACTGCCATAGTAGCTGAACCTCTTCCAGACGGATTCGACGATCACCACAGCACGGCAACCGTATTAAGCGTCGCGACTGTGTTATGCGCGCTGGGAATTCCTTTCGGGCTGATTAGCGGGTACATCCTAATCGTGAGCCTTCTCGGAGTTGCCATCTTCGGTACTTGGCTCGTTAGCCATATCACCCTGTCACCGTGGCATCGCGAATTTCGGAGACGCCGAACTGCTCGGAATCATTCACTTGCCGATCTCGCTGAAATCGAAAAGGCTTGGGAGCGCAAAGTGTTGCGTTACCGTGGAAACCACGCCGAACTCAGTGAGGCCGTGCATGGGATGATTGCCGCGACTCGTAGTTTAGCCCCTGAGTATCAGGGTGAATTGAATCGGGTGACAGCGAACGCAGAAGCACTAGCCAGAATGAGGCATCTTCGTCTACATCTAATAGCGGACGCAGATATTCCCCGCATCGGCGCCGGTCGAAAACAGACTTTGGCAGCCCATAGCATTTTTACGGCAGCGGATATCGACGACAAAACTATTCAGGAGATTAGGGGTTTTGGCGACGCTCTAACAAGTAGTTTAATTGCATGGCGGGATGACGTGCTCAGGCAGTTTCGTTTCAATCCCGGATCGGTGTTATCCCCGGCAGACCAGCGTATTTTGACCGTAAGATTTCGCACACGCCAACAGCAAATGCTCGCCGAGCTTGGTCGGCAAGTAGCATCCGTTGAAGCACTCGTGCCGGCTTGCCACAAGGAGCTCAATCGCTTGATTCCGAAACTAAAAGAGGCGGCGGCCGCATATCAACAGGCGGAGGCAGACCTTGCTGTGCTGAGTGCAAGCGTTTAGCAATCCTCAGACGCTGCACACCGCCGAATGATATTCTCGACGAGAAATGTCCTGCAGCCTGCCTCGCTTTGTACTATGACGTGACTCCCAAACGCGGTTTCAGAGTCGATCAGCGCTCGACCGAACCGAAATAATGAGGACAACGAGATGGGAAAGAAATTTGGTCTCTCTTGGTCATGGAAGCGAGCAAGTGGGCTTTCCGCGACGAAGGGTCGACTTTCACGGAAAATCGGTATTCCGCTGACACGCTCTGGGCGGCAACAGAAACTTGGCCGGATGGCTGGGTGTTGTGTACCGATTGCGATTTTTGTGGGCGGGGTAACAGCCTTCGCCTGGTGGGTGATTGCTTAGCCCGCCAATGGCATTCATAGTCCATATTCACGCCACCAAGTCGTCGATCCGGAACATTCTACAGTTCCCGAAAGAAGAACGCCCTCAACGGCGGCAATCGAGAATAATAACGAAAGATAGCGTCACGCTGAAAATCGCGCCCAACGGTCGGTGCAGAAACCTCATCACCGCCGGAAAAGATCAGCCACCGGCACGCGGAAGCCGGGGAGATGGGGGTCGCCGCCAAGTTCGTCGGTAGCGGCCAGGATGCGTACCTTGGTCGGGCCGTCGTAGACGTGAATCTGCCGCACGGAGGGAAGCACGAGCCAGGCTTGGCGGACGCCAAATGCGAAGTACTCGCACAACTTTGGGAATACGTCTTTGAAAGTGTCGTTTGGACTTACGACTTCAACAACGAGGTCAGGAATCACTTCCCAATCGCCTTCTTCCGGCAACGGACGCTCGACGGGCCAGCGTTCTTTGGAGACAAAAGCCACATCGGGCCGTCGCCGAATATTCTTGACGGCATCCAAGATAAACAATCCCTCAATGACGACGATGCCGAGTCCGTGCGAGTCGGCGAATAATCCCATATGCCGTTGAAGAAGCGAGGCGATCCATACGGTGTAAATACCCATCGGCGGCAACTCCACTCGTTGGCCGTTGACTACTTCGTACATCGCTTCGTCGCCGTTGGCCTCAAGTGAGGCGGTAGATTGCTCAATCATGGCGGCTTCGTTCATAGGCCACGTCATTAAGTGGGTGACAGACTCCAGACCATTCTATCATAATTCGGTGCGGCCCCGTCACCACCCAAGCACCCTTCGCAATTCCTCCAACCCGCCGCGTAGTGCGTCCTCTTCCGAATCGTAGACGGTGCAGCTATCGAGGCGGCGGCCGTTGGTGGTCTGCATGACTTCACAACTGTGTTTTCCTTCCGCGGGAACGGGCGTTAGCGCATATTCCGGTCGGCCGTCGATCAAGACGGCCCAGGCAATGCCGTCGGGAAATCGCCGTATGGCGCCGCCGTGTTTCGTTAGCCAGTCGGGAGCGGTGAGTGGCACGTACGTTACTCCGGGAGCGGCTTCCCTTTGGTTTCCGGTGCGAAGGGCAGGGCGAGGAGGCCGAGCAGGAAGAACAGCGACATGGTGACGCCGGTGTAACGCCAGGACATGATCTGGCCGTGATGGCCGAAAACGGCGTTGATCAGGCCGCCCATCGTCAACGGCCCGATGGCGGCGATATACCGGCCGACGTTGTAGCAAAAAGAGATGCCGGTACTGCGAAGCCGGGTGGGGAAGAGTTCGGGAAAGTAGATCGCATATCCGCCGAAGAGTGTGAGTTGGCAAAAACCCAGAATGGGGATCATCCAAAAGACATCGTTGAATTCACTGAGGAACCAAAAGGTGCCGGCCGTACTGAGGGCGGCCAAGATGAATGACAAACCAAACGCCAGTCGGCGGCTTGTTCGTTGAGTGAATCGCTTGAATGCGTAGATGCCGAACGCGCCGCCCAGATTGAACAGAATCGACACCAGGCCTACGAGCCAGGTTAGTTTCCCGCTGAGTGCTTCCGCACTCAGTCCTTCGGCCTCATACGTTTGGCGAAACACCGCGCGGGCAAAATCGTAAACGAAAAACCCGATTCCCCAGAGTCCCACCACACCGGGAACGGCCAGCGCCAGTCCCACCAAGGCGTTTCGCCGCCAACGCGGGTCACCGAGAAGTTCGCGCATCGACCCGGCCTTCCGCGCCACTCCTTTTTCAACTACTTCATGTTGCCATCGTTCGGGCTCCTTCAGTCGAGCGCGGACGACGATCACCAGCAATGCGGGGAGCGCGCCAATGACGAACATGAGCCGCCAGGGTGTCCAATCGCCGAGCATTCCTTTGCTCTGGCCGATGCCCAGCGCGATGTTGATGCTCGCGGCGGTGATGTTGCCGACGGCCGACGACGCTTGCAGCCAGCCGAGCGCGTGCGGACGAGCCTTGTCGGGCATGACTTCTGCCACGAGGGCCACGCCGACAGCGAATTCGCCGCCGACCCCCAGGCCCGTCAAAAAGCGGAAGCACGCGAAAGACCAGAAATCCCATGACAGCGCGCTTAGTCCCGTGAACAGTGAGTAAACGAGAATGGTAAGAAGCATGGTCTTGGCGCGGCCGACGCGGTCGCCCATGATGCCGAAGAATAATCCACCGGTCGCCCAGCCGACCATGAAGATGGAAGTCGCGTATCCTCCATACTGATCGACCACGGTTCGATCGGCAGCCGTCGGCCCTAGTAATTCCGTCAGTGCTGGACTTCGGGCGAGGGCGAACAATTGCTGGTCCATCGTGTCGAACAACCAGCCCAAGGCCGCGACCGCAAGGACGAACCAGTGGTAGCGGGTCAGCGAGCGGTACCACGGCGTTTCGCTTGGGATTCCGGAGATTGGGGTTTGGTCGTTCGCCGCCATTGGGCCTCATGATCGATTGGTGGGCGGGATTTACGCCTTGCTGATCAATTCAGTATCATAGGAGTTTCAATGGAGGTGACGGCGGCGAGTCGGGGGCGAACAGTTCAATTCGCATGATGTGATGGCCGACAACACATTAGGCAACTTGCTTCGCTTTCTGGAGCGATTGGACAACGCAAAAATTCATTACACGATGAGACATTCCCGTGACGACGCGATCATGGTAGTGGCGTTTGCACCGGGAGAGTATTGGGAGATTGAATTTCTCGGAGACGGCGACATCGAGATCGAGCGATTCCGAAGTGATGGTCACATCGACGACGAAACGATTCTCGAAGAGCTATTTGCCCTTTGGTCCGACCCTGAAACGCCGGCCGTTGCGGCGGTGAACCCGAATGATGCAACTCTCGGAAACTGAACGCGTCCTGATCTTCGACTTTGGCGCCCAATACGGTCAACTCATTGCGCGGCGAGTGCGCGAACAGAATGTCTTCTGCCAAATCGTCCGCCATAACCTTTCAGCGGAGCGCGTCGCGGAGTTGAAGCCGCGCGGGCTCATCTTTTCCGGTGGGCCGGCGAGTGTTTACGACCCCGGCGCGCCGCAATGCGATCCGAAGATTTTCGATCTGGGCGTTCCCGTCCTCGGCATTTGCTATGGCATGCAGTTGGCCTGTCAGGCGCTCGGCGGAAATGTAAAGCCGGCCGGCCATAGAGAATTCGGCCGGGCGCATTGTCATATTCAAGAAGCGGACGGCCTGTTCGGCGGCATACCGGCCGACACCGAGGTATGGATGAGCCACGGGGACCAGGTTCAATCCGTCGGCGAGGATTTCGTGTCACTGGCGGCAACCGACACCTGCCCCATCGCTGCCGTGCGGCATCGTAATCGGCCGGTGTACGGGCTCCAGTTCCATCCGGAAGTAAGTCACACGCCCTACGGCGGCCAGATGCTGCGGAACTTTTTGCACGGCGTCTGTGGTTGCAAAGGGCTGTGGCGGATGCAGTCCTTCATCGAGCAAACGGTGGAGGAGCTACGGCAGCGAATCGGCGGCCATCGGGTTATATGCGGTCTGTCGGGCGGCGTCGATTCGTCGGTGACGGCGGCCTTGCTTCTCCGTGCTGTCGGTCCGCAGGTTGCTTGCATCTTCGTCGACAACGGCCTCTTGCGGCAGGGTGAAGCCGAAACCGTGCGCTCGACTTTCTTGGACCATTTCCACGCCGATCTGCACGTGGTGAACGCCCGGGAGCGTTTTCTGTCCGCGTTGGCCGGCGTGGCCGACCCGCAGGAAAAGCGGCGGATCATCGGCCATGTGTTCATTGATGTTTTCAAGGATGAAGCTCGACGAATCGACGGCGCTCATTTCCTGGCACAAGGCACGCTGTATCCCGACGTGATCGAAAGCGGCTCAACGGCGGACGGACCGGCTGCCAACATCAAGACGCACCACAACGTCGGCGGCCTGCCCAAGGAGCTCGGCTTCGAATTGATTGAGCCGCTCAAAGACCTGTTCAAGGATGAGGTCCGGCGCGTCGGAAAAGAGCTGGATTTGCCGGACAAAATCTTGGGCCGACATCCATTCCCCGGCCCCGGCCTGGCCGTGCGCTGCATTGGTCCGGTGAGCGCCACGCGGCTGGAAACCCTGCGGCAAGCGGATGCAATCTTTCTCGATGAACTTAGAAAGTCCGGCTGGTATCGGAAGACGGCTCAAGCCTTCGTCGTGCTGTTGCCGGTGCAATCGGTCGGAGTCATGGGTGATGCGAGAACCTACGAAAACGTCGTCGCCCTCCGTGCCGTCGAGACCGACGATTTCATGACGGCCGACTGGTCGCATTTGCCGTATGAACTTCTGGCGAAGGTATCGACGCGCATCATCAATAGCGTGCCCGGCGTCAACCGCGTGACATACGATATCAGCAGCAAGCCGCCGGCGACGATCGAGTGGGAATGAGTGATGCCGATCACGCCCAACATTTTCGCGAGATTGCACAAATGGGCGGCGAGGCAGGACGAGAACTTTCTCACGGAAGCGTTGAGTCTAATTCTGGAGCACATTTTGCTTCTGGCACCGGGAGTCGGAACACGCTTAGTAAGTCGCTTGACGTGTGGATTCATTGACTTGCCAGCAGACGACGCCGGCTCGATTGAGATTAACCCGCAGGTTATAACTGGACAAGGGAGACCTGACCTTGAGATACGTGTGCCCGACCGGTTAGTTTGGATTGAGGTCAAGGCGGAATCGGTGTTGAGGGCTGGACAGCTTGAAGGCTATAGAGTGTTGTTATCGCAGAGCGGCGTTGTGTCCACCCGGCTTGGTTTGTTAACACGCTATCCTGAGGAGTTCGCTCGAGATGCCGAACGCCCAGATCACCAGATTCGCTGGTTTGAAGTCGCCGACTGGTTGGAGAACGAGTTGCCAGTGCTAGAAACGGTGGGAGAGGTAGCCGTCGATCTGCCTCGTCAGTTTTTAACCTTTTTGAGGACGCGAGGTATGACACTCACGCAAGTCGGGAAGTATATGCCGGAGGGCTTACGCGCCTTGAACAACCTGCTTAACATGCTGTCTGAGGCGGCGCAAGCGTGCAAAATTTCATCTGTCAAGAAATCGGCTAACTGGGAAAAGATCGGACTGAAGTTTGATCACGGAGGAAAATACTGGATCGGCGTCTATCTCGACGATCCCGAAAAACTATGGTTTGCCAGCAAGAACCGAATCAGGCTCGATGCCGCAGCTCGGCTGGAAGTTGGAGAAACTGTGACGGGTGAATACTCTTGGCGGCGCCGCGTTCAACTTGACTCTGAGGATATCCATTTCTTCTCCCGGACCAAAGTCAGTCAGATGGAATGGCTGCAGGAATTCTTGCGCGATTCACTTGCGAAAGCAAAGTCGATTGAAACACCCGATCAGCCACCGATATCTGAAGAACCGGAAGATGATTGAGCCATGCGCTCCATGACAAAGGAGAGAAACGTGAATCCGCAAGTCATGTCTCTGATTTCCGTGGTCGTAATCGCGGTCTTCGTGAATGACGGGCGAGCGGAACGTAAACCCGAGGAAAAGTCGGCGGCGACGCTAGTTGTAATCGGCGAAGTCGCGGGGGTTGAAACCAAGGTCTCGAAGTTTGGCGTGGACGGCGAACGAACGGATTACACGGCAACCGTCAAGATCGATGACGTTCAAAAAGGAATGACTGAAAAGAATATAATCTCGATTCACTGGTTCCAGGTCACGAAGACGCCGACCAACCCGTTTCCGGGCGAATACGGTCTTGGCTATGCGGTGAAAAAAGGAGAACGGGTTCGGGCTTACCTGAGGAAAAAAGACGACAAAAGCTCCGTATCCGTATACGAAGTTCTCTACAACAAAGACGCCATCGAGTCGCCTCCGAAGAAGTAATCCAGCCGGAAACCCGCGATGCGCTTCACCAAAATGCACGGCATCGGCAACGATTACGTGTACATTGATTGTTTTCTTAATCCCATGCCCGACGATCCGGCCGCGTTGAGCAGGGCGATCAGCAACCGGCGCTCGGGCGTTGGGTCGGACGGCCTCATCCTCATTTGCCCGTCGCAATCGGCGGATGCCCAAATGCGGATGTTCAATGCCGACGGCAGCGAAGCGGAGATGTGCGGCAACGGCATTCGCTGCGTCGCCAAGTACGTGTACGATCATGGCCTGGCGAAAAAAACCAACCTGCGGATCGATACAGGCCGCGGCCCGCTTTCCGTCGATGTCGAAACGTGGGTTGACCGGGTAACCAGCGTGCGTGTCGACATGGGCGAGCCGATCTTGAATGCCGATGAAATCCCGACGACACTTGCCGGCAATCCGCCAGTGCAGGTTGCGCTTTCCGTCGCTGGAGAAACGGTCGAGGTCACCTGCGTGTCGATGGGCAATCCGCACTGCGTGATATTTGTCGATGAAATCAGCGATGCGTTAGTCCACGGTGTCGGACCGAAAATCGAAACCCATGCCGTATTCCCCAAGCACGCCAACGTCGAGTTCGTTCGGGTGAACCGGCCTGACGATTTCAACATGCGTGTCTGGGAACGTGGCTCCGGCGAAACCATGGCGTGCGGCACCGGCGCTTGTGCGGCTGCGGTTGCCGGCGTATTGGCCGGCCGAACGCAGCGCCGGATCACTGCTCACCTGCGCGGCGGCGACTTGCAACTGGACTGGTCCGATTCCGACAATCATGTTTACATGACAGGCCCGGCCGTGGAGATTTTCAGCGGCGATTGGCCGGATAGATAAGGGGTCAGGGGTCAGGGGTCAGGAGGCAGAGGTCGAATGTCAGAAACCGGAATTCAAACTTCTGACCCCTGATTCCTGACCCCTGTTAAGCATGGAGGCGGCTGGTGAAGATTCGGCATCCCGTCTTGCTTAGCTCATTCGGCCTGACGTTGGCGTGGCTCGTGCGGAGTTGGATGGCGACGATGCGCTTTCGGAATTATTCACTCGATCCGACCTTCGGCCCGCGCGATCTGGAGCACATGCCGCCGCGCATATGGACCTTTTGGCATGAGAACCTTCTGTTGCCGCTTTATTATTACGGTCAGCGCGGTATGAAGGTGTTGATCAGCCAGCACGCGGATGGCACGTTTATCACCGGCGTTTGTCGACAGATGGGACTCGGTGTCGTTCGTGGCTCGTCGACCCGCGGTGGGACCGAGGCGTTACAGGAACTGATTCGCGTTGCGAGGCGAAGTCATCTGGCCATCACCCCCGACGGTCCGCGCGGCCCGCGCCGCCGGGTGCAAGCGGGAGTCGTGTATTTGGCATCGCGCACCGGGCTGCCAATCGTCCCACTCGGCTTCGGTTACCAAAAGGCGTGGCGGCTCCATAGCTGGGACCGATTCGCGGTGCCGACGTTCGCCAGCTTGGGCACGTGTGTTGCCGGTGCTCCCGTGCAGGTCCCCGCCGGGGCGAATCGCCGAGTTCTGGAGGAGTACCGCACACGGGTCGAGGAACGGCTCTTGCAAGTAACTGAACTCGCCGAAACGTGGGCCACCACGGAGCGGCTGCCGAAATCGGCGACGCCAGGTCTATCTCCAATCGCTTCGGTGGCCTAGAGTTCGGTCGACAACGTCGCCTGCCACATTGACCTTGTTTCCCGAGGAGACCGTCGCTATCGTCCCCGCTTCCGTGCGACGACCCGGACAGAATTCGCCTGCCGTTGACTCGGCGGTGAGCCTCACGACGAAAGTGCGTGTATGCCTGCTGCTCATGGCGGCGGGCCTGATCGGAGTATTCGCGCTCGCATGGTGGCTCGACCCGTATGATGCGGACGGCGTTCCACGCCGGATCGGAACGCATCGCCAACTGGGGATGCCGCCGTGTTCGTTCTTGGTGCTGACGAATTGGCCTTGCCCGTCGTGTGGAATGACAACGAGTTTCTCCCTGCTGGTGCACGGCGACCTGTGGAATTCCGTGCGGGCAAACTTCGTCGGCACGTTGGTTGTGGTTGTCGCCATCGTCGTGCTCCCGTGGAGCCTGGCCTCGGCGGCGGCCGGTAGATGGCTCGGTGTACGCTCCTTCGAACGGCCGGCAACGTGGCTGGTTGGAGCATTCGTGGCTTTGCTGCTTTTGCGTTGGGTCATTGTTGTCGGGCTGGATTGGGCTTTTGGCATCCGTGTGTACTAATCGGCGGTGCCGGAACGGAGAGAGAAATGGCAAGGATGTCCCATCGTCAGCGATTCGTTGTGGTAATGGTACTGGGCGCGACGCTGGCGGCCGGGTGCAACCTCGGTAGCATGGCCTACTTCCTCACAACCGGGTTTACCGAACCGAAAGAATCCCCTGGCGAAATGAAGCTGGCCGCCAAAAACAAGGACATCAAAGTCGTTGTCCTCTCTCATTCCAGCCTGAAGGGATCGGACTTCGCCCGTGTCGATAGCGAGCTCGGCAGCCATCTCGTCCGCCAACTGCAGCACTATCACAAAGAGAACAAGGAAAAAGTCTCGTACGTACCCGCCAACAAAGTGGAGGACTACAAATCGACCCACACCAATTGGTTCCTCGACCCCTCGAAGATCGGCGAGCACTTCGAGGCGGACAAGGTAATCTTTCTCGAGATCAATGTGTTCAGTTTGTACGAGCAAGGAAGTGCGAACCAACTCTACCGCGGCAGGGCGTCGATTTCGGTTCGGCTCTTCGACATGAGCAAACCTGACGAATCACCGATGGAAAAGGTCTACACCTGCGAGTATCCCAGCTCGCGCGGCCCCATCGCGGCCGACGACATGCCTCCCCGTCAGTTCTACCTCGCTTTCATGAACCACCTGGCCAAGAATCTATCCTGGAACTTCACGGCGCATCCGCTCAGCGAAACGGTTGGGTGTGATTGACGGTTGTCGATTCTCATATTCCGCAACGCGTCCGCCGCCGTGCAGTCTTCCGCCCGCGTCATCCCTGCGCTTATACTAGATCATGTGCACAAACCAGCGGCAAAGAGGGCTTGAGATGCGCGGACAATTTACGCTCGAGTTCTGGCAGGACGGGAGCTTCTACGTGGGCCGGCTAATGGAAGTGCCCGGCGTCTTCAGCCAAGGTGCAACGCTCGAGGAACTTAGAGAGAACATTCAGGATGCCTACGAACTGATGGTCACCCAGGAACGAACTCCGGCGCCCCCGGCCGCCCAACGACAACCGGTGGAGTTGGATGTGTGAAGCGGCAAGTCTTCATCAAGGAGCTTGAACGATTGGGGTGCGTATTCGCTCGCCACGGTGGGCGGCACGACGTCTACCGCAATCCGGCGAACAATCGCCAAGCGCCAATACCACGCCACCGCGAGATCGCCGACACGCTCTGTCAAGTAATCCGTAAGCAACTCGGACTCAGTAGCTAGCCGCGAACGAAGTCCCGGGGCGGCGATTTCTACGCGACTTGTGCCAGCGCCATGTGGCCCAGCGCTTCGGCGTCAAAATCGAACAGGAGATGGTTGACGGCTTCACCGCCCCACGCGCGAGGCGCCGGTGAGACCGATTCGGATGCGACGGCTGGGACGCGTTCATCGGCGATCGCCCAGCGTGCGGCAGATGTGGGCGCGAATGCGGCCCGGCCGTGAGCAATCACCGTAAACGGGCTCGGCGAAAAACGCGATTCTAGTTCTTCAAAGGAAAGTTGTGCCGGCGATGAGCGGGTGCGCCGTCGGAGCGGTGCCCGGACCGGAGTCGCGCTGGAACTGGTGCCGCCAGCGGTGATCTGTTGCTCGAACTGCCAGGCGATCGCGTCCAATTCCGCGGGCGTGCGGTCGTCCCAGTTGGGCGCGTCGGCGAACGCTTCGTCAATGAGCTCGTCCGTATCTTCCGTGTGCGCGCTGACCTCGGACAGAAGCCGCAACAAATCGTCGTCGCTGAGGCGGCGCAAGCCCGTCGACACGGCGCTTTCCCAGTTTTGCTGAAGCGTGTGCAGGATCGGGTCGTTATCGAATTCTGGTATCGGGTTCTTCATTTCGCTGTTATCTCGAATTACTGACATCCTTTTCCGCAAGCCAAACTCCGACTATGGGTCGGTTCGGTCCTCGGCGACTCCCATCGCCGTCCCGACCGGCGTGGCCGGCTCCGGGAAATGTCCTCGACGCTGCATTTCGCCGCGTATTTTCTTAAAGAGCCGGCTGCGCGTTACGCGCACGCTTGTCGGACTAGAAAATTCCAGATGCTTCACCGCCTCGGGGCCGTAGCGTCTTCCGTTCTCCACCGACATATAGAGCAGTTCTTGATGGTGGGCCGGGATGGTGTCCAAAACTTCGCAAAAATCCCGCAGCACCGTCGGCAGTTCGTCGTCGTCGTTGGCAATCGCCTGAACCTCGAAGTTCTCGGGTGCGTTCGACGCCAACTTCCGGTGACGGCGACGCAACTCCGACAAGAGGCAATTGCGTGCGATCTTCCACAGCCAGGCCTTCACTGACCGCGACGGGTCGAATCGATTGAGCGAACGCCAGGCGGCGAGGAAAGTCTGTTGGCGCACATCCTCGGCCGTCTCTTGAACATCGCCGGCGTAACCGCAACGGCGGAGCATCCACACGACGTAACTGTGGACCGCCTTGCCGAGATGCTCGACAACGGTCGCGAAGTCCGACCTGAGTAGTAAACCTAATGCAGCCAACTCGGCGAAATGGTTCAGCCGTTTCGAAACCGACGTTGTCGTTGCATCGAACTTGTCGCGGGAGGCCCACAGATTGGCGAGGCCGAGCGTCAGCGCCTCGCCGGCTTGCTCGACCGTAAGACTGGCGTACTTGCTCCGCAGCCAGGCGATGAGGACGCGGCCGAACTTCTTCTCGATTTCCGGGCAGACGCTTGCGTCGCCCTTCTGTAGTCGGTCGCCCAAGTCGCTCATCGAGTCACCGGCTCCGATTGATGCACCCTTCTGTGTCCTATGCAAGTATACCCCGGAGCGTTAACAGAGGGCAAACAGGAAATGTGCCAAACCCACCGATTGCAATCGGTGGGCTTAGCGTAATTCCACTTCCACCAGCCGGTGCGCGAACGATGCGCCAATGATTGTCCCCATCTTGCGGCCGCCCGTCGCAAGCCATGTACGCGGACTGAGTTTACGGAACAAAGGCCCGCCCGGAGTGTACGGCCGATGACCGAACAGGCGCCCTACCGGAGGGGTCGTTAGGCCAAAGTCCGCGGCGCGGCAAAGTGTCGCCTGTGCATGTACTTCCGTATACATAATCTCGGCGGCGCCGTCATTGAAATACGTCGTGCCTTTGTCGCGGACGAAAGATATGGCATGTCGGCCATGGTCGAACGGCCGAATCCGTCCCGCACTTTCGCCGGGAAAAATGAACGCCGCTCCGGACTTGGCGTAAACCTCGATTTCGGGTCGAAGTTCCGGGCACCAAACACCGGCGGCGACATACACCCAGCCCTCATAGCGCCGGCCGCCGGCTTCGAGCCAGCCGTCGCCGACGGCAGTCACCTTCTCGCGGACGGGATTGGCGTCGAGAATGACGCTCGGCGGAACCCAAAGAAACGCTTCGTCCCGGCCATCCTCATTGGTGAGCGTGACCGTGCGAGTGCCGTAGAGCTTTTCGAGAACCGGCAGGGCGCAATGATAGTGCTCGTGGAGTTTCTTCCCGGCCCACCGTTGGGTGAAGAGCCCGGCCGCCGCGGGAGATGCCGCGTCGGGAAGTGCGGCGTCGAAGACGATGGTTTCGATGCCTTTATGCCGAGCGTACGCCGCGGCTTGTGAGCCGAAGAGTCCGCCTCCAACGACGAGTAATGTAGGCATCGTGGCTTACGGCGATCTAACACCTGCATTAGCTTTGCTGTACTCAAGCGCAAATTCTGCATCCAACAAATAGTACTCTGCTGCTTTTAGATCCTGGATGGGAATTCGCCCAGCGTTGTATCGTTCCCTATTCACCTCGAAGATCAACTTCAACAAGCGGATGTGATTCTCCCGTGCCGCGGTTCGATCTGGCCCTTTCTCACAGAGCGCCAGTTCCGCCTCGAACAACCGCCGTGCCGCGCCAAAGAGAAACTCAAGCGTACCGCGGCCGTTCACGAACTCCAAGCGCCGTGCATTCGCTTCCACGGCGGCGGCCGCGTGGCGCGCTTCGAGAAGTCCCTTGATCTTATCGTTGTAGCCCAAATCGCGGGTGAGCTGTTTCACCTTTTGGTCGTCGAATCGCGGAAGCGTGAACTTCTCTAGCGCCTCCGACGGCGGTTCCGCCTGTGTAACTGCCGCAACCTCGGCGACAGGTGTAGCCGGTTTCGGCTCATTGCCCTGGCGAGAAACGGCAAACCAACCGGCGGCGCTGCCGACGCCGCCAACGGTGGCGAGGATCGCCGTGGCTATGGTAACTTTGCTCCAGAACATGGTTTTGATTACTCCTTGTGCTAAGGCGGCGACTTCCGCCGCGGTCGCCGCCGCTGCGATCCCGCGGGCACTTGCCAGCACCGCGATGCGAACGGTGGATTCCAGTAGGGCGCTTGGCACCGCGGCCGTCAAAGCTTCGGTGGTTAGTAAAGCGGTTGTCAACGTCACGCCGCGGCGGCTTAAACGACCCCGCAGCCGTTCCCGGCCCCGTGCCAACCGCGTCATGACCGTCCCTTGCGGGCATCCGAGTGCATGAGCAGCTTCCTGTGTTGTCCGGCCTTCGAGGTAGCACAACACGAGCGGCGCACGGTACCGATCGGGAAGCCGACCGAGTTCTTCATCCAAAACACTACGCAGTTCACGTTGGACTATCCCATTGAGGGGATCGGCGGCCGGCGATTGTCCGTTCGTGGAGATTTGCGGACGCAGGTCTGTCTTGGAGGCTGCTTTGAATGCCGTGCGGCGAGCGACGCCGTAGAGCCAATTGGCCAGGCGTTCCGGCTGACGCAATGAGCTTGCCTTGTGGGCCAGCACGAGAAAAACCGCCTGGAAGCAATCTTCGGCACGATGGCTGTCGCCGACAATTCGCCGACAAACTCCAAACACCATGGGACCATGACGGCAAACAAGCGACTCGAAAGCCGCCTCATCACGAGACTGAACGAAGCGATCCAACAAGTTCGCGTCGGCTTCGCCGGTCCCGCCGGGTGCGCCGGCGACCATCCGCCGTACGAAGTGCAAGACCGAATGTAGCGGCCGATCCGCCACGGGGGGTTACCTCTTAAGCCCACGTGCTCTTTAGATGATACTCCCTCCGGGGCCGTGCGCTATTTCATATTTCTGGAAACAAAAAACGGACGTGATCGAAATCACGTCCGTCACAGGATCGGGGCGAGCCGGGAGCGTAAGCGACCGGAGGACGCCGAAGTGCCACACGTCCTCCGGTCGCTCACGCTCCCGGCTCGCTTTAACTGTTGGAGACTAGTTGTGCGTCAACGACTACTTTTCGGTTTTGGTGGCACGCCCTGAGTCTTCGAAGGGCGTGGCTGCCTCCACGCCCTTCGAAGACTCAGGGCGTGCCACCCGAAAACGATACGTTGACGTCGCACTAGCGTCCGTACCAATACGACGGAACCTGCTGCATATATGCAGCGGGTTGGAAACCGGCGGGATAGGTGTTTGGCGCCGGTACGTTCGGCCGGGCCAAGGCGGGATTCTGTGGTGCGTTGGGATAGTACGGTTGCTGTTGCGGGTAGGCGCCCGGGTTCATGCAACTCCCTCCCGGACAGGCCGCTCCGCCGTAGCCGCCCGCGCCCATGCCCGGGTGAAGTCCCATCGCGTTGTAGTTGCCGCCCATCCAGCCCCATGACATGCCGCAGGGAGCGCAGCCGCTGCCGAACGGTGGGGCCGAGACATTAAAGTGCGCCTCGTAAGGCCAGTAGAGATACCACGGGCCCGCTTGCGGGGCGCCGCCGAAGGCGCAAACAAATCGGTTTCCGAATTCGACTTTTCGGGCATAGCCGCCCGGGCCCCAAGCGTGCGCTTGGCTCGGGATCAACAACAACGGCAGGCCCAGCAGAGATGCCTTGAACAAGTGCCTCATCGCGGTAGTCCTTTCCGATCGCCTTGCCCAAGCGCTCTCTCCACCGTGAGAGACGTTCCGACCGCCGGGCAGCCAAGCATTCCCGACGATTTTCGCTTTGGCCAATCGGATGAGCGTGAATTGAGGCAAGAGTGTGGGGAAATCGGCGGTAAGATCGGTACAGGACTCACCACGAAGACACAAAGGACACCAAGAAGAATCGGTGCTTTGCGATCTTTTTGACATTGAGGCGGGACTGGTACGTTCTCGGGGTAGTGATACCGTTTACTAGAATAGGTGACGATTTAATGCTATGAACGAGACTCACAAAAAGAAGCTGGGGTTCGTCGGCTGGAGTTTTCTAGCGTTGCCAATTGGCGGAGCCACCCTTGGAGCGATCCTTGGTTTGACCGGACTTAGAGCGCCTAACAAAATGACCTAGGTCGAAACAGTTACGGTTGTTAATGTCATGGGCGTACAAGGAGGTACGATCATGGCCAAGGTACTGCTGGACGATTCGTTATGGGCGGAACTCGAACCCCATCTTCCGAAGGCCAAGCCCCGACGACGACGATTTCCAGGTCGCAAGCCCATCGGCAATCGACAGGCTCTGACGGGCATTCTCTTCGTGCTCCAAACGGGCATTCCCTGGGAGTATCTGCCGCAGGAACTTGGTTGCGGCAGTGGGATGACTTGCTGGCGACGCCTGCGCGATTGGGGACGGCTCGGCGTCTGGGACAAACTCCACCGGGTTATGTTGGCCAAGTTGCGCGAGGCCGACAAGATCGATTGGTCTCGCGCGGTTGCGGATTCCGCGTCCGTGCGCGCCGTTTTTGGGGGGCGGACACCGGCCCCAACCCCACCGATCGCCGCAAAAAAGGCTCGAAACACCATGTGGTCACGGACGCCAACGGCATTCCGTTGGCAGCCCAGGTCAGTGCCGCGAATCGTCACGACGTGACCCAACTGCTGACGTTGGTCGATGCGATCCCGTCGATCGGCGGGAAGCCCGGCCGACCTCGTCATCGGCCGCAACGGGTTCAGGGTGATCGGGCTTACCATTCGGAACCGCATCGCAAGGAACTGCGTAGACGCGGTATCACGCCGGTGCTGGCCAAGCGCGGTGCCGAACACGGCAGCGGACTGGGGGTATTCCGGTGGGTCGTCGAACGGACGCTGAGTTGGCTGCATCAATATCGTCGCTTGCGTGTCCGCTACGAACGTCGCGCCGACATTCATCGAGCATTCCTTACGTTGGGATGTAGCTTGATCTGCTACAAGTGCTTGGTTGGGTCATTTTGTTAGAGGCTCTTAGTGAGATGGAATACAAGAGAGCTAAGCCGTGGGAACACGCCATCATGCTCGCAATAAACTTCGGTGGATTCGGGTTAATTCTTGGTTTGGCAATTGCTGGAGTTGCTGCATTCGTGCGTCTCTTTAGGACCCCAATTCCAACCCGAAATCAGGATTGAGGGTTTCAAACGGTATCACTAGCGTTCTCGGCGTTTCGTTGACCCCTTTTACACCCGTCGCTACAATCGAAATACTCTACGCAACGGAGTGAACCACCGCGTTTGGCTTTCCCGCGGTCACGCTATGAATGTGACATACTTCAAGCGCTTCAAGATGGAGATTGACTTATACGAGGCGGCGCCCGTTCCGTCCTTGCCCGAGGATTTCGTTTGGGTTGCTTGGCACGATGCCTTGCTTGAGCGACACGCGGATGTCAATTTTGAGTGTTTTCGCGATGAGATGGATTCCGCCGTCTTCCCCAGCCTGGCGACGCGCCAGGGCTGTTATCATCTGATGCGGGAGATTCGGCATCGAGCCGGGTTCGTTCCGGAGGCGACGTGGTTGATTGGGTGTGCCTCCGGGATCTGTGGAACGGTACAAGGACGGCGTGAGCGGAGCGGCTGGGGCGCGATCCAGAACCTGGGCATCGTTGCCGACTATCGCGGACGGGGGCTAGGAACCGCATTGCTGCTCAAGGCGCTGCAAGGTTTTCGCCGGGCCGGGCTGGGTCGGGCACATCTCGAAGTCACCGCGCAGAATGACGGGGCCATTCGACTGTATCGCCGGCTTGGATTCCGCTGCCGAAAAACGCTATACAAGGCGTCCACCGAGGTTTTCGCGCTCGTCGATGCATGACGGGTAAAGGATGACGAAGTGACAGCTGATGTCCATCAACATACGCTCAGAAACGGAATGGTTCTGCTGGCCGAACGCATGGACTATGTGCGGTCGGCGGCACTCAATTTTCTCGTACCGGCCGGCTGCGCCTACGACCCACCCGAGACGCTTGGAATTGCATCGGTCCTTTCCGAGTTGATCACGCGCGGCGCCGGTGAGCGCGATAGCCGGGAGCTCAGTCTCGCGCTGGACAATCTCGGCTTGGATCGGGACGAGAGCGTGGGGACGCTCCATGTTCGTTTCTGGGGCGCGACGCTGGCCCGCAACATTGCGCCCGCGCTGGAAATCTACGCCGACATCTTGCGTCGTCCGCATTTTCCGGATGAAGAACTCGAACCGGTGCAAGCCCTCGCGTTGCAAGACATCCAAAGTTTGGAAGACGAACCGAGACAGAAACTGTTGATCGAGCTTCGCCGACGGCACTTGCCGGCGCCTCTCGGACAAGATCGTCGCGGCACACCCGCCGGCATCGAAAACCTGACCCCGGACGCCGTTCGCAAGCATTATCGGCGGATGTTCCAACCACGCGGCGCCATCCTGTCGGTCGCGGGCAACATCGAATGGGAACCGCTCCGCGGCCAGGTCGAGAAACTCTTTGGCGATTGGCGCGGAGGCGACGAGCCGCAACTGAAACTCTCTTCCCAAGTGCATCGTTACGAACACATTGAGAAAGACACGACGCAAACGCAAATCGGCATCGCTTACCCAACTGTGCCGATCAACCATCCGGACTATTACGCCGCCCAGGGTGGCGTCAACGTGCTTTCCGGCGGCATGAGTGCCCGGCTCTTTACCGAGGTGCGCGAGAAGCGAGGGTTGTGCTACTCCGTCTGGGCCAGCTACCAGATGGTGAAGGACCGCGCCAGCGTCGTTTGCTATGCCGGGACTACCAATGAGCGTGCCCAGGAAACGCTAGATGTCACCCTCGCGGAGTTGCACCGACTGAAGGAAGGGATCGAAGACGAGGAAGTCGAGCGTCTTCAGGCGGGGCTCAAATCGTCGCTCATCATGCAAGAAGAGTCGACATCGGCCCGCGCGGGAACGTTGGCGTCCGACTGGTATTATCTTGGGCGGGTGCGGAGCTTCGACGAAATCCAGTCGGCCATCAATTCGTTGACGCCGCAGAAGATTGTCGATCATCTGCGTCGCTTTCCACCGGGGAACTTTACGATGGTCACACTAGGCCCAAAGCCGTTGCAAATCGCTTAGCCGCAATTGTGGAGCAACCAGTGCCATTCCATAGTCACCGCCTATCCAACGGACTTCAGATCATCGGCGAAAGCGACCCAGCGGCGCGCTCGGTGGCGATCGGGTTTTTCGTGCGCACTGGCTCACGGGACGAAAACAATGATGTGGCCGGGGTGACGCATTTTCTCGAACACATGGTTTTCAAGGGCACGCCGCACCGCACCGCCCTCGACGTCAATCGTGATTTCGACCGCATCGGGGCCCATTACAACGCATTCACGAGCGAAGAGAACACGGTCTTCTATGGAGCGATACTGCCCGAGTATTTGCCTCAGGCCGTCGACATACTGGCCGACATTCTCCGCCCGTCGCTCCGTGTCGAGGATTTCGATATCGAGAAGAACGTCATTATCGAAGAGATCGGCATGTACGAAGACCAGCCGATGTGGTCGGCGTACGATCAGGCCAAGCGTGCGTTTTTCGCGGACCATCCACTGGGGAATACGATCCTCGGCAGCACGGACAGCATCCGGGCGTTGACGCGTGATCAAATGCATGAGTACTTCGAACGCCGCTACGTGGCGCCGAATATCACCGTCGTGGCAGCCGGCAAACTCGAATGGCCGCGGCTCGTCGGCATGATCGAAGAGCGATGCGGCAGTTGGAATTCGGGGTCGGTGGGCCGGGCCAACGTCCGTGAGGCCCGCGGCGCCGGATCGTTCAGTCTCGTGACGAAGGCCAAGGTGATTCAGGAACATGTCTTCATGATTTCGGGCGGGCCCAGTGCCGACTCGCCACAACGGCACTCCGCCGACACGCTGGCGATGGCCATCGGCGACGATTCGGGCAGCCGGCTTTATTGGGCGTTGGTCGATCCGGGACTCGCGGAAACGGCGGACATGAGCTTTCACGACTACGACGGCACCGGGTCGTTTTATACCTCGTTTAGCTGTGAGCCGGAGCGGGCGCATGAGAATATTGAGATTGTCAACAAGGTTTTGGCCGAGGTCCAGCGCGACAACATCACCGATGCAGAGTTGCGGCAGGCGAAAAACAAGATCGGCTCCCGTGTCGTTCGGGGCAACGAACGGCCGGTGAACCGCATGCAGGCCGTGGGCATGGCATGGACCTACCTGGGCCAGTATCGAACCGTGGACGACGAACTCAAGGCGTTTGACGCCGTCACGTTGGACTCGATTCGCGAAGTCTTGGATAAATACCCACTCCAGCGCGTCACCACTTTAGCGCTCGGCCCGCTTGAGAAGCTCAACGGGCGGTCTTAGGCGAACGACGATGCCCGCAGTGAATGTGCGCCGTATCGTTATGTCGGAACCCGGAGCGGCCGCGGAACTTGCCGCGCTCCGCGCCCGCCTGAGCGCCCAAGGCGATGTCGTCTCACCTCGAAGCCGAGAACTCACGCAACAGGTATTCGGCACACCGCTCACCCCGGCTCAGGTCGTCGACCGCATCTGCACCGACGTGCGCAATCGCGGACTACCCGCCGTTCTGCATTACACGGAAAGGCTCGATCACAAACGGTTGGATGCACAGCAATTCCGAGTGGGTGCCGATGACCTGCGTGCCGCCCACGCCTCGATTGAACCGCGGTTTCTGGAAGTGATTCGCCGGGCGCGAACCCGCATCACCGAGTTTCAACGACGGTTGCTCCACGACGATGTAGTGCTTAGCAAGCCGGAAAGCCACGAGATTCGGGTGCGGCAACGGCCGATTCGACGCGTGGGTGTGTGCGTTCCGGGGGGCGCCGCGGCATATCCATCCACGGTGCTGATGACCGTTTGCCCAGCACAAGCCGCCGGCGTGGCGGAAATCGCCGTCGTCATGCCGCCGACGCCGCACGGAGCGTACAACCCCCACCTGTTGGCCACTTGCCATGAACTCGGCGTTTCGGAAGTCTATCGCGTCGGCGGCGCTCAGGCTGTCGCTGCGCTGGCCTATGGAGTCGAAGGGATGCCGGCCGTGGACATGATCGTCGGTCCCGGCAACTTGTTCGTGACGCTGGCCAAGAAGTTCGTGTTCGGCCAGGTGGCCATCGACATGCTCGCGGGTCCCAGCGAGGTCGTGGTGATTGCCGATGAGTCTGCATCCGCCGAATATGTCGCCGCCGATCTGATTGCCCAAGCGGAACACGCGCCGGGAGCAAGCATCCTTATCACTTGGTCCGCATCGTTAGTTGATTCGGTGGCGGCGGCACTGGAACGTCAATTGGGCGGTCTGCCACGCGGCGAATTGGCCCGCGAAAGTTTGGAAGCTCACGGCGCGCTCGTTTTGGTGCGCGATCCGCAGGAGGCTGTCTCGTGTGCCAACGGCATCGCGCCGGAACACCTGCACATTCAAACTCGTGATCCACAGGTGATGGCAGAAATGATCGAGAATGCTGGAGCGATTTTTCTAGGCCCGCATTCTCCCGTGGCACTGGGCGATTACCTGGCCGGGCCGTCTCACGTGCTGCCCACCGGTGGAACCGCACGCTTCGCCAGCGGTCTATCGGCGCGGACGTTTTTGCGGCAGGCCAGCATCGTGACCTTTACTCCGGACGGAATCGCAGCCGTGGCCGACGACGTCCGCTACCTGGCCGAAATCGAAGGATTGTCGGGTCACGCGCAGAGCGTGAATGTTCGGCAATCGGCCGAGCCTGAAGCGTAAGCGAAGGGGAATGGCCTCTTCGCTCACACTTCAGGCTCGGTCAACAATGGTTAACCGCAATGTCGATTCTCCGATCCAACATTCGTGCGATGGCCGGCTACGTGCCCGGCGAGCAGCCGACGGACGATTCGTACATCAAGCTCAACACCAATGAAAACCCGTACCCGCCGTCGCCCCGCGTTGTCGAAGCCATCCGGGCCGCGCTGACCGGTGACCGCCTGCGAAAGTATCCCGATCCGCTCGGCGTTCGTTTTCGGCAAACGGCCGGTAGGGTGCTGGGTGTCGATCCCGACGGCATCTTGGTCGGTAACGGCTCCGATGACATTCTGACCATCGTTACCCGAGGGTGTGCCGCCGAGACCGGCCTCATCGTGTCGCCGACGCCGTCTTACTTGCTTTATCGCACCCTGGCGGAGATTCAGGGTTGCCGATTCGAAGCGGTACCCTATGCGAGCGACTGGCGACTTCCGGATCCATGGCCGATACGCGACGCGAATCTCATCTTCGTCGCTAGTCCGAATTCGCCGTCGGGTACCGCGAGCTCGGTTCAGGAACTCGAACGTCTCGCCGACACGGTATCCGGCGTGCTCGTGATCGACGAAGCCTACGTCGATTTCGCCAATGACACTGCGTTGTCATTGACGAAGAAACGCAACGTCCTGGTCACCCGAAGCTTGAGCAAATCCTACAGTCTTGCTGGCATTCGTTTCGGCTTCGCCGTCGGCGACCCGGCTCTGATCCGCGAATTGGTCAAAGTAAAGGATTCGTACAACTGCGACATACTTGCTCTGGCCGCGGCAACAGCCGCCATCGAGGACCAGGAATACCGAGAGACGACGCGAGCCAAAATCCTGGTCACGCGAGCCCGGCTTACTGCCGCGCTGACGGACCTCGGCTTCGATGTCGTTCCAAGCCAGGCGAACTTCGTCTGGTGCCGTCGCCAGGATCGGCCGGTCAAACCGATATATGAGGAACTAAAACGGCGAATGGTGTTGATTCGATACATGAAATATGACGGTTATGGCGATGGGTTGCGCGTTACCGTCGGTACGGAAGACGAGATAGATCGACTCCTGGCAGAACTAAATGAAGTCTTAAGCGACTGAACGGACGGAACTCCATGATCAAGCTTCCATCGGTGCTGGGCATGGTTTTATGCGATAGGATGGACTGGACTAGCCGCCCCGGGCAGGTGTCGCTGGTTGACGTGTTTCAAAGTCGGCATTTTGCGACATTTCCGACGCCGGCTCAACGCTTTACCGTTTATACGGCGCTGTATGACGGTGTTGGCGAGGGTACAATGGAGATGCTGATATCCCGACTCGAGACCGAGCAGGACATTCTTCAGATACGTAGATGGTGTACTTTTCCGGGTCGCAGCTACACGGTGAACCTGGAAACCTTGATAAGAAACTGTGAATTTCCAGCTCCAGGGCAATATTCATTGTCATTGAAGTTTGATAACCGGGAGTTGGCACTGCGGTATCTGCGAACCTACCGAGGTTGAAAAGGACGATGAGCGTTCCAAAAAGAAGATCGCGCAAGAAAAAATCCGCGGAAGGTGACGGGTTGCCATCGCTTGAGGAATTGCTTAAGACCGCACCAATCGAGCACTTACTTTACGGCGTTCCGATGCGGATTGGGCGATGGCGATGGCGAGGAATGGTCGTACCTTGACGGCCCACTTCCGCGCGACTTCGGCAGCAAGTCTATACCGCCGAATCGGCGGAAGCAGAAACCGTCGAAATGAACCCGGCGTTTAGCGTTTGCAACTCGTAAAAACATGGCACGCGCTGCCAAAGTACAACGCGATACTACCGAAACCCAAATCGCCCTCGCGCTCCGGCTCGACGGCACGGGCCAGGCTGCCGTCAACACCGGCGTCGGCTTCTTCGACCACATGCTCACTCTCCTGGCCAAACACAGCCTCATCGACCTCGACATCAAGGCCAGCGGTGACTTGCAGGTCGATGCACACCATACGGTGGAAGACGTCGGCATTTGCCTCGGCATGGCGCTGACGGATGCGCTGGGCAATAAGGCAGGCATTCGTCGCTACGGCAATGCAACAGTCCCGATGGACGAGGCGCTGGTAACTGCCGCAGTCGACTTGAGTGGGCGACCGTTTCTCGTGTGGCAAGCGGATGTGCCGCATGAAGCTCTCGGGAACTTCAACGCCTCATTAGCGGAAGAGTTCTGGCGGGCCGTGTCGACGCACGGCGCTTTCAATTTGCACGTCATCGGGCACTACGGTCGGAACACCCATCACATCATCGAGGCGATTTTCAAGGCGATCGCGCGGGCGCTGCGTCAAGCCGTCGAACTCGATCCCCGTGTCACCGGCGTCCCGTCCACCAAGGGCGTTCTCTAAAGCCGCTTGCGGCTTCGCGCTTCCCCGGTTACGTTTGAGAGTGCGACTAATTCACCGTAACCGGAGGAAATCCACATGTCACCCGAAAGTCCCGATCGCCAGCAGTTGAAAGTTCGCGAGTTCATGGGCTTGTTGCCGTTGACCGTGGAACTGGCCGGGCTCCCGCATGCCGACGCCGGCCATTACTACAACGAAAGCCAAATCGAAGCACGGGCGATCACCATTCGCCTGGCGTACAAGGTAGCACGGCAAATCGTTTTAGAAGTGGCGAAATAGGCTAGTGTCGGTCACCTACCTAGTGATGTGTAGGGTCAATAATAGGGTGCCATGCTCACGGCCTTGCGTGAGCATGCCCGCTCAAAGCAGCGGGCATGGCACCCAACCTTATGTCGGCGGGGCGCCGCGAACGGCAATCGCGAACGCCGTCGCGTACGCTCGTGAATGCGAAATGGAGATGAGGACGTCGGTCACGCGGAGCTTCTTCGCTCGTTCCAACGTACCGGCGCGAAGTTTGACGCTCGGCTTGCCGGCTGGGTCGACGCAAACTTCCATATCGTTCCAACTGATGCCGCGGCTCCAGCCCGTGCCGAGACTCTTCAAGATGGCCTCTTTTGCCGCCCAACGCCCGGCGAAGTGTTGCATCGCGTGCTTGCGGGTATGGCAGTAGTGAATCTCGCGCTCGGTGTAGACCCGCGTCAAGAAAACTTCGCCATGCTTCTCGATCATCCGCCCCACGCGAAGACACTCGACAATGTCGGTGCCGATGCCGATGATTTCCATGATTCGGCTGTGTCTCCGTTTCCAAATGGCTCAGAATCAACACTTAAGGTGAGTAGACAGTCTTCCAGACCTTGATTTCCACAAGGTCGGCGTCACGGTTGAAAAACCAGACGGCACTAACAAACGTCGTCCGGAAACCGTCTCTATAATGGCCAACCGTGGCATACAAAAAGTTGTCCGCTCCGATTCTCTGCAGATCATCTTCTAGGCGAACGCCAGGCTGCATCTCTGTTGTTGTCTCCCAGCCCCTTGCACGAGCCAGCGCATCGATTCGTTGCCGATGGCTGCCTAACGGCGTGTACTCAAACAGTGACGCTCTGATACTATCCGACGGTTTTCGCAGCGGATTCAAAAGGCGCACACCCACGAGTGCCGCAATGAGTAGTGCAATCGTCAGACACGCGGTCCAGAGAATCGTGCGAGTTCGCATCGCCATTCACTCGCCGGTCGGTTCTGGCGCAATCGGAATCACGAATCGGTACTAGACTGCATACACGCCCGAACGTCTGCTTCGCTGATGTCTGGAAAATAGTCACGCACAATGATCTCGAAGTTTATCCCCTCACGGATGAGTTCCAAGACGCAATGTACCGGGATGCGCGTACCGGCCACACATGGTTTGCCGAAATGGACTTGCGGATCAATCGAAATCCGATTCTTCATATCACGGCTTTCATCGTAAGGGACGGTCCGCGTCCATACTAGCATACACAACCGTTGCCGGCACCGTTGCCTAAGTGGTTCGACGTGTTCCCCTCATATCCCTAGGGTCGGTCGTCCCGTACAATCCAAAGGAGGGATTTATTGTTCCAAAGGAATGGATTCATAAATGCACGATCTCCTTCACGATCTCACTCCCGCTCAGCGCGACGCGGTGACCCATTTCGAGGGCCCGTTGTTGATCCTCGCGGGCGCCGGCAGCGGCAAGACGCGAGTCATCACCCGACGCGTGGCGTATTTGTTGCAGCAAGGCGTTCGTCCGTACAGTATTCTCGCGATCACTTTCACCAACAAAGCGGCCGGGGAGATGCGGCAGCGGATTGAGGCCATCGTGCCGAATTCGCGTGTTTGGATCAGCACCTTTCACAGCCTCGGCGCGCGACTATTGCGACAATACGCCGACCGTATGTCCCTGGCGCGAAACTTCACGATTTACGATCAGGACGACCGCGAGAAAGTAATCAAGTATGCCTTGAATGCCGCGGGCATCGACAACACGCGCTTCACCCCGCAGGCGATTCAAGCTGCGATAAGCAAGGCGAAGAATCAATTACAGAACCCGGATCGTTACGCAGCATCGGCGAGTGACTTTTTCACGCAGACCGTCGCCGGCATCTACCCGGTGTACGAACGGCGAATGCGCGATGCCAACGCCCTCGACTTTGACGACCTGCTCTATTGGCCAGCCATGGCCCTTCGCCACGACCCGGAGCTGCGCGGAACTCGACGCGCGTTTCCGTTATGTGCTTATCGATGAATATCAAGATACCAACACGGCTCAGTACGCCATCGCCCGCGGATTGACGACCGACCATCCAAACCTTTGCGTGGTCGGCGATCCGGATCAAAGTATCTACGGCTGGCGCGGCTCCAATATCCGCAATATCCTCGAGTTCGAGCAGGATTATCCCAACACGCGCGTCATTACACTGGACCGAAACTATCGCAGCACGAAGGCCATTCTCGACGCGGCGAGTCACCTCATCGCGTTCAACCGCAATCGCAAACCGAAGGGGCTCGTGACCGACCGAACGGCCGGCCAACCGGTGTCGGTGCTCAGCTTTGCCACGGGACTCGACGAAGCGGACGGCATCGCCCGCCGGATTCGCGAGGCCGTCGATTCCGACAAGTGGCGTTATCGCGACCATGCGATCTTCGTTCGCATTAACGCATTGTCCCGTGCTCTCGAAACGGCGTTTATCCGCCAACGCATTCCCTACCAGATTGTCCGCGGCCTGGCGTTTTTCGAACGGAAAGAAAACCGCGACGTCTTGGCGTACTTGCGGCTCCTCATTAACCCGCGTGACAATGTGTCGTTCCTGCGTGTGGTGAACGAGCCGGTCCGCGGCATCGGCAAGGTTTCATTGGAACATTTGCGTGCCTACGCCGAGCCACGGGAAATGAGCCTCTTGGCGGCAGCGGGTGACGTCGACAACATCCCGGCCATCAAAGGCAAAGCCGCTCTTGGCCTACGCAACTTCGCACGGATCATGAACGAGTTGTCCGGGTTTCACGACTTGCCTCCTGAGGACGTCATCCGTCAGGTGTTGGATCGAACGGGCTACCGCCAGATGCTTGCCACCGACGATACCCAGGATCAGGAACGGCTGGCCAACATCGAGGAACTTATCACGGCCACTCGGCAGTTCACCGCAGAAGACACGGACCGCACGCTTGCGGACTTTTTGGAAAACATTACCCTTGCCAGCGACGTCGACGGCTGGGACGAGGAACAGGATTGCGTGGCGGTCATGACTTTGCACGCGGCCAAGGGGCTGGAGTTTCCCGTGGTTTTCATGGCCGCCGTCGAAGAAGGTCTCTTACCGCACGAACGCAGCCGAAACGATGAAGCGGAGCTCGAAGAAGAACGCCGGCTTGCCTTCGTGGGAATGACGCGCGCGAAAGAGGAACTCTACCTTTGTCATGCTCACCAGCGTGACTTCCGCGGCAGTGTCCGCTTCGCCATCGAGAGCACTTTTCTTCGTGAGCTTCCGGACGATGTCGAACGAACGGATTTGGCGTCGACTTCCATTTCGTTACACCCGTTCCAACAATGGCGTGGCGGCAGCCCCGCAGCGGAGTCGGGATGGGTTGACGCCGGTGTTCGTCGACAGCCTAAGTCCGATACGTTCGGCGACCGACCTGTCTACGCGGAGGGTGCCTTGGTGCGCCACGAAACGTACGGCCAAGGGCGCGTAACCGAGGTGAACGGTTACGGCGCCGCGCAGAAAATCAAAATCCGCTTCTCCCGTCACGGGGAAAAGACGTTCATCGCCGAGAAGGCAAAACTCGTCGTCGTCCGCGCCGTCTAGTTTAGCCGCGGTTCGCAGAACCGATTCAGCCGTGCCACGACGTGCCGGAGTACCGTCACGTCGTGGCATCGGGCGTAATCGGAATCCACTTGTGCGTTTCGGAGTCGAGGAGCAACCGATAACGGCCGGCACGACGTGGCGGAGTGCCGCCACGTCGTGGCACGTCACGGTGAAAAAAATCCTTACTTCAAGTCCGCCAGCGCTTCCAACCAAGCTTCATCGGCAGGTCGCGCGTGCGCCAGCATTCGGGCAGTGGAATTGCCCACGGGTGCGCGAGACGGCTCCGCGTCCGTCGTCATCGGTCGAGCGAATTCAGGCGCCGATTGACGGGCTTCCGAAAGCCTGGCGATGGTCCGTACCGGCTGCGTGCCGGTCGAAAACGGCGCTTTGTTGTTGTCCTCGTCATCGCCTGGTGAGGTGATGGAACTAGTTCCACCGACCTGTTCACACGCGGAAAACTCCGAGGTGTTTCCGGCCGGGTCGGTCGCGGTCGCGGTCGTGTAGTCACCGGCAGGCACCGGCACGCTGAACGTCGGCGCGAACGTTCCTTGGCCTGCACTATCGGTTGTTGCCGTGGTGCTGGCGCGGTAGATTTCGCCTTCACCGAAACCGGATGGATCGCACATCGAATTCGAGAAGAAATCGATCGTGTACGTGGTGTTCGGCGCCGCGGTCAAGGTCCCCGTAAAGGCAACCGAGCCGGGGCTTGCCATTGCCGAGGTCAGAACCGGCGCCGGCTGGTTGTTATTCCCTCCGTCGTCCAGTTCAATTCCAAGTTCCTCGTTAGAGAAAATGCGGTTGACGCGGATCGCAATGCCGATGGTGTCATTGACGTAAACGCCGGCATGGCCGTTGAACGCGATGATATTCCCTGCGCCTGCTGCCGCGCCGCCGATGTTGTTGGAGTCCGCGCCCAATAGTGCCGCGACGCCGGGGCCGCCGTTGCCGAGATCAAGAGTTCCCGTCGCGTTCGTGCCGATGGAGTTGCCAAGGATCTGGTTGCCGGTGACGCCTGTGCCGATGAGCGACAATCCGTTTACGGCATTGCCAGAGATGAGATTTCGCGTGATGGCTGTCGTGCCACCGATCGTGTTGTTGCTGGCCCCGTAAAGCAGCGAAAGACCGGCGCCGTTGGCGAGCTTGACCGTACCGGTCACGTCGGTGCCGATGAAGTTGCCCTGCACGCGGTTGTTGGAGGTATTGGTCCCGATCAATGCGACGCCCGTTAGAAAGTTGCCGGAGATCGTATTGCGGGAGTTCACGTTGCACGGCATGGGAGCTTGCGGGCAACCGACGTGGTTGTTCTGTGCTCCGGAATCGATAGTGACTCCGGATAAGTTCGGGAGCTTGGCGGTGCCCGCGGCGTTCGTGCCGATGCGGTTGCCTTGAACCCGATTAATCGTGGAACCGACGCCGCTGATCCGAACACCGCTCCCGCCGTTAGCGGCAATGACGTTGACGGCGGTCGGTTGTGGTCCACCCAGGGTGATGTTCGAGGCATTGTCGATAAAGACGCCATCGAGGCCGTTGCCGAGCGCCATCGTGCCCGTGAAATCGGTGCCGATGAAGTTGTTGCCGACGCGGACCCCGTTGGCGACGGCGTTCAGGTACACCCCGTAGTGGGAGTTTCCGGAGATCCAGTTGCCCTCGTTGGCCAGGCCGCCGCCGACGGCGCTGATGGCGACGCCGGCGCCGAAAATGACGCCGGTGCGATTGCCAATCTTGGCATTACCCGCCGCATTCAGACCGATGAAATTCTGACGGACAAAAATGTTCTGCACTCCCGTTCCGATCACATTGACGCCGGCGTTGCCGTTGCCCGAGATGAGATTCCCTTGCGGTCGGGAGTTGCCGCCGACGGTGTTGCTCGTCGCGTTAACGAGAACGCCGTCACCGCTGTTGCCGAGCGCGCTGGTCCCGGCGGCATTCGTGCCTACATAGTTCCCCTCAATGATGTTGCCGCTCCCGATGCCGATATGAATCCCGGTCGTATTTCCGGATACCAGATTTCGTACGGCCGCGGTCGTGCCGCCGATTTGGTTGGCGAGGCTGTCAATTTTCAATCCGGTGCCATTGGCGACTTTGGAAGTACCACTCGCATTCGTGCCAATGAAGTTCCCCGTAATGATGTTGGACCCGGCGCTTTGCAGATGTATACCGATCCCGGTCGTGAATCCGTTAATGTTCAAACCCCGCACGGTGCTGCCGCCGCCGGTGATGTTCAGCCCCGTTGCGCTTTGGATTTTCGATCCGGAAAGCACAATGCGCGGCGTAGTTCCGGACCCGGGTTGCGTCGTACCGTCGATGAGCACTGGATCGGTGACGGCCGGCAACGCGGTCTTCGGCGTAATCGTCTTTACGCCGCTGCCGATGTTGAAGGCAATGGTGTCGAGCCCGACCGTGGCGTTGGCGTCGATAATCGCCTGGCGAAAAGAACCCGACCCTGCGTCGTTGGTGTTGGCCACGGTGAACGTGCTCAGCAATGTTCGATTTTCCAGCGACTCGAGGCGCAGACGCGAGATGAAACGGGTGGAGCGCGGCATTGGGGTAACTCCTTTTAGGCGAAGACAACTCGTGTTGGAAAATTGTTGGGTAATTATATGGACGAGGACGAGATAGACGTAATGGACTGCCCGCTCCACCTTTGTCAGGCCGGACACGCGTCAGAATCGGTCGTAAAACATCTCCTGCATGTTCACGCTTAGCGCATTCGCCGACGAGATTGATCCCGACCCTGAACGCCAGGTTGCAGTTCTAGACTCCTGCGGCATTCGGCATATCGAGTTACGCTCGATTCACAAGATCAACGTGCTCGACCTGACGGACTTGCAGGTGGCTGAGTTGAAGTCGCTCCTCGAGCGTCATGAAATGCGCTTGAGCGCGATCGGTTCGCCGATCGGCAAGATCGCCATCGACCAACCGTTTGCACCGCATCTGAAGCGGTTTGAGCGTGCCATCGAACTGGCAAAGACGTTTGGCACGCGCAACATTCGCATATTTAGTTACTACCTTCCGGACGGCGGCGAATGGGATAACTGGCGGCGGGACGTGCTCGACCGGATGTGGCAAAAACTAAGACTCGCGGAGAAGGCCGACGTGCGCCTCATCCACGAAAATGAGCACCGCATCTACGGCGACGATCCGGAACGCGTCAAGGATTTGATGGAAACGGTTCTGGAACAGAGTGACCAGCGCTACTTCGGCGCGGTATACGACCCGGCGAATTATGTTTTCTGCGGCTACGATCCGCTTAAGGGGTGGGAATTAACCAAACCCTGGACGGTCCACTTTCACATAAAAGACTGGGTTCGCGGCGAATCTCACGGCCGGTTGGCCGGGCAAGGCGATGGCCGCATCCCCGCCGTCATGGCCGATGCCGTAAGGATGAACTACGACGGCTTCGCCACGCTCGAGCCGCACCTGCTCGGCGGCGGTCCAACGGGCGGCGTGACCGGCCCCGAACGGTTCCCCGAAGCGGTCGCCGCCTATCGGGCAATTCTCGATCAGGTGGGCGCCGTCGAAAGGAAAGGATGAAGGATGAACCAAAAACTGGCTGCGCAACGGCCGCCATCCTTCCATAGAAATGCATCGCAAGTATCAAAGAACAACTGCCGCCGCTTTTTTTCCGATTCATCCTTCATCCTTCATCCTTCATACTTCCCAAGCCGCTTGATTCAAACGGAGAACATGATAGGCTTAGTTGTCTGACACGAAGTCGGGAGCACGATTAACGAGGACCCATCATGCCAACGGATACTTCTCACGGCGAGTCCTTTCGGGTTGATCGGCACGGTGATATTGCGGTGATTGTCCCGTCGCCGGAAGTGGAGAGCATGCAAGACAGCCTGATGCAGCAGGCCGCCGAGATGGTGTTGGCGCCCTTAAAAGACGATCCGCCGACCGGATTGATCATCGATCTGAGCCAGGTCAAATACTTTGGTTCGGTGTTCATCTCCTTCTTGTTGAAATGCCACATGTTGGCCAAACGGCAGGGCAGCGAAATCGTCCTCGCCGGCGCATCGGAGCGGTGCCGCGAACTGCTATCGGTAACGGACTTGGACAAGCTGTGGGCCTTGTACGATACGCGGAAAGAGGCCATGGATGTGCTGGCCGGCTCCGATTGAAGACTGAAATCATGGATGCGCTGCCGAGAACCCATCGATCACCTCATCCCCCCTCGTCGTCCACTCCGTCCGGCACGCCGCCGTTAAGTAATAAGGACTTTGGATGAAGCAACCGCCACGAGCCAATCGCACCGGCTCATTCAAACCGATCAACGACAGCCTCGCCGACGACCATCGGCCGCCGATCACCAACGAACAGTTGGTGCAACAGATCAAGGAAACCGCCGACAAGTTGATCCGCGATGGCGCCGAGCGCGGCGACGTCAAGCTTCTGAACACGACGCTGAAAGAACTGCGCTACGCCTTCAAGGTTTTTGCGCCTATCGTTCGCGCCGGAAGGTAACAGTGTTCGGTTCGGCCCGCATGTCGCCGGAGCATCCCGCGTATCAACAAGCCATCGAGTTTGGCCGCCGCCTCGCCCAGGCGAATTTCATGGTGATCACCGGAGCTGCCAGCGGCATCATGGAAGCAGGCCACATCGGCGCCGGCCGGGATATGAGCATCGGCGTCAACATCTTGCTCCCGTTCGAGCAAGAGGCGAACTCGACCATCGCCGGTGATGCCAAGCTGATGCACCTGAAGTACTTCTTCACTCGCAAACTGCTGTTCGTCAAAGAGTCGGATGCAATCGCCCTGTTCCCCGGTGGATTCGGGACGCAGGACGAGGGCTTCGAGGCCCTGACTCTCATTCAAACCGGCAAGAGCCACCTCTTTCCCATCGTGATGGTGGACGAACCCGGCGGCGACTATTGGAAGCTTTGGAACGAGTATGTGGTCGAGGTGCTGGTGAAGCGCAGGATGTGCTCGCCGGCCGACACGGCACTATACAAGATCACGGATTCCGTCGATGAGGCGGTGACCGAGATCCGCAATTTCTATCGGGTCTACCACAGCATGCGTTACGTCCACCCGCACCTCATCCTCCGTTTGCAGCGCGTCCTGCCCGACCTATTACTGGAGCGCATCCAAACCGAGTTTGCCGACATCGTGGCTTCCGGGACGTTTGAACAGACCAGCGCCCTGCCGATCGAAGCCAACGACACCGGCTCGGCAGAACTCCCGCGCCTGAAATTCCACTTCGACCGCCGCAGCCTCGGCCGGCTGCGAATGATGGTGGATGTGATTAATCGGGAAGCGTAGGGGTGGTAATGGCGGAACTCGCCGGTTTCGCATCCGCTGAACCCGTTTCAACAGGGAATGTTTAGTTAGGCCGTGCGATTCGGGCAGTACGTATGGCGGTTGGCTGCACAGGCACTGCATGGGCGTCTGACTCGGCTTGAGATGCACTATGCGGGGCCTTCCGGGGATCGTACCAACCCAATTCCACTAACTTCCGGAGGGGTGTCATGACGCGGGATACCTGGCGCAACGTGTTGGCTCGAAAAGCTGCGACGCCGCGAGGCACCTGCAAGCGGCGGACCGTGTCAGGACTTCGGCCGACGCTTGTGAAGCTCGAAGACCGCTTGGCCCCCGCCGTAATCCTTTGGGACGGCGGGCCGACCGGCACAGGGACCAACTGGCAAACCGCCGCAAACTGGGTCGGCGACATCCTTCCCGGCTCAGGCGACGACGCCCAAATCGACGAGGCGTTTGCCGGCGTCACCATTACCGTGACCAGTAGCGTCACCGTAAACAAGGTCACGAGTTTTGCATCGCTCGAAGTCACCAGTGGCCTTCTTGACATCGCCGCAGTCTCGTCCGCCTTTAATGATTTCACGTTAGCTGGCAGCGCGCTAACGGGCGGGGGAGACCTGACGGTTTTCGGCGAGTTTAATTGGTCCAGCGGCGTTATGAGCGGAAGCGGAAAAACCATCATACCCGAGGGCGGACATGGCGATCTCTCCGGCCCTGCTGTCAAACTTTTGGGCCGAACGTTGGAGAATGCGGGGACACTTGAATATTCAGGCGCCACGTTCCTATTTGGCCCATCGGCGGGCGCCCCCGGAAAACTGGACAACCTCGCGGGCGGTGTCTTCGACATCACCGGCGGGGGAAACATCCTTCAGAACAACGTGAATTCGGAGCATGAGATCAAGAACGCCGGCGTCTTCCGAAAGACGACGAACGGCGCGACGAGCACCGTTGGCATCCCCATTGATAACTCGGGCAGTTTTGACGTGCAGACCGGTACGGTGGCAGTCAGCGCGCCGTTCGCGCTTGGCGGATCCATAAACGTCGCGGGCGGCGCCTTGAATCTCAGCGGAGGCGGCAGCGCGCAGGGATTCTTTGTCCTGACCGCGGGGGCGGTCAACCTTACCGGCGGCACATTCACCCTTCAGAACGGCACGACCGGCTTGGGGTCGGGAATCTTGATCTTGGCCGGCGGGGCCCTTTCCGTCGATTCCGGATCGAGCGCCAGTGTATTAAAGCTCACGCAGCGCCGTGGGACCATAAGCGGAGACGGTGCTCTCACGGTAACGGGAGCGTTCACGTGGGCGGGCGGGCCGATGATAGGCGCCGGAAAGACGGTCGTCGGGGCGGGAGCGACCGGGATGATTTCGGGCGCCAACAGCAAGTTCCTCGGCCGAACTTTGGAAAATCGCGGAACGCTTTCCTACACCGGAAGCGGCGTCCGCTTTGGCATCGCCGGCGGGAACGGAGTCATCAGCAACATGGGCGGAAGCGTGTTCAATCTCAACGGCGACGGGGACTTTGATGTTTCCCTCGGCGGCAGTCATCTCATCACCAACTCCGGAACCATGAACCGGTTCGGGTCGGGTGGCACGTCAATCGGCGCCGGGATAACCGTCCTGAACATGGGCGCCGTCAACCTGAATGCCGGTACCCTGAGTATCACCGAGACGTATACACAGACTCTGGGCACGACAACCGTCACCGCCGGCACGACGTTTTCGGCAATCGGCGGATGCGTGCAATCGGCGGGGCTGATCCATTTGAGTGGAGGAACGCTCGCGGCCAACGTCACGCTAAACGGAGGCAGCCTTCAGGGATTTGGAGCTGTGGACGGCAATCTCGTCAACAATGCGCAGGTCAACATCGGAGAGATTGGTGACATCGGCCTCCTGAACGTGAACGGGGATTATACCCAGATCGCGAATGGATCGTTGATTCTCGACTTGGCCGGCACAGGCCCCGGCGAGTTCGACAAACTGATCGTCGCGGGGACTGCGTCGCTGGACGGTACCGTTAACATCGGTATCACCAATGGATTTTTCCCGTCGCAGGGCGACAGCTTCCAAGTCATGACCTTTGCATCAGTAAACGGCGACTTTTCGGAGTATCACGGGCTGGACCTCGGCGACGGGCTAAGTCTCGATCCGGTCTTTGACCCCACCAGCCTGACGCTCGTTACGGTGTGACCGATGGTCGCCGAGTGGCATCCCGGAACTACTCCTCGCCATCGCCGCCCATGACACCCGGTAGCATGGCGGGCACGCTCAATCTGTGGCTCGCCTGCTCTTCCTGACCTTTGCTCTCGAAAGAATCTTCGAGCCTTTCTCCGTGACCGTGAACGCGGTGGAATTTCCCTGAGGAACTACTTTGATCAATGCGAGGCGCCTGAGCAACAGGGCGGCAGCCGGCGTGCCGATCTCGGCGAGCGGACAGGTTGCGCTACATGCCATAAGGAGTCGGCCAGCCTCCTCGATAAGCGATCGGTCGGTGCGCAGGCGATAGGCCCACAGACCCAGTGCCTGAAAGACGCTGCTGGGGCCGGCTAGGAGAAGCACGCCACTTCCTCCAAGAGCATGGCGGGGACTGAAGTAAAGCAAGCCAGGCGATGCAAGACTGAGTTGCGTTAGCAACCATTGCTGGTCGGTTAAACGTGGAAGCCCAGCCAATGGATCGACCTGCCGCCAGGCCGACCAAGCGGCCACGACAAAGAAGACTCCCGCCAGGAACGCACCGAAGTGCCACGGTCGAAGATTAAATGAACCGGCGACTCCCCAACCGACGACCCAACCAACGCCAAACAAAAAGCCAAAAGTAAAGAACGAGAAGACTATTCCCAGTAGGGCTTTGACCAAAGCCTCAAGCACAAGCTCACGGTTGTGACGCCGCACCAGGTCATGCAGACGACTGGCGATTTGTTGCGTGTTGTTCATATCCTCCTTCACCTTTCGGCCTGTCGTCAGCGGTGGAGGGTCGAGCCCTGGAGGCAGAACGCGGCCAGCAGGAACAACGCCGGGATTGTGAAACGAGAACGCATCGCACACACTCGATTCGTTACGGGTAAGGCCGGCGAACTTATCATAAGAAATCGAGCATTCTTGTGTTTCTCTTGATCCACGTCCAGAAATACCTCCGTGGGGTACGATGAGGTTCGGCCCGGGGTCGCGTCATTCGACGTGTTACATTGTCATCCTCTAGACGCGGCGGTTGGACATGGTAAACTCCATGCGAGAATCCTTCCTGTTAAGTGAACACCGTTATGCCAGACTCGACCGACCATTCGCCGAGCGCCGGCAAAGTCGACCTCGACCGAACTACCGATGCCGTCACACCGGTAAGCCCCGAGGCGACCACCGATCAGCACAAGTCCGGGACGCTTACTGAACTGTATCCCCCTAGCTCATGGAGCGAGAGTACTCAGGCCCGCTATCGAATCCTTAGGCCGCACGCAACCGGCGGATTGGGGGAAGTCTTTGTCGCAGAGGACATGGAACTACACCGAGAAGTGGCCCTGAAAGAGATCCGGCCACAACACGCCCACGACATTGCTAGCCGCAATCGATTCGTTCGAGAAGCAGAGATCACCGGCCGGTTGGAACATCCCGGCATCGTTCCGATTTACGGCCTGGGTATCCATCCCGATGGCCGACCGTTCTACGCCATGCGCTTCATCAAGGGTGACAATCTCAAAGAAGAGACTACTCGCTTCCACAATGCCGACGTTCCCGGCCGCGATCAAGGTGAACGAAGCTTGGCCATGCGCGCATTGCTGCGTCGGTTTGTCGACGTTTGCAATGCGGTGGCGTATGCGCACAGTCGAGGCGTGTTGCACCGCGATCTGAAGCCGGCCAACGTCATGGTCGGGGTCTATGGCGAGACTTTTGTTGTCGATTGGGGATTGGCAAAGGCAGGAATTGGGGATCAGGACGTAGAAGTCGGAGGTCAGTCGGAGGTTGGAAACCAGAAGTCAGAGGTCGGAGGTCAAAAGTCCTACGCGACAGATTCCGAAACGCAGGCGGGATCGGCATTGGGAACGCCCGGATTCATGAGCCCGGAACAAGCGGCGGGGCGTCTCGAGGACATTGGGCCCACCAGTGATGTGTATAGCCTGGGCGCTACGCTGTACTATTTGCTCACAGGGTCCGGCCCATTTCGTGACATCGGATTCGAGACTGCAATCGAATGGACCCGAAGCGGTCACTTCCCACGACCAAGCAAGATCAAAACGAATGTTCCGCGTGCGCTGGAAGCCGTGTGTCTGAAGGCGATGGCGACGCGGCCCGAGGATCGTTATCAAACCGCACGCGACCTGTCCGACGACATCGAGCACTGGTTGGCCGACGAACCGGTGGCGGCGTACGGCGAGCCGTGGCGCATTCGATTGGCACGTTGGGGTCGCCGACACCGAACGGTAGTCGCGGCGGCCGCGGCACTACTACTGACCGCAGTCATCGGACTAACTATCGGCCTCTTGGCAGTCAACCTCGAGCGAACCCGTACCCAGGAGGAGAAAGAACGGGCCGAGACAGCGCTGGCTTCCGAGGAAGCTGCCCGAAAGCGCACACGCCAGGCCTTGGACGACATGACCTCCCAGGTCATTGAAAACTGGATGGCCCGGAAGGACAAGTTGGAGCCGGCCCAGCAGGAATTCCTCGACAAAGCCCTGGCGTCCTATGAAGAGTTCACCCGCGAAACGGGCGATCGCCAGGAAGTCCGCCGGGGCGTTGCCGGCGCGCATGGGCGTGTCGGCAGGATCCACAACACGCTGGGCCGTATGGGCGCTGCCGAAGCCGCGTTCCGCCGCTCCGTGGAGCTCTTTGAGCAGCTGGCCGCCGATTTCCCGTCGGAGGCGGATTATCGCAGACAATGTGCCGGCGGCCACCACAACCTGGGCGTCCTGCTGGTGGGTACCGGCCGTTTCAAGGAAGGCGAGGAATGTTATCGCAAAGCTCTCGATATACGAAAGCGGCTGGTCGACGAATTTCCTGAGAAGCCTCTTTATCGAAACGATGTGGCGCGAAATCACAATCTGCTAGGCAATCTCTACGCCGAGCGAGCACAATGGAACGACGCCGAGGCGGCGTTTAGGGAAGCGGTGGCCATTCAAAAACAACTAGTCGCCGATGTTCCCCAAGAAGCTCGCTACCGCAGTGACCTAGCGCTGACTTACTTTAACCTCGGCCCTCCGCTGGTGAAATTAAACCGACACAGCGATGCCGATGCGGCCTACCGTGAATCGATTGCGTTGCTGCGACAGCTTGTCGAGGAGTCCCCCGCTCAAACAGAGGAACAAAGGAGGCTGGCGAGATCTCTCGGTAATCTGGGGGTATTACTCACAGAGGCCGGCCAAATGGATGAAGCCCAGAAAGCCTATCGCGAAGCGCTCGTAATCCGGAAACGACTGGCCGACGATTTTCCGGCCGTGGCCTCCTATCGACACGAGCTGTCGGTCGCGTATCGAAATCTCGCCGATCACCTGCGAAATACTGATCGGCCCGACGAGGCAGAACCCGCGCACCAGGCGGCGATCTCACTCGGCAAACAACTCGTCGCCGACCACCCCGGGATAACCACATATCGAGATGGGCTTGCCGACAGCTACCTCAGTCTTGGAGTCTTCCTGTATCAGCGGGGCCGCCTGTCCGAGTCCGAGGCCGCATATCGGGAATGCCTGGCGATTAAGAAGCAGCTCGCCGCCGAATTTCCGATGAACCCCACTTACCGACACGAAGTCGTCATGGCGCAATACAACCTCGGTCTCATCTACCAACGCTTGGGCCGCATACAGGAGGCCGAGGCGAGCTATCGGGACGCCGTCGCCATTCTAAAGCAACTCGTTGCCGAATACCCTTCGTCGCCTCGGTACAAATCTCACTTGGTCGTGTGTCAAACCGGTCTCGGCGAGCTCGTTTCAAACGATCGGCCAGCGGAAGCGGAGGCGGCGTACCGGGAGGCGCTGGCCGTGCAACAAAAACTAGTCGCCGAGTTTCCGAACACGCCGCAGTATCGTCAAGAGCTCGGCGTTTCGCATCAAAGCCTGGCCGACCTACTCCAACGAGCTAGTCGGCTGCAAGAAGCGGAGGTAGCGTTGACAGACGCCCGGGCCATCCGAGAGAAACTTGTGGTCGATTTCCCGAACTCGTCTCACTACCGTTTCGAGCTGGCGAGCACTCTGAACGCTCTCGCGCGACTCAAACTGGACGCGCGCCGGTTTGCCGAGGCCAGGGCTCTGCTCGAACAGGCCCAGCCCCAGTTCGATGCGGCCCTCAAGGCCAACCCCAATGGGCCGGGATATCGCCCGAAAGGCCGCGGCCATCGCGCCCTGCTCGCCCAAGTCTTTGCCGGCACTGCCGATTACGACTCGGCCATGCGCACCGCGGAAGAAATTGCCAAACTCGGCTGGGAGCCGGCGGCCGACATCTACAACGCCGCGTGCGCCTTCGCTCGGTGCGGCCTTGTAGTGGATAGCGATCAAGAGCTTTCCGAAGCCGACCGCCGCAAACACACCGCCGCATTCGCCGACCGTGCGGTTCTGGCGCTCAAGGACGCGATTGAAAAGGGCTTCAAGGACGTTGACAAACTGAAAAAGGACAAAGATCTTGAGGCACTGCGCTCGCGCGATGACTTCCAGAAGTTAATCACGGAGCTGGAATCGAAGATAAGACCCGATGGGAGATGAGCTTCAACCAGGATGGCGAGCCGGGAGTGTCAGCGACCGGAGGAACCGTCAAGGCTACGAAACGTCGCTTCCGGCACGTTTGAACAGACCAGCGCCCTGCCTCGCCATCGCCGGTCATGACGTCCGGTAGCATGGACCTGTTTTGACACCCATATGTCAAACATGAACTGACACCGATTCTTCGCAACCTCGAACGTGCACGGGTGATTGGCGACAAGTCTCCGTTCGTCCGCCCGCCTGGGATCATTGCTGCCTTCGACCGAAAAAAACAGTCCACTTGCCTTCACGGTTTTCAATCCATATGGTAAGACGGGAGCCCAGTTCAGTTTGGCTCCGATGAATAGGAATAGTAATCGTCGGATGACTAGATGACGGGTAACCCGGCTGTGCCGGGGGGGATCCGTTGAATACGTCAGCGTATTCCACCACCTCTTTTCGTTCATATCGGCGCAGGCTAACCTCATATAAATTCGATTCCTGTGGGATCGAATCATCGACGCCGGCCCAACCCTTCTTCGAAGGGTCAGCGGGCGATAGGGTCTCCAGACTAGGAGTTTCATGATGATGTGTCTCTCGAAATGGATCAGCGCAACGGTGGCGATCGTTTTGTTGACAGGTACCGTTGCGGCGGCGGACACCGTCGCTGGCGGTAAGGTCAAGTCGATCAATGCCGACAACAAGACGTTTGTCCTCACCGATCGTGCGGACAAGGACCACACTTTCAAGCTCGACGACAACTTTGTCGTCAACCGGGCGGGCAAGGAAGGCAAGAGCGACTTGGAGGTGGGCGACGCGATCAACATTTGCTACGACAAAAGCCCTTCGACTTGGACCGCCCATTACATCCTCGTCCAGGAAGGCAAGTCCAAGAATTGCGAACTGATTCGCGGCACCGTCAAGAGCTACGACGCGGATAAGAAGGAGCTCACCTTCACCAACGAAAGCCGCAAGAGTTCGACGTACTCGATGGGCAACGCCATGGTGCGCCTCAACATGGAAGACATCAAGATCGAGAACGTCAAGATCGGCGGACCTGTCCTCATCATCGTTGACACGGTCGAAGCCAAACCGATTCTGCGAAGCGTGATGGTCGATCGTCGTGCGGAGCGCGATGCCAATCTCCCAAACTAAGTCAGATAGAACTGATTTCGCTTGAAAGGATTGGTTCTTACGTCGTCGGATGACTAGATGAAGGGTAACTCGGCTGTGCCGGGGGGCCCGTTAACGAGTATGCCGACGTGGTGGAACACCGAAAGGTGTTCCACCACGTCGGTTGTTTTTTCACTTATGGTAGCGCCAGGCGTGACAGTGATTCGCGCGGGGGTCGAAGTGGTCGTAACGAGGAAAAGCCTGGAATCTATTGTCGTGAGGCCCGCGGCGGCTTCGAGCGCGTGCCCAACGTCTTCGCTGATTGTACAAGCGACCGCCCGTCGTAACCTTCAAGACATCCCGACGCGATTGGCAGGCCCCGCAAAAAGCGCGACGTGCCACTCGGGTGCTCGCCTGCGGAGGATGTGCCCATGAAAGGTCCCCATCGGGCGAGATTGGACGTGCGCAGGATATGGGAGTGTCCCGGTTGTCAGCGGCGAGAACTGACAGGCGGCGATGTTGTCAATCGTTTATGTAGCTGTCTTGCCGAGCAGAATGGGCAACAGACGTGGATGAAATTGATTGAAGAAAGGCCAAAGCTTCCGAAAGCATCTCCATAAGGCGACCACCCGACGCCCCGCCAAAGTCCCTGTAAATGGCGCATGTGGCCTGCCCATTGGGCGAGGCGATAATGCCGGAACGAGGCAATCGTAGAGAGCAGATCAATGGCTAAATGCTGGCGATGTGGCGGGGGTAGGACAATCACCATGACCACGACGGGAACCCATGTCCTTCCTTGTCCCACCTGTGGCGGGTTTGGGGAATCACCCTCGGAACCGGAAGACAACAGCAACGTTGTGGTTTTGCAACACAGTGAATTGAAGGAATCGGCAGCAAAACCTGTCGCAGACGATCTTTGATGTGCGTAGGCAATCCTACCGTGCGAGATCGACCGCCGTGACGGGCAACCCGGTGGCTCGCGTTGACGAGTGCTTTTTTGGTGACCACACATGGCAGACGGAAGAGAAACGTCGAGGGCTCCATCAGCCTTCGGTTGAAGGTGAAGGAACAAGGATGACAATAAAGAAAACACTCCGCACCAGAGAGAATGAACTGCGGGTCCTGCTGGCGTCGCCGGCTGGCCAACAAGAACTCGAGCAACTGACCTCTCGCTATCACGAAGTTAGTGGCAAGCCGAAACCGCCATGGGCCTCCGCAATCACCTACATCCTCGTACACGAGCGGGGGCAAGGATTAATCAGCGCTTGACCGCGCACCCCATCGGGAAGGGGTCGCCGAGCCCGCCGCCGCGCAGCCAAGCGGGCACGGCGTGTCGGTCGCGCCTTTAGTGCGTCGGATCGTCGTCGCAGACGGGCTTTGGAAGATGCGTTCATCGAGCGGCTGTGGCGGACGGTGAATTATTCCCTTTTGTGGGTTGCCTGTACCAACGATAGGTAAAGAAAATGCTCGACTTAGACCAACTCCACACGAACATCAATGCATTAGACAAGGGCGACGATGCCTCCCGGCGGAAAGCCATTCGTTCCTTAAGACATCTCGAACAGCATGAGTGGATCACTGCTCCAACTGCCGTATTGCACTCCCTCGTCTTGTCGCTCCAACGGCAACTTATCTGCGCGGAGAGGCGGCCGTTTATGCACAAGGAGCTAGTGACAATCCTTGGTAATCTGGGACCCCGTTCCAAGTCAGCGGTTCCTCAACTTATCCAGTTGCTGCAAGAAGGAACGCCGGATTCTGTCCGTGAAACTGCGGCAACGGCTCTCGGAAAATTTGGCGGGGAAGCGCGAGATGCTGTTGACCAACTCATTGTGCTCTCAACAGGTCAAACGGTTCTTGCAGTACAAGCCGTCCGCGCCTTAGGCGCCATTGGTTGCGCCGATCACCGGGTCCGATCCGCTCTTGTCAATCTCTGGCTCACGTCAATTCAATCTCATAACGGTCAAGTACACCTAGCGATTGCCCTCTGCAAGCTAAGAATCGACGCCAAAGGTCTGCTGGAATTCTTAACGAACAATCTTCTCGCAAGTCGGGACGAGTTCTTCCGCAAGTCAGCAGCCGAAGCATTGGCGTGGTGCGGCAAAAATGAAACAGATGTTGTTCCAGCATTACTCGCGGCGACTCTGGGCGACAGCAATGAGGAGGTTCGCCAGATGGCGCAAGCGGCCTTGGACCAACTGCATCTCTCGCGTGAGAAAGCTATTCGTCTGTGTGCAAGCCAGTTAGACGGTTCTTCATTTGCCGAAACGGCCTTGAGAAAAAGCGGACCGCTTGCAGTTCCTGTTTTGATTGAAGCACTCGGCGAAGAAACGAGTGCAATCCGAGTGAAAGCGGCACGAATCCTTGGCTGCCTTGGTGACATGGCGGCGGAAGCAGTCCCCGCACTGACGACAGCGTTGCAGGATAGGGACTCGGATATCCGTTTGGCCGCGGCGAAAGGTCTTTGGAATATCACCAAAAACGCCGAAGTCGTTGTCCCCGTATTGGTCCATCTGCTTGAAAAAACCCAGACCGCTGATTTCGAGGACAGTGAATGTCGGCGCAGGTTTCTCCAAACCGTCATCGAAGCGCTCTGGCGAATAGGTCCACCCGCGAAGGCGTCCGTGCCAGCACTCTTCGATAAGACAAAGGACGAGAATCGTCTAGTCAGCGAATCGGCTCGCAATGCGCTGAGAAGAATTGCACCCGCGGCGGTGGATGAGGCTGTTTGTGATGCGACCGACCATTGGAGGGTATCTGAGAAGCGAATACGGGATGCGAGAAGGACGGTAGCGCCGAGCTCGACGCGCCTTTCCGCCGGATAGGAGAAATGGACAAACAGACCGTCATCGATGCCACCCGCGGCTGGATATCGTCGATGGTGATCGGGCTGAATCTCTGTCCGTTCGCCGAACGCGTATTCAACGCGGACAAGATCCGTTATGTCGTCACCGATGCCGAGGATGAGACAACGTTACTCAAGGATTTAGCCGGTGAACTCGAGGCCCTTGCGAATTGCCCGATGTCGAGAGTCGAAACGACGCTGCTCATTCACCCGCGCGTTCTCGGGAACTTCCTCGACTACCATGCTTTCCTCGACGTCGGGGAACGACTAGTCGCGGAACTCGGCCTGCGCGGTACCATTCAAATCGCGAGTTTTCATCCGGATTATCAGTTCGCGGGCATTGAGCCCGGCGCGGTGGAGAATTACACGAATCGCTCACCCTATCCGATGCTGCATCTGCTCCGCGAGGAGAGCATTTCAGCCGCCGCAAGCGATCCGAACGATCTGCACGAGATTCCGCGGCGCAATATCGAAACTCTGAGAGGTTTAGGTAAAGAGAAGATCCTGGAGAAACTCAAGGCGATTGAAGACGGTCTCAGGCGACGGAAATGACTTGGCCATGGTCGCGTTTCAAATGCGGACATTTCTATTGTGCTGGGACAGTGGAAAAAGCTGGGCTTGCAACCGTATGCCCTTTTGGAGACAATCGCCGCCACGCGAAATGAAGCGCGGGCAGTGAAGCTCAAAGCGACCTTCACCAGCGGGTAAGGACACCGACCCCAGAGCGACACCTCCGCCGCACATCGCGTCACTTACCTGCCACCTCCGCCCCCACAAGGGGCATGAGTTTCCTTTTGCACACCTCATGGACGAGGAATCCGCTTAGCGGCAAGCGCACGTACGCCGTACGTTGTCCAACGCCGTTCAGAAAGGATACTTGGACATGCTCGTACTTTCCCGAAAGCTCAAGGAAAAGATCGTCCTGCCGACCGTCAGCATCACCATCCAGGTGGTCAAGATCAAACGAGGCGTAGTGCGACTGGGCATCGACGCTCCGCCCGAAGTAACCGTCTTGCGTGAAGAGGTACCGGATCGGGCCTCGGAATGGGCGGAAGAAAGAACTCGCCCCGAGCATTCTGATACCGGCGAAGGTGATCCAGACGAGTTCGTGCGTCAGGTGCACGACCGGCTGAAGACTACCGGCGTGGGTCTTGGGCTTCTCCGTCTTCAACTCGATGTAGGACTGGCGGAGGAAGCCAAAGCGACCCTTGCCGGGCTACAAAATGATTTCCAGGAACTTCTCCCCACGGTGAAATCGGGGACATTCCACGCCCGTTCGGCGCGGCGGTTACGCTCGCGGATTCTGATCGGTGCGAGCGCTTGGTGAAATAATCGGTGTCCGTAGTTCACGTCGCGCGCGACACCCAGAAACGATGAAAATGGGGTTGAGTTGAGATAGTCTATGGAACGGCTGTTCTCTGAATGAGGCCGTTGGACTCTGGTGCCTTTGACGCCAGTGGCAGTCTGGCCGCGACATCGCCGCGTCCCCGAAATCGCCCAGCGCCATCCGCGATTGCCTTGCATAACTCCCGTGCCGCCGCTACTACAGAACGTACTTCATCCGGGAGGAAAGGGCGGATATGGTACGTATTATGGAAACTAATGAGATCAGAGCGCGGTCTCGAAAAGTTGCTGCGCGCGCGGGAGTATCGATTCCTCCTACATTACCGTTGCTCGATTCGAATATGTGTGCTCGAGCGCAACCTGAGATTATGGACCGCCTGCTGTGCTTACATGCGGTAGCCGCCGCTTCTTACGGGTTCGATAGGGCAAAAGCTTTTGAATGGTTACGTCAGGAACATCTCGATGCCCAATTGACTGATCCGGAACGTCGATTTCTCCAACGTGATGATGGCGATCCAAAGTCATATCAAATCCAGGTGGAAGGAATATGGGCGTTGGCCTGGGCGTTGAAGCTCATTTCCCAACTTGATTTCTGGAAAGAATGCGACAACAGGTTTGTTGCAAGCCTACCAAATCTTAAAGTTGCCGAGAGCGCCGATGCGGTGCGTCAGAGATCTTGCCTGCGATCGCATGACGACTTGATATCTGCTTGTGATCTTAGTTACTGCCTTCATTGGGCAGTCCGGCAGGCTGAATTGGAAGGTAGTCCACCACCCGGTGGACTCAATCCATATGATCTCGTGGAACGTCGCCGGGCGCTTGAATGGGTCTTGAGCAGTGAGTCCTGGGACGCCGTGTCACTTGATACGTGAAATGTAAATAATCAGTGTCAGTCGTCATGCCGCGTTGCGGCACCCAGGAAGCATGAAAGTGGGTTGCGCTCCCACAGCGATGCCGGCTGTCAACGGAATTCCGAATCGAGTGATATGCCAGCTCACGTCCGACGGCGCCGAATCGTGACCGTCCTATACACAGCGCTGGTACGGTGGTGCAGTGCCACATCTCGGTTGTTTTTCCTTGCGGAGCCTCAACGCGTTTACCGTTGCTTCGACGGCCGTTGGACCGACTGGGAATGCTAGGGGATGTGATTAACAAGGAAGCGTAAGCGACCTACCCACCAAACAAAAAACTCCGGGCTTCCACGAGGAAGCCCGGAGCACCAAGCATACTTACGGGTCCCGTCCATCCCTTCGGTAGCCTGGCAGTCTTAGCCGTCCCCCCCGGACGGTTAAGATCCTATAGCTTTGCGCCCCCGCCTCACTACGGGTTTGCCTTTAACGAGGATAGCGGACTCTGCACCTTTCTCTCCCGACCCACTACCCAACGTTCGTTGATCGGCGCTGTTGTGGGGCGACTTCGCGTGTCGCATCCGGGGGCCGGGCCTGCTAAAATGATGTGAGCGCGGTAAAAGGAGCCGGGAATGCCGTGGCTTGACGTCATTTGGAACGACGAACCCGGAGGCAATGTCGACCATATCGCGGAACACGGACTCACACCGGAGGATGTCGAAGAGGTCGTCCGCAATCCTCTGGAGAAAACCACGAGCCGTAGCTCGGGCCGGCCGGTAGCCGTGGGTTACACGCCGGACGGGCGGCTCGTCTTCGTGGTCTACGAGGAAATCGACGAGTGCACGGTCCATCCGGTGACCGCTTACGAAGTCGAGGACTAACCTTCCAACGCACCCGATAAAGGACCTATTCCATGACGCACGATATTCGCCAGCGCATCCAACGCCCGGCAACGCCGGAAGAAAAGGAACGGCACGAACGGATTCGGCAGGAAGTCGCGGCGGAATTGCCGGAGTTGAAGCAATGGGCCCGCGACGCGGCGTCCCGGCACAGCGAGCGGATTGCCGTCGGCACGGTATTTACAGCCGAGGAAGCAAAAGTAGTGAAAGCGATCGACGAGTATGCGGCCGCCCATGCGTTGCAGAATCGGGCGCAGTGGTTCGTGAAGCCCTGGGACAGCTTTTGGGCATCGAAGTGGCGCGTTAGTTCTTCACTGCGGCACCCCGCCGACTCTATTCTCGTTCCCATGCGGAGCCAGGACGTAATGCCACCAGTGCGTTCGTCAGCGTAAGCAATTCGCGGATTCCGTCCGGCGAGAAAAATCGTTTCAACGGCGTTGCGGCCGAACTTGGTCAGCGGCGGGTCGTACAAGTCGGCCCGGTGGATGTGACTAACAGCGAAGCGTAAAAACCTCTCACCAAAACAAAAAAACTCCGGGCTTCCACGAGGAAGCCCGGAGCACCAAGCATACTTACGGGTCCCGTCCATCCCTTCGGTAGCCTGGCAGTCTTAGCCGTCCCCCCCCGGACGGTTAAGATCCCATAGCTTTGCGCCCCCGCCTCACGACGGGTTTGCCTTTAACGAGGATAGCGGACTCGATTGTTTGCCACCGACCAACCAACTGATTCCGGCCTCAAACTAAAAGTAGGTTGCGATACCGGCGAATGCAAATGATTGGAGCCGAAAAAAAACCTCGCTGAACTTCCGCGAGGGTCATTCAGCGAGGCCGGAACAGAGAAGAGGCCGTCTCCAAGAAGCAGAGGCGTGCAACCCTGCTTCTCTTTGACACCTCCTAGATTCGCCGCACGCGAGTCGGTTGTCAAGTTTTATTTTGTTTTTTGTTTCGCGCTACGAGCTCGCACGAGCCCCAAAATAGAAACTGACCACTGCCGCCAGGAATCCTTCCCAATGCGGTAGGTCGAATTGTTGATCCGGACTGGAGCGCGGGTAGATCACGAGGCGAAGTATCACTTCCACACCGAGGCCGATCATGGCCAACAGTGAAATCCATGCTTGCACATCCTGGAACCAGGCGGGCGGCCGTTTCGGGGAATCCGTAGAGAGCAGCGTCGCCAAGCGGTTGAGAACGTTGCCAAGCAAGAACGCGCCGACGATGAGGAGCGGAAGGTACGCGGGCGGCAAGGCGTCGGCGTCCCGGGCTTCCATCGGATTCAGCCGGCGAAGGATGTTCGGGTCTTGATAAAATCCCCAGCCAAGAGCGGCGATGAAGCCGACCACCATTATGAGCCGTAATGAGCCGCGTGGAAGATAAAGTGGGTTCGAGACTTTTTCGCCGGGCGCGTGGCTGGCAGTGCCGCGCGATGAAAAGTAGCTGCCGAGTATCAGAAAGATCAAATAGTAGAGATACAGCGGAATGCGAATTTCTTTTTCGCCTCCCGGAACCAGTAAGAGAGCCCAAAAGAGCCCAAACACCATCAGCGCCAGAATGGCGCGGACACTCCCGGCCGGCAAACCGAGCGGGTGCCGTGGCGGCGCCAACGGATGGGGATGTGTGCGATGAGCGTCCGCTATCACTTGGCTGGCATGGCTATCCATCGGTTCCTCCGGGTCGTTTGTGTCTGCGTAATCTTATTCGAAAAATCGTGTCGAATGTTTATTGGACGTCACGTTAATAAGGTGTAACGTGGGGCACGATTCCAATCGTGCCTGATAGCTGGACACGATTGGAATCGTGTCCCACATTCCTTGCGCCCATTTTGATTTGCACATCCGTCCGAACTGGCTTAGCCTGGAGTATGAAGACCAAGCGTCCGCCCAAGCGTTCCAGGCCTGCCGTCGAAGAAATCTCGTCGGATCAGCGGTTGTCGGCCCGTCTCGCCTGCGGCCCGGAGATTGCCTGTCGTTTGCTGGGACCGGGCGCACTCGACTGTTGGGCCGTTCGGGTGCAGAATCTGTCTGTCGGCGGCGTGAGTGTTCTTCTCGATCGTGTCGTGCCCGCCGGCAAGATGATCACGGCGGAGCTACACCATCGCGGCCGACAATTCACCTGTCAGCGCCCGGTGCGCGTCATCTATGCAGTGCAAATCCCCGGCGGCGGATTGATGATGGGCGGTGCATTCTGCCCGCCGTTGACACCGCAAGAAATCGCACAATTCGAATGATGTGTCGTTTAGTCACGGCGACGGGTGGCACGCCCTGAGTCCGCGAAGGGCGTGACTGCATCCCCACGCCCTTCGAAGACTCAGGGCGTGCCACACGACTTATCAACTTTGTGTAGTTGGTCTGCTAATATCGGTAGCCGTCCGGCTTGTACGGTCCGTCGACTTTGACGCCGATGTAGTCGGACTGTTTCTTCGACATCTTCGTTAGCTTCGCGCCCAATTGGTCGAGATGCAGGCGGGCCACTTCCTCGTCCAATTCCTTCGGCTGCAAGAAAACCTTCTTCTCCATCTTCTTGCCGTCGCGCCATAGCCGAATCTGCGCGAGCACCTGATTGCTGAACGAATTGCTCATGACGAAGCTCGGATGGCCGGTGCCGCATCCCAGGTTCACGAGTCGGCCTTTGGCCAGCACGATGATGCGCCTGCCGTCGGGCCAAATGACGTGATCAACCTGTGGCTTGATTTCTTCCCACTTGAGATCGTCGAGCGCTTCGATTTGGATCTCGCTGTCGAAATGGCCGATGTTGCAAACGATGGCATTGTGCTTCATCCGATCCATGTGCTGCCGCGTGATGACGTCGACATTCCCCGTGGCGGTGACAAAGATGTCGCCCCAGGCGCAGGCATCGTCCATCGGCACCACTTGGAAGCCTTCCATGCACGCTTGCAATGCACAAATCGGGTCGATTTCGGCAACGAATACGGTGGCGCCCGCCCCGCGGAAAGCTTGGGCGCATCCCTTGCCGACGTCGCCGTAGCCGCTCACGACGGCCTTTTTGCCGCTGACCATCACGTCGGTGGCGCGTTTGATGCCGTCGATAAGGCTCTCGCGGCAACCGTAAATGTTGTCGAATTTGCTCTTGGTCACGCAATCATTGACATTGATCGCGGGGAAGAGCAGAGTGCCGGCTTCGGCTCGTTGGATGAGGCGCTTCACGCCCGTGGTCGTCTCTTCCGAAACGCCGATGATTTGCTTTGCGATCGTGCTGTAAAAATTCGGCTTATCCTTGAGCGTTTTCTTGATCGACGCGAGCAGCACCGTTTCCTCTTTGGAATCGGCCTTGCGGTCCAATAGTGCTGGGTTCTTCTCCGCATCGGCGCCCAGGTGAACCAACAAGGTTGCATCGCCGCCGTCGTCCAAGATCAAGTTGGGTGTGCCGCCGTCATGCCACATGAGGATGCGGTGCGTGTAATCCCAGTATTCTTCGAGTGTCTCGCCTTTCGTCGCAAAGACCGGCGTGCTTTTGACGGCCAGGGCGGCGGCGGCGTGGTCCTGCGTCGAGAAGATATTGCAACTTGCCCAGCGAATCTCCGCGCCGAGCGCCTGGAGTGTTTCGATCAACACGGCCGTCTGAATCGTCATGTGCAGGCTGCCGGCGATGCGTGCGCCCTTGAGCGGCTGGCTCGGCGCATACTTCTTGCGGATCGCCATCAACCCCGGCATCTCATGCTCGGCGATGGCAATTTCCTTCCGGCCCCAATCGGCCAGCGACAGATCGGCCACGGCATGATCGGCGGTTGCCTTGGCGGACGGGCGCTCGGTTTTCGGTGACATGGTTGCCGTAGAGGCCATCGGTATGGTTCTCCAATAAAGATTCGTTAATGCGTTAAGTCAGTATAGTATGGAATCAACGGGTCAGTTTCGACGCAGCATTTCGCGCATTGTCAATGAACCGTCGCAACTTGTCGGCATCTTTTCGCCCCGGCGCACTCTCGACGCCGGAAGCCACGTCCACGCCGTCGGGACGCACCAAGCGGATGGCCTCGGCGACATTTTCCGGGACCAGTCCGCCCGCGAGCAGCCACTTCACGCCGGGGCGGAAGTCGGCCAACAAGCTCCACGGAGGCTTGTGACCCGTGCCCCCGTATTGACCCGGCACGTTAGCATCGACGATGATGCCGGACGGCAACTGGTTCACGTCCGCCGCCTTCGCCAGAAAATCCTGGATCGCTTTCAAATCCCGCTCATCACCGACGCGGAACGCATCGATGCGCCCGAACGGAAATCGCGACACTGGTTCGTGGGCATCGCCGTGCATTTGGATGATGTTGATCCGGTGTTGTGTGGCGATGGCACATGCCTGCGCCCAAGTCTCGTTCACGAAAACGCCGACGGACTGAACGTGCGCTGGAAGTTCCAGCCGGATTCGTTCGATCTCCGTTGCGTCCGCCAGGTAGCGCGGCGATTTTGGGTAGAAGTTGAGGCCGATGGAATCGGCGCCTGCATTCACGGCCGTGCGGGCGTCGGCCGCGTTCGTGATACCGCAGATCTTGATGGCGATGTGCAACGAAGGACTCCCTGCGCTAAGCCGCAAGCGGCGACTAATGCAATCTTACCGATTTCGTGGCCGCCCAGCCTATAATTTCATATCTTCCTGAACGGTATAAAACTCATGAAACATGCACTCGCCAAACGGCTCGAGGAAGTGGAAGACCGCTTCGTCGACCTGTGGGACACGATGAGCAACCTGTGGGGCATCAGTCCGACGATGGCCCGCATTCATGGACACCTCTACATCAGCGGGGCCGCGCTGTCGATGGACGACATCATGGATCGTCTGGGAATCTCCCGCGGAAACGTCAGCATGAACCTGAGTAAACTCGTCGAGTGGGGTTTGGTGCGCCGCATCCACAAGCGCGGTGATCGGCGCGACTACTACGAGTCGTTGAACGATGTGTGGGAGATGTTTACGTTGGTGGCGAATCAGCGGAAGCGGCGGGAAGTGGACCCGATCATCAATACGCTCCGGCGCTGTCAGGAAGAGCTGTCGGCCGAGAAGCTCGGCCCGCGCGCGCACGAGTCGGCGACACGCGATCGCATGCAACGAGTGACCGACTTGCTCGATTTTCTCACGCTGGTAGATGCGTTGGCCCAGCGCTTTTTCGAAAGCCACCGCGGCTTGAAAGAAGCCGTGGCACTTCTGGCACAAGACGCGAGTTAGTACCTGCCGGTGCGCCCCACCAGCCTTGGTGGTCCACGGTAAGCGGCGGCGGTAAACAACGTTCGCCATAAAACGTCCGGCACGAACCGAAAATGAATTTCAGATCCGCCTTCAGGCTGCCGCAATCCAAATTATCGTGGTGTGACCAACAACAGGTATAGCAACGGCGAGCCCAATCTCCCTTCGGCGTGCTGCGCACCGGCGGATAGGGCGAATATCCCGTGGCGTTTAATGGATGAAGCGGTTGGCCAACGCCGGGATAATGACCCGGCATCATGTCATACACCGGTGCGGACGACACCGGGTGGATGCGGATTGGCTCCTGTCCACGGACCCAGGTTCCCATCGCCAGCACCACGGCAACCGCCACGATCAATCGTCGCATGTAGACACCCTCCCTGTCGGACCCCAAGTAAAATCGGATCAGCCGCGTGTAGGAAAGGAACCGATTTGAACGCATTTCACGAAATGGCCGTGCGTAAGAAGGCAATCTGAGCGAAGGGTGGAGTTTTCGGATCGTGACGGTTAGTCGTGGTTTGTGAACTTGCGCATTCCGCTCGCCAACAAGCCCGAATTCCGGTGCAGTAGAACGCGAGACCGCGATATAATGTCAGCGGGCGCCGCGCTGCGTCACACGGAGCAACGATATGAACCTTCCGGATTTTCTTACGCAGAACGAGTTCGGCGGGATTCGCGTTACAGGGACGCGAATCGGGCTGGAAACGCTACTCGATTTTTACACCTATGGCTATTCCGCGGAAATGATATGGGCGGAATATCCTACCTTGACGCTTGCGACTATCCACAAAGTGATTGCCTTTTACCTGGAAAACAAGGAAGACGTTGACGCCTATATCGCCCGTGTCGACGCCAAAGCCGAAGAACTACGAGCGAAATCGCCGAAGGGCCCCAGCCTAACGGAACTTCGTAGACGGCTCGAGACCATGCACCGCCTGGCAACGAAGTAAGGCATGCCGCTCTCCTTTCTCTTCGACGAGAACATTCCGCTGAGTCTTCGCACCGCCCATGTCAAACACAACGCGTCGACTAATTTCGTTTTCGATGTGGTTTTCGTCGGCGCGCCTCCGGATCTTCCGCGCGGCGCCGATGATAGCGATATTCTCCGATGGGCCGAGCGCGAAAATCGTATCGTCGTGACCGTAGACGAGAGCACGATGCCTGAGGTTCTTTGGCAGCACCTGAACGCGGGGCGACACTGTCCGGGCATACTGATTGTCCGACCGAGAAGCAAAACACCCGACATCATCGATCACCTCGCTCAGCTTGCGTATGCCAGCGAAGCCTGGGAATGGCAGGACCGCATCGAATACATACCCTAACTCCGCGGTTCGCATCCAACGTCCGAAACCGGCGCCTTATGCAACCAACGAACACACCAACCGTCACCGGCGATGCACGTCCGTTGCCCGTGTTGCGCGCCATGATCGACGCCATTGACCGCGAGATGTTGCAGTCGTTGGCCCGGCGGTACGCGCTCGTCGCCGAGATCGCACAGTTCAAGCGCGAGCACCGCCTGGAGATTCGGGATTTTGCCCGTGAGGCGGAGATCCTGAGCGATCGTTGCCGGCGCGGGGCAGCTTGGGTTGTCGCCACAACTGATCGAGAGCATGTTTCGGCTGGTTCTTTGGGGCAGCCGCGATAGGCAGGCAGCACTCAAGGCGGAGGTGCCGTTGGACATCGAGCCGAAGACGGTCGCCGTCATCGGTGGCCGCGGCGCCATGGGCCGCTGCATGGCCGAGCTGTTCGGCGATTTAGGCCACGCGGTCATGGTGGCTGACGAAAGTACGTCGCTGTCGCCCGAGGAAGCCGCCGCCGTCGCCGATGTCGTGATCGTCAGTGTGCCCATCGACGCCACGGTGGAGGTCGTGCGCCGCCTCGGACCGCGGGTCCGGCCCGACGCGCTCCTCATGGACGTGACGTCGGTCAAGGCGGCGCCGATGAATGCCATGCTGGAATCGTCGCGCGGCAGCGTGGCGGGCACGCACCCGCTGTTTGCGCCGTCGGTGCATTCGCTCCAGGGCCAGCGCGTCGTGCTCTGTCGTGGCCGCGGTGACGATTGGTTCCGCTGGCTGCAAACGATGCTGCACGCCCGCGGACTAGTTCTGATGGAAGCGACGCCGGACGCACACGACCAAGCGATGGCGATTGTCCAGGTGCTGACCCACTTCTCCACGGAGGTCATGGGGCAGACCCTGGCAAAGCTACGCATCGACCTGGCCGACACTCTCCGTTTCACGTCACCCGTGTACTTGATGGAACTGATCATGACGGTGCGCCATTTCGCGCAATCGCCGGACCTCTATGCGTCGATCCAGATGTCCAACCCCGCAACCCGAGAAGTGACCGAGGCGTTTGCCACCGCAGCGCGGGAACTGCAACAGGTCGTGGCCCAAGAGCGGCGCGACGAATTCCGCGCTCTTTTCAGCGAAATCCGCGACTTTTTCGGCCCCTTCACGACGCAGGCGCTCGAACAATCGAGTTTCCTCATCGACCGGCTTGTGGAGCGGACCTGACACTTTGTGCCACGACGCGAATTATCGCGCAAAGCGACAAAACCTTGCGACTGCTCACACTACCGGCAATCATTCAAAAAAAAGAGTGCCGGACCTGGTCCGGCACTCGTTACACGTCTGCGGAATGATCAAATCGACAGCGGATCGCCGAACATGTCATCCACGGCCTTGGCGACGCGCTGGATCACACGATTCGAAACGGCCGGTACGCGCTCGACGGCGTCGGACAAAACGTCGATCCGATTCGGCTCGGGCTTGATGTCCAGCCGTTGCGACACGTTGAGCGCGGGCCGCTCCGGTGGCTCGTTGCCGATCGGCGGCGGAATCGGCGTCTGGAGAGTTAGCGGCGTCGGCGCCGTAAGCGGGGCTTGGTTCAAGCCAATGGGCGTACCTTCCGGGCGGGGGTCGTCCACCGGTGGAATGGGCCAGGTCGTGTCATTAATAAGCACGTACAGCAGGTTGGTGGAGGAACTTGTGACCACGAGATCGGTGAAGCCATCACCGTTAAGGTCGCCTGCGACATTGCCTAGCGGCGCCGCCGCTCCGACGGCAGTATTGATCGGCGGTTGAAACGTAAGATTCCCGTTTCCGAGCAACACGCTCACGCTGCCGACGTTGTAGTTGATGGTAGCGACGTCCTTTTTGCCGTCGCCGTCGAAGTCTCCCGGAACGGGATAAATCGGTCCATCGCCCGATGGAGAGTCAGTTTTCACGCGGAAGCGGCAGGTGCTGTTGTTACGTAGCGCGCTCACTGTGTCGTCAGCGAAGTTGCCGGCCACAAGGTCCAGGTCACTATCGCCATCCAGATCGACCAGCGCGTGGCCGAACGGCAAGTTGCCCGTGCCATAGTTGGCTGCCGGCGTGAAGCCAGGACCAGTGCTCTTCAAGGCGGTTATCGTATTAACCGCTTCATTGCTCACCGTTACGTCTGCCAGGCCGTCGCCGTTGCAATCCTCGACCTCGACGCCGGCGGGGATTGCGTTGGTGGGACCGGTAGCGATATCGGTATTGGGCCCGAAGGTCCCCGCACCTAGGTTGCGCAAGATGCTGACGGTGCCGGCGTAAAAGTTGCCGACGGCGATGTCGAGATCACTGTCACCATCAAAATCACCGAGGTCGAGTCGGTCGGAGCCGGAACCCGCCGTATAGTTGTTGAACCCCTGAAATGTGCCATCGCCGTTACCAAACAAGACGCTCACGCTTGAGCCTTGAAAGTTACCGGTTACCAAGTCCAATATGCCGTCACCGTTCACATCGCCGGCGCGAAGACCGTTCGGATTTATGCCTGAAGTAAAGGTTCCCAAGGCCGTCAGCGACCCGGTTCCATTACCCAGGAACACATGCACGCTTCCGTTGCCGCCGACAGTGGCACCAGTGACGGCCACCGCAACGTCGTTGTCTCCGTCGTTGTCGAGGTCGGCGATGACCGGCTCTACGGCTGTCACGCCAAGCGGGTAGGTCACCGGCGTGAGAAACGTAGGCACGGTTCGTGCCTCCAGGACCTCCAACCTTAGGGCAGCTGCCAGGCGTGCCAGACGAGGAATGCGGCGTGACCGATGTGAATGGGTCTGAAACATGCAGTGATTCTCCTTAGAAAGGGACAGTGAGGCGTCCCCGACACCCGACGTGCCGGGACGGACGGACGTTGCCCGAGGTAAGTTGGATGGTGCAGCACCACCCGTGAGGATTTTGCCAGTGTCCGATGCCAGGCGATGAATTGCAAGCAAAATAATGTGAAGAAATTGCGAAGACACTAACTGCCTCAGAGGACAACCAGGTAACCACCGAGCACCACAACTGCCACCCTCGCCAGCTTTCCATGCCATGACGTGCATTCTCGCGCCAAGCGACATGTGGCACAAACCTGCGCTTTACAAGTCCCGCGACACCGTGGCATGATGCGCCTTCTCGGAACGGAGGCCGGGTTCACATCTCGTCATGGACGCATCAACACACCTTTATGCGAAAGGGACGTGCCATGAGCGTCGCTTCCCCTCCATTTTCCGGCGCCGCCATCCATGAAGACTTTTTGGCTGCGCCATACCAACGGCGACGGCGTCGGAACGAATCGCCTTTCATCGTGTCAGGAAGCGACACCGTCAATAAACGTCGATAACCAGGAACAGGCTCAAGCCTTCGAACGTAAACCAGTACGAACTCATGCTTTTCGCGATCGGCGCGGCCGCTTTACCATGGGAAATCCTGGAGGCCCCGGCAACCCGTTCGCCAAGCAGATTGCGGGGTTCCGTCGAGCCATCTGTCGAGCGGTGTCGCAGCGTGACCTTGAAAAGCTCGCCCGGTCGCTATTGGAACGCGCCGGCGCGGGAGACGACGGTGCGGCGGCCCTGTTGCTGGCTTACACGGTCGGGAAACCCAGCAACGTGGTAAATCCCGACACGACGGAGCTGGATGAATGGAAGCTCATTCAACAGCTACCGGTTCGCAGCACGGAGATTGATCGAATCTTGCACTGCATCACTCCGGAGCTGGCAAGTAAAGTGGTACGAGCGCTCTGGCCTGTCGCGGAAAGTCAGTTCAAGGACGGACTCGGCCGCATCGCGCGCGGCGAACCGGTTGCAGCGACTTGAATGCCTAAACCATTTTTCATCAATCGTGAGGTGCCACGACGTGACGGTACTCCGGCACGTCGTGCGGAGTTTAGACCCGTTATTCGACGACCGTCGCTGCGCACGGCACGACGTGGCGGAGTACCGCCACATCGTGCCACAAAGGCGAAGTGAGTTGAATGCCTAAACCATTTTTCATCAATCGTGAGGTGCCACGACGTGACGGTACTCCGGCACGTCGTACGGAAACCAACTGGATTCGCAGAAACAATTATGGCTGGGTGGCCGGGGCTGGAGTCTTCGGAAGCCCCGGTTCCGGGGCATCGAAGACTCTGCCCCGGCCACCCGCCGCTGCGCACGGCACGACGTGGCGGAGTACCGCCACATCGTGGCACGGAAGAGACTGAAGAGACTCTAGGCGTTTTGCCGCGCGAACTTGCGGCGGTCGGATTCTTTCAACAACAGCTTGCGCAAACGAATGGAGCTCGGTGTGATCTCAACAAGCTCATCTTCTTCGATGTATTCGAGCGCCAGTTCGAGCGTCATTTGTCGCGGCGGCTTGAGCAAGATGGTCTTTTCCGCCGTCGCGGATCGGATGTTTGTGAGTTTCTTTTCCCGGCACACGTTCACGGGGAGGTCGTTATCCCGGCAATGCTCGCCAACAACCTGGCCTTCATAGACCTGTGCGGCGGCGCCCACAAACAAGGTGCCGCGTTCTTGCAGGTTCTCCAGCGCGTACGCGGTAGAACGGCCGGTGTCGGTCGAAACCAGAACGCCGTTCAGCCGAGCGCCGATTCCGCCGCGAATGGGCTGGTAGTCGTAGAAATTGTGATGCATGATCGCTTGGCCGCTCGTGGCGTTCAGGAGGCGGGTACGCAGCCCGATCAAGCCCCGAGCCGGAATGGTGAATTCCACATGAGTCGTATCGCCGCGCGAGTCCAACTTGAGGCATTCGCCACGACGATTGCCCACGAGCTCCATGACGGCGCCCAGCGCGCTCGGCGGTACGTCGATGGTGAGGTACTCGATCGGTTCCATTGTCTGGCCGTTGACTTCCTTGTTGATCACGCGCGGCTTGCCGACGGACAGTTCGAAGCCCTCGCGGCGCATGTTTTCGAGCAAGATGCCGAGATGCAAAAGCCCACGGCCGGAAACGTGAAATTCATCCCGCTTTTCTTCGCTCGGAACCACGCGCAAGGCAACATTCGATTCCAACTCTTTCATGAGCCGATCGCGAAGTTGCCTGCTGGTGACGTAGGTTCCTTCCTGGCCGGCGAACGGCGAATCGTTGATCCGGAAGATCATGTCCAAGGTCGGCTCATCCACCTGAATCGGTGGAAGAGCGACGGGATTCTCGATATCGGCGATGGTGTCGCCGATGTCGACGCCTTCGAGGCCGACGACGGCGCAGATGTCGCCGGCGCCGACCGCGTCGGTTTCGATGCGGCCAAGCCGGTCGAAGAAGTAGAGTTGCGCGACGGTATCGTCGGTGCTGCGCCCGTCGCGTTTCAAGAGGGCGATACGTTGTCCTTTCCGGATCGTGCCGGCGAAAACTCGGCCCACGGCGATACGGCCGACGTAGTCGCTCCAATCGAGCGTCACTACCAGCATTTGCAACGTCGCGCCGGCATCGACCTCGGTCGTCGGCACGTGCTTGAGAATCGTGGCGAAGAGTGGTTGCAGGTTCTCAGCGGGGATACTGAGATCCAACGTGGCAATACCTCGTCGTCCCGATGCGTAGATCGTGGGAAAGTCGAGCGTGGCGTCGTCGGCGCCGAGTTCGACAAAGAGATCGAAGACTTCGTTCAACACGTCGTGGGGCCGAGCATCACCGCGATCGATCTTGTTGATGACGACGATGGGCCTCAGGCCACACTCAAAGGCCTTTCGCAGGACGAATCGTGTCTGCGGCAAAGGCCCCTCGGCCGCGTCGACGAGGAGCAAGGCGCCGTCGGCCATGCGCAGCACCCGCTCCACTTCACCGCCGAAGTCGGCGTGGCCCGGCGTGTCGATAATGTTGATCTTGATGCCGGCTACGGTGAGGGCGATGTTCTTGGCAAGAATGGTAATGCCGCGTTCTCGTTCCAGCGGATTGGAATCGAGGATGAGGCCGTGTTGCCCGCCTTCGAGTCGTTCCAACTCCGCCGAGCGAAACAGGCCCGACTGCCGCATCATTTCGTCAACGAGCGTGGTCTTGCCGTGGTCCACATGGGCAATGATGGCGATGTTACGTATGTCGCTGCGCTTCATTCCTTCGCTTTCGGTTCGGGTAGTTCCGCGTCTCTCTGGTTCCGTAGAGCGGGAAAAGCTATTATAAGCCAGCTGTCCAGTTGCTAAATAGGCGGATCGCCCCGACCCGACGCGACATCCTCAATGAAACGAGCATCACGATGGACCTCTACCTGATTCGACATGCCGACGCGGTGCCCTTGGGCGAGCAGGGAATTACCGACGATGCACACCGTCCCCTGAGCGCAAAGGGAATCATACAGACGATCGCACTTGCGGCGTCGCTGGGCCGAATGGGCGTGCGTCTGGACAAGATCGTCAGCAGTCCGCTTTTGCGCGAAGCAAACGGCCGAGGGAATGCTGAAATCGTGGCGTCCTGCCGAGCCCGAGCTGGTTTTCTGCGATGAACTGGCGTTCGGGGGTAAGCGGCGGCGGTTGGCGCGCTTCGTCGCCAAGCTCGAAGCCCAAGCAGTCGCCTTGGTGGGACATCAACCCGATCTTAGTGAGTTGGCCGGTTGGCTGATCGGCAGCCGAAGTTCCCAGATGGAGTTCGCCAAAGCGGGCGCAGCCTATATCGTGTGCGATGACACTATGGGAAAGGGCTCCGGCGCATTGATCTGGTTGGTCACACCGGACTGGTACGCCGATCAGGATTGATGCCGGACGACATCTTGGCGAGAAGTCACCAGGAGCGGCATAATGGTTGTTACAAAAATGGCGGTTGCGACTTTGTCCTTTTTGTTTTCTCAGGACTACTTTCGAGAGGAATCGCTGGCGCTTGCGAAGCGCCTGAAAGGCAGAATGCTCTCGTCGCGGATAGAAATCGGGATGACGCTGAAAGAGGCGGACAAGATCATGGGTATGAGGAGTTTCCCGCACGCAGGCACGCTTCGTTGGCGCATCTATTTTTATAAAGATACTGGTGTCTCGCTCATGTGTAAGCGGGACTTTGATGCGGTTCCGGGGGCCTATCAGGTCAGTCAGATTTACTTGGAACCCGTTCTTCAATCATGGCAGCTAAGACGTGCATGTCGATGGATCAACCGGCGATAGGAGTTGCATCGCAACAGTAGGATAATTCCCATGATCCGGTTCAAGGATGGGCCGCTGCTTCTCGGATCGGCTCTGGTGCTTAGTGCTATGTGCGGATGCGGCGCGTCACCGTCGCCAACGACAGTTGTGCTTGTGCCGGCGCGAATGGAGGCATCGGAATTCGATCCCACCAAGGCATCGGCGATCCGCGGCCGAGTCACATGGGCCGGTGAGGTTCCCGAGGTTAAGCCTCTCGAAGTTCGGTCGCTCATCTTTGCGGCCGACGGGCGCGGGGAAAATGGATCGAGCCCAATCCCAACGCTCCCGTGGTTGATCCCGAAACACGCGGCGTCGCGAATGCCGTCGTCTTTCTTCGCAACGTTGATCAACGACACGCAAGACCGTGGAATCATGCCCCGGTGCGCGTTGAACAGAAGGACCGCCGCTTTCACGTTTTTCAAGGTGACACGATTTCACGTTATGGTTTCGTCCGCCGTGGAGGCCGCGTTGACATGGTGTCGCGTGATCCATTTATCCATGTCCTGCAAGCCGAGGGCACGGCGTACTTTGCACTCGCGTTTCCCGATCCGGATGTGACACGTGGGCGGACACTGTCGCAGAACGGTCTGATTGAGCTCACGAGCGGCGCAGGGTTTTTTTCGATGCGTGCTTACCTGTTTGTCGACGATCATCCTTACTACACGTGGACCGATGCTGCCGGTCGATTTGTACTGGAAAACGTGCCGCCCGGAGGTTATGAAGTGGTGGCGTGGATGCCAAACTGGGTGGAGTCGCGCCGTGAGCGCGAGCCGGAAACGGGGGTGTTTAGCCGCCTTTACTTTCGGCCTCCCGTTCAAATCGTGAAGCCCGCGCTGGTGGGGGAAGATACAGGCTCTGAGATCGAATTCACATTTTCGGCCAAAGATTTCCTTCCATAAAGCCGAATGGACCGGTGTACTGCCGAATTGGGGGCAATCGCCAAATTCGGCGAAGTTAGACAAACCGGCGAGTTTGACGAGGATGTAGCATGACCCAGGGCCTGCGACCGCTCGCGTTTATCGTCGGCGCCCAGCGCAGTGGGACTACCTGGGTTCAGCGGCTGCTGGGCGCTCATCCATTGATCGTCGCAGGGCAGGAATCGCATCTTTTCTCCAGCTACCTCGCGCCCGTGTGGCATCGTTGGTGGGAGGAGCGCGTCTTCCGTGCGGGCGGCAACCGCATCATCGGCCTCGCATGTTACCTCACTCAGGATGAACTCATTGACTCGATGCGCCAGTTTGCGACGACGGTCTTTACCAAGCTGCAGGCGGCGAAACCGCAGGCAGAACTCATCGTCGAAAAGACACCCGATCACGCCCTGCACCTTCCATTAATCGAAATGCTCTTTCCGCAATCGGTGCTTATCCACGTCCTTCGCGATGGGCGAGACGTGGTTGCATCCTTGTGCAGCGCCCATCGTCAGGGTTGGGGCCGGGGCTGGGCGACCGCCAAGGTGACGGATGCAGCCCGTCGCTGGGTCGATTGGGTTCAGGAAATCCAGCATCAGGCCAAGTTCTTCCAGCGTAAATGCGTGGTCCGCTACGAAGATCTTTTGCAGGACGGCCCGGCGACGCTCCAGCGCCTTTTCGAGTTCTTGCAACTGCCGATCATGATGACGGAAACGCGAACGATCTACGATCAGTTTTCCTTCGCCGACTGCGCCGCTGGCACTTCGCCGGAAAGTCTGGTTCTGACCGGTGAGCTAAAGGATCAGGATATCACCGAACCCGAGGGTTTCTTCCGTCAGGGCAAGGCCGGCGGCTGGCAAAGCGACCTGCAGCCGCAGGAGCAGGAGATTGTCTTGTCGATCGCGGGGAAGCTGCTCGGCGAGCTCGGTTACGTAAACGCGGCGGCACGCGCCGCCGCGGCGTGAGACGTGTGGGGGAAGAACTCCAGTCGCTAACGCTCCTGGCTCGCCTTCAGTCGCCAAGCCAATCCTGAACAACGCCGGCCGGTGTCTTCCCGCGTGACCGCCATTCCCAACGCTTTCCTGCTGCTGACGACAACGACGAGTTTCTTGCCGCGCGTGATTCCGGTGTAGAGCAAGTTGCGTCGCAGCATCATGAAGTGCTGCGTGTGCAGTGGGATCACCACGGCGGGATATTCGCTGCCCTGTGACTTGTGGATCGTGAGGGCATAAGCCAACGCCAGTTCATCCAACTCGCCGAAATCATAATCGATGCTTCGGCCATCGTAATCGATAACCAATTCCTCGGCGATGTCGTTGATCGCGGTAATGCGACCAATGTCCCCGTTGAAAACGTTCTTTTGATAGTTGTTCACCGTCTGCAGGACCTTGTCTCCCACGCGGAACGTCCAGCCAAATCGCTGGATTTCCTGCCGACTGTTCCGCGGGTTTAGCACGTCTTGCAGCCGAGCGTTTAGCTGCCGTGCCCCCAGTTCAGATCGATTCATCGGCGTCAGCACTTGAATGTCGCGAAACGGATCGAGGCCGAAGCGCTGGGGAATGCGGTCGCGCACCAAGGCGATGATTCGATCGACCACGGCTGCAGGGTCGTTCGCTTCGATAACGAAAAAGTCGCCATGCTCATCTGGCGATGATTCCGGCATTTCGCCATGGTTGACCTGGTGGGCGGCCTGCACGATCCAACTTCGACCGGCTTGACGAAAGATTTCCGTCAGACGCACCACGGGAATGCAGCGCGAAGCGATGACATCGCCCAGGACATTTCCGGGGCCGACCGACGGCAATTGATCCACGTCGCCAACGAGAATGAGGCACGCTTCGGGCGGGATGGCGCTGACAAGCGCATTGGCGAGCGGCATATCAAGCATTGACGCTTCATCGACAACCAACAGTTCGAGGTCAAGGGGATTGAGAAGGTTACGTTTGAATTCACCGCTTAGCGGATCGAACTCCAGCAAACGATGGATGGTTTTCGCTTCGCAGTCCGTGGTTTCAGACAGACGCTTGGCGGCTCGGCCGGTCGGAGCGCACAGTCCGCAGACGAGTCCCTTCGCGGCGAAGATTTGCAAGATGCCGCGGACGATGGTGGTTTTGCCGACGCCGGGTCCGCCTGTGACGACCACTACCTTGTGGGTGGCGGCGCGGCGAATCGCGTCGCGCTGCGCATCGGCGAGTTCGACGCCCATCCGCCGCTCCACCCACGCCAGTGCCACCTCGATATCAATGCGTGGCAGCGGATGGTTACCCTGGCAAAGATCGCGTAACTGCTCGGCGACACCGATTTCCGCCTGGTAGAGTTGCTTCAAGTAAAGCCAAGACTCTCGCTCCGAACTCCAAGACTCGCGTACCACTTCTCGTTCCTGGATGGCACGTTCGACGGCCTCTCGGATCACGCGCGGATCGATTTGGGTCAATCGGTTCGTTTCCTCCACGACTTCGGCTTCCGGGTAGCCGCAATGGCCATCGCTGCGCAGTTCTTGCAGTACATACCGGACCGCGGCGAGCGCTCGCAGCGGCGATTCACGATCGATGCCGAGATTTTCCGCGAGTTGATCGGCCGACTGAAAGCCGATGCCCCAAATGTCCGTGGCCAGGCGATAGGGATTCTCGCGCACCATCTCGATGGCCCGGTCGCCGTACGTCTTGTAAATGCGAACGGCACGCGCGGTGCCGACGCCGTGCGACTGTAGGAAAATCAGGATCTCGCGCACGCCCTTTTGCTGTTGCCAGCTTTCCCGAATCCGCTGAATACGTCGCGGCCCAATGCCTTTGATTTGCTGGAGAAACGCCGGGCTTTCGTCAATCACATCCAACGTTCGTTCGCCGAAGACCTCAACGATTTTGCCGGCAAAGTGAGGCCCGATGCCTTTGACCAGGCCGGAAGATAGGTAGCGCGTAATCCCTTCGACAGTGTGAGGCGGCGTCGTTCGCAGGCTCTCCGCTTTGAATTGCATGCCGTGGTCGCGGTCCTGATGCCAGTCGCCGACGGCCTCGATGTATTCGCCGGGTACCACGCGGGGCAGGTTGCCGACAACTGTGACTTCGCCTCGGCCTGACGTGTGGACGCGCAGGACCGCGAACCCGTTGTCGGGGTTGTGAAAGGTCACCCGCTCGATAGTCCCTTGGAGACTTTGGGCCATGATGCTTGATTCTATCGGGATGGAATGCCCGTCGCGAGGACAGCGCAACGTGACGCCTATAATGGAGAGTACGCATTGGCGGAATGGAGTATTCCTCGATGGCACTCACCGGATCCGAAGCTCTCAGGCCGACGGCGCTCAAGAAGGAAGGCGACGAACGATTGCGCATTGATTGGAACGACGGCCACCAGAGTGTGTATTCATGGCGACATCTTCGTTCCCACTGCCCGTGCGCCACATGTCGGGATGAACAGGCCCAGCCCGCCGATCCATTGCGTATATTGTCAACGAAAGAGCTTGCAGCCGGCCCGCTGGCGCCGGTCGGAATGGCTCCGATAGGTTATTACGCTTATCAGATCACCTGGAACGACGGCCACGATACGGGGATATACACGCTCGAGCATTTGCGAGAATTGTGCCAGTGTGACGCGTGTTTGAACACCAAGCCGCACGCCAACAAACGAATGGAGTGAACGCATGCATCCACCGGGAGCCGGAGCGCCGAAAATCACCTTGCCGCACGTGCAGCACGTCCTTGCGGTAGCCAGCGGCAAAGGCGGCGTCGGCAAATCGACGGTGGCCGCCAACCTGGCGTTAGCGTTGCAGATGAAGAAAAACGCCGTGGGCTTGATGGATGCGGATATCTACGGCCCCAGCGTCCCGATCATGATGGGTGTTCCAACTGTCGATCCGCAAACGACGCCGTTCCCGATGGAAAAGTACGGCTTGAAGCTCATGTCGATGGGCTTCATCGTGAACCCCAATCAGGCCGTCATTTGGCGTGGACCGATGGTTCACAAGGCCGTCACGCAGTTTCTTACTGATATCGATTGGGGAAAACTGGATTATCTGGTTATCGACTTGCCGCCCGGAACAGGTGACGCCCAGCTAACGCTAACGCAGACGGCGCCGCTGTCCGGCGCCGTCATCGTCACGACGCCGCAGGAAGTCAGTTTGATCGACGCGCGCAAGGGACTCGAGATGTTCAGACAAGTTCGCGTTCCCGTTCTCGGGATTGTCGAGAACATGAGTTACTTCACAGCGGAAGACGGCAAGCGCTACGATATTTTCCGGCACGGCGGCGGCCGAAGACTGGCCAACGACACCGGCGTGCCGTTCCTCGGGGAGATTCCGATCGATCCGCGCGTCGCGGAATGCGGCGACATCGGCGATCCGATCGTGCATAAATACCCGGATTCGCCGGTGGCAAAGGCTTACGTCGCATTGGCAGACGCGATTACCGTCGAGTTGAAAAAGCACGGCGAACCGCAAGAGCTACCGGGATTACAATCCTAACCCCACACCACCAACCCTGGTTCGAATGGGTTGGATAAATCCGAATGGCGCGGCAACACCCGCACGGCATAACCTTGCTGCCCGCTCGCGCGGCACGCGATTGTGCCTTGAAACGTCCATGTAGAGCCCTCGTGCGCGCCGTTATGACTCATGCGTACGGTTCGCGGACTGGGGATTTCTCCTAGCGAATCGACGCTGCCGTGGAAGAGTTGCACTTCGACATCGTCCGGCGCCAATGCGCCCAGGTCGATCTTCGCCTTCACTCCCATCTCGGCGCCGACGCGCATGGGATCATTACCCTTTGTTTCAACCGAATGCACACGCACTTGGGTCCAGCCCTGGCTTAACCGTTTCCGCCATTGCGCTAGCTCCGCCGCCTTCCTCAGGTGGTCGATGGACAGTGTGGCGAAGCGCTGATCTGCAGGGCGATAACACCGTTCGACGTACTCCTGAATCATGCGGTGGGTGTTGAAGTAAGGGCAGATAGTCCCGGTGGACCGTTTCATGAAACTGAGCCAGCCGCGAGGCAATCCATCGCCGGATCGTTGATAGAAAAGGGGAACGATTTCCTGTTCGAGTAAGTCATAGATAGCGCGACTTTCGACGTCGTCCTGGTATGGAAGATCGGTGTATTCCTCGCCGGCGCCGATGGCCCAGCCGCAACTGCTGTCGCGCTCGTATGCCTCGACCCACCAACCATCCAATACGCTCAAGTTGATGGCGCCGTTGGCACAGACCTTCATTCCGCTCGTACCGGATGCTTCGAGCGGGCGGCGGGGATTGTTGAGCCAGACATCCACACCTTGCACGAGGTAACGTGCGACGTTGATGTCGTAATCCTCGATAAACATGATGCGACGGCGAAACTCCGGCCGCCGGGCGACGTGCAAGATCTCAGCGATGAGTTCCTTGCCGCCATGGTCGCGTGGATGGGCCTTTCCCGCGAAAATGATCTGAACGGGACGCTCTTTGTTATTGAGTATCGCCGCGAGCCGATCGAGGTTGCGAAAAACCAGCGTCCCGCGCTTATAGGTCGCGAATCGGCGGGCAAAACCAATCGTGAGTGCGTCGGGATCGAGGACTTCGTCCGCGCGGGCGATTTCCGCCGGCGGCGCACCACGGCGCTTCAGTTGCATCTTGAGTCGCTGGCGTGCGAAGGCTACCAAACGTTCGCGGCGGCGTTCATGGGTTCGCCAAAGTTCCGCATTGGGAATCAAGTCGGCGCGCTTCCAGATCGAATGATCGGTTGGCCGTTCTTCCCATTGCACGCCAAGGTAGCGGTCATAGAGTTGGGCCATCTCGGGGGCCAACCAACTGCGAGTGTGAACCCCGTTAGTGATCGATGTGATGGGAATTTCCGGTTCGGGAAGTTCCGGCCAGATGTTCTTCCACATCTTGCGTGACACAGTGCCGTGCAAGCGGCTTACGCCGTTGCTGGTGTTCGCGAGGCGAATGGCGAGCACGGTCATGCAGAATTGCTCGTTCTGATCCTTTGGATTCTGCCGCCCAAGGCCGAGAAAGTCCTCACGACTGATTTTCAATTGCGGTAGGTGGGCGGAAAAGTACTGCTCCACCAGGTGCGGAGGAAAAACGTCGTTGCCGGCGGGCACGGGAGTGTGAGTGGTGAAACACGTCCCAGCGATGACGGCTTCTCGCGCGGTGTCAAAATCGACGTTATGCTCCTCCATAAATAATCGAATCCGTTCCAAACCGCAGAACGCTGAGTGTCCTTCGTTCATGTGGCAGACCGTCGGCTCCTTGCCCAGCGCACGCAGGGCGCGAATTCCGCCGATGCCGAGAATCATTTCCTGACGAATGCGGAGCTCCGTGTCACCGCCGTAGAGTTGCGCGGTAATGGCGCGGTCTTCGGCGTTGTTCTTGGTGATGTTGGTGTCCAACAGGTAAAGCGGCACGCGGCCGACCTGAATTCGCCAGACCCGCGCCCATACCTCCCGTCCAGGAAACGGAATCGAAATCAGGAGTGGAGCGCCGTCGGGCAGGCTTTCAGGGATCAACGGCAGGTTAAAGAAATCGTTCTCCGGATAGCGCTCCTGTTGCCAGCCGTCCACGTTGAGATATTGGCGGAAGTATCCTTCACGATACATTAACCCGACGCCGATGAGCGGCACGCCCAAATCGCTGGCGGACTTGAGATGGTCGCCAGCCAGAACGCCCAAGCCGCCGGAGTAGACCGGAATGCTCTCGTGTATGCCAAACTCAGCGGAGAAATACGCAATTCGGCAACGATCGTCTTCTCCGTACGTCTCGCGGTACCACGTCGGCGCCGACATGTAGTGTTCCAGGGCTTCGGCGACACGATCCATATGCGCCAAGAAGCCGCCGTCGTCGAGCAGTTGATCGAGCCGGGTCTGGTCGATGGCGCTCAGCAACTTTACGGGACTGTTGCCCAGCTCCTCGAAGCGGTCGTCATCGATTCGACGGAAGAGAGAAACCGCGTCGTGGTTCCAACACCACCACAGGTTGTAGGCAATCCGCTGGAGCGGCTCCAGGCGGTCGGGTAGGTGCGGTAAGACAGTGAAGGTGCGGATGGACCGTTGAGCCATTTCGACCTCACAAGGGGATGCCCGCGCCGAGAAACGGCGATCACAGGGCCGAAGCTATAACGTTTCAGCACTGGTATGTTAACAGAGGGTCAATGCCTGCGGCTCGCCGTGGAGCGAAGTGCTACTGGCACTTCTTGTGCGAGGGACACCGAAAGTAGCGATTGTTTCTAAAGTAGCATAGCTGGCGTCGCGCCACTTTCAAGTTTGGGGTGGCGGAGTGCAAACGCCTGCAGCGAACTCAAAAGGACCACTTCTATGCGCACGGTGATCACCGGCGGCGCCGGATTCGTCGGCTCTCATCTCTGTGAACGCTTCCTGGCCGAAGGGCATGAAGTCGTATGCGTCGATAACCTGATTACGGGCGCCCTGGTCAACCTGGAGCATCTGCGGAGCAACGACCGATTCAGTTTCATCCGTCACGACATCTCGCACCCCCTCGAGATCGACGGCCCGGTCGATAGCATTCTCCACTTCGCATCGCCGGCTAGCCCCGTGGATTACCTGCGCCATCCGATTCCGACGTTGAAAGTAGGTTCCCTGGGAACACACAATACGCTCGGCCTGGCGAAAGCGAAGAAGTCGCGGTACTTGCTTGCCAGTACCAGCGAAGTATATGGCGATCCCGAAAAACACCCGCAGCGTGAAGACTATTGGGGCCACGTCAATCCGATCGGAGTTCGCGGCGTCTACGACGAAGCCAAGCGATTTGCCGAGGCGATGACGATGGCTTACCACCGGTCGCACAATGTCAATTCACACATCGTTCGAATCTTCAATACCTACGGTCCGCGAATGCGACTCGACGACGGGCGCGTGCTTCCGAATTTCGTCGGCCAGGCGATGCGTGGCGAACCGCTGACCGTGTATGGTGACGGCAAGCAAACGCGGAGCTTCTGTTTCGTGGATGACTTAGTCGACGGAATCTATCGGCTGCTTTTCACCGATTTTCACGAGCCGGTGAACCTCGGCAATCCGAGCGAGATTACGATCTTGGAGTTTGCTCAGGAGATTCTGGCCTTGTCGGGAAGCAAGAGTTCAATCGCGTACCGGCCGTTGCCACAGGACGATCCTAAGGTTCGGCGGCCGGACATTTCCCGTGCCCGTGAACTTCTCAAGTGGGAGCCGAAGGTCGACCGGCGCGAAGGTCTAAAACGAACGCTGGCCTATTTCGAGCGCACGCTGGCGAGTGGCGGCCGACGCTGAAAAAGCTTGACTCCGCCCAGGGAAAAGAGTCCCATAGGAAGAGGAAAGGCCGGTCGTTTTCGAGGGATTGTACGAACTCAAAGGAGTGACTAATGTCGTGTGCCATCGGCCGGCTGAGGTCGAATTCCATTCGATACGCCATCGTCGTCTTGTTAGCGATTGGTTTTGTCAGTGCCACGTGGCAGACTGCGCGAGCCCAAGGCGAAGGCGCTGCCGAAGCCGAAGTCGCGCCCGAAAAGAAGCCGGCTCGTAACCTTTTCACGCACATCATTCGCTCTGCCGGAATCGTCTTTGGGCCACTGCTCCTGGCGATCTCGATCGGTCTGTGCGCCCTCATCGTGCTCTTGGCAATGGACCTGCGAATGAGCACGGCGATTCCGCCGGGCTTTGTGGAGGAGTTTGCCGACATCGTGAACAAGCGCAAGCTTCAAGATGCGTTCGAGCTTGCCAAGAATAATGAATCCTTCCTCGGTCGAGTCCTGGCGGCGGGAATGGGACGGCTCAAGTATGGCCTAGAAGATGCCCGCGAAGTCAGCCTGAACACGGTCGAGAGTATCAAGGCCACCAAAGAACAGCTTATCACCTACCTCGCGACCATCGGAACACTGGGGCCGCTCATTGGACTGGTTGGGACGGTGTACGGCATGATTCTGAGCTTCATGGAGCTGAGTTACGGCGGCACGCCGCGTGTCGATAAATTGGCCGACGGCATTTCGCACGCCCTGGTGGTCACTTTGCTCGGCGTCGCACTGTCCGTACCGGCGATTTTCTTTCATGCGTTCTTTCGAAATCGGCTCATTCGCATGTCGATGGATACGGCGAATCTCGCGGACGACCTGCTGACGCAACTGTTCCACAATTCACGTAAGCCGGCTACGGTTCCCGTTCCGGCAACGGGCACGTCCGGGTCGTCGGTCGCCAAGCCGGTTTCGCCCTCACCCTCAGCGGCTGGCTAAGCCATGGCGCACGGCATAACGGCTACCTCGAGCAAGTGCGAGCCCAACCTGACGCCGCTGTTGGACATGGTGCTCCAGCTCCTCATGTTCTTTATTCTGTGCGCGAACTTCGCCACGACCCAGGTGAACGAGAACATTCAACTCCCGATCATGCAGTCGGCTCGGCCGGCAGACAAGAAGGAAACCGAGCTGCTCTACCTTAATCTTCAGGCGGACGGCACACTGGAAATGCTCGGTAAAGAACCGACCAAGAAACCCGCGGTGATTCGCACGAACTTGCGCACCTATCGGGATGATACCCTCCGCGCTCAGCGGACCGAGGAAGTCAAACAACTGAAGACGGTGATCGTGCTGCGAGCGGACAAGAATGCCGAGTATAAGGACGTGTTTCAAATCCTGCACTGGTGCAAAGAGATCGGTTATGGCAAATTCCAGATGCGAGCGATGACTCGCGCGGAAAAAGCCGTCGAAATGAAGCCAAGGCCATGACCCGCAAACTGAAACCCGATGAGCCTGTGGAAATCGTGTTGCCGGCCGCCTCGTTTCTTGACATGGTCTTTCAATTGTTTGCCTTTTTCATCATCACCTACAATCCTTCGGCGTTAGAGGGTCAGGTGGAATTGGCTCTACCGGCCAGCGGACAGGCCCGAGCCGAAACGCCGGAGCAGTCGGACCCGACCGTCGTTCCCGACAAGGACGCGGAGCTTCGGACCGAGCTGGTGGTATTCGTGAAGGCTAATCAAGCAGCCGGAAACGGAACCATCGGCGCCGTCACCGTGGAAGACAATGCCGGAGTCGCGACCGAGGTCTCGGTCGATCCGGAAAAGGATCCTGATCTGGTGGCACTGCGCGACTACCTCAAGCGAACGCAAATAGGCTTGAGCGACAAGGATTCCATAAAGATCAAGGCGGAGTCGGCGTTGAAGCACGAGTTCGTTCTGAAGGTCATGGACGCGTGTGCGACGGCCGGCTTTAAGAACATCGGATTTGCGCCGCCGCCGGATTACCCGGGAGCGAGCGGCTCGTGACGGCTTGCGCTCGCCGCGCCATCCTGTTACAATTCAAGAACTCTGCATACGATGCTCTCAAAGTTCAAGCACCTGATTTGGTTCGTCGCCGTCCTGGGACTGGCATGTCCATGTGCGCTTAGTCAGGACCCGTCATCGTGCGATACGCCGCCGCGTGCGCCATCTTTCGTGGAAGATCTCGCGGGACGTGTCGCGGATAGAACCGGTCTTCCCACGGCAGATCCAGCCGACCGGCCAGAGGAGTACAGGCTGTACTGCCTGACTCTCAATACCGCCCGTGCCGCCTCAATCGAGGCGTTCGCAAACAGCACGCTCCACGGCGTGACGTACGCTCATCTTTTTGAGCAACCGGACAAGTACCGAGGCGAAGTGGTGAGCTATCAAGGCCGGCTCAAGCGTGTGCGAAAGTTCGACGCACCCGATCCGCTCAAAGCCGAAATCTCGAGCATCTATGAGTGCGGAATCTTTGACCTGAACCGCTATGGCGCGAATCCAATTATCGCAATAATGACGGAATTGCCGCCGAACGTGCCGGTGGCGGAGGAGCTTGACATTCCCGTAAGCGCGCGCGGGTACTTCTTCAAACTATGGCGGTACAAAGCGGGTGATGCGTGGCGGGATGCGCCGCTAATAATAGGCCGAACGGTTCAGCTTGCTCCCGGCGCCCAGTGGTCCACGACGGAAGATGTAAACACAAGCTTCACGCGCGACTTGGTGATTGGTACGATCGGATTGTTCGGGGCCACGATTGGGCTGATCGCAATTCTGGGCTGGTGGTATCGTCGCGGTGATAAGCGGGTTCAGAATTTCGTTGATGCCCGACGAAGAAACGCGGTATCGGAGCCTGTGATAGAAGAGCGTTTGCACAATGGGACCCCATCTTCACACTCACTATTGGAGTAGGCGGAGTCGACAGCCATGACGGAATCGAATCCCCCACCGACGCCGCCACAGACACCGCCACCGCCTCAGCGCGTGCACGCCCCGGATGCCGCGACGTTCGAGCATCGCGAATGGTGGCTCTTGGTTCCCGCGTGGGTCACGAGCGGTTTCGTGCACGTCCTTTTGCTTTCGTTGCTGCTCTTCGTCCACGGACCGGCCGGCGCCGATGCGACGCCGGAAACCGAAGTCGTCGAAACTCGCGTCGATGACGAAGTGATGAAACAGTACAACCTGGAAAACACGGACATCGGCAACAATCCAGACCTGCCCACTAATTACAATCTGCCGCGGATTGAGGACATTAGTGTCCCGGGCCCGGTGAACCTGAACGAACAAGTCGGCATCTTGAATGCGGACCCGGCGTTGACGGCGCGGACGTTGCCGCCGCCGCCGGGATTGGGCAACAACACAGGCCAGGGTGGCGGCTCGGATTCAGGAATCTTCGGCAAGGGCAATCCCCTTGGCTTCGCCGGCGGCATGAGCGGCCCACTCATGATGCCGGGAAGTTTCGGCGGCCGCAGCGGCGCCACGCGCGAACGCATGCTTGCCGAAGGCGGTGGGAATTCGAAATCAGAAGCCGCCGTGGCCAACGGCTTGGACTGGCTGGCGCGTCATCAATCCGACGACGGACATTGGTCGCTCGACGGCTACATGGCCGGGCGATGCAATTGCACCGGAGGCGGCCGACGCAACGACATCGCCGGCACCGCCTTCGGGTTGCTTCCGATGCTCGGCGCCGGTCAAACGCACAAGGGCGCTGCCGGTAAGATGACCGGAAAATACTCAAAGAACGTCGAGCGTGGTTTGCGCTACTTGATTCTGAAACAGAACTCCGAAGGCTATTTCGGCGGAGGGATGTATGCCCATGGACTGGCTTCCATCGCCATGTGCGAGGCCTACGCACTCACCCGCGATCCGGCCCTGTTGAAGCCGACGGAAAAAGCCTTGAACTTCATTGCGAAGGCGCAAAGCAAGAAGACCGGCGGCTGGCGCTACAACCCGAACGACGAGACAGCCGATACGTCAGTGGTGGGTTGGCAGGTAATGGCTTTGAAAAGCGGGCAACTTGCGGGCATCGAAGTCTCACCCGCTGTCCTCGATGGCGCAACGAGGTTCTTGGACTCTGTCGCCTCGACCGACGGCGGGGCTTATGGCTACGATCGCCGCCCCGAAGGATTGGAAGAGCGCACAGCGCGACGACGGCTATCGGGCTTTTGTGTCGGCAGTACCTAGGATGGGGGCCGCGGCGGCCGGAGCTTCTGGCCGGCGCGGAGAAGATCAAGAATTCGCCGGCTCGGCAAGCCTCATCCGTCTATTACACCTACTACGCGGCCCAGGTGATGCACCACATGGGCGGCGATCTTTGGAAGACATGGAACGATCCGACTCGCGATTACCTGACAGAGACTCAGGACATGGGGAACACCCCAAAACGAGCCCACCAAAAAGGCAGTTGGGATTCGAGTCGTGATCGTTGGCATCGCGACGGCGGCCGGCTAATGATGACGTCTCTTTGCGTTTTGACGCTTGAAGTTTACTACCGCCACTTGCCGCTCTATCGCCGGGGCCTAGTGGCCGGCAATCCGTGAAGCTTCTCCCGGAGTTCGAATGAGTGACTGGTGGTGGGCAGTGGTCATCGTCGCGGGCCTGATCGCAGGCGGCGTCTTCTTGCTTCGGAGACCGCTCCGTCGCCTCGGCCACGAAATCCAATCGGAGCGCGCTCAGGAGCTTTTTCGACTACAACGCGAAAGACTCGAACTTCTTTTTCTTCCTGCGGCGGCAGCGACCGGCAAGCCTCGTGGCTTGCGCTGGATGGAGTGCACGTTCGACGACGACGTGGTTTACGCGAGAGATCGAAACTCGCGAGAACTTGTCGCGCTCGTCGGTGTGACCATTCGATTCGAAGCGGTTGAAGGCAGCGATATGGAAGGACTTCCCGCGGTCGCGAATCTTCGAAATGCATCGGCGGTCTTTTACTTCCACAAAGGGCAATGGAACACTGCTGGAAAATGCGTGTTCAACTTGGGCCCCGTAGAAGCCGTGGAGCATTTCCGCAATCGTTACGAACGAATCGGCGCCGACAGCGTGACGGGCTAATGTTCCGTTCGTACCAAGCATGACGACCGTGCCGGTTTAGGCAGCGTAGTTACATCTCGTTTACGCCGATCCCACGCAGACAGATTCCGATCTTCGAGAGAAAATGCACAAGCCCCCAGCCGCATCCGCCCATCGCTCGTCGAGCGCCGCCACGTTCAGGCAATTAAAGAGGATGCAATGAGCCAACGTTCGTTGCCAGCCGGTCTTGTGCTCCTTCTGGGAATGTGCGCCTTGCCGACGATCGGTAGCGACGGGCACTACATGGACCATCCGTACCCGAAACCGCCGTGTCCGTGCGTTTCCGAGATGCCGACGCCGGTGGTAGCGATTCACTTGAAAGCCCCGGCATTCGGTGGTACGGGTACTGAGATTGAATATCGAATCCGTGTCGAAAATGGTTCACCCGCGCCCGCCCATCATGTCGCTGTGCGAAATGCAATTCCTGGGAACGCCCGCTTTGTTCGTGCCGATCCGCCGCCGACGACGAACGACCCGGAATTGGTCTGGCAGTTAGGAACGCTTCCTCCCGGAGGTTCCCGCGAGATATGGCTGGTGCTTGCTTCCACCGGGCCGGGTGATGTCAAGAACTGTGCGCGGGTTCAATACGAGCACGGACAGTGCGTCTGCACCAAAGTCGACCAGCCCGGCGCTGCGGGTTTACAACTGCGAAAGGAAGGCCCCAACCAGGCGGCGCTCAACGATGTGCTCAACTATCGGCTCACCGTAACGAACGCCGGCGACGCGGAGGCCGTGGGCGTTGTCGTGACGGACGCCATTCCTGCGGGCCTGGAACACGAGAGTCGAAGAACCACGTTGACTTGGGATATGGGCAATATCGCCCCAGGCCAAAGTCGGAGTGTCGACTACCAGGTTGTTGCCAAACAAGCAGGTCGCCTGTGCAACGGGGCGGTCGCTACAGCAGCGGGTGGACTTCGGCGCGAGGTCGAACATTGCGTCACCGTCGGCGAAGCGAAGCTGGCTCTAGCCATGACGGGCCCGGCACGGCGCTATCTCAACATGCCGGCAGAGTATCGAATCACCGTTACCAACACGGGCGCGTTGCCTCTGGCCAACGTCTTGATCACGAATCCCGTACCGACAGGAATGAGTTATGTGGCAGGCAGGCTCGGCCAACTGGTAGGCAGCGAGGTGCGCTGGAGCATTGCTTCGCTCAATCCGGGAGAGTCGCAATCGGTGGAAGTGACACTTCGCGCTCAACAACCTGGTTTGATCAGGAATCGAGCGGTGGCATCGGCGGGAAATGTGAAAGCTGACGCCGAGGCTGCCACGGAGTTCTTCGGCGCCTCTGCACTCTTGCTCGAACTAGTGGACACCGACGATCCGGTGGAAGTCGGCGGTTCAACGCGTTATGTGATCTTGCTGCGCAACCAGGGCTCTGCGTCGGTGGCCGATGTGCAGATCAAGGCTCACATCCCAGTGGAAATTGAGGTCACGCAAGCCGACGGTCCGTCCAAGCACAAGACGGAAGGGCAAATCCTATCGTTCGAATCGATGACTCTGCAGCCGCAGGCCGAGGCGCGCTTTGTCATTCACGCCAAGGCGATCAAGGCGGGCGACATTCGCTTCAAAGTGGACCTCACGGCCAAGGAGCCTGTCCAACGGCCCGATTCAGGAGGAAGAAAGCACTACGGTGTTTACGGACATTCAGAATTGATTCTCAGTAGATCCGGACCACTCCCGATTTTCCCATCTCGCCATCGCAGACGATCTCCCGGTCCACGAATCGGCGAATCACGTTGATGTTTGTCATTAGATGGCTGGTCACTTCGGTCACGCTGAACTCCGATGGTCCTGAGGCCAGCGCGCACGGTAATACCAATTGATCGGCGCTGTGCGGATCGACGGTGGCTGGCGCGATCGAGGTACGCCAAAACTTGATCGGACGCTTCGTCAGCGACGCGCTCCGCCAGCTTGCCGCGGGCGCCTAGTCCGAAGCATAACGTCGGTACTGGGCTTGAATCGACAATTAATCCTATCACGGTACCGGGTCTGCCTGGCCAGCGCTCCAAAGAGATATCTACTCGGAGCGACGTGTGTTGCAATCGCAGTTGGGCCTGCCTCATTTGTCGCACGGCGATTTCTTCTGGCAATCCAGCGACGGCGCTGAAGCCGGTGATGCTAGTCACCGCGCCCCGCTCGGAGATGCGAACTCCTGCAAGTCGTTTCGCTGGTTGCACGCTGGCAAGCACTAGCCCGCCACCGCGCGGATAGAAACCGGGATGGCGCATTTCGAGCGACACGTGGATGCCCAGCATCTCGATGTACGGTCGCCAGGTCGTGTCGAGAAAGTGAAAACAGGGACTCGCTTGGACGTGCGTGCCGCCTTGAAGGGTAACTTCGCTGGGAGTGTCTGCAGCGAGTGCGAGAGGCAGGTAGACAGTTTGCAGCACGAGGCCCACGGCGCCCGCGGTTCCGATCGGGAAGTGATACTTACCGGCAGTAACGGCCCCCGGTTCGAAGACAAGATCGGTGCTTCGAAGCGATGCACCTTCCGTTTGGGCCTGCCCGATCTGTGCGGCCGCGTTGACACACATCAAGTGTTGCGGGTGAAGGCCCGGCTTCGGCCTGCGCGCGAACCTTGCGAAGATGAAACGCTTTCTGTGTCACGAGGGAGAGGGCCAGGCTGGTGCGAAGTATCTGCCCGCCGCCCTCACCGACTGAACCGTCGATCTCAATCATTTCCCGATCCCGAGTCCGTATGGTCCCTGTCAGGCCTTCGGCCATCATAGGGGGTTCACGAAGGAACGGGAAAGCGTTGGTGCGGCCGTTTTATGGGGACACGCCACGAATGGTTGTCCAGGCCGCTTGAAGGGCTAAGGGTGGAGAAAGCTTTTCGGTCGAAGCGTTCGTCAAATGGAAGGTGTCTTGTGCGATAGCCGTCGTGGGCCGTGAAGCCCGGATGATCAGCAATCGTTGACGAGGCGGCTTTTCATCAGGACGAATGAAACAAGCACGGCCCAGGGTGTCGAGACGCTCAAATCGACCGCCGACAATGGCGTGTTCGTTCATCGCCAACGTGACGTCCCAACTTAGAGAAGCGTATTCTTGGCCAGGTTGTTGCTTCTGAAACATCCATGAACTGCGATCTCCAGAAGGCGTCGGCAGCATCGCCGACTTTCCGTGGACGACTTCCGGCGTAAACCGGAGCCGTGTTCTTCCATCGGAGGAAGGGCTCGGGACAACCAGCAGGCTAAACTCAGCGTTTTCCAACTCCGATGCTTCGGCGCGTTCCGCGCTGTGCAACTGAAATTGACTTTGAGGCGAGACCGGGCCGAGCGAAATTCGCGTTGACTTGCCGCAGTGCTGTCGGATGCGGCGTGGATCGGGGCAACTTTTCTTTGAGGCGATTAGCGTCTGTAGACCGGCCGGCGCTACACCGCCGACTTGGCCGACTCGAAATCCGTTGTGTTCCAGCACTGCTTTGTGTTCGAGTGAGATCACTTGATCGTCGGCGAGCTTCCAAAGATCCTGGTCGATGTAGGTGTCGCCGAGAGTGGCTTCGCAGAGGAACACATCCAAGACGACGACGTCGGCAGATTCGGTGGCTTCACCGGGCCAGCCGTGCGCAAGCCACGAGGTTGACGGAACTTGCTTTCCGCTCAGGCAACCTGAGAGTACACAAGCCCATAACCCCAGCAACACCAGCCCCCGGCGGCGCATGCAGGACGTCCTTGTCTATAATGACCCTTCCCAACACTAGGATCGGGGGACGGACCGTATCGAGCGATCGTGGAGCGGTCAAGTCCGGTCGGGTCTAAGTGAAACAATAACCCGAAGCGTAAGCGAGGCGGCAAATGGAAAACCTCGCTTACGCTTCGGGTTAGTATGAACCCACGGAGGATAGGCGCATGGGTCTGAACGAGTTCCGGTTGGATGGGAAAGTCGCGCTGGTCACGGGAGGCAGTAAGGGATTGGGCAAAGCGATGGCCCGCGGACTCGTGGAAGCCGGGGCGGACGTGGTGATTTCCAGCCGACACGAAAGCGACCTGCGGTCCGCGCTGGATGAGATTCTCCACGGAACCAAGCGTCGCGGCGAGTACATCGTTGCGGACATGAGCCGGCGCGACGATGTCAAGCGGCTCGCCCATGCCGCCGTCGATCGAATGGGCCAGGTCGACATTCTCATCAACAACGCCGGCACCAACATCCCACAGGCCATCGACGAGATCACCGACGAAACCTGGGACAAGATTATCGAGACGAATCTTAGTTCGGTGATGTCGCTGACACGTGCCCTGGTTCCCCAAATGAAGAAGCGACGCTGGGGCCGGATCATTCATATTTCGTCGATCATGGGTTTCATTTCGAAGGAAAAGCGCAACGTCTATTCAGCGACAAAGTCCGCGTTGCTCGGATTGACGCGGGCCAGTGCCCTGGACCTAGGCGCCTACAACATTACCGTCAACTGCCTCGCGCCTGGGCCTTTCCTTACCGATTTGCCGGGCAGCCTGCTAAGCGTGGAGGAGAAGCAGCAATTTGCGCGAATGACCGCCTTGGGCCGATGGGCGGATCCCAAAGAACTGGTCGGTCCGACGCTCCTTTTGGCGAGCGATGCCGGCAGTTACATCACGGGACAGGCAATCGTCGTCGATGGCGGCTGGCTTGCGATGTAATCCGATAATCGCACCACAAGCTAGTCATGCTCAACCGACTCCACACATCGGCGGCGCAAGTATTGGGTAACGCCTTTCAAATTACGCCGAACCGTCACCACGTGCCGCTGCGTAGCTTTGGCGATTTCCTCGACGCTCTCGCCCTGAAGGCAAAGCTCCACCATGTGCCGTACGGGTTGCCGTAGTCGTTCGAGCAACAGCGCGACTTCGTCGGCGATGACCGCGGCCTCGTCGGGTGACGGCTCGCGCGTCAACAGCTGGGCCTGAACATCAAGCGACGAGGACAGGTCATCGAGATATTCCTGACGATTTACGGTGCGCTTGCGGGTGGTGTGGCGGCGGAACTGTTTGTGCAGCTTATGAAGTGTTATGGCCACCAACAGTCGCCATAAGTCGCCGCTGTGGCGAAGTACATAGCGGTCGGACCGCGCATTGACAAAGAAGCAACGATAGGCGGACTGTACGACGTCTTCCGGGTCGAGAACGCGAACGAGTGCTTTGGAGAGCCGAGTCCGCGCCAGTGAAACGAGGCGTTCGGCGTAGCGGCGCCACAGGTCTCCCGCGGCCTGTTCATCGCCGGCCCGCCAACGCGCCAGGAGCTTGGCAGAAGATGTCGCAGCACGGCTACTCGTCAACGGTCACCTCATTTCTCGACGACGTCTTCGAGTCGTGATATGGCGACCACTTGCGCCCGCACGACCAGTACCCGCTTGCGATTCCTTTTGATTCCCGTGGTGCGAGAGTCCAGAACGTAAAGCTCGCGTGTTGTCTGGGTATCGCGGAGGTCATGCAAGTCCGCGTTGCGGATTTCCAAGAACTGGTCGTCAAATCGGTCGAGCTTCCCGAAGCAGACAAAAGGCGTCTGCAAGTCGATGACGATGACCTGGCCGACAAGTTCTTCGAGCATGGTGCATTAACACTAGCGAAGGCGGGGTGGGAATGGCAAGCTTGATGGAGCGAGTTTGATGTCACGCCGCTTGACGAATGCGTGCGCTGTCCGGTTCACCGTCTGACATGAGAAGGCGGGCCACGCGTTCCAATTCGTCGTTCACTTCGGCGAGCTGCCGCTGGTAAGCGCTAACGTGGCGCGCAAATCTCCGACTTGCAATCGCAAGCGGGCCATTTCGGAGTCGGCTGCCGCTCGTCCCTGCTCGCACGTCGATAAGAGGTTGATTAGCTCGCCGTCTTTCGTCGCCAGCTCGGAAGCCCACCAGGTGAGTTCCTCGAAACGCGCGTGTAAGCGGTCGGCCTCGTCCTTTCCAACTACGCCGTATGGAGGCGCCGTCTCGCTACCGTGATCTGTAGCGGCTAATCGCAATCGTTCATTCCGGCATGTCGAATACTCAGACTTTAGGCGAAGAACGGCGTCCTGATACCGCTGTTGCCAGCGTTGGAGCAAATGGGGGACCGATTTCTCGACTCTCTCAAGCTGGTCCTCACGTGATCGCAGTTCGGCGAGAAGCCGCTCGCGCTCGCCATGCCAGGCTGCCAGCCGGGCGGTCCATTGCGCTTGCATGCCTTGAAGATACCGGCGCTGACGTTCGCATTCACCGACACGCTGTCGGCAACGGTCCTCTGATCTCTCAACGGCGCTTTCTCGTTCATCGAGAGTTCGCGCCAGTTCTTCCAGTTGTGCTGCGGCTCGTTCACGTTCCACGGACCAAGCTGTCTCGGCCTCGAGGAATCGTTGCCATTGCTCCGCGAGGTGGAGTCGTTGGTCCGCCAGGTCTCCGGCGAGAGCGTCAAGTTTCTCGGTGCATTCGTCAACGCCCGATGCCGATGGCTCGGCGGAGCGGTCATCGCCTGAGTCGTTGTTTGGCAAGTTGGCAATGGTAGGATGCACACCAAGACTCGCTAATCGACTGGCACGACGTTCAAGGTCGATCAGCTTGCAGCGTTGGTTTTGGATGCGCTGCTTGAGCCCGAGAGATTCCGCCTGGAGGCGGGAAATGTCTTTCAACCATCGTCGTTTTTCGCCCGCCACTCGGCGCTGCGTCTTGGCGACTTCAGTTTCACGCCGCCGGATCTGGTTCTGGTGCTCCTGAAGACGCCGTCGCTCCTCGTTCAGGCCATCGAACCCGGCCTGCGTTTCTCGACGGGCTAGTTCTGCTTCCGCATTGCATTCTAATCGGACTTGTTCTATGGATGCTTGTTGAAAGGCTAGCTCCTGCTTTTGCTGCTGAATCTGTTGTGATTCGTGGTGAAGAGCCGCTTCCTGACGACGGAGTTTCTCCCGTTCCTTCGCCCAGTTCCGATGCCAGCGTCGTCGAAGCCGATCGCGCAGTCGAAGCAAGCGCCGGCGTTCGCTCCCGACATGTTCCCACCCGTCGGCAAGCTCCGCACACTCGACTTTGAGTTGTTGGGTCATTTCGGCGAGGTGTTTCTGTTGTGTTGCCTGGTCACGTTGTGAGGCTTCACGAGACTGTTGGACTTCATCGCGAAGGGCGGCAAGCCGGCGGCGTTTTTCGTCCAGTAGCGACGCGAGTTGACTTTCCTGTTGATCGATGGTCTGCCGTCGTTCATTCAGACGCAGTTCCTCGTGAAGAAGTGCGGCCTGCTGTGCAACCACGGCAGCTGCCTGGATGCGAAGGGCATCCGCGTCCTGCGAGGTCGGGTTCATCCGGATTTTCCTCGTGCGCGAAAGTAGCTCTGAACTGTATCGTCCGCTAAGCCGCCGGAAGTTTATGACGGGAGATTGCCGGGCAACGGGAACGCAGCGGTGGCAAAGAATGCGACAATCCATCCGTGCCGACCGCCAGAACCGTCAAAGTCAATTACACTTCCAGCACGCGGTTGACCGCGGCCACCAGTTCGCGCTCGGGCATCGCGCCGACGAGCTTGCCGCTTTCCTTGCCGCCTTTGAAGAACAAAAGCGCCGGAATGGAGGTGATTCCGAACTGGCTCGCAAGGTCCGGTTGCTCATCGACGTTGACTTTGCCGACTTTGAGCTTCCCGGCGAATTGGCCGGCGACTTTCTCCACGGTGGGGGCAATCGCGCGGCACGGCCCGCACCAGGCCGCCCAAAAGTCGACCAATACCGGCTCCGTGCTCATTACCACTTCTGTATCCCAATTCCCTGATGTAAAGTCCTTCACATTTTCGCTCGCCATGTAAGTCACCTTATGCTTCCCGAATTTGTAGATATATGCAACTGCCGCCTCATTATAGGCACGTCAGGAAAACCGCACACACGCGGCACCCGTCGGCATTGAAAATTGGACATTAGGCTTAGCGGTTGCGATTCATGGAAATAATCGTTGACATCTGCAATATATCTATCTCATAATGACATAGTTCAATCAATCTGTGGTAGATTTGGATGTGAATACGGAAGAAAGACGCCAACTCGTGCTTGAAACTGTTGAAAGTAAGGGGTTTGTGTCGCTCGACGAGTTGGCCCAATCCATCGGCAAGTCGATCTCGACCATGCGCCGTGATCTGGAGTTTTGGGACCAGAAAGGGAAATTGAAACGCACCCACGGCGGCGCCGTGTACGTCGGTGATGGTTCCGTGTTGCCGGCTTTCGAAGATCGAACGTCGAGTCAAATGGAGGAGAAGCGCGCGATCGCTCGAGCCGCAGCCGCTCGACTCATTGACGGCGACGCGGTCCTGCTTGACGGCGGCACCACGACTTACGAGGTTGCGCGGCTATTGGTCGGCCGCCGACTGCAGATCGTAACCAACAGTTTGCCGATCGCAAACCTCTTCGCGAGCAGCCGGGAGACCGACCTCGTGTTTCTGGGCGGCTACATCTATCCGCGCACGGGCGTGGCCATGGGACCGTTCACCATCCGCATGTTGGAGGACATCCACGTCCATCAAACGATCCTCAGTGTCGGCGGCATCACTGCCAAAGGACTCTTCAACAGTAACCTGCTGCTCGTCGAAACCGAGCGGCAAATGATGCAATGTGCCGACGAAGTGGTCGTGGTGGCCGACCATAGCAAGATCGGGCGGCAAGCCCTGGCTCATCTCTGTGAACTTTCCGCGGTGGGAAGCTTGATCGTCGACGCTGGCGTCACTTCCGAACAACGGGCCTTGCTCACCGGCGCCGGGGCGCAACTGATGGTTGCCGAGGAGGCGGGGCCATGAGCGCGCTTACCGTAGACCGCCGGAGTGTGGAAAGGCTCGTGCGAAATGCGCTCGAATCGCGATTCCAACGTCGTGCCAAAGACGTAGGGCCGCATCTTGTCGTTAACATATCGGCGCGCCATTGTCATGTCAGCGAAGCCGACTTGGAAGTGCTTTTCGGAAAAGGACATCGCTTAACGATTCATCGCCCGCTCTACCAGGACGGTTACTTTGCTGCGAATGAAATGGTGACGATCATCGGACCGCGACATCGCATGATTCCGAACCTTCGCATCCTCGGCCCGTGCCGTTCGCAGAGTCAGGTCGAGTTGGCGTTTACGGATGCGATTTCGCTGGGAATTGATGCACCAGTTCGGCGGAGCGGCGATCACCGCGAAACACCGGGCTGCTATTTGCTCGGGCCGGCCGGCATGGTGGAGCTCAAGGCCGGAGTGATTCGTCACGAGCGACACGTGCACATGGGGCCAACGGATGCGTCGCACTATGGAGTTCGAGACGGGGATCGGCTAAACCTTCGCGTAAACAGTACCTGCTCGGCGGTGTTTGAGGGTCTTTTGTGCCGGGTCGATCCGACTTCAAAGCTGGAAGTGCACTTGGACACGGACGAGGGAAACGCATGTGATCTAACCCACGCAACGGGTGTGGAATTGTTCAAAGGGCGAACGGGCATCTAACGACCGACGATTTTTTTGGGAGATTTCGAATGGCAGTTAATCATCTGGAGGCCCTCGGCATGGTCGAGACCAAAGGGCTGGTGGCATTGATTGAGGCGAGTGACGCCATGGTCAAGGCCGCGAACGTGACCTTAAAGGGATGGCAGAAGATCGGCAGCGGCCTGGTGACCGCGTTTGTCGTCGGCGACGTGGCCGCGGTGAAAGCCGCCGTCGACGCCGGCGCCGCCGCGGCGGGGCGTATCGGCGAAGTGATTGGTGTGCAGGTTATTCCCAGGCCACACGACGACCTCGGCGGTGTCCTCCCTGGCGCCGGCAAGAAAGAAACGGCGAATGTAAGTTAGGCGGCTATTTTTTCTCAAAACATTAATTGGAGGGGAGAAACATCCAATGGCAAATAATCTTCGTAACGGATCCAACAATGAAGCCCTCGGCCTTATCGAAACCAAAGGGCTTATTGCAACGATCGCGGCGACCGATGCCATGTGCAAGGCCGCCAACGTGACATTCGCCGGACAAGTGCAGATTGGAGGCGCTTACGTCACCACGCTGGTTCGTGGCGACGTCGGCTCGGTTCGGGCCGCCGTCGAAGCCGGATCGCAAGCCGCCACGCAGAACGGCGAGCTGGTGAGCGCCCACATAATCCCGCGGCCGGAAGAATCGGTGCTGGACCTGTACCTGAAATAGCCGTCATCGGTTCGTAATCAGAGCGGTTGCATGAAGATTCTCGTCGCCAACCTCGGCAGCACCAGCTTCAAGTACCGTCTTTTCGACATGACGGATGAAAGCGAGCTGGCGCGCGGAAGCGTGGAACGGATCGGCCCGGGTTCATCCGTTCCCGATCACGCCGTCGCCGTACGTCAATGCCTGGGCGAATTGGTTGAACGCAGACACTTGTCGGCGTCGGCAGACCTGGCGGCCATTGGTTTCAAAGCGGTTCATGCCCGCGGGATTACGGGTGTTCAGCGAGTCGACGAGAAGGTGCTCGCCGCGATGGAAGCGTACAACGACGTTGCCTCTGCACACAATCCGCCCTACGTCCGCGCCATGCGTTTGCTTGCAGAACGATTTCCCGAGATGCCGTTGGTAGCCGCCTTTGAGACGGGGTTCCATGAGTCGATCGCAGCGAAGAATCGATTGTACGCCGTGCCGCTTGAATGGGCTGAGGAAGGCATCATACGGTGGGGATTTCACGGCGCCAGCCACCGCTACATCGCGGAACGGATGTCAAACCTACTCAGAAACCCCGACGCCAAGATTATTTCGTGCCATCTCGGTGGAAGCAGCTCGCTGTGCGCGATCTCGGCAGGAATGTCGGAGGCGAACAGCCTCGGATTCAGTCCCCAGACTGGACTACCGCACAACAATCGAGTCGGAGATTTCGACCCGTTCGCGATTCCGGTCATCATGCGCGCCACCGGCAAGAGCATGGAGCAAGTGCTTGATGACCTGGCAAATCGGTCCGGCTTGTTCGGCCTGACCGGCGGTTGCAATGATCTCCGTGCTATCGAAGAGGCTGCCAGAAACGGCAGCCCGGTCTCGCAACAAGCCATTGACGTGTACGTTGCGTCCATCCGGCATTACCTAGGCTCTTACCTGGTGCTGCTTAACGGCGCGGACGCCATCGTTTTCACCGGCGGCGTCGGTGAGAATTCACCGACCATCCGGGCCGCAAGCTGCGCCGACCTGGACTGGTTCGGTATTTATCTCGACCCGATTCGAAACGAAAACGCCAAGGGGGAGGTCCCGATTCATTCGATCAACAGCCGGGTGCAGATCTGGATCATGCCGACAAATGAAGAACTGATCGTCGCACGGCAGACAAGGGATTTCGTGACGCAGGAAAGGAATTAGCCATGAATCGCCGCGCGCTTGATTTCCGTTCGTTCGACGAGATAAAGACGGACCTTGATCGGCTTCAGGCGAAGGGTTATGGGCGTGGGGGAACATGGAGTCTTGCACAGGTGTGCAAGCATTTGAGCATTTTCGTTCAGGGTTCACTGGAAGGATTTACTGCGCCGAAGCCGCCGTGGCTTATCCGACTCATCGGACCCTGGCTGATACGGAGGATAATTCGAAAGCGACAAATGCCGGTCGGAGTCAAGGTGCCGCGGGCCTATTTGCCGGATGCGGTGGCAACTGACGCTGAGGAAGTCGATGACTTAAAGCGGCTGCTCGCGCGCTTTCAGAACCATCGTGGACCGTTGCATCCGTCGCCCTTGGGCGGAGATTTGAGCTATGAAGACTGGCGCGAATTGCACTTCGTTCATTGCGGCCACTACTTGAGTTTCCTTCATCCCGCGGACAAGGCAAGCACCTAACGGAGGCGACGGATGTTTTTGGCCAAAGTGACCGGCAGTGTCGTGGCAACGCAAAAGCTCAAGTCGATGATCGGCCGCAAGCTGCTCACGGTTGAACCCTTGCGCGTCGATCCACAAAATCATGACCGCCTCATCGGCACCGGTCGAACGTTTGTGTGTGTCGACACAGTCGGCGCCGGACATGACGAAACGGTGTTGATCGTGCAAGGCTCCAGTGCTCGCTTGACGCCGGAGACGGAGAAGCTTCCGGTGGATGCCGCCATCATCGGCATCGTAGATACCGTCAATGTTGAAAACCGGACGATTTTTTCCGCCCACGCATAGGAACGAGTGCGAGGATTGACACATGCAAGTCACCGACGAATTGATTCGCACCGTGGTGAAAGAAGTGATCGGCCAGATGCGGAAACCCTCCGCAACAGTCGCCAATGGCAAGGCGCACGATGACGGAGTGTACGACGACGTGGACTCCGCGGTCAGCGCGGCTGTGGCGGCACAACGGCAGTTCGAGCTCCGCGGCATCGGTGAGCGCCGCAAGGCCATCGACTGCATTCGGCGGATTTGCGTCGAACAAGCCGATACGCTGGGACGCGAAGAGTTCGAAGAAACCAAGATTGGCCGGGCCGACCATAAGATCGACAAGCTCATCGTTGCCGGCCAGCGCACGCCCGGAGTTGAGTTTTTGCGCACCGATGCCTATAGCGGCGAAAACGGAATCACACTGACGGAGTTTGCCCCCTTCGGCGTCATCGGGATTGTCACGCCAGTGACACACTCGCTGCCAACTTTAGCTGGGAACGCCATCAACATCCTGGCGGCCGGGAATTCGCTGGTGTGCAATCCTCACCCGGCGGGCGCCCGGATTGCCTGCCACGGCGCGCAGCTGTTCAATCAGGCAATTCACAAAGCCATCGGAATCAACAACCTCATAACCATCATCCGCAAGCCGACGCTTGAATCGGCAGAGCAAATCTTCAATCATCCGACTATCAGGCTCTTGTGTGTTACAGGTGGCCCCGCTGTGGGCCGGGCGGCGTTGCGAAGTCCGAAGCGTGCCATCGTCGCCGGACCCGGAAATCCGCCAGTAGTCGTCGACGAAACTGCCGATTTGGACAATGCGGCGCGCTGCATTGTGAAAGGCGCTGCCTACGACAACAACCTCCTCTGCATAGGAGAGAAGGAAGTGTTTGCCGTCGCCGTTATCTTCGACGAGTTGATGGATGTGATGTCGCGGCATCGAGCACTTCGTCTCGACAAGAATCAAATTGCCTCACTGACGAAGGCCGCATTTGTACCGGGTGACGCTGGAAAACTAAGCGTAAACAAAGACCTGATCGGTTTGGATGCGGCGGTGCTTGCAAAACATGCCGGCGTTTCTGCGCCCGCTGGCACTGAAATCCTCTACGGCGAAACCGACGAGGGCCATGCGTTTGTTGAACATGAACAGATGATGCCGTTCGTGCCGTTCGTTCGGGCGGCGGATGCAGACGCGGCTATCGCCCTGGCAAAGAAGTATGAACACGGATTCAAACATACGGCCATCATCCACTCCCGAAATGTGGAAACGATCACCCGCATGGGCCGGGAGTTGGATACCTCACTGTTCGTTCAAAACGGGCCGAGCATGGCGAGCTTGGGTGTCGGCGGCGAGGGCTACTTGAGCTTCAGCATCGCCACACCGACGGGTGAGGGAGTCACCACGCCGTTGACTTTCACACGGCAACGCCGCTCGGCGACCGTCGGAAGCATGCGTGTTTTTTAAGCGAGCGTTAGGGGCAAACATGCAACTCGCGAGAGTTGAAGGAAGTGCGGTTTCGACGGTGAAGCATCAAAGCATGCGCGGTTGCGCGCTGCTCATTGCGCAACCGGTTTTGGCCAACAGTTCACCGGACGGCGAACCGCTCTTGGTTCTTGATCACCTGGGCGCCGGGCCCGGAGACATGGTGTTCTTGAGCAATGACGGAGCGGCAGCGCGCGAGATGGTGGGAGTGAGATCTTCGCCGGTGCGTTGGTTCGTCGCTGGCTTGGTCGATCGCTGAGGTCAACATGCGAATTGGTCGAGTAATCGGCTCGGTGACTTTATCCCGTGAGCACCCAAGCCTTAGCAAGCTGCGCTGGGTCATCGCCGTTCCCTATAGCCTCGCTGCATTGCGGGAGGTTGCGCCACCCGACGGCGAAGACCTGGTTCTCGTCGATCAGTTGGGCGCCGGCAACGGCCAGCAGATTGGATTTACCGAAGGAACCGAAGCCGCGGCCCCGTTCCATCCGGAGCAAAAGCCGATCGATGCCTATTGTTCCTGCATACTCGATCACGTGAACATCGAGAACCCATGAACGAATACAAACTTCGAGAAGAAATCTGCGAGATCGGCCGACGGGTCTACGCCAAGGGATTCGCCGCGGCGAATGACGGCAACATCAGTGTGCGCCTGAACGACCGCGAAGTCTTATGCACACCCACAATGGTGTGCAAGGGGTTCGTCAAGAGCTCGGACCTTTGCGTCGTGGACTACGAAGGCAAACAGGTTCGCGGTACCAAAAAACGGACCAGTGAGATTCTGCTGCACCTGGCGATCTACAAGCATCGGCCCGATGTCCAGGCAGTCGTGCATTGTCATCCGCCGCATGCGACGGCATTCGCGGTGGCTGGCTTGCCGGTTCCGCACTGCGTGTTGCCCGAGGTCGAGGTGTTTCTCGGCGAAGTGCCGTCCGCGGTTTACGAGACGCCGGGTTCGCAGAAATTCGCCGAGACGATCGTGCCGCATCTAAAATCCAGCAACACGATTATCCTCGCAAACCACGGGACCGTGACCTTCGGTCCGGATCTCGAAAAGGCGTACTGGAACAGCGAAATCATCGACGCGTATTGCCGCATCCTGATTCTTGCTCAACAGCTTGGCAACGTGAACTACTTCTCCCAACAACAGACGAAGGAACTCCTCGACCTCAAGAAGCGGCTCGGTTACGACGACGTCCGCTTTCACCGAGGGGAAAACTGCGACCTGTGCAGCAACAACGCCTTCGGCCGAGGTTACACGGAGTTGCCGGAGACGCACCCGTGTCATTGCGAATCAACGCCGAGCTCGAACGGTACGACGGCCGAAGTCTCGGACATGGACAAGCTGGTGCAAGTGGTGACCGACCAGGTATTGGCGGCCCTTAGCAAGGCGTAGTGAGTGTCACATGAAAGTCAGCATCATCGGCGGCGGCGGGTTGGTTGGCAGCATGGCGGCTTACGCGCTTCAGTGCGGCGGTGTCGTCAGTGAAATCTGCCTGATCGATGCGAACCACGATACGGCATTGGGCCAGGCCATCGATTTGTTGCACGGCGCAAGTTTGGTTTCCGATCAACGCATCAGCGCCGGCACGATGGCGGACGTGGCGACCAGCCAGGTTGTCGTAATCACGGCCGGGCTCCGCCGAAAACCCGACGAGAGCCGCCTGGACCTCATCAACCGAAATGTCGAGTTATTTCTCACACTGTTGAATGAAGTGAAAAATGCCGGTCTGAAGGAATCGGCGTATTTGGTCGTTGTCAGTAATCCGGTCGATGTGTTGACGTACCTGGCGGTGCAGCGCTCGGGATTGCCGTGGCAGCGTGTAATCGGTCTGGGGACCCAACTCGACACGGCACGATTTCGGAGTTATCTCGCTCGCCGATTGAAAGTGCCGCCGACTCAGGTGCAGGCCATGATCCTGGGCGAGCACGGCGACAGCATGGTTCCCATCTGGTCGAGCGCGACCATAGCCGGACTGCCTATCGATCAATGGCCCGGTTTCGACGGCGCCCTGCAAAAAGAAGTCTTTGAGGAAACCCGCGCGGCCGGCGCGCAGTTGATAAAGCTCAAAGGTGGTTCCGGCTTTGCCGTCGGCCTGTCGATTCGCGAAGTCGTTCACGCGCTGGCTCTGGACAGCCGTCGCGTGCTCCCGGTGTCGACATTGCAGCAAGGGTTATACCACCTGCGTGATGTCTGCCTCTCGGTGCCGACGATAGTCGGCTGCGGTGGCGCCCGGCAGCACGTCGAGCTGGCGTTAACACAAAAGGAAAGGCCCGCTCTTCAACATTCGGCGCGTGTGCTTCGTGAAACCATCGATCAAGTGGCGACATCGAACCGAACGAAGCCCATGTCGTCACCGCCGGTTGCGCGATCGATCCCGCGTAGCGCATGGCAGAGAACGGCGTCGTAATCCATGGAAAAATCGCTCGACGCGAAACTCCAGCGCATCCACGCGGACCCGCATGGTTCGAAGGATTTCATCCTGGCCGACGCCAAGGATGCCGACATGGCGTTGGCCATCGGGGCGCCCGGCCGATCACCCGAAGCCGCCGCCGGCGAACTCCGCTACCGCAGCCTGACGGAGTTTCGCGACATCATTGAACAAATCGTCGAACAAGGCCTGGTCGACATCATGCTCATGTCGGCCAGCACCAACGAATTTCTTACCATAAAGCGCCGCATCTTCGACCGTAGCGCCGTCACACCGGCGGCCCGCGCCAACGACACTACGGACATTCACATCGTTCGCGGCAGCCGATATGTAGCACAGCCGTCCTTGCCGTTTCGGACCGCAACGCTTGACCACATTCAGTGCGGCCATGTCGATTGCCGGGACGACGAACGGCAGTTGGGCGCAAACCTGGGGTTATACAGCGTAACTTTCAACAACGACACGGGCCTCGATCGAGATACGTTGGAGCAGTACAAACAATTCCGACTCGAGGCCGAGCGCGTCGGCTTTCGACATTTTCTCGAAGTGTTCGATCCCAACATCTCGAACGCGGTCCTGAACGAGCAGGTGCCGGCGTTCGTGAACGACAACATCGTCCGCGCTTTGGCCGGTGTCACATCTTCAGGTCGGCCCTTGTTCCTGAAAGTCGTCTATCACGGACCGAAGGCGATGGAAGAGTTGGTCCATTACGATCCGAATTTGATCGTCGGCATCCTCGGCGGCTCGGCAGGCACTACTTACGATGCGTTCAAGCTGCTTAGCGAGGCCAAGAAATACGGCGCACGCGTCGCCTTGTTCGGCCGGAAGATCAATAACGCCGAGAACCAATTTGCATTCGTGCGTTTTCTACGTCTCATTGCCGACGGCGAGATTAGCGCGGAAGAAGGCGTTCGTGCCTATCACGGTGTTCTCCAGCAGATCGGTGTTCGGCCCCATCGGACTTTGGACGAAGACATGCGGGTGCAAACCAATGTGACGACGTACGCTGGCAATGGAGCGACCGTGAGCGTCCCGACTGGAGCTGCGGAACCGGATTTCCGGACGATGACCTCGGCGGAAAAAGTCGCCTACCATCGGGCGCGCTGGAATCGAATCCTGGGGTAACCGCTACTTGGCGATCGTGAAGACCACGTCGCCGGATCCCGTGTTGCCGGCTGCGTCGCGGACTTTCAAGACCAGGACGTGCGCGCCGGGCTGCATTGCTCCCATCGTAAAGTGAAACTTCCCGGTCTGGCGATCGAACAAGCCGTCGGTTGGAAAGACGTTGATCCACGGTTTCCCGTCAACTGAGTATGCCGCCGAAGTCAAGCGGACCGAATCGGATTCGGCTTTTGCTTCGAGAGTCGCACGCCCCCCTTCGATGTTCACCGCTTTGACTACGACTGAAGGCGGAATGTGAGAAACCGGAAATGATGGGCTTGTACGTTCGGTAGTTAACGCCGTTTCCGTCGCATTGTCCTTGTGGTCGCTTGCAACGACCTTCACTTGATACATCCCAGTGGGCGCCGTGGTCGTATCCCACTCGTACTCTCGTTTTTCGAGGTTCTCCTCAACCATCACCCATTCACTCCAGCCGTCCTTGCGGATGAGTAGTCGATAGGAGAGTTCGTCTTCGTTGGGATCGGTCGCGGTCCATTTGAGTCGAATCTTCTTGTTAGTTTCTGAATTGACGGCGTCGAAGTTGGGTACCTCGAGGGTCTCGATTTCCGGCGGTTGATTCGTCGTCCGGTAGCGAATCGTGACGTTTCGGACCGATGGCGTCAGATCGGGTTTTTTCGAATGGAGGTTCACGCGGTACTGCAAATACCGCGCGGGCGGCGCGGCAGAGATCGCCTTCTCGGGATCAGTAAGCTCTGTCGACCAATCGCTCCACGTCTCATCCGGTTCAGGCAAGTTTCCGCTTCGAACCGACAGCGTGACACTTGTGCCTTCCGGCGCGTCGGCCTGCCAACGTAGCGAACCCCAATGGCTGACGATCTTCGCGTCAAGAACGGCGGACACGACGCTTCCGCTTTTGACAAACCGGTCGTCGAGCACGTACAGTCTACCGGGGTCGCCGGCGCCGATCACGGTGGAGCCGTCGCGACGGCGATACATGCAGTGAATATGGCCATTGTCGAGGCGGGCAATTTCCGTGCACTCTTTCGTTCGTTCGTTGACTTCAAAAATCTGGCCTTCATGTCCAGTTCCGATGAAGAGCATTCCGTTGTGCCGGGACAGGCTGAGAACCATGGCTCTTTCTCGGAACAGTTCGCGCCCGATGCCGTCGGTTGCAATGCGAAAGACAGAATTCTCTCCCGGGCTCGGCGGCGCAGCAGACGGCGTGGCCCCTGTTTTCTTCTCCTCTTTGGTTGAAGAGGAGCCGCCTGCGGGTTCGTTGGTCTCCGCCGAGCCGTTTGATGTCTGAGTTGCAGAGCGATTCGACGTCAAGACTCCCGGAACACCGGATGTGGTTGTCTTCTCACCAACGGGACGTGTGCCGATCTCGCGGCGACGCGGCGTACTGGTGCCGGCGTAGAGGGCGCCATCGTGGACGGCCAGACAGCGGACTTCGGACTGCGGTGCTTGGAATAAAACGAAGCCCTTGCCGTTTCCGTCGATCCGATAGACCAACCCGTTCTTGTCCGTGCCGGCGTAAAGGGCGCCTTTGGAATCCATCGCAAGACTTAGCACGTGGTCCTGCTTCGTTGCGTAGTGAACCTTCGCTGATCCATCAGGCGCAATTCGATACATCCGCCCGTTCGGACCGGTGCCGGCGTAAAGCGCGCCGTTCTCCGGATCGGCTTGCAAGCACCAAATGTAGGACTCCGGACTCTGGTAGTGCAGATGGACTTCGCCATCGCGGGTCAGGCGATATACTCGGCCATTCGGTCCGGTCCCTGCGTAAATCGTTCCATCGTTTGCCTGAGCGAAACAAAAGACCTGGCTATCTTCGGTCTTAAATGCAACCGTGACCGACCCACCGGCGTCGACTTTGAATATCTTTCCGTTTTCCCCGGATGCAACGAGGAGGTTGCCGTCCTGGTCTTCCGTCAACGCCCAGACATGCGTCGAGTCAATGTCCGCGAAGGGGCGAAGCTGTCGCGCAAGACGTATCGTGCCCTCGTTGTTCAGGACGGCGCCTTGCAGTCGAGCTTTTTCGTAGTGAGCCGGCGAGTGGTGATGCCAGGCTTTGACCTTCCCGGCATAGGCGGCCGAGGGAGTGCTCGCTATGCATGCCATTGCCCAGAGCAAGAGAGAGCGTCGCATCGCCGAATCCTCCGGAGGTCACTTAGTCAACCACTTCGGATTTGAAACTCGACATCTTTTTGTTCTTCACCACTGCAAATCGCACCGACTCAGTTCCGTGCAGGATCCACTCAGTTGGAAGCCGTGTGGTCAGGGCACTACCAACCGCCTGGGCGCCGCTGCGTCGGCTAACGCCCATGATTTGCACCATGCTGGGCGGCAGGTTCGGGAGCGCCTGTCCATCTATCGCCACACCGCCGGCCGAAATCGGCACACGGAGTGTGAGATGGGTACGCCGTGCTGCGGTCTGCACGTGCAGACTTTCGAAGAGCTGATCCATATTCTGCGGATCGTGCAGCGTTGGGTTATCTCGAAGTGAGGTACGGACGGCAGCCGGTTCATCTGAAGTAGTCGCGGTGTACACGCCTTCCGGTAGATCGGCCGGCAGCGGCAACGAGATCGTTACTCGCTTTCGCACCCCTTTGTATGGCCGAACAAATACGGTGGCTTTTAGTGACTCGCCCGGCGACACGATTTCCGACTGTAGTTCGACTGCTTCGATTTCTGCCGTTCGCCGGCCGGCGTGAATGCGTGTTTCACATTCGATGTTCGTGATCTTCACCACATCGAAGGGATTGTGAACGAGGCTGTGAACAACCGACGCGATATGATGGTACAGCGCTTGCGGCGCTCGACCGCCGGAATAGCTAGGCCCGGAATAGGTATCTTCGATCACCACCGGCGGCCGGCCTTCCACATAGACCCGGGCGCACATGTCGGCCGTCATTTCCTCCGGTAGATCGCCTTCCATGTCCACTGAATTGGTTAGCGCCGTGTAGACCAAGGTCGCCAACATCGAACGCTGCCGAACGATTTCCACGTTGAACGTCTTCGCGTCTTCTTCCGTTCGGCAAACCGTCATGCGAACAGGGAGCAATTCGGGGATGCGATCGAGCCAGCCGGCAATGCCGGTGCTCACATCGGCGGTAATCGTTCCCACGGTCTTCAGCGGGGAACCGATTTTGAAGCTCACGGTTTGTCTCGGATAAACCGTGTGAATGTATCCCGTCATCAGCGGAAACTCGCACTCGCCGAGGCTCATGAATGGATGGCCCCAACCGTACACACGTTTCCCGTCGATGTGGGTAACGGTTCCGATTCCGGAGAGATCGAAATCGCCACGAATGAGCGCGACCGCTAAAGGTCCACCTGGTTCCAGTTTCGCTCCGGACTCGTCTTCGACAACCTTGGCGCCGGCCCCGCCGGTTTGAACCGGTAGCCAGCCGGCTTTGCCCGAACGTTGACGGAGCAGCTCTAGTGAATGCGACGTGATGCCGCTGGCAGCGAGTGGCGTCCGCAACGGCGTCATCCATACTCCGTCACTCGCCTCTCCCGGCGCTTCGAAGTCCTGGGCCACCATAACTGAATCGAAAGGACGCTCGCCGATGACGATGGACCTACGCAGTCCGACCCGAGTAGGTGGTTCGTTCTCGCGCTTTCGGCCCTCGTAGGCCGCCGCATAGGTGTGCATCTGACCGAAGGGTGTGACGCCGGCAATTGGTTCCTTGCCGAAGCTCCAGGCATAGGCGACCGCTCCGAGCAATTTGCCATCGATGTACACCGGACTTCCGCTCATGCCGGCAATGACACCGGTCTTCTCCAGGTCCAAGCCGGAAAGCCGGCACAGAATCATATCCCGACCGGGACTGGTGTTCTTCAGCACGCCGAGAATCTCGACGTCAAACGACTCCACTTTAGTTCCGCGCATGACGGTCCGGCCCGTGCCTTTCATGCCGGCGCGAACCTCATCGACGTTCCAGACGGATGACTCGGATTTGTGATCTGCTCGGAGGGATCCGAGCGCAACGAAAACGGCCAGGCTCGACGCGGCGAGCGATACCCGGCGACTGGGGTACTGGAGGAGGTTCATCATGGCCTCGGCTCCTGTTTCCCTAACGCGGTTGACCAAGACAGAAAACCTGCGCCTGATAACATGAACCGATCCATCGAACAAGCCGAGATTGTGCCAAGGCCGAAGAAGCAAGAACCGTAAGAACTTAGGTACATAACGCCGCGGCGCCCTAGATCCGAAGTGCCGTCGATGAGAGGCCGGATTGAAACTCACTGCATGGGATCTCGGCAAACAAATCGCGAAATGGATCAGGAATAGACAGGTCTTTAAGCTCAACAAATCTCCCGTTCGGGTCGAGACGGCCGGCGACGAGAAACCGGCATCCGTTAGTGCCGATTTCTACCAATGCGTGATGCATCCGATCGCCGCCGCCGTAGTACCGCGGCGCCATGATGCGTTCCGCCGTGTCGACGCCGACGACGAAGGTTGCGCCACAAAATAGGCGGGACTTCTCGACGAATGTGGGAACGCCGGTCAGCCAAACGGGGGCACGCCAGGCGAACTGCGAAAGCCGTCGCCGAACTTCGTTGCTTCGGAGTGGAGGCTTATCGGCATTCCGGACGCTCAGCTCGAACGCCGGCGCCTTCCCCGTCAATCGGCTAGCGGCGGTGGCCATGCCCCAGTGACCGTCATGCACCGGATTGAAGGCGCCGGAAACGATCAAGTCCGGCTTGTGGGCGTGAAGATCGAACCGGCCGTCGATGGTGACACACACAGCATCGCATTCACCACGCACCAACTGCGCGACACAGTCACGCGTAAGAACGGACTCTACGGTGATCGGTTCGTCCGACCGCAGATGCGTTTCGACGCGCTCGTCGATTCCAACACACTCGGCAAGGAGGTTCAGAATGACCGAGGCGACAACCGCTTCTTCGTCCTCTCGATCTCGAGCGCCTTTTGCGAGCACGACGGAGGCCGTGCGGATCTCGTCGGCCGTCTGTGCGGTCACATGAAATCGATGGTCACCGCGTTTTGGAACATCCGATGCGAGACTTGCGGTAGAGCCGAGCCCCAGGATTGGTTCCGCAGGCATGAGCCACCCGGCACGCTCGAAGGCACGCTGTGCCATCGCAGCGCTAGTTTCAATCGACACGAACTGCTTGGGAGTAGCACCCACGAATTCGGCCAGCGATTGCTCGTGGTAAGGGACATGGACCTCCAGAATGGTGCGTGAGGCGCCAGGAACGGAAAGCAGCATTCCGGCCGCACTCGCGCCGCCGCCCGTGAGCGCGATGACGCAACGAAAGGGTGATTGGTGAAGGGCCGAAATGAGGCTTTGGTGGGCCTTGTCCATGTCCGCGGTTGACCTAGGCGCTGCTCAGAGATCGTTCGGCGGCATCGATGACCAGCCACGTTTCATCGGCAGTCTCCGACGAGCGCAGACTATCGACAAAGCCTGGCCGCAAAAGCAAGCGCGACAAACGGGCTAGGACACGCATATGGGTTTTGGCGTCCGTGCAACACACGAGAAAGAAAATGTCCGTCAAACCGCCGGATGAATCGAACGGAATGCCGCTCGACGTCCGGCCGTACGCCACTACGGAATCTCCCAATGCATTCGGAATCGGCCGATGCGGATGCGGGATCGCGACGCCGTTCTCCAATGCCGTCGTGCCCATTTCCTCGCGTTGCGAAATGGCTTGGAGAATCGCTTGCGGGTCGTAAACGAAATTCGACTGCTCGGCCAGCTTGACCATCTCACGCAGCACCGACGCCCGCGTCGTGGCGCGGAACGGAACGGCGATGCATTGCTTCAGGAGCAATGTGGAGATGAGGACTTCGGCGTTGGAAAGCGCGTGGTCGCGTGTTTCCAGCGCGTGCAGCTGAGCCTCGTCATAGGCGGGCAACTGGGTTTCCAACCATTGGTCGATTTCGGCGCGCGCAAGCGCCATTGGCCGGACACCTTGCGGCCGGGCAGACGGCCGCGGTCTGCCAAGTTGCCGACTTCACGGCGGTCGCGCCGGAGGTAGTCAGCCAGCTGCTCTAAGTCCATGGTGTCGTTCGCCATCGCCGCTCCCAAAACCTTCCCGTTCCGGTATGCTGAATCCTGAATTGTGAAAGAGGGCGAACCACCTTGTCAACGCCATTTCGGCTAATCGTGCCCGACCAGCTGATCCGGGAAATGAAGGAGCACGCCCGTGCGGAGCTGCCGAACGAGTGTTGCGGCTTCTTGGCCGGCCGTCGTGAGGACGCGGTGGGTCGCGTCACGCACCGCCATCCTTTGGTTAATGAAGCCGCAAGCCCGACGGAGTTTCTTTCTGAAGCACGTAGCCTTTTGACCGCACATAAGGAAATGCGCCGGCACGGGACAGACATTTTGGCGGTGTATCATTCTCATCCGCATTCTCCTGCAACGCCGAGCCGCACGGACAGAGATCGCAACAATTACCCGGACGTGGCGCACATTATCATTTCATTGTTGAATGAGACGGCGGAAGTACGCGGCTGGTGGATGGACGGCGACATCGTTCGGGAGACACCGCTCGGCGACAAGTGAGATTCCACGTCATGCAAAAAGAGCAAGCACCGCACTCGGATCAACTGGAAACATTCGTCAATGAATTCGCCGGGCGCGATTACACGATTGAGATCGCTTGCCCGGAGTTCACCAGCATGTGCCCGAAGACCGGTCAGCCGGACTTCGGGACGATTCGGTACACCTACACTCCGGGCGCTCGCTGTGTCGAACTGAAATCGCTCAAGCTCTACTTGCACCGCTTTCGCGACCAAGGCGTTTTCTATGAGCACTTGGTCAATCGGTTGCTCGATGACTTCGTGGCGGCATGTTCGCCGGTGCGCTGCACCGTCGTCGGCGCTTTCACACCACGCGGTGGCATCACCACCACTGTGACGGCGACTTTTCCAACGCCGTCAAACTCCGACTAAAGTTTAGGGTATCGAGCGGAGCGCCGTTAATTTGCCGTGTCGACAACGATGGCGTTTTGAAGTGGAATGCGCGGCAAGAGCTCTCGGACGCCTTGTTGGGCAAGCTGCTTGACGTAGTACGTCGTGGCAGTCCCCCGGAGCGTTACCGATTCGGACAAGAGTTCGATCGCGAAATTCCGAATGCGTCGACCGGTGCGTTTCAAAACGTGCCGCTCTAACTCCGAGCGAAGGTGGAGTGATTCCAACGGGCGTTCGAGGCTGTTCATTACAAGTCCATGAATAGTAAGGCTGCGGCAACCGAGGACGCTCGATGTTGCGTCACTTTTCTGTACGACATGACCGCGCCAATGATTCCACATATCATAGACAGGCAAACTGCGCAGTTTCCAGAGCAGATTCCATCGGCGGCTTAGCGTTTACACGTTGCATGCACCTTCACGGCAGCCATGAATTGAGTCAGGCAGAACTTGAAGCCGCGCTGGAAGCCGGCGGCCGGCTTGTTTACTACGAGTACTGCATTTCATTGCTCGTCATCACTTTGCGACGACCGACCGGCATCCATCTGCTCCGAGCGCACGAGCTTGGTCTGTGGCGCGGGTTGCCTTTCACGCTCGTTTCCGTGCTGTTAGGATGGTGGGGAATTCCGTGGGGAATAATCTACACGCCGTTGACGATTATTACGAATCTATCGGGCGGGCGAGACGTGACCGCGGAGATTCGAGCCACACTGCAATCCTCCGCTCCAATTCCAGAGGGCACCTCGGGGTGAAGTGATGCCGAAAAAGGTCATTGGTTTCGTCATCGGATTTGCGGCGTGTCTGGCGTCGCCGGGCCACGCAGGTGTGTACAACCTCGGCGAACCGATGTTGGGGCCTACGGCGAGCAAGGGGCAGATTCAGGCGCTGCCATACGCCCAGTTCAAGGGGCTGCTCACCGACCAGGTGAATGCCGGTTTGCCCATCGAGACAACCATCCGGAAACGCTACCAGGACAAACGAAATGAGCTCGAAGGAAAGCTCCGCGCCGGTAAGGCGTCGGTTGAAGACCAGGTAAACCTGAGCGCGTATCTGATATACCTCGGCGAACAGGCGCGGGCAGTCGAGATTCTCACACCATTGATCGCACGGGAGCGCGACAACTATCCGGCAAGTGCTAATTTGATGACGGCTCAACAACTGGTCGGTGAGCTCGAGCGTGCCGCCAGCTTGATCCCGCAGCTCAAAGGGCGTCGGCCTGACATTGCCGGCGCAAACCCGGAACAAATCGAGTGGTACGCGCGCGTCGATTCATTTCATCACCGATTGATACAAGAGCGGTATCGTGAGGGCCTTCGGTCTCGTGGCGGACGACCAACGCCGCCGGAAAGCGTTGACAGTTTGTTCGATGTCCGCTTTGTAGGACCATCCGGGCGCTACGAAGCGGGCCAACTTGCCCCAGAACAAAAAGCGAAACTTCCTCCGGATGCCATCGCCATCGTTCAACAACTCCTGCTGTGGATGCCCAACGATACCCGGCTTTATTGGTTGCTCGGTGAACTCTACAACGCTCAAGGAGACATACACACCGCGGCCGCGATCTTTGATGATTGCCGACGCGAAAGCACGCGCCGGCTGGACGCGGCCGAACTTCGTGAACACCGGCAGATAGTTCACGAGGCCGTCGCCAATGCACCGCCTCCCGCGCCCGTGACCGACGGATTGGCCGATTCGTTCGCGGCAAACAGCAACAATTCGGCTTCGAGTTGGATCCCCGGCGGTTGGCAGCTGGCGACCGTAGGAAGCGTCGCTGGCGTGCTCATCGCCGTCTTGGTTTATTTTCAAATCCGCGAATGGTGGCGCCGGAATTAGATGGCTGCAAGTTTTTGTTCGGGCTGGGCTATCTCCCCTTGGGCGATTACAATAATTCATGTACTTGGGCCTAGCGAACGGTCCGTGGTCGTCTATCGTTCCACATCCCCTTTCCTTGTCCCTGGTCGGCGCTTTACAGTCCCAACGCGGGACGAGGCGCGAACATCTTTTCTCAATGGAGGCCCAAAATGGGCAAGAAGTTGTATGTGGGTAACCTTGGGTACAGCGTCACCGATGGCGCCTTGGAGCAGCTGTTTGCGGCCCATGGTTCCGTCCAATCCGCTCAGGTGATCATGGACCGGGACACCGGCCGATCGAAGGGGTTCGGTTTTGTGGAAATGGGCTCCGACCAAGAGGCCCAGGCAGCAATCGCGGACTTGAACGGCAAGGAATTCGAAGGTCGAACACTGACGGTCAACGAGGCCCGGCCGAAGACCGAAGGCGGCGGTGGCGGCGGCGGCCGGGGCGGATCGGGGGGACGTGGCGGCTTTGGCGGCGGCAAGGGACGCGGCGGCTACGGCGGCGGCGGTGGTGGCGGCGGCGGCGGTCGTCGCTATTAATCAGAATCAGCAGTCTGCATGCGAACACACATAGCCCCCGTCCAGCCGCGGCGGGCTAACTGTGTGTATCGCAGCGCTGTTCTCGGCTGTCTGAGACCACTTCGGATCGGCTCGAGGCGGCCGATCCGTCTACCCGTTGTCCGAGGATTCCACGTGAACGACGCATTCAGCGTTGAAATTGCCAAGTTGTCGACCTGGATCAAGACGGCAGGACTTCCGGAAATGAGCCGGGTCATTTGGTGTATGAATCGCCTTCCCAGTGCTTATAAGGAATTCACCGCGACCTATGAGAGCCGCTATGCCGCGGACATCGCGCGGCACGAACAGGCCGCTCTGCTTCACCTGGCCGACGAACTCGGTGCAACGGGGAGCGACCGAGTTGAGAAGTTACGTGGCCGCTTTGAAACGCTCAATGAACGCTTCGGCCTGCCCGCACTTCCAGCGCCGGCGCCTGCGCGGCCGGCGGCCACCGCGCGTAAAGTTGCGTCACGCGCCAAGACACGCTCTAGCAAATGACCATGTGACTTGCCGAGCAATTGCGAATGAAGATGAGCCGGTTTTGCCGTGCCTTCCCGCCGGGCTAACTCCGTGCTGGCATCTGCTGACTTTGCGTTCGTCGCACTAGCGACAATGGATGCCGGCCTTTGCAGCCATAATATAATCCAGCCGCGCGGGCGCATCGTTCCAACTCGGCGCGCCTTCGAACACATGGGAGTGTTTGCACCTCTGGTGGGGGCCCTGGTCTTCAAAACCAGTGGACGGCTTGAAGAAAGCCGTCTGTGGGTTCGATTCCCATACACTCCCGTTGCCTCTTTTTCGCCCTGACCAACTTCCACGTGCACAACGGTTTGTGTCGACCTGCGCTGATTGGCACGAGGTTCGGCCAACCCTTGTTCTCAAATGGGCTTTACTTCCGCCAGAGCCACGCCGTTGCGATTCTCGTACCAGGCGATCTTGTCGTCGGAAAACGACGCGGACAGCACATCCTGATCACCATCGCCGTCCATGTCGGCGGCGAACACGCTGCCGGCATTATCCGCAAACTTCGTAATGTTTTTGCCGGTGAAGTTCTGGTTGCCGTCGTTTCGGTACCAGGCGATCTTGTCGTCCACGTTGGACGCGGACACGACATCGATGTCGCCGTCGGCGTCGATGTCCACGGCAAAGACATCTTGTGGGCTGCTCGCGAACGTTGTGGTGATGACGCGGGTGGTGAAGGTGCCAATGCCGTTGTTTTCGTACCAGGCGATCTTGTTGTCGATGAAGGACGAAGAAAGCACATCGATGTCGCCGTCCTTGTCCATGTCGATGGCGAATACGGCGTTGGCGCCGTTGGCGGCGGTAGTGATCGTATGGTGGGTGAAGACCGTGTTGCCTTTATTTTCGTGCCAGGCAATCTTGTCGTCGTACAACGATGCGGTGAGGGCGTCGTTATCGCCGTCACCGTCCACGTCCGCGGCAAACACGGAGTTGGGGCCATTGGCGGTGGCTATGACGAAGTTCGTGAAAGTTTTATCACCGTTGTTCTGATGAAGGACGATGAAATCATTCGCAAACGATGCGGAGAGAACGTCGGTGTCGCCGTCGTTGTCCATGTCCGCCGCAAACACACCTTGAGGATTGTCAGAGAAAAACGTGTTGGTGATCGTGTGTGCGGTGAAGTTCTGGTTGCCGTCATTTTCATGCCAGGCGATCTTGTCATCCAGATTGGACGCTGACAGGACATCCGTGTCGCCGTCGCCATCAACATCCGTCGCGAAGATACTGTCCGGATTATTCGTGGTGTCGAGGGTGCTGATGGTACGTGGGATGAAACTGCCGTTGCCTTTGTTCTCATACCAGACGATCATGTCATCCTGATTGGAGGCGGACAGAACATCCATGTCGCCGTCGCGGTCCATGTCGGCCGCGAACACATCGACGGCCCCGTTCGCGGCGGTGGTGATCGTCCGCGCCTTGAAGCAGCCGCACGGTGTGGCGATGACGCGCAGCTTGGAAACGAAGGCGTCTGCGTAGACTCCGGCGCCGAAGGTCGTATCGAACGCGCTGTGACTGGTGGGAAAATTGCTCGAATAGGTTTCCCCCGTGACGTAGACGTTGCCGCCGGCATCGATTGCAAGCGCGTCAATTGAATCCTGGAATCGCCCTCCGAGATACGTGGAGTAGGCAAGGGCCGATCCGGTGGCGTTTAGCCTACTTACGAAACCGTCTAGAGATGAATTGCTGGTGTCAAAGGCGCCTGGAGTGGTCGGGAAGTCCGACGAAGTAGTCTCGCCGGTTACGAACGCATTCCCGCCGGCATCCACCTGAATGGCCGCCCCCTGGTCGTCTTCGGAGCTGCCCAGATAGGTCGAGTATACCGCGGCGGAGCCCGCCGCATTCAGCTTGGTGACGAAGGCCTCGTAGAAACCATTTTTGTCGGTGTCGAATGCACCTGGCGTGACCGGAAAATCACCGGAAGTCGTCGATCCCGTAACATGCGCGTTGCCGCTCGAGTCCAGTGCGATCCCGCGAGCAAAATCGACGCCGATGCCGCCCAGGTAGGTTGAGTAGTCAAGGGCCGACCCGGCCGCATTCAACTTCGTGACGAAGGCATCGTGGCCGTTGCTCACGGTGTCCAATGCACCGGGAGTTGTCGGGAAGTCGGTCGAAGTTGTCAATCCCGTCACGTAAGCGTTGCCGCTGCCATCCAGTGCCAGCCCGAACCCGTTATCCCCGCCCGAACCGCCCAAAAAAGTGGAGTATGCGAGTGACGTGAAGCCGATCAGTTTGACCTTGGTCACGAAAGCGTCGCCAAGGGTACCGCCGTTGTAGGTGGTATCAAACGCGCCCGATGTGGTCGGGTAGTCGGCCGATTGGGTCTCACCTGTTATGTAAACGTTGCTGGTGCCGTCAAAAGCAATTCCTAAAGGAAACTCGGGCCCCGAACCCCCAAGATAAGTGGAGTACGAAAGCCCTGAACCGGACGGGTTCAGCCAGGATACGAACACATCGTACCAGCCATTGTGCGACGTATCGAATGCGCCTAGTGTCGTGGGGAAGTTCGACGAAGTCGTAAACCCAGTCACATAGGCGAAGCCGCTGCCGTCCACGGCAATCCCGCTCCCACCGTCGCTACCAGTGCCGCCCAGAAAGGTGGAGTAGATCAATCCCGTCCCCGCCGCGTTCAGCTTGGTGACGAAGGCATCTCCACCGTTTTGCGTTGTATCGAGCGCCCCCGGCTTGATCGGGAAGTTTACCGAGTTGGTTTGCCCCGTTATGTAAGCGTTACTTGCTCCGTCAACGGCGATCCCAAGCCCAACGTCGTGCCCCGAACCACCCAAGAACGTTGAATAACCTAGCACCACCGGGTCGATCACCAGCGGTAGCCGTGCATCGTGGTTTCCGACTTCGAAGCGGACGATATCACTCTGAATGACGTAGCCGCTCGTCACCTCTTGACGTGTGTTGCCAACTTCCTGATACGTAAACGGCTTTTCGTGGACGACATCGCCCACGGCAGTGTGGAGGACGAGATCGCCCCGCGAGTTGATTTCCATGCCGTCGGCGCCCGCAAAGCTCAAAGCAATCGCGCTCGGATCCGCGCCCGGCGAAACCAAGAAATCGTACTCGAGTTGTTGGGCACCGTTGCCGTAGTAGGCCAGATCAATGCCTGGGTAAACCTCGTCGTATTCGACTCGGCCGAAGCTGGCGATATTGGTGTGCCATTGCGTCGGGTCATTGCCGAGCAAGTAGTTGGTAATTCCGGGAAGTTGATCGACCGAATTCACCTGGGCAGTCGGGTTGGCGCCGACAATCTGCATGTGCAGTGCGACACCCGGCGAGTGGGGCGTGTCAACGCCCTGAGAACGTGACGCTTCCAGGGGGACACCCCCCGCTCGCCCGCCGTAAGCGAACACCGCCGCCGTCGGTGTCAAAAATACCGTAGCGCCACCAGCGCGCGACACAAAATCCACCCGCTCATCGAATTGGCCGCCATTTTGCTCAAAGCTCAGGGGCAAGTTGCCGTAGTTGTCTCGGACATCAGGCTGTTGAGCAGGGCTCGGTGTTTCTGATTTCGCCACGTTGCCGGTGTCCACCCGCCCCACAACGGCCGTTCGCGACATTCCGTGCCGCTCAATGTCCACGGCTTGTGAAGTTCGGACAGGTGTTGCCAATGCGCTGAATTGCACCGCCATGACCAACGCCCCGCCGGCTTCGAAGTGGCGATGAATCGCACGTGACGAACTCGCGTGAAAGAGCGTCTGCTCGTTCGTCGGTTTGTCCCGGCGTTGCGCTGGCTCGTCTGAAAGCGGAACGCGGGATTCGTCTCGGTCAATCAATTCCGGGGACCGAGTTAAGCCGACACGCCCAGAATCGGTCACAATCGCGAGTGCCGCTTTATTAGTTGCGAAGCCCTCGAGTTCGAGGTTTTCAGTCAGCGCGGTCTCGCTGGGTAGCAGCCCAGACAGCACGCAACCTGGCGGCAACCGTCGTTCCAACCGTTCCATCCATGGCCGATACGCGAGTGCCGCTAACCCGCGACGACGAGACACCAACGAACGTTTCATGATTCAACCTCCGGAAAGGATTATGGATTAGCGTCACTCCACCATTCGATCTTGTTGCGCACGGAATCTGAAAATCAGGCCTCGTCCATCGATGGGTGCGGTTCGTCGGGGCGCAAGGTGTGGACTGCCTTCGCCGTCCGCATGGCGACGTTGGAAGCGGCACGGCCGGGCCGCCAACTACTATTGCCGGAGTGCACAGGTGGCGGCGTCGGGCGGAACCAAGCCGTCATCCACCGCCACACCTCTCGCGCGATGTCGAATTGTTTCATGATGCCCCCAAAACGTTGGAATGCCGGAACATATCATCACGCACTGACGCTCACTGGGCCGCTGAAGCCGGCAAGCGTGACGTCGAAACCCGTCAGCAGAGTTGCCGAACCAGACAGATTACTTTGAAAGACACGGAGGCGTGGCGCTCCGGAGCGCGTGCCGACAACTACGTCGGCCTTGCCATCGCCGGTGAAATCGGACGCACCCACCGAGACACCGATGTTCTGGCCCTGTTCAAAAGCGAAGAAGAAATCCAGAAGGCTTTTGTTAAGGTTGAAGGATCCATTTGCCATGTCCTTGCCGCTGAACACGCGCACTTCGGGATTGCCGACCGAAGCGCCGGTGACCACATCAACGAAGCCGTCGCGGTTGTAGTCGCCGGCCGCCACGAAGGAACCGACGTTGAAGCCAAGCCCGTAGGGAAAGAACTCCGCCAGCACAGCGGAGGTGTTGTTGGTGGGAATGATCTTGCCGGCCACGATCGTTTTGGCGTCGAACACCCGTGTGTGCGGGTTTCCGGCCGAGGCGCCGGTGATGACGTCCACCAAGCCGTCGCCGTTGACATCGCCAGCGCCGACGTTCGCGCCCACGTTGAAACCGAGGCCGTAGGCGAAGCCCTGAGCCAGCAAACTCGGGTGATTGTCGGATGGAATCACGCCGCTGGTAAGAATCTTCGCGCCGTCGAATACTTTGACGTGCGGATTGCCGGGAACCGCGCCGGTGATGATATCGGCGAAACCGTCGCCATTGACGTCGCCGGCGGCGATGTTGGCGCCCACGTTGAAGTTGATGCCGTATGCGAAGCCGCTCGCCAGGACGTGGCTTTCCGGGTTGTTGAAGAAAGTCCCATCGCTGAGCGTGGCGCCGCTGTACACCTTGACGGCGGGATTGCCAATGGTGGCGCTCGTGATGAGGTCGTCGATACCGTCGCTGTTGACATCGCCAAAGGCCACGGCGACGGCGTCGTTGTAACCGGCGAACGGCGAAAAAGTGCCCAACGAGCTTCCGGCGCGGCTAAAGACTCGCACACGATTGGGCGCGCCACCAGCGGCCGTAAAATGAACGTTTTGCCCCTCCAGACGAGCCACCGCGAAATCGCTGGCGCCGGAAAAGCCCGTGGTACCGCCGCCCACGACGATTTTCCCGTCGGGTTGCAGAGCCACACCGGCCGCCATGTCGAATTTGTTGCCGCCGAGGTCGAAGGGAATGATGTGATAGCCGCCGGTACCGAAAGCACCGTCGAAGAAGCCATTATATTTGATCCGGGCCACTACGAAATCGTAGCTGCCCAAGACATTGGTGTAGCCTGTCACGACAATCTTGCCGTCAGGTTGCACAGCCACGCCGGTGGCCCCGTCGTCGGTGCCGAAACCGAAGGTGCTCCTACCGTCACCGAAGCTGGTGTCCAGCGTGCCGTTGGCGTTGAGCCGGGCCAGTGCGAAGTCGCCATTGCCGTCCGTGACCTCGGCGACACCAGCCACGACGATCTTCCCGTCGGGTTGCAGGGCGACCGCGCTCGCCGCGTCGTATTCGCCGCCACTAAGGTCGAAGGCGATGGTGCGAAAGCCGCCCGTCCCGAAGCCGGTGTCCAACAAACCGTTGGAATTGAGCCGGGCCACCAGGAAATCGCTGGTGCCTGCAGCGTCGATGGTCCCGGCCATGACGATCTTGCCGTCCGGTTGCACGGCCACGCCGCTGGCCTCATCTACGCCGCTGGAGCCGAAGATACGCTTGCCGCCGACGCCGAAGCTGCTGTCAAGCGTGCCGTCGGTATTGAGCCGTGCGACCGCAAAGTCGTAATTGGCGCCGTCGATTTGGACTACTCCGGCCACGACGATCTTCCCGTCGGTTTGCAGCGCCACACTATGGGCGACGTCGTATTTGCTGCCGCCGAGGTCGAAGGGAAGGATGTGATAGCCACCTGTACCGAAGTCTGTGTCGAAGAAGCCATTGTCTTTGATCCGGGCCACCACAAAATCAGGACTGCCCAAGACATCGGTGTAGCCGGCCACGACAATCTTGCCGTCCGGTTGCACGGTGACGCCGGTGGCCCCGTCGGTGATGCTGAAGCCGAAGGTGCTTCTGCCGTCGCCGAATGTCATGTCCGGTGTGCCGTCGGCGTTGAGCCGGGCGACGGCGAAGTCGCTGTTGTCGGCCGCGACCTCGGCGTTACCGGCCAAGACGATCTTCCCATCGGGAGCTACCGCTATGGCGGCGGCGAAGTCGTAGCCGTCGCCGCCTAGGTCGAAGGGGACAGTCTGTTTACCGTCGCCATCGAACGTCGGGTCGAACGCGCCGGGGGAAAGCAGTGTTCGATCTTCAAGGGGTTGCAGGAACGGCACGGCACGGGTTCGGTGGCCGCGTCTGTATACCTTCAATAATCTCGCATTCATCGCAGTGGCCTTCCTCGGTTAGAACAAAGAACAAGTAATGAGCGCGCACCGCGGACTCAGAGCCGCGACGCGGCCCACGATCATGCACCAAATGCCGCTAGTGTTTGCGCTGTTTCAGAATCGGTAGACCGTCGTGCTACCGGGACTTCTCGCTCGCCAATTCCTCCCGCCATCGGGCGGCCTCGGCCGATTGTTACACGGATTTCTCCTGTGGATTTTCCGATCTCAGTTTGCTTTCGATCTCGGCCAGATTCTTGATGTACAGTTGCGTTTGCGGGTGGTTGGGCCCGAGTTTCTTTTTCGCTCCTTCAACGGCATCGCGGAGCAATGGTTCCGCCTCCGCGTATCGACGCGTGTCACGATAGAGTGTGCCGAGTTGGTTCATCGAACGCAGCGTATCCGGGTGATCAGCGCCGAGCTTGGTGAGGCGGCCTTCCAACGCCTGCTTGATTAGGGCTTCAGCCTCGGAATACTTTTTCAACCGGCTGAGCACGCCGGCGAGATCGCCCAGGCTGGTCAGCGTGTCCGGGTGGTCGGGATCAAGTTTGGCGCGGCGTCCCTTCAACACTTCTCTCAACATGGCCTCCGCTTCTTCGTGCCCACCGCGCGCATCAACCGCCAGGGCAAGCGATTTCATCGCGAAAAGTGTGTTGGGATGATCGGTGCCGGCCGTGGCCGTGGATACCTCGAGAACCTGCCGATACAACGGCTCGGCATCATCAAAACGTCGAAGCTCCATGTAGCAACCGGCCAGATTGCTCTTGCACGTGAGTGTGTAAGGATGATCCGGACCTTCCCCGCCCTCCAGTCTCGGCACCACGTGCTTCAACAGCGGCTCGGCTTCTAAGAACCGGCCGCGATGCAAATGGAGCAGGGCAAGATTGTTCATGGCGAGGAGCGTGCTGCCGTGGTCGGGGCCGTACTTGGCTTGGTACAACTCCAGCCCCCGTGACAATAGCGGCTCGGCATCGTCATACCGTCCAAGATCACGATAGATCTGGCCGAGGTTTTGCGTGCTTCGGAGCGTATCCAGGTGATCTTCACTGAGCTGCTCACGCCGATGCGCAACCACTTTCTCAAAAATGACTCTGGCGTCGTCGTAGCGACCGCGGCTGCGATAATGCAGGCCGAGCTTGGTCATCGTACGGAGCGTTTGCGGATGTCCGGTACCCATCGTCTGCTCGCTCAACTGGCGGGAGCGTTCCAGATGCTTCAGTGCGTCTCCGTATTCGCCCAATCCTTCATACGCCGCCCCCAACGTATATAGGATTGCTGCTTCCGTGCGCAGCTTTGCCCTCAAACTTGCCGGCAATTCTCTGTGCCGCCCGGTCGAGCAACTCACGCACCGTAATGTCCTTGTTTCGCTGGGTTCGGGCCGGTTGCTTCTGGATGTCGGCTTGGCCAAGCAAGTCATTCTGCAAGAAGTCGTTGACCGCTTGAGCGATATCCGCTTCTTCATCTGCGCGATCCATCTGAGCAATGGCTCGGTGTTCCGCCCGAGTAGCCCGGACCGCCTGCCAGATGCTGACGACACTCGCGACAATCAGCAACAGCGCAACCAACCCGGCAGCACTGAGAAGCTTCCGATGCTTGCGTGCGAATTTCCGGACCTTGTAGGCAGCCGAAGGCGGACCGGCTTCCACTGGTTCGACGTCGAGATACCGTTGAATGTCCCGCGCCAGTCCGTTCGCGGTTTCATAGCGACGCGTGCGGTCCTTCTCCAGGCACTTCATCACGATCCAATCGAGTTCGCCGCGTAGCATCCCGCGCAGCCGCCTGGGATCGATTTGCCGGTTTTCGGACACCGTTGACAGAGCGGCGCCCATCGTGCTAATCCGTGTGCTTGGCTTGGCTGGTTCTTCCTCGCGAATGACACGCCGGATTTCATCAAACCCGGCTGTTTGCAGCCGCTCGCGATCAAATGGAGTCGTCCCGGTAAGTAACTCGTACAACAGCACGCCCAAGGCGTAAATGTCGGCACGGGTGTCGATGTCGAGGCCGCTCATTTCCGCCTGTTCGGGGCTCATGTAGAGCGGTGTGCCGATCATTTGTGCGAAATTCGTAAACAGCGTCCTCTCGGTGAGCTGTTGGCCCATCGCTTTGGCAACACCAAAGTCGATGACTTTGACCACCGGTGCTCCGTCATGCAGCGTAACCAGGATGTTCGACGGCTTGATGTCGCGATGAATGATTCCTTTTTGATGCGCATGTTGCACGGCGTGGCAAACATGAACAAACAACTCTAGACGCTGATGCACGGACAGATGTTGCCGGTCGCAATGCTCGGTGATGGGCGCACCGCGGACTAACTCCATGACGAAATACGGTCGGCCGGATGCCGTCTCGCCGCCGTCATGCACGCGGGAAATGTTTGGATGATCCATCATGGCCAGCGCTTGGCGTTCGGCTTCGAAGCGGGCGATCACCTGGCGCGTATCCATTCCCGGCTTGAGGGCCTTCAGCGCGACTTTGCGTCGAATAGGCTGTTGTTGCTCGGCCATGAAGACGATTCCGAAGCCGCCTTCGCCGATTTGCTCCAGGAGCTTGTATGGTCCGATCACGCTGCCAGGGCGTTCCGTGCCGCCTGCATCCAGTTCCCGATGATTCCCATCGAGACGCTCGTGTGCGGCCAACAGTTTTTCCACTTCGGAGCGCAGGACCAGATCGCCGCCACAAGCTTCCTGCAAATACGCGGCCCGGGCTTCGGGACATGCTTTTTCCAAGGCCGTCAGGAAAATCGATCTTTCAGCAGCGACGTCGACCACGGGTCTTCCCCCTCCGTTAATCAGTGCGGAATCGGCGGCTGAAACCTGCCAAGAAATCTTGAGAATCTTGAATCCGGAAATCAACCAACACCGTTAGCGCGAGTCGAGTTCGCGGCGTAGCCAGGCGCGCGCATACGCCCAATGGCGATGCGCTGTCCGTTGCGACAACCCCATGCACTCCGCCGCCTCGTCCAGCGTAAGGCCCGCGAAAAACCGTAGCTCCACCAACTTGGCCATTTCTGGTTGCTGCTGGCTAAGCCGAGCGAGCGATTCATCGACGGCAAAAAGATCGTCCCCGGTTGAATCGACGGCCAACTCCTGATCGAGGATTTCGTGACGCTGCCACCCACCGCCGTGCTTGGCGGCCTGTTTGCGCCGTGCATCGTCGATCAAAATGCGCCGCATGGCCTCCGCGGCCGCCGCAAAGAAATGTCCGCGGCTATTCCATTGCTGACTTTGCGCGGTATCGACTAAGCGGAGATAGGCCTCGTGAACCAGGGCGGTCGCCTGAAGTGTCTGACCGGACTTCTCGTGGGCGAGCTTTTGAGTGGCTAGCTTTCGGAGCTCGTCGTAAACAAGCGGCAACAATTGGGCGGCCGCCTTTGGATCGCCCTGATCGATGGCCGACAGAATGCGGGTGACATCGCTCATGGCTGCCAGCATAACGCGCGTTCCAAGGCAAGGGAAGCAATCGCCTGCCGCTCTTTGATCAGCCGTCTTACACTCAGATGGCACGAGGGTATTGACCTCTATGGAGATCATCGAATCCTACTGTGGAACGGAGCGGATCGTCGTATAATCGAAAAACGGCCGGCGGCACGTCCTTCTCCTGAAAACTCAACGTACGATCCGGGCCGCGGCTGAAGTGGAGGACTTCATCATGTCGATGCAATGCGAGCTAACTACCAAGAGAATCCTGGCGATCTTCGATGAGGAGATTACCGCGCACGGCGGTAACATCTCCGACACGTTTGCCGACGGCAACCGCTTGTTCGCGCGGTCGTTGCTTCCGTGGGTCAAAGATGTCCGGCCACGCGACCAGGTGCAGGGAGGCGTGGCTTTGCGGGCGACTGACCGTGAAGCCTGGGTGCACCCTTACGTGTTTCGACAGGTTTGCAAGAACGGCGCTATTATGGCGCAAGCGATTCAGTCGCGACACGTAGCGCGGCTCAATTGCCTCGGCTTGGAGGAAGGCAGCGATACCCTTCGCGAGGCCATTCGTGAATGCTGCGTCGAGGACGCTTTCTCGGTCTCGGCGGAAAAAATGCGCACCGCCCGTGAAACGGAAGTCGACATGGCTCTCAACATGCTTCCCATGCTGAGTCAGTTCCCCGAAGTACTCCGAAACGAAATCTTGCGTGGCGTTCTCGAACGGTATTTTGCCGATACCGACCAATCGAGCTTTGGCCTGATGAACGCGGTCACTTCATTGGCGCGGGACACACGCGATCCTGACATGCGCTGGCGGCTCGAAGAACTCGGCGGCGGCATTGCCGCCCGCATCCGTCCCCGGCCAAGCCGCGATAACACGGCTGCGCGGCGTGCTCGGCGGAGAGTGGAGGCGATGGTTGGCTAGCCCGTTTTTCCGTGTGGTTTGACGGGGCCGCGGCTCAAAGCCTATCCGAAAGTACGTGGCCAGTGGCAACGTTATTGGCCAGGTAGTCCAATGGACGTAAAGCCTTAAGAAATAATGTGTTGTGCATCGACGACCTAGTTGGTGGCCCCGTGGCCAGATGACCACGGACCTCATGTGGGCAATTCAGACGAGAACAATGAAATTGAGGCCCGCGCACGGAGGCAGATTTCATAAGTTGCTCTTGCAGCGACATATATACTTTTGTATACTTCAGCATTCGCGATACAGACAGGGTGCGCAGCGGCCGAATTCCGTCCACCGGCGCATTTCCGAAAAGCCTACGCATACCCCTCCGGCAACCCGTTCACAAGCCGCACGGTTTCCAAACTGACGCGCACCACCTGGCCGACGAGGCGGACGATGTATTCTTCGTCATCCGGCCGATTCGGGTCGGACTTGATGCCGCTGCGTTTGTCTTCGCTGACCTGGTACTGATCGATGACCCATTCGAGGGCGCTGCGGTTGCCGAGGCGGTACTGAAACGTTTCAGGCGGAATGCCGGCCAACGTCAGTGATGGATTGATCTTCAGCGACGTCTTGTCCTTCGACAGCCGCATCTTGTCTTCCACGCGATACGACAAAGGCACGCCGGGCGTTTCGATGAATCGCAGTTCGTAGGGATCGAGCTTTTCGTAATCGAGATGCAGCCGGGCGAGCTCCTTGCCGGCTTTGGCGAACTCCCAAAAACCATCCTGGGTGGCACGCCCTGAGTCTTCGAAGGGCGTGGCTTTCGATCCACGACGTGCCGTCACGCCCTTCGCGGACTCAGGGCGTGCCACACTGTTTGGCGCGAACGGTATCCGCGGCAGCTCGCGCTTGAGGTTGTCGGCGAACTTCGTGCGGTAGCCGGGATGGTGCAGCACGCCGTAGACGTAGTAGAAGATGTCCCACTTGGCGATCTTCTTGTCTTTGTAATGCGTCCGAAACTGTTCTAGCGCCCAATCGGTGATGTTCTCCCGGCGATTGCTGCCGTCTTCGTCATAGGTATAGAATGGGAAACATTGCGAACCGCCTTGAGGTAACAGGTCGACGATCCGAGTTGCCACCAATACGAACATCGGCCACTCGGTGCCGACCTTCGTCCAGATGATTACATTCTCTTTTTCGGTGTGTGAATTAGGAAAGATCTGCGGGAAAACGTAAACTTCCTCGTTCAGTATTCGGTCGAAATACAAATTGCGGGCAGTAAACGGACGGTACAGACAACTGCGAATGTTGTGTTCTTGAAAGGTCGCGTAGCGCCGCGCTGCAGATCAAGTTTCAGGTCTCGGCTCCACTTTATTCGGTCGTACCGGACAAACTCGTCGATATTTACATTGCCTACTTTGCGCTTAAAGCGGTCGACTTCACCGTTGTAGTCATCAATGAAAGTCTGTATCCGATCCGGCAGAGCCATTCGATCAAAGTCATAGACCACGTTGTCCCGGCAAGTTGCAACACCGCGTCCGTACGTTTTGAAGATCGTTTCAACATTAGAGTCTTGTGCGGATTTGGCTTCCCTATAACCGATTGACAAGAACGCGGCGAACTTGTCCGCATGGTCGGGAATGAGCCAGGTGTGACGTTCGTCGGGCTTAAGCTTCTTCCAATCGACTCCGCTAAGGGCGTTCATCTTGTCGAGTTGTGCGAGCTTCACTTCCTTGCGAAGCAGCTTATCAATGCGTGAAAAGTATGCGCGATGGTCGGCATGGCCGGCGATTCGGACTGCGACGGTAATTCCCACGCCGACTTGAATGCCGAATACGTTGTACGTCGTGCCCGCCAACTTCGGGTTATGACGAACGTTGCCTTCCAAGTGGAGGTGGTAAACGCGTGAGAAGTCTTGGAGTAAATGCTTCCGCATGCCGTCGAACGCGATTTGGTCCACAAAGCTGTTGTTGCTCACAAAGCAAACAATTCCGTCTCGGCCTCCGAGTCGATCAACAGCCCAACGAAAGAATTTCACGTAGGCGTCGGAAAGTGCATTTTTGTTCGTTGCCGCCGAGTTCTTGGCATAGGTCTCACGAATGCGCTGCTCGACGACGGGATATTTGCGATTCTTGTTATTGTCATTCTGGTCCAGTTGCCAAGCGTTGTACGGCGGATTGCCAATGATCACCGTGATCGGCGTGTTTTTCTGGCGTTCTACGCGCTCTGTGTTCGCTCTCGTCATGAATGATAAGAGTCCGTGCTCACCTTCTGCCAGCTCCAGCGTATCCACGAAGCACAACCCCTCGAACGCTTCGTACTGCCCCGTGATTTCGTAATACGCATGCTCGATATTCAGAGCCGCGATGTAGTACGGCAGCAGCATCACCTCGTTGGCGAAAAGCTGCTCCTTGTACACGCGGGGCAGGTCGCGCTTGGGGATACGGCGGATCAGGTTGACGATGAAGTTGCCGGTACCGGTACACGGGTCGAGGATGTTCACGCCCTTGGAGCCGAGCGTCAGGCCGAACTCGGTCTTGAGCACTTCCTCCACGCTGGCACACATGAAATCCACAATGGCCTGCGGCGTGTACACGATGCCGTGCGTGTCGGCTAACTTGACCGAGTAGCCCTGGAAGAAACGCTCGTAGACCGTGTTGAGAAACTGCTGCTTCTCGCTGAAGTCTTCCAACGTGTGAGCGGCGTTTTCGATGGCCCGGTAGAAACGGTCCAGCGATTTGAGGAAGCTGTCGCGATTGAAACTGAGGCTGACCAGGGCGTCGATGACTTTCTCGATCTCGGCGGCAATGACGTTGCGGCGCGTGAACTCCGGGTTGTCGAACATCTTGCGGATGAGCCGTTCGGTAAGCAGGTGCTGCACCAGCATTTCATCGACGGCCGCCTGGCTGATGTTCGGGTTGAGGGTTTGCTGGCAAAGAGCGTAGAAGTCGGCGAAGGCTTTCTGAAAGCCGCGGTTGGTCTGATGAGACTTGGCTATGATCTCCACTAGTTTTCGAGCGAGGTCCGGCACGGCCTCTTTGAACTCTTCGACCGCCGTGTGGAAGTCTTCGATTTCCGGCTTGATGTAGCTGAAGAAATCGTTGAGCAGATTCGCGAGCTGTTTGGGATCGGCCAAGTCGAAGCGGTTGCGCTCCCGCCCGCCTTGGTAGAGGACAGCTTGGCGTGTGTCCTCGAAGATCGTGTTGTCCGCCGGATATCCTGCGGCGAGTTTCTTGGAGATTTCCTTATCAAGGTCGTCCTTGGAATCCTTCGCCTCCCAGAAGCCGCAGCGGGCGTTGAACAGGTCGCGCAGCGTGCCGTCCGGGAAAATGGTGGCCTTACCAACTTTGAGTTTCTGTTTGGGAATCAGGTGCCAGTGGTGTCCGCGGGCCGTGCTGTCCAACAGCCGCTGAAAGGCCGTTTCGACGGCGCCTTCGTGGGTGACTTTTCGGTCGCTGTATTCTTTCAGCGATTCGTAGTATTGCTTGATTGCCTTGTGTGTCGGCTTGATGAGGGCGCTGGCAGCCATGCGGTGAAAACCTCGCAGCAATGGGATGAGCTATTCTGCGGAATCGTACCACAAGTCGCAGATCGAAGGAAAGGATCGCCGGGCTGAGAAATGAGAGCAAGACACGAACAACTATCGGGGTTGAATGACGAGTCAAAGGATGTCTATTTCGTGAGCCGTAATCCAAATATCTAACTGGCGAAACCGCTGTTTCCAGACTTCTTTTCTCGCTTTGAGGAAAACGGCGGCGCCCGGGTCGGTCGTATCAATCCGAATTCGGAAGAGCGTATCGCGGTAGCGCGTACCGCCGTATTTCCACGTGCCGCTCACGCGAACGGTGTCTTCGGTAAGGCCGCCAAAGCGCTCGGATAACTCTTCCGCTGTCTGGTCGAACTTAGCGGGTTCAATCTCGGCGCCGTCGTTATAGTTCAACGGCAAGAGGATTTCGAACCTCGTCGTCCGAACCGCTCGGGTTCGGAATCGGAACCAGCGTGTAATGAAGCTGATGTTCATCCAGAAGCTTGAGGTCGTGTTTCGTAATCTCGAAGATTTGTCCAGCGAGCCGGCGAACTACCGTGTGGGTTGCCAATAAGTAATTGCCTCGGATGCGATCCTCGTCGGATGCGAATTGGATTCGAATCATGGCTGACCTCGAATAGAGCATACCACTATGCGGAGGCAGATCAAGCGTAATAGTGCGCCCCTCGATTCCAAGTGATGCTCCTCTTTGCGCATGCGTGGAGACCCGTCTAGATCTCCGAAAAAGACTGTGGAGGAAGACCGTGCGGCGTTTCACCGAGTGACGCCTCATCCATCATGGAAAGTCGTTTCAACGTGCGATCGCCGGCCTTTTTGGCGACACCGCCATTGGGATTTTCGTTGGTGACCGCATACGGGGGCTGAAAATCGGTCTCACCGTCCGTGTGCCTCACGATCGCGAACGAATCGCCATCCGTTTTACGCTTCGTCTGTGCGTCCGAAGTCCGTCCACCGTCATGAAGCATTACTGCGATCGTGTGGTTGTCCACGCGCGTCAGGACGATATCGGTATGGCCGTCGGCGTTCAAGTCGGCGGCATCGACCCCCACGGGCCCGCCGCCGCCCGCGAAGTGGGTAACGCCGGACTGAAAGGAGCCGTCGCCGTTTCCGAGGAGCAAGCTGATGGTGTTGCCCAGATAATTCGTTACCACAAGATCCGACTTGTTGTCTTGGTTGAAATCGGCCGCGACAACCGCATGGGGCCATGATCCGGTTGGATGTTGGTCCGCCGTCTCGAAAGTTCCATCTCCCTGCCCGAGGAGCACTACGACGCTGTTTCCCTTGTAGCCCGTGACAACGGCCAGATCGAGAATTCCGTCACGGTTGAATTCTCCGATGGTAGGATCACCGGTCGGGCCAAGCATGAAAAACTCCACTGGGTTTTGAAAGCTGAAGTTGCCGTGACCCAGCAGGACGCCCATCTTGTTGGGACCGAATAAATTCGTCACCAGATCCAGGTTGCCGTCTCCATTGAGATCCGCAGTCGATACGCCGTAGCCGGTGCCGTAAACTCCGCGGAAGCGAAATCTTCCCATGCCATTTCCACCGAACACGTAGATGCTTCCGGCCGCTACCGCAACATCGGGGAAGGTATCATTGTTAAAGTCACCGACGGCCATTCCAAACACACTGATCCCCGGAATTACGAAGTTCCGGGCCGGCAAGAAAGTCCCGTCGGGGTTTCCAAGTATTACACTGAAGCCGGCGTCCGACGGGTCCGGCCAACTGCCCACGTTTGACGTGACCAGATCACGGACGCCGTCACCGTTCATATCATGGATCACAAGCTTATAGGCGCGAATCCCCGACGGAACGAACATCGGCGGGCCCAGTTGGCCGTTGCCGTTTCCATTCAGAATCCGGACCCCGTTGTTCGAGTAGTCCGCCAGCGCCACGTCGAGAAAACCATCTCCGTTCAGGTCATCAGTTTGGACGGAGTACGAAACGCCGTCGACGTCATATCCAACCGGTGGCAAGAACGTGAGGAGCGTTCGATCCTCTAATCGGTCAATAGTCGGACGGTATGAGCGCGTGGCCATCATCGGTGCTGGACTCCGTTAATGTGTTTCGACCATTCAGATCTCGGAGGGACAATCGTTGCATCCACCTTCGCGGTGGACGCGGCGGAGCATATCTTAGTCTGCATCGAGTTGCTCGCATAGAGACGTGAGGCGTGATGTGACAGGTGGGCAGCAACGCTGGCCGTTTTCCAGCCCCCGCCTTTCGAATGCGACACCGTCGGGTTTTTGCTTGACATCCCCATATCAAATTGCCACACTTGGTCGGACTGCTCGTGATATACCCGCGTAAATGCCCGATGTCTTCCTCCGATTTGACGCGACAACGACTAAACGGAGTCCTCCCATGGCCAGGTTCCCCCGCCCGTACTTCGCGTACCGCCCCCGCGTTGAGCAGCTCGAAAGTCGAGTCGTTGCGACGACCTTACCGCCGGGGTTTACCGAATCGATCGTGACTGGCGGTCTCGAAGTGCCGGCCGCACTGGAATTTGCGCCGGACGGCCGTATCTTTGTGTCCGAGATTGAAGGACGGGTGCGTGTCATCAAAAACGGTCAACTGCTACCCACGCCGTTCGTTACCGTCCAAACCAAGAACACGCACGAAGGCGGACTCATGGGAATCGCCTTCCATCCCGACTTTGCCGAAAACGGTTATTTGTATCTGTACTACACTTCGCCCAATGATTGGCCGCACCAGCACATCAGCAGATTCAAAGCCGACCCGGCCAATCCCGACCGAGCTCTGCCCAACAGCGAAGAAATACTCTTTGAAGTCAATAACGAGCCGATTTCCGGTCATCTCGGTGGACAAATCGGCTTCGGCATCGACGAGAAGCTCTATATACCCATCGGCGACAACTACGATCCTCAGGCTGCCCAAAACATCGAGAAAACCAATGGGAAGCTGTTGCGGGTCAATGATGATGGCAGCGTGCCGGGCGACAATCCATTCGTGCATATTCCGTGGGCGCAACATAAAACCTGGGCCATGGGTTTTCGCAATCCGTTTTCGTTTGCCATTCAACCGGGCACGGGCCGTGTCTTCGTGAACGACGTCGGCTCGGATCCGCCCAATCGTCGCGAGGAAGTGAATTTCATTGTCAAAGGCGGAAACTACGGCTGGCCCTTGTACGAGGGCTACACGACGGACCCGGACTTCGAAAGCCCGTTGTTCGCCTACGATGGAAACTTCGCCGGGGGTAGCTGCTCCATTACCGGTGGCGCCTTCTACAACCCGCCCATAAACCAGTTCCCCCCGAAATACGTCGGGAAGTACTTCTTCACCGATTTCTGTGGCCGTTGGATTTACTATTTGAATCCGGACGCCGCCGACCCGAAGTCGACCGTCACGGCGTTTGCATCTGAATTGTCGGCGGTATCGCCTATTGATGTCACCGTGGCGCCAAACGGCGATCTCTATTACCTCGACAACTACAAGGGGGAGGTTCTGCGGATTACCTTCAGGAGGAAACCCGTGACGCCCATGCCATTACCAACAGTGCACGGTGGGAAGCCAGCCACATCTGGCTTTGAATGGAGGGCAACCCTGCCGGCGCCCGCGAACCCTGAAGTCGCCCTTCACGATCGCGATGAGCCGTCGGCAAGCACATGGCTGGATGCCGGTGTAGCTAGATTCACTACTGCGGACGTCAGTATTGTTGACTTCGGCCCGTTGGACGGTGATGAACTCCTAGAATCGAGATTCACATGGTCGTCAGAGCCTGGGGGGCGTTCTGATACGAGGCTTAAGGTCGCAGCTGGCCGAGCAGTTCGATGTCGGTGAGAACCTGAATACCTTGGACCGCGCAGTGGGCAATTACGTTGGGCAAGTGCAAGTGTCGATCAAGACTGCAAAGGGAGTCGGCTTCGCCGGCTACGGCAGTGGCGATGACAGGGTCGTCGTCGGGATCGCTTGATACAGGTGATAATGTCGCTGCCGAAGGAGGAATCACAAGCAGCGCCATTGACTGCACCGATTGGACGTAGGCGTCTATCTTCGGATCATCAAGTCCATGCAGCTTGCGGAGTCTCGGGTAGCGTAAAGCGCGCGAGAGTTCGGAAAGAATGAACGGGGAGAGGATGAACGTGTGGGGCGGGAGCGCAATGAGCCGCAACAATTCAGCGGCCGGGCCTGTGCCGCCACGGGCTGCTCGCGCAAGCACGTTGGTGTCCAGGACGACCCGCATCAAGGCTCACGCTGCCGAACGTGCTCCATCGCTTCGTCCACGGCGGCGTCGAACTCCTCGTGCGTGATGCCTTGTTTCGTCAGGTTCTTCTCTGCTTCGGCCATCGTGCGCTGGACATCGGCAAGCGCGCGCTGCCGCGTGGATTCGTCGGGCTCTACGCCAGGTGTAAACACCATAATGAAGACTTGCTGGCTATCCTTGAGATCCTGACCGAGCACGCCCCCCAGCCAGCGCTTGCCACCGTCATCTATGTCCTTCACATTCTGTACTGTCAAAACGTCGGGTTGCATGAGTGCATCTTATCTGATCGATAGGCGGAACGAAAAGTGCAGAGGCCGGTAACGCGGAAGCGCGAGCGAACAATGCTCCATGCACTCCTTCGCTCGCGCTTCAGGCTTGTGTACGACTACGCTACACGGCCGCGTCACTAAAGCGTATCAATATCCAACCGATACAAACCACCTCCCAGCGTGCCTTGCAGTTCCACCTTGATGAACCGCGCCAGCGACCCTGCCCCGGCGTTAAGCTGTTCCCAAGCGCCCGTGCCGCCGCTTTGCGATGTGGCGATTACATTACCCGCCGCGTCCAGCAACTGAAGCCGCAGGTCGACACCGGCCGCCGGGCGGAGACGGACGCTGGTTCCTTCCGTGTAAGCGCGAGACGGAAGTGCAAAGATGTCCTTGTCGCCGCTGGCCGCGACGACTCCCGTTATGAGCGCTGGAAATGTAGTGACGACGTGTGCTTGTCCGATGGCCTCGTTCGGCTCTTTTTCCGCAACGTTTCCGATATACATCGAGATGCCGACACCGGGGCCGTCGTGGCCGATCAAGAGGTCCTGAATGCCGTCGCCGTTGGCGTCGAACGCACGGAGCCGCATGGCGGGGCTTGTCGGAATCTCCGGTGGTGTCTTTTCGACCAGTTTGACGACTCCGCCTTCCGTTTCATTGCGCAGGACGAAGGTCGGACCGGCGAACTGGGCGACCGCAATGTCGATTCGGCCGTCGCTATCGAAATCCGCCCAGACCGGATGGTCGCTGTCGACGTCCTTATTGCCGTTGGGGAACTCCGGATAGTAAACCTGCGTGAAGAGTTGATTTCCTGTGCCGAGGTTCAAGAGGACCGCATCGCGGAAGCCGTCGCCGGCGATGCCGAAGTTCGGCACGTAAATGTCGAGCCTGCCGTCACCATTCACGTCGATGTGATCGAGGCCGTACACGCCGTTGCTGAATGTCGGCGCGGGCATGATTTGTTCAAGCGACGTCGGGAAATGGCCGGTGCCGTCGTTAATGAGAACGCGAAGCTCCGGAATGCTTCCACCCGGATTGAGATTGGCGACGCTGATATCGACGAAGCCGTCGCCGCTGAGGTCTTCGACATGTCCGAAGATGCTGGGTTCTTGTCGTAACGGCATTCGCTGGGCGGTTTGATCGACGAATACGCGGCCGTTGTTCATGAGTACGCGTATTTGTCCCAGGCCGTCTTCGGGATGGAATTGGTACTCGACCATGTCCATCTTGCCATCGCCGTCCAAGTCGGCTTTGTGCGTGTGATATGAATCCGTGGCGATCTTCGATACACCGCGAATGCGGAATGCTTGCTCCGCAAATCCCAACCAGTTACCCTGACCGTCGGCGCCGAGGTTCTTGTAGAAATGCGACGGCTTGCCGTTGCCGCCAGGGACGTAAAGATCGATCCAACCGGTGTTGAAATAATCGTGCGGTGACGACCACCAGCGCACATCGGGGATGAGGAGGTCGGGAAAGTACTGGGCCGTTTTGTCGACGAATTTGCCGTTCTCGTTGATGTATAGAACGCTGGGATAGTCCGTGGCATTCAGCACGGCGTCGGTGCGTGCTTGAGTCGAAACGAAGTCCAAGCGGCCGTCCTTGTTGAAATCCGCATGTTGGATCGCACGGAAGACGAGATTGCCAGGCGTATCAGGCAACTGTTGGATCTGGCTCGTTGCCGTGAGAAACTCCCACGGACGCGGCGTGACGTCACGTGTTCCTTGTTCGGCAAGCGGCCTGACCAGTGCTTCGTTGCCCATCAAGTGCTCGGTCGAGCACAACAGGCAACGGTCTTCCAGGCGCTCGATCTGCGGGTAGCTCGAACGCCGTATTGAACAACTCGCATTCGAATGCGCTGACATTAGATCGTTCCTTTCTGAAACGAGCGACAAGGAGGGGCCGCACTGGGAAGGAGCAGAAAAAGACCTTGCTGATCAGAGATCAGCAAGGTCCCGGTTCACGATTCGTTAACTACCTAAGAAAGCGTCACACTTTCCTAAAGCGTATCGATGTCCAAACGGAAGATTCCGCTGCCGAGCGAGCCTTGCAGCTCCACCTTGGCGTAGGCGCCAGGGTTCCTGCAGTGGCATTGAGCTGTTCGGTAGCGCCGTTGCCGCCGCTTTGCGACGTGGCAACGACGTTGCCGGCCGCATCGAGCAGTATCAGTCGGAGATCGACGCCGGCCGACGGCCGCAGGCGAAGGCTGGTGCCTTCGTTATATGCCCGGGCGGGCAGTGCAAAGACGTCCTTGTCGCCACTGGCGCTGACGACGCCGGTCGCGAGTGCCGGGAAAGTCGTCAAGGCATTCGCCGTAGCGATGCCCTCATTGGCCTCGGTCTCGGTTACGTTGCCGATCTGCAACGAAACTCCTTGATTGACCGGGTTGTGACCAATGAAAAGATCCAACGAACCGTCGCCGTTGCCATCGAAGGCGCGGACACGGAACGCGGCGCCATTAGGCACTTCCGCCGGCGTCCGTTCCACGAGCTTGGTTACGCCGCCGCTGCTTTGGTTATGTAAGACGAAAGTCTTCGACGCGAACTGCGCCACGGCTATGTCTTGCTTGCCATCGCCATCAAAGTCGGCGAATACCGGATGGTCGCCGTCATGGTCTTTGTCGCCGTTCGGGAACTCAGGATAGTAAACCGTGTTGAACAGGTTACTCCCGGTGCCCTTGTTGAGGAGGATCGCATCCTGGTCGCCGTTGAAATTGACGATGTAGATATCGCGTAAGCCGTTCCCATCCACATCGACATGCTCAAGTCCGTACGTGCCAATGCTATTGATCGGCTGAGGCACGTTTTGCTCCAACGACACGGGAAAACGTCCGGTGCCGTCATTGATGAGAACACGGATCTCCGGGATACTCCCCGACGGGTTCAGATTGACCATGCTGAGGTCCACAAAGCCGTCGCCCGTGAGGTCTTCAACGTGACCGAAAATGCTCGGTTCCTGGCGCAACGGCATGCGCGTAGCCGTTTCATCGACGAAAACGCGCCCGTTGTTCATCAACACGCGAATCTGGCCATGACCCGTCTCCGGGTGGTTTTGATATTCCACCATGTCCATCTTGCCGTCGTTGTCCAGGTCGGCTTTATGAGTGTGATAGGAGTCGGTGGAAATCTTCGACGGCCCGCGGATGCGATGCGATTGCTCGGCAAAACCTAGCCAATTTCCACCGCCGTCAGTTCCTAGATTCTTGTAGAAATGTGACGGTGTCCCATTGGCGCCGGGAACGTAGAGATCGATCCATCCCGTGTTGAAGTAATCGTGTGGCGATGACCACCAGCGCACGTCGGGTGTCATCAACGCCGGAAAGTACTGTGCGGTGCGGTCAACGAATTTTCCGTTTTCATTGATGTAGAGAATGCTGCGGTAGCCGGTCCCACTGACGCCCGCCGAGCTGCGAGCCTGAGTTGAGACGAAATCCAGTTTGCCGTCGGCGTTGAAGTCGGCATGCTGAATCGCGCGGAAAACGGGGTTGCCCCCGGAATCCGCGACATGTTGGATCTGGCTCGTAGCGTTCAGGAATTCCCAAGGCCGAGGGCCCGGTGCGCGGGTATCCTCGTTGGTGTCCGGCCTGACTACCCCTTCATTCCCAAACAAAAGCTCCGTGCCACACAATAGGCAACGTTCTTCCAAGCGCTCTACGCTTGGAGGACGGGCGGCCCTCGGTTTTCGGGCAGCCCTAAAGGACGCGTTCGGCATAGTCTCTCCTTCTTCGAGATGTATGGTGCCGGGAGCTAACTTCTTGGGGCCGGTTGCTCGTCGCTGGCGGCAAGTCTGCGAGCAGCACTTCTGCGGGCTCCCCCCCAATAGCCCACATGTCGACCCGTTGCGCCGGGCGGAATCCTGTCGGCCTCACCGAGAGGCGCAGGTAAGTTCACGGTGCTCAATCAAAGGGCTTGGCTCAAAATGACTAACCCAACATTGTCGATCTTCCTATCCGAATGTCAATCGAAATTTGTGCGCGATGTGCATTTGCGAGACGGAAGCTCCGGCGGCGACTCCGTCGCTGAAACAGATCGAGGTTCGCTGGTAGCCGGCTAAAACGGATGCTGAAAGTAGAGATTGAACTGCCACGGCGCTGCGCAACAAAAGTGGGTAGAATCAGAAAGGGACCTTGCTGATGAAGAATCAGCAAGGTCCCGGTTCACGATTCGTTAACTACCTAAGAAAGCGTCACACTTCTTTCCTAAAGCACGTCAATCTCCAACCGATAGATACCGCTTCCGAGCGTCCCCTGGAGCTCGACCTGGGCATATCGAGCAAGAGTGCCTGCTCCGGCGTTGAGTTGCTCCAGCGCTCCGTTGCCGCCACTCTGAGATGTGGCGATGACGTTTCCACCTGCGTCAAGCAACTTAAGTCGGAGGTCGACACCAGCCGCCGGCCGGAGGCGAACGGTGGTTCCTTCGGTATAGGCGCGGGCCGGAAGGGCAAAGACATCGATATCTCCAGCGGCGCCGACGACTCCCGTCGCGAGGGCAGGGAAGGCAGTCATCAAGGTCGCGGCTGCGATGTTTCCGTTGGGCTCTACCTCCGGCACGTTGGCGATCATCAGGGATGAGCCTTGATTGACCGGATTGTGCCCGATCCACAGATCCAGTCTGCCATCGCCATTGGCATCGAAGGCCGACGCGCGGTAGGCGGCGCCGTTGGGCACCTGCGGCGGCGTCCTCTCTACCAGCGTCGGAATGCCGCCGGTGCCGGTGGACTGGTTGTGCAGCACAAAAGTCTTCGCGGCGAACTGTGCGACCGCGATGTCCAGCTTCCCGTCGCCGTCGAAATCCCCGGCTTCAGCATGGTCGCCGTCGCTGTCCGTGCCGTTGAACGTCGGATAATAGATGGTGTTGAGCAGGTTATTGCCCGAGCCGAGGTTCAGCACAATGCCATCGCGGGCGCCGTTTCCGGAGATGCCGAAATTGATGACGTACAGATCCATCTTGCCGTCACCGTTGAAGTCGCCATTGTCGATTCCGTACGTGCCGATGCTGCTGCTGTGCGGCTGAAGCACCGTCTGTTCCAGCGACACGGGGAAGTTTCCAGTCCCGTCGTTGATGAGAAGGCGCAGCTTCGGAGTACCGCCCGACGGGTTGAGGTTGGACATGGCAATGTCCGGGAAGGTGTCGCCGTTGAAGTCAACAACTTCGCCCCAGATCGTCGGCTCCTGCCGCTGGGGCATACGCGTTGCCGTTTCGTCCCTGAGAACGCGTCCGTTATTAATCAACACGCGGGTCTGCCCCAGCCCTAATTCAGGGTGCATATTGAACTCGACTACGTCTTCCCGGCCATCGCCGTTCAGGTCGGCTTCTTCTGAGTAGTAGGAAGCGGCTGAAATCTTGGAAGGACCACGGATGCGAAACGACTGCTCTTGGAATCCCAACCAGTTTCCGCCACTAGAGCCCAGGTTCTTGTAAAACTTGGAAGGATCGCCGGCTGCGCCCGCCACATAAAGATCTATGATGTCCTCGTCGAAGTAATCGCCGGGAGAGACCCACCAACGCTCGGCGGGAATGAGGAGGTCGGGAAAGTACTGCGCCGTGCGATTGACGAATTTGCCGTTCTCGTTCATGTAGAGGATGCCCGGATACGGGGTCCCGGTAACGCCCGCAGAACTCCGGTTTGTGACCACGACGACATCTAGATCGCCGTCGGCATCAAAATCCCCGGTTTGGGAACCCCGGAATATGGGGTTGCCGCCACTGTCGGGAACTTGCTGGATTTGGCTTGTCGCGCTAAGGAACTCCCACGGTCCTGCCGCCAGAAGACGACGGTCCTCCAACGCCTCGATATGCAAGCGGTGTTGCCGGGCGAAGGAACTAGGCGAGCGCACGGAACGGAGTCTGTGACCCATAGAGATCCCTCCTCATTGAGATGAATGGCCGAGCGAATTTGGGTGCCGACAGCGGCACGAGTTTTAAGTCATAGACTACCGTTGCTACGGCACGGAGTCAAAAGAATTCGCGATGGCTTCGGCGTCGTACCGTTACCCCAAAATCCAACCGGTATCTGTTATCGGAGACTCGAGTCCGCTGGCGGTGTCGGTCCATTCCTCCGATAAGCCGGGCGTCTCGGAATCAACCATCCGAGTGTTGGTTCTACGATTCAGCTTTGTCGAATCTTCCGTTTCGCCAACTGACTGTGAAGACGCGGAATCCGACGCGCTTTCTCGGATACTCATGTCGCGCGGAACCGCTTGCGCTCTAGCGTCCGAAACTTGAGCCATGCTTGGGCGTTCCATTGGAGATGCCGTAGCAAGTGCGAAACCCAAACCGGCGCCAGGAGCTAACCCGTCAAAATTCATTCCGAAATCCACGTCGCTCACAATCATGCCGTGGCTGAGTTGGAGAGCAATCGGGTTTGTGGTGGTGTAATACCAGCCCGGCTCGGTGACGAGTCGCACGGTGCGGTTCCCAGGTACGTCAAGCACGAATTCGTAATCTCCGTTGGCGTCGGTCGTCGTGGTCTCAACGACGGTGCCTTGGTTGTTTACGAGTTCGATGGTCCATCCGAATAGCCCGAATTCATTGGCATCCTGGGTGCCGTTCTCATTCTTGTCGTGAAATAGTCGTCCGCTGACACTTAGCTCGAAGAAGAAGGAGTTGTCTTGGATATTGACCATACCCGTGTTGCGGCGCATGATGTCGGTCAAGGTTGTGTTTTCTAGCTCGTCCAGTTCCGCGCCGGAGAAGATTTGTTGGTACCAAAAACGATCACCGTCGCGGAGGCGCTGGAATTGTTCGGTCAATACCCGTCGGATCAGTGGGCCCGTACTCGTGCCGGGCACGTGATCTTCGGCCAGTCCGCCTAGCCAGAGGTCGATGTTGTTGACATTGGAATAGAGGCGGGCCAGCTTTCGTTGCAAAACTGGGTCGGAAGTAATGTGCGCTAACTTGTGTGCAGGCGGCAACCCGTACGCAACGCGTACGGCGTTATAATCGGCTAATCCATGATCCCTGCCGCGCTGGATGTTGAGCGAGGCGAGATCGAAGCCACCAGAGCCGGGAGGGCCGAAGAGAAAGTTGCGGACGCCATCGACAATCATGGTGTCAACTTCATTCGCCTTGTCCGTGAACAGGTACTTGAGAATAGAGTCAATTCCGGTCTCTATGAGAAGGTCCGGATTGAAGAATGCGTCCTTAAGCGGGACTTCCGCATGCGTCGCTTCCCCTTCATCGTCCCGGAACTCTACGTCGTCGCCAAGCAGAGTGTGTCCGACGCGGAGGCTCGCCGTTGAAAACTCGGTGGCAATGCCGGCATTGACCGCCGAATCGTAACCGTTGTACGGCGTCAATGCGTTCGGGCCGAACAGCGCTGGAATCCATCCCTTGTAGAAGATTACCTGAAGTTCCGCACCCACGATCTTTCGCGCAAGTTGGAAGATCTCTTCGTCGTTCAAAGTGGGCTGTTCGAGGTGAATCTGATCCGCGAGCCGATTGTGCTCGCGCATCCAGAGCGTGTGCATGGCCGTGAGTTCGACGTTCTCATTCGCTCGGACGTCACCGGCGACAAAGAACTTGGTCGGGTCCGCCCCGAACGGGATATCGTTCGGGAGGCCCATCGTGTTGAACGGCAAGAGGTCTCCGGCGCTGGTCTTTAATCGGCCGTTCACCCCACTTCGCAGCGCTGCTGCACGCGCGGCGTCCGAACCGTAGATCACGGAGCCATCCAACCATGCGGTCAGCGTGTTGATCTGCTCGCGCGGGTTGCCAATGCCCGTTCCAGTCAGAGGATCGTACAAGGACCGATTCAACGATATGACTTTCGTGCCGGTTCCCGCCGGGTCAAAAAACGGGTCCCATTTGGGAACGGGAATGTTAAACGGTTCCGCGGGGCTGGCGTTCGGCGTCAGGTCGAGGTCGTGATCGATGAACTGTCCGAATACGTATATGAAGTCGGACATATGCCGTTCGTTTCTTTCTAAGTCCACCGGCATGGCGACGGCAGCGTTGCTGATAAGGCGTGGGCTGGGACGGGCGGGCGAGCCAACTACCGGCGCCGATATCCCATCGGCATAAGCGGCGGGAGCGGTACGAAGAAGATGGACTCCGGTGCTTCCCCAATCCGGCTCATCAAGGTTATTACAGGTCCCGTCGTAAGTGCGCAAGATTAAGTCATTGCCGGAACAGCTCAGCAGACAGCGAGTTTCCAGTAACTCGATCCCGAGCTTTGTGTGCAAATGCCTGAGCCGATATGCACTCCGACGGGTACGAAAGCTCTTTGGCGCAGCCTCGTCGCCGCGCCGTCTACCGGCAGATGACAACAGTGTCATAGTATTCGACTCCATTGGCGAATAATCTGAGACCACCGACTTTACGTTGAGTCGGTGCGTGTAGGCACGCTGGTTAGCCTTTGGCTATCTGCGGAATATATCCCAAGATGAATCGGATTTCGAGAAAAATCTCGAAATCGGCCCCGATTGGCGCGGCAGCGTGGACCGCCAATAGATACGGCGCTCAGAAAGGATGCTGGAAGTAGAAATTGAACTGCCAGGGCGCCGCGATGTTGACGCTCTTGGCGACGTCGAAGCGAATGGTGGTTCGTTCGACGAAGCTGAACCAGGCGACGTCGAGGTAGATGCCGCCGCCGACGCCGTGGGCGATAGCGCCCATTGAATCGCCGAGCACGTAAGCATTGCCGACATCGTAAAACGTCACGGCGGAAATACCGCGAAGCCCAACGGTGTGGTCGAGGTAATCACAACGTAGGTGTTTGACCAGGGGAATCCGCCATTCGAGGCTGCCGAGCCAGACGGCGCTCCCCTGTCGCTCGGCCATGTCGAAGGCACGGAAAAGCCCGGCGCCGCCCAACGTGAAATAGAGGTTGTTGTCGGGCCAACCCGCAGCCCCGTAGACACGGCCGGCAAGCCGTGTTTCCGAAAGGAAACCGAGTCCGTCCGGCAAACCTTTCACGAAGGAGAATTGTGCGCTCGCCCGGTAGAAGTCTTCGTCTTGACCGAACACCGGGATGCCGTTCGCCAATGTGACATCGAATCGATACCCGCCTTCCGGGTCCCAATAGGGCGTCAGGTAATCCAAGTGATAGTGAACGCCCGCCAGCGTCATGTTGTTGAGCTGGTGGCTGCCTCTGGGCTGGAAACGCGGAATGGGCAATTGATTGTTTTCGATGGCGCCGAACATTTCGCCGTATTCGATGGACGGCAAGTAAAGGCTGCTGCCGTAAGTGAAGATGTACCGGCCGAAAATGACGCCGCGATTGTTGAAATGATCATCCTCCATGGCCATCAAACTTCGTTCCGCGTTGAAGCCGATCTGCGTGCGGGTGTACGGCCAGTGGTCCCACAACCCGTCGACACCCACGGCCATGTCTTGATAGTCGGTGCGATAGGCAGCGTAGACGCCGCCGTTGTATTGTTGTGTGCGGTAAACTCCCGCCCGAATGCCGGCCATGACAGAGCGCGTGTACCATTGCTCGTCGTAAGCGGTCGCATAAAGCCAAGGGCCGATGGTGACGTTTCGCCGGTCGTAGGCGGAGGTAATGTCGTTCTCATCGAGGAGTGTGAACAGCGGTGTGAAACGATACCGGCAACGCGACTTCCAGCAGTTGTTCGCGGGTTCTCGATCGAATAGCACTTGATCCGGATCGACCACGATTTGCGTTGGCCTGCAAGGGAGCATCACGTCCACGCGAACACGGTTTTCCGACAGCCAGGTCACTTGGGCCGGGGGGTCGTCGATTTCCAGATGCGGCGCCTGCGGAAGGATCGGGATGCGAATGTGGAAGTTCTGGTCTTCGTCGAGTGAGATTCCGAGGACAGTTTGTTCGTTGTAGTCCGCCTTCTGGTGGAGCACAACGCTCACTTTGCACGGAACCGGCCCCACCCCGCGTTGCCACCATCGTTTCCACTTGTTCCAGTGCCCGGGGTTTTCGGTAATTTCTTCGACGGTCACTTTTTCCACTGCCCAGTCGGCGGCGCCTTTGCCGTAGAGCCAGTTGATGAAGAAATCCTCCCAAGAACGCCCGGTGTATTCTTCCAGTTCTCGCTGGAAGTCTGCGACGCGCAGAACGCGAAAGTAGTATTTGCGATAGACCGTGCGGATGAAATCCAAGAACGCCTGTTCGCCCAGCCGGTCTTCGATCATGCCGACGATCTTGCTGCCACGGTCGTAGCACAGGCTGAACAGGTTCACTACGTGGCCGAACTTGTCCATCGGCTGAACGCTCGGCCCAAGCTCGCCACGGCCTTGCGTGCCGTAGAGGCCGTAGTTTCGGTAGGTGTCGCGGTCGATGTTTGGGAGCCATTCCAGGCCGCCGGGATAATCGATCATTTTGGAGTTGCGCGTTCCGTGCTTCACGGTCATGAACCGATGCGTGAAGTACGTGGCCAATCCTTCGTCCATCCAGGTTTCGCAATATCCGTTCGTGCCGACAACGTTGTACCACCATTGATGGCAGAGTTCGTGGGTGACCAGGTACTCGACGTAACCGGTGGCAATGTGCGGCATGCCGAAGACGCGCTCGTCGATCATCACCAAAGCAGAGCATTCATTCCCGTTCCAACCGAAGTACGACTCGACGATGGTGAATTCGGGGTAAGGGTATTCCCCGAACCATTGGTTGTAGATAGGGATGGCCTCGCATACATAGCGGACCATGTTTCGCGCATGGTGGGCGTGTTCGGGGAACGCGAGACAACGAACTTCGACGCCGTCCACGTTTCCGGTGAATTCTTCGAACCGCTCACTACACAGGAACGCAAAATCGCGGGCGGCGGGAACGGCAACGGTAAGCTGCTGCCAGCCATCACCCAGATCGGCTTTGCCGAAGACCCCGCCCGTGCAAGCGAACTTCTGATTGCACGGCAACGTTACCCGGGCGCTGTATTGACCGGCTTCGTTGAAAAATGGTTGGTGCCAGGGAATGAACGGCGTGGGCTGCCAGCCTTTGTCGTCGTAGTAGGCAAGGACCGGCAGCCAATGGCTCAAGAACGTTACTCCCTGCCACTGTCCCCAACGTCCTTGTTTTTGTGGTAGGCGCAGACAGAATTCGATTTCGATGGTGACGGTTTCGCCCTTTGCAACCGGTTGAGGCAACGGCACCACCAGGACCGTTTTGGTATCTTCGAGAACTTCGGGATCGGGCGGAGAATTAGTGTCGTCGGAAGGTTGGGCGTTCTCCCAATGGGACTCCAGAGTCTGGCAAGTTGGTTGGTTAGGATCGCACAGGATGATTTGCCGAATGTCGCAGCAGCGCCCAACAGAATCGATGACGTCGCTCGGTGTCATCCGGAGGATTTCCAACATCTTGGCGGTGTAGCCGATCTCTTTGCCGGGGAGTTTGAAATGCGGATAAACGTTGAGCTTGAGTTCGTTCGCAGGGCGTTCATGCCGATTGGTCCAGGTGACGCGTTCGCGAACGTGGACCCAGTGGTTGCACACATCGATGTGAATGTCCAAGTCGTAGCTTGGAAGGTTATCAGGGATGTCGTGCGCAGGCGCCGAGGCGCAAAAGGCGAAGAGAATGACAACACCGTGTAGCCACGGACGGCGCCATAAAGGTAAGCGGCTCGACATAGCGGCGAGACTAATCACGGCCGGACAGCACCCTTATAGGTTCTGGGAACGGACGTACGGTCAGAGTACCTGGAACGCGCGCCTTATAATCGTTCTTACACCCACGTGCTACGGCGAGTTTCACTCGTGCCATTGGCTTGGAAATCTACGTCAAGTAGATAAACAACGCGATAAGAGAAGATGCGTGTGCACCACGCGGATTGGAAACCAGGAGAATTCACATGAATCCGAAACTGATCAATGAATTCGAAGCGGGCGGCCCCAAACTGAGGAAGGCCGTCGCGGGATTGACCTCCGAACACGCCAAAACTCGAATCGAGCCGGGCAAGTGGTCGATCCTCGAAGTAGTGGTTCATCTCGCCGACAGCGACGCCATCGCCATCGACCGGATGAAACGCATTCTGACGGAAGACAATCCGACACTCATGTACGCCGATGAAACGGCGTATGTGGACCAACTTCATACCCACGAGCAATCCTTGGCCGATGCGCTGGATTTGTTGGAAATCGGACGCCGCCAATTCGCGCGGGTGCTTCGAAGACTCCCCTCGGAGACATTTCAACGGTTCGGGACGCACAACAAGCGCGGGCGACTCACCCTGGACCAATTCGTCGAGGATTACATCCGCCACATCAACCATCACTTAGAGTTCATCGAAGGAAAGCGCGCGCGGATGAAAGTCCCCGCACGGGCATCATGACCACGTTCGAATTGCGGGGTGATTCCGTAACACTGGCACAGGCGATCAAAGCCGCGGGGATCACCGGCTCCGGCGGTCAGGCCAAGGCATTGATTCGTGATGAGCAGATTACGGTCAACGGCATGATCGAGAAAAAACCCGGACGTAAACTGATTGCGGGTGATCAATTCGGTGTTGTCGGCGGCGCGGAGTGGATCGTGACTCGGCCGAAGTGAGGTCTAACTCGTGCTGCGTCTTCGGCCGAAGCCACGAATGATAGTCGTTGCAAAACGACCGCTCGATCTTAGCCAACCTGCGTGGCGGCTCGTGATATGGCTTGCTTGGCCGGTGCTCGTCCAACAGTTTCTCAGCTTCGCCGTCGTCCTTTCCGACAGCTTTCTGGCCGGCCATTTTCAGACCGTTGCTCCCGAACACGTCAACGAAGCCATTGGTTTCCGCTTGTCAGCGATCGGTTCACTCGCGGCACACAGCGGGATAGGGCAGCTACTCGTTGCCGAAGCGTCGTGGGAAGCTGCAAGGGAAATCATGTCCGGCCATGTCGCCGCCCAGTCGGCCCAAACGACGGCCGGCTACATCGGGTGGTTCATGCAAAGCTACATCATTCTCGTAAGCGTCGGCAGCACGGCGCTGGTTGCACGGTTCAGCGGCGCCGGCGAGACGGCGAATGCGATCAGAGTGACCAATCAATCCGTGTTGCTTAGCGCGATCGTCGGCACGGTCGGCGCGGTGATCGCATTGGTCGGATTGCCTCAACTCGTTCACGTACTGCAACTGCGGGGTGAAGCAGCCGAACTCGCCGTTGGCTACTTACGGCCGTTGTTCGCGGTGCTGCCGTTACTCGTGCTTCAACAAGCCGGGATTGCGTGTCTCGTTGGCGCGGGCGATACGCGCACCGGGTTCTGGGTCCTCGGCGTGGTGGCGATCATCAACGTGCCGCTGGCTTGGCTTTTCTTTCACGGCGGCGGCCCGGTGCCGCGCTTCGGTTTCGTCGGCATCGCGCTCGGGACCGCGATCAGTCATGCGATCGGCGGCATCATCGTAATTGCGGTCTTGATCGTTGGGAGGGCGGGCCTGCACATCGCATGGAGGAAACTTCGGCCGGACGGGGAGATCATCCGGCGCTTGCTGCGAATCAGCATCCCGGCCGCCATCGACAGCATGTCCGGGACATTGGGCCAATTGTGGTTTCTGAGTTTGGTGAACCGGCTCGGAGACGTGGCGAGCAGTGCTCACGGCATTGCCATCCGCTGGGAAGCCATCGGCTACCTATCCGGTAACGCGTTTGGAACGGCGGCCATGACGCTCATCGGTCAAAACCTCGGCGCAGGGAGACATGACCGGGCCGCACGTTGCGGCTGGGTTGCCTTTGGCTTGGGCTGTGTATTCATGTGTTTGATGGGAGTGGTCTTCTACACGCTGGCGACGCCGATGTTTGCATTATTCTGTCCCGATCCGGAACAACAACCCGTCATCGAGGCGGGCGTACCCGTGTTGCGGCTCATTGCTTTCGCCATGCCGCCATGTGCAAGTTACATCATCTTCACCTATGCACTGCGCGGCGCCGGCGACACGCGCGTGCCGGTGCTATTCACGTGGTTCGGTTTCCTGGCGATCCGGATTCCGCTTACCTACGTGCTGACTCAGCCGACTATTGAACTCGGGCCCTTGGGAACGTGGTCGGGGTTCGCGTCACCATTGTTCGGCGCATGGGTGGCAATGGTGGCGGACGTGTTCGTACGAGGCGTGTTTTTCGTTTGGCGGTATGCCGGCGGCCGTTGGCAACAGGTCCGCGTTTGACGTGATTCTCTATCGAGCCGAACTCGTTTGTGTGCCTCCTTCGGTTGCGGGGTGCAGAAACACCTCCACGGCATAGTCGCGGTAATCGAAACGCTTGCGCCTCACGTCGAGCTCATGAGAACAATGCGCGTTCAGCCATCGGCCCACCGTAGGACCAAGGCCCGTTCGATCGCAGGGGACGACGATCCAGAGGCGCTCTGGCTCGGCGCTCAGTTGTTTGATTCGCGGCAACGGATCGGCCGGCGGCAGCCAGATCGTCGGATTGCATACCGGTTCATACCACGCCAACGGTGCGCCCGACACTGCGGCGACCCGATCACCCGGTTGCCAGTGTGCGGCAATATACTGGGCCGCACTGCGGTAATCGTACCGAGAACCGTCCCGATAATGGCTCAGCAAGCTTGGAACGTGGAATGCACAAACCGCAGCGACCCAGGTCCAGGCGACTGCTGCACTTCGTGAGCGGAGGAGTTCGTAGATTTCACCCACGGCGAAACCCGCTAGCGCGACGGCGGCAAGTGAAAGTGGAAACGCATACGAGTAGTGATACACGATGAAGGCCGGCATCAAGGCGCTTGCCGCCAGCCAAACCAGAGCCAGCGTGATCCAGTAAACGCCTTGCTCCGGACGGCGTTGCCACATGAGAAGGGCGCCAACGACGGCCAACAAGTCGATGGGCCAACCCATCAAGTACAAACTGCCAAGGACCGCGCCGCCGGGTTTCATGCCCCAGCCTTCGCCCGTGTTCCAGCCGCGCGCTATCGGCATGAGATAGAAGGCGACCAACGCGACGGCGAGTATCATCGCAACGCCAATGACGCTCACCAGTTTCCATGGCAGTTGCCGGCCGTTAAACCAGGCGGCTAATCCGATCCCAGCAAGAAGTCCACTAAAGAGGATGCCTTGCAGTGTGTGGCAGAGAACCGCGGCGAAGACGGCGATAGACGACAGAATCATCCACCAGGCTGATCGGCGATGAAGCGCTTGTGCGCCTGCAACCATGGCCAGCGAAGCGAAGAATCCAGCCGCCAAGTAAAAACGATGGTGTTGTGACTGGTAGATAAAGTCCGGCCCCACTGCGACAAGCAGCGCGGCGGCAACCGCGGCTGGCCGACCCAAGGGTCTGGCGAGTCCAAAGAACACCACGAGAACCTGCGCTGTACCGAGCAGCGCCAAGAGCGCCCGGCTGCCGAACTCGTCCCGACCGAACAACTGGTAGCTGGTATAGTGAATCACATAACCCAACGGGATCATGCGCGGCAATCGATGAATTTGATCCGATGCGCCTGGTTTGATATTGCCATGAAAAAGCGCATCCGATTCGTCAAATGTGGCGAGTTCGTCGCCGTAGAACGGCCATTGACCCAGGCCGTAGAAACGAAGTCCTCCCGCGAGAACGGCCAGGACAATCGCGCCGATCAAGACGTATTGGTTACGGCTCGAAACCGTCTCAATGCGTTCAACGGCGGGCGACGTTGACAGAAATGCGGTACTCATAGGCCGGATAATCCAGGTGGCAATGCGATGGTTGCGTCTGTCCAAACATAGCTCATGCCAAATGACGTGAACGGACTGTTGGTCTTGGACAAACCGCTCGGAATCACCTCCCGAGCCGCGGTTGATCGCGCCCTCAAGTGGTTTCCCCGTGGGACGCGCATCGGCCACACCGGCACGCTTGATCCGCTGGCGACCGGCGTGCTCGTGCTCTGTTTGGGCGCGGCGACACGTCTGGCGGAGTACGTTCAGTGCATGGAAAAGACATATGTCACGCGCCTTCACCTCGGAGCGCGTAGCAGTACGGATGACGCAGAAGGAATCATTTCGAGCGGTGACGAAACGGCAATTCCGAGCGCGGCAGAGGTGGCCGAAACACTACCCCATTTCGTCGGAGAGGTGGACCAAATCCCACCGGCTTATTCCGCTGCCAAGATTGATGGTCGCCGGGCATACGCCGTTGCCCGAAAAGGCCATGACGTGACGCTTGCCGCGCGCCGTGTCCAAATCCATTCGATCGAAACGGTTGCTTATGAACCGCCGTTTCTCGAACTGGAAGTGCGATGCGGAAAAGGAACTTACATTCGTTCATTAGCCCGCGACATCGGCGAGCGCCTCGGTTGCGGCGCCTACGTCGAAACGCTGCGTCGACTCCGAGTTGGTTCGTTCGATGTGACAGATAGCGTGACGTTGGATGCGAACGCTTCGACAGCCCGTGCGCGTCTGCTTCCCCTGGAAGCAGCGGTCTCTAAATTGCCATCGGTACGACTGGTCGACGCGGAGGTAGAGGCAATGCGTTGCGGCCGGTGTGTAAAACTCGACGTCCTGGCGCACGGTGAACTGGCCGTTTTTGATACGACCGGAACGCTAGTCGGCGTGGCATTGGCTGACGGCGACATCCTTCGGCCGATGAAGGTGCTCGCCACCTAGCAACGCCGACTTCAGCCCTGCAAATCGCGCAGGTTAACTTCAATCAATCGAATCTGATTCTCTAGTTCGACTTCGGCCTCACGCTGCTGCGCGACGACTTCCGCGGGCGCACGCTCCAAGAAGTTCGAATTGGACAATTTCGATTTGATGCCCTGTAGGTGTTTCTCCTTTTCCTGCTTGTGCTTCTCGAGCCACTTGATTGCATCGGCGTTGTTCACGACGGCACTAAGATCGGCGTAGAGTTCAAAATCAGGGTGGACCCACGAAATGCAACCAGGCGGCTTGCTCACGTTTGGACCTGCCTGAACGGCGCCCGTTCCGACGAGGTGCTCGATAAACGGTCTAAGCTCGATGAAGTCATTGGCCACGGCCGCTTCGGCCCGAACGTGGACATCGACACGGCTGCGGTCATCGATCAGGAACTGATTGCGAATGTTGCGAAGCGCGCGCACCAGGTCCTGCATTCGGGCAAGGCGGCGTTCGATGCCGGCGTCTTGCCAGGCGGTGGGATATGCCGGCCAGGGCGCAATGGCCACGCTTTCCATGCTCGGTTGCGGCGCAGGCAATCCGCGCTCGAATGCCGCCTCGTTGAGCACCTGCCATATCGACTCGGACACAAAAGGCATGATCGGCTGCACCAGCCGCAGAATGCCATCGAGCACGCCAACCAACACTCTCTGAGCAAGCGCCCGGCTGGCGCCGTCGGAGCCGGACAGCCGGCCTTTGCTCATTTCGACATACCAATCACAAAACTCCGACCACGTGAAGTCATAGAGCGTTCGTGCGGCCTCACTGAACTTGTAGTTCTCCAATTGCTGAGTCACGGCCGTCGTCGTCGTGACGAGCCGGCTTATGATCCAACGGTCCTCAATCGGAAGGTCGTCGATGGGAACGACATCGGGTTTGTAGTTGTCAAGGTTGAGCAGCAAGAACCTCGCGGCATTCCAAAGTTTCGTGGCGAAGTTACGGCCCATTTCGAAGCGTTCTGAGGCCTGCTTCGCCGTCGGCAACTCCGGGTCGTCGCTCGGCCAGGGTCCGCCGGGACGGAATTGCTTCTTGCAATTTGGACACGTCACTTTCCGCGTCCGCATATACATGTGTTCTTGCTTCACGGCCACCAGGGTGTCGCAATGCGGACACACGTTCGACACAGGCATTCGGCTGTCCTGTGTCTCGGTGGCGATGTACACCATACCGAATCGTAACGCATCGGCGCCGTAACGATCGATGATGTCGAGCGGATCGACGCCGTTGCCTTTGCTTTTGCTCATACCTTCGCCGAAGGCATCGAGAATCTTCGGGTGAATGTAGACGTGGTGAAACGGAACCTGCTTCACGTTGTACAGGCCGGCAATGACCATCCTCGCCACCCACAAGGTGATGATGTCGCGGTTAGTGATAAGAACGCTGGTGGGATAGTAGTAGCGCAACTCCGGCGTGTCCGCAGGCCAACCTAGCGTCGAGTGGGGCCAAAGCGCCGCGCTGAACCACGTATCCAGCACATCGGGATCTTCTACGAACCCCAACGCCGCCATCTCGGCGACTAATTCTTTTTCATCCGGATCACGCATGCAGATGTGCCATCGATCGCGAAGACGGCGAAGGTCGGGGTTGGGCTCATCAGATTCTTCGCGAGCCAGAGCGACCCGTCCCGCCTTCTCGAGGATGAGGAGCTTCTCTTCAAGCGTTTTCATCTCCTTGGAGTGATTAATGGCTTCCATCGGAGTGTCGAAAGCTATCATTCCCGGGTAGGTCCAAATCGGAATCCGATGTCCCCACCACAACTGCCGGCTGATGCACCAGTCGCGCTTTTCGCCGAGCCAATCGAGGTACGTTCGTGCGTATCGTTCCGGGAAGAACTTCACACGGCCATCCTTCACAACTTCCATCGCCGACGGCGCCAGGTCGCCCATCCGCACGAACCACTGGTCGGAAAGATACGGCTCGATCGGTGTCTTGCTGCGGTCGCTGTGGGCCAACTCGATGTCGCGATCCTCCCGGCCTTCAAACAGGCCGAGTTTTTCCATATCTGCGACGACGACCTCACGCGCCTTGAGACGGTCCATCCCCACGTAACGGCCGCCGTTCTCGTTAATGGTTCCGTCTGGATTCAGAATGTTGATCATCGGCAGCTTTTGTCGCAGTCCGCATTGATAATCATTGGGATCGTGCGCAGGCGTTACTTTCACTGCGCCGGTGCCGAGTGTCGGATCGACAAGTTGTCCGTCGGCGATGATGGGGATTTCGCGATTAACAAACGGCACCGTCACGGTCTTGCCGATGAGGTGCTTGTAGCGGTCGTCGTTGGGATGCACGGCGACCGCGGTGTCGCCCAACATTGTTTCGGGCCGCGTCGTCGAGAACCGAATGAACTCGCCGCTGTCTTTGACCGGGTATCGAAAGGTCCAGAAGCCGCCTTTGACGGCGTCGTGGTAGATTTCATCGTCGGCGACTGCGGTTTGCAGTTGCGTGTCCCAATTCACCAGACGTTTGCCGCGAAAGATCAAGCCATCACGAAAGAAATTGAAGAACGTCTCGCGAACTGCCCGCGTGCATATCGGATCTAACGTGAACCGCGTCCGGGTCCAATCGCAACTGCAACCGAGTTCGCGGAGCTGTTTCAAAATCCGTGCTTCGTATTGGTCTTTCCACCGCCAGATGCGCTGAACGAGCGCTTCCCGCCCGATGTCGTGGCGCGTCTTACCCTCTTCCTCGCGAATGCGTTTCTCGACCACGGCCTGCGTGGCGATGCCCGCGTGATCCGTACCGGGCACCCACAGCGCGTTGAAACCTTGCATTCGTTTGAAGCGGATGATCACATCTTGGAGCGTGTTGTTGAGCGCATGGCCCATGTGCAGGGCGCCGGTGACGTTTGGAGGCGGGATTACAATGCTAAAGGGCGTCCGGGAAGGGTTGGGCCGGCTGTGAAAGTAGCCGCGCTCGTCCCAGAACGCGAGCCACTGCTCCTGAGCGGCACGCGGGTCGTACTGTTTGGGAAGCTCTGTCGCCATGCGTCACCTGAGCGTGTAGCTAATCAGGACGGAAACCCGGGGCGGCAGGTTCGTCGTAAAGGGAGAATTATACAGCCAGCGTGCTGCGAACGGAGCTTACGGTTTCGTCGGAGGAATGGAAAGCGGCGGCTCAGGAGTTTGTGTGGAATGCGCCGCGGGTTCCAAATTATTGGACGAACCCGCCGGCGGTCCCCACTGGTTAGAGTTTGCCGGTGTTTGGCTGGACGCGTGGGGGAGGCGAATGGCGATCTGATGCAAAATACGTTCGCTTAGGATATTGTCGCCGAATGAGCCGACGCGAACGCCGACAGTGGTTCTGGGCCCATCGGCAGGAATAGGCGTCGGTGCAGTTTCAATCGATAACTGGACCTTGTCGCCTACGCCGGTGAGACCAGATATCGAGCCTGTACTTGCAATACGTTCTTCACCAACAACCGGCATTCCCAACGCGGCGAAAGTGGAATATGCAGCAGCGCGAACATCCTCGTAGTTCGCTTGGAAATCGCGGGTGACTTTGCCACGGTAGTAGGCATAACCCACACCGGCCGCGCCGACGGCGCCAGCCGTTGCCGCCAAGCACCCGGCATTTGCCATCGCAACGGCGGCAAGCAAGAGCCAGACATATCCGCGAAGCGCCATTATCGACTCCATTGAGAGCGAAACACTGTAACGACGTGCGACGAGAAGGCAATAGCGGTTTGTCCCATGGCTCATGGCAAGGTCGGCAAGGTCGGCGATATGATGAAACCAGATTAGACGATCATGGGGGACTCGAGCGGAAATGGCGCACTATCTCGTTGGCATCGACTTGGGCACCACCAACATTGCCCTGGCGTACGTCGATCTGCGCAAGGCTCGGCGCGGTCAGCCGGAGATCAAGACATACGCCATTCCGCAGTTGGTGGCAGCGGGTGAGATGGGCCTGCGACCGCTGTTGCCGTCGTTCATTTATCTCCCAGGACCGCATGACTTACCGGTCGGCGCCACAGCGTTACCTTGGGATGCAGATCGGCGGGAGGTAGTCGGTGAATTCGCGCGAAATCATGGCGCAAAGATTCCGGGTCGACTCATAACGTCGGCAAAGTCGTGGTTGTGCCACGCCGGTGTCGATCGCTCAGCGCCGCTCTTGCCATGGAGTGCCCCGCCGGATGTCCCTCGGATCTCGCCTGTCGACGCTTCGGCTCGGTATCTCCGTCATCTCGTCGAAAGCTGGAACGACACCGTCGCACGGGACAAGCCGGACGACCGATTGGAGAAGCAGACGATCGTGCTTACCGTACCGGCGTCGTTCGACGACGTGGCACGCAATCTCACTGTCGAAGCCGCTCACAAGGCGGGACTCACGAACATCACTCTGCTCGAAGAACCGCAGGCGGCTTTCTATTGCTGGCTTGCCCAGCATACCGAAGATGAACTTCGCAAACTTAAGCCGGGAATGAGCTGCCTGGTGGTGGACATCGGTGGAGGCACCACCGATTTCAGCCTGATTCAATGTGTAGAAGAGAGTGGCGAGTTCGGCTTCACCCGTAAGGCAGTAGGAGATCATTTGTTGCTCGGCGGCGATAACATGGACCTCGCACTCGCCAAATTCGTCGAAAGCAAACTGCCCGGCGCCGACCGACTCGACGCAGCCCAATACGGCGTATTGACACAGGCCTGTCGAACGGCGAAGGAGGTACTTCTTGGCGAAAACGCGCCACCTACGCATCCCGTGACTGTCACGGGTCGAGGACGCGCGTTGGTCGGCGGCACTCAACACACCTCCCTTTCGCCGGCGGAAGTACATCGGGCAATTTTCGATGGGTTTTTCCCGACCGTCCGGCATGACGCAGCGCCGCAGTCGAGCGGCCGGGCCGGCTTACATGAGATGGGCTTGCCGTACGTCAACGACCCTGCCATCACCCGGCACCTGGCAGCTTTCGTAGGCCGTCACTCCGCGGCCGGCTCGGAAGAAGCGCCGGCAGCGATTCTCTTCAACGGCGGCGTCTTCCAGCCGACGGCATTGCGCAATCGGCTGATCGACGTAATGCGAAGTTGGTACAAGGAAAACTGGGAGCCGCTTGTACTCACGAATCCCTCCCTGGACTTAGCCGTCGCCTGGGGAGCCGCCCAATTCGCTTGGATACGCCACACCGACGGCCGACGCATCGGCGGCGGAATCGCCCGTTCGTACTACATTGCGGTCGATGACGGGTCAGCTGCGCCAGCGGATTTAGTGTCTGTCGTGTGTGTGGTGCCGCGCCGACTGGAGGAAGGAAAAGAAATCGTACTTTCCAAACCGGAGATGGAGCTTGCGCTCGGCCAGCCGGTCGCGTTTCCACTTTATACTTCCACCGTGCGCGGCGAGGACCACGCGGGTGATTTGTTGAATGTGACTTCCGATCAATTACTCCGTTTGCCGCCTCTTCACACCGTGTTGCGCGGCGGAAAGAGGAGTGCTGCCAAACGAGTTCCGGTAACGCTTGCGGCTCGATGCAGTGAGATCGGAACTTTGGAGCTTTGGTGCACGGCCAAAGACGGGAACAATCGTTGGCGCCTGGAGTTCAACGTCCGCGACATCGTCCGCGATGACCATGTCGCTGACACCGAGGATAACCGAGACCAGGTTATCGGCGACGTGTGGCCCGAAGCTCAAGTGCAGGCGGCCGATCAACTGATTCGCTCGACCTACCAATTAGAATCGGGGAGTCCACACCCGCGCGAGTTGACCAAGGCTCTTGAGGCCGCCGTTGAGGCACAGCGCTCCGACTGGCCCACCGGCTTGTGCCGGCGTTTGTGGGACGCATTGCTGCAAGTGGCGAACGATCGCCGACAATCTCTGTCACATCTTGCGCGGTGGTATTACCTGGTTGGCTACTGCCTGCGGCCTGGGTTCGGAGATGCACTCGATCGTTTCCGCGTGGAACAGATTTGGAAGTTGCTCCATGCCCCGGCACGATCGGAAGCAGGCGGACCGGGCAAGTCGGTCGAAGGTGGCGCTGACTACTGGATCATGTGGCGCCGAGTGGCGGGGGGACTGAACCCCACGCTCCAACAGGCTCTCGCCGACCGGCTGCGTCCCACGCTGCTGCCGGCCAAGGGAAAGGGGGCGCCCAAACCCGGCGCCAACGAGCTAGCGGAGATGTGGCGCACCGTCGCGAGTCTCGAACGCCTTTCGCCGAATTTGAAAGAACAACTGGGCCAGGCACTGCTCAAGCAGGTTCGCAAGTCGCCGGCGCCCACCTACGGTTTCTGGGCGCTGACGCGATTGGGCGCACGGGCACTTTTATACGGGCCGCTCAATGCCGTGGTGCACCCCGAAGTAGTGCAGGACTGGCTTGATGGGCTTATCCGTTTCCGTCCTGCACATCAGAGCGAGCGACTTGCCTGGGCCTTTTGCCTTTCGCAACTTGCTCGGCAAAGTGGCCAGCGCGCTCTCGACATTGACGATGCCAGCCGGGCAAAGGTGCTTCAAGTCCTAAAGACCCTGGAGATTCCGAGTCACTGGACTCGGATGGTCGAGGAATACTCCGAATTGGATAGCGCGGAGCAGACACAGATGTTCGGCGATTCGCTGCCGATCGGACTTCGATTGCTCGGCCCGCGCGAGTGATCTATCAACCCGAGTGTTCGTGGTTAAGGTTGTCACAATTCAGTCCGAGTTCTCTCAAGCGCTCTCGCAATGTCGGGACATTCTCCTCGGGAACCACCAGTGCCGTCGGGCCAAGCCGACTGTGAATGAGCGAGCGTGTGCCGGGCCACTGCATGAGCCCGTCGGCTAATCCTGAAGTCTCAACATGCAAGACCAACGGGCGCTTGAAGCGGCACGGCTGCATCAACGGGCCTGTCAAGAGCAGCCGCGCGGCTGGAGTGAGAGGCCGCCCGACCCGTTTTTCGAACCACACCTCCAGCATCGGGATGTTGACTCCGCGCTCCCGACCAGACTTTAGCGAAGTCGGCGTCAGCCGATACTGGCGGCGTCCGTTGATTCCCGGCCTGTCTACCAGTTCCGCGAAGCGGCGCATCTCCGTTTCCAAGAGGAGGTCGGAGCGAGCAGGATCGATCGTCAGCGTGATTCCGTCGCCGTCGATTTCGACACATTGGTCCGGCGGCAAGCTATAGTCACGGGTGCCGATCAAGCGGAAATGGCGGTAATCGATTAGCCGTTCGTTCGGCACCAGCAGAATACGTTCCGCCAGTCGGATGCCGGGCAGACCTCGAGCCAAAGCGGCATCCAAATCCTCCGTGGAATTGAACTCGAACAATGCAGCCGAGGTGTAGACCTGTAATCGTTCCCGCTTATCCGCCCACGTCCGAAGGGTGTCAAGCACCGTAGTCGGCAGCGTTCGTGCCCCATGTTGTTCGAGCGTTTGCAAGATGGTGTCGAGAGTGCTTCCCGATTGCAACGCGCGATAGACCGAGTCGGGTTGTAATTGCAGAGTACACGCCGCGCCGACTGTCTTCCACGCGGCGAATCGGCTGAGCGACGCGATGAGAGTAGGCGTCAATCCCTGTCGGTATGCGACAATTTCCAAGTTCGGCTGCACGAGAAGCGTTTTCGAATGGATCGGGGCGCTTGCCGGTCGCGGGCCAATCCCAAGCATCCATCGGCCGATGTCCGACAGACGCACGACCCATTCGCCGTCGCCGTCCTTCGCCGCTTGCACGAGGCGAAGCTGAAACGCAAGCCCTAATAGAAAAGCTCCCAGGACGGAAGGTGCACTCGACCGCCCTCGCCGCGGCGCCCGCTCATTCCAATACGGGTGGTGGTTCAATACCCAGTCCTCGACGTCGCTCGGTCGACACCAGCCCGGCGCCGGCATCCGCGAGAGTACCAGCAAGCTAAGCAAATACGCCGAGGGATACGGATTCGTCGTAGCGCGGAGATCGCGCACGCCGTCGACGCAGTTCCAGTTGTCGACATGCAGGACAGACGCCCATACGGACTGGAGCGCCGTCAGAAGTCCATCATCCCATTCAGACGGCAGCTTGCCCGCACGAAGGTCGTTATCGTTGGCGATCAGGATTTGTTCGTGCCGGGCAAGCGCAGCGGCTAAGAGCGCGGGGTCCGGGACGGCGACCGGACTTTCCAGCCCGGCGTTCAGGAGCGGGTCATTTCGAAGTCGTTCGATGTCACGCTTGAAGAAGTCGCCGTTTTGAGTTTGACGAATGGGCCCTGCTGCCGCTTGTTGCCAAATGGTCGCCAAGCGCAGCAGCCAGTCGAGCCCGTCGGATTCCTGGATGCCGCTCGCTTCGATGGCCGCGCTAGGAACATTCGAAAGACCGAGATCGAAATCATGGGTGCGAGCAAGCACATTCGCGTGTGTGAAAACCCAGTATCCGGCGCCACCGGCCTGGCACATCCACTGTTCGAAACCGTGAAGCGATGGAACCTTGTTGTCCAGTTCCGGGTAGAGCAAGCCTTCGTCCATGAGGGTGAGGACCGGCCGCATGCCTTCGGCGTGGCCGATCGCAGCAAGGAGTTCGACGAGGCTTCCTGCTTTCCAACGGGGCTGCCGACTATGGGCCATCAAAGCCAATAACTTTCTCGCAGCCGGATCGAGATCATGAAGGCGCCGATCAATTACAGCATCGTTCGAGAGCGAATCGACGCAGCGTTCTATTAATTCCTCAACCGGCCACTGCCCTCGCGGGCGGTAGAGTCGGCCGGCGACGAGCCGTACGAGCGGTTCGGCGTAACATCGCCAAACATCTCGCACGCGGTCGGACCATTCGGCAGGATCGATGATCGGCATGAGCAGCTAGCTGATTACAGACGGTGTGTGGCCCATCTTTTGAAGTTCCGCGACGACGGCATCGACGCAGCCGGGGCGAATCAAGAGCACACGGTCGGTGAGCCGGCCAATGAGGTCTTCACCGAGCTTCTTCCGCGCAAGTAGTTCTTCGGCCAGTACCGCGTCTTCGGTATGGATCAAACACACGCGCCGATGCACTTTGGCGGGAATTCGAGATTGGTCCATTCGCTCCTTCCCTATCACACGGCTGCCGAGCCGGAAACATTGGCAACCGCCGAACCTTCCTCGCAAACGTTCTCGGTTCGTTGGGCTAGCAATTCACTTCCGTCCACGATGCTGTAGCTATAACCCTGCTCGGTAAGAAAAAGCTGGCGATGATGAGCAAAGTCGAGCTCGCGCGTGTCTCGCGTTGCCAGAGTATAGAAGTGAGCGATCTCATTCCCCGTTTTCGGACGAAGAATTCGGCCCAAACGTTGTGCTTCTTCCTGCCGCGAACCAAACGTCCCTGACACCTGAATCAACACGTTGGCGTCGGGTAGGTCGAGCGCGAAATTGCCTACCTTTGACAAAATCAGATGCCTCAGCTCCCCTGAACGGAATTGGTTGTACAGAAGTTCCCGTTCGGAGCTGGCGGTCTGGCCCGTTATGAGTGGAATCCCGAATCGTTTCTGCAGGTGTCGAAGTTGTTTCAAATACTGACCGATGACTAACACCCGATGCCCGGTGTAACGCTCCAGCAATCGCGCGACGATTTCGTCCTTCGCTGGGTTTTCGCTGGCAATTCGGTATTTGTTGCGCCACTCCGCGACGGCGTATTCCATGCGCAGCGGCTCGGGAAGGGCAACGCGAACCTCCGTGCAGGTCGCTTCGGCAATCCATCCGCGCGATTCCAGTTCTCGCCAGGGTACGTCGTACTTTTTGGGTCCGATCAAGCTGAAAACGTCGGCTTCTCGGCCATCTTCCCGCACGAGAGTCGCCGTCAGCCCCAGGCGACGGCGCGCCTGGATTTGTGCCGTGACCCGAAACACCGGCGCCGGCAGCAAATGCACTTCGTCGTAGATGATCAAGCCCCAATTGCGTTCATCGAACAATTTGAAGTGCGGGAAGTCCTCATTGCGATCCGGCCGATGCGTCAAAATCTGATAAGTGGCCAAGGTGATCGGGCCGATATTTTTGCTCTCCCCGGTGTACTCCGCGATGTCCTTTTCTGTAAGGTCGGTCTTGTCGAGAATCTCGCGGTGCCACTGTTTGACGGCCGTGATGCTCGTCGTGAGTATGAGCGTGGCGCGCTGTATCGCCGCAATCGAGGCGATGCCGACGATGGTTTTGCCCGCGCCGCACGGGAGAACGATGACACCGCTGCCGCCGCGCACGTCGCCGCCGGCATAGTAGATGTCCGCCGCCTCACGCTGGTAATCGCGGACGTGAAACGGTAACCCGGAGCGCGCGATGCTCCGAAGACCCAGTGTAAGTGCGGCGCCTTCGGTGTAGCCGGCAAGGTCCATCCGCCGGATAGCCCACGGCAATGAGCGCCTGTTTCAAGACGCCACGGTGCGCGGGGTTAACGCGGAAGCTATTCCCGTCAATTGCTTCGGCCAGATACTCACGGACTTTGGGCTGCCGCGCCAGTTCCGCAAGCAGTGGCCGATCCGTGCAGCTCAGCCGCAGGTGTTCACCGTCTTTCTCCAGTCGAACCCGGCCATACCGGCTAACCTGGTCGGCAATGTCCGTCGCCAGACTGCCCGGCAACGGAAACTTGCTGTAGCGCGAAAGCACATCAACCATCGCGGCCGCGGTCATCCCGGTCGCGGCGGCGTTCCATAACGAAAGCGATGTCAGCCGGTAGGTGTGGACATGCTCCGGGCTCTTTTCCAACTCGGCAAACGGCGCCAACGCGTCGCGCGCCTCCGCATAGCGCGGATTATCGACTTCCACCAGGATCGAGCGATCACCCTGAACGATCAGCGGATTCGCCGGGTCGTAATGCATTTATAGATATAGAGTTACGGCAAGGCGTAGTGTTGGTTGTCAATGCCGAAACTTCAAGTTTAGACGGTTGCGGCACGGGTCGCAAGGCGAAGTGAGGCGTATTGATCCATGTACCTTCATTTTGTTAAGGCATTCATTCGTTAAGCGAGGGTTCGCGGATAAGGTTTGTCACGATGCACGGGCAAGACATATCATGGACAGTAGGCGCGAAGTGAGAGAGTGAACGGATTTATGTCAGCAAAGCGTTTCATCATGAATGTCGGGCGTACGACCAAGCAAGGTCAGCAAATCAACATTGGCAAGGACAGTCCCGAGTATCAGGCCATTGTCGGCACCATCACAATGCACCCGGAAGATATGAAAGAAGTGGGAATCACTTCCGGTGGCAGCGTGCGGGTGCGAAGTAACAACGGCGAAGTTATCTTTCTCTGCCGCGAGGGAAAGGTTCCGCAAGGCATGATCTTCGTGCCGTATGGTCCGCCGACTTGTCGACTCATGGGGCAAACGACGGATGGAACGGGAATGCCTACGTCGAAGGGCTGGGAAGTAGAGGTCGAACCCATTGTCGTTGAATCGAATGGAGAGTGAAATGAAGTCTGGAGACCCCGCGGAGGTCCTGGCACTGCCGCTTGTCGACGAAGCCAGAGATGCTGCACGCCCCTGGGAATTGATTGAGGGTGGGCGTTACAGGCCGCGCCGAATTCGCGGGAGTTTTCACGGTCGGGAGCTTGGCTGAACTTTCGTGGCGCCACCCAGTTCGGGTGAGAAGCAAGTCGATTGAACTAAGGGAATGCCGTGAGTCGAACCGTTGTAAAGAACGCGTCGTGCACTTTCTGTGGGTGCGTTTGCGACGACATCGAACTGCACGCCGAAGGCGAGCGTATCGTCGAGACCAAACGCGCGTGTAGCTTAGGCGAGGCCTGGTTCAAGAATCACACGGCCGAGCGCCTCTACCCCGATGCGCAAATCGATGGGAAACCGGCGACGGTCGATGCGGCCGTCGAGGTGGCGGCTGAGTACCTGTACCAGGCAAACATGCCGTTGGTCTACGGGCTTAGCAACATCACCTGTGAAGCTCAGCGGGAGGCCGTGTTTCTGACCGAAATGATCGGCGGCGTAATCGATAGTCATACATCGCTCTGACACGGTCCAACGGAGATCGCCGCCCAGTTGGGTGGTAAAGTGACTTGTACTCTGGGCGAAGTCAAGAATCGGGCTGATCTCATCATTTATTGGGGCGGCAATCCGGCCGAGTGTCACCCACGCCATTTCACGAAATACACCATCATGCAGAAAGGTAAGTTCGTCCCCACGGGGCGAAAAGCCCGCACGATGATCTTGGTTGACATCCGTGAAACTCCCAGCGCCAAAGCGGCGGATATCTTTCTTCAAATCAGGCCGGGCAAGGATTTCGAGCTCGTCACCGCGCTTCGGGCATTGCTAAAGCAACAGCCCGTTCATCCGCAACGGGCCGCAGAAACCGGGCTGACGCTCGAACAGTTGCAGGATCTTGTCGACCGAATGAAGAAGGCCCGGTTTGGGGTGATCTTTTTCGGCATGGGCCTGTCGATGACACGCGGGAAGCACATGAATTCCGCCGCTGTACTGGCCCTCGCGGCGGAAATGAATGCGTTCACGAAGTTCGTGGCGATGCCCATGCGCGGGCACGGCAACGTGACCGGCGCGGATGTGGTGCTTCGGTACACAACCGGCTATCCGTTCGGCATCAACATGTGCCGTGGCTACCCGCGGTTCAACCCGGGCGAGTTTTCCACGGTCGACCTGTTGGTTCGAGGAGACAATGACGCTGCCCTGGTCCTGGGCGCCGATCCGGGAGCTACCATGCCGCAACCGGGGATCGAACACCTGGCACGAATTCCGACTATTGTGCTCGATCCGAAAGTGACACATACGAGTCGATTGGCCCGCGTTCATATTACGACAGCGGCCACGGGGATTAGCGCTCCCGGTACCGTCTACCGTATGGACGAGATTCCCCTCCCCTTGCGGCCCGCACTTCAATCGCCTTATCCAACCGATGAAGACGTAATCCGTCGAATCCGGCAAGCCGTTGCAAGAAAGCCCGCGTGGCGACCTGCCTTAAATGGCAGTGCTCCGAGTGCATCGGGAATCGCGCCGAAAATGTGACTGGGAGAATGCGAGACCGATGCTGCGGATAACCGGAGGCAAAGTTTACGATCCCGCCAATGGTGTCAACGGCGTTGTGCAGGAGGTGTGCATCTCGAATGGACGGATAGTGTCCAACGTCAACGGGGGACGCACGCTTGATGCCACCGGAATGATCGTTTTCCCCGGCGGCGTGGACATTCACACTCACGTCGCCGGCGGGGCTTTGAATTTCGCTCGTGGCCTGACTCCGGAAAACCAGCGGGCGGCCGCCCCTTTTCTCCATACCCCGGAGCGACGTGCAGGCCTTGGCGGACCCACGCCAACCACGTTTGCCACCGGCTACCTATACGCAGGCATGGGCTACACGACGGTGATGGAAGCGGCCGTCCCCATTCTTAGCGCGAAGCACACCCACGAAGAACTCCGCGACACGCCGATTGTCGATAAGGCGTGTTACGCGCTCATGGCCAACAATGAAATCTTGCTCGACCTGTTAGAAGCCGGCGACACCGAGCGCGCCAAACACGTCGTCGCCTGGTTTGTTTGGGCGGCGAAAACCTACGGCGTGAAGGCCGTCAATCCCGGCGGCGTCGCCGCCTGGAAGTGGGGTAAGGATGCAAAAATCCTCTCCGAGCCGGTCGAAGGCTACAGCAAAGTGACCCCGGCCAAGATCGTGGCGAATCTCGCACGCATCGTTGACGAACTCGGTCTACCTCATCCGCTGCACCTCCATTGCAACAACCTGGGCGCGCCGGGAAACGTGGGCACAACCCTGGAAACGATGCAGGTGCTTGAAGGTTGCCGGGCGCATTTGGCTCACTTGCAGTTCCACGCCTATGGCGGTGACGATTGGCACACGATGCGCTCCGAGTCCGTCAGACTCGCGGAAGCCTTCAATCGCCAACCGAATCTGACCACCGACGCCGGCGCGGTGTTGTTCGGCAACGCCGTCACGATCACCGCGGACGGCCCCTGGCAACACTTGCTTTATCAACTCACCGGTCGCAAATGGGGCAATCTCGATGTGGAAAATGAAACAGGGTGCGGCATCGTGCCCTATACGTACAAGGGAAGCAACCTGGTGAACGCGGTGCAGTGGGCCGTGGGGCTGGAATTGCTACTGCTTATCGATGACCCATGGCGCGTTTTCTTAACGACCGACCATCCGAACGGAGCGTGTTTCTGGCGGTACCCAGAGATCATTCATTTGTTGATGAATGCGGATCATCGCCGAGAGTGCGTCAAGAAACTTCCGGCCAAGGCTTTGAAGCGCATCGTTCTTGCCGATCTAGATCGGGAATACACGCTTTACGAAATTGCGATCATCACGTCGGCGGGCCCGCACGCGCCTTAGGGCTATCGCAAAAAGGACATTTGGGAGTGGGCGCCGATGCCGATGTCGCTATCTACAACGAAAATCCGGACGGAGTGCTCACGTTTCGGTATCCGCGCTATGTGATCAAGGGCGGTGAGATCGTCGTTGAGGAAGGCGACATTCGCAATGTCACGGACGGCCGCGAGTTCATCTCGCGGCCCACTTTCGATTCGCAGATCGAGGATTACTTGCGGCCGTTGTTTCAGCAGTACTACACGATGTCGTTTGATAACTATCCCGTCGAATTGCACCGGCTCGAACGACATGAGATTCGCGAATGCAATTAACGTTGAAGCACGAGCCGTCGGTTCCTCTCGAGGCGGAGGTCATTTCGCCCGATGTGATGGCGCCGCTGCAGCATGACGCCATTCGGTCACTCCCCGTTTTTCTCGGAAAGCGCCAATGTCGCCTGGACGATTTTTTCGAGGTCGAGGGTGAGGGCACTGAGCACGTTGCGATTCAGGGAGATTTATCCAAGGTCAAGTGGATTGGCAGAGGAATGACGCGGGGACGCATCACGATTGACGGCAGTGTCGGGATGCACCTGGGCGCCTATATGCGCGGCGGCACAATCGAGGTTGCGGGAGACGCCTCGGATTGGGTCGGCGCCGAGATGCGCGGGGGCGTGATTCATGTTCGGGGCAACGCCGGGGGACAAGTCGGGGCGGCCTACCGCGGAAGTCTGTCGGGAATGAACGAAGGGACCATCCTGATCGAAGGCTCGGCAGGGCTTGAAGTCGGCATGCGGATGCGGCGGGGGATCATTGTCGTCAAAGGACTGGTACGCGACTTTGCCGGCCTCCAAATGAAGGGCGGCACCATTGTCTTGCTTGGCGGCGCCGAACTGCGCACCGGGGCCTGGATGGTCCGGGGCACTATCGTATCGTTGTTGCCGATTGAACTCTTACCAACTTTCGCGTTCGGGTGCCGCTATCAACCCACATTTCTTCGCTTGTATGCCAAACACCTACAAACTTTGGGCGTGTCCATTCTGCAGGAGGGAGGCGAATTTGAACGATACGTGGGCGATACGTCAGTTCCGGGTAAAGGCGAGATTCTGATATGGAAAGCGCCCACCCAATGACAGGTCATCACACGACGGCGGGTTCTTTCATCGGCAGCACGCTCATTAATACCTGATCCGCGCAAACGCGCAGATCGTCAGAACGTGCCTCGCCAAAGTTGTCACGTACCCACTGGAAACCGGCCGATAACCCCGAACATCGTTTCAAATTATGGGAGTCAGTTGACAGAACAGCGTTCGGATACGAACGAAGGATCGCTTCGCCGGCCGTTTTCGGCGCCGGACCGTGGTTTCCGAGCAAGGAATCCACGGTAACCTGCACCCAGGCGCCGGCGTCCACCAACGCTTTCAATAGAGACGGGTCTTTCCAAAAGTAATCGTGCCGTTCAGGATGTGCGAGAATGGCCGTCATTCCCTGTGCGCGGATCCATTGGAGCAACTCGACGGCGTCCGGCGGGTATTGCGCCCGTGCCCAGTTAAACTCCAAGAGCGTGAACGACCGCCCGTCGCCCAAATGGCAGTACACTCCGGCCTCAAACTCTCGACGGTACACGGTGGTGTCGGTGACTTGGATTTCGGAACCGGGCAAGATGGTGACAGGAATCTTCGCCGACTTAAGCTCCTTGTTAAGTTGCGCCACCCGCGGCAACACATCGGCTCTTAGCAGGCGAATGTAGCGATGGCAATGCGGAGTGGCGAAGACGTGGGTAACGCCGTCCGCCACGTAGAACCGCGCCATGGCCAACGCCTCCTCCAGCGACGTGGCGCCGTCATCGACGTTCGGAAGAATGTGACAGTGAAGATCAACCATAACAGCCGAACGTCGTCCTTTCTGTAGGTTCACGTTTTGCGTGGAGGCAACCAGTGAATGAGATCCAATAAGCTGTCGGGGTCCAAGGGGCCGCACACGTTCCAGAGCGTCACGTCAAAAGGCACGGGATTTAGCGTCAGTGCCGAGAGCCGATGGTTACGATCCAGGATGAAGTACTGATTGTCGGGCAGGGCATAGGTGGGAACGTCAAACTTGATAACGTCCTTTTGGTTACGGAACGCATCAACGTATTCCTGGAGGTCTCCGCGGCGTTCTTCATTGAGTATCTGTATGGCCTTGGGAACATCCGTCAAACACATCGGAACCGCTTCCACGTGATCGTACGCAACTTCATCACCCTTTTTTCCGATGTACCAGGGCATGAAGCACCGCCCTAGATCCGACGGCGACTGGATGTGGACCAACTCGATCGGCCATTTCTCTTTCAAGAACCGGTCCCAGTTGAAGCCAACACGAATGACATCGCGAAAGGCTTTGTCGAACCTAGTCGGTGACGGTGGCTTGACTGTTGACACAATTCATGGCCCTCCTGCGGAACCGGAAGCGTGTATTTCTGAAATCGTCGAAACGCATTGAGTCCATAGCAAACGATGTGCCGTAGGGAACGGCCGCTCGTTCGCCAAGCAAATCGGGTTGCGCTTCTCCACCCGCGCCGGCCGATAACCAAGTGTAGCCCCGCAACGTTCCACTAGGGTTCGGCGATGCCAGACGTTCCAACGGTAGGGGATCTGCAGATCGAACGCGATTTGCCGTATCAACGGCGAGAGTGGGTAATTGAACGCATCGGCTGGGCAGGGCTTTTGATCATTATCCTTGCCGCTCTGGTTGGCCTACTCGGCCGTGGGCCAATCAGCCGTACGACTCAAGTAAATGCCGATCAGACCGTTCGACTCGGATATGCTCGCTTTGCCCGCTATGGTGAACGCTGTCCGTTGCGGCTTGAGATTGTGGAAGATGCCGCCAAGCGGAATGAAATTACCGTGACAATAAATCAAGAGTATCTGAACGGACTCAAGTTGGTGCGTGTATCGCCGTCGCCCATACGGGAGGAGCCGAGCTTCGATACGCAGGTCTTCGTGTTTAGTTCGGCCGGGTCAAGCGGACCGATCACCATCACTTTTGATGTCGAACCAGAGAAACTGGGACTGAGATCAGGCGAGATTACCGTAGCTGGTCGGCCGAAACTATCGTTCACCCAATACGTATATCCTTGATAGGCGAGAAACGGCTATGGATGCAGTATTTCGAGCGCTTGCCATCTACCTCTTCATTTGGCTCGTCTTTCGAATCGCCGGCAAGCGGACGTTGTCTGATATGACGAGCTTTGACTTCGTACTCCTTCTGATCATAAGCGAGACAACCCAAGTTGGGTTAACCGGCGACGACAAATCCCTGACCAATTCGGTTGTGTTGATTGCCACGTTGGTAACCATTGACATCGCTTTGTCCTTGTGGAAGCAATGGTCTCCCAAGGTGGAGAAGATTATCGACGGGGTGCCGCTCGTCATTCTGGTAAATGGGGTGCCGTTGACGGATCGTTTGAAAAAGGAACGGATTGATATAGGGGACATATTGGATGCGGCGCGCGAGCGTCGAGGACTAGAGCGGCTTGAACAAATCAAATACGCGGTCTTGGAGCGTAATGGCTGCATCAGCATCATCCCTCAGGATGACATTTCACGTGGGACTTCCTAGTTTGCCTTGATTCGGGCAACGTTGGCCGTGCGCACGCACTGTTGACACGATTGAGCGGCACATGGAAGACCCGTTTCGCATCTACCGCGCCAACCATGAACCTGCGGTGGTCCACGCCCTGGCAGAGGTGTTGTTGGACTGCGTGGAAGGCGGCGCCTCCGTTGGTTTCATGCACCCGCTGCCACATTCCAAGGCGGTGGCGTTCTGGGAGAAAACGTTAGCCAGTGCAGCGCGCGGCGAGCGGATTGTGCTGGTGGCCGAAGACGCGGAATCCAAAACTATCGTGGGCACGGTACAGATCGTGTTGGACATGCCGGACAATCAACCGCACCGTGCGGATGTAGCAAAGATGCAGGTGCACCGCCGAGCCCGCCGCCGTGGTCTTGGCGCTGCATTGGTCCGGGCCGCCGAAGCCTCGGCACGCGAAGCGGGCAAAACGCTACTGGTACTGGATACTGTCACCGGAAGCGATGCCGAGCGGCTGTATGCCCGTCTGGGCTGGCAACGTTGCGGCGTCATTCCCGGTTATGCACTGTGGCCGCAGGGCGGACTGTGCGACACGACCATCTTCTATCGAGTACTAGCCGACTGATCCGGATGCCTAACCGAAGACTTGAATCACTCGCACCAACAAGACGTCGGAGATCACCACGAGAAATGTGGACCACACTACACCACGGGTGGCGGATCGTCCCACGCCTTCGGTGCCGCCTTCCGCGGTCATGCCGACGTAGCATCCCGTGACCGCAATCAAGAAACCGAACACGGTCGTCTTGAGCGTTGCGGTGATGACATCGCGAACTCGGAGATCGCGTAGCGCTGCGTTGGCGTATTCCCGCCACGACATGTTGCCGCCGAGTAGCTCGGCGAAAAAACTCCCGGCGATGGCCAGGACGGCAATGGTTACCGTCAGAAACGGCAACGCCGCCACGCACGCCAGGACACGCGGGCCGATCAAGGTCCGCATCGGCGATTGACCCATGACTTCCAGCGCATCGAGTTGCTCCGTCAGCTTCATGGAGCTCAGTTCGGCGCTAAGGCTGGCGCCCGAACGACCAGCCACAATGAAGCCGGCCCCCAGGGGCGCAAATTCCAAAACGACCGCGAGCGCCAAATACTCCGGCAAAAGCGAAACGTAGCCCGAGCCAAGCCGGACGAGAACACCGTGCATGTGCATCCAAATGACAGCTCCAAGCGAGAGCCCGACAACCACGGCAAGTGGCAAGGCGCCGACGTAGATGAGGTAAAACTGTCTGACGAACTCCGACGGCCTCCGCACGGACCCAAGCGCGGCCCGAAGCGATTGTGCGGCGAAGTGCACATATCGACCGAAGGATTCCAGTCTGTCGATGAACAACATGCGCAACGGAAAGGACTTTCGAAGTATCGGCCTCGCTTGACTACCTCTTCCGTGAAGTCCACGTCCAGTGTCTATCCGTCGTTTGCTGGACGTCGGCGGAATCGAAGCCAAGCGTAGATACCAATCGGCGGATTTCGTCCAGACTCAACGCGGCATGGAGGGAAGCGGCAAACATCTTTTGCTGATGTGCGTTGGCGTCTCCCGCATAAGTGGTCACTAGTTCCTCAAGTCGTGCTTCGCTATCCGGGCGTAAGAGATCTCGAACGAACAGTGTGCCGGTCGACTTGCCCACCCGCACCATCTCCGCCAGCACCCCGCCCGGCGACGGAATATGGTGAACGATGCTATTGGAGATGACGGCCGCGAAGTGACCGTCGCCGAACGGCAATCCTTTCGCATCGACGAGCTTCAATTGAATTCGATCCTTGAAACCCGAGCGCACGACGTTTTGTTGTGCGACGGCGAGCATGTGTTGGGCAAGGTCGATCGCGACGATTTTCGCGGTCGGGGATTGACGGCAAAGTTCTACGGGAATCTGAGCGGTGCCCGTGCCTACGTCGAGTATTGGAAGACCACCGTCCCAGACGGCGAGAAAGTCCTGAACGAAAACGCGGTTGACCGCAGAATGGTCCATCGCGTCGTAGTCGTGCGCCTCCTCCGAAGAATCCATTACTTCCGGTTCGAGGACGCGAGGTATCATGCGTGTGATTTAGACAGCGGCCAGGTCGGGTTCGCGCTGGGTCGTCGGCGGGTTGCACCGCGCACGGCGCTCCGCCTTGAAATACTGGAGCAGGTCAGCGCAGCTCCAACGCATGAGGCCCACCCGCATCCCATGCCCGTATGACGTGGGACGTCGCCGGGTTAAGCCTGGCAACCTGGTGCATCCAACTAATGCCGGCTTCTGCAGTCAAGTGTGCGGTTTCGGGGTGATGCCAGGCGATCTGCGTCGCCAGGCATCCCATCGGCACGGCGCGCGTGAAGCAACCATGCACCAGCAACGGGCTGTCTTTTGTGAGAAGTTCAATCAGGCGATCGAGACCCGCATCGGTAACGTTTGGAAGCCAGTGGCTACGTAATTCGCGAACGGATTCCGGCGAAAGCATGATCGGACTCCTAAAGAGTGACTGAAGCCCGGCCGCACGACTCCTACCGGTAGGCCGACGAAAATGGGAGCGCTATTATAGCCCGCTCGGAACCCCGTTGGCAGTTCAAAATCCGTGTACCGGAGAAAAACTGGATGCGACTCGTAAGTTGCTAATTCTTATTGCTTTAGGGAAAGGGTCAGCGTAGTTGTGCCAGCCCCTGTGCAAACAAAAACCCCGCCGTCCGCGGGAGCGAATCGGCGGGGCCGGAACAGAGAAGAGGCCGTACTTGGGGGAACTTAACCCACCATTCCGACTTTGTCAATCTTTTTTTCGCAATTAAGCCACCCTGAACTACCGAGTCGACTTCAACGTATTTGCCGTCTGATGTTATACTTGCTTGCCCACTTATCGCGCTGCCGCGACCCCTGCGGCGTCTGGCATTTGTCCAATCAAGAAAGGAACGATTCCATGCATGCGCGCGTCGGATTGATTGCAGCTGTCGGTATCGGCGCCCTCACCACCGTGCTCGTTCGAGCCAACGAAACGAACAAAACCACCCCCGAAGAAATGTCCAAGCTGAGCTCCAAAATACGGTCAGTCGATACGCCCGGCTGGGCCAAGATCCCGTGGGTCGGGTCACTGGTTGAGGCCAGAAAGCTCAGTAAACAAGAAAACGCTCCGATCTTCCTGTTCGTCCACGACGGGAATATCTCCACGGGTCGGTGCTGAGGCGGCGCCCAGCGGATGAGAACGAGTTCGTTCTCGAACGCGGAAGTCGTGTCAACCGTTAGCCAGTATTTCGTTCCTGTGTGGTTGTCCAATGATGATTACGGCCAGGCCAAGAAACCTCAGGCCGAGCGCGATGAATTGACCCGTATCAAACAGATCACGACGAAAAAGAAGTTGGTCAATGGTGATGTCAATGTGTTTCTGGTTGATCCAGAAGGCGATGTGATTGACACGTTGATCGTGGCCAAGGCGATGGAACCGCAGAATCTGCTGCCATTACTAAAGAAGGTGGTCACGGAAAAAGGCCTGAAAAATCGCGATCCTGCGTCGGTAACTGCAAGCGCCGCGCCGTCTGTGGCTGTGCCCGCGTCCACACAACCAGGAGGAATCTTACTTCATGTGTTCACCCGCTATCTCCCGCCCGGAGAACAGGGTAACACGGATGATTTCGTTGAATTGACAACGGAGGATTATTCCAGCCTTGTCCCGCGTGCCGAGGCGAAAGTCGGCGACGTTTGGGATATCGCCAAGGCCGTCACCGACAAGGTGTTTCCCTTCTGCTTCCCGGCTGTCTGCCATTACGACGCCAAGGCCAGCAAGATCAAGGATGCCAATCTCAAAGCGACGGTGACGGCGGTCACATCTAGCGAGGTTCAAATCACCCTAACGGGTAACCTGGACATGGATCATAGCCGGGACGGCAACATCGACGGCCGCGTTACGGCGAAGCTTCTCGGTCTAGTGCGCTACGACACCACTAAGAAGTCGATCACGTCGATTCAGATAGCGTCGCAAGACGCTGAATACGTGTGGCACTGGCAAGGAAAACCGAGTCGTTACCGCATCGCTTTCGTGATTGATAGCGCACTGCCGCAGCTCGGCGCAGGCCGGGTTGAAGCGAAGCGCGCTTCATAGATAACGTTGGGTAATAACCATGTGAAAAGGGCAGGCCACCGGCCTGCCCTTTCCTCTTCTCTTCCGGCCCCGCGAACACCTCTTCTAACTGTTCTGAAGCCGAGCCTCTCTACCGTTCCACAAAATAGCTAAACATCGAACAACGCAGCGCAGCCGAAGTTTCGGCCGATGAGAAGAATTTATTAAGAAATAATGAGAATTTGTGGTTGGACGGGGATGTGAATTGAGTGGTTAGCGGCGATGAGGATCGCCGCTAACCCACTAAGGAATATAGGTTTAAGACCTATGTCTATCGTTTCGCGCTGACAGTCTCTACCAAGTCGCCGAACGCGACATTTACCTCTTTGCCGGCCTCTACGACTACGCGTTTGTCTTCCGATTGAGTCTTGCCGTCACGGACGACCACGGCCTTGAAAACGTAGTAGAACGACTTGCCTGGTTCGAGGTTTGGCGTCTCGAACGTCTGGTTTCCGCCGGTGGTGTTGCGGATCGCACCGTCGACAAAGAGCTTAGCGTCCTCCGGCAGATCAACAATAACACGGGCGGGCGCTGCCTTATTAGTTCGAGCCACGGCCGGAGCATTCAGGTCGAACTCGACACGCGACGAATGGCCGGCGCGAACGACGAGGCGTTGCGCATCCTGAGCCAATACGCCATTGCGAAGCGCCTGGGACTGAACGATGTAGTAATAGTCCCGGTCGGGCTGTAGTTCGGGAGTGAAGAGCGCGGCCGACCCATTCCTGACATCGATCGGCCGACCGTCAACGATGAGTCGAGCATCCGGCGCCATCTGCACGATGACTTGTGCCTTGTTGCCGAGGTTGGTTTCTCTCTTTGGTTGACCCGGTGCATCTTTCACGTCCCTGGGCAGCGGCGCCGTTTCGCGAGCAGGCGTTGGTGAAACCATGACTCCGCCGTATCCGCCCCAGCAGCCATGACAACCGTAGCTGACACCCCAGCAGCCGCCGTAGCAACCATGGCAGCCATAGCTCGCGCCCCAGCCGCCGTAGCAACCGTGGCAGCCATAGCTCGCGCCCCAGCCGCCGTAGCAACCGTGGCAGCCATAACATCCATGACATCCGCCCCAGCAGCCGTGGGAGGTTGCCCTCCAGCCGTGACAGCCATAGCAACCGTGACAGCTTCGATGACCCCATTCCGGCGCGACGCCGCCGGCCGTTACCACTGTCGCGAGAATGATGCTATACATACAGTTCAACCTCCAATTGGGACGCGGTGGAAAAAGTTCTATTAATCCTGACGACTAAACGAATCTCATCGTGTGGACACTATGGCAAAGATAGGTTGACAAACTAAGAAGTGCCGGGCGTTTCGGCAATTTGAGACAGGCAACGAAAAGCAAAGTCTAAGGGACTTTGCCGAGCACGAATGGAAAAACCTGCAAATCCGGAACACCTGGATAGGTGCGCGTCCTCGAAGCAATCATTATGACTCGGGTCGCGTGGCCGGTAGCACGTGGATATAATTGGGAAGCGTCGCCCGTCCGCCGACCTTTTTCATGCCTCGAACTGGAGGTTCTCCAAAATCATGTCCCGCTGGAATCTAGCCTGGGTGCTTGGAATCGCCGCGGTTGCCGTACTTGGAATTGCCGTGTCGCAAAGCGCCGCTCTGCGAGATGGCGACCACGATTATGAGTTAGTTCGGCTCATGGTGGATGTACTCGACGAGGTCGACCGAAAGTATGTCCGCGAATTGGATCCCGAAGCGAAGCGGAAGCTTGTCGAGGACATGATTAACGGCGGACTGGAACGGTTGGACCCGCACTCCGGTTATATCAATCCGAAGAAACTCCGGCAGTTCACGAAAGAAAGCAAAGGCAAGTTCGGCGGCGTCGGCATTCAAGTGAGCACCGATCCTCGCGGCATCCTTCAAGTGATCAGTCCACTGGTCGGAACACCGGCGTACGAGGCGGGGATCTTGGCGGGCGACCTCATCGTCAAGATTGATGGTAAGTCGACGGACTCAATGACGATTTCCGACGCAGTTGAATTGATCCAAGGAGAGCCCGGACACAAGGTCACTCTCACCGTCTTTCACGAGGGCACGAAGGAACCGGTCGATCTCGAAATGCGTCGCGCAATCATCGAAGTCCAAAGTGTGCTGAGCGACGCCCGGAAGCCAGGGCACCCGGAGGAATGGGATTACTTCATCGACAAGGAAAGCAAGATCGCCTACGTACGGTTGGTCAACTTTAGCGAAACGTCGGCGGATGAACTGAAGAAAACGCTCGCCAAGCTGCAAGAGGATGGAATGCGGGGTCTGATCCTCGATCTTCGCCTCAATCCCGGCGGCCTGCTCAAATCGGCGGTAGAAGTCAGCAACCTCTTCCTCGATGAAGGCCGAATCGTCAGCACCCGAGGCCGCACCGGTCAGGAAGAAGCGTACGATGCCGACCCGCGCCGCGTCGCGCTCGGTTCGACTAGCGATTGCCCGATGGTCGTACTGATCAACAAGTTCAGTGCCAGCGCCAGTGAGATCGTGGCGGCAGCGTTGCAAGATCACAAGCGGGCCGTCGTCATCGGAGAGCGGACATTCGGAAAGGGAAGCGTGCAGACCGTCGTCCGCATGGAGAATGGGGCCAGCGCGATGAAATTAACGACGGCGAGCTACGAACGGCCAAGCGGGAAAAACATTCATCGGTTTCCGGACGCCAAGGACACGGATGATTGGGGCGTCAAACCGGACGCTGAGTTCGACATCAGCATGAAAGACGACGAGCGGCTCGACTTCATTCTTTACCGCCGCGACCGGGACATCATTCACGGCAAACCGGGCGTTGCATTGCCTCCGCGACCTAAGACGGAGAAAAAGGACGGCGACAAGGAAAAGAAGCCGTTCGAGGACCGCGTACTTCAAAAAGGTTTGGAACACCTGCGCGACAAGGTGAAAAAAGTAAGCGCCAGATCGTAAAAAACTGAATTCCATCCAATTGAGCCGGAAGCGTGAGCGACGACTTTTGAAATCGTCGCTAACGCTTCCGGCTCTGCGCTTAGTACGAACCCGCCGTCACTGGTTCGCCACCGGCGTAGGTCGATAAGGCACGATAGATCGCCGGCGGGATGTTGGAGTTGATGAACTGGACGCTGCCGTCGCAGAAAAGAAAGTTACACCCGCTGGTATGGGCGCTACGGAACCCACCGATCCAATCTTTGCCCGCGGCGTTATCCCCAACATGATCGCCGCTGGCAACGGTCGGCGTAGCGGGGCGTCGATTCATCGGCTCGTCACGTGGATTCGGATCTAGTCCATATTGAGCGGTCACGGCGAGCACGGAGCCGTACCACGGATGGCCGGTGTCTCCCACGCCTGCTGCACTCCACGATTGCTCCAGCACGACCGGCTGACCATTGGTGCCGATGGCCGGTTCGGTCGGGTTATTGAGGTCCCGGACCAGGTATCCCGGTGACCCGGCCGCCGCGTCACCCATGGCAATCGTGGTGCTGCTTCCATCGGTCATTTCTCCGATGCGGACACCCGATTTCGTTTCCCACGGCTTTCGAATTCCAAACGGACCGCGCACCGGCACGAGGGTTTTGTGCCAATCGATGATCAAGGCCGCATTGGCGCCGCGGCAAAAAGCGTAATCGCACCCAGCCGCCACGGGCGGCAACGGCACGCCCCATTCTTGTTCGTGTGGTTTCAAGTCCAACAACCCGGACTCGCGATTGCTTGGGCAAAAGAACATTTTCACCTGGATGCCCACGGCCGCATAGTTGGGCTGCGCGAACCACGGCACATTGAAGTTGTACTGCTTGTGCGTATTATCTTGTTCCAGATAGGGAAGGATGAAAGTGAATCCTGTAGCATCGGCGTCGGAGATGTTCGGTACGCTACTTGTCATGCCTGGCGGAAAACAACCTTGAGTATCGTGATAGTTGTGGAGGGCCAGGCCAAGCTGCTTCAGGTTGTTTTGGCAGCGGCTGCGATTGGCGGCTTCGCGCACCTTTTGCACGGCCGGCAGCAAGAGCGCGATCAACACGCCGATTATCGCGATCACGACAAGCAATTCGATTAGGGTAAAGCCGCGACGGGAGTACGACATGAGTGACCCTATGCGCACCAACTCTCCCGGCGAAACGACACGCTACATTATAGCCGACGCATTGCGGAATGCCGGACGACTCTTACGATGGCGGTGCGATAGTAAATGGCCGCGGGGAGACCGCAACGGCATTGCCGAACGCCGTATGCATCGTGAAACGCAAGAAACCAAGCGACGTGGTAGGCGTTTGCAGTGGAATTTGCCACTGATACCGGCCGTTGTTCTTTAGGTTCGTTGCCACGGGAAGCCATGGTCCCGCGGGACCCGTTGTTGAAAGGTCAATCGAAACCGTCGTTCGCCGAACGAACTGCGGCACGGCCGCATGCCAATCTATAAAGCGTACGGAGCCCACAATAAGTTTCTCCCCGCCGCGCGGAGAGTCCGGGTAGATCGAAAGCTCTGTTGGCACCGAACTTTCGACGAAAACGCGTGGCCGATTGCGGGCATTGAAGGACGAACTACCTTCTGCAGCCACAACGCCAATATCCGGAAATCCGTTGTGATCAACATCGGTTCCAACGCGGAAAGCGGCGTAGCCATATATGCCCGGCGTGCTGAATGATGACATCACCGTCCAATTTCCGGCGCCGTCACCCGCGTAAACCGTGATCAGGCCTTTCGCAAATGCAATCAAGTCGCCGTTGCCGTCCCGGTCCATGTCGGCAATCTGCGTTACCTCATTCTGCCCGCTCGTCGGAAGTCCTGAAGAGATGTTCTGCCAAACACCATTCGACACCCACGACCAGACGTGCAAGCCGCCGCCCGCGACATATGCCAGGTCATCACGGCCGTCGCGATTCACATCACCTAGCGAAAGCCCCAATCGGCCGATGCCGCCTGGTGCGGGAAGATTGCCATCGCCCAGTTGAAAGGTCCCTTGGCCGTCGCCAAGGTATACCGTTCCGGCTGCGTGCCCCGATGCAAAGTCCGCATTTCCATCGCCGTTGACGTCGCCAAAGAAAAAGTTGTTACGGGTATTGCCGCCTAGAAAACCGAAGCTTTGCGTCCAGGTTCCGTTTCCATTGTTTCGATAGATGTGTACCCCAGAGCAGCAACCGAAGGAAACGGATCCGACGTCGAGATCACCGTCGTTGTCGATATCAGCAAAATCGGTCTCGAACATGCCGTAGTCTTCGCCGCTGGTTGCCAGGCCGTCGTCCCACGGCGTCCAATTCTGCCCGGTGCCGTTGCCCAAGGCAACCTCGATCAGTTGGTCGCCGAAGTCGGTGCTGGAATAGTCGTGGTGCATGGAATACCCAATATCCATCACCGTATCGCCGTTGACATCGCCGAGCGCTACGCCGCCGTAACCGAAGTTCCCTGACTCGACGAGCGACCAGTTTCCGAGCCGGTTACCGAACCAGACCATGATGCCGTTTTCGGTTGCGTTGATGTTCGGGGCCCCATGGTCCCCGATGCTGACCAGGTCGGCATACCCGTCGTGGTTTACATCGCCAAATTCGATCTCCGTATTGCCTTTTTCCATCGTCGGAACTTGCAGGCCGTTGGAGTACTCGAGATACGTCAGCGACCGGCCGTCGTAGTCGAAGTTCGGTCGATGAAACGACACTGACGGGTTTCTGGCGTCCGTCGGCTGAACCGCGGGCGTGTCACTTAGTACGGACAACCGTGGCGAAGCCGGCGTCAGGTTCAGCGAATCCGAGGTTGGGGGTCGTACCAAGCCAGGACCGGCAGCCGGTGATACTGACCGTACGGGTCGAACAAGATCTCCCAGCGATTCCAATTCGAGTGCAAGCGAAAGTACTAGTTGATTCGGTACGTGCCGAGATTCCAATGGCTCGAGTCGCAGGATGCAAGATAGGAACTGTCTCATGTGAGTGGTATCTCGGCGGTTATTTTACGGCCTTTGCTTGATTGCCGGCCAGGTGTTCCTTAAGGGCCCGCAAAAACAGTGGGTGAAATACAACGCCGAAATGGTCGCCGCCCGGAACGACCACAACGCGCAGAGCCGGCGCGTGTTTTTTTAGAAGGTCGACGCTGGCCTTGAACGGATCCCGGTCGCCGATGACGGCCAACAACGGCACTTGAACTGTCTTCAAGTCTTCGTCAGCGATCTCCAGCTTTTCGTCGAGGGAACTTCGGATCAACGCCGCCATCGCTTTGACGTCGTTTGCGGACTGAAGATACTTGTTGACGAATGCAACTTGACTATCGTCGGGTTTTCGACGCCCGTCGCCGCTCAACCAATAGATCAGCGGCGCGAACCCGCGACCATCCTCCAGCGCCTTCGCCAGCTCAGCCAACATCGGCTCCCGCGACGGTCGCATGAGCCCCATGCCTCCCAAAGCCACTGACAAAACGCGGTCGGGATGTGTCGTCACTAGTTTGAGCGCGATCAACCCACCCATGGAATAACCGACGACATGTGCCTTCTCAATTTTCAAATGGTCGAGCAAGCGAACGGCGTCCTCGACGAGTTCCAGGCCGTAACCCTTCGGGTCGTGCGGTTTTTCGCTCTGACCATGGCCGCGATTATCGATCGCAATGACGCGGTAGTCCTTGGCGAGCGATTTGACGATGCCGGGGAGCACCCATTGAGTTGCGCTGTTGATGGCGAACCCGTGAATCAAGAGCACCGGCTCGCCTTGTCCATCAAGCGTGTAGTGGATTCGGGTTCCGTTCGATTCGAAGAATCCGTCGGCGCCCTGCGCCTCGTTGAATGCCGGTGAAAAGACGAAGAGCGTCGCAAGAAAGAACGGAAAAAGTGCACGCATGTATTGCATCTCGACAATCGTCAGGGACAAAGGGCCGTCGTTACTCTTGTATCCGCTGGCGCATTCGAGTGCAACGCCGAGTGCCAAAAAAGAAACGAGCCGGGATCGCCCGCGATCCACCGCGAAGGGATCGCCGACGATTCCGGCTCGTTAAGTTCCACCGAAAACTACGGCTTCTTTAGCGTGCCGTCGAGCACCACCCAGCAAAGGGGCGAGAAGATTGTAACATTGTGTCCGTCCTTGGCACGAAACACGAAATCACCGTCTTCGGTGTCGAGATGTATCGATGCTCGGCCGTCGACCAGTTGCACCATTGCCACGGCCCGCCAGTTGATCAACACAGTCACTTCGTCATCGACCGTGATTCCGTCCAGATCGACGTCCAGACGCATGCTACCATCGTTCGTGTCAAGTTCCCACGTCACGCGTCCGGAGGCCGTCGGATCCGCTTCGTTGGCGTTGAGCTTGGCGAAGAGTTTGAAGACGGCCGCGTCGGCAGTGGCCGGCAAACTGAGTAAACATCCGATCGCCGCGAGGGCAACCATCTGAAGTGGCTTGCGAATCATACTATTCCTCCGTTTGAGACGTCGCCCCGCAGCGGGGCAATGACTAATGGGAACCATGCAACGCGGGATTGACATCCTTTCTAATGGATGCGACCTCTACCGTCGAGGTCATCCGCTGTCTTCGTCTAATACTGCCCGCATCTTTCCGGACAAATGAGTGGAATGCGAATTCTATTTCGCGATTTCAGATCCATCGCCGCCATCGGAAAAACAAGAAGGATGTGACGCCTGTAAGGACCATGAGGCCGAGAGCAAATGGATAGCCGTACCGCCAGTCCTTCTCCGGCAGCACCTCGAAGTTCATACCGTAGACACCCGCAATCAGCGTCATTGGCAACACCACCGTGGAAATCATCGTCAACACCTTCATGATTTCGTTGAGTTTGTTGGATGCCGCTGCCAGGTGCGTTTGCATGAGATCGGACACCATCTCGCGGGAGGTTTCAACCAATTCGGTGAAACGAACCAAGTGATCGTAGACATTGCGATAGTAAACGGTCTCCCGGTCTTCGATGAGTGTAAACTCGCCGCGCGCCAATCGAGCCAAGACTTCACGTTCGTGCACCAGCGTCTTTCGCAACACGACGATCTCTCGCTTTAGCTGCAACAAACTCACCAGCAATTGCTGGCTGGGTTTACCAAAAACTTGCGTTTCCGCTGCATCGAGCGCTTCCTGGAAGTGATCGAGCGCGACGGCATAGCCATCGACCGTCGAATCCAAGATGACGTGAAAGAGATAATCCGGACCGCGGTCCGCGTGGGCTTCGTGGCGGCGAAGGAACATTCGACAATCTTCCACGCAGGCATCGGGTTCGTAATGGTGCGTGATGAGAAGCCGTTCGGTCAGCACGGCACTCAGTTGCGTTGTCGGAGGCACTTCCGTAGTTGCCATGCCGTTCTCCACGCTCCGCAATGCCTCCAAGAAGCGATTGCCGAGAGGGTTGACGATTACGAACAGGTAATCGGAGAACTCCTCCGCCTTCGGAAAATGAGGGTGCGAACCGGGGAACCGGCGTTGTCGGGTGATGTCTTCCAGTGTAAGCGGATGAACGCGAAAGAATTCCTCAAAAACCAGGCGTTCTTCATCTTCGCTCGGCTGAGAAAGATCGATCCAGCAAATCCCCCCTGCCGTGCGCACTTCGGCGAGATGCTTTCGGAAACTCTCCGAATCGTAGGTTTGACTCGATTTGGTGGCCGGGTTCCAGCAATGCACGGCGATCATGCTTCAGCGGCCCGAATGCTTGAAAAGAATGCGCTTAGGTCTTCGCTAACGATCTTACATTTCGGGTCTACAGCGACCACCGACCGGTGGATGTCGATTGAGTTTCCCATACTTGGCTTTCGTGTGCGCAGAAAAAATTGAGTCATGGCATCAGACGTTGTACAAAGACAACGGAGTCGTGAATGACACCGTAATTCGAAATCCCCATTGATGGTGAGACATGGCGGAGGCGCTGCAACTTCGACAACCATGGTTGGTGGCGGTTTGGCCTGGAATGGGAAACGTTGCGCTGAACGCCGGCGTTTACTTGTTGTCGAAGCTGGACATGAACTTGATCGCGGAGTTCGAAACCAGTGATCTGTTTGACGTCGATTACGTCGAAGTGAGAAAAGGCCTTATTCAAAAAGCCCGCCGGCCCCATAATCGCTTTTTCCTTTGGACCGATCCGAACAAGGCTCATGATTTGGTTGTGTTTCTCGGTGAGGCCCAGCCGCCCATCGGAAAATATGCATTCTGCCGGCAATTGATGGCTTACGCGCGCCAAAACGGAATCGAGCGCGTCTTCACCTTTGCCGCCATGGCCACGCAGATGCACCCGACGGACCGCTCACGTGTCTTCGGCGCCGCCACGGATTCGGAAACCGTCCAGGAATTGCAACGGTTGGAACTCGAACTCCTGGAGGACGGCCAGATCGGCGGGCTGAACGGAATCCTCCTGGGCGCGGCGGCGGAAAGCGCCGTGCCCGGCGCGTGTCTCTTGGGCGAGATACCCCACATTTTCAGCCAGCTGCCGTTTCCCAAAGCCTCATTGGCGATTCTGGAAGTTTTCACGACGATTACCGGGCTCGAACTCGATTTCACCGAACTGGCGGAGCAGGCCAAAATGACGGAGGAACGGCTTGAGGAATTGCTCACACAAGTTCAAAAATCGTTCGGCGAAAACGCGCCGACCGAAGAGGAGTCAGTGAGCGAACCCGTTGTCGAAGAACCACGACTTTCACCGGAAGACGAACGCCGGATCAACACGCTTTTCTCGCAAGCCGCCCGGCATCGTTCCAAAGCCTTCGAACTAAAACAGGAGCTAGATCGGCTCGGAGTGTTCAAAGATTACGAAGACCGATTCCTCGATCTATTCAAGAAGCCGGAATGACGCCTCTTGCCTCCCGCGATTTCATAGCGAAGTTCGGATGTGTCGGAGATGCGAGTGCAGGTCATGCACGCGATGATAGCGCTTCCACGGATTCTTGCGCAGACACCGTAGGCAGAGGGACGCCAACCCCGGAGTCACTTCGGGGTTGAGCGATGCTGGGGTGACCGGCTCTTGCACGCTGACTTGTTCCTTTACTTCCCGCGCGGTCGCGCCGGCAAACGGTGCCTGTCCCGTCAGCAATTCGTATAGGATCATCCCGAGACCGTAAATATCCGTGTTGAAGTTCGGTTCTGCATTCGGGTCACGGATTACTTCGGGCGCCAGGTAGCCGACGCCGCCGGGCGCATCGTTGTCGTTCGACGCTGTCGCAATGAACAGTGCGCCCGTCACATGAAAGTCGACAAGGCGAGGGATACCGTCGGCCGCCAATAGAACATTGTTCGGCTTTAGGTTCCCGTGCACTACGCCCTGCCGGTGCAGGTAGCTGACAAGTTCCGCCAGTTGTTCGACGACAAGGAGCATATCCTTTATGCGACTTGCTTTGTTTTTGTTCTTTTTGGAGCGAGGGTGCGGAACTAGATTCGCCGCTGCCAGGCTGCCTTGCGGCATGTAATCGACGGCAACATAGGGAGCACCGTCCCACCAGCCAGCACGATGAACGCGGATGATCTGCGGATGCGCCAGTAGGGACCACGTCTCGGCTGCGCGACTGAGTCGGGCCTCCCAATCTTCACGCGTGCAAATTCCCGTCTCGAACACCTTCAGCGCCACGGGTTGCTTGAGCGGACCGTACAGACAATGGTAAACGGTGCTCCGCGATCCGCGCCCGATCTCGCCGATGATCTGAAATCCGTCGCGTTCAGCAAGTCTCGCCAGACGTTCCACGTCACCGAGCGGTACGGCCGCTACGGGCTTTCCTTCCAAGAACCGTGCCAAATCATCCGCCAACTCGGCCGCGCTGGCGAACCGCTTCGACGCCTGTTTTTCCAGACACTTAAGACAGATCGACTCGAGATCGCGTGGCACATCGGGGCGCAATCGTGTGGGCCGCGCCGGCTCGTCTCGCAGCACCTGCTGGATCGTCTCGTTCCATGTTTCCGCCAAGAACGGAGGCCGGCCGGTAAGCAACTCGTACAAGATGGCGCCCAGAGCATAAACATCGACCTCCGGGCCGAGCTCGTGCACCCGACCGTCGGCCTGTTCCGGCGCCATGTAGCGCGCGGTGCCCAAGACCGCCCCTTCCTGAGTGAACGCAGTGCTCTCGTTGTCGAGCCGCTTGGCCAAGCCGAAGTCAGTGATTTTCGGAATAGTTGTCAGTTGCCAGTTGTCAGTTGTCGGTGGTCTCCGGGCAGCATCTCGACTAGCAACTGATAACTGACAACTGACAACTGACATGAGGATATTCGCCGGTTTCAGGTCGCGGTGGATGATCTTTCTTTCGTGGGCATGCTGGACGGCGACGGCGAGTGCGCGGATCAGGGCGGCCACTTCCGCGACGGGGTGGGGCTGACCCGCGATGCGTTGCGCCAGGCTGCCGCCTTCGATGAGTTCCATGGCAAAGTACGGCAGCCCAGCATTCTCACCTATCTCGTAGATCTCCACGATGTTCGGATGTCGCATGCGCGCCGCGGCTTCGGCTTCGATCCGGAATCGGCCACGATCCTGTGGACCGGCGAGGGCGCCGTCGCGGATCATCTTGAGCGCGACGAGCCGTTTCCATCCGACTTGCCGTGCCTTATACACAACACCCATGCCGCCGCGCCCGAGCTCTTCGAGAATCTCATAGCCGGGAACGGTTGGCCATTCGGGTGAAACCGACGCACCGCGGTTCGTCCAATCGGTTGTGGCGGAGGGGTCGGTCAAGGTTCGTCCTCGTCGTCGGCGAATCCACTTCGAGTGTAGCGCTGCCTGTCGGGCCTTGCAAGCTCCGCCGCCGACTATGGATGGGAGAAATGGAATCGCGAGACAGGATTGCCAAAACTACCCGGCCAGGATTCGAACCTGGACAAAGAGAGCCAAAATCTCTTGTGCTACCGTTACACTACCGGGTATTTTTCACGGCTTTTCGCCGCTTCCAACAATTCTCGTTGAAGTTACAACGATAACTTTCTGGGCCTTCTTAGGCAGCTCTAGGTCGCGTTAGGTTCGGTTTGGCAGCCATTTGTTCCGCCATTGTTCGGCGGCGACACGTCATTAGGTCGAGCGAAGGAGCCGCATGCTTCCTCATTGTAAGCGATGGCTGCCTCCCATTCATCATCGAAATATCCTACGAAGTGCGCCCTCCACGCCAGCTGAATGCGAATCGCCATTTGTTGTACCGCTTGCAGAAGGACACGCCCTTGAAGGGTGAGGTTCCACCACAGCTGCTCCCTGTTCTGCTGGTCTCGGCATTTGTGCACAGGCGGAGGTTTAGCTTTCCGTGGTCGAGGGTGTCGCCGAAGATGTGATCCCCGTACTGGTCGTGCTTCGCACCAAGAATCAGTCGGTTAGGCCGAACGTCCGAATCACAACCAGAAATAGCATTTCAGCCTGAAGCTCTTCGGCAAGCCGATAATCCACGCGAACATCTCGCGCGACGGCTGGCGTCAACGCAACAGCAATCTACGAAGGTTTTTCGGGACCAGCTAAGAGCATTTCGAGAACTACGCGGAACATCGTCATTTCACTTGAGTTCGCTTGATCCTTGAGCCGTACGCGTCCTTCGATCACAAGTCGCGAGGGAGTAACTTTGGGAAGAAGAAAGCGGAAATCTCCTCCGGCAAGGGCTTCTGGCGTACCAAGCGAAATTGGCTCTGCATTGGTGAGCTCGATTGAAACGACGTCATGCTCGGATATGGGTGTGTCGAAAAGATGTAACTCACAATTGGCTGCCAACGGAGTCAAAACGGCAGTTACTTCCTTTTCATAGTGGCTCGTCGAATTCGACACGGCGTACCAAATTCCGCGGTAATAAATCAGACCCTGTTCCGACTCCTTTGCTTTGGAACTCTCGCCCATTGGTGCCAGGAAAAGAGCCTGTGCATATTCGGGCTGCATTTCCCTAATCATTGGCTGCTTGAGGTGGCCTTCTAGAGAGTCTCGAACTTGCTCCATAAGCTCGCGAGTTGTGCGTCTATGCTGTCCTAGTTCGCGTGCTGCCAGGTCCATGGCTCTATCTACCGCATCGATCCAGAAGCGAGTAAGGTTGTCGCTGATTTCGTCGCGAAAAGCCTTGAGTTGTTCCGGACAAAGGCAGAGCCAAGCGAGTTCGCCGTCGTCAAACAGCTCGGGGCCAGATTGCAGCAGGCGTTTCACCCGGTCAGGAGGTATTTGATCTTCGTAAGGCATAACCGGAAAGTGAAGTCCCTCAAGGTGCTTAAGGTGTAGCTGCAAATATGCGGGGTCCGCAAGAGCTCGCTGGATACCATCGACAATAATCTTGCGTTCGTCAGCGCGGTCCTTGAGCCAATCTGCGAGTAAGCGACGCGAGGATAGAACGTCGTTGGGGGGGTCTTTCAGAACAAGGCGTAAGTTAGTAACAGCCGATGTAAATTGATTGCTGAGCTTTAGACCGGTTCTCTCGGGTCCGCTTGGTTCCGGAAATGCTACTTGGTCCATGGGTCTGATCTCCCAAAGAAGATACGACGAATCAATTGTCTTTCGGCTTCGTCGAGGTCGTTCGGAAGTAATTGAAAAAGCTCGTCTCGTGCTCGGTAAAGATCGCTACGTTGAGTCGTCGCGTTGTCGCTTGACTTCACATCCGGCCAAGGTGTGAAAGGATCGCCAGAAATACGCCAGCGCGGGTCAATCTTGTTTACGAGTGCGTTCCAGCGTCTCCGGTGAATCAGGTTCCTGACCGTAACCGCCAATCCGGCGAGTTTCTTACGGAACTCTATATCGAGATAGAAGCCACCACCGTTCGCTGGGATTCGCTTAGTTTCCATTGCCCGAAGCCGTCGTTTCCTACGCTGGGTCTGTCGAAAATCGTCAAGATGAAGTCGGATCGCCGTTCTCGTGAAGTAGGCCGCCAAAGAGGCTTTGCCAAATAGAGCCGAAAAACGAGCGGGCAAATGGCGTTTGTGGAGCAGCTTGTAGATCGCCCTCTGAAAAAGGTCGTCAATTGCGTCCGTACCGAGTTCGGAGAAATAACGCCGGAGCACATGCGAAACGTAAGCTCTCAACGAGAGAAAAAGATTCTCGTCTTTGCCAATCTGGCTGAGTGCTTGCGCAAAGCATATCGGAGGGGTCCATTCAGGGTTAATCTGTTCCTGAGAGTCGTTTCTCTGGAACATAATAAAATTCCTGTTGGTCTTGAAGCAAGAACAAGGTTCTCATGTACCTCCGTTGTCCAGTAGTTCACGTGAACGTTGCACGAGAAGTCGTCGCAGTGCGATTTCGAACTCACCTTCGGACGCGAAAGCACGCCGGGAAAGCTCTGACTTACCTGTCAATACTTCGTTCAGCGTTTCGTGAAGGTAGGCATCCTTGTCATTCGAAGCCACGAATGATCCAACCTGGAGATCGAACCAAGCCCGCAATCTCCTTATTTGACGATCGAACCAAGCCCGTTCGGCAGGATCCATTGACGGCTTCTGGCTTAGCATTCTTCTAACCCGTGCTTCGCCCGTGAATAGCTGTTGGTCTTTCATGTCTTGCAGCGCCTCCACAAATGACTAGTACATTCCGCCTATCTCCGTAACAATAACGCCAATTGGACCTCGAATGTTGCAAGAAGTACGGCCATCGATCCGGAAATTCTAGACGTTTTTTTGTCAAACCAAGATCGCTTTCTCCAGAATACGCTGTCGTTTAGGCTGATCACCATCCCCCAATGCCGTATTCCAATGCCGCAACCCCGGAACGTAACGAAGTATGGGCCTCGACGATCTGTTCGCTCGAAGGTAACGCCGCCAGCAAGTGGTGCGCCGTTTCCGCTACGAAGCGTGCTTTCTTTATAGAAAGAACTTTAGCTAGAAAACTATAAAGCTTGCTTGTATTGGCAGGCGCCTCTCAGTAGGATGGCTCCTAATTTGCAGTCTCGATTAGGTTGCAGGAGCCGGCGTGGGTCAGCTGAACGTAAAGCTTCAAACTGGAATTCGAAGGGCGTTAGACGACGCACTTTATAGGCTCAACAGCGGCACAGAGCGAGTAACCCTTCGCAGCGTCGTGAAGGAAGCACTTGAGGCGTGGTTGGAGCATCATGAAGGTAACGCCTCCGGCGGAGAGAAGCGGACTAGCGGCCCAGGGAAAAAGAACCTCCCAGTTGAGATTGACGATCACCTAGAAAACCGACTCCGCCGCGAATATCTCAGACGAAAGAAACTGGGAGTGAAGCCGAAAAAGAAGCGAACGATCGTTGAAGCTGCGCTGATCGAGTGGATGCTAAAAAGGCGGTTTAACCCTGGCGTAAAAATTCCAAGTTCACCGGACACAGAGGGCGACGACTAAGAAATGCTGGGAGTCTGAAGTCGCGACAATCTCGCCCAAGCCCGCGTTTGGAAAGGTGACGACTCATGGAAGGCCTGCTGTTTTACTCGTCATTAATCGTTCCGCTTCCATTGCTCTTTTGGCCCAAAATGCTGCAGTGGGTCCAACAATGTAGCCGCATAGTGGGGATTGTTTCAGGAGCATGCTTGTATTTCGGGCTTGCCGCACTTCAAGTCGTGCAACACTTCTATGCTTGCCTAGATCTTACGGAAGTGTGGCCGGGCATTGAGATCAACGTCGGATCATCCATTCTTTATCCACTGGGATTGGCGGTACTGCTTCATCTGGCCATTTTGAGAAGTCCAAAGGAGTTTTGGCGCGTTTGTGGATTTCTGGTCGGTGTCAACGCGGTGATGGCGGGGATCACTTGCTTGGTACGGCTGGGACTATTGGATCTTCATCTGCCGTCCTGGGGTGGCCCGTTGTGGACGAAGAGCGCAACAAGTCAGATATGCAGCGGAACGGCACTGTTGCTGATCGAAGCGTTGTTCCTAAAACGATGGTTTCGAGATCGTAAGGATGATCCGCTTGCGTTGGAGTATCGTCAACTCCTGATTCCTTTGTGCATTGTCCTCGTATTTGATGCTATTCTGTTTTCCTTAGTGGTCGCTTCGTCGGACCTTCAGCGATATCCTTTTGTCGTGTTGAACCAGACGATTACGAAGCTCGTCGCGGCTTCGATTTATTCGGCCGTCCTACATTGGTATTTTCGACGATTGGCCGCCCATTCCGACGATGAGCCTGCGTGTTGGCGTGAAAGTACCGAAAGCACTGCTGTAAAGCGCTTGACACCCCGCGCGATTCCGTGTAATGCACGATACCTGGATTGGAGTAGTGAACGAACAATCAAGGATGAACTTATGTCTGGCAAGGATGCCACCGCCTGCTTCGATGAGGCTATCGCGGCATTTAGGGCGGATCTTCCGCATCTGCTTGAGAATCACAAAGGAAAGTGGGTAGCTTACGTTGGGAAGAAGCAAGTTGGGCTGGAACCGACACAGGCCAAGCTTCTCGCGAACTGCGCGAAACTGGATCGGGACTCTCTGTTTGTGTCTCGCATAGTGCCAGATCCCGCGCGTGCGGTTATTCTTGGAATCTAACCTTCTGCTATCCTCGTAAGCACTTCAGCAAACTGATCGCATAACCAATTGCACTCACGCACTTCAGCGTATGCACCAGGAGGCAGCGAGTGTTCTTTATCAAGGCAGAGAAACTTCAAGAAAGTGACGATGGGAGCTTCAGCCGGCTTTTTCCCGTGGTTCAGGCATGTCTTACCCGCGTCGGAGAAAATCCCGAGTCTGTTGACGAAGCCCATAACTGGTTTCCATGTGTTATCGATACGGGTTGTTCGCACTTCTTTGCGCTGAACAACTCGCACCTTCAAACATTGGTCCAAAGGGACATATCGGAATTCAATCCGTGCGGCACCATCTCTGTCGTTACGGCCGGGCACCCGGTCAATGCCGAACTTCGTTCCGGAAATCTCTGGTTGAAATCCAACGTGAATGGTCGCCTGAAAAGGATCGAGTTGGATCGCGGGTTTATCTTTGTACAGACTGGATGTCCAGTCCCTTTGATCGGCGTGAGTCTGTTGGAGAAAGCAGACTTTCGCCTGTTGATTGACTTTTCGGAGAAGGTGTTTTCACTTTGCGAACCTGTGAATCATTTTGGAACATGGTTGAGAAAAGAGGGCCTAGCCACGGACGACGAGGTAACGCAGGCGTTGTGTTTGCAAACAAAGCTTCGTATTCAGCTTGACGAGGTGTCTGTTCTACAAAACCCCGAGAAAATCTGCAGTATCCTCCGCACTCCCTGCTACACGCACCATCTGGGCAGACACGTGAGTGAGATTGGCGCAGAACTCGGGATGATTTCGCCAAATGATATGTCCTATCTTATTCCTAACGGTTCTCATCCGGACACCAGAATCGGAAAGATGTTCGTGGCCCTAGGTAAGTTCTCAGAGACGAAACTCGTCGAACTAATTGAAAGGTTCGAGAGTGAAAGACGATCTGATGGCGTACCACACGCGTAAGCCGCCTGGCCAAAGTAAGCCGCACCTGTTAGCAGCTCTGGTTCGCAGGAATAAATGTGACAGACCGGACTACGGAATGTTCGGCTCGTTGTCTTGCTGTTTGCGTTCCGTCGCGATGCGCTGCTGAAACAGCAGGTGCTGCTTTGCAAGTTGATTATCCTCCGACTCCAGCGAGAAGGACATTTCTGCCACTGCCGCGCTGCCATCTTCAATCGCTGGATCGGATGCGGAATTGGTCTTGTGCTGGCGTGGGATACGGGCGGTAACCGGCTCCTCGCCGGCGGTGTGCTTTTGGGTTGTCCGCTGGGGGGCGGTCTCGATGGTGTTTGCGGCCTTCAGCGTCTTGATCTGCTCTGCTAGCTCAGACGCAGTGGGGCCGCTTTCTTCGCCGAAATCGTGTCCGGCAGACAGCTTCATTTTGAGCTGGTTGCGCATCTCAGCCAATTCGGACAGGTACGACTCGTGGGTGAATGGTTTACCCAGGCGTGCCTGATAGTCGCGTAGCTGGGCTTCGGCGATGGCCAGTTCCTGGCGGATGCGGGCGCACTCGGAGCCGTAGCCATTTGCCAAGCGGTCGAGGGCATAGAGCACCGCTCGTGGTCCTTGGTGATCGCGCGACAGCATGGAATGCCGGCTGGCCCTACCTTCCAAGTACACATCCGATGGGACTTGCGGATGCAGTCCCAAGCCAAACTTCAGACCCCGGTAAATACCAAGCGGCACGCGGCGCGTTTCGGCAAGATAGCGCGGCAGAGTATCAAGCCGGACAGCCAGGACGGCGGGAGCGTCGTCTCGTAAGCATTTTTGACTGGCAATGATGATCGGATCGCTGGCGTGCTCTTTGGCAGTGGTTTCGTCGTCGGTAAGTTTCGCAAGCCGCTCGCTAAAGCTCTCAATAGTCGAAGGCAAATCACGGACGCTGCGGCGGGCGACGTACTGCTCATCGAGATGGTTCTTTTTGAGGAGGCTTAGGCGTTGCAGTTCGGCGTCGGCTTCGGCCAGAGTGAGCACGGCCGGGTTGCCGGAGGCAATCGCTTTGACCTCGGCGTAGGACAGCTCCTGGCCGCCAATGTCCTCGGCCCGCCTGGCGGTATTGTCCCCGCTCATGACCTGGGCGATGAACCGGGCCTTGGTCTCTAAGGCCTGCCACATGTAACTGTCGAAGGAACCAGTGGTCACGTAACGGTAGATCGCGACTTCCTCGTTCTCGTTTCCTTGGCGCAAGATGCGGCCTTCGCGCTGCTCGACCTCAGCGGGTTTCCAGGGTGCATCCAGGTGGTGCAATGCAATGAGTCGTTTTTGGACGTTGGTGCCGGTGCCCATTTTCTGGGTGCTGCCGATCAGCACACGTACAGAGCCTTGCCTTACTCGGTCAAACAAGGCCTGTTTCTTGGCGTCCGATTCAGCATCGCCGATGGCAGCTATCTGCTCCCTTGGGATGCCGGCAGCGGTGAGCTTCTTGATGATGTCGTCGTACACGCAGTAGCCCCAGGATGTCGGATGAACGCCCATGTCGGCGAAGATCATCTGTGTGCCGCGTCTGTCCGCTGTCTCTTTCCATACGGCAACAACATTCTCGACCAAGCGGTTGATTTTCGAGTCCGGGAAGTCCAATGCTGTGGGCGAGAGCATCCTGGCGTCGGTGGCGAGTTTTCTGCCATCTGTGGTGATGGCAAGCGCATTATCGACGCGCGGGTCTACCTTCTCCGACCGAATTCGCTCGTAACGCGCGACCAGTCCTTGTTGTAGCTCATGCTGCTCATCAGACATCGGACAAGCAACCACGAAGGGCTTTCCGTCTTTGAGTCTCGGGCGAGGCAGGTTCAGCATCTCGGCCGTCTGAACATCGGCAAATTGCCGAAACATCTGCTGGAGTTCCGGCAGATTGGTGAAGCGGGCGAAGCGGCTTCTGGGACGTAGCCCCGCGCCGTCGGGCGTGATTTCCATGGTGTCGATGACTTCTCCGAACGTGGCCGCCCATGCGTCGAAGTGTTCGATTCCCCGGCTTCGCAGGGCGTCTGGATCGAGGAACCGCTGCATGGTGTACATCTCCACCATCGTGTTGGAAATCGGAGTACCGGTGGCAAAGGTTACGCCATGTCCAGGATGCTGCTCGTGCAGGTAATTGGCTTTCATGTAGATGTCGAAGGCCCTTTCGGAGCCGCCGGTCTGAATGCCGGCGACGCGTTCCATCTTGGTCGGCGTCTCCAGGTTCTTGAAGTAGTGGGCTTCGTCGATGAAGACATGATCGACGCCAAGTTCATCAAACACGTGTTAACGGCGGAGCAAAAGTGAGGCGCTCGGCGGGCCTGGTGGCGACCGAATTGTGAGGCGCACAACTGTGCACTCCGGCAATCTGAGAGGATAGGGTTTTCTCTATCACCCAGATCTGCATGGAGGCACTGAGGTGTACGCCGACATGGAACGCTGGACTGAGATCCGCCGCAAGGTCTTGACGGGCGAGCTGAGCAAACGTCAGGCCTGCCGGCACTTTGACATCCACTGGTTGACGCTGCGGAAGATTCTTGCCCATGTAGAACCGCCCGGCTATCGACGGACGCGGCCACCGCGACGGCCGACCATCGAACCGTTCCTGCCCATCATCCACGCCATTCTCGACGCCGATAAGACGGCTCCAAAGAAGCAGCGACACACGGCGCATCGCATCTGGCAAAGACTGCGCACCGAACACGGTTTCACTGGTGGCTATACCACGGTCAAAGACGTCGTTCGCGAGTTGAAGATAGGTCGGCAGGAGGTGTTCCTCCCTTTGTCGCATCCGCCCGGCGAGGGCCAAGTGGACTTCGGATTCGCGGAGGTCGTAGTGGCGGGCGTGCCTACGAAGGTAGCGCTTTTCGTTCTGAGCTTGCCCTACGCGAATGCGGTGTTCTGCCAGGTGTTTCCACGCGAATGCACCGAGGTTTTCTTAGAGGGACACAAACGGGCCTTCGCGTTTTTCGGAGGCGTGCCGCGGCGGATTGCTTACGATAATGCCCGAACGGCGGTGGCCCGGATCACCGATAGGCGCCAGCGGCAGGTGACGCGCGCGTTTCAGCGCCTGCAAAGCCACTATCTCTTTACGCCTCACTTCTGTCTGGTGCGTCGGCCCAACGAGAAGGGACACGTCGAACGGTTGCTCGACTATGCGCGGTCGAATTTCCTGGTGCCAGTGCCTTCGGTTCCTTCCCTGGAAGCGTTGAACGCGCTCTTGGTCGAGCGTTGCCGACAGGACCTGGATCGGCCGGTCCGAGGCAAGTCCGGAACATCCGCCACGTTGCTGATCGAGGATCAGGCGGCCTTTCTGCCTTTGCCGTCCCGACCTTTCGAAGCGCGACGGCTGACCCAGGTAGCCGCCGATTCGTTGTCGCTGATCCGCTTTGACACCAATTCCTACTCCGTGCCGACACGTTACGCTCACCGCCGGTTGACGGTTATCGCCACCGTGGATGAAGTTCGCGTGGTCCACGAGGACCGGCTGGTGGCCCGGCACGAGCGCTGCTGGGACCACAAGCAATTCCGCTTCGATCCGCTGCACTATCTAGAGCTCTTGGAGCGGAAGCCGGGCGGATTCGATTATGCCCGACCTTTGGAACACTGGAAACTACCCGACTGCTTTGGCCTGCTCCGCCGACGCCTGGAAGCGGCCGACACGACCGGATACGGGACGCAGGCCTTCATTCGGGTGCTACGCCTGTTGGAGACGTTTTCTCTCGCGCAGTTGGCGGATGCCGTCGATTACGCGCTCGACATCGATGTGATCGATCCCGAGAGCATTCGACTGATCGTGGAACACCGAACCGAACGGCCGGTCGATCTCTTTCGTCTCGACGGGCGACCGCACTTGCAAACGGTGCGGGTAAGGCCCACCGACGTGTCCGCCTACCAGGCTCTTCTCGTGGGACGGACCTTGCTCATGACTCCCACCGAAGCCAAAAGCACGGTACTGCTCAAGCACCATCTCAAGGCCCTAAGACTCCCGACTGTCCTGACGGAGTGTGAGAAGGTGGCCCAGCGCTGCGCAGCCACGAATGCGGACCACCTGACGTTCCTACTGCAACTGTGCGAATTGGAACTGATCGAACGCGAACGCAAGGCAGCCGAGCGACGACTCAAAGCGGCCCGCTTCCCCACCGCCAAGCTGCTCGACCAATTCGACTTCGCCGCCCGTCCCAGCGTGAACAAGCCGCTCGTCCTCGACCTGGTCCGTGGCGACTACTTGACCCGTCGAGAGAACATCTTGCTGGTGGGGCCCAGCGGCACAGGCAAAACCCACTTGGCCACGGCGCTGGGTATGGCCGCCTGTGCTCAGGGCAAGCGAGTACGCTTCTGCGCGTGACCGAGTTGATCACCACCCTAAGGGAAGCGGATGAAGACCGGCAATTACTCCGTCTTCGAAATCACTTGTCCAAACTCGACCTGTTGATTCTCGATGAGTTGGGCTACGTGCCGGCCACCAAGGCTGGCGCCGAACTACTCTTCGACGTGATCGCCACGGCCTACGAACGTTCGAGTGTCATCCTGACCACGAACCTGCCGTTTGAGAATTGGACCGAGGTACTCGGCAACGAACGGCTAACTGGCGCGGCCCTCGATCGCCTGACGCATCGTTGCCACATTATCGAAACCAGCGGCGAGAGTTATCGCCTGCAAGATGCCAAACGCCGACGTCGAACGGATTCCAAGACCTAAACACTACCCAAGGAGCCGCCACCCTGTACCATAATTGACCAAGCGCCTCACTTTTCGACCGCCGAGCGCCTCACTTTTGCTCCGCCGTTAACAACACGAGCCCGTCATCCTTCTTCTCTTCGGCAAGCAGGTCTTTCAGTCGTTCGCATCTGGCGGCCTTCTGCTTCTCGATGGTTTTGATGAGATTGCGGTTGGCGCCTCGGTCAGCGGCGTGCTCGCGTAAGAGCCGGTCGTACTCGGCGATCTGGTCAAGAAGGAACTTCTCCTGGTAATCCCGCGACATCCCGATGCGCTCAAAACTGCTGTGTGTCACGATGATGCCGTCCCACTCGCCGCTGGCGATCTTGGCGGTTAGCATCTTGCGGCGGTCGCGGGTCAAATCCTCCTTGGCGGCGATAAGTAACCTGGCATTGGGATAGAGCTGCATGAATTCCCTGGCGAACTGCTCAAGCAGATGATTGGGGACCACGTACATCGGCTTCTTGATAAGACCGGCCTGTTTCATCTTCATGCCGGTGGCGGCCATCGTGAACGTCTTGCCGGCGCCAACGACATGGGCAAGAAGCGTGTTGCCGCTGCTCATGCCGCGCCAGACGGCATCCTTCTGGTGGTGTCTGAGTTCGATGGCCTGATTCATGCCGGGGAAGTCGCGATGGGAGCCGTCGAATAGCCTCGGGCGCAAATTGTTGTACGTGTCGTTGTAAATCCTGACCAAACGCTCGGTGCGGTCCGGATCGGAGAACACCCAGGAGCGGAAGCGCTCCTTGATAAGTTTTTGCTTCTCGCGGGCGGCCATCGTCGCTTCCTGGTTGACCACCCGCACCTCGCGGTCTCCGTCTTGGATCGTGTCGTAGATGGTGGGCGACTTCATGTTAAGGGCGAGTTCCAGAAGCCAGGTGCCGTTGGCCCTTGCCGTGCCGTACTCGGACGTGGCTGCAACTGACGCCCTGGCGGCGTAGCCGGCGTCCAGGCTCCACACCGCATCCTTTTGCACATGGGCAACCGGGACGGCAGACGCATCGACATGGAACAGCTCGGCGGCAAACGCCTGAATGTCGCTGGCTGGTATCCAAGGAGCGCCTAGATTGGCGTCGATGTCGCCAGGCAGCACGTCTTCGGGCTGCACATCCCGCAAAGCGTCGGCGTTGCTGCTCGTGCATCTTGGGCCGTTGTCGCAGCAGTTCGAGAACGATCGTTTTGTAGTGCATTGTCATCTCCTTCAAGTCTGGGGGTTGTGCTGTATTGTGGCTCAGGGATTTGGTCTGGGTCGAGGGGAAATAGCGACGGTTGTCGCGGGTCTGGAGGTTTGCGGGCCATGGACTAGGAACCATCATCTGGTTCCCGGCCCACGACCCGTCCTTTGACCGGTGGGTCTACTCCGGTCGGATGAAAATAACCGACGCTTAAGCCTTTAGGGTCAAGGCTGTCGTGGCGGCTGTTCAGCGAAGAGGTCATCGGTCGCCTCCGAAAAGAGATCGCCGGCTAGAATGGCAATTCTTGTTCGGGTTCGAGGCCTTTTTCCTTCCGGATCAGGTTCCGCACTTCCTGGTAGAGTTGCTCGGCTTCGATCCGCGTGGTCATGGCCGATTTCGGTTCGACAGGGTATGTCCATACCTTGTCTGCCGCTTGCCACTTCCACCTTGCCTCGTGCATCATCTCAAGAACTGCTGGACTTGGCTTTTCGTTGAACTTGATGGCCATCTCCTCGTGTTCCCTGCTTTCGAAGAGCCGGACACCGGCAAGAGTGTCCGCGGCGATAGGGAACGGATCGGGCATCGTCACCCGCTGTCGTTTTCCGAACCGATCGGCAAAACGGGAAACATCTCCATTCTCTTTCGATGGCTCGGTGACTGCGGTGCCGGTTTCTGTTGAACTGTCGTCTGATGTGTGTTTGGTAGACATGTGATCCTCCTTGATCATAGGGGAATGATAAACCCCTATTAAGGAAGATATTAACACATCTTCATATCGCTGCGCAATAGGCTGGCTGCGGGTTTCCGCGTGGTGACATGCGAAAAAGTGAGGTTTTCTGCGGCTTCTAGAGCTTCCATCAACCGGAAAGCCGCAGAAAATGCTGTGTACCGGGCCATTCGGGTTTCGCCTGTTTACCCGGCTGGAAGCGATTGGCCAGTGCTTTCCTTGGTACGCTGCCTCGCGCGGGTTCTCAAATTCCGGGCCTTGTCAAGTACCTTTTTTTGGAGCCCGCATCGCGTGGATAGGGCGCGAGTCCCGCCAGTCCCCATCGCCCACGGGACTTCGCCCGCAGGCTCCACGCGAGGCGGCCACGAGAGCTGCTGAGTCGGGGTTTTGCGGGGACTCTTGGTCATGGCGTGTTGGCGGCCGGAGCGTCACGCTTCATTCTCGCCAGTTCATTGTTCTCACCGGAGTCGGGACTCAAGCCCGCTCCACCTTTGCGTGGGATGCCCGGTTCCGCATGTAGGGTGCGCAGTGCCATAGCTGACCTGCATCGCCTTCGTCGGGATCACCGGACGCCTCTCGTCCTGGCAAGGACGAACCCCGTCTATTGACGGATTCTGATGATTCAACTGGTCATATAGTGCCTCTTTCTTCCGTAGCCACCCCCGCGGTGCGTATTCTTGCCGGTCTCAGGGTTCTCAACGAAGTCGAGGTAAACTCGCTTCAACATTGCGTCAGATGCTCCGGGTTCCAATGTCCCACACGCAGTCCCATGAAGCAGGCTGCAGCCCGCGAAGGACGGAATCACCGGCGCTCTCGTCCCGGCAAGGGACGCATCCGTCAGGCGACGGATCTCGTGATATCCTCCTTTGTCTGCTAGGCTGCCATCGCCGGTTCCGGTTCGGACCAACGGAAAGCTTCGCCAGTGAGCCACATCTGATGCATAATCACCGCTAACTTGCGAGCCACGGCTATCTTGGCCTTACTCATGCTGCTTCGTTTGGCGATGCGCAGTCCCCATGACTTGAGGGCCGACCATCTTTTTGTTCGCGTGAGAAGACAGCAAGCCGCCTCGTACAGATAACTTCTCACCAGCCTGTCGCTATCAGTCTGGCGAGGTGGATTACAGCGGCCGCATTTCCAAGTGTGGCGCTTGTTGGTCAGGCCAAAGTATGCGCCGACACTTCGTGACTTCCTAAAGCGCTTCGGATCATCGACCGCCGCGATGAATGCCACGGCAGTGACAATGCCTACGCCTGGGACCGTCATTAGATGGGTGCAAATCTTATCATTCTCGGCGTAATCTTTAAGCAAAGCATCCAATGCCGTGACCTGTTCCTGGACGGTTCGTAAGACCTGCATCAGGGGATCGACCATCTTCTGCAACAGCTGGTGCCCGTCGACGGTGGCCCGCACCTTGCGCTCGAAGCCCTTCTCGACGCTTTGTGACACCATGAATCCGAAAGTTCTGAGGATGCTGCGCACTTGATTCTTCAGATCGGTGCGGGTGCCAACCAACTGTGCCCTGGCGCCCAGAAATGTGCCTAGGCGGTGGCTGTCCAGGCTCTTGACGGAGACCTGCTTAAAAAAGTTGGTTCGCATCATCTGGGCGATTCCATGGGCATCGTTCGCATCCGTTTTGTTGATTTGCATGCTGAGCGCACCGTGCGCATGACGGGCATCGACGCAAATGGCCGGTAATCCCATATCGTTCAACGAATGCCACAGCCAGGAGATAATGCCCCGCTCTCAAAGCCGACCAGCGTGGCTGAGGGTGCTTTGGCACGGATAGTGGCGGCAATGTCCTCCGGCTTGGTTGGACACTTGCCCTGCCAAACCTTCTTGCCGGTACCGTTGACGACGCACAAATGCGTCGTTGCTTGCGAAATATCGAGTCCAACAAATTGTTCCATAAATCCTCCGTGATGGGTTGTGATTGCGGGGGCAGCCCCCATAACTCGATTAACCGAGTCAATGGCGGCCCGCAATTACACAATGTCCCACACGGTTCAGAGGCCAGCTGCCAATTCCCAGTTATGTTCTGCCGATTGTGCCTCGTGTTGTTACAGTATGTATAGCCCGCTAGTACGCCTGAGTCGTGCTAAGTGTATCACATTCCTGTTGCACGAGTTGGTTGACATTGTGTGTGTGACAATTGCGCCCGCGCGCTTGGGAGGGAAATAGAAGGGCCACCCAGGTTGGGTGGCCCTCCAATATTCCAGTGTCGTCACAAAAAACTGGATTGCGAGCGGGTGGAGTCCGCTGAATGCCACAAGTAGGAGCGCTTCCCACGGACTCTCGACGGCACTCACAAAGACTTTCCTCTGGTGATGTCATTCGTGCCGTAGCAAGTTTCCCTCAATTGTGCTGAAAGCCGCTCAGCGATGCGAGTGCCGAACTCATCCTTCCTTCGCGCTCTAGGTCCTAGCCTACGGTCCCAACCATTTGCTTGAGATTGCGTTTCAGTTTCCTTCGGCACGCACCTTTCAAGCTCTAGGCGCAGCTCTTCGAGCATCTCGTCAGGCGACCTTCTTGACGCTTCCGCGAGGTCCTCAGCCATTCTAACGGCCTCGCTCGGCCTGCAGTTTAGGTGCTTACAAATGACTGCAAGCTTGTCCGGCGGAATGTTCAGGATCGCTCCGCTTTCCACTTTACTTAGATAGTCTTGTGTTATGCTCCTATCATCCCCCCTCGCAAGTTCGGCCAACCGTTTTTGAGTCTTACGCTGACTGAACCGGTAGAGATAAAGTGCTCGTCCAAGGAAGTCTCCATAATCGACAATACTTCCGAATGTCTGAGCATATCTCTCCTTCCTTTTCTCCGAGAATTTAGTCAGTTCTACAGTCATTTCCTGGATGATATCATCGATCATTTCCTGGGATAGAACATTGAGAAGCCGGTGCTGAAGCCACGTAACGACAAAAGCGTGCATGAGACGAGCTTCGGCAGCCCTCGTCATTTCCGCATTCATGATTGACTCCCTTTCTGGATTGGTTTTCTGATCGGCAAGTAAGTCTCTTCATAAGTCCATTCCATCGGGGCGGAAGCCACGCACTTCCGCCCCGAAATTGTTTTTTGTTTGCACTACTTGGAACTCAACTCAAGCTGCAGTTCGAGGTGATACGGGTCGTTGGGGCGCGCTTTCAGCCGGCGGGGCAAATCTTTTTCAAGAATTGCCCGGTCCTCGGCGCTACATAAGCCATGCCGGATATACGTCACGGCGTCCGCACTACTCCAGCGGCGGACCTGGGCTTCCCACGGGCGTTCTGTTTCATCGCCTTCCTGGCGCGACTCGTTGAGCACGCGGCTAACTTCCATCATGTCTCCCGCGAGCTGCTCCAACCGGCGGCCGATCCGCCTTGTCAGCTTCGCGACCTCTTTCAACCGCAGTCGATTCATGACTTTTGTCCTTTCTGAAGAGGAACGACAAAGATGATTCGTACCCGGCCTCCACAGACCGATACCTCTATTATATGCGTTTGCCGCATATTACAAAGTGTACATAGGAACATTATGAGCGCATTCTTGTCGCAAACGCGCAGTCTCTGTCGCACTCGCGCGGTGAATACCGCAGGGGGGTCGCCAGGGCGGCCAACTTGCCCCCCGGCATGAACCGTTGCATTGATCGCTCACACAGGGAGCCGCCCGTCCGACAGCGTTGAAATCTGTGACCCCCCGTTTTCCTGGTGTCTATACGTGATGCCAAGATTTGACGGCAAGAATGGCCCGCGATGGGCGGAGGCGGTTTTTGCGAAATTGCCCTGTTAGATCGCCCGGCGAGTTCTCAAATTGCGGGAGCTGTCAAGTACCTTTTTGTTTGAGCCCGCATCGCGTGGATAGGGCGCAAGTCCCGCCAGTCCCCATCGCCCACGGGACTTCGCCCGCAGGCCCCGCCCGAGGCGGCACGGAGTCAGGCGGCAAATTGAAGACGAGATGAACTACGAAGGGGCTAGGACGGTAAGTTGTTCGGGCTGATTTTCTCTATGTCCTCGAGAGAGGGGTTCTTCGCGTCAATAAATTCTTGTAGTTTCTTCGGGGTGGAAGGTAGAGGATCTAGTGTCGCGATGGTCTTGGCCACGGGGAACACGTACGTAACCGTTCGCTGTTGCGGCGTTCCGTCGGGAAGTGTGACTGTTACTTCACGTGGTTGAGAAACCAATTCTAGCTCCCACCTTGGACCGAAGTGGTAGACAGCAGCGAAAATTATTTTGGCTTTTCTCTCGGGTACGCCTCCGCAACGACATGCCTCATGGAACATTCGATGGACATCCTGCCAAGATTCCTTCATTTCATTGCAGGCGACGTCATGCACGATGGATGCGTTTCGATATTCACCCTCAAGAGGACCGCCAGTGACGGACCAGAATATTCTGGGAATGGACGCTCCGTTGATGATAGAATTCGTTGGGGCGAGCCATGGCTTCTTGCGAGGGTCGATGTATATGAAATCCTTGCGGAGCTGAACCAAACGGCCGTCGCTGAGTAGTTCAGCAACGGGGGGGAGCGGGAATTCGCCCCATTCAACATTAAGGTTAGGCTTGGTTCGCGGATCAAAACAGCCTGCAGCCAGTGCAAGGAAAGTCGAACAAACACCCAGGATAACGCCCGAAGTAATGAGAAGCAGGCGACGCACGGCGAATAAATTCCTTGTTTTTTAACCTTAGGGGCGGACTTTCATGTGTAAGTCAGAGTAGGCGGGAATTCGTCCGTGGCAACAGAGCGTTCAATTGGGACGCTGATGCATCTAGATTATGTGATATGCCTACTGCATTCCTTCCCACAAGTCGAGGCAGATGCAGACACGCACAGTATCATCCGATGACGAATCAGAGGCGCGCAGCTCTGGCGTTCACTAAGTTCGACTAATGTGATAGCATAAAGTTGTTTTTGCTGGCCTTGTATGGCTTTCTGGAAAGGGGTCCACCATGAGACCTGGTGCGTTTCAGCTGGCAATGTGTCAGTGCGTCGTATTGATGGCGACACTGGCGAACATAGGAAATGCTCAGACGGAGGAAGACTACTACTGGTCGAATGGGCAAAAAGTGCCATTGCGAGTGCATACCGATGTACTTGCGATTGAAGGGGACCGTACCGCGGTTCGCCTAACTGCCAGCGGAAGTGAACTTATGAACGGCGTTCGCGGGTTCTGGGATAATGAAAATCCGCGAGCCGCCGACTTGAGCCGAGTGCGCGTGTTCGGGGTCAAAATCGATCCGGACAAGAAGGAGGAGATCAAAAGCAAAGTAAGGCAGAAAGGCGGCCTCGTGCGCAGGACAGGCCTCATCGCATCGGTGGGCATCAGGGGCGAGCAAGAGAATAACCCGCTGGTAGTGATCACCTCGGAGTTCGTGATCCGTTTCAAGCCCGATGTCCTCAGGAGCCGTATCGACACCATCAACGAAGTGAATAACGTAGAAGTGGTACGATTGGACCCGTACGTCAAAAATCAATACGTGCTCCGTGCGAAAGATTTGGACGCTTCGCGAACCCTGAAGTTAGCTAATAAATACTACGAGCTACCCGAGACTGACGAGCTATCGCACCCGAACTTTATTGTGCCGGCAAAAACTCGGAGCGCCTGGACAGACGATAAGCCGAACGATCGGCTTTTTGCTCTTCAATGGCACCTTCACAATACCGGCCAAACTGGAGGTAAGGCAGGCGCCGATGTTCGTGCCCTTGAGGCATGGAAAACTACGCGCGGCGATCCGAGCATCGTCGTGGCCGTCCTAGATCCCGACGGTGTCCAGACGAATCATGAAGATTTGATCCTCAACAAGTTTATCAACGCGAAGGAGATACCCGATGATGGGATGGACAACGATGATAATGGGTTCGTCGACGATGTGAGTGGTTGGAACTTTCTTAACGATAACAATGTGCCAGTCACGAATCTGCCCCATGGAACTGCTGCCGCAGGCATCGCCGTGGCGAAGGCAGGCAACGAGAAAGGCGGCGCAGGCATTGCCCCCGAATGCAAACTGTTGGGCGTCATGCTGGGCAATGAGGTTACCGAACATGCAGATGCCTTTCATTACGCCCGGATCATGGGCGCATCGGTCATCAGCTGTAGCTGGGGCTACCCGATCGGGACCCCGGCCACCCAAGTTGTAGAAGAAGCGATTACCAGAGCCGGCACCGAGGGGCGGGGTGGCAAAGGTTGCGTGATTTGCTTTGCCATGACGAACGAAAAACGCGACAACTTTGGCGGATCAGGCGAAGCCCCTGATATTTCGTCGCATCCACGGGTCCTGGCCATTGGCCGTTCCACGAATCTTGACCTGTGGGGCCATAGCGGATTCGGTAAAGGCATGGCACTTTTAGCGCCCTCGAATGCAGCGAAAGGAAGCCCGACCCAGGGCTGTCTATCGGGGGATCTCGCCGGCACGATTGACATCACAACCACGGACCTAATGGGTCGTTCGGGCTACAACAACGGCCTGACGAATCCTGCGGACCTGGTTCGTAAATGCTTCTGTAATGAGAATCTGACCGAAATTGAGAACGCCCACTATACAGCGTGTTTCGGAGGGACGTCCGCCGCCACGCCTCTAACGGCGGGGGTAGCGGCGCTGGTCCTGTCAGTAAATCCCGATCTCACGGCCGAGCAGGTTTACGACATCTTGAAGGAGACCGCAGAGAAAATCAATACGGCCGCGGCGGACTACAAGCCAGACGCCAAGGGAAGAGGATATAGCAACACACATGGTTACGGTCGACTTAACGCCGCGAAGGCGGTTCAACGCGCACAGGCATTGAAAGCCGCACCCAAACCAGCACCAAGCAAGGCTTCCTCGCCGCGCGACCCACAGTCAGGCCACTCTGTCATAAGTGCTCCGGTACCCGCCGTCCAGGAATACCAGGACAAGGTATCTAAAATCAATGGAAAAAACGTGCGTGAATTCATGCTGCGCGATCGGGGTGAACGGAAGCGGGTTTTTGTGATCGAGAATCTGTTCGCGATAAGCGTGTCTTCAGACGCGAACGCGCGTGAAATTGTGTCGCAACTAGCCAAGAGTGTGAAGCCTGCCGCAGACGTGCTGCCGCAAGGGTATGAAGCGTACAATCTGGGCTTGTTTGAGATTTCGCCTGGGAAGTATCGAGAAGTCAACGACCAAATTGAAGCGCTTGCTCGACGAGGCCTCATCAAATCAATTGGATGGGGAGTTTATTTTGATCCTGAAAAGCCGTCCACCATGAGCGTGCTTACCGATCGTCTCTCCGTCCCTTTCAAGCCCGAAGCTAACGAAGAGCAAATCCGGGCCTTTGTTGACAAGCACAAATGGAGCGTCGTGCGTCGTGAACGGTTTGAGAAGACGGCCTACCTGTTGGAGCCCCGAACCAGAAGCATCGAACCGCTGCCAACGTTGCTGAATGAGTTTGTTCAACATCTACAGGAGAGTGGCATCGCGGACGTGGATCGCATTCAACTTCATTGGATTGCGCCGATACAGAAGCGCCCCGAGCCAACACAGCGCACGGAGGCCGACACACCGACTCAGACGACTCTTGCGCGGAACAATAAAGGCGCGGACACTGCATCGCTAGTCTCTGGCGATGACCAAACGAAAAACGAGATTCCCGAGGAGGCAGAGAAGATTTTGCGAGATGCAGAAGCCCTAGAGTTGATCCGGCTTGATCCGAATCAGAAAGGAGACTTTCAGGGCTGGAAAGTCTTGAAAACAGTGGCTGTGAAAGACCCGGATGTGCGGTCGAAAATCATGAATGGTGTTAAGCGCGCGATTGCTCAAAGCGACCAGGTCGCGCCCCGTTCATTCCGAGACCCGCGTCATGGTCTGCGCAAGGATGGGTGACAAGACTGCTGAAATGGTTATTAGCTTTGCTGAGTCTAAGGGGATTGTTTACGTGAATGGTAAGCAGGTGAATGCCGTCCGACTGACGGATTCACCTGCTAAGACCCTGGACCAAATTCTGACAGATGGTAAGTGAGACAGGTGTCATTCCGCCTTACTTGGTGAACGGTAGCGACTTCACAAAAGCAGGATTATCGGCGCCAATAACGTTGTAAGCCGGATCCTGATTTTTCCCGTGCCCGAGCGCCCGATTTTTGACTATGGGCGCAATGGCCACGAGAAAATCCTTGTAGCTCTTGCTTGGGTTGTCTGAGTTGTATTTTCCCTCAGCCCAAACGTCGACTAGTGCCCTGGTAAAGAAGCCGTTATTCACCCGATCATCCAGCGATTCCTGAGGATCTAGGCAGGCCCCTAGTGTTATTACTGCTGGACATAGACCCCGATAGTTAACTGCTCTGCTTGTTGATAACTTGAGCTTCTCTTCAATTTGTTTTTGTTCCTTTTCATACTCTTCCTCTCGGTCGAGATATGCCTTCATTGCGTTATCATAGAGCATTAAACGGGATCGAAAGCCGGGTCCGCTTCGTGCGGCCATGCCGCGCGGTTTCGGTTTGAGGTCTTCCGCTAGAGCTCCTTGTTTCTCCCAGACTTCCCTGAAGTTTGCAGCTCCCAGCGCGGCGCGTGCAGCGGACAACCTGGCAAACGGAGCTCGCGTTGAAGTTTCACTGTGGCAGCTGTCAACTACAACGATAATCCTTGAAGCTTTGTCGAACTTGGCCCAACATTCGAGGAGCTTGTCGTCGAGAAGATGTCCATCGTACAGACACCAAGTTTCATCGTTACCATCTTCTTCATCCGGATGAGTCTTACTATCAGGCGTGCTGCCGCCATGTCCGGCATAAGTTACAAGCAGCGTGTCGCCGGCCTTTAGGGTCTTTGCAGCATCGGCTAAACGATTGATAACTGCCTCTCGTGTTGCAGTCTGGTTTATCAAGTCGGTTCCAATTGGCGTGAAGCCTTGTTTTTGCGCAATCTTTTTCATTTCTCGAATATCGTTGAGGACGGCGGGAAGCTTATCGACCCCTTGCCCGTATGCATTCTCGTCGACCTCGGATACTGCGATGTGTATGGCGTACCCGCTTCCGCCAGATTGCGGTTTATCGTCAAGTGCCGGCTTCTTGTCGTCTACTCCAAAGACCCCAACGGTGTACTGTTTAGCCCGTGGCTCATCCCGCCACCAGGCGATTCGCTTCTTGATTTCCTCATGATTACGAAGGTCATCCTGTGCGGTGGCTGGATCAGGCAAGATACCGCTTAACCCGACCAGACCTAGCGCCAATGCAACGAGAACGAGCGACGAGCGATTCATGCTGGATACCTCCAAGGAAGTTAGGTGGGAGGAATAGACACTCTAGGAAGGGTATTCGGGGGATTCCTAGCGTCTATCCCCATTTTATCGATTTTTTCGCAGCAAGACCTTCGAGCTGTGACGGCGCTCTTGCGCATTCAACGAGTTTGATTGAAGGTTCTCTATTTGGCGTGCCGATTCTAACGGCGGGCTGTCCTGCGGCCCAAGTCAATCTCTACCTGCATTGCAAATGGAGTTAGGTATGCCCATTCACTGCGCACGCGCGCTCGTCTTGGTTTGTGTCGTTACGCTTGCCGTGTCTGAGCGCCCAGCATTTGGTTGGGGATCTAAGAGATGTCATGACTGCGATGGTTCGACGTCACGAGGTGATGACTCCCCGCGAGTTGTGACTCGCGATACCGTGCGCCTCGGCCGGTCGCTTCCGGTCATCGGCACAATCTACACCCCTATGGCTGCAATGCCTTTGGGTGTCGCTGCCGGCAGGGAAATCTCTGTCGAGCGCGGAGATGACGGGGATAGCTCACGGATGGGGGGTACCGGCGCACTACATTCAGCCCAGGTTGCCGAAATTGCAGCGCTTCGCCAAGCTCAATCTCGCGCCGCCCTCAAAGAAGAAATCGATTTCGCCCAGAGGATTTACGACCGGCTGGGAACTAGCTCCGCAAGTACACCGTCAACTATGCCTAGTGATCAGCTTCAAGCCTTGACGGCAAAGATTGACAAGCTCGCGGAGCGTGTCGCTGCGATCGAAAAAATGGTCCTTATTCACGACAACGTTCTCAAAAGCCAAGTCGAAAATATACAGGCACCAAAGTAAGTTCAGCCGCGTGAATAATCTGCACCTTGAGACGTTGCAGTACTTGACGGAGGAGATCTGAGCGCATCACTTGTGTAATCTGACCTATCATTTCCGAGCCTGAACCGTGATTTTTTGCGTCCAGTACGCCCGAATGTGTCTGAAGAATTAATTAAGCGGATTGTATCGAGAAGCCGATATTTTAGTGCAAAGTTCGGTCAGCTGTTGTAACGCGCTTCTGAGTTCCCAGCCGCCGAGCCGGCTTCGCTCAGGGAGATCATATGCGCACTGCGGCCTTCGGCCTATTACTTCTGTTTAGCTTCGGATGTAAAGGGCTTGGTACGGTTTCATGTTTTCCGGTGGACGCGGAATGTCATCCGGTACCCGAGTGTCTCCCGCAGCCGCCCCCTTGTCCTCCACCGCCACCACCTCCGTGTGAGCCTCCGAAAGAAAAGCCGAAACCACGTCCGGCTCCGGCGCCTGCTGAACGCTCCGTAGAGGCCGCGGTAACGCAAGACATCTTACTCATTCCTCGAACCGTGTACGTGCCGTATGCTCCTCAGGTGCCTGTCGCCCCTGCCCGTTTAGGGGCAATGGCGCCGGCTGAGCGGCTAACCACCCGGGAGACCGAGAAACCAAAAGCTCGCGAACCAGAACAGGCCTCGCGAGATGCACCGGCGCCTTGTGATAAGAGTGCCGAAGCTCTGGATAAGTGCTGTAGGATACTGGAGCAGCTCGATTATCGCATACATATGTTGGAACAAAAGCAAGTTCCGCCGGCACAAATCATTTGTCCGCAGCCGTGTCCCCCACCGCCGCAATGGCGATGTCCATGACTTCGTGGGTTTCATTCGAAGCGTGCTCTTAAACCAGTGGGGAAGTCTGAAATCGGCACGGAAGGTAAATACATGAGAGCCGCACATCTCTGGGGCATCGCCATCATTGTGCTTGGACTATATGGGGGGACAGCACGCTCCCAACAGGTCCTTTTTCGTGATTCGCACGACGGCCTTCCACTCGGCGCAGAAGGACTTACATTGCTTCCTTTGGATACGCCGGTTGTTCGATCGCAAAATTACTTTTTGAGGAGCGCGAGTGAAGGTGGCGTGGGATCCGGCCCTGACCTCCCACCATTTTTTCCCGGAACGCTGAGCGTGGACCTTGGTTTTCAATATTTGGTTCCGCACTTTAGTGACCGGGCTGTTGCACTCTCAATTCCTGCTGCGGCACAAAACAATTTTCCTGTTCTCGCGAACACCAGCAATTTGAGTAATGATTTTGGTTTTGTTCCACAATTCGGGGCAGCGTACGATTTCTCAAACTTGGGGTTTGGTCTCGGCGCCTCCGGCAAACTTTTAAGCCTTACGGGTAGTCTCTCGCGAACCAGCGATTCTGACGCAGGCTCCGGAGTGCTCAGCGGGCAGGCAACCGTAAACATCGCCGTCGCCAATTTTCTTGAAGGAACGAAAACATTCAGCAAAGAGAACTCGGAATGGTTAGTTGATTCTTGTTTTGAAGACTGCCAATTTACCTTTACGATTGGCGGCAGATATTCGCACGTCGACCAAACATTTACAGCCAACCTCGCAAGCGGATCCAATACCGCGAGTGTTACTGCGACACAAAAGTATGATGGATTTGGACCAACGACCTCTTTCGGCACGCTATGTCCGCTTAAGGGTAGTTTTTGCTGCTACTGGTTCTCGCGAGGCTCTTTTTTGATCGGCACCAACATTCGCGACACACACACTTCCATTGCGATTGAGGGCAGTACTGAAAGCGGAGGAGCGAAACTTACCGAGAGCCGCACCGTGATTTCACCAGTAGGTGAGTTTGAGCTCGGCTTTGCCTATGGCATTCCACTTGAAACGACCTCGCGTGGAAACACGCTTGCCCCACTCGTCTGGATGAAGCTGGGCGCCGTGTTTAATGTGTGGGGAGAATTGGGCCTGCTATCAATCGCAGACGGACCGCAGCACTTCTCCGATGGAGATCTATGCCTTTACGGCTTCAATGTGCTTCTCGGCATTCAACGATGACTTCTTCCCGAGTCGACGTTCAGCGTATCGGAAAGTACGATAGGCCAGGATCCGGGGCAGTGAGTCCCCTTTGGGGAGCCATGCGAGTCATCCTGTTAGGCGAACTTTCAAATGTTGATCACGTCAAAGTCTAGCCTTCGACATCCTACCGGCCGTTTGCCGACGATCTGGCTGCCGAGGTCATCGGGGCCGATACGCCTGACATTGGCTCCGAATGATGTAGGACGTTCGCTGCGTAGTTTGAGCCTTTGCGGGTAAACCGGTTGAACAGTTCCAGTTTGCCTATGCTGTGCATAGGGAAGACGCCTGTACATCATGAATGACTTGTCATGCCTGAAAACTGCCTGTATGCCCTGTCGGAAAGGATGCACTTCTGCTGATGCGTGCATCAGCCTTAAGAGAGGCCGGTCAGGCATCTGTGGCGGAAACGCAATCCCGGACGGACGCTGAGTAGCGTGCCGGGCAAACCCCCGCCCGCCAATCGCGGTGGTCGCGTGGAAGAATGTTGGAATAATGCAGCCGAACGCCGAGTCAGTCGGCGTTCGGAATCTTGATGTGATATTTGGTTCGGAACGCGAGCTATGTCAGAATGGGCATTTCGAGCAAGTTTCTATCAAAGGCAGTATGAGTGCCCCGGTGATTGCGCACCGGGGCAGTGAATTGTGATAAGTCGTTTATGTCATGCCTAACCTTAAAGGCTCGATAGGGCGAACAGATCATTCGGCAACGACTTCACACGGGTGACGCGGCCAACCGCGACCGCCTTTGGTGTGTCACCCGTACTGACATTAGGCGTCTCTTCGCCGGACTGGACGCCGGCGTCAATCGTCGAACGGTATTGGGGGAGAATAGCATCGCTGTTAGCCGCCTTTACGGAGTTAATCGAATGCGGCGGGTCGAAGCTACTGTTGGCGGCAAATAACACTGCGCCTTGTCTTTCAGGGCCCTGATGTGCGGCCAGAGCCGGATAGCAATCCGTGTCCTCGTCTTGGCATTCGAAGGCACCCATGTCGGTGGTGCTGTTCTCGATCCGTTCAAAACCAGTGCCGCGTTGGTCATAGTCGGGGGCGTTGGTGTTGTTGCCCGCGTCGATGGCAGGGCTGCCATCGGAAAGCGCCAGCGTCTCCGTGGAGCCGCCATTACTGCCCAGTGCCGCGTCGAGCACCGGATCGATTGGCGATCCTCCAGTGCCCACTATATTGTCGTCGCAACAACTCAACAAGAAGTTGCTGCCCGTCCCGTTTCCAACGAGGTTGAATGTGGAGTTCACGCTCACGTCCCCGTTAATATCGGGTCCGTAGGAATCAGGGTATTCAAAGATAGGCGTCGAAGGAAAGTCTACAGTATTCTCCGCCACAATGGTGTTGTACAGAATTGGTCCCTGACCCGAATCGTTGGCAATCCCGATCCCGCCTCCTCCCGAGTCAATAGCCGGCTCGTTTTCAGAGATCACCTGGTTATGGGCGATGGTGGTCCACATAATCTCGACGTCGCCGGCATCCGACGTCTTCATCCAATATCCACCACCAGTGGGGTAAAATCGTCCGCCACCATCTCCCTGAAGGTTAACGGTGTTGTCTGCAATTGTGCAGTTAACAATCGTCAACCCGTACCCGCCATGAATGCCTCCTCCAGCAACGCGTCGCAGGCCAGTGACCGATTCCACGTCCTCGTCCATAAACGCGAGATTGTCGGAGATTGTGCTGTTCGCAATGAGCATTCGACCGCCTATAACGCCACCACCGTGGGAACTGTAACCTGTCGAGTCATTTATTAACCACGCATTAACGGTATTGCCGGATATTGTGGCGAAGTTGATAATTACGTCGCCGTCCCCGCCTTTGTTGTAGATGCCGCCGCCCTCGAAATACAATGTTCCGCCGCCATCGTCTAATCCCAACAGCATCGGGTTACAGTCGTTAGGTTCCGATGTGGCCGGTTGCACGGGGCATACGGTGTTCCCAGTGATTTCAATGTCTTTCTCTTCGTTCCCTGAGATACTAAGTGTCGCGTCTGCGGCATTGTAGATTCCGGCGCCTTGGAAGAACTGAAGGAGGTCGCCATCGTCGTCGCCGACCACCTTGTTGTCCGTGATCTTGCTTCCATCTTCGACAGTGAGATCCGCCTCATTAGCGTTATAAATCCCACCGCCGAGTGAGCCCCAATTCCAAGCACTGCAAGGATCTTCACCACAATCAATATCCGGGTTTAGCGCAGGCAACGCCGTGTTCCCCGTGACTGTAGTGTGATGTAGCTCGAGTGTTCCGTCGTTTTGGATTCCTCCTCCTAGGTGAGAACGCCCGTTGGTGATCTTAATGTCGTACATTTCAACCCATGCACCATTCCCAATCGTGAAGACTCGGAAGTTTGTCGACGCCGATAGGCTTCGCCGCACGGTAACTCCTGGATTACCTGAGCCATCCAAGGGTGCATCGATGGTTGTGAGGTAGGAAGTCGTAAATGCAATGTCGTTGCCGGTGTCGCCTAGGCTGATTGCGGCGGGGTAGCTCCCTAGGTCAAAGGTAATTGTGTCAGCTTCAGAGTTGGCGTTCGCTAATTCAACTGCCGAACGCAAACTGCAGTCATCATTGTCGGCAGGGTTTGCGCAAGACTGGCCGGTATTATCCCCGGTGTGGTCGACGCTAAACGTCGCCAAGAGCCTGCGATCCTCCAGAGTTTCAATGCGCGGCCGCCATTTGGCAAGCGGTCTTCTCGTAGCTCCGTGTTGTACGTTGCCGCGTAATCGGTTGAACCATGCCATTGAAATCCTCCTGTTGCAGGGGTGCATCACCAGTCACACAACCGGCACCCGTGCCGATTGTCAAAACTAGAGAAGCGATCTCCCTATTCAGCAAATGCGGAATTGCAGAGATTTCTGACACGTGCCTGCCAGATTTTCGCAGATCCTCACAATGAGGCGCATGGCCTATGCGGCGACGAGAAGAATTCGGGATTTTTTTGTGATTTGTGGGAGCTTTTTGGAACTGAACGACGCAATACAGCTGTCCGAAATGGCGGCACTGAGTCAGTGGTGGAACGATCTGATGGGAGCCCGAGGGGTATCATTTTCTTTCGCTTCGGTATCCCTCGGAATCACACGAAGTACTTGTCGGTGAACGCTTGTTGCCGGCCGTCAGCACAGCGGCCGTACTCGTGTGCCGGGGGTATCGCTTAAAGCGATCCTCGTTCATCGCGGAACCAAGATCATGCGCTCTTCAAAGTTTGGCTGGCAGGGCTTTCGTTTAGCGGCAGCAGATTTTGGATCTGGAAGGCTTCCACGCAGCGATGAAGCGGCGATCAATGCTTAATACTGCAACTGTCGTCCTCGCCGGCGCGATGCGCATGTGCCGATTGTAGGGTGCAGAAACATAGTTGGAACTCCACCAAATCGCTTGCATACAGCCGCGATTCACATAGGACACTTAAGTAGGGACCGACTTGGACAGCGGTCCCGCGAAAGTCGCCAGCATTTGATGTTTGGAGGTCTGAGTTTCATGGCGAAGAAGAAGGCGGCTCAGAGCGCCACCGGTAACGGAACGATTACGCAGGTGGAAGCGGTGCGGCAGGCGTTGGCAAGTGGTGTAGAAAGCAGCAAGAAGGGGATGGCGTATATCCAACGGAAGTTTGGAATGCGCATGAAGCCTCAAGCGTACTACTCGTACAAGTCTCAGATTCTCAGGACAAATGGCAATGGGAAACCAACCTCCGTCGTCCGGGTGCCCACACCGGCGAAACCCAAGGAGAAGAATGACCTTGGTGATTTTCGAACGGTCAGAGACTTGGTGGAAAAATACGGTGCCGAACAGATGAAGGAAATTGTCGAACTGTTCCAATAGCGCCGTCGAGTGCCAGTCACCAAGTGGCCGGGGTAGCGAAGAATTACCCCGGCCATATCCTTTGTCAGAAATACGCGAGTTCCAGTTGGTACTACCAGATCGTAGTCACGCCGGATGCGAGGATCCTACTGTCGCACGTGACCAGCGGCACGCAGTAGTGCCAGGCGGTAGCAGCGATAACGCGGTCCGGTAGGTCCGGAACCGCGGTTCTGGAAATATCCTGTAAGGCCAGCACGACTCCGTGGTCTAGCGGGGCCGGTTCCAGGGTCGTAAGCGGGTTGTTAAGTTCGGCAAGTAATCGCGGCAAAACAGCGGCATGAAGGCGGCCCTTTTCGATCAAATAGATGATCTCGACCAGACACATGGTTGGAAGCAGGATGCGTTCCGCTGCATCGAGGGCCTCCGCGGCGGTTGCCGTCAGCCTTGTGTTATTCTCGAAATACCAGAGTGCCGCGTGCGTGTCGGCTGCCACCGCTTTCATTAGGGAGTGCGGTGCGGGAGGGCCGACCACATCTCGCGTCGGGCTTCCAAGATTTCATCCAAGCTGATGTTGCTCGTGAGATCGCAGAGAATGCCGCGCGGGCCGCGACGCCCGGGCGAGGGAGTTGTCGAAGTGGCATTGGGAAGAGCGAGTGCTGACGAACGTTTGCCAAACGTCTCTGGCAATGTGGCGAAACGGTCTCGCTTAGGTGATGATCCAATAGGTGGGTCGGAGGAATACTGCTTCTGAAACAGGTCGAGTGCCGCGCAGATGACCTCGCTTTCGGAGAGAAAGCGTCGGAGAGCAATTTGCTCGTGAACGAATCGTTCCAGTTGGGGCGGCAGTGGCCTGTCTACACTCATGAGCCGAGTATAGCGCAATGCATCGTCCGTGTCAAAAACGGCCGAACAGGCAGCAAAGGCCTCAAACAGGGCAGGGAAACGAGGGCCACTAGCGGCCAGCCAATGACATAGGTCGCGGCATGTAGTCTTAGCCGCTCAATTGCCCAGCTATCGTCGATAGGCCTTGCATATGTCCCTCGACGACGAGTCGTTCGGCCGTAGACGTGAAGAACAATTCGATCTCTTCGTGGCTGTCGGCAGGGGCGTGTTCCAGTGTGATGCACTTGGCATCTTCCCACCGGCCTGCGGCCAAGTGTCGGCGGACTGCCTCGCAGACCGAAGCCGGCAGTGAAATATCACGGTGGAGGCGGATGAAGTGCCGGCCGTCGGCAAAATCGGTGACCGCCTCAATGTTGCGCCGTTTCTCGCCCATTTTCAAGCTCCTTCACCATAAGGAATGTTGTTGTCCCGCGCTTTATGACTGCGCGGGAGAAACCCAACAACTACGTAGTAGCCCTTGCTTGCCATTGTATTGCTATATGTGGAAAGTCAACATATCAAAAAAGGCATTTTGATTCCCTCCTTTCGATGGCGACGTAGTTTTGGGGGGAGTCCTATGGCTCGCAAGACGCCGATCCGGCAACATGCGATAGTCTTGGCGTTCGCCGAGCGACTGAGACAGTTACGCCGCTCGCGCGGAATGACGCAGCGTGAGCTGGCGCGCCTCTCACATTTGACCGAAAGTTACATTTCGCGATTGGAAAATGGCACCATCGCACCGGGTATTGACCTGGTGGCCCGGGTGGCAAATGCCCTGGGCTGCTCGCTTGGGGAACTATTGCCACTCGCCGCAGCTCCTGAAAGAAACTCGCGAGACGTGGTGACCGAGCAGGCCAAACGCCTCTTTGATTCGGTCCTTGAATCGCGTGACCCATCGTTCATTTTTTTGCTGGCTCAAATTCTGTCTATGTTGGCGGAAGCCGTTGAACGACAGCGTTGAGATGCGAGCGCCGGGGCAAGGAGTGTGCACACGGTCTCGCGCCGTTGTTTTCGTGAAAACCCGAAATTGCGCCGCCGCTGGACTTGGCCGTACTCCTCACCGCCGATGATCGCCCGTTGTTTGGAAAGGTGAAGCGGAGACGGTAAGCGCGTCAAACGAAAACGCCACGGGTATGGTTGCCCGTGGCGTTCGCGTTTTCTCGTGGCCTTCCTTGGGATATCGCACGCACGGAGGCCTTTATCAATATCGGCTTTCAATGAGGCTGGGCTTTAAGTCAAAGGAAACTCGCCATTGGGCATATCACACAGGCCCTCCACTTCCCCGAACGACAAGCTGGCGCCAAACATCACCCCCACACGATGGATGCCCGTCTCGCTCTTCAGGTAAAACTTCACGTGAGCCCGACGGCGGCAAGTGACCTTGCGGGTATCGTTGAAAAGTTCGATATCAATCTCTTGCCCAATCTTGAGGAGGCGTTCTGCAAGGATCTCGGCTCCATTCACGGACACATTGCAAACAGGCATCGCTCGTGGCCCATCCCATTCCAGGTGGATGACCCGGCAGACTGTGGCGCTATGTACTGGATAGCGAACCCATTGGCGTCGGTCGTTTGAGGTAGGCATTATTCGACTCCTCGCAGGCAGGTAGGGAGAATAATCGGTGGGGACCGGCGGTCTAAGGGAAGAGTCGGAATTGCCGGCGCCGGCCGCCACGAACCCTACGCCCCGATTCTCCGAAGATTCGCTTCAGTTTTGTCGCGCCGGATGCGGCTCGGATTCCAACGCTTCACTTTCTTTTCGGTCCGGTTTGGTCTGGACGTGCTTCGGCGATGACGACACTAGCCATTGACTTTCCTCCGCTTTGGGGCCGGGCCGTGTTGCTGCATCTCCCCGCCTGTTTCCTCTCTTCCTGCTCGACCCGCCACCTAGCCGGGGATGAGTTTACGATTGCATCAGGCGTCACGGGCGATTACATTTGACGCCGGTCGGTTTTTGCCACAGTCCCGACCAGGACCGGGGAGCGCTTGGCCCCCCGGCCTTTTTCATTTGCACCCCACCCAACGGCCGATTACACTCGAATGGTCGTCTGCCTATCGGGTTCAAAGGCGGACACGCGCGGGGCCAGAATCTCTGAGCGGAGTTCTGGCCCTTTTCATTTCACACGTGTTTGGGAGTGGACGGAGAGCGGACCATCGGTAGACTTGCATTGCAAATTCCTATTTCGCATAGGAGGTTGCCGCGGGCCGGGGATACAAATACGACGAGTCATTCGGGATGCGCTGCGTAGGGACTCTAACATCGGTTCGCGAAAAAGTGTAACCCGCATCGTGACCAATATCCTCGCGGAGCACATTCGCATCGATCGAACAGAATTCCACAAACAAGCGGAGTCCGAGCAAGCCGAAAATGGTCTGAAGTCGCGTGGGCAGGAAAATGAACGAGTCATCGTACGAGTGGCAATGGCTCGAGCAGCCGTGGTGGAAGCTATTGGCGGACTTTGTCCTGTCCGCGTTTGAGTGGCTGATTGGACTATGAAGTGCATGAACTTTCGCGACAGTCGAATTTCGGCAAACGTCTGCGGGACTCACGCAGGACCAGCGCGGTCACGGTTGCCACGAATGTATTTGGAAAGGTGTCAGATCCCGTCAGCGGGCATCGGACATTCCAGCGTCAGCCGGTCGCCCTGTCGGTGAGCAATTCCGGCGCAACCCGGGCGAGTCATCCGCTTCAGCACGAGGCCCTCCTCGATGCCGAATCGCCGCGCGACCTCGGCGGCGGTGGGGCTTGAGGGGAGCAAGTCATCGCGGGATTGATGTGCTGGCAATGAGCACGCGGCGAGTAAACCAGATTATTCTGAGAGGAAGGCCCCCTCGTCGATTAGTTGCTGACGGCGCGCAATCCGGTAATCTTGGTTGACACGAAGAGTCGCGATGGTGGCCCGGCCGTTCGCTGTGCGGCCGACAAGGAGCGCGCGGTCCCAGCGGAAATGGGTGGACCACTTGTGCCGGCGCGGGCTAAAAAGCGGTACGACTTTATTCGTCTTTGGATCGACGCCGGCTAGATTTGTGCCCCTAAAACAGTTGCATGGGAAGCAGGCGAGACAGAGATTGCCAGACCTAGTCGCCCCGCCGTGACTCGCGGCGATAACATGATCGATCTGAAAGGGCGCGTCGCTGCACTCTTGCGGCAGGTGACAGTATTCGCAGGCGTCATTTGCTCTTCGCCACACTAGCTCTTCAAGTTCACGATCCATGCGCGCCTAGTGCGGTTTGCTCCGTTCATCGACCGCGCGCCGATGTTTAAGTGCTTGGCGCGCCTTGGATTTTACGATTCCGAGTAAGCTGTCAATTCGGCTGTAGGCTTCGACTTCCGCCAACTCAGTGCGCGTCAACCGGCGTTTTCGGGCGGCTGCGGCAAGATCATTCATGCGCTCTTGATCCGTCGGACTGAAGCCGAGCGAGAGAAGCGCTTCTGCGGCAGTTGGTGGCAAGGATGGTATGTCTGGGCCGACTATTCGGGTCAGAATGGCGGCCTCGGGTGCTGGAAGTTCGGTGCGTTGCATAAGCTTCTCGATTCGTTTGATCCGGATTGAGTATAGCATGGGAGACCGGCTGAAAGGAACCGAAATGTCGCTAACGATTGCAGTTGTTGCAATCCTGCGGTGCCCAAATCTGCGGGCAAACGAGGATAATACCGCCCGTCCGCCAGGTGAAACGTAGCTTCGCGTATAGGCTACACCGTTTGCTGAACGGCAGCGAGCCTTCGACCTCTCGCAGAAATGGCGATTACCGCCACCACTCTATGTCGAGCGCACGGTAACCATTGGTCATAATTGGTGTTCTGTTGATGGTTAAAGAATTGCGAGGTGAGTCGCACCATGAGGCTTACGGCGGAACAGACAGCCTGTGCCACTCCCCGAACTTCCTTGGAGTTGGCATAAGACTCCGGGATGGCAAGGCCAGCTTGCCAGGGTTCGTCGCTGGCAAAAACGAATTCGCTTAGCTCGAAATCGTCTGGACGCTGAAGACTACTTGTATGCCTTCTTCCAGAACTGTTTTCATTTTCGCGAGTGGCTGCAGCAAGCCAGGGTAGTTCCGCAGTCGGCGATAGAGCGTTTATTCCGGGAAAGCGAAGAACTGCGTCTTTGCCAAGACATCGCCAACGTGACAAAACACCACACACTCGTTGATCCGAAGCAAAACCGCGAATTCTCACTAGCATGCGAGTATGTCGGCAAATCCCGTGGCTGGTTTGGGTCGGATAATGCCCTGGTTGTCTTATCCGACTGGAAAAAGCACGATGCGCTCGAATTGGCCGAGAACTGTATGCAGTTATGGGAACAATTCCTACAGGCCAACGGGCTCGATTTGTGTGACGCATAAGTCCGTACTAGTCTCGCACACCATGTGCGAGATTTTGTCATCAGAATGGAATTTCGCTCTCCCGCGGCTGTGCCAACTCGGCAGTCTGCGGCAGCGTCAACTCGTTTTTCTTCGTTGTCCATTCCTTACCCGTCCATCGTTTCAACAACGGACGTAAGAGCTCCATCCCCCTGAATGAATACTTGTTCTGGCCATTTCCACGATAGGCTTCGAGCACTCGGTCCACCTGCGACGCGCTGAGATGAAAATTGGCCAACAGGCCCTGAACCTTCCATGCGGAGTCGGCGTAACTCCCCGAGCTTGCGTAGGCGGCGAGGGCGCACTCGAAGAGTCGAGACTTATCGGAAAGCTTGGCGAGAATCTTAAATACTCTCATTGCAATACTATCGGTGTCCGACCAGTTACAGGCACCGACGCCCTGGCCCTTTCCCATAAGGCCATATGGATCACAGCCCAATCTCACGGCGATCAGCGGCACACCGCGTCCGAATCGCGACTCCGACCTCTTGATCGGTCCAATTGCTGTCGTGGAAGTCCGGGGTTAGCAAGGCGACCAGCGCATCCATACTGAAAAGAGCTCGCTCAACCTCTCGCTGCCATTCCTGCGTTGGCTCAATGTCTTCATTAGCTACGAAAGCGGCAATGCCACACCGGGCCAAGGACTGCTTCAATTGAGACGTCTGGACTTTGACCGTCGCCTTGTGGCTGAGAAACACGCGGACGTGGTATGGGCCCCATATCCTTTGAAGAGAGTCGGCTGACATAGAATGCGCCGCCATTGGCGGTCGATAGACTCCTGATTCCTCCCGCCAACGGTCCTGCTCAGTCGTGCTCATCTCGATGAACACTTGGCTAACAAACTCGTTTTGACTATTGTTCAGCTTGTTGAGGTCTGTAGCGATGCGCGACTGGAGGTCGCCCTTGGCGTCGATGACCCGCAGAAACATTTCCTCGGGAACGGTCAGCGTTATCGCGTGGCCATACGTGCCGCCATTCCAATTGTCGTAATCCCATCCTTCGTGGATCGAAACTGCCCCGTTGACTACGATTTCGCGCAGAAGCGGCTCGTTCGTGCGCTCGTAAAGGCGATTCAGCGTTGCGAGATACGAATCTAACCGGCTTGGCAGTTGGAATTGAGGTTCATCACGTGACATAGTTACGGGATCTCTACATGGTCTTGAAATGAGATTATTGCTTTCAAGCTTGCACGGCATTGGTCTGGTTGTCGGCAATGCCGCGTCCTTTGAAGATGGATCGTCTTGGCGTACACCCTGCCTTTTCCCAAACTCCGACCAGAGTATCCATGTCGATCAAACACTTATTACGGTGAGCGGCACCGATTGCTGCTCACGCCTAGTCATGGCGCCAATCACAATGGCGTCGATCTCGTCAGCGGCGTCACGCATGGCACCCAAGAGAGGGTCAGGTGTCGCCCTGGCATTGTCGGCAGCAACATGCGAAACTGTGGCCTCGCCGCACCGGGGTAAATCGATGGTCATGCCGAGATTGCTCCCTTTTAGGTCCAACCTAGCACGATTAGGCCGGGTGGCCAAGCAGATAGCAGCCGGATTGGCTGGCAGGTAGACATGCAAGAATCGCTCAAACCGGCTCTCAGTGCGATTCTGCGAGACATTTGGGGGCGATTCGTGCTATGCTCAGACAATACCAACAAGGATGGTCGGTATGCACGAGATTCCCGAAATGGGTTTTGTACGCCTGCCCCAAATCTTGCACGTCATTCCTCTCGGCAAAACTAATTGGTGGGAAGGTGTCAAGTCGGGACGATTTCCCAAGCCGGTGAAGCTATCGCCGCGTTGCACGGCGTGGCGGGCCGAGGACATTCATCGGCTAATCAAGGCTTTATCCGAGCAGGCGCCGAAGCATTGATGTCGAATCGACCGTATCGCGGATGTCGTCCTATCCGACACCGAGGCGATTGGTGGCTTCCGCTATCGGATCGATATACGCGCCGCCAGCGTGTTCGAAGGTCTTCACGCTGCGGGCGATGGGACCGAAGGCGCATCGCCCATCCGCAGCGTCGCTCTTGCCTAGGTTCGCTTGCTTCCGTGTTTCGCTACTTCAGCCTTGGTCCTACCTGTTCCAGATGTAGGTGCCGGTCTGAAAGCGCAACTGGGCAGCGGCCATCTGGCCGGCATCTTGACCGAGTCTGCGCAGTAGGTGAAAAACGCTTCGATAGAAGCTCTCAACCGAGAGATCAAATCTCGTCCCCGATCCTGTCCATGCAAGCGGAAGACCAAACAGCCGCGCGCTATCGGTCTCGATCTGCGTCAGCTCGGCGTCGGTCCATACACCGCCTGCCGGGTCTTTCTTCCCCTTACGGACAACGATTGTGTAGCCAGGGACGCTGTCTTCCCCAAGCGCGTGGGAGAAGGGGCAACGGATTAATTCGTAAAGCTCAGTCGCCCTGTCGTGTGGGTCCTCTCCGGTTCCCCATGGATAGTAGTGCTCCAGCAGGAGGATGAAGAGAGCGCGGGTCATGAGCGGCTGGGATGTACCGCTGGCGTCGACGTATGACCAGACGTTGTCACCCCTCTTGTTGCGGGTCGCGCTCGCAGTCGCCGGCTTGAACAACGTCGTCGAGAGGCCGCTGACGATGGTGCAGATCCCGTGGGCGGCAATGAAGTTGTAGCCAGGTTGCTGGAGAAGACTGCGGATGTCCGCGAAATGCGGCGACACGCGGGTTTTCACGAAGGCATCAACTTCCGGCCACTTGGCGAACTCGGTCAGTTCCGTAGGTAGCATGTGGCACTCCAGAGGTCTTATTTCTCTAGCCAGGCCACGACCTCGCACATCACAGAGAATGCGATGCCCCAAAGTTCAGAGTAGGAATCCCAGTCCAGCGCCCCGTTGCCTCTGAGGATTTCGAGGCCGCTGCCGCCGAGGGATTCTTTGTCGAAAAGACATTCGCGTTCGAGGGAGGCCAGTTCTCCCCAGTACTCCTCTTTTCTGGGAACCGGGTACTTCCCGTCCCAGATAATCGCTGCGGACAGGATTCGTAACAGGTCAAGTTGCTGGGGAGTGTAGGTCACGTCGGCATCCGCTGCCAGCTCGTCGAGATGGTGAACCGACCTCGGCTCCTTGCCGCGGGCGACAATGATTGTCTTCAGCAGCAGCTCCATGGACATTCCGCAGACCATCCGGTAGACGGACGGCAGGGCCACGGACATCCTGAATCCCTCGCCCAAGCCTAGCTGGATCGCGATCTCGCGCGACTCTGAGCTTAGGCTGGCCCACAGAACCGCGGCGGCACCCTGCAGGTCAGACGCCTTGCTAAACCAGTAGGCTGAGTCTCGCTTGCGCTGTTCATAAAGGTTCATGGGCGACCTCTTGTTAGCCTCCTACTTCCAGGATTGCCGGAACCAAGGGGAGGTTCGCGCGCTTTGCCACTTGCCATTATAAGGAAACCGTCGACCTTGATGAGCGCTGCCAAGGAAGAACCTGCGCACGGCGGTTCGACACGCCGAAGTCACTTATGGACGAATGCAGCCCTTGGAGTACCGAATTAGGGGTCTGGTGTTCGCCAAGCTGGCCCCACGTTAGGAGCAACACTTGAAGAATTGACATCGCCCCTGTCCCTGGCGTAGCGTACTACACGAATGGCTTTGAGGCGATTCGTGAGTTTTGGGGTACAAAACCGGGGTATCAATCTACTTGCCAAACGAGAATCAGCATATGATTCAATTACTTTGTCCGCGAATGTGATTCCCGTAGGGGTCGCCAACTCCTCATGTCGTTGACGGTCGTCTTCATTCATCAAAGTCCGCGTAATTCAGACTGAGAGCCGCTTTCCGGCGGAATCAACAGCCGCCTACGTCCGAAAATAATCGTTGACATACGGCCAAATTGTGGGGTACTAAATCGACGAACGTACCCCAGCAACCGCCGATGTACCCCATGCCCGCCCGCCTCTCTGACGCCAAAGTTCGCAACGCCAAGCCCAAAGCCAGGCCTTACAAAGTCTCAGACGGAGAAGGTTTGTTTCTCCTGGTCACGCCCTCGGGCAGCAAATACTGGCGACTGAAATACTTCGTCAGCGGCAAGGAAAAGCTGCTCGCCTTGGGCGTCTATCCCGACGTGAGCCTCGCAGACGCCCGCGACCGGCGTGCGCAGGCGCGCAAGGCCCTCGCCGCCGGAAACGACCCGGCAGTGGCGAAGAAAGATGCGAAGCGGGTGGCGACCCTAAAGAGCGCCAACGCCTTTAAGACGGTGGCCCGCGAGTGGCTTGAACAAAGAAGGCATCAATGGGCAGCCAACACGGCTGAACTCGCGCGCGATCGACTCGAACAATACGTTTTCCCTGAACTGGGCGCGAAGCCGATCGCCGCCATCACGGCTCCCGAAGTGCTTACCGTGCTTCGCGGCGTGGAGAACCAGGGCCTCTTGGAAACAGCACGGCGAGTCATGCAAATGACTCGCCAGATCTTCACCTATGCCATTGCGACAGGCCGGGCCGAACGAAATCCCGTCCCCGATTTGCGTGGTGCCCTGAAAACGCCGGTCGTGAAACATCGTTCTTACCTCAAAGAAAATGAACTGCCAGAATACCTGCAAAAGCTGGAAACCTATGACGGGGCGCTGCAAACCAAGCTAGCCCTGCACTTTCTATTGCTAACCTTCGTCCGCACCGGGGAATTGCGTGCAGCGGAATGGGCAGAGGTTCATTGGGACAAAGCCGAGTGGCGAATTCCTGCCACTCGCATGAAAATGAAGGAGCTTCATGTCGTGCCTTTGTCGAAGCAAGCCATCGCTGTGCTGCGTAACCTGGAAAGGCATTCGGGAAGCCAGAAGTACCTTTTTCCGAACGAGCACAATCCCAGTACCTTTATGAGCGAGAACACCATGCTTTATGCACTGTATCGCATGGGCTACCATTCACGCGCGACCGGTCACGGCTTCCGCAGTACTGCAGTGACCGTTGCATCCGGCGCATCTTGCGTGGCGTGATACCCTGGGGGCAGCCCACTTCCAACTCCGGGGTGCGGAGATGGCCAAATCTCCCGATGCAGCCAAAGAACGTTATTGGCGACGATTAATTCGGCGGCAAGCTACCAGTGGCTTGGGAACGCGTGGGTTTTGTGAGCGGGAGGGAATTCCCGAATCCCAGTTTTGGTGGTGGCGCCGCACATTGCGAGAACGCGATCGGCATTCCGCACGACCTGCTCGGCGCACGCGCCTCAAGCGAGCGGTTTCTGACTCGCGCCGCAACGGAGTGGAGTCTCCTTTCCTGGCCGTTCCACTTTCCATGTCCCTTGGCACTTCCATTGAGATAGTGCATCCCCGCGGACACGTGCTCCGTATTCCCGTGTGCTTCGACGACTCGGTTCTACGGCGGATTCTGGCGGCGCTCGACACACCGGCCGACTCCTCCGAGGAACGATCGTGATCGGCACCTCGGTTCAGACCAAGGTGTATCTGGCCCGTGACCCGACCGACATGCGCAAGAGCTTTCGCGGCTTGATTGCCTTAACGGAAACGGTGCTACGACAAGAACCGGCCTCGGGCCATTGGTTCGTGTTTGTCAATCGGCGGCGCGATTTGATGAAGATCTTGTCGTGGGACGGATCCGGATTCTGGATCTGGTACCGGCGTCTCGAACGCGGGCGCTTCCAGCTACCGGCTGTCGCTGCTGAAGAGAATGGGCTGGGGCTGGAACTCACCGCCGTGCAGTTGTCGCTGATTTTGCACGGCATCGATTTGAGGTCGGCTCGGCAACGGCTCCGCTTTCATCGCAGCTTGGGAGAACGAGTCGGGTCGCCCGGTGTGGCCAGTTGATCTTTGCCGATTTTGGGCCCATCGGGATAATGGGGCCTCTTCCGTACCCCATCGACCCACAGGCAGGGAAGCATTGTGAGTCGCTCGATTCCCCTTGAATTACCCGATACGGTCCCAGCGTGTCATGACGTCATCCGTCGGCAAGCGGCGCGGATCGAATACCTGGAAAAGCATGTCGACCACTTGGAGAGGCACGTTGAGCAACTGGAGGCGCATATCGATAAACTGCAAGCGCACATCGAGCATCTCCATCGAGATCTCGGTGCCTTGAAGCGGCAACTGTTCGGCCAGCGGCGGGAACGGTTCCTGGCCGAGCAACCGGAAGATAACGCCGGTCTGCATTCGGTCGTTTCGGAAGCGTTGGTGCCTTTGCCGGAAGCCACCGTGGCCGGCGCGCGGCGGACCTCCAAGGGCCGGCAAAAACGGGTGCTGGACGAAAGCCTGCCGCGTGAAAAAGTTCTGCACCGACTCGACGAGGCCAGCGTTCCGGCCGAACTCTGGAACCATCCGCGGGCCCGGCGGTTTTTTCGCTTGGCTCGTGAAGAAGTGGAAATGCAAACGGCGCGGCTCCGGGTCTTGGAGCACTACGAGGAAGTCCTAGTCGTGGAGGACGAAGCCAGCGGCGAATGCCGCATGATCGCGGCCTCGGTACCCGCGCCGTTAATCGAGCGTTGCTACGCCGGGCCGGCTTTACTGGCTTATCTGGTTGCCAGCCGCTTCGCCGATCACTTGCCCTATTACCGGGAAGAAGACATCCTGGCACGCAGCCGCCACGCGATTCATCGGGCGACGCAGTGGCGATGGATGCGGGCCTTGGCCACGATCATGCAGCCGTTGGTCGACCTCATGCGACAGCGAACGATGCAGTCGAAAGTGCTGGGGATTGATGAGACGCCCTGTGCCCAACTTTGTCCGGGCCTCGGCCGCACCCGAAAGGCTTACCTTTACGCCAAGCATGGCGACGCGGCCCATCCGTATGTGTGCTTCGACTTCGCCGCGCGCAAAGATGAAGTTAACGTGCGCCGTATCGTCGGCAGCTATCAAGGGTACTTACAATCGGATGCCTACATCTGTTATGAGTTGATCGCTCAGGCATCCGAACAAGCCATTATCCCCGTGGGTTGCTGGGCCCATGCCCGCCGCAAGTTTGAGCCGCTGATCCAAGATGGCCATCATCTGCAGGCCGGCTGGATCTTGAGCCAAATTCAAAAGCTCTATGACATTGAGGATCGCGTCCGTGATCTGACGGACAAGGAACGCCATGCCTTGCGTCAGGCGGAGTCGCGGCCGCTGGTGACAGCGATCCATACCTGGCTCCAAGAGCGGGATCAACAGGAATTGCCTCGTTCACCGCTTCGCGCTGGCGTCAACTATCTGCTGAAGCGCTGGGAAGCGTTCGAGCGTTTTCTGGAGAACGGCGCCATCCCGATCGACAACAACCGCACGGAAGCTTCGATCAAAGGGCCGGTGATGGGCAAGAAGGCCTGGCTCTTCTTGGGAAACGATAACGCCGGTGAGACCGCGGCCGTCTTCTATACGCTGGCCATGACTTGCAAGCGGCACACCATCGACATGCAGGCGTATTTGCTCGACGTATTCCGCCGGATCAAGCACGCGAGTCCGGCCGAGCTGGAGGCGCTCTTACCCGACCGCTGGATTGAACAACACCCCAGGGCTCGGATCCGGCAGCGGGTGCAAGAATCACAAGCCGCTGCGGCGCGCAGCGCTGGCGCCGGGCCCGCCGGCGGATGTTGGTCGCCAGCGGATAGTCGGCCACCCCCGCTGCCTCTACATCTTGAAGAAATCTTCTCGCCGTTGCGCCACAGCGCCGCAAGCATATGCGCCCGATGCAACGGTCACGTACTGCAAGCACAATCCTGAATGAGCATGGTTTCCGTGCCGACGTGATTGAACGGCAGCTTGCGCACAGCGAACGAAACACGGTCCGAGCAGCTTACAACCATGCACAGTACTTGCGGGAACGCCGGACAATGATGCAATGGTGGGCCGATTATCTCGATGACACTGCGTCAAAGAAGTAGCCACGATTCGCAGAGGCGAGCCGGGCGAACATGAGTTGCCTCCGTCGCAGGCTCGAAGAAGTCGCACACCGTATGCGTACGATGCGCGCGGCAACATCAGGCAATCAACAAATCCACTATGAACTTAGACGTGATAGAAGCTCACGGTATCGTTTAGCGATGTCGGCGTAGACCTCATGGGCACATCCGTAGCGGTCAAAACCTTCAAGAATCAGACGTATGCCTTCGCGCATGATTGTCTTAGCGGCAGCGATCTCACTCGCATCGTTTTTCAACCTGAACTCAATCAATCCACAAAACGTGTTGACAGCGTCGGCGTCGTTGTCGGCATCCTCGCTCAGCAGGTACTCAATCGCTGCACGCACGTAGAACTGAAACGCGATCGGACCCATCCACATCAGATCTTCTTGATAACGAAGGAAGTTCTCTCGAAACAATGACGTTGCTTGTGCTAGGTCCTTACCCAGAAAGTGCTTAACGGCGACACGCTCGTCGAGTGAATCGAAGACGTTGATCTCCTCTTCAGTGGGAAGCCGCGTGACCAAATGTGAAACCTCCCATCCAGAATAAATCGACTAACTCGGTCTCCCCAGCGGGATCTGCTTGTTTATTTGGTAGCCTTCGCCACGCATGTCGCCAATGCTGCCGTCTTTTCCGCCAATTGCTGAATATGGCCTTTTTCGGCTATTTTACTACCGCGAGCGCAACTTCCAGGCAGAACATAATCACATTTATCCTTTAAGTAAAGGCTTCGCCCTGCGACCTCGGCTGTTAGGCATGCAGCTCTCTTTTTTGCCTCGGCCGCGGTAATGGTGGCATCCGTGCATCCCTTGCAAGCTAAAGCTTTATAGGCAGCGTGGGTGGCCTCACATTTTATGATCTTCTGAAGTTGTGCCTTAAGGACAGCAAGCTCCGCTTCATACGCCGGGATGCCACCAAGAAGCCCCTCGAGACAGGTTATGGCGGCAGCGGGCGGAAGCCGCATGCAGGCTGCTATCAATTGGGTTATACTGTCTTTTTGCAACCCCGAAGGATCAACGAAATTGATCGGATTGTTCTTGGCATACACGTACGGGTTTTCCCAGTTCCCGAAGTAATACCACGGAGTGGCGCGCATAGCTCCTAAACGCTCGGCATAGAACCCAGCGTCAGTAAGCGCGTCGACACCGTTCGCGGAAAGTGGATCACGCGACGAAAAACGCCAGCCCTCCACGGGCAAGCGGCCCATTGGATCGACGCTCAAAAACCGTCCTCGCACGGGATCGTAGTGTCTTGCACGTAAGTAGTAGTTGATGAGATCCGAGTCGTAGTAATACCCGAGCTGCCCGATGTACCGGAACGGGTTGGTCACCGGCGTTAAGCTTTGTGAGGCGAATACAATCCGCCCAAAAGCGTCGTAGACATCGCTTTCCTTAACATTGCCGCTAGCATCGATCAACCGGTCTGTCGAGCCTAGGCCGTCAAAGATGTAGTAGTGCGAAGCGCTGCGGAACTGCGATAGGAGCCTCCCATAACCCGCCGGCTGCAAGGTATAGACGACCTGAATAATGTTGCTGCCATCGGTCTCAGCCAACACGTTCTCCAGATCCCAAATCTCCTTCCGCGTCTCGCTCGGTTTGTCGATCTGCACCCGCTTGCCGTCGGCATCATATGTGAACGTGTTCCGCGTGCCGCCGGAAGGCTTGACGCCCGTAAGCCGATTCTCGTAGTCCCAGGTCCAAGTCGTCACCGATCCGGCCGGTCCCGCCGAGCGCGCCTGGTTCCCTTCCGAATCGTAGGTGTACGTCGTGCGGCCGCCGCTATCATCCTGGGTCGACAACTGGTTGGCGTTGTCGTAGACATAGGTGGTCAATGCGCCGCTGCTGATCTTCCGCTGGCGGTTCCCGGCCGCATCATAGACAAAGGTATTGGCGTAACCGTGTCCGCCTCCGCGGTGCTCGCGCACGATCTGATACGTATCGTCATAGACCCAGGTCACGCGCGTGCCGTCGGCTTCAATGACCCGATTGCGATTACCCACGGGATCGTAGCGATAATTGAAGCTCGAAATCGTGACACTGGAACGAATATTCACCAACCGCAGCAACTGATCGGCATCGTCGTAGGTGGATGAGGCTCGTGCGTTGTTAGCCAGCCGGGTCGTCAACCGCCGTCCGGCATCGTCATAGGACCAGGTGGTACGCTCGCCTTGCGGATTGGCGAGATAGGTGATTCGGCCGGCGTCGTCGTACACGTAGGTGAACCGGCCGCCGCCAGGCTCGACGAGTAGGGTCCGTTGCCCGACGCCGTCATAGGAGTAGGTGAGCCGTTTGCGGGCCGGGTTGATCACGCGTTGCAAACGTCCGGCGGCATCATAGGTGTAACTGGTCCTTCCTGTCCCGTCGCGCATCGTCGTTCGCTGGCTGGTCGCATCATACGCAAAAGTCACCCGGGTGCCGTCGGGGTAACGTCTTCCCGTAAGCTGGTCGGTCGCGTCATAGACGTACGTCGTCCGGAAGTTTCGGGCGTCCGTCCGCGTGATCTGCCGATTAGCCGCGTCGTAGCCCAATGTAATGCGCCGATCCAGGGCGTCCATTATCCGCGTTTGCCGACCAGCCGCGTCGTAAGCATAGCTGGTCCGCTTGCCTCGTGCATCTATCAGGGCGATTTGTTGGCTGGCCGCATCGTATACCTGAGTCGTGCGATTCGCGTTGGCGTCGATGGCGGCCAGCGTCCGGCCTGTGGCATCGTAAATCGTCGTGGTCAGCTTGCCATTGGCGTCTTGCTTGCGAACTTGTTGACTGGCGGCGTCATAGGCAAACGATGTCCGATAAGTCAAGGGGTCGATGGCGGCGATGCGGCGGTCGGCCGCATCATAGATACTGGTCGTGATTTTACCTAATGGATTAACAAATCGGACTTGTCGGCTGGCGGGGTCGTAGGCGTAAGTAGTGCGGTTGAGCAGCGGGTCGATCGATGCTCGCAGCCGCCCAGCCGCGTCGTAAACCGACGTCGTTCGCCGGTTCAGCGGATCGGTCACGGCGACGCGCCGCCCAGCGGCATCGTAGGCAAAACTCGTGCGCTTCGTCAAAGCGTCGATGTTTGCTATTTGCTGTCCTGCCGCATCGTAGCTAATCGTCGCGATGTGCCCCAAAGCGTCTTGAACCCGGGTCTGCTGACCGGCCCCGTCATATGCGAAGCTAGTGCGATTACCCAACGGAGTAATCGTTGCAACATTACGGCTCGCGGAATCGTACACAGTCGTCGTGCGGTTGCCGAGGGGATTAATTGATGCCACCACTCGTCCAGCCGTATCGTAGATTAGGGATGTACGATTCGTGAGGGGATCGATGTTGGCCACGCCGCGGTACAGCCCGTCGAACACGGTCGTCCAGATCTTGCCCAGAGGGTTCATCACCCGCAGGCGGTTGTTGGCCGCATCGTAGGCATAGCTCGTGCGGTTGCCCAACGGCGTGCGATCCGCAATCACCCGCCCCGCTGTATCGAACACGGTCGTCCAGATCTTGCCCAGCGGGTTTTGGACCCCTGTGCGGTTGCCCGCCTTGTCGTATCCGAACGTTGTGCGATTCCCAAGCGGATCAATGTGGCCGACCAACCGATTCGGTCGATCGAAAACGCTGGTGGTGATCTTCCCCAGCGGGTTCATCACCCGCACCCGCTTTCCCACTGCATCGTAGCCGAACGACGTGCGGTTCCCCAACGGGTCGATCACCGCCGTCAATTGACTATTCGCGTTGTAGGTCCGCGTCACCACCTGCCCCAGCGGATTCTTCACCGTGGCCAGCCGGCAATTGGCGTCGTAGGTATAGCTGGTTCTCCGACCGAGTGGATCGATCCGCACCATCGGCCGATCTAGGTTATCGCGCAACATCGTGGTGATGTTTCCGAGCGCGTTCTGAGTTCGTTTCCGCTGGCTGTTGGCGTCGTAGGCATAACTCGTCCGCTGTCCCAACGGATTGATCGTCGCCGCCAACCGCCCGACATTGTCGTAGGTCTGCGACCAGCGATGTCCCAGCGGATTGCGAATGGCGGTCAACAGTCCTTGGCCGTCATAGCTATAAGTCGTTCGATTCCCCAGCGGGTCGATTACTCCTGTGCGGCTGCCATTGCTGTCCCACAGCAGCGTAGTTCGCTTTCCCAGTGGATTGCGGATGGTCTTGAGCCGGCTGTCGCTGTCGTAGGTGAACGTGTACCGTCCTCCCACCGTCGGCCGAAGGGTCTTGAGCCGGATGGTATGATCCGTGCTCATCGTCTCATAGGTGTAGGTAGTTCGCCGCCCCTCGCCGTTCTGCACACTTTCCAGCCGACTATCTGCATTCCAAGTGTAAGTAACTCGGATCCCGGTCTCCCGCTCTGCCGAGAGAACCAAGTCGCCGTCAAAAGTCAGCGTCGTCCGTGCTCCCCGCGCGTTGGTGATCGCCGTCTGTGCCCCGTAGGCAAATGTGGTCCGCTGTCCCATGGGCAGCTTGACCACCGTCACCCGTGGCGGCGGTCCCGGATCATCGTAACTGAAACTCGTGCGGCCGCCCGCGGGATTGGTCCACGCAGTGATTAAGCCATTGGCGTCGTAACGGAATTGCGACACACACAGTTCCGGAGTCGTCACTTGCCTGAGTCGACCACCCACGATCTGGAAAGTCGTTATTCGCCCCGCCGCGTCTTGAATCCGTCGAAGTTTCTGCGACCCGTCATACGCATAGGTCGTTCGCCGTCCGAACGGATCGGTAATCGCGCTCACGCGATCACTGCCACCGTCAAAAGACATAGTCCAGCGCTTACCTGTCCGACTTTGGATGTAGTTCAACGGATAGGCTAAGCCCACACCGGCCTTGTAGACTAACGCCAAACCGTTCGGCTGGATCTCCATATAGCCATCGGTAAGGCTCTTCAGAGCATTGCGGGCTCCCCCGCTCAGCACATAGTATGATCCGACCTTGCTGCCATACCCGTAGACCGTTCCCTTCCCCGTGGTTATAAAGACGCTACCGCCCGTGCCGGTTGTGATGTTGCGAATGAAGGTGCTTAACCAACCGTTCCCATATTCGGAACTCACACCCGCCAACGCGCTGTTGTAAGTCAGAAGCGGCCAGGGATCAAACGGCCCCGTCTTGGGCCCCCCAACCTGGAACATGACATTACCGGACTGGTTGCCGATCCAAGGTCCCTGCACGCCCGCGCAGCCACCGGAACAGCCTGCGGGAGCCCACATGGGGGAAACGGTCTCACCGAGCGAGCCGCCAATTGCATTGATTCCCTGACTAATTCCGCCCCCGCCTCCACCGCCATCGTAGGATGGAGTACTCCCCGGAGGGCAGGGTTCGTCTGGCGGTCCACAGTCATCAGCGATGGACAGCGGACTATCGGCACCCTTTTCATCTTCGCAACAACCGCCGCCGCCCGAAGACCCGCCTCCGCTCGCTGACGTGCCTCCACACGAGCCAGGTTCAGGGGTGGGTGAAGGTGCCGGGCAGTCGCAGCCTCCACCTCCACTACCACCGGAATCGCCGCCTCCTCCCCCGACGCAGCAACTGGTCGGCGATCCCGTCGACGGCGCATCGGGACATGGATTGGGTGGGCACGGGTAAAACGGCGCGGTGGCCATAAGAGTCTCTCCTAACTGCGGCGGCGCACGACTCCTATCTCATATATATCCAACCCATAATCTAAGATCGACATAGAGCCGTGCTGGCAAAATTGATGTGCGCAGATTCGGTTCCACGGAAAGGATGTTAACAGGTGTGGAAAGCATAGAAATGGCGGCGACATCGGTGCCAGTTCCTCGGAATTACCGAGCCCGATTCCACGGCCATTCGGCATCAGCCGCGCTCCGCTAAGTTTGACGGGGACGACCGCGGATCAAACGACCCAAACCCAACAGCTTCGTCGCCACTGGCCAAGAAGTGGTGGCGCAATGCATGACCTACTGATTGAGTGTAGCGGTTCTCACCTACCTGCGTCAACGAGACTCTCAAAAAAAGAGTTGTCACCTGTCGCGCCACCAAGCGCCTGACAACGGACAGTCGTGATGCGGGCCCGTTCGGATGAATCTGCTCGAAATGATCACGTCAAGGCTTGAACGGAACCGTGCATCGGTTTGGCAGCGAACTTCGGCATGCGGGGAACTTACGCGAACCGCCAGCTTCAAGTTTGACTTTAGGCGTCGAGGGGTGTACGAAGGAAGCTTCATCTGCGGCTGCCTCCGTTTGACGGGTCGCGGTATCGCTTAGAGCACAAAGCGGCGAGTTCAAAACAAAGGGACCACTGTGTGTGTTAATATCTGATTTATATACGCTTTCTTTTCTCAAGTCGCGAGGTGGACATGAGCGACTATTCAGAGATCCTGATGGACCACTTTAGCCGTCCGCGAAATCAGGGCCCGATGGAAAATCCGGATCGGATCGGACTCGTTGGCACGCCAGGAAATGGACCATACATGCTTCTGAGCGTTCGACTGAAAGAAGGCAAAATCATCGAGGCTGCGTTTCAGACTTACGGTTGCGGGGCGAGTATCGCATCGGGTTCAATGCTGACGGTAATGATTGTGAATCGCTTGACTAACGAGTGCCTCCAGATCACCCCCGAGCAGTTGATTGATGCTCTAGGTGGTGTGCCGCCGAACAAACTGCACGCTCCCGCCCTTGCCGTGGGGGCTTTACGTTGCGCGCTCCAAAATGCTTGACAGACACCATACTGGGCAAGTGCCTCGCCGGCGATTCTACGGACCGTCTGATGAGCGACTTTGTTACCTTTGCAAGATCGACTGATTTGTACCGACGACTCTGTGCCACCTTCACGTCACCCGAAGGAAATCTCCTAGAACTGACGGAGGAAGACACGGTGGAGGCGCAGGTGGAGTTTCTCCGCTGGGCGTTGGCATGCGCGAAGCCAACCCGGCTCATCGAGATAGGGACACACAAAGGTTTCTTCGGATACCTGTTGTCTCTAATCCTCGATAGCGCGGAGCTTCATACCTTCGACGTGGATCCAGCTAGCGGAACCGCAAGCGAGATACTCAACCAAAATCAGACCCACATCAAGTGCGTCTTTCACGAGGGCGATAGCCGTCTAACTTTTCCCCACTGTCAGTATCGCGCGCAATTTGCTTGGGTGGACGGCGGCCACTTCACGGATATGGTACTGAGCGACTTGCTTCAGTGTTATCGCTTGCGCGTGCCTTGGGTCGCTATTGATGACACCGTCTATGCGACCGTTCGCGAAGCGGTCGACTATGTATGCATCCACACTCCGTACGAGGCCGTTTCGAATCCGTTCATCGGCAATGATCGACGCAAGGCGATGTTGTTGCGTCTGACTGAGAAGGGTTAGCGTTCGCACGACCCAAGCAGAGCAGGAATCCGGCAACGGAGGGACAGGGACGATTCTCCAACTGGAAAGGCGATTCGCCATGGCTAAACATCGCGCGAAACCGACTGGGTCAAAAAAGCGTAAGACCTCCTCTCGGCCACCGGACGCGGCTAGTTTTCAACGGCGTTATCATGAAGCCCGGGATCTCGCCGTCGCCGGGCAGATCGCGAGTGCGCGAGTGATTTTGGACGAGATTGCAGCACACGCTCCGGACCTCCAGTGGCAAGCGCTCATTCTCAATGACAGGGGCGTGCTCGCAACCGCGGACGGCGACCTGCAGGCGGCAGGGCAATGGTTTGACAATGCAGTCGCCCTTGACACGAACTGCCAAGTTGCGCGGCAGAACCTTGCCGCACTCAGTGCCACTAATGACGAGGGTCGTGCAACCACGCGGACGTCGAATCCGGACACAACGCTACAAGAACCGAGCATCGCAGATGTGAGAAAAGCTCGGATCGCTATTCTTAGTTTCCTCTTCAACTGGCCATCGACCGGCGGCGGGATCGTTCATACCTACGAGTTGATTGAATTCTTGCGGCGCGTAGGTTTCCACTTGCATCATATCTTCGCGCGCTTGCGCCCTGGGGAATCGGCGGGGTCACTGGCGATTTACCGCATTCGCATGAGGTTTTGGAGTTTTCCGACCATGATTGGTGCGAGGACGAAATTCTGCGTCGATTTCAGGAGGCAGTGGCAGGGTTCGAACCGGATTACGTCATCATCACGGATACCTGGAGCATGAAACCGGTTCTAGCGGAAGCGGTGGCTGGGTATCGTTACTTGTTGCGATTTCAGGCCATGGAGTGCTTTTGCCCACTGAACGGTGTGCGTTTGTTGCCAAACGGCACGGGTGGCTTTCGTCAATGCAATCGCAATCAGCTAGATAATCCAGAAATCTGCGCCAAATGTGTTGATACCCATGGTCGATTCTCTGGGCAACTTCACAAAGTGGAACGCGCCCTTGCCGGTGTCGGTACCCTAAAGTACCACGAACGACTGGTCAATGCTGTCCGACAAGCCGAGGCGGTTCTAGTCGTCAATCCGCTGCACGCGGCGATCCTTGGCCCATATAGCAGTCGGGTGAAGGTCGTGACGTCAGGAATGGACTCAGCCCGGTTTCCGTGGCCGTGGGCGGAAACACGCTCCCGCGCACGTACCACCCTCTTCTTTGCCGGCCTAGTTGATGAGCTCATGAAAGGATTCGACATTCTGCACGCGGCGTGCGCCGCGCTTTGGCAAAAACGTCAGGACTTCGAGCTCATAGCGACCGGAGACCCGCCAGGGCAAATTGATGAATTCACGCGATTTGTCGGATGGTTGAGCCAGAACGAGCTTCCGACCCAATTGAGAGCGGCTGATGTAGTCATTGTTCCTACAATCGCTCAAGAAGCGCTGGGCGCACAGCCGTGGAAGCAATGGGTGTTGGCCGGCCGGTAATTGCCAGCCGGTTAGGCGGATTACCATTTACTATTGTTGATGGCGAGACAGGCTTACTGTGTGCACCTGGCGACCCAACGGATTTGACGGCGAAAATTGAGATACTGCTCGACAACCCCGGACTGCGAGAACGGCTCGGCCTGGCCGGTCGCCAACGATTCGAGGAACAGTACACGTGGGATGTAATCATCCCGCGGTATTATCTACCACTTCTCGCGGGCGGAGCAAAATCGCGTGGTCATTAGTGGAGTGCGCTGGAACGGGCGGGAAACGTTTGCCACATTCCATCCTTGCAAGAGCAAATGGAAAAACAGATTGCGGCGCCAAGTAAAACCGTGTCGAATTCATGGAACGAATGAGTAATTGAAGCAACCGAGTGAGGGAATTGTGTCGCGTTCGGTCGCCGAAAAGCAAGTGACAAAACCCGTTGTGGCCTTTGGTCCAGAAATGCCCGGTTGGGGATCGTGGGAATGGCTCGGATCAGACTTACAGCGTGCACTTTCGGACTATTACCAAACGGCATCATTCGACGGTGACACAGTCCCCAAGGCGGACGTCATAGTAGTGATCAAACACATTCCGCCGTCCGATTGGATGGAAGCCGTGTCCAGGCAAGCGGCGATTATCTATTGTCCCGTCGACTATTACGGGAGCGCTGCGGAGATCGATGCGAACGGACCGCAATTTCGCTTCTGCGCGAGTGGTTGTTCACTACGAGCGTCTGCGAAAGTATTTTTTGCCTTATGCCCATGTCGAATGTCTTGACCATCATGTCAAATTTGCGGGTGATGGCGAAGTGCGTCGTAAAACCCAAGGCTATCTTTTGTGGGTCGGTGTACGTACGAATTTGCCGCCTCTTGTTGAATGGATTAACTCTCATCCCCTTGACCTCGAATTGCGTGTGCTGACCAACCCAGAACAGCCAAATACACATCTCAGCCCCGCCGATTTTGGTTTCAAGGGCAATAGAAGGATTCACGTGCAGGAATGGAGTCCGGGAGCACATTTGAAGGCGCTGTGTGGCGCCAAGGGTGCCCTTGATATCAAGGGAAGCGATTTTCGGTCGCGTCACAAGCCGCCGGCCAAGGCGATTGACTTTATCGCCGCCGGTGTGCCTTTGGCTATGAATCCGGACAGCAGTCCAGTGGAGTATTTGGGACGCAAAGGGTTCGATGTTTGCTCCCCGCTAGACCAGGACCGATGGTTTTCAAAAGACTATTGGGACGACACGCGCCGCTTTGGGGCGGCACTACGTGAGTTGCTGTCGCTAGAACGCCTAGCTTGCCGGTTACGGCGGTTGATCGACGACGTACTGGCCGAAAGACAGTCGAGAGCTGAGAAACGAGCCCCGACTTAGTGGAATAAGGTGATCGCACGTAGTGCTGAGTGAATGCAGGTTCCCCAACGCGGTAGTGGTGGTTCGCCCTCGCCCTAGGGGAGTTGGACAATGACAAGCTCCGCCACGAGCCTTACACTCATCGTGACCGTACTTAAGTCCTATGAAGTCGTGCGGCGACAGCTCCTGCACTGGGAGCGTTCGTTGACTCCGGACTGCACCCTCGTGCTCGTTGATGACGGTAGTGTACCCCCGCTGGCCGATACATGCTCGCTCGTGCACACCGCATTCGATCTTATCCAACTCGCGACGCACGACCGGCGTCCGTGGACTCAACCTCGAGCGCGCAACCTCGGCGCCAAACTGGCGCGAAGCGACAAGCTCCTGTTCTTCGATATCGACCATATCGTGACTCGCGATGTCATCTGCCGATGCCTTGATTACTCGGGCGATAAACTCCACTGGACACGAGAGCCGGGTATTCTCGACTCTCGTGGACAGATCATCACAGACCGATGCACGCTGGTAGAATACGGTTTAACGGATGATCGACCGAGCGTCCACGGGAATTCGTTCATGATTCGTGCGGAACTGTTTTGGCAACTTGGCGGGTACGACGAGCGGTTTTGTGGACATTACGGTGGCGACGATATTGATTTTCAAGCTCGGTATGACCGTCTCTGCGAACAGGGTTTGGCTCAACCTGCGGAGGTTGCCGGTCTGGGCTATGTTTTTCCCGATCCAGCCCGAGACGTGAAAAGACTATTTCACGGATTACCTCGCTGAGGCGCATGCATGCCTATTCAACGCGTTGCGGTCATCTTTGATAATGAGATGCGTCCTGACACGACCGGAATCTACTGCCGCAGGACGCTCGGCGAAATGGTGGAAGTCGAGCATTTTTTGCCCAGTGAACTTGCGGAGATTCCGCGGAGCGGGTTTGATCTGTACCTCAATGTTGACGATGGCTTGTGCTACAACTTACCGGGCGACCTGCGACCGTGTGCTTGGTGGGCCATTGACACCCATTTGAACTTAGATTGGTGTCAAGAGCGGGCAGAGGATTTTGATTGGGTCTTTGCCGCGCAGCGCAACGGCGCCGAACACCTCAAGCGAGCCGGGATTGCTTCGGCACAGTGGCTTCCCCTCGCATGCGACCCGGTTTTTCATCGCAAACATGACCTTGCCAAATCCCTCGACATCTGTTTCGTGGGACACGTGTTTCCCGGCATCCGCGCCGAACTTCTCGAACGTCTCAGCCGGCGCTTCTCAAATCACTTCATCGGCCAGAAGTTTTTGGAACAAATGGCGATGACTTACTCAGCGGCGCGGACGGTATTTAACCGGAGCATCAAGAACGACATCAACATGCGTGTTTTCGAGGCGCTTGCATGTGGATCGCTCCTGGTGACTAATGATCTGCGTGAAAATGGCCAAGAGGACTTGTTTCGCGACGGGGTGCACCTTTCGACGTATCATGACGCGGACGACCTCATCGATAAAGTCGTCTGGTATCTTCAGCATGCATCCATTCGCGAACAGATCGCCGCGGCCGGCCGCGCGGAAGTTCTGGCAAAACATACCTACCGTCATCGCATCGAGTTGATATTGCGCGACGTGGAGCATGGGCAACACACGACTGTTGCTGGAATGAAACTCCCTTCATTATGCGACGCTGCAGCTGTTCAAGTCTCATCAGCCGATCCACCAATCGAAGTCAAGGCGGCAGCCGAAAAGTATTCGTCTCCTGCAGACAATTTCGTCAATGAACATAGTGAATGCGACCTCAACCGCGAACTCGGCACATGGGTGCCAGATTCGGCGCAACGTGTCCTGGTACTGGGTCAGGAGTCACCAGACGTCAAAGCTGCCCTTTGTAGCCACAGTCCACGCCAAATAATTTGGATGCATCCGTCGGCGGCAATCGCTGCCGATCCAGACCGACCACGGGCATCGAGTGATTTGTTCGACGTGATTGTCTGTGGATCGGTCCTCGAGCATGTCGAAGAGCCGCTGCGCGTTCTCCGGGTGCTTCAGGGTTACCTAAGCTCCAATGGTCATGTTCTCGCTTCTTTCACAAACGCGCGGCATTGTCGAGTGCTACTTCGGCTCCTAGATGGGCATGGCGAATCTTCCGCAGATCGAGCATCAAATCGGGCTCCCAGACGGTTGTATACCCGGCGAGAGATTGCGAAACTCTTCTATCGCGCGGGCTTGGGCCTTGAAGATATCAAAGGCGTTCACGGGGGCGAATATGATTCATGGCGGACAGCCAATACCCGCGATACCGTTCGCATTGGACAGATGCACGTCAGCGGACTCCCCCACGCGGAAGCGGAAGAGTTCCACATCACCCATTTCTTAGCACGTGCTTACGCCACTGTCGAAAGTACCTTCGGCCTCACGTCGATTGTGATTGTCACCCATAACTTGCTGGTCCACACCCGTCGTTGCCTTGATAACATTCGGCGTCTGACGCACGAACCGTATGAGCTAATCGTGGTAGACAACGCCTCGACGGATGGCACTATATCGTACCTTGAGTCAGTCGAAGGCGTACGAGTATGCCGCAACTCGGAGAATCGGGGGTTCCCGGCGGCCGCGAATCAAGGAATTCAGCTAGCCGCCGGCCGCCAAGTCCTTCTCCTTAATAACGACACGGTTGTGACGACGGGTTGGCTCCGCCGCCTGCTGCGCACATTGTATAGCAATCCAACGATCGGCATGGCAGGGCCCTCCACGAACCACATCAGTGGCCCCCAAGAAGTCGCGGTCAGCTATGAAGATCTCAGCGGACTCGACGCTTTTGCGTGGGATTGGGGACAGCGTCATGATGGCATTCGCGAAGAGGATGATCGCCTTGTGGGTTTTTGTCTTTTGATACGTCGCGACGTAATTGAACGGATCGGACTTCTCGATGAACGCTTCGGTATCGGCTGTTTCGAGGATGACGACTATTGCCGACGAGCGCTCTTGGCGGGATTCCGCCTGGTAATTGCCCGTGATGCCTTCGTGCATCATGTTGGAAGTCAGACCTTTCGGGCTTCGGGTACCGACTATGCGGCTCTCATGCGCAGGAACGAGGACTTATTTCGGAAGAAATGGCCCGAGCAAGCATCCCAGTCGGCACTGGCGGATTGCATAGGTACAACAGCACCGACCGAGCGCTTTGTCATTCGCGCGGCACAGAACGCCGGTTTGCTTCTGGAGCGAAGCACGATCAACCTTTCTTTATGCATGATAGCGCGCGACAATCGCCGGACCATCCGCCAAGCCCTGCAGAGCATTCAACCCTGGGTCGACGAAATGATAGTTGTCGATACGGGATCATTGGATGAGACGCCGGAGATCGCCGCTGAACTCGGGGCGCATGTTTTCCGATTTCCTTGGTGTGACGACTTTTCGGCGGCGCGTAATGAGTCCGTGCGTCACGCTTCCGGTAAGTGGATTTTTTGGATGGACTCCGATGACACGATTGATGCTCAAAATGGTGAAAAGCTCCGTGCACTCGTACGTATTCCGCGTGCTAAAACACTAATGGGATTTGTCGTCCAAGTTCGCTGTCCAAACGATGCATCGGAAGGCGCAGATGACTTTACCGCCGTCGATCACTTGAAAGTATTTCGCAACCTACCCACACTGCGGTTTGAAGGCAAAATTCATGAACAGATCATTCCAGCGATCAATCGCGTCGGAGGAAACTGGGAATGGACCGACATCTTCGTAGTTCACTCCGGCTCAGATCAAACGCAGGAGGGGCAGGCTCGCAAGCTCGAACGCGATCTTCGTATCCTGCATCATGAATTCGTTGAACGTCCGAATCATCCTTTCGTGCTCTTCAACTTGGGGATGACATATCGGGATGCACGTCGTTATTCCGAAGCAGAGGATTTTCTACGGCGTTGCATTCGACATTCTCAACCGCATGAGTCGCACTTGCGCAAAGCCTATGCGTTCCTTGTTGACGTTTGTCATCAACAGGCCCGCGCGGACGACGCGCGGCGGGAGTGTGAGGAAGGGCTCCGATTATTTCCTGAGGATGCTGAGCTCCGCTTCTTGTTCGGCGGTCTGCTTCATGACTGCGGCCAACTTTCGGCGGCCGCAGAGGTCTATCAATCACTATTCGATCTACCAAGCGCTCGATACTTCAGCAGCCGCAATGACGGCATTACCGGCTTCTTAGCGCATCACAATCTGGCCGTCGTATACACGGCCTTGGGCGGTCTATTACAAGCCGAAAAGGAATGGCGACAGGTCGTTGACCTTAAACCGTGCTACCGGGCGGGTTGGAGTGGCCTCGCAGATAATCTCCTTCTCCAGGGCAAGAAGCGAGAAGTTGAGGTCCTTGTTACCTCCTTACAAGAGAAGCCGCCTTTGGAAGCCGAAGCGGCGACGATTTCTGCAAGGGTGCGCATGCAATGCGGTGATACACGCGGCGCGCGACAAGAACTGGAAGAAGCTGTGCGGCGTTATCCTGATGATGCCGCGCCGCTTGATGCACTGTGCCGGCTCTGTTTTGAACATGGCGAACCGGACGACGCCGAAGCAGCTCTCAAGAAGAAAATTCGGCGTGATCCAACGGATGGCTCCGCCTACCACAATCTCGGAACCGTGAATCGACGCATGGGACGCATACACGAAGCGATCGGCTATTACCGGGAATCACTTCTCCATCGCCCAAACAGCGCCGACACGTACTTCCAGCTGGGACTCGCCTGCCGCGACGCGAATCTCCTAGCCGAAGCAACGGAAGCGTGGGAACACGCCCGTAAGCTTGCACCCCATTCCGCAGAAGTGGCCACTGCGTTGGTACTAATGGAACGCTAAGCAGCGATGCGTCCCGTTGTACTCAGCGCTCCCTGACTCAGGATAAAGGTAAGCGTCCGGTCGGTGGACGTGGACAGTCGACAATGAGCGTCGCGGTCGGTGGTGCGCGGCAGAAGACAGAGACGGGAAGAATTAGTCGGTCAGTTTGCGATCGCGGGGAGGCAGGCGTGGTTTTGAGCCCAAGTGTCGGGTAACAGGTCGCTGAAGTCGGCATCTGGCTTCCTCGCCGCCGATTCCGTGAGAATGTGTTTGACGTAGGCCCATGGGTTGACGCCCTGACGCTTCGCGGACGCGGCCACGCTTAGTAACACGGCGGCACTCTTCAAACCCCCATCGCCGGCCACGTGCAACCAGTTCCGGCGCCCGACTCCGAGCGGACGGATTGCTTGCTCGGCGGGTGAGTTGTCAATCGTCAGGCGGCCGTCCTCCACGTATCGAGTTAAAGTTGGCCACTGGTTGGCCGCATAAATGGACGCTTCGCCGATTTTGCTCTTGGGTAACACGCGGGGAACCTCTTCTGCCAACCAATCGGCGAACGATCTCAGTACCGGACTCGCGTGCTCCTGGCGATAGGCGGCCAAGTTGACGCCGGCGAGGTGCTCTTCCTTGGCATTGGTCTCGACAGCATACAAGGCGCGGATGCGCGCTAAAGCTTCGTGAGCCCGAGGAGCATCATTTTCTTTCGCTTCAAAGTATTTGCGTCGCACATGGGCCCAACAACCGACGTGCGTGGCGCCGTCTGAGTAGAGTGGGTTGTAGCCCGCGTAACCGTCCGCGTGAATGTATCCACGGAACCCGGCGAAGAACTTTTCGGGGAACACTTGTTGCCGTCCATCGGTGAGATCGAAGACCGTGTACGGATTGACCGCATCGCCGACGTAGACCCAGGCGTGGGCAGTCCGTCGCGGGTTCAGTAGCGTCAGAGGCGTATCATCGACATGAACCGCAGCCGACGTTTTCACTCGTCGACACATCCATTCATACAGCGGCGTCAGCACCGCGGCGCAAGCCATCGTTTGATCGCATAGGGTCGAACGCGATACCTTCCAACCCAGCCGACCGAGGATACTTTCGAGCCGGTAGAGCGGCAAGTGGTCAACCCACTTCGACACGATGACATGAGCAAGCAGACCGGCGGTAACCATGCCTCGCGGAATCGGCTCGGGCGGCAGGGGTGCTTGCACCGCCTGGATGTTTTCGCCCTGCTGCTCACAACGCCGACAAAGGTACGTCGGCCGAATCGTGGCGCGGATGAACAAGCTGGCCGGACGATAGTCGAGCCGTTCCGAGACATCGGCGCCGATGCGAATACGCTGGTTGCCGCAACAAGGACAGCTCTTTTCCGCCTCGGTCAGATCGATTTCGATGGGCTCGCGAGGGATTTCGCCACCGTGATTTCGCCGGCCGTGGCCGGGCCGTTTCACGGCCACGACTTCCTTCGCTGCTTCCGGTAGTACCGGCGAAAGCTTCGGTTCGGGACTGGCAAAATCCTCAAACAACGTCGGCCCGGTGAACCGTTCCGAACGCCGGCCGAAAGTCATCCGCACCAGGTAGTGAATGTGAGCTTGCTGTTTGTCGATGGTCGCGCGCAAGTCCGCGACGGTGGCGAGCAACTCGCGAACCATTTGTTGGCAGGTGCCCAGATCGTTGGGTAGGGACGCCGTTGCTGCCGCGAGCGCCTTGGGTGAAAGAGCATCCGTACTCATCATCTATAAGACGAGTGCGACGAGAAATTATTTCGCGCGCGGCGGCGATCCACCGAAAAACTTCACATGGTGGTTCATCTTCATCCTCATCCTCATCCGGCAGTCGCCGGTCGATGATAACGCTTCGAGCGCTTCACGCTTCCGAGATGGATGCCGCCGAGGATCAGAGCTAGGTCAGTGGCCGTGATGCTGAGATCGGCGGTGGCCGCGGTCGGGAAGGTGAAGCGGCCTCGTTCCAGCCGACGCAGATAAAGGGCGAAGCCGTCCCCTTGCCATGCCAGAATCTTGAGTCGGTCTCCGCGCTTGTTCCGGAATACGAACAAATCCCCGGACAACGGATCGCGTTCGAGGTGACTGGTCACCACGGCGCTGAGGCCGTCGAAGCTTTTGCGCCCATCGATGTAAGCAATACAGATCCAGATTCGTCCAGTGAGTCCCAGGGTCAACACGGTGGAGTCCCCAAGGCGGTGATCAACTTGGCGACCGCTGCGGCATCCACGTGACCGTTGCATCGGGCGCATATGCTTGCGGCGCTGTGGCGCAACGGCGAGAAGATTTCTTCAAGATGTAGAGGCAGCGGGGGTGGCCGACTATCCGCTGGCGACCAACATCCGCCGGCGGGCCCGGCGCCAGCGCTTGCGCGCCGCAGCGGCTTGTGATTCTTGCACCCGCTGCCGGATCCGAGCCCTGGGGTGTTGTTCAATCCAGCGGTCGGGTAAGAGCGCCTCCAGCTCGGCCGGACTCGCGTGCTTGATCCGGCGGAATACGTCGAGCAAATACGCCTGCATGTCGATGGTGTGCCGCTTGCAAGTCATGGCCAGCGTATAGAAGACGGCCGCGGTCTCACCGGCGTTATCGTTTCCCAAGAAGAGCCAGGCCTTCTTGCCCATCACCGGCCCTTTGATCGAAGCTTCCGTGCGGTTGTTGTCGATCGGGATGGCGCCGTTCTCCAGAAAACGCTCGAACGCTTCCCAGCGCTTCAGCAGATAGTTGACGCCAGCGCGAAGCGGTGAACGAGGCAATTCCTGTTGATCCCGCTCTTGGAGCCAGGTATGGATCGCTGTCACCAGCGGCCGCGACTCCGCCTGACGCAAGGCATGGCGTTCCTTGTCCGTCAGATCACGGACGCGATCCTCAATGTCATAGAGCTTTTGAATTTGGCTCAAGATCCAGCCGGCCTGCAGATGATGGCCATCTTGGATCAGCGGCTCAAACTTGCGGCGGGCATGGGCCCAGCAACCCACGGGGATAATGGCTTGTTCGGATGCCTGAGCGATCAACTCATAACAGATGTAGGCATCCGATTGTAAGTACCCTTGATAGCTGCCGACGATACGGCGCACGTTAACTTCATCTTTGCGCGGCGAAGTCGAAGCACACATACGGATGGGCCGCGTCGCCATGCTTGGCGTAAAGGTAAGCCTTTCGGGTGCGGCCGAGGCCCGGACAAAGTTGGGCACAGGGCGTCTCATCAATCCCCAGCACTTTCGACTGCATCGTTCGCTGTCGCATGAGGTCGACCAACGGCTGCATGATCGTGGCCAAGGCCCGCATCCATCGCCACTGCGTCGCCCGATGAATCGCGTGGCGGCTGCGTGCCAGGATGTCTTCTTCCCGGTAATAGGGCAAGTGATCGGCGAAGCGGCTGGCAACCAGATAAGCCAGTAAAGCCGGCCCGGCGTAGCAACGCTCGATTAACGGCGCGGGTACCGAGGCCGCGATCATGCGGCATTCGCCGCTGGCTTCGTCCTCCACGACTAGGACTTCCTCGTAGTGCTCCAAGACCCGGAGCCGCGCCGTTTGCATTTCCACTTCTTCACGAGCCAAGCGAAAAAACCGCCGGGCCCGCGGATGGTTCCAGAGTTCGGCCGGAACGCTGGCCTCGTCGAGTCGGTGCAGAACTTTTTCACGCGGCAGGCTTTCGTCCAGCACCCGTTTTTGCCGGCCCTTGGAGGTCCGCCGCGCGCCGGCCACGGTGGCTTCCGGCAAAGGCACCAACGCTTCCGAAACGACCGAATGCAGACCGGCGTTATCTTCCGGTTGCTCGGCCAGGAACCGTTCCCGCCGCTGGCCGAACAGTTGCCGCTTCAAGGCACCGAGATCTCGATGGAGATGCTCGATGTGCGCTTGCAGTTTATCGATATGCGCCTCCAGTTGCTCAACGTGCCTCTCCAAGTGGTCGACATGCTTTTCCAGGTATTCGATCCGCGCCGCTTGCCGACGGATGACGTCATGACACGCTGGGACCGTATCGGGTAATTCAAGGGGAATCGAGCGACTCACAATGCTTCCCTGCCTGTGGGTCGATGGGGTACGGAAGAGGCCCCATTATCCCGATGGGCCCAAAATCGGCAAAGATCAACTGGCCACACCGGGCGACCCGACTCGTTCTCCCAAGCTGCGATGAAAGCGGAGCCGTTGCCGAGCCGACCTCAAATCGATGCCGTGCAAAATCAGCGACAACTGCACGGCGGTGAGTTCCAGCCCCAGCCCATTCTCTTCAGCAGCGACAGCCGGTAGCTGGAAGCGCCCGCGTTCGAGACGCCGGTACCAGATCCAGAATCCGGATCCGTCCCACGACAAGATCTTCATCAAATCGCGCCGCCGATTGACAAACACGAACCAATGGCCCGAGGCCGGTTCTTGTCGTAGCACCGTTTCCGTTAAGGCAATCAAGCCGCGAAAGCTCTTGCGCATGTCGGTCGGGTCACGGGCCAGATACACCTTGGTCTGAACCGAGGTGCCGATCACGATCGTTCCTCGGAGGAGTCGGCCGGTGTGTCGAGCGCCGCCAGAATCCGCCGTAGAACCGAGTCGTCGAAGCACACGGGAATACGGAGCACGTGTCCGCGGGGATGCACTATCTCAATGGAAGTGCCAAGGGACATGGAAAGTGGAACGGCCAGGAAAGGAGACTCCACTCCGTTGCGGCGCGAGTCAGAAACCGCTCGCTTGAGGCGCGTGCGCCGAGCAGGTCGTGCGGAATGCCGATCGCGTTCTCGCAATGTGCGGCGCCACCACCAAAACTGGGATTCGGGAATTCCCTCCCGCTCACAAAACCCACGCGTTCCCAAGCCACTGGTAGCTTGCCGCCGAATTAATCGTCGCCAATAACGTTCTTTGGCTGCATCGGGAGATTTGGCCATCTCCGCACCCCGGAGTTGGAAGTGGGCTGCCCCCAGGGTATCACGCCACGCAAGATGCGCCGGATGCAACGGTCACGCATCCACCCCGACCGGCACACGCACAATGATGCCGCCGGGAAGCACTACTTCCACGGTAGCGTCGGCCACTACGCGCAATGGTACGAACGAAGTGGACGGGATCTTCGTCATCTTCTTCTGGTCACGCTGGGCGAGCTCTCGTCGCCACGCGTAGAAACTCGCCTGGTTTAACTCGCGCTTGCTGCAAAATGCACGAATCGATTGGCTCGACTTCTTCCAATCGGCGATCACTTGTCGCCAGAAATGTTCACGATCCAAATTACGATGGCGAGTTCGCGTCACGGGGATTGGCCTCCTCGATCATGAGAAAGCCATCACTCTACCACACCATTCAATACGTCCCCCGACTGGACGCTTACGGATAAAGTGAGCTTTAAGTCTCAATCATATTGGCCAGGCTATGGTCCATTTGGCGGAGGCAACAGTCCGCAGACTTAGCCGGGAGAGTGGCGCACGGCCCATTTTCGACGAGGAAGTGGGACCGGATTCGACGAGCATTACCACTCGGCCACTAGTGCGACCTGTGTGAAGCGTGGTTAGCTTTCCACTGTATCCGAACGCAGGATGATCCGGGATGTGCCTGATACCGGACTCATCCAGCACCGGGTATGTGAGACTGCCATCTTTGCGGTTAGCTCGGTGACTTGACCCTAGAAAACTAGGCATCCCCTTCCTGAATTGTTTCACCGGCAATGGCACAATTCTGTCCTATTTCTAAACAACGACTCCTCCGGCCCATACGCTAATGTCCCTTTTATTGCGCACTCACGGTCACCTTTTGACGCGCTCCAGCAACAATAGCCTAAGCCCACTTCCTGCTTGTGTCTTAAATTCTTTCGGACGATCGTGACCTTCGGAATCTCCGATGCATAACGACATCTTGTCTCCCTTAACTTCATAAATTCCCTTCCATGTACCAAGTCCGTTGCATACTACGTCTATTTCCTTCGGTTCTTGTTTCGGACGCAGAGTTAGACGATACTCCATCGGCAAGAGCACAGATTTGCCCCTGATGATGAGTGAATCGTTCCCAAACACGAACCGCATCTCCGCGTAATAGTTTTTGGTGGTGTTGAGGTCGCTCGTTGTAACTCCTTCATACTCAAGTGAGAGGAGCCTCCATGTCCCTTGCGCCTCGGTACCAGTAGCATTTAGCTGTGGTCCGAACTGTCCGTCTGACAGTAACACGTTCAGCATCTGAACGACGATTGTTAGCCAAAGCATACCTTGATTTCCTCCTTGTGCATGGACGACCTCGTAATCCTCGCTGCCTACCACATTGTTCGTAAATTGGCACTCGTATATTCGATCTTCGCGCAGAGCTTTGGCGTCGCCGCCACCCTTACCAATAGCTTTCTCGCATCTGTGACCATTTCATCTCCTGACTAATGGCCCCTCACATTCTCTATTTTTTTACCTTACAGCATACTCCGACAGAGAATGCCGCATCCCATGTGAAGTTAACCTTCACTTCAATGATACAAGTCGGCGGAAGCAGTATGGGCCACGGTATCGGAAACGTGATAGAACTCTTGCCGCTAACTACTATCGGCTTGCCCTTTATGCACGTTTCTCCGGGTGGACAGGCACTTACTATGCTGCAAGTGCCACCGACTTTTTGAATCTTTTGACTGAGGAAACCGTTCAGTGCACCAAGGATTTTTGGCCAATTGTCACCCTTGAAATTGTCACAACCCTTGGGCACGAGTTCCGTATACGATGTCGGAATCGTACCCTTGTCGATGTTGTAACTGCCGACATTCACCTGCAATTCATAGCAACCCGGTGTCAGAGTAGGTGGAAAACTTATGCCCGGCAGCACAAACCCCGGAATGGTCATGGTACCGCCAGGAGAATGACTACACGCAATACCTGGAGGTTTGGGAGTGTCACCGCCCTTAGGAGGTTCAGGAGGTGGCGGGTCTTGCATTGGTGCAATCAGCAGCCCCGAGGGGTCTGAATGATTCACTGGGTTGTTGTTTGCATACTGATAGGGACATGGATCGGAGATAGTGTAACCGGCGGGATCAACGCTGATGAAGCGCGCTTGAATCGGGGTGTAGTGCCGGGCTCGTATATAGAATTGAGTGAGATCTCCGTCAAAGTAGTATCCCAGCGCTCCCACGTAACGGAACGGATTCGCCACCGGAGGTATGCTTAGTGAGCCGAATACTATCCGTCCAAAGGCGTCATATATCGTGCTTTCCTTCACAGCACCTGCGCTATCGGTCATTCTGTCAGTAGAGCCGAGGCCATCAAAATGAAAGTAATACGACGCACTGCCTCGAAACTGCGACAGCAGTTTGCCGTAATCCGCAGGTTCGAGTGTATACACTACTTGCGTTACGTTATTCTCGTCGGTTTCGAGAAGTACGTTTTGCCTGTCCCAAATCGGTTTCTTGATCTCGGTCGGTCGTTGGATTAGCACTCGCTTACCATCGGCGTCGTAGCCAAGAGTATTCCGCGCCCCAGTTGCTAGTTGTACGCCGATAAGACGATACTCGTAATCCCATGTCCACGTGGTCCGACCACCAGTGGGTGCTACTGTTCGCGCCTCGTTGCCCGTAGCGTCGAAGGTGTACGTCGTCCGTCCACTTCCGTCTTCGTGGGTGGCGAGTTGATTGGCAACGTCATGCGTATAGGTGGTAATTGCCCCATCGTCGATCTTCCGTTTTCGGTTTCCAACGGGATCATAGACATATGTGACGATTCCAGCGCCGGGGGTACCTGATCGATGCTCGCGAGCCAACCGGGTGGCGTTGTCATAGACCCAGGTGACGCGTCCCCCGGTGGCTTCAGTTACCCGGGTGCGATTTCCAGCTGGGTCGTAGCGGTAGTCGAAGCTAGACAATGTCGTGCTCCCACGGATGTTCACGACCCGGACTAGTTGATCAGCATCGTCATACGCGTACGTCACTCGAGCGCCATTGGCCAGGCGAGCAGTAGTGCGCCGACTTGCATCGTCGTACGTCCATGTTGTTCGGTCTCCTTGTGGATTGATCAAACGCGTGATCTGTCCTGCGTCGTCGTAGCTATAAGTAAAGCGACCACTTCCTGGTTCGACGAGGAGCGTGCATTTCCCTTCTCCATCATACGTATAGGTAACGCGCTTTCGGGCGGGGTTTATTACCATTCGCAGCCGGCCAGCATTATCGAAAGTGTAACTAGTGCTGCCCGTCGAATCACGCATCGAGGTTCGCTGGCCAACGGCATCGTAGGCGAAGGTCACTCGCGTGCTATCCGGGTAGCGTCGGCCAGTCAGTTGATCCACGACGTTGTACATATAGGTTGTACGTTGCCCCTTTGCGTCCGTGCGCTTTGTCTGCCGACTTCCGACGTCGTAGCCGAAAGTCGTGCGCCTTCCGAGGGCATCCATGATCCGAACCTGCCGGCCTGCTGCATCGTAACTAAAGCTAACGCGGTTATTTTTAGCATTGATCAGGGCAACCCGTTGGCCAGCCCCGTCGTACACGTTACTTGTGCGGCTGCTATTTGCATCGATGACGGCCAGCGAACGACCGATTGCGTCGTACACCGTCGTCGTGATCTTCCCGTTGGCATCCTGTCGTCGGACTTCTTGGGCAGCACTATCGAATCCGAGCGTAGTGCGGTAACCCAATGCATTAACTACCGCTACGCTACGGTTGGCCGCATCATAGATGTTCGTCGTGATCTTATTCAGCGGATCAATGATCCGCACCCGCCGGCTGGCGACATCGTAGCCAAAGGTGATGCGTTTATTAGTCGCTGTGATTATCGAGTAAATCCGGTTCGCGGCATCATACACTGTTGTGACCGTCTTGCCCAGAGGGTTGACTACACGGATGTTGCGGCCCGCGGCATCGTATCCAAAGGTAGTACGGTTGCCGAAAGGATCCATGCGTGCCGCTAGGTGTCCTTCCGCGTCGTAGATCCATGTGCTCCGTTGACTCAGGGCGTTGACCACAGCTAGTTGTTGAGACGCCGCATCATAGATGAATGTCGTACGGTACGCGAGAGAATCGATGGTAGCACGTGCCCTATTGGCACTGTCAAAAACCACTGTGTTGCGGTTGCCCAACGGATTGGTCACTCCCACCCTGTTTGCGGCACCGTCGTACGAATACGAAGTGCGGTTCTGCAACGGATCAACCACTGCTGTCAGCCGGCCCGCAACGTCATAGACTGATGTCGATCGGTTGCCCAGAGCGTTCGTAATTGCAACCTGACGGCCGGCAAGATCGTAGGAATAGGTCGTCCGCTCGGTCAACGCATTTACCTGCCCGGAAAGTTGGTTCGCACCATCGTAGGCATAAGTCGTTATGTTTCCGAGCGGGTTCTTCGAACGAATCTGCCGGCGGGCGGCGTCGTACGCGTAACTAGTGCGGTTGCCCAACGGATCGATCACCGCCACCTGCCGATCGGCGTTATCGTAGACCGCTGTCATGCGCTTTCCGAGTGGGTTAATTGTCGCTATCGGTCTCCCGCCCGCATCGAAGACATACGTTGTTCGATTGGCCAATGGATCGATTGTCGCCACACGTCGGGACAGTCCATCGAATACAGATGTCGTGATCTTACCTAGTGGATTCATCACGCGCGCACGGTTGCGTGCCGCATCGTAGCCGTAACTCGTGCGATTACCAAGCGGCGTGATGTCGGCTGACAAGCGGCCAGCTGTGTCGTAGATGCTCGTCCAGATTTTCCCCAGCGGGTTTTGCACCCGTATTCGATTTCCCGCCTTGTCGTAACCGAAGGTCGTGCGATTGTTCAGAGGATCAACGAGGCCTACAAAGCGATTGGCTCGGTCGTAGACACTGGTGGTGATTTTTCCCAGCGGGTTCATGACTCGAACCCGCTTGCCCACGGCGTCGTAGCCGAATGACGTCCGATTTCCCAATGGATCGATTACCGCCGTGAGCAAACCATTCGCGTTATATGTTCGCGTAATTACGTGACCGAGGGGATTCTTTACTGTTGCTAGTCGGCAATTGACGTCGTAGGTGTAGCTGGTTCTCCGGCCGAGCGAGTCGATCCGTGCCGTCGGCCGATTCAGGTTGTCCCGAAGGATCGTCGTAGTATGCCCAAGTGCATTCTGGGTTCGTTTGCGTTGACTGTTGGAGTCGTATGCGTAGCTCGTCCGCTGTCCGAGCGGATTAATCGCCGATGTGAGTCGCCCCACAGTATCGTAAGTCTGTGACCAGCGATGTCCCAGCGGATTGCGAATGGCGGTCAACAGTCCTTGGCCGTCATAGCTATAAGTCGTTCGATTCCCCAGCGGGTCGATTACTCCTGTGCGGCTGCCATTGCTGTCCCACAGCAGCGTAGTTCGCTTTCCCAGTGGATTGCGGATGGTCTTGAGCCGGCTGTCGCTGTCGTAGGTGAACGTGTACCGTCCTCCCACCGTCGGCCGAAGGGTCTTGAGCCGGATGGTATGATCCGTGCTCATCGTCTCATAGGTGTAGGTAGTTCGCCGCCCCTCGCCGTTCTGCACACTTTCCAGCCGACTATCTGCATTCCAAGTGTAAGTAACTCGGATCCCGGTCTCCCGCTCTGCCGAGAGAACCAAGTCGCCGTCAAAAGTCAGCGTCGTCCGTGCTCCCCGCGCGTTGGTGATCGCCGTCTGTGCCCCGTAGGCAAATGTGGTCCGCTGTCCCATGGGCAGCTTGACCACCGTCACCCGTGGCGGCGGATCATCGTAACTGAAACTCGTGCGGCCGCCCGCGGGATTGGTCCACGCAGTGATTAAGCCATTGGCGTCGTAACGGAATTGCGACACACACAGTTCCGGAGTCGTCACTTGCCTGAGTCGACCACCCACGATCTGGAAAGTCGTTATTCGCCCCGCCGCGTCTTGAATCCGTCGAAGTTTCTGCGACCCGTCATACGCATAGGTCGTTCGCCGTCCGAACGGATCGGTAATCGCGCTCACGCGATCACTGCCACCGTCAAAAGACATAGTCCAGCGCTTACCTGTCCGACTTTGGATGTAGTTCAACGGATAGGCTAAGCCCACACCGGCCTTGTAGACTAACGCCAAACCGTTCGGCTGGATCTCCATATAGCCATCGGTAAGGCTCTTCAGAGCATTGCGGGCTCCCCCGCTCAGCACATAGTATGATCCGACCTTGCTGCCATACCCGTAGACCGTTCCCTTCCCCGTGGTTATAAAGACGCTACCGCCCGTGCCGGTTGTGATGTTGCGAATGAAGGTGCTTAACCAACCGTTCCCATATTCGGAACTCACACCCGCCAACGCGCTGTTGTAAGTCAGAAGCGGCCAGGGATCAAACGGCCCCGTCTTGGGCCCCCCAACCTGGAACATGACATTACCGGACTGGTTGCCGATCCAAGGTGCCCTGCACGCCCGCGCAGCCACCGGAACAGCCTGCGGGAGCCCACATGGGGGAAACGGTCTCACCGAGCGAGCCGCCAATTGCATTGATTCCCTGACTAATTCCGCCCCCGCCTCCACCGCCATCGTAGGATGGAGTACTCCCCGGAGGGCAGGGTTCGTCTGGCGGTCCACAGTCATCAGCGATGGACAGCTCACTATTTACACCTAGCTCCTCCTCGCAACAGGCACTCCCATTGCCACCCGACGAGTTACCTCCGCTCCCTGAAGCACCTCCACAAGAGTCGGGTTCTGGAGTGGGAGACGGCACGGGACACCCGCATCCTTCGCCGCTACCACCTCCCGAATCGCCACCCTCTCCTCCTACGCAACAACTAGTGGGTGAGCCAGCTGACGGTGCGTCTGGACAGGGGTCGAGTGGACACGGATAAAACGGCGCCGTTGCCATCAGAATTCCTCCTACACACGGCCGTGCGCAACCGCTTTCTCACAATGAGCGATAGACAACTTGGAATCTAGGGGCGACACAGAGGCGTACAGGAAAAATGATGCGCAGATTCTGTTCGACGCAAGAAAAGACATTATCCATTGCAGCAGGTAGAAATGGCGGCGACATCGGTGCCAGTCCCTCGGAGTTGCCGTCCACGGCCGTCGGAATCAGCCATGCTCCGGCAAGTTGACGACGACGACCGCAGATCAAGTGACCCAAACCAACAGCTTCGTCGCCACTGGCCAAGAAGTGGTGGCGCAATGCATGATCTATTAACTGAGTGTAGCGGTTGTCACCTACCTGCGTCAACGAGACTCTCATAAAAAGGGTTGTCACCTGTCACAACGCCAAGCGCCTGACAACGGACAGTCGTGATGCGGGCCCGTTCGGATGAATCTGCTCGAAATGATCATGTCGAGCTTGAACTGAATCGCGCATCGCTTTGGCAACGAACTCGGTATGTGGGGAGTTACGCGAAACCGCCAGTTTCTGTTTGACTTGAGACATGGAGGTATGTACGAAGAATCTTGCGTCCGCGTGCTGCCTTTTAGTCGGGTCGCCGTATTGTTGAAAGCACACTCGTGGTGGCATTGCAGTGCCACCGTCGCGAGATTTAAGGACAACAAATCCTCGCAAACCCAGTCTGGCTGCCGGAGAGCAGAGAACTCTTAAGATTTCGTTAACGGGTTTATGCTAGCCTAAAATGAGGGGTGATCCGCATCACCCAACAGGACAGCTCCAAGGACGCGAAGCGATATTACGCGACGGCAGACTATTACAGCGAAGGACAGGAACTTGTCGGTTTATGGGGCGGCAAAGGGGCGGCGAGGCTAGGGCTCGAAGGCACAGTAGACAAGCTCTCGTTCGAGCGGCTGTGCGATAATCTTCACCCGCAAACTGGCGATAAACTCACCGTGCGGACGCGCTCGCAACGCACGGTCGGCTACGATTTCACATTCTCGGTGCCCAAATCCGTCTCGCTGCTTTATGGGCTGAGCGGCGATGAGAAACTCCTCGACTCCTTCCGCTCGGCTGTCGGTGAAACCATGCGGGAAATGGAGACCGAGATGAAGACGCGCGTCCGAAGGAAGGGCGTTGAGGTCGACCGTACCAGCGGAAACATGGTCTGGGCGGAATTCATCCACACCACGTCGCGGCCGGTGAACGGTATTCCCGATCCCCAGCTCCATGCCCATGTCTTTGTCTTCAACACGACCTGGGATGAGGCGGAGAAACGTTGGAAGGCGGGGCAGTTTCGGGAACTGAAACGTGACGCACCGTATTTTCAGGCGGCGTTCCGCGTGCGGCTGGCCAACCGGCTTCAGGACTTAGGCTTTGGCATCACCCGTAAGCGGGACGATTTCGAGATTGCTGGAATACCGACTGACGTGCTTAAGCGATTTTCGCGGCGGACCGCCCTGATTGAAAAGGTGGCGGCCGAGCGGGGCATTCTGGACCCTGACCGCAAGGCCGAGCTTGGGGCGGAGACGCGTGAGAAGAAAGGCCCGGCGCTTTCGTGGGAGAAGCTGCGGAAGGAATGGCAGGCTCGTTTGACGCTCGACGAACGCGAAAGGATCGCTGCCGTGAATGCTCGGAAGCAGGCGATCGTCAGACCTCAGTGCAAAGAGCAGCCGGCGGTGGATCATGCCATCGAGCACAGTTTCGTGCGTGAGGCGGTGGTTCCGGAACGCAAGCTTGTGACCGAAGCTTTGAAACAAGGCCTGGGCGCCGTGACGGTGGAAGATGTGACCCGCGAAGTGAGCAAACGGCCTCTGGTCCGCAGCGAAGTGGACGGGCGGCGGATGGCGACAACCAGGGAAATGGTATCGCTCGAATCCCGCCTCGTGGATTTTGCCCGCAAAGGACGCGGGCGTTGCCGACCGCTGGGCGATCCCAAACGGCCCTGCTCCCGCGAATGGTTCACCCAAGGTCAGAAAGCAGCCGTGCGTCACGTGTTTGGCTCCCGCGACCGCGTCATCATCATCCGGGGTGTGGCGGGAACGGGTAAGACGACTTTGGAGCGGGAGATTGGCGAGGCGCTGGCCCAAGCCGGGCGGCCGGTCGTGGCTTTGGCCCAATCGGTAAAGGCCAGTCGCGAAGTGCTCCGTGAGGAAGCCGGATTTGAGAGCGCCGACACCGTGGCGAGATTCCTACGAGACGAAGCCATGCAGAAGACTGTAAGCGGCGGCGTCATTCTCGTGGATGAAGCCAGCCAGCTTGGCACACGGGACATGCTCAAACTGTTTGACGCAGCCGAAACCCTCAATGCTCGCGTGGTGCTAGTGGGTGACCGCAAACAGCACCGCAGCGTGACCGCTGGCGAGCCGTTGAAACTTCTGGAAGAAATGGCGGGACTCAAGGTCGCGGAAGTCACGGAGATTCTGCGGCAGCAAGGCACTTACAAGAAGGCGGCGCAGTATTTGAGCGAAATGAAAACGAAAGAAGGATTCGAGGAGTTGGACAAGCTCGGCTGGATCAGGCAGCTTGCCGATGGCGACCGCAACCAGCAACTGGCTCACGCTTACCTGGCTGCCGTTTCCGAGAAGAAGCGCGATGGACAAGCGAAGTCGGCCCTAGTTGTGTCGCCGACGCACGCCGAAGGCAATCGGATCACCGAGGCTATTCGCGCCGGGCTTAAGGAGAAAAGCAAGCTTGGGAAGGAACGCGTAGTCAAGGCATGGGTGCCGTTGCACTTGACCGACGCCCAGAAGGCCGACGCCACTGAATACGATGCAGCGGATTTGGTTCAATTCCACCAGAATGCTCCGGCTTATGTTAAAGGCACACGGCTCATCGTAGGCGATAGCGTCAAGGTGCCGACGGAGCTTGCCAAGCGGTTCGAGGTGTACCGGCCCATCGAACTTGTGCTGGCGATGGGCGACCGCGTCCGGCTCACGGCTGGCGGCAAGACCAAGGACGGCAAGCATCGCTTGAACAACGGCGCGCTGTTTACCGTGCGGGGCTTTACCAAACGCGGCGACATCATCATGGCTAATGGTTGGGTGATCGACCGCGACTTTGGTCATTTAACGCACGGCTATGTGATCACCAGCCACGCCAGCCAAGGCGTGACGGTCGATAAGGTTTTCGTCGCCATCTCTAGCGAATCATTGCCCGCGACCTGCGAGCGCACTGCTTATGTCGCGGCCACGCGTGGCAAGGAACAGGCTCTGATATTCACCGATGACCGCAAGGAACTGCTGAAAGCGGTTAGCCGCCGCGACGATCCGCTGTCGGCAACCGAGCTTGCCGAATCCACCAAGCAGCCGCCAGCGTCACATCCGCCCCATAAGCCGGTTTCTGTCAAAGACGCCGAGCAAGGGCCGGATTATGACCGATAAGCCGACCTATAAGGATCGATTGCGGTCGATGAGCCACGAGAGCAGGAATTCCGGCGGCCGGCTCAAAGACGATGCCGACGGCGAGGAAGGCGAAGCGTCGTGCCGGGCTTTCGGCTACTTAAGGGGCATCCGCGACCATGCCAGCGCCGTGGAGTTCCGCTTCCGCGACGGCAACAGCACTTGGTTCCCTTACTCCTGGCTTGGGCCGTGCCGGTACGATCCATCAGAGGGCTTGCTGCTGAAGTTCTCAGGCGATCTTGTGTATCTCGTGCTGATTCGGGGGAGCAACCTCGACCGACCGCTCAACAAGGGCGCCGTGAACCTGACGCATGCCGGGTTGCAGCGCCATCGCCTGGTCTGGGTTCGTGAGATGAGCCCGGAAGAGATTCGGCAAGTGGGAGAGGATGGACCCACGATTGACAGCATTGAAGTGGCGGAATTTGAGTCGCAAGCAGAGGTCAAGACCTGGATGCGAAAATATGCACCATCATTTCTTGATGACCAAGGCTGAGTGTCGAGAGCACTTCACACCGGCACCTTCTTGCCAAGCATCCTTTTCAATCGCACCGATCCTTGAAAGGTTTAGGAGCGCATAACGAAATAGAATAAGGAGGTGCAGTTGATTTCGTGGCGAGTCGAAATGGAGGAATACACACAATGGTGCCTGTGACACTCTCGGGTTCTATTTCGCAAGGCGAGTTGGTGGAACTTCATGCGTATTGTCGAAAAACGTTCGGTGACGACTTGGAGGTGCGTCCTGAGCCGAAATCCTTTGGGATTGAGCTCGACGCGGCTGGCGCAATCTCTGGAGTAGTTGCATGTATAGTCGCAGTCATCTCGCTTTGCTACCAGATTATTCAACGTGGGGGGAAAACTAATTGGTCGCTTGCTCGGCTCAGCGAAGAGGTTTCGACGGAATGTGCGCGACGAGGACTCCCCGAAGTTAAGATTACTTCGCTGATCAACTTCGATGCACTTCTAAATTCGTCGAGAGAACCGTGTAAACTCAAGGCGGCAACCCCTGAGGGAGTCGAGATAGAAATGTATGTATTTAGCGACGGCACAAAATACGCCATCGAGGTGAGATGAAGGTTCGTTATGAGACGCCGGGATGTCGAATTCCAAGTGATTGGCGGATTCCATGATGGTGTCCGCACACGCGTGGTGGACGCGGCGATGGAGAGCCCGCTAATAACGTTCCACGAGGCGATGCACGGGCAGATCTTCCGGGAGACGCCTGATGGCCAAGTGCATAGAGCCTGCTGCTTAGCTCTTGAACATAACTTGGTTTCGGGGAAGCTGAGAGAAGCGGTCACCGAGTCAGTTTCTTGCTTTTATAAAGCCGCTCGCTTGCCGCACGAGTCGTTCGCGACATACCTGTCCATCAAATTGATGCCGCCTTCAGCAGAGCCGGCTTTACTGGCTCAACTTAGCCATAAGTACGTGCGTTATTTTCGTCTCCTTGCTAATATCGTCGACGCGCGCTTTACGTCGCACTACTTGCAGTTCCTGATCGCGTGGAACTGCGCGGTGGCTGTGTTTTCTTCACCGCTTTTTGAGCGATTCCCCACTCTTGATCTAAGTGTCCCGATTCGGCTTACCGACGACGAGAATCCGAGGCGTCGGTTTGGGAGCTTGCTTTCAGTGCTGAGAAATGCTGATGTTACCAGCCTAAGAAAACACTTGGAGACAACTGCCCGAGATTCCTGCGAAAGGCATGGTTTTGCCTACTGGGACATATTCTCGGAATTGGCCTGGTTTAATAGGACCTATTCTGACGGAAAGTACTCTGAGGAGCCAGAAGTGCTGGAACAAGCTCTGTCAGAAGCCATGCGTCAATGGCTGCAATCAAATGTGCCATTCACATTTTTGCATGGCGCACGCTTTGTAGCCGCGTTTGAAGGTGTGCAGAAGGCGATGTTAGAGAAATTGAATCTCCGTGTGACGGATTGGAGCGAACTAGGTGTCAAAGGTGCGAATCTGAAAGGCGACACAGTACGGCGAGCAGCGTTGGAATCGGAATCGCGCATTGTTAATACGAAGTTTCGCCGCTTAAACAAAGGCAATGGCGGTGTTTTGCTTTCTGACGTGGTCTTTGAAAGAATTTCAACATTCGGAGTGTATTCCTCGTTTCCTCCCCAACGCAATCTGGCGAATTGGTTCGTACTCGCTTGGACGAGAGGTGCAGGGGATGCTGAACGTGGGCCTGACCAGGCCGCCGAATTCGAGCGGGAGGAAGTAGTCGCCTTTCTAGAGAAATGGATTTACAGAAATGAGAAGGGACTTCCTGTGCCAACGCCGCGCGTCATACTTCTCGCTGTTCAAGGATTCGAGGAAGTGGATCGAATAATGGCCGTAACGGATTCTATTCTTTGCCGTCATGAGGAGCTTTTCACCAAGCTATGCTGGTACTGGTGGACCGGGTTTTATGACATTTATAGAACTCACGCGGACGGAGGACTGCTTGCCGGACGAATCGACACCAAAGGCTATTTGCAATATGCGAACGCCGATTTGCAAGAAATGTTATGGCGCTACAACGGATTAATGGTTAAGGTGCTTCATTACGGGAAGCAACTTGGGGCCGGGTGGCATATGCGGGCATTCCCGTCCGCCTCCGCTGGTCCCCTTCTCCTCCTTGAGAATGCGCTGATCAAGAGTGGCAAGTTGCAGCGAATGCCTCATGATCTGATGCAGCAATTTGTACCGCTCGCAACACATGCACTCCGTGGAGCAAAGACATTGTGGCCGGAATATTGATAAGGAAGAGCGGGCCGATCTAGAAAGCCCGCGGTCCAGTGTGAGGGTCACAAGGCGCCCGACAAATGGGCGTCCTCTGAGAATCTGTGAAAGGCGTGGGCGATTCCCTTCGAGGCCTCAATCAGCATTAATTCTCCTGACACGCTTCCTCGCTTAGCTTACGAAAATCGGATTTCTTTCCCCGTAGCGAAAGACTTTTCTCCACAAAAACTTGCACGGTGCATAAATGACCTCTGCCTTGCAGAGGGGTGGGGTGTGAAAGCTTTCCTCTTCTTTGAGGGCGTATGATGGCTCTGCTTGCGAGGGGCCATTAGATGCTCAACATCAACAACATCATCTCGGCCGACGCCGCCCGCACCTACTACGCCAGTGCCGACTATTACAAGCACGGCCAGGCTCAGGATTTCATCGGCCAATGGGCGGGCAAGACAGCGGAACGGCTTGGCTTGACCGGCCCGGCGGATATTCGGGCCTTCGATAATTTGCTTCGCAACCGCGATCCGGCAACCGGCCGGTCATTGACCGGCTCATCCAAAAAGGATCGGCGGGCCGGTGTGGATTTCACGTTCAGCGTGCCCAAGTCAATCTCCGCTCTTTACGCGGCAACCGAAGACCCAAGGCTGGTTGCCGTGATGCGCGAAGCGGTGCGCGAGACAATGGCAAGCATCGAGCGGCACGTCATGGCACGGGTACGCAGCGGCAAGGTCAACCATGACCGGGTGACTGGCAACATGGTGTGGGCCGAGTTCGTGCATTTCACGACGCGGCCGGTAAACGGCATACCCGATCCCCAGCTTCATATCCACGCGGTGGCGCCCTCGCTTACCTGGGATGAGCACGAATGCAAATGGAAAAGCCTGCAACTGGAAGAATTCGGCAAGGGCGGCTCGAGGAGCCAGCGGCCGCTCTTTGAAGCGGAGTTCTATTCTCGCCTTGCCGTGAATTTGCGCCATGCCGGCTACGGCATTCGCCGTACACGGCATGCCTTTGAGATCGCGGGCGTGCCGCCGGCGGCATTGGATCAATTCTCCAGGCGATCCAAGATCATCAAGGACCTGGCGGCGGAACTAGGTGTCAGCACCGGCAAGGGCCGCGAGCAATTAGCTAAGACATCTCGCGAGAAAAAGACCAATCATCTGAGCTGGGAAGAGCTTCGAAACAGTTGGCTTAGCCGGTTGAATGATTCGGATCGAAGGCAATTAGAAGAAACCTATCTGAGCAGTTTTGAGAATAGAGAGATTCCGGGTTTCGATGCGGCTTCCGCCGTGGATCATGCTCTGAAGCACTGGCTGGTACAGCAAAGCGTGGCTCAAGAGCGAGACTTGCTCATCACGGCTATGAAACGCGGGTTGGGTACGGCAACGCCGGAGGGCATTCGGAAGGAGTTGGCGGAACGCGACCTGGTGCGGGCGACGGTGGATGGCCGGAAGCTCATAAGCACGCGGGAAGTCTTGGGTGAAGAATGGGCCGTGCTGCAATACGCTCAAAGCGCAAGAGGCAGGCACCAGCCCCTGCACCGTGGCGGCAAGATCATGGATGGCGAGCTTTCTGCCGAACAGCGGGAAGCTGTGCGGCATGTGTGGGAGAGTCGGGATGGGATTACCATCATTCGCGGCAAGGCGGGGACGGGTAAGACACGGATGATGCAAGAAGCCGTCCGCGGTTTGAAAGAAGCCGGGAGCGACGTGGTGGTGTTGGCTCCCAGTGCTGAGGCGTCGCGTGGCGTGCTGGTCAAGGAAGCCGGTTTCAAAGATGCCACGACGGTGGCGGAATTCTTGCAAAATCAAACACTTCAGCGGCGCGCGGCCAGCAATGTCATCTGGATCGACGAAGCGGGAATGCTGGGTTTTGAGGACATGGCCCGAGTCATTGCGATGGCCAAGCAATCCAACGCCCGGCTGGTTCTTTCGGGCGATCGCAGGCAGCATCGATCGGTGGCCAGAGGCGAGCCGCTGGCCGTATTGGAGGACTTGGGCGGACTTCCCGTGGCGGAGTTGCGTGAGATCCGAAGACAAGAATGCAGCGACTATAAGGCAGCCGTCGAGCTGCTAGCCGACGGACAGACCCGCAAAGGCTTTGAGGCTTTGGATGCGATGGGTGCGATCAAACAAATGCGGGAAGAAGACAAATACGAGCCGTTGATTGCCGATTACCTGAAGGCACTGAACGACAAGAAATCGGTACTGGTGCTGAGTCCGACGCACAAGGAAGGCGAGGCCATCACTGAAAAGCTGCGGAAGAAACTCAAGCAAACCGGCCGCCTGTACGACGATGACAGATCGTACTTGCGGCTGGTACCGCTCCATCTCACCGAAGCGGAGCGCTCCGATCCGGACCAATACGAGCCGGGCATGGTGGTGCAATTCTTCCGGCACAGTGGCTCGTATTGGGCCGGTAGGCGTGTGGAGGTCACGGCACAAAATGCCGCCGATCTGGCTCGTCGGGCGAGCGCTACGCAAGCTTTCGCCGTGGCAACGGTTTCTCTCGCCCGTGGAGAGACGATCCGAATTACAAACAACGCCAGGACGAAGGACGGCAAGCACCGCATCACCAATGGAAGCGTCTACCGGATCAAGTCATTCACGCGCCGTGGCGATGTCGTCTTGGACAATGGCTGGACGCTCGACAAGAACTTCGGCCACTGGGCCCCAGGCTACGTGCTTACCAGTTTCGGCGGCCAGGGAAAAACGGTGCAGCGAGTTCTCTTGGCCTTGTCGGCGGAAAGCTATCCCGCGGCGGGTAGCCGTCAGCTCTATGTCGATGCCAGCCGCGGTAAGGAGTCGATCACAATTTACACGGACGATAAGGAAGCACTCAAACGTATTGTGCAGCGGCAGGATCCGCGTCTTCATGCTCATGATCTGCTTAAGCCGGAAGCCAAGAGACGTTGGGCTTTCTCGGCTCGGAAGTTCCTAGAGCACGCCCGGCGTGCCGAATTCATGCAGCACGAAGCCCAAGAAATCGAACGTGCGGTCGAGCTTGAACACCAGCGCGGCGGACTTGGCTATTGATGGGAGAATGGGAAATGAACGCAAAAGAGATCCTCGCACGTGTGGACCGAGAGGACGGTCTGCCCCAGGCCGGCGATCATTTGGATGGCGATTTTGTCGAAGCTGGCTGTTTTGCTTTTGCCCGGAACCCGAAGACGCGCGTGGCCGCCCTGACCTTGAAGAGCGTCACCGGCAGTGAATGCTCGCTGGAGTGGACCTGGGCGCCGGACGTCATCTACGTTCCGGGTGACGCGACGCCGCTGATGCTTGTGCTTCCTTCGCGTGGCTTCAAATTGGAAATCATCGGCTCCAATTTAGGAACGCTTGCCAAGTGCCTTCAGCAACGCCGCGTGGTATGGATCAAGGCCCAGGACCCAATGCATGCGGCCATGAAAAATGGAGATATGACCGCCGTGGTGGAAGGATTTCGCATCGCACCGGTGAGTGAAGGCGAGAATTTGCGGCTTTTGCAAGCCGCTTTGGATTCGGACTGAGGCCAAGCGGTTATAAGAAGCCAAGCTAGACCAGCAACACCAACGCTGAATTGAAGCAATTTCCTGTGAAGGTGTGCGCTGCCGATATGAATTGACAGCGCCCGTCGGCGATAGCTGGCGAATTCCCGTGGCACGATTGCCGGATTGGCGCCCCGCTTGTTTTACACGGCTCGCTTGGCTTTCCTCGTTCTCGGCTTCTTCGGGAACTTCTCATCGGCGGTGAGCCTGAGCGTATCCCAGGTAATGCCGTGTTCGCCGTCCTGGTAGCGGTCAATCCATTGCAAGACTTCCCAAGCCTCAGCTTCGCTCAAATCGGGACGAACCCGCTGTACATCCAGGACGGACCAGATGGCGGCAATCTGCTTGTGGGCTAGGAGAGTGAATCGGGTGACGTGATATTGATCGATCCAACATCCTGGCATGTTTAAGGCTTTAACGATCATCTCTGCTTTGGCTTCAGCCTGGGCTGCCTCGTCGGTGTCCGGCTCATCCCAAAAGTAGATGCCCATAAGAATCTCGCAGTCGCGGCTATCTTCGATGAACAGAATGTCGTTCACGCCGTCTCGATCGCGGTAGTAACGATAGGGGCCGGGCGCGACCGGCTTTTTGGTGCTTTGGTTAGTGGACATAACAATCTCCTTAGAAGTGAATGGTTGAAGTGAAGCCGCCGGGCCGGGAGTGGACCCGCCGGTATTCCGAATCAGGCGTCTACCTACTCGGACTCCTTGCGGGCCTTGACGTCGGCTTGCTGCCGTTGCATGATCCAGGTGTGGGCCATGTCTAAGAGCTTGGCCATGATCAGCAGATCGTCATAGCCGAGGCTGTCGGTGACCTTCCACACATCGTCGTCCTGCTTGTAGCTGCGAGTCGGAACGACCGTGTACCAGTTGCCTTTCTCGCCGCTGTTGCGCCAGATCGTTACTTGCAGGACGCCGCTGCGGAATTTGTGTGCTGGTTGTGACATGATAATTCTCCTTCGTTTGAGTTTCCGGCCCCCCCACGGGGCCTTACGGCACGATCAAAGAACCCGCTTCAGGCCGGGAGCTCTGGCGACGGTCAAGCGAAAGGCCGAAGGCTTCCTTAGGAAAGCGGCCTTGGCAGCTTGACCGACCCGGCGGCGGGTTCATAAGTGCCGGTCACGAAAGGCCCGAGGGTTGGGGCGGGATTAATGATGGAGAACGAAATTGCAGACAGCGCCATCCGAAGGAATCACCTCCATGACAGTGAGACGCCGCGGGATGGCGGGTCATCGGATAAAAACGTGGGTCGGGATGAATAAGCTGCGGTTGAACCAGTCAAGATCAAGATGCGTTCTGCGCAGTTGACAAAGGCGAATTGCGCTAGACTTCTCTTTTTCGATATTGCCACTATGCGACTTTGAAATATGATCGGGCACAGAGCTACTGCAGTGTTCCAGGCGGGTCACCAACCTCGCGTTTAGCCCTAAATTGACGCTGCGGTTTGGAAAGCGTGAACAAAACATGAATGGTGCGCAAGGGCTATCGACGAATATCCCTTTCCCTTCTCGTTATCCGAGAGACAGAATTGAGCCCGTTGGGAAGGGTGGCCTAAGCGTAGGCGTCTTTCGCGCTTGGAACGAGGAGAAACAGAATTATGTAGCTGTCAAAGTCATTCTGCCTGCCTACGAATCGGCACACGAGAGAGCGTATAGGGAGAGCGCCGCTCAATCCGAACTCGATCATCCTGGCATCGTGAGAATCCACAGCTGGGAAGAATGCCAAGGCTTCATCTTTATTGAAATGGAGTATGTGGCCGATGGCCGCTCGCTGGACGACGAACTACGAGCGTGTCGTCAGCACAACTCCGTCATCCTGTGGCGCGAGGCGGTTCGCTGGTGCCAAGAAATCGCAGAGGCGCTGCACCACGCACATGAAAAGGGAGTAATCCATCGCGATCTCAAGCCGCAGAATATCCTGATAACGCCGGATAGGAAAACCAAGATAGCGGATTTTGGTCTTGCCAAGCAAACTAGCCTACAAAGTCAAGGCCTTACTGGTCCGGGCCAACAGCTAGGCACGCCGCATTACATGTCACCCGAACAAGCGCAGGGTGAAAGTAGACATGCCATGCCAGCAATGGATATTTATTCGCTGGGTGCCATTCTCTATGAGCTTCTTACAAACAATGTTCCATTTCACGGTGCAACGAGAGAAGACACGTTCCGTATGATTGCCGACGAGAAGCTACGACCGCGAAAGCCGCGCCTCTTAAGGCAAAGAGAACTACCGCGCTCGGTTTCAGACATAGCTATGACCTGTTTGCACAAGCGTCCGCAAGACCGATATACGCGCGCTAAGGACCTTGCAAAGGACCTTTCTCGTGCATTGGAAGGCGACAAGCCGTTAGACGCCAGACCCGAGCCATTGCGACGGCAGTTGGCTGATGAACTGCGTCGAAATTTTGGTGACGTCCGTTGGCTGTTCGGCGTAGCCATTGTAGTTGCACCAGTAATCGTAGTTTTTCACTTCATCCGCGCGGTGTGGCCAGTCTTTGGAGCAAGAGCGAAACTTGCCGAGGACTTTCACATATCCGCTTTGTGGCCTGCATTGTTCGGGGTTGATTTCTCACTCAACCTGATTTTTTTTGTTGTGCTAGGATTGTACGCGTTCATCTCGTTCGCTGGATTGCTGACAGCATCCCGTGCGAAACCGGACACGTTGTTGGCGGCTGTACGGGCGGGTGGCTTGGTCGGAGGCATTAGCGGGTTTCTTCTTGCACTGCTTTCGACGTGGTTGTTTGGCGCGCACGCCGGTCTCAGACCCGTCCAGGAAGATCTTCGGTTATTGGGCGATGCCGTTTGGGGTAAGTCGCGAACAGAAGCACGTGAAGAACTTGAACAACGATTTCGTAGTATACCGGAGGAGGAGCGATCGCGCGCCTACAAGAGGTTGCTAACGAACAAGATAGCCTTTTACGCCTGGCCAGGCGCGGCATCCGGTTTGATTTGGGCAATCCTTGTTGGGTGCGTGATGCTCGTCGTTGGAACGTTTTGGGGAATGCGCCTATTGGGCCAAGACGGCGACTTGTCATCCGTCTTCTGGATATACATGGCGGCAGTGTTTCCGCTCACGCTTGTCATCGCAAGACTTGCAGACACGTTTTTCTTCGCTCCGCACTTCACTGGATGGTGGACACCGAAACACACCGCCTACATTGAGAAATCGTTATTGGCTTGTGCCTGGCTTTCGCTCGTTGCATCCATCGCCTTAGTTCCAAGGTTCTCGCGGTGGGATTGGACGAAGCAGCTAGGGCTGTTTGTAGTGTTAGCAGTCTTATGGCTGCCAGCGTATTTCGCGATCTTTAGATATTCACGGACGGAGATCTATACTCCATCGGCGATGCGGCTTATGTGGGAGGACGAGAACTCTTGAGGGCGTGCTGAAATTAGTTGTTGTGCCGGCTTGCTATGTATGTTATTGGGCCTAAGCGGCACTCCACAACCCAAGTTCATGGATGACTTTTCCGGTTATTAGAGCCTTGGAAAACTACAGCGACCTAATCCGCTTCATTGACCGGAAGGTTCATGAGGGCATCATCGCCGTCAATGATGCAGCGGAAATCAAACAGGTTGATGCGCAGGTGTATCGTCAGTTCGAACTATACGTGACCGATCAAAGCGTTGAATGTCTTGAAATCGTGGCACTTATTCGTGCGGCGGGGCGCATGCAAGACTTGCTCCTGGAGAAGTATCCGAGTCTGGCGACAGATGTGGTCGGGCTAAATAAATCGCGATTTCGCTGATGGGGGCGTGACCCGTGTCCTCCGAGCGGAATCTCAAACCGTGACCATCGCCTCTTGGTTGATCGTCGTGGTGCGGTGGTTGATGCAATTCACTCCTCAGCCCTTCGGTTTCTTTCGCTCGCGGTGGTCATGCGCGTTGCTGGCTTGGCTGCTGCGGGAACAAGAGGGCATCCGGCGCAGTGCCGAGACCATTCGCCGCGGCTTGGTGCAATTGGGATTTGTCTGGCGGCGTCTCCGTCCCATCGTCGGTCCGGAAGATCCAGAGCACGATCGGAAACTACGGCGGATTCAGCGGCTGGTAGCCCGGTTGCCTGATGACGAGACGGTCGTTTTTCAGGACGAGGTCGATGTGCATTTGAATCCCAAGATTGGTTCGTGCTGGATGCCTTGCGGCGCGCAGGCCGAGTGCGAACCCCCGGCACCAATGATAAGCGGCATTTAGCGGGTTCGTTGCATTGGCGAACGGGCACGCTCTTGCTCTCGGAACCGCACGGCCGGCGTAACTCCCAACTTTTCCTGGCTCACTTGGATGACCTGCGCTGCCGGCTTCGCAACTATCGGAAGATTCACGTGGTCTGTGATAACGCCCGGTTTCATGACTGCCGGGCGGTATAGGAGTATTTGAAGTGTTGGGGCCACCGGATCGAACTACACTACTTGCCCAAGTATGCTCCCGAAACCAATCCGATCGAACGCATCTGGTGGCATCTGCACGAAACTGTCACCCGCAATCACCGCTGCCACAACATCGCAGAACTCTTGGACCGTGTATACGCCTGGGCCGATGCGCAAACGAGCTTTTTCCTGCAGACGATGAGCTTCCGACGAATCTACAAATTCGCCGCTTAGCGTTACGCTCACGGCGAGGATTTATTTAGTTTGACAAGCGAACGAGTTCGTCCCTTATTATTTCACGAATTTTTGCGGGGCAATGCAGATGCGGGGCATGACCCGCCTCCGGCATTATTTCGACGCGCACATTGGGGATGCGAGCCATGAACAGCCCAGCTTGCTCAACGTTGACTACTGCATCCTTGTGGCCATGAATTACAAGGGTTCTCGGCATTCTAGTCAAGTCAAGTTCGTCGCAGCCGAAACGCAACTCATGCAGCCAATGCAACCATTCCTTGTCGTGATCTGAATCCTGCTTCAGTGCCGCGCGAACTACCTTGGCGCACGTATCGCCGTCAGCTATGGCCGCTTCCAATCTCTCACGGGCGGTTTTCGGGGAATTGCGATAAAGATCGGCGAAAGCAAACGGTTCGCCACCGGCCAGCCTATCGAGGCCTCTCCCCGGTACAAATCTAAACGATGAACCAATCAAGACAAGAAGCTTGGGATTAAGTCGTTTTTTCGCAATGGCATGTACCGCAATTCGGCCCCCTAAGCTCCAGCACACTACGACCTGCGGTTGTTCTGGCAGCTTGTCAAGATTGTTCAGTGCGGTGTCGCGATCCGGTGCGGTGTAATAAGGGAAGTGATTGATTCGACACCCAGCAGGAACAATAGAGTCGAGGACATCCGGCATTTGCCCCCAACCGGTAAGGGTGAGGGCTAGAACCGAATCTGTTCGTGCTAGTTGGCTACTGCCGCCAACAGCGAAAGACGCGCAAATTGGCAATGAGCAAGCTATTGCGAATAGTACGAGGCGGAAGTTCATCGTCATGACTCCAATCTAAGCCATTAACGCGTCGCAACTGGCCACAGTGTCTTGTGCGATAGCGCGAATACTCGGCCTCGCGAAGGTGCGCCGTGGCTCTCTCATTGTATGTGAGTAGAGAGCAAGATGCGCATCGTTGAGAAACCGCTGTCGGTATGTGGGACGCAAATCGGGTATTCCGGTTATGCGGGCGCGCGAAAGTTCACTTGTTGCGCGCAACAAGTGACCCCTCTACGGCGAATCCGGGCAATTTAGAATGGGCTTGTCGGTTGGCAAAAATTTGCCTTTGACGGAGCCCAACGATGCCCGGTCGCCATGAATTCGGTCGCCTGAAGCCAGACGTACTCGCGGAACTTTCCAGCGAAGGATTCCCCAAAACCCGAGCCTTCTTTTGCTGGATGCGGCGGCGTCCGCACCCGGTGCGGATGAGCGAGCACCAATATGTCCGGCTCAAAGCCGGGCAAGCCGTGCCCTGGACACTCCTGCAATCGCTCGCCGAATATCTCAGCGACACGCGGAAACGGCCATACGAGGTGAGCATGATGGCTATACACAGCGACGGGGCGGAAGCCAGCGAGTCGGGACGAACCGCGGATGCCTGGCGGTGGGGATGGGCTCGGCTCTTCGGCGCCATCACTGAAAGGTTCCGCCTGGTAGAAAAAGCCTATTGTCACGGCGAGGCTGATCTGAGGCTGGCGGCGAGAATGGGTATTGAGGCCGTCGGCCGCGCTCAGCCGGAAGCCGGGCCAAATTCATCACCTTCCGAAGCGCTGGCGATCGGTGAGCGAATGATGGGACGCAGCCTAGACGAGTACACGTCTTGGCTGAAGAGTCTGTGGCAAGAGGATCCGCGGACGGTGCTGTTCTCGGTCGCCGCGAAAGCGCGGCGAAACGGCGAGACAGAACGGCTAGGCGTCGGCGTCATCGCACCGCTGGCTCAGGCGGCCTATGAGCGGTTCCGTTCGGGCGCCGTGGAAGACTCGTCGCTTGGGGTTGATGACTGGAACGCGCCGGCGCAACATCTGCTCCTGCAAATGTTGGCCGAAGCCAAACACGAGGAAGCAAAAGAGAAGCGGCGGACCAGCATCATTCAGGTGCATACTTTCATGTTTCAGATGGCGATGCTGCTTGAGGAACTCAAGCGCAACGGAAACGGCCCGACACTGATTTCCATTGGCGGGACGCCTCAAAACGAGCAGCGCCTGAAATCCTACGGCTTTGCGCCGGTGGGTTCCGTGATGCCGTTGAGCAGCCGTCCGATCTACGAGCTGGCGCCGCCGGAAACGGTGAAGGCGGGCACTTCGCTGAGTGCGGTATTAAGCGGCAGCCAATATGACGTGATGTTCGCCGTGCTGCGGCTTTATCAGGCCATGTTCGCCGAAGAGCGGCGGATGCTGGAAGATGAGTAACGGTCCTAGAAGGAGTGAAACGATGTCTGAGCCTGCGATCATGCTGATAGACCCTCATCTCTGTCATCCGGCACCGGGGAACCGGCCGTTTGAAGCGGCGAAAAACGGAAAGCTCCTGGAGAGCATCCGGCAGCGGGGACAGGAAGTGCCGGGAATCGTGTTTCATCACCCAGAGCTCCCGAAAGAATATCTTGTCGCCGACGGCAACCAGCGCTGCGGCTACTGCAAGCTGTTGGGCGTGAAGTTCCGCGCGGAATTACGGCCGGAGCCGTACTCTGAAGCGGAGGCTTTGAAGATTCGGCTCACCACCAATAGTGTCCGCAAAAACGCCAGCGCCTTCGAGATGCTGAAAGACGCGGAGCGGCTAATGGCCTTGAAAGGAATAGAACGCCAAGCGGATCTGGCCGCCGAGCTGGGATTCAGCCAAAGCCAGGTCAGCCGCATCCTAAGTCCGATCCGAGTGCCGGAAGAACTCCGGCCTGCGGTGGAACAAGTATGTGCCTCGATCACCTACTTGATCGCCACGCTTGATACCACCGAAGAAATGGCGACGGCCTTTAAGCGGGCTATTGACGAATCGCTCTCCCGGGATCAGGTGGCAAGAATGGTAAACGACATAAAGGACGCCCGCAACGGATCACGAAAAGAAAAACGAAGCCGGCTCAAAGGGCGATTCGAGGGCCGGCTTTTTGAGATAGAGCTTTTTGCCAAGGACTTAACCGACGATCTGGTGGCGTGGGCTAAGAGCCTGATTGCCAAGCTCGCAAAGCATCGCGAGATTCCGCCGCCAGGATTGGGATTCCTGTTCGGAAGCTGACCGTCAGTTCGATGACTTGAGGCAACGAACGCTTGTAAGAGCGTAACAGTCCGGAGTGTGCGCATGCTCACGCAGTTGAAGAGTCTGTTTGGTCGTTCAAGGCGAACGAAGGATGCCGGCATGATTTCGTTTCACGACTGCTTTAGCAACGTGCTGGCCCTTGGGGTCACGGGCGGCGGCAAGAGCACCTCGATGCCCAACGTCGAAATTGCCTTCCTCAGCCACGAGAGCCAACCCGGTGCCGTCATCGGCTGCGTCAAACGAAGTGAGATCGCCCGCGCGGCGCGGCTCGCCGAGCTTGCCGGCCGGCGTGAAGACGTGCTGATTTGCGGACCGGATACGGGTCACACGCTGGACCTGATGCAGTGGGAGTTGTCGCGGCCCGGCGGCTCGCCAGAGAGTGCTGCCCAGTTCTTCGACCGGTTAGGAGCCATCGCCACGCGGAATGCCGGGCATGGAGACGACAAGATTTGGGATCAGTACCGGCTGGTGATGCTCCGCCATGCCATTGAATTGATTCGGATTTCCGGTGCCGCGGCATACCCGCCCTCCGTGCCGCCGGTCTATGAGATTGTCACCAGCCCGGCCTTGAGTTTTCAGCAAGCCGCTTCGGAATCATGGCTGAAAGGCACGCCTTGCGGCCGGGCACTGTCGACTGCATCACGGCGGGAGCAAGCAGGGCAGCTTTCCCCCGCTGACCAGGAAATCCACAGTCAATGCGTCAGTTGGTTCGTGGAAACCCTCCCCGGACTGGGCGACCGGTTTGCCGGCAGCGTCATGGGCGCAGCCGCCGCAAGCTTGCTTCCGTGGATATTCCCGCCGTTCAAAGACGTGTTCGCCTCGGGCCGGACCACGCTGAAGCCCGATTGCGTGCTGGAAGGATTCATCCTGATTCCGGCCTGGCCGATCCTGGATTACGGCGTCAATGGAGCGGTGGCTCAGGCGGCGATGATGCAACAGGTGCAGCAAGCCTGTCTGCAACGTGAGGATGACAACAGCCGCGGCGTCGCCGTCATTCGCGACGAGTGTCATTACTTGGTCGATAGCAGCGGCTGGGACGCGAAGGTCATGACCGTTTCGCGCAGTCACAAGCTCGCGCATTTCGACTATGTGCAAAACGTGCCCACCTTGCAGTCGGCCTTCGGCGGCGAATCTGGCGATCACCAGACCGAATCGTTCCTAAGTGCTCACGCCAACATCCTGCTTTTTGCCAACAACTGCCCGGTCACCAACCGCCGCTTCAGCGAACTCTTAGGCACGGGCCGCACGAAGCTCATGAGCTTTTCACGCAACCCCAATCCACAGGCGACAGCTTGGGATTCGGTGATGGGCGAGGATGGGCATGTGAGTTTCAGCGTGAGCGAAACGCTGTATCCACATGTGCCGCCGGAAACCTTCGGCGGTTTGCGAAAAGGCGGCCAAGCTAATCAGTTCACGGTGGATGCGATCCTCTATCAGGCCGGTCGCGTGTATGAAAACGGCCGTTCTTATCGGCCGGTCACGTTTTCGCAGGCTCCTTATCTGAAGAAAGGAGACACACGTGTCGCAAGCTGATTACGCACGGGAGCGCGGCCCGATTGAACAGGCCAAGCAGTATTTCGGGATCTTCACCTGGCTATTGCAAGCGTTTTCGTTTCCGCAGGCGATCTATACGCGTCGGCCAGGCAGCATGGGAAAGAACTACTTAAGCTTCCCGGCGGCCCTTTCATTCTTTTTGTACGTGCCGTTCATGGTGCTGCTCTGCCCGCCGAAATACGTCCAGGAAATGCAGCTTATCAACTGGTACTGGCTGGGCATGCTGGTGATGCTCGTCGTCCATGCCTTGGCACGTGGCGCTCGGCAGCGTCGCGGGGAGATGGTGCATTCCCACTTCATTGGTGAACCAATGCTGAAGCTGGTGCCTGGAATCAGCGAAAGCACGGCATGGTTTTTGACCACGGCGGCGGGCATCGTTGCGGGCGCCGTCTTGACGGGATGGTCCGGCACGGTGGGGACCGCAGTGGCCCTCTCAGCCGCGGCGGACGGCCTTTACCGAGGAATGCTCGCAGTGCGCGATCAAAAACAAACCGATGCGGCGGTGGATGCTTATTTGGAAGCGGAATGTTTCAATCAACGGGTTCAAGAACGGTTGCACGAACGACACTGGCAATGAAAGGAAGGTTGAGCAATGGCGGATAAAGCCAAGCCCAAGTTTGGTGCCGGACACGCTCATGCGATGTTTCGGTTGGGGTTGCAGGAACTCCGGGGATCGCTTTACCCCGAATCGAACGTGTCGCAGCCAACACCTTATGGGATTTACGGCACCAAGACGCCAGGAGAAGTGGCGGACGAACGGAAGGAGGATGCCAGGGTGCAGCGACTCAACGAAGAGCCGGGACTGGAAGCGGCAGGCGAAGCCAAGCCCAATGCGCTGCAAGCAGCCCGCGAGCGAGCGGCGGAGCGGGCACAGGAACAGTCGCAAGAACGGGACAAGGGGGCGGGCCTTGGGTAGGTAGCCGCAACGGTGAACTCCGGAGAAGCTAATCGGTTTTTGATTCTGTCATGTTGTTTCAAAGGAGATCGGTGAACATGGAAAACGCCAACGACAATCGCTTCGGTCCGCTCGAACTGTTGAAACGTGGCCTGCACGTGGGAACGTTTCTGGTACGTGCGGTCCGCGTACCGCATGCCCTCTTCTTCACCAAGCCCGGATCGTTTGGACGCCGTTACCTTGACGGTGCCGGCATTGCCGGAGCGTTGCTCTTCGTGCTTGTCATGGCCGTCATCGTTCCGCCGTCGTCAAAGGCTTTGCCAATCTACGTCTACAGCGCGGCCCTGCTCGCGGCGTTTGGAATGCATCGGCTCGTCGCTTTTATCCGCCGCAAAAGAGGCGACGCTATTCATCCGCTCTACATCGGAGACAGCCTGGTGTCGGCGGTGCTTCCTCGACTGGACGCGAAAACTTGCCGAGAAATGGAATGGCCAGCGGCCCTGGTGATATCAGCGGTGGTCATTGGCATATGCCCGACGGTTGCGGCATGCATTGCCAGATCCGGCACTGCCAACGCTCTTATGATCGCGCTTGCACACGAAAACACTGAACGCGACATACCGCGTAGTTTCAACGCTTCTCAGTGGAACGAAGCCGCGGCGGCTCAGGTCCGGGAAGCACTTCAAGCTAACTGAAGGAGAATCCAATGCACGCACTGGTGTGGCATGGCGCGAAAGTAGCGGCGGCCTGGTACATGCGTAAGTACGGACCAAGCCTGCCCAGACTCAAGCTGGGTGGCTGGTTTGGCCGGCGGCAGAACGACATTGAGCGATACTGCCGTGAGCTGGGGTGGTCCATTGATCGGCGTAAGGGCCCCGTGCATTGGGTGTTCGATGACAAGCGTCGCGTGCCGCCGGGCTGGCTGCTGGTGGTGCATGAAGCCGGATCATCCGGCGTGCATTTCCGCTGTCATTGTCCGGCGGCATTCCCTCCCGACGAGGTACCGGAAGCGGTGATGCGGATGCTGCTCGGTAGGCGTCACAAGCTCGCCGGTGCTGACTGGGATCGAAACGGTCTCGATGATGGTCGAGTGTTCTTCACGCTGACCTACGACGCACCGATGGCAGCGCTGGGCCCTGCCCGGTTTGCGATGATCTGCGAAGCGTTGTCGCAAGAGGTCGCTGAATTTGAAGCGGTCTTGGGCGAGGAAGGTTGTTCTTAAGGCACTGCACCGGGGACTCTTCGATGTCTTGGCTATCGCTCGAAACTCCGAAATGGCTTTTGATCGTCGGCTGGACGGCTGCCGGCTGCATCGTCCCGGGTCTGCTTGCTCAGCTTTCGGTACGACTGCAGCGGCGGCAATTGCAGAAACGGTTGTTCCTGGTCTGGGCCAACGATGCCATACGCCGTGCGCCGGAAGAGCTCAAGAACCGTTTGCTCCGCGAGATTGCCACGCGGCTGTCGGAGGACCGTTACAGCGATGAATGAACCGATGCCGTCGTCGCGGCGGCCTGACACTGAATCGCATTTAAGGAATTGATCGACATGGAAAACTTGCCAACAAGACCGCCCCAATACCAAGTGCCGCTGCGTCGGCCGCAGGATTATGTGGTGGCTAAAGAGGCCTACCCGATTAGCGAACGGTTGCCGCGGGAATTAACCGCCGAACAGCTCCGGCACTACTTGGCTATGTCGGCTGACGGTGAGGAAGTCGTAAGCCGGCAGGTACGGATGCCAGCAACCACGGGGGGCCGGAACACGATGTATTCGGTCCAGGGCCTCGGCTGGTACATGGACAACAGCACGAAAGTGCAAGTAGTAGTCAAACGGGATTGGAGCCGCAACTTATTCAAGTTGGCCCTGTGGGCGGTTGGCCTGTTCTTCTTTTTCTGCTGGTTGCATTACGAGGTGATGCCGACGGTGAAGAAGCGGCCTGTCGATCGCCTCTATGAGATTCCGATCCCGCCGGCAAACGGCTATCCGGCCAACCATCCGGCCTGGCCCGGAGGGCGATGGCCATGAACCGGCGGATGATTCAAAACCACGCCTATGCCATCGCCATGCACGTGGTGTCGATCTTCGAACCGATGTTCGCCCGCGAGGAAGAACGCTTAGAAGCGTTTCGGGAGTGCCTGGATGCCGTCCGCTCGGGCCTGGAGATTTACGAGCTGCTCATGGAGCGGATGCAAACACGGCTCTGCCGTCCGTCGACTAACTGAGGGTCTTCAATGACGGAGAAGCAATTGACCCGCGATCTGCAGGAACATCGCGACTGGGTGCGAAACAAGACCACCGGCCGTCGAGCCGACTTGCGTGCAGCGAACTTGCGGAACATGACGCTGGCCGGCGCTGACTTGCGTTTCGGGGACTTCCGGGCGGCGGATTTTTCGGGCTCTGATCTGACTGATACTGACTTTCGGGGAGCAGATATGCGCGGCGCCAATCTCACCAACGCAAACTGCCAGCGAGCTTGCTTTATCAACGCCAAAATGCGAGGTGCCATACTCGAAGGCACCGATCTTCGGGGGGCGCAAATGGAATATGCGGACGCAACGGGTGCTTCGTTTGCGCGTCCGTGGTCGCGAGACCGGGAATCAGCCAAAGATCAATTGGGGGCGGCACAGGAACGCGCGAAGGACGCGGCGAAGGGACAAGAACAAGGCAAAGGCCAGGGGCTGTAAAATGACGCAGCGTTTTGACGGGAGAACGGCATATGAATCAAACCAGTGCGATGTATGAAAGCCCATATTTGACGGCGGCGGAATCGGCAGCATATATTCGCTCCACAATTCAAGGAATTTATTCACTGGTAAAACGATGCAAAATCAAGCCGATGCCCGGTAGGCCCGGACGATTGCTTTTCACGCGAGAAGCGCTGGACGCCTACTTGAAATCACGGTTCCGGCGTTGAATGCGTAGCGCACGTCTCTACAATCGAAGCAGCTGAATTCGGGGCACGGACGCCGTTCTTGGAGCGATCCGGTGCCTCGCATCTACCCGCATTCGCACCTGTGCTACGGCCAGTTGGTCGGTTTCAGTGTCAAACACCTGGGCAAAAATCCTACTTATATCGCGTGTTTTAGGGCGGCGGACGGTCGGCGCCTGAAGCGCGACACGAATCAAACCCGCATCGGGCAAGCAGTCGAAGCGGCAAAGATCATCATCGACAAGGAATACGGCCCCGAACAATCGACACAGATATCCGTTAATTGGGAGGAAGCAATCTTGCGGCTGACTGCGCGACTCGCGACATCGGGCAATCGTTCAAGTACCGCGGGCTATTATCTGAAGCTAGTGAATCACGTTCGGTCGAAGTTCAAGTCAACCGTTGGACCGACTGGGATTACACCTGCGATGGCCGCATCGTGGCGTGACCAAATGATGACGACGCCGAACCGGCGAAAGAAACTTCCCAGCGCTCATTACGTCATTGGACTACTCGGCGGATTGTCAGCCTTGTGGCAAAAATGGTTCATCGATGACTTGGGCATCGCAACACACAATCCGTGGAAAAACATCGAACCGCCGAAGGCGGATAAGCTCCCCGTGAAATTCGCAACGGATGAAATGATCGAGCACTTCTACGCATGGATAGCCCAGCGGTACGGGGACTGGCAATTTCCCAATTTGTTTCTTGCGACGAAAGCGTACACCGGCTGCCGGCTGATGGACTTGTGCAGTCTCAATGCAAAACAACTGCAAGCAGCTCGGTTGGTCTTTCCCGCCGATCTAACGAAAGGCCGAAAGGAGCGGAAAGGTCCCATTGCCCGACGATTTGGCCAAAACTATCGCAGAATTCAAAGGCCCAACGTGGTTGTGGGAGAAATACCTTCCAGGTCTGAAAGCCGCGATCACCGCAAAGGGATGGCCAGCTCATCAAGTGAAAGGCGAATTCTCACCGCAGAGGCTTTACTTCTGGATCGAAACGCTATTTGCTGAATACCGAAAGGCGTTTTCCGAGCGCCCGGTACTGACCAGCCATATGTTCCGAAAGCGGGCATTTACAATGGCGTGGCAGGCGGGAGTCGATCCAAGACGAGCGGCCATCGCCTACGGCTGTAACGTGGACACGCTCATGGTTCATTACGTGGCGATGGACGAGCAGCACGTTACGGATGAGGTATTCGCTCAGATGACTAGCCGAAAATGAGGCGAGGCCCATTCCGTTGTTCGCGTAACGGAGTGTCAACCTCGTCGTCCAGGAAGCGGATGCTCGCTACGTTTTCCCTAGACAAACAGCGAGTCTCTGAGCACCTTCCTCTTGCCAACCAGGGTCAAAGGTATCCACGTAACGCCGACTTTTCTTAAGTGGGTCTTGCGCCCGGCCTGTGTTGAACCGGCTCAAAAACAGTTCCCAGGCCGCCGCTGCGTCCATCCAGTGTTCTTGCATCTCGTGAATCAAAGCCAGATTGTACGCGGCTTGGGGACAATCCGATCTTGCGAACGATTCCAACGCCTGATCGATATGTCCAGTGACCAGCGCAACAACGCCGGCATTGTTTTCTTCCACGTCAGAGCAGCCCGCTTCCTGGAAAAACTGCAGAGCCTCGTGTGGTAACCCACGGCCAAGGTAGATTACGCCCAGCTGATTCAGCGCCGTCATCCGGGGGCCTACTGGCGATACACCATGACCCAAGGCTTGTGGGGGTACTATTTGATCTTGAAAAAGCCAGATCCGGTAACAGGCGCTCGCAGATTCGATACGCGATGGATTATCAATAATGTCGCGAAGCACCACTTCTGCTCTATCGCTTTCATGAGCGCGAAAATGGGCGAAGGCGAGTGCGAGCCGTGTTTCAATGTCACGGGAATCGTTACCAAGAACGCTATGGTATCGCTCGCCCGCCTCTACGTAACGCCTTGCGGTAAAGTAGGCGTCTCCAAGCCTCTTCAGAGTTTGCAGGTCACGCTTACGCGCATAAAACCAACCAAAAGCGGGACGCGCCTCAGCCTCATATCGCTCGACGGTCGAGTATCTCATGAAGCGCGGCTGTCGTATCAAGAGATCGCGATACGCTGTTTCGGCGTCATCGAACCGGCCTTCATCGATTAAAACGGCCAGGCGCCCGAGGCCCGCAGTGGCGGAATCTTCATCAAGCGACAGAGCGAGTTCATACGCCGCACGGGCCGCCACGACGTCGCGGGCTGGATTAGATGGATTAAGTTCAATATTGCCTAGTGCAACGATGGCGTCGACGTAGTCCGGACAATAGTTTATTGCCTTTAGGAGATAGGCCTTTCCAGCGGCGAAGTCCGGATACTCTTGGTGTGCCGTCTCGATTCCGAGACGATAATACTCCGTAGCCTCGTCACGCTTAAGAGGTTTGGGAGAAGGAAACTCGTGGCAAGCCCCCATCATGGTATCTGACGCGACGAGATACACTTCCGCGAGACGTGGCGGAACTGGCAAGGTCAAGAAAGGCGTGCCTTTCATCGCAGCATCCTAAAAACCTCTTCTTCAGTCCGATTCGATGTTTCATGAGTTGGGTCGAGTAGCCGCGCTTTGGCGATTTCAGCCTTAGCATCCTCTACACGGCCCACCCGCGTTAGCACGTCGGCCAAGTTATTAAGGCTTACAACATGGGCAGGGTCAATGCGCAGTGCCCTCCGAAAGAAACTGATAGCGCGTTGGTACTCATTGGTGTGGACCGCAACACTTCCCAAGCCACTAAGTGCACCTGCGTGTGACCGATGGCGAGCAAGCGTTGCTTCGAATGCGCGAGTGGCAGCCGCGTAAGAGCCAGAACGAAGATAAATGGGTCCAAGATTGAAATGCGCGTCCACAATCTCATCGTCGAGTAGGAAAGCTCGCGTATACTGGCGAATCGCTTCAGGGACTCTACCGAGCATGTCGTAGAGCACGCCGAGATTATAGTGGATCAGTGCTCGCCCCGGTTTAGAGATCGCGGCATCCTCCAAGACTCCGATTGCATCGTAGATTTGCCCGCATTCCGCGAGATCGACCGCGGCGTTTACGGCATCATCGTGAGTCTGCCGCGCCGCGGCTCCGACGGGAAGCAACCACAGGTTTCCCCGGGAACGTTTTCGAACCTCGCGTCGGGAATGGTACGGTACGTTTTGGTCTGTCGGATTGTACGCCCTCAAGCAAAGCCGCTTTTGCCTCTATTTCATCCTTTCCCACAAGGTCAATGTGAACGATCTGGCCCAACAGCCCGGCGATTTCAACGCATTGAACTCTAATCGGGATGAGAACGCGCTTGCTGCCGGTGGGGTCATGGGCGAATGCGGCGGCCCATTCGGGATGCGTGTGAAGTGCTGCGAGGTAGTGTGGCGAGAGTATGGCAAGAGTCCTTTCGGCCTCTTTCATGGCGCGGTCCATCTCAAGGACGAAATTTGAACCGGGGCGGAAATCCCAGGCTTGCAAGATGGTGGTGTACCCAGCTGTTTCGAGTTGTATGGCAATCCATTCCGCCCAGTCGGTATCGTTGTGGTTGTAGCTAATGAAGAAATCCGTCATGTTCATCCAACGCCACCAGATGAGTTGGTTCCAGACTTGTGCCAAGTTCCTAGAGGTTTGACAAACGCGCCTCGGTCAGTTGTATATTCGTGTTGACGTTCGCTCGGATTTCAGCGTCAGGGGGAAGGCGCACAAAATGTGACTTGGCCTCTTGAAACAGCTCAAGTGCGACGCCGAAATCACCCTGCTCGAATGCCACCCAACCCATGTTGTTGATCGCCATGACCATTACGGCTACGGCTCCGATCTGCTTGGCAAGGTCGCGGCCCTTTTCGTATTGGTCCCAAGCCTCCGCATACTCTTTCAAGTGGAGAGAGATGCCACCTAGGGTAATGTAAGCTTCAGATCCCGCTAGACCGAAGAGGTGTTTGATGACGGGTTTCAGGTTTTCTTGCAAGTCCTGCTCGGCGGAGTGACTCGCAACTTGTAGAGCCATCCCAAGAGCTTCAGCGGCCTGCAAGCACGGAAGCTTCAGGTCGCGCAACTCATCAAGCAGTTCCGTCCTCCGAGTTTTTCCAAACTCCAAGACCAGAGCATTCGCCGTGTTTGCGGAATTTACGAGACTCGCGAATAAGTCGATCTCCATTTTACACCGAAACGTCGTGCACGGCGGGAAACGAGCCGACACCGGTCAGGGAAAACGTCAGCAATTGGTTCCGGTATTGTTCGGAAAACAATGCTCCGAAGCCGACTCACCGGCGGAGAAAGCTGCAAAGTCATGAGTTCTATATGCATGCGGCGTTCGGCGTTTTTTGACGCCAAATAGCCAAAATCTCTTGTGCTACCGTTACACTACCGGGTATCAAAACCTCACACCACTAATCGCTTCCGCTTATTTGTACCAAAAATGCTAGCTGTTCCATCTGAATCGCGAGGTCCACCGACACCAGGCTCACGTGCGGCGGCAGACGCAGCACAACAGGTGCGAAATTGAGAATGCCGCGCACCCCAGCGGTAACGAGGGCATCGGCGACTTCCTGCGCCGACTCGGACGGTACGGTCAACAGGCCCAGCTCAGCCCCGGTGGCGCGAATGATCGACCGCATCTCGCTCGGACTGTGAATTTCCAATCCATCCAGTCGCTCACCGATCTTGTTCGGCGCCGCGTCGAACAGCGCGACGATACGGAAGCCCTGTTGGATGAAACCGCCGTATCGCAAAAGCGCCCGCGCCAGGTTGCCGACACCGACGAGCGCTACCGACCATTCACGGTCGAGGGCGAGCGTGTGCCGAATCGCTGTGATAAGCTCCTGCGTCGGATAGCCAATCCCCGGTTGTCCGAGGTTGCCGAGCGACGCCAGGTCCTTACGGACTTGCGCGTCGGTTACGCCGAGCGCCGCGCCGAGTTGGCCGCTGGAAACCTTGGCGAACCCGTCACGGAGAAAACCGCCGAGGCAGCGCAGGTAGAGGCTGAGCCGACCGGCGCTGGCTCGCGACAAGCGCGGCTCATGGCCGTTTCCCACGCGCATTGGTTCAGCTTTCATAGAAATGGACCCGATTCCCTCCGACAGGTTCGCCGGAGAGCGGTCATCCGGCCGAAGGTTTCGCTAGTCTATCCGTCGCTGTTTCGGCGGGCAAGGCAAGGGCAGGCCCCTCAAGCCCACGGGTTGCAATCCGTGGGCTTCGCCGAATCCATAAACTGATCGCGGAGGATCGGCCAATGAGTTCACGTGGCGAACAGTTTGCGGGTGTGACCGTTGCTCTCATCACCCCGTTTCGAAACGACGAAGTGGATTATCAGGCGCTGGCGCGTCTCGTCGATTGGCACATCGACCAGCGCACCGATTGCCTGGCGCCGGTTGGGACCACGGGTGAATCGCCGACCCTCAACCACGAGGAACACGAACGCGTCATCGCCACTGTCGTGGAGCGTGCCGCGCGGCGGATCAAGGTCATGGCCGGCACGGGATCGAACAGTACGACCGAAGCGATTCGCTTGACGCGCTTCGCCAAGAACGCCGGCGCCGACGGCGCGCTGATGGTCGGACCGTACTACAACAAGCCGACGCAGGACGGCTACTACCGCCATTTCGCCGCCGTCGCCGGCGCCGTGGACTTGCCCATCGTGCTCTACAACATTCCGGGTCGAACCGGGTCGAACATCCTACCCGAAACGATCGCAAAACTTGCCGAGATTCCAACCATCGTTGCCGTCAAGGAGGCGACCGGCTCATTGGATCAAGCTTCACACATCGCCTCGCTCTGTGACCTGACCATCTTGAGCGGCGACGACAGTTTGACCCTGCCGCTCATGAGCATCGGCGGCCGTGGGGTTGTCTCCGTCGTCGGCAACATCGTGCCGCGTGACGTGAAAGCCATGGTTCAAGCGTTTGAAAAAGCACACGTGTCCGAAGCTCTCGAATGGCATCGCAAGCTATTCCCGCTATGCCGAGACATGTTGGGCGTCGCCACGAATCCGATTCCGATAAAGACGGCGATGAAGTTGTTGGGACGGGATAGCGGTGAATTTCGCTTACCCCTGTGCGCCCTCGATCGCAGCGGCGAGGCGCGTGTTCGGCAGACGCTGCTTGACTACGGCCTCCTGCGCGGCGAGGGCCGGAGCGGCAAGAATGCGTGAGCCAAAACGCAGATTGCGCTAATTAGCGTAGAGTTTTCTGCGATAATCCGGGTAATCTGCGTTCGGACTCCAATCCGGAGAGCGCCCGATGACGGAATCCAATCGCACTCTCTTGCCGGAGCAAGCCGCCCGGATTGATGCCGTTTGCGAGCGGTTCAAGCTGGCGTACGAATCCGGCCGCCGGCCGCAGGTCGAGGACTATCTGGGCGACGTACCCGACGCGGAGCGCCTTTACCTCTTGCACGAATTGGCCGCTCTCGAAATTAATCTTCGTCGGCGTAGCGGTGAATCGGTCGTTATCGATGAATACGTGGCGCGGTTCCCGCAACTCGACACCCAATGGCTGGCCGTCTTAATCACACCTCCACTCGATCATCCCGTCATCCCGTCATCCCGTCATGCCGCGGCGCCTGCGACATCCGCACGCCGCATCCGTTGTCCGCACTGTCACAATCCGATCCAACTAATCGAGGCGCAATCCGATGAAGTGCTCTGTCCCGGCTGCGGCAGCAGCTTCCGGGTGCGCGAGGCCCGCCACACCGACACCGCCAGCGGCAGTCGGCCGCTAGGAAAATATCAGTTACTAGAGCGTGTCGGCTTGGGCGCCTTCGGCGCTGTCTGGAAGGCGCGCGATTCCGAACTCGACCGCATCGTCGCGCTCAAGATTCCGCACACCGGCTTGCTCACCGAATCGGCAGACTTGCAACGGTTCCATCGGGAAGCCCGCGCCGCCGCTCAGCTTCGCCATCCGGGGATCGTCACTGTGCATTCGGTGGAAACACTCGATGGCCTGCCGACGATTGTCTCCGATTTTATCACGGGCGTGCCGCTTCGCGACCTCCTTCAAGTCCGCCGGCTGACGTTTCGCGAAACGGCAACCCTAATGGCCGACGTCTCCGACGCCGTCCACTACGCTCACACGATGAACGTCGTGCATCGTGATCTGAAACCGGCGAATATTCTGATGTCGTTTAGCCGCGAGCGTCAAGCGAGCGCGGATGGCGACCCCACGCTCGCTGAAGGCTCGCGGCTAAACGAGATGACCCCGCTCATCGCCGACTTCGGCCTCGCCCTTCGCAATGAAGCGGAAGTCACCATGACCATCGACGGCCACATCATCGGCACTCCCGCCTACATGAGTCCGGAGCAAGCGGCCGGCAAGGCGCATGCCGCCGACGCCCGCAGCGATGTCTACAGCCTCGGCGTGATCTTTTACGAACTGCTCACCGGCGAGCTTCCGTTCCGCGGTTCTCGGGTGATGATGATTCACCAGGTCTTGCACGAAGACCCGCGCCCGCCACGAAAGATCAACGACAAGATTCCGCGCGATTTGGAGACCGTTTGCCTCAAATGCCTGCACAAGGAACCCGCCCGTCGTTATCAAACCGTGCGCGAGCTAGCGGACGACGTGCGCCGCTGGCAGAAGGGCGAGCCGGTGCAGGCTCGGCCCGTCGGCGCGCTGGAGCGCGGCTGGCGCTGGTGCCGGCGGAATCCGGCCGTGGCAGTTGCGAGCCTTGTCTCCGCCGCTGCCCTGATCGTCGTGGCCGGACTGTCATTAACTGTCGCCATCCAACAGTCACGGCAGGCGGAGCTGGAGGCGGCGGCGGCAAGCGATCTCCGTCGTGAGAAACAGCAGACCCAGGATGCGCTGGATACCGTTGACGAACACCGCCGCCAACAACAGCGCCTCGCTGCAAGCCTGGCCCTCGATCGTGCTATCGCACTGGCTGAGCAAGGGGAGTTCGGTCGCGGTATGCTTTGGCTGGCGCGGAGCCTGGAGTTGGCGCCCGCTAACGCGACCGACATACAACGAGTTGCTCGAATGAGTCTGGCGGTATGGCGCCATGAAGTGAGTACCCTGCGAGTCGTGCTTGAGCATGAACTTGGAGTAACTGGTATAGCCATCAGTCCCGACGGCAGCACTGTCTTGACCGGAGACATGTTCGCGCAGCTATTAGACGGTACGACGGGGGTGCCCTTGGGACCACCACTAGACGGCGGCCAGGGAGTTCTCAGCCCGGATGGGAAGGTTGTGGCGACGGTCGTCGTCGGCGCGGGAATTCAGCTTTGGGACGTAGCCACGAGGCGACCGATCGGCCCGTCGTTGCCTCATGAGGAGGGCCTCTTGGTTTTGGTCTTTAGCCCGGACGGCAAAATCTTACTAGCGGGCGGCCCAGAAGACGCACGCCTCTGGGAGGTGTCCACAGGAAAGCCGATCGGGCTGCCTCTCAAGTATGAGGGCGCGAATACCGGCATCCTGGCGTTCAGCTCGGACGGGCGGATCGTGGTTACAGCGGATCGTGGCGATCGAAGTCTATGTCTCTGGGATGCGGGGACAGGAAAACTCGTTAAAGGGCTCAAGCATGACGATGGGATTCATGATGCAGCCATTAGTCGGGACCGTGCGCTCCTCGTGACCGGTAGCAAAGACAACACCGCCAGGCTCTGGGAGGCAAACACCGGAAAACCGGTAGGATCTCCGCTTCCGCATGGGGCGCCCGTTCGGGCTGTGGCGTTCAGCCCAGACAGCCGTTTAGTTGCGACTGGAGGTGAAGACTGCGCCGTCCGGCTGTGGGATGTGGCAACGGTCACACCCTTTGGCCCACCTCTGATGCATGACGCCGCAATCCAGTGGATCGCGTTCAGCCCTGAGGGTCAAACCCTCGTCGCGGGTAGCCGGGATGGCCTCTTTACGTTGTGGGATGCCAAGTCCGGGAAAGCCATGCGGCGAACGGGCAAGGCTCAGACGGGTGCGACTTTAAATGCCACGGGGTTTCGCCGTGATGGCAGGCGAGTGGTTACCAGTTCCGGCAAGAACACGTGGTTATGGGATACGACCAATGGGAATCAAGTCGGCGCCCCGTTACAGCACCAGGGGTATATCCATGCAGTCAGTTTTGCTCCCGATGATCGGACAATTGTTACCGGGAGTTGGCTACCGGCGAAAACCGGCGGATTAGGTGGTCTCTTTCGGGGAGGAGAGACGCGCTTCTGGGATGCCGCGCCTGGGGTTTCGGCAGGCGCCCTCGTCCTCCCAAAGATTTTTGGACCCACCGGCGCCTTCCATCCCAGTGGCCAAATCCTTGTCACGGCATCTAACGATAACACGGCCCGTCTCTGGGACGTGGCAGCTAAGAAACCCATCGGCAACCCATTGCAACACGAAGGTCAGGTTCTCGCAGTGTGCTTCAGTCCCGACGGCAAGACAATTCTGACCGGGAGTTCAAACCATACCGCCCATCTTTGGGAAAGTGCCACCGGAAAGCCTAGCGGTCAGCCTTTACGTCATCGCGGTCCGGTTCACGCGGTGGCGTTCCATCCGAACGGATCGATTGTCCTCACCGGAAGCGAGGACAACACGGCCAGGCTCTGGGATGCGCGGACAGCAATGCCGCTCTGTCCGCCATTGCCGCATGGAGACCGCCGCGTCGAGGCAGTGAGTTTCAGCCCGGATGGCACCCAGTTCCGGACCGTCGACGGATACGGAACACTGCGGGTCTGGGATACGACGACCGCAAAACCGCTCGGTGAACCTCTGCCTTACCCAAGCCGGCGTCACGGCGGCCAGGCCTATGTCGCCCTGAGCTGCGATGGGCGATTCGTCTTGACCGGTACCGCCGCAGCGCATGCCCTGTTGCGGGAGACGGCCACGGGGAAAACGATCGGCGCACACCTCCAGCACGGGGATGAGATCGAGGCCGTGGCTCTGAGCCCGAATGGCAAGATCGCACTCACCGGCAGCCATGACCACACGGCCCGCATCTGGGATGCGGTGACTGGCCAACCGCTCGGTCCGCCCCTTCCCCATGCGGGTCCGGTACGGAGAGTCGCCTTTACTCCGGACGGGCAGATGATTGTGACCGGCAGTCAGGATCAAACCTCCCGACTTTGGGATACCGCCACGGGAAAGCCGCTCACACCTCCGTTGAGGCACGAAGATTTCGGCTGGGCGGTTGCCTTCAGTCCCGATGGGAAGACCGTCTTGATGAGCAGCCTTGATCACATAGCGCGACTGTGGGAGCTACCGGTCGCGGTCGCAGGAGACGTTGAGCGGATCATTCTTTGGATCCAGGTAACTACGGGGTTGGAACTGGACGATCAAGGCGTGGTGTGGACACTTGACGCCGGGACTTGGCAGCGGCGTCGCCAGAAGCTCGAACAGCTCGGCGGCCCACCTATACTATGACCCACCACCGCCCCGGCAACGCGGACCAGGCTAAGGCCTCCCTTGCCAGGCTGCGCGAGAGCATGAAGCAGGGTGAGCCATCGGAGGACGCGAAGGCGTTTCTAAAACAAGCGGAGGCGTTGATCGAGGGGAAGAAGACCCCGACGGGGCTTTCTGGCTGCCAGATCCCCATCCCGCGTTGGCACCCAGCTCCCCCATCTCCCGTGCCGCCGCGCATCAAAATGCCACAGGCTCAACATTTTTCCGAGTTTGAGCCAGTGCCCCGTGTCGGAAAGCGCCGCTGCATGACATCTGGTTAACACATTAACGCGCCGGGCCACGTCAATAGGCGCCGAACTGTAACCGTCCCATACACATCGTTGAGCCAGTGGATCGCGGTAAAAATCGGCGGAACTCGATGGAAACGACGCGCGCATTTGGCCAGTCGCCACTAGTGATTAAACACCGCGTCTTTCAGACCCACATTTAGCTGCAGGTTCACATAGCTGTACGACTCCGCCATGTCACCGTTCGGGTCGCCGCCGTGGCGGGGCCAGTCGTAGTTTTCGATGCGGATTGGAAGGCGGTTTTCGCGGTCGAAATAGATGACCGAGCGGTAGTAGTCATCCGCGCCGCGAGAATGCTCCGAGTGAGTGCTCTCGACACGGTAGCAAGACCGGTTGTTGTAGGTGTATTCCCCAATCTGAAACTGCGTCGAATTCGCGCGTTTGGATTGTTCCCAGCGCTGGCCCACGCGAGTGATCAGGTTGCCGATGCCGGCTTCGCCGATCGTGTGGCGATTATTCTCCATGACGCGCGGATCGCGGAGGTCCAGCGTGACGAACCCCGCGATGCCCGTGATACCGGTGCCGCGGGCGCGCATCATGTTGCCATTGCGCCCGACCACGTAACACGCTTGCTGCCCTTCGAAATCCTTCGGACCAAGCCAACGCATGTAAACGCTGAACGGTTGCGTTCGGACTTTCATGTCGACCATGTTGTCCGGTTGGATTTTGCCGCGGAGGCGTTCGCGCTTGATGAAGAGGCAAGCGTAATCCTTGACTGACCGATAAGCTTGGCTCGCCTCGGTCAACAATTGCTCGGCCTGTCGTCGGGGTGAGGCCGGCGCCGTGTCCATCGGCAACGCCGTTGTTCGCGTCCCGGCCGGTTGGTCCGACGCCAACGAGACACTAAATACGCACAGGAGGTACGCGACACTAGCCAGCCGCACCGGGGTCGTCATCTACTAACTCCAAGGCAATAAGTGGATGAAACGTCGGTGCAGGGCTCGAAGAAAGTACAACGATTGCAGCTATCGTGCCAAACGAAAAATCACGCAGGGGAGTTCACGCGAGGCAAGATAGGCGAATCGCGGAGGCAGTATTTCACGGGTCACGGCTTCGAGCCTGTATAAATTACACAACGGTATCTGTTCTTGGAAACCAAACGAGTGCCTGAATGTCGCAATCACTCAAGATTCACACGATCGTGTCTTTCCCGTTTGAGGAAAACACTTACGTGGTTTCGCTGTCCGGTCGAACCGATGCGCTCGTGATCGACCCTGGCTTGGAACCCGGTTTGATCCTCGATTATCTACGCGAACAAGGTTTGACGCCGGCCGCGATTCTAAACACGCACGGGCACGCCGACCACATTGCTGGAAACGCCGCCCTGAAGACTGCTTACGCCGATGCGCCATTGATCATTGGCCGCGGTGAGGCCCATTTGCTGTCGGATGCCAGGGAGAACCTCAGCGCCCCGTTCGGCATGCCGATCGTGAGTCCGCCCGCGGACCGCACGGTGGTGGAAGGAGATGTGCTCGAGTTTGCCGGCATCCCGCTGGAAGTGCTCGACGTGCCGGGCCACTCGCCGGGACACGTCGTGTACCTTTTCCGGGACACACCGCCGGTGCTATTCGGCGGCGACGTGCTGTTTCGAGGAAGCGTCGGTCGCGTGGATTTTCCACATAGCAACCCACGGCTGTTGTTCGACGGAATCCGCAACAAGCTGTTCGCACTGCCGGCCGACACCGTCGTGTATTCGGGGCACGGCCCGACAACTACCGTCGGCTTCGAGAAGAGCACCAATCCGTTCGTGGGTGACGGCGCGATTGTGGAATGACGGTATGAGTAACGGGATTATCATCCCGTCACTTTGTCATTCCGTCATCTTCTCAAGTTCCAGCAACTGTGCTTGCTGCCATACCTCAACCGTTCCGATCGGGAGCCAAAACTTCGCCTGCACCGGATGGACGGGCTGCTGAACCGCAAGGTCGCTGACGTACTGCGTTACTTCATACTCGTTCCGCGGCGATAATCGTAGTTCGATGGAAAAGACTGTCTTCGGAAATAGATAAGCACCGGTATTCGCGAGATGTCGGCCGCTGATGTCCGGTTTTTCCACCAATGTTTCTAGCGTTCCGTCGTGCGCAAGAATGCGATTCCAAACTGGCGCGGCGTGTCGACGGGATGGACCAACAGTCCTGCGGAGACTTTCGCTAACGCGGCCAAGTCGGCGGCCGCATAGAGATCATCACCATTCAGGACCAGGAAGCGGTCGGATTGGACGTGCTCACGGCAACTCCAGACCGCGTCGCCCGTACCGCGCGGATCATCCTGCTTCACGACGATCCAACGGCCGACGTGTTGCTGTGATTTCAGGTAGGATTCGATTTGATCCGCCAGGTAATGGACGACGACGATGACGCGATCAACCGTGGACGGCAGGGCGCCCAATGTCCAATCGAGAATCGGCCTGCCCTGAACCTTGAGCAGCGGCTTCGGCGTGGTTTCGGTAAAGGGCCGAAGGCGCGTTCCGAGGCCCGCCGCCAAGATTACGGCATCCATCGTACGACCGTCCCCCGCGGAGTTTGGTGATCAGCAGGTGTAGGCGATTTTACCCACACGTCCACATTCTCCGGCTTCCGCCTGAAATTGATCAAGGTCCACACAATGCGGAGACGAAGATAGTTGCGTGCGTTGCGCCAACTCCCTGTTTTCTGCACAGGGAGACGGCACGGTTGCCGACAGCGCGCGCCAGAACCCAATTGTTCTACCGAACAGCAAAGGGACGGAAACCGATGCGAAAACTCCTTACCACCGTGGCGGGACTTGGACTTCTTGTGGCCGTAAGCGGATGCACCGAAGGCCATCTTTGCGGGTATTGCGATTGCGATCCGGGCCATGACCGCTGCTACTACTACTATGGGCCGGGACTTGTATCCAATTACCATCCCCTTCACGCCGGCGGCGGTCCAGCCCCCGAACAAGCGCCTCCACCGAAAGTCGAAACCCCGAAAGAGAAGTAACGTTGGCCCTCTCACTCAAACGCCGATTACGCCGATTTTCGCAGATTCTCAGTGATAATCTGCGTAATCTGCGTTTTGGCAGCGCCTACGCCTGACTTCGCTGCCGGTGCCGACCTTTTTTTTCGCGTGTCGCCGGCACATCGGGATAACGTATGGGATCCGATGGCGTCTCGACGGGCTTGCCGGCCGCTTTCTGCACTGCCATTTCCCAGAATAATTCCTGGCTCCTAACGCGCTGTTGCCCTGCGCGCTGTGTCACTCGCCGATAGCTGCCGTCGGGGAGCAACTCGCGAGCCTTGACATTATCGGCCAGACATGTCGCGAGCACCTCACGGATCAGCCGCTGCTTGAGTTCCGGTTGTTCGACCGGAAAGATCACTTCGACACGCCGGATGAGATTTCGGTCCATCCAATCGGCGGAGCCAATGTAGACTTCGGGATCCCCGCCGCCGCCGAAATAGAACACCCGGCTATGTTCGAGGAAACGATCCACGATGGAAATGACACGGATGTTGTCGCTCACACCGGGAATGCCGGGACGTAACGCACATATGCCGCGGCAAATGAGATCGACGCGTACACCGGCCTGACTTGCACGGTAAAGCGCTTGCACAATTACCGGTTCGAGAATCCCGTTGATCTTGGCGATGATTCGCCCTTCTCGCCCGGCCTTTTGACGCAGGGTTTCCTGCTCGATCTTTTCCACCATGAACGACTGAAGCCGGCTCGGCGCGACGACGAATTTGCGCCACTGCGGCAACTCGCCGTAGCCGGTGAGATAATTGAACAGCGCCGACGCGTCTTCGCAGAAATCTGGATTGCACGTGAAGAAGCCTAAATCGGTATAGATACGGGCAGTTTGCGGATTGTAGTTTCCGGTCGCCAAATGCACGTAGCGTCGGATGCCGGCATCCTCGCGGCGGACGACCAGCGCGATCTTGCAATGCGTCTTCAAGCCGATGAAGCCGAATACGACGTGAACTCCGGCTTTTTCCAACTCGCGGGCCCAAAGAATATTCCGCTCCTCGTCGAGCCGGGCTTTGAGTTCGATTACGGCCGTCACCTGTTTCCCGTTGTCCGCCGCTCGCTGTAGAGCGTGAACCACAGGTGAGTCGCTGCTCGTGCGATAGAGTGTCTGCTTGATGGCGAGGACGCGCTCGTCCACCGCTGCCGCTTCGACGAAATCAACCACGGGCGTAAACGACTCATACGGGTGATGAATGAGGATATCGCGGTCGCGGATTGCGGCCCAAAGAGTGGGCGCCTGAGCGAATTCCGTTACGGGCTGAGCGGCAAAGGGCGGGTCATGAAGCTGCGGATAACCGGGCAAACTGTGCAACTGAAAGAGGCCCGTCAAGTCGAGCGGCCCCGAGATCTGATACACATCCATTGGGTCGAGATCGAGCGCGCGTTGTGAGGTTAAGAATCGGGCAACTTCGGGCGGTGCGCCGGCCTCGATCTCCAACCGTACGGCGGCGCCGCGCCGTCGCTTGCGCACTTCTTCTTCGATGGCTTTCAACAAGTCTTCAACTTCGTCGTCGTCGATTTCGTATTCGCTGTCTCGAATCACTCGGAAGACTGTCGGGTGCATGATCTCTACGCCGGGGAACAACTCTGGAAGGTGCATGCGGATGACGTGTTCCAGTGCTGCAAACGTATGGCCGCGGTCCGATTTGAGTTGCACGAATCGCGGCAACACGGCCGGAACCTGCACGACCGCGAAGAGGGTGCCTTGGTTCCTTGGCCGTTGCAGCAACACCGCCAGGTTGAGTGACTTGTTTTGCAAGTGCGGGAATGGATGTCCGGGATCGATCGCCAGCGGCGTAAGCACCGGAAAGATCTCGCGGCGAAACACTTCTCGAAGATGAGTGACGTCGCCTTCGGTGAAATCCTTCGGCACGCGGAGCACGATTCCTTCCGCCTCCAGCGGCGGCAGAACTTCGTTCATGAGACAACGGTACTGTTCCGCCACTAGCTGGCGAACGACTTGGCTAATGCGGTCAAGTTGCTCGGCCGGCGGCATCCGGTCGGCCCCGGAACCATGCGGAATTCCGGATTGAGCCTTCTGCTGCAGTCCCCCGACGCGAACCATAAAGAACTCATCGAGATTGGATGAGAAGATTGCCAGAAACTTGAGCCGTTCGAGCAACGGTACGTTCGGGTCGCTCGCCTCTTCCAGGACTCGGCGATTGAATTCGAGCCAGCTCAACTCGCGGTTTATGTAGAGTGACGGGTCGTCAAGCGGCACGGGCGAAGCCAGACCATTAGCGCTGCCGTTGTCGGCATTGCTTGCCGGCGACGGTGATGCCTTTATCGTGGCCTGGCCATCACGCATGGTGTCGCTCCATTTATGGGTAACCGTATTTTATCACAACGCTGGGACGGCGTTGAGAACTATCGCCGTTGCACTTCCACGAGCTTGTACGATTGTTTTCCAAATGTGGCGAGCATTGTGGTGAGCGCCGACAGATCACCCGCTTGATCGGGGCGGCTGGCCCCGAGGCGAATATGCGCACCGTCAAGGGTCGTTTCATTCCATGCCGCATCCACCGGCACCCATTGCCCGTCGATGATAACTTCGTTCCATGCGTGAGGGCCGAAGGCGCGGGCGTCGTCTCCCATATAGCCCAACCCGAAAACCGTGCGCGGGAATGCCGGCGGCACGTGCTAGGGTGGCGAAAAGCAGGGCATACTCGGTGCAAGCGCCTTTCCGGACTTCGATGAGTTGCAGGACGCGATCGGGCCGAACTTTGTCGTTCGGCTTGATGTAGTCGTTGACGAAACTCACTAGTCTTTCGACCTTGGCCTGCGGTGTTTTGGCATCGCCGATCGCTTTTTTGGCGAGGGCCTGCACTTTCTCATGAGATATGGGGAAGTCATGGGCCTCGGCGACGTAGTCCTTGGCATCTTGTTCGCTCGCCGGGAACTTGCCGCCGGCTGCCGCTCCGGTCTTGCAGATATGTTTTCCGTCGGCCGTCCGTGCGACCGATTGGCGCGGTCCGGACTTGGTCTGCCCGGCCTCTTCCCCGGCAATCTCGATCACCAGGCCCGTGACTTCGGTCGGGTCGCCCAGGGGTTTGTCGATCTTCACGACACCAAGCACGAAAAGATCGACGCTTTTGTCGTGCTGTTTCGCGAGCTCTTCCGGTTCCAACCGCAGTTCCACCGCGCCACCTAGCTTGGCCGAGAGTAGACGGCCTTGGGAATCGTATCGCTCGATGGCGGGAACACCGATCTTCTCGGACGTCATCTCGACCTCGTGATACGTAACCTTGACGCCGTCGCTGAGACTGGTCTTTGTTGCCAGGACTTTTCGGGTCTCCTTGTCGACACGGATCTGCTCCATGTCGAAACTCTTGTTCTCCAAAGTATCCCCAACTTTCGGCCCAAGCCGCAACCAGACACGCGGCAACAGGTCGTCCGTCAGGGTGTAATCGAGCGAGGCAAGCTTCTTCTGGGCCTTCATACCATCGGCGACCTGTGTGACATCGAATCCGTTTCCGGCACGAATAACCTCCATCTTCAAGCTGCCGCCGCCGGGTGAAGCTTGCAGCAAGGTCGCCCGCCGAAGGGCAAACGGCGGCGCCGAATCGAATTCCGTAGATTGCTGCACGCGCATCTCGGTCTTCACGCCTTCCGAGAGAAAAGCCATGTTGAGATCGATGGACGCCACGAAACTCGGCGCTTTGTCATCCTTGCCCCGCTCAAACATCACTTTCCCGTGGCCGACTTTTTTGCCGGCAAGATAGACCCCATACCAATCGGCGCCGAGTGCCTGTTCGACGTCCTTCGGTGTGACTTCGGGCCGTGCGGTCTTCTCTTGTCCACGGGCCGCTTGAATGCACGCGGCGAAAAGGACGGTAGTCAAAACGGCGGCGGTAATCCGAGGCCGAGTCATGGAAACTACTCCGTGAAGTTTCTAGAAGATAATGCCGTATCGGGGACTGGTAATATCCTACCGTATGCCGGCCGGCTGGCACGACAGCATGCCACGAGGATTACTCATGAATCAAGATCTGCAGGGTCGGGTTGCGCTGGTGACGGGAGCTTCCCGCGGCTTGGGAGCCGCCATTGCCGTCAAGCTTGCCGCCTGCGGAGCCAAAGTCGGCGTCAATTATTTTGCGACGCCGCATATGGCAAACGATGTTCTCCGCAAAATCCGCGAATCCGGCGGCACAGCCGAGGGCTTCAAGGCCGACGTCCGCGACGAGCAGGAAGTCGCCACTTTGGTGAAACAGACGACCCAAGCGTTCGGCCCCATCGACATTCTGGTCATTAACGCCACCGGACCACAACCGTTCATCAGTATCGAAGACTTAACCTGGAGGGCATGTCTTGACCAGTTGGAGTTTTTCGTCAAGAGTCCCATCCTGCTCGTACAAGCGGTGCTTGCCTCGATGAAGGCACGGCGTTTTGGCCGAATAATCCAACTTGGCTCCGAAGTTTTTGAAGTCGGCGTACCGGAGTTTTCCAACTATGTATCTGCCAAGGGCGCACAACTTGGGCTGACGCGATCCTCGGCGCGCGAATTGGCGCCGTGGCAGATCACCGTCAACCTCGTTGCCCCAGGTTGGATCCCTACGGAACGCCATGTCAACGATCCGCAGGAAGCGAAAGATGCCTATGCCAAAGGGGTGCCAATGCAGCGCATGGGTGTGCCCGCCGATGTTGCCGAGGCCGTGGCGTTTCTCGCTTCCGAGGCGGCGAATTTCATCACGGGGCAGAAGGTATCGGTGAACGGGGGAAATACGCTGGAGTAAGTCACGTCAAAAAGGTCATTCGCCAAATGTCGATTCGGCGAGCCGACGCTCGACTATAGGGTAAAGCCGGGGATGTCTTGGCAACACACCGCAATTTCACAGGAGAAAACAACCGATGGCTAACTCTTCAAACACCGTAACGCTCTACCGCGTCCTTCGTGCGCCGCCGGAACGGGTGTACCGTGCCTTTATTGATCCCGATGCAATGTGCAAATGGCTTCCTCCGCACGGTTTCACCGGAAAGGTCCACGAAATGGACGCCCGTGTTGGCGGCGGCTACCGGATGTCGTTCACCAATTTCGGCACCGGCAAGAGCCATTCATTTGGCGGAAAGTATGTCGAACTTACACCCCATGAACGGATCCGGTATGCGGACAAGTTCGACGATCCCAACTTGCCCGGCGAGATGCAGGTCACGATTTCGTTGCGCAAGGTCGCCTGCGGCACGGAGCTGGCAATCGTGCAGGAAGGAATTCCGTCGGTAATCCCCGTCGAATTCTGTTATCTCGGCTGGCAGGAATCGCTGGCCCTACTCGCCCACGTGGTTGAGCCGGAGATTCCGGACGGAATGTAGCGCATTTGTGGCACAATTGGCAAGAAGGAAAGAGTGAAATGCGTAAGTTCTCACGATGGATGCCGCCCGCACCAGATCCTCGAACAGGGATTCTTGACTGGCTCATGTTCGCCGGCATTGTTGCGGGCATCGGCGCCGCCATTGTCGCGTGGCCTAAGACCATGGTCTTCGTAGGCGTGGTCATTGGCGCCCTAGTCGCGGTTATTGTTCTCCTGACAGTTATAATGAAACCTTTCCACGATCGATCGCTTCGCCGTCGTGCTGCAGAACGGACTAACGAGGACATTGGCACATTTGCTCGTGGGTTCGATCGCCGTGCAGCGAACTTTGATCCATGGGTCGTACGCGCGAGTTGGGACGCGCTCGAGCCGTACGTTAGCTATTCCGACGGTCGACTTCCTCTTCGGTTGAGCGACCGTGTCGACGAGGACCTTGGAATTGATCCCGAAGAGCTTGAGGACGTCGTTGCAGAAATTGCAACTCGAACTGGTCGTTCGCAAAATAGGTGGGCAGCTAATCCGTATTACGGGCGTGTAACGACCGTCGGTGACCTAGTAAACTTCGTGGCGTGTCAACCGCGGACATAGCCGTCTAATTCGAATCTCCAACACCACCCAAGCGTCAAAAGTACACTAGCTAGAATCACCGAATCCACGCTCGGGAGATTGTTCCAATGAAGCAGTACCGAATCTGTTGCATCCAATGTCTTGTTCTCGTAGCCACGGTAATCGTCGCTGCCGATGCGTTTTCGGAAACCAAGCCCGAAGACGCGAAGCGCCCGTGGACCATCCTCCTTTACGGCGCAGTGGATAACAGTGCCGACGATCCATTCGTGGCGTTTACAGACCAGGTACGTCGCGCGATCGACGACGATCCAGGAATCGAGTTAGTCCTGCTCATCGACCGCAGCAACAAACATAAGAAGCAGGCCACGTTTCTTGGAGACGATTTCAACACCACCAGACTTTATCGCGTCAAGAAGGATTCCGTCGAGCGCCTCGCCGGTGGAACTCACCTTCCAGAAATCACCAAAGACAATGACGCGAAGCTGAACTCTGCGGATGCGTCGACTTTGCAGCGCTTTATCGCATGGGGAAAAGCCCACTTTCCTGCCCAACGTTACGCACTGCTGATCTATAGCCACGCGGACGGTAAGGGGATGTGTCCAGTCGATCGAACCGGAGACGAGATGGCAATCCCTGAACTGACGGACAAGATCGGCGTCGAAGGCCGAGTGGATTTCTTGGCGCTCGAGCTTTGCAACATGGGCGGCAGTGAAATCGCCTATCAGTGGCGGCCAGGTAACGGGCGTTTCGAAGCGGACGTGCTGCTGGCGATTCCCAACGCGGGTCCGCCCTTGGACTGGCATCGGGCTTTCAACCGAATCCGATCGCCAGGTCATGCCTCAAAGGAAGGGACCGCCGTAGATCCAGCTAAGATGAGTGCGGCCGACTTCGGGAAACTCGTGATCGAGGAGGGTTACCGAGGCCGGCAAGCGTCCGAAAAGCCGGGCGGGCGTGGCTCGAAAGAATCCGCCGGATGTTACGACTTACGAAAAGCGGGCGAACTGAAAAAGACCGTTGATGCCCTCGCGGTTGAACTTTCCAAATGCGATTCCAAAAACACTCTGCTCGAACTTCGAGGCGCTGGCTCGGCGAATCCACTCATCAGTTATTCGGGCGACGGCAGCTACGTGGACCTTTATGACCTCTGCCGCCGTGTGTCCGGATGCGAGCGCTTGCCCGAGGGTGTGCGCTCGGCGGCCAACGACGTCATGAAGGTGATTAACGGTTTCATGATCGCATCATTCGGCATGAGTGCCTACAAGGGCTTCGAAGCGGGGAAAAATGGAGTGTTTATTGTGCTGCCTTCCGGCAAACCGAATTGTTGGAAGCAATTCCGTTGGTACACACCCATTCCGGGCGACCGAAAGAACTACGGTAATTGGGCGTTCCTCAAGGACGGCGCCACGCCAAGTAACGGAGTGGTCGAGAATTGGTTTGAGCTTCTGGATTCCTGGTTCGATGAACCGAACCATGAAGGCGGTGTCAACGGGTACCGTCCGTAAAACCCCGGCTTTACTAATACAATGGCGAGTGGACTCCGCATTCAATTGCTTGGCGTTGATCAGATCATGCGAACCTACATCGTAGCATTGACCTCTCTCTTCGCGGTATGCGCAGCGGCGGACGATAACGTGAAGGAGCGTGAGGCCCCAGCGACGCGAATCTTGATCAAATGGAATCAGCCCGACGATACCGGCAGGCTAGCATCCGTCCGCCCTGACAGCACGGACTTGCAGTGGCACTCCGAGAAGATCACCGACGGTTTCATGAGTTCGGCGCTGGTCACCAGATGGAAAACGCATCGCCTACAACATTCAGGCAATACCAGATGGTATCAATGACCCTCCTCGCAAGGTTTACATTCGTGGTGCGGACGACAAAACTCCCATAACGGAATTCAATGTCCAAGGCGACCTGGGCGGTTGGTCTCCCGATGGCAGTCAACTCGTCGTCGTCAACTACACGCGGGACGGAGCGACGAACGAACTCTTAGACACGAAGACGGGACAGCGGAAGGAGCTAAAGCTACCGGCCGGACATGTCGTTTTGGATTGGTCAGGAGATGGCAAATGGTTCCTGACCATGTTCATCCAAAATGATAAGAGGCAGCTTTATCAGATCAACAGAGATGGCGCCAAGCCGCGCCTGATTACAGGGTCCAATGAAGTAGCATATGCCGGCCGAATTTCGCCCGACGGTCAGAAGGTGCTGTTCATAAGCGCGGCGAAACCGGGAGAGCGCCCGCGGCACGTTCGGGTTGTTGACGTCGCCGGCGGACAATCCCGCGTGGTCTCGCCCGAACTGAACGCTGAGACTGTCTACGCATGCTGGTCGCCGGACGGTAACCGGATCGCTTACACTTGGCACCAATTCCAAGAGAAGCCGGGCGACCCTATCGAAGCGTTTCTGTGCATCATCGGAGTCGATGGGAAAAATCAAATCAACGTTACGTCAGAGAAATCGCCCGATGGCGGCGTCCTGCTTCATGTGCAGGATTGGCGTCCTTAGTCAAGTGAACGGCGCCGCCGCGGACTAATCACGGGCGCTTAGCAGCAAGCCTCCGCAACTGCAACAAAAATCTCTTGACATCTACTAGTCGTCTAGTACTATATGAGTGGTATATACGGCTCATACAGTAGGAGTACCCCGATGGATGCTGTTCCGACGGCCCGCGAGTTGGAGGCTCTCAAGGTCTTGTGGGATCGCGGCCGGGCTACGGTGCGCGAGATCTATCAGGAGCTGGAGCCGAATGACGGCGAATTGGCGTACACCACCGCCTTGAGTCTGCTCCAAACCATGGAACAGAAAGGTCTCGTTGGAAAAGAGACGCTGGGGAAAGCCCACGTGTACTATCCTCGAGTTCGCCGCGATTCGACGCTGAAGAAAATGGCGGGGAGCTTCCTCGATCGCGTTTTTGATGGCGCCGTGGATCAATACCTGGTGCGGGCCCTGGAGTCACGCCGGCCCAGCATCGACGAACTCGAAGAGTTGGAACGAATGATCTTGGAAGCCAAACGCCGTGCCGCGGGCCGAGGAGGTCAGCCATGAACCCGTGGTTGGAATCCTTCGCGCATTGGCTTTTGGATGTGTATGCGGGAGCGACGCTGCTCCTGGGCGCCACCGTGATCGTCGGCTGCTTCGTCCGACAACCGGCGCGCCGGCTGCCACTGTCATGGGCGGCGGTCATCGGTTTGTGTGGACTTGCACTGTTGGCGGCGGTGCCGCACTGGCCGCGGATGCATTGCATGCCACCCGATCCGCTTGAATTAGAATTGTCCGCTCAGGTCACTCACCCGGCTCCCGAGTTGTCCACGCGCACATCCATGGCTCTGGCACCATTGGGCCGCGAAGCTAACATCGACGTCGCCGCCGTCGAGAAGGCCTTGAAATCACTCCGCCAAGTCGACAAATCTTCCGGGAACGCAGAGTACGAAGCAACACTACTTGCCACCGTTCCGTCGAAGGTGTGCAGCCCAGACGAACGCACTGATTTCACATTGCACCTGTGGTCCGCCATGCTGCCGGATTCCGGGCGTTCCGTTTGGATGCCGTGGCTGATCGTTGCGTTCACGGCTGGCAGCGGACTCGCATTGGCTTGGTTATTAGTTGGAGGAATCCGGGCCGTGTGGCTGGTGCGTCGAAGCCGCGAAGCACCGCTTAGCATTCACACGTTGCTCAAGAACGTAATAGGCCAAGTGACTCGTGAGCCACGCTTGCGACTCAGCGAAGGACTTGGGCAGCCGGTGGCAATGGGAGCGATCCGTCCCGCGATCTTGCTGCCGGTGCCGCAAGCCGAGCAGGTGCCGCCGCCTCAACTCGAGGCGGTGCTGGCACATGAATGGGCGCACATTCGTCGGGGTGACTTGTGGCTGCTTGCTCTGAGCCGCACGCTGCTCCCGCTGCTGTTCGCGCATCCGCTTTATTGGTGGCTGCGTGGCCGAATTCGGCAAGATCAGGAAGCCCTGGCCGATGCCGCTGCCGTCGGCCATGGAAGTGCCGTGGATTACGCGGCAACGTTACTCGCTTGGTTTCGCCTGGGCAATGAACGGCATTCCGCCGTGGCTCTCGCATTCGGGGGTAGGCCTTCTCAATTGAAACGGAGAATTGCAATGTTGTTGAATCCAGATTGGCCGGTTGAGACGCATTGCCCCGGCCGGCTGCGCTGGAGCATCACTGCGCTCGCCGCAGTTGGCGTGCTGACCCTTTCCGTCCTTACGTTGCGCCCCGGCGCCCCCGCCGAGGCCGATGAGCCGAAACCGGTCCCCAACGAGGTACAAGTCAAGGAGTTCAAGCCAACCTCGTTTCAGAGCGGCGAGGAAATGAAAATGGCAAAGCCGGCCATGAAGCCCGTGGGCAAGACCTACGTGGCGGCCGCACTCGCCGGAAAAGTCCTTAATTCCAATGAGAAACCCGTGGCGGGCGCGAAAATCAACGTCTTGGCATACTCGAAAAATCGCCGAGGACCCGCCGAGCTACTGGGACAAGCCGACAGCGACTCCGACGGCAGGTTCAAGCTCAACGCCAACTGCCCGATGCCTCCGACGCAATTTGATATCGTGACGATCGCCACCGCAAAGAACGCGGCCCCTGGATGGACAACGGGGATCTCCAACGATCTGAAGATAACGTTGGCCGAAGGGGAGGCGCTCCGCGGTCGACTTATTGACCTGCAGGGTCAGCCGGCCGCCGGCGTCAAAGTCTACGTCAGCCGTGTCGGCGCCCGTCCAGCTAACGACAATGGCATGTACCGGGCCTTTCTCGTTGATGGTGTCGGCCACGGTTTCGACGATGAAGAAACACCGTCCGAAAACGCCAACGCTCAGCTATTCGTTGGCGCCCAGATCATGATGTCCAACGGTCAAACGACCGTGAACATCAACGCGGATGGAAAGCCGCCCGAGGCTCAGCCGGTACCAGCCGTCGTATTTCCTAACCCGACTTCCGCCGTGCCGTTTTGGCCGGAAGCGGTGGTCTCGGATGCCGCCGGTAACTTCACGATTCGCGGTGTCGGCCGCGGTCAAGGTCTGGGACTTCAAGTTCGCGATGATCGGTTTGGGCTTCAGGTGCTTGACATTCCAGCGCAAGGCGACAAATCGCGGGACGTTATCACGTTGCCATTAGCGCCCGCGCGGATGCTGGAAGGAACGGTCACCGCGGCCGACACGGGCAAGCCTATCCCGAACGCACGAATCCAGGTTAATCCGCCGCAGGGATCGGGAGCATTCAGCCTCGCATTTAGCGGTATCGGCGGCGTGGGAGGTACGGACTGGAAAGGTCGTCAAGGTTTGGGAACAGCGACCGATTTGTTTTATGCTGTTGCGCTCGCAGGCGGGACGAGCGCGGAGGAACTGCCGAAGATCGAAATCCGCGCGGATGAAAACGGCCGTTATCGGGTCAATTTGCCCATTGGCGATTCGCCAAGTCTTCGGGTCAGTGCACCCGACGGCGAACCGTTCTTGAAACAAAGCACAAGCGTCAATTGGCGGAAGGGTGCGGCACGCCAGACACTCGACCTACAGCTGACGCGAGGCGTTCCTGTCCAAGGAAAAGTGACTGAATCAGGACAACCCGTATCCGGCGCCCGGGTTGATTTCTGGTCGAAAGGGCTGAAGCTGCCCGAAGGCATACGCCCACCGCGATCGGTCACCACGGGCAAGGATGGAAAGTTTACGGCGCTTTTGCCGCCCGCCCATTGGTTCGTTCTGGTTAACGGAGCGACCTCGGACTACGTGTGCCAGAAGCTTCCTGCAAATAGCTTCAGTGACGGACAGCAGCAAGTAACCATTGAGTTCGATTTCGTACCGGATGGTGCGACAACGGAAGTGAGGAAAGAGACGTCGGCCGATACGGAGCCGCGATTCTTCTACCCCGACGCCTGGCAGGAACTAGACCTCAAGGCCACCTCCAAGCCCGCGGTGCTTTCACTAACGCTACGTCGTGTCGTCTTGAAGGGCAGAGTCATCGACACCGAGGGTAAGCCGGTGGCGAAGGCAACCATGTTTTTCCAACATCCTACGCCGCACGCTGCCGCAGGATCGCAAACCGCCGAGGCCCGCCTGTTCGCACCGCTGGTTAAGGACGTCATGGATACCGATGCGACGTACGTCTGGACGGATTTGTCTGGGTCGACTCGCCGGCGTGTAGCATCGTCGGTTCAGCCTACGGAAGTTCGCGACGGCCAGTTCGAGATATTCCTACGTGACCTCGAGGCGCCCTACTATGTCTACATCCTTGACAGAACGAACCGTCTCGGTGGTTTGGCCGAATTCACTGGTAAACTGGCCGGTTCGGAGCCAGTCACCGTAAGACTGGCGCCCTGTGGCACCGTGAGCGCTCGCTTTGTCGACGAGCACCGGAAGCCGCTCGCAGAATATCATCCACTTGTTTGGGCGCTGCAAAATGGCAGTGCGAACTCGAAGGAGTTTCGCTTCAGTTTTGACGAGAGTTTTCTGTCTCCGGGCGCCGTTTGGGCGGGTCATCTCGACAAAACTCATGATGTCAAAGGGCCGTCCACCGATAAAGACGGCCGAGTTACTTTTTCGAATCTAATCTCCGGCGTCCCGTACCGAATCTGGAATGGTCCGACCTGGCAGGGATTCAACATCGTAAATGATGATGCTTGCCGCAATTTCACCGTGGGATCACTCAAGACCACGGAACTGGGCGACATCACGATCAAACGTGTCAAGGTCGAACCTCCAACGGCAGATTCCAAGTGAGGTGCTCCCATGATGTTTCAACATGAACCGTGGGCGCCCTATGAACCGACGCCGGCCGACCCGTGGGACGTGCGCAAGGTTGCCCACCTGCATCGTCGTGCCGGGTTCGGCGCTACGATGTCTGAGTTGCGGCGCGACGTGAAAGACGGTCCGGCGGCGAGCATCGATCGCCTTCTCGAAGCGCGCGAGCCCGACTCCATGGAAGTAGCCGTTCAGAATGCAATTCGAGACGGTGTTCTCAACTCCGGTGACAGCGAACGGCTCAAAGCATGGTGGCTCTATCGCATTCTGTACGGGTCCGATCCACTTCGTGAGAAGCTGACGTTGTTCTGGCACAGCCATTTTGCAACGAGCCTGCGCAAAGTCGGCGAAGTCGGCATGATGCTCGTCCAGAACGAGCTTTTGCGTAAGCATGCCATCGACGAGTTCGGCCCGCTGCTCATGGCCATTGCATCAGACCCGGCCATGCTCGTGTGGCTAGACGGCGCCGATAGCCGGAAAGAAAAACCCAATGAGAATTTCGCGCGTGAGTTTCTGGAACTGTTTACGCTGGGTGTCGGCAATTACACGGAGGTCGACATCCGCGAAGCGGCCCGCGCCTTCACCGGTTGGGTTCGGCCGGGCGATGATCGCGCAGCCATGACCGGGCCGTTTCGATACGACGCTGCTCATTTCGACGACGGTGTAAAGACGTTCCTCAAGCAGAGGGGTCCGTGGAAGCCACACGACATCGTCGGCATTACGCTAGAACAGCCGGCGGTCGCCGACTTCCTCTGCCGCAAACTGTATCGGTACTTCGTCAGCGAAAGCGAGGAACCGAGCCCGGATTTGATACTCCCCTTAGCAAACGAGTTTCGCAGTCATGGGCATTCCATGCGCCACATTGTCGGCGTGATCTTGCGTTCGCGGCATTTCTATTCACGGGCGGCGTATCGCCAGCGGATCAAAGGTCCCGTGGAATTCAGCGCGGGTCTGTTACGAACACTTGAAGTGCCGCCCGGACCGAACACCACACTCGCCCTTGCCGTTGCATGTGAGCGCCAGGGTCAAGACTTGTTCCATCCGCCCAATGTCAAGGGTTGGGACGGCGGCCGAAATTGGCTCAATAGCACGACGCTCTTGGAACGTGGCAACTGGGTGGCTGATGTAATTTGGGGCAACGCTGACTATGGATTACAGCCGTTCGATCCCCTGACCTGGGGACAGCGATACGAAGTCGCTGCGGACCAAACGGCACAGTCTCTTTTCAACGTCATCCTTCAAGGAGACGAGAACGCGGCGGCCCGCGAACGGATTCTTCGCGTTGCCGCCGACGGCAAGCCGACGAGCAACCGCAAGGCCCTGCAACTAATGTTGCATTGTCCGGAGTTCCAATTGGCATAACCGCGACCACGGGGCGTAGGGAACTTTAGGTCCGAGAAGGCCGAAAATCCCTTCCCTACGCTCCCCGTGGGTTTCATCGAAGTAACGGAGACGATCTCATGCGAACCAATAGACGAGATTTTCTGCGACTAGGTCTTGGCTCGACGTTGTTTGCGTGTGGCGGCAGCATACCCCTGTTTCTCGCCCACTCTGCTCGTGCACTGGCAAATGGCCCGCGGGACAGGGAGCGCATCCTGGTGGTCGTGCAACTCGACGGCGGCAACGACGGACTGAATACCGTCGTACCCTACGCCGACGATGAGTATCGAAAGCATCGTCCCAAGTTGCAAATCCCCGCGGCTAACGTGCTCAAGATTAACGAACGCATCGGATTCCACCCGGCCCTGAGTGGTTTCGCCAAACTCCTGGAAGGCAACAACCTCGCGGTGGTTCAAAGTGTCGGATATCCGAATCCGAATCGTTCGCACTTCGAATCGATGGCTGCATGGCATACCGCTGAGCTTCAGCCGACGGCCAACACGACGGGATGGCTGGCTCGCACACTCGATGCGAAAGCGCGCGCACCCGGCGGCGACGCACCGGCGCTCCACATTAGCTCCGAACTCCTTCCGCAGGCGCTTTTCGGCAGTCAACGGCATGTGCCTTCTCTTTCGAGCCTGGAACAGTTTCGCCGTCGACTTGGAATGCCCAACGGCCCGGAAGCGACCGAGCAGCGTGCCGCGCTCGACGCACTAGGAAATAATCGCCGAGGCGACGCCGGTTCGTTGGTGCGCTTCGTCGAAGAAAGCACGCACCTAACATACACAAGTAGCGCCCGGCTCGAAAGCATGTTGGGAAAACGTGGATCGTCCGATGGTTACCCGGATTATTCCGCACTGGGTCGGCGCTTGAAGCTCGTCGCCCAGCTGATCAAGTCGGGTTTGACGACTTCGATGTACTACACGCAGCTTGACGGCTTCGATACGCACGCCAATCAACTGAACTTCCACGACAACTTGCTTCGGCAGGTCGGTGACTCGCTAAAGGCGTTCATGGACGATCTTACCAAGACCGGAGATTCCAAGCGGGTCTTGGTATTGGTGTTTTCGGAATTCGGCCGACGGCTGGCGGAGAACGCCAGCGCGGGCACCGATCACGGGACCGCGGCGCCGTTGTTCCTCGTAGGACGCTCGATCAAGTCCGGCGTACACGGTCCATATCCGAACCTTCAGGATTTGGACGACGGCGACCCGAAATTCGCCATCGACTTCCGAGGCGTGTACGCCGCCGTGCTCGATGGATGGCTAGGTTGTAAGAGTGATGAAGTCTTAGGAAAGAAGTTCGAACAACTGGAGATTCTTTAATAGTTCACCAAGCCCACCGACTGCAATCGGTGGGCTTTTCTCATGTCAACTCCACTCCCGGTGGCTTGAGCGGAAGGATGATGCGGAAACACGCTCCGTGTCCGGGCGTGGATTCCACGTCGATGCGACCTCCGTGATCCTGAACGATGCCGTGACTGATACTCAAGCCTAACCCGGTGCCTTGGCCCGGCGGTTTGGTGGTGAAGAACGGGTCGAAGATCTTGTCGCGAATCTCCGAGGGCAGGCCCGGTCCGTCATCTATGACTTCGATTTCGACACCCTCCGGAACGGCGCGCGACAGTACGGTCACCATGCCGCGCTCTCCGCAGGCATCGATGGCATTCGCTACCAGGTTTAGTACAACCTGGTTCACCTTGGCCGCGTAGCACGTCACGGGCGGTAACGGAGAGAGATCGGCGTTGATCCGGACATTCTTCTTCACGGCACGACCGCGCGCAATATTCAAGGTTGACGTGATTCCGGCGTTCAAATCCGCTTCATGAAGTTCGCTCTCATCAAGTCGGGCGAAATCCCGTAGGTCTTTCACGATTTGTTGAATTCGCGTCAGGCCATCGCGCGATCGCCCCAACAGTCCTTCGATGTTTCGGAGCATGTAGGGCAAGTCGACCTGGGCGCCTCGTTCGCGCACGCGCTCCAAGATTGCGGCCCGTCGCTCGGCCGGCGCGTCGGTTGCCTCTTCGTACATCGCCAATAACTCCCGCAGGATCGGAACGTCGCGCTGAAGCACGGCAAGGTTGTTGATCACAAATGAGAGCGGATTGTTGATTTCGTGCGCCACGCCTGCGACCATTTGCCCCAAGGCAGCAAGCTTCTCGGACTGAACCAGCTGACCTTGTGCCTTTCGCAGCTCCTGATTCGCGCGACGATCCGAGGCAGCGGTTTTCTCTAGATCACTCGCCAGGCGGCGCGCTTCGTCATAGGCGTGCGCGAGTTCTCCCGCCGTTCGAGCCAATTCCTGCTCCGCTCTCTTACGTTCGGTGATATCGCGTGCGGCTGCGTAGATCATCTCATGCGTCGTGAACGGAGCGGCGTTCCACAGCAACCAGCGATAAGACCCGTCCGAACAGCGATACCGATTCTCGAACGAGATGGTGACGGCGCCGCCGGCGAGCTTGCGAGCTTCCGCGACGGTGGCTTCGCGGTCTTTCTCATGAACGAACTCAACGTACGGCCGGGCCATCAGTTCTTCGGCCGTCCAACCTAAAGTCCGCTCCCATGACGGATTGAGCCGCTTAAAGTAGCCGTCGAATCCGGCGATGCACAACATGTCGAGTGAGAGCGTGAAGAGCCGGTCGCGTTCCTCCGCTGCATTTCGGAGCTCAGCTTCCCGGTTTGGCGCGTCGTCGCTCATAGTTGATATCGCAAGAGCACCGTAACGCCGCCCTTGACCCGGTCGCCGACTTTGACAGCGACGGCGACGGCGTCACTTGCTGACAGTAAGACGTCCGTGCGAGAACCATATTTGATCATTCCAAACCGTTCGCCCACCTTCAGAGTTTCACCACGACGAAGCCAACAGACGATACGACGGGCGATGGCGCCGGAGATTTGTTTGACTCGGATCATTCGCTGGGTTTGGACGTCTTCCAGATCTATCCACATCTGTTCGTTTCGAACTGCACATTCTTCGCGCCGCGCATCCAGAAAGCACCCCGGAAAATAGCGCACATTAATCACCTGCGCTGTTCGAGGGCTCCGGTTGACGTGCACGTTAAACACGGACAGGAAAATGCTGATTCGAAACGCTCGGCCGGCCGGGAAGTCCGGGTCGTCGACTTCGCCAATATGGGTGACGGTTCCGTCCGCGGGGCTGAGCAAAGCGTCGGCGTCGACTGGAATGGTTCGTTCGGGATCACGAAAGAAGTAGACCGATTCGAACCAGAAGTACAGTACGATCGGTATGGCGATCCAGACAACCGGGTGAATCCAAAACCCAAGAATCAGTATGGCGGCTAGGATCAATCCGAACAAGAAACTGAAGCAAACGACTTCAGCCAGCCCCATTCGTGCCAGTCCGAGCCGGCCACGCCACCGAAAAGCATCGTCCTCAGCACGGAACCAGTGGCCGCAAACGTTGCGGAAGAATTTCAGATCGCGCGGATCGACGATGTCGTGCTTGCATCCAGGACAATCACCCTGGCGCGCCCGAGCCATCCGTTCGACATAGCCCGACCGAAAACGGCGTAGCCAAGCCCGTCGAAGTCGACCCCAGGCTAGTTCCAAAGCCATGCAAAACCCACCGCCGGGCTGGACGCTCGCCGGCGAAAGCGGCGCGGTTGCGGGCATGAGCTGGGGTTCGACAGTTGCCATACCCTTGAAGATACCAGTCGGTATTTGCGCCGGCTATGGCTTGACGGTCGAGGGCCCGGCCTCACTCCGCCGGGCGCGAAGTCGTTCGAGCAGTTCAACCTTGTTGGAAACGTTCGGCTTGGGAGGTTCCGCAGCGGGTGGCGGCGGGGAAGGAGATGTGGCGACAGGAGCTGGGCTCGGCTCGGGGTCGGGCACCGGGGTTTCTTCGATCAAGGCGTGCTCGGGTTCCGGAGTCGGTTCGTATGGCTCGTTGTTCATCGCATGGTCTTCGCCGTATATGGCGCGGACGGCCGCTTCTTTCACCGGCTTTTGGAATCCCATGAAGAGAATTCGGTCGTACGGAATGAAGAACGTGCCGCCACATTCCGTCACTCCCGTTTGTCGGCCCCGCACTAATACATAATCGGCGTCGATGCGATACACGGATTGCACCGCAATCTCCAAGCCGGCGGTCGTGGTGAACACGAGATTACCGTGAAGGGTCTTGGGAACTTGATGAAGCAATGCGATCCAGGCGCCACCCTGCATTTGCGGTTCCTCATGTGCGTAGTGACAAGTCTAGGCCATTTTTCTTGATCAGGTTGTGACTCGGTGCCGGGGCTTTGCTGCGTTCGCCAGTTTCTCTACTCGCCGCTGCGGGTAAAAGGATCGTTTGACTCAACCACGGGCAAAGTTATGATTGAGAATAGAGGCCCCGGCTAAGGAAGGCTGGGTTATGTGAACCGGAACCAGAGGGCGGCACAATGGTGTCCTACCCACCGCACCACCCATTGCGGCGAATGTTTGCCGGTTTGACGGAGCAAACCTTCTTGAAAACGCTAGGAATCGGCGACCCGCACCTAATCGATTACCTGTCGGAGCTACTCGCGCGCTTCATCCATGTGGATGCAATTTTTCGCTTGCGAAACGCGACCGGCCGGCGCTTGATCGAAATAGTCGAAATGGTCCTCGAAGCCGAGGAAATGCCGGCCGAAGGCCGAACGCGACGCGAGGTCCACCGTCACATCGGCGATTTCGCGCTATTCTGGACCGGCGTCTATCCCGAAGTGCTCCATCGTTTGCGCTCGGCACTAACGAAGGACCATTTCGTGGACTATTGCTCGCAGGGAAAGCGTTCGTACTACATCGCCAGCACGTTTGAGGATGAGCGTTACCGCCAAGAGGCCCCGGTGCTCCGCCGGCTCAGCGATGAGTTCGAATTGTGTGCCTATGGTTTGACGCAGGTTCGAGTCGAATGGGAACGGTCACAGTCGGGACAGGGCGGGCAGCCGTTGGTGGGATAGTATCCAAGAACGCTCAACCTGCTGCCCTGCGTTCTTCCTGCAATTGATTCAGTTTGTTGTAGAGCGTCTTCAGACTGATGCCCAGTTCGGCGGCGGCGGCCGGCTTATTGCCTTCGTGCTTTTCCAATACCCGCTGTACGTGCTCCATTTCAATCTCGCGCAGGGTGCGCACCGTTGACGGCGCCGCTGAGATGCGCGACCCGGCCGCGGAGGTTATGCCGATCGTTGCCGGCGAGATTCCGCCATGAATATGGTTTGGTAAATGTTCCGGAAGGATTCGCTGTCCACCCGACAGAATAAATGCATGTTCCATGACATTGGCTAGCTCGCGGACGTTACCGGGCCACTCATGTTCAAGCAACACATCAACGGCCTCCGGACTAAGGAGGTCGGCTACTAGCTCCGGACCGCGGCGTGCGGCGCGCGCGAGCAGATGTCGGGCCAGCGACGGAATGTCGGAGCGGCGATCACGTAAAGCCGGCAGTCGGATTTCAAAGGTGTTGACACGGAAGTACAAATCCTCGCGGAATTCATCGTCCTGCGTCATCTGTCTCAAGTCGCGATTGGTGGCGCAAAGCACACGCACGTCGGTCCGGAATGGTTCGGTCTCGCCGACACGCCGGATTTCGCCGGATTCCAGGAACCGAAGCAATTTCACCTGAATGTTCTTGTTTAGTTCACCAACTTCGTCGAGAAACAGCGTGCCGCCGTTGGCCACTTCGAACAGGCCCTTATGGTCACGATCGGCGCCGGTAAAAGCACCTTTGCGGTGACCGAACAATTCGCTTTCCACGAGATTTTCAGACAAAGCACCGCAATTGACGGGAACAAACGGTTGATCGCATCGCTTGCTCTGCTGCCATAGAGTCCGAGCGGCGAGTTCCTTGCCGGTCCCGGTCTCTCCGAGGATCATCACGGTCGACTCAGTTGGCGCCACGGTTGCAATTAGCCGGTGCACTCCCGTCATCGACGGCGAATTCCCGACGAGCACCGTCGGCCCCTCGGCAAGTTGGAGCCGACTTTGCAAGGCGAGGTTCTGATGTTTGAGTCCACGCTTATCGACGGCCTTCTGCAGGACGGACTCGATTTCCGCGAGGCGGCATGGCTTCGTGATGTAGTCGAAAGCGCCGAGGCGGACAGCTTCGATCGCCGTGTCCATGCTCGCATGGCCGGTCATGACGATTGCTTCGGTGTGCGGCGAAATCTGCTTGAGCTGTTCGAGAACTTCGATGCCGGTCATGCCGGGCATGCGAAGGTCCAGAATGGCGACATCGAATTTGCCTTTTTCAAGGGCTTTGACCGCAGCGCGGCCATCAGGACAGACAGTCACCTCATGGCCGAGCCGGGGCAATTCCGAGCGCATGAACTCTTGGAGCGACTTTTCGTCGTCGGCAAAGAGGACACGCAGACTTTTATGCGGCGAGCTGGCCAAACGATTCCTCCCTCAGCGGTACCACCGATTTGAGCGGCAACCGCACGGTAAAGATGCTTCCATGTCCCGGCCCCGTACTCGACGCCTCAATATCGCCGCCGTGCTGACTAATCACTCGATGACTAATTGACAATCCCAATCCCGTTCCCTTCCCGGTGCGGCTACGGGTAAAGAAAGGTTCGAAAATGTTCTCGAGGACCTCGGCCGACATGCCGCAGCCGTTGTCGGTGAAGCTCAGAACCGCCATGCCGTCGCGCTGGTGTATCGTAATCTCAAGCGTGCCGCCTTCGTCCATACTGTCGAGCGCATTTACCACCAGGTTCAGCACCACGGATTTGATTTCCTGGCCGTTGACGCTGGCTACCTGTCGCCCGGCGGGCTCGAAATGAATCGTTTTTCCCTTGCAATTGGGCAAGTGGCGGGCCATATCGAGAACGCCTTGGATCAAGTCGCTCAAGTCTATCGGTTCTCGCCGCCGTTCACCTCCGCGGCTGAACTCCAGGAGTTTCTGCGTGATGTCTTTGCAACGAAATGCTTCTTGTTGAATCATGCGCATGTACTTGCGGACCACTTCGCCATGATCGGACGATTGTGCCAACACCGTGTCGAGCCGGGCCTCGAGGGCTTCGCTGCAAAACGCAATGCTGGCCAACGGATTGTTGATTTCATGTGCGACGCCGGCGGCCAGGAAACCGACGCTGGCCAGGCGCTCGGAACGAACGAGTTGCCGACTGCGTTCATTCACCTGGCGGGCGAGATCGCGATACATTTCTCGAAGCCTGCCGGTCATGTCGTTGAAACCAACGGCCAGGTCTTCCATCTCGTCGCCGCTATGAACTTCGATGCGGTGTTCGAAATCGCCTTCGGCGACACGTGCGGCGCCCTGTTCCAGATCCCGAATCGGATAGAACACCCAGCGGTAGAAGAACCGCAGAAAGGAACACATGAGTAGCACGCCGCCGATGCCGATCGAAAACACAATCCACAAACTATTTCGAAACGTCTGTTGGGCATCGCCGTAGAGTCTCGCTTGTTCTCGTGTGATCTCCGCGCCCAGGTCGTTACCGTCGCGCAGCATGGTGGCGACGAGATTAGTTATCTCCACATCGATGGGGCGTGGTTGACCACTCGGGGCCATACCGTGTGCATACGACGGGTTCCGCTTAACTAGATTGCTCAACTTGGTCAAGTTTTCCCGCAGGACTCGCACCAAGCCCGTTTCCTGAACGCCGTCGTCAAAGTCCTGGCCCATTTGGATCGTGTCGTGGAGAGACTCTTCGTAGGCGTCCAAGGACTTGAGAGCGCTGGCGATTTGTTTCTGCCGGATGTCGGCTTTGCCTTCAAGCAAGTTCGATTGTGAGTTGAGACCGTTGATTTCCTCCTTGAACTCATGGGCCTTGGTCATTTCGACTTGTTTGCATCCATAGCCTTTCATGATGAGCCGAAAGGATGCGACGCCGTAGATGGTGCCGGCGAGGAGGAAGGCGATGATGCCGACCACCAGGCCGAGCCCCAGCATCAGCTTGTGGCGAATCCGCCAGCGAAAGGCCACGCCCCGACCTCCTTGTCCGCGGCTCGGAGACGCTGCCCCGATTTTGGGCCGAGCGCACGTAACCCCCGTGGCGTAAACGCCGCCGCGCTTGTGGCGCCGGTTCAGAATCGGACGGGACTCTACCAAAAGCGTTCCGCGAAATGGATAGCAAGTTCCGCGCCGCGAACCGGCGCGGGCGTGGGCAAGCAATCGAAACTGGGGGGAATGCCTGGAGAAGCAGGGCAAACGTGGGAAGTACCAAGCGGGCATTATACTGTGGGATACAATGGCGCAAATCAAGCCCTTGCCCAAGAGGTGAAGTATGACTGTAACCATCGACCTTTCCCCCGAGCTCGAAACCGCTGCGCGACAACACGCCGCACGAATCGGCCAGGAATTAACGACATTTGTGGTTGAGGCGGTTCAAGAGAAAATTGCTAGGACGACGTCGTTTGACGAGGTTTGTGCCCCGATCGCTGACGCCTTGCAGTCCGCTGGGTTGACGGACACCGAGGTTGACGAGTTCTTTGAGGAAGCCCGCCAGGAAGTTTGGCGTGATAAGCACGGAAAGCCTAGATGACGTCTCGAGTGGTGTACGACTGCATGGTTTTCTTGCAAGCTGCCGCGCGACCAACAGCCCTGCGCGGGCGTGCTTTCGATTGGTAGATGATGGCCTTGTTACTCTGCTGATAAGCGCCGAGATCTTAACCGAAGTACGGGATATATTGGCACGTCCAAAGACGCTTCACAGGTTTCCGCAACTGACGACCGTCGCGATCGATGCCTTTCTGCGAAACGTCTTGAGCAAGGCTACGTCAATTTCGGACGTTCCGAGAGTGTTTACATTACAACGCGATCCCAAAGACGAGGCCTACGTAAATCTAGCCCTTGCGGGTGATGCACGATATCTAGTCAGCCGCGACGGAGATCTGCTAGACCTAATGAGAGATGCAAGTTTTCGTCATTCGTATCCGGGCCTGGAAATCCTTGATCCGATGGAATTCCTGAGAGCGGTAACCGTAAATAGGCCCTCGGACTGATGTCTTTGGCAATGCCCGGGCGAAATCGCGAAACAACTCGTCCTAACCTCGTTTATTCTCAACGACTGACAGCCACGCGTTGAATTTGCCTCATCGGCGAATCGGGCAACGGGTCGAACCATGCGCCGTCGTTGAGCGCTACACCCACGCTATTCGAGAAATAGTGGGCGGCGGCGAGGTCGGCATAGCCGTCGGCGTTGAAATCACCGGTAGCGATGGTCCAGGAATCGCCGCCGATCGCAAAGCTAACGGCCGGCTGAAATGCGCCGTCTCCCGTTCCGAAAAGCACGCGGATTTCATTCGTCTGCACGTTGCCGATGGCGACATCCAAATGGCCGTCGTGATTGTAGTCCGCGATAGCGGCCGTTGATACCACGGGGCCGGCGTCGTAGGTCACGGCCGTCTGAAACGTGCCGTTGCCGTTGTTTAGCAGAACATCAACGAAATCAAGGGCAGGCCAGAAGGAGCAAGTCACGGCCAGGTCGATATCGTTGTCGTGGTCAAAATCCCCGGTCGCGGCGAAGCGCGGCGCGGACTGCGTGCCGTAATCCACTGCCTGATGAAACACGCCGTCGCCTTTGTTAAGGAGAATGCTCACGACATGAACGCCGAGGCTGGCGTCGAAATTGGTAGCGGCCAGATCGAGACTGCCGTCAGTATTCATATCAGCAGTTGCAACTGCGCTGACAAAGCCAGGCACCTTGTTTCGAACTGGACGCTGGAAAGTCCCATCCCCGTTGTTGAATAGTATTCCCACGTACTTTCCGGCGGAGGAAGCCACCGCGATGTCCGCAGCGCCGTCACTATCGAAATCGCCGATGGCCAGCCCTCGCGGTTCGGGGCCTGCACGATATGGTATGGCCGGCAGAAACGTGCCGTCTCCCTTGTTGAGCAATATGCGGACACGATGATCTTCCACATTGGCGACAGCGATGTCGTTGACGGCATCGCCGTTGAAGTCGCCGGTCGCGACAAACACGGGGCCCGGCCCAGCGGGATAGTTCACGGCGGGATGAAAACTGCCGTCGCCCTTTCCAATGAGAACGCTTACGCTATCGTCGCCATAATTCGCCACGGCAAGATCCTCTCTGCCGACTCCTTCGCCGCCGAGCTCATCAGCCGCAACAGCCCAGGCATTCTGGCCGGCCGCATAGTTAACCGGTGGAGAAAAGCTCAACAACGCCCGAACTTCGAGAGCCTCTAGTGTAGGTCTCTGACGAGTTGCTTTCCGACTCATGGATCACCCCTTTCACTCACGAAGATGCTGGAGGGCATGCGCGCCATTATCGCTTCCCTCACTTGAATGTCAAACTCCGCCTAGACGATACTTTATCGCCGACGAAGCCGCCGTTGTGTCACCGGCACATTGACCCCGTCGGAATCAAGAGCCGTTCCCAATTCACTCCACCGCCCGCCACCGTCCACGACCGTCACACTCGCGGTGCCGAATGGAAACCCATCCAACTCGGTCGCCGTTATGTTCTGATCGCCAGAGGTGTTGAGTGTGACGGTGAACTCGTGCGATCCCAAATCGGCGCTCGTGAATGTGTGATTTGCCGGTAGTTGCGCCGCGGGGTCCGTACTGGTGAACGTCAACGTGCCTTTGTAAATGGTCGCATGATTTCCATCCGCATCCAACGCTGTAAATGCAACAACGAAGGGTTCACCCTTTTGCACTTGAGCGGGAGTGACGAGTTGGAACTTAAGGGGCTCACTGGACTGAAAGGCACCGGGATCCGGATTGAAGTAGGGCTGGCGCCATGTGCCGCGTTGATCATACGATCCTTGAAGTGCGGGGTCGCCTTTCTTGATAGCGAAACTTCCGGCCGGCAACGCATGTGTCCACGTCTTACCTCCGTAATCGGCGAGGGGCCCCAGTTGCGGGTCAAATGGGGCTTCCGCGGTGCCCACCCAATCCTTCGCCACCCAGCCGGAGTTGCCTTCACTCTTGCCTATGAAGTTGTATCCGATGGAAATCACCGCGCCGAGAATGTCATCGCCGGGGCCGTTGCTCCGATTGCCGGCAACAAGGCAGCTTCTCAACAAGGCACGTGCGCTGCCATTAGGCGTTGCGATAACCCTCAGTCCGCCGCCGCCCGCGCCTTTCGCCACGTTGTTGGTAATCGTGGTCGCAGTCAGATCGACCAGTGCATCCGGCGGGTCCGGAGGGTTCACGAACTCGACGATATTGATCGCTCCGCCCAGATTATCGGAAATGTTCCCGGAGATCGTGCTGTTCATCACACGTAGAGTGCCTCCGTAGACGTAGAATCCGCCTGCCTGATTGCCGTGATTGCGTGCAATCGTGCTGTCGATGATCTCGGTCAAACCCGACGTATGGACGCCCGTGCCCTGGTTGTCGGCGATGGTGCTACTGCGAACCGTTACGTGGCCACGGACGTTGTAGATGCCCGCGCCGCCGTCCGGCGCCACGTTGCCGTTGATGGTAGAGTCGATCACAGTGACGGTCCCACTAGCATCGATACCGCCCCCAAACTCGTCGGCAATGTTTTCGTCAATCTTGCTGCGTAAGATCGTCATCGAACCGTTGGTAGAAATGCCCGCCCAATACTGGGCCTTGTTGCCCGAAACGATGGTATCGATGAGCGTCATCGTGCCCGATTGCTCGTTGCGAATTCCGCCCGCGTATCCGTCTCGGGCGCTGTTGTTCGATATCACGCATGAATCAAGCGTCATGGTTCCAAGAAAGTTGTAGATAGCGCCTCCATTGGGACTGTTGCCGCCTTTGGCGATGTTACCGGTGAACACAACTCCGGTCAGCGTTACGATCCCGCGGCCGTTGTAGAACCCGCCGCCCATTCGCGTGAAACCTTGATCGACACCGATACCCTCGGTGACCGTCATGTCGTCGATGTTCACGGTGATGGGGCCGAGCATAGGCGGAATAAAGAAAACGCCGCTTTGCAGCCCGCCGCTAATCGTAAGTTTGTCGGCGCCGGGGCCGTCGATTTCTACGTTCTGAAGAATCCGTAATTCTCCTTTCGAAAGGGTGATCGTCCCGGCAAGTCCCGACGCGAACTCGATACGGTTGTCGGGTGCCGGACTGGTGTTCGACAGATTGAGGCAATAGCGCAGATCGCCTTCCAGGCCGGAACCCGAGGCGGTATCCGTCAATGCCGTCACCGTGCAGGTGGACAACAACAATCGGTCCTCGATAGGCTCGAGACCTATGCGGGCGCGTTCAACAGTTCGGCGGATCATGATTCAAACTCCCCATTGAAGCTACGAGCGAGTAGTAAATGCGGCACGGGCCGCCCCCATGTGCGGAAGATCATCGCCGTCGCAGCCGGCGCTGAGCTGTAGTTAGAATTACTCCATCGGCGTCAACCATCGTTCCCAGTGCGCTCCACCGGCCGCCGTCCTCCACGTTGATTGTCGCGGTACCAAATGGTAAGCCGTCAGGCCCCTCCGCCGCGGTTATTTGCTGCGTGCCAACGGTATTCAGCGTGACGCTGAACTCGTGCGATCCCAGGTCGGCGGCCGTAAAGGTGTAGTCGGCCGGCAACTGTGCCGCAAGGTCGGTACTAGTGAAACTCACGGTCTGCTTATTGAGGACCGCATGGTTCCCCCACGGATCGATGACGATCAACTTCAAACTGAATAGCTGCCCCTTGATGACCTGCTCCGGCGCGATTACTTGCAGTTTCGTCATGAGATCACTGGTCTGGAATGCCCCGACATCGGGAATGAAAGTGGATATGCGCTCGGTGCCGCGCTGGTCATAAGTGCCTTTGAGAGCGGGATCGCCTTTCTTGATGGCGGGGCTACCGGAGGGCAGCGCGTGTGTCCAGGTCTTTCCGCCATAGTCTGCGAGAGGAGCTAGCTGCGGATTGAGCGGATCGGCAGGTGTGCCTACCTTATCTTTTGCCACCCAACCGAGGCTACCATCCCCGTTGCCGATGAAATTGTACCCAAGGGAAATCACGGACCCGTGTACGTCATCCCCCGTGCCTTTGCTTCGGTTTCCGGAAACAATACAGCTACGCCTCAGGACGCGTGCGCTGCCGTCGGGCGTTGCGATAATTTCGATGCCGCCTCCACCGCCCGTGCCTTTGGCCAAATTATCCGTGATAGTGCACGCGGTCAGTTCGACAACCGCATCGGGGGGGTCTGGCGGATTTACAAACTCGACGATGCGGATGGCGCCGCCCATCTTTTCGGAAACATTTCCGGAGATCGTACTATTGGTCACGCGCAGCGTGCCGCCGTACACATAGAAGCCGCCCGCTTGATCGCCATAATTTCTCGCAATCGTGCTGTCGACGACGTCGGTCCAACCATTCGTGGTGACGCCGTCGCCCTGGTTGTCGGCAATGGTGGTGTTGTGAATCGTCAAGACGCCACGCACGTTATAGATTCCGGCCCCGCCGTCCGGGGCAACGTTGCCGCTGATCGTTGAGTCGATAACGGTAAGAATGCCGCCCATGTTTATGCCGCCGGCATGTTCCTCGGCGACGTTTCCCATTATCGTGCCCCGCACAATTGTCATGTGTCCCTGGGTGGAAATGCCCGCATAGTATTGCGACTTGTTTCCGGACACTACCGTATCAGTGAGTGTCATCGTGCCCCACTGCTCGTTGCGAATCCCGCCTGCATAGCCGTCTCGGACGCTGTTGTTCGATATGACGCATGAATTAAACGTCATGGTGCCGTATCGGTTGTGGATGGCGCCGCCGTTGCTGCCGTCGTTGATTACATTGCCGATGAATGCGACTCGCGTAAGCGTCACCTGCCCATAACCGTTCAAGAATCCACCCCCGGCGCGGGGGAAATACTGCTCTTTGACGCCGATGCCTTCCGTCACCGTCAAGTCATCGATGCTCACTGTGATGGGGCCAATTACCCTCGGAACAAAAAACACGCCACTCTTGAGGCCGCCGCTGATCGTTACCGTCGCGGCGTCGGGCCCATCGATTTCTACGTTCTTCAAAAGCGGCAGGTGCCCTTGCTGCAGCGTGATCTTCCCGGCAAGCCCGGCGCGAACTCGATGCGTGTACTTGGCTCCGTGCTGTTGTTCGACAGATTGATGCAATAACGCAGGTCGCCGGCCAGGCTCGCGCCTGCGCCGGTGTCGCCGAGGTTCGTCACCGTGCAAGTTGACAAGAGGGCGCGATCTTCCAACGATTCAAGTCCGAGGCGTATTTGATTTCTCCCGTGTTGCTTTTTCATGCGTAAACTCCTCACTTTGTGAAAAACACTTAACTGTGGGATGCCGCTTTCGTCAAGAAACCGTCACAAGGCGCCTTGCAGACGAACGTCCGGAAGGCATGGTGCCCAAACCATCGGACGCGACCGGCGCCGCAAGGGCATTAGTCGGGTCCCGATATGCGCTGTCGCTGCGATCCGATTGTACGTCAATGACTGCGGCACCCTTTGGAAACCCAGATAAGTCCCTTACCTTGACGGCGTGCAGTCCCTCGGAGTTCAAGGTGGCGCTAAAGGAATGCATCCCTAGGTCAGCCGGCACGAACTGGTAGGGCGCGGGCAACACCGCCAATGGATCGGTGCTCAGAAAGGAAACAGTCTTGGTGTAAGTGGCGCGGTTGCCCCATTGATCCACGGCAAACACGGTGAAGTCAAACGGTTGTCCCACGTCGACCTGCTCAGGCGCCTCGATCACGAACCGAAGGGCTTCACTAGTTTGAAAAGCCCCGGGGTCGGGCGCGTAGAAGGGCACCCGCATAGTACCGCGTTGGTCGGGCAACCCCGCAAGGGCGATGTCGCCTTGTTTGATTGCCGGGCTGTCGGCCGGGAGGGCGTGGGTGAATGTCTTGCCACCGTAATCGGCCAGCGGGCCTAGTTTTGGATCAAGCGGCGCAGCCTCCGTTCCAACTCGGTCTTTTGCATTCCACCCGGTGTTGCCGGAGTCTTTTCCGATGAAGTTATAACCGAGCGATATTACCGGTCCCCGAATATCCGGGCCGGCGCCCACGCTGGAATTGCCGCTGACGATGGTATTGTGGATGACCGCCCGGGCGGTTCCGGCTCCCCCAGAGAATATCGAGATTCCGCCCCCGCCACCAAGGCCGCCCGGACCGCCGAGAGCACTATTCTTGGTAAGTGTGCACGCGGTAATTTCGGCGAGCGCGTCATCGGAAACAACGGCAATACCGCCGCCCAGATTCGTTGCGGTGTTTTCCGAGAGCGTGGAGTTGACCAGCCGTAATGTGCCATCGTAGACATGAAGAGCGCCCCCGTTGAAGCCGACATTGCGAGTGAAGGTGCTGCCCGAAATATCGGTCCATCCTCCCGTGTGAATGGCGCTGCCAACGTTATCCGCAAAGGTGCTATCGCGGACGGATACGTAGCCGTACACGTTGTAAATGGCCGAGCCGCCATCCGGCGCACCGTTCGCGCTGAAACTCGATTCAATCACGTTCAGGGTATCGAGATTGTTGATGGCGCCGGACGATTCCGCAGCGACATTATCGAAGAAGGTGCTTCGAACGACGTTCAAGGTACCGCTGTTGCTGATACCGGCGAAATTCGGGGCAACGTTGCCGGAGACCACCGTGTCTATCAAGGTCATCGTGCCGTCGTTGTTGTGAATTCCACCTGCGGTGCCGAATTTACGAACCGAGTTGTTTGAGACGACGCAAGAATTGAGCGTCACGGACCCGGCGATATTTACAAGTCCGCCGCCGGTGCCGAACTGGTGCGTGATGACGTTTTCCGTGATCACCATGCGGGTCAGCTTTACCGTCCCCAAACCGTTAAAGAAACCGCCTCCCATAGGAAAACCATCGAGTACGACACCGCTTCCTTCCGTGACGGTCAAATCATCGATAGCAACTTGCAGATTTCCCTCATCGAATGGGACGCTGAAGACGCCGCTCGTGTGGTTACCGCTTATCATCACGGCCGACGCACCCGGGCCGTCGATTTCGAGATGATTCCGAATAGCAAGCTCGCCAAGCTGGAGCGTAATCTTCCCAGTAAGTCCCGCCTGAAATTCGACTCGATTACTCGGCTCACCGTTGGCGTTTGTCACGTTCAGACAGTAGCGCAAATCACCTTTCACGCCCGATCCCGCCCCCGTGTCTGTCAAACTGGTTACCGTACAGGTTGACATCACGCGTCGATCTTCGAGCGCTTCAAGACCTAGTCGAGCACGTTCAATTATTCTTCGAGCCATGTTCTTTCTCTCCAGCGTTTGGTGTCGGCGATTTCTAGACTCTCGATGCATTAACGTTCGGCTCCGCGCGCACGATGTACGGTCGGGCGATGGGAGGAAATTGGTGTCGGCTTATTGCTTCTACTCGACGGCCTGGGCGAATGCCGCCGCTGCTTCAGCCCGGAGGTTCTTTAATTCCCAATCTCCGGGCGCGTCGTTGAGTTCAACTTCCTGTGCGCGTTCGTACCATTTGCGAGCTTCTTCAATTCGACCCAACTTGTTGTTGGCCAGTGCTAGATACAACCAGTCGCGCACCTTGCCGCCGTCGCCGAGTCGAACCGCTTCCGTGAGGTCCGCGACCGCGCCGGCCGCATCACCGGTTCGGTACCTCGCCAGACCCAAGGTAGTCCAGAGTGCCGGTTCCGTTGCACGTTGCTTAACTGCCTCCTGAGCGAGCTCGACACCCTTTGCGGGGTCGTGGATCCATTCGTACGGCATCATGGCGCGCTGCCAGGCCAGAAGAGCCTGCACGTCCGGGTCGCCGGCACTGCGTCGCACCGCCTCCTGAAAAAGGTTGCGGGCCCTATCAATGTAGCGTTGCCTAACTTCAATTCGTTCGGAACTTGGTCGAGTCGAATCTTTTGCAGCCAGGTGTACGCACATATTGAGGACCTGCACCGCCGCGGACGCGTCACACCCACGTTCCGGCAGCAAATCGGCGAACAACTCGGCGCTTTGGGCGGCTTCCTCATGCTTTCCCATTTGAAACAAGACGCCAAACAACTCCTGAAAATGCGCCGTAATACCTTGCCGATAGTCCGGGTATTTCGAGTTCGATTTGAGGGCGGTCTCCTGATGACGAATAGCGTCAAGCAAAAGTTGGCGGGCGGCCTCAAGGTTCGCTTGATCGATCCGCACTTGTGCCAGTCCATGAAGGGCACGGCCGAGATTGCCACGATATTCCACTTTTCGGGGATCTTCGGCTGCCAAGCGCTCCAATAGTTCAATTGCCTCCCCATAGTTCTGTTCCGCTTCAGGATAGCGTCGAGTGTCCCGCATGAGTTTGCCAAGCCCGGTGAGCGCTAGTGCCTGAAGCAAAGAGGCGTCGGGAACATCCGGAAAACTCTCGGCGAGGCGCCCGGCGAGAACCGAGGCCTGCCGGTAAGCCTGTACCGCATCCGTATGCCGGTGGCCACCGTCAACCAAGAGCCGGGCTAGACCGTCGATGCTCAGTGCCAGGTTCAAACCGTAATCGGGTATCTCGGGAAATTCCATTGCCAGGCCGTCGAACAAGGCAATCGCCTGTCGGTACGCGCGCTCGGCCTCCTGCGGACGACGGAGTTTTTGCTGCACTTCGCCGATGCGTCGGTAGGCCATCGCTTTTTCCAGCCGCGTCTCCGAGTCGTTCCCGGCCGAGGTGGCTTGCTCTTGATAGTAAGCGAGGGCCTTTAGAAGTAATTCATGTGCGACGGTCTTCTGTTCCTTCCGCGTCAATCGTTTCCGCATCACTTCGGTTTCAATCAGCCAGTTCTGAATCACATTGGTATAGATGTCGTCTGGCGCCAGGCGGGCCAGACGATAGCGCACGTCGGCGCGGCGTCTTTCCACTTCGGATTGCGCCTGCGCCAGCTTTGCATTTTCTTTTTCACGCCAAATGACGGCGGTGCCGACACTCAAGGCGGCTACGCCGGCCACGAGCAATATCGCCGCCGCTCGGACGACGCCAGGGTGGCGACGGCGCCATTTCGCGAAACGCTGCAACAGATTCGGTCGCTTGGCGTGGATGGGCTTGTCTTCCAGAAACCGCCGCAGATCGTCCGCCAATTCCTGGGCAGTTGAATACCGGTCCGCCGGATGATGAGCCAAAGCTTTGTGAATAATTGTCTCCAGCTCGGTGGGCACGGCCGGGTTGCGCTTCCGTACCGAAACCGGCTCATCACGCTCGATTTGCCGCAACAGGGCATTTCGATCATGTCCATCGTGAATCGGGCGCCGGGTCAAGAGTTCGTACAGCGTGGCGCCGAGTCCGTAAACGTCGGTGCGCTGGTCGACGAGTGCATGCGGCCCCAGTGCCTGTTCAGGGCTGATGTACCTCAACGTGCCGACCACGTCGCCGCTCTGCGTCAGGCCGACTTCCCGGTGAAATCGAGCCAAGCCGAAATCGGCAACCCACAACTGTCCGCGCCCGTCTACCAGCAGATTCGCCGGTTTGACATCGCGATGCACGATGCCTTGCTGATGGGCATACTCGAGTGCTTCGGCCGCCTGGACTCCGAGTTGGGCCACGCTACGGAAAAAGTTCGGACTTCCGGACGTGCGCTCCGTCAACATGCGACCGATAGGTTCCGAAACGGTCTCCGCGGCCGGGCAAGGCGGAGTGGTGGGCGATGGGCGATCGTTGGGTTGTGGAGTCTGATGAGCCAGCTCCGCGGTCAAAGCAGCGAGCGACTGGCCATCGACAAACTGCATCGCGTAATAATGCACACCACGCTCACAACCGACGGCATAGACGGCGACGATGTTCTGGTGCAAGAGATGGGCGGCCGCTTGTGCTTCTTGCTTAAAGCGCTGAAGTTGCCGCGGTTCAACCGCGGCGGCGAAGGGAAGCACTTTCAACGCGACCCGCCGGCCGAGCGACACCTGCTCCGCCTCGTAGACGACGCCCATGCCGCCCCGGCCGACTTCACGCAAGATTCGATAATCGCCCAGTTGGCCGACCGCCCCTTCACCCAAGTCCCCAGGGGAAGTAGGGGACTGGGTGCGGGACGTGGTGCTTCGTAATAACGTCGAACGCATGACCCGCAACGCGGGCAACACCTGGCCCAAGATCGCGGCGATCTGTGGATGCTGCTCGGCGTATTCCTCAACTTGCGGATCTTCGCCGCGCTCTAAGCGCTCGAGGAATTCGTCGGCCACCTGGCCGACGAGCGAGTCCATATTTGCAGTTTCAGAAACAGCGATGTCACTCATACGTCCGCCTCTCCTACACCCTCCGCGGCAAGGTGGCGATGCAGTCGAACCAAGGCCCGGCCATAGCGCTTGCTGACACTGGCCGCATCCAAATCGATGATGGCCCCGATCTCTGGATTGGACAGGCCGTCAAACGTACGCATGATGAGAATCTCCCGATCGCTGTCCGGCAAACTTGCCAACGCCTGCCGAACACGCTCAGCAAGTTCTCGTCGTGCAAATTGCCGGCTCGCGGTCGAACCGGCCATAAGCCCTTTTGCCAACATCAAGGAGGAACGATCCGGCAGTTGAACTTCGCGTCGCACCGATCGTCGCTCAGCCGTGAGATGCTGACGGTGGATGGTCAACGTTCGCTCGTACGCCGTCTTCCACAGCCACAATCGAAACGGCATGGGCTTTCGTTCAAGGTAGTCACCCAAACGCCGGTAAACTTCCAATTGCGTCTCCTGCACCACGTCCGAGACATCGACACGCGCCATCAACCGTAGATCGAGGCAGCGCTCGACGATCCGGCGTAAGTACGGCCGGTGTTCCCGAAGCAGTTCATCCAGGGCCTGGCGATTTCCGTTCCGAACTTGCTCGAGGAGATGATCGGTTTCAGATTGGTCGCGATCACTCACGTCATCCATTGTGCCCCAACATGACACCTGCACGCCAGCGAAAAGATTGACAGGTGTAGTAAGAAAATGTAGGCAAATCTTGTGAAGACGCGCTCGCAAAGGTCATTAGGGAATTGAATATGCGTTCAACAGTTCTCTTGGCTGCCTTTCTGCTTCTTGCATCAGGTTGCAACAAGAAACCGATCCGGCAGATCACCGATGTTCCAGACGATGATCCGCGTATGATTGCTGCCATTCAGGAGGCACGCGACAGCGCAAGCACCTTCGCAGCGGTTTTGGATTCCCCCAAACCTTCGCAGTCGGGATTCGCCCTGAAAATGCGATTCTCTGACGGCGATGCAACCGAACACATGTGGCTGACTTCGGTTTCTTTTGATGGCAAATTGTTCCACGGAACCGTCGGAAACGTGCCGGAAAAGCTGAAGAACGTCAAAATGGGTCAACGAGCTTCAGTCGACCCATCGAAGATTTCTGATTGGATGTACATCGACAATAGGAAATTAGTCGGTGGCTATACTACCAGGGTTGTGTACGCACTCCTTACACAGGAAGAGCGCATGGAGTTTGATAGGACAGCGCCGTTCGTTATAGACTAACCTCGCCTTCACATTGACCCCACACGCCAAAGCTTTTATCATCACGTCAGTTAGATCAAACTTTGGCTATGCGACGGAGTGACGGCCGCATGAAAGCGGAACATCGAAAAGACTTGAATACCAACGTTCTCGCCGACCGGATGGGCCGGCTCGTTCAGGGCGTGAAGTCCGGATCGGGCGGGAAGTCGGCCATCGTTTGGGTCATTGGCGGACTTGCCGTGGCGACACTGATCGGCTGGTACATTGCCAATATCGCCGGGGCTCGCGGCGGCGCGGCGTGGGTCCAAATCAACAACAGTGCAGGGTCGCCGCCGGCCTTGGAGGCCGTCAGCTTGGACCACGCCGGCACCATTGCGGCCCGAACCGCGCAATTTCAGCGTGCCCGCATTCTGTTGCGTCTCGGACTGTCTTCGATTTATTCAAATGTGGGGCGGCTGCCGTCACTCGACGCCCATGATCAGGCGCAATCTGACTCCGTTGAGAATCTGCAGACGGCTCGGAAGATCTTCGACAAAATGATCTCGGAGTGTTACGAAGATCCCGTATTGCAACAGGAAGCATTGATGGGAGCCGCGAAGGCCGAGGAAGCGCTTGTCGGCGTTCCGAAAGCCGATAACGCGGATGAAGGAATCGGCAGCCTCGACACCGCCCTGTCACTTTATGCGCGGCTTCGAGACACGTATCCCACCACCGAACTCGGCAAAGAAGCCGCCGCACGATGCACTGACCTCGAAGTTAATCGCACCGCGGTGGTGCGGTTCTATGACGACTTTCGAAAGTCGGCGAAGTCAAGCAGCCCGTTCATGAGTCCCTTTTCACCTCAGCGCGAATCGAATCCATGACCGATGGGCCCCCGGTGATTCTTCCTTGCGCGGGCAAAGCCATCGATTTGACGGCCCACCCGAAAACCGAAGGCATTCGACTCGACCAATACCTGGTGAGCGTCTTTCCCGGTTACAGTCGATCGGTGTTCCAGCGGGCCATCGACGCTGCCAACGTTACCATCAATGGATCGCTTGCCAAGTCGAGCTCGAAGGTGAAGAGCGGGGACACTATTCATCTTGAGTTGCCGGCGCCGACGCGCGACATCGCCGAGCCGGAGGACATCCCGCTCACGATACTTTACGAGGATGAATTCCTGGTCGTTATCGACAAGCCGCCGGACATGGTGGTCCATCCGGCCAAGGGACATTGGAGCGGAACGCTGGTGAATGCCTTGCAGTTCCATTTCGGCGAGCTTAGCAATCTCAATGGTGAGTATCGGCCAGGGATCGTCCATCGACTCGACCGTGACACGACCGGCGCGATTCTCATTGCGAAGGACGAACAAACTCATCGCGATCTAGGCCTCCAGTTCGAAAACCGAAAGACGTTCAAGGAATACCTAGCGATTACGTTGGGTGTGCTCGACCGAGATAGCGACTACATCGAACGCCGAATCGGCCATCACAAGCACGATCGCATAAAGATGATCGCCACCGACGACGAAGATGACGGCAAGGAAGCATGCAGTTATTATGAGGTCATCGAGCGCTTCCGCGGCTTTACCTTTTGTCGGATACAGCCACGCACCGGCCGCACGCACCAGATTCGAGTGCATCTGGCCAGCTTGGGTTGCCCAGTCCTAGCGGACAAGACTTACGGCGGCCGCGACTGCCTGCGGTTGTCGGACATTGCCTCGAGTCTCAATCCGGCCGAAGACGAGGTTCTGATGGCTCGGCAAGCGCTGCATGCAGCCCGACTTCGCTTTCAGCACCCGCGACTTGGCCGCATGATTGAAGCCGAAGCGCCGTTGCCGGCGGATTTTGAACAAACACTGGCCGCGCTTCGCCGACACCGCCCCATTGCCCGTTCATGATTATGGGGCTTATCTAGCCGTCAAATGTCCACGGAGGGACGTTCGGTGACCCCAACAACTGCCACGGATAAATCATGCTTTCCGCCTCCCGGCCGCTGGGAGATGCGCGGCGTTTACGTCCTTATCGCCACGGTATTCGCCTTCGCTTTCGCTGTCGAGATGCGCTCCGCGTTCATGGCCCGGCGCATGACGGACCTCGGCGTTTATCTCCGCGCCGCTTGGGCGGTCCGATCCGGCGAGAACATTTATGAAGTTACGGACACCAATAATTGGCATTACAACTATCCGCCTTTGTTTGCGATTCTGATGATGCCGCTCGCCGAGGCGCCCGCCGGCGTCGATGGGGCCGCGTCACTACCGTTCACCGTGTCGGTGCTCGTCTGGTACGCATTCGGCATCGCTTGCTTGATTGTTGCCGTTCATGTCCTGGCGACCGCGCTGGAGAGGCACTCGCTTAAGACCGAAGTGCCGACGCGTAGTCGCCGCTGGTGGTCGCTACGTCTCATTCCGATTCTTGCCTGTCTGATCCCCGTTGCGCATACGCTCATGCGCGGTCAAGTGAATCTGCTCCTCTTGGCACTCTTTTGCATCGCCCTCGCCGCCTTGATTCGCGGTCAACACATGGCGCGGGCTTTTGGCTGGCGGGCGCCATTTGCCTCAAGGTCATTCCCGCATTCCTGCTGTTAGTGCCGTTGTGGCGACGTGATTATCGTTGCCTCGCGGGGACGGCCGTCGGGCTTTTGATCGGCTTGTTCATCATTCCCGCAGCCGTCTTTGGAGTGCCGAAGACCGTAAGCTATTACCGACAGTATGATCAGATTCTGCTGCGCCCGGGCCTCGGCGGCGGAAACGACGAATCGCGATCCACGGAGTTGCTCGGCGCCACCACCAACGATAGCCAGTCCATCATGTCGGCGATCCATAATTCGATCTATCCGGATCGAGACGCCCGTCCCCTGTACGCGAGTTCCACCGTTCATTGGGCACACCGGTTGATTGCGGTCTTGCTGACAGGGTTGACCCTGATCGCGGCACGTTGGTCGAGGACGAAGGATGCAATCAACACGGTGTTGTTGTTCGGGGCTTTGACCATGGTGATGCTCCTGATAAGTCCCGTGTGTCATATGCACTACTTCGCCGTTGCGTTGCCGCTGATCATGGGATTGGTCGCCATGACCTTGGAACAGGCTGGGCCGCCTCATCGAATCGGCGTGGGTCTGACGCTCACGTTTGGTGTGTTTTTCCTCACGATGGCGCTGCCCCATCTGCCGGGGCTGCAGATGCTGCGAGACCGTGGCTTGGGAATGTGTGGCGGGTTGTTGGTCTGGATGATTGGATGTGGCTGCCTGTGGAAACAAGCGCGACGGAGGCCAGCCACCATGCCGGCAACTGGTGAGAGAATGGCCGCGTAGGCGCCGTGCTTAGACGCCTAGCGCCTTCTTTAACGTGGCAATTTGCTCGGCCATGGGGCGCGGCGGAGTCGGGCTTTTCTCGCCGAGCCGTCCTTGGATTTGAATCCAAATTGCCACCGGGCCCGGCCCGTTCAACGCCTCGGCGGCGCCTTCCTTCCATTTCGTTAGCGTGTCGAACGCATAAACACGACTGATTCCCGCCGCGCGCGCCATCATCCCGAAATCGACTCGGCCGGCGCCCGCTGTTGGTTGGCCGCCGGTCACTTCGTACATACCGTTGTCGAATACGAGCAGATACAACGGAACTCGATGGTTAGCCACCGTGACTAGGCTGCCAAGGTTCATCAACATGCTGCCGTCGCCGTTAAGCACGATGACGCCGCGCTCGGGTTTCGCCAACGCAAGCCCGAGGCCCAGATCGGGTGCTTGTCCCATGGCCGACGGAATGTAATGAAAATCGAGCGGCGATTGCGAAATCTGCTGCCAGATCGCGATGGATGCCATCGTGGTGATTACGACGCGGTCACCGCGAACCCCGGCCACCACTTCCAATGCTTCTCGCAACGACGGTCTGGAGCGATTCGGATCCATGGGAATTTACTCGGGTATCAAGACCGCGCCGGGGCGGCGCTCGGCTTGGGCTTGGCGGTAGGCATTGCCGATGTCGTTCGCGGTCGAATCAGGGTTAAGCCAAACGTATGGGAGGCGCCATGCGGCGAGAATCGGCTCGGTAAACACCGGGCAGGTATCGAAGGTCCCTTGCTTTTGGTGTGCAAGGTAGCTGCGAACGCCGATCACTAGAAAGAGCGGTAACTTGAGATCGTGCACGACATTTCGGAGTGCATCGCCGGCTTCGAATAGGCCGGTGCACTGAATCACGACGATCGGCTGCTTGCCGCCTAAGAGCAGTCCCGCCGCGACGGCCATCGCTTCGCCTTCGCGGCAAACGCGGACCAGTTGCACTTCCCCGCTCGAACGTAAAGCTTCTTCCCAAGTCCCGACTTCCGAGTCTGGAAGCCAAACAACGTGTGTGACGCCGCGTTCCTTCAGAACGCCAACGAGTGAATGTCCGTCGATCATGTGTCCCACGATTCTTAGTCCCGGTGCGCCTTGTGGCATGCCGTGCACAGGTTGGTCAGCTTTGTATGGGCGGAGAGCGCTCCCGCCTTGTCCTTCTTCTGGACCGCATCGTTAAATGTCTTCGCCGCGTCGCCGTAATCTTTGGTCAACTTGGCCCACGATGTTGCGTCCCCTTTGGGCGGCGCCTGGGCGTCCTTCAGTTCGCCGGCCAACGTCAGGTATTCCTTCGCCTGCGGCTGAATCTCTAACCATTTGGGATTGGCTTGCTGAACATCACGTTTCATGGTGATGAACGGAGCATTCGCGCCTTTGTTGATCTTCATCATGATTTCCTTGACGCTCTTGGCAGCGGGAGGGTTCGCCAAGACCAAACCGCCTGCAAGCAACACGCCGACTACCATTGCTGAACGCGCGATTCCGACCATTCGTGGCCCTCCGGTAATAGGAACATCCAGAAATAACGCGTGCGGAGAATTTTGTCAATTTCTAGGAATGTTTGGACTTAGCTGTATGGAGGCGAGTTCGTTTCGGCCAATGCTGTTCGCCGCGGCGATCAAATCGGAAAGCGATAATCCCATGAATATTGGACTGTCGGCCGCGACGCTCCGAAACAGCTCGGCGGCACGGCGAGAGTGGCTGATAACGCCCTCCGCCCGGCCTTCTCGCATTTTCACTCCGGCCGCGGCGAGCTTGATAAGTCCTTTCAGAAATCGCGCCGCTGTCCCCTCACGCTGGCAAACTTTCCAAATCGACTCCCACGATTCATGCGCTTCCCAGTAATAACCATAGTTGAAAAGGTCGATGCCGTAGAGGTACGGCTTACAAGTTGTCCAGTCTTGCGGAAGCGGCTCTGCAACCACCGTATGGGCCTTCCCGAAACTGTGGCCACGTGGATCGCTTGTCGGATGCGGCAGCCCCGTGCCGGGAATATAGGCGTAAGGCGGCAAGGCGATCTCAGGCGCGAGCCGCACTGGATGGTTCATGCGATAATCTTTTTTCGCCGAGCCAGGTAGTCCCAAACGACGTACCGGTCGAGATCACGCCCCGCCGTGAAAAACACGCGACCGCTAGTCGACTTGGCCATCCGATATGCAAATTGCACATCTTCTTCGGACTGATTCCAACTGGCGAGCAGGAAAATGTTGATGGTGATGCCATCGCGCGCGCACCAGTGAGCCTCGCGCATGGTGGCCTCTTCCGTGCGTCGATCTGGAGGATAAAGAAGGAACAACTTCTCGCCCTCGAAATGAGCCGTGGGCAAGCCATCGGTAATTAGAATGATCTGTCGATTCGGCGTGTCTTGCACCGAAAGAATCTTGCGCGCCAAATGGAGCCCATGCTGGATATTGGTAAAGTGGGGATGAACCTGAAGCTCGCTGACTTTCGGATCGCTCATGTCGATCCATTGACGCACGACCGGGCTGAAGAGCGTGACGGGCTTGAACATGAGCATCGGAACCTCGGAGGCATGCCGAGGCTTGGCAAAAGTATAGACTTCGATGAACTGCAGGAAATCACCGGGGTATTCGGTCCGAATCAGGCCGTCCAGCGCCAAACCCATTCGCTTCACGTTCACATAGAGCGCGTCATGACGCATCGAGCCGCTCATGTCGAGCAAAACGGCGGTCGCGCACTTCGGATTGTTCCGTGTTCGATGGATTAACAAATCATCCGGCTTGAGGCGCACGGGTAGTCCGGGCCCGGTGCGAATGAGAGCGTTGACGAAAGAGCCTGGAATGTCCAGGTGAGTGACTGAATCGCCGAACTCGTACGATTTCGTCCGCTGAGTTTCGATCGGCCCCTCACCGACAACGGGCCCTTGATGCCGGCCGGAACGCGACGCTTTGAGGGCATCGAATATCTCGGTGAGCAGTTTGGATTGAAAGAGCCGATAAGCCTTCGGTGTGAGTTCGTAGCCATGGCGTCCACGTTCGAGACCTTGTTGTTCGGCGAGTTCACGCAAATATTCCTGAATGATCTGTTGAAGCGCATTGAGCTGGTCGAGATCACCCGGTTCCGCGAATTGAGCAAGTTCCTCCATGTCGATGACGCCGATCTGTGCAGTGCGTTGCGCTTCTTCGAGTTGTTTCAACAATTGATCGATGGTTTCAAGCTCCTCCTTGATCTCCAGCGCCTCCGCCACGGTCATCGGAGTCCGGCCGGTGAAAGCGTACTTGGCTGCCAGTTCATCCACCTGGTATTTTTCTCCGAGGCGGCCAACCAAATGCAGAAGCTGGCCGGCGAACTTGCTCTTCTCGTCACCGCTTCGATACCAAAGCTGTTCAAGATCGTGGAGTTGTTCGTCATTTACTGCCTGCCGGAAGTTGGACGTTAGCTTGGCCGGTGGTTGCATTTGTTGGGCTAAGTCGTGGTAAGTTCGACGTGCGAGTTCCTGTACGGTTTCGGTCTCGTAGGTGGCCAGGATTTTCCGCTTCCGTTCGAAGAGGATGGCCATTAAGGCATCAAGGCTCGGTCCCAGGCCTTTGATCTGGCTGGGGTCGATGCGAATCGCATTCGCCAATTCTTCCTCGGTGAGGCGGCGCATGTTGCCGTAGAAGAGCAAATGTTCAAAGGCATGTGACACCACATCCGGCGGCGGCGCTGTCGGACTCGGGAAGTTCAGCGGGTCAAACTTCTGGTAGGTATGAATTATCCCGCCTGGGCGTTCATTTGACTTCATAAGTAATCCTGCCATGTCGCTGCGACCGCGAGATTCGGTCGGCAGCGTAAAGCCCCGCCAGCACGAACTCCATGCACGAAGCCCGCACAGCCTCGTTCTCACTTGGGTTGATTTCGAACGCCTTTTCCCACGCCTTGGGAACTCGCTTGAGCCGTTCGGCATAGGTCGTCGAAGGCAGCAAGTCGCCAACTTCGATCTTCACGCCCTTGCTGAACACATCGACAATCTCATCCAGGCCATGCTTGTCAACGTACTCCGCAAAGACAGTTTTGATTGCATCGGCCTGAATGGCCTCAAGCACCTGGCGTTCGGACATCTGTTGGCTGCCCATCATGTCCAGCTCGAGCTTGCCGAGCGATGAGGAATACAAATGCCCGAAATCGCTGATCCGGGGGACGGCCGGTCGTTCACCGAGGCGGACGGCGCGATGACGAGCGCTGGCAACCATCGTTCGGTAATTCGCAATGCTGAATCGTGCACTGACTCCGGATTGCTGGTCGACGTACTTTGATTTGCGGGCACAGATGCTCATTTGCTCAATGATCTCCTTCATGAAGTACGGCACCAGCACCGGGAATTCGCCGTCCAGACTTACATGGGCCTCCTGTTCCATGATCTCAACGCCCAGCGATCGCTCGGTCGGGTAATGCGTGTGGATAACCGATCCGATGCGATCCTTGAGTTGCGGAATCACTTTCCCGCTCCGGTTGTATGTCGCCGGGTTGGCGGAGAACAGGACCAACACATCGATGTCAAATTGGACCGGGTAACCTCGGATTTGCACGTCCCGCTCTTCCAGGATGTTAAACAAGCCGACCTGAACGAGTTCGTCGAGCTCTGGAATTTCGTTCATGGCGAAGATGCCGCGATGCAGACGTGGAATCAAGCCGAAGTGCAGCGCTTCCTCGGCCGACATGCTGGCGCCGCCGGCCAATTTCGCCGGATCGATTTCACCAATGATGTCCGCGAACTTGGTGCCGGGTGACAACCGTTCGGCATAGCGCTCTTTTCGTGCCCACCAGGCAATCGGAACCTGGGCTTCCGCAGTTTCCGCAATCTTCTGTTTACCGACTCGGGTAATCGGCCGGTATGGATCTTCGTGCACCGGACACCCTGGAATGTCCAGGTATGGGATTTCTTCGTCGAGAAACCGAACCAGCGAGCGCATGAGCCGGCTTTTGGCCTGGCCCTTTTCGCCGAGGAGCAACATGTCATGGCCGGCAATGAGGGCGAGACTGATTTCCGGGATTACGGTGTTGTCGTAACCGATGATCCCCGGAAAAAGTTCGTTGCCGTTTTGCAACGTCGACAAGAAGTTGGCAAATATCTCCTGTTTAACGGTTCGTGAAACCCAGCCGCTCTCTCGAAGCTGCTTGAGTGTGGAAGGCTTTGTGTTGGTCATCATTCCCTGTCCTGTGATTCGATACGACCGGAAAACTTTACTTCATTGTAATCGTGCGCCGCATCACACACAAAGCACTGGGTTCGCCGCCGTTTCTCGAAAGCGCCGTTTCATGCGGCCGCAGTCTTTTCCCAGGCGTCATGGCTTTCCAACGGAATGTCGCTTCGCCTGGTTCTGGGCACAGGTTGATGTTTTGGTTCGCCGCGCGATCGATCACAATGGATGACCGATGCCCAGAAAAAGCGAGGGGCGCGGAACATGATTATGCCTAGCCAGAAGCGCGTATGTTTGAACTTCGCCATGCGTGCCATCGTTGTGGTTGCAGCGTGGAATGTCGCCGGAGCCGGGTTGGCGCTTGATATTCCGGCAAAACCGAAACAACCAACAGCGCCCGCCGGGAGCGTCCCTGCCGATAGCCGACTTACCGTGTTCGCGCGGCAGGCGCTCCAACAGGACTTGCTGCTTTCGTCCCTGAATTTAGGCGTGACGGTCCACGAACGAACGGCGACCGTTTGGGGAACGATACACTCGCCAGATTTGGCACGTCGCGCCGAAACGGTCGTTAAGAAGGTGCCCCGGAATCGCTTTGGTGCGCAATGAACTTCGGGTTGAACAGCCGCTTCTAGCCGGGAAGGGCCAAACGATTCAAACCCTAAGCCCCGTGAAACCGGAGTCGTTGACGGAGAGTAAGCACCGGATGCCGGAGCGGTTTGCAAAGTTTACCGGTTGGGGCCCTCCTCAGCCAAAAACAGAGTCCGATCCGCCGATCGCAGTGTCACTAGGGGTGCCCATCACCCGAGCGCCCATCGCACCGATCGTGCCTGTCACCAATAACGATCTTATAGCCGCGGCCCAGAAACTACGCGATGCCGACGTTCGATTTCGTGAACTTCGCGTGGACGTGGACGGCAACGTCGTGCATTTGCGCGGCAGCGTTCGCCGATGGGAAGATGCGTTCGATCTTGCTGGCGCCGTGTCCCGACTGCCCGGTGTTGAACGTGTCGTCATGGGCGAAGTCGTCACGAATCGGCGGCAATCACTTCAAGTCCCGTAATTCCGCTTGCAACTGATGTTTGGGGACTCGTACCCTAAGCGGCAATTGATCTTGGCTCATGGAACCAAGGCCGCTATAGTCCGGCCGCGCCGACGTAACAGAATTGTCGTGCGGGAGGGCCGCAATGATTCAGTTGGTAATTTATGGTTTGTGTTTCGCTGCCCTAGGGGACGGCGAAACCGATCGTCGGGCCGAGCAAGTTGAACATCGAGATTTTCAGGTGCTTGTTGACGGCAGGAAGTGCGGTACCTACCAGATGACGATCACCGTCAAAGATGATGGAACTACGGTGATGGTCGGCCAGGCCGATGTGCGGGTCAGTTTTCTCGTCTACCACTATAGGTACTCGTATCGCGGGACAGAAACATGGAAGTCGAAGCGGTTGCAGAAACTGGAAAGCACGGCTAACGACGATGGCAAGAAAATGTCGTTAACTGCTTTTCTCGAAGGCGGAATGCTCCGGATTCGGCCAAAAGGAAAAGAACGTGTTAGCCCGCCTGACGTGTGGACCACAACCTACTGGCAACTACCGGAGACACGGCTTCACAACGGTCCGCTGCTGCTACTTGATGCCGACACGGGCGCGAACTGAAGGCGCGGTTGCAATTCGTCGAATTCAAACCGATGTCGGTATCCGGTAAGCCGCATCGATGCCAGCATTTCCGCGTCACGGGCGAGAACCTCTTGGTTGACTTGTGGTACGACAGCGACGGCCGACTGGTCCGGCAAGAAAGTATGGAAGACGGCCATCGCACCGTGCTTGACTTACTCAGCGTGCGGTCGACTCCTGACCAGGATGCGACGCCCTAACATGCCAACCGCTCTTGCCTAAATCGCCGAAAGTTGGTTTTCTAGGCGAACTGGAAACTACCAATTCAGCCAGGAGGGCACTTCAAGATGAACCGCGAAACCATCCGTCAAACGCTCGTCGAAATGCTCGAAGCGGACCGTGGCGAACCTGTGGTCGGTTTCGACGACCCGAAGAATCTGCGCGAGGAGTTGGGCCTCGATTCGTTAGACGTGGTCAGCTTGGTGACGCAGGTCGAGCGCCGGTACCGACTTCGGCTCTCACAAGAAGAGCTTCAGAATCTTGTCACAGTGGGAGATGTGCTCAACCTGCTGCAATCGAAACTGGCCGCGGCGGCGGCCTAGGACTATGCCGCAAGCGGTAACGGAATCTCGCGCATCATTGCGGCAAACGCATTCAATAGTCGGTCGACTTGTTCCGTTGTGTGGCTGGCATTCACTTGAACGCGCAGTACCGCTGCGTGGTACGGCACTGCAGGGAATGCCACCGATTGCACATAGAAACCATTACGAAACAGGAACTCTCCAGCACGAAACGTCGCTTCTTCGTCGCCGACTAACACCGAGAGAATTGGAGTCGCGCCTCCCTCCGGCGTTAGTCCGAGGCGTCTCAAGCCATGCACAAATCGCTCCACATTGCCGTCAAGTCGAGTACGCAACACGTCGTACTCCGGTGTGCGGAGAATGTCGCACACCTCGCAAACCGCTTCCAGGTACGGAGGCGGTACCGGCCCGCCGAAGATGTAGGTGTTTGAGCGTATCTTGAGAAGACGTTTGATTTCGTGCGTGCACCCAATGAACGCGCCGGCACAGGAAAAGGCCTTCGAAAGCGAACCGACGACCAGCGTGTTTTCGTAGCTTCCGAGCGCATCTAACACGGTGCCTCGGCCCGATTGGCCCAGGATTCCAGTGCCGTGTGCATCATCGACATAGAGCACGGCATCATGCCGCATCGCGACATCGTTCAGATCTCGCAAGGGCGGAAGCGATCCGCTCATGCTAAACACGCCGTCTATTGCCACGACGGCCGATCGGTATGTTCCCGCGTTGACCAGCGCATGTTCCAGCGCATCGGGATCACAGTGTGAGAATCTTAGAACACGTATGCCGTTTGCCTTGGCGATACGCGCGCCTTCATGAATCGAGTTATGTGCTTGTTCGTCGACGACCAGCACATCGGGCTTTCCCATGAGCCCCGGCAACGCGCCCATGTTTGCCAGTGTCACGGATGGAAAAATGAGTGCCGCCTCCGTGCCCAGCCAGTCGGCGAGCTTTTCTTCTGCCAGTGTATTGGCGCGGACACTTGAGAAGGCCCTCGACGCGCCATTATGCGTTCCCCATTTCTGGAGGCCGCATTCAATCGCCTGCTTAACACGAGGGTGGTGGTCGAGGCCGAGAAAACTGTCCGAGCCGAAGTTCACTACTTGCCGACCATTGATCACGATGGTTCGGTCGGATCTGATTTCATCGACCACAACATCCTTGAGATGCCCGGTCGGAAACATCTCGGCGAAATGTTCGACATAACGCACCAAGCTGTGCTGCCGTAGCGAACCCGTCAATTTCTGCATCGGAGACGGCATCATGCCTCAGCAATTGATGGAATGACTAACAAGAGCGGCCATCAGACCAAAAACCGCCGCGGCGGGCAACGGCAATCGTTTACTGAAACAGAAACATGCTCACGATCCAAGTCGCGGCGGCGGCGAGGATGGCGGCGATCATGACACCGAACGGGCCGAACCGTTCCACCCAGTTGACCTCGGGTTCGTCGAAATAGAACGACTGAGGTTGTGAGTGAGGCGCTTGCTCGGCGGCCACGGAGGGTGACGCACGTTCCGGCTCAAGTGTGCGGGCTTGATGTATCGACCGCCGCGTGGGAAGCGCGGGCTGCGTCGCAACGCTCACAGCCACCGGGGTGTCGGTGGGTTCTTCGATGTACGTGGCCTGGTTGGCCAAGGCCCGCAAGCGAATGGAGTCGGGCTTCGACTTGACGGCACGAGTAATCCGGTCCGCGATTGTCGCTGGGGCTGCCAAAGGTCTTAACGCCTCGACCACATCCGCGCTTCGCGGATAACGGCCCTCCGGCGATTTGTTCATCAATCGATTCACGACCTCGATCAGCTCAGTCGGAACGTCAGGTGCCAGTTCCGCAATCGGTGTCGGCGCCTTCGTTTGGTGGGCCATCATCTTTTCAACCGCCGTGCCGGTCGGGAATGGATACTGACCGGTGAGGCAGAAGTAGAGCACGCAACCCAGGCTGTACTGATCTCCTGCCGGAGTTCGGTTGCTGGGTTCAAGAATGCATTCAGGGCTCGCGCAATCCAGGCCGCTCGTCACCGAGTTAGCCGTGGACATCGTGTCGACGAGCGACTCGCTTTCGGCATTGGCTAACAACGCGCCGATTCCAAAGTCGAGAATCCGTGCCTGGCCGTCATGACTGACCATAATGTTCGATGGCTTGAGCAAACCGTGAAAGATGTCCTTTTGATGACATGCATCCATGCCTTCGGCGACGTGTAGAGCGTGTAACGCGGCTTCACTTGGATCTAGCTTTCCGCGCTGTTGTACGATGTTTTCCAGAACATCGCCATCGATGAATGGCCAAGCCAGGTAGTGCGTACTTCCCGCCGTTCCTACATCCACAAAGGGCACCACGGCCGGGTGATTGATCTGCTCAAAGTTGCGGACTTGTCGGCGCGCGATGCGAACATTCCACATGCTCCGTCGAGGCAACACTTTGACGGCATACCAATGGCTGTCGTTCTTCGATTGCGCCTTGTAGACCGTCCCCATGCTGCCCGTGCCTAGTGCATCTTGCAGCGTATACGGGCCGAGCACCAGTCCCTGTGTCTTTCCGTGCAATAGGCGATCGGCTTGGAACGGCGAGAGAATGCTCTTGTCGACAAGGAATTGCGCCAGCGCAGCGGGTTCGTGCGCGGGTCTTTTTTCAGAAAGTCCTGGACGACCTGATCGAGCTGACCGCGCTCGATGAGGTTACTCCGGCGGAGGTCCCACACAAACCATTCGCAGGCGCCCAGTTCAGTGGCCGTCATACCGCATCCTTCCGTAAAAACGAACCAGCAACCGCGCATGACAACTCGCGCGGGCCATTTGAAGACACACATAGACAGGTCTGCCAGCTGACTACGGGCCACCCTGAGAAGGGGGACGGGAGATGCACCGACGGCAGCTTACTCTACGCAAACATGGGACACATTACCGCACCTGTCAAGTTGGCGGTGCATCAACGCCCAGGCACGCCGCTCGTCCATGTAGTTGGTTTCACTATCCTAAGCGAAGTCGCCCTCCGATTTGAAATCAACAAGGTTAATTCGAATGGCCTTTGACAGTTACTCCCCGTGCCCGTGCGGCAGCGGAAAGAAGTTCAAGTGGTGTTGTCAGGCGATCTTTTCAGACATTGAGAAGGCGTTTCAACAAGACGCCAACGGTCAGCACGATGCCGCCCTTCGCACGCTCGATGAGCTAGTCCAGCGACATCCGGACAATCCGGAAGCGTGGGGTCGAAAGGCCCAGCTCCTTTACCAGAACGATCGAGTGGATGAGGCAGAGTCGGCACTGCAAAAATCACTGGAACTCAATCCTGATTATCCGTTCGGCCATCTGTTGCGTGGAAAGTTCCGAGAACATGAAGGCGAAGTTGCCGGCGCCCTGATTCAATTCCGCAAGGCGGCCGAGCTCTATGATCCAGAAGCCAAAGACGTGTTGGCAGACCTGTACATGACGATTGCCGAGTCGGAAATCAAGATGAACCGACCGGTTGCGGCACGGACTGCCCTGAAGTTGGCGATGCATTGTCACCCATCGGTCGATGATATTCGGAAGAGCTTCGAGACGGTCTTTGGTGAGAATTCCCATCTGCCCGCGACGGCTCGCCGAGAGTTTTCCTATAAGAGCCTTCCTGCCAACGCAGATGACGCTCAAAAACAACGGTGGGAACGGGCCTTGTCGAACGCGGCGACGGGGAAGCTGTCGGATGCGGAGACGGCCTTTGACGAGATTACCAAACAGGACGAAGCCAATTCTGCGGCATGGTACAACCTCGGCTTGACGCGCGCCTGGCTTGGCGACAACCATGGCGCGCTCGCCGCCTTCGATCGGTACGTCGCGCTTGAACCCGACGAGGTACAAGCGGGGCAAGCTGCCGCTCTTATGGAAGTGCTGCGGTGCGGCGCGGGGATGGACGATGAAGCGAACTACATTGATTATTCCGCCGTTTACCAGATTCGCGATCCTCGAGTCGTGAGCGAACTCTTGCAATCGTGGGATGGCGAGCGCCGGCTTGTCGTGACCCAATCGGATGACAAGCAGGGCTTTCTTGCCGCGCTGGTGCTGGAAGCCGGGGCCGGGCTTGCCGGCGGCACCATACAAGAGCGGGCTATCGGCGCTTACTTAATGATCATTGTCGATCATCTTCGCATCGGGAATGTAAACGGCGACGATCTGGCGAAGATTCAGCAGGAAATGGAAAAGCGCGTGGGTCCTGGATTGTCGCCTGCGCGGCGCGATCAACGCCCCGCAGGGTTCAATGAAATTGCCAGCGAAGCCTTGATCTTCCCAATGGAGCAGGCGGACGCGGAGGTTGCGAAGCGTCGAATAGCCGATCACGTACAACGGTTTTTCGAGGAGCGTTGGATTCAACGTCCATTACGTTCACTCGGGATGACGCCTCCGATAGACGCCGTCGGCCACAGCAATCTTCGAAAGAAGGTCATAGGCGCAGTGCAGTTTCTCCAAGAATGCGCCCAACCGGCGAGTTCGTTCGACTACGATTTCGATCGACTTCGACGGAAGCTTGGACTATTGGGAGCGGGAGGCACGACTACAGAGATGCGGGACATCGGCGCCATGGGCGCCGCCGAACTCGCCGCCCTGAACCCTGCCGCCATGAACGAAGAGGATCTGTCGACAGCTTACCAAGGCGCTATCAAACTCGACGCACGTGAACTGGCAGGCAAATTCGCCCGGGCGCTAATCGCATTACCAGCAAAACCCGACGGCGCCGACCGCTTCCCGTGGTACTCATTTCTCGTCAACCAAGCCTTGTCGGCGGGGGATACTGACGAGGCTCTTGGCACGGTCAACGCCGGCGAGAAGTACGATTGCGAAAGCAATGAGGGACGACGGCGGAACGAGTATGAACTCCGTCGTGGACAAATCCTCGCCAAGCGAGGTGAAACGGACGAAGCACGACGCGTATTCGAGGGCCTCATCGCCCGGGGCCCCGCAGAACTAAAGTTCCGGGCAACGGCGGCGGAAACGTTGCTTTCCGCACGGCAAGCCAAAGAAGCATTGAAGCTCGCCGAGGAAGGCCTCGCCGAAGCGCGCAAACAAAACAACCGCGACTTAGAGGAGCACTTTAAGGAACTCGTGTCGGCGGCGACACGCTAATCAGGGACGCGATTCGCGAGGCAGCCAATCGGCAACGCAGTCTGCGGCGAGATGGTTCCCTTCGACGTTCCAATGAGTATCGCACGGCGCATAAAGTCCCCGCTCTCGGAAATGGGGCAGCAAGTCAATGACCGGTGTGTTCCGTTCACCAAACCAACGGAGCAATCGCTTTTGCGGCGCGTCTAAGTCGATATCAGCCGTGGACAATCCCGCATATTGAAGCGCGGTGGTCAAAACTTCGGCGCTCACCTGAAACTCGTCCGGAATCAAGACGACAGCCAGCGGCACTTCGCGATTTCTACATTCGGCGATAATCTCGTCGAAATGCATTAAGGCACGCTGCCATTTCTTCTCCACGTTCGCGGGAACGGGATGTTGGCACACGGTCAGTCGCCGCGCTTCAACTTCTCGATACGTTTCGGGAGACAGCGCCGTCGCGCTCAGCCGATCGACATGGGCCACGTTCTCCTGCCGGGATCGCTCCCGAACGAGTCGCCAAGCGCGCGTAGTCAAGAGGTAGAGTGAATGACAACGCGGATCGAGATGCCGTGGCGTGGCCAATGTCTCGGTAATGTCATTGCCGATAAAGATCGATATGAGGACGATGTCCGGATTAAATCGCCAAACGTCCCGGCGAAGTATGGCCAGATACTCACGCGGCCCCGCCGCACTGACGCCGAAGTTGTAGACTTCGACACCCGGAATCAAATCTTGAAGCCGAGTGAGATAATTGTCGGCGAACGGAACCACGGGACCCACGGCGAAGGAATCGCCCAATGCGGCGATCCGCATCGTGCCGGGCACCTTTTCACGAACGAAGTCGTTGCCGGGGTAGCCGAGGGAGTTGCCCCCTAGCCCATACCCATAGTCTTTCCCCGGCGTTAGCCGATACGCATCAAGCGTGTCGTTGATGAGCGGCATGTCGCCGCGTTGAGCCGAGTACGCTCTCAATGCAAGTTCCACGAGAAGAATCGCCAGCATTAGGTTCCAGCCGATCATTTCCACGGCGCGAAACCACCGCGGCGCTTTTAGTTTCCGGAATACGAACAGTGCAACCACGACTGTCGATGCAGTCGAGTAGAAGATGGGCTTCGCCGCGGAAGTTCCTCCGAAGGTCAACGATGCGACGACATATGCGAAGCCGACGCCGACAAAGAGTCGTCGACTAAACACGACCCACGGGAGTACGCTTCGCTCCGACGCCACCGCGGCCTCCTTGCCAAGGATGTGACGCCACGATTGTGCCTTAGATGGGTTGATGTAGCAACGGCAATCCGGCGCTTACGGAATCTGGACGACTTCGTTACCGTTGCGGCTCGACATGGCTTTCCACATGTTGAGATCGAGATTCTCCGTAAGGGCCCGCACACTGCCGTCGCTCATGCCGACATTGACAACAGTTCCGAATGCGCGAAGCCCGGACAATCCTCCGAGACCATCGCAACTAACATCGGGCTTACTGTCATTCATCACGCGCGTACCGGTGAACGTACCTTGAAGAAATCGGCCGTCCATCCATGCAGCGCCTCGGCTTCCCGTGATGTTCGTGTTGTCCGCAAAATCCTTGACGCCGCTCGTGTCACTCAAGTCTCCGAGCGAGTCCTTCTTGAGCAAGACGTGTTGTCGGCGCACATCCACTGCCTTCGTACCGCCATCGCCCTTGAGAGTTTCACCTGACATAATGGTATTGCTCAGGCCGTCGGCAACCTCCCCGAATCGCACCTTGGAGTTCGTGTAGAACAATCCATCATTGTTCTCTAGAGCGTATTTTGAGCCGGCGCATAACGGGTAGTTCGTGGCCGCGGTGTTATCGTTGACTCGACCCAACGGGTCATTGGGACTAACAAAGACGATCACGTTCGTATTGGAAGCGGCTCGGTTGGCATCGTCGTTGATTGGCTTTTTGAAATCAATGGTATTGAATAGAGCGCCTTCTTCGACGAATGGCAATATTCTTGCCGCTGCAGAGAAGTTTTGGTCATCGTTTCCCGGCGGCAGGGCGCCATTCGTGTCGTGGTAACTGTGAATGGCGAGGCCAATTTGCTTCATGTTGTTGGCCGAGCGAGTGCGGTTGGCGGCTGAGCGGACCTTGGCCACTGCGGGCAGAAGCAGGGCCATCAAAAGGCCGAGCAGCGCCAGGATCACTAATAGTTCGAACAATGAAAATGCTGCCCTTCGCGCGGGTTGCATGGGAGACATCTCCTGTGTTAGAAGTTCGGCACCCCTTCACCGCCGTCGCGGCTGGTGATTGATTTCCACGTATTGACATCGATCGCCCGATTGACTGAGCGCACGCTGCCGTCACACAGTCCAATGCGAAGAGCGTCTGTCGTACTCCGCAACCCGGACAGGCCACCGGCGCCGCCGCAGGTGATGTCGGGCTTGGCGTCATTCAATGTGCGCGTCCCGGTGAACGTGCCCTGCAAGAATCGGCCATCGATCCAAGCGGCACAGCGGTCCCCGGCAATGTTCTGATTGTCGGCGAATTCCTTCACTCCCGACTGGTCCGTGAGGCCGTTGAGCGCGTCCTTTTCCAAGGCGATGTGTTGTCTGCGCACGTCGGTAGCTTTGGCGACGCCGTCGCCCTTTAACGTTTCGCCCGTCATCACGGTATTGGAAGTGCCGTCTTTGATCTGGCCAATCTGGACTTTGGAATTCTGAAAGAAGACACCGTTGTTGTTGAAAAGGCTGTGTTTCGCTCCGGCACAAAACAGATAATTCGTCGGCCCCGATTCATCATTGACGCGTTCTTGCGGATCGTTCGGACTTACAAACACCTTAATCACGGTCGCACGCACGGCCTTGTTCGCATCATCGGTAGCGGGCTTCTTGAAATCGAGTTGCCGAAAGAGGTTCTCCTGTTCGATGAAGGGCAGGAGCTTCGCCGACGCGGAGAAATGGTTGTCGTCGTTTCCTGGAGGAAAAGCATTGTAGGTAGACAGATAGTTGTGCGCCGCCAGGCCAATCTGTTTCAGGTTGTTCGCCGACTGAGCCCGGACGGCTTCCTGCCGAGCCTTGGCGACGGCAGGGAGAAGGAGTGCAAACAAGAGCCCGAGTAAGGCGAGGATTACCAGCAGTTCGAAGAGCGAAAAAGCCGATCGGCGCTGACGCATGGGTGTACTCCTCCGCACGGGTTTGTTGGATCTCGTTGGTACTTGATATTATCTGCCGTGCTTCAAAGCCGGGCAAGGCGCGCTATTGCGCGCTGATCGGCCGCCGGCTTCAAATTCCTTTGCGACGCGCCGTTGCGGGGTACTAAATGGATAACGGTGGAGTTCCTCCATCGACGCCCACGCGGCTTCTACGTAGAAGTTGGATCGAAACCGCCCGGATCTATACCGCCCTTCGAAACATATCAAGGTGATCTGGTGGTGATTCACGGCGTGAGCGAGCTTGAGACGAACGTCACCAATGTCCACGTTCAGACCAGTTCGATCCGCGATCATGTCTCTGGCGGCGGCTTCCAGCGACATGTCGACGGCAATGGGTGCTCGCGGGAACTCCCAGAGGCCGGCCCAGCGACCACCGTCAGGTCGGCGGACAACGAGTAACTTCGTGCCGCGACGGACGGCCACGGTGAGTTCCTGCCGCGACGTCGGCGCGGGTCGTTCACGGCGTCGTGGGATGTCTCCTGTTTGACCGCGCCGATGGGCCTTGCAACAAGCACGTATCGGACACGCCGTACAGCGCGGCGACGATTTGGTGCACACCAGTGCGCCTAGTTCCATCATCGCTTGGTTGAAATCGCCAACACGCCTTCTTGGCAGAATCTCCTCGGCCTTGTCCCAGAGCCGGCCGCGTACCCGGCCATTGCGCGGATCCCTTGTCTCTGCCAGGAGCCGACAAAGTACGCGTTCGCTGTTCGCTTCCAGAATCGGCATCCGACGATCAAACGCCTGGGAAAGCACTGCACCGAGAATGTACCGGCCGACACCCGGCAGGTTCGCCATCACGTCGGCATCGTCGGGGATCTGGCGATGCCCACGGCTCACGAGGGTTTGGGCGGCTGCGTGCAGGTTGCGTGCCCGGCGGTAATAACCCAGACCCTCCCATAGGCGCAATACTTCGAAGTCGCTTGCCGCGGCAAGCGACGCAAGCGTTGGAAACCGCTTCAGGAAGCGCTTGAAGAAGGGCGTCACCGTGGCAACTTGAGTCTGCTGAAGCATGACTTCGCTGACCCAGATGCGATACGGATTCCGATCCCGTCGCCACGGTAACTCGCGCTGATGCCGGTCAAACCACCGTAGCAAGCGACGTGCAAACAGGGGCTGGGTTCTAAGCTCAGTGAGGGCGGTCATGGGGAAGAGTCTATGAGATTCTGAGGAACCGAATGGTTTACGGCCGGCGACGGCGAGCGTACTTTTCGAGTAAGAGTTTCGCAGCGTTGGAAGTGTTGGCTTGTTCGGATTTGACCTGGTCCGCCTTTTTCGCCGCTGTGGATTGTTCCTGTGCGGCAGGCTCGCCGGCTTCCTCCGGCAAGGCCTGCATCTGGTGTATGGTGCTTCCTTCCGGCACTCCGCTGTCGGAAAGCAACGCGGCGGTAACTTCGTCGTCACCTATCTCGAGCAGCAGCGCGGCCACGGATTCGTCTTCGGCCGAAGCCGCAGATATTTTTGCCGCGGCCGGCGCCTTGAGGTCGGCATCCAGGACAAAGGCGAGTGGATCGATGGTAATTCGATCCTTGTCGTGTAGTTCGATTTCGCCCTCGACTCGGCGATCATTGACGAGAGTGCCGTTGGTGCTGCCGAAATCGCGCAGATAGATCTTTCCCTGGCGGATGAGTATCGCGCAATGTCGGCGGCTGATCATCGAGCTGGCCGGGCGAAGCTGACATTGGGGATCGCGGCCAATGATGAATTGTGAAAGCTTGATGGGAATCTCTTTCCCTTTGTGGGGACCGTCCGCGACGACCAAGCTTATCTTCATGCGACGACCTCGCTCCCTGTACGGGATGAGTTCCGCGAGCGCGACAAAGCGGTTGGATTCCCACAGACCTCGGCCTACCATTGGCGCTTCGGCAGTGCACGCTCGCACGAAACGCCATTCAGACGAAGTCAAACGCCGCGTCTGACACAAGCCGGGCTGGTGAGTCACATACCAATGCGCGTGTGGCTTTGTCCGCATCATTATAAGGTCGGTTAGTGCCTATTTGCAACGACAAACATCGTGAGGTTCGGAGGCCATGTTACACACGACCTTGTAGTTGGATGGACGTTCGCGCTGAACGGATCCACCATAAACCCGCCATAGTAATGGTGGAATGCGCCGTATGGCACGATCCGGCGCGAGCGTTTGAGCCACAGCGCCACCGTTAACCTCCGTCTCTTACGGTTGGTGGCGCCTTGTGGCACACCGAAGCACGATGGTCTGACTTTCGCCCTTGCGGTGTTACATGCGGGCCAGTGTTGATCGGTTTCCAGTCGCCACATCAGCTTCACTCCAACTGGCGCGCACCTCGCGCTCTCAGTCCGCGCATCATGCCACAGTGTCACGCTTTCATGCAAGCGCCGTTCTGTGACAAATTCGAGAAAGCGAAAACAACGGCGCACGAGAACCGGGAGGAAGAAAAGGCGCCGCGACTCAACGTACGAAAGAATGAGCCGCGGCCCCTTTTTCCCCCGGCCATCATTCGGCTGGCACGCCCGGCGCCGTTTTCGCCGATTGATTACATCCCCGCGTGCCGATCGGGATTCCCGAAGATTCGCTCCTCGACATCGCCTGCGGGCCACTGAACTAGCAGCAGCCGTTTGAAATGATAATCACTCCCAACGTTGTAACCGCGAATTCCCTTGATCGTTGCGGACCGAGCGAGATGTGTATGGCCACAGAAGACGAAATCGATCCGTGCCGCGTGCCGGGTGAGTAGTTCCTCCATCGTGCGATTGCCGCAGAACGCATCCCAGAGCATTGCATCGATGCTTAACGGGCCCACGCGCGGAAACCCAAGCTCGTAGAACGGGGGATGATGCGTGACTACGATGCACCGTTCTGCTTTCTGCAATGCTTCATTCAAATCGCGTTCGAGTTTGCCTACAACTTCCGCGGTAAAACGGCCGTCATCAAGAGGCCAGCGGACAAAGCGAGCATCGTTATGCCGGCCCCGACTGAAGACCTTGGTACGCAACCGTTCCTCATAGTCCGGTAACTGTTGGCTGAGTTTCTCAATGGACCAGCTGTAGTCATACCAATTAATCGTTCCCACGATAGCCAACCCTGCGTCTTCAAGGTAGAGCGGCCCGGCGTCGAGGTAGTGAAAGTCTGTTGCTGCGCACGCGCGCGGCACATGCACCCGGTAAACGTCCAGCGAGTCGCCGCGGACATCATCCGGTGTCACCCAGATGTCATGGTTGCCGGGAACGACGGCCTTATGGCAACCGAGGTCTCTGAACAGTTCCAGGCAGGGTTGGAATTCGTTGCCGGCGCCGATGTCGCCGGCAAGAAGAATCAAGTCGGGTTGGTTCGTCCGAAGATACGCCACCAGCTCACGTGTCGCCAGGTCGCCGCGCGGGTTCGGGCCCCAGTGCAGGTCCGCCGTTACCGCAATCCGGAGTGGTTTCGACACGTGGCAAATCTCATGCGGTGGCCAGGGGAAACGATCATTATACGCATTGGCACGTTTTTTCCGGTGCCCTATATTGAACCGCGAAGCAAGCGATTCGCCGCACCCCGCGCAAAGGAAACCGTAGTGACCCATCACCGAACTCGATCTTGGCTTCTTCCCTTTTTTTCCTTTTTCCTTTTTCCTTTTTCCTTTGCCTTCGCAGACGACTGGCCCCAGTGGCGTGGCCTGGACCGGACAGGTGTCTCAAAAGAGACCGGATTGCTCCCGGCCTGGCCAGAGAAGGGTCCGCCGCTGGTTTGGACCTGTAACGAAATCGGCATTGGTTATTCCAGTCCGGCCATCGTCGGCAACACGCTTTACATTCTCGGCACTCGCGACACGATGGAACAAGCGTTCGCGATCGACACCAACACCGGCAAAATACTCTGGGCGACCGAACTCGGCCCGACACTCCAATGGCAAGGAAACAACTGGGGCGATGGGCCGCGCTCGACTCCAACCGTGGATGGTGATCGTCTTTACGCGCTCGGCTCCCAGGGTGAATTGGTTTGCTTGCAGACCACTTCGGGGAAGAAACTCTGGTCGAAGAACCTGTTCAAGGATTTCAAGGGCCATGTCATGGATAACAACGGCAAGGAGGTGGTCGGCTGGGGTTACTGTGAGGGACCTTTGGTCGACGCCGACCAGGTAGTTGTCACGCCGGGTGGCAACGATGGGTTGCTGGTCGCGCTTAACAAGATGAACGGCGACACCATTTGGCGCAGTTCGGAAGTAAAGAGCAAAGCACCTTACTCGTCGATCATTGCCGTGGAAGATGCACACAAGGTCCGCCATTACATTCAGTTGACCGAACAAGGCATTGTGAGCATCTCACCCAAAGACGGGAAAGTTCTTTGGTCATACGATCGTCCGCAAGACGATCTCGTGATCCGAACCCCGATATTCGCGCACGATCGTGTTTTTTTTCCGTACAGTTTTGGCTCCGGTTCGGAACTGCTTTTCTTCCAGCTTGGTGAAGGCAAGTTCGAGACGCGGAAGGAATATTCCAACAAGAACATCAAGAACGAGATGGGCGGTGTCGTGTTGGTGGACGGTCATCTGTACGGCTACTCGGACCGTGTCGGGTGGGTTTGTCAGCACTTCAGCAAGAACAAGGGCGCGCTTGTCTGGGAGGAGAAAAAGAAGCTCGGCAAGGGATCGGTGATATCCGCCGACGGCGACCTCTATTGCTTCACGGAGGACGATGGCATCGTCGCTCTTCTCGAAGCATCACCGAAGGGGTACCGAGAAACGGGCCGCTTCATGATTCCACAACAAACGAAGCAGCGCCCGGCGGCGGGCAAGCTGTGGTCGCACCCGGTCGTGGCGAATGGAAAGTTGTATCTCCGTGATCAAGAATTGCTGTTCTGCTACGACGTGCGCGCTGAAAAAAGACAGTAGAAAACTCATTCGCTAAGCCGCGAGCGGCAACAAGTTCGGGGTAACATGTGTGTCGATACTGGAGCTTCAAGCGACTCGGTTGCGCCAACTCTTGACACATGTTGCCTCAGGCAATGCGTTTTATGCGAATAAATGGTCGAGCTCAGGCATTCGGGCGGATTCGATTCAGTCCCTCGCAGAGCTGAGCAGCCTACCATTCACCACCAAACCCGAACTGATTGCCGACCAGGAGCGAAATCCGCCTTACGGCACCGCCCTGACGTTTCCGGTTTCGCGCTACACACGCCTGCACCAAACCTCCGGCACGTCGGGCCAACCGCTCCGCTGGCTCGATACACCCGAAAGCTGGCAGTGGCTGCTCGGCTGTTGGGATGAGTTCTACCGAATTATGGATTTGAAGGCGGATGATCGACTATTGTTCGCCTTTTCGTTCGGCCCTTTCCTCGGATTCTGGTCCGCATTCGAGGCGGCGGTGCGGCGCGGCAACCTCTGCCTACCAGCGGGAGGCATGAGCAGTGTGGGTCGATTGCAATTCCTCCTCGACCATCAAGTCACGGTCGTGCTTTGCACGCCGACATATGCCTTGCACCTGGCGGAAGTCGCTCGTAAAGAGAACATCGACCTGGCGACATCCGCGGTGCGGGCCTTGATTCTGGCAGGCGAACCGGGGGCCAGTATTCCAGCGACCAGGCAGCGCATCGAAACCGCATGGGGAGCGCGCGTTTTTGACCACAACGGCCTCACCGAAGTCGGCGCCGTAGGGATTGAATGCGTTGCAAACCCCGCGGGTCTACACCTATTGGAGTCCGAGTATATCGCCGAAGTCATTGACCCGCACACTACGCAACCAACTATGCCCGGTCACACCGGCGAGCTGGTGTTGACGAACTTGGGGAGAACAGGGAGTCCCGTAATTCGGTATCGGACCGGCGACCTGGTTTGCGTTGATCCCGATCCGTGTCCGTGCGGCAGTGCGTTCATGCGGCTCAAAGGTGGAATACTCGGTCGCACCGATGATATGATCCACTTGCGAGGCAACAACGTTTATCCGAGCGCCCTGGAAGACATCATCCGCCGCTTTACGGAGATTACCGAGTATCGAATCGAGGTTGACGAAACTGGAGTGCTTACCGAACTTAAGATTCAGATTGAACCGGTGGACAGTCCGGGCGACCTGGCTGATCGTGTGGGGCAGGCGATCCGCGATACACTGCATTTTCGCGCCGAGGTCATTAGCGTCCCGCCTGGGAGTTTGCCGCGGTTTGAGATGAAGGCCCGCCGTGTGGAAGTAAAAAGGAAAAAGTAAAAAGGAAAAGTAGGACACATCAATGCTGCGATCCACGATGCGTCGAATCATTGTCACTTTTTCCTTTTTCCTTTTTCCTTTTTCCTTCGCGTCGGGCGCCGATTGGCTTCACTGGCGCGGACCACTTCAAACCGGATTTGCCCCGGACAAAGACCTACCCGCCAAATGGTCACTCGATCCAAGCGCGGCCGACAGCAATCTGTTCTGGAAAGCACCGTACGGAGGCCGGTCGTCACCGCTCGTCATGAATGGTCGTGTGTATTTCATGAACAGTGTCGGCGAAGGATTGAACGAGCAAGAGCGCGTTCTGTGTCTGGATGCGGATAACGGCAAGCTCATTTGGGAGCATCGCTTCAATGTGTTTTTCACCGACATCGTCAGCGCTCGTCTCGGATGGGCAGCGATGGCCGGCGATCCGGAAACGGGTTACGTCTATGGTCACGGCGTGCAAGGACTATTGCTATGTTTCGACCGCGACGGCAAACCCGTCTGGCAGCGGTCACTCACGGAAGAATACGGACGCATCACTGGCTATGGGGGACGCATCAACAGCCCGCTTGTCGATGGGAATCTGGTTATCATCGGCATGGTGAACGCCAGTTGGGGCGATCAGGCGCGTGGCGGTAATCGTTTCGCCGCCTTCGACAAACGCACCGGCACGCCCGTTTGGTGGTCGCAGCCGACGGAAATGATGCGCGGTACGTATTCCTCCATTCCCATAGTTCACACGATTAACGGCGTCAGGCAATTGATCAGTGGCGGTTCCGGCGGCGAGCTCTTGGCAATGAAGGTCGGTACCGGAGAAAAACTCTGGAGTTACCCCGTTGGGCTCAAGTCAATCAATACATCGCCCGTTGCGGAAGGAACCCGGGTGTATGTCGCATACGGCGAAGAACTGGCCGACAGCACCGAGCAAGGCCGAGTTGTCTGCGTCGATGCGGGGGAAATCAAGGATGGGAAGCCAAAACTAGTGTGGCAGGTGGATGGAATCACGGCCCGGTACGCATCACCGATCTTGCACGAGGGCCGGCTATACGTGCCCGACGAAAGTGGTCGGATATTCTGTCTCGACGCCAACAGTGGTGAACAAATCTGGAAGTACAAGTTTGGTGGCACATCTTACGGTTCGCCTGTCCTGGCCGATGGCAAGATTTACGTTGGGGAAGTGAAGAGTCGCTTTCACATCTTGAAACCGGGACCAAAGAAATGCGACGAGCTTCATTCACAGTACTTCCGCGCTCCGCAGGCCGGCACGGCAATCGAGATTAATGGCAGCCCGGCAGTTGCGAATGGCCGTGTCTATTTCATGACCAGTGACGAGATATATTGCATCGGCAAAAATCGCCCGGGGAATACCGCTTCCGCAATTCCGGCGACACCACCTACCGCGGCAGGCTCCGAACCAGCGGCCTGGCTCATTTACCCTAACGACATTACGGCACGACCCGGAGAAGAGATTCAACTCAAGTTGCGCGCGTACGATTCAAACGGCGGCTTCCTGAGCGAGGCGAAAGCCGATGCCTGGACGCTGCCGCAGCCTCCGCTGCCGATGGGCTCCACTGCAGCACCGCCGGCCCTCCAGGGAACGATCTCTTCGGATGGACTGTTGAAGTTGGGCGCCAGTCCACCGGGACAATTCGGTACCCTCATGGCAAACGTCGGCGGAAAATCGGCGACGGCGCGCGTTCGTGTCGTTCCGCCATTGCCGATCAAGGAGAACTTTCAAAAGGTCCCGGAAGGACGAACGCCCGCTGGTTGGATCAACGCCCAGGGCAAGTTCGCCGTAGTGACCTTGGAAGGCGCGAGGGTGCTTCAAAAGTTGGCCAACAACTCCAATCCCCTTTTGGCACGGGCGTACGCTTTCCTCGGAATGCCCACCGACAAGGACTACGTCATAGAATCTGACGTGATGGGTGTGAAGAAGGGCAACGACTTGCCCGACATCGGCATCGTCAATTGCCGATACACCCTTCTGCTCGACGGCAATAAACAACGGTTGCGAATCTGCTCATGGGAAGCGTTGCCTCGTGTTGATCATCGCATCGATTTCGCTTGGAAACCGGGAACCTGGTACCGGATGAAACTGGCCGTCGATGGGACGAAGGGAACGATTCGCGGAAAGGTCTGGCCCCGCGGCGACAAGGAACCGGACCAGTGGACGATCGAATTCACCGACCCAATTCCGAATCGTGAAGGCAGCCCGGGCCTGTACGGGTATGCAACAGGAATCCTTGACGATGGCCAACCGGGCACGCCGGCATACTTCGCGAACGTGGCGGTGCTGCCGACGCAACCGAAATAGGACGACCTGAAAGGAATTTCGCATGCACTTCGTTTCGAACACGCATCGTGCATTTGCTGCGATCATGACCGCGACGATATTCGCCGCCGTCCTTGCGTTCATGTGGCAGACCGCCCCCATCGCGGCGCCCGTTCGCGTCGATGACGCATCGCAGTGGCCGACGTTCGGCGGGACGTTGCAGCGCAACATGGTGAACCAGACGGAAAAGAATATGCCCACCGAATGGTCCGTCGAAGAAGGAAAATACAAGAACATTAAATGGTCGGCGAAGCTGGGCTCAAGATCCTATGGTGGACCGTCGATCGCGGGTGGCAAGGTATTCATCGGTACTAATCGGGCAGCTTCACGTGAACCAGCAGCGCCGGGGGACAAAGGCGTTGTGCGCTGTTATCGCCAGTCCGACGGCAAGTTCTTGTGGCAAGCCATCCATGACAAGCTTCCTGCCGGGCTGGTAAACGATTGGCCCGACCAGGGCGTGTGCTCAACGCCCTTCATCGACGGCGACCGCATTTACTACGTCAGCAATCGTTGTGAAGTTATTTGTGCGACGACGGAAGGTTTGGCCGCCGGCCGGAACGTCGGTGTCACGGATGAAAAGTACAACGGTCCGACGGACGCGGACATCGTCTGGCGACTCGACATGATGAAGGAGCTTAACGTCTTTCCGCATAATCTCGCGACAAGTTCTCCGCTCGTTGTTGGCGATCTACTTTTCGTGATCACGAGTAACGGAGTCGACGAAGGCCATATCAACATTCCCTCGCCCAACGCGCCGAGCTTCATCGCCGTGGAAAAGAAGACCGGCAAAGTGAAATGGCAGAACAATGCACCTGGGGAAAAGATCATCCATGGACAGTGGTCGAATCCTACTTACGGGGTAATCAACGGTCAGCCGCAGATCATGTTCCCCGGCGGCGACGGCTGGATGCGTGCCTTCGAGCCGGAGACCGGCAAGTTGATCTGGGAGTTCGATTGCAATCCCAAAAGCGCCGTCTACAAGCTACGTGGAAAAGGAACGCGCAACGAAATCATCTCCACGCCGGTTGTGTACGACAACAAGGTTTATATCGGCGTTGGACAGGACCCGGAGCACGCGTACGGTGTCGGTCATTTCTGGTGCATCGACCCGGCGAAGAAGGGTGATATTACAACCAAGAACGATAACTTCGATCCAAAGGCCGACGTCAACAAGGGCAGTGGCTTGGTCTGGCATTTCGGCGGCGCCACGGACCCGAAAACCGCCGAGGAGACCGGCCGAGACTACATCTTCGGCCGAACGATCAGCACTGCGGCGGTTCACGAAGGGCTGGTGTACATTTCCGACTTGGACGGCTTTCTTTACTGCCTCGACGCCAAGACCGGCAACAAGTACTGGGACCACAATTTCAAAGCCGACATCTGGGGTTCGCCGTATTGGGTCGATGAAAAGATCTATATCGGCACCGACGACGGCGAGATGCACATTCTTAAGCACGGCAAAGAAAAAGAACTGTTGGAAACCATTGACATGAAAGCCAAAGTCCGCGGCACGCCCGTGGCTGTCGATGGCGTGCTTTATGTGATGACGGAGAGTCATTTATATGCGATCAAGAAATGATCATCGGAGTTCATTCATGCGATTAGCGGTCGTCTTTCTCGCCGCTTGCGGCTTAGCGTCCGGCGACATCGCCATGTTTGGCATCTCTCCCAGCCGAAACATGGTCAACCTCGTCGACAAGAACATTCCAATTGAATGGAGCGTTGAGAAGGGCAAAGAAAAGAACCTGAAATGGTCGGCGAAACTCGGCGACAAGGCGTACGGCGGGCCGGTCATTTCCGGTGGAAAGGTCTTTGTCGCCACGAACAATAGAGTGCCGCGCGACCCGGCGATCAAGGGCGAAAAGGGCATCATCATGTGCTTCAACGAATCGGACGGCAAGTTCCTCTGGCAAGCCGTCCACGATTCGCTGCCCGACGACATCGTCAAGGACGCCAAGCCCGAGGGAATTGCATCAACACCCACCGTCGAGGGGAACCGCATCTATTACGTCAGCAATCGCTCCGAGGTGGTGTGTGCGGACACCGAGGGCACACCCGACGGCAAAGCGAAGTTCATTTGGAAGCTCGACATGATTAAGGAGCTGGATGTCTTCCCACACAAGCTGGGGAATTGTTCACCGTTGATTGTCGGCAATCTCCTTTTTGTTTGCACCGGAAACGGGGTCGACGAGGATGCGGTGCGTTCCCCCGATGCGCCGAGCTTTATCGCGGTGGACAAGAAAACGGGGACGATAACCTGGAAGAACAACGCGCCCGGCGACAACATCATGCTAGGGCAGTGGTCGCATCCAGCTTACGCCGAGGTGAACGGTAAGGGTCAGGTTATTTTCGGCGGGGGAGACGGTTGGCTCTATGCATTGGAAGCGGAAACCGGCAAACTCGTGTGGAAGTTCGACTGCAATCCGAAGTCGGCCAAAGTTAAGGCGGGGCCGAAAGCCGACCGTAACTACCTCGTCAGCACTCCTGTCGTTCACCAAAACAAGGTCTATGTCGGCGTCGGGCAAGAACCGTCGTTGGGCAGCGGCATTGCCCATGTATGGTGTGTGGACATCACCAAGACCGGCGACTTGTCCCCGGCCACTGACAACTACGATGCGAAATCACCCGAAAACAAAAACAGCGGGCTTGTCTGGCACTTTGGCGGCAAGGTCGACGCCAAAGCCGCCGGCGCTGCCGACCGTGACTATCTGTTCGGCCGAACGGCAAGCACGTGTGCGATTCACGATGGCCTGCTCTACATCGCCGAGGTCGCCGGCTACTTTCACTGCCTGGACGCCAAAACCGGCGCCAAGCTATGGGAACACGACACCAAAGCCGAGATTTGGGGCTCGCCGTATTATGTCGACGGCAAGATCTACCTCGGCACCGGCGACGGCGACGTCCACATCCTGGCACATGGCAAAGAGAGGAAGATTGTTGGTAAAGTAGAAATGGAAGAAACAATCTACAGCACGCCCGTCGCGGCGAATGGGGTGCTGTATGTGATGACGATGAAGAATCTTTATGCGATCGAATCGAAATAAGGTGACAGTAGCCACACGCCCACTCGTCGATCGCCGACTCCTGGGTATCTGGAAGTCGGATCGGAGAAAGACTTTTCAACACTTTACTCCGTCGCCGCAAGCAACCTCTGAAAGCCTCGCTAGGCTCAAGCTGATCTTTGGCAAGTTGATCATTCGATATGGAAAGACTCGATACTATTCCGAGTACAATGGATCGTCTGATTCGACGCGTTACGAGGTAGTTGCAAAAGACTCATCAAGCGTGGTGATTCGCGAATTTCACAACAATCCCATTGCGAGTTACCCGGGAGCGACACGGGATCTGCTTCTCGATCTGTTTCCACCGGAGAAATTAGTTCAGATTCATTTCGAGGATAAATGGTACTGGATTTGGGCCTGGGGGCACGGCCTCAGGGAGTACTTTCGCCGGGTAGCTAAATGATCTCGATAGATCAATTAACGACCTTGCTAGAATCCGACGGTTACGGATGCGTGGCGCGTTGTCCAGAACTCGATATCGCTAGCCAAGGCAAGACGATCGAAGAGGCGCGGGCGAATTTGCGGGAAGCACTAGAGTTGTTTTTCGAGGTCGCTTCAAAAGCAGAAATCGAACGTCGAATATCATCCGCTAAAACAGCTCGAGAACCGAACTGCTGAAGTTTTCCGAGCACCAAACTAGGAGTTGTTAGACGATGTCCATTAAGGTAGTGATCTGGGAAGATCAAGGAATGTGGTTGGGCTACCTCCAAGACTATCCAGATTACTGGACTCAAGGCGAGTCGCTCGATGACCTCAGAGCGCATTTGAAGGACCTGTATCACGACGTCACCAGTGGAGCGATTCCTGGAATAAGGAGAGTAGAAGACCTGGTGGTCACGTGAAACGAATTGATCTGGTCAGAGCCCTAGAGGTAATCGGTTGTGAACTCGTGCGGCACGGCGCCAAGCACGATTGGTATCGAAATCCAAACACGGGAGCGCTGCAAGCGATTCCTAGACATCGGGAGATTAAGGAGCACCTCGCGAAGCGGATTATTCGCATGCTATCGCCTCCGACTGCGTCGGATACAAGTATCGCACCAGAGTAAAGGCGCGAAAAAGCTAATGAGCCAGACCAAAGCTAACGCCCACGACCGTCTCGACGCACACGTCCGTGAGATCGTCGCCTGGCATTTCGATCCACAGACCGGCACACCGTTCTGGCTGGAGCGGGCAAAAACACTGTCTTTCGACCCGAGGAAGGACATTCGCGGCTTCGATGACCTCAGGAAATTTGGGCTCTTCGAAGACGAATGGCTACGCGGCGGACCGGTGCGGCGCTGGGTGCCGAAGGCGCTTCAGCACAAACCGATTTTCGTGTTCGAGACCGGCGGGACAACGGGCATTCCGAAGACTCGGATCAACGTGCAGGACTTCCGCACAGACTACGAGCTCTTCAGCGAGACACTCCCAAATGAGTACTTCCCTAACGGCGCGAACTGGCTCATGCTCGGCCCGTCCGGTCCGCGACGACTGCGACTGGCCGTCGAACACCTCTGCCAACACCGTGGCGGCATCTGCTTTTGCATTGACCTCGATCCGCGCTGGGTCGTCAAAGTGCTGAAACAAGGCAAAGTCGATCAAGCCAAAGCGTATCAAGAACATGTCATCGAACAGGCGATCACGACTCTCGGCGCCGGGCATGACATCAAGTGCCTTTTCACCACTCCCAAGCTACTGGAAGCACTCGCGGTAGGATTGGAAAAACAAGGAAGCACCATCAAGGAGCAAGGAATCACCGGGATCTTCTCCGGCGGCACCGAATTCACGCCGCAATTCACGCGTTTTGCGATGGAGGAACTCATTTCCGGAATCTACATGACTCCGACTTATGGAAACACACTGATGGGCCTGGCCTGCTCGAAGCCCGTCGGGCCTGCGGATGGCTACAAGATCTCATATTACGCGCCGCAGCCGAGGGCCGTCGTACAAGTCGTCGACTTCGACGACCCCGATAAAGTCGTGGACTACGGGCAAAGCGGCCGGGCGATGTTGACCACGCTCACCAAGGAATTTTTCATGCCGCGATTCTTGGAACGCGACGAAGGCGAACGAGAGCCGCCCTACGCAAAGTATCCGTGGGACGGTATCAGCGGCGTGCGGCCTTACCGAGGTTTCGCTTCAACCACGACCGTTGGGGTTTACTAATTCATTGATTCGCTCGGTTTGACCGACAAGGATAACGCAGCATGATCCACATCCCGGTCCTACGGTGGGGCGAGCCGTATAAGAGCCTAGACATCGACAAGGTCGTCCACTTCATTAGCGGCGAACCATTGGCCGAGGTAAGCCGCGCAAACGGCGGGCTGGTCGAGCGCGACATGCGGTTTGCAAAGCGAGCCCGTGAAGTCCTCCGGGAGATACCGGCCCAAGACTTGCTGTCGATGGTCAAGAAGGCCGCCGAGTACTACACGTCGGCTGAATTGCCGCTCGGTGATGGAACGCAGACACCGGAGCAATTTGCCCGGATGCAGTCGGCAACGACCGGACTTCCCGAGCATATGTGCCGGTTCAATATGGAGAAGAACCACTTTGTCCTCACGAACATGGACAAGATCCTAGACGCACTAACGCGCGGGCTCGACTTGGGGATTTTGACGCGCGGATACGGTGTCGAACAACGCAGTGTGCCCGTGAGTTATCAAGCTCAGACGCCGATCCTGGGACTCGTGCTTCCAAGTAACTCGCCCGGCGTGCATACACTTTGGCTGCCTATCATCCCGTTGCAAATCGGGCTGGTTCTGAAGCCGGGTCCGCAGGAGCCGTGGACTCCGTATCGAATGACGCAGGCGTTTGTCAAAGCCGGCGTTCCCAAGCAAGCCATCGCCATATACCCCGGCCTTGGCGATGTGGGCGCGGCGGTGCTGAGTGCATGCCCACGCAGCTTGATTTTTGGTGGCTCCGCCACCGTCGAGCAGTACAAGGGCAACCCACGCGTTCAGGCACACGGGCCGGGATTCAGCAAGATCCTCATCGGCGACGACCAAGTCGACGATTGGCGCAAGCACCTCGATGTCATGGTCGACAGCGTGCTTCTCAACAGCGGGCGAGGTTGCATCAACTGTTCAGGAATTTGGGCGTCGCGCCACACCCAGGAAATCGCCGAGGCGCTTGCCGAGCGCATGGGCCCCGTAGAGCCGTTGCCGCCCGAAGATCCGAAGGCAGCCCTGGCGGCGTTTACGGTGCCCAAGCAAGCCGACGCCATATCGGCAGACATTGAAAATGACCTCAAAGCACCGGGAGTCGTTCATTCGACGGCGAAGTATGGGCCGCGGCTTGTGAAAAAGGAACGATGCGATTACCTGCGGCCGACGGTGATATGGTGCAAGTCGCCAGAGCCGGCCATCGCCAAGAAGGAGTACATGTTTCCTTTTGTCTCGGTCGTCGAATGCCCGCAAGAAAAGATGCTGGAAGCGATCGGGCCCACGCTGGTTTGCAGCGCCATTACGGAAGACAAGAAGTTTCAGCGTGCACTCCTCGACGCAACTCACATTGACCGATTGAATATCGGATCGATTCCTACCGTCAAGCTCAACTGGTATCAGCCACACGAGGGGAACATCGTCGATTTCCTGTTCCGGGCTCGGGCGTTCCAGGGAGAAACCGCCGCCTAATGTCCATGGAGCTTTCACCTTTCGATTACCAGCCGTTGACCCGTATCGTTTTCGGCCCTGGAACACTCTCCCGCCTGGGAGAATTGGTCCGAGAGGTCGGCGGCACTCGAGTCCTGCTGGTAACGGATGCAGGACTTGAGGAAGCCGGTCACCCACAGCGGGCGGTTGCAAGCATACGGGAGCGCGGAATCGAGGCGTGGGTCTTCGATGAAGTCGAGCAGAATCCGACAACCCGACACGTCGACGCCGCCCTGTCGGTGGCTCGCAAACACGCGATTGACTGCGTCGTCGCGGTCGGGGGCGGAAGCTCCATGGACTGCGCCAAAGGCGTCAATTTCTTGTTCAGCAACGGCGGCCGAATGTCCGACTATCAGGGATTCGGTAAAGCAACCAAACCGATGCTGCCGTCCGTCGCCGTTCCGACCACCGCAGGTACCGGAAGTGAGTCTCAGTCGTACGCGCTGATTGCCGACGAACAAACGCATATGAAAATGGCGTGCGGCGACCGCAAGGCCGCATTTCGCGTTGCGATTCTCGACCCGGAAGTGACGGTGTCGCAACCGCCGAAGGTGACGGCCGTCACCGGAATAGACGCCATCGCACATGCTCTGGAGTCATACGTTTGCACGAGGCGCGGGCCGATCTCCAACCTGTTCGCCCGTGCGGCGTGGCAATTGTTGGACGCGAACTTCGAACGTGTGCTGCATGATCGCGATGACATCGAGGCGCAAAGCGCCATGCAATTAGGCGCCAACTTCGCCGGCGCCGCCATTGAGAACTCGATGCTCGGCGCTTGTCATGCATGCTCCAATCCCTTGTCGGCGCACTACGGCATGATTCACGGCATCGCCATTGGTGTGATGTTGCCCCATGTCATACGATTCAATGCTGTGGCGGCCGAGCCCTGGTACGCGGAACTCGCCACAGCGACACACGGGACAACGGCAGGCACGGCGATTGCCGATCGGATTTCCGGCTTGCTTCGAGTCGCCGGCGTACCGACCACACTGGCGGAATGCGGCGTGCAGCGCGGGATCCTGCCGGTTCTCGCTGCCGAAGCACATCAACAATGGACGGGGCGCTTCAACCCGCGTCCAGCCAACGAGGCCGATTTCCTCAACCTCTACGAGGCCGCCTTTTAGGAACCACAGCCATGCAACGAGTTGTCGACACAAAGACACAAAGACCACAAAACAATCCATACGGCGCCATGTGTGCTCTTGGTGTCCTTTGTGCCTTTGTGGTGAATCTTCAAGCGCACGCCGACTGGCCCGTTTTCCGTGGCGACGCGCACCAGACCGGCGTGTCCGGCGCACGCCTGCCGGACACGCTGGACATTTGCTGGACGTTCAAGACCAAGGACGCTGTCGAAGGCACGGCCGCTATCTCGGGCGGTACAGTGTTCGTCGGCTCCTTCGATGAGCACCTTTACGCGCTCGATCTGAAATCCGGAACGGAAAAATGGCGATATAAAGCCGGGGCGCTCAAAGTCGCCTGTGCCGTAAAGGACGGCGCCGTTTATGTCGGGGACTTGGACGGCATTTTTCATTGCGTCGATGCGGCGACCGGCAAGTCGCGTTGGACGTTTGATACCAAGTCTGAAGTTACCTCGGCGGCAAACTTCTACGGCGACGACGTTCTCTTTGGCTGCGCCAACGAAACGCTCTACTGCCTTTCGAAAACGGGAGAGGAACGTTGGAAATTCAAAGTCGCCGGCGGTCCGGTTCTCGGTACGCCCGCTGTCGTCGGTGGCCGAACCTTCGTCACCGGGTGCGACAGTCAAATGCATGTGATTGATGCGACCAACGGCAAGGAACTCCTCGCCGTCGAATTGGAGAGTCAAATCGGCGCGACTCCCGCCATCTCGGGAGATCAATTATTCGTGGGAACCATCACCAAGGAAGTCTTGGCCGTCGATTGGAAAAAGGGTGAAGTCGTCTGGCGTTACCAGGCCGCCAAGCGTCCGAACGACTTTTATGCCTCGGCCGCCGTGGGCAAGAATCTCATCGTGACGGGGAGTCGCGACAAGCGGGTTCATGCACTGGAAAAAAGCACGGGAGCGGAAGCGTGGAGCTTCCTGACCAAGGGCCACGTGGACAGCTCGCCCGTAATTGTGGGAGAACGTGTCTACGTCGGTTCGCTCGACGGCAATCTTTACGTGCTGGACTTATCGAACGGCAACAACATACAAACGGTCAAATTGGGAAAAGAAGTCACCGCATCACCGGCCGTCGCCGATGGCCGCCTTATCATCGGCACGCACGACGGCACTGTCTATTGCCTCGGCACGAAACCGTAGACACAGACGGCTCAGGGAGACAACGGCTGAGTCAGTTTGGCGACGAACCCGTCGTTGCCGCCGTTGTAGGTCGCGTCCGGGAGCGTGGGAGTGTAGTGCGTCAAAGTCCCGTTTGCGTTGCCCGCAAAGGCCACGTTGGCAGTGGCTGAGTTGACGTACAGGTCGACGGCGTTGCCGGTTTCTTGCGTCCCGGCTGCCCCCACAAAGTCGTTGGCCAGTACGACCTGCCCCGTGGCGTCGAACTTGTCGACCCAGGCGTCCCGGTCGCTGGAATCACCTGTCGAACCCGACTTGTACAGGTTGCCATCACGGTCGACTGCGCCATCCGTGCCGGTGTTGTCTGCACCCGAAACATACCACGCCGAGGCATATTGCAGCGTTCCCGATCCCGTTTCATCCCACTTGGAAATGATGGTGTTTTGAAACGGCCCCGAAGCGGGTGGGTGAAGCGAGTCTGCCTGAATGTTGCCGACGGTGTAGAGTCCGCCTGCCGCCGACGAGCCGCCGAGGAAAGTCATGCCGTAGTTGCCGTTCGCCGGGTTACCGTACGACGGTGTGTCGAGGAAAATGTACTTCGCCCATTGCATGGTCGAACCATTCGCATTGAGCCGGAAGAGCACGCTTTCTACTGCGCCGGCACGTTCGTAGTTGCCGCCCACATAGGCGTTTTCCGGCCGATCCGCCGCGATAGCGAAACCGTGGCTATCGTCGCCGAAATTGACGGCACTGGCGTAGATTGGCGTCGTCAGCGTCGGGTCCCAACGGGTGACGAATATGTTCTCGAACGGCGGCAACAGCGGATCGTTGATAGTCCCGGTAAAGAAGATATCGGGACTGGAAGCGTTGAGGCCATTGGCCGCCCCTTCCAGCTGAATCGAGCCGCCGAGAACGCTGTAGTTGAATCCTTTGACGATTTGAAGCGTAAACGGATTGAGAAGGAGTACAAACGCCGTCGTCGGGCTGTCATTGCCGGCCACGATCAAGTTGGCCGCATTGGTCGCGATGTCCGTTACCGTAACCTGCGTGGCGCCGTTGTCGATGAACCTGAAAAGTTCTGGGCCATTGTCGTCGAGATTGACCACCACGCCGTCGTTGCCCATGCTGCCGCCGATGAAGGTTTCATTCGCGTTGCCTCCCCGACCGGCCGCGACGGCATTCGTGCGTGCCGATGCGCTGCCAAAATCGGTGTAGCTCTGCCACACGGCGGACTTCACAGCCAACTCATCGATCCGAAACGTCGTGAGCCTGGCCGTATCAAACGGCGTTATCCTGAGGCTTCCAAGCGTGGCATCGTGCACCGTCCCCTGAACGGCTTGGACGTTCGGCGTCACACGTTTCATTTCCGGTCTCGTTGACCTGTTCGCGCCGGTATCCTTCGCGGCTGGCGTTGGAGCCGCCGCCATGCGCGGGTGGAAGACGGGTGCCATGAAACCATCGTGCTCCGGTGTACCTAGCACGCTCACTTGCGATTCGATGGTGGGTTCAAATCGGTTCGACGACCCGACTGTGAGCTGGTCGGACACTTCGATGCCAGTGTTGTTCTCTCGCGGAGCGATCGGCCGCTCCCGGTGCTGACGTGTCACCGCCGGGAAACCCAGTGAATCATCATCGAGTTCCAACTGAGGCGACGGCAATGTGGTGGCCTCGGCGTCGACGAGGAGCGACCCTGGCTGGCACCGGAGCTCCAGCATTTCAACGTGCAATCGAGTCTGATTGGCAGACCGTCTATTCTGTTCCATCCGAATGTGCAGAGGAGTAAGAAATTAGGTTCTTGACTCAGGAACCACCGGTTCACAAATGAAGAAACCACGAACCGCACAAACAACACGAGAGAACTCGTGTTGTTCGTGCGATCGTGGTTTATTTTATGAGCGACCTACTGCGAGTGTTAGCAAGCGCCCTTACGACCCAAGGGGGATGTGCTCGCCAATCACATAGCCGTCCCTGTTGCCGCTCACGGTGCCTTGGTCCTGCCCGCCAGGAGCAGTACCGGAGCCGTAGCCGACGTCAAGCCCCGCAGTCAAAGGCAACGTGGTGAACGGGCCACCGAACGGATTGGTGGATGCCGCTTCACCGGCAGTTGTGGAGCCGCCGTAGTATACCTCGTCCACACCGTCCGTGGTGATGCCGAAGCCGTCCGTGTCCCTATTGATCTCAGGGCCGTCCGTAGAAGAGGAGTTCGCGTCGCCCATGGACCGGAAGGAGGGTAGGCCGCCTGCCGAATCAAAGTGGGACGCGTCGCCGTAGGTGTTATTCTGCGTTCCAGCTACGGTGGTGTCTGCCAAGTCATCTACGGAGCCGACCGTAAGGTGGTCGTAGCCGCCCGCTCCGTCCGGTGCGATGGCGTTACCACGGGCGTAGTAATGGCCCGCAATACCGGAACCGATGCCACCGTTCACGTAGTACCAGAAGGCATACGGGCCGGTGAAGCCACCGGCGGATTGGGTATCCTGGGAGATTAGCAGCCCTTGATACGCGGCGGTATCCGTCCCTTCAGCGGGCGCCAGTGTAGGAGCATCCAAACCGCCGGCCAGGAAGAGTCCGTCCTCCACAGTTGTATTCACTGCCATCGAACACACACAATTAGCGTCATCGGTGGTGTGTGCCCCGTCCACAGTGGCGATCCAGCCCCAATCAAACGTGGGCACTCCGGCAACGTGCTTCGTGTTCATCCAAAGCGGCGATTGCGCGATGCCGTCATCCAAGAAGCCACCGATGAAGCGCTCACCGGTATCATTCATTGCGTTGGTCAAGCCCTGCGTCTGCACGCCGAAGTCCCAGGCTAGCGTGTCGTCAATGGGCGTCAAGGCCATGTCATAGGTGAAATCGAGAATAACGTCATAGCCGAGGCCTGCATCGCCAACGCCGGTCACAGCGACATTACGCGAAATTGGATCGACCGCAATGTCCTCAAGACTGACAACACCGCCGCCCGCGGGATAAACTAATTGGGTGAAGCCTGACTCTGCGCCGAGGGTTACGGGACCGGCTACGACGCGGGTTTCAATGAGGCCACCGGGGCCAGTCTTCCTGAGCACGGCGTATATCGTCGATTTGTTGACTGCACACGCGACGACCGAGAGTCGCTCCGCGCTCGCGGGCGTCACTGCAAAGTTGGTGGAAGCGAGAAGGACGCCGGTCCCAGGAGCATAGGCCCGCATCGTTCCACGTTGACCTTGGAATCCGCATTCAATCATGACACCTGAAGCTGTATAAACGTTGTCGTTAACTTGGTCCTGGAAGTCGGTGCCTGGCCCATAGAACTGCGCCCAATTATGCGCCTTTGCACCGCCGTCGTTCAGGCCATTGCCAATAACGCCCGCGCGGGCGTTGAGATTCCCAGCCTGCATGACATGGCCGCCGAAATCTTGTTGGATCACTTTCGGCGTGATCGTCGCTTCCCTATTGAGCTCCGCCCTCTTGACATTCGCCCTGGTCGTAAAGGACTGCTGCGTGGCCGCCGGCTGGTGAATCGCCGGGTTGTTAGCCTGATTTACCTGGGCGGTCTGATTCGTACCCGGGCCCGATAGCCCCGCCTTGGACGGCCCAGTCAGTTGCTGGACGTCGGCAAGTGCCGGGTTAACGATCTGCATCTTCTCACTTGCTTTGGGCCGCTTGATTGCCGGCTGGTTCTCGGGCAATGCGAGATCGCCCAAATCGAGGCCGTTGAGGGTGCTTGGCGTCACCCGGTCTTCCAACTTGGTTACAAACAAGCGAGTCCGGTTGAGCCAACTTTTTTTGTGCTCCATTCGAAAAACTCCAAACTAGGAAAAGGTTGTGAATCGACACGGTGCTCCGCAAGGAACCCCTCCCGTGCCCCTCTGGTGCCTCGTCTCTGTTCTCCGACTCGAGCTCTGTTCCGTTGGTTACTTCGTGGTGACCGCCTTGGCGAGTACTGCGGTCAGGTCTTCATCCAGGCCGGTCTTGCAGGCCTTGGATTTCCAGGATGCTTAGGCCTCGTCTTGAGTTAGACGACTAAACCTCCCCTCGGCTTGGCAACCGAGCAAACAGACCTGGCGATTATGTAGGTGTTACCGCATATTGCACGTGGTTCGCATCTTACCCATTTTTCCATGCGAGCCAAGGGCGCATGAACCGATTTTGTCGGTTGATCCGAAGATACCCACCCTATTTTCATTGTCAATAGCCTAGTAGCAGTTTTTTTCATTTTTTCTTAAGAACCTCACAACAGGTGCGTTAGGTCGGCGGAGCCGGCTAGACGGGAAGGATGGCTTTAGGTTGGGAAAAGCGGGGCGTTCAGCTACCCACCGGAACGTGATCTCGAAACACGTAGCCATCCGACGGCGGGCCGTGCGATTGAGATCCCGTTAGGCCGTAGCTTGCGTCGGCGCCGTTGAGTAACTGTGGCGGATTGCCTGCGGGGCATAGGCCGGCTTCGAATGAAGCCTTGCTGGCGTTGGTCTCGCCGCCGACGGCCACGTTCCCCCCGATGTGAACGGCGATGTCGCGCCCATCCGTATCGTGGGTGAGCATTCCATCACAGTCTCCGGAGTCCCGAAACGCAACGAGATCGCCCGATGTGTCGAACTGCGAAGTGTCGCCGAAGCTGAGGTTTTGCGGATCGGTTTGAACGGGCGAATCGTCGACGGCGCCGGCCGTGAATTGGTTACCGCTGCCGTCGACGGCGTTGCCGTCCGCAGAGTAGTTTCCGCCTGCAAGCCCGTACCCGAAGCTATAGGCGTTGACGAGGCCGTTGGACGCATTGACATGCTGGATAAAGAGATTGTCGTAGTCTTCGGGATCGGGAGCGATGGCGGGATTGAATGCGCTATCGGTCACGCTGCCGCTCACGTAGAGTTGGCCGCCGATTACCGCCATGCCGTAAAACCCGTTGGAAGTCTTGTTGGACGGACTTCCGAGGCTCCAAATATGCGACCAGTTGCTCGTTAGATCGTCCACTTCGAGATCGAAGTCGAGCGGCTGCGCGATGCCGCCGTTGTCATACCGGCCGCCGATATAGCGGGTTCCCGCCGCGTCGGTCGCCAGTGACAAGCCCTTAGCCGCGGTTCCGAAATCCGCAAACACGTCGATAACTCCCGTCAAATCCGTGGTCATGTGAGAGATTTGAACCACGTCGTATCCGGCGCCGACATCCGCGGTACCGACGACGCTGATCTCTAGTCCGGCCGGTCGTCCCAGCATGTTCACCGTTATCGCTTCAAGTCTCGACGTCTCGCCTGGAGGGTAGATCAAAGTCTTGGTCGCGCCTCCGCCTTCGGAAGAGAAACGCTCGATGGTGTGGTTTACCAATGTGCCGCTCGTTGTTGTCTCTCGCGTGAGTACATAGATGGTGCCGTTCGTTGCGTGCGTGGCCGCATCGACGATCTCCTTTCGATTGCCGGGCGCCGGAGCGGAAAACTGCGATATCACTAATGCACCCGCGGCATCATACTGCCGTATCGAGCCGATTCGGCCCTGCTTTCCGGCGGTGATTGTTCTGCCTGCGGCCGGACCCGTGCCGATGGCGACGGCATTGACTCGGTCGGCGCGATCGCTTCCCGGTGCATCGTAACTGGACCATAAGGCGGACTTGCTGGCGTCCTGGATCTGATGCGTGACGGACCAGCTGTCGGATTGTCCAAGCCAGCTGCCGGCGTCAAAGCGCCCGATGATCGACGTAACTACCTGGTAGGTCGGAATGATCCTCATCACCTTCCGTGAACCGACCGTCAGCTGTTCGATGGAATTCGCCTGGTTGATCGGCGGGTGCGCTCGTTCCGCGTCATCTTGTTGCACAGTTTTCGGCGGCGTCATCGTCGAAACGGTGGTCGTGCTTAAAGGAGAGCGGATCGACGAAGGCACTTCCTCAGCCGACGTTAATCTGTCGTACTTCCGAACTCGGCATGTCCTTGCGGCCGAATGATCCATCGCTTTACGAAGCGAAATCTCGAAAAACGCGGCAGGATCGACGCTGACCAGTAACAGCGATCCCGCTTGATTCCGGCTTTCCAACTGTTCGAGATGTAGATTGACCCGGCTGGTGGTGCGCAACACGATGGCCTTCCTTGAGAGCGAACTTCGGCAGGGGAAAGCGCGGTCGAAGATAACCGCGGAGTCGTGGTTGTCAATGGCTCTGGTTCAGAATAGTGCGATTGAGGACGGACGTTACCCAAACCAAGGAGGCATCTGTCCTGCGGGTGGAAGTTTCACGACGCTGAGGCTGATGATGTGAGGATGGCTCCGCACTTCGGTCAGTGCCTGGTCCGGCGGGACGCCGTCAACGTTGAGCACGGCGATGGCCTCACCGCCGGCGTCCTGGCGTCCGACGGTCATTTGGGCGATGTTCACCTGGTGATTTCCGAAGATGGTGCCGATGTAACCGATGAGTCCGGGCAAATCGCGGTGCGTAAAGATCAGCAGAATGCCATCCATGTACGTATCGAGATGGAACGGCCCCAGCTGCACTAGGCGCAGGAATTGATGGCCGAAGAGCGTGGCGGCCGCGGTGTAGCATTTGGTCTCCGTCCACACATCGGCGCGGATAAGCGTTCCAAAGTCGCCTTTTTGTGGACTAATCTGTTCAACGATCTCAATTCCCCGTTCTCGCGCTAGTAGTTCGGCATTGACGATGTTCACATTCTGGTCGAGTTTCAGTTCTAGAAGCCCGGCCGCAAAGGCGGCGGTGAGCAGCCGTGGGCTTCGTCTCGCTACGTCGCCGCGGTAGATCAGCTCGGCGCGGCGCACGGCGCCCTTGTCCATCTGGGCATGAAGGAGACCAAGCCGGCGGGCCATATCGACATAATGCCGCATCTCGTCTAGTTCGGCGCGGTCGACGGCGGCCATATTGACGGCAAACCCGATGAGGCCTTTGGTCAGATAGTCGACCAGCAGTTGCGCAGCCTCGATTGCGACGGACTCCTGGGCTTCGGTGGTCGAAGCGCCCAGGTGCGGCGTCACCACCACATTGGGCATCGCCAACAACGGATGATTACCGGGAGGCTCGTTGACAAACACGTCGAGAGCGGCGCCGGCGATGTGACCGGACCGTAGCGCGTCGGCTAATGCACTCTCATTGACGATCCCGCCACGCGCACAGTTCAGCACGCGGGCGCCTTTCTTTAGCCGGCCGAGCTGGGCGGCGCCGATCAGGTCCCGTGTTTCGTCTGTCAGCGGAGTGTGCACGGTGAGGAAGTCGCATCGAGGTAACAGCTCGTCGAGATTGGAGACGGCTTCAATTCCCAACTGCGCGGCGCGGTCCGGCGAAAGAAACGGATCGAATCCGACGACCTTCATGTCCATAGCCGCGGCCCGCCGCGCAACTTCGCGACCGATGCGACCCAAACCGACAATTCCGAGCGTTTTTCCGGCCAGCTGTGTGCCTACGAACTTGCCTCGCTCCCACTTTCCGCCATGCAAACTTGCGTCGGCAGCTGGGATGTGGCGGGCAAGCGACAGCAACATCGCCATCGTATGCTCGCACGTACTTACCGTGTTGCCGCCGGGTGTGTTCATGACGACGATGCCGGACCGTGTCGCGGCCGCGACATCGATGTTATCCACGCCGACGCCGGCACGAACGATGGCCCGCAGCCTTCCGGGGTTCTCCAGGAGGTCTGCCGTGATGCGCGTGCCGCTTCGGACGATGACGCCGTCCGCCACGCGTAGAGCCTCTTGCAGCCCCGCGCCGGTCAGCCCATGGCGTTCGTCCAGATCAAACCCCGCCTGAAGGAGGAGGTCGATCCCGGACGGTTCCAGTTTGTCGCTAAGGAGAACGCGAGGCATTATCTCGAAGTTTTCGCAGCCTCATGTGCAAACACTCGCTGGGCCGCCGTCAGCCCGACTCCGGGCTCCAACGAGTGACCCATCGCACGCAATACCAGTTCTACACCCGCCAGTGCCGCCAGCACGTCGAATTGGTCCACATAGCCCATGTGGCCGAGGCGGACGATCTTGCCCTTAAGGTTGTCCTGTCCACCAGCCAATTTCAAACCGTATTGTTTTTCCAGTTTGCCGAGCAATTCGACACCGTCAATGCCGCTGGGCACCTTGAAAACGGAAAGCCCCTCGGCCGGGCGCTCGGAGAAAAGTTCGAGACCCATCGCCTGAAAAGCGGCGCGAGCGGCCGCCGACAGTCGGGCATGGCGGGCCCAGATGTTTTCAATGCCCTCTGTCCGAAGTCGCTTCAAGCTCAATCGCATTGCGCGGAGGAGAGTGTGCGCCGAAGTATACGGTGTGTCGGGTGTGTCGAGTTTCGAGCGTGCCTTTTGTAAGTCGAAATAAAACGCGCGCGGCGCCGGGTTCTTCTCGATCAGCCGCCAAGCTTTGTCGCTTACCGACAAGAACGCAAGTCCGGGTGGCATCATCAACGCCTTTTGTGATCCTGTCACGCAAACATCAATGTGCCACTCGTCCGTTCGGCATTCCATCGCGGCCAGCCCGCTGACGGCGTCCACGATTAGCACGGCCGGCGTTGCGGTCACCAATCGACCAAACGCGGCGACATCATGGCCGACACCGGTCGATGTTTCGCTCAATGTGGTGCACACCGCCGCCGCATCGGGATGGGCGGCCAGGGCTTGGGTGAGCTGCTCCGGCTGAACCGCCTTGCCGGGCGGCACCGAGACGCTAATCGCTTCGACTCCAAAAGCTTTGCAGATGTTACGCCAGCGCTCACCGAAGCGACCGGCAATCAAACAAAGGGCCTTACTTCCGGCGGGAAGACAATTGGCAATGGCTGCTTCCAGGCCGCCGGTTCCGGAACTCGTGAGCGGAATAACCGGATTCTTGGTCTGGAAGACGTACTGCAAATCTTCGAGTACCTCGCCGAGCAGTTGTCGAAACTCGGGCGTTCGGTGGTAAGGCACCGGCTTGGCCATTTCGAGCAGTGTGTCTTCCGGCACGGGCGACGGGCCGGGAGTAAAAAGTCGATACTTCATGCGCGTATCCTCACCGCAGTCGATTGGGTCCGTTGTAATTGTAAACCATAATGGAATGATACGTTTGGCGGCCACCTAATACACACTATGGTGTGACTGGCCGTGTTACGAGGCTATCCAGGGCGAAGTACGCCGGCGTATTCATGCCGAACTGAGGGTGATTGTCGGACGAAGTGAGTTCAAAAACGAGCGTCACCGCATCTCCCAACGGCGTCAGGTTGACGGTCGACCAACCGTCGACAATGTAGTCCGAGCCGTTGTCCGCGAAACGGTAGTCCGCCAGGTAAAAGTCAACGGATCCCGTCGGCATCTCTTGTGCGTCCAGGCCGTAGATCGTCAGCAAGAAAAAGTCCGGATCGTTCCCGGTAGGGCCGCCGAACTTCTTGGCGAATGCATCACCCAACTTCATCGACAATGCGGCGTAGGTCGAATTGGTGATGCGAACGGAGCGAAGCTTTCGTCCTGCAGGCAGTTCAATGCGGGCGTCTCCTAGCGAGAAATTGAAGGCGACCCCAAAGTTCGCTGAATCGTGACCGCCGCCGCCCGGAAGGTTGTAGGCACTATACTGGTTCGAGAAGCCCGGCGTGTTTACGTCCGTCACGTTGGAACAAGCCCACCCTGTCCAGATACCAAAGGTCTGGTCGTACAGATTGTTAAAGAAGGCGCCTCGGCTTGTAAAGCCGCCGGCGCCGTCGGAACCGTTGTAATACGAGTTCGGGGCGAGCGAGATGTCCTCGAAGTCCACGACCCGGACAAGCTGAGCCGACGCGGGCTGTAAGACCACAAGCGACACGATGCTTCCCAGTAGAAATCGGCACATTTTGTCATCCTCCTGTTGTTGGGGCGAGTCACGGTTGGTCGGTGAATGGCTCTCCCAGCGCGCGCGTACAAATCGCGGCGAGATTTTTCAGATTTATCGTTTCGCGCAAGAATCGCGCTGAGCCGTCGCAAAAAAGTCCGTGCGCCCCTTGCGGGTGATAGCTGCGGATGTCGTGCTCCCAGAGAGGCGCTTGATTGATGGGGAATGCTTGATCGAAGAGATTCCTGCCGTTTATCCACTGCCCGTCCGGAAACGCGGCCGCTTCGGCGACGATGAGCGTGTTGGCGGTACCGTCGACCACCTCGGCAATGCGATAGGCGCGGTCATAGATCATCACTCCCTTCGGCGGATTGTTGGGGGTAGTGATGCGCTCGCCATAGATGCCGCCGTAGTCGCAGACCGCGCGCCCTTCGACGTGAAACTCCGCTCGTGGCGTGCTCGGACACATGTAGGTGCTTATCAGCGTCGCGGCGGCCGCCGCGTTTTCAGGACTGTCGAAGGCCTTCGTCAGGTCCATTTGGGCGCTGAGATTCCCTTGCTCGATGAACGGCAGGATGAATGCACTCCAAGCCAGCTGTCGCTTCGTCGGATCATTCGGTGGCCGCCACTCGATCCCCCCCGGTGGGAAGGAACCGTGGCCGTCGTGATAGTGCTGTAGGGCAATGCCAAGCTGGCGTAGGTTATTCCCGCAGCGCGTTCGATTGGCAGCCTCCCGCACGCGCTGCACGGCTGGAAGCAAAAGCGCGATTAGCACGCCAATGATGGCAATGACAACGAGAAGTTCGATGAGCGTAAACGCCCGCCGAGATTCACCACAAAGGCACAAAGAACACAAAGAATGCGCCCGGGGGTTGTTCTTTGTGTCCTTTGTGTCTTTGTGGTGAACGTAAGAAAAGCGCGCCATGGCCGTCCTTCCTGCCGGTCCGGGCAGAGGTAACGTTCCACGGCAGGCAGGTCTTCTGGCTTACGGCTCCTTACGGTCCGGGACGGCCTTCCCAGGGTTTTCACCCCAGTGGCAACGTCGCCCGCGGACCTGGCCGATCACAGCGGCGGCCCCGCAACGGTTTCTCACCGTTTTCCCTCTTGTCCCACGGCCCGAGAATCGAACCGCAGAACCTGCCGAGGTCTGGTTTTCGTTGTAGCAAATCGACGGCCGGTCGGCCCGTTGCGAGTCACGAATCGCTGCTGCCTCGCGCAATAAGCTTCTGTATCACTTCCGCACTCACGGTCGCCGTCATGATGATCGTGTTGCTGTGCGCGCTGATCTTGACCCCATCCAAGACCTGCTTGACCAAGGTGGTTTCCGCCGGATCGTCCGCGAAGGCGCTCATGAGTTGCGACGCGGCTTTCATGGCCTCCTTCAGATCGTTGGCGACACGAATTGCCGACGGCGCGTCCTGCGTGACCACCGTGAAATGGAAGTGCACGGCATCGGTGATCGTGATTCCGCCGAAGAACTGCTCCACTTTGTCCGGGGAGGTAGTTGTTCCCGTTAGGCCCTTGCCTAACGCGGAAAGAGTGATGCACTGCTTCGGATTCTCTTTTTTAAGCACGGCCCTCAGGTCCTTCGAAAGGGCTGATTTCTTCTTGCCGTTGCTGACCTGAAGAGCGTCGGTTACGTAGTTCTTCTTGACCGACGCCACCAGCGTTTGGGCGTCTGCGAAGGAAAAGTACGTGGGCCTTTCCTCTTCCGGCAGCCACGCTTCGAAGAGTGCCTGCCCGTCGAACGAGTGAATTTTGAAATGATCCTTTCTCTCCACCGAAGCTGCCTTCGCCAGCGTTTTGATTTTGTTGATGTCGAACTTGCCCTTCACGATGACAAATACTTCGTCTTCGTCATCGACGTTCGAAGTTGCCAGGATTACACGCTCCACATCCTTGAGCGGGTCGAACCCGAGAGTCGACATCGCAAAACTCGCTTCCGGAAGTTCGCGAATGTTCTCACGGATCTTCGGAATTTCCTTCTTTATTAGATCGCACGCCAATACCATCTTGACGTTGCACGTGAGGACGGCCTGAGTATCGCCGGGCAAAAGTTCATAGACGTCCGCAGCAGATGCGGGCCTCGCGGCCAGGATTAACAGTGCGCTTGCGACGAGGAATCGGCGTTGAAGGAGCTTCATGAAGGGTACCTCGGAATGAACTTGTTTGACTTCTCGGAAAGAGCCGAGCTTCTGAGCAATACTGGCTTGAATCAATCCGTAAGTCAAAATCCGCGGTGGGGTTCGTGATGGTCGAACGATGGACCGGGCGTGAGCTGTCCTATAGCTATCGATGAGTCGGATCGGTTGCCGTCCGATTTTTGGCTTCTAAACTGAATTGATGGAAGAGTTTAGCACGAGAGTTGACGCCTGGTGCGCCCGTCGATAGCATGACGTGCTTCACGCACTCAGGCCATTTACAAAGGTCATCCATCATGGCGGTCCCAAAGCGGCGCACATCGCATGCCCGGCAAGGTAAGCGGCGGAGCCATCAGTCCATCAAGCCCATCCAGGTTCAATACTGTCCGCAGTGCAATGAGCCGATACTGCCGCACCGTGTATGTCCGAATTGCGGCACATACCAGGGGCGGGAAGTGGTCGTGACGAAACCGGAGAAGTAGTCCATGCGCATTGCGCTCGACGCGATGGGTGGCGATCACGCGCCTGGGCCAATCGTGGCCGGCGCTTTACAGGCGGTGGCACTGAATCCCGCCATCCACGTGACGCTAGTCGGCGACCAAGCGCAAATCGAAGGAGCGTTGAACCAAGCCGGCGGGCCGTCGGATCGGATCGATATTTTCCACTGCAGTCAGGTGATCGCTATGGAGGAACAACCGGTTCTGGCGCTTCGCCAGAAGCCGGACAACTCCATAAGCCGATGCTGGCAACTTCTCGCCGAGAAAAAAGCCAATGCCATCGTCAGCGCCGGCAACACGGGCGCAATAGTGGCCGGCGGCCTCAGACTGCGGCGTTTTCTCAAAGGCGTTCGTCGGCCTGGTATCGCCGCGCTCATGCCGACCGCTCGCGGCCCCTGCGTGCTGCTCGATGTCGGCGCCAATGTTAGCCCCAAGCCGGAGCATTTGTTTCAATACGGCATCATGGGCAGCATCTTCGCACGGCATATTCTCAAGCGCGAGTCACCGACGATCGGGCTTATGAACGTCGGCGCCGAAGAACAGAAAGGCCACGATCTCGCCAAGGAAACGCACGCCCTATTCAACGCCAGTGCGGTCAGGAACCAGTTCATCGGCAACATCGAAGGGCGCGATATCCACCGCGGCGTCGCCGACGTCGTCGTGACCGATGGGTTCGTTGGAAATGTCGTCTTGAAAGTGTGTGAGGGTGTGTTCGAGTTCGTCATGAAGATGACGTTCCAGGAAGTTCTGGGAACCCTCCAAAAGGAAAAACAACTAGGGCAGAAGGCACTGCAAACACTGGTCGACCGTTACGACTATCACGAGGCCGGCGGCGCCCCGCTACTCGGCATCGACGGTATCTGCGTCATCTGCCACGGTTCCAGCGGCGATCGCGCGATCAAAAACGCGGTCAACGTCGCCGCACAATACGCCGGCAGCCCGCTCAATGAGATCATCGTGCAAGAACTTGCCGAAAGCCCGACTATGCCCGCGGATGACGAGTGACAGGAAGGGCGAGCCAGGAGCGTGAGCGACTGGAGGTCTCCGCTCCGGTCGCTCACGCTTCCGGCTCGCCTTCAACCAGGAGACTCAGCTAAATGCCCGGCACCGCGTTCTTATTTCCGGGCCAAGGAGCACAGGCAGTCGGCATGGGCCGAGGCCTGTTTGAATCTTTACCGCAAGCCAAACGCCTTTTCGATGAAGCCGCTGACATTCTGGGCTTCGATCTAGCTTCCATTTGTTTTAACGGCCCTGCCGAGAAGCTGAATTCCACGATCGTTAGCCAACCGGCACTGTTCGTCACGAGTCTTGCGGCGCTCGAATCGCTCAAAGTTCATGAACCCGAATTCATTAGCTCATGCACCGCGACCGCTGGGCTCAGCCTCGGTGAATACACTGCACTTGTTTTCGCCGGCGCCATGAGTTTTCGCGATGGGCTCCGCGTCGTGCAACGCCGAGGCGAGGCGATGCAGGCCGCATCCGATGCGACCCCGAGCGGCATGGTCAGCGTCATCGCGTTGGATCAGAACAAGGTAAAGGAACTGTGCGACAAGGCCCGTGCCGCCGGTCGGATCGAGATGGCTAATTTTCTCTGTCCTGGAAACATCGCAGTGTCCGGCGACAAGTCCGCTTGCGACGGAATCGAACGCCTTGTTGCGGAGTTCGGCGGCAAAACCGTGCGGCTTACGGTCGCCGGCGCCTTTCATACCGAGATCATGAAGCCGGCAGACGAAAAGCTGGCGGCTGCACTTAGGGAGATCTCCATTCAACCACCGCGAGTCCCGGTTTGGTCCAACGTGGATGCGAAGGCTCACACCGATCCGGAGGAAATTCGAAGCCTGCTCGTTCGACAGGTCGTCCAACCGGTGCGCTGGGAGCAAACCATGCGCGAATTGCTTGGGCAGGGGATTGACCGTTTTTGCGAGATTGGACCGGGTAAAGTTCTCGCCGGACTGCTGAAGCGGGTACAGCGGAAAGTGGACTGCCGCAACATTTCGGCGTAAGTGTTTGGGCTGGCACCTGTTCATTCGCCGGAGGGTTGCTACATATATAGTTTTGTCTCGCCTGAGCCGCTTGCCGAGACTTCCCGGCTTGCGTGAAGCGCGAAGACACCTTGCCCCATGCGCGGGTTCTATGGTACATAAGCCGTTAAGGCAGCCGGTTCCATGTGGCAGCCGGTAGGACGCGCCGGGGTTGGCCGAGTTTGGGAGGAGTACAACCGTGCCTTCCGTTGAAGAACGCGTGATCGAAATCGTGTGCGAGAACCTCGGCGTGAATAAGGAACAAGTCACGCGCACCACCAAATTCATCGAGGATATCGGCGCCGATTCGTTGGATATCGTCGAGCTCGTCATGGAGCTGGAAGAGGAATTCGAAATCACCATCCCGGACGACCAGGCGGAGAAAATCAAGACCGTCGGGGAGGCGGTGGACTACATCGAAAAGGAGATGGGCAAAAAATGACCCGTCGGCGCGTCGTCATCACCGGCATGGGAACGGTGAACCCGCTCGGTAATGACGTGCCGGAATATTGGAACGGGTTACTGGCCGGCCGAAGTGGGATCGGTCCCATCACGCAGTTCGACACTTCCGCATTCAAGGTCCATTTTGGAGGTGAGGTCAAAGGGTTCGACCCGCTGACTTACCTCGAACACAAGACTGCCAAACATCTCGACCGATTTGCCCAATTCGCGATGGCCGCATCGATCCAAGCGGTGCGAGATAGCGGCGTCGATTTTTCCAAAGAAGACCCATATCGCTGCGGTGTGATTCTCGGCAGCGGCATCGGCGGGTTGAATGAATTCGAAGAACAGCATGGCCGCTACCTCAAGATGGGGCCGCATCACATCAGCCCGTTCGTCATCCCGAAAATGATCGTGAATGCGGCATCCGGCAACGTGTCAATCCACTTCGGAATGTGCGGGCCGAACACGGCCGTAGCGACGGCGTGTGCCTCCGCCGCTCATGCGGTCAGCGACGCGCTTCGCGCCATTCAATACGGCGATGCCGATGTGATGATTACCGGGGGTTCCGAGTCGACGATCACACCAATGGCGCTCGGCGGGTTCGTGAAGGCGAGGGCCTTGTCAAGTCGCAATGACAACCCGCAGGCCGCAAGTCGACCGTTCGAACGCGACCGTGACGGATTCGTTTTGAGCGAAGGCGCCGGCGTCGTCGTCTTGGAAGACTTGGAACGAGCGCGGCGTCGAAACGCCAACATCTATGCCGAGGTGTTGGGCACCGGAAGCTCAGCCGATGCTTACCACATCACAGCCCCACATGGCGAGGGCATCGGCGCGATTCACGCCATGAAAATTGCTCTCAAAGACGCAAAGGTCAACACGAGCGACGTGCAGTATGTGAATGCCCACGGTACCAGCACCGAGCTCGGCGACGCGGCGGAAACCAAAGCGCTCAAGGAAGTGTTCGGCGCCGACGCTCGCCGGCTGGCGATCAGCAGTACCAAAAGCATGACGGGACACCTACTCGGCGCCAGCGGCGGCGTCGAGTTGATTGCTTGTGTGTCGAGCATTCGCCATAGCGTGGTTCATCCGACCATTAATTACCAGAATCCCGATCCGGTGTGTGACTTGGATTACGTGCCGAACGCTGCTCGCGAAATTCGAGTACGCCGCGCCATTTCCAACAGCTTCGGTTTCGGCGGACATAATTGTTGTCTGGTAGTCGGCGCCCTTTGATAACTCCAAGCCCACCGATTGCAATCGGTGCGCTTTGCCAACATGACTACGCCACACGATCCAATCGGCGCACGTGTCCCCGGTGTGTCCCTCTCACCCCGAGAAATCGCCCGCTACAGTCGGCATCTCATCATGCCCGAGGTCGCATCCGAAGGGCAACGGCGACTAAAAGCCGCACGTGTGCTCTTGATCGGCGCGGGTGGATTGGGTTCGCCGCTCGGACTCTATCTTGCAGCTGCAGGGATTGGCCGCATCGGATTGGTTGATTTTGACGTGGTCGATTTCAGCAATTTGCACCGGCAGATCATTCACGGAACTTCTGACGTCGGCCGACCCAAACTGCAATCCGCCGCGGATCGACTCCGTGAGATAAATCCGGAGGTGGAACTAGACCTTTATGACACACGCTTGACGTCGGAAAACGCGATTCGGATCCTCGAACCTTATGACATCGTTATCGACGGCACCGATAACTTTCCGACGCGTTACCTGGTCAATGATGCCTGTGTTCTGCTCGGAAAAGCCAACGTCTACGGCAGCATCTTTCGCTTTGATGGGCAGGCGTCTGTTTTCTACCCGCCCCGCGGTCCTTGTTACCGCTGCCTCTATCCGGAGCCGCCTCCGCCCGGCGAGGTGCCAAGCTGTGCGGAGGGCGGTGTATTGGGCATTCTCCCGGGACTGATCGGTTGCGTGCAAGCGACCGAGGCCGTGAAACTGATCCTTGCGAAAGGCGACCCTTTAATCGGCCGGTTATTGCTCTACGATGCGATGCGGATGAAGTTTCAAGAGTTCAAGATTCGCCGAAATCCGAAATGCCCGCTGTGCGGTGATTCCCCGACAATCACCAAGCTCATCGACTACGAGCAGTTTTGCGGGGTACGCGGTGAAGCGCCTGCACGCGTGACCTTTGTCCCGAACGAGATCACGGTCGAGCATCTTAAGGGCCGACTTGATCGAAATGAGAATGTGTTCATACTCGATGTTCGCAATCCGGAAGAATATCAGATTTGCCGACTTCCGAAGAGCATCCTGATCCCGCTTCCCGAGCTCCCGGGACGGCTGCATGAGTTGGGTCGCTCACAAGACATCGTGGTTCATTGTCGCAGCGGCGTCCGCAGCCTGAAAGCGACGCAGATCTTGCGGCAGCATGGTTTCGAAAAGGTTGCGAATCTTCAAGGTGGTATCCTGGCATGGGCAGACCGAATCGACCCGTCCATGCCCAAATACTAACGAAAGGACGACGTGAGCGCGAAAATTGATTGGATGTATCACCGCAAGGGTTGAAACGGCTGCAAGAACGCTCAAGGGTTCCTTGAGGAGCATGGGATCGAGGTCAAGGAACAGGTCGACGCCAATAAGAACCGCCGTGGTCGAACGGAGGCGTTGGAACTGGCCCGAACGGCTGACAAGATCGTTGTGGGCCGCGGTAAGAACGTTGTGACACTTGACATGAAAAAGGACTCGCCGGACGACGACACGCTGGCTTCGTACATCCTCGGCCCGACCGGGAATCTGAAGGCGCCGACGATTCGCCGGGGTGGGACACTTCTAGTCGGATACAACGAAACCGCCTACCGGCAAGTGTTTGGTCACTGACGCTAAGCCCACGGGCTGCGACCCGTGGAGAGAGCTGGTAGTGGAAGGGAAGCGCAAGAGCTAAATACGATGCAACGACTCATAACGAGAATGCCGCTTACCGAACTTTGGGACGACGACGGTGTCATTAACGCGGCACGAAAGCGCGATTTAGACACAGACCAAATTCTGTCGTTGCTGCGGGCTGGTCGTGTGCGCTTTGTCGTTGCGGACTTGGAGTCCCCGCCTAAATGGGTGCCGGAGTCCGATTGCTTCGATTTCTGGAAGACGGAAGCGCGTCGTCACATATCCGATCAGCCCCAGGCATCGTTAGAGGATTTCCCTGACCAATACTTTTACTTTGCTGCCGAATGGGAACCGCCGACCGGCCTCCCGATCATACTCTTGGAGCGCCATCATTGAACGCTGATTTTTGAGGCAACGGCCGGACTTTGGGGGCAACTAGGGCTTTAGAGGCAAAGCCGGCTCCGACCTGCGACCCGTGGGCTTGGAGAGGATAAATGACTGCGACGGAACGCCTCAGAACTGAACGCGCTTTCCACGATCGACAAGCCCTGGAACGGGCGGTCACGTTTCGAAGGCAACCGGAACGGCTCCGCGTCGATGACGAAGCATACCTGTCGCATGAAACGTGGATCCGCCCGGCCGTCCAACGACTGTTTCCGCTCGCCGGCTGCCGAACGCTCGATTATGGTTGCGGGCATGGTATGGCGGCGGTGGTATTCGCACGTCTAGGCGCCGATGTTACGGCATTCGACATTTCGGCGGGATACCTGGCGGAAGCCAAAGCTCGGGCTCGCGCAAACGATGTGTGCATCGATTTCGTTCAGGCGAACGGCGAGAGGCTGCCGTTTGCCGACCGCACATTCGATCGCATCTGGGGCAATGCGGTATTGCATCATCTCGATTTGCAAACTTCAGCGCGAGAAATCTACCGAGTGCTACAGCCAAACGGCGTCGCCGTCTTTTGTGAACCCCTGGCAGGCAATCCACTTTTGAATCGGCTACGGCGGCGCGTTTCTCGGTCAACTGACAAACACACACCGCACGAAAAACCGTTTCGCATGAGCGAACTCCACTCCCTCCGACACATCTTCGGATCGGTGGAAATCAGCTGTTTCCAGCTGCTGGGGATGTCTCGCCGATTCGTCAAGTCCCGCCCTGTCGTTGCCGGACTCGATTGGTGTGATGAAACACTTCTTTCTCGCGTCCCTGCACTGGGACGATTTTGCCGCTATGTGGTAATCACACTGCGCCGCTAGTACAATGTCGGCGGCACAAAACCGGCGATACACGGACGTCACACCATGGATGCGGCCCAGCCTCTGAGTTCGTCCATGCCTTCCTCCCAATCGGCGATGGTCCGCGCCTGGCCACGCTCGGCTCAGTTGACGACGGCTTTCCTTCTCGGCATCGTCGCAACTCTCATTACGACTCGTGTCCTCAGTTACACTCGATGGGGAAGTAAGCCCACGGAGCTAGTTTCCGGCGCTGGATCGGCCTATCGCATTGACGTTAACCGTGCGGATCGGGCCGAGCTTCTACAACTTCCCGGAATCGGCGCTGCACTGGCAGATCGAATTGAAACGCATCGAGGTCGGACCGGTTCGTTTCGTTCCGCCGCCGACCTCATGGAGGTGGACGGAATCGGACCGGCGAAGCTGGAGCGAATGCGTCAATTGATTACTATCGATGGTGGCGAGGTTGAGCCAAACGTTGAGAAGAAGAACGTCGCTAAGGTTACCGCCGGTGCGGCGCCGATTGACATCAATTCGGCATCTTCGTTGGAGCTTCAGCGTCTGCCGGGCATAGGGCCCAAATTGGCTCAACGCATCATTGAAGAGCGGCGGACACGTCCGTTTCGATCCGTCGACGACTTGAACCGTGTTCCGGGTATCGGCGCCAAAAAGCTGGAGGCAATCCGGCCGTTTGTTACAATTCAGCAGGCAACGGAACAGACGGTTCTCAAGCCGTAGTCATCATTCCCCCAAGGGTCGAACGATCGAATGGTAGCGAGATTCGAGCTAAGCAGCGAGTTCGCGCCGGCGGGCGATCAACCACAGGCAATTGCCAATCTCGTGCAAGGGTTTCGTGACAGTCGGCCTTCACAGGTGTTGCTTGGCGTTACGGGTTCCGGCAAAACTTTCACTGCCGCCAATGTGATCGCCCAGTTAGGCAAACCGACACTCGTCTTGTCGCACAACAAGACGTTGGCGGCGCAACTCTTCAAGGAATTCAAGGCTTTCTTCCCGCGCAACGCCGTCCATTATTTCGTCAGCTATTACGACTATTACCAACCCGAAGCCTACATACCGCAGCGGGACATTTACATCGAAAAAGACGCCCAAATCAACGAGAACATCGACCGGCTGCGCCTTGCCGCTACAAGCGCTCTGGTAAGCCGGGAAGACGTTGTCATCGTCGCCAGTGTGTCGTGCATCTACGGGTTAGGGTCTCCGGCCGATTACAAACGCATGATGGTTCGCCTTATCAAAGGTGGGACCATTGACCGTCAGGAACTGCTTCTGAAACTGGTTGACATTCAATACGAACGAAACGACATCGAGTTCTCACGTGGAAAAATCCGCGTGCGCGGTGACGTGGTCGAGGTCTGGCCGGCGTACGAGGAAATTGGCTTTCGCATCGAACTATTCGGCGATGAAGTCGACCGCTTATCGGTGATCAACCCGGTCAGCGGCGAGACGCTCCGCGAGGAAGCGGAGTTGTATGTATACCCGGCCAAACACTTCGTCACACCGGACGATCGCATCCAAGAGGCGGTCCAAGGGATCCGTGGCGAATTGGCCCACCGGCTTGACCAGTTCAAGCACGAAGGCAAGCTGCTCGAAGCGCAACGGCTCGGCGCCCGCACGCGCTTCGACATGGAGATGTTGGTCGAAGTCGGTCACTGTCCCGGGATTGAGAACTACTCGCGCTGGTTCAGCGGCAGAAAGCCCGGCGAACCGCCGTACACGCTCATTGATTTCTTCCCAGACGATTTCTTGATGATTGTGGATGAATCGCACGTAACCATTCCGCAGGTGCGTGGCATGTTTGCGGGCGACCACAGTCGTAAGACTACGCTGGTGGAACACGGTTTTCGCTTGCCGAGCGCACTCGACAATCGCCCCTTGCGCTTCGATGAATGGGAAAAACGCGTCAAGCAGACGCTATTCATGTCGGCAACGCCCGGGCCATATGAGCTAGATCGTTGCGGCGGCGAAGTCGTCGAGCAAGTCATTCGGCCCACGGGTCTGGTCGATCCGGTGCTACACGTACGCCCCGCACGCGGCCAAGTTCCTGACTTGATCGAAGAAATCAAGAAACGGGCCGCCAAGAGTGAGCGGGTGCTGGTGACCACCTTGACCAAACGGCTCGCGGAAGACCTAAGCGCCTATTTGCGCGATGCCGGGCTTAAGTGCAAATGGCTGCACTCCGAACTGGACGCCATCGAACGGGTGCAGGTCCTGCGCGAGTTGCGCGAAGGCGCTTTTGATGTATTGGTGGGTGTGAATCTTCTCCGCGAAGGTCTGGATCTGCCGGAGGTCTCGTTGGTTGCGGTGCTTGATGCGGACAAGGAAGGATTTCTGCGGAGCGGAACGTCGCTCATTCAAACGATCGGCCGGGCCGCCCGTCACGTGAACGCGGAAGTCATTCTTTACGCCGACAACGTAACGGACTCGATGCAGCGGGCCATGGATGAAACGAAGCGACGTCGCGACGTCCAGCTCCGCTACAATGCCGACCATGGCATCACACCGCAATCGGTGCGTAGCACGATTAGCATGGGAATCGAGGAGGAAATCGCCGCCCGCCAGTACGTCCAAGAGGTAGCGGGTCAGAAGGCCGACGACTTCGTGACTCAGGAATACTTAGAAGAGTTGCATGCGGAGATGCTGGTTGCCGCTTCGAATCTCGACTTCGAGCGCGCCGCGGAACTGCGCGACCGGATCTCCAAACTGAAAGGTGAACCCGTAGCGTCGCCGCAGAAGAAACCTCGTCGCGCAAGACGACGAACCGGCTGATGGATGAGCCGGAGCGTGACGTGGCCGGAAGGTGAGACGTCACGTTGATCGAGTTGGAGATTATTTGTACCATTATGACATGAGCATACAGCCGAGCAACTACAAGTATCTTCGTCGCAAACCGGGATCGAATTATCAACACTTGTTTATCTATGACCGCGGTCGATACGTTTCCGCGCTTACCGTCTACGGAGATCTTGCCAACGAAGATTGTCCTCAAAGTGTCGAAGAGATCGCGGAGGATCGCGAGTTGCCTCTCGATGCCGTACAGGAAGCAATCGCATATTGCGAATCGAATCCTCCAGAGATTCGCCAGGACTGGGAAATGGAAGAGGCGAGCATGCAACGTGCTGGGATGAACGACCCGAACTACCGAGGTCAAACCAAGCGCACACCCATTGGCCATTCTCCTCCGTTCAACGCATAGATGCTGCTCTATCTAGATGACGACAGCGTCCATCGGCTAGTGGTCCGTCTGCTGTCTCAAGCCGGACACGACGTGAGAGTCCCCGCACACGCGGGCTTGGCGGGACGTCACGATGCGGTGCACCTGCGGCATGCCATTCAATCTCGCCGTGTATGCCTAACGCATAATCACGACGATTTCGAAGAGCTGCACGACCTCATGCACGAAGGCGGTGGCCAGCACTTCGGCATCCTCGTCATCCGACGCGATAGCAATCGCAAAAAGAACCTGCGCGGATCTGGGATCGTTCGCGCCATTCAAAAGCTGGAAGCATCAGGTGCGCCAATTCACAACTGTTATCATGTACTCAATCAATGGCGATGACATGATGCCCCGCCCGGCGGATCTGCTCGACCTGCTCGAAAACATCTCCCGGCTCGCAAAGAAAGCTAAAACCAATCCAACAGCGATGGCGCTTCAGGCTCCGACGTGGGGGCAATTGGCAGCGGGGCCTCGCGCCGAGGGACATGAACCACGTAGCGACCGATGATGTTTAACTCGCCGGCGTCCAGCCAGATACAATCGCATCGAGGGCAGGTATCTACGACTGCGTTGCCGCCTCCGCCGTAGGCATGGGTTTGCATTCTCTTTTTGCAGCTCGGACACGAGACAGGGCGGCGCAGCTCATCTGAATCAAACGGCGCGTGACTGTTGGATGTTGCCGTATTCTGTGCTCGCCGTTGCGTTACGATTCGGCCGAATGCCGCCGTTCGGGTTAGGAAACCTCGGCACTGTCCGCAGTACACGACGCACTCGCCTTCGATAAGCGCGTCGTGCAGCTGAACACTACACAAAGGACAAGCAAAGTTGGCTTGGGTCTCCAGGACCGCTACGCCGTCGGAAGTCTCGTCGGGAAAATGATGCCGGCTACAGTGTTCGCATTCGAAATGTCGGCGATTGCCCGCCAATCGCAACAACCCGCCGCAAGCCGGACAGTTCATGGAAAGTCTCCGTGTACCAACCAATTGTCGGTTCACGGAAACCGTAATACAGGAACTTCCGGCAAGCAAGCGCAGCTACTTGCCGCTCAAGTCTTTGAACTCGATGTTTCGAAACGTGACTTCCATTTTCGGGCCTGCATGAAGCTGAAAGGCAATGATGCCTTCATCCGGCATCTTGGGAAACTCGCCATCGACAGTTGTTTCATTGTTGAGCTTGATCGTCACGCGCTTGCCCACGCATTTGATGTGATACTCATTGAAGTCGTCCTTCTTGAGAACCTTCGTAACGATGTCCTTCGGCGCCTGCTGCATCATGCCGTCCGCGAAGTGCTCGCCGTACAAACTACCCCAGTAAATGTCGCCGATGTCGCACTGAGGCCCTCTAACCGCCATTTTCTTCGGGTCAAATACTTCACTGCGGATCTGGACACCGCTGTTGCCAACAGAGTCTTTCAATCGCACTTGGAACTTCAATTCGAAATCACGGTATTTCCGGGTGCTGCAGAGGAAGGTATTGAACGATAGGCCGGCGGCAGGCGTAGCGCCCACGATTGCGCCATCTTTCACGCTCCAGTATCCGGGCAAAGATTCCCAGCCGTTGAGATCCTTTCCGTTAAAGAACGGGGGCGCGGCCGGCCCGGACGGAGCTTGGCCTCCCGCTTCGTTAATCAACGCCGTCATCATGGCCAGTGCCGCAACAATGAATCGCATTGGTTTCTCCATTACCAATCGTTGCCGACGACGTCGTTGTCGCCGCGGGTACTCATGTATATGTAGCTGAGCTGCGGAATGGTGTCTTTCAAGAAACGGCCCGACCCGTCCGCCATGATGAAGTTGACTCCGCCGGGGTGCTGGCTGCCGAATGAATCGGCGCGCGTGTAGAACACGCCCTTCCACGCGGCACTATGCGGCGGATAATTGATCGCTTCCGGGGGAACGCGATAGTTCAGCGGCGCATACGAAAAGCACACGGACCAGTAGGTGTAAATCCACGTCCAGTAGATCAGATCGCCTTCGCCGGCATCGATCTCGTCGAAGATCGGGTCGATGTGCGAGAACTCGCCAGCCAAGAGCGTTTGGCTCACGCCGTCTGTTACTTCGGCCAGGCGGACCGGCTTGTTGTACATGAACATACCCTGGCTCGGTTTGCTGTACCACCAAGAAATACGCCCGCCGTTGACGTGATAGGAACCCGTGGCGTAGTAATTCGCTCCCCACTTCACCGCAGGTGGCACAAGGTCGGACGGACAAAAGAAACCGCTCCACGGCTGAGCGTTGGCCGCGTTTGTGCCGCCCTGTTGGTTCTTGTAAAGGTCGGTCTTATCGAAGCGATTGAAGAGGCTCGTCTGTTCCAAGTGTGGCAAGAGGAACATGGCCCAATTGCCGCGCCGGCCGGGTCCGAGGTCACTTCGCGCCATATCCGTTCAGAGTCGGGTCTGAGATGAGCGGCCAAAACCAGCCGTAGGTGTCCACCTGGCCATGAAACGCCAGGCCGATCTGCTTGAGATTGTTCTGGCATCGGGTTCGATTGGCTGCTTCACGTACCTTTTGCACGGCCGGCAACAGGAGAGCAACCAGCACACCGATGATTGCGATGACCACAAGCAACTCGATGAGGGTGAATCCAGATTTTCGGCGTCCATTCACCGGATTGGCGCACCTTGTTTCGGGATTTCCAGGTTGATGCTCTGATTCCCGGGCTTCACCTCGCGCGTGAGTGTCGTGGTCCCGGGATCCTCGAAGACGGAGGGAATGCGCCGCGGCGGCGCTGTCCCGCTTCCTTCGGTTGGCCCTCGACCGCCGCGCCCCGCGGGAGGTTGGAAGTTCTTCAAATCACGGAGGGTGACTTTGTGAAAGCCGACGACGACGCCCGCCACATTGCCAGTGACGGCCGCGAGTTTGTAATGCCCTTGATTGTCAGTTACCCCGACGGCAGTCGGCCCGACCGTGTTCTGTCCGGGGTCGGGCAAGAAAGTGACCTGAATCCCGTCAAGCGGTTTGCCGTCGAGGAGCACGGTGCCTTCGACTTCACCCACGTCAGCGGCGCTTTTTCCGCATCCAGGGAAGACCGAGCATCCAAGGACTATGACAACCAACAGACGAGAAATTCTAGTAGTCGCCCGAAATTGCATCACCGGCGCCCTTGGTACTAAGTGCTCGAAGCGTGAGCTGTGGAATCTCCGTGCGAATGAAGCGCACCGAGCCATCGCCGAAAGCGGCATGGGCGCCGCCCGGATGTTGGCTACCCCATGCATCCAGGCGCTTGATGAATACATCCCACCATTGCGCGCCTCCCGGCGAGTAGTTCAGCGCGTCCTGCGGAACGCGATAATTCCACGGCGATGACGAATGACCCACTGAGTAATCCGTGTACACCCATGTCCACGTCCACAGTTCTCCTTGGCCGTTATGGATAGCGTCGAAAACGTTGTCCACGTGTGAAACTTCACCCAGCATGATGGTATTACTCACGCCGTCGGTGACTTCGGCAAGTCGAACGGACTTGTTAATCTCGAAAAACCCTTCCTTCGGCGGCTGGTACCAGATCGAATATGGCCCGCCGTTGACGTGATACGAACTGCTCGCCCACCACACCTTGAACCATTCGACCACGGGCGGAACGAGGTCTGTCGGGCACAGGAAGACTTTGAGAGACTTGGCGTTCGCCGCATCGAGGCCGCCCTTTTCATTGTTCTTCAAGGTGGTGCGATCAAACAGCTTATAGGTGTTGCTTTGCTCCAGGTACGGCAACAAGTAGATCGCCCATCCGCCACGCCGACCGGGCCCAAAATCGGGGAGCTTTACCCAATTGTTGTAACCCGGGTCCGAAGTGAGTGGCCAAAAGAAACCGTCGGTATCCTGTTGTTGCTGGAACGCGAGCGAGATCTGCTTCATGTTGTTTTGGCAGTGCGCTCGATTCGCGGCGTCTCGCACCTTCTGAACCGCGGGAAGGAGTAAGGCGATCAGGACTCCGATAATGGCGATGACGACCAGCAGTTCGATCAGCGTAAACCCATCTCGACGTCTCATGGCGTCCTCCGATCCGCGCAAACACAGCGCACGGATGAAAGAAGGTACGGAAAATAGCAAGTCGAAAGAGTAGGACAACCGCTGCGCCGGGACGGCGTCACATCCGAGTCGCCCCTCATGCTAACCTGTAAGTACAGGCGTCGCAATAGGGTAGAAGCGAAATTTCGAGAAATGGAGCGATCACTCAGTTAACCTATGAAGCGCCGACCGCGCACATCCGAGGATGGTTAGCCGCGACGCGCAGTCTTCGGAGCGGAGCGCGGTGTGGCGACCACGCTCCGCTCCGAAGACTGCGCGTCGCGGCTAATCTCCCACCTCGCTTGACGCCTCTTCCGAATCGCGGGATCATGAATCACATGAACTGGTTATTGCGGCCTGGTCATTTGTTGATCGTTTCCGTGTCGTTGTCCATCGGCGCGCTGGCGCTTTGGTTTTGGCCGGCGGAACGTGAGATCGTACGAGAGGTGCCAACAGGTGATCACGAAATCGCCTGGCTCAACCCGGCCACGGGCAGCGTTCCGTGGGAACGATTCGTCGCAGCCGTGCATCGAATTCGTGCCGAGCGTCCGGAACTCGGCCTCGAAATCTCACCCGATGCCAACCCGTTTCCAAAGCGAACGACGGACGTGCCCGAGCTGGCCTTGTCGCTGCGTGGCCGAAAGTCTCGATTATGGTTTCGCTGGTATAAACTCACCGGCGATCTTGGGCACCGGCAATGGATCGCTGCATTGGCTCAGCGCCAAACTCCGCCGCTGGCCATTATGGGTGGCGGCACCAGCGATCGTGCGCAGGAATTGGCGCGGGAATTGAACGCTCACATCGACCAATTTGCCGTACCGCCGTCGTTCATCATCACTTCCGCGAGTTCGGAGCGAATCCCCGACCCGGCCAAGGCCGAATCCGATTGGCCCGTGCTTATGGATTTATATCCGTCTCGAAGTTTCCGCTTCTGTTTCACCAATCGGCAAATGGCCGAGGCCGTCACGGAGTTCATTTGGACGCAGCCGGACCTCCGTCCCGATTCTCATCCGATCTATTTGACCAAGTGGGAAGATGATCCATACTCGCGCGATTTGTTTCAGGAGTATCGTAAAGTCCTGTTGCCCGAAGGGCAGTTTGGGCGACAGTTGGAAAACACGCGAACGGCGAGAGAAACCACGCTGGCGATTGCGAGGTTCGTCCTGGCGGTCGGCGAACATCTCGCCCGGCAAAGCATCGGAGCGGCGCCACTGAGAAACAGCTGTACCATTCGATGGTGACCTTCCACTCCAACCGATGAGTACCCTCGTGCGCTGCGACATTCCCTATAGCGTCGGCGGTTTCATTCGCCCGAATCGGTGGGAAGAAGAGGCCGCGCTGTTTTTCGTGGAATCTTTGGAACGAAACGCCGCACAGCGCCGCCCGTTGTTTGTAGTGCCTGGCGCGCCGCAAGCGGCGCGTCGTTTCCTGCACGCCCTGGCAAACATGTCGCCGGCCCGCGATCCAGACTATGTGGTCGCAACCGGCGACTACATCGACTTCAACACGATCTACCGTGACCGCAACATTCTCTGGCCGATTCAGGATCTCCCTTTTAGGTTGGTGGCGTTCTGCCAGCGGAACCCTGTTGATCCCAATGCCTTTCGCCCGGACGATCCCACGGAAACGTCACGTCCCGATCCGGGCGGCAAGACCTCAACCGGAACACATGACCTGTTGCTTTACCGCGACATCGTGGAAACCGTGCTCCACGCCGCATACCCGTCCGACACACAATCCGGCAAGGATCAGCTTGAGAAAAAAATTAACGCCGAGGACTTCCGACTAGCTTTGGCCAATGCACGTTTGGATTCCGGCGCGCGACGATTTGACGAAGCGGGAAATCTCACCAGCGGCGCGGGTGAATACGTCGTCTGCCTCCGCCCTGTGCGCAAACACGGGCGCGTCATGCCGAATGCCAGACTTCAAGTCTGGAAGCGCAGCGCGGACGCAACTCATAAGCTACGATGGGAACCCGTCTTGATCGAAGGCAAGCCCGAATTAGACGTTGCTTACTTTCAAGGCTGGAATGCCGAGAAACAATAACTTGGACACATCACTCGACCAACGGTCGTGGTGGCGCTACGTGCGGGGCTTGATTGCGCCCGTGCTGCTTTGGGTTCTTTTTCTCGCCACGTTGTACGACTCCCTTCGCTTTCGCTTGCAAGGCGACGAGGATTATGATCGGGCGGCCCTTCGGGAATGGATCGAGGAATCGCGTTTCCGAACGACGCTTCCTGAAGTGGTCCGCGAGTACCTTCGAGACCCACACTGGCAGAAACGGCAGGAACTCGAAGTCCAGTTGCGCTCGATGGCCGACCCGACGCGCATGTACCCGGGTCAGCTTCCGCTTTTCCCGACGATCTATCGCATTGAGTTGCGATTTCCACCGGCCGACGACACGCCCATGGAACCAGTCGTTTGGGAATCCGGTGTGCCCCGGCCGTGGCTCGAAGGCCAGGTTCATGTCCTCGAGCATCGCTTACTGGGAAGTGATGAACCGCCGGTCGTTTGCCAATTCGAATACCAGCTTCACGCCTACAACAAACGGCAACGAGACGAACAAGCCCGTGTGGCTCGGGCGCGCTGGGTCGGTCTGCTGGCTCTCGCTGCGACGGCTTTAGCAACGGCGTGGATTTACCTGGCGCAGCGTCGGGAAGGTGAGATCGAGCGCCGCCGGTTGCTCGCCCAGGAGCAAATCGCCGACGCCGAGCGCAAGCACGAGCATGCCGAACGAAAACTGCTGGAACAAACGGTCGCCACGCAAGCCGCGGAGCAACAGGCTTTGGAGCTCAAATCGCAGCTCTACGCCAGCATCGGCATCATGGCCGGTTCGTATGCTCACAACATCAAGAATTTACTGGTCCGCCCGAACGATCTTCTGCGGCGCTGCCTCGAAGCCGATGGCGTCGCGCCGGAGCAGAGCTTCATGTTGCGTGAAGTGCGCGACACGTTAACTACGGTGACCGAGCGATTGCAACAGATTCTTCAAACCGTCCGCCGCGACCCAAGTCGATCCGAAGTGACGCGGTTCGACTTAAACGCCCTCGTGAGCGACACGCACCGCAACTGGGTTGAACTAGCCCGCGAAAAATGGAAGTTGAACCTGTCTATCGCGCTTCATGAACAACCACTCTGGATCGAAGGCGATTTGTCGCATTTGCAACAGGCGGTTGAGAATCTGCTCTTCAACTCGCGAGACGCCACCTTTGAAATGCGAGGCCATCTGCGGGAACAGGCAAGAATTCAGAATTCGGAATCCAGAATTCAGAAGGACGACCCGGATGCGGTGAGGCGGGCGTTGATTGCGGCGGCGGCGTGGAAGGGCGCCGTTGTCATGCGGACCCGACCGGACGGTGAACATGCCATTCTGGAAGTTGAGGACAACGGCATCGGCATGACCGAGGAGGTTCGACAGCGCTGTACCGAAACGCATTTCTCGACGAAGCGCGACAATGCGGTCTACGAAGGGAACACAACCGGCATGGGGCTCGGGCTGTCGTTTGTCGCGGTCATACTTCAGCACCACCGCGCCGTTCTTGAAATCGAGTCGAAGCCGATGTATGGCACGCTCTTTCGAATACGGTTGCCGTTGCAGGAGTTCAAGGCTCCGGTTTCGCCGCGCCCGTGAATCCTTCGTCTTCATCATCCGTGCCAATCTGAGCAAGTCGCCCCATAAGCGCGACGCCGCCGGTAATCGCCGCCAGTGACACTACGCCGGCAACGCACCACACCGACAAGGCTACCGCAAACAAATGGTCCGACTTGTAAGCCACGAGGAAACACGTCACGGTTGCGGCGGCACAGACGGAAAACATGGGTACGAGGACCGCGATTCGACCCGCAAAGCGTGAGCGATGATCTTCGTTATCCGGAACGATGCTATGTTCGAGAGCCTTCAGTCGCTCCAAGTGCTGCATTTCCAGCCAGCGCTGCTGCGAGCGGAGGAGCTGGGGGACCAGGATGAGCAACGTGCCTAATACCAGCGTGCACAAGATTAGGATGGTGAGCGCGCCGCTGTGTTGATCGAAGAAGCTGGCTTCACTGGCTGCGTCGGCGAACACGGAGTGACCCTGCGGATGATGACGGTGCGCTGAGGGCTGCTTAATTACTCTACAGCAGTTACGCAGTGCGCGGCAAGCAAGCGCCACTTCGCGCTCGACATATCCTTGCACGAATTCGTGTCGTACGCTTTACAGGGCTCGGATGGACTAATACCGAATCAAGAACACCACCGCGAGAACGGTGCCTACGATGGCGGAGCCGTAACAGAGCACCGCGATAAGACCGCGAGCCGATTTCAGGCCGAGGTCAACCAGCGTAAAGCGAAACCGATGCGCCCAATGGAAAAGCGGAAATGATATCAACACGAACAAATAGATGCGTGTAAGAGGGTGGCGCAGCAATTCCCATAGCCGATCCTCCGTGAGCCACCCGGCGGCTACCGCTATGCCCGTCAGAACGATGGTGATTGGCATGAGCACCGCGGCGACCATGCCGCCCGCCCCGAAGAGAGCCCACCAGAACGGTTCATTCGACTTTGCCATCCATCACCTATGCCAATGCAATCCACAACACCACCGCGGATGCGACGGCCCATAACGCATAGTGGGCCCCCGCAATCAACGGCGCGGGCACTCTCTCTTCCCCGCGATACACGACTACCACCTTCGGCGTCAGATTGAGCCATGTAACTGCATGAAAGATCACGAAAGCCAGAATCACCAGATGCAAGACAATCGATTGCGGAGTCTTCAGCCATTCAAAGAAGGCATGAAACGCGGTGGCGCCCGATCTGCGCCGATACACCATGATCAAGAGCAGCACCGCATACGCGGCCACGAACACCGAGGTCAACTCTCGAATCATGAACAGCGTCAGATAGCGGTTGTGCAACCACCATGTTGCCGACATCGGTTGAACGTACTCTTTGGTCTTTCCAGTCACTTGATCACTCTGTGTTGACTACTTGCGGCCCGTCGGCATGACAAACGACAGCCACCAGTCCTGGGTATTGATGGCCTTGGCCTGCTGGATGGCGCCCGCGGGATCGACTTTTTTCGGGCAGACGCGGCTACATTCACCGATAAAGGTGCACTCCCAGATTCCCTCGCTGCTCGACACGGTTTCCGCGCGCTCCTGACTGGCGCCGTCGCGTGAATCGAGATTGTAGCGCTGTGCCAAGGCGATGGCCGCAGGGCCCAGAAACCGAGGCTCCAATCCATATACGGGACACGCGGCGTAGCAAAGCATGCAGTTGATGCACATGCTGTATTGCTTGTACTTGGCGAGTTGCTCCGGCGTCTGCAAGTACTCCCCTTCCGACACCGGCTTTTCGTGCTTGGGAATCAACCAGGTTTTAAGCTCCTTGAGCTTGTGCATGAAATCGTCGAGATTGATCACCAAATCGCGAATGACGGGAAAGTTCTTCAACGGCTCAACGCGAATCGTATTGGGATAATAATGGCGCAAGAAAGCGGCACAGGTCAGTTTCGGTTCGCCGTTAACCATCATGCCGCAACTGCCACACACCCCCATGCGGCAGGACCAGCGATAGGTCAGCGTTCCGTCGATGTAGTCCTTGATGTAGTTGAGCGCATCCAACACGACCCATTCTTCACGAAACGGAACGGCGTAGGTTTGAAAGAATGGCTCACCCTTTTGTTCGGGTAAGTATCGGAAGACTTCAAGATTAACCGTCTTTTGCATTACTTGGTTCCGTATTCGCGTTCCGCCGGCGCCCAACGAGTGATGACAACGTCTTGATAGTCAATTCGCGGATCACCGTCGGTGCGGTAGGCCAACGAGTGCTTTAGAAACTTCTGGTCGTCGCGTTGAGGGAAGTCCGTGCGTTGATGGCTTCCGCGTGATTCACGGCGGGCCAGCGCGCTAAACGCCACGGCTTCGGCGGCGTCGAGCAAGAAACCCAGTTCGATAGCGGTTGTTAACTCCGTGTTGAAGCTGTTGCTGCGGTCACTAATGCCCACCTGGCCATAGCGTTGTTTCAGTTCCCGGATTTTCTCACAGGTGCGGCGTAGGGAATCTTCTGTGCGGTAGATTCCGGCGCCTTCTTCCATGGTTTGGTTGAGATCGACACGAATCCCGGCAATGTTCTCTTTCCCCTGGCCACGGAACCAACGATCGACGATTCGACGTTGCTCATCGCCGGCTTGCGATTCCATTGCCTTGTGGTTGATCGTGCCGTGGTCTGCCGCGAATCGGACAGCGGCACGGGCGGCGCGGGCGCCAAAGACGAGCAATTCCGTGAGCGAATTGGAGCCAAGCCGATTGGCGCCATTGAGACTCACACAAGCGCATTCGCCGGCCGCGAATAGGCCCGGTAACGGCGTGGCCCCGTCTTTGTCGGTGTGAACCCCGCCCATCATGTAATGAACCACCGGGCGCACGGGAATCGGTTCGTAAACTGGATCGATGCCCGCGTAGTTCTTCGCCAGTTCGCGGACGAAAGGTATTTTCTTGTTGATCTTTTTCTCACCCAGATGCCGCACATCAAGGTGGACCACATCGCCGTCCGGAGTCTTGATGGTGCGACCTTTTTCAAGCTCTTTCATGAATGCTTGCGAAAGCCGATCGCGTGGCCCCAGTTCCATCGTCGCCTTCTGAGGATGTTTCGGATCCTTGACATCAACCGGCTGGCCCAACTTGTAATCCTGAAGGTAGCGGTACCCGTCCTTATTCACGAGGACGCCGCCTTCTCCACGGGCGGCTTCCGTGATCAGAATGCCGGTGCCGGGCAATCCGGTCGGATGATACTGGACAAATTCCATGTCCTTGAGAGGCACCCCGGCACGATACGCCAGGCCCATGCCGTCGCCGGTCTTAATGGCGGCATTGGTGGTAAAGGGGAAGATTCGGCCGGACCCGCCGGTCGTGAGAATCACGGCTTTACCGAGCACCGCGCGCACTTGTCCGGTGCGCAGTTCGATCGCGGCCACACCCTGCACTCTGCCATCGTCGATCAGCAGGTGCGTGACAAACCACTCGTCGTAGCGGATGACGTTTTGGTATTTTTGCGATGTCTGGAAGAGCGCATGGAGCATATGGAAGCCGGTCTTGTCGGCCGCAAACCATGTTCGTTCGATCTTCATGCCGCCAAACGGCCGGACCGCGACGTGACCATCAGCGTCTCGGCTCCACGGGCAGCCCCAGTGCTCGAGCTGAATCATCTCCGACACAGCTTCCTTGACGAATATCTCGACCGCGTCCTGGTCGGCCAGCCAGTCGGCGCCGGTGATCGTGTCCTTGGCGTGTGCCTCCAGGCTGTCATTGGACTTGATAACGGCCGCCGCTCCGCCTTCGGCGGAGACGGTGTGGCTTCGCATCGGATATACTTTGGAAAGCACACCCACGCTAAGCCGCGGATTCTCTTCCCCGACAGCGATTGCTGCTCGTAGCCCCGCTCCGCCGCCGCCAACTATGAGGATGTCGTGCGTCAATGAATCCATGAGAACCGTTGTACAAACTAAGTAGTCAGTAGCCAGTAGTCGAGTAGCTAAGGCTATTCGGTTGAGACGGTTTCGTAATCGCTACCGACGCTTTCGTTGTCGACCCAGTCCTCGAAGCGGACCGCGACTTGTTTCGACACCCCTGATTCCTGCATCGTGACGCCGTAGAGGACATCGGCCACCGCCATCGTCTTTTTGGAGTGCGTGACGATGATGAATTGTGAGCGATCGAGGAAATCGCGCAGTACCGCCGTGAATCGGCCGATGTTGGCCTCATCCAGAGCCGCGTCGACTTCGTCGAGAATGCAGAACGGACTCGGCTTGCTACGGAAGATCGACAATAGAATCGCCACGGCGGTCAACGTCTTTTCACCGCCCGACATGAGAGAGATGCTGCGAAGTTCCTTACCGGGCGGGCGGGCGATGATTTCAATCCCGCTTTCGAGTACATCCGTCTCGTCTTCCAGGATGATGTCGGCCATGCCGCCGCCGAATAGTTTCCGAAATAACTCCTGGAAATGCACCCGCACCGTTTCGAACGTTTCGGTGAACAGTCGCCGACTATCGGCATTGATCGTGGAAATGATTTCTTCCAGCGATTGCTTCGCGGCCGTCAGATCGCTGAACTGCGTTTGAAGTGATTCAGCGCGATTTTGAAGCTCGGCGAGTTCTTGTAACGAATCCACATTGACGCTGCCCAGACGCCCTAACTTCCGGCGTAGCTCGGCAATTTCTTCGTTCGTCGCTTCAGGATTTAGCGGCGAGTCGACGGCAAGCGTGCCGTCGGTGGTTCCATGATCCTCGCGGAACGACTGGTACAAATCGGCCAGCTCGATCTGATAATCCTCGCGGAGCCGGCCGGCGACCGAGTCGCGCTGGTGGCGCAGCTCATTGGCGGCAAGCTCGTGAACATGTGCTTGCTCCTGCTGAGCGCGCCACTCGGCGCTGATGGCTTGAGTTCGATCCGTAAGTTGCTGCCGCTCCGTGCGGCGGCGGTCGCGCTCGGCGTTGAGCCCGGTCAAATCTCGTTCCGCTAACTCCTTATCGGTTGCCGCCTTCGTCAGCGCGACGGTCGCCTCCTCGATCATTCGCTGACATTCTTCATGCCGTGTTCGGATTGCCGTGATATGAGCCGTCGCTTCACGCTGCTCGTTCTGCCGGTCTTCGTAATCACCAAGTAGTTGCCGATGCTGAACGCGGAGACCGGCGAGGCGTTCCTCGATCTGTGCGAGACTTACCTTAGCCGCGGTTACCTCCTGTTGCCGCAATTGTCGTTGGCCTTCCCGATCGCGGAGTTCGCGTTCGGCGTCATCGAGACGCGCCTGCAACAACTGAACGTCACGGTCGGCGGATTCGGCGGCAGTCTGGGCTTGTCGCCAGTCGCGCTCGTTTCGCTCCAGGTCAGCCGCCACACGGTTGATCTCGCCTTGTGTTAGCGACACCTCTTCGTGCAATCCTTCATGACGTTCTCGGCGTTGTCCAATGCGCGAGCGAAGGTCGGCGGCTTGCTCCGTGATCACGCTTATTTCGTTCTGCAAACCCTCAATATGCCGGTCTAAGTCGACAACATGGTCTCGGACGCCGTGCAATTCGCGATCCGAGCTTTCGACTCGAACGTCGAGAGCGGCGATGCGTTCACGCAACTCGCGGAGTTCGCTTTTCCGTGAGAGAATCCCCGTCTCCGGGCGATACGTGCCAACGGTGAGTGTGCCATCTGAATCGAGCAACTCACCCTGCAATGTGACGAAGCGATATTCCGGAACTTGTGCCGCCAGGCGCGCGCGTCGGCAAGCTCTCGAACGATGAGCGTTCGTCCCAGCAACTGCGCCGGCAACGCTGCCAATTCTCGCTGTTCACATTTCACAACGTCCGCCGCAATCGCGACCAGGCCGGGATGATTGACGATCGACTCAGGTAAGTTGTGGTCCGGGAGCGTGTGTGGAAGCATCGGGACAAAGCTCACCCGGCTACTGAATGGCCGCGAATGGCGACCTAAGGCGTCAGCCAAGAGGTCAATGTTGCGAACTACAAAGTGCTGCGCCTGATCGCCGAGCGCCAAGTCGATCAACGCCGCATACTGCCGATCAACGGTCAGAAACTCGGCGACGATTCCCAACACCGTCTGCCAAGGATTGTTATCTTCGTGGCCTTGAGCGCCGAGGACCGCCAACACTTCACGAACGCCCGTTCCGAGTCCCTCGTGTGCTTGCTCAAGCCCTTCAAGGACTTCGATCCGGTTGGCTAACCCGCTGCGATTGGCCCGTAGTTCCGAGAGAACGACAGTCAGCTCTTCAACCGTGCCCTGGAGCCGTTCACGCTCCGCGCCTGCTCCGTCAAGTTGTTGCGTCCGGCAGTCAATTGATCCTGAAGCGCACGCTCAGCCCGCGTGAGTTCTTGCAACTCAAGGTCCAAGGTGGCCAGGTGTTCGGCCGCTTCTTCCGTTCGATGAAGCAAACGGTCACGCTCTGCGCAAGTGATCAAGTCGCGCCTGGTGTGAGACGGCGTCGTTGTGCAACCGCGCCGCCTGACGCATGCGCTCTAGATGTTCGCCCTTGTCCGCTTGGGTCTGCGCTTGCAATTCAACGACGCGATCAACCGTCGCGGCCAGTTCATGTTCCAAAACCTGGACACGATTCCGTTGGTCGTGTACGTGGTTCTCGATTTGAGCCAACTCGGTAGATGCGCGGGCCACCTCTGTCGCTAGATTCTCGACGCGAGACGCAGATTCGCTGATCCGAACTTCGGTGACGGTAAGCTCGTTTGAGAGATCTTGCCGCAGCGACGTTTCGTGGTTCAGCGTCGTCTCAGCGGTCGCGATCTGTTGGCAGGCCTGCGCATGTTTGGATTCGTGCTCGTGGATTGCCGCGCCTAGCTGCTCGAGGACATTCTCGATATGGCGAGCCTCATTGTCCCATGTCTCTAATTGCGCCGAGCGCTCGGCGAGTCCATCACGCAAGCCGTCCAGTACATCCGTTTCGCCGCGCATGCGTTCGGTTAGGTCTTGATATTCGTGGAGTCCTAAGGCAATGCGTAGTTCCTGTAGTCGGCTGTTGTACTCCTGATATCGTTGAGCCTTTGCCGCCTGGAGCTTCACGCTACGAAGCTGCTTCTCGACTTCCTCGATGATGTCTTTCAGCCGTTCGAGATTCTGATCGACGCGCTCGAGCTTGCGGATAGTTTCAAGCTTCTTGGCCTTGAATCGGCTGATGCCGGCCGCTTCCTCAAAGATGGTGCGCCGTTCGCGGGTCGACGCCTGCAAAAGCACATCGACCTTGCCTTGCTCGATGATGCTGTAGGCGTCGGTGCCGGCGCCGGTCCCCAGAAATAGGTCCTTGACGTCGCGCAGTCGGCTGGGTTGATGATTGATGAGATACTCGCCCTCGCCGTCACGATACACGCGGCGAGTGATGGCCACTTCGTCGGCCTCGGTCAGAAGCGCGCGTTGACTGTTGTCGAAAGTGAGCGTAACTTCGGCCAATCCTAGGCTGCGGCGCGAAGTCGAGCCGTTGAAGATCACATCCGCCATTTCGCCGCCGCGCAGACTCTTGGCACTTTGTTCGCCCAGGGTCCAGCGCACGGCGTCGACGATGTTGCTCTTGCCGCTGCCGTTGGGCCCGACGACGGCGGTAATTCCGGCGGGAAAATCGAAATGGGTCTTGTCAGCGAAACTCTTGAAACCGATCAGTTCCAGACGTTTGAGCATTCCGTCCCCAAGCAACGACCTTGTTGATCGGCGAGGCTTGGCGTCCGTGCATGGCCGCCCGAGACTCGCCGGCGAAGCCCCGGTGAGTCTTGCCTCACTGTTCCATTGTGAAGAGTTAACCTAGTTTTTTCAACGAGAGTGACGGTGCTGCTTATCCAAGATGTCACATCGTATCATCGGCAAGGTGAGAACGTTGGTTTAAGCGAAAGCAAAAGGCAGCGGCGTACGCCGGGAAGCTCTGGAAACCATTGCGACTTCTTAATCAGTCTGTTCAGCTTTCGTTAGCGGCGGAAGACTAGCACTTGATGCTCGATCCTTGGACATCGCCTTGTCGGACTTAAGGAGTTCCGGATTCGTGGCCCCGTCACGGGCCAGGTCGTGTATTGATGTTGCGCTCGGCAGTGCGTCGACAGCCAGCTTGCAGCTTAGGGAACCGAACTTTCCGGCCTGTTGTAGGATATCCACGATTTCGGGGTAAGTGACGCCCAGATCGGCCAGGTTTCGTATCACATCATTCACTTTCAAAGTGCATTGCCGCGCGCGGGTCCTTTGCCCACCGACATTCGCCCCAAAGTGCAACGGGTGTCGTCTTGCGGCGCCGTGACCGTGAAATCTCCGGCCCGGAAGGCGAACGGCGGCACGAAGGCGACGTCGTCGCCGAATAGGACGACTTCCGCTCGGCGAGTGGTGGATGCGTGGACCAGCGGCGCTGAGCCGGGCGCCGTTTGGTGCAACCAGAACGAGTCGGTCAACAATTCGCCTTGAACGGCCGCGTCGTGTTCATCGAGTGTACGCAGCGCGCGGAACGCTCCAAATCGGACCTCGGCTTCGGATGAAGCAATTAATTCACGCAGCTTGACTCGGCTGATCGGTTCATCAAGCGATGCAAGTGCGGTCAACCCAAGCCCCCGCAATGTTGGCTGGGTCTCGATCATCCGGGCGAGCTCCTCGCCGGCAGCCGGATGCCCGAGGTACGCCAGTGTCTCGGCGGAAGCGAACCGCACTAGAACATGCTCACTTTCGATGCCGCGTTTGAGTGCCGGGATGCTGCTTTTTCCAAGCGCTTCCAAGCGCAACGCGGCGACGATGGTGGTTGCCGGGTCGACTAGTTCTTCCTCCAACTTCTGTCGATAGGGACTGTCGGCCGGCGGATTCTCTTGGACTGGAATGAGCCGGATGACACGCATGAAGCGGGGCAAGTTGAGCCGGTATTGCGGCGGAATATCCAGCGTCAAATAGGATTTCGTTTTCGCGACGGCTAACTCGGTCGGCATGCCGGGCAACGAGCCGTGCATGGTCGTATTGATTCGTTCGGCAATCCGTTGAACGACCGGCGCGCTTTCGTACTTGCTGTCCATCACGACCCAAATGCCCCGAGCAATCTGCGACTTTCCTCCGCCCCACACCCGGCCGCGGCAGGGGTTATTCGCTTCCTCGCCGTCGCCGCCGACCGTGATGGGGCGCTTCCGCGCGGACCAGTTTGTGTCCCAGAAACGTGCGGTTCGCTCCTTCGAAGGAAGGGTTCAGGTTCTTGGCGGTGTCGTAGTTAACAAGGTGGCACTCCTTTAAATAGCCGCCGCGCAAACTCGTTGTTTTGCTTTGCGGAGGAAGCACGATTTCGATGTCGAGTGCTTCGCCTTTCCGCACACCCGCTGGAATGACCGCGGAAACCAGGACCAAGGAATGGTTCGGAGATTCCAGAATATCCTTCACACCTTCGACGCCGCGCTTGCGAAGTTGATCCTCGAGCAGCGTGCGAAAGCTACCCGGAGGTGCAGCACCGCCGGTGCCGTCGAGCCCGACCACGATTCCGACGCCGCTAACCGGAATTCCCTCCGCCTGCCCGAAACTGTTCATGACCTTGCCGACGGTCAAAACCTCGGTTTCCTTCTTCGGAATGTCCGGCGTCTGGAATGGCGTGAGCGGGTTCAGACACCCTGCCAGCGCGAACAGTCCCATTCTCACGAGCCAATGGCGTCGGTTCATGTGAATATCCCTGTGCGTAAGCCGACCGCAGCCACCGAGTTACGCAGTGGCTAGAATCCGGGGTTTAGGCAATAAAGAGGGCGGACGATACGGAGTTGTCCACGTGGTGTCAAGCGAGGAACTAACGGTGCTTGTGCGCCTCGGAGTCGGCAACGTTCGTGTCATTCTGCACGTTTCAACCGAGCATGCCGTATGCAGCCAATAGGCCAACCTCCACCCGCTGCACGTCGTCTCGCCGTAGGTTCCCAAGACGACGCGTGAGCTTTTCCTTACCGAGGGTTGTCGCTTGGTAGCAAATGGCGAAGGAATCCTTCTTTAAACCACCCGATCCAGCTCGAAGCAACACGACGGCAGGACCACGTGTACGGCACTTTTCGGACGTTGTGATGGGCACTCCCAGCACCGTAGTCCAACGTGGATTGGTGTTGAACACGTCGTCAGAAAGTATGAGAAAGGGTCGGCTTCCGCCTTGTTCACCGCGAGAACGCCGTGGTTCAAGATCGCCCCAATAGATGTCCCCGCGCTTCAATCTTTGTCCTCCGCAAGCGCTTCGAGACTCGCGGATTCCAACGCCTCATCGCGAACCTCGCGGTTGGCGATGGCTTGCTCTACCATTGCCTGCATGGCGGCTTGATGTTGGCGGCGTTCCTCGTCGTTGATCGCTTCGATGAGCACCTTCCGGGCGAACTCGGCGGGCTTTAATCCATGGCGCCCTGCCAAAGCCGCCAGTCGCGGTTTAAACTCAAGTGGCAACCGAATGGTCATCTCGTTCATCATTAAGAACCTTCAAACAGAACCTCAGCTCACACCTAAGAATCGTATCGAACGGTAGAACCTATCACAACATCTATAGGGGCAGAAAGGTGGAAATGAGGTGCGGCTCAGTTGAGGTTTCCGCCGGTGGTCCGCGTTTCGTCCGCGCCGAAACTCAAGCTTTGCCCCTTTGAATCGAAGTCTACTGCCACCGTCTGCCCGTCGCGGATCTTGCCTTCAAGCAGCTTGCGTCCGAGCGGGGTCTCAAGTTCCTTCTGAATCGTGCGCTTCAACGGTCGAGCGCCGTAGGCTGGATCGTAGCCCACGCGGACCAGATGCTCCTTCGCCGCATCGGTGAGTTCCAGTGTGATATGCCGTTCATCCAGTCGTTTGCGCAGTCGACCCAGTTGAATGTCGACGATCTCCTTCAGGTGCTCTTCGTTGAGGGCGTGGAACACAACGATTTCATCAATCCGGTTGAGGAATTCCGGACGGAAACTGCGGCGAAGTTCCTCGAGCACGGCGTCTTTCATACGATCGTAGATTTCACCGATATACGAGCCCTTGAACTGCAAGATTCGCTGGCTGCCCACATTGGACGTCATGATGACAATCGTGTTCTTGAAATCCACGGTGCGGCCTTGCCCGTCGGTCAACCTGCCATCGTCGAGGAGTTGCAACAACACATTGAAAACGTCGTGGTGGGCTTTCTCGATCTCGTCAAAGAGCACGACACAATAAGGCCGGCGGCGCACGGCTTCGGTGAGTTGACCTCCCTCTTCGAAGCCGATGTACCCGGGCGGCGCGCCCAACAAGCGGGATACGGTGTGTTTCTCCTGGTATTCGCTCATGTCGATGCGGATCATGGCACGTTCGTCGTCGAAAAGGAACTCGGCTAAAGCGCGGGCCAGCTCGGTTTTGCCGACGCCCGTCGGCCCCAAGAAGATAAACGAACCAATCGGACGATTGGGATCCTTCAAGCCGGAGCGTGCACGTAGGACGGCATCGGCGACCGCGTTCACGGCCTCGTCCTGGCCCACGACGCGCCGGTGCAACTCCTCACCGAGGTGTAACAGCTTTTGGATTTCGCCTTCCAGCAATTTCGAAACGGGCACGCCGGTCCAACGGCTCACGACCTCGGCAATGTCTTCCTCGTCGACTTCCTCCTTGGTCATGCGTCCCGTTTCCGGTTGTTGGGCCAAGCGATCCTCCTCGGCCCTGAGCTTTTCTTCGAGCGCCGGAAGCTTCCCGTAAGTGAGCTCACTGGCTTTGGCGAGGTCGCCTTGCCGCATGACTTGTTCGATCTCGCTCTTGGTTTGTTCGATGGCATCTCGGAGGTTGCCCAGGCGTTGCGCGCCTTCCTTTTCATTCTGCCAACGGGCGGTGAGCGCTTTTTCGTCAGCCTGAAGGTCGGCCAGCTCTTTTTCCAGCTTGCTGAGGCGGTCCTTCGAAGCCGAGTCTTTTTCCTTGCGCAGTGCTTCCCGTTCAATTTCGAGTTGCATCACACGCCGGCGAACCTCATCGATTTCGCTGGGCATGGAGTCGATTTCGGTGCGCAGCTTCGCCGCTGCCTCGTCAACCAGGTCGATGGCCTTGTCCGGCAGAAAACGGTCGGAGATGTACCGATTGGACAGCACGGCAGCGGCGACTAATGCCGAATCCTTGATGCTCACCTTATGGTGGGATTCGTAACGGCCCTTCAAGCCGCGGAGGATCGAGATGGTGTCTTCCACCGACGGCTGCTCGACCATCACCGGCTGGAAGCGGCGTTCGAGGGCTGCGTCTTTTTCAATGTGCTTGCGGTATTCGTCGAGCGTGGTGGCGCCGATGCAGTGCAATTCGCCTCGGGCCAACATCGGCTTAAGGAGATTGCCGGCATCCATCGCCCCTTCCGCTTTTCCGGCGCCGACGACGGTGTGCAGCTCGTCGATGAACAGAATGATCTCGCCCTGCGACTCTTGCACTTCCTTGAGCACTGCCTTCAGGCGCTCTTCAAACTCGCCGCGAAACTTGGCGCCGGCAATGAGAGCGCCCATGTCCAGGGCCATGATGCGTTTGTTTTTCAGCCCTTCCGGCACGTCTCCGCGGATGATGCGCTGCGCCAAGCCTTCGACAATGGCCGTCTTGCCGACGCCGGGTTCGCCGATGAGGACCGGGTTGTTTTTGGTCCGGCGTGAGAGAACTTGAATGACGCGCCGGATCTCCATGTCGCGGCCGATCACGGGATCGAGTTTGTTGGCCGCCGCCAGTTGCGTGAGGTCGCGCCCATAGCGCTCCAGTGACTGGTAAGTGGCCTCCGGGTTGGCGGACGTGACGCGTTGGCTGCCGCGAACTTCCTGCAGCGCAGCCATGAGTTTTTCACGGGTGATGCCGAATTCCTTCAACAACCTCCCCGCGATGCCCGTATCGCCAAGCATCGCCAACAACAGGTGTTCGACGGAAACGTACTCGTCCTTGAAGGTCTTGGCTTCATCTTCTGCTTGTGCGAGCAATCAATTCAGCCGGCCGGAGATCTGGGCGCTGTCGCTCGCCGTGCCGGAGACCCGCGGCAAGCGGTTCAGTTCGTCGTCGAGTCGGCGCTTCAACCCGTTGGTGTCGGCGGCAGCCTTGTGAAGCACGGCCGTGGTAAGGCCGTTCTCGTCGTCGAGCAAAGCCGACAGGACGTGCTCCACGTCGACCTGCGGATTGCCGGAGCGCGTAGCCCGGCGCTGCGCGCCGGTAAGCGCCTCCTGGGCTTTTTCCGTGAATCGATTGATATCCGCCACTTCGTTTCTCCAGGCATTAGATTGCGATTCGTCCGACTGCGATTCGGGTTGGTTAGCAAATCGTATACCGATACGGTCGTTCCTAAGAGCGTTACAAAATAAGGATTTACGTCTGCGAGGGAATTGGCGAGGAGTGCGTGAAGTGACAATTCTGTCAGGAGCAGCGTCAAATATGACCCAACGTGCGTTTCCGATCTATTGGCCCGTTCAGGATGCCAGGGCCGAAACGGTTCGACTTAAATTCGTTGACAGTGTAATTTGCCAACATTAAGATATCGTAATCTTTCCGTAATGAACTCGCGCGCGACTGCGCCTACTTTCAAGCGGCGGAAAGGCCGGTTCGATTCGATGCGTTGGCTTTTTGCTTTTGCGGTGATCGCTTGGGCTGGCTGCGGTCCGAAGATGGTCGAATCGGAGGTGAAACCAACGCACCCGGTTCGTGGGAAGTTGCTCTTCGAGGGGCAGCCGACGCCGAATGCGATCGTGAAGTTTTACGCCGTCGACGGGGACACGGGCGACCGGATTCCGCGTGGCCGGTGTCAGAAAGACGGGACGTTTCAAATATCGACTTATGGGAAAGACGATGGCGCGCCCGAAGGGCGGTACAAGGTGACCGTGACGTGGAACAAAGCCGGCGCTGACGGTGAGAGCACGAACGACTTGCCCGCGCGCTACGCCAAGCCAGAGACTTCAAACATTCCCGAGATCGAGATCGGGCCAGGCAACAACGAGCTGCCTGTCATTCATCTTCGAAGATAACCACGGGTTTTACTCGCAGAGGGAAATCGATGAGACGTGAACTGAATGTGCGGCGCGGCTTCACATTGATCGAACTGCTGGTGGTGATCGCGATCATCGGCATCTTGATCGCATTACTTCTGCCCGCAGTTCAGAAGGTGCGCGAGGCAGCCAATCGCACCCAGTGCACCAACAACATGAAGCAGATGGGCCTGGCCCTCCACGGCTTTCATGACGCCTACGGGTGCTTCCCCGCCTCGGGCTGGACCAAACCTGGGATCAACAACCCGTGGGGCTCGTACCACGGATGGCGCGCTTTCATCCTCCCATACGTCGAGCAACAGAGCTTGCAAAAGCTATGCGACCTGACCCAGCACTGGTGGATCGGTCCGCAGAACTTGCACGCAGCGTCGCAGCGAGTGAAGATGTATGAATGTCCGACGGTTCCGATGCGAGAAATCGTCAAGTCCGCCATCGAGCACGATCCGCGCCCAGCCATGAGCTTCCCCGAACCGATTGCTCCCACGGATTACGAAGCGTGCATGGGGGTCAAGTCAATCATAGACGAGGTGCTCTACCCGACGACGGCAACTAGCCGATCGGTGATGTTCCGTGATTCTTCCATCCGTATACCACAGATAACCGACGGCGCATCCAACACCATCATGGTCGTCGAGTGTGCCGCGCGGCCGATTATCTACTTTGGCGATGAGCTTGCCATCGACCCACAAACGGGACAGAAAGAAACGAACGACCAAGGCATTGGCTGGATCGACAGCGAAGGCGGATTCAGTCTAGACGGCGCAAGCGCCGATGGGAAAGACCAAGGCCTAGGTCCGATCCTAACTCCGGTGGCGATCAACGCCACAAACTGGAACGAGGCATATAGCTTTCATCCCGGCGGCGCCAATTTCCTGTTTGCGGACGGGCACGTCCAATTCATTCGTGAGAATGTCAAGATCGCAACGTTCGCCGCGTTGGTTACGCGTACTGCCGGGGAAACTCCGAACTCCAGCGACTATTGAGTCGGCGCGCTGCTAACCCTATCTTGCCATCCACGTCGCAAGTAGAATCGTAACAGCCAATCCCGCCAAGACCGGAATCGCGGTCCGGCTAATAACGTTTAGCGGTTCCGTCTTGGTCATCGTCGCGGCCATGAGGGCGACGGCGGCGACGGGCGACATAGTTCGCCCTGCGGCTGATCCAATCGACACCACGGCGCCGACGTGCACCGGATCGACGCCGAGTGACTCCGCCGGCGGCACAAAGAAACCGAACAGGCTCTGCGTGGCTGCCATGCCGGAACCGCTGATCCAGGCAAAGAGGCAGGGAAGAATCGCCGCGGTTGGGATGAGGAGCGCCGGCCAGGCACGGATGAGATCGCCGAGCTTTTCGGCTACGCCGATGAGGCGCACGCCTTCGCCGAAACAGGCAGCGGCGACAATCAACGAAATAATGTGGGTGAATGCATAACCTGCCCCTTCGCAGAACGCCTGGGCCGACCCCAGCACTCCCGAACCCGACGTTAACGCGGCGGCAGCCACGCCTACGAGCATCGCCGCCCCAATCAGGCGGCTGTGAAACAGGTCGGCCGCATCTTTCGGCCCCAACAACCAATCTTGCGGAACGTTTATGAGGTGGAGCGGCTGACCGGACAAGAACAGCAGCGTGATGGGAAGCAAAGGAACGAGCGCTTTCAGGATATTGACTCGGAAGTCTGCGGGGATATCCCGTTCGTCAGGAATGTCCTTTGCATCAACCGCTCTGCCACGATTCAGAAACCAGAACACGAGGGTCGCGATCAACACGTGCGGCACCAACAGCGGCACGATGCGTTGCGTGCATTCCGCGACGTTCACTCCGGTCACTTCGGTAACCGTGCGGAGCTCCGGCGCGGCCGGGTTCAAAAGTTCACCGCCGATGGAACTTCCGAGCAAAAGCGAGGCGGCAATAGCGCCCATCGGGATGCCCGCGGCTCGGAGCAGCGGGATCAACACCGACCCGATTGCCACTAGAGTGCTTGTTTGACTTACCACCGGCATGTTGACGAGGAAGCCGACCAGGACCGTGCCTGGAATGAGCAACGATCGCGCCCGTTGGAAAGGAGTAATCAGCAAATGGACAAGGTGCTGGTCGCAGCCGGTCTGCCGTAGCACGTAGGCAAAGCCCATCGCGCAACAGATAGGCACTACAAATCGCTCACTGGTGAACGTCGCAAAGAAGGTTCGAATGATCGCCTGCGGTTGTAAGGCGCAAACGCCGAGAACCAGAGCCAAAACGAAGAGCGTGAGTCGCACGTCGAGCTGGCGTACAATGGCGAAGATGCGCGAGAGGAGTGATCGCATGGTTGGATTCTATGGTCTTCGTACATCGAAGGCGTTTGCTGTGGGCCTCGGCCTGAGCCTGATCCTGAATGTCGCCGGCTGTGGAAAGAAGGCGCCTTATGAAGGTAAGAGTGTTTCAGAGTTGGAGCGGATGTTAAAAAGCTCCGACCCGCTTGAACAATCACAAGGCGCATTTGGTTTAAGCCTTTTGGGATCGGAGGCTCAGCCTGCGGTTCCGTCACTGGCGGACGCGCTCCGCAGTACAGAAGTACGAGTACGACAACATGCAGCGCTGGCCTTGACGAAGATCGGTCCAGGCGCCCTGGACGCTGTACCTGCACTCATCGAAGTGCTCCGTGACAGCGAGTGGCCGGTGCGTCGGCAGGCAGCCATGGCGCTTGGCGCCATTGGACCCGGCGCCAAGAGTGCGCTCGGTCCGTTGGCTAAGCTCGAGAAAGACTCCGATCGCCTGGTGCGTCAAGCGGCAGAAGAAGCCGTCAAGAGAATACGCGGTTGATCACAGCAAACGAACTGCCTTCACTGGCCCAGCGCTTTCGCGCGAAGCATACGGCCGACGGCCTCCAAGCTAGGTGGACCTTCCGGCAAGTTCAGCAGTTGTGCCGCGGCGCCGGCTTTATCACCGAGCGCCTCGAGAGCACGCGCCTTGCAGAGGCGCGCGGCAGCCGCCATCGGCGCTTGCGGATACTCATCCAAGAATTGCGACCAATATCCGTCCGCAGTGCGCCACGCGTCTTTGATCTGATCTTCCTTGTAGCGCTTAGGGGAGGCTTGCGCGCGTTCGGCCTGTTCTTGTTTGCATAATGCCAAGAGGTAACTCGCTTCCGCACCCAACAAATCGGCCGTGTGGCTTAGAAGCCACACCATCCAGACGGGTAGTCGAGTCGCGGTGGCCTTGCCGACGCGTTGGCTTCCGTCTGGGTTGCTCGATGACGAAACTTCACCAAACCAAAGGGCATTGAGACGATTTTGGGCGGCCGTCAATTCGGGCGGGTTATTCTGCCGCTGCGCACGTTGGACTTGTGCCTGCGCCTCGACGGCACTCTCAAGCCAGGCCTGCATCTTTTCGTTGAGATCACTTGCGCTGCGACCAAGCGCTTTTTGCACGCTTACTTGCTCGAAGGCCTGTGCCAGTTCTTCAACTGCTTCATCGAAACGGCCGCGGAGCAAGTCATCACGAATGGACTTGGGCGCCAAGGAGTAATGTATGGCGGTTACCGACGTGGCTCGTTCGGGCATGAGAAGATTCGTGGCAAAACGCTGCACCGGATCGTCCGGGATCTGCCCCGTTGACATGGCCCGACCCTGATTCTGCATGAGCTTGTCGGGCCGGATTGCCGCCGTGTCGCTATCGGACCGCTGGTTCGGCAGAGGAAACTGCACGAACAATAAGGCGAACGTCAATTGAAGATTTCGAACCAGGACCGCGTTGCTGTAATTGGACTTTAGGATCTCTACGGGCAAGTGACCGAATGGGATCAGCGCTGCTTCTTCGCGTTCCTTCCGTGGGGGCGTCGTTGTGTCGGTGCCGCCTTCCGATACGGGCAAAAACTCTCGTATCGCACGCACGGCGCTGACTGACGCGAGCGCACTGGGACGATTGTTGATGCTAACCTTGATCGTTCCAGACGGTATGGTGTCGGCAAATCGTTGCCGTAGCGCGGGCAGGTCTACACTCAGGACTATCTTGTTGGGTTCTAACATCAATTCCAGGTGCTTCATACGCGGCGCCATGGCAGTGAGTGGATGCGACAGATGCACTTCGGCTTGTTTGAGATCTTCGGCAGTAACGTCATAAGGATATTTTTTGTCGATATCGAGAGCTACGAAGGGGGCATCGGACTCCCGAAGTTGGCGTAAGGTGGACGTGCCGGCGCCGCTTGGTGAGGGCAGGGGAATCCCCATGCGGGTGTCGAATAGATAGACGTCTTTGTCGATGAGTGCGCCCGGAATCCAGTAACGCCGTGCGTCCGAATTTCCGGGGATAGTCAACATGCAGCCGTCGATTCCGAGTTGCTGCAGAAGCGCCAAGAAAACGAATGCGCGCTCGACGGGACTACCCCATCCGCGCCTGAGCACGAACTGCGGGGGCAACGGTTCTGCTTCGTTCACGCGTTCTCGGACCGGCAGGCGAACTTGACGCACGACCCATGCGAAGGCGGCCTCGGCGCGGGCCAGTGCCGGCTGATTCGCACCGGTCAGACTTCGAGCCGCGTCACGTAGGAGACCGCACATATCCAAGTAATGTGCATCAAGCAGCGTGAACGCCGGGCTGTTTACCTCAGCGAGTTCGTCGGCATTGAGGCCGACGTCAGTGGTCAAAAATGCTCGCTCGGAATCGGTGAGGCTAGGCGGCCGGCGGTCGGCGCTTTGATTGATGTGAGTGTTAAGTTGTTGCACTACTTGCCGGGAAGTGACCACTCCGGATATTTTCTTGAACCCCTCGCGCGCCAGGCTGAGCGAATCATCGTCACGGACACGGGTGGCCGGCGCTGTGCTCGGCTTTGTTGAGGTGTTGCGACGACATCCGACCGAGGCCCACAAAGCCAGGCCCGCTAGCACCGAGACACCAATAAAACTTCGATGCAGGTACGAGTGCATTACGGTTCCTTAGATTTCGTCCATGGATTGAATGGCGTCGCGCACGCGCATGCAACAGGCGACGAGCTTCGCAACATCATCGAGCGGAATCATGTTAGGCCCATCGCTGAGTGCCTCATCGGGACGAGGATGAGTTTCGATGAAGACACCGTCGCAGCCGGCGGCAACGGCGGCCCGCGCCAGGTACGGAATCATTCGTCTATCGCCGTCGCTTTTGTCGCCGTGTCCCGCTGGCTTCTGTACGCTGTGAGTCGCGTCGAAGATCACGGGCCGCCCAAAATCCTGCATCCATGGAATCGAGCGCATATCACTCACCAATTGCCCGTAGCCAAAGGTCGCGCCGCGTTCGGTCAACAATAAGCGACGGTTGCCGACCTCATCCATCTTGGCCACGACGTTTTTCATGTCCCAAGGGGCCATGAATTGACCTTTCTTTACATTGACCGCGCGACCCGTGCGCCCGCAGTCTTGTACCAAATCGGTTTGCCGCGCCAGGAAGGCGGGCACCTGTAGCAAGTCGCAAACCTGCGCCACGGCGGCGACTTGATCGCGTTCATGCACGTCCGTGGTTACCGGCAAGCCGACGTTTCGTTTGACGGCGTCCAGAGTCTTCAACCCTTCCTCGACACCAGGTCCGCGAAATGACTTGCCCGACGTTCGATTAGCCTTGTCGAAGGACGCCTTGAAGACGAGGGGAAACCGAAGTCGGTCGGCGATGTCCCGTAGTTGTTCCGCGATCCGCAGCGTCAGGTCATGGGATTCGATCACGCACGGACCGGCAATCCACAGCAACGGTCGATCCCGTCCGCAACTTACGTTGCCGATCGTTACGGGTTCTGCGTTGATCACGGTTTCCCCTCCGTGGGTGATGGAATTAGTGAACCATTTTCCAGTGCGGCGATGCGAGCCATGAGTAGCCTCGTTACTTCATCAAGCAACTTTCGATCGACGGGTTTTCCGTAGTACGTGTCGAGGTTGACGGCGTCTCCGATGGTGACCTGAACGCGCGACGGCCAAAGCCAGGCCCGAGCCAGGTCACAGGTCCGTGGCCCGCCGGAAATCAAAACGGGGATGACCGGCGCTCGGGTCTTGAGTGCCAAATAGGCCGCTCCGCATTTGCCACGCCGTCCCCGCGATCGTCCGGCGCCGCTGAGTCCACCTTCAGGGAACAGGCACACCACGTGTTGGTTCTCCAGTAACTTCAAGGCCTGTCGCACCGCGGCGGCGTCGCGCCCATTTCTCGACACCGGCACACACTGCATGTAGCGCAAGAGACGGTTCAAGAGCGGGATTTTATAGTATTCCGCCCCCATGAGGAAGCTGAGTGGACGATTGCAACATGCACTGAGCAGGCCCGCATCCGCGCTGCTTGTATGATTGGCGATGATGATTGCGGGACCTGCTTGATCCCTGCTTAATTGCCCCGTTCGGCGCATGCCATGCCAAACCCGAGCGTAAAGCCCAATAGCGCCCAGCCCCATGGACGGAATAAACTCAGTCCCGGACCGTTTCCAACGCACCAGGATTCCCACCGCAACCGCAATCCAAACCGCGATAATCCACATCCGAGTGCTACGCGCTCCGCTCCGAAGACTCCGCGTCGCGGCTAATCCAATCCCCAATCCCTAATCCCCATCATTGTAATTCCCGGCGCAGTCAACCGCACTTGCCTCGGCGGCAACCCCAATTGAGCAATCGTTTCTCAGGGGTTTGCGCTGATCGGCCGAAAGGATAGTACAAACCGATTTCGACGAACAAGGGGGCGAACCGTGAAGTACGCAGTGTCGGCGGCGGCGATCTGCTTTGTAATTCTTACCGCGGCGCCGGCTCGTGCCGGGCTTCGGGACCGCCATCTCGTCAAGAGTCTGAACGGCAAGCTTCACGGCCAATTGGTCGATTACACCAAAAATCATGGCGACGATCGTCGCATTTGGTCGCCGGCACTCCAAGAAAAACGTGATCTGTACGTTTACCTACCCCCGGGCTTTGATCCCTGCTTGCAATACCCGCTCGTTATTTTCATGCACGGCTTCCTTGAGGATGAAAAGACCCTGCCACAGTTCGTTGTCCAGGATCTCGACGCAGCGATTGTCGGCGGACACCTCCCGCCGGTCATCGTCGCCGCTCCGGACGGCAGCATCTCACGCCGCCATTTTCTAAGCCCAGGAAGTTTCTTTCTGAACAGCAAGGCCGGCCGATTCGAGGACTTCCTGGTTCAAGACGTCTACGGTTTCATGGTTGAGAACTTTCCCATTCGACCCGAGCCGGAGGCCCACGTTCTCGCCGGTGCATCCATGGGAGGATTCGCCGCCTATAACCTCGCCATGAAGTATCCGGAGACGTTCAAAGTCATCGTCGGCATTTTCCCGCCGTTGAATTTGCGCTGGGTAGATTGTCATTGCAACTACATGGCAAATTTCGATCCGTGCTGTTGGGGCTGGAAGACGTCGGTGAAGAACGGGCACGAAGTCGTGGGACGATTCCTTGGCGGCCTGATCCGAATCAAGCTCAAGCACGTGGTCGGCCCGCTCTACGGAAACGGGCCCGATGCCATAGCCTCGATCAGCCAGGAAAACCCTATCGAAATGATCGAACGACTCGACGTGAAAGATGGGATGTTCGCGATGTACATCGGCTATGGCGGCGAGGATGAGTTCAATCTCGACGCTCAGGTCGAGAGCTTCCTCTATCGAGCAAAGCAGAGAGGACTGACCATCGCGGTGGACTACGATCCGCAAGGCAACCACAGCCCCGGCACGGCTCGGGGCTTGTTTCCGAGCATGATCCGCTGGCTGGCGCCGTTGCTTGAACCGTATAGCCCGACTCGGGCGTTAACATTTGAGCACCGCAACGCGCCGTCAAAGTAGGGTCAAAGCTTGCCGTTCAATCACACACGCCACAGACGTTTTCACCCTGGCAGCGAGTGATAAGCGCGAGCATCAGGTTAATGTTGAGTCCGGCCTTTAGCATTCGCACGGAGCCGTCGGTGAACAGCCCTTGGGCGCCGGCGGGATGGAAGCCATAGGCGTCGTTGTCGTTCCAACAGTTGACGGCACACGGTCCGAGGTTCTTGCCGGTCGTGGGGTCGAAGCCGGTGATGGAAACGGTATTTCCCGGATCGGCCCACGAGCCGGGGCTGCCGGTGGCTGCGACGAATTTCCCCATGTGCCAGATTTGTTCGCGGCCGGCGTCCTCCAACATCATCAATGTGTTCGCGGTCCCGTCGGTAACCGCCGCGATACGGCGTGAAGTGTCCAAACCGAGCACGCCGAGAAACGTACCGTCGGGCGACGGCGGATTGAGCACGAATGGATTATTCGGAGTCAGCGCGGGACACGGCGAATAGTCCGTAATCCCTCGGTTGTTCGGGCCTTCGCGGTTCGGGGGCGCCGACGGGCAGACCAGCACTTTCAACTTCGCTTGATTGGGACCGCCGGGCTTATCGTTCGTCATTTTATCATCCCAATTCGTTGCCATACTGTACTGACCATGCAAGCCGCCTTGCTCGATGTACGGCAACAGATAGGCGATCGTCGCATGCATCTTCGGTTTGGTAGTCTTGCCTGGAGGAAATCCTCCGGTTGCATCGTGATAATGCAGAAGAGCGATGCCGAGTTGTTTGAGATTGTTCTGGCAAGACGATCGATTAGCTGCTTCGCGGACCTTCTGGATCGCGGGCAACAAGAGCGCAATGAGAACGCCGATGATGGCAATCACCACGAGTAGCTCGATAAGCGTGAAGCCGTGAGATTGGCCCCGGCGGAATGAGAGATACATACGTTGGATACTCTCAAGTCGGCAATACAGGCGGGTTCCACAGGCGCTTTGGGACAGTCCATTATAATGGCGGGCGACTTCGGAAACAAAGTCAGTGCGTATTAAAGGTGACCACATGATCGATGAGTCTGTCATCAAGCTGTTCCGCGTCGTCCCCCGCAAGAAAGTACGACTGAAGGATTACGAACCAGGATGGAACAAGACCGATGCGATGAAGGACTTGAGCAAGGACGAACTCAAGAAGCGAGTCAAGGAGGACTTGGAAGAGGAACCTTCGACAACTGTCGGCCGCTCAAGAATTGCTCTATGCCGACGACCGCTACTCGGTGTTGATCATCCTGCAAGCGATGGACGCGGCCGGAAAGGACGGTACGATCAAGCACGTCATGTCCGGCCTAAATCCGCAGGGCTGCCAGGTTTTCAGTTTCAAGCAACCATCGTCCGAAGAGCTTGACCACAATTTCCTGTGGCGGCACATGCGCTGCCTTCCAGAGCGCGGGCGTATCGGCATCTTCAATCGGTCCTACTATGAAGACGTGCTGGTCGTCAAAGTGCATCCAGAAATCCTCGATAAGCAGCGTCTTCCAACCGGAAAGCGCGGCAAGTCTTTCTGGGACGCGCGCTACGAAGACATCAACGCGTTCGAACGGCATCTGACCCGCAACGGCACGGTCATCTTGAAGTTCTTCCTCAATATCTCACGTGACGAACAGAAGCACCGTTTCCTAGAACGCCTCGACAAGCCGGAAAAGAACTGGAAGTTCAACGCGAGCGATGTTGCCGAGCGAACCTTCTGGCACGACTACATGACGGCGTACGAAGACGCCCTGTCGGCCACGAGCACCGACTGGGCCCCGTGGTACGTCGTCCCTGCCGATCACAAATGGATCACACGAGCCGTGGTCGCCGACATCATGACCTCAACCATCCGCGGCATGGACCTGCGATATCCAGTGATGTCGGAGACGCAGCGGAAAGAACTGGCCGAGGCACGACGGGCGCTGGAGCGGGAGTGAGTGCGGGTGCTTCAAGTCTTGTTTTTGATCGGCGCCAGGTGGAGCGGCGTGATTCGCCGCTCCACCTCCTGGTTCGGATATAACACTCAGCGATTTACCGCGCGGTATCTACCGCTAACACCAGTTCTCCGAGCGGGTCGATAAACACGACGTCGGCGGCTATCGGCCACGCCACGCGCCGCCCACCTGCAGGTTTCGACAATTGTGCATGGGCCGCCAGCGACTCTGGATTCCGATCCGGCATCGGCGGCGCAGGAATCGGCGGCGGGTTCAGGACGATTGGTGTCGGCGGCGGGGTTGGGTCTGTGGACGGGCCTTCCACACTGAACTTAGACGTCGTGGCCCCGGACACCGGTGAGAACGCACCGTAACCCGTGACGTTGTACCCCCGGACACGGTAGTAATAGGTCGTATTGGGCGCCAGGCCGATATCGATGTAGCTCGTCTGGTCGGAGCTGACGCTGCCGAGTTGGGTCCAATTGTCGATACCGGTTGGGCTACGTTCGATTTCATAACCGAGTTCGCCAAAAACATCGGACCAGTTCAGCGTAATCTTCTGCGTGCCGCCAACCGCGGTCAGGCTGGTCGGCGCATCGACGAATGTGACGGCACTGGCAGTTTGCGAGTAATCTCCGTTTCCAGCGGCGTTATACGCGCGGACACTGAAATAATATGGCGTACCCGAGGACAGGCCTACGTGACTAAAAGTCGTCACGTCGGGCCCCGTGGTGCCGATCTCCACCCAGTCCGTGCCGCCGTTGGGACTCACTTCAATGCGGTAACCGAGCTCTCCGGAAACATCCGTCCATGACAAGTCGACCTGGCTAGTGGAAACGGGCGTCGCCGACAGACTGTCTGGCGCGGCGACAAACGTAACGGCGTCCGCGATCGGCGAGTGCGCGCCATCTCCGGCGGAGTTGTAACCTCGGACACGGAAGTAATAGCGCGTGTCACCGGACAAACCCATACTTGCGAACGTCGTCACGTCGGCGCCGGTTGTGCCGGCCTCCACCCAACCCGTGCTGCCATCAAGGCTAATCTCAATTCGGAAGCCGGTCTCGCCGGACACGTCTGCCCACGACAGGTCGATCTGACTGCCGGAAATGGGTGTGGCGGACAGGGCGGCCGGCGCTACCACGAACGTGAAGGAGTCCGCAGTCGGCGAGTAGGCGCCAAAGTTGCCGGCGCCGAAGGCGCGGACGCGGTAAAAGTACTGGGTAGCGGCTGAAAGGCCGACGTTGGAATAATCGGTGTCGAAGGAAGTCGCGATTTCAAACCAGCCCGAGCTGCCGTTGGGGCTTTGCTCGACCCGGTAATTGATCGCGCCGGTGACTTGCGACCAAACCAAATCGATCTGACTGGTGGAAACAGGCGCCGCCGAGAGGCTGGCGGGCGCGGCGATGTGCGTAGAAGCGGAGGCGACCGGCGAGTAATCCCCAGACCCTGATCCGATGGAGGCCCGAACTCGATAGAAGTATTGAGTGGCCGAGGATAAGCCTACGTCGGAAAACGTGGTATCGTCGCTGCTGTTCTCGCCGACTAGTGTCCAGCCGGTAGTTCCGTTGAGGCTGCGATCGATGTGGTATTTCGCCTCACCGGCAACGTCCGACCAGGAGAGGTCTATCTGGCTGGTGGAAACGCCGCCAGCCGTCAAATTACTCGGCGCCGCCGGCAGCACGACAAGAAGGTTGTTTTTAACCACCCCGGTGTTATTCCCTTCGTCGTACTCTGTGACCTGGTTCAAAGAATCGATGATCCATCCGACCTCATAGAAGCCGGCGGTAATGGTCGGAAACGTGATGGTTTTGGTCGCATTCACGTAATGATAAGCGGGCACCGAGGGTACCCACACATAGCCCAACAAGTGGTCGCTGGTCGTGATGTTGGAGTCCTTCGATGCGTAGAAATCCACCCAGTGACCGCCGACCGCGGCCCCATTGTTTCTCACGTTCATCTGAATCGAGAAACTTTGTCCCGGCTTGACCGGGTCGGGACCGAACGAACTGAAGCTGGTCCCGAACCAAGCATCATAGTCGACCAACTCGCCCTTGGCAGCGGGCGGCACATCGGAGGCAATCCAGTTGTTTAAGTCAATGTGCTTTCCCTGGGTCAGCCGCGTAGCGCGGTTGTAGTCCGACGCCTCACTGTTGACGACGCCATTCACGTAATGATTGGCGCCGTCATAGCGCCACATGGGACTACCGCTTTGGCCGGGAAAAATGTCAAGCGTGCCATTATAGAAAAGCTGATTGTTGGTCGCGAATGAGGTCGGCCCATACGCCCACCACATCGTCGACGCGGGCTTGTCTGCGGGGTAACCCGCGGTGTTTAGATTCATGCCCGTGTAAGTCGAATTGTTGGGGAACGACTCGCGGCCGAGCCAGCCCGTCGAGAATCCGACGGGCCGGTCAAGCGTGATCAGAGCCATGTCCCAATCAAAATCGGAGCTGACTACCCAGCCGTTGTAGGCCCGGATTTGTGTCCAATCGGCCAGCCCGTAATACCTCGCCGATCCGTCCTGGCCCGGCGCCACTTTGATGCCGGTATACAAACTCCCGCTCCCCCCTGGGAAGACACAGTGGGCCGCGGTGAGAAAGTGAAAAGAGCTAATCATGGATCCGGAACAGGGAAGCGGCGCATACTGATCCGCATAGAGCGCTCCCACGCTGCTCCACGGGTAGCTATATGTGGGTGTGACTTGCACGCGGTCGTCGTTTCCGAAAATGGTTCGGTCCGGAAGAGGCGCCGGCACGGAAAAGTCGGTGCGCCCACTGCCCAGACTCCCGCCGCTTGGGTCGTACCCTGCGACGCGCATTTCCTGAACAAGCGAGTCAAGATTTTGCGAGGGAGCCTCAATGCGTTGGGTCCCGGTGGCTCTGTCGTAAACCACGACTGTGCCCGGGTCGGTTACGGTGGACATCAAATTCCGGTCCTCCAGCAATTGGAGCTGAAGCCGGCATGTTTTCCGGGCCGGAATCGTGCCGCGGGCGCGCAGTCTGCGCTGAGGACGTAACATGGCTGATTCTCCTTTTTTAAGGTGCTGAGTTAGTCTCTACGTACAGTAGCGCCATCTCGGGGTTGGTTGTCTCACCTAAATACTCAAATTCCTCAATGAGCTTTCGTCGAATGCATGGGCGAAGACCAGATCGACCATCCATGCGTTCACAACATCGACGCGGGACCGGCGAAGGCGCGATTCGGGGACCGGGTGGGTCGCGGACGGGGCGGCAGATGAAGCGATTGCTTCTGCTCCCGCGTCAGTAATCCGAAAAGTCGACCGTTCACTTTCCGTCGCAACGCCGAACTCTGGTGTTTGCGCGAAGGCGCCGGCGGGGCCGGAATGGGCAGGGGCAAGGGCGTCGGCGGCGGTGTGGGGTTTTGCGTCAGAGGCGCCTTGTCGGCCCTAACAAGCATCGTCAGGCTATCCGACAACAACCCGTTTGCTGTATCGGTGACTGTGACGCTTTGATTCCCGAGTTTCTTGAGCTTGACCGAAAAGGTGTGCGCCCCTTGGTCGCCAGAGACGAAGGCATAGTCCGAGGGCAAAAGCGCCAAAGTGTCCGAGCTGGTGAAGTGGACGGTTCCCGAGTAGCCGATGGCGACGTTTTGGAAGGGATCATAAGCGGTCAGGGTGACATTGAACGGCTTGCCTTTCGTGATGGATGTCACCGTGGCCGTCAACTCGAAAGTGGCCGCCGCTGCGGCATCAACCTGAACGGCCGTATCGCCGGTAATCGTGGCATCCGCTGTGTCCGTGACGGTCATCGACTGGCTGCCGGAGGTCTTCAGGGTGACGGTAAAGGTATGCACGCCTTGGTCAGCGACCGTAAACGTGTAATCCGTGGGCAGGATCGCTTGCGGATCGCTGCTGGTGAAGTGGACCGTTCCTAGGTAGTCGACCGCCAGCTGGTTGTTTTCATTTAAGGCGGTGACGGTGATGTCGAACGAAGCTCCCGCTGTTACGTCGGTGGGTGCACTGACGCCGAAGTGGAGCTCACGGTTCTCGTACCAGGCGATCTTGTCATCAGTTAAGGACGCGGAGAGGACATCGAGGTCGCCGTCGCCGTCCACGTCCGCCGCAAACACGCTGATGGCCCCGTTCGCAGCGTTGCTGATGGTGTAGGTGGTGAAGTTCTGGCTGCCGTCGTTTGTGTACCAGGCGATCTTGTCGTCTCCGTTGGACGCGGACAGGACGTCGGTGTCGCCGTCGCCGTCCATGTCCGCCGCAAACACACTTCGGGCCCCGTTGGCGGCGGTGCTGATGGTGTGGGCGATGAAGTTTTGGCCGGCGTCGTTCTCGTACCAGTCAATCTTGTCGTCAAAGTAGGACGCGGAGAGGATGTCGATGTCGCCATCGCCGTCCACGTCCGCCGCAAACACGCTCTGGGCCCAACTCACGGCGGTGCTGATGGTGTGCGCGGTGAAGTTCTGGCTGCTGTCGTTCTCGTACCAGGCGATCTTGTCGAAGGATGCGGAGAGGATGTCGGTATCGCCGTCGCCGTCCACGTCCGCCGCAAACACGCTCCGGGTGTCGATGGCGGCGGTGCTGATGGTGTGGGTGGTGAAGTTCTGGCTGCCATCGTTCTCGTACCAGGCGATCTTGTCGTCCAACTCGGACGCGGAAAGGACGTCGATGTCGCCGTCGCCGTCGACGTCCGCCGCACACACGCTCAAGGCCCCGTCGGCGGCGGTGCTGATGGTGTGGGTGGTGAAGTTCTGGCTGCCGTCGTTTTTGTACCAGACGATCCTATCGTCCCAGAAAGACGCGGAGAGGACGTCGGTGTCGCCGTCGCCGTCCACATCCGCCGCAAACACGCTGGAGGCCCCGTTCGCGACGGCGCTGATCGTGTGGGCGGTGAAGTTCTGATTGCCGTCGATCTCGTACCAGGCGATCTTGTCGTCAGTGCCTGACGCGGAGAGGAGGTCGGTGTCGCCGTCGCCGTCCACGTCCGCCGCAAACACGCTGTGGGCCCCGACCGCGGCGGCGGTGATCGTTTTTTGGCTACTGAACTTGGCCGCGGCCGCTTTCGGTGGAGCGATCGTCACGGCGTAGTCCTCGACTTCACCGTCGGCCGCCGTTCCACCCACACCCAGATTGCCGGCGGTGCTCAGCCGGAACCGGGCATAAGTCGTCCCGTCCGCGGCCCAACTCGGCACGTCAAACGTGATTGTGTTGCCGCCCGTGACCACCGCCACGCGGTCGGCGATCTGCTCAAGCGGTCCGCCCCAGGCGCCGTCTCCATTGAAGTCAATCCAGGCATCGAGCTTGGCCGAGCCGCCGGCCACATTGACCGTCAGTGTCGCCCCGACCTGGCCGACTTGGATCGTGCCGAAGGTCACGCCGTCTTCATCGTCCGGGCTGCCGGCGTTGTCGTCGCCGGCGGCGCCGGCGGAGTGTACGCCGTTGGCTTCCGCGTCACGGTTTACTCCGAGGATGGGTCCAACGGCGGTGTGTTCGGCGCCGTTCCCGGCCCATAGCGTCGGATAGGGGAGCGGCGCGTCGCCGAAGTCCACTTCCACGTTCTCGTACCAGGCGATCTTGTTGTCGTTGTAGGATGCGGAAAGGACGTCGAGATCGCCGTCGCCGTCCACGTCAGCCGCAAACACGCTCCGAGGTCCGTCCGCGGCCGTGCTTATGGTCTGGGCGGTGAAGTTCTGGCTGCCGTCGTTTTTGTACCAGGCGATCTGGTCATGAGAGAAGGACACGGACAGAACGTCGGTGTCGCCGTCGCCGTCCATGTCCGCCGCGAACACGCTCCTGGTCAAGAGCCCGGAGGAAGGAATCAGATGTAAGGCAAAATTCTGGTTGCCGTCGTTTTCGTACCAGGCAACTGCGGTGGCATAGGCGGAGAAGGACGCGAGGACGTCGGTGTCGCCGTCGCCGTCCACGTCCGCCGCGAACACGCTCAGGGGCCTATCGACGGCTGTGCTGATGATTTGGGTGGCGAAGTTCTGGCTGCCGTCGTTTTTGTACCAAGCGATCTTGTCGTCATTGGTGGAGGCCGAGAGGACATCCATATCGCCGTCGCTGTCCACATCCGCCGCAAATACGCTGGCGGCCTCGTCCGCCTGCTCGTCGATAAGATACGGCAGGAAGTTCTCGTTGCCGTCGTTCTCATACCAGTAGATCGAATCGTCATTGGCGGCCGCGGTGAAGACGTCAATGTCACCGTCGCCGTCCATGTCCGCGGCAAACACGCTGCGGGTGTTGATGAGACCGGCAGTGGCGATGATGTGGGCCGTGAAGTTCTGACCCCCGTCGTTCTCGTACCAGACGATCACGCCGACTTGGTCCGCGGAGAGGATGTCCGTGTCGCCGTCGCCGTCCACGTCCGCCGCGAACACGTACCGATCGATGAGGACAAACGTCCCGCCGGTGGCGATGGTATGGGAAGTGAAGTTTTGGCTGCCATCGTTCTCGTGCCAGGCGATCTTATTGTCATTGCGGGACCCGGATACGACGTCGGTGTCGCCGTCGCCGTCTACGTCCGCCGCAAACACGCTTTCGGCGCGGCCCTCGGCGGTGCTGATCGTTTTTTGGCTACCGAACTTGCCCGCGGTCGCTTTGGGTGAGTCGATCGTGACGGCGTAGTCCTCGACTTCGCCATCGGCCGCCGTGCCGGCAACGCCCAGATTGCCGGCGGTGCTCAGGCGGAACCGGGCGTAAGTCGTCCCATCCGCGGCCCAACTGGGCACGTCGAACGTGATCGTGTTGTTGCCCGTGACGAGCGCCACGCGGTCGGCGATCTGCTCCAGCGGCCCGCCCCAGGCGCCGTCTCCATTGAAATCAATCCAGGCATCGAGCTTCGCCGAACCGCCGGCCACATTGACCGTAAGCGTCGCCCCGACCTGACCGGCCCGGATGGTGCCGAAGGTGACACCGTCTTCATCGTCGGGGCCGCCGGTGTTGTCGTCGCCGTCGGCGCTCGTCGAGTGAACGCCGTCGACTTCCGTGTCTCGGTTCGTTCCTAGAGTGGGACCGATGGGGATGTGTTCGGCCCCGTCCTCGGCCAAGAGAGTCGGATACGGAAGTGGCGCATCGCCGAAGTCGTGAGGCAGGTTCGCGTTCTCGTACCAGCCGATCTTGTCGTCAAAGAACGACGCGGAGAGGACATCGAGATCGCCGTCGCCGTCCACGTCCCCCGCAGACACGCTCCGGGCGCCGTCCGCGGCCGTGGTGATGATCTGAGTCGTGAAGTTCTGGCTGCCGTCGTTTTTGTACCACGCGACCTTATCATCATTGGCGGACGCGGAGAGCACGTCGAGGTTGCCGTCGCCATCGAGGTCCGCCGCAAACACGCTTCGGGCCCCGTCCGCGAGCGTGGTGATGATCTGAGTCGTGAAGTTCTGGCTGCCATCGTTTTCATACCAGGCGATCTTGTCGTCGCCGACGGAAGCGGAGAGGACGTCGAGGTCGCCGTCGGTGTCCACGTCCGCCGCGAACACGCTAAAAGCCACGTCCGCGGCGGTGCTGATGGTGTGGGTAGTGAAGTTCTGGCTGCCGTTGTTCTCGTACCAGGCGATCTTGTCGTCAAGAAACGACGCGGAGAACACGTCGGTATCGCCGTCGCCGTCCACGTCCGCCGCAAACACGCTTATGGCCCCGTTCGCGGCCGTGCTGATGGTGTGGGCGGTAAAGTTCTGGTTGCCGTCGTTCTTGTACCAGGCGATTTTGTCGTCATAGAGGGACGCGGAGAGGACGTCGGTGTCGCCGTCGCCGTCCACGTCCGCCGCAAACACGCTGTAGGGCGCGTCTGCAGCGGAGCTGATGGTGTGGGCGGTAAAGTTTTGGTTGCCGTCGTTTTTATACCAGGCGATCTTGTCGTCGTACCCAGACGTCGAGAGGACGTCGGTGTCACCGTCGCCGTCCACGTCCGCCGCAAACACGCTGTTGGCACCGCTCGCGACGTTGCTAATGATGTGGGTGGTGAAGCTCTGGCTGCCGTTGTTCTCGAACCAGGCGATCTTGTTGTCATAGAACGACGCGGAGAGGACATCGGTGTCGCCGTCGCCGTCGACATCCGCCGCACGCACACTCTGCGCCCCGTTGGCGGCGGCGCTGATTGTTTTCTGGCCGCCGAAATTGCCAGAGGCCGCAACGGGTGGGGCGATCGTCACGGCATAGTCCTCGACTTCGCCGTTAACCGCGGCTCCGCCCACGCCTAAGTTGCCGGCGGTGCTCAGCCGGAACCGGGCATAGGTCGTGCCGTCCGCTGCCCAACTCGGTACGTCGAACGTGATCGTGTTGTTGCCCGGAACCACCGCCACGCGGTCGGCGATCTGTTCCAGCGGCCCGCCCCAGGCGCCGTCGCCATTGAAATCCACCCACGCATCCAGCTTGGCCGAGCCGCCGGCCACGTTGACCGTTAGCGTCGCCCCTACCTGACCAACCTGGATTGTGCCGAAGGTCACGCCGTCTTCGTCGTCGGGGCTGCCGGTGGTGTCGTCGCCGTCGGCGCCCGCCGAGTGCACGCCGTTGGCTTCCGTATCCCGGTTCGTTCCTAACGAGGGGCCAACGGCCACGTGTTCAGCCCCGGTCTGGGCCAAAAGCGTCGCATACGGCAGCGGTGCATCGCCAAAGTCCGAAACCAACAGCACGCGGGCCTCAAGAAGCTCCAGCGTAGGTCGCCAGATCTTGAAGCGGCGTGGAGAAGCGAGGCGATCCAATTTACGCCGGACCGTGCGCACACTAGGCATCGGATGCAACATGGCTGTTTTTTCCTATTACGGCGGCAAGTTGGGCTCTACCTACACTAGCGCCGTTGGTGGGTCGGTTGTCTCACCAGAAAAAAGATAAAAAATGGAGAAGTGTATCCTCGATCCACGACTCAAAGGGCCGTGATGTCATAATTCTTCGTCAATATCCAATAGTTTCACGGCCTCGGCGCGGAAGTGGCGCAGTTCCTGGGTCTGTTGTGGGTGTTTGTCCATCCAGCGTACGGCCCGATCGTACCATTTGCGGGCCTCCTCCTTGTTTCCGAGTTGGCCATGACCCAGGGCGAGCAACATCCACTCGAGTCCGTCTCCGCCCTTTCCGAGTTCCACGGCCTTCTCAAAGGCGGCGACGGCCGCTTTGCCGTCGCCGAGTCGGTAGTGGGCCAAACCTAGTGCATTCCAGGATGGTTGCGTTTGCGCGGTGTTCGGTTGCCGGGCGATGGCTTGCTTTGCCAGCTCGACGGCTTGGGCGGGGTCGCGGAGCCCCAAATCCGCGCATGTGACCAAAAGCCAAGACAACTGAAGATATGGCTGATAATTATCCGGCTGGAAGCGAATAGCGTTTCGGTAAGCACCGATGGACTGCTCGAATTTCCCCGCCCTTTGGAGGGACACACCCAGCCCGTGGTGACCAAGGCCGTAATCCGGTTTCAAACGGATCGACTCTTGATATGCCGCAATGGCCTCGTCAAGCGCTCCCTTATCTAGAAAGGCGTTCCCGAGATATAGGAAAGCGTTCGTGTACGCCGGGTGGAGCCGAATCGCCTCATGGTAGGCCGTGATAGCTTCGTCGGGAGCTTTCAAGCCGACTAAAGCATGACCCAAACAAAGGTAACCTTCAGCGTAATCCGGTTTAAGACGTACAACCTCCTTGGCGACGGCAAGGGCTTCCAGTATCGCACCTTTACTTCGCAAGGCGTGGCTCAGACTCACCTGGGCGCCGACGCTTTGCGGCCGGGATGCGACTGCGGCGGTGTAGAAGCGCACGGCCTCCTCGGGTTGGCGAGGCTCGATCGTGGCAAGATAATATCCGAGTTGATAATTCATCCAAAAGTCCGCCGGTCGCAGGCGCTGGGCCTTGCGAAGCAGCGCGATTGCCAATTCCAGTTCACGATAATCATGGAGCGCCTTCGCCAGCAGATAGACGGTTGCGGGCGGCAGCGTCGCAACATCGTCTCGCTCCGCTAACTGCACTAGCGTGTTCTTGTCTCGTGATTCCAGCGCCGTGCGCAATTGATTGCGGAGGTCGTCGGGATCCGCAAGGCGTGCGACCGCGAAGAGTGGTCGCCAAAATTGTTCATCGACTTCCGGCGTTAGCCGCCGGACACTGGCCCAATCGTCAAGGGCGGCAGTTAGCTCCGCCGCGACGGGGCGCGCTCGGATGCGCGCGGCCGCGTCCTCGGGGGCCAGAGACTCGATGTCGATTCCGTAATCTTGAAAAGCCTGCGCATACGTTAGGTCCGCATTTCCGAAGTCGAACGTCTGATCCCCCCGGACTTCACTCTTGCGGTTGCGGATGGCTTCCAACTTGATCACCATTTCCAAGTCGGCGCGCAAATCGCTGACGAGGCGGCGGGTGTCGTCATCGCTTTCGCCGGCGGTTAACGACCCTTCCGCTCGTCGGGCAGCGGCGAGCGCCTCCAACCAGCGCGCCTGCTGTCGATGCTGCTTCATTTCTTCCAGAGCATCTTCGGCTTCCCTCATGGTCGCCGTCCGACGGGCGCCCTTGTCCCGGAGAATCCAGCCGATGCTCCCGGCCAAAACCATAACGGCGGCGAGTAGGCCCACAGTAGCAGTCACCACGACAGCCTGATGTCGCCGCGACCATTTTCGGCCTCGTCGCAGCAGTGTCGGTGGTTTGGCGAGGATCGGCTCGTCGGCCAAGTAGCGCTGCACGTCCGTCGCCAGATCGTTGGCCGTCTGGTAACGCCGGCCTCGGTCTTTTTCCAAGCACTTCATCACGATCCAGTCGAGTTCCCCTTTCACCAGCTTTCTCAACCGCGCCGGTTCCAGCTTCCGATGAGCCGCAATGTTGGCAAGTTCATCGCATGACGACAGCCTCGTACTGGGCTTCGGCGGCTCGACCTCCTTGATCATCCGCAACATCTCGCTAAATCCGACGCCGCGAAGCTGCTTCGCCGTGAACGGGAGGCTGCCGGTCAGCAACTCGTATAGCAGTACACCGAGAGAGTAAACATCGGCCCGTGTGTCGATGTCGAGATTGTTCAGTTCCGCCTGTTCTGGTGCCATATACTCCAGCGTGCCGACCATGACCCCCGCCTCCGTGAAGAGCGAGCGCTCGGCCAACGTTCGCCCGGTTGCCTTGGCGACGCCGAAGTCGATCACCTTGGGGAGTGGCTTTCCATCGACGAGCGCGATGAGGACATTGGAAGGCTTCAGATCGCGGTGAATGACGCCCTTTTGGTGGGCGTGTTGTACCGCCTGACAGACGCGGATGAACAGCTCCAAGCGTTCACGGGGAGTGAGGCGCTCCCGGTCGCAATACGTTGTGACGGGAACTCCCTCGACCAGCTCCATGACGAAGTAAGGGCGGTCGGCGTCGGTCATGCCAGCGTCCAGTACCCTGGCGATATGCGGATGGTCCATCAGCTCCAGGGCCTGGCGTTCCTGCGCGAAGCGCGCGATCACCTGGGCGCTGTCCATGCCGGCCTTGATGACCTTGAGAGCCACGCGGCGCTTGATGGGATGTTCCTGCTCGGCGAGGTACACGGTCCCCATCCCGCCTTCGCCCAGTTGCACCAGCAAGTGGTAGGGTCCGATGTACGAACCGACCGCGTCGTTCCGGGTGCTGCTATGATTTCGCGGAAACGTCTCCGCCTGTGGGTCTGGGGTTCCGAACGATTTGGGTGCGGGCGGTTCCAGGAAGTCGCCGGCATCATCATGCCTGCTCAGGAGCGCCTCCACTTGCTGTCGCAATACGTCGTCGTCGCCGCACTCGGACCGAAGGCAAGCCGCTCGGCCTGCGGGGTCAACTCTGTCCACCGCCGCCAGGAAGATCTCTTTGACCCGCTTGAATTCGGCTGGCATGACTTACCTTCTACCGACCTTAGAGCGGTCAATTCTCCCAAGAACGAGGACAGAGGATCAAAGCCTTGCGTGGCGTTAAGGACCCCAATGGCCTTGTTTGTTTACTGGTCCGTGGTTCGTTGCCGCCGCTGTCAAGCCTAATGGCTATTGGCAATGGATCACTACCAGCACATCACCTTAGTCATGGAGGCGAGTTTGTCGCCGAACGGGTCGTGGAAAGTTTGGCCTTCCACTGGTCGGCCTTGGCGTTGTAGCCTTGGCCGGGCTCGGACTGGTTCCATGCGGTATAGTGTCGGACAAGTGCGTCGATGCTGCTGTCGTGGGTTGTGGCCGATAGCCCCGGCACCGCGCCTAGAATCTTCTCGGCTTCCAGAAGTGCCGCTTCGCCGTCAGCGAACTTGCCCTGATCCCTTAGCAATGCCCCGAGGCTCTGCAGACTCCCGGCAATGTCAGGATGTCCTGCCGGCAAAGCCTTGCGACGGATCGCAAGTCCTTCGCGAGCCAAAGGCTCCGCTTCAGCGTACTTTCCCTGTTCGGTTAGGATCGCAGCCACGTTTTTCAGACTTTGTGCTATGTAGGGGTGGCCGGCTGGAAGGGACTTGCGCCGGTGCTCCAACCCCTCGCGTAGCAGATGCTCGGCTTCGGAGATCTTTCCCTGTTTATGAAGCGCGCTTGCCAGGTTGTTCATGCTCTGACCGATGCGATGATGGCCCTCGGGAAGGCTCTTGCGGTCGATCTCTAACATCTCGCGGAACAGAGGCTCGGCCTGCTCAGGCCGGCCCGATTTGGCGAGCACCGCGCCCAAGTGATTCAGACTCTGGGCGATGTCCGGATGAGCCGTGGGCAGGTTGCGCCGGCGGATGTCGAGGGCTTCGCGGCACAGAACTTCAGACTCGGCGTATTTGCCCATGAGTTGTAATAGCCATCCGAGTTTGCCCAGGCTGTCCACGATGTCAGGGTGGCCGGCGGGAAGACACTGACGATATATGTCCACCGCTTCGCGGCACACAGTTTCGGCTTCGGCATATTTGCCTTTAACTTGTAGCAGCATCCCCAGGTCGGCCAAGCTCTGCGCGGTTTCTGGATTTCCAGCCGAGGAAATCGTGCGCCGGATTTCCACCGCTTCGCGCATGAGGGCCTCGGCTTCATCGAGTTGGCTGAGTTCTTGCAACGTGACGGCAAGCCTCCCGATTGCACGAGCGATCCACCAAGGACTCTTCGAGGCGCTGCGGCGCAGCCTTAACGCCTCGCGGAGATTAGGCTCCGCCTCTTTGTCCCGGCCCAATACATGAAACGTGCTGCCGATCATTTCGCGCACGTTTGCCTCGACCAACGGCTTGTCCTTCAATTTGCCCGAGTCCATATCCTTCACCGCGGCGAGCATGACTTGCAAAACGGTAACCTTCTCGCCTGATCTAGAGGGACTCGCCGACTCCATCATTTCGAACTGGAATTGCGTTACCGCCGATGCGATGGCGGCCTGCTGCTCGAATTCTTTCTGCCGATCCTCGGCCAAGGTACGCTGCTCTTCGGCGATGACGCGCTGGCGCGTCTGGCCGATCAGGCCAATCGTCGTGCCGACAATGCCCGCGATCAGAGCCACTACGACGGCCGCTGACGCGAGGACCGGCCCTCGGTTGCGGCGCACAAACTTCTTAGCGCGGTACGCGGCGGACGGCGGCGCTGCCGCGACAACTTCTCCGTTGAGGTATCGTTGCACGTCCAGCGCGACACTGCTTGCCGTCTCATAGCGGCGATTTCGGTCCTTCTCCAGCGCCTTCATAACGATCCAGTCCAACTCGCCGCGCACCAGCCGTGTCAACGTCGCCGGTTCCAGATTCCGATTGGCCGCGATACTTGGCAGCGCGTCCGAGGACGATAGCTTCGTGCTGGGCTTAGGAGGCTCGACCTCCTTGATCATCCGCAACATTTCACCAAATCCGGCGCCGCGAAGCTGCTTCGCCGTAAACGGGAGGCTGCCGGTCAGCAACTCGTACAACAGCACGCCCAGGGAATAAACATCGGCTCGCGTGTCAATGTCGACGTTGTTCAACTCCGCTTGCTCCGGGGCCATGTATTCCAGCGTACCGACGATGACGCCCACTTCGGTGTAGAGTGAACGCTCAGCCAGCGACCGCCCAGTTGCTTTGGCAATGCCGAAGTCGATCACTTTGGGGACTGGCTTGCCATCGTAGGTCGCGACGAGCACATTAGACGGCTTGAGGTCGCGATGAATGACTCCCTTTTGGTGGGCGTGCTGCACGGCCAGACAAACGGGAATGAACAGTTCCAGCCGTTCCCGGGGCGTGAGACGTTCCTGGTCGCAGTACCGAGTGACAGGTACACCCTGGACCAGCTCCATGACGAAGTAAGGGTGCTTGGCGTCGGTCATGCCGGCATCCAGCACCTTGGCGATGTGGGGGTGGTCCATCAACTCCAAGGCCTGGCGCTCCTGCTCGAAGCGCGCGATCACCTGGGCGCTGTCCATGCCGGCCTTGATGACCTTGAGAGCCACGCGGCGCTTGATGGGATGTACCTGCTCGGCGAGGTACACGGTGCCCATCCCGCCTTCGCCTAGTTGCTCCAGCAATTGGTAGGGTCCGATGTACGAACCGACCGCGTCGTTCGGTGTACTGCTATGATTTCGCGGAAACGTCTCCGCGTCTGGATCGGGCGTATCCGAAGATTCGAGTCCGGGCGGTTCCAGGAAGTTGCCGACAATATCATGTCTTCCCAGCAGCGCCTCGACTTGCCGTCGAACCGTTTCGTCCTCGGCACATTCGGACCGTAGCCATGCCTCACGTTCCGTAAGGTCAGGTTGGCCCACGGCCGCTAGGAAGATTTCTTTGACGCGCTGGAACTCAACAGACATTGCGCACCTCTACCGATCTTAGCGCTTTAGTTGGGTCAATCGTCTCAAATGTCAGTCCAGCTTGTTCGCGGCCAACTCATTCAAAAGCCAGGCGCGGGCAAACGTCCAATGTCGGTAAGCGGTGGCCCGTGAGATTCCGAGACTCTGCGAGGCTTCTTCCACCGAAAGACCGGCAAAGTAGCGTAGCTGAACAACGGCGGCTGCCTCCGTGTCTTCTTTCCCCAGCCTCGTCAGCGCCTCATCCAGGGCAACGAGATCTTCACCCGCCCCCGGAGGCACGGGCACGGCTTCGTCCAGTTCGACGCGCCGCCGAGTCCCACCGTGTTTCGTTCGCCCTTTCCGACGGGCCTTGTCCACCAGGATGTGGCGCATGGCCTCGGCCGCGGCGCGAAAGAAATGTCCGCTGTCCTTCCAACGATTGGCATCCGCCGGACCGACCAGGCGCAAGTACGCCTCGTGGACCAACGCAGTGGCCTGAAGCGTTTGCCCCGGCTTTTCCTGTCCCAGTTTTTGCGACGCCAAACGCCGTAATTCGGTATACACAAGCGGCAACAGATCTGCGGCAGCCTTTGCGTTGCCCTGTTCGACCGCGTGCAGAATACGAGTTACCTCGGACATACGAGTAACAATAGTCGCGTCACGGAACGCTTGCAAGCGAGCGCTCGACATCGCGAACCGGATTCCATTGGCATCGCGTGGCGGCGGTCATCACTTCGTCGGCAGTTCTACGACCCACTCCACTAGTGAATCAGGCATGGCCGACGCGGGCGGCATGCCCGCTGACCGGTCCATGTCCGCCCACGTCAATCGTCCGTGAACTCCGTGCGGTACGAGTCGAAGGCGATTCTTCGACGGTTCCACGTACACGACGATGAAGCTTTGGTAGAACGGCGCCACGTTGGCGTCGAAGGCAGCGGAGAGCCCCTCGGCCGAAAACGGCCAGGCGCCGAAGTTCTTGGTCCACCACCAGGCTGGTGATTTCCAAAGTGGGTTAGTGGCCTCGATTTTCGCGACGACCTGTGCCTTTGCCGGGTAGTACGCCCAGTCGGTGGTTGCCGGCTGCTGGGGCCAGGCCAAAGCCGTTCCGAAACTCAGGTAGGCGCCGCCTCCGCCATTGACGAAGTGATGCACCGTTTTGGAGGATCCCTCTTGCTTCTCTGCGTAGTATTCCAGGTCGTGCGTGTCGCCCGCCATGACAATTGCGACATCGTGTTTGCGCAACAAGGCGTGCAGCGCGGCGAAATCCGGAATGTGCTCGGCGACATAATGGCCACCTGTATAGAAAGGATGTCCGAGGATCACCATTTTAATCTTGCCGCGCGCTGCTTCGAGAGCGGCTTCGAGCCAGGCCAATTGCATGGGGTCCAGCCCACGAACGACACCCGTATCGACGGCAAAGAGCGCGAAAGCATCCGTCTGAATCTGGAAGAAGGGCGCCTTTTGGTTTTGCGTCGGCACCCCGTATTCTCGCCGGTAGCGGGATGCTTGATCGATGAGTTCTTCGATTCGCTGGTCGGTCGTGCTCGTGATACGGTTGTCCACTTCGATGCGAGCCCGCATGACGGCACGTGCCGCCTCTGGTTCGAGAAACGTGGCCGCAAATCCTTCGAGGGCATCGTACCAATCATGGTTGCCCGGGATGGCATAAACGGGCTTAGTAGTGCCCATGAATGGCAGCCAGAAATTCGCTTCATAGTGCCGCATGGCGCCGGTGGGATAGACGACGTCCGAAGAAATGACAACAAACTTGACATCCTCGCTCTGGACGGCGTTTAGAAACGAAGCTCGAAGACTGTGCTGAGATGCATCGCCTTCGCCTGTATCGCCGATGACGATGAAGGCGAAGTCCTTGCCGTCGGTAACCTCGGCGGGCGTGACGGCAAAGGCTTTTGCGGGATCGCCGGCTGGCTCTCGTGCCAGGACTGCACGCACCATGGCCTCGCGCCAGGTGTCGGTTCGCTCTTCTGCCCAGGAGTTCCAAACGCCGGCGGCCCAGTTTTCCGTATCGAAGTACCAGCTAATTCCCCAAACGGGCACCGTGGCGGCGATAATGGCGGCAAGCGGAAGCCCGATTTGCAATCCTCGGCTGAGGGCCGCTCGAAATGAGTATCGCGCTTGGCGAAGACGGACTCCGACGCGCAGCCGTCGAGTTAACCACGCGCGAATCGCGCGCCGTCCCCATCCGCGCCGCTCTTCGGAAACCGTCAAGCACCAATCCCAAGCGCGGCGCTCGAAGCCTTGCGTGAGCTTGCGGATTAACACGCGTAACGGAATGACAACGACAAATGCGAGGAGCAAGCCCAGGAAGATGTCGCCAAGCACGGCAATTCCCGGTGACATGACACCCAGGAATGTGCGATCGAGGCCCATGCGGGCAATGTGGATAGCGAACAGGGTAGCGATGAAACCGACAATCCAGCCTCGATCAATTGACAACCGAGCGGATTCTTCAGCGGCAAGGCGCTGGGCGAGTGTCCGGACTTCGGGATTATTGGGAATACCCAAATCACTGACGAGGGTGGCGCCCGAATCGCCGGCCGTGAATACGGGCGATAAGAAGATATTCCAGGCCGCTCCGAAGATACGGACGGCGCCGGCAATCGCCACGGTCCAGTCCAGGCCTTGTCCGCGCACGGCGATCAGCAGCGCGCACACCAGCAAATTGCCTAGGCCGGCAAGGATCCAGGCGACCGCCGATCGTCGTGTATCCTTGCGTCGGAAAGCACCGAACAGGTAGCGAATCCCGTCAAGGCCGAACCACACCGCCAGAAACAAGAGAAGTGCCGTTGTAGCAAAGAACGGTGAGTGAATGAGAAGCACGCCCATTGCAAGCGTGATGCCGCCGCTTCCCCATGCGGCCCGCTGCCCAGCTGCCGTCGACCTCCTGAACCCGTGCGCGATCTCCAACACGGCGGTCAGAATTAGGAGCAATCCGATTCGCCCTTGCACTTCGACTCGGGAAAGCGGCGCTATCAGGGCCAGAGCACCCAAAATCAGAACTGCGATGCCGATTCCATTGCGCCATTTGAGAGAATCACGCTTCGGAAGGGCAAGGGCGTCGGTTGTCTCGTCGTTATCGACGCGTGGTGGCAGCGGTTCGTTTCCCACGTCGCGTCCCCTTCGATATGGCGATTCACTCCGACGATGGAGACCGAATTAACTGCCTGTGCGTGGTTCTGCTTCCAACTGCGGTGCGGCCCCGTCGGCGCTCGGTTTCCGCCCGTCTGCCAAATGGGGTTGCAGTGCCACGCGCGGAACAGCGCGGCGCTCCGTGAACCAACGGATAACCACGTAAAACACCGGCGTGAAAAAGATACCAAAGATCGTTACCCCCAGCATGCCGCTAAAGACGGCAACACCCAAAGCTTGCCGCATCTCGGCGCCGGCACCCTTTGCTAACACCAGCGGAACCACCCCGAGGATAAACGCAAACGAAGTCATCAGGATGGGCCGCAGGCGCAGGCGGCTGGCTTCTACGGTTGCCTCATGCCGATCCTTGCCTTGGTCCTGCAGTTGCTTAGCGAACTCAACGATAAGGATGGCGTTCTTGGCTGCCAGGCCGATCAGCACCACAAGGCCGATCTGCGTAAAGATATTGTTTTCCATTCCGGCGAGCCAAACTCCGGCGATCGCAGCCAGGAGGCACATCGGCACGATAAGGATGATCGCGACCGGCAGCGACCAGCTTTCATACTGAGCCGCCAAGACAAGCAAGACGAAGACGACCGCCAGCGGGAACACGAGTTTGGTGAGCAGGTCTTTGCTGGCGAGGATCTGCTGAAACGTCAGTTCGGTCCATTCATACCCCATGGTGGAAGGCAACTGGGCCTTCGCCAGGGCATCCATGATCTCGATGGCCTGGCCCGAACTGACTCCAGGCGCGGTATTGCCATTGATCTCGGCCGACGGGTAAAGATTGTAATGGTTAACCAGCGCCGGACCGCTATCATAGCGAACCCTAATTAGCGATCGCATTGGCACGCGGTCGCCTTTGCCGTTACGCACTTCGAGATTTCCGATGTCCTCGATCTCCATGCGGTAGGATGGCGCCGCCTGTATATTCACCTGCCAGTTTCGGTTCTGGAAGAAGAAATCGTTGACGTAGAACGCTCCCAAATACGCCTGAAGGGTGGCATCGACATCCTGGAGCTTGATCTGCTGCGCCTTCGCCTTCTCTTCATCGACATCGACAAAGACCTGCGGCTGGGAAACGCTGAAACTGGTAAATAATCCGACCAGACCTGGATTGGTATTTCCCTGGTCTGCGAGGTTTTGGACCGACCCTTGCAGCGCGGGCAAACCAGCACTGCGCCGGTCTTGGACTTGCAGCTTGAAACCACCGGTAGAACCCAAGCCTTCCACGGGTGGTGCACCAAAGACACCTACTTGGGCTTCGCTGAACTCGCGGAACTTGTTTCGCAGCCGAGCCGTGACTGCATCGGCGCTTAGCTCCGGTATTCCAGCGCGGTGTTCAAACGGCTTCAGGATGACAAACATGCCGCCGACGTTGCCGACGTTTGTGCCAAGAACCACTGAATATCCGGGAACGTCGATCGTGTGCTCAACGCCTTCGTCCTGCCGGGCGATCTCACTTAACTTCCGAACAAGGCGGTCGGTCCGCTCAAGCGTGGCGCCCTCGGGCAATTGGGCGTTTACCACCAAGTATCCCTTGTCTTGCTGGGGGATGAATCCGACCGGCACGGCCTGAAAACCCACGTAAGTCAGCCCGAGCAATCCAACGTAGACGAGCAGTGCGATCACGCTGACCCGGAGGAGCACGCGAACCGCCCGTCCGTAACCACTAGTCGTCCGATCGAAGCCCCAGTTGAAGCCTCTGAAGAAGGCGCCGAGGATGCGGTTGATGAACGCCGCCACCAGCCATCCTGCCACGGCGCCAACAACGAAAACGACCGCCCGGAGCGCCCAAACAGCAAGCGTATTCGAGTGAGTAGTCTCGTGCCCATGCCCGCCGGTCTCGACGCCTACGATGCGTCCGATCGGCGCTAGTAAGAAGAAGTAAAATAGGAGGCCGCCGAGGATGGCGATGCCGGGACGGGGAAGCGCTTCCGCGTGCCCATGACCATGACCGTGCGGTTTGAGCAGCCGGGCGCAAAGGGCCGGGCTGAGCGTGAGTGAATTGAAGGCGGAAATGATCGTTGAGGCGGCGATGGTCAAGGCAAACTGCTTGAAAAACTGGCCGCTAATTCCGGCCATGAACGCCGTCGGTACGAAGACGGAGCACAGCACTAACGAAATGGCGATCACGGGACCGGTGACCTCTTCCATCGCTTTACGGCTCGCATCGCGCGGCGACATTCCCTGCGCCAACCAGCGCTCGACGTTCTCGACCACGACAATCGCATCGTCCACGACAATACCGATGGCCAGCACCAGCCCGAACAACGACAGATTGTTTAGCGAGAAGCCAAAAGCACCCATGAATGCAAAGGTGCCGATCAGTGACACGGGCACGGCGATCATCGGGATAAGCGTGGCCCGCCAGTTCTGAAGAAAGACCAGCACGACGATAAAGACCAGGATGAACGCCTCAACGAGAGTGTGCATCACGCTCTTGATCGACTCATCGACGAATACCGTCGTGTCGTAGTAGACGCGATAGTCGACTCCCTCAGGGAAGCGACCCTTAAGTTCCTCCATCTTCGTCCGGATGGCTGTAGCCGTTTCCAAAGCGTTAGAACCGGGTAGCTGGAAGGTGGCCAGAGTTACTGAAGGCTCGCCATCGAGATAACTGTTGACATCGTAGTTTTTGGCTCCCAGTTCCACGCCTCTGTCGTCTTGAACGACATCCTGGAGATAGACAGCCCCTCCGCGATCGCTCGTTCGAAGGACGATCTTCTCAAATTGTTCTTCGCTGGTCAGCCTTCCCTTGGTGCTGATGGGGAGTTGGAACTGAATCGGGGATTTTTGGGGAACCGGGGGTTGGCCCAGCCGGCCGGCCGCGACTTGCCGGTTTTGCTCGCGGATGGCATTGACCACGTCGGTTGCCGTCATCTGTTTGCCGGCAAGTTTATCCGGGTCAAGCCAGACTCGCATACTATAGTCGCGCGGGCCGAGAAATGTTACGTCGCCGACTCCCTTGATCCGAGCCAAATCGTCCTTTACGTTAAGGGTCGCAAAGTTGCTGAGATAGAGCTGATCGTAGTAGTAGGTGCCGTCCGGCTTCTTGGACGAGATCAGGTTGACTACTAATAGAATGTTAGGCGACTTCTTTTTCGTCGTCACGCCGATGCGTTTGACCTCTTCCGGCAGCTTCGCTTCCGCAACCGCCACGCGGTTTTGCACGAGTACCTGAGCCGTGTCCAAGTCGGTGCCTAGCTCGAAGGTGACGTCAAGATTCATCTGTCCGTCGTTGGTGCATTTCGACGACATATACAACATGCGTTCGACGCCGTTGACTTCTGCCTCGATAGGCGTGGCCACTGTATCGGCGACGGTTTTGGCGTTGGCGCCGGGATAGGTAGCCGTGACTTGAACGGTCGGTGGCGCCACTTCCGGGTACTGGGCGACGGGAAGCAGCAAGAGGGCCACGCCACCGACAATCAGGATCACAATCGAGAGCACACTGGCAAAGATGGGACGGTCGATGAAGAAGTGCGAAATCATGATCGAAGCTCCGCCTCGTTGCGGGTTGTGGTTGCGTCGGGTGGCACGTCCTGAGTCCGCGAAGGGCGTGTCTTGCGACCACGCTCCGTCAAAGACTCCGGGTGTGCCACCCAGTTGGTTACGGCGTCTCGACGGCCGCCCTCGCGCCGGGCTTCTGTGGATCCACGGGATAATTTAGTCGAGCTCGCTGTAGGTTATCCACGATCACCCACCAGTTCTCTGGCTTGTCGCTTTCCTCAAGTTTGTCAGCCGGCCGAATCACACGCATGCTATCGTCAGTCAGCGCGCCCAACGTGACATTACGCCGCTTTACGTTGTGCTGGTCATCCACGATCAAAACGTAGCGCTTGTCCTGGTCTGAAAGGATGGCGGTATCCGGAACGAGTACGACCGGATTGGCCTTGCCGCCGATAGGTACGCGCACTCGCACGCGGGCGCCGGGAATGTACTTGCCGGTTTTGTTGTCCGCGGTGCCATATACTTGCAGCGTCCCGGTACTGGGGTCGATTCGATTGTCGCCGAAGGCAAGCACCCCGGTGTGAGTAAACTCTTTCTCGCCGTCTTGAGCAAACGTGAACTCGGCCTTCGCATCCTTGAGTGCGGCCAACAACTCGGTCATGTTCTTGCCATCCATGCCAACCGTCCGGGCATGTCGCTGCAAGAGCCGTTCATCAATATTGAAAGCTACACGGATGGGGTCGATCGCGTTGATGGTGGTGAGCAGCGGGTCACTGCCGCCGGCATTAACCAAGTTTCCTTCCGTCAGTTCCGCTTTGCCGATTCGCCCGCCGATGTCGGCGGTGATCTTGGCATACTCCAGGTCGAGTTTTGCTTGATCAACCGACGCGGTAGCCTTTAGCTTGCCGGCGGCGGCGACCGCTTGCTTGGCGGTCCAAACTTCCGCTTCCTCTTTGCTCGCAGCGCCGGTCTGGGCCAATCGCATGCTTCGCACATACTCCTTCTTTGCCAGCTCCAAGCTTGCCTCTGCGCTGGCCAATTCCGCCTTGGCGGCTTCCAACGCGGCCTCGAATGGTCGCGGATCAATCTCGAACAGCACATCCCCTTTCGTCACCATCTGGCCATCTTTGAAGCTCACCTTGTGGATGTGGCCTCGGACTCGAGCGCGGACCTCTACGCTTTCGTTCGGTTGCAGCCAGCCGTTGAACTCCACGTACTCCGTAAGCTCGCGTTTTTCGGGGTGCATTACGCTCACTTTCGGGGGCAGGGGAGTTGCGACGGGAGTCTCTTTACTACAGCCCGCTAGTCCGCCAGCGAAAGTCACGATGCCACTAAGAGACAGAATTAACGGATGCCGGATCACGGTGACTCTCCTTGCATGGGGCTGTTGAAAGGCTCTTGCTCCTGCAACTGTTTGGAGGACACAAACGACCGGCCGGTGTCAACCCGGAGAAGAGGTGCTTTGTTTGGTTGAACCCGGCCTTTTATCGTAAGGGCTGGCGTTCGGCCAAGAAAATCTAAGGCGGAACGCGCCTGCCCCTCTCGTTGGCGAAACTCTGTTTCGCCCCGAGAGGATTATAGTGACCAAAGCACGGAAGACCCGAAACACCAAATCACCCCCCGGCATAGGCGGCTCATCAGTCCCGGGGTGAGACGGGCCGCTCACCGTTGGCCGTCTGTTACTGCGGGAATACCTTAATTAGTCCTGAACCGATTGTCCGTACCCAAATGCTGAACTCAGATCCCAAGCCAAAGGCGACGTAGATGAAACTACTTTTGTTCACCGTGGCCATCATTCAACTCGCGTCCTGGTACGTTCCCGACCCAGCGCAGGCAGCGGAAGAAAACCCGCCCGGGTACCGCCTCGTGCATAGCCGCACGGGGGAGGAGATGACACTCGCACAAGTCGCGGACGAACTGGCGGCTCGGGACGTGGTTTACTTCGGCGAATTGCACGACAATCTGACCGGGCATCAGGTTTATGCGCAGCTAGCGAAACTGCTTGCGGACCGACGGGCCGATCTCGTCATTTCTATGGAGATGTTCGAGCGCGATGTCCAGGGCGTAGTGAACGACTACCTGCGCGGCCGGATTGATGAGGCTACGTTTCTCAAACACAGCCGACCCTGGAAGAATTATGCCCGCGATTACAAACCGATGGTCGAACTTGCGCGGGAGCGGAAGCTGGACGTGATTGCCGGCAATCTGCCTCGGCCAGCCGCGGGGAAGGTTGCGAGCAAGGAGGGTTCCACATCGCCGTTTTTGCCGCGGGCAACCACGGCGCCGCTGGATCGATATTGGGAGTTGTTCGGCGAAGCGATGAAGGGTCATCCCGGAGCAAAAGGGGCTGTGGAGCTTACGTACCGAGCACAGTGCGCCAAGGACGATGCGATGGCAGAGGCCATTGCAGACTACCTAACGACCAATCCGCACCGCCAGCCGCTGGTTATCCACTGTAACGGCAACTTCCATAGCGATTACGGGCTGGGCACGGCCACGCGACTTGCTCAACGAGCACCGCTTACCCAGGCGGCCATCGTGAGCATGATCGCGGTTCCGGACGTGGCCAAAGCCGACGTCACGAACGACCGTAGGAAGGCCCATTATCTTCTAATCGTCCCCGCCATGCCGAAAACACCCATACCTGCCAAATCTGATTGAGACAAAAGGGATGGCAATCCGCGTTTCCGCACGTCAATCCACCGGGATACCGGTCACGCGAAAGGCGCCATTGGTCTTGAGGGTAATCTGCCATTCGCCACGGTCTGTTCGATGTCCGTGAGGGCCAAAGTCCCCCGTTGAGTTCCATCCCCATATGGCAGAGGTCCCCTTGCTTGCTGCCGCCACCACCCAGTAGCGTTGACCTACTTGCAACAGCGGATGGTTTTGAGACTGAATGACAACAGGCGGCGGATTAAACACCCATATGTCCATCGCGCCGATTACGTGAAAGCTTTCCACGACCTTGCCGGGCTTGCCGTTGTCGTCGTCCATCAGGCGAAGAAAGAACTCATTCTTACCGTCGTTCAGGCCGATCGCAAGTTCAATGGTGTCGAGCATGTAGCTCTTATTGACACGGAATGGCTCACCCATCTCCCACAACGGGACGCCCAGGCCGCCGACGGCCCAGCCGGTCGTTCCGTCGTATTGGTCGTTGGTACCGAAATTGTTGAAGACGATGTCCGCACGGACCGTAGCTGTAAAGGTAAGAAGTACGATGAACACAGTGCTTGAACGAAGAATCGACATGACGACCCCTTTCTGGCGGCGCTTACCGCCAACCCAGCGTCGAGCGCTTCCCCTCTCTTAGACCGGAATTCGGCAGCTTTTGTTACGCCCCAAACGGAGCTTACGCCATCGGCGATTCCGCGCCATGGGCCACTTCGAAGTCGGCACGGTTCCTTGGAGTGATGTCGAGTTGGAAGCCATTTTGAAATTGGACGCGACAGTGCCAAGCGTTGGGCGCCGCGGCGCCCTGGTCGGATAACGAGCCAGTGCGAAGTATGCTGACGCCCTCCATCAGCGGGGCAAGGACCAGTTCCGACTCGTTCCCTTGGCCGGCCGGCAACGACCGCGACCGTGCGCCAATGTAGCGGACGTGGTCTCCCACATTGAATGGCGCGGGCTTCGTGTCTTGATCCATCGGTCATTCCTTCAGTCGCCAGCCGGGTGCCAGTGCTAGCGTCGAGGAGCAACGGGGCTGCCAAGGCGCAAGAGCCGGCTTTAGTTTTCGTTGGACTGCAAGTAGCTCACCGCGAATCGACGGCGCTGTTCTATCGCTAGCTCATGAGGGCAATGGTGCACTTCTAACCAATCAAGAACTTCTTCAGCCTCGCTTTTGGTCAGACCGTGCAGGTCGATCTTGCATCCTTCAAATTGGAAAGAACACGTCTGCCTCGTGGGCTCCAACGGGATGTGCATAGCGACTTCGACGGTGTTGTTGCGCATGGTGTTGACCCCTTTCCGTACGTGAATAGGGGCAAGTCACATGCCAAATGGTCGACTTTTCGGCTCGCATGTCCGGGGAATGCGAACGTCCGGGGTTAGAAAGGGCAAGTGGTTCCGTAGCTTTCCCGGCTGTCAGCCAAGTTTTTCGGTTTGCACTTTGATTCGAAACCCGAGTTCGTGGCTTAGCTTGGTGGTGCTTCCGGCCGCGTCTCGCACTGAAAGATATGCTGATCTGAGGGCGGACGTAGGGTGCCCCATGCGGAAGCAAAGCATAGAGTTATCGAGCGAAAGGTCACGCCAATGACCTAGCCCAATTGTCTGGTGCACGCGGTCCGGCCCAAAGCTGGTATGAAGCAATACATAGCGGGGACTATCCATGATCTGGGCATTCGTTGCTATCGGGTTGACGCTGCAGGCCGCGCCGAACGACACACCACGCCTCGAAGCGGGACTTGTTTTCCCGCTTCATGCCCAACACAACCATGCACCGGGCATCGTCGAGGATGCTGATGGCAATCTACTCGTCTCTTGGTATCGCGGCTCGGGCGAGCGCAGCGCGGATGATGTGGCCGTTTACGGCGCCTGGAAGAAGAAAAACGGCAATACCTGGAGCAAAGAATTTCTGTTGGCTGATCGGCCGGGTTTCCCCGACTGCAACACATGCATGATGATCGATGGCAAGGGCCGGCTCTGGCTTTTCTGGCCGACCATCATCGCCAATAGCTGGGAATCGTGCCTGACCACATTCAAGATTTCAAGCCACTATGTCGCGGGGTCGCCGCCGGCTTGGGAACGCGAAGGCCTGATCCTCCTCAAACCCGATGATTTCAAGGCTGAAGCGCTGAAAGCGCTTGAGAGTTGGCTGAAAGAACACAGCCCGAATCTTTCCAAGGAACAAGAGGCTCGACTTGCCGAGACGAAGCGCCGACTTGGCGACAAGCTGTATCAGCGGCTCGGCTGGCAACCGCGCTGCAAGCCGACGGTGTTGCCCACCGGTCGCATCGTACTCCCGCTGTACACCGACACTTTTTCCATCTCCATAATGGCCATCAGCGACGACGAAGGCAAAACATGGTACGCCAGCAAACCGCTCATTGGTTTCGGCAACATTCAGCCGGCGGTGCTGCGGCGCGACGACGGCACACTCGTCGCTTACATGCGCGAGAACGGGCCAATGGATCGAATCCGCGTGAGTGAATCGAAAGACGATGGTTTGACGTGGGGACCCGTCGGCGCCTGTGATCTACCCAACCCCGGCAGCGGACTAGACGCGGTAAGGCTGAAAAACGGCCACTGGGTAATCGTGTACAACGACACAGTTCGCGGCCGGAATAGCCTCGCGGTTTCGTTGTCGGATGACGAAGGTCGAACATGGAAATGGACCCGTCATCTCGAAAAGCACGCCGAGGGGCGCTACCATTATCCCGCGGTAATCCAAGGCCACGATGGCACGATTCACGCCGTCTACAGCTATTTCGTCCAGGATGGCAAAAGCATGAAGCACGCCGCATTCAACGAGGCGTGGATTCGAGTTCCGTGATCGACATGCTGATCGCCGGCCGCCGCGTGCCGTAATGGAGCTCATTCGGCGTCGCGCCCCGAAGCGCTGTGTGAGGACGGGTCGGTTCACGAATCTTTTCTAGCCTTCGAAACAACCGATTGCCGGGACTCCGAATCCGATTCTACACAGCCGGGCAGGGGTTTGACTTAGCGGCCCGACTTGGGGATGATAGTCAAGTACCTAGGCTTCATTCCTCGCTTATTTCGTAAAAGGTCTGACGATGCACTCACGACGAAAAGGCTTCGCACTCGTGCTTGGTATGTTGTTGGCAGGCGCGGCCTATGCTGGCGCCGAACAGCCCGCCAAGCGTCACTTGAGCCACCAAGACTGCGATCAATGGCGGTCAATCCAGAACCCGGTTTTGTCGCCTGATGGTCGCTATTTGGCGTACACGTTGACACCACAGGAAGGCGATGCCGAAGTTGTTGTGCGAGATTTGCAAGCAGGAACGGATCGGCGCTTTATGCGTGGGAGTCGGCCTGCCGCACCAACGACTCCCACCGAGGGCGCTCCGGCCGTTTCGCCCGGTCGACGCCCGGTGTCGGCGCCTTCAGCGCGGATGCAATTTGCACCGGACAGCCGTACCCTCGTTTTTACGACGACGCCCACCAAAGCCGCCACCGAACAAGCTCGTAAGGAGAAAAAGAAGCCGGATGACATGCCCAAGCCCGGCCTCATGTTGGTCGATCTCGCGAGTGGCGAAACGAAGACCATCGATAACGTCAGAGGTTTTCAGGCGCCGGAGGAAACAGGCAGCCACATCGTCTATTCGCGCAATCCTCCCGGCGGCACCCAGGACGAGGCCTCACGGGATAATAGACAGGAGAGCGTCACGACGGGCCAGCGTCGCGGTCGTGCTCCAACTCAGAATCCTCCCGAAACAAGCCCACGCCCGCCGCGAAAGGAATACGGGACGGAGTTGGTCATTCAAGACCTGAATGGCGGCGATCAGCGAGTCATTGCCGACATCCTGGACTACAGCTTGACCAAAGACGGCAAAACCTTGGTCTATGTCGTCTCCGCGAAGGACGAAGGCAAGAACGGCGTATACACACTTCGTCCTGGTTCGACGGAGTCGCCTTTTGCTCTGCTATGCGGAAAGGGCCGCTACCAGAAACTCACTTGGGATGAAAAGCAAACGCGACTGGCATTTCTCAGCGACCACGAAAGCGGCGCGCCCGCTTCCGCAGCGGTGTGGAGGCTCTATCACTGGCAAAGGGATGGGACGTTGGGGAAGATCACGCGGATTCCCTTCATGGGCCATCATCTACCGCACATGAATCTCGCCGAGTTGTTCTGGCGGCACCAGAACCAGAACAGGGAAATCCCGGCCCCGGCGTTGGTGGTCGCGGCCCCGACTCTCTCCAACTTCCGAAACGGTTGGGTGATCAATGAACGCGGCGCCCTTGGATTCTCTCATGATGGCGACGATATCTTCTTCGGCACAAGCCCCGCGCCGGAACCGGAGAAACCGAAAACGGACGCCAGTCCTGTGCCCGCAGAGGACAAAGTCTTGCTCGACCTATGGCATTGGAGAGACGATTTCATTCAGCCGATGCAAAAGGTGTGCGCGGAGCAGGATCGTAATCGCACCTACCGCGCGGTCGTGCATCTCAAAGACTTGACGTTTCAACAGGTCGGCGACGAAACGATGAATGATTTAACACCGTCGGCGAACGGCGAATGGGCGATCGGCGCCGACGACCGCCCGCACCGTACGTTGGTCGGCCACGACGGCAATTACTCGGATTACGTGCTCATCAGTACCCGTGACGGCAAGCGGATTCCTTTGCTAACGAAGCAGCGTGGAGGGCCGTCATTTTCCACCACCGGCAAGTACATGCTCTATTTCGACGGCAAGGATTGGAACACGCTCAATGTACCCGACGCCAAATTGACAAACATCACCAAGGATCTGAAGGTATCATTCGCGCGTGAGGACGTCGACACGCCGAGCGCGCCGCCCGCGTATGGCGTGGCTGGTTGGACTAACGACGATGCCTCCGTGTTGCTCTACGACCGTTACGATATCTGGGAACTATCGCCCGATGGCAGCCGATCACGGAACATCACGATGTCGGGTCGAAAAGACGGTGTGCAGTTCCGCTTGGTCAAGTTAGACCCGGACAAGCGTCATTACGACACGCAAGAGCCGTGGCTGTTGCGTGCGGAAAATCAAACGACGCGGGACACCGGCTTTTATCGCTTGCGTACGGGAAGCCCGCCGCAGTTGCTCGTCATGGCCGGCCGGAACTTTAGCGTCCCGACCAAGGCCAAGCATGCCGATGTGCTCATGTTGACCGCGTCGACTTTCTATGACGCGCCGGAGTTATATGTGACCGATCCGGAATTCCGCGACTTGCGCAAAGTAAGCGATGCCAATCAGCAAAAAGCCCCGTTCGTGTGGGGCAAGTCAGAGATGATCCGCTATAAGAACCTGGATGGTGTGCCGCTCCAAGGCGTACTCATCAAACCCGAAAACATGGAAGCCGGTAAGAAGTACCCGATGATCGTCTATATTTACGAGCGCTTGTCACAGAATCTGCACCAATTCGTCGAACCGCGGCCAGGCACATCCATCAATCCATCGTTCTACGCCAGTAACGGTTACTTGGTCCTGATGCCGGACATCGTTTACACCATTGGCTATCCGGGTCAGAGCGCGATGAAGTGCGTGTTGCCAGCGATTCAGGCCGTCGTGGACCAGGGAATCGTGGACGAAAACGCCATCGGCATTCAAGGGCACAGTTGGGGCGGATATCAGATTAGCTACATGATCACGCAGACGAATCGTTTTAAGGCGGCCGCGGCAGGCGCACCGGTGGCCAACATGACCAGTGCCTATAACGGCATCCGCTGGGGCAGCGGCATGCCCAGGCAGTGGCAGTATGAGCGCGCCCAAAGTCGCATCGGCGGCAACCTTTGGCAGCATCCGCTGCGCTTTATCGAGAACTCCCCCATCTTTATGGCCGACCGCGTGCAAACGCCCTTGCTCATGCTTCACAACGATCAAGACGATGCCGTGCCTTGGTATCAGGGCATCGAGTACTTCCTCGCCCTGCGTCGGCTTGGCAAGGAGGTTTACTTATTCAATTACAACGGCGAACCACACGGTCTACGCAAGCGCGCCAACCAAAAGGATTTCGCCGTTCGAATGCAGCAGTTCTTCGATCACCATCTGAAAGGCGCACCCATGCCGGAGTGGATGAGTAAGGGTGTGCCATTCTTGGACCGCGAGAAGGAAAAAGAGCGCCTCAAGCCAGCGCTCGTCAACCAGGCGCCGGCCGCGGCAACGTCACGTTGAACTTCTTGGCTACACGCGGACCGGAGCTGCTGAGCGCAACAGATGATGCGGCGCGTGCGGAGATCAATCCTCTGAATTAGGCAACTTCGGCTCGATCATCGGCGGTCGACCGGGATGATGGACGTGAGTAAGTCCGGAAGAACAAAAGAAGCCGGACCAGTTACTGACGTAACCGGTCCGGCCAATCTAAGTTCGGAACGTCTTGCCCAATTTGTCGAAAGTCAACCAGAGGGCATTTCGTTCACCAAGGGTAGTCGGGGCGACTGGATTCGAACCAGCGACCTCCTGAACCCCATTCAGGCGCGCTAGCCAAACTGCGCCACGCCCCGAGTCTGCGGACGTTGCTATTGTTATCACGCCGCTGCGAACCTTGTCAAGGTCGTGGATTGGGTATGTCAAACCGCTCGCCATTTTGTCGCGGCAGCGCAAGACACCCCAGTGTCCGAAACCTCGATTCGGCTTGACCTGGTTCGCCCTTCCTGAGTATGAGAAAGGTTGGCTCCGCGCACCCAGTCTGGGGACGCGCCTTCCCCATCGAGCAAGAAGCGGCCATGGACGGAATGGGAGAGTCCTATCCTCGGCAGCCCCTCCATTTGTTGGACTCGCCGCGCACGGTCCTGCATGATCGGCCCCTCGGTGGTGAGGCCGACTTCGCCGGGCCACATGGCTCGGATGATTTCGCAGCCCGGCTTTTTGCGTGGGAATCACTTAGCACGTCGGCGGATTCCGTCGAGACCGGCGAACTGTCCGAACCGTATTCACTTCCTTGGTTCTTGAGCATCGAGGCTCAACGACATGGCCGTCAGGGACGGTGGATTCCAAAGCTCCTGGAATTCGAAAAACATTCCGGCGAAAAGCTCCTAGGGCTGGGCAACGGCTTGGGGACCGATTGGATTCAGTACGCGCGCCAGGGCGCTTCCGTGCTGGTATGCAGCCCGTCGTCAGAGTATCTCGCACTTTGTCGCCGCAATTTCGAACTTCGCTGTCTCACGGGACAGTTCCTGCACGCCCCGCCGGAAGCGCTGCCGCTGGCTACGGCGTCCATCGATGTGGCTTGCGTGAGCGGCTTGTTGCATCAAGTTTCGGATCCTCGTCCCGTGGTGGACGAAATCTATCGCGTGCTTAAGCCGGGCGGAAAAGCTCTCGTGGTGGTCCCAGCGTCCTATGATGTCGACTGGTGGTACCACACGTGTTTTCCGTGGCAGTTCTGGCTGACCCGCCGAAACGCCGGCCGTTCGGTGGGTCACTTTTCCGCGCGGCGCCTTCGACGCTTCTTTAACCAATTCATCGATCATCGAGTACACAAACGGCACCTGAGTCGCGCCGATGTGCCGCGAATCTGGCGGTGGGCCCCCCGATCGGTCCTCGAACGACTTATGGGGCGGGTCTTGATTTTGAGGACATTCAAGCCGTTGAGCTCGGCTATCCCCGTTTCGATGGCGGCCTAGTGATATGGCGCAGAGGGCGCAAAAGAAAATCGAGGTAGTGGCTCCCAGCGCGAGGCAGCTACTCACCGCGAGTGCCACCCAGCCACTACCTCGACGACGCCGTGGGGTTGATTCCACAGCATCCGAACCATAGCCGACGAGTAAGACGTGGACAAGTCGCCGAAGGCGAATCGCGCCGATTTCCGCGCGAATCGTGGCGCGGGGAACACTTATTGCGCCAGCGACGAAGTGACCGGATGTGACGGCGTTCGCTATGTCCGTAGAAGCCGCTAGGGTCAACTCCCGCCTAGGCGTTGTGCGTTCATAAACTGGGTCCGCGCCTCATCGTGCCGGCCGGCAAGCTGGAGGGCCTGACCGAAAAGCTGCCGCGTGGACGCGTCGTTGGGTCGCAATCGTACGGAGTGTTCCAGCGCATTGACCGCGTTGACCGCCATTCCTCGCTGGATGTAAAGCTGACCCAAGATTTGGTAGGCCTCAAAGAACGTGGGGTCGCTCGTAGTCGCAATGGTCAGATGTTCGATTCCCTCGTCGAATTTGCCTTCTTCGAGTTTTTTTCGACCAATTTGAAAGTTTGCATTTGCGTGTCGTGGGTTGAGTTCGAGCAGCCGAGTGAACGTCCGTATCGAATCGGTGCGAAGTCCCTGCGCCGCCTGGGTCATTCCCATGTTGTTGAGCGTCGGCTCATGACGGCCATTCCAATCAAGCGCGTCATGGAAATGCCGTATTGCTTCGTCGTGGCGGTTTTGGCGGACGCGGAGGCTTCCCAGTTCGCTGTGGGCGTCCACCAGGTTGCCTTTAACCGCGATCGCCGCTTTGAAGTGTTCCTCCGCGTCATCAAGCCGGTCCGATGCCGCCCGTATTTTCCCGAGATTGTAATGGGCCATCCAGCAGTCCGGATTCTTCCGAAGCGTGTCCGTCCATAACGGAACCAATCCCTCATAAATCCGCGATTGATCTAGTGTGAGCGCAGCCAGAACCCACAAGACCGCCGCAGCGACAGCCAAACTCGCCCGCTCAACGTTCAACGAGGTATTCCTAGCGGCCGTTACTGCGGCGCCGACGACAAGGACGATCAAGCCGATGCTGGCCAGGTACTGAAAATGATCCGCCACGAACGAATACCGCATCGGATACACGTCGAAAAAACCAAGGGCTGGCGTCAGAGTACCAACAAAGAACAGAACGGCCGCCAAAGCTGCCTCGACCGATTCGGCGCCGAGCAACCCAGAGCGTTGCAATGACGGCTACCGCTGCCACGACGTAAAGATACTGTCTCCAGTCGGTGACATCGATCGTCCAGCGCGGGTAAATGAACGTCAGATTCGAGGGCCAAACAAGTGTCTTCGCATAAAACCAGACCGCCCGGCCGGCGATGAGACACCGTTCCACCCAAGTTAACTCCCAGTCTTGTCCTGTTGCACCCACGAATTGCCGTTCCATCCACACGGTAACGGCCGCGAGTGTCAGGCCGAGGACAAACATGGGAACGAGCGGCACGATATCTTTGAAGCCAATCCGTCCGCGTTTCCACCAGATGATCACCAGCAACGCCGCGGGTAGGGAACAAGTTACCGTCTTGCAAAGTAATGCCGCCGTGAACAAGCCAAGTGCAGCGAAGTACCATTTCGCATTCCTTTTTCCCGCATCGATCCGCGGCGCCATAGGATCAAATTTGAGATAGCTGAGAAGCGCCGCGAGATAGAAGAAACCCGAAAGAACGTTCTTTCTTTCGGTAATCCACGCGACGGATTCAACATGCACAGGATGCAACGCAAAGATAGCCGCGGCGAACCACGCACCCGGCACCTTCAACTTGCCAAGCACCAACCAAAGCAGCACGGCATTGGCCCCATGAAGCAGAACGTTTACGAGGTGGTAGCCGCGCGGGGCGAGTTTCCATGCCTGGTATTCGACCCAGAAGCTGGAAAACGTGAGCGGGTAGTACTGTGGCGTAGCGCCGGGCTCAAGCCAGATTCGACGAAGGCCATCCGCCGTCCGCAGCGTGGCGTTGTTCTGAACGTAGTCGTCGTCGTCCCAGATGAAACCGCCATGCTGGATGACGGGAAAATAGGCGATACATGTGAGGAGGATCAACGTCGCGGCGAGGATTTGCTTGTTATGTGACATGTCACGGTCAATTCGTTTGGTAGCAGCGCTTGCCTATCGCGGCAGTGACTTTAATCGTTCCATGTCGAATACGTAAATCGTATGACCGAGCACGGCACGCGGCTGAATCGTTCGAAACCCTTTGTATGCGTCGCGTTCGGACCACATCGAGGTGCCGTTAACATAATAGTTCCGACCCCAAAGTAAGTTTGCACTAATGGCCACATGACGACTCGGCGGCGCCGAGTCGCCAAAGTAGCTGTGGTATGGGATACCGTAAATCGCCGGGTCGACGCGCCCGAAATATGCAAGTTCAATGGAATCGATTCCTTCCTTTCTCATGTACTCGCGGAGCGCAATCAAGTCTTGGCCCCAATCGAGGTTGGAATCCAGCAGGTACTTGTGCCCGTTCGCCGGGCCGCCGCTAACTTCGTTGAAGTAAGTCAAATAGTTCGGCCAATGGAGGATCGAGGCGCCCCACAACCAAAGCACGAGGACGGTTGCCCAACCGAGGTGGAATCGCCGCCATTCCGAGCCCTGATCGAGAGCAGACCGCCCAATCCAAACTGCCATGATCGGTTCCACAAAGAGGACGTACCGAATGCCTATGTTCTTGTGTTGCGTGAGAGAGAAGAAACCAAAAATCAGTCCGGCCGTTATGAGCATCGGCACTTCACGGCGGCTTAACCGGGCGTCGCGTAGCAAAGCCAGGAGACATAACAAAAGCAGGGGCACAGGAGTTTTGACCAACAGTCCGACGATGTAGTAGTGCCAGAATCCGGTCTGGTTGAATTCGCCGAGCAGGTAGGCAATGTATCCGCCTTCTCCGAATTGCGTATCCATCGAACGGACGAACCGAAACGGCAACGGAATCGGAAGCGTCGCCGGTAGTGTCTGTTGAATCGCTCGGAACGGCGTCGTTTGGAACTCATATTCGCCGATGCGCGTGAAGGCGCCGGCGAATCCATAACCGAGATTGATCACCGTGACCATAACCAAGCCCGCAAGCAGCATCGCGAGCCAGGCCTTACGTCTTGACAATTCGGGATTCGGCCGCCAAATCGCCACGATGGTAAGACCGAGAAGTAGCAGCGGCAGGATGACGCACAAGAGCAACCCGGTGAACTTGGCCAGCGTGGCGACTCCAAGGGCGATACCCAGCAAGCATCCGGTTTTCCAGCCAGGGCGGCGCAACAATCCGTCAAAGGCCCACAACACGCCGACGAAGCCCGCGGTCAGAAAGATATCAGGCGTAATCAGGCCGCCATGGGCCAAAAGACTCGGCAAGGGCGCTACAACTGCCGCGGTGAGCAGACCGCCTTCGCGACCGTACAGACTTCGGGCAAAGCCGTAAGTCAAGAGACCCGTCGCGAGCAGGAATAAGAGCGGAACGATCCGTCCATGCATGAAGAGCTCGTGATAGTTGGATGCGTTGTCGCGCATGAATCGTTCGCCGAACATCCAGGTGTTTGCGGCTTCGGTGAAATGATCCGAATGGAAGTTGACGTCGCTCCAAAGAAGCGGCACGGCGGAAAACTCGCTGGCCAAGGGGGGGATACCCGGGTCGAGGTGAAAACTACCCGTCTTGAGAATGCCCAAACCGTGCGGGAGGACGGAAAACTCGTCGACGGTGACGGACTTTCGGGAAACAGCACTCGCCGCCAAGGCGACGCCGCCGACGAGAATCAGCACGGCGATCCAAGTGGAATGGGTGCGAATCCAATCACCCAGCGCGCCGGGTCTCGGTTCCAATGGTGCGTGTGCGGACAGACTTGGTTCCGTGTGCATTTCCGGCTATTCTAAACGCCAAGAGCACTCCGTCCTAGCGCTGAGTATGTCCACCAGTCGATAGAGAATGGGCAACCACATACGTCAGGTCATGCTTTCGGACACACGGATTGAGCCGGTGGCGGCGGAGGTCCGTATTAGCGTGTTTCCGGAACAGTTGACGCACACCACCGACATCCGCGGTCAATTGGTGGGGCCGCGCTGTGCTTACGCCTCAACTGTCGAGGTCGCCTATCCCATGCGGACATGGTCGTTGGCCGATCAGCCGCGCGAGCTGCCGCATTTAAGCCTGAGCGTTGTGATCCCCGAACCGAGCTTATGGGAGCCGGCGACGCCGTTTCTCTACGAAGGGCCCGTTGAACTTTGGGAGAACGGGAAGTGCGTGGATAAGCGCGTGATTCGCCACGGACTTCGCGATATTCGGCTCGGAAACCGCGGGATGCGCCTCAATGGCCAGGCCTTCACGATCCGCGGTGTCGGACGGCGAACGTGTGCGGAATCCGAAGCGGATTGCCTGAAAGCCGCCGGGTTCAATACCTTTTACACTCCCGACCTCGCGTCCAATCCGGAGATTCTCGGTGTTGCCGATCGCGTTGGCTTCTTTGTGCTTAGCCGCATTTCCGGACCAGTCGAATCTTACCTGCCGTTTGATCCCGACATGTGTGGCCATCCGTCCGTCCTCGGTTGGGTCCTTACGGAATCTGCGTTCTCGGATGAAGCGCTCATGATCGCGGCAAACTTCCTGGCGTCCTTCGACGCGCAAGGTCGGCTCGGCATCGAGCTGCCGGATGTCCCCGAGGATCCATTACCCGACGGCATTTCCTTTGTCGTTTGCGATGTCGATCTGTTGCCCGCACTCGGACACATTCATCGGCCAAAGGTCGTGCGAACAGAAGAGCAACCTGAAGACAGTGCGGAATGGAAGGCCGTCCTTTCAGCGCCCGGCGTCCTCGGCTGGGTTTGCAACCAACCGCCGTGATGGAGTGGAAGCCGCAAGAATGAGATACGCGATCATCGGCGCCGGTGGGCAACTCGGCCGCGATTTAGAACCGCGGCTTACCGGCGAGATCTTCCCGTTACGCCGTGACCGCGCCGATTTGACGAAACCCGACATGCTCGGCGTCACGCTGAAAGAACTAGATCCGGCCATCGTCATCAACTGCGCGGCGTATAACTACGTCGACAAGGCCGAAACCGAGCCGGAAGCGGCGTTTGCGGTCAATGCCTGGGGCGTCCATCAGCTGGCCAAAATCTGTGCCGAGCAAGATCGGGTGTTGGTTCACTTCAGCACCGATTACGTCTTCGGACTCGACGCCAACCGAAAAACGCCCTACACAGAATCCGACGCTCCTGGTCCGGTGAGCGTCTACGGGCTCAGTAAGTTGGCCGGCGAGTACCTGGTGCGTTCAACGTGGAGGAAGCACTTCGTCATTCGAACCTGTGGTTTATACGGCGTCTGGGGCAGCGGCGGCAAAGGCGGAAACTTTGTTGAAACCATGCTCCGTGTGGCGGGTCAAGGAAAGTCCCTGCGCGTGGTGGCGGATCAGACTTGCACACCGACATACACCGCCGACCTCGCCGAGGCAACGGTTTCGTTGATAGGCACCGGTAAGTTCGGGCTGTACCATTTGACCAATGGCGGTTGTTGCACCTGGTACGACTTTGCCGGCGCCATATTCGAACAAGCCGGCGTGAAAGCGGATGTGACACCGATCACCAGTGAACAGTTTGGTGCGCCCTGCGCGTCGGCCGCCGTACAGCGTGCTCGATGGAGGCGCCTTCCGCGCCCTTCACCCAAACGGTTTGAGGACCTGGCAGGCGGCAGTGACCGCTTACCTCCAAGAGCGGCAACGAAAAACCACGCCCCACACTTCATCCGGCGGTTAGCGTCCCCTCGCAGCGGTACCAAACAGTCCCGCCGTTCACCAGTTCGATCCGGATCATCGGGTTTCTTGATGCCGCTGCAACCACCGACTCGTCCAACGTCATGAGGAAGTGAGTGGCACTGTGAATCCAGGGAGTTTTCATGTACGCAGCCGTCCGATTGTCCACGAGTGCATAAAGTTCCAGTGGCGAACTTTCGCCGCAAACGGTACCGCGCACAATCACACGGCCGTTGGAGGCTAGTTCGTACCCCACATCGCGCAAGAACGCGGCACAGCGTATTTCCAGTGCCACGTTTACGGGCAACTTGTCCGTCTGCTCCTCGGTTTCTAACTCGATTGTCATCTCATTACGTTGAGCCAACCGCGAGGTTACCTCGAACTCGATTTCTTCCGATTCTGTCTTGTTCGCGAGGCACTCGCCATTAAGCCAGATCTCTGCCGGGACCTTCAGGCAGGAGAACGTCAACCAGAGCCGTTCGTGTGAATCAATGCGGCCGGGTCGCCCGAATTTTCGCCGAAATAACCGACCCCCGGGGTCTTGGCATGGCTCGGATTGCCAAGGATCACGCAATCGAATTCGGTGTGGATAACTGACCTGTTCCACGTCGCTTATCCTTTTTCCGCAAGCGCTCTCAAGAGGCCCGAATAATCTTGGTATGGCGTAATATCCGGCGCCCCTTGCGCGTGAAGATAGATGCTATCCGCAAGTTGCTGACGTAGCGCCACAATGCTGCTCGAAACCGTGCCGCCGCTTTCGCCCCTCAACACCATCGGCGGCACGCCGTCACCGTTCTGCGAACAAAGCTCCCGCATTGCCGCGACACATTCCTTGGCGGACGCAAAATGCCGGCCGGTCAACCACCCCAGGGCAAATGCTAGCCGCGGATCGGTGACATCGTTTACGTCTCGTGCCGTAATGACGTGAACGCCCGGCCTTAGTGTTAGACATTCGACTTTGTCGCCGGCGTGGATAACGTATCCGTTTTCTTGGTCCACACAGAGCAGGTTGCAGCCGCCGTAATTCTTGCCCGCCAATTCGTCCATTGCTTGATCGGCGGCGGCTTTCGCACTAGACAGCCCCAGCAAGTTCTTCGCCAACAGCCCACGGCTCCGTGGACTTAGGGGAATCTTCGTTTTCGGCCGATTCGTAACGGCGACCAAAACGCCTTTGCCGTTCACGCCCAGCCAGGTGCCTTTTGCCGTGGGGTCGATCCCGGCGACGATCCTCACTCGGCCGTCAATGATCTGCGGCGGCTCCCCACCACGAGCGTAAGCCTCCTCGCGGTTGGCCCCGACCACGACGGCATCCGGCACGGTCCCAACAAGGACAGCTAATAGACACATCTTTTGCTGTTTCTCACCATTCGTCCAAACCGAAATCCGTAGAAGTATAATTATGCTGAATGCTAATCCGGAACCAAAGGAGCAGGCCCTTGCTTGATTGGACCGCGTTCAACGATTTGGTCAACCGACACCAACGCTTTTTACTGACGACCCATGTTCGTCCGGACGGCGACGGCCTCGGCTCCATGCTCGCATTGGACGATGTCCTTCGGCGGATGGGAAAGACCGTTCGGCTCTTTATCTCAAGTGTGTTCCCGCCGCGATATCGCTTTCTGAACCCGGGAGACCGTGTTCATCGTTTCGATCCGAAAGAACGATATGAACCGCCGGACGTCGTTATTGTCATGGACACGGGCACTTGGAATCAACTAGGAGACATCGGCCCGTACATTCGTTCTCTCGACAAACCGAAGGTTGTCATCGACCATCACGTCACCCAAGACGATTTAGATGCACTGCGGTTTGTCGATGTCGGAGCGGAAGCGACCGGCCGGCTGACCTATGACGCCATACGTGCGCTCAGTCAGCCGCTCTCGCCGGAAGCCGCCCACATGCTTTTTGTTGCTCTGGCCATGGACACGGGATGGTTTCGACATTCCAACGCCACCGCCCAGTCATTTGCGCTGGCCGCCGAACTCGTTCAGGCGGGGGCAAACCCAGAGGAGCTTTACCGGCATCTATACGAGGAGAATACACTTCCACGCCTCAAGTTGATCGGGCTGGTTCTCGACCGACTTCAACTTACGCCCGATGGCCGGATCGCGTACACGGAAATTTATCTCCGGGACTATGATGCCACGGGCGCGACACCGCAAGACACCGAGGATTTGATCAACTACACTCGGAGCATCGCAGGCGTTGATGTCGGCCTGTTTTTCATGGAACAGCCACGCGGCGGAGTCAAAGTGAGCTTCCGTTCTCGCGGCGTCGATGTTGCCAGTATCGCCGAGCAGTTTGGTGGAGGCGGTCACAAAGCGGCATCGGGCGCGATCGTCGACGGCACCATCGCGCAGGTGCGGGAACGTGTCCTGGCCGCCGTTACCCAGGCGGCGAATTCGGGAAACTAGCAAACAGGTTGGTACATGGAACGAAGGTCATTTTTGAAATGGGTCACCAACGGGCTCGGTGCGCTCTTCGGACTCATTCTCGGAATCCCCGCAATCGCCTATCTTTTGGACGCTCGCCACCGGAAAGCCGCCGCGGGTGAATTCAAGAACGTGGCGCGATTTAACGACCTTCCCGAAGGCGTTCCCACGCAGGCAGTCATACGAGATATCAGACGTGACGCATGGACTCTGCATCCCAATGACGTCATCGGCCGGGCGTGGCTCATCCGTCATGGCCAAAACCTGGACGCCTTCACATCCATCTGCCCCCATCTCGGTTGCTCGGTGAATTTCGTGAAGGATGCGAGCTTGTTTATCTGCCCGTGCCATAATGGGACGTTTGAACTCGACGGCAAACGTAAGGAAGGCACTTCGAGCGTCAATCCCGCCCCTCGCGGCATGGATAAATTGGAATGGCGCCGCGACCCACTCGACGCCGATCAGATTCAAGTAAAGTACGAGAGTTTCATTCAGGGTCTGGATAAACCCGATCCCAAAAAGTAACACCGCAGGACGTTTACCGTGTTGCTCGACTGGCTCGATCATCGCACCGGCTATCGCAAACTTGTCAGTGCACTCCTCCTGGAACACATTCCCGGCGGCGCCAAGTGGCGCTACGTCTGGGGCAGTTGTCTCGTGTCGGTCTTTATCGTCCAACTCGTCACGGGCGTTTTGCTCATGACGTCGTACAGCCCCGGCGACAGCACCGCGTGGTCGAGTGTGTATTTCATCCAGTATGAAATGGACTTCGGTTGGCTCATCCGCGGCCTCCATCACTTCGGCTCGCAAACGATGGTGGTCCTCCTCGGCATCCACATGCTGCAGGTGGTCATCGCCGGCGCCCATTTGCCGCCGCGCGAAATCAACTGGTGGCTTGGTCTTTTATTGATGGCCGCGGTGCTCGGGCTTAGTTTGACGGGTTATTTGTTGCCGTGGGACCAAAAAGGTTACTGGGCAACCCAGGTCGCCACCAACATTGCCGGCAACCTACCGGGTGCCGGCTCATTCGTGCAGAAGATTGCGGTCGGCGGCCCCGCGTACGGCCATCAGACTTTGACTCGCTTCTACGCCTTGCACACTGCAATCCTTCCGCCGTTGGTCATCGTGCTCATCATTGCACATGTCGTCGTATTCCGCCGGCACGGTGTCACGCATCCTGCCCACGCTGCAGGTGAGGGTTATTTTTGGCCGGACCAGGCGTTTCGCGACATGCTGGTCAGTCTGATCATCGTCGGAGTCATGCTCGGCCTGGTGATCTACGGTCATGGGCACCGGTTGGAATCCGGTGATCAGAATGAGATGAAGATCGCCCAAGCCGGCAAAGAAGGCCGGGGGGCGAACCTGGATGCTCCCGCCGACCCGTCGCGCCCTTATCCAGCCCGGCCCGAGTGGTACTTTCTCTTTCTCTTCCAACTCTTGAAGTATTTCGAAGGCGAGCAGGAGATCATTGGCACTGTGGTGATTCCGAACGCCGTGCTGGCCGTGTTGTTCGTGCTGCCGCTCTTGGGCTACGGTCGCTTCAGGAAAATCGGGCATCTCATCGGTGTGGTGGTCGTCGTGGTGTTGTTCACGGGAGTCGCCGCACTCACCTATCGAGCCATCATGGACGACCGTGACCCCTACCCGGAACTAGACGCAGAAGGCGTGGCGAACCTGCCGCCGGCTGAGCGGGAGAAGGCGGATAAAGCCAAGAAGTTCCAGGAGGAATTGCGCGCCGCCGATGACCTGGGCCACCGGGCGATTCAGCTTGCATCACACGGTATTCCGGCCGAGGGCGCGGTTTACTTGCTTCGCCGGGATCCCCTCACGCAAGGCGTCCGCTTGTTCGAACGGCATTGTGCCGTCTGTCACACCTATGGAAACGAATTCAAGCTGGAGAAACCAACCGCGCCGGACCTGGAAGGATTCGGCACGACAGCCTGGATTCGCGGCTTGTTGCGTGATCCGGAAAGTCCAAAGTACTTTGTCGGCCGCACGAATCTTGCCACCATGACCAACTGGGTCAAACGAACGCGCGATAGTGAACGACGAAAAGGGAAAGAGAACGAGCTAAACGCAGACTTCGATACCATTGCCGCATGGCTCGGTTCGCATCCCGACAAGAACCCACCAGCGGACGAGGATCAGTCGACTTTTGCCAACGGATTTCGTGCGTTCACCACTCGTTGCGGCGAGTGCCACACTTATAAAGGTTCAGATCCGGGCGGCACACGCGGTCCCGACTTTACCGGCTACGGTAGCGCCGACTGGATGCGGCTAATGTTGATGGCGCCTGCCAGCGACTTGCGTTACGGGATCAACAACACCATGCCGGCCTTCCGAGACCTCGAAGGCCCCACGCGCTCACTGATCGAAGTCGAGCAGGACCAACGCACGGCACAGCTATTGAAAGAATTCCCGGACGGCGACGAAAAAGTGAAAGCCGCATGTCGGGTGGCGCCGCTGAGCGACATCGACCGCGAACTGATTATTCGCTGGGTGTTGAAGGATTATCGCGCCGTTTTCGGCGGCGAGCCGATCAGCGCCGCGCCCCAACACTGACGGTTCTAGGGGGGATCAAACCCTCCTGCGCTCCATGGATTGCAACGGCAGAGCCGCCAGACGCCCTTCCCGGTGCCCTTGAACGGTCCATGCTTCTCGACCGCCTGGACGAAATACTCACTACACGATGGATAGAAACGACACACGGACGGCATCACCGGGCGGAGAATTGTCTGGTACAAACGAACGAGCATCACGAGCGTGTGAACGCTGAAACGGCGTAATCCATTGACAACTTCGGTCATCATGGTGCGTGGCGTTCGGAGAGTCTTTTCGCTAACTGCCCCGTCAATAGAGCCAACGTTTGTTTGAGTTCCTCAAGGCTCGGCGTCTCCGGCATCCGTGGTATCAAAACCAGATCCAATCCCGTGGGCAAGTCGGCCTTTAAGAGTCGAAAGGCCTCGCGGTAGAGTCGCCGAAGTCGATTGCGGTGCGTGGCCGGGCCGACTTTTCGCGACACGGACAAGCCGATTCGGGAATAAAGCAAATCGTTCTTACAGGCATAAATCAAAAGGAATTGGTTGCTTGCAGAACAACGATCTTGATAGACGCGGCGAAAATCGGACGGCCGGCGCAAATGCTCGTGCGGTCGAAAGGTGTTCGGCATGGCGGAGGCCGTCAATCTAGCTCCACGCAAGCCCGTTGCGTGGGTTTTGAGAATTGATTTGTCCAAACTCCTCGATCAATTGCCGGCTGCGTTCGTCGATGGAATTCGGAACGACGACCTTAATCTCGATGTATTGGTCGCCGCCTTTGATGCCTTTACCGCGCAGCCGCAGACGTGCGCCGCCCGAGGTTCCTGGCGGCACCTTGACCGCGAGCCGGCTGCCGTCGAGCGTCGGCACCTCCAGTCGAGTGCCGAGAATCGCTTCGCTTACCGAAAGCGGCGCTTCCAAAACGATGTCGTTCTTCTCACGCCGGAAAAAAGGATGCGGTTGAATCCGAAGAATCAAGCGCAAGTCCGCATTTCCGGGCCCTTGGCCTTGAAGTCGAAGCGACTGACCGTCGTCAACTCCGGCCGGAACTTTGACGGCAAGCTCCCGGTCGCCGACGTTCAGGTTGATCGTCCCGCCGTTGGCTGCGATTAGAAACGGGATCGAAACTTCGGATTGGACTTCCGGCGGCGGCTCCGGACGTTTTGCACGTCGGCCACGACCCGCTCGACCGAAGATGTCGCCGAAACCCCCGCCGCCCCCGCTTCCACCGCCGAAGAACTGCCCGAAAATCTCAGCGGCCTCTTCCGGGTCCATCTGCCGCGCGCCGCCTGGGCCGCCACCCCAGCGGAAGGTGGTCCCTCCCGGTCCACCCGCTCCTCCATATCCGCCGTCAGGGCCGGCGAAGCCAAAATTGTCGAACTGGGAGCGCTTTTGCTTGTCGCCTAGAACGTCGTAGGCGTCCTGAATTTCCTTGAATTTCGTTTCGGCTTGCTTGTCGCCGGGATTGCGGTCGGGGTGATACTGTCGAGCAAGCTTGCGATAGGCTTTCTTGATGTCCTCGTCCGAAGCGTCGCGCTTCACGCCGAGGGTTTCATAATAGTCGCGGGGCATGGTGATGCATAACCGAGTTCGATAAACGAATCCTTCGGTGCATCGTATCCAAAATCAGGCGGGTGTGCTAGATTCAGCGTCCGTTTAGCCGCGGTTCGTAGAACCGCGCGGTTCTGCGAACCGCGGCTAAACGTGGTGCTTACGGGTCTTACGGATCGCGGCGTTCGCCGCCCGGGCGGCGCTCCGTGCGGGCGCCGGGCGGGGAATTTCGCCCTTGAACGGTTCGCCGAGCATTTCCTTCCATTTGCCCTTCTGTTCGGTGGTCAGGACGGTGAGCATTTTCTCGTCGACCGATTTGTTGAAGTCCATCAGTTTTTGCCGACTGTCGCCTCCCGCATCGTTGGCCCCGCGGTTGCCGACGATTTCCTGGCGCTTCGCCCGAGCCTCGTCCTGGATTTCCTTGACCTTCTTGGTTTGTTCGTCGGTGAAGTTCAGCGCCTTTGCGGTCGCTTCATCGGTGAAGGCGCGGGTTTGTTTCTGTTGGAGGCGAATTTGGGCAAACCGTTTGGCTTGCTCCGGATTCAAGATGTCCGTCGCCGCCTTCTCGCCTTCCTGATTCATTTGGCGTCGCTTCTGAAGTTGCTCTTCTCGCTCCAAAGTTCGGATATCGCGCATCGCTTCGCGCTGTTTGGTTGAGATGGTAGTGACCTTGGCGATCTGGTCGTCGGTCATCTTCAGTTCTTTTTGAACGTCCTTGGCCGAGAGCACATTCAGGGCGGATGCGCCGTCGGCATCGAAGCCCGGCCGTTGCGACCGTTGGCGTTCCTGTGCCCAACTCGGGGCTGCAAAAAATGCTAATGCAACCGCCATTGCTATCGCCTGTCCAAATCGATTCATACGGATCTCCCTTAATGCGAGAAAACTCAGAATCTCAACTCCGCGGCACGTTGCCGCCAGGACTCTATTTTCCAGTAGGTTTGGGCGCACTAGGTGGGGCGTCCTTGCGTTCGCCGTCATTGCCGCCGGGTCGCCCCCCAGGCCGGCGTCCGCCGTTGTCACGGTCGCCGCCTCCGGGTCGCACCATCATGCGGCGCTCTCCGCCGCCGCCCTCTCCCCAGCGCGGCCAATTACGACGTTCGCCGCCTTCATCGCCGCCACGGCGAAAGTTGCGACGATCGCCGCCATTGCCGTTGTTTCCATTGTTTCCATTGCCGTTTCCGACCATGCCGTTGTTTCCCGGTGGCACAGCGGCGCCACGAACCACGGCGTCATTTCTTGCCGGGGCGGCGTAATTCAATCCGTTGGCGCCACGAGTTTGGTGCCGGATCACCTCATCCACCGTCAGGAAACCGTCGTTGTTGCGGTCCATGCGCACGAAATCGTCCAGCGACTTTTTCTTGTCCATCCGCCATTCGCGTAACGACACCTGTGCGTCTTCATTGTCATCGCGGTCGTTAAACCAAGAAGGCAAGTCGCGCGGGAGGTTCTGGTGGTTATAGACCAGCGGTTTTCGGTCGCGCGATAGGTTGCCCATCGATCCGGGATCATGCCCGGTGTTCGACCAGGGTGTGGCAATTCCGTCCTCGTCGCGTTCCGTCAGTCGTTGTTGAATCAACGCGACATGGAACTCGCGATATTCGCTCAGATTAATCATGCCGTTTTCGTCGTGGTCCCACGTGTCGATAGTGTCCCGCAGTTCGTCGCGCATTTCGTTGAAATCAAGAACGCCGTCGTGATTCGCATCGGCTTTGTTGAAAGCGTCATCGCCCCAATTCGCGAAATTCGAGGGATTAGCAAAACTCCGCGCGGCGTTGTTTCGCATGATTTCCGTGCGGTTGGCTGTTGTCGCACCCGGCGTCGGCGGAGTGGCGGCTCGGGTTTTTTTGCCGCTTCCCTCTTCTTTATTCTGTGAAAGCGAGCGGAACTGCTGGAGCGTGATCCGCCCGTCCGTGACGTTCAGCTTCTTGGCGACGAAATCGAAAAGCCCTTGCATTTGGGGATCTAACTCGGATCGAACGATGAAATCCTTGCCTTTCGACATACCACGGAAGAACTCTTCCGGATCACGCGACCCGAATGAACCGCTGCCGCCGGCGCGAGGGCCTTGGCGCGGTCTTGTGCTGCGGCCGGATTCGCGAACAAGGTCGCAGCCACCAAACCAATCACCAACCCATGAATCGTTCGCATGAACGTTTCTCCTGTCGGTCTACCGGCGGATTCCTAACGAACTTTGCGTCCTTGGAAATCTATTCCTTCCGGCGGACCAAAGCGGATCTCATCTCGTACAGGCACGCCAATCATCGTCGTCCACTTCGCCCGCTGCTCGTCGTTCAGCTCGGCGAGTATTCTGTCGATCGAACGTTTGCGAGGCTCGTCGGACCGTCGTCGTCCCCATCCCTCGCGAAGAATCCCGTCGACTCGTTCGCGCTGTTCCGCCGTGATGCCCAACGTCTCGATGACTTCTTTATCTCGAAACGCTTTGGACCCACGAACCTGGAGACTGATCTCTTTGAGGCGAGCTGATTGTTCCGGCCTCAATATGCCGGAAACGCGTTTCCGGTTTTCCTGAGCCAGCTTTTCCAGTTCACGGGTTCGGTCTTCAGGCGTCAACGGCGGCAACTCACGGAGGTGACGACGTTGTTCCACCAGGACCTTGGAAAGCTCACTAATCTGTTTTTGTTGCTCCTCACTTATCGCCAATTCTTCCTTCACGACCGGGTGTGAAAGCAAAGTCAACTGGCTGCAACCCTGAAGGCTGAAAAGCTGTTGTTCACTCAGCAGCAGCCGGCGCTGATACTCCACTGCCGACGGATTCGTGCGCAGAAGCTGCTCGTTCATTTGTCGGGCGCGTTCGGCAGACGCGATGGCAGCCGACTTATTGCCGAACTCCTCGAGAATCTTGGCAATCCGTGAATGACTCTCGGCAAGCTCGGCCTGCAACTTCGGATCGTCTTCATGGTCGTTGATAAAGCTTTCATAATAGGCAAGCGCCTCTTCCATCATACGGCGGCGCACGTCTTGCAACGCTGCCGTATCCGGGAGTTCTTCGCCGGTGTGCGCAATGAAATCAACCAGACGACGAGCCTGTTGAAACCGCAACTCGGCGCGGTCGCGTTGTTCCTTGGCTTCCTGAGCCTCGTGTTGTTCGTTCTCGTAAGCCTTCTTTGTCTTTGCTTCTTCTTGAGCGAGACGCACACTGAAAGCAACGGAGCCGGCCGTTACGATAACCAGCAAAACCGCTGCCGAGGCGACAAGAGGCCGATGCCGCCGAGCCCATTTCGTCGTTTTGTCGAGGAGCGACGGGCGCTTCGCGAGCACGGGCTTATCGTCGAGAAAGCGTTGAAGGTCGTCAGCCATTTCCTGTGCCGTCGTGTACCGCTCCGCGGGTAGCTTCGCGGTCGCCTTGATGACGATGGTTTCCAATTCGACGGGAATGTTCTTGTCGATCCGGCGAGGCGGCTTCGGATCGTCCATCGTGATTTGATGCAACAGTTCTTGTCGGTCCGAGCCAGTAAACGCGGGCTGCAGCGTGAGCAATTCGTAGAGCGTGACGCCGAGGGAATAAATGTCGGTGCGGTGATCGACCAGGCCGCGCTTGGCCATCGCCTGCTCCGGACTCATATAGCGGAGCGTGCCGAGGATTTCCCCGGTCATGGTCAGGCCCATGTCACTCTGGAATAGGGCCAGGCCAAAGTCGGTAATCCACAGATTACCGTTGACATCGACCAACAGGTTGGCGGGCTTGATGTCTCGGTGAACGACGCCCAAGCTGTGAGCGTGTTCGAGTGCCTGGGCAGTTCGAAGTGCAACTTCCGCAGCAGCGCGATAGAAATGGCGGTTTCGGGCGGTGCGCACGGTGGTTAGTGCGGCGATCGGGTGTGTAGGAATTTCGGCCGCGGGCGCCTCGGGGGAGGCGGGCTGGGGGGTGTAGGGGCCGGTTTGATCCCCCGCGGCCGAAACTTGGTCTCTGGTTGCGGATGGCGTCGAGCTCCGAAGCCGAAGTTCCGCAATCATCGCGGCAAGGCTTTGGCCATCGATCAACTGCATCGCGTAATAGTGAACGCCACGCTCACACCCAACGGCATGGACCGGTACGATGTTCGTGTGATGCAACAGCGCCGACGCCTGGGCCTCGTGTTTGAAGCGTTGTAGTTGTTTCGGGTCGAGTGCCGCCGCGAACGGCAACACCTTGAGCGCCACCGGACGGTTGAGCGAGATTTGGACGGCTTCGTAAACGATACCCATGCCGCCGCGGCCGATTTCCCGAAGGAGTTGGAAATCGCCTAGTCGGCCTAAGGGTCTATCAGCGGACGAAGGCAGAACACTGAACGGCGAGCCGGTGCCGCTTCGGACCGCGTCGCGAATCGGCGCCGTCAGGCGCTCCACCTTGTCCCGGCTATCGATAAACTCGGAAAGTTCCGCGGCGAACTCGGGATGGCGTGACAACAGTTCCGACCGATCCGGTCGTCCACCGGCTTCGACGGCTTCCACGTAGCCGAGTAGAATCTCGTTCAACTGCTCGTCACGATCCAGGTGTCCTGCCTGCACGGCCATCCGTTATTCCTCGTCACTGACGTTGAGCTGATGTCGCAGTGCTTTCAAGCCACGAAATAATAAACCCACGATGGCAGCCCGAGTTCTTCCCATTTGTTCGCCGACCTCGGCCACGGTCAGACCTTTCAGGTGATGCAACTCGACCGCACGGCGTTGATCCTCGGGCAATGCCGCCAACGCGGTTGCTAGATCGAAAAGCTGCTCGTGCCGCATCGCCCGTTGACTCGGCGACGATTGATCTGCCTGGAGGCATGCTTCGAGCCGGGCCGAGGAGTCGTTGAGCCGTGCTTCCAGTGAGCGTTCTTTCGCAATGTCACGAGCATCGGCGCCGAACCGTCGAGCGGCCTCCGCAAGGTTGTTGGTCAAAATCGTTCGCAGCCAGCCGGCCAATTCCGCATCTGATCGGCCACGAAACTGGTCCATCTTCTCATGAGCTTTAAGGAGCGTTTGTTGCACGACGTCCGACGCATCAAGCTTTCCTTGCAAACGCGGATCCAACTGAAGTCGGGCAAGCAGCCTCAAGTAGTCCCGGCAACGCTCCAGGGTCAAGCTGCCCGTTTCGCGCTTTTGGGGCATGGCCCGACCCTCCTCTCATAAAGATGGAATTCCCGCGCAAACGCAGCGCGGGAACGAAATTCCAGCGAGAAACACGACTATTTCAAATTGTAAAATGCCTGACGAAGGTGGGATGCGTGCAAAACTCTCGATGCCTGTGTTGGAACCACCAAAACTCAGTATCCTGCTGGTCTGGACGGCATGATCGCTACATTTGGATACAGATCTTTCCGACATGGGCCCCGCTTTCCATGTATTGCATCGCCTCACGAATCTCATTGAAGCCGAATACTCGGTCCACCACCGGCTGAAGCTGATGCAGTTGGATGGCGCGATTCATCGCCTCAAACATGACCCGCGATCCAACAAAAATCCCTTGGACGCAAACGTTCTTCATCAGAATCGGCGTCGGGTTCACTTGACCCGCCCCCGACAGCACGCCAATCAGGCTAATGCGTCCTCCCATGCGAACCGCACGCAGCGACTGTGCCAACGTTCCGGCGCCGCCGACCTCCACGACATGGTCAACGCCGTGTCCCGTTTGCTCGCGCGCCCAATCGCCCCAGTCCGGCACCCCCTTGTAATTGACGACCGCGTCGGCGCCCAGGTCTTTCACGCGTAGCAGCTTGGCGTCACTACTCGAAGTCGCGAAAACCTTGGCGCCCGCCGTATGTGCGAATTGCAGGGCAAAGATGGAGACGCCTCCGGTGCCCTGAACTAACACCGTATCGCCCGGTTGAAGGCGATCTTCATGCATTAACGCATGCCACGCCGTCACGGCCGCACAGGGAAGCGTGGCGGCTTCAACTTCCGACAAATGTGCCGGATACGCTACGACGCCATCGGCGGGCAGAACGACATACTCTGCCAACATGCCGACGCCGCCTCCGCCTAGCGCCGTTCGGCCTTTCGCCTCTGTGGGTGGTCCTTCGATCCATCCCGGCATGAACGCGCCGGCGACCGGATCGCCGACTCTAACCCGGGTCACACCTTCTCCGACTTCGGTCACCACGCCGACGCCGTCGGAAAGCGGTACGATTGGTAATCGCAGTTTGGGGTTATACACTCCTTTGACCATCATCAGATCGCGATAATTGAGCGACCAGGCGCGCATCCTCAGGACGACTTCACCATACCCCGCCCGCGGCTCGGGCCGATCGACAACGGTGAGTGAATCGAAACCGAACGAGTTTTGAAGTTCGATGGCTTTCATGTGATTATTCTCATTGTAGCGGAGTATGCCGGTTCTCCGTAAGGCGTTGGTATACTACAAGCGTTGCGAATACAGCATTAGCCATGAACTTCGAGCGTATCTTTGACGCCGACGACGCAGGATACCGAACATGGTGGTTTCCTGCGATCGGGCTAATGTTCCTGCTCTTCGGCCTGGGCACTTTGATCTATCGACAAAGGAACCCTAATCCGACCTTGAGCCGGTATTATCGTGTGTTTCCGTATTTGATTACCGGCTTTGCAGCTCTTTGGTTTGTGTTAACCTTTATCGGAACTTTTTCAGAGTATTGGGAACTCCGTCAAGCGCTCAGGTCCGGGCAGTACGAGATCGTTGAAGGCAAAGTAGTTGATTTCGTGCCGATGCCGGTGCACGGGCATGCGCGGGAACGGTTTGCCGTGAATGGTCATCGTTACGAATATTCCGATTTTGGTATCACTGCGGGGTTTAACAACACCCAATCTCATGGTGGTCCCATAAGAGAGGGGTTGCATGTGCGAATTGCTGACGTTCGCGGAAAGATCGCTCGACTGGAAATCGCCCGGTGATAAAAGGCAGCCAACCGGGAATCGCGATGCGTCAGTGCCGGCAATGCACACACGCACTCCCGTCTAAAGCACGGGCGATTCTCTCCCATTCAACCGACCTCATAGAAGGTAGCAAGAAAAATGTTCAATACCGCAAGGGACGTGACGACTATCTTTATGACAAACGAATTGGCGGGGATCCAAGGTTTCTTGTATCGAAAGGCAGAAACCACGTCAGCGGCCTTGCCAAGCCAGAACCACGTTATGACAAACAGCGACAAGCCGATCACGACAAGCCAACCGGCAAAGGCGAACGGCTCGTTACCGAAGGCAGACCAATACCCGGGATTCTGATATCCGCCCATGAGCTGAATCGTTCCCAACAACAAGGGCGTTACCGTATACAAGCCCGCGGCTATTCGAAAGAAATGAACAGCGGAAACCCGATCGACCAGTCGGTCACGAATGATTGGTCTCATTTCAGTCCAGAGGTTCCCAGTAGTGACAACCCCGACTGGTACGCAGAAAAACCAAAAATAAGTAAGAATGTGTCCAAGCATATCGGGGAGAATCTGATGGTGTCAGAGCGGCATTCCTGGCGCCCATTTTTATTGTATCTCGCCACGATTCCCTCTAACATGTGGCTGTACTATTTGTCCGGCGATGGGACCCGGCCGACGAACGGCGGCAAGTGAATTACTTGGTGACCAATGGCTATTACCGTCGGCGGCGAGAACCGCCGAGGATTCCGCCGAGAATGCCGCGAGAAATCGCGCGGCCGATGGAGTTGGCGATCGTTCGAGTGGCACTAGTGGCGAAGGCCGTTGTGAGCTTTTCAAAAACGCCCGGCTTCTTCTTGGCCGCGACCTTTTCCTCTTCCACCTTCGTTTTATCCTCGGCGGCCTTCTTGGCTCGCTCCAGGAGCTTTTCGTAGGCCGACTCGCGGTCAATCATTTTTTCGTAGTGACCGTACACCGGCGATCGTTTGATGATCTGCTGGCGTTGGTTCACGGTAATCGGGCCGAGCTGGCTCCCGGGCGGCAAGATCAGGGCACGCTCAACCACACCCGGCGTGCCCTTATCATCCAAGAACGAAACGAGGCCTTCACCGACGGCCAGTTGCGTAATCGCCGTCTCCACGTCAAACGCGGGGTTCCTGCGAAACGTCTGGGCCGCGGCTTTGACGCTTTTCTGATCCCGCGGGGTGAAAGCGCGGAGTGCGTGTTGCACCCGGTTGCCAAGTTGCCCAAGCACCGATTCCGGAATGTCGAGCGGATTCTGGGTAACGAAGAAGACTCCGACGCCTTTGGAACGAATAAGGCGAACCACTTGCTCGATCTTTTCCAGAAGCGCTTCGGGAACATCGTCGAAGAGGAAATGGGCCTCATCGAAGAAGAAGACCATCCGCGGCTTTTCGGGGTCGCCGACTTCGGGCAATTCTTCGAATAGCTCGGACAGCATCCAAAGCAGGAAGGTCGCATACGTCTTCGGGGCCGACATGAGTTTGTCTGCGGCGAGTATGTTGACGACGCCTTTGCCTTCCTCGGTTTGTACCAGGTCCATGAGATCGAGTGCTGGTTCGCCGAAGAGTTTGTCGCCGCCTTGCTGCTCGAGCGTCAGCAAGCCGCGCTGAATCGCGCCAACGCTGGCCGCCGACACGTTTCCGTGCTGGATGGTGAATTCCCTGGCATTGTCCCCGACGTATTGGAGCATCGCCCGCAGGTCTTTGAGATCGAGCAATAACAACCCGTTTTCGTCGGCAATCTTGAATGTCAACGCCAGCACGCCGGCTTGTGTTGGGTTCAAATCAAGCAGCCGGCTCAAGAGCAGAGGCCCCATTTCCGAGATCGTTGACCGCACGGGATGGCCTTGCTCACCAAAGACATCCCAGAATCGGACCGGACAACCGAAGAATCGAAAATCCGTCAGACCGAGCGTTTGAATCCTCTCGGCGATCTTGGGCGTAGCCGTGCCTGGCTGGCTCATTCCCGAGAGATCGCCTTTGACGTCCGCCATGAAGGTCGGCACGCCGATCTTGCTGAAACCCTCGGCCATGCCCTGAAGCGTCACGGTCTTGCCGGTTCCCGTTGCGCCGGCAACTAGCCCGTGCCGATTGGCCATACGCGGAAGCAGACAGATATTGGTCTGGCTCTTGGCAACCACAATGGAAGAAGCCATTGATGAACTCCGGATTGCAACGGCGTCCACGCCTTAACGGCGACGCGACCTGGGATCTTCTGGGGACATGAACTTGATCTCGTTGTCGTTTTGGTCAAAGCTGGCGAATTCCAACGATTCGGGTGAAGCCGTGGCCGATCCCGCGATCGACACCTGAATCTGTCGGGTTTCCTCCAGACGGGTTATCTCCCGCCGTTTCTTGTTCAACAAATAGTTCGCGACGTCCTCGGCCACGCGAATCTGGATGCGTTGCACGCCTCGATGGTGGCCGGCCAACTGCATCATGCGCATCACGTCGATGCTCATACTCTCACATGTCTTGACCTGGCCGGTGCCGACGCAATGCGCACAATCCTGGTACACGCTGCGCTTGAGCGACGGTCGAATCCGCTGCCGTGTCATTTCAATCAGACCGAACGCGGAGATTCGCAGAATCTTGGTGCGGGCGCGATCGCGTTTTACCGCATCGCGCAATGCCCGCTCAACTCCCCGGCGGTGTTTCTCGTCCCGCATGTCGATGAAGTCATTGACAATCACCCCGCCCAAATCGCGCAGACGGAGTTGCCGGGCAATCTCCTTGGCCGCCAAGAGGTTCATCTGAAACGCGGTTTCTTCCGCATTGTTGTCGGCCCGGAAGTTGCCGCTGTTGACGTCGATCGCCACCAACGCTTCCGTTTGGTCGATGACAATCGAACCGCCGTTCGGCAGCGGCACGTGTCGCTGTTGGATGCGGGCAATTTCCTCTTCGATGCCGTACTTGTGAAAGAGAGGTTCCGGGGCCGAATAATGATGCAGCCGCGATGAATACCGAGGCATGATCGTTTGCAGGAACTCTTGCGCGTTCTCGAACGAATCTTTCTCATCCACCCAAATCGTGTCGATTTCGTTCGTGAAAGTGTCGCGCAGCGTCCGGCGGATCATGTCGCTTTCTTTGTAGATTACGGCCGGCGAGCGTTCGCGGCGAATTCGCCGAGCCACGGCCATCCAGAGACGCGATAAATAGGCAAGGTCGCGCTGAAGTTCTTTCTTGGCCTTGTCCATCCCGGCGGTTCGAATGATGAACCCCAAGCCGCGGGGCGGATTCAGTTCGTTCATGATCTCACGTAGGCGTCGACGTTGCTCGTCGTCGGCGATTTTTCGTGAGACGCCGATACGATTCAAACCGGGCATCAGGACCAAGTAACGCCCGGCAATGCTGATGTACGTGCTTAGGGTTGGGCCCTTGGTGCCGATCCCTTCCTTGATGACCTGAACAAGAACCTCTTGCCCGCGCTTGAAGACGTCTTGAATAAGTGGTTTCGGTCGGCCGAAAGCTGCCCGGTTGGGAAATCGCCGGCCGCGCGGCGGCGGACGGTCGCCACCGCCACCGTTGTAACGCTTTCGTCGAGGCCTCGGCCCGTCTAAGTCGTCCCCTCCGTCCGTGGTCATCGGGCCTGCTTCGATTTCGGCGGACTCGTCCATCGGCGTTGAATCCGCCGCCCACGGGTCCGAAAGCTCCGGCTCTGAGTCTAGGTCCGGCGGAGGAACTTCGCCGGCGTGCGAAAGTGAAAAAGTATCCGCTGGCGCTTCATCTTCGAAGGAACCCGATGCGTTCGTTTCGTCGTCATCGATTTCATCGGTCCGCCGCTCCGCCGAATCCATGAAGCGAGGTCTCGGCTCGTCATCGTCGGTTTCCGGTGCGTTCGAATCTTCCGTTTCGTTTCCTTCGTTCTCGATACCGTCGGGCTCTTCGAATGACGGCCGTGTTGTTTCGGAATCAGCCGGATACGCAATGTCCAGCCGTGGTCCACGATCGCGCGGGTCATCGCGGTGCGTCGGTGGCGCCGACTGGTCAGAATCAAAATCCATGTCTGGTTCCGCATCGGGTGGCGACGCGATCGCGATGTCATAAATCGGGTCGGCGACCTCGCGACGGCGTGGCCGGCCTTGGTCGTTCGAGCGAGGCCCACCACGATAACGGTCGCGCCCGCCGCGGAACCGGGACCCGCCGTCGCCGCGACGTTCGAGATGCCGATAATAGGCGGGTTCGACATCCGATACGTGCAGGAAGCCGTTGCGGCCGACGCCGAAATCCACAAATGCCGCCTGGATGCTGGGCTCAATGTTGACAATGCGGCCCTTGTAAATGTTACCCACATAACTCTCGTGACTGGTGCGCTCCACATAGAGTTCCTCGAGGACGCCGTCTTCCATGATGGCGATACGGCATTCCTCGGGCTGAAGCACGTTGATAAGCATTTCCTTTTTCATGAATCTCCTTCAAGCTGGTTGGGCCAGGCCGACACCGCCGCGGCAGATTCCTGCGGTCGACGGCTGGCGGCGTCTGGCAAAATACATGGGGAGGCAAGTGTCGAATCAAATGCACTTGCCTCCAGCGGCTCCTTCAGAAGCCCAGGTGTTTCATCAACAAGTTCAATTTCGGTGCGTTCAAGAACCGCGCCGGCATCCAGACAGTCGCCAAGCTCCAGTAGACGGACGACTTCATCCGGACGCGCGGTCCCGTTGGGTGTCACTTCAAAACGCATTTCGAGGGCATCTTCTTTTACCTGCAACTGAAACAAATACGGTCGGACATCGATGGTCCGTGGTTCGGGTTTGGTCCGTTGGACGAGGCATTCCGCAGCGGACATGATCTCGGCGATTCGTTGTGCTGTGCGAACACGCCGCTCGGCGGTTACCGGGAGGCGGTACGTCACACGACGAACTTGCGCGCCGGCTTTCGGACCGATTCTCTGAACGGATAGGAATTCCAGCCCGTCGGGCGCGTGTCGTGCCAGCCGTGAATGAATCTCATTCGCGTCGACTTCGGCGTCCAATTCCAATTCAACGATTTCCTGGTGTCCGACGATTCCGAGGCCAAGGGAAAGGGCAAAGACCAGACGTGGTTTGGGATTGAAGCCGGCCGTCGAGTGGAATGGTAGCTCTGCACGGCGCAGCATTCGCTCGAAGCAGCGCATGAGATCGTGATGACTGATTAGCCGAAGCGCGCCGCTCTTTTTGAAACGGATTCGAACCTTGTCGCAAACCATGCCAGCCGTCTACTCCAGGCAACGCAGCATCGGCGAGTCGGCTGCGTGGGGCGTCCGGAACGTATCGGCGCGGCGTTCTCCGTGTCAGGTCGCCCGCATGGGGGGCGGTGGGACAAACGAACGTGACGAGCAGAAGGCCGGGAACCCATTTCGCCGATCTACCGAAACGGAAACGAGGTTTCCGCCGGCGGAGAGTTTCCGGGCTTGGTTCAACACGTCGCCGGGCAATCATGTTGCCCGCCCTTGGTCCAACTCTAGTTGAACACTTCCGGGAGAATGCGCCGAGTTTGTTCCCTCAAGTAGTTATTAACATCGCGTGCCGTGTCCATGTTCATCGCTTCCTGAGCCACTTGCTCTGCTTCCGCGATGGAAACGGAACGAATAATCTTCTTAATCTCCGGTATATTATGGGGCGTGACACTCAACTGTCGCAGTCCGAGTCCCAATAGCATCGCCGTATACATGGGCTCGCCGCTCATTTCGCCGCAGACGTTGACCTCGATGTTGTTCTTTCGCGCCGCCTTGACCACCATGTCGATGAGTCGCAGCACCGCCGGATCGCCGGGGCTGTACAACGATGCCATGGCCTCACTTGTGCGATCCGCCGCCAGCGTGTACTGAATCAAGTCATTGGTGCCTATCGAAAAAAAACTGACCTCTTTGGCCATGTGCTCGGCCATGATGGCCGCCGACGGAACTTCGATCATGGTTCCGATCGGAATCCGCGTGTTGAAGCTAATGCCTTCGTCTTCCAGATCCTCCTTCACTTCCGAGAGGATCATTTTGCACTGTCGCAGCTCCAACAGGGTGCTCACCATGGGGAACATGATGCGCACATTGCCTAAAGCACTGGCCCTTAAGATGGCACGCATCTGCGTTTTGAACAAGGTCAAATTCCGGAGACACAAGCGAACACTGCGCACACCCAGAAAAGGGTTTCGTTCTTCGCCGGCCGGATCGACTTGCGTTGCGAACTTGTCCGCGCCCAGATCGAGGGTGCGAATGACCACGGGCTTGGTGGAACCGATGGTGCGAAGAACCGTGATGTAGGCTTCGAGATGCTCAGCTTCGGTGGGATCAGTCTCCTTGCCGAGATAGAGGAATTCCGTTCGATACAACCCGACACCATCGGCGCCGCGTGCCACGCAATGCTCCGCTTCCTGTGGAAACTCGATGTTGCCCAGGAGCGGAATTCGCGCACCATCCCGAGTTTCAGCGGGTAGATCGCGTAATTCACTCAGGCGCGTCTCGAATGTCTGGAAACTGCGACGCGTGTTCTCGTAGTGTTGCAGTGTCTCTTCGTCGGGGTTCAAGATGACGACGCCGCGATTGCCGTCGACAATCACGACGTCACCGCCGGAAACGTCGGTGACAAACTTGCCGAGACCGACGACCGCGGGAATCTCCATTGCCCCGGCAATGATGGCCGTGTGACTTGCACGTCCGCCGGCTTCGGTGGCGAAGGCGTGCACCATTTCCGGATCGAGGTTGGCTGCTTCACTTGGCGTTAGGTCATGGGCCAGGACGATGACCGGTTGCGTCAAATGTTGTAACTGTTCGCGGTTTCGGCCTAGGAGGTGATGCAGGATGCGTTTTTCAATGTCGAATAAGTCGGCCGCACGGGCGGCGAACTTCGCATTCCCCAGGCTCTCCAACGCCTTGGAATGGCGACGGAGCACATTGCTGACGGCATACTCGGCGGCATGTCCTTGCTCTCGAATCAAGGATTCCATCTCGGCTGCCAATCCCTTGTCTTCGATCATCTTGGCGTGGGCGCCGAAAATCGCGCCGTAGTGTCGGCCGAGTTTCTCCGTCACTGCTTTCTGGTGTTCGCGCGCATCACGAGCAGCGGCGGCAAGAGCCTGCCGCAATCGCTTGACCTCTTGTCCCAGGCCATCGCTGCCGACGAATCGGGTGGGAATTCGGAACCATTCGGTGTCACGCACCATGGCGGGACCAATGGCCACGCCCGGGGAAACCGCGGTGCCGCGTTTGATTTCCATGTCGATTGTACGCTCGTTTCGCGGCGACTTGCAATGGATTCGCCAAAGCTCGCCGCGTTTCAAATTAAGGGAGGTCATCCGCGCTTGGGGCCGCCAGGATTTCCGCCAGCCGAGCAATGGCTTCGCCGGCGTCAACGCCGCAAACCTCCAGGTCGATTTCCGTCCCTTGCTCCGCCGCCAAGAACAAAAGCTCCAGCGGACTCTTGCCGTTCACGCGCTGATCCGCTTTGGCGAGGGTGACGGTACTCTTGAACCCATTAGCCGCCTCGGCGAAGACTGTCGCCGGTCGCATGTGAAATCCGTGTGGATTCGTGATGGTCACCTGGCGGCGTAGTGTCTGGTCTTTAGTGTCCTGGCTCAATCCCTGCGCCGGTACGGATGAATCGGTCGGAGCACCGTTGGGCGGCGCCGGGCTTTGTGGCAATGGGTTGTGGCTCATGGCGATATCCAGGTTCGACGACAATGCTCCGACGTCTATGGATGGTCCGCATCCGTTAGCAGCTCCCAAACCTTGTCTTTGGTGGGAGCTTCGCGAAGCGCCCGGACAAAGCTCTCGTCCCGCAGGCTCCGCGACACGTTCTCCAAGGCGCGAAGATGATCGCCGGACCGGTCCTGGGGCGAGATGAGGAGAACCAAGACATACACCGGTTCTCCGTCCAGGCTATCAAAGGCAACGCCCGGTTGCGACAACGCCACGGTGCCGAAAAGACGGGTCACGCTAGCATGCTTGGCATGGGGAATGGCGACGCCGCGGCCGATCCCCGTCGAGCCGAGCAGCTCGCGTTTGAGAACGGCTTTGACCACTTCTTCGACATCCCCGCCGCTGAAATAGCCGGCGCCGCGCAGGCTCTCAAGCATTTCCCGGATGGCGCCTTCCTTGTTCGTGGCCGTCAGCGCGGGGAGAATTGCCTCACGGACCACGAAATCGGACATTTTCATGCCTGAACTCCCATCGGCCCCGTCACGGCGAAATGCTCAATAACACGCCGTCCGAATCTACTCGTCCGCCGTTTCTTCTGCGCGGGAGCGCCGATGACATCACCCATCGCCGGGCGTCGACGATGATCTTGAATTCGTTCCTTGTAGCGGCTGAGTTGACGTTCCAGCTTGTCGATCACCAGATCGACGGCCGCGAGAATGTCACTGTGGACCTCGTGGGCAACGAAGTCGTGTTTGTGTTCCGCGGACACGAGAAACTCTACCTTTTTCTGTATATCGTTTTCCAGGTCGACGGTCACTTCGATCTGTGTCAAGCGATCAAAGTACCGAAGCAATTTCTCCGCTTTTTCCCGGATAAACTGCTGCGTTTCCTCGCTCAAGTGTCCGTGGTGCGCAGAGATTTTGACTTGCACCGTTTTTCTCCCCTCTCACCTTTAGTTGTCGGGTGGGTTTTGGTCCGGGCTGGCCCGATAGAACATCATCGGTCGCTAACGCCGTGCTTTGCAGAGTCGCACTCACTGGATACGGAGACTTACGAAGCTACCGTTGGACCTGAATGCTCCCGATTGACGCAATTGTAGCCAGCGCCCGCCGCATATGCAATATCCGCACGGCCGCTGCGACTTCGCGTGCAGTCAGATCACTTCGTCTGGCGGAGTTTATGGCCTAGAATAACTTCAACATGTCAATCGTCCGCCAAAACGTTCGACCGCCCAAGGTTTTGCTGGACGCGTCTGAGCGTTGCATTAGAATGAGGGCGCATCGCAACGCCCAGCGCATCCGCGTCCACCAAGAAAGTCTCGCGTTGTTTCCCTTTCCAGGAGGTCCGCATCGTGGAAACTACCAAGCAAATTTCGATTTTTCTCGAGAACAAGCCCGGCCGGATGACCAATGTTCTTTCCGCCCTGGCCCGAGAAAAAATCAACTTGATTGCGATGACGGTGATGGATAGCCACGAACATACCGCGCTTCGCTTTGTCGCCGAAGACCTTCCGCGCGTCCGCCAGGTGTTGAAAGCGCACGGAACACCGTTCGCCGAAACGGACGTGGTGCTTGTCGAGCTGCGTAACCAAGTAGGCGCTTTGGCTCATATTTGCGAGATCCTGGCGAGCGAACATATCAATATCGACTACGCCTACTGCAGCGCCGGCGGCCGTAACGGCCGAACCTTGGGTATTTTCAAGGTTTCGAATACCGACCGGGCGCTGCGTGTCTTGGGTTCTACTTCCAACCACGCACCGAGGCGCCGCATGGGTCGCCGGCCGATTCATACCCGCAGCGGCGCGCCGGCGGTGTAAGGTGGTTCGTTAAACCGAAAAGCGTTAGCGACGGTCATCGGCCCCGGCTAACGCTTTTCTTCATTACTTCGTCAATGATTTGAGATCGACTTCTTTATCATCGCTCTTGGTTATGACGCGACGCATCATCATCTCGTCGAATTTCTCGTTGATTTGAAGTACTGAGCCGTCGGCCATCGCCATGTGAAAACCGCCGACGAACATCCCACCCAGCGTCGGAAGCGGCTTCTTCTCGTCGTAAGCGAGATCGGCCGGCTTCGTCCATGGCACCGCCTCGCCCGCTTCAACGATGGTGGCGGTTCTCGACGACCCATCGGTAATGGCGGAAATGCGCACCTTGACGGCGCCGCCTTCAAAAACCGTGTCTTTCCCCACGAACACTTGGTAGAAAGTCGAATGCGGCTCTTTCGCGTCACCGCCTACCGGTGCATAAAGGACGGGCATCTTGGCAAGCAACTTCTTGTTGTGCTCGCTGTCCCAGGGTTCATCGAGTTTGAACTGCTTGTACAGTTGCTCCTCTTCAAGATACGGGAGCAAGGCCACGCGCCAACTAAGGAGCGGTTTGCCGTCGGCGCTGTAGATGGCCGGCGCAGGATAACGGCCGTGAGTCGACATGTAATTCAGGTGCGCAAGGCTGAGTTGCTTTAGATTGTTCTTGCTGCGGAGCCGATCCACCGACGAGTCGGACTTCTTCTTCGAGTCCTTGGGTGTCTGGACCGCATTGTTCGAGGGGTTCATTGGCTCAACTCCAATCGAGACACTTGGCCCCTGGACAAGTGCGAGATTCGCCGCGACCAACCATGCAATCGTGAGCATAATGTGGTTCCTTAATTAGCCAGCGGCCTCACGGCCTCGGTTCGAGAAACACCAGTTCTTTCAGTCTGAATCCCGACGCCTCGTTATCTGGAGCGATACGCAGTACTTCGATGGTGTCGTCCAGCCATACGAGTCGAGTTTGATCTTCGGGACCCCGAATCTGCGGCCAATGCAGGTAGCGTTCGCCGTCATCGCCGTCTTTTGGAGTCCCGCGCCAGCTGACATTGAACGGGGCCGTTCCCTTAGTCTTTTCATACGAAAACGTCAGGCGGACCGCGACAACCCTTGTAGGGCGTGGCATTACGTAAATGAGTGTCGGGCTGCCCTCCGATGCGCCGATCCGAGTAGGCTCGATGGATTGCGGCACTTCACGGTAGAGTCCAGCCGTTGCCGAAACTTTTCTAAAGACGCTCAGGTTCGCGTCAAACTTCAGCCAGCTTGGACCTGCGAGGTGGCCGTATTCCTGGCGAGACTCCCGCAGCTTCGGCATCGCGTTGAATACCTTGACGAGTGCATACTGTTGGAAGAAAGTTGCCGCCGACATTTCTTCAATCTCGGACGGGCGCAACACCATCCAGTCGGGTTGCAACGAGGCCGCGGCGTCGACCATCTTGGCCTTTTCGTCTCTCCTCAGCCGAACGACGTCGGGTGCAACGAGGCCAGGCCAATCGACGATGCGGGCGCCGCTGAAGTACCCGATATAGCCGAAAGGCTCTAGGTACACCGATTCCTTCGGCTGGACATGCGCCTTCAGCCATTGCCCGATCTGGCGTCGATGACCCATTTCGATGACGCGATCCTGAACCGTCATCTGCCGCCAGGTCTCATAAAAGAGGACACATTGACGCACGAGCAGGAGAAGCAAGACAAACACGGCGAGGCGGCGTCCGCCGCCGTAAACCGCATCATCCGGAAAGAACTGCGACGCGAAGTCGCCCAATGCGAAACAGCCGCGCACGAGCGCTATCGTTCCGAAGAATGCGACGGGTGGAAAGTACCAGGGAAAATACCATTGATGCGTGGCGAGATACAGGCAGAGGATCATGTAGACAAAGGACGCCATTCGCCCCAGCCGATCCGGCAGCGGCAGCAGCCAATAGATCGTGCAAAACCATCCGAGCCATCGGGCGACTGAGAAGAAATACCACTGCGTCCACTCTTCGCCTTCGAGCCAACCGACAGGGTCGAAGAAATGGTAGATCGGCAGGTACGAGCCGGCGGCTGCATCGGCATACTTGTCGTACAAATCCGTTAGCACGGTCTTGAGATGGGTTGCGAGCCCATCGCCGAGATTTGATTTGGCGATAATCGTATGCGGCACCGGTGAACCGTAGTAATTCCAGGCCCAAAGAAACCAGGGCAAATACACCATCGTGCACACGAGGGCGCTTTTAGCGAGGCCGATGAACATCGCCTTTCGCGATCCGTTGCCGAAGAACAGGTTGCCGAGTGCAAGGGCTGCGATGTAGACGCAGCCATCCGGCCGAGTCCACATCAGCGCCCCCCAGCAAAGTCCGAGTGCCAGCCAGTTCTTGGCAGTTCCCTGCACGAACAGATAGACGGCCCACGAAACGAGCAACAGCATGAACGCCGTCTCCATGCCGTCGGTCGTGAACTCCACCGCTTTCACGTCCGTGAGATAAAAGACACAAACAAACAACCGAGTGATGCGGTCAGCGGGATTCCAGCGCCAGAAGCTTGCCCAGAGAAGCACCGCCCCGCCGGCGAATGCGAGAATGGTAAAGGCGCGATACGCCCACAGGGCCCGCATGAAACCCTTCTGACCCGTTATCAGGTGACAACCGGCAGGTACGAGAGTGCCAATGGGTGAGGTGTAACCGTGCAATCGCTCGCCTTCGTTGTAAAGCAGTCCCTTGCCTTCGCAGAGGTTTTGGCTGTGCCGGAAGGTAATGAAGTAGTCTTCCCAAATGTGATTGACGTGATAGGCGTAGGCCAGTGCAACCAGAACTGCGAAGCCCGCAACGACGAGTGCCTCCCGTACGGGCACACGGGGGTCGGTAGCCTCTTCCGTCTTTGATATGTTGGGCATTCTCGCGCTCCGCTCCGAAGACTCCGCGTCGCGGCTAACCGAGGAGTGCCGCAAAACAGAAACGGTCCGAAGCAGCGGTGCGAGCACGCCGTCGCTTCGGACCGTTGTAGGGACCGCTGTTGGTCGCTTAACGCTTCGAGAATTGAAACGCCTTGCGAGCGCCTTTGCGGCCGTATTTCTTGCGTTCCTTCATGCGTCCGTCACGGGTGAGAAAACCCGAATCGCGGAGCTTCTTGGCCATGCCGCCGCCGGCCGCTTCGCCGTCCTCTGTCGTTTCGGTCTTCGGTGCGAACATGTTCTTAAGCGCCCGAGCGACGCCCTGGGAAATCGCGCCGGCCTGACCCGTAAATCCGCCGCCGTTAACGGCCACCGTGACATCGAGCCGGCCACGCATTTCGGTGACTTCGAGCGGTCCGGTGACGGCGACCCGGTCTTTGTCTTCCGTAAAGTAATTCTCGAGCGACCGTCTATTAATGGTGATTTGTCCGGTTCCTTCACTGAGACGAACGCGCGCTACCGAAGTCTTTCGGCGACCCGTGCCCAAGTAGTGTTTCTTCTTTGCCGCTTTCGCTTCCGCCACGATCAATCTCCCCGACTATTTTTTAGCTTGAGTTCCGTTGGTTGTTGCGCTTGATGCGGGTGCGACGGGCCGGCGTAAATCTTCAACTTCGACATTTGCTTTCGGCCCAGGCGATTGCGCGGCACCATCCGCCGCACCGCTTCCATCAGTACCCGTTCCGGATGTGCGGCGAGCATGTCGCGAGCCGACACCTGCTTCAGGCCGCCCGGATAGTGCGAGTATGCTTGATAGGTCTTCGTTTGCCACTTGTTGCCGGTGAACCGGACCTTTTCGGCGTTCACGACCACGACGTATTCACCGGTGTCGACGTGGGGCGTGAACTCGGGACGATGTTTGCCTCGCAGGATCGTTGCGATTCGCACCGCAAGCCGGCCGACCACTTGATCGGTTGCATCGATGAGGTGCCAGCCTTGCTCCACCTCACCCTTTTTTGCCATGAATGTAGACATTGCGATATCCGTCATGCCGAAGTCGTGAATTCGCGAACCGTTATGATAAAGGCCGCCCTCAACACGTCAAGGTCAGGGGTGGCAACGATCCGCCGTGTCACTTTCCGGGCGCCGGCCCTGCATGATAGCCGGAAGCCTGTAACGCCTTGGCGAGACGGTCGCCGGCCAGATTGGCCTTGTCCGAACCGACTTGCGTTTGCGATATCGCCGCATACCAAAAACGATCGCGATGCCGGGGAGGCAGATCAGCCGGATCGAGGCCCAGCTCGCGCACCGTCTCCCGATCCCAACGGGCTTTCTTAAGCCATTCGGCGAGTTCGCGCCACGTCAATCCGTGGGACACGACTTCGCCGCGCGAGTCGGTGAGGCGCCGACCGATGAGCACGTTAAGTACGCCCAGGAAGTTGCCCTTTACATAGTCGGCATCCTTGAGCGTTTTGAAAAGCGCCGGCAATCCGTCCATCTCATTGGCCTGGGGCCGATCTCCGTGGCGATTCAACGTCCATCCGACATATGTTAGCATTTCAGATGGCGGCGGCGGAATGCCAGCGTATGAAATTCATGAAACTGAGTTCGTAATGCCAATGAACGAGCATATTCCGAACGGACTCCTATCGAAGTTGCAACGATACTCACAGTCGGCCGACGGAGAATCGCGCTGGCCGGAGGAGTCGTGGTTGCTGCTGGGACAAAGCGGCGTGCTGGCGTGGTGCATCCCAACGGAATACGGCGGAGCGGGGCTTTCTCAAACCGAACTACTCGCAGGTTACCACGACCTTGCCTCGGCGTGCTTGACGACTTGTTTTATCTTGAGCCAACGGGAGGCGGCTTGCCGCCGAATTCGGGATCACGGAAGTCCCGAGCTATGTCGAGAATTACTGCCGCCGTTGGCAAGCGGCGACACTTTCGCAACGGTCGGCCTGTCGCATTTGACGACGTCACGCCAACACACGGCGCCCGCCATGCGTGCAACCATGTCCGGGGATCGTCTCATCCTCGACGGCTCGATGCCATGGGTAACCGGCGCCGACCGCGCAAATCACTTCATTACCGGCGCCACTCTGGACGACGGCAATCAGATCATGCTGGTGCTTCCACGTGTGACCAACGGCATCACCATCGGACCGCCGTTGGATCTGATGGCCCTCGCCGGATCGATGACCGCGGAGGTCTTTTGCCGACAGGTCGAAGTCGACCGAAGATACCTGCTTGCCGGACCCGCCGAGCGCGTGATGACGATTGGTAAGGGCGGAAACACCGGCGGGCTCGAAACCTCTGCACTTGCAATCGGCTTGGTGCGTTCGGCCATCGACTTCCTTGCACAGGAGTCCGCGTCACGACCGGAACTGACGCCAATGACCGAACGCTTGACTCAATCGTGGACGGCGTTACGAAATCAATTGCTGAGTCTTTACGAGCATGGCGGCACTGCCGAAACCGCGATGGAGCTTCGAGCACGTGCCAATGCCTTTGTGCTTCGAGCTACTCAGGCGGCGCTGACCGCGAGCAAGGGAACCGGCTTCCTGACGAGCCATCCCGCACAACGTTGGGCCCGGCAAGCGATGTTCTTCCTGGTCTGGTCGTGTCCCCGGCCGGCGGCGGAGGCGACGTTGGAATACCTCATGCCTGCCGGTGGAGAGTGCGGGTAGTGTAAGCCCACGGATTGCAATCCGTGGGCTTGGTGACGCAAGTACGCTAGGAATCACCGGCCGGCGCCCACCGCTCGATGTGATCGGCAAACTGCCAGTAATGGATTGAACCGTCCAGCTTGGGAAATTCTTGCTGAAATGTGCTAGCGCTGCGCCAAAGCTGCATCGCGCGCGGTAATGACGGCGCGAATCTTCATCCCGGCCCGCTGCATGAAGCGCGGAGCCAAGTTGATTGGCCAACTTCGCCGACTCCGGGAATGTCTCACACGCACGTTCGAGAACCACAATGATCGCCTGAATGGGCTGGCCAACAAGCGATTGGATGATCGCCGCACTGAAAGCGGCTGTTGCCGCCGGGCGCTCTTCGGGTGTGAGCGTGTGAGCGTAGAGAGCGAGCAAGCGTTCTAGCTCAGGCACGCGTTCGAGTGGCGGAAAAAGAGGGACACCGGCCAATGCGAGCAAGAGGTTGCGAGGAAACGCCTGGTGTGCCTTCTGTGCCCATACTTTTCCATCAGCGGCACGTGTCAGCGTCAACATTCTCAACAGGTATTGCCAGCCAGGCAGATAGTTTGGATTCAATTTCAGCGATTCTTCCAAGTGGCTCCGGGCCGTCGAATAGTCCTTGAGAACGAAGTGCGCCCGTCCCATCTCAGCAAGCACCGCGGCACTCGTCGGCTGGAGCGTCCGTGCCGTCTCCAACCGCGCCAGTCCATTACGATAGTCTTGAAGGTCGTTCAATTGGCGACCCAAGTGGTAGAAAGCAGACGCGTAGGTCGGAAACTGTCGGACCAATTGATCTAACTGACGAACGCTCTCCTGGCTGGCGGCGCCGCGTATCGCTTCGACCAGCGCCTTTTCGGGAGCGCCGGGCAGGAACTGAAGGTAGTTTCCCTCGCGCTTCGCCTCGCCGAGAATCTCCGGCGACAGTTCGACGGCACGCGGCGGATGTGCCAACAACTCTTGGTAAAACGTGAGTCGCTCCGCGATGTGTTGCTCCATCCGGCGCTGCGTCGAGACGTAGTTGTGGGCGTTCTCGCGGATGCGTTGGCGTAGTGCCGGATCGTTCGCCAGCGTATCAAGATGCTGAAGCAGTTCCTCGGTTGTTCGGTAGATAAGTCCAGTTTGACCGTGAACCACGGAGTCTCGATACGGTTCGATGTCGGCGTAAATACCCGGCACACCGTTCGCCGCGTATTCGAGGAACTTCACATCCGACCGGCACCGGTTGTAGCCGCTCGGCAGCATCGGCGCTAAACCGATGTCAAGGGATGGCAGAAACTGAAGGTACGATTGCAGCGAGCCGAACGGCGTGAGGTGGTAACGCTCGGCCGGGAGTTGAAAGAACGGCCGGGCGAACTCGTTGGTCATCACGGCGAGGTGAACCTGCGGATGCGCCGCGAGCCAGCGGCCAAGAGGCGCCGACACGTGAAACCAATCGGCGAAGTGTCCCGGTGAACCCGCCCAGCCAATCGTCAGCGGCCGATTTGGCGGCGGCCGTAACGGCGGAATGATGACGAGTTGATTCTTGAACACCGCAACGCGCCGCGACCACGGCTGCCATAGGCGCGCCAGCTCCGGCGTACTTGTCTGCACGGCATCGGCCTGACCCATGAAGAGCCGGTACTCGTCTTGAATGCTCCGGTCCTGCCACTGCGCCGCGATCGGGCTCCATGGCTGCACGTCGTAGAAATTGTCATTCGCTTCGAACACCGTCACGCGTCCGGCCGAGCGGCGGCGCCCCAGCATCGGGAAGAAATCCCAGTTATGCACGAACGGCAGGATCAAGACGTCCGCCAACTCCATCAATTCCGGCAACCGACGATGGTAGTAATGGCAATCCGCCACCACAACGCCCGGCAGCCGGCTTAGCTGCCGGCTCGGCTCATGGAGCCGATAATAGCCGTCGCCGTCTTCGAGGAATTCGCAGATTTGCAGGATGAAGATTTCGGCGTGCATGGTGGTTCTTATGATAGCTTAGCCGCGACGCGGAGTCTTCGGAGCGGAGCGCGAACGTCGACACGCGCTCCGCTCCTAAGACTCCGCGTCGCGGCTAACCGGGGGTGGCCATGATTGTTGGTTATCACATCATTTTCGGAACGTACGGTTTCTGGTTGCCGAATGATCCGCGTGGGTCGTGGTCGGATTTCGTCGGATCGTGGGAACTTTATCGACACGGCGCTGCCACCAAAACCGATGAAACGCGCTCGGTCGCTCACCGCGAGCACGATCACGCCAGGCGTCTGGCTGCCAAGCACGCACTCAAATATCCCGCAGTTACCCTCACGGGTATTCAGGCTCGTGCAGTGACTAACGGATTCGCGAAATACGTATCTCGGCACGGAGTAGAGGTCTGGGCATGCGCGATACTGCCGGACCATGTGCATCTCGTGATTGGTCGGCCCAAGATCAAAGTGGAGCAGTTCGTCATTCAGCTCAAAGGAAATGCAACGCAACAACTCCTTGCGGAAGGAATACATCCGTTCGGTCATCTGAGGCAAACAAACGACCGACCGCCGAAGTGCTTCGCCCGCGGTGAATGGAAGGTTTTCCTTGATCCGGACGATGTCCCACGAGCCATCCGTTACGTCGAAAACAATCCAATCAAAGAAGGTTACAGAGCGCAGTGCTGGTCCTTCGTCACACCGTTTTTTGGTTAGCCGCGACGCGCAGTCTTCGGAGCGGAGCGCGGACGTCGACGCGCTCCGCTCCGAAGACTCCGCGTCGCGGCTAATCCAGACTCGGCGGCTCACCGCCGTTTCGTGTGAATGCAGGGCGCATTACGCTGTCCGAGGCCTCACCCCTCACGAAGAACGCCGCGCTGTCGGCACGCGCGATATTAAAACCCTTCAGCCGATTCGAGCCGAAGAGGCTGAATCGGCCGTCGCTCTGAAATATTCCTCCCAATGCCGGTAACGGTCCGTCCGGCACGTACAGGAGATCGGCCGGTTTCGTCCATGGCACGGCCTCGAGGGCCTCCGCAAGCAGCAAGGTGTTGGCGATGCCGTCCGGGAAATCGTCGGGTGATCGCAGCGTGGATCTTTCCTCAAAGGCAGTGCCTGGTCCAGTTGCTGCTTGGTAGAAGGTCGTGAACGGTTCGACCACGAGGTCGTCGATTCTAGGAGGAGCAAACACCTGCGGCATGCGCGCCAAAAGCTTCTTGTTGTAGGCGCTATCCCACGGCTCATCCAGCCTAAAGTGCCGGTAGAGATCCTCTTCCCCCACGTGGGGAAGTACAAGGACTCGCCAACTGTAGAGAGGCTGACCATCGGAACCCCGAACCGTAGCCGGGGGCAAGTAACCGTGTTTGTCTTGGTAAGCCTCGATAGCCATTGCAAGTTGCCTAAGGTTATTACGCGACACCGTCCGGCTCGCTGCGTCGCGCACCATTCAGACATGCGGCAGGAGTATAAACCCCAGCCAAAGACTCCCGACAGGCAGTCCCACTCCCCAAGCGGCGAGTCCTTTGCCTTGCCAGCGATGCGGGTTTCGCCCTACTTCGCGCCATCCCTGGATGCCGAGTGCAATCGCGAACACCGTGCAACCAAGCAGCACCAAGAGATAAGCGTCGGATCGGAAGGCAACGGCCAGGAACCCGGCGACTATCGCGGTGAGGCCCAGGACGAACGCGGCGACACACTTTCGGCTAGTTCGTAGGGTTTGCATTGTGGTTCAGAATGTAGTTGTCAGTTGCCAGTCGTCTCAGAACTGACAACTGACAACTAACAACTGACAACTACTTACTTCAGCTCCACCGACCAGTACGCGTTTTCCAGGAACGTCTTCCAGGACTGGTACTTCTTGTGGGTGAGCTTCAGGTTCAGCATGGGGCTGCGCTTCGGCTTCTCGGGCTTACGCACCAGGGACAGGTGGGCCTGTTTCGGAGTCCGACCGCCCTTGCGCACGTTGCAACTGACGCAGGCGCAAACGATGTTCTCCCACGTGTTGCTGCCGCCCTGGCTACGCGGAATCACGTGGTCGAGGCTTAGTTCTGAAGTGGGGAACTTCTTGCCGCAGTATTGGCACTGGTTGTTGTCGCGCGCGAAGATGTTGCGGCGATTGAACTTCACCGTTTGCTTGGGCAGCTTCTCATAGGTCAACAGGCGAATGACACGCGGCACTTGGATCTCGCTGCTTACGGTGCGGACCCAGTCGTCATCCTCCTCGCGGAAGTAGCGCGCGCGGTATTCGCTGACTTCGCGCCAGGTGGCGAAGTCATAGGTAGCGAACTGGCCGTCCTCCATGTTCACCACTTCGCACAGGTCCTTGCAGAGCAGACAAAAAGCGCGCCGTACCGAGATGATGTGCACCGCCATGAAGAGCTTGTTCAAGACGAGCACGCTCGATTCGAGGGCCGAAGTGTGGCTAGAACTCATACCGCTCCTTCGCGCTGGGAGACTTATTGCAGCGGCAACCCAAACCGCTGCTCCCCAAGTACGACGCCTCAAAGGCAGGCCGGGTTCGAATTCCGATTATATTAGCAGGTGTCCGGGCCAAGTAGCAAGCGCCAAGGCTGATCCAATACCCCCAACTTCCGCGAAGATTTGATGAGTGCGGGATCAGGGCGGCGCCGGTACGTCCGCTTACTTTCCGCCCGCAGGGGATGGCTTGCGACCGGGCAGATCGAAGTCGAACTCATTACGGCCTGGTTCAACGGTTCGGATGAGCGTGGTCCGCTCGTTGTACTCGGGCGGAACGGCCTCTTCGGTCTCGTCCATAAAAAGGCCCGGCCGCATTGGGTTGGCGACCCTGCGGCCGGTCGGACGCGGGCCTCGGATCGAGACACGGTTCTTCCCGACGGTGACACCGGATGCTTTTTCGATGCGGTAGATGCCATCCTTTATTTCGGCGCCCGAGGTTGGGCCCTGGCCTTCGAGTGGCGTGAAGTCAATGCGGCCGTTGAACGGCGAGCCATCCACCTTTACGGCGCCAAAAACCAACGCCCGCTGAGGCCCCGCGTCGCCGCACCCGGCGACGACCAAGAGCCACGCGGCGAAGCCGGCGAACACCATTCCGGAGGCTGGCAATCGAATCTTCACGGTTTACGCGCTCCACACCGCGCGTCAGTAGCTCCCCACGACCTCGCCGGCGTCGATGGAGCCGAGCGCCTGCCACGTTGCCAGACTGATGTCTTGACTGAAAAAATGCAAGGAACCGTCGGCGAACACGATGTTTCGCGGAAAATGCAGGGCTGGTGTGAGAGGCGGCATTCCCTTTCTCGGCACCTCGATTTCGAATTGGCCGGCAACGATTATCTGTTGGCTATGTCGGTTCGGCCCCCATGGCACTCGTGCGAAAGCTGCGCTCGGACTGAGCATGGCGTGGCCGGCCGAGGCGCTGGGAGACGGATCGGCGCCGACATCATAGATCGGCGGAGTCGGTGCCGGCCAGCCCCTGTCGTTTAATAGCACGTTCACCGTGCCGGCAAATGACGCCGCCTGAATCAACTCGGGATAGCGATCGTTATTGAGGTCGGCCGCTTTGAGGAAGTAACCAGCGCCGCCCGCTGGGTAGCCGACATGCGTTTGAAAGTCACCGTTGCCGAGTCCAAACAGCACCTTCACTTGTGGGGTGACGGGACTGTTCACTGCGATATCAAGGCGGCGATCGCGATTGTAATCGGCAATGGCCAATGCCCAGGGAGCATCGCCGGCGTTGAACACTTGGAGGGCCTGTAAGGTGCCGTCGCCGTTGCCTAGATGAACACCCAGCAGTTTCGCGGTAATACAGCCAGTTGACACATCAAGCCTGCCATCACGGTTGAAATCGGCTAAGGCTAACATGCGAGGGCCGCCGCAAGTAATAAAAGTCCATGGGGGTTTGAAACTACCGTCACGACGGTTCAAATAAATGCTCACCGCATTTGCGGGCCCATGAGTTAATACGAGATCGGACCACCCGTCCCCATTGAAGTCGCCGGTCTGAATATCGCCGGGGCTTGTCGTGCCGCTATAGGCCACCGGGGTCTGCAAGGTGCCATCGCCGTTGCCAAGCGACACACGCAAGGGGTACGGACTGTTGTAGCTCGCCCCCAGATCGAGATTGCCGTCGTGGTTGAAATCGGCCACCGCGACGTTCCACGCTATCGCACTCGAGATGATTGGGCTTTGGAACGTTCCGTCACCGTTGCCGAGGATTACGCTAGTGGGAGTGCCGCCTCTCACGATGTCGGGATGGGAATCGTTGTTAAGATCGGCAATCGTGAAGCCGTGGGATGCCGTGGGGCTGCTGTATTTGGTCTCGGTTCCCAGGGCGCCGGTGCAGTCGCCCAAGAGCACGCTGATGTAATAAGCGGATTGGTGGTTGGCCACGACATCCTGGCAGCCATCGTGATTGAGGTCGGCCGCCTCCACGGTTTCCGGGTGCGAAGCCCAATAACCCACCGGCGGCAGAAAGCTGGGCATGTCCCGGCTTTCGAGGCTCTCCAAGGTCAAGGATCGAAACCAGGCTCGACGCCAGCGTGGATGAGTCGTGTTCCGCATGGTGTGTTCTTTGGTAAATGAAAAGTGCATTGGGTGTCCTCCGAACACACCGCGTGTCAGTAGCTCCCCGCGACCTCGCCGGCGTCGATGGAGCCGAGCGCCTGCCACGTTGCCAGACTGATGTTTTGATTGACGAAATGCACGGAACCGTCGGCGAACACGACGTTCACCCCACCCGGGTGTCGGCTGCGCACCGCCGCGGTGTCGTGAGTGCCGTCGGAGCCGCTCGACAGCACCGAGGGCAGGTTTTGCTCCGGGTAGCTTGAGGTCGGCCAACTGGGGTGAAGCGAATCGGGGTTCGGAGCGTTGGGGGTGAATTGGGTGTAGATCTGGCTGCTGCCGGCATGATCATACCAAACCACACCGCGGATATCGTATTCGACTTTCACTCCCGTGAGATATTCGCCCAGTGCCATGGTGCTGCTCGTTCCGTCGGTGATTTCGGCCAGGCGCGCTCCAAAGTTCCAGCCGAAAGCGTGCCGGACATTCTTGGCGACTGCCCAGGGCAGGTTGCCGCCGTACGTCTTGTCGCCGAAGAACGCAAGGTAGTTCGAGACGGCAAAAGTGCCATGAGTTCCCCAGGGTTTCGGCGAACCGCCCAACCCATCGGCCGGGCACAGGAACACGGGCACCACTAGGGACGTCGGCGCGCCAGGCCCTTGTGAGTTCGCGTTGTCGAACCACTGGGCCGCTCCCGTGCTGGGTGGCAAGGTGAAGTCGTATGCCGTGTAGGCGTTGTTCTGCTCCACATAGGGATACAGCCGCAGCGCCCAGGTGATGCGGGGGAACCACCATGAGTAAGATTGGCTGGGAGTTGGGTAACCGGTATTCTCGGAGCCTAGGGGAAATCGACCCCTATTGTCGTGGAAAGCCGTGAGGGCCAAACCGAGTTGTTTTAGAGCCTCTAACAAAATGACCCAACCAAGCACTTGTAGCAGATCAAGCTACATCCCAACGTAAGGAATGCTCGATGAATGTCGGCGCGACGTTCGTAGCGGACACGCAAGCGACGATATTGATGCAGCCAACTCAGCGTCCGTTCGACGACCCACCGGAATACCCCCAGTCCGCTGCCGTGTTCGGCACCGCGCTTGGCCAGCACCGGCGTGATACCGCGTCTACGCAGTTCCTTGCGATGCGGTTCCGAATGGTAAGCCCGATCACCCTGAACCCGTTGCGGCCGATGACGAGGTCGGCCGGGCTTCCCGCCGATCGACGGGATCGCATCGACCAACGTCAGCAGTTGGGTCACGTCGTGACGATTCGCGGCACTGACCTGGGCTGCCAACGGAATGCCGTTGGCGTCCGTGACCACATGGTGTTTCGAGCCTTTTTTGCGGCGATCGGTGGGGTTGGGGCCGGTGTCCGCCCCCCAAAAACGGCGCGCACGGACGCGGAATCCGCAACCGCGCGAGACCAATCGATCTTGTCGGCCTCGCGCAACTTGGCCAACATAACCCGGTGGAGTTTGTCCCAGACGCCGAGCCGTCCCCAATCGCGCAGGCGTCGCCAGCAAGTCATCCCACTGCCGCAACCAAGTTCCTGCGGCAGATACTCCCAGGGAATGCCCGTTTGGAGCACGAAGAGAATGCCCGTCAGAGCCTGTCGATTGCCGATGGGCTTGCGACCTGGAAATCGTCGTCGTCGGGGCTTGGCCTTCGGAAGATGGGGTTCGAGTTCCGCCCATAACGAATCGTCCAGCAGTACCTTGGCCATGATCGTACCTCCTTGTACGCCCATGACATTAACAACCGTAACTGTTTCGACCTAGGTCATTTTGTTAGGCGCTCTTAGATTGTTCTTGCACCTTACACGCGCGGCCGCTTCTCGCACTCGCTGTACGGCCGGCAATAACAACGCGATTAACACGCCGATTATGGCAATGACGACGAGCAGCTCAATGAGGGTGAACGCGGCTCGTTCACTTCGCCTTCCAGAGATGAAGCAGGCGGGCGTGCCCACGAATGGCACTTCCTAAAAGGGTTAAAGGGAGGAATGCGGTCGCGCTGCCCACTATCAGCGCCGCCTATTGTAGGCATCGCCGCTTGCCCAAGTCAAGCAAGTCGTAGTGTCTCAAATTGGGTGGCACGCCCGGAGTCTTCGACGGGCGTGGATACCGCAGCCCGCAATCACGCCCTTCGAGGACTCAGGGCGTGCCACCCAAATAGCGCTGGCCTTCAAACCGAGACACCACCGATTGCTGAATCATAGGCGCTAGTGCAAATCACTGTCGTCCAAGTCAGCCGTCATCAGCACGGCGAGGCGGTTCGGCGGTGCAGGTATCGGCGACGATTGTACCTCGAACGACCCGATGTCAACCGTGCCGTTGACGATCCACGGCGTCAGCCGTCCTGATCCTCGGCTTTAGAGAGAAAAGTCCTAATAGGCGCTCGCGTCAATCGCCTTTCCGTCCGCGATATTGCCCAGATACATGAATGCAAACGGATCGATGCCATACCGAATGCGATGTACAGAGCCATCGACAAATGCGGCGTGAAAAATGCCGATGTGCGAAGCACCGAAAACACCCACGAGGTTGTTTTGCGTGTTGGGGCCCGTGTCCACGTAGTCGGGCACCGGAAGCCATTGAGGGTCAAGAGCGCCATCCGTGTGGCGAATGGTGTCGTGGTCCCAGCCGGCCGTGTAGCCTTCATTGTCGTCGGCTTGCCACGTGCCCATGTTGGCAAGGTTTAGGTGTTTTTCGGCAACGAGGAGCGTGTTCGAGAGTCCATCCGTGATCTCGGCGAGGCGATGCGGCGACAACATGCGTACGACGCCCGTGCCTTCCGAATTGCTCGCGGCGTAGTCGCACATCGCCGTTGTGAACGGCGACGGCGAACCGGGGATTTTATTCAAAGTTCCTGGCGGGTACTTGCCTTGTATGGCCGTCATCGGCGCGCGTCGCGCCGGACAGAAGAATATAGGATTGGGTGTGCTGACCGCCACGTATGCGCCGGCTTTCCAGACGTTGCCTCCCTCGATATACGACAGAATCGAAAACCCCCAGCCGGTGTCTTGTTTGGCGCCGACGGAGGGAACGCCGTTGACATACGTCGGCGGATAGTTTGGGGCTCGACCGCCGCCGGGAAGGTAGCCGAGCCCGTCGTTATGGCTGTGAAACGCGAGCGTAATCTGCTTCAGGTGGTTGCGACATTTGGCGGCGTTCGCCGCCTCGCGCGCCTTCTGCACGGCCGGGAGCAACAAGGCGATCAGCACACCGATGATGGCGATTACCACAAGGAGTTCAATCAACGTGAACCCGCTGCGTTTGACGGGAAACATAGAAGGCCTCAGGGCGGAGCGATATCGACAGCTGTCCGGGCGTTTGTTAGCATCACATCATGAGCGAACGCATCGAAGTTGTCCACGAAAATGGGGTTCTCCGCCCCGTTCGTCCACTGCCTCCGGGGGTGAAAGAAAACGAGCGATATCTTATCACCTTTGAGCATTCGCCTCCTGCTGCGAGCCTCGAAGAAGTCACCGTAGCGACACCTGATCCGCTGTTGGGCGCCATGCGGGACGCGGCCGACGAGCTGGATGCCATTGTGGCAGAGGCGATGACGGAGCGCGCGCATCAACCCTGGCGGCTTTCTCCCCGTGAATAAGTCTCGGCTCGACACCGACATTCTTTCAGAGATCGGCAAAGGCATCGACCCAAACGTTGCCCGCAACGCCACGGCCTACCGAACCGCGTTCGGGCGTTATACTCTCTCGGTAGTCACCATCATGGAAGTGGTGCGAGGCTTTCAGAAGAACCAGAGCACCCGCCGCCTCAAACATTTCTTAAGCGCCATTGCGTCCGAAGAAATCCTCCCCTTCGACCAGCCAGCCGCCGAGTTGGCGGGCCGCATTGCAGGGGACTTGGGTCGAACCGGCCAGCCCATCGGCCGCGCCGATCCGATGATTGCCGCCATTGCCTTGCAAAATGGCTTGGAGCTCGTGACCGGCAATACTGCTCATTACCAGCGCATCCAGCAACTCGGGCATCCTCTCGCGTTGGTCGACTGGCGATAACGTTTCTCGACCCTTGTCTTCTATGTCCGCGGTTACTAAGAACAGCGAATCGCCTCCGACTGGCGGCGTCGGTGCTCCGGTCGACTGCACCTCGAACGCGCCGATATCGACCGTGCCGTTGACGATCCGTGGGAACCCCGGCCCGCGCTGGTCCCATTGTGGCGCGCCGGTGTTGTTGCCGGCGTCGAGGGCCGGGCTCATCTGCAGCACCTTATGCGTCTTCGTGTGCCCGCCGTTGTATTGCAACACGCCGAGCTTCGGGTTGCCGCCGATAAGGTTGGCGCTGCCGGTGTAGCTCCCCACTATGTCCGGACCGCCGCTGTTTCCGGCAACGATGGTGTTGTAGAGCTTAACTGGAACAAGCCCTGCGTTATGGATGCCCGCTCCGCCGACATGCAAGTTACCTACGAGTTGGTTGTTGGTGATCGTGCTAAAGCGAATTTCGAGCGAACCTCTGTTGTAGATACCTGCTCCATACGCGGTATCTTCATTTTCAATTAGATTCCCGGAAATAGTGCTGTTTTCGATCAGCATCACACCGGTGGCCGTGTTGTAAATCCCGGCACCATAGCCGTCATAATCAAAGTCGTATGCGACTTCGTTTTCGGAGATCGTGCTCCGCAAAATCGTCATTGTGCCTCGGTTGTAGATGCCGCTCGCGATGCCGTCACTATCACCGAACCAATTGAGGTTTTTCGTCACGGTACTGTCCTCAAGCGTAAGAGTGCCGTGGTTGTCGATACCTCCCGGCCCAAGTCCGTGATCACAGTTGGCCATCGTGAGGCCCGATATCGTGACCGTGGCCCCCGTTCCGATAACGAAGATAGACTCAGAGTGGCAGTCGCTGATCGTCAACAGGTCCGCCCCCGGGCCTACAATCGTCATGTCCGAGTTCAGGCCGGGTAGATTGGTGCCGGATGGGCTGATGGTCCCGGTGACGTTGAAGTCGATGCTGTCCGGCCCAGGGTTGTTGTTGGCGAAGTTGATGCAGTAGGGCAAACTCCCGCGCGCTTGCCCAGTGCCCAGATCGTGCCCGGCGTTAAGATTAGCAAGCCGGATAACGTCGCAGGTGGCCAGTAGGAAACGATCTTCGAGGGTTTCCAGGCACGGCCGGACGGCGGAAGCGCGTTTCATTGTTCGGCCTCTGATAATGAAGTCTGGGAAAGACTGCTGCTGGCCAGGGTAAACGGACGGCGGGGGGCCGTCAAGGAATTCTGCAGAGAAAAAGAGATATCGAACACATTTGGTTATGCGGTCGCACGTCGCGCTATCCCGAATTTCCGGCTATAATGCTACCGGAGGTTGCCATGACTACCATCACAATTCCGGCGGACATCGACGAGCCACTGACCAGGGAAGCGCGGCGCCAGGGGACGACGCCGGAGCAATTGGCGCTGGACACGCTTCGGAAATCGTTCGTGCCGAACGGCAGCCGGTATGCGTCTGAAGCCGAGCGGCAAGCAGCACGCGAGCGCCTCGAACGGCATTTCGGTGAAGTCGACACTGGCAACCCGACTGGTGCCGATAACGAAAGCATCGATGCCGATTTGGCACGCGAGTATGGGGATAATCACGAGCCGCATTCAACTGGCTCTGGCCGGGTGTCATGAATATCACAGCGGCGCCGGTAGGTCGCGGCGGCAGAAGGTCCATAGGGCCAGGGCGTAGCCGGTGACGCCCACGGTGATCAGAACCGCCAGCCCATTTATCGCGAGAGGCTCATTGAGCTTCCACACGGTCCCCAGGTTGACCATCCACTGATCCTTCAGAATGACCTGCTGCGGCTGATAGTAGAAAAAGACGGTGAACGGTCGAAGAAACTCAATCGCGCTCCAAAGCTGCCCGACCACCTGGATGATGAACTGAACCAGTGTGACGAGCACGGCCAGGCCCATGACCCGGCCACGAAATCGACCGGCCGACGACAACCACATCGTGTAGCCGCCGATGGCGAACATCAACGCGCCGACCCACCACAGCCCGGGGCCGAACATTCCGGCATCGACCGGCGCGCCGATTTGTTTCGGATCGACACGCAAGTCGACGAGATAGACGCCGATCCAATTTCCCGCCCAGAGACTGAGGCAAAGGATCGGGATCGTAATGAGATCGACCGTAAGGTGCGATAGGATGATTCGGAAGCGTGCCAGTGGCTGTGCCAACAGCAATTCCATTGTGCCCCGGTCGATCTCGCCGGCGATGGCCCCGGACGCCCGGCCGATGGCCCAGACGCCGAACACCGTCAACATGAGCGGATGAACGTAGCCGACGGTCACCACGTCGAGCACGTTGAAAAGGCTGATGTTTTCGCCCCCCATCATGGTGCGCATGATTTTTCCGGGACCTTCGAATATGACTTGCTCGACTTCTTCGGGCGGCGCAAGTTCGAGCAAGTACGGCATGAGATCGGCACTGATCCGCTGTGCGATCTTCGCCCAAAAACACTGAAAGGCGCACAGCAGAAGCGAGACGAAAAACAACGGCCAACGCAGGTCACGAAGCAGCTTGCGGACAAGCGGAATGCTCATGCGTCGGCTCCGTGGTAACGGTGGTAGATGGGGCCGAGGCCTTGCGGTTCAATCCGCAAATCCGCCACCGGCTGTCGCGTAAGCCATTCCAAGATGTCCGGTAACGGACCGGCATAGTCGAAACTCAGCCGGTCTTCGGCTCGTTCACGGATGACGACATCGGGCAGGTTGGGATTATCCGGCACGCGGGCGGCAAAGCGCACTCGGAAGAAACGCGACTCTCGCAGGTCGCTGAGTCGTTGCACATGCACAAGCTGGCCGCGCTGAAGTATCCCGACTCGATCACATACTTGCTCGACCTCGGTCAAGACGTGCGACGAGAAAAGCACCGCCTGGCCGGCATCTCGCGCTCGGCGAAGTTGGGCGAGGAATTGGTCGCGCATGGTTGGGTCCAGCGTGTTGGTCGGCTCGTCGAGGATTAGTAACGGAACTTGCGGCACCAGAACGTGGAGAAGGGCGACCTTGCGTTTCATGCCCGACGACATTTGCGACAGCGGCCGGTCCAAATTGATGTCGAATTGGTCGGCAAGCTGGTCGGTCTTGCCGTCGACCGAGTAGCCGCGGATTCGGCCGAGAAAACGGAGTAGTTGTCGGCCCGTCATGTTCTCGTACAAACGAAGCTCGCCGGGCAAATAGGTCACCTCGCGCCGAACGGCGACACTGTCGTGCCAGCAATCGTGGCCCATGATCGTCGCCCGGCCGAAAGTCGGCTTCAGGAAGCCGAGTATCATTCGCAGGGCCGTGGACTTTCCCGATCCGTTCGGCCCCAACAGGCCGAATACTTCACCCGCCGCGATGGTAAGTGTCACCCGGTTGAGCGCGGTCACAGAACCATAATGTTTGGTCAGTTGGTCGGTGTGCAGGAGCATGTCTGTTAGCCTGGTGGGGCAGACATTCCTGTCTGCCGGTCTTGCAGGGCAGACAGGAATGTCTGCCCCACCAAACCCTGTCCGCATCTCGCATTTGAGGACAGGCGTCGCTACCTTATAATCTGATTTATAAGCACACGCTTTGACTCGCCAACTCAAGAGGTTCACCGGGCCATGACCGAGGCGTTAATCCTATCTGGGGCGCACACTCCTATCGGCAAGTATTTGGGCGCTTTTGCGGAGGTCCCGGCAACGCAGCTCGGGGCCGTTGCCGTCTCGGAAGCGTTGCGCCGCGCGAAGCTCCCGGCAGACAAAGTCGATGAAGTTATCATGGGCAACGTCCTCCAGGCTGGCGTCGGCCAAAACCCGGCCCGGCAGGTCGCGCTCAAGGCCGGCTTTCCGGACACCATCGCCGCATTCACCGTGAATAAAGTTTGCGGCAGCGGCCTCAAGGCAGCCATGCTCGCCGCACAGGCCATTCGCGCCGGAGACGCGGAAATCGTCGTCGCCGGCGGCATCGAAAGCATGAGCCGGGCTCCGTACCTTTTGTTCAACGCTAGAACCGGCTGGAAGTTCGGCGATCAAAAAGCGGTGGACTCCATGGTTCACGACGGCCTATGGTGCGCCTTTGAAGGCTGGCACATGGGCGAGGCGGCGGAGCACATCGCCAACAAACATGGCGTCGCTCGTGCCGACCAAGATCGTTTTTCGGCCCAGAGCCATCAACGCGCCACCGCGGCGTGGGAGAAAGGCGCCTTCAACGCCGAAGTCGTACCGGTGACGGTCGGAAGCGGCGCCAAAGCGAAGACCATGACACGCGACGAAGGAATCCGGCCCGACTCGACCGCCGAAGGCTTGGCGAAGCTGAAGCCGTCATTCCGCGAGAGTGGCACCGTGACGGCCGGCAACGCATCCATGCTTAGCGACGGCGCCGCCGCCGTGGTAGTTGCGACGCCTCGGGCGGCGGAGCGTTTGGGCGCGAAGCCCATGGCGCGCGTCGTCAGCTACGCCACGAGCGGCGTGCATCCGAAGGACATCTTCATCGCCCCCGTGGAGGCCGTGCGCCTCGCTCTCGACAAAGCCGCTCTGCGGTTAAGCGACATTGATCTGTTCGAAATGAACGAAGCCTTTGCCGCACAAATGTTGGCGTGCGGCAAGGAACTAAGATTAGATGAGAGCCGCGTCAACGTGAACGGCGGCGCCATCGCTCTCGGCCACCCGATCGGAGCATCGGGCGCCCGGGTTCTGGTTACTCTGCTTTATGCTTTGGAGCAACGCGGCCAAAAGCGTGGGTTGACGGCGTTGTGCTTGGGCGGCGGCAACGCGGTGGCGATGGTGGTGGAGCGAATTTAGTTACTGCTTCGTGTGGAGTACCACACCATGTCGACGGTAATCGCCACGAGCGTCGGGTCGAACAAAGACTATCCAACGTCGGATGGAAGGCCCATGGCGGAAACGGATTTGCACCGCACGTTGATGCTTGATCTGATCGAAACGCTGAAATTACGGTTCGAGACCGAATCCCAGACGTATGTGTCAGGCAACCTCTTGATCTTTTACGAGCCGGGGAATAAGCGGCGACATATCGCTCCCGATGTATTTGTGGTCAAAGGTGTACCTAAGCACCAACGCCTCAACTATTTGGTTTGGGAAGAAGGTAAGGTCCCAAACCTGGTGATCGAGCTTACATCCAAAACGACGCGTCGCGAAGATCGCACGAAAAAGTGGCGGCTCTATGAGGAAGTCCTACAGGTGTCGGAGTACTTCTTGTTCGATCCCTACGAGGACTACCTGATGCCGCCATTTCAAGCGTTTCGTTTAGAGACGGGGAAATACGTCGCTATCGAACCGACTGGCGGTCGTTTCCACAGTACAGTAATCAACCTTGACTTGGTACGGCACGGTCCCGAGCTTCGATTACACGAACCCGGGGGCGCGATGCTGTTGGCTCCTCGAGAACGTGTAGCGGAGGCGGCAGATCATGTACGACGAGTCGAACAGCGAGCACGGCAAATTGAAGACCGTGTAAGGCAGCTCGAAGCCGAAAATAAACAACTGCGCGAGGAAGCTCAAGAGCGTCTCGGCCGACTGCCAACGGATGAATGAATCGCACTATCGGTTAATTTCAGAGGAACCTAAATGGCTACCGTCACCGATACCACCGCCCGTGATCGCTGGGAATCCGAAGCGGGCGCCGCGCCGACACGCGAGCAGCCGCCCACCACGGTGAGCAGCGAGCCGATCGAGCCGCTTTACACACCGGAAAGCCTGAACGGCTTTGACCCCGATGTCGACATCGGTTTTCCCGGGCAGTACCCGTTCACGCGCGGGGTACATGCCACGATGTACCGCAGTCGGCTGTGGACCATGCGGCAATTCGCAGGGTTCGGCACACCGGCGCAGACGAATGAGCGTTTCAAATTCCTATTGGATAAAGGCCAGACCGGCCTCAGCACCGCGTTCGATCTTCCCACCTTGATGGGTTTGGACAGCGACGATCCGCGCTCGCTCGGCGAAGTGGGCCGGCTCGGAGTCGCCGTCAGCACGCTCAATGACATGCAACGGCTCTTCGAAGGCATCGATGTCGGCAAAGTCTCTGTCTCAATGACAATTAATGCACCCGCTATTATCGTCATGGCGTTCTACCTGGCGAATGCTCAGGAGCGCGGCATCGATTGGAAGCACCTGCGCGGCACGATCCAAAACGACTCACTCAAAGAATTCCACGCCCAGAACGAGTTCGTGTTCCCGCCGGAGCCTCACGTCCGTCTCGTGTGCGATGTCATCGAGTTCTGCGCCAAGGAAGTGCCGCAGTGGAACACGGTTTCGATCAGCGGTTATCACATCCGCGAGGCGGGTTCAACGGCCGTGCAAGAGTTAGCATTCACGCTGGCCGACGGTTTCCATTACGTGGACACCTGCCTAGCACGCGGAATGGACGTCGATCACTTTGCACCTCGGTTGAGTTTCTTTTTCAACGCTCACAATGACGTTTTCGAGGAACTGGCGAAGTATCGAGCGGCCCGCGTGATTTGGGCCGAGGCCATGCGGAACAAGTACGGCGCTCGCAAGGAAAACTCCTGGAAGCTCCGGTTTCACGCCCAAACCGCGGGTTGTTCGCTTCAAGACAAGCAGCCCGAAGTGAACCTGATCCGAGTGGCGTATCAGGCGCTCGCCGCGGTGCTGGGTGGATGCCAATCGTTGCACACCAATAGCATGGACGAGACGCTGGCACTTCCGTCCGAACATGCCGTGACGCTCGCCCTTGCGTACCCAGCAAGTTTTGGCCTACGAAACCGGCGTCACGAACACTGTTGACCCGCTCGGCGGCAGCTACTTGATCGAAACGTTTACGAAGCAAATGCAACAGGAAGCGCGAAACTACTTCGAGCGGATCGAGCAATTAGGCGGCATGATACCGGCCATCGAAAAAGGCTTCTTCCGCCGCGAGATCGCCGATGCGGCGTTCACCTACCAGCGCGAGATCGATGCGAAACGCAAGCTCATTGTCGGAGTGAATGCTTTTCAGGAAGCCGAAGAGAAGCCGATGGATTTGCTTCAGATCGATGACCACGTCGAGAAGGGACAAATCGCCGCGCTACGACAGATCAAGGCGAAGCGCGACAACGAAGCCGCTCGCCGCAACCTCGATGCCGTCAGGCGGACGGCGGCAACGAAGCAGAACCTGATGCCCGTGCTTCTGGACGCGGTGAAGTCGCGATGCACGGTCGGTGAGTTAATGAACGCGATGGCAGACATCTTCGGCCGATACGACGGCGCGGCGAAGTGGTAGTGAAGACCGTTCCATGAAACTGTGATGCAACCGCACCCCCCTATTCGCGTCGTTCTCGCCAAAGTCGGCCTCGATGGTCACGATCGCGGCATCAAAGTCGTGGCACGCGGCCTGCGCGATGCCGGGCTTCACGTTATCTACGCCGGCCTGTGGCAGACGCCGGAGGCCGTGGTTCGCACCGCCGCCGATGAGGACGCCGACTGGCTCGGCATCAGCTTGCTAAGCGGCGCTCATATGACCCTGGTCCCGAAAGTCCTTGAACTCATGCGCGCGGCGAACATCGAACACGTCGGCCTTTTGATCGGCGGCATCATTCCGGAAGTAGATGTTCCCAAGCTAACCGACATGGGCGTCGCAAAAGTCTTCGGTCCCGGGACGTCCATTCCCGAAATCGTCGAGTTCCTCCGCAAACCTCGCGAGGTCAGTCGTGCTTGAGCCGTTGTTGGAACGGTTCCGTGGCCGTGACCGCTTGGCGCTTGCGCGACTTCTTAGCCTCGTTTCCCGTGGCGAACATCTCGATTCCATTCGCGAAAGCGTGGGAGCAAGCGATCCTAAGAGCCGGGTCGTCGCCATCACCGGCAGCGCCGGCGTTGGCAAGAGCACGCTCGTCGGCAGGCTCATCGAGCACATTCGTACTCACAATCAGACCGTGGCGGTGCTGGCGTGCGATCCACAAAGCCCGCTCACCGGCGGCGCCCTGCTTGGAGACCGTTTCCGGATGCCGACCCGCCCGGAGGACGACGGTGTTTTCATTCGCAGCCTGGCGGCGATGGGCGGACACGGCGCGGTTGCCAAGCATGTCGACACCATGTTGCGCTTGCTTGAAGCATTCGGATTCGACGTCATCGTGTTGGAGACGGTGGGCGCGGGTCAGGGCGACACGACCGTGCGCGACTTGGCAGACGCGGTGGTCCTGCTCTTGCAGCCCGAAACGGGTGACGACCTTCAGTGGGAAAAGGCCGGGGTTCTGGAAGTCGCCGACATCGTCGTCATTCATAAGGGAGACATGCCCGGCGCCGAGCACGTCGAAGCTCAGGTGAAGGCGACGCTTCAACTCTCCGACGTGGAGTCAACAAACGTGATCCGTGTTAGCTCCAAAACCGGAGACGGGATCGAGGCATTGTGGGATACCATTAGGTGTTGCCCGCGTCGGCGACATTCGGCAGAACGAGACGGCAAGGCGCTCGTGCAGCTTTTATCAGATCACCTGGCGGCCCGGCTGACAGATTCACGAAACGACGGCTTACAGCAGATTGTGACTCGCTGGAAAGAAGGCGGCATCTCGGATCAAGAAGCGGTCCGGTCGGTGTTGCAGAATGTCGGCCGATAGGTGATCCGCTTCAATCTACTTCCGAGGCCCTCGGTTGTCCTTGTCAAGTGCGGTCAACTATACTACGGTAGTTACGCTGGCCGACTAGAGGCCTAAACTATGGCAATCGCAACAGACCGAATAACGAAAACCCCGGGCGTATGCGGAGGCAGTGCATGCATCCGGGGCACTCGTATCACCGTTTGGGGCCTCTTCGAGTGGCGAAAACTCGGGCTCGCCGACGCTGAAATTCTACAGCGCGTACAAGGTTTGAACGACGCCGATCTGGACGCTGCTTGGCAGTATGCCGCCACGCACACCGAAGAGATTGAGGACGCGCTGCGCCGGCACGCGGAGACCTAAGGCCCAATGGCGTTGCTGTACGCCGACGAAGATTTTGATTACTGTGTGGTTGAACGGTTGCGCCAACTTGGCCATGACATCACAACAGTGCAGGGAGCGCAACGACGTGGCGGCAGCGATTCTCAAGTACTCGCCGAGGCAACCGTTGATCGGCGCAGTGTACTGACTTTCAATCGCTGGGATTTCGAGCGCCTTCACAGGCAGAACCAGGCTCACGCCGGAATCGTTAGCTGCACCCGCGATCAGGACGTCGATGCCTTTTCACTGCGCATTGACTTGTCAATTTCCAAGGCAGGGAACTTGGACGGCAAACACGTCCGTGTGAATCGGCGAGTCTGAACAGCCGATTACCCGCAGACGCAATGCGGTTCGATAGGTGAGCGACGACTGCACTGCTACGAGACGGGCTTATCCGTTGCCCTCTCCCTGCAAACCGCATCCCCGGCAATTGCCGTGTAGACCTCAAGGTACTCCTCCAATTCCGCGGATTTCCTCTTCCGCGAACGCCAGGTCCTCTGCGCCAATAGGGTCGATGAAGCTCAAAAGAAGCGGACCTTTTGTACGCGGGACCACCGCTGTTGCAGCTAGAAGACTACTCGATGAGTCATCGGGGTGAAGCACTTGTGGAGCAAGCCTTAGCCTGGAAACCTTGTGCGGCGCACTGCTCCGAGCATGCGGTGATGGTATTGGTACCGGGGACCAGTCAGCATTGTTGATATAGACGGAGACCGAGTTCGCGGACCAGCAGGTAACTGCCAGATCAGGAGCCCCATCAGTGTTAAAGTCTCCAACCGCTGCTGCGGAAGCGCCTGCGCAACCGTCGGTCTGCTGCGCGCAGCGAAATCCCCGTTTCCATTGCCAAGCAAGGTACTAACGTTATTGCTGTCGCGATTGGACACGACCAAGTCCTGATCACCGTCGAAATTCAAGTCCGCGACGGTGACGCTCAAAGGTGTGGTGCCTACAGCGTAGCTCTGGGAAGTGCCGAACCCGCCAATGCCGTCGCCGATCAATACGGTGACGTCGTTCGTAGTAAAGTTGACGACGGCCAAGTCTACGTGTCCATCCTCATTGAAATCACCGGCGGCGCTGCCGTGGGGAAATTTCCCTGTGTTGAAAGTGCCCTCCTTGGAGAATGCCGAGCCGGTGTTAATCCATACACTTACTCGATCGCTGCCGCCTTCAGACACAAGCAGGTCTAGCATGCCGTCCTCGTTTACATCGCTGACTGTGGCGTACTGCGGAAGTGAGCCTCCCATGTACTCATTTCCATGCTGGAATGACCCATCGCCGTTGCCAAGCAGAACTGTTAGAGTTCCACTCAGACGATTGGTAGTGACTAGATCCAGATTATCGTCTCCATCAAAGTCTCCCATGGCGACGGACGTGGAGCCCGCGCCGGTGGGGTATACTCTTCCAGGCCGAAACGTCGCGTTGCCATTTCCTAAGAGCACGCTCACGTTCCCGCTTCCATAATTTGCCACGGCCAAGTCAAGTCGATCATCCTCATTCCAATCTCCCGCCACCATGGCATGGGGTTCTACCCCGCCTGTGCGAAAGGAGCCGACGTACTGAAATCTTCCGTTGGTACGGCCTCGGTACATGACGACGTTGTCGGACTGGTTGCTTGCTACGGCGAGGTCAAGTGTACTGTTGCCGTCGAAGTCGGCGGCGACAATGTCACGGGGATTCAATCCGGAAGGATAGCTGACCGCCGGCGCAAAACTCAGCAACGTTCGCTCCTCCAGCATTTCGAGTACCAAACACAACGACCGGACACGGCGGGATAGCGGCATGGGTGGGTTCCTTTCGAAGAAAGCGGTTGGAGGATGATAACGCTCTACAGACAAAGCGTGCCAAGAGCTAGAGGAGGGCCAACAAAATAAAGAAATGTACTACGCCGATCTTGGGGTGCGCTCGACGGTGCAAGCATCGCTTCGACTTGGTTGTCGGCGCTGTAATCCGTGAGTGACTTGCCGCTGGTAAACGTCTCGAGTAGCAGGCAGGCTTGCCGAACGTCGTGCAGATACTTCGCGATCTCAGGCCGCATAGAGTACCTGACGATCGCGGTTTATGGATTCAAGAAAATACGGATTCTCCACGGCTTGGACTTCCACGAGGTCAACCTTGCGGTGAAGCAAATCTTCAAGCGCAAACCAAAGCCCGAAGTACGCTCCGGAATGCTCAGCGGGCTCGAGCGGGACGAAATCCACCAGGAAATCGACGTCGCTGCGGTCGGGATCAAACTCGCCAACCCCGGCTGAGCCAAATACCTCAAGCGTCCTTACTTGATATTTCCGGCACAGGCCCTCCAAGACGGGACGGTGTTGTTCAATGAAGTCGATCATGGCAGTTTTCATCTTAGCGGCTGCGGCCGATTTCCATCGCCCGCAGCCCCTGCCGATCGCTACCGAGCAACGCCTGCGGATTGACATCGGAAAAGATGAATGCCGCGCTGGAGATTCCTCCCGGCACTTCGGGCGAAGCCTGGATCAAGTCGCCGGTATGCACATTCCAAATGCAAAACCTCGCGTCCCCGGCAGTGACGAGTTGGTCCGGACCGTGCGCGCTCACATGCCATGCATGGCCGCCGTGGTCGGTGATGCAACGCAACTGTTCCCCGGATTTGAGGTCCCAGATTCGAACGGTACGGTCTTTTCCGCCCGACGCCGCCCAGTTACCGTCCGGCGAAACGGCCACGCACAGAACCCCGGCCGAGTGTCCCACGAAACGCTTTTGTTCCTCACCTGTACTGAGGTCCCAAAGTCGAACCGTGCCGTCCGATCCGCCGGATACTCCTAATTTCCCTGTCGGGTCAAAAGCTGAGGACATGACCAAACCGTCGTGTCCGCGGCAACATGCCCTTTCATGACTGGTTGCGCGGTCCCACAACCGAACGGTGCCATCGCAACTGGCACTGAGGCACCTTCCTTCCATCCAAAGAGAAGTCAACCGAGCTAATGCTTTTGGAGTGTCCGTTGAAGCGGCGAATCTCCTCACCGGTGCTGAGGTCCCAAAGTATGACGCTGGCATCGTCTCCGCCGGTCAGAGCTTGCGGAACGCAGAATGGCGCGAGGGCGGCGCAGGCGCCTCCCGCGACAGGGAGCCTGCGAATGAGAGCGCCGCTTTCCATGTCCCAAACCGCCGGGTGTCCACCGCCATTCGTTATCACGATGAACCTGTTGAAGGGTGCGTACACAAGCCCCGCGGAAACGCTGCGTATCAGCTTGAGATCTGCATGGTCTTCGAATGGCCGAACGTCGAGTGGAAGGTCCGAACGCGTGAGAAATAGAACAAAGAACACTATTGCCAAAACCGGCAACGCTGCCCAACGAGCCAGTCTTAGCCACGGGCGGAGCATTGGGCGACCGAATGCGTGAGGATGGGTAAGCGCGTCAACCAATGTAGCGCAGCTCGGCCATCGGTTCGACGGCTTCTTACTCAAGGCACGTGCGACAATGGGTTGTTCCTCCGGCGGCAGCATCGTCAAGTCCGGAGGTCGATGCAAATGGCCGGCGACGATCTGTGCAGCCGTTCCGTCAAACGGAAGTCGCCCGCCTCGAAGCTGACAATACGTTACTGCGAGACAGTACTGGTCTGACTGGCGAGTCGTTTGGCCGTCGAAATACTCGGGTGCCGCATAGGCGACCGTAAGGTTCCCGGTGTGGCCGGTGACGGAGTGCCTAAGCACACGTGCCATGCCGAAGTCAGCGACGAGCAGTTCATTGTCCTTGAGAAGCAGATTTTGCGGTTTTAGGTCGCGGTGTTGTATTCCTTTCGAATGCAGAAAATCAATCGCATCAGCGGCCTGACGGAAGTATCCGAGAAGTTCGTCGCGCGGAATTCCGGTTTGCCCACTCGTAAGGGTCTCCTGGAGTCGGTCCATAAGTGTGCGATCAGCTAGGTCCATGGCAATGACTAGAAAGTCGTTGGTAAGATGCACACTAATGACGCGTATGAGATGCGGGTGCTCTACAGCGCGACATGCCTCCAGAGAGTTGTGTTCAATTTCAGCGGCCGCGCCGGCAACCGAAATGAGCTTCAATGCAACTACTCCATCAGGGCCGTTTGCCTTCCATACTTCCCCGAAGCCGCCTCGTCCCAAGCAACAGACGAGTCGGTAGCCGGCGATTGGCTCCTCATCCGGATAATGCCTACTCGGAATCAATCCGTTGATCGGATTGAACAATGACGATCAATGTGGTCTCCGTTGGACGCGGTCAACCCACTCCATTTGCCGGAGAGAAGCAATCCGCTGAGAAAGTGCGGAAGCGAGATCGGGCCTGTCGGCGCACAGCGCTGACACCCGTGGCGTCTGGCCACGCTCCATCTGCTCCTCCCATCGAAGCAGTAACTCGTCAAGAGCAGCGTCGTCATTCATTGTTGGTGGGTTCGCAACGAAGGCCACTCGCCGCGCAAGGCGTCGTTCAGGCGGAGCTTCGCACTCTGCCATCGACGTTTTAAGGTGCGAAGCGGGATTGCCAATACGACCGAAGCTTCGGGCTGCGTGAGTCCTTGGTAAAACAGCAAGTCGAACATCTCGCGATCCCCGTCGGGCAATCCGTTGATTTGTTCATGGAATTCGCCCCATTCCATGAGATTACTCGGCTCGCCGTCGTGGTCGATTCGGTCCAGTATTTCTGGCTCGTCAGTGTATTGGACGGAATTGGCAGTCCAAGATTCTCGGGCCAGGTCGTGAAGCACCCATCGAATTTGCCGAGCGGCCAGACCGAAGTACGCGCGCCCCGTCGCGGGTCGAACAGAATCTAACGCACGATTGATGCGTAGAAGGGCTTTTTGCAAAACGTCGTCCGTGTCTGCGATGGACCGAAGGTCTGTGTAGCGCCGGAACATTCGTCCAGCCAACACGCGGAAACGCTCGAGTGTGTGTTCCAATATCGCGACGCGCACGGACGCATCCCCGGCTTGAAGCTGGGCAAGCAGTTTTGTGGTGCAATGACTCGATGTCATGGGCGTGTGCTCTGCCTTCGTGCGGTCCGATTGTATCAGCGGGGGACGATGGCGCGAAATGATTTCTCAGAATTGCGACAACGATCGGTGATGCCGGCCCCCAAACTCGCATCGCCTGTTTTTTCGGTCTCGAACCTCCCCGCACAACTCATGCGCGCCTGAAATTCGGCACAGACGGCAAGGTACGGTTCGAATTCCGCCAATTTCCCCTTCAGACGATTTTGCCATTCGAGACTTATCGCGCACAGTTTACCTAGTCACGGACGCGGCCGGGTGGCCGTGCATATCTTCTGGTTGGAAATCTGGTTCACAAGGAGGCCGAGATGAGGCCTAAGTTTGTATTTTCCATCGCCACATGCGCGATTGCGCTGACAATGACAACTGGATCGGCTCGGGCATCGCACTGCGGGGCAAGTGGTTATCCAAACGATTGCGGCACGCCGGATCAATGTTGCATGCCGGCCGTGCGCTATAAGGTTTGCTATCAAACTGTGCTCGAAGACCGGCCCCGTATCTGCTACCGGCCGGTTTATCACACGGTGCTTCGCGAATGTCGTTACACGACTTACCAGCGTGTCTACGAACAACACCATCGCGAGTGCCGTTACACGACTTACCGCACCGAATACGAGAATTACCCAGTGACTCGTCGCACGGTGTGCTACCGACCCGTTTACGAGCAACATGTTCGAGAGTGTCGCTACACTGTGATGCGGCCCTGCTACCAGGACTATCAAGTGCCGGTGCAATGGACGACGTATCGGCCGGTGTATCAGCAGCACGTGCAGTGTGTGCCGTACACGGTGATGAAGCCGTGCTACCAGGACTATCAAGTTCCGGTGCGCTGGACGACGTATCGGCCGGTGTACCAGCAGCACGTGCAGTGCGTGCCGTACACGGTGATGAAGCCGTGCTACCAGGATTATCAAGTTCCGGTGCGTTGGACGACGTATCGGCCCGAATATCAGCAGCACGTGCAGTGTGTGCCGTACACGGTGGTTAAGCCGTGCTACCAGGATTATCAGGTTCCGGTGTGCTGGACGACCTATCGGGCCGAGTATCAGCAGCATGTTTGCAACGTGCCGCAGACGATGTATCACACCGTTACCGAACCACGCCAGCACCTGGTCCGCAGTTACACCTGCGAACCGGTTTGGACGGAGAAAGTGGTCACGGTCCAAACGGGTGATTGGCATACGGAACAGCACTATTGCCCCGGCCCGGTCGTAACCAAGAGTTGCCGGATGCCCGGCACATGGACATTCGACCCGTGCTCGTGCAAATCGCACTATTGTCCGGGACCGAAAGTATGCTACCCGGTGCAGTGCCCTGGCAAATGGGTATGCAAAAAGACCTGGGTGCCGCGAACCGAGTGCAAAACGGTGCGTTGCTGCCACTACGTTCGTCGTGAACATTGCAATGTCGTCAACTACAACGTTTGCAAGGTGGTGCCGTACACCGTTATGAAGCAAGTTCCGTACACGACTTGCCGCATGATTCCGGAACAACACACCAAGATGGTGACGCAGCGCCGCTGCTACTATGTCACGGAACAGCATGTCCGCCATGTGCCGTACACCACCTGCCGGTTGATTCCGGAGCATCATTGCAAGATGGTGACGCAGCGCCGTTGCTACATGGTGCCGGAGACTCATGTGCGCCAGGTTCCTTACACCACGTGCCGCTTAGTTCCGGAACATCATTGCAAGATGGTGACGCAGCGCCGCTGTTGGATGGTGCCGGAGCAACACGTCCGTCAAGTGACGTACACGACGTGCAAGCTCGTTCCGGAACATCATTGCAAGATGGTGACGCAGCGCCGCTGCTACATGGTGCCGGAAACGAAAGTTCAATGCATCCCGTACACCACGTGCCGGCTTGTGCCGGAGGAACGTACTCACGTCGAGATGTGCCGCCGGTGCCGGGTGATTCCGGAAGAGCGCTGCACGATGGTGCCGTACACGACATGCCGCCTTGTGCCGCAAGAATGCGTCCGACAAGTGCCGACGACGGTATGCACGATGCAATCGTATTGCGTGACGGAAAAAGTCTGCCGCCGGATTCCGGTCTGCGTCCCAGTGTGTGATCCATGCTGCGAGCCGTCATGCGGCCACAAGCTCAGCCCGCATCAATGGCTTGGCCGACTCTTGAGTTGGTGCAAGCGTGACGAGTGCTGCGAACCTGCGGTTCACTAGGCCTGCCTTCAATTGGCGAACTTACAGAAGGCCTCATCCGCGTCGCCGGGTGAGGCTTTCGTTTTGTGGCCGTTCGCGCTCGGCCATGCGGCAGCGAACTTCGTGACGTTAACGGCGAACGTGTAGGCTACGGCATCGCATCGGTCACCGCCGGCTTCGGAATCGCCGGCTGTCGGCGGGCCTTCGCGTCCCAAAGCCGGATACCCACGTCATGCTCGGAGTTCCATGACATCTCGCCTCGAACGAGTTTGCCGCCGTCGTCTTTGCGGTCGAGTCCGACACTGTAGATGATCAGGCCGTCGGCAACGTCCTGAAAGAACAGTGGGTCCTTCGTGTACGGATCGATGGGAATCTTTGGCAGCAGCTTGGCGTCCACGAGTTCCTTCAGAGATTCCGGCCAACGACCGTGGGCGAGCCGGTACCGTTCCGCGGCCAGGGCAGCCACCGCGGATCGCATCTCTGCATTGACGCGAAGGCACGCTTCGTGGACCTTTACCAGCATCGGCATTTGCGAGCGAACGATGCGCGATTTTTTCGCCGTGCTGGCTTCTAGCACGATAAGAGGTGCGTGTTGCTCTTCCAGAGGTCGCCGGGCGATATCAACGGCTTCGGTCATTCCGCGAAGCAGATCGGCGTATTGGCCGCTTGTGCCCTCTTCGACCAGTTTCTCGAGAAGCACTTCGAAATCGACAGACCCGATCTTGTACTTCTCGCTACTATCGTAGCCATACTCGAACTCCGTCCGAAGATCCAATGGGATCGATTCGGGACCGGCTTTGAGGGCGTGGTGCATACGTTCGGCAAAGGCCCGTTCCCCACGAATCGCATATAAATAGAGCGGCTCGGCCTCATCTTCATCCATTGCTTTCTGAAGCGCCGCAAGCGATGCGTCATTCGCCTCGCCTTGTGCGAGAACACGCTCCAGGCGGCGTACCATGGCGCCGCGGCAGGCAAGGCGAACCAACTGAGCAATCAGTGTAAGCTCATCACCGATAGAGCGGGAGGCATTCAATCCTGCATGAACCGCAAGAACTGCCGCTTCCATATTTTGGTTTTGTGCCTGCGCGATGGCATCGAAGCCCAGTAAACGGATAACCGTTCGCACCTCCTGGACATGATTTAACAGCAAATGCAAAGGGTTCGGGCCGTGCTGTTCCGGAAAGCGCCCGGCCGGCAAGTCGACGAGCCGGCGTGCTTCCCCGAGTGCCGGACCGACTTTTGCCAACTCCGATTCCAGTGCGGCCGCCTGGGCGTCGGTCAGGACTTCCGCCGAACCGACGCCGAGGAGCATTTCGTCGAGCGTGCCGCCCCATACGTTTGGAAGGAGCCTCTTGACGTGTAATATGTGGAGCGCCGAGTTTTGCGCGTCGGGAATCATCGATCGTTGGAGTTGGATCTCTTCCCAGCGCCAGCCTGGATCCGTGCGGTCTAGGTCGGCAAGAGTTTCGCTCAACTTCGTGTCGCCGCGATGACCGACATACCAGATGTAGCCTACGAGCGAAAGGATTAGGCCGACTAGCAGGAATGCGAGAATCAGCAATCGTCGGGGCCAACGTGAAGTCGACGCGGTGCTCTCATTCTCTGTTCTGTTCATTCTTGTCAAATTCCAATCACTTGACCTCTAACTTCAGCTCCTTGAACCGAACCTCCGTGGCCCCGCCAGAATGTAACTGGAGCGCGAAGATTCCGCGCCGCGGCGCCTTCGGGTCGTCCAAATCGACGCACGCCTGGCCGTTGATCCATGTGCGGATTCGGCTCCCGTTCGCCTCGATCACGTATTCGTTCCATTCGCCGGACTTCACGTGCGGGTCTCCGGGTTTGTCCCAGAGGAGACCGCGGCCGTGCTCGTCGTAGAGTTTCCCCCACCAGCCGGCGCCGATGTCGGCTTGCAGGCCCTTAACGTCGTCTTCGGGTAGGGATTCGCTACGAAACTGAATGCCGCTGTTCTCCGTGTTCGGCGTGAGCTTCACCTTCAACGACAGGCGGAAATCGCCGGCCGTCATTTGGCTACGGAGAAAGGCATTCTTTTTCAAACCGGACGTCTTGCCGACGATCTCGCCGTTCTCGACTTTCCACAAGCCTGGATCACCGTCCCAACCCGTGAGATCTTTGCCGTTGAAGAAATCCTTCGCGTTCTCCGGCGTTGCCAATAGTGGAGTTTGAGCGGCGCTCTGAAGGTATGCGAACAGAGCCCGCACTTCTTCGTCCTTGAATGGCTTGAGTTGATCGTCCGGCATCATCGATTGATCGGTCGGCTTCGTGCTTTCAATGTCGTTTCGCGGAATAGTGAGTGTTTCATCCGCTGTTACGACGGTTAACGCCGTCGCGGTCTCTTCACGAACGATTCCGGTGATGACTCGACCGTTTTTCAGCTCGATCAACGTAACGGCATACTCTTTCGGAATAACGGCGCCGGGATCGAGGACGTTTTCCAGAAGGTAATGGAGATCACTACGATTGGCGCCGGTGATATCGGGGCCGACCTTACCGCCGACGCCGAAGAGCAAGTGGCATTGCTGGCAGGTTTTGGCATATAGCGCACGACCTAATGCCAAATCCGGCGGGTTTCCCGGCGCGGTGAGGAGTTTTCGATATTCACCCATCAGTTTGGATCGCTCGGCCGGGGTGGCGCGGACGATGCCCCAGACTTCCGCGATCCGTTTGTCGATTTCCACATCGCCCAGGTTCCGGAGCTGCCGGACCAGGTCGGCCGGTATTTCCGCGGCGGCGATCTTCTTGTCGGCCACGGCGCCGAGCAATGTCTTGGCATATGCCGGTCGTGATGCCAACGTGGCGATGGCGTCACGTTTCTCTCCCGGCGCCAATGTGGCGTAGACGGACAGGATTCGGGCCGGCGTCTCCGCGTGGTCGTATGCCGCCAGTCCGCGGAGCGCGGGACCGCGGAGCGATTCGTCGGCGATGAGCTGGTGAAGGACGGCCGGGAGTTTGGGATCCTTGGCCTGCAAAAGCGTGGCCAACGCACGCTGCCGTTCCGCGCGGTCAGTATCCTTTGCCGCCAACGTCTCCCGCAGCGTGTCGAGACCCGTGGGATCACCAAGCATTACAGCCACGGCAAGCGAATGTGAGCGAATGTCTCGATTCGCGCTGCGCGAAAGTACTTTATAGACCTTCGACCAACCCGACGGCATCGACACCCGCTGTCGGCCTCGAAGGCCGTCTTCCATGCCGCGCACGATCAAAAGCCGCCGTTGTTCATCCGTGGTGTCCGACAGGGCGTTGCAGAGAATCGTGAGCGATTGTTCCGTTCCAAGCGCCGCTACGCGCCGAGCCATGAACTGGGCGACAAGCGGAATGCGGCCGTTAAGGGCAAGCTCGAGCGCCGCCTTCGGGTCATTCTCTGCCAGCGGTTCGGCGGCGTACCAGTACATGAGCGGCAGATTCGGATCGGCATTGTCGTCTTGGTGTGCTAGCAACTCGAGCAGAATCGTCCAACGCTCGTCCAAAGATAATCGTTTGAGTGCGGCACAGAGAGCCAACCGAACAACCGGTGAAGCCTCGGCTTTCGTCATCTCTCGGAGTTTCGCGATCAGACTGGCCGAAGGAGTACACGCTTCCACGGCGAGTCGAACTGCCCAGGCGCGCACGTGTGGATCAGTGTCAGTTAAGGGAGGCAGTATGGGCCCCTCCAGGCGGACGGCCAATGCCTGCGAGGCCCAAAGCGCACGCAGACGATGTTTTGCGTCTTTATGGGCAAAACGAAAAGGCGCCAGACCTACGAAATCGGTACTTTCTTGGGCGCGCTCTTGCATCAGCCGCCTTGCGTGTCTGACAAACCAATGATTGTCGTGTTTCTGGTACTCGGACAACTCGAAGTCATCCGCCTTCCGAAGATCCACCTGCACCGGCTTCGTGCCGCGGTAGCTCACTTTGTAAATCCGCCCGTTGGTCCGGTCCCAGATCTTGGGATCGTTGTGATGACACGCCTGGCGGTCGTACCAATCAATCACGTACACGTTGCCGTCCGGCCCGTAGCGCATGTTGATGAAGCGGGCGTAGGCGTCGTTGGCGAGTAAGAAGTCCGGGCCGTGCGTGGCGACGTAGCCGGAGCCTTTCGGAACCAGCTTGTCCATGTTGATCCGCCGGCCGTGGATGTTGCCCATGAAAAGCTGGCCGTGGTATTCCTTGGGCCAGGCGCCGCCGAGATAAACCATCAGGCCGCAGTGGGCATGGCCGCCGCCGGCGGTGTCCGAACGGTTGTTGCCGCCGTGCGGATTGCCGCCGACGTAATGCAGGTGGTCCGCGATGGTCTGAATGTCGGCGTAGGTGTGCGGATTGAAATGCGCGCCGGCTTGTCGTTGGTATCGCCCGCCCTGAACGATGTGGAATGCGTGTGGAATGACGCAGGCTTCGACGAACGCCTCTCCATGTTCGTTAAAATCCAACCCCCACGGGTTGCTGGTGCCATGGGCGAACACTTCGAATACGTGGCGAGTGGGGTGATAACGCCAAACACCGGCGTTGATCGGCACGCGCTTATCGTCCGGAGTGCCCGGCTTGCCCACGCGCGAATGGGTGAACACGCCGTGACAGCCGTAGAGCCAGCCGTCCGGGCCCCACATGAACGTGTTCAACGTTTCATGTGTGTCTTCGTATCCCCAACCGTCGAGGAGAATCTGCGGCGGGCCGTCCGGCTTGTCGTCGTAGTTCTTATCGGGAATGAACAGCAGATACGGTGCGGCGCCAACCCAAATGCCGCCGAAACCGTACTCGATGCCGCTGACGAGATTCAGGCCCTCCATGAAGACCGTGCGCTTGTCGAACTTGCCGTCGCCGTCCGCGTCTTCAAAAATCAGAATGCGATCGCCCTTGACCTTCTCGGCGTCCGGCAACACCGGGCCCGGATGTGGGTGGCGCTGCGGATAGGAATATGCCTCCGCGACCCACAACCGGCCGCGGTCGTCCAAGCAAAAACCAATCGGCTGGTGCACATCCGGTTCGCCGGCAAAGAGCGTGACCGTGAAACCTTCCGGGACCGTCATAGCCGCGGCTGCGTTTTGGGGCGACAACCCCGCATGGGGGTACGCATCCGGCTTGACGGCCGTCGGTCGCGGCGGGACTTTCGGCTGATCAGTGTGAAAACGAAAGTCGTCGAAATTGATGTGTCCCCAATGGCCGGTATGGCGGTCCACAAGCCGAATGAAGATTTCCTGGCCCATGTGCTTGCGAAGGTCGGCTTCGACCTGGCGGAGATTCTCTTCTTCCATCCCCGACGCAGTGAAAATGACCTCGCCGGTCTCTTTCCGAACGAGCTCGACGCAGGTCTCGGCATGCGGGCCGCCGCCGACGCGGAACGACGCCCAGGGATGCGTCACCTTAAACGGCGCCGATGTAAGCGTGCCTTGAGCTCGATCGCCGGCTTTTTCATATCCGCCGATCCAGTACGCGCCTTGATGGGCGCTGCGCATATCGCCGCGGCGTTCGAACACCGTGTCGCCCTTGATGGGCTGGTCACGAAAAGCATCACCCTCGGCCGTCCAGTCTTTTAATGTCCCCGCCTCGAAATCGAGATTAAGCGGCCTTCCGTCGGCGCCGATGGGGCGGACAATCTCGGGTTGTGCCGTCGTCAACTCTGGAGTGAAGCAGAGAGACAACACAACGCTCCAAGCCATCGTGACTTTCATGCTCATTGTTGATTGTGTGGAGATTGCGGAGTCGGTTGTGGGTCGTTACGATATCATGGGTGGCGAACGAACAGTAACGACCGAGTATAACAATGTTCACGCCGGAAATCATCCAAACGCGCCTTCGAGGCCGACCGTTTGTGCCTTTGCGGGTTGTGCTTAGTACCGGCCAAACCTATGACGTGTTTCATCCCGACATGGCGATGGTGGGTCATCGCGAGATGCATATCGGAATCCCCAGCAGCACCCATCCAACACTTTATCACGATGTTACACGCGTGGCACTTATTCACATCGCTGAGCTGCGAGACCTGCCTTCACCGGTTTCACCCCAGAGCAACGGTCAGTGAAGCGCTAAATACACCCGTCATAACTCTGTCCGCGCACCAAGTCAAAACGGATCGACTGGTGATGGCCGCCGGTGAGTTTGCACTTGGCGTTGGCGTAATGAACGGTGAGGACACGCCGATGGCGGTCGCTTAGGTTGGCGCCCGTCTTGTGCAGTAGCCGAGAGTGAAAGAACACGGCATCGCCCGGTTCGAACTCCAGCGTTACCTCGTCGGGATGGCCGTCGAATCCTTCGACGCCGAAGACGCCGAAGTTAACCATCTCGCCTTTCGGCGCCGCGTGAGGCAGAATCGACATCCGGTGGGAACCGCGAATCACCGAGAGCGTGCCGTTGGACGCATCGATGCGGTCGAGGGCCAGCCAGGTGCCCACAACCAAATCGTGCGGCTCGAAATTGAAATACGACGCGTCCTGGTGATACGGATGCACGAAGTCGATGCCCGGCGGCTTGTAGATGAACATCATCAAGAACGCCTTGATGTCGCCGCCGACTATCGGTTCGACGATGTCGAGGATCTCCGGCCGACGTACGTAGGCTTCGAATAGCGGATCGTAGCGGTCCGGGTTAATGAACTTCCAGATTCCTTTTTCGGGATCGTCCGGCTTGACGGCGCCCTTGGCCACGCTGACTTCCTTGACCACCATCTTCTCGGAACCGGGAGGGATGTTGCCGACGGCGAACTCCCGTGCCCGCGACTTATAGCGCGCGACGAGGTCCGGATTCAGCACGTTGCGAACGACCATGAATCCGTCGGTTTCGTATTGCGCTTTTTGAGAGTCGGTCAGGACAGTGGACGCTGCCGCAGGCGCGCTCATGATGCATCTCAATGATGGGTGGACTCGTCTACTTCTCGGCTTTTTCCTCTTCGGTCGGAATCACCATCGCTTCCTTTACAATCTGAATAAAGTAAACCGAGTTCTTCTTTGCTTTGAGGTCTACCACCTTTTGCTCGGCCAGATTGCGCTGGTTGTAGTCGAACACCGCGATCTGTTTCATGCCGGCGTCGAATACGGCCCACCGGGCACAAATCCGCGGCGGTTCCTTCTTCTTGCGAGGCTTCTTTACCTTGGGAGCGCCGTCGGCTTTGGTTTTCTCTTTCTTGGCCGACGCTCCTTCACCCTTTTCCTTTTCCTTTTGCTCGGCTTCGTCCGACGCCTTGCGAAGTTCGCGGCGGTTCAAGATCTTTCGCGCCATAAGGTATTTCGCCCGTTGAAGGTAAGAGGTTTCGACAGTACGTCGAGGTCGAGATTGCGCTTCATCCCGTCACCTGCATTGTAGCGGAAGGCGCAAGGATTGTCCGGGACGGTGTGACTGAGCGGAACGGGCGTCTCTCCTGTGGTACAAAGGCCGAAAACTTCGAAGAAAGCGGCCAGCGGCGCGTCCGGTTTTGCCTTGAAATCACGTTATAACAATAGGGGTTTCTTGTGTTGTGATGGGTGCGCGCTGAACTCGCGCAGGAAACGAAACCCTAAGACTTAAAGGCCATTGATGTTAGGGAAAATGTACTACGAAGTCGCGGACTAGAAACTTCAGCTGCGATGCCCGACCGCGGCTCTAACTCGCCATCGAAATTGGAGAGCGATGCACATGCGTAAGCAAACAACCTTGTCACGTATCCGGCCGTTATTGGAACTCCTCGAAGCCCGCCTCGTCTTCGCCTCCGACTTCGGCGACGCGCCGTTGCCGTACAAGACGCTGTTGGCCGAGGGCGGGGCGGAACACGTTGCCGTGGGTCCGACTCTCGGCGCTAGCCGCGATACGGAAGCCGACGGAGTGCATTCGGCGAACGCCGACGGGGATGACACGACGGGCATCGACGACGAAGATGGCGTGACGTTCGGCACGATTCGCGCCGGCGCGCTCGACGCCATGGCAACGGTGAACGTCCAAGGCGTCGCCGCCAAGCTGGATGCCTGGATTGACTTCAACGGCGACGGCTCTTTCGGGAGCCCCGGTGAACAAATCGCCGATGCCGTTTTGCTCTCGCCTGGGGACACCACGATTTCCTTCGACGTTCCCAGCTGGGCCGCCGACGGCACAACCTACGCGCGCTTTCGCTTGAGTACGACCGGTAACTTGGGCGTCGGTGGCTTCGCACCCGACGGCGAAGTGGAGGATCATGTCGTCATGATCCACCCGCCGACGCCGGCCTGCGGATGCTTCCTTTCAGCCACGATTGCCCTCGGCATAAAGGGCTTCAGCATGGATGTTGCAGACCTAGACCGCGACGGGGACACCGATCTCTTGTCTGCAGCGGCGTTTAGCGGCGCGGCCTACTGGCATGAGCAGCTTGAAGGCACAACCTTCCTGACGCACATTATCGGTGATTTCGGGGTAACAACCGCCGACGTCCATGCAATCGACTTTGATGGCGACGGAGATAGGGACGTCCTCGGCGCAGACAGCTTTGGAGACAGGATTGTCTGGTTTGAGAATGACGGGGACCAGAGCTTCGAGCGCCACTACATTCCTAGCGAAGTTGAGCATGCGTACCCCGCCGACATCGATGGCGATGGCGACATAGATGTGCTTGCCGTGGTTCCTCAAGACGACGGCATCGCTTGGTATGAGAACGACGGTAATCAGGCATTCACCGCTCACTCAATAACGACTAACCCTGGAAGTAGCTTATCTGCCTCCGATGTAGACGGTGACGGTGATACTGATGTCCTGTCCGATTTGGGCACGGGCAAAATTGCGTGGCATGAGAACGACGGCAGCCAACGCTTTACGGAGCACACGATCACGACGACCTACCACGGCGCCGCAAGCGTCTATGCGGCCGACGTGGATGGTGATGGCGATACAGACATGGTTTCCGCGGCGAAATCATTAGATGACATTTCTTGGTGGGAAAACGACGGTAATGAGAATTTCACCATACGATTTGTCGGACATGCCAACAATCCCGTAAGCGTTATCGCGACCGATATGGACGGCGACGGCGATACCGACATACTTTCAGCGTCTTACAACGATGACCAGGTTGCCTGGTACGAGAACGACGGTAACCAGAACTTCTCCACACACGTTATTACAATCGCGGCGGACAACGCTAGAAAAGTGCTTGCGGCCGACGTAGACGGTGACGGCGATCTCGATGTGCTTTCGGCATCCTATGACGACGGCAAAATCGCTTGGTACGAGAACCTCTCCTTTCACGTCTCCAACACCAACGCCGCCGGCCCCGGGTCGCTCCGGCAGGCGATTCTAGAGGCGAACGAGCATCCGGGAGTTGACACAATCACTTTCGGCATCGATTCAGGCTACCAAACCATTGCCCCCCTTGTTGCGTTGCCAGTCATTACCGACGCGGTAATCATCGACGCTACAACGCAACCCGGCTATGCGGGTGCGCCGCTCATTGAGATCTGGGGCCTGGCGGCCGGACCGAGTGTCAACGGCCTGACGCTGGCAGCCGACAACAGCACAATCAAAGGCCTGGTGGTGAACCTGTTCGACGGCAACGGGATCCTGATCACCGGCAGCGGCAATACCATCGAAAACACCTACATCGGCACCGACATCAGCGGCACCATCGCCGTTCCCAATGCGCTGAACGGCATCGAGATCGTGGGTGGGTTCAATAACACGATCGGCGGCACGGCCGCCGGCGCCGCCAACATAATCGCGTTCAACGATGGCCGCGGCATTCTCGTGGACGCCGGCACCAACAACGCCATCCGGGCAAACTCGATCCATTCCAACGACGGCCTGGGCATCGACCTCATCAACGCCGGCAACAACAACCAGCGGGCGCCGTCGGTCAATTCCGCGATATCCGGCAGTGGCACCACGAGCATCGCGGCTTCGCTGTGCGCTGGTAGCGCCGAGCACCACGTACACCATCGACTTCTTCAGCAGCGCCGTTTGCGATCCATCGGGCTTCGGCGAAGCCGAAACCTACCTCGGCTCGAAGACGCTGACCACGACAGCAACGGGCCGAGGCCGGACGATGTTCGTCGTTGGCTTTGAGGTGCCGGTCGGCCACGTCATCACGGCCACGGCCACCAGTCCCTTCAACGACACCTCGGAGTTCTCGATGTGCCGTACGGTGACGGCAGGGTTGGCGCCCGGCGGGAACGGGCCGAATCCGCCGCCGCTGGGACCGAGTTCAGAAACCGCGTTTCTCGGTCCATTCAGAGCCGCGACTGTGAGGAAGCGGTCGGCGTCACCGCTCCCTAACCCGCCGAAGGCGGGCGGCTCGGACAATAACTTACCCCTGATTACGCCTCCGGCTGTCCGCCCCGTTACACGCCTGAAACTCCTGCGTGTCGCCGACACCGGTCCGTTGTTGGATGCGTTCTTCTCTGACCATTTACAGAATGGAAATCCTCATGAAGCGTAATGAAGCCTCATTGAGAAATCGACGTCACGGACGGTTCCGGCCCCTACTGGAACGACTGGAACGGCGCATCGTGTTCGCCTCCGACTTTGGCGATGCCCCGCTGCCGTACAAGACGCTATTGGTGGAAGGCGGGGCGGAGCACGTCGCGATCGGGCCAACGTTAGGCGCCAGCCGCGATACGGAAGCCGGCGGCGTGCATTCGGCGAACGCCGACGGGGATGACACGACGGGCATCGACGACGAAAACGGCGTGACGTTCGGCACCATCCGAACGGGTGCGCTCGACGCGACGGCAACGGTCAACGTACAGGGCGGCCCCGGCAGGCTCGACGCCTGGATCGACTTCAACGGCGACGGCTCATGGGGCGGGCCTGGCGAACAGATTGCCGACACGGTGGCGGTTGTCACGGGCGACAACACGATTTCGTTTGACGTGCCGAGCGCCGCGCGCGATGGGACAACTTACGCTCGATTCCGGCTCAGCACCGCCGGGGATCTCGGTGTGGGCGGCGTCGCGACCGATGGGGAAGTGGAAGATTTCGAAGTTGCGGTCTACCCGCCTCAGTTGGCGTGTGGCTGTTTTGCCGCGCCGGAAAACGTGAGCACTTACGTCGGAAAGGCAAGGGACGTCTATGCGGATGACCTGGATGGCGATGGCGACATTGACATCGTTTCGGCGTCCAATAGCGAAAATAGCCTTGCCTGGTACGAAAACCACGGCAACCTGTTCTTTCAACAACACGTCATCAGCCAAACGCCCACGTTCGAGGCATTGACCGTGGATGTCGACGGCGACGGTGACACGGATGTGCTCGCCGTCGGGGTTAGCTTCGCATGGTACGAAAACAACGGTGACGAACAGTTTACTTACCGCGTTATTGCAGGTGCCAGTTCGTACTCAAGCATCCATGCCGCTGACGTAGACGGCGATGGCGACTTAGACGTGGTCACCGGCTCGCTCAACCGAACCGCATGGTATGAGAATGACGGCAACCAAGGCTTCACATCCCATACCATTACCACCGATACTTTGGGCCTTGTATCGGTATTCACCGCCGATGTCGACAGCGACGGCGACGCCGATATCCTGTCGTCTTCGTCGTCACACGTTGGCGACAAAATCCAGTGGTACGAGTACACGGGTTCCAACAGCTTCATCATTCACCCGATCACTTCCGATGACAGTCGTCGCGTTAGCGCGGCCGATGTCGATGGCGACGGGGACACCGACATTCTCTCCGCGTCGCCTAACGACGACAGGATCAATTGGTACGAGAACGATGGCAGCCAGAACTTCACGCCACGCACCATTACCGCTGCCGCCAACGGAGCGTTTAGCGTTCATGCGGCGGACGTCGACGGCGACGGCGATACCGACGTGCTCTCCGCATCCCAATTGGATGACAAGGTCGCCTGGTATGAAAACGACGGCGACGAGAATTTCACCACCCATGTTATCACCACGGCTGCCGATGGGGCATACAGCGTCTATGCCGCCGACGTGGATGGCGACAGCGATGTGGATGTCTTTTCGGCTTCCATCAACGACCACAAGGTTGCCTGGTATGAGAACGATGGAAGCCAGAATTTCAACACGCATGTGCTCACGCCGGGCGGCGCCGCGAGTGTGGGCCTCTATGCCGCGGACGTTGATAGCGATGGCGACAATGACGTCCTGACTGCATCAGGCAACAGAATCCGATGGTATGAAAACCACGGTTCCTCGCTATTTACATCCCGCGAGATCACGACCGGCCTTACCAACGCTTCCAGTGTTGTCGCGGCGGATGTAGACGGCGACGGCGATAACGACATCCTTTCTGCATCATTCGGAGACGACACGGTTGCGTGGTATGAGAACGACGGCAACGAGAACTTCGCTACGCATATCATCAGCTCGGAAAACGGGGCCTACATGGTCTTTGCGGTGGATATGGACGGCGACGGTGATATCGACATCCTCTCTTCCGCGATTTATGGTGACCGAATTGCTTGGCATGAAAACGACGGCAACCAGAATTTTACTCGGCACTCGATCCCTACATCCGTGACCGAGCCGCACGATGTATATGCAGCGGATGTGGACAGCGACGGCGATATCGACGTTCTAGGCATCTCTCACTACAACCCGGTCTTTTGGTATGAAAACGACGGCAACCAAAACTTCACTTCCAATGCCCTCGGCACGGAGGGCGGTTCGCACAACGTGTTCGCCGCGGATATGGATGGCGACGACGACATTGATGTTCTCGTAGACGGGCCAGCGTGGTTTGAGAACGATGGCAGTGGGAATTTTACCCCTCATGAGATAGGAACCAGCAACTTCCGAGTCTATCCCGTCGACATGGATGGCGACAGCGACCTCGACATCCTTGCCCCGTACTCGCCTGGAATTCAAGACCAAGGTAAGGTGCTTTGGTACGAAAACGACGGCAGCCAGAATTACACATCCCGTACCATCGATACTTACCTAGGATGGCAATATAAGACAGTACTTCCAGCCGACATGGATGGGGACGGCGATTTCGATGTTGTCGTTGGTTCGCTCAATGGCGGCGACCTGCTCCTATACGAAAACCTCAACTTTGTCGTTGTTAACGCCAACGACGCCGGCCCCGGCTCATTTCGACACGCAATCGAGCAAGCCAACGCCAATCCCGGCGTAGACACGATTACCTTTGCCATCGGCTCCGGCTACCAAACCATCGCGCCGGCTTCAGCGCTGCCGGCCATCACCGACTCCGTGACCATCGACGGCACGACGCAGCCGGGCTACGCCGGTGCGCCACTCATCGAAGTGTGGGGCCTGGCGGCCGGACCGAATGTCAACGGCCTGACGCTCGCGGCGGACACCAGCACAATTAAGGGAATCGTGGTCAACCTGTTCTCCGGCAACGGGATCCTGATCACCGGCAGCGGCAATACCATCGAGAACACCTACATCGGCACCGACATCAGCGGCACCATTGCCGTGCCCAATGCGCTGAACGGCATCGAGATCGTGGGTGGGTTCAATAACACGATCGGCGGCACGGCCGCCGGCGCCGCCAACATAATCGCGTTCAACGATGGCCGCGGCATTCTCGTGGACGCCGGCACCAACAACGCCATCCGGGCAAACTCGATCCATTCCAACGACGGCCTGGGCATCGACCTCATCAACGCCGGCAACAATAGCCAGCGGGCGCCGTCGGTCAATTCCGCGATATCCGGCAGTGGCACCACGAGCATCGCCGCTTCGTTGGCAATGGTAGTGCCGATGACGACGTACACCATCGACTTTTTCAGCAGCGCCGTTTGCGATCCATCGGGTTTCGGCGAAGGCGAGACCTACCTTGGCTCGAAAACGCTGACCACGACCGCAACAGGCCGGGGCCGGACGATGTTTGTCGTTGGCTTCGAGGTTCCCATCGGCCACGTCATCACCGCGACGGCGACCAGTCCCTTTAACGACACCTCGGAGTTCTCGATGTGCCGGGTGGTGACGGCAGGGTTGGCGCCCGGCGGGAACGGGCCGAATCCGCCGCCGCTGGGACCGAGTTCAGAAACCGGGTTTCTCGGTCCATTCAGAGCCACGACCGTGAGGGAGTGGTTGGTGTCACCGCTCCCTAACCCGCCGAAGGCGGGCGGCTCGGACACTAACTTACCCCCGATTCTGCCTCCGGCTGTCCGCCCCGTCACCCGCCTGAAACTCCTGCGGGTCGCCGACGCCGGTCCGTTGTTGGATGCCTTCTTCTCTGACCCTTTACAGAATGGAAATCCTCATGAAGCGTAATGAAGCCTCATTGAGAAATCGACGTCGCGGACGGTTCCGGCCCCTACTGGAACGGCTGGAACGGCGGATCGTTTTCGCCTCCGACTTCGGCGATGCGCCGCTGCCGTACAAGACGCTGCTGGCCGAGGGCGGGGCGGAACATGTGGCCACTGGGCCCAGGCTGGGTGCGACTCGTGACTCGGAAGCGGACGGCGTGCATTCCGTGAACGCCGACGGCGATGACAGCGCCGGTGTCGACGACGAAGATGGTGTGACGTTCGGCGAAATCCGCACTGGCGCGCTCAGCGCGACGGCGACGGTTACCGTATCGGGCGGCTCCGCGCAGCTCGATGCGTGGATCGATTTCAACGGTGACGGCTCCTGGGGCGGGCCGGGGGAACAGATTGCTGACACATTTGCGGTCACGACAGGCGACAACGCAATCTCGTTCGATGTGCCAAGCTGGGCGAGGGACGGGACGACCTACGCGCGGTTTCGGCTCAGCATCGCCGGCGATCTAGGCGTGGGCGGTGCGGCGGTGGACGGTGAAGTAGAGGATTACGCTGTTGCAGTCCAGCCACCAAAGTTGGCCTGCGGGTGCTTCCTCGCCCCGCAGCGGGTCACCATTGATGCGAACTTCCCTGAAAGTGTCCATGCCGTGGATGTGGACAGCGACGGCGACACTGACGTTCTGTCCGCGTCGAGCTTCGACGATACGATCGCCTGGTACGAGAATCACGGCAACCAGGAGTTTTCACAACACGTTATCACCACCGCCGCGAAACGGGCCATGAGTGTCGTTGCGGCGGACGTCGACGGCGACGGCGACATGGACGTTCTTTCGGCGTCTTCAACCGATGACAAAGTCGCCTGGTACGAGAACGACGGCAACGAGAACTTTATCACCCACATAATCAGCACTACTGCCGATTCACCGACCAGTGTGTTCGCCGCGGACCTGGACGGCGACGGGGACATCGACGCACTCTCCGCATCCAACCTGGACGACAAGATTGCCTGGTATGAAAACGACGGCAACGAGAACTTCGCCGCTCATACCATTTCCACTACCGCAGACGGCGCCTATAGCGTTGACGCGGCCGACGTGGACGGTGACGGCGACGTCGATGCCCTGTCCGCGTCCCGTTATGACGACGAGATCGCCTGGTATGAGAACGACGGCAACGAGAACTTCACCGCTCACACCATTAGCACCGCGGCGGACAATGCCACCAGTGTGTACACAGGGGACTTGGACGGCGACGGAGATACCGACGTCCTGTCCGCCTCCCGAGTTGACGACACGATTGCCTGGTACGAGAACGACGGCAACCAGAATTTCAGGGAGCACGCCATAAGCACTGTCGCGGATTTCGCCGCCGAGGTGCGTGCCGCGGATGTGGACAGCGATGGCGACACGGATGTCCTGTCGGCGTCCAGCAATGACAACAAGATCGCCTGGTATGAGAACGATGGCGCCGGGAACTTCACGGCACACATTATCACAACGGCGGCCGACTTTGCCCAGAGCGTGTTCGCGGTGGACCTGGACAACGACGGCGACACGGACGTACTTTCGGCCTCCGCGGATGACGACAAGATCGCCTGGTACGAAAACGACGGCGGCCAGAACTTTACCACGCACGAAATCACCATCATCGCCGACGCGGCGTGGAGTGTGCATGCCGCAGATGTGGACAACGACGGCGATACGGACATTGTTTCCGCATCGGCGTTCGGAACCGCGAACATCGCCTGGTATGAAAATGCGGGCGAACAAAGCTTTGTGCCACACGTCATCTCGACGGCCGCGGACTTTGCTCGGAGCGTGTTCGCGGTGGATGTGGACGGCGACGGCGACACCGATGTACTTTCGGCATATGGCGGCACGGCCAACCGAATCGCCTGGTACGAAAACGACGGCAATCAGAACTTTACACCACACACGATCACGAATGCCGCTTTCAACCCCTATAGCGTGTTTGCCGCGGACGTCGATGGCGACGGCGATATCGACGTGCTTTCGGCAAGCTTCTCCGACGACCAGATCGCCTGGTACGAAAACGATGGCAACCAGATCTTCACTCACCACGTTATTACGGCGAGCGCGAACGGGGCCAAGAGTGTTTATGCCGCGGATGTGGACAGCGACGGGGACACCGATTTACTGTCCGCGTCGACCTATGACGACAAGATTGCCTGGTATGAGAACGACGGCGGCCAGAACTTCACAACTCACATCATTAGCGCCGTCGCGGACCGTGCCACGGGCGTCTTCGCATCGGACCTGGACGGCGATGGCGACACCGATGTCCTTTCTGTCTCCGAGGGCGACGACGAAGTCGCGTGGTACGAGAACGATGGCAATCAGAACTTCACCGTCCACATCATCAGCACCGGCACGGCAAATCCACAATCCGTGTTTGCGGCGGATGTAGATGGCGATGGAGACAACGACATCCTCGTTGGTGGGACTTCGTCATTTGGCAAACTCGTCTGGCACGAGAACGACGGAAACCAGAACTTCATCGCCCACGAGTTCACTCCGAATTCAGCGCCAGTCCAAAGCGTATTTCCGACCGATGTGGACGGCGACGGCGACTTGGACATCGTTGTGGCACTTGTCTCCAACGACAAGATCGCCTGGTACGAAAACCTGAATTTCGTCGTCGTGAACACCAACGATGCCGGTCCTGGCTCACTGCGACAGGCGATCGAACAAGCCAACGCTATCCCGGGCGTGGACACCATTACCTTTGCCATCGGCTCCGGGCCGCAGACGATTGCACCTGCTTCGGCATTGCCAACCATCATCGACGCCGTGATCATCGACGGCACGACTCAGCCCGGTTACGCGGGAACGCCCATCATCGAAGTGTGGGGCCTCGCCGCCGGGCCGAATGTCCACGGCCTGACAATTGCTGCCAACAACAGCACCATCAAAGGTTTGGTGGTAAACCTGTTCAGCGGCAACGGGATTCTGATCACCGGCAGCGGCAATGCCATCGAAAACAGCTACATCGGCACCGACATCAGCGGCACCGTAGCCGTAGGGAATGGTATCAACGGCGTGGAGATTACCGGGGGGTCGAACAATACCATCGGCGGTACCGTCGCCGGGACCGCTAACATCATCGCATTCAACGTCGGGCACGGAGTGCTGGTTGATACCGGCACGGGTAACGCAATTCGTCAAAACAGCGTGCACGAAAATGGCGGCTTGGGCATCGACCTCGTGAATAGCGGCAATAACAACCAGGCGAAACCATTTGTGTTCTCCGCCGTGCACAACAGCGGCAGTACCACAGCGCAACTGCGCTTGGTGAGCACACCGAACACGACGTTTTCCATCGATATCTTTGTGAGTAGCGTGTGCGATCCCTCGGGATCGGGCGAGGGTGAGGTGTTTCTGGAAACCAAGACCATCACGACGAACGTGGTCGGCCGGGGCCGAACGATTGTTCCAAACCTGGCGGCGCCGGTCGGCTCGTTCATTACGGCGACGGCGACAAGCCCCAACGGCGATACGTCGGAGTTTTCGTTATGCGCGATGGTGACGAGCGGGCCGGCACCGATTCCGCCGCCGCCGGGACTCGTGGTGCAAACGCGTCAATTCGGAGCCGCGACCGTGAGGGAGCGGTCGCTGCCCACGCTCCCTAACGGTCGCGGGCCGGAGACGAACGAGGTGTGGCCCGCTAAGTCACCGCCATCCGTCCGCCGCATTTCTCGACTCGCCGGAGTTTCGAGCCTGGATGTTGTCTCATTAGATGCTTTCTTCTCAGACCCTCTACAGAACGGATGAGCTCCATGAACCATCACGAAACCTCACGACGAAATCGCTGTCGTGCAATGTTCCGGCCGCTGTTGGAGCTGCTCGAAGCGCGTATAGTTTTCGCCTCCGACTTCGGTGACGCGCCGCTGCCCTACAAGACGCTGGTGGCGGAAGGCGGGGCGGAGCACGTGGCTATTGGGCCAATGCTGGGATCGAGCCGCGACACGGAAGCCGACGGCGTCCATTCCGCCGCCGCGGACGGCGACGACATCGCCGGGATCGACGACGAAGACGGCGTGACATTTGGCACCATCCGAGCCGGGGCGCTGGGCGCGACAGCGACGGTTACAGTATCCGGCGGCTCGGCGAAACTCGATGCGTGGATCGACTTCAACGGCGACGGTTCGTGGGGCGGCCCAGGAGAACACATCGCCGACGCGGTGGCCGTGGCCACGGGCAATAATGCGATTTCGTTTGACGTCCCAAGCACGTCCCGCGACGGAACGACGTACGCCCGATTTCGACTAAGCACCGCCGGCGACTTGGGCGTGGGCGGCGCCGCGGCAGATGGTGAAGTGGAAGACTACGCGGTGACGGTGACGCCGCCGGTGTCGGCGTGCGGCTGTTTCAGCGGCCCCATCGATGTGAATTATGTCGCGGAGGACGCACACAGCGTCCACGCGGCCGACGTGGACAGCGACGGCGACACCGACGTTCTGTCGGCATCTGTCGAGGACGACAAGATCGCCTGGTACGAAAACGACGGCAGCGCGCACTTTACCCAGCACGTCATTAGTACAACCGCGAATGGCGCCCGAAGCGTCGTCGCGGCCGACTTCGACGGCGATGGCGACACCGATGTTTTGTCGGCTTCCTCGTACGACAAGAAGATCGCGTGGTACGAAAACGACGGAAACCAGAACTTCACGGAACATATCATTAGCACCGCCGCTAACCATGCCGTGAGCGTCTACGCGGCCGACGTGGACAGCGACGGCGACATGGACGCTCTCTCTGCTTCCGTCAGTGGCAACGAGATCGCCTGGTATGAAAACGACGGCAACCAGAACTTCACCAAGCACATTATCAGCACGTCTATTTTCGGCGCCAACACCGTGGTTGCGGCGGACGTGGATGGAGACGGCGACATCGACGTGCTCTCCTCATCTCACGTTAACGACAAGATCGAATGGCATGAAAACGACGGCAATGAGAACTTCACCACCCACATGATCACGGCCGCCGCGGATTTCGCCGCGAGCGTGTTCGCGGAGGACATGGATAACGACGGCGATCTCGACGTCCTCTCGGCATCCAGAAATGACGACGAGATCGCGTGGTATGAAAACGACGGCAACCAGAGCTTCACCGCCCACACCATTACTACTACGGCGGATTCTGCGTCCAGCGTGTTCGCAGTCGACTTGGACGACGACGGCGATATGGATGCCCTGTCGACGTCCTCAGCCGACGACGAGGTCGCGTGGTACGAGAACGACGGTAGTCAGAACTTCACCACGCACGTCATCACCAATCTCGCCAATGGCGCCTGGAGCGTGTTCGCGGCGGACGTGAACGGCGACGGCGATATCGACGTTCTCTCGGCATCCAGGACCGATCACACGATTGCGTGGTATGAAAACGATGGCAACCAGAATTTCACTTTTCACATCGTTGCCATCACCGTGGAAAGGGCAGAGAGCGTATATGCGGCGGACGTCGACGGTGACGGTGATACCGATATCCTCTCCGCATCCTCCATCGACCGCAAGATCGCTTGGTATGAGAACGTAGGCAACGAGGTCTTTGCCGCCCACACCATCACCACTTTCGCCCAGGGGGCGCATAGTGTGTTTGCAGCGGACGTGGACGGTGACAGTGACATGGACGTGCTCTCCGCGTCCCTTGCCGACGACAAGATCGCCTGGTATGAGAACGACGGCGCTCAGAATTTCACGCCTCACACGATCAGCAGTGCAGACGGGGCTTACAGCGTGTACACGGCGGATGTGGACGGTGACGGCGACACCGACGTCCTTTCGGCATCCGACGGTGACAACACCATCGCGTGGTACGAGAACGACGGCAAACAGAGTTTTGTTGCGCACACGATTAGCTCCAACACCTTCGGAGCTCGGGACGTGTTTGCGGCCGACGTCGATGGCGACGGTGACACGGACGTCTTATCCGCGTCCGCCTATCAAGAGATCAACTTCTCGGAAAAGAGAATTGCCTGGTATGAGAACGATGGCAGCCAAAACTTCACTCCTCATACCATCGCTTACACCACGGCTTTTGCGATCGCCGTCTTTGCGACGGACATGGACGATGATGGCGACACCGACGTGCTCGGGGCGCCGCCTACAGGCGGCGGGATTGCCTGGTATGAGAATGACGGCAGCCAGAACTTCAACCCTCACACCATTAGCGTCTCCAATGAAGCCCGGAACGTTATCGGGGCGGACGTGGACGGTGATGGAGACATGGATGTCGTGTCCGCGTCCCATTTTAGCGACACGGTTGCCTGGTACGAGAACGATGGCAATCAAAACTTCACAACCCACAACATCAGCACTACCACAAACGGTGCTCGCAGCATGTATCCGGCGGACCTCGACGGCGACGGCGATCTCGATGTCGTGGCGGGTTCCTTTTACGATCTCAACCTTACCTGGTTCGAAAACCTTTCATTCCACGTGACTAACACCAACGATGCCGGTCCCGGTTCGTTCCGGCAGGCGATTCTCGAAGCCAACGCCCATTCCGGTGTGGATACCATCACTTTCGCGATCGGCTCCGGACCGCAGACGATCGCGCCTACGTCCGCGCTGCCGACCGTAACGGACACGGTGATCATCGACGGCACCACCCAGAGCGGTTATGCGGGGACGCCGATCATCGAAGTGTGGGGACTCGCGGCCGGACCGAATGTCCACGGCCTAACGCTTGCGGCCGACAACAGCGTGATCAAAGGGCTGGTGGTCAACCTTTTCAGCGGCAATGGGATTCTAATCACCGGCAGCGGCAATACCATCGAAAACAGCTACATCGGCACCGACATCAGCGGCACCGTAGCCGTGCCCAATGCGCTGAACGGCATCGAAATCACTGGCGGATTCAACAACACGATCGGCGGCACGGCCGCCGGGACCGCGAACATCATCGCCTTCAATGACGGCCACGGCGTCCTTGTGGACGCCGGCACCAACAACGCCATCCAGCGGAACTCGATCCATTCCAACGACGGCCTCGGCATCGACCTCATCAACGCCGGCAACAACAACCAGCGGGCGCCGTCGGTGAACTCCGCGGTATCCGGCAGCGGCGCCACGAGCATCGCCGCTTCGCTGGCACTGGTAGTGCCGAGTACGACTTACACCATCGACTTTTTCAGCAGTGCCGTTTGCGACCCATCGGGCTTCGGCGAAGGCGAGACCTACCTCGGCACAAAGACGCTGACCACGACCGCAACCGGTCGGGGCCGGACGATGTTCGTCGTCGGCTTCGAGGTTCCCGTCGGCCACGTCATCACCGCGACGGCGACCAGCCCCTTCAACGACACGTCGGAGTTCTCGTTGTGCCGAGTCGTAACGGCAGCGTTGGCGCCCGGTGGCAACGTGCCGAATCCGCCGCCGCTGCGACCGAGTTCAGAAACCCGGTTTCTCCAAGAAACCGGGTTTCTCGCTGCCGCGACGCCATCACCGCTCCCTAACGGTCGCGGCTCAGAAACGAGCGACGCGTGGACCGTCAACCGTTCGGTACCCCTCCGCCGCATCACGCGAATCGCCAATTCGGCGACGGCGGATGCGGTTTCAGCTGTGGATGTTTATTTCTCCGAGTTTACACCCGAAGAGAGGACGGCATTGTCACTCGTGTGGCGCGGAATTCGCTAACGTGAACTATCAGAAAAAACGCGTCCGGTTTGCTGCGAAGATACGCCTTATTGATAATGAAGGGAGTATGCGTGGGCAGGTTCGGAGGCTTGGGCGACGCATTCATGCCGTAAGAGTTTATTTCGATCCATGTTACGCCAAATACACACTGGCTTGAGGTTAACATGAACCGCGAACCAATCCGAAATCGCCGTCAACGCGGCTATGTTCGGCCGTTGTTGGAACTGCTCGAAGCTCGGCTCGTACTGAATATCGACTATGGCGATGCGATGGTGCCGTACAAGACGCTCCTCGCCGAGGGGGGCCCGTCGCACAATGCCGTCGGGCCGACGCTGGGCCCGCAGCGGGACATTGAAGCCGACGGCGCGCACTCCGTGGCGGCCAACGCGGACGACATATCCGGAAGCCCTGATGATGAAGACGGCGTTCTGTTCGGCACGATGCGTGCCGGCCAGTTGGGGGCGACGGCGACGGTGCGGGTTGCGGGCGGCCCGGCCGAACTCAATGCCTGGATCGATTTCAACCGCGACGGCGCCTGGGGCGGGCCGGGGGAGCACATTGCCAAGGGCGTGAACGTGGTCTCGGGAGACAACGCCATCACCTTCGACGTTCCCAGCTCGGCGCGGGACGGGAGCACTTATGCCCGGTTCCGAGTCAGTACGGCAGGAGACCTCGCACCGGCCGGGGCCGCGCAAAACGGCGAGGTAGAAGATTACGTGGTCACCGTGCTGCCGCCGAAAGCGTCACTTTCCCTTTTCACCACGCACAACATCTCCATCACGGCGGACTCAGCCCGCAGCGTGTTTGCTGCGGACATGGATGGCGACGGCGACATGGATGCACTTTCCGCATCCGACTATGACAACGAGATTGCCTGGCACGAGAACGACGGCAATCAGAACTTCACGGCCCACATCATCTACAGCCTCGCGGACTCGGCGCAGAGTGTGTATGCGGCTGACGTGGATGGCGACGGTGACATGGATGCTCTGTCCGCGTCTGAGGATGACAACAAGATCGTCTGGTACGAGAACAACGGCAGTCAGGTCTTCACACCCCGCATTATTAGCCAGACGCCAAGTGGCGCCAATAGCGTGTTTGCCGCGGATGTGGATAGCGACGGTGACATGGATATCCTCTCGGCATCCCGAGTCGACGATCGCATCGCCTGGTTCGAAAACAACGGTAGCCAAGTCTTCACTCTACGCACCATCACTACTCAAGCGAACCGGGCCCACAGCGTATATGCAGCAGATGTGGACAGCGACGGCGACATGGACGTTCTGTCCGCCTCGGCCGGCGACAGTAAGATCGCATGGTATGAGAACAACGGCAGCCAAGTCTTCACTACCCGAATCATTACGGTTACCATGACCGGCGCGAACAGTGTATTTGCGACGGACTTGGATGGCGACGGCGACATCGACGTGCTCTCGGCCGCCATCAACGACGCCAGGATTACCTGGTACGAGAACAACGGCAGCCAGGTGTTCACTGCCCGCACTATCTACACTGCGATCGACCAGGCGTACGGCGTATATGCGGCAGACGTGGACGGCGATGGCGACACGGATGTCCTGGGCGCGTTCTCGTTCTTCGTCAAGATCGCGTGGTTCGAAAACGACGGCAATCAGAACTTCACCACCCGTCCCATTACCATTACTGCCGCCGATGCGCGGAGCGTTTTCGCGGCGGACGTGGACAACGACGGTGATATGGATGTCCTGTCGGCATCGAAGAACGACGACAAAATCGCCTGGTATGAAAACAGCCGGGCGAAGAGCCACCTATTGCAGGACAACCCCGTCGGACCGCCTATTGTCCCGATTCCGCCGCCGTTGCCTACGGCGCATCGCGCAAACGCCGCGACACTGGCCGGGCGAGCGTCGAATTATCAGGCCAACCTGTTCGATTTCGGAAATCAACTGGCGCCAGTCGTTGAGCGCGAGCATGCCATCCGCCACCGTGCGTTGTCACATGAGCACGTCGATGCGTGGGACGCGGGGTTCTTCGGAACCTCGCTAAACGAGTGGTTGGCAACGGAAAGTCTTATCACCTAATCGGCACAACGTGTTAGAATCTGTCGCATGAACGCCAATGGCGTCGGGCCGTTGGAATCTGCGACGGGGGTGACATGGCCGAGGAGTTCGACTCCCTCCTTCAGAAAGCGCGAGACGGCTCCAAGGAGGCGCTTGGCCGCCTCATGGAAAAAGCTCGCTTGGTGCTGCTCAAAGACGCCAACGCCGAGCTGGCGTCGGCGCTACGCGCAAAGGAAGGCGCTTCCGATCTGGTACAAGACACTTTCCTAGAGGCACAGCGGCACTTAGCGTCTTTCCGCGGCCGGACCGAACGAGAGTGGGTTGCGTGGCTGCGGCGGACGCTGGAACACAATCTCGTCGACGCGGCCCGGCATTATCAGAACACTGCCAAACGCCAAATCGGACGGGAAGTGCATTTGCATGGCGGCGATGTGCCGGCCAACGGGACCAACGACCTGCCGACCGACGGATTGACGCCGAGCCGCGTGCTGAGTCAAAATGAGGAAGTCGAAGCCTTGCAGAAGGCGGTGGATCGGCTGCCCGCGGATTATCGAGATGTCGTGCTTTGGCACCACCGGGACCGGCTTACGAACGAGCAGATCGGCCAGCGCATGGGACGATCGGCCGAGGCGGTCCGCAAGTTATGGGTCCGGGCCCTGGAAATGCTCGCCGATGAATTGCAAATCGACGAATCGCAGCCATGAATGAGCCAAAAAACGAAGCCGACGACGGGTTGGTGGACTGGCTCGAAAATCACATCGCAAGCAGCGCGAGCGGCACGTCCTCTCCTTCAGCATCGACGGATGGCGACGTAGCGCAACGTCAGCGGCGCCTGGCCAAATGTGTCGACGCATTGGAGCGCGTCTGGCCGTCACGAAGCGACGTTGAAGGAACGCCGCCGTTATTGCGCGGGTGGCACATCCCAGGGTACGAGGTTCTTGGCACGCTTGGACGGGGCGGCATGGGGATGGTCTATCGTGCCCGCCAACTGAGCCTTGGCCGGGACGTTGCACTTAAGATACTACCGCCGGCGGTGGCCGCCGACCCCGAGCGACTGAGGCGGTTTCAAGCGGAAGCGCAGATCGCCGCACAACTCTCCAAGGCTCATGTCGTCACGGTCATCGACGTCTTCAACACCGAGGCCGGCCCCGTTCTGGTCATGCCGTACATCGACGGTCCCGACCTGGGGCGAATCATCGAGCAGCGCAGGGCAATGCGCACAGCAACGCCGCCAAATGACCCGCACGCACTCGCCAAGCTGCCAGACCGTGCCTACATGGACGCGATGTGGCCGGTGCTCGATCAACTCATTGATGCTGTGGCGGCCGTCCACGCCGAGGGGATTCTGCATCGGGACATTAAACCCGCCAATGTGTTGCTCGACAAAGATAGTAATGTGCGGTTAACCGACTTTGGCCTGGCGCGGCTGGGAGATTCCCGCCAATTCACCATGACCGGACAAGGAATCGGCACGGCCGGGTTTATGAGCTCGGAACAATGGGCCGGCGATCTGCACATCGACCAGCGGGCCGATGTTTTCGGCTTAGCGGCCACGATTTACCAAGCACTCACACTGGAACTGCCGTTCGGCCGAAGCCTTTTGAACATCAACTCACCGCCGCCGACGGCTCCGTGCAAACTGCAACGATTGCTGAGCCCTGATATGGATACCGTGCTATTGAAAGCCCTCGAGCCGGATCGGCGTCACCGCTACAGTTCGGCGGCGGAGTTTCGCGACGATTGGCAACGCGTGCGCGAAGGTCTAATTCCAACCGCCCGCCGAGTCGGTCCCGTTAAGCGGCTTGGACGGAGCATTAGGCGGCATCCGCGGGAAACCGCGGCGATCATGCTTGTCGTCATTTTGCTGACGACTATTGGGGTGCTGTTGTGGCGAAAGCCGGGAGATGACGCTCTTGCGCCCACCGCCGCCGCGCCGGTCTTGCACCGTACCGTGCATGTCACCACGGATCCGCCGGAGGCCCGCGTTGTTCTGATTCCGTTGGATGCGCACAACGAGCGGCAACTGGATCGCATGCTCCGGCCGGCGACCGGAAACGTGACGCCGCTGGCTTTTTCAGACGTGCCGCCGGGGCACTACCTCGTGGTCGCTGAAGTTCCAGGTTTCGGTTTTCACGAGGTGTATCGAATCGTTCCCGCTGCGGGACAAGGACATGAAGGAATTTTTCCTCATCAGCGCTGGTACGAACGGGATGACGGCTCGGTTGATCTGCCGCCGTTTCGCATTCCGTCGCGCCGCATCGAAGACGAAATGGTGCGATTTGCCGGCGGCACCTTCACCATGGGACCGGAAGCGGACAATGGCCTGACGTTTCCGGTGAAGGTAGCGGAGTTCTTGCTCGACCCTTACGAGACGACCATTCGGGAGTTCCGCAAGAGCGGTTACAAACTCCCGACCCCCATCGCCGAGAGCCTGGCAACGTCACCGCCTGAGTATGAGGATTTTCCCATTACGGGAATCTCGTTCGACGAGGCAATGGCGATTGCCGAGCTTTTGGGAAAACGTCTGCCTTTGGAAACGGAATATGAGTTTGCCGCGACCATGGGGGGGACGCGAGTTTTTCCGTGGGGTGATGATCTCCGCTCGGGTCGATGGGGCCCCATTGGACCCGTCCGCGCCGAGACCGTGGATCGCACGCCGACGGAGCCGCCGGTGTTCGGGTTGTACTCCAACGCAGCCGAGTGGGCCGACACCCAGTTTCTGCCCTACGACAGCCGGATGAGCCAAGGCGGTGGAGGGAATCCGGCGCACATCGTGCTCGGGCTCCGGACCACGCGTGTGATCCGGGGGGCACCGCCGTTCGCGATCTCCAGAACTACGATGTCTGAGAGCGACACAGTCTCCGCGTCACAATGGAAGTCGCCACGTTGTCGCCAACGCAAGTCCCGGCATTTGAATTCGCCGATGGTGGGGTTTCGTTGTGCCCGAAGCGTCGCGGCGCCGGGGCTGACCATTCCATGAGGCTGCAAGCGCTGGGCTGCCTTAACTCGTTGGAGAATAGGTAGTTGCAATAGAACTCCGTTCCCGGTCCAGTGCTCAAAGTTTTCTTCAAGAACCTGTCGAATTTTGCGTCCGGATCAGCCCCTGGATTTCGCCCTGTGGTTAGGGGTGAACCGCCGGAACATGTGACCGCTGAGCCCGAAGTTGGAGTTTGACAGGGTCTTGTCTACCCGTCAAAATGGCAGGCTGCTTGGTCTTTTCACGCCTGACGTGGTCTACAATTCCGTCAGTTCAAGTTGTGATGTGCGACGCGCCCGATCGGCAATCCTTTCGGAGGAGTGAATCGTGAACTCGCGAACTAAGAGATTCCCTGCTTGCACGCGCGGCTACCATGACAGCCGACCGTTCCTGGAACTTCTGGAACCCCGTATCGCCTTCAACATCGACTTCGGCGACGCGCCCCTGCCGTACAAGACGCTGCTTGCGGAGGGCGGTGCGTCACACAATGCCGTTGGGCCGACGCTTGGCGCCAACCGCGACGCGGAAGCCGACGGCGTTCATTCCGCCGCGGCGGACGGCGACGACTCCACCGGAAGCCCGAACGACGAAGACGGCGTGACGTTCGGCGCCATTCGCGCCGGCCAACTGGGAGCAACGGCGACCGTCCAGGTCGCCGGTGGTTCAGCCATGTTGAACGCCTGGATCGACTTCAACCGGGACGGTTCGTGGGGTGGCCCAGGCGAACACGCCTTGGTTGACCGATCCGTGGTGGTGGGAGACAACACCGTCGCCTTTGACGTGCCCAGTTGGGCGGCGGCCGGGGCGACTTACGCTCGTTTTCGTATTAGCAATGCCGGCGCCCTTGGCCCCGCGGGGCCGGCGCAAAACGGAGAAGTCGAGGATTACGTGGTGACGGTGCTGTCACCCAAGCCCGCGCCCGGCATTTTTACCGGGCACACTATGTCCACGGGCGCAGATACGGCCAAGAGCGTGTTTGCGATAGACGTCGACGCAGACGGCGACATGGACGTGCTTTCCGCGTCTGCGTCGGACGACCGGATCGCCTGGTATGAGAACGACGGCAGCCAGAACTTCACTGCCCACACAATTAGCGCCGCCGCGGACTCTGCACAGAGCGTCCATGCGGCGGACGTGGACGGCGACGGCGATGTCGATGTCGTTTCCGCCTCGGAGAGTGACAACAAGATCGCCTGGTACGAGAACGACGGCAGCCAGAATTTTGTCGCTCACAACATCAGTCTCGCCTCGACCGGCGCCAACAGTGTCTTGGCGTCGGACGTCGACGCGGATGGTGACGTAGACGTCGTCTCCTCTTCCAGAATTATCGACACGGTCGCCTGGCATGAGAATGACGGCAACCAGAACTTTACCACACGCATCATAACCACGCACGCGGAACGTCCCCACAGGGTCTATGCCGCGGACGTGGATAGCGACGGCGACCTCGACGTCCTCTCCGCGTCCTTCGGCGACAACAAGATTGCCTGGTATGAGAACAACGGCAGCCAGGTCTTTACCACGCGTGTTATCACGATCGCCGCGATCGGGGCTACCAGTGTGTTCGCGGCCGATGTCGACACCGATGGCGATATCGATGCCCTTTCGGCGGCTTCAGGCGACGGCAGGATTGCGTGGTACGAGAACGATGGCAATCAGAATTTCACCACGCGCACCATCAGCACCTCGTCGGGCTTTGGGTTTAGTGTGTATGCCGCAGATGTGGACGGCGACGGCGACACCGACGTTCTCTCGGCGACCTCCACGCAAGACAAGATTGCGTGGCACGAAAACGACGGCAACCAGAACTTCACCACCCGTACCATCACTGTCGGCGCTAGCGATTCGAGAAGCGTCTACGCCGCGGACGTAGACGGCGACGGCGATCTCGACGTTCTCTCGGCGTCCGCCGCCGATGACAAGATCGCGTGGTACGAGAACCAGCGTGCCAATAAAGTCGTCGTGCGGGCGGACCCCGTTGGGCCTCCTATCGTGCCGATTCCGCCGCCGCCCGCACCGATCGTACAAACGCGCCAATTCGGAGCCGCGACCGTGAGGGAGCGGTTGGCGTCTCGGCTCCCTAACGGTCGCGGCTCGGAAATCAGCGACGTACGGAGCGTTAACCCGCCGCTACGCGCCCGTCACATTGCCCGACTTGTTAGTGCCGATGTTGTTTCATTAGATGCATTCTTTCTGCAGGTTACTCGGGAAGAGAAGTTGCCATGACTCAAGAACGAATCCGAAGGAATCGCCGCTTCGTCCGGCCATTGTTAGAGGTTCTTGAAACCCGCATCACATTCAATGTGGACTTCGGCGATGCGCCGTTGCCGTACAAGACGCTGCTGGCCGAAGGTGGGGCGTTGCACAACGCCGTCGGCCCGACGCTCGGTGTCAACCGCGATACAGAAGCCGACGGCTTCCATTCGGCGTCCGCCCAGGGCGACGACATCACCGGAATTCCCGACGACGAAGACGGCGTGAACTTTGGCGGGATGCGGGCTGGCCAGTTGACGGCGACGGCGACGGTGCGTGTGGCTGGTGGATCGGTTACGCTAAACGCCTGGATCGACTTCAACCGCGACGGCTCCTGGGGCGGGCCGGGGGAGCACATCGCCGACGGCCGGTCCGTGGTGTCAGGAGACAACACCATCACGTTCGACGTGCCCAGTTGGGCGGCGGATGGGCAGACCTTCGCGCGGTTCCGAATCAGCAACGCCGGCGATCTCGGTCCGAATGGGCCTGCGCAAAACGGCGAGGTGGAGGATTACGCCGTCACGATCAAGCCGCCGAAAGCGGCATGCGGATGCTTCAGCGACGCCAACGATGTGAACCCTGCCGCAGATGGACCCTGGAGCGTCTATTCAGCGGACGTGGACGGGGATGGCGACACCGACATACTCTCCGCTTCCAGGAATGACGACAGGATTGCCTGGTATGAGAACAATGGCAATCAAGAGTTTATCCAGCATACCATCTCCACGGCCGCCGATGGCGCCGTCAGCGTGTATGCGACCGATGTAGACGGTGACGGTGACACTGACGTCCTTTCCGCGTCTCAATTGGACGACAAAATTGCCTGGTACAAGAACGACGGCAATGAGAACTTTAGCCCACACATCATCACCACCGCCGCCAATGGCGCCTGGAGCGTGTATGCAGCGGATGTGGATGGCGACGGAGATACCGATGTCCTTTCAGCTTCTTTTCTCGACAGCAAGATCGCCTGGTACGAGAATGACGGTAATCAGAGTTTCACTTTACACATCATCACAACAAACGCTCTAGTGGCCCGAAGCGTCTTTGCGGCGGACGTGGACGGAGACGGCGACATTGACGTTCTCTCCGCCTCCGACTTTGACGACAAGGTGGCCTGGTATGAAAACGACGGCAACCAGAGCTTTACGCCCCACACCATTTCCAGCTCCGCCTTAGGCGCCTACAGCGTCTATGCGACCGACGTGGACGGGGATGGTGACACCGACGTGCTCGCCGCGACATTCACCAGCGATCGAATTCACTGGTACGAGAACGACGGGAACGAGAATTTCACGCCCCACGTCATCACCAGCGCCGCCGACGGCGCCTCCAGCGTGTATGCGGAGGACGTTGACAATGACGGCGATATCGACGTGTTATCCGCGTCGAGCTTCGACAACGAGATCGCCTGGTACGAGAACAACGGCAGCGAGGTTTTCACAACCCATATCATCACGAACCTGGTCGGTTCCCCGCGCAGCGTGTATGCGGACGATGTGGATAGTGACGGTGACATGGACGTCACTTCCGCGGGCTCCTCTTTCCACCAGATTGAGTGGTACGAAAACGACGGCAACGAGATCTTCGTCGCACATGCCATTGCCAGCACGGAATATCCCCAAGAGGTGTCTGCGACCGACATGGACAACGACGGCGACATGGACATCCTCGCCGCATTGCCCGTGCATGACATGGTTGCCTGGTACGAGAATAACGGCGGCGAGCTCTTTACTTCGCACGTCATCACGACCAACGCAAACTATGTCCGGAGCGTGTTTGCGGCGGACCTGGATGGCGACGGTGACGTCGATGTCTTGTCTGCCTCCCAGCTTGACGACAAGATTGCGTGGTACGAAAACGACGGGACGCAGCACTTTATCGCCCACATTATCAGCACCTCCGCCAACGGAGCAAGAGAAGTGCGTGCGGCGGACGTGGATACTGACGGCGACCTCGACGTCCTGTCCGCGTCTTCCGACGACGACAAGATTGCCTGGTACGAAAACGACGGCAATCAGAACTTTACAGCGCACACGGTTAGCACGACTGGCAACGGCGCGAGCAGCGTCTTTGCGATTGACGTGGACACCGATGGCGACATCGACGTGGTCTCGACATCATTCTACGACGGCGAAGTCGCTTGGTACGAAAACGACGGGAACCAAAACTTCATACCTCACATCGTTGGCCTTACTAATGGAGTGGACACCGTGGATGCAGCGGATGTCGATGGCGACGGCGATATCGATGTTCTCTCCGGTGACGGCACAGGGGTCGAGAATGTCCTGTGGTATGAGAATGACGGCAGCCAGAACTTCATTCCCCACGTTATCGCATCCGCTCCAAACACGAACTCCGTTTATGCCGCAGATATCGATGGCGACGGCGACATCGACGTCCTCTCCGCGGGCGGCGGCCCTAGTGCCTGGCACGAGAACGACGGCAACCAGAACTTCATCACCCATACGATCGACAGCCCCATACACGGATCACATACCGCGTATGCGGCGGATATCGACGGCGACGGTGACCTCGACGTCGTCGCCGGTTACTTCGACAACCGGATTGCGTGGTACGAGAACCAACGTGCCAACAAAGTCGTCGTGCAGGTCGACCCCGTTGGACCCCCCGACCCGCTCCCCGCTCCACCACCGCCGGGACCCGTCGTGCAAACGCGCCAATTCGGAGCCGCGACCGTTAAGGAGCGGTCCGCGTCACCGCTCACTAACCGTCGCGACTCGGAAACGAGCGAGGTGCCAGCCGTCAAACACTCGCAACCCATTCGCTGTATCGCTCGACTCGCCGAATTGCCCACCGCCGCATCATTGGATGCATTCTTCGCCGAAGCCCCTTGGAAATGAGGATGAAATGACGCGCGAAACGATTCGAAAACGTGGCCGTCCCTTCGTCCGGCCGCTGTTGGAAATCCTCGAGGCCCGCATCGTGTTCAATGTGGACTTCGGCGATGCACCACTGCCGTATAAGACGCTACTTGCCGAAGGCGGGGCGTCGCACAATGCCGTCGGTCCCACGCTGGGCATCAACCGCGACACGGAGGCCGACGGCGTCCATTCCGCGTCCGCGCAAGGGGACGACATCACCGGCATTCCCGATGACGAAGACGGAGTGACCTTCGGCACCATCCGCGCTGCGCGCTAGGAGCTACAGCGACGGTGCGTGTATCGGGCGGCTCCTCTCAACTGAACGCGTGGATCGATTTCAACCGCGACGGGTCATGGGGCGGGCCGGGTGAGCACATCGCCGACGGCCGGTCAGTGGTGGCGGGGGACAACACCATCACGTTCGACGTGCCCAGTTGGGCAGCCGATGGACAGACCTTTGCTCGCTTTCGCGTCAGCAGCGCCGGCGATCTAGGCCCGAATGGCCCGGCGCAGAACGGCGAGGTAGAGGATTACGCCGTCACGATCAAGCCGCCCAAGGCGGCGTGCGGGTGCTTCAGCGGGCCAAAGAATGTGACGACAAACTTGGACGTCGCACGCAGCGTCCATGCAGCGGACATGGATGGCGACGGCGATATGGATGTCCTTTCTGCCTCCGGGACCGTCAGCCCGGAGACAGGCATCATCGCCTGGTACGAGAACAATGGCAATCAGGGATTCACCCGCCACACGATCACTGACTCCGCCGCTGATGATGCCAGGGAAGTGTTTGCGGTGGACCTGGACGGCGATGATGACATCGATGTCCTCTCGGCAGGAACCCACGGCGGAATCGATTGGTACGAGAATGACGGCAACCAAACCTTCACGCCACATGCCATCACTAGCTTCGGGGGGGCCTATAGCGTGTACGCCGCGGACGTAGACGGCGACGGCGATCTCGATGTCCTCTCCGCTCACTCTTATTCCAACTATTTCAACAGAATCGATTGGTACGAGAACGACGGCAACCAAAACTTCAGCCTCCACAATATTGCTACAGGCGTGCAAGGGGCCAGGAGCGTTCATGCCGCGGACGTGGACCGCGACGGCGACATGGACGTCCTCTCGGCGTCGTGGTTCAACGACGCCATCATCTGGTACGAGAACGATGGCGCTCAACATTTCACACCGCACGTTATCACCACGGCGGCGGATGGCGCCCGCGACGTCTATACGGCGGACGTGGACGAAGACGGCGACATCGACGTCCTCTCCGCGTCCTGGGGTGACGGTACGATTGCTTGGTACGAAAACGATCGCGGCCAGAACTTCACCGCCCAAGCCATTAGCACGACCGCGGATTTTGCCCAAAGCGTGTATGCGGCGGATGTGGACGGAGATAGCGACGTCGATGTCCTATCCACATCGGGCTTGGACAACTCCGACGACGAAGTCGCCTGGTACGAGAACGATGGCAGTGAGAATTTCACGGCCCATACCATCACCACCAACGCCTTTGGGGCTTTGGGACTGTATGCGGCGGACGTGGATGGTGACGGCGACCTGGATGTCCTCTCGGCTAACGCTGGTCAGGACACGATTGCCTGGTACGAGAACCGGCGGGCGAAGGCCGTCGGCGCGCAAGCGGATCTCGTTGGGCCGCCTGTTGTCCCGCTTCCCCCGCCGCCAGTACCAATCGTCGAGTTCGCGAAAATCCAACCGAGCCGCGCACGCAGCGAGTCTTCGAGCGGAGTAAGCGGATTTCTCTCCGCCACAGGCGGACTCACGCTCCCGGCTCGCCAACTCGGCTGCGCTGCGAGCGCGGCGCCGGCGGCCCGCCACATGGCGCGACTCGTTAGCGCAGATGTTGTCTCTTTGGATGCATTCTTCGTCGACTTGTGACTAGAAGAGAGGTTGTCATGACCCGCGAACGAAACTGTAAGAATCGCCGCCGCTTCGTCCGGCCACTGCTGGAAATCCTCGAGGCCCGTCTCGTACTCAACACGGACTTCGGCGATGCGCCGTTACCATACAAGACGCTCCTTGCCGAGGGCGGCGCGTCGCATAATGCCATCGGCCCCACGTTGGGCACCAACCGTGATGCGGAAGCCGACGGCGTGCACTCGGCGTCCGCTCAGGGGGACGACATCACCGGCATTCCCGATGACGAAGACGGCGTGACCTTTGGCACGATCCGCGCCGGCGCGCTCGGAGCAACGGCAACGGTACGCGTCGCTGGAGGTACGGCGAAACTCAATGCCTGGATCGATTTCAACCGCGACGGATCATGGGGTGGGCCGGGCGAGCACATCGTGGACGGGCGGTCCGTGGTGGCGGGAGACAACGCCATCACATTGGACGTTCCGAGCTGGGCGGCAGACGGGCAGACGTTCGCCCGGTTCCGGCTTAGCAACGCCGGCGATCTCGGTCCGAATGGTGCGGCGCAAAACGGCGAGGTCGAGGATTATTCGGTTACAATCCTGCCGCCGAAGCGGGCTTGCGGCTGTTTTAGTGCGGCACAGGATGTGAGCGGGCTAAACTGGGCGGACGTCGTCTATGCGACCGACGTGGATAACGACGCAGACATCGACATCGTGGCCGGGTCAAACATTTACTCCAAGGTTTCTTGGTTTGAGAATCTTGGAAACGAGAATTTCAGTCCCCACACGATCGCCACGAGCATGCCCGGTGCCATCAGTGTCTACGCGACCGATATGGACAACGACGGCGACACCGACGTCCTGTCCGCCGCTCTGTTTAACCACACAGTTGCCTGGTACGAAAACGACGGCCATCAAAACTTCACAACTCACATCATCATCAGCTCGGATCTCGGCGTACATAATGCGTACGCGGCGGACGTCGATAACGACGGCGACATCAATGTCCTCTCGGCGTCCTTTACAAATAACAGGATCTCTTGGTACGAAAATGACGGAAACCAAAACTTCACCGTTCACGTCGTCAGTCATGAAGCCTCGGGCGCCTGGGATGTGCATGCGACCGATGTAGACGGCGATGGGGACACCGATGTCCTCTCCGCGTCTTCGGGCGACGACAAAATCGCCTGGTACGAAAACGACGGCAACGAGAACTTCACCCTTCACACGATAAGCACGGCATTCGACTCGCCTCGCAGTGTGCACGCTGACGATGTGGATGGCGACGGCGACGTGGATGTTCTCTCGGCGGCATCCGAGTTCGGCAACATCGTCAACTGGTATGAAAACGACGGCAATGAGAACTTCACTACGCATACGATCAACACGGCTCCTGGGGCGTTCGGCGTCTATTCCGCAGACATAGATGGCGACGGCGACATCGATGCCCTGTCCGCATCTCAAAACGATGGCCGAGTCGCGTGGTATGAAAATGACGGCAATCAGAACTTCACCATGCGCACGATAACCACCGCTGCCGATGGCGTGCGCAACGTATACGCCGAGGACGTGGACGGCGACGGCGACATGGACGTCCTTTCGAACATCGGCCCTGACGGGCCCCTCGCCTGGTACGAGAACGATGGCAGCCAGGATTTCACTTTCCATACGGTCAGCTTCGGTCCCGACGCCGCAACGAGCGTCTATGCGGCCGATGTGGACGGCGACGGCGACAACGACATCCTTTCGTCGTCGTATTGGGACGACAGGATTGCCTGGTACGAAAACACCGGCGATGAGAAATTCGTTGGCCATACGATCACGACTACCGCAAACGGCGCCCGAAGTGTGACCGCGGCCGATGTGGATGGCGACGGCGATATCGACGTGCTGTCTGCGTCGTTTTACAACATCGAGATTGCCTGGTACGAGAACGACGGCAACCAGAACTTCACCTATCACCTGATTAGCAAGTCGGGCAATTGTCCGTGGAGCGTACATGCGGCCGATCTAGACGAAGACGGCGACATGGATGTTCTGGCCGCGTCCAAGCTGGACGACGAAATCACATGGTACGAGAACAACGGAAGCGAGTCTTTCACGCCACACATCATTTCCACCACCGACAGTTGGCCTCGTAGCGTTTACACCGCGGACGTGGACGGCGACGGCGACCTGGACGTCTTATCCGCCTCGTACTTGGGCACGGTTCAAAGCCGAGTCAGTTGGTATGAAAACGACGGTAACGAGAACTTCACGCCCCACATCATCACATCCAATCTAGCCGGAGCGATAAACGTTCATGCCGCCGACCTGGACGGCGACGGCGACGTGGACGTACTTTCCGCGTCCAAGAGCGATAACCGAATTGCCTGGTACGAGAACGATGGCAATCAGAACTTCACGACACGCGTCATCTCGACGACAGCAATTGGCACCTCAAGCGTGTACGCCGCAGACGTCAACGGCGACGGTCATCTGGACGTTTTATCCGCATCCTCCAGTGATCAGAAGCTCGCGTGGTACGAGAACGACGGGAACAAGAACTTTACGGCTAACATCATTACCACTGCGGCTTGGAATGCGGCCAGCGTTTATGCGGCGGACGTGGACGGCGACGGCGATCTCGATGTCTTGGCCGCCCAAGCCGGCGACGACCGCATCACTTGGTACGAGAACCAGCGTGCGAAAAAAGTCGGCGTGCAAGACGATCCCGTTGGGCCTCCTATCGTGCCGATTCCGCCGCCGCCAGCACCCATCGTGGACTTCGAACCCGCAATAATGCAACCGAGCCGCGCACGCAGCGAGTCTTCGAGCGGAGTAAGCGGCGTCCTCCGGTCGTTAACGCTCCCGGCTCGCCAACACGGTTGCGCTGAGTGTGCGGCTCCGACCGTCCGCCACATTGCGCGACTCGTTAGCGCCGACGTTGTCTCCTTAGATGCATTCCTTGTTCACTTTCACCCGGAAGAGAGGTTTCTAATATGATCCGCGGGCTAATCCGAAAGAACCGCCGGAGTTTCGTCCGGCCGCTGCTGGAAGTCCTCGAAGCCCGTATCGCATTCAACGTGGATTTCGGTGATGCGCCGTCGCCGTACAAGACGCTGCTGGCGGAGGGCGGGGCGTCACACAATGCCGTGGGTCCGACGCTGGGAACGAACCGCGACACGGAAGCCGACGGCGTGCCTTCCGCGTCCGCTCAAGGCGACGACATCACCGGCGTCCCAGACGATGAGGATGGCGTGACGTTCGGCGCCATTCGAGCCGGTGCGCTTGGTGCGACGGCGACCGTCCGCGTAAGCGGCGGTACAGCGAAGCTGAATGCTTGGATCGATTTCAACCGCGACGGTTCGTGGGGCGGGCCGGGAGAACATATCGCCGACGGCAGAACCGTGACGACGGGAGACAATACGATTTCGTTCGACGTCCCCAGTTGGGCGGCTGACGGGCAGACGCTCGCCCGGTTCCGGATCAGCAGCGCCGGCGACCTAGGTCCGAATGGCCCGGCGCAGAACGGCGAAGTGGAGGATTACGCCGTCACGATCAAGCCGCCGAAAGCGGCGCTGGGCCAATTCAATACCGCCAAGGACGTGAACTTCCCCGTTGGCAGCCCAGAAGACGTGTTTGCGACAGACCTGGACAGCGACGGCGACACCGACATTCTGTCCGCATCGCAAAGTGACAATAAAGTTGCCTGGTACGAGAATGTCGGCGGCCCGAACTTCATCCCGCACATCATCTCTAACACGCTCTCTAACACAGACGATGTTCATGCGGCCGATGTCGATAGCGACGGCGATACCGACGTCCTCGCCGTCTCCTGGCAGAGCAACCCAAACAGCAGGATTGTTTGGTATGAGAACGACGGGAACCAGAACTTTACCTCCCGCACCATCAGCACCACTCAATTCGCCCGGAGCGTGGATACGGCGGATGTGGACGGCGATGGCGACGTGGACGTACTCGGCGGATTCGATTACACGGTCGTTTGGTTCGAAAACGACGGCAACGAGAACTTCACTTCCCACACCGTCGACATCGCTGACGACGCGGGTTTTCGCGTGCATGCGGTGGACATGGACGGTGACAGCGATGTCGACATTCTCTCGATGTCCCACGTTGACAGCGAAATTTGGTGGTATGAAAACGACGGGAACCAGAACTTCGCCCCGCACCTCGTTGCCGGCAACCTCGCCGCACTCGCGGACGTGTATCCGGCGGACGTCGACAGCGACGGCGATGTAGATATTCTCTCGGCGTCGTTCCTGAGCGATTCGATTTTGTGGTTAGAGAACGACGGCAATGAGAACTTCACTGGTCACTCGATTACAGCGGCCGCTGATGGGGCTCTGACCGTTTTTGCCACCGATGTGGATGGCGACGGCGACGTGGATGTCCTCTCCGGGTCAGCGTTGGACGACAAGATAGCGTGGTACGAAAACGACGGCAACCAGAACTTTAGCACGCATGTCATTACGAATGACGTCCTAGCCGGGAGCGTGTACGCGACGGATGTAGACGGCGACGGTGATACCGACGTTCTGTCGCTGTCAGCCGGCAGCGTAGGCGTGATTGTCTGGCATGAGAACGATGGCAACGAGAACTTCACGCCGCACGCGCTTGCTTTCAACGCCTTCGGACCACGGAGTGTCTATGTCGCGGACGTGGACCGGGACGGAGACGCAGACATCTTGTCGGCTGCGGGAGACACCATTGCCTGGTACGAAAACGACGGCAAAGAGCAATTCATCCCTCATGTTGTTACTGATGCAGCGAGCGGGGCACGGAGCGTATTTGCCGCGGACCTGGACGGAGATGGCGATTTGGATGTCCTGTCGGCATCGTACGGTAACGACTTGATCGCCTGGTACGAGAACGACGGCAATCAGCAATTTAGCGGCCACATTATCACCACGGCCGCCGACGGCGCCTCAAGCGTCTATGTGGCCGACGTGGACGCCGACGGCGACCTGGATGTCCTTTCTTCGTCCTGGAGAGACGACGAGATTGCCTGGTACGAGAACGACGGCAGCCAGAACTTCGCCAACCACACCCTCACGACGACCGCTGACGCAGCCACGAGTGTTCATGCGGCGGACATGGACGGTGACGGTGATATGGATGTCGTCTCCGCTTCATACTTTGACAGCGAGATTGCCTGGTACGAAAACGACGGCGACCAGAACTTCACAGCCCAGGTCATCGCCAGCAGTGGCAGCGGCGCCTATGGCGTATTCCCGGCCGACGTGGACAGCGACGGCGACATGGACATCGTCGCAGCCGCCGCGTACGTCGGGTGGTTCGAGAACGACGGCAACGCGAACTTCACGCTTCGCGTGATTACCATCCAGGCGTTCATACCCACCAGCGTGTACGTGGCTGATGTCGACGGCGACGGCGACACCGACATACTTTCCTCATCTTTCAATGACAACAAAATTGCCTGGTACCGTAACAACGGCAGCCAGACCTTCACAACCCTGATCATCACCACCGGCGCCACCCAAGCTAGACACGTGCACGCGGCGGATATCGACGGCGACTGCGACCTCGACGTGCTCAGTGCGCCCGGCGGCTCCAACAAGATTCAATGGTACGAGCAGCGGAACCTTTCGGCAGTCCGCAATAGCGTGTGTGCACACGCGTCCAAACCGCCCGCCCCAGCAACTCCGCTTGTACCGATCCCACCGCCGCCGGCGCCGATTGCACAAACCCGTACCCTCAGCGCTGCGACAGCCCGCGAGCGTCCAGCTTCATCGCGGGCGAATGGCCCCGACTCGGAATTGATCAACACGTCAGGCCTGGACCGGACCGCAGCCGACAGACGGATTCGGCGAATCGCCGCTTTGGCGAGCCCCGAGCTTAACTCATTGGACACTTTCTTCGCCGACATCTCGACGGAGGCGAGGTTGACATGATTCGCGATTGCTCAGTTTCACACCGGCCTGCGTTGGAGCGACTCGAGCCGCGTCTGCCGCCGGGCGATGCATTGGTGGGAGTGCTCCTCGCCTGGCGGGAATCCACGCCGGAATTCGATGACACAAGATGCGGTCGACCTTTCGAATCGTCGGCAACGGTATGGGAAGCAATGCCCGGCGACGGCTTGTCGTATTCCACGATTCGGTCGGACGGGGCTGGGGTTTCGATTTCCCAACCAAAAGAGCGCAGACTCACCGCCGACCATCCATCGCCGGCGCCGGACGACACCACTTATGCTTTCGCGGCGCCCGATGCGACTGGCGTTCGTCGTGGGTTTCAGAATGTTGCGGCACGGCAACCCGCGACGGCAGGCGGCGCGAATCTCGACGGCCTGACGTCTGTTGCTCAGAGGAACACGAATCCGTCGCTCGCGCTCCGAGCTGGTATGCACTCAAGTCTCGACGGTGCTCTGTCACACACGCAACCCCAGTCTAGCCCGCCGCGCGAGGAAGTGGAGCCGCCCGTCGATGAATCGACCGTGCGGGAGAATTACGGCAAACTCGAACTGGCCTTCGAGCAAAACGTCGGCCAAACCGATTCACGCGTGGATTTCATCGCCCGTGCCGGCGGATACACGGCGTTCCTCACACCGAAGGCGGCGGTGTTTTCCATACAGAATCCAGAATTCGGAAGTCAGAATTCAGAATCACCTGATGGGCGAGCGGGGGGTGTTAACCCCCTGGAAGCAGCCGGGCCTCAGGGCGTTCACACGCCCCGCTCGCCGGGCATTGCTGTGCACATGGAAATCGTCGGCGCTAATCCTAACGCACAGCCGACCGCCGCCATCCGCCAACCGGGCATCGTCAACTACTTCATCGGTGACGATCCATCGCAGTGGCACACCAACATTTCGACCTTCGGCCGCGTCGAATACAACGATGTCTATCCCGGCATCGATCTTGTCTACTACGGCAAGGGTCAACAACTCGAATACGATTTCATCGTTTCGCCGGGGGCCGATCCGAATCAAATCGCCTTGAACTTCGCCGGCGCCGACGGAGCGGAAATCGACGGCGACGGCAATCTGGTTCTGCAAACGGCGGCGGGCGATTTCGTACAGCAGAAGCCGTACTTGTACCAGGACACTAACGGAGTCCGCAAAGTGGTCGCCGGCAGCTTTGTACTCGGTACTCAGTCCTCAGCGCTCGCCACTTTTGACGTCGGCGCCTACGACGCAACCCGGCCGCTCGTCATCGATCCGCTTGTGCTCGGCTATTCCACCTTCTTGGGCGGGTCTGGCAACGAGCACGGGTACGGTATCGACGTCGACAATACGGGGAATGCCTACATAACCGGAGTCACACCATCGAGCAATTTTCCGACAACGCCGGGTGTTTTTGACGTAGGGTTCGACGGCAGCACCGACGCCTTCGTGACCAAGATGCGGTCCGACGGCTCCGGCTTGATTTATTCGACCTTCTTGGGCAGTCTCTACTCGGACTATGCCACCGCGATAGCTTTAGATAGCAACGGTAACGCTTACGTCGCGGGATCGACATCATCCGCTGGCTTCCCAACCACTGCGGGCGCCTTTCAGACTACATACGGAGGTGGGTTCTTTTATGACGGCTTTGTGTCCAAGCTGCGGCCCGATGGCGCGGGCTTGCTTTATTCTACGTTCCTTGGTGGATCGAACCACGACTTTAGCCGTGCAATTGACTTAGACAGCGGCGGCAACGCCTACGTAACGGGATTTACGCAGTCGAACAACTTCCCGGTCACTCCCGGCGCTTTCGACACGACTCACGTCGGCAACTTCCTCACCAAGGTGAACCCTCAAGGGTCGGAATTAGCTTACTCAACTTTTCTTCCAGATGTCGGGGATTGCAGCGGGATTGCAGTGGATACTGGCGGCAACGCGTTCGTAACGGGATCGGCGAATTCGACCGACTTTCCCGCGACACCGGGCGCTTTCGACACGACGTACAACGATCACGGCGACGCGTTCGTTATCAGGCTGAATTCGGCCGGCTCGGCGCTTCTCTTTGCAACATACCTCGGCGGATCGTCGTTTGATGAGGCGTCCGGGATCGCTCTAGACGGTAGCGGCCACGCATACGTGACCGGGCGCACCCAAGGGAGTGATTTCCCGACTACGCCGGGCGCCTTCGACTCCACACACAACGGCGGCGCGGACGATCTCTTCGTGGCGAAGTTACGAAGCGATGGCGTAGGCCTCATGTACTCCACTTTCTTAGGCGGGTCCGGCCCGGATTCAGGCTACGGCATTGCCGTGGACGGCAACGGTCGTGCATCGGTCACCGGATGGACGGAATCCACCAACTTCCCGACGACCTCCGGCGCCTTTGACCCGAGCTATAATGGCGGTTCCTTTCCCGATGCGTACGTCACCCGGCTACGCGCGGACGGCTCTGGCCTGCTCGATTCAACCTACTTAGGGGGAGTCAGCTGGGATGAGGGCTGGGACGTTGCGGTCGATGCGCGCGGCAATGTTTACGTGACCGGATTCACGTGGGCTAACAATTTTCCAACCACGCCCGGCGCTTTCGATTCGACAATTAACGGCGGCTACGACGCCTTCGTAACGAAGTTCTGCCATCGCGCCTGCCAAATCCCGGCCATCGCGACGCAAGTTGTGCCGTAGGGGTCCATCAATTCGCGAGGAGTTATTCACGTGAATCACAAGAGACTTGTTCGCACCGGAACAGCCACGACCGCACGTCCTCACATCGAGCCACTGGAAGATCGCACGTTGCTCGCCACCTGCCACGTCAGCCGGCTCAGCGACGCCGGCGCTGGCTTCGGCTTCCGAGGCGACCTGCGTTACTGCATCAACCGGGTCAACGCCAACCCCGGCGCCGATGTGATCGACTTTCACGTGACGGGCGTCATTCAACTTTCCGGGGCGCTGCCCGATTTGAGCAGCGATGTGGATATCCTTGGTCCGGGCGCGGATGCACTTACCGTGCGGCGGAACACCGGCGGAGATTACCGCATTTTCTCTATAGACGCCGGTGTAACCGTGGAGATTTCGGGGTTGACGATCACCAACGGTCGGGGCGGGATCTTCAACGATGGCGGTACGCTCACGCTCTCCGGCATGATCGTGACCGAAAACCTAGGGCCGCTTGAGGGAGGAGGCATTCACAACAACCACGGCGAGGTGACGATTGTCGACAGCAGCATTACGGCCAACCGCGCGGGGCACGGCGGAGGTATCTACAACCTCTCGGGGACGGTTAACATTCTTAGCAGCACGATTTCGGGAAACCGCGCCTCGGGCGTGTCCGCGCTGCATACGGGTGGTGGAGGCATTGGCAATGATCTTGGGATTGTCACCATCGAGAATTCCACGGTCGCGGATAATTTGGCATGCTGCCAGGCAGCAGCGCTCAACGGAGGCGGCATCGACAATAACGAAGGAACGGTGACCGTTTCCCACAGCACCATCGCCGACAACAACGCTCAGGCGGACGGCGGCGGAATCATGACTTCCTACCCGAACTCCTTCCTGCACATCGGTAATTCGATCGTCGCCCTCAACGGGGCGTCGCAGGGAACGAACATCAAGGGAGCGCCTGTTTCCAACGGCTACAATCTTTTTGGCAGCAGCGACTACATCTACACCTGGGCGCCGACCGACCTGCTCGACGTAGACCCCCAGCTTGGCCCTCTCGCCGACAACGGCGGTCCGACTCAGACCTTTGCCCTCCTCTCCGGCAGCCCGGCCATCGACACCGGCACCAACCAGATGGCGCCCGAATGGGACCAGCGCGGCCCGGGATTTCCGCGCATCGTGAACGGCACCATCGACCGCGGCGCCTTCGAGGTGCAGACCACTTCAGCACCAACCGGACCGATCGCTCGGCGCGGGTCTCCTGACCCCGCCGTTCTCATTACGGCCAAAATCGACGATGACGATTAGGAGGCTAACCAATGTTTCAACATCGAAACCGATCAATACCGCACCGGCCCGCGCTGGAACAACTCGAATCGCGGCTGCCGCCGGGTGATGCACTGCTGGAAGAGAAATGGTGTCAGTTCTTATTTGACATATGGCTGTCACAATAGAACTGACACCGATTATTCCTCTCCTCTTATTCTGTCACATGGTTCCCAAAGAAGATAACCTTCGCCATCAAAGGCGGACACGACAATTAGTGAACACCTCAAATGCTCGAAAGATTGGAGGCAATCGATGGCAGACGTAGACGCGTCAGCTGGTTCCAAAATAAAGCTAGCGGTCTCGATGGCGGATTGTGATTCGACAATCGTTCGACGTAGCATGTTTACTGGCTGCCCAACGTGCCAATAATGGTAAACGTCACCGTCGAGTATTGTGAATGCCGACTCAAACCGAGTGAGACACGGATCGCTGGGCTGGGCGTATCAATTCTCAGCGACAAAGGCGCTTGCTGGTAGCGCTTTCAGCTTCGCAACCAAGAATTGGCTCAGGATGCTGGTTGCGCGGCTACTATCGGTGATCCCACCCGTTCGAAAATCGCAAGGAATAGTGAGCGGAGAATCGGTGGATTCTAAGCAGAATCTGTCCCCAGCTTCCAGATTCAGATTACCTAGCAACCATAACGCGATTTTCGATCCGTTTCCGAGGACATCTCGAATGTATGTAATCGCTGTCTCTTTCAAATGCACCCTTTTTATCTCTACGTCTATCATTTTGGTTCAACCCTTCCGTCAGGGAAGATTCGCCAATTGTTTCCGCCGGGGTCTTTCCAATCCCAATGTGGTCCTATCCCGGGTGGATGATTTAAATCCGGGTGCAAACTCTCACCCGTTTTGGGGTTATACCACGAACCTTTATCTCCCCCTACCGGTGGCTTCCCTCTCCATGTCCAATCGGGTCCCGGAGAAGTCGCAGGATTACCCGGAACTTTAGGAACAGGATGAGTCGGTGTGGGCCTAGGCGTTGGGCCCGGTTGAGAACATGGATTCGAATTATGCGCCCATACGGCAAATCCCCAATCGCGGCTGCCGACGAAGTATGTATGGTAGTCCGCGACGCGGACATTATACACCGTCTCTACTTCGCCGCTCTCGGCAATCGACTCGACGGCTTGCCAGCGGTCACCATCGGTGCGAAGTTGCTCGCCCTTCGAGATTTGGCCAGCCTGGGTCCAGCCTTTAGAGCGGACAAAGAAGGGATGTTGTGCAGTGGTCCGAATCGTATGCCCCGCCACCCGCAAGTTGAGCAGCATCGCCCGATTCACGAACGTTTCCTCAACGAGTTTGGCCTCAAGCGGCGCTTCCAGATTGTGCTCCGGCGCGGCGGAGAAAACAAAGGGGTCGGGAGTCTTTGATTGTCAGGTTAAAGACTCCCGACCCCTTTTCTTTCCCGCATTTTTACTGTCCCCGCAGGGGCGGTGGTGCGACTTTCAGGGCTAACGGCTACCAATGGAAAGCTCCTGGGCGGTCAGGGTGGCTGAATCCATAACCAGGGGACGCTTACTCTGATCGATATGAATGTCACCATGAACGTGGCTGGAGAATACGGTGGCGCGGCGGCAAGTGGAGGCGGGGTTTACAACATCGGCAGCTTGGTGATCCAGAATTCCACGATCTCCGATAACGAGGCAACCGGAAACTGGCCCTGCTACGGTGGCGGCATTTACAACTCCGGCTCGCTTAGCGTTGCCAACAGTTCAATTGCTCTGAACTATGTCGGAGGTCATTGGGCCGGTTGGGTAACGGGGGGGCGAGGTGGCGGTATCTGGAGCAGTGGATCGACCACGATCGAATACACCACTATTGAAGAAAACTGGGCCTATAGTGGCGGCGACTACACTTCGGCAGAAGGTGGTGGCATCTACACGTCAGGCGCGATGACCATTTCCCATTCCACCATAAGCGATAACGTCTCTACTTCAGGCGGCGGCAGCCCGTATACTTTTGCGTACGGCGGCGGTATCTACGTCTCTGGATCGCACCTGACCATCAGCAACAGCACGGTCTTCTACAATCGGGCCGAGGTCGATTTCTACGGAGGGGGTGGCGGCATTTACGTGGCCGGGTCGGCGACCATCACCCATTCGACCATCGCCGAAAATTTTGAAGGCATCGAGAATGTCGGCAGCGTGACGATGCGAAACAGCATCGTGGCCAGCAATTCTTATAGAGATCTGACCGGCACGCTCGCGAGTTCCGGCTACAACCTCATCGGCAATTCTAACGGCGGTAGCGGCTTTGTTCCCAGCGATATCCTGAACGTCGATCCCATGCTCGGCCCGCTCGCCGACAACGGCGGGCCGACGCTGACGATGGCGCTCCTCCCCGGCAGTCCGGCTATCGACTCCGGCACGAACCAGATGGCGCCCGAATGGGACCAGCGCGGGCCGGGGTTTCCGCGCATCGTGAACGGCACCATCGACCGCGGCGCGTTCGAGGTGCAATCGACGCCGGCGCCTACCGCACCCGATTATCTGGCGGTTCTCATAACGGCCAATTTCAAAACCGACGATTAGGAGCAATCCATGACTCGCGAAACAACACGTCTCCGCATTGAAGCTTTGGAAGACCGCCGACTGCTCGCCACATGCCACGTCACCCGGCTCAGTGACGCCGGCGCCGGCTTCGGCTTCCGCGGCGATTTGCGGTACTGCATTAACAAAGTCAACATCGTGCCGGGGCCGGACTCCATCGACTTCAATGTGACCGGCACCATTCTTCTCACCGCGGTGCTGCCCGACTTAAGCACCGAGCTAGACATCGTTGGACCGGGTCAAACGGCTTTGACCCTAGAACGCAATTCCGGCGGGGAATATCGAATCTTTACTGTCGGCACGGGCGCCGTGGTGCGAATCACGGGCCTAACGGCCACAGACGGAAATGCCAGTTCGCAAGGCGGCGCCATCCGTAATCAAGGAACGCTGACACTCACCGATGTGAATTTGACGAGGAACATCGCCGGCTTTCCTAACGGCCCGGACGGGTACGGTGGCGGGATTCACAACAGCGGCACGTTGCTCATCCAGGATTCGTCCGTGTCGGCCAACGACGTCTTCGGCGACGACGCGTGCGGCGGAGGCGGTATTTACAATGCCAGCACGGGAACGTTGACTATTGTCAACAGCTTGATCGCGGGGAACAAATGCAAGGCGAGCAATGCCGAATTCACCTTCGCAAACGGCGGCGGCATTTGGAACGCCGGATCAACCACTATCCAATACAGCACCATCGCGAACAATTCGGCGGAAACCACCGCTGACGTCCCGTCTGCTTCCGGCGGCGGAATCTACACCACTGGACCGTTGACCATCACCAACACGACCGTGAGTGGAAACTACCTCGCTGCCTATCCATTGGGAGATAGTGACGGTTTTACATTCGGCAGCGGTATCTACTTCGGCTCAGCGACCCTGACGGTCGACAATAGCACGATTGCCAACAACCACGGTATCTGGCCCGTAGGCACCGGCGCTATTCACATTTCGGGTGGATCGGCGACTATCACGCACTCCACCATCGCCGGGAATTCGAGAGGCATCCGAATCGGCGGCCAACTGACACTGCGAAACAGCATCGTTGCCAAGAACGGTTCTACGCCCAATACAGTCATAGATCTCGATGGCGCGCTAACGTCTTCCGGCTACAACTTGATCGGCAAATCCGCCGGCGGCAGCGGCTACGTTCCAAGCGACATCTTGGACGTCGATCCGCTGCTCGGCCCGCTCGCCGGCAACGGCGGCCCGACGCTTACGATGGCCCTCCTCCCCGGCAGTCCGGCCATCGACTCCGGCACCAACCACATGGCGCCCGAATGGGACCAGCGCGGACCGGGATTTCCGCGGATTGTGAACGGCACCATCGACCGCGGCGCTTTCGAGGTGCAATCGACGCCAGCACCTATTGCGCCCGATTATCTAGCGGTTCTCATCACGGCCAAAATCGACGATGACGATTAGGGGCCGAAGCGATGCCGAAACCGAATCGTTCAGTTCCCTCCAGACTCCATCGCCGGGGCTCGTGCCAGTCCGTGCCCTGCCGCGTCATCGTTCAGAATATTTTTTGACATTTCTGATTTGTCACTGTCTGTCACTTTTCAAACCGACCCGCATTGTGCGATGATAGCCGATCGCAGGGCGCGGGCGCCGCGCGGTGACGAGGCATGAGGACAATGATCCGTCACAGCTTCCAAACAGGAAATCAAGAGTAGGATGAAGACTAAGATTAGGACGACGATTACGAGCAAGATGATGAGGAAGAGCAGGATTCATTTGAGTCTTTCTCTTGCTCTTAGTCCTATTCCTAGTCTTCATCTTCCTCCTTCTCCTCCGATCACCACTTCGCGTCATCCGTTGTGCCAGAGAATGACACCGTCAACAAACGCGGTTAACGGGGAACTGCGTCGCGTCTTTAATTGCAAGACCAACGTCGAGTACGGCTTACGACATTTCATCTACCTCGCGATCCGGGTGGAATCCGGGGAAGCCGGTCGTCCGTTCGTGTTGCAATTGCTGCGTTTACGAAAAGCCCGCCGGAAAACTGACAGACCGTTGTCACAACGATGCGCGGCGTGACACGCGCAGCATAGTGTCACCGGGAAAGTCCGGAACCATCGGCCTCCTTCGCCCGGTTTTCTATAATGTCCCAGAAAGCCACATTTCTGGAGTTCCCCCAACATGCACGACCGTATCACGTATCAAGGCATCACCTTTGATGATGTCCTTTTGGAGCCGGCTTTCAGCGAGATGTTGCCCCGCGATGTCGATGTCCGGACACAGCTTACCCGAAACATCCGCCTGAACATGCCCATCGTTTCGTCGCCCATGGATACGGTTACCGAAAGTGACCTCGCGATCGCTCTGGCTCAAGAAGGCGGCATCGGGATCATTCACAAGAACATTCCCATCGATCGCCAGACTCATGAAGTCGACAAGGTGAAACGCAGCGAGAACGGGATCATCACCGATCCGATTACGCTGCCGCCGGATGAAACCGTCGGAACTGCCCGGCGGATCATGGAACAGCAAAACATTGGCGGCGTACCGATCACAGTGAACGGACTTCTCAAGGGCATCTTGACGCGGCGCGATCTTCGCTTTCTCACGGACAACAATCAGCGGTTAGAGGAGGTGATGACGCGCGATAATCTGGTGACGGCGCCGGAGAATACAACGCTTGAAGCGGCCGAGAGGGTTCTAACGGAAAATAAGGTCGAGAAACTATTGTTGGTGGACGATAATTACCGACTGAGAGGCTTAATCACCATCAGGGACATCGACAAACTTACCAGCTTTCCCCATGCGAGCAAAGACAAGCGCGGCAGGCTGCGCGTCGGTGGGGCGGTTGGTGTTCGCGATTACGAACGGGCCGAGTCACTGATCCGAGCGGGTGTGGATGTGTTGGTGGTGGACTCGGCTCACGGCCATTCGGCCAATGTCGTCGAAACGGTTGCCGACATCAAACGTCGCTTTGACATCGACGTGATTGCCGGCAATGTGGCGACGATGGAAGGCGCCAAGGCGCTGGCCGATGCGGGGGCCGACGCGGTCAAGGTAGGAATCGGGCCCGGGTCGATTTGCACAACACGGGTAATTTCCGGGGTGGGCGTCCCGCAGATTACCGCGATTTTCCAGGCCGCCCGAGGCATTGCCGGCCGAGGCGTACCGATCATCGCCGACGGCGGCGTGAGATCATCGGGCGACATTACGAAGGCAATCGCCGCCGGCGCCCACGCCGTGATGCTCGGCGGGTTGCTGGCAGGGTTGGCCGAAAGCCCGGGGCAGACGATCATCTATAAGGGTCGCAGCTTCAAGGTCTACCGCGGCATGGGTTCATTGGGCGCCATGGTTTCAGGATCGTCCGACCGCTATCGTCAGGACGGTGCGGGGACGGGAAAGCTGGTGCCGGAGGGTGTGGAAGGGCGAGTGCCGTATAAGGGAAACCTGGCGCCGTTTGTCTATCAATTGGTAGGCGGGCTGCGTGCGGGAATGGGTTATTGCGGCACACGGAACATCGAGGAGCTACGCACCCGCGCACGCTTCATTCAGGTGAGCGCGGCGTCGGTGCAGGAGAGCCATCCGCATGACATTGCCATTACACAAGAAGGCCCGAATTACAGTTCCCGTGCGGAGTACGCTAGCACGGATGGTGGCTAAAGCGCTGGGCATCGGGCTGCTGCTAAGCCCTGCCTTGGCGACGGCCCAGCAACCACAGAAGAAGAGCTGGCCGCCGTTCGCGCCTCCGCAGCACATCGACACACGCTCCACCGCTCCGACGAACACGCCGACGACGCACATGATCGCGTCAACTACCGAGTCCCCCATTGCGCGCGGATAGTTGTCAATGAGATGCCCGCGGCCGATCAACGCGTACCCACGGTCGTTTTGCAACCCGTCGCGGCACGCAGTGACATTCGCCTGGCATCGACGTCTCCGGTGCGCCAAGTCACCATTCAAGGCGGCAAGATGGGGGATCCCGATGCTGAGATGCATGCGATCCAGCTTGAAGTTCCAACACTCGAGCGTTTCACTCGGCGTGAGTCCGAGAAAAATCTTCGGGAACGCATTCGCCAAGAAGCGCGAAACCGCCCGGACATTGGACGCATCGATTTCCCCGAAGAGAAACCCGTCTCCACCGATGCCTACGCAGCTCGGCAGTTCCCGCCGATGACCGTCGAAGTGGAACCCCATTACGTTTGCTACAACCGCCTCTACTTTGAAGAAAAGAACAGCGAGCGATTCGGTTGGGACCTCGGTCCGATCAGTCCGCTGGTGTCCGCGAGCATCTTCTTCTGGGACGTTGCCACGCTGCCATACCAAATGGGCACGGATGTGTGCCGCAAGTATGAGTGCAGCGCCGGCTACTGCCTGCCGGGTGATCCCGTGCCGTACTATCTGTATCCGCCACAGTTGAGCCTGACAGGCTTGATCTTCCAGGGCGGTGCAGTGGTGGCCACGGTTGCCATCTTCCCGGGCTAAAGCCGGGACCCAACACTGAACTAACGTATCACCAGGTCGTTCACGTCGCGCTTACGCCGCGACGCTCGCCCGCTCAAAAACGGCGAGCGTCGGACCGTGAGGCCGACGTGCTTCCTGCGTCCGTAGCCGAATTCGCCAGGATTCGGGGTTCCCGAACTCTGGCGAGTTCGGCTACAGCAATGTGACTCGCGTCTGTTCGTCAATCGCGACGCTGCTCAGTTCCCCGTGCGGTTCTTTCGTGAAGTGGATCGTCGGAACGACGATGTCGTCCTCGGGAACTCGGTCGGTTGATATCCCTGTGACAAGGTACTTGAGGTGACGAAATGCGCCGGTGACCGTCGTCTGCCACTGCTTCATGCCGACGCGGACAGTTTGGGTGATTTGAATTCGCTGACCGGGCTTCAATTCGCGGAGCAATCGACTAAGTTCCGGATTGACGACGCGCGTGGAGGATAGCAGGATATCGCTCGTGGAGTTCATTGCTTTGATCTATTGTCCGCTGCGGCTGCCGCGCGACGCCGGCGGGCGGAAGGATTGCTGCGTGCTGGCGCCGATGCTGGATGGATTGAAGTTGTAATAGGGAGCGTAGTTCATGAATCCCACTGGATGGCCCGTCGTCTGCAACGGCGGAAGCAACGGATCTTCGACGGGCTGTTGGGGCTGTACACGCTGTCGTGACAGGTCGTAGAGTTGCGAATTAATCTGGTTGAACTGTGAACGGCGGTCCATTTCAGGAACGACGTTCAGAAAGTAATTCACGCCGGCGGGACGTACCGGAATCAGGTTGAGATACGGGCTCAGGACTGGCGGCCGAGAGTACGTGTTATTCGGCCGAACTTGCGGGTACGAATAATACTGGGCCTGTGCCGACGCCGCGGGGAATGACAGTAGTCCACCAAGCGTCAGGATCGACAGATTCAGTAGCCGCTTCATGATTGCGCCTCGCAACAGGCCGAGTTATCGGCGATCGAAGATCAACTTCAAACTTACCGCTTGAGCGTCGACTGTCAAGCTAATCCGCCCCACTAGGCCTAGTTGCCAAACCCAAATCCGCGACCCGTAATCGAGTTATAGGTTGTGCTGCCCAAGAGGGTCACGCCCAACAGCCGTTCGATGGGCGACAACGCCTTGGCAATCTTGGAGTCGATGGAGATTAGCTTGTCGGCCTTCACGTAGACGCGATCGCCAGGGAAGATTTGGTAATTGGTCTCCGGCAGGCCGTTGCAGGCGATCCCGCACCAGTCAACCGGCAGAATCATCTGGCCGCACGCCGCAGCGGCACACGGACGCGCTACCCAGATGTTCTTCTTCGATGCGACCGCCGGCAGGCCGTTAATCTGTGCCAGGGCGTCCAGCACTGTTTCGTGACCGGTAATCGGCAGCCGATAGACTTGTTCCCCGAAACCGCCGCCGTCGGTGATCACGTAATAGACCTTGCTGTTGTAAGCGAGAACATCGACGGAAAGATCGCGAATATCGAAGTCTTTGACGCGCTGACTGATTTCGTGACCGATGACGGCCTTTGCCTGTTCGAGCGTCAACCCAGAGACGTACGCCGAGCCGTAAATTCCAAGGCCGACCGTTCCGTCTGGCCGCACCAGATGCTGTCCACTGATTGGCTGATCGCGCAAGCTACGAGTTGATTCAATCATCAGAATATCGGGTGGATGGATGATGTAGGGCGGCAGGGACACCGTGGCACATTCGTGCGGGGCAGGGGAGACAAAGGTCCCAGCGTCCGGCAACGGCGCCGGCGTCATGCGGCCTTTGGCCAGGTGCACGACCTGTTCCACTCCTGAACCGCCTGTCTCCGCGGGTGTCGCGGCGGCGGAACGGCCCTTCGAGAGCCGAACCATGCGCGATTGCGGTGCTTTGCCATTCGGCACGGCCGTCGAGGCCTGTACCGCCGCGGGTTTCGCCGCCGGTGTACTCGGAATTTCCTTGGCCGATTGATACGCCAGTGCCGCGGTGCTGGGGATCGGCATCGCTTCTTTCTGAGTCACATTGGCCTTCGTCTGAACGATTTCCTGGCTTGCCGGTCGTGGCGCCGGCATCGTGACATCCGCGCGTTTCTCACCCACCTGCTGGATGCGATGCGCTGCCGCAGTGCTGGGGATCGGCATCGCTTCTTTCTGAGTCACATTGGCCTTCGTCTGAACGATTTCCTGGCTTGCCGGTCGCGGCGCCGGCATCTTGACATCCGCACGTTTCTCACCCACCTGCTGGATGCGATGCAATCTGTCTCCGAATGTAGGGCGGGCATCGTGCCTCGCCTGTTCCTTTGTCAGACCGATGTGTTTGTCGATGGCGGCCTTGGCCTCGGCGAATGTCAAGCCGACGACCTTGATGGCGCCGTGACTACCCAGATTCACCATCCCATCCGACGCCACGTGAAGCTGCCATGCGAATCCCACGGGCATATTGGATGATGGTTCCACCGTGTAAAGCAAGCTCGTGTTCGGTCGAATGATCGAATCAGCAGTAGTTTCCGCCCCCGCACCGGTGCTTGGAAGCGCGAGCCAGCCTGCTCCTAACAAACAGAGACTGGGAAGCAGCGTGGCGACGCCGGGCCGCATTTGGTTCTTGGTCCGATGGCCTGCTCCCGTCATGACTGGCTCCTTTGCCGCGAACATGAATCACCCGATTTTATGGGGTTTGATCAATAATCTCGGTCGTAGCTGTATATCGATTGTTTGTTCTGGGTGATTTGACGGGCTTCTACCAATAGCGCGGCATATGGGAACCGTGGCGACCCTGCAATCCGTACATCATGAAAACTCAACCGCTCTTAACGGGCGCACCGTCCTGCAAGGACTCTCAACAAACCGACTTGGAGTCATAATAGATTTCGCGTCTTGCCGCCGTTACCACAACCGCTCGTTGACGCGGGGACGCTCAATCCCCGAAGTCCGTGAACACTTTGTCGAAGCGGTCGGCGCAGCGGAAGAATACCTGCATAAGCGCGGGGTCAAAATGCCCGTTCGACGCCTCGGTCATCATGGAAACCGTGGCGCTATGGGATAGGGCGGGTTTGTAGACACGTCGAGAACGCAACGCATCGTAGACGTCGGCGATGGCCACGATCCGTGCGGCGAGTGGAATGTTGCCGGCGGCTAATCCGTCGGGATAGCCCGTGCCATCGAAACGCTCGTGATGATGGCGAGTAATGTCGATGGCCATTTGCAGGAAGGCGCGGGCGAAACCGTGCTGCTTCGCGACTTCTTTGAGCGTGTCGGCGCCGATCGTCGTATGCGCCTGCATGAGCACTCGCTCGTCGGCCGTCAGCTTGCCGGGCTTCAGCAATATGTGGTCCGGAAGGCCCAGCTTGCCGATGTCGTGCAGAGGGGCGCAACATTCGAGCATTTCCACGAAGTGCGGATCGATCTGTTTTTCGAACTGAGATGAGGCAGCGGCCTCCTCCGCGATGACCCGACAGTAACGCTGCAAGCGTACCAAGTGGGCGCCGGTCTCGTTGTCGCGATGACCGACCAGGCGCGCCAACGCTAACACAAGCGCATTGCGGGCGTGTACCAGGTCGCTATCGCGGGCGGTGAGCATCAATTCCTGTTCGGCATTCACAGCGAGAAGATGCTGGTTCAGCAGTTCAGAACGGTCTTGAGCCTCTTTGAGGCGAAGTGCCGCTTTGACTCGGCCTTGAAGCTGGATGACGCTGAACGGTTTGGTCAGGTAGTCATCGGCGCCTGCACCAACAAGCGTGCCATTTCGTCGGCATTCGAATTCCCGGAGATCATGATGATCTTCAAATTGGGATTCGGCGGTTGCTCGCGCAGCTTCTTCAAGGCTTCGAGGCCGGATAGAACCGGCATGTCAACGTCCAGCAGGATGGCGTCGTAGGGTTGGCTATTGGCGGCCTCCACTCCGAGGAATCCGTTTACCGCCTCGTCGCACGTAATGTTGGCTGCCTGAAGCACCTGCCGGGAGAACATGCGGATACTTGCTTCATCGTCAACCAGAAGTACCCGTTGGATTCGCGTTCCACCCGCCGTTGTGGCGGTCTGCGAAACCCGCTGGTCGCTGGTGGCGGCGTCCGTGTTGCGGATCAAATGTTCTCGAGCTTCCGGTTTCAGAAACGGGATCAATCCCCGCATAAGGGCTTGCGGAGTCGTATAGCGATCTTTGGGATCGGTCGCCATCATTTTCGCAACAACGGCATCGAGTTCGGCCGGAATCTCGGGCCTCAGCGATCGTATCGACGGCGGCGGCTCCGTCATCCGTCGTGCCAGATCCTCGGCAATGTTACCCTTTGCGGGAAAAGGCACTCGGCCGGCCAGGCACCAGAATAACGTACCACCGAGGCCGTAGATATCGGCGCGGATGTCAACCTGCGAGGCATCGCGCGCTTGCTCGGGAGCAATGTAGTCAATCGTTCCCAACGCCATCCCAGGCTCAGTCATTCGATTGGTGAAATGCCGCGCCAGGCCGAAATCCAGGAGTTTGGCCTGGTCTTCCGGCGTGACGAGCACGTTAGATGGCTTGATGTCCCTGTGAACGAGATGAAACTTATGCACCTCGGCAAGGGCACTGGCAACTTGGTGAATCAAATCGCACGCACGGTTGACGGATAACGGTCCGTGTTCATGCACGATATCTTCTAAGTCTCGACCGGGAACGTACTCCATTACGAAATAACGTAGGCCGGCCGAATGCGCATCGGGACCAGCCGCCTTTCCGGAATCGATGGCGGCGATGATGTTCGGGTGATTGAGCTTGGCGACGGTTCGCATCTCGCTCAGAAATCGCGACAACAATCGTGGGTCCGTATCCGGCGTCAGAGGGAATACCTTGATCGCCACACATCGGCGCATCTCAACGTGTTCCGCCTTGAACACGATGCCCATTCCACCGGCGCCCAAACGATCCAAAACTCGATAATTCCCGAGAACCAATCCAAACGTCGAACCTGCCGCCAGGCGGTTCGACTGGTACGGCGTAAGGAGCTTGTGCTCCACCAGACAGTGGAGCGCCTTTTGTTTGTCGACGCTCTTTTGCAACAGCGCTTGGACCTCGCTCGGCAAGGCATCCCATTCCTCTTGCAGAATGAGTGCGGAACTCAATAATTCATCGATCAACGAGTTGGCGCCGTTTGAGAAAGGAACCGTATGGCCTTGTTGCGAAGGCGACGCTTCAGCGGAGTGAATCGTGACGCCGGTTTCGGCAGGAGCATTGTCGCCGTTTGCGGGTCGGGCCGGTAACACCTGCGTGCGGGCGCGCATCAAGTCTTGAAGAAACCGGGCAGATCGCCGCCATAGATCGGTAGGCAATGGGGACGCCATGGCGATTAGGTCTCCTGGGTGGGCCCGGCAATTCCCGCGGCCGCCAGTTGAGGCTCAATGACTTTCTGGTAACAATCCGGACAGATGCCGTGACTGAAACGCACGTCCGAGTTGTCCGCAATGTAATGCTCGACTTGTCGCCAGTAGTTCTTGTCGTCTCGAATATTTTTGCAGTAACAACAAATGGGTAAGAGGCCTTGCAAGAACTTGACGCGCGTGATGGCTTCTTCGAGTTCGCTAACGCGATTCGCCAGGTTTTGCTGAAGTTGGACTATGCGGACGCCGGTCTTGATTCGGGCCAGGAACTCGTTGCGGTCGAACGGCTTCGTCATGTAGTCGTCCGCGCCCGCCTCAAGACCTTCGGAAATGTCTTCCTTACGGTTGTTGCTGGTGAGCAAGATGATGTAGATCGGGCGCGTGTGGTCGGCCGATCTGAGTTTTCGACAAATCTGAAGCCCGTCGTACCCAGGCATCAACCAGTCCAAGACCGCGATCGACGGTGCATCCGATTGCTGCAGGATTTTCCACGCCGTCTTCCCGTCGCTGGCGACGATCACTTCATATTGGCGGCGGACGAGAATGCTCTCGAGCAATCGGGCGGAAGCCAGGTCGTCATCGGCAATGAGGATTTTCATTGGCACGCGTCAGCAAGTTGGCTGGCCGAGGATAACGCAAGCCGGCTCAGTTCCGGTTCAAGCCGACCGAGTGCACGTTCAAGTCTAGCACACGCCGAGGCGGCTGCCCCGAGGTTGCCGTCTCGGGCGAGCGACTCGAGCTGTTTCGCCTCGTGTGCCGCTTCTCGGGCACAGAAATTCGCTACAGCGCCTTTCATTGCATGGGCGGCCCTGCACAGCCGTGTGGACTCGCCGGCTTCCAATGCAGTCGTGATTTCCTGAAATCGTCCCGGCTGATCCGCGGAAAACAAGTTTATCAGTTCGCGAAGAAGATCGCGATCACCGTCAACTCGTTCCATCAACGCCGCCTCGTCCAGAATCTCTACACCGACAATTGCACTGTCCGGACTAGTTGCAGTTCCCGGTTCCGGGGCCGGACTCGAAGCCGCTTTGCGTCGACTGTGGGTCGATTCAAAGCCGATGTACGTACACGGCGGCGCCGGTGAGTGAACCCGGCCAACCATTTGGGATAACGGCGTCTCCTCAGCTTCTACAAGCGTTTCGATTGTACGCAAGAGATCTCGGGCATGGACCGGCTTGGAAAGGTAGCCGTCCATTCCTGCCTTCAGGCAACTCTCCTGGTCTTCTCTCATGGCGTAAGCAGTGATCGCAATGATCGGTGTACGCCGACCGACAGCTCTTTCCGTCTCGATCTCCCGGATTGCCGCGGAGGCCTCTAGCCCGCCCATCTCCGGCATTTGGACATCCATAAGCACCACGTCGAAGATGCTTTTTCGAAAGAGTGCGATGGCTTCCTTTCCGTTGTTAGCCACCGTTGCGTGATGACGCGCCCTTTCCAGGAGTCGAACGAACAGTCGTTGATTGACCGGATGATCCTCGACGACCAATACTTGAAGTGATCGCCCGAGTGAAGGGGTAGGTGTTACCTTTGCCGGCGAAACGATCAATGTCGAGTCGCTGCCGGTCGGCGCCGTCGCAGAACCGGCGCGAAACGGTAATTCGACATGGAACACTGAGCCACGATCGATCTCGCTTTCTACCCAAATCCTTCCGCCCATCAATGCGACGAGCTCAGAGCATATGGCGAGTCCCAGTCCTGTTCCGCCATAACGCCTGGTGTGGGACGTATCTGCTTGTTCGAATGCGTGGAAAATGACCTGGTGTTTTTCGGGCACAATTCCGATCCCGGTGTCCTTCACCGAAAACCGCACATGATATGTTTCGGATTCGCGCTCGGCCGGCCCTTCAGCGAGGTGAACCGAAACGGTGATTCCTCCGCGCTCGGTAAACTTGATTGCATTTCCGATCAAGTTGACAAGTATCTGGCGAAGGCGATAGGGATCACCGGTAAGCGATTCAGGAACGGTTGATTCCACGTGATAGGTAAGGCTTAGGCCTTTTGCCTCCGCGAGTGGCACGTACGGCTTGATGACGTCGTCAAGTTGATTTCGGAGATCAAAACCCATGGCCTCGAGGCTCAGCTTTCCTGCCTCAATTTTGGCGAAATCAAGGAGGTCGTTGATAACTCGAAGTAAGCACTCCGCGGACTGTAGCACGACTTCTATGTACTCGCGCTGCTCCGAGTCCAACTTCGTCTCGAGCACCAATTCGGTCATGCCAATGACTCCGTTCATCGGGGTTCGGATTTCATGGCTCATGTTGGCCAGAAATTCGCACTTCGCTCGATTGGCTGCTTCGGCGGCTTCTTTGGCGCGCACCAGCGCCGCTTCGGCGCGCTTTCGTTCGGTGAGATCGCGAAGGTAACCGACGAAGACCGGAAGTCCCTCGCGGGCCACGACCTCGACGGCGATTTCAATGGGGAACTCGGTTCCGTCGGCCCGCATTCCGGTGATTTCGATCCGCTTGCCGATAACCGTACCTTCGCCGGTTGCAAGGTATTGCAGCAGTCCTTTGAAGTGGGCCTCACGGAGCGGTGGAGGAATAATCAGTTCGGCGAGGTATTTGTCCAGGACGTCGGCCCAGCGGTAACCAAACGTTTTCTCAGCAGCCGGGTTCCATTCCCGCACTTTGCCGTCGTGATCGATGGAAATGACACAGTCCAATGCCGAATCAATGATCGCGCGACTATGCGACTCGCTATGCGCCAGTTCCGCGGTGCGCTGTTGAATGCGTTGGTCAAGTGTGTCATGCGACTCACGCACGGCGTCGGCCATTTGGTTGAAGGCGTGCGACATGCAGCCGATTTCGTCGAGGGAACTAACCGGCAGGCGCATGCGTGTTGTGGGGTTCAACGCCAATTGCCGCATCGCCTCCGCCGTTTGAACGAGTCGGCGTTCGACCTGGAATCTGAAGAGCACGAGAATCAAGGCGAGCATCACGGCGATCAACGCGCCAAAGGCAATCATTTCGTGCGGGAGCCTGCCGAATTCCGCCTGCTGCATGTAAAGCAAATATGCGCCGACACCGGTGGCAGTAATAAACACGAGCGACACCGAAACAATGAACTTCGTGCGGATGCTCATGAGCGACCGCCCCCTCCGATGTTCCGATGCACAACAGCCCAAAAAGCGCCTTGGGGACCGCAATTCGACAAGTTAAGCGGGGATACCGAATCCACGTGCACGTCCGCCACCACGGAGTGAGGATGTGAGAAGTTGCCAGAGAAATATAGATTGCGTTTTGAGGCAAGCCAACCGACGGAATCACGCCTTCGAGGCGGCTAGGCCGGCGAGACGTGGAACATGCCGCGGATCATGGGAAGAAGATCCGCGCCAAATTCCGATTTACTCAGGAAGCCGTCCGCACCGATAGCCTTGGCTTCGGCACGATACTCCGGAAGATCATTCACGGACAATAGCACCAGACGGGGTCCGTGCGGCATGGATTTGAGCAGCCGGCCCGCCAGTAGTCCGTTCATGTGTGGCATCGAAACATCCATCAGCACCACATCAGGCTTCAAGTGCGGCACCTGGTCGAGAGCTTCGCGCCGGAAGAAGCACAGCCGACAATCTCTACGTCGGGTTCTGATGAAAGGAAATGCTCGGCCGACCCCAAGAAGTTCCAATTGTCGTCAACGAGCATGACCCGAAGTGTTTTGCTTGATCGTTCCTCTCCATTGACCGACGTCGTATCACTCATACGGCTTGCTCCTTTTGAAATCACGCCGTCGCCAGGTCGGCAAAGTCGAAGATGCGGCAAAAACTATGGTGCCGCGCCCGAAGTCGTTCGCCGAGCTTACGAAGCGCTTCCGTCTGTAGTTGGCGAACCCGTTCGCGCGTAAGCCCCAGTCGTTCCCCGATCTCGTGAAGGGTGTGGGCGTCTTCATCATCCAAGCCGAATCGAAGTCGCAAGACCGTCGCCTCCCGCGGCTCGAGGGTGCCGAGAAGTTCGCACACGATTCTCTGCTCCTCGGCGTCGCCTAAACTCACGTCCGCGGTTTTGGTGCGCGCGTCGGTCAGCGTTTCCTCGAATGGCCAGTTGTCGTCCGGGTTTTCGGTCAACAACGGAGATTCGCAAACGCGGATGGCCTGCTGGAGGCCGGCGAGGCGCTTGCGTGGGATCTGAAGCCGGCGGGCAATTTCGTCGTGGGTGGCAGGCCGGCCGAGCTCGTCGCGCATGCGTGCCGCGGTTTGACGCCACTTCATTAAGAGATCGACCATGTAGGCCGGGATGCGGATGGTGCGCGTTGTGTATTTGAGAGCCTGCCGGATCGCTTGTTTGATCCAATGGCATGCATAAGTGCTGAAGCGTGTTCCCATGGTTGGATCGAAGTCGTCCACGGCGCGGAGCAATCCGATATTGCCTTCGGCGATGAGGTCCGCCAGATCCAGCCCCTTGCCGACATAACGTCGGGCTAAATTCACCACCAACCGCAAGTTGGCCCGAATCATGTGGTCGCGGGCGGTGGTGTCGCCGCGCCGAATCCGGCGTGCGAGTGCCTTTTCTTCCACGGCAGACAGCAACGGCGTGGCGTGAATCGACTCGAAGTACGTCTCGAGCGATGTCGGGCCGAAGCCGCGCAGCGGCTTCCCGCTTACCCTCGTGGGTTTCCAGTTCTTGGTAGTTGGCAGAGTAGCAGTAGGCATGCGAGTGTCCCCTTTGACACAAACGTCCTCCGATCGGGACGGCAGAACGTCCTGCCGTCCTCAGCGAGTCGAGCGATCGCGGCATTGCGCCGCGAGAAGTTGGGACATTGTGATCTCCGTCGGGTCTTCGTGTAATTGGGCGTTCCCTGAGAATCACCCACGAAAGCCCTGAGTCGTTCCCGGTCGCTCAATTGTCGGATTGCACCAGGCCGACACGGATCGCGAAGCGCACTAACCCGGCGACATCGCGGATGGCCAACCGAGTCATTAGTTGACAACGATGAGTCTCGACCGTTTTGACGCTCACACTCATGGCCCGGGCCATCTCCTTGGTTGTTTGTCCTTCGGCAATTAGCTGCAGTGTTTCTCGTTGACGGGCGGTCAAAAGACCCAGCGGACCGGTATCCGTCAAACGATCGACGTATTTTTGGATCACGTGCCTCGAGACCGAGGGCGTGAGATACTGCTCACCACGAGCGGCGGCCTTGATGGCAAATTCGAGTTCCGATGGAGCAGACTCCTTAAGCAAGTAACCCACCGCCCCGGCGCGGAGTGCCTGGGCGATGTAGTCTTCGGTTGCATGCATGGAGAGAATCAGCACCCGGACGTTTGGATGCGCTTTCGTGACTCGCGCGGTGACCTCGAGACCGTTCAGCCCCGGCATCGTGATGTCGGTAGCCAGCACATTTGGCTTCAGATCCTCCACCCGCTCCAGTGCTTCGCGCCCGTTGGCTGCTTCTCCCACGACTTCCACGTCGGTGGTGTTGCGGAGCAACGAGCACAAGCCCGCCCTAACGATGGCATGATCCTCGGCAACGATGGTTCGGATGGACATTACGGCTGGACTCCAATTGATTTGCTTGACTTGTCGGTTTCCGCATCGGGCGTCGTGTTGAATCCCGATTGAATGTTCGGCGGCGGGTACGAGGCACACGCTGCATCGGGCCGGGCATCGACCGGAAACTCGGCGTGCACGTGTGTTCCTCGGCCGGTTTCGGACGAAATGGTCAATTGGCCGCCGACGAACTCGGCACGCTCCTGCATGCCCACGAGCCCCAGACTCGCTCCACCGATCGCTCGGCGACGCGCTTCAGCCGGGTCAAAACCGATGCCGTCATCCCGAACCAAAGCATGAAGAACCGGTCCGTCCAAACGGACCTCGACAGTCACGCTGCGACACTGGGCGTGTCGGAGTGCGTTGGTTACTGCTTCCTGAACGATGCGGAATCCGGCGACCTCGATCTCGGTTTGAAATCGGCGCTCTTCCAAAGAGAACGACTGCGATACTTGTAAGCCGGTCTGGGTTTTGATGCGCTCCAAGTACCAGCGCAAAGCCGGCACGAGACCGAATTCGTCGAGCATCGAAGGGTGCAGATTGAGCGAGAGATTGCGAACCTGGTCGAGCGTTTGTTCCACCAGGCGGATGGAATCGTCCAGGAGTGCCGGCAGCATTCCGCTGGCCGATCGGGCCGCGATCTGCAGGTTGATCTTGAGCGCGGTCAACGACTGTCCAATTTCGTCGTGTAGCTCACGCGCAATCCGGCGGCGCTCGGATTCCTGTGCGGTGAGCAGTTCGCGCGCACGTAAATGGTGCGGAGCGGTAAGTCCGCGACTACGACCTTCTTGTCCACTTCCTTGTTGGAGTTGTTGGTCCGCCGCTTGTGCGGTAGGTCCCAAAGTGCCCTCTGCGAGTCCGAAGGGTCACCAGGCGTCTAAGGAGGGAAATCTGGGTGACTCAGGCAATCCCTGAGTCAGTAATCGAGATTTGCCAAAAAAAACGGACATCAAACTATTCCGGACAACCACCCTGCCTGCTCGGCCTCTAGAAATCGTCGGCGATCCCGCCTACGTAACATCTTAACTAGATTGTCTTTGCATCGTTCTTTGGAGAACGACCAAGCCAGACGCCAAAGAAAATCAGGGCGACGCCAACTCCTGTTGCCGACATCAGTGCTCCAAGCGGGTTGAGCCTTAAAACAAGTAGCGCGAGCAGCCCGATGAAAGCGCCGACGGCGTACATGACGCCCACGGCGCTTGCCTCCGAGCACCCGCGGGCGACGAGGCGGTGGGACGTGTGATCCCTACCGCCCTGGGAGATCGGTCTGCCTTCCCTCAGCCGCGTGACGGTAACAAATGACGTGTCGAATATGGGAGCCGCCAGAATCAAGATGGGAACGACGATATGGGCGACGCGGTATTCACCGACGACGGTTGGAAAGGAAAGCGCGGTGCACGCGAGGTAAAAGCCAATGAACTGCGAACCACTGTCGCCCATGAAAATGGAGGCCGGGTTGAAATTGTAGATCAGAAATCCGACGAGTGCCGCCGCCAAGATCGCAGCATTAAGCGCAGGGCCAGTCTGTCCGGCGACCATGAACTGCAAGGCAAAGCACACCGCAGCAATGGCGCCAACACCGGCCGCTAGCCCATCCATGTTGTCAATCAAGTTCAGCGCATTCGTGATTCCGATGAGCCAGAACGCGGTAAGGACGCAGTCAATCACTTCAATCCCGGTCCACGATAGTCTCGACCCTGCGACGAGTACAACTCCGGCTGCCAGGACTTGTCCACTGAGTTTGATAGATGGCCGAATGCGGCGCAAATCATCCACCAGCCCCAAGACGAACATGATGACCCACCCCATGAACCACCCGATGTCGTCGGGTCGCAGCAACCCAAAGCCGAGTTGCGTGATGACGACGGCGAGGAAGATCGCAATTCCTCCCAAGAGCGCGGTCGGTCTGGTGTGCCAACGGTCGGGCCGCGGTCGGGCAACGGCGCCGACCCGCCGGGCCTGACGCGCCACCAATGGCGTGAGCAGGATCGTCAACACGAACGCACTGGGAATGGCAGCCCAGTCAGGCATGGGGACCGGCATGTTCAACCGTAAGAGAAGGCCGATTTTCGAAGTAGGCAATGACGGAATGAATGATTTCGTCCAGACCGCGGCTCGGGCGAAAGCCGAGGAGCGCTGCAATCTTGGAAATGTCCGGCACGCGCCGTTGCATGTCCTCGAATCCGGGCTCGTACGCCTCCGCATAGGGAACGAACACGACTTCGGAACGTGATTGGGACAACCCCTTGATGCGCTGGGCCAGGTCGGCAATTCTCACTTCGTCATTCGATCCGATGTTGAAGACTTCGCCCACCGCGTCGGGATGGTCCATGAGTTTGGTCAGCGCGTCAACGACATCGCCGACGTGGGCAAAACAGCGCGTCTGACTGCCGTCGCCGTACACCGTAATCGGCCGACCGGCCAACGCCTGCGTCACGAATGTCGGGATAACCATGCCGTACTGCCCGGTTTGGCGCGGGCCAACGGTGTTGAAGAGCCGAGCAATGACGACCGGAAGTTTTTTCTCGCGCCAATAGGCCAGTGCCAGGAACTCATCCAATGCTTTGGAGCATGCGTAGCTCCATCGTCCCTTGGTGGTGGCGCCGAGGACGAGCGGCCCGTCTTCCCGGAACGGCACCTGTGTGCTGAGTCCGTAAACCTCGGATGTCGAAGCGATAAGAACTTTTTTCCGCCGCCGCGCTGCCTGGGCCAGCACCACTTCCGTCCCGTAGACGTTGGTTTCGATGGTGCGGACGGGGCTTTCCACGATCAACTTCACGCCGACGGCGGCGGCGAGGTGGAAAACAACATCACATTTCTCGACCAATTCCGTCAGGGCGGCTGGGTTGTGCACCCGATCGATCACGATGCGAAAGCGGGGGTGGTCCTTGAGATGTTGCACATTTTCGATGCGGCCAGTCGACAAATCGTCGATTATGGAAACGTAATCTCCGCGCGCGAGCAGGGTTTCGGAAAGGTGAGACCCGATGAAACCCGAGCCTCCGGTGATGAGCGCGTGCAACCTATTGCTCCTCGGCAAGCATACTGTTCAACGGGCGCCTCAGCGTTTGCCTTCGAGTTCCTTCACCAACTCGGCGACCAGTCCCGGTTTCGCTTGTTGGAGCAAATGCTCGATTCGCGCTTTCGGAACGCCAAGCTTTTCCATGGCCACGGCGGCCGACTGCCAAAGCTTCTGCAGCTTCTTCCCCTCCGCAAGATAAAGATCACCGACAAGTTCAGAAAGGCGCTGCAGTTGCAGTGTGTCCGAGTTATCGTAGTAACGTCGGATGATTTTTTGTTGATACGGCGTGTAATCCCTCTCTGCCATATAGTCCCCCCCAGGCTTACGGTGCGTGCTTCGACTGAAAACGCTTCGACATCCATTCTTTCTCACCCGTCTCGCTCTTTTGTACGATGAGTGCCGCCGTTCCTTCCAGTGACTCAATCAACGCGAGGCCACGTTCCGCGCCGAGAACACTCACGGCTTTCGTCAGTGGATCGGCATAAATGCCGTGCCTTGCGATGACGGTTACGCTGAGGCGCTCGGACAAGCCGACTCCGGTTCTCGGGTCGATTAGGTGGGAGTATCGCTTGCCGTCGATTTCGATGTGTTGCTCGAAATCCCCCGAAGTCGACACGGCCGAATCCTTGAGCACCAAGTAGCGTGATGGTTTCGCGTTGGGATTATTGAGCGGCGCGACGCCCACGGACCAACCATCGGCATCGGGCGGCGGTCCGCTGACGACGATGTCGCCGCCCGCCGCCACCAAGGCACGGGTAATGCCGTGTTTCTTCAGTACTTCCTGCGCTTCGTCGGCGGCATACCCTTTTCCGATACCGCCCAAGTCAAGCATCATCCCGCGTTTGGCAAGTCGAACCGTTTGTGCGTCGGGGTCCAGAATCAAGTTCTTATATCCCACCAAGTCGCGTGCCTTGGCGAGTTCATCCGCACTCGGCAACTCGTGGGATTTCCTGGCCCGGCGCCAAAGCCGCGACACACGGCCGATGGTGACGTCGAACGCGCCGTCGGAGAGGCCGGCAATTTCTTGCGCGTGTGCCAGGACGTGGAATAACTCCGGGCCCACTGACACGGGCGCGCCACCGGACTTCTTGCATAACTGCATCAATTCCGAGTCCGGCTTGTAGTCGCTCATGATGCGGTCGAGTTCGGCGATGCGTTCGAACGCCGCTTTACTTGCCGCGCGGGCTTTCGCCTCATCCGGTGCATAGAGAGTAAGTTGAAACCGCGTTCCCATGTGCGGTTCCGTGAAGGTGAATCGAGTAAGCGGTTCATCCGCGACGGCGACCAACAAAATGGGAACCAGTGCGTGCATCATGAGCGTAGTTCGGTAGAATATCCTTCCGGCCGATTGCCGCCAGCCCACCTAACATCGGAGCTTATCAGAATGCATCGGCAGTTTCACCCACAGGTCGGCGCGGCCGTGTTCGCGATGGCAGTGGGCGTAGGCATCCTACTCGCGCAAGACTTGCCGAAAGTTCCCGCCGACTTCAAGCCTTACGCGGAAACGATCCCCGGCACGACGATAAAGTTCGACATGTTGCCGATTCCAGGCGGCGCGTTCACGATGGGAAGCCCTGCCACGGAAGCGGGTCGAGGCGACGACGAAGGGCCGCAGCGCCTCATCACCATACGTCCTTTCTGGATGGGAAAGACGGAGGTAACCTGGGACGAATTCGATGCATATTGGAAGACCATGATGCCGCCTGCCGACGCACCCATGAACCCCCCGGAGCGAGACAAGGAGGCCGACGCCGTGACTCGGCCTACACCGCCCTACGCCGACGAAACTTTCGGCCATGGGCGCGAGGGCCAGCCGGTCATTTGCATCACACATCACGCTGCCATGCAATACTGCCGATGGCTTTCCACGAAGACCGGCAAAATCTACCGGCTGTCGACCGAAGCGGAATGGGAGTATGCGTGTCGGGCCGGAACGAAAACCGCATTCTCCTTTGGCGACGATGCGAGCCAGCTCGGAGATGCAGCGTGGTTCAAGGGAAACTCGGAAGACCTGACACACAAGGTCGGCGAAAAGAAAGCCAATGCGTGGGGATTGCTGGACATGCACGGCAACGTGGCGGAGTGGTGTCTTGACCACTACGCCAACGACACCTACAGCAAGAGTGCCGCCGGAAACGCCCTCTTATGGCCGGTGGTGTTGCCTACTGAGCGCCGATTTTCTCACGTCGTCCGCGGTGGGTCGTGGGCGGACGACGCTGCGAAATGCCGTAGTGCCGCTCGGCGTGGTTCCAACAAGCAGTGGATCAAGCAAGACCCGCAACGCCCGCAGAGCATCTGGTGGCTGACCGATGCGGAGTTTGTCGGCTTCCGCGTCGTTCGACCCGTGGAAGAACAAGAGAACTTGAAGAACTTGAAATCGAAGGTGACCCGCGAGAGTCCAAACTAACAAATGGAGCGTGAAAAGCATGAGTACGACCAGGCGCGAGTTCATGAAAGCATCAGCCGTGGCCGGTGTGACCGCGGCCGCAGGTCTTAGCATCTTGAACAACGTTCATGCCGGGGGTTCTGATGAGATTCGAGTCGGCGTCATCGGCTGCGGTGATCGCGGCTCAGGCGCAGCGGACAATGTGCTCCACGCCGCGCCAAACGTTAAGGTCGTGGCGCTCGGCGATGTCTTCAAGTTTCGCGCCGAGGGATTGCGAAAACGGTTGACCGATCTCGCCGGCAAAGAAGAGATCAAGAAGCTGAATAACACCGTCGACATCCCCGACGATCGCTGCTTCGTGGGCCTCGATTGCCATGAAAAGGTCATCAACAGCGGCGTCAACTACGTGATACTGACGTCGCCGCCCGGCTTTCGACCGACGCACCTGGAAGCTGCCGTCGCCGCCGGCAAGCACATCTTCACTGAAAAACCCGTCTCTGTGGACGGGCCCGGAACTCGTAAGGCTCTCGCCGCATATGAACAAGCCCTTCAGAAGAAGTTAGGGATTGCGGCGGGAACTCAACGCCGGCACCAGGCCCCGTACATCGAAACGATCAAACGCATTCACGACGGTGAAATCGGCGACATCACCGCGATGCGTGCCTTTTGGAACGGCGGCGCGATTTGGTTTCGACCACGGACCGAACTTGCACAAAAGGGCGCGCTCGACTGTGACCTGGCGTACCAACTCCACAACTGGTACCACTTCCTCTGGGTGAGCGGCGACCACATTTGCGAGCAACACGTTCACAATCTCGACGTTTGCAACTGGGCCATGGGTAACAAACACCCGATCCGCTGCATCGGCGCCGGCAGCCGCAGCGCTCGGCCGGTTGGCCCTGCCAATGTGGCCGGCAACATCTTCGACCAGTTCGCCATCGACTTCGAGTACGATAACGGCGTTCACATGTTCAGCATGTGCCGTCAAATCAACGGCAGCGACGGCAATATTCCTGGCATCAGCGGCGTTTCAGAGGCAATCGTCGGCACCAAAGGTTTCTGCCAGGCCGACAAGTACCGAATCAACGGCAAGAGCTACGGCAGCCGCACGGGAATCGATCCCTACGTGCAAGAGCACACGGACTTGATCGAGAGCATTCGTAACGGTCAACCGATCAACGAACTCAAGAACGTGGCCGAGAGTTCGCTGACCTCAGTCATGGGCCGCATGGCTGCCTACACCGGGAAGGCAGTAACCTGGGACAAGGCGCTAAACTCCAAAGAAAACACCATGCACGAGAAACTGGCGTGGGACATGACCGTCAACGTCTCTCCCGTGCCCACCCCAGGGCGAACGCTTCTGGTGTGATAGCCGCTTGCGGCTTAGCGCAACTCCGTCTGGAAAAATCTCGCCGCTGCGGTATGGCTTCGTCCTGGCTAAGGAACGGAGCCATCCGGAATGGAGAAGGGAAGCAGCAAGAACGCCGGGACGCCGTGCGCGGACGAGGTGTACGCACTTCGCTTCGTTTGGGGCCTTTGGGGAATCCTCGTCGTTGGCGTGCTGACCTACATCAGCGTTTTCGGCTACGACATTCCATTTCTCGATGAATTCGACCTGATCGACGTTTACACCGGGAACCAGAAAGTCGACCTCGCTTGGCTGTGGTCACAGCACAACGAACACCGCATTCCGCTTCCGCGACTTGTCCATCTCGGTTTGGCTTGGCTTACCCATTACGACTTCAGGGCCGGCATGTACTTCAACGCCGTGGCCCTCGCGTTCCTCGCGGCCGTGATGGTTCTTACCGTCCGTCGCATTCGCGGCCACACGAGCTATGCCGACGCATTTTTTCCACTGGCGCTTTTGAACTACGGTCATTGCGAGAATCTGCTGTGGAGTTTCCAAGTTGAGTTTGTTCTGTCAACCTTGATGGCTTGTGGGCTATTGTTATTCGTCATTCGGAGCGATCAGCCACCGAATCGCCGGTCGGTGGTTATCGTGGGCCTGTGCTTATTGGGGCTGCCACTGACCGGGGCACACGGCATCCCGATCGTGCCGCCCTTGGCCGCGTGGCTCATCGCATGGACGTGGCGCTTCCGACAAGCTGGCAACGGAGGTGCCTTGTTAGCTTCGGCGGTCATGGTAGGAGTTGCTTCGACATTGCTCGTGGCCTTCTATTTCTTCGGCTACAACCCGTGTGTACACCATCCGCGCGCCGATCAATTCGCCGTCATTTACCGTGTCGCCCGGCAGTTCCTCGCCATGGCCGGCGGCATCGGCGTCATTCCGTTTTGGGGCATCGCGCGATACACGGCGGTGGTCGTTCTCGTTTTCGCCGCCATCGCACTGGCTCGGCGGTGGTGGGCTTTCCCAAACGATCGCCCGCGCTGTCTCGGACTTTTGAGCTTTCTATTTGCGATGGTGGGACTGGCGTTCATCGTCGGTTGGGGACGTGGCGGAATGGGTCCGGACATGGGATTCGGCTTTCGCTACGTGACGCTCTCAGCCCCGTGGATTCTCGCGGTCTACATGGTGACACAAATCTGCCGGTCTCCCCGCTGGACGGAAGCGATTCAGATGACCCTGGCGATCATGGTTGCGCTCTTGTTCGTGCAGAACACGAAACATGGACTCATGCACGCGATGAAGTGCCGGGAACGGTTCGAGGCGGTGGCTGACGACCTTGCCGCGAACCGCTCCGCGCAGGAAATCGCCGTCAAGCACTCGTTCCTCTACCCATTGCCCGACCGACTGGCCGAGGGACTCGAAAGGCTCCGCCGTGCGAATATCGGACCGTGGCGGCAGATGGGCGCGACACCGGTCGAAACATTTGCTAAGATCGAATAATGCGGCTTACTTCGGTCCCGGCGGCGCGTACTTCTTCAGCCAGTTGAACACTTCTTCATGCCAGTACTTGCTGTTGGCCGGCTTCAGCACCCAATGGCCTTCATCCGGGAAGTTCACCATTCGTGACGGCACGCCGAGGCGTTGCAGCGTCGTGAAGAGTTGAAGTCCCTCCGCCACCGGGACGCGGAAATCCAGGTCGTTGTGAATGATGAGCATCGGCGTCTTGAAGTTCTTGGCGAATTTGTGCGGCGAGTGTTTCTCATAGCTGTCGCGCTTGAGCCAGGGCGGGCCTCCGTGTTCCCACTCGTCGAACCAGAGTTCCTCCGTGAGGGCATACATGCTGTCGAAGTTGTACACGCCGCAATGAGTGATGAGGGTTTTGAACCTGTCGGTATGGCCCGCGAACCAGTTCATCATGTAGCCGCCGAATGAGGCGCCCGCAGAGGCCATGCGGTCCTTGTCGATGTACGGCAGTTTTTCCAGATATTCGACGCCTTTCATCAAGTCCTCGTAGCACTTGCCGCCCCAATCGCCGCTAATTTCATCGACGTATTTCTGCCCGAAGCCGGTGCTGCCGCGCGGATTCGGCAGGGCGACAACGTAACCTTGGGCGGCCCACACCTGCGGGTTCCAGCGATAGCTCCAGTCTTCGGTCCAAGCACCCTGAGGGCCGCCGTGAACCAGGTAAACGAGTGGCCATTTTTTCTTTTCATCGAAACCGGGCGGCTTAAGAATCCACATTTGCATTGGAGTGCCGTCAGCGCCACCAACGGCGACGCTGTTTGCTCTCGGCAAATCCAGTTCATTCAACAACCCAGAGTTCACCGAAGTCAGATTCTTGGAATCGAATTTCGGTTTTGTTTCTCCTCGACGGGCAGCGGGTGCATACACAGTGGTCACCTCGGAAGGCTGTTGCATTGATGTGGATAGAAATGCGTGAACTTTCCCATCCCTGGAGACCGTCAACCCTCTACGAGATGCTCTGGAGGCAAGATTTGCTTGCGTGATGGAAAACTTGTCCTTCTCATCCAGACTCGCTTTGTAGGGTGCAGTAGTACCTTCCTCTTCCGCTTCATAAAAAATTGTCGGTTTTCCATCTTCCGTTAGCGACCACACGATCGCGTCCGCCGATCTGTCGACTTCCTTGGTCAAACTCCGAACTTCCCCATTCGGTGAACCGTTTTCACTGCATGAGGTGACTATCACTTCCCATTTGTCCGCCTCGAATCCAGGTCGCTTCTGCGCCCGGTACGCTAGCGTCTTGCCGTCCGGCGAGAATCGTGGATATCCATCCGCCGCCGGGTTGTCCTTCGTCAAACATTCCCACTTCGTCGTTCCGCCGGTGATCGGAACCCGGCAAATGTCGTAGTTGGTGCTCCACGCTTCGTCCTTTTCCGGCACCGCGGTGAATACGAGAAACTGGTTGTCGGGACTGAACGTAAAATCATCGCCGACGCTGAATGTTGTGGATGTGGGATAGGCATCGCGGTCGCCGGGGGTGACATCTTTGGGTTCGGCGAACCCGTCGCTTGCGCTCCGGGCTGGTGAATAATCGACGACGAAAAGATGCTGCCGTTTGTCTTCGACGTACTCATCCCAATGGCGGAAGAACAACCGCTTGAATACCTTCGCCTTCACGGGATTCTTCTCGATCTCCTCCGTGCGCTTTTTGTTCAACTCATTACTTTCCTTGAACGGCTTATCCGAGTGTTCCGGCCAGACGGCGGACACGAACGCGATGTGCTTGCCGTCCGGTGACCAGATCCCGGTGCCGGCGCCGGTAGCGACGTCGGTAAGGCGTTGAGCCTCGCCGCCCGATGGGGAAATGACCCACAGTTGATTACTGCCGGACCGGTTCGACTCGAACAGAATTTGCTTGCCGTCCGGGCTCCAGCGCGGATGGCGGTCCTTCTTATCCGGTGCGTTGGTGACTTGCCGCGGTCCGCCGCCCTCGGTCGGCGCCAGCCAGATCGCCGACGACGACTTGTTGCCGGGCAGATCGACGCTGGTAATCACGTAAGCCACGTGTTTGCCGTCGGGGCTGATTTGCGGATCGGAAACCCGCTTGAACTTGAACAGGTCATCGACCGTGATCGGCCGTTTGCCTTGAGCGGACACGGAAGAGGTAGCAACGAACCAGCAGACGAGAAGCAGCGCGGCGCGTTTCATGATTTCCCCCGAGAATCGAGTTCCCCTATCGTAGTGAGCTTATGGACGCACGAAGGCGGCTTCAAATTCGTCTATAATGGCAACCAGTCCGCAGGCCGGCTGGACGGTCGCTGTCCGCCTTGAGCGGAGAGAGGAAAGTCCGGGCTCCATAGGACACAGTGGTGGGTAACGCCCACCGTCCGCAAGGACCGGGAAAGTGCAACAGAAAGTATACCGCCTTGAATAGTTGTCAGTTGTCAGTTGTCAGTTGTCGGTGAGTTGCTCACTGACAACTGACAACTGACAACTGACAACTGGCGAGGTAAGGGTGAAAAGGTGGGGGGATTTCGGTCCCTTAATGTAAGAGCCCACCAGCAGCCTGGTGACAGGCTGGCTCGGCAAACCCCACTGGGAGCAAGGCCAAATAAGGGAGCAGGGCTGGTCCGGCCCGTTACGACTCTCGGGTAGGCCGCTCGACCCGCCGGGCAACCGGCGGGCTAGATAAATGACCGCCCTCGACAGAACCCGGCTTACAGGCCGGCCTGCGGACTTTTCAAGAACACTCACAAAAACCATGTAGGAGCGAACGGATGCCTCGCACATTGGTCACTGCTGCGGTTGGTCTCCTTTGTGTCGCAGGGGTGTCTGCAGCGGATGACGGTGCATCATCGGCGGAGTCGGTTGCAGGACTGCACAAAGCGCGACGTACGGGCTGGCAGATGGTTCAGCTTGTAGTGGACAAATTCGATAGTGGAAATGTCGCCAAGTTTCCTGGCACGGACGCCTGGATGAAGGACTTTCGGAAGGCGACTCACGGAATCGAGTTGAAAGTCTCGCCTGCCAAGTGGCCGGCACTTGAAATCGACGCGTTGGTATCGCGGAATCCGAATTGGTGGCGTGCCTACTACGAGATCGCGCCCGGCGATCCAGGTCTGCTGTTGTTGCACGCAGGTTTGCTTCTAAGCGCCGGCGAGGCGACGCGCGCGACTCACTTGATCATTGTCGCTCATCAGATTCCTCGTTGCCCGCAGGAATTCAAAGAAGCCTTTGACGTGGTCTTGAACAACGCCCAAGCCGCTCATAAGGCCTCCAACGAATTGGTGTTTGCTGGCAACAAGCTCTTCGATCAACGGGATTTCGCCGCAGCGCTTAAGAAGCACAAAGAAGCATTGGAGATTTGGCCGCAAAACGGGTTTGCACACTACGAAGTAGGGCTCACCTTACGTGAACTCGAGCGTGCGGCGGCCGGGAAGCAGCCACTCGAACCGGACAGAATTTTTATCAACCCCGTTGAGGAGAACTCCAAGGACGTGGATGCCGCGTTTGCCAAGAGTCGACTGCATGATCCGTTCCAGATCAGAGCATATCAAGGAAAGGACAAGGACGTAATCAATGGTTTTCTTGCCTTATCCAAAAAAGGACTTCCGGCGTGGCAGAAGTTGGTGAAGAATCGCAAGGCGGCGATGGACGATGAGGTACTCAGGGAATTCGCATCGGCATGCCAGGATGCCGGGATTCACGAGTTGGCGTTGAGCATTCGGCAGGTGCTAGTGGCGCACCGCCGCGGTCGATATGCGTCGGAAGATCACCCGTTCATCATGAGAAGCCTGAAACAGCTCGCCCCGGGTAAAGCGACCGAGGCGACGCTGGAACGACTGAAGAGTGATAAGCTGGAGCTACAGCAGTTGGTATCACCACAGTAAGTGCCGGAGACTTCCAATGAAGACATTAATTCGAACGACTGCTTTGTTGGCCGCGCTGGCCATCGCTGCAACACCGGCCGCCCCCGATGATGCGGCCAAGAAAGAAGCCATCCGCAAAGACCGCAAGCTCTACGAGGGAGTTTGGAAAGTGGAAACGCTCGTCGTAGACGGCAACAAGGCCGAGCAAGCGGATGCCGAGAAGATTACGGTCGTGAATGACGACAAGGGCGCATGGATCATCAAAGTCGAAGGGAAACAGATCAGCTACGGAACCAGCACTTTCGACCCGACGAAGAAACCCAAGACCATCGATTTCATTCCATCCGAGGGGGCCGGCCAAGGCCAGACACATCTCGGAATCTACGAGATCGACGGCGACACACGCAAGCTGTGCTTTGCCGGCCCGGGTAAGGAGCGCCCGAAGGCGTTTGAAGCTGAATCGGGAAGCGAGAATATCCTGGTGACGTTCAAACGGGTGAAGGAGAAATAGGCTCGACCGAGAACTCATCTGACGTCAGTGTGCGGCGGAAGTCATTGCACACACGTCGTGGACTCTTGGCATCCGTCACTTTCCTAGTTGCTTCTAAAGGCCGATTCACCTCTCGGCAGGTGAGCGGTAGGGTCTGAATTCGAACGCGAACCGTTTCTTGTGCTAGCTCAAAGGGTACCGCCCGTCCGCCAACGTATGGCAGCGGCAGCGCGCCGTCGTTGAACAGCACCCTTGCTGTGCCGATGGGGTAATCGTTGGCGATGACCACGTCGAGGGCGGCGTTTTCGTCGAAGTCGCCGACGGCCAGGGCAATCGGATTCGTGCCTGCGAAAAAAGTCTCGCCCGTCACGAACGTGGCGTCACCCTGATTATCGAGTCGCGTCACGGTGTCGTCGCCATAGTTGGCGGTCACGAAATCCAGATCGCCGTCACCGTCGAAGTCGCCGAGGACTACTGAGGCCGGTCGGTCCCCGGTCGAGTAATCGGCGCCGACGACAAAAGTTCCGTTACCCTGGTTGGTCAAGACCCTCACGGCATCGTCGCCGAAGTTGGCAACAACGAGGTCGAGGTCGTCGTCGTCATCGAGATCCCCGGCAGCCACGGACCGTGGATTGGTGCCGACGGCGTAACTGCTCGGCGCGGCGAACGTGCCGGTACCCTGGTTGAGGAGGATGCTCAGCGTGTCGCCATAATAGTTGGCCACCGCGAGGTCCACATCGCTGTCGTCGTCGAAGTCTCCGACAGCCACGGAGCGGGGATGGCTACCCGCGGCATAGTTGACGGCCGGCGCAAACGTGCCGTTCCCTTGATTGAGCAGCACGCTCAGCGTGTTGGACCCGAAGTTGGCGACGGCGATGTCTATGTCGGCATCGCCATCGAAATCTCCAATCCCCATCCCGTCCGGAATCGAGCCGACACTGGAGTTGACGGCGGCCGCGAATGTGCCATTCCCTTGATTGAGGAGCAGGCTAACACTGGCAGCACTAAAGTTCGAGACGGCGAGATCGATGTCGGTGTCTCCGTCGAAATCCGCGGCCACTATAGCTGCCGGATCGAGGCCGACGGCATAGTTAACGGCGATGCCAAAGCCACCCGTGCCCTGGTTGGTGACCACGCTTACGTTGTCGTCGCCATGGTTTGCGACGGCAAAGTCCAAATACGTGTCGCCGTTGAAATCTGCAACCATCACCGAGCGAGGCCTGAATTCCATCTCGTAAATACCGCCAGAGGTAAAGAACCCGTTACCTTGATTCACCAATAAGCTCACGCTGTTCGAGCTTATGTTGGCGGTCACGACATCGAGCGTGCCGTCGCTGTTGAAATCCCCGGCGGCGACAGAGACGGGACCGGACCCGACAACGAAATTGCCGGCCAGGGCGAACGTGCCGTTGCCTTGATTCCTTAGATAGGAGACAGAGGCGAAGTCGGCATTGGCCACGATAAGATCGTCTGAGTTGTCGCCGTCAAAATCACCAACCGACACCGCGCCCGCGCCTATTCCGGTTTTGTAGTTGACTGCGGCCGAAAACAGCCCGCTGCCCTCGTTGGTAAACACGCTTACATTGTGATCTCCGTAGTTGGCGACGGCGATGTCTGTCGAATTATCGTTATTGAAGTGTCCAACGGTTACCGAGCTCGGTCTATTGCCGGTTGGATAACTGACGGGCGCCGCGAAAGTGCCGTTCCCCTGGTTAAGCAACACGCCCAGTGAATCGGCGTAGAAGTTCGCCGTGGCAAGATCGAGGTCACTGTCCCCGTCGAAGTCGGCCACTGCGACCGAGTAGGCGCCATTGCCGGCAGCATAGTTCGTTGTGGCCGTAAAAGATCCATTACCGTTATTCAGCAACACGCTGACCGAGTCCGACCCGAAATTGGCGGTAACTACATCGAGGTCGTTGTCGCCGTCAAAGTCTCCAACTGCCACGGAATACGGTCGGAAACCCACCGTGTGACCATCAGCGACTTCAAATGTGCCATTTCCCTGGTTGCGCAGTATCCAAATCGTGCCGGGGCTCGTGCCGTGCGCGACGACGAGATCGCGAGCGCCGTCGCCGTCCAAATCCCCGATGGCGACGGACCGAACATCCGATCCAACCGTGTATACCGCCGGCCGCCGAAACCCACCGGCGCCGTTTCCGCGCAAAATGCTCACGGTCCCTGGCGGCCCATTGTTGGCCACGGCCAAGTCGAGATCGTTGTCACCATCGATATCGTCGGCCGCAACCTGTATGGGACGAACTCCGGTAGGAAATTCGGGCGCGGTCACGAAACTCGGCAGCGTCCGGTCCTCCAACGGCAGAAGTCGAGGCCGGTACTTCGTCCATCGAATGGCACGAGTTCGGGAGTTCCGAGTGGACTTGTAGAAGAAACGAGTAATGGGACTGCCTCCACTTACTAGTGTTCCCGCAGGCAGCGGATGCACCGACTACAAAAGGAAAGGGAATTCGAATCCGCGCACTGCGTTCCCATACGCTAACTATCCGTGTTGGGTGGGTCAAGGAAATTCGTGGCGTGAAAATAGCGAAGGGACGGTGTTCGCCATTCCTATCAGGGTTCATACCCGATGCCGGAAAATGTCGGCGAACGAGTCGTACGGCCGGATCAATTCAAGCCATGCAACGTCGCGTGCTGATGGGTGCTGGCGGCGGGGAGTTGTGTCCGGTTCACACGCGCCGCTCTCGTCACTGACAAGGACCGGCCGATATGGAATCTCGGCGGGATTCGCCGCAGGTGCGCCGTTGCGTCTCATCTTCGGACGGGCCGGGCTGCCATCGTCGATTCGGCTACTACCAACCAATGGTAGCGGCCAATCGCCAGCGTTAAGGAAGACAGTAACCATGCCGGCGACGCCGCCGTTTACCGCTGCAATATCAATGGAGCCATCCGCGTCAAAGTCACTGGCCGCCAAAGAAACGAGGTTTGCCCCAACTGGGGTAAAGATCACGGCAGACTCAAAAGTGCTGCCGCTCTTCCCGCGCAGGATGCTCATGCTCCCAACGAAGTCGGAACTGACGCCTGCGCTGGCGGCTACCAGGTCGAGGTCGCCATCGCCGGTCACATCGATCGCCACAAGTGCCGTTGGGCCGGCGCCCACACCGTAGGTAACGGCCGGGAAAAACGAGCGATTGCGTTTGTTGCGCAGAACACTCACCGTATGCGAGCCATTGTTCGCTGCTGCGAGATCGACAAACCCGTCACCATTGAAATCCCCGGCCACGACGGCATAAGGACTCGTGCCGACAGGATAGCTGATCCCTGGAGAATACAACCCGTCGCCCTTGCCCAGCAGTACGCTGACCGAGTTGGATCCGCTGACGGCGGCGGCGATATCCGAGTTGCCGTCACCGTTGAAGTCGGCCACGGCCAGCGATCGAGGATTGAGGCCAACAAAGAAATGACCGCCTAACTTAAATGTGCCGTCACCGTTGTTGATCAGCGTGCTTATGTAGTAGCCATTCAGATATGCCACTGCGATGTCGAGGAATCCGTCGGTGTTGAAATCACCAATCTCCGACTCCCAGGAATTGTGGAGAACGAATGGGTAGAATACTGGTGGCTGAAATGTCCCGTCGCCCTTGCCCCGCAAGGTGATCACGTTGCCTCCACCTGGGTTGAACAAGGTCATGACGATGTCTTGTTTGCCATCGCGATTGAAATCTGCCGCAGTTACGGATGTAGGCTCTGCCCCGATCAAGTAGTTCACGGCACTCTGCAATGTGCCGTCCCCCGTACCTATAAGCATGCTGATGGTACCCGCGTCTCTATTTGCGACGACGAGGTCTGGCCCTAGATCACCGGTAAAGTCGGCCGCAGCAACTGAAATGGCCCCCGCGCCCGCTGCATAGCTGGGGGCGGCGTAGAAACTGCCGTCGCCGTTGCCGCGCAAGATGCTCACGGTGTTCGAACTGTAGTTGGCGACCGCGCAATCGAAATCGCCGTCGTCATCCAGGTCTCCCACGATGACCGACTGGGGCTTGGTGCCCGCGGCATAGTTGAAGGGTCCCAAGAATACTCCGTCGCCGGGATTGATCAAAACACTGACGTGACCTGAACCGTTGTTGGCGACCGCCAGGTCGGGAGTGCCATCGCCGTTGAAGTCACCGGTCGCCAGGGAAACGGGCTGGTATCCCGCAATAGAGCTAACGGGTGCATTGAACGTGCCGTCGCCCTTGTTCGACAAAACGCTAACCAGCTCGGCCGAAAAGTTCGCAACCGCAAGATCGACACTACCATCGCCATTGAAATCCGCCGCGACGACCGCTCTAGGTTGGGTTGACCCCGCGTAGTTAACGGCCGGGCGGAAGGTCCCATCTCCCTTCCCCTCCAAAACACTTACTGTATGGGAGAGGTAGTTGGCAACGGCGAGATCGGGCTTCGCGTCTGCGTTGAAGTCCCCGATAACCAGTGATCGCGGGTTCGTGCCGACGAAATAAATGACGGCATCCTTAAAGGTCCCGTTACCATTCCCGCGCAGAACACTCACGCTGTTTGAGCCGCCGTTCGACACGGCGACATCGAGGATTGCGTCGTCGTTCAAGTCTCCCATAGCCACGAAATTGGGCTGACCTCCAACACTCCAGAAGTTCACTGGCCCTAACGTGCCATCGCCGTTGCCTCTTAGGATGCCAACCCCGTCAGGGCTACTAATGGTCACCGCCACATCCGGTATGCCGTCACCGCTGACATCCCCAACCGCCAGGCCTTTCACAACTCCGAAAGCAAATCCCGAGTCGATCTTGGGCTGGAACGAGCCATCGCCTTCCCCAAGCAGAACGCTGACTGTCCCGGAGTTAGTCGTCACGAGGTCATAGACACCATCGAGATTAAGATCCGCTGATGTGAGGGCGTCGGGCCGGACGCCGACGGCGTGGTCGGCCGCAATAACGAAGCTTAGCAGCGCGCGCTCTTCTAGAATCTCCAAGCGCGGCCGATACCGTGGCAGCCGTGACACGCGCGGCATCTTGTGCGAAGGGTTCTTGTTCGCCATGGAAAGCTTCCCCCTACCACAAGCATGGCAATAGTTAAGAAACTGGGGCTACGTCATCGGATGGCAGCGCCCGATTATCCAGCGCCCGTGGCTCGCGGTCAAGCAAACGAGAACGCACAGGTTCATCGTGACCCCACTTCGAGGGTGGAGAGGGCGGGTTCCCTCGCGGGCGATCTTCGCAATCCGGCGTAGACACGCCGGTGGTTCATAGTGCCGACTACAAGCAGAGCGGACGACGGCGCAAGAGCGAGCCTTTCCGCACCCAATTCGACGGAGCCGGCCGATCAAGGAAGAACTCGCATCAATTCGCCTCGCAACGCCAAGGGGCGCGAGATTCTGTTTGCTACACCTCGGCGAATTTGGTCACGAAGGCATCGTTAGCACCACGGTTGCGGCGCTTCAGCGCCCCTGGTGTCGTCGGGAAGTTGGTGGATAATGTGATCCCGGTGACGTACGCGTTTCCGGCGGCGTCCACGGCGATCGCGTAGCCGGCATCCTGGCTGGACCCGCCAAGATAGCTGCCGTAGTCGAGACGGGTTCCGCGCGGGCTCAGCTTGGCAACAAAAGCATCTCCCCCGCCGTTGTAGCTGGCGTCAAACGCCCCCGACGTGGTCGGGAAATTGGTCGATAATGTGACCCCGGTCACGGACGCGTTGCCGGCGGCGTCTACGGCGATGCGGTAGGCCTCATCACCAGAGGACCCGCCGAGATACGTTCCGTAGGTTAGGCTGGCGCCGTCCGCGCTCAGCTTGGCCACAAAGGCATCACTACCATTGTTGTAGCTGGTGTCGAATGCCCCCGGCACCGTGGGGAAATCCGTGGAGTTTGTGTACCCGGTAACGTAGGCATTGCCGGCGGCGTCCACGGCGATTCCGTAGGCATGATCGTTGCCGGACCCGCCAAGATAGGTGCCGTACGTGAGGCTGGCGCCGTCCGCGCTCAACTTGGCCACGAAGGCATCCAAGCCAGCGTTGGGGCTCGTGTCGAAGGCCCCTGGCGTCGTCGAGAAATCCACGGAGTTTGTGTACCCGGTCACGTAGGCGTTCCCGACCGCGTCCAGGGCGATTCCCAAACCAATGTCAGCGCCGGACCCGCCGAGATAGGTGTCGTAGTCAAGGATCGCACCGTCCGCGCTCAACTTGCCCACGATGGCGCCATCGAGACTTCCGGTCACGTAGGCATTGCCGGCGACGTCCACGGCGATTCCGTAGCCTGCGTCACTGCTGGAGCCGCCAACGTAGGTGGCGTATCCGAGGCTGGTCCCGCCCGCGCTTAGCTTGGCAAAGAAGGCATCGGAATGGCCGCCGTTGTAGCTGGTGTCGAACGCCCCCAACGTCGTCGGGAAATCGGTGGACCACGTCTCCCCGGTCACATAGGCGTTGCCGGCGGCATCCACGGCGATCGCGTTTCCTTGGTCGAAGTCGGACCCGCCAATATAGGTGCCGTAGACAAGGCTGGCGCCGTCCGCGCTCAGCTTGGCCACGAAGGCATCACGAAGGCCGTTGTAACTGGTGTCGAAGGCACCCGGCGACATCGGGAATTTGGTGGAGTATGTGTACCCGGTGACGTAGGCGTTGCCGGCGGTGTCCACGGCGATCGCATGGCCACTGTCGTCGCCCCCGCCGCCCCCGAGAAACGTCGAATACCCCAGCACCAGCGGATCGATCACCAGCGGCTGCGTCGAGTCGTAGGCGCCGACCTCGAAGCGCACGTTCGTTCCGTTCAGCACATACCGGCTGGCGATCTCCTGTCGACTGCCGCCGTGTTGCTGATACGTCAACGGCTTTTGCTGCACCACATCGCCCGCCGCCGTATGTAACACCAGATTGCCTTGGGCATCGACCTCCACGCCATCGGCGCCGGCAAAATTCAGCGCGATCACATTCGGATCGGCCCCTGGCGACACGATAAAATCGTACTCCAACGCGCCGTTGCTGCCGTAATACACCAAATCGATTTCGGGATAAACGTCTTGGTATTCCACGCGGCCGAAGGTCGCGATGTTGGTGTGCCATTGCGACGGATCGTTGCCGATGAAGTAATTGACGGTGCCGGACAGCGGGTTGACACCCGCCGCTCGCCCGGATGGATTCGCGCCGACGACCTCCATGTACAACGCGACACCAAACGAAGCGGTCTTGTCCGAGCCGCGCCGTCAGCAAGCGGTTCGCCCGGAAAACCACTCCCTAACGGTCGTGGCTCTGATTCTGAATTCTGAATTCTGGATTCTGAATTCTGAACCGCAAATACCGCCGCGGTCGGCGTCAGGAACGTCGTCATGCCGCCGGTGCGGGCGACGAAATCGACCCGCTCGTCAAACTGTCCAACGTTCTGCTCGAAGCTCAGCGGCAACTGGCCGTAGTTCTCGGCTATCGTTTGTTTTGGTGCCTCGGACACGGTGCTCTCAGCACTTGTGTGACTGTCGGTCCCCAGACCGAGGGGAACCGCCCGCGGTTCGGCTTCCGAACGCATAACCACCGCGCGCGCAATGGCACGGCTGTGGGCGGAAACGTGTGCCGACAAGGCCGAGACATCAACTCTCTCACCGTGGCGGGCCACCACGCCGTTGTCAGTAGGCTGCCGTACCAGCCGCGGCCGCGGACTGGTTTCCAGAGCTAGCGGATCTGCGAAGGCAGCATTCGTGAACAACGCCGTTCGGAGCTGCGCGTGATCGAGAAGCTCGTCAGCATGAGCCACCGTGTGCAGTGTCGACTGGGAGTGCTCGCCTTGTTGAGGCACGGTCGCCTGACCGCGCCTCGGCAGCCCACCGAATGTCTCCCGTTGCACAACGGAGACCCGCGGTCGGTCCTGCGGCGGGGTCAGGAGACCCGCGCCGAGCGCGCAACCCGCGCCGAGCGCTAGGCCGGTTGTGAACCATGAACCGGGCTGAACCCGAGTTTCCAGGAGATGAACATTCAAGCGAATCCGATTGATCCGACGGTAATTGAGCGCCATTGGCCAAATCTCACAAGTCAATCAGTGGTATGAACCGACACGGTGAGGGCGATTATCCAGTCGCGGGGTCACAGTGTCAAACAGAATCCGGTCCGTGGCGTTGCGCTGCAGGCCTTTTTCTCTATGATCCCGGTATGGCTCTCGTTGTTTTCCTCCGAGGCGTCAATGTTGGCGGACACAGGACGTTTCGCCCAAGCGTCCTCGCAAATGAATTAAGCGACTACGATGTCGTGAATGTGGGAGCGGCGGGCACGTTCGTCGTTCGCAAACCTGGGTCGCGTGCAACGTTCCGTGCTGAATTGCTCCGGAAGCTACCATTCGAAGCGGAAGTTATGATCTGCGACGGGCGCGATCTTATCCGACTTGCGGTAGAGCACCCGTTTGGAAATGAGGTTTCACGTCCTGACGTTGTACGATTCGTGAGCATCCTGGCGAAAGCCGGCCGTGTCACGGCTTCCATTCCAATCACACTTCCGCCGGCTGGAGACTGGTCCCTGCGAATCATCGCGGCGAAAAAACGATTTGTCTTCGGCATGTACCGCCGTCACATGAAAGCGGTCGGCTATCTTGGTCAAATCGACAAACTGTTCGGTGTGCCGGCGACGACGCGGAATTGGAACACGATACTCGCCATCGTGCGGATTTTGAAAGGCAGCGAGAAGAAAGACCGCTCCCGCTGAACTGCGCACACATCGAAATCAGAGGCAACACGGATGGTATACAAACATACATATGCTTTGAGAAGGCCGACTTAGGACTTTCACGCTTCGACGCATACCCTGTATCTCACAGAGTTTCGTGCAATTCGCTTGCGGAGTCCGTGGTCAACTGGCCACGAGGCCACGGACTCACGCGTCACATCGAAAAGTCTTATTTATACAGCGGTTACGTTCAACGTCGACCGTGGCCAACACCGCGGCCAACAGGTCACGGACTTGCCTTGCGACTTCGTGTTAGCGGACATGCTTTTCTTAATGGAAGAACCCGACCCAGAAGCTGAAGACTTGCGTGCGGTCGTTCTCGCCCTTAACGAGCGGGAAGCCGAAGTCGAGCGCGATTGGCACCGGGCCCAGCATCGGGACGACCAGCCGCAGACCGGCGCCGGCGGCGACACGGTAGGTGTCCAGCGAGAGCGACGGTTCCACGGTGCCGGAGTCGATGAATGCAACCGCGTAGACTTGATCGTTGGCAAGAAGCGGAATCTGGTATTCGAGACTGTTCAGGAAGATAAAATCGCCGCCCTTGTTGAAGCCGTTCTCAAAGGGGCCGACGCCGCGGAATTCGAAGCCACGCATGCTGCGGAAGCCGCCGGCATAGAATCGTTCGTACACGGGCACTTCGGATCCGGCGAGGCCGAGTTGCGAACGCATCGCCAAGACATGGCGTCCACTGCCGTCCGGCCGTTGGTACGTGGTGAAGTACTTGTTGCCCTCGACGTTCACGACCGGGAATTGATAATCGCCTAACACTTGTTCGAAGCCGAGCTCCAACAAGCTGCCTTCCGTCGGTCGGAGGTACGAATCGCGCGTGTCCCGTGTGACGCCCGCCCGGAGGCCAAGCAGAAAGTTATCGCCCGCGGCGCTCGTGAAGTCGACCGGTGCGAAGAACGGCACATTGTCGACCGCCACGTTCTCCACCCGAACGCCACCGGATGCCGACCAATACGGATTCAGCCGGCGATTTACGGTGACACGGCTGCCGAGACGTTCTTCCTTGTACTCGTTGAAATACCGTGTGTAGTAGTAGCCGCCGACCGTCAGGCCGTACGGGCTGTCGAACAGGAACGGCTCGCGCCATTGAACAGTGTATCGTTGAAGCTGATTGCCCGGGACGGCTTCGGCACGAAACTCCTGACCCGCGCCACGGAAGGCTCGGCCGCTAAAGAAATCCTCGAAGCTCGTCGGTGGGCGGAGGATATCAAAATTACGTTCGTTCAGGACGATGCTGCCGTTGAAGCCGGCGTCGGAGTTGACACCCAGGCCGAAGAGCAAACTACCCGTCTGCCCTTCCTGCAATCGGATATAGATATCCTTGAATTCGCTATCCTCGGTATCCAGGACGCTCACCGATGGCTTGATCCCGAGCTCCGGTTTGAATTCGAAGATGTTGAGTCGCGCAAGGTTTCGTTCGGCAACACGCAAGTCGGGATAAGTTAGAATCTGGCCAGGATAGAGCGGAATCTGCCGAAGAATGACGTTTTGTCGGGTGACTTCATTTCCTTCGATGATGACCTGGCCGACGCGGGCGGCCGGGCGTTCCTGCACTTCATATACGACGTTCACCTCGCCCGGCTTGTCCGGCGGATAGTAGGCGACCGGCTGAATGGCGACATCGCGGCCCTGGTAGCCGAGCCAATCCTTGATGCGTAGTTGGTCGGTGTCGACCTTCTGTTGATTGAAGACCTCGCCTTTTTTGAGGTTGGTGCAGAGTGCCGCCAGTTCCTTCTGTCGCTCGGCGTTGACGCCTGTTACCTGATATTCGGCGATTCGGTAGCGCTGTCCTTCGTGGATGTGGAATACGAGCTTGACCGACCGCTGTGATTCGTCCCACTGGAGCTCGCGTGTGACACGGCAATCATGATAGCCGTGGTCACGAAAGTACCCTTCAAGCTTGGCGACGTCGGCGTCGGCCATTATCGGATTGAAGTCGCCGCCGATGACTCCCAGGAACGGTCGTGACGAATTGATCTGCGTCCGCAGCCGCGGCCCGCTCACGAAGGAATGGCCGATGAACTCGATGCCGCCGACTTTCACGACCGGCCCTTCGGTGATGTTGAACACCACGCGCGTGTCGCCGGTTTTCATCCCCTCTTCGATATCGACGCTCGCGGAAAGTCGGCCTTTTTCACGGTACTTGTCGAGAATGGCTTGCCGTGCCCGTTGCACGGCCCACGGATTCAGCGGCACGCCCTTTTTCAATCCCGTGATCGACTCCAGGTCATCGTCCTTGAGGTGGTTCGCGCCTCGGTAAACGATGTCCTGGATGACTCCGGGCAGTTCCTTGAATTGGAAATAGACGATTACTTTGTTGTCTTGTGTCGGCTGCTTGATCACGCGGATGTCCGCGAACAGCTTGGTCTCGTAGAGCCGGCGCACATCTTCCGTCGCCGTCTCCGCGCTGTATTCGGCGCCCGGCCGTGTCCGGATGTAACTCATTATCTTTTGTTTCGGGATCGATTGGCTACCCGGCGGAATGACTTGGGGAATCACATCGGCAATGATCTCGCGACTCGCCGGTGATTGAGCGAGGGCGGCCGGAATCCAATTCACGGCGACAGCCGCAAAGCCGACGACGATGACCAAAGCCAACGCGCGCCCAAGCGATCGCACCGCCCGGCATCGGCAGTCGTAACGCGGTGTGCGCCCAGCCGGCGAACTACCCCCGTTGGTCACGCGGTCCGTCCCTTTCATGGTCTGGCCCCACTCGGCAGATTGGCAATTTCGAGCAAATGAGGCGGCGACGGATAGTCAAACCCCCGTAGCGTGTCAATACCATTGACGAGCGGTGAGCGGCGGGTGGTGTGAAGTATGGGAACTGCAGAATTTACCGCGGAAGGTATGCCTGGGTTTTATTTGGCGTTTGGGACAAATGCGACCTATGGTTGAATCGGCCGCCCAAACCACTTACGTCGATCGCATGCGCGGAGACGGGTCACTGGAGTGTGCAACGGTAGGGGGTTTCATGCCAGCGCTTCAACTTGTTCCTCTCGAAACGTCGGTAGAGGCCCATGCGGGCGAAGTTTCCTCCGCCTGTTACTCCCCCGACGGCCGGCACGTGCTTTCGGGCGGGTGGGACGGCCAACTACGGCTGTGGGACACCGAAAAGACGTCACCCGTTAGTGCACTCCGCGTCGGGCCCAAACCGGTAACCGCGTGCGCAATCTCGACCGACGGCACCGAATGGCTGGCCGGGAATCTCGACGGGATGCTGTCCCGTTGGGATCCGATCATGCAGAAATCGGTCTCCACCTTCCTGGCACACCCGCGCCCCATATCGACGATCGTATTCAGCCCAACCGGACAAATGGCGACGGCGTCGTGGGATTGCAGTCTGATCCTCTGGGGTAACAGCAGCGAGCGCGACGGCAGGGCACTCCGCGGGCATGACGACATCGTGGCCGGTTGTCAGTTTACCTTGGACGGAAAATCACTGCTGTCGTGGTCGTACGACACGACTCTCCGACTGTGGGATTTATCGCGAACGTCGTCATCGAAATTGCTCGCCGGGCACAGCGACCGTGTGCTGGCGGCCGCCATTTCACCCGACGGCGCCTGGGCCGCCTCCGGCGCGCGTGACGGCCATGTGAAGCTATGGGACTTGCCAAATCAATCCGAAGTGGGCGGCCTCATCCTCGACGGCGAAGTGCGTGGCTGCTTCTTTTTGCCCGGCGCCGAGACGCTGGCCACGGTCGAAGCCAACGGCCGAGTTCGCCTGCACACCGTTCCTGACCTGGATACGACCGCGGAATTAGAAACCGAGCTTGCCGTTGAACGGGGCGACATGTCTCCCATCGGCAGCCAGTTGGTGTTGGGCACATCGGACGGCCGAGTTCGTTTCGTCTCGGTCGAGGGGTTCGAGAATGTGCCGCTGCTGGTAAACGTCACACAATCGAGCCGGGCGACGACGACCCGTATTCAAAAACTCATGGGACGGCAGAGTGTTACCCACGTTTTTCATTGCACCTGCCCGGCATGCCGCCAACAATTGGAGCTGCGAAGCGCAAAAGAAAACCAGGCGGCGCCTTGTCCGCATTGTCGCCGCCCGCTCCGCGTCCGATCGGTGGTGTCGCTTCAGCCGGCCACGTCGTAGTCGCCTCTCTGTCCAGCCGATTCGGCATCCCTAAACTCAGACTTCATGGCTACCTATCTCGTGACCGGCGCCACCGGCTTCGTCGGCGGCCATGTCGCCGAGGCTTGCGTGAACCGCGGCCACATCGTTCGCACTATCGCGCGCACCACCAGCGATACTTCATTGCTTGAAAAACTCGGCGTGACCACCCAGCGCGGCGATCTCTCCGATCCGGAGGTCGTTCGCAAGGCGGTCGATGGCGTCGATGTGATCGTTCACAGCGCCGCCAAAGTCGGCGACCGCGGACCGGTCGACGAATACCGTGCCGTGAATGTCGACGGCCTGAAAAACCTCCTGGAAGCATGCAAGGGCCGTCCGCTTTCCAGGTTCATTCACATGAGTAGTCTGGGGGTTTACGAGCCGCGGCACCATCATGGGACCGACGAAAGCGTGCCGGCTTACTTTGAACACGTCGACGGCTACACCCAATCGAAAGCCGAGGCCGAGCGCGTTGCCGTCGATTATTGCCAGAAACACAAAGTACCGCTGGTGATCCTACGCCCGGGATTCGTCTATGGGCCGCGTGATCGCACCGTTTTGCCGCGGCTGATCAAACGTCTTCGTGAAGACCGTTTCCACTACCTCGGGGGCAACAAACGGGCGCTCAACAGCATCTACATCGGCAACCTGGTCGATGTCGTCTTCCTGGCGGCCGAGAATCCCAAGGCGGTCGGGCAAGTCTACAACCTCACCGATGGCGAGGCTGTCAGCAAGGAACGGTTCATTAACGGAATCGTCGACGGCCTGGGTATTTCCCGACCTCGCCAGCGTCTTCCGCGGTGGTTGGCAGCAATCGCGTCTAAAGTGCTCAAATGGAACATCCGCAATTCGGCTCGAAAAGGCAAGAAATCCTGGATCACGGCTGCTCAGTATAAGTTCATCCAACTAAATCTCGATTTTTCCATCGACAAAGCCCGTCGTGAGCTCGGCTACCAACCGCGCGTGCCGTTCGACAAAGCGATGGCCGAGACGATGGCCTGGTATAAGACGAACGCCTAAAATGTCCGCGCCGCCGCTTGCGGCTTAGCGACCTATCTCAACAGGAGGTATCCCATGGAATTGAAAGGAAAGCGCGCCGCTGTCCTTGTCGAACAACTTTATCAAGAGATGGAAGTCTGGTACCCGGTCTATCGCCTGCGCGAAGCTGGCTGCCAGGTGACACTGGTCGGCCCCGACGCGGGTCAAACTTATCCGAGCAAATTAGGCTACCCCGCCAAGAGCGATAAGGCGGCGAAAGACGTGAGTGCCGACGACTTCGATATTCTTGTCATTCCGGGCGGCTACGCTCCGGATCACATGCGCCGTTGCGAACCCATGATCCGCCTCACCAGCACCATGGCCGAACAAGGCAAAGTCGTCGCCGCGATCTGCCACGGCCCCTGGATGCTGTGCTCGACGCAGGCGCTCAAAGGGAAGAAGGCGACATGCTTCGTCGCGATCAAAGATGACGTGATCAATGCCGGCGGGAAGTACGTCGATGCGGAGGTGATGCGCGACGGCAATATTATCACCAGCCGGAAGCCCGACGATCTGCCGGCGTTTATGCAGGCGATATTCCAAGCCGTCAAGGAAACCAAACCCGCGATGGCAGCGTCCCGATAGAACATGGCATCGAAGTCGTTCGCACCTACGAAAGCCGACAAGTTTGCCTTCGGCATCTGGTGTCTGCAGAATCGGGGCCGAGACCCGTTCGGCGATGTGACGCGCCCCGTAATCGAGCCCATCGACTGCATCCGCGGATTGGCCGAGCGGAACTGTTACGGCTTCGAATTCCACGACAACGATTTGATTCCATTCGACGTGTCTCCTCGACAACGTGAACAGCTGATCGCGGAAACCAAAAAGGTCATGGGCGACCACGGCATCAAGGCCACGATGGCCACCACCAATCTCTTCTATCACGCGGTTTTCAAGGACGGCGCGTTCACCAGCACCGACCCGGCCATTCGCGCCTTCGCCACGCAGAAGGCCATGCGTGCCATCGATACGGCGGTTGAGTTCGGCGCCCGTGTCTTTGTTTTTTGGGGCGGACGCGAAGGCACGGAAGTCGATGCGAGCAAAGACCCGGTTGACGCAACCAAATGGTTTCGTCAATCGCTCAACTTCCTCTGTGAGTACGTCCTATCGAACGACTACGACTTGCAATTCAGCATCGAGCCGAAGCCCAACGAGCCGCGGGGCGACCTGTATTTGCCGACGGTCGGCAGCGTGCTCGCCTTCATTAGCACCTTGGACCACCCGGACATGGTGGGGATCAATCCAGAGACGGCCCACATCAAAATGGCTGGGCTGAATCCGTATCACGAATTCGCCCAGGCCCTTGATGCGGGCAAACTGCTCGACGTGCACTTGAACGGCCAGAAACCGCTCCGGTTCGACCAGGACCTGAGCTTCGGAAGCGACGACTTCAAAGATGCCTTTTTCACGACGAAGTTGTTGACGGACCATCAATACTCTGGCACGATTGGGTTCGACGCCCATCCGTACCGCAGCGAGGCCGACCCGTGGGACTTCGTCGACCGCAACATGCGCATGTACAAGATCATGCAGGCAAAAGTTGAGCAGTTCAACGAGGACAAGGAAATCCAGGACATGCTCAAGGAGATTCACGGCGCGAACCGTGACCTGGCGGACTTTTTCACCCGCTACACGGCCGATCAAGCGAAGAAGGTGAAGAGCTTGGAACTCAATGTCGAATCCCTGGCCGCTCGAAGACTGCCGTACGAGCGCTTGGATCAATTGCTTTGCGAGATTCTGCTCGGTGTCCGTTAACGCCATTGGCGGCTTGGCGTCAGGAAGGAACAAATGCAACATTCTCCGGCTTTTCTCAGGCTCGTGCAAGAAGCCAAGGCTCGGATTCGCGAGACGGATGTCGATACGATCAAGATCCGTTTAGACCGCGGCGAGAAGTTCGTCCTCATCGACGTGCGCGAAGAAAGCGAATGGGCGAAGGATCACCTGCCGCACGCCATTCATCTGGGCAAAGGCATTATCGAGCGCGACATTGAGAAGCAAGTGCCGGTGAAGAACGCAGAAGTCGTTCTGTATTGCGGCGGCGGCTTCCGCTCCGCCCTGGCAGCGGACAATCTTCAGAGAATGGGATACACCAATGTCATCTCCATGGACGGCGGTATCGGCGACTGGCGACGGAGGGGATATGCTGTGGAGAGTAGTCAGTAGCCAGGGGCCAGGGGTCAGGAATCAGGTATCAAGAAGCGGGGGCGATGGCGGGCGTGCGATGATGATTAACAGTTACTTGGCAAATACCGAGGGATAATCATGGCGAATTCCAGTGTGGATCGGCGGAACTTCTTGAAGACGAGCGTTGCGGGTGCTACGGCATTGTCGCTGACGGCGGCGAGCGCCAACCGTGTTTATGGCGCGAATGAACGGATTGGCGTCGCCTTCGTCGGCGTCGGCGGTCGCTGTCAGGCCCACCTCGATCACGTGATGCGGTTGGGTAAAGATGGCAAGAGCGTTGCGGGCGTTGCCGTGTGCGATGTGTGGGATGGGTTGGAGAAGAAATCGTACATCGAGCGCGACGGCAAGAGAATTGAGCGAACCTATTTACAGGGTCTTTATCCGTCCGCCAAGAAGCTCGGCATCAGCCCGGAAGATAAGCAGCACGTCGTCAAAGATTATCGCCGCATTCTCGACCTCAAAGATGTCGATGTCGTCTGCATTGCCACGCCGGATCATTGGCACGCCAAGATTTCTATCGACGCCGCCGCCGCGGGCAAGGACGTCTATTGCGAAAAGCCGATGACCCGAACGATCGCCGAGGCCCACGCTGTGGTCGATGCCATGAAGACGCACAACCGCGTCATGACCGTCGGCGTACAGTCTATGGCCGAGCCGCGCTGGCAGGCCGCATACGATGTCGTCCGGGCCGGGAAGATCGGCCACGTTTGCCAGGCCCAAACCAGTTACTACCGCAACTCAACGATGGGTCAATGGCGGTACTATCAGTTGCACAAAGAGATGAATCCCACGACTGTCGATTGGCAGATGTTCTTGGGGAACGACTTCCAGGTTTTCGATAACGAGAAACTCGGCCCGAAGATTCCGTTCAATCGGGCGATTTTTGCTCAGTGGCGTTGCTATTGGCCATTCGGCGGCGGCATGTTCACGGACCTGTTTGTGCACCAGACGACGCACATGATCGCGGCCATGGGTGTACGTTATCCTGCCCGCGTTACCGGCGCCGGCGGCTTGTATCTCGAATACGACGAACGCGATGTGCCGGATGTCGCCACCATCGTGGCCGACTACGGCGAAGGTTGTCAACTCATTGTCACCGCGACCATGATCAACGACTACGGCATCGACGAAGTGATCCGCGGCAAACTGGCGACGCTACGCTTTTCGACGAAAAACGGGCAAATGGGTTATGAGTTCCTCCCGCAGGCCGTCGCCGCCGGTCCGGGACGACCCATCGTGAAGACCGGCGACACCGCGGCCCTCGAAGCAACATGTCCCGATCGAGACACCACGCTCGAACTGTGGCAGAATTTCATCGACTGCGTTCGCAATCGCAATCGCCAGACGCTCAGCACACCGGAACTTGGCGCGGCCGCATTTACCACGGTCGCCATGGGCGTGCAAAGTTACCGCACCGGCAAAGTGCTCTACTGGGACCAGGAGGCACGAAAGCCTGTGGAGGCGGACGCTCAATGGGCATCCCGCTGGGAGGAGCGAAGCAAAAAGCGCGGCAAGCCGAACCAAATCATGGGCTGGCAAGGCGGCGACAGCGGCAGTGGTCTGAAAGCCGAAGCGTATCAAAGCCTCGAAGGCCCGTGGCTGAACGGCAAAGACCCCGCCGAGAACGTGACGAGCACAACGCGCAGCCAGTAGAACGCCGCGCACGAGGAGGTACACCATGATTAGTTTGTTCTGGGACTTGATACAAGACTCGGACATCAAGAAGCAACGGAAGCGGACAAAGACAGTCGAAACACGGATGGAGGCGCTCGAGAAGGAAGTGGATGATCTTCGCCGTATCGTCCACACGCTCCTTCAGCGATTGGAAACTCAACTCGGCCAGGATTTGAATCAGGATGGGAAAGTAGGTTGACATTTTGATGGCGAGCCGGAAGCGTCAGCGCCTGGAGTTCTCCGGTCGCTAATACTCCCGGCTCGCCTTTTTGTCGCTCACTTAGATGTCCGACGCCTCCGCCCGGCGAAAACCTCGCTTTCGTGCCAGAGTCCGATGCGCTTCCTGCAAAAGTGCCTGCCGCTCCTCAGGCGTCACGCTCGCGGCGAAGAGTCCGTCTAGAATTCCATCGCCCACGCCGGTTTCGGCGAAAAGGCGCTCTTCCAACTCCGCGGTCGTCTCGACGGAACCGTCGCCGCGCAGATGTAACGGCGACCGACCAAGCTCAACTAGGGCGGGTGTAATCATCAATCCGCGGTGACAATCGAGTGGATCTTCTTCGGCACAAAGCATCGCGACGCAACTTCGTTGCGCCTCTTGAATCAAGCGGCTAATGCCGGACTTGAACTCCACGGTTGTCCGCGTTAATTCGTAATTCACGCGGCCAGAGTCGTCGTAGACATCGGCATTTGCCGGGCGTCCTCCCAGTTGCTCGCCCAAGAACAGGTACTCGATTCCGCTGTCTCGCAAACCACGCTGAAGCTCCGGCCGATTGAAGTGCGGCGTCCATTTGCTATAGGGCGAAGACCGCACATCCGCAACCGCCGCCACGTCGGCGGCGCGCAGAATAGCCACGAATTTGTCCCAAGTGTGGTTCGAGTGACCGATGCTAAATAGGCGGCTACTTGGTAGTTGCTTTTCCGAACGGAGTGCGTCCATAATAGTCTCGCATCATACCATATCCGCGCGAGGAGCCTCCCATGGAGATGGTTCTTCTCGATTGGACCCGGATGGCAAAGGCGTACTGTCTCGCTGGCGTTGTTATTGAACGCGATCGAATCCGCGTCGTTCGGCCGCTTCTGACAAAGCACCGCGGCGCGAACGGAAATCGCGTCGGCTGGTCAGCTTATCTTCTCGACGGCCACGGCCGTTGGGAGCTGTTCAAACTTATAGGAGTTGAGCCGGCTTCCTGCGAGCCGCCGCATTCGGAAGACGTGTGGGTTCGCGCGCTTCAGCCGCTTCGTCGGCAGGCGCCTTCCGAGCTGCGACGAAGGATTTTGGAAGCAACTATTCCTAGTGCCGTTGAAGCACTATTTGGTGCGCCGCTCGCAACCACACGTACCGCCGCATTTGTGTCACCCGGGGCGGGAACTCGAAGTTTAACCACGCTGTTGGTTCCGGCGCAACAAATGACCTTCGGCATATCGTGGCGTCAAGGAATGGCGGAGCCGGACGTCCGCGTTCAATTGCCGCTTCCCGAAGTCGGTGTACGTACACTTGCTGTTAAGGACCATCATCTGCTATGCCATGCGGAACGCGCCTTTCCCGATGTTGCCAAGCGTGCAACAGGCATAACGGAATTGGTGCGTCAAATGGGCGCAAACGTAGCTGTTCGGTTAGGGCTTTCCCGTGCGTTTTCTGGCGACAGCTTATCTTCATCGCCATCGTGTTGGGTGATGGCCGACGGGTTCTTCTCTCCGACTGACCCGCAGCCGTGAACACATGACAGAACCCGCCAACCCTTGGATCGCATATTTGCAGGAACGCTTGCAGCGGGTCCGCCAAGACCTTGGCTTTGAGCCGATCGCAGACACAACCGGTGACCTTCGCATCGCGGATGGATTGGATTCCATGGGTCTCGTCGAGTATGTTGCCGTGCTCGCGGCTGACTTGCAGGTCGCGGCGCATGAAATTGACGAAGTATGTGGCGGGCGTTTCGGCACCCTCGCGGAGCTGGCACGGGCCTTTACTATCTCCGGGTTCCGATTGCCTAGCACCTCTATAACGCCGGGGGCGATGGAAGAGCATGTTGTGAGCATTCGGGAATCCCCACGAGTATCCACACGAAACCCTGCTGGATTACCGCCACGACGGCCCGCCTTACCGCAAAGCGCCAACCGACAAGCGAGATGGATCAGATGTTAGAACGCCCGCGCGGGTGGCTGGAGAGTCATGCGGGAATTCGCGAGCGTTGCCTCTGGCAAGACGAGGATCCGCTCGCAGTTGCCGCCACGGTCGGACGTAAGTGCATCGATTCGGCCGGCGTTGCCCCGCAGGATGTGGGAGCATTGTTGGTAACCTCCGAAGCTCCGCCGCTTCTTTCCGGACTGGCAGCCAAGCTACACCACTCCATTGGATTGCGCAACGATTGTCCCGCGATTGAGATTGGCGGCGCGTGCACAGGCTTTCTCGCGTGTCTCTCGGTCGCGCGATCGATGATGCCAGATTCGCGGCACGCGCTCATCATAGCGCGTAGAAGCGCCCTCGCGTTATCTGACGGTGCAACCTGGGAGCGCCGGGGAAACCGCCGCATTGTTTGGTGAAGCCACCGCCGCATGCCTTGTCTCCAGTTTCGCAGATTCGCTAAAAGCAATTTCCGTCGACGACGTTATCCTCGGCGCCGACGGCGCCGCCGCAAGTCTGCTGCAAATAGAGCGGTGCCTGCCGGTTCATTCTTCATTAACATGGATGGCCCAGCTCTCGCGGCTCGTGCTATACGAACCATGGCGCAGGTAGTACAAGACTTGGCTTCCCGCAACGGGATTTCCGTCGCTCAGCTTGCGGGTATCGTCGCACACGGTGGCAATGGTCGCCTACCTTCACTGTTGGCACGGCAATTGGCGCTTCCTCCCGATCGTGTTTGGAGCATGACGCCGTCGACCGGCAATCTCAGCTCGGCATCGTTACCGGTGGCATGGGCACAACGCCCCTGTCCTGGCGTGGGCCCCGTCGTATGGGTGGCGGTCGGTGCCGGGATCACGTGGGGCGCCGCACTTACCGGATTGAACTAACGGCCGCCTGGGCATTACCAGCTTCCATAAAGCTGCTTGACCACCGCGGCGATTAACTGACGGTCCGCGGGCTGCACAGTACCGAGCGATCGATGAACGAGGTTCTTCGCGATTGTGGCCAGCTTGTGGAGGCGCACCACTGAAGGACCAAGAGCCCCGATGCTTTCCAGTCCGCGAGTGCGACATCGAATGGCGTCTGATATGTTTGAGTCGTAACACGGGCGATAACGACGTCAAGGTCGCCCGCGTCGACGATAACCAAGGCCGGCCGATTCTTGGTTTGCCCGGCACTGGTGAAGGGGAACGCCGCCAATACCAGCTCACCCGGAACGTAGCTCGTCGTAGATGGCATCGCCGTCGGCGTACCCTTTCAGGAATTCCGCGGCCGCGGACCCGGTCCATTCCGTGTCTTCGTTGTCGTCGGGAATCAAAAGCATGACGCGCACCGGCACGTCACACCGAATTTGCTCGGCCAGCGCCGGTGGCACTGTTAAAGTACCGTCTGCCTTCAACTGAGTCTGGAATTCATGGGCCTTCATAAAAAGGTTCCATAACGTGGAGAGTCCTACCCAAGCATTATAGTAACCACGCAGAGGCAACGTCGGCCAAGCCTGTGCAGGTTCCGCCGCATTGGTTACAATCGGTTGACGATGAGCCAGGACACTTCGACTCCTTCCGTCGACGAATTTTTGCGCCGAGTGCTGCGTAGCGGACTGATGAATCAGCGGCAATTGGACGAAGCGCTCTCCACGCTGAACCCAACCGATCCGGAAACGCTGGCCAGTGCATTGGTCACGGCTGGAAAGCTCTCGCGATTTCAAGCTCGCAAGCTGTTGCAAGGCAAAACACGCGGGCTGATCATCGGGCCCTATCACGTGCTTGCACCCATCGGCAAAGGCGGCATGAGCGCCGTTTATTTGGCGCGAGATACACGCCAAGAACAACTGGTCGCACTCAAAGTGCTGCCTCCCAAGCAAGCTCGAGAGGAAGAACGCCACCTCGCCCGCTTCCTTCGGGAAATGGAGCTTTGTCAAAAAGTCGAAGACCCTCACATTGCACGGACCTACGAGGTGGGCGAATCCGACGGCGTGTACTACATCGCCATGGAGTTCATCCCCGGTCGCAGCCTGCGGCGGGTCGTGAGCGATGACGGGCCGTTGGACGTGCCACGAGCGGCACAACTTTTCGCCGAGGCGGCGACCGCACTGGAACATGCCCACGAACGCGGCCTCATCCACCGCGATCTGAAACCTTCCAACATCATGGTCACGCGTGACGGCCATGCCAAGCTGCTCGACCTCGGCCTTGCGCTCATCGAAGGTGAGTTCGGTGAGGACCATCGCGTCGTTGGTGGTCAAGGGTACGTGGTCGGCACGATGGATTACATCGCTCCCGAGCAGTCGGAGGACGCAACCAACGTTTGTCCGCGTTCCGACATCTACGGGTTGGGGGCGACACTTTACTTCGCACTCACGGGCCGGCCGCCGTTTCCAGGCGGAAGCTCGATGCAGAAGATCATGCGGCATCGAAGCGAAGAGCCCGTGCCGATCGAACAGTTGAATGCGGCGATACCTACCGGCTTCGCGAACGTCGTCCGGCAAATGATGGCCAAAGAACCCGCGGACCGGTTCGCATCGGCGGGCGAAGTTCGTCGACAGTTGCTGAAATGGACAAACTCGACGGATCTCGTCCCAACGCCGTACTCGGGTCCAAGCCGTGTATTGATCGATCCGGTAACTCTGGTGCATGAGGTTGAATCCGAATACTCGAGTGGGTTGGCTGGCTGGTCGGAGTCATCCATTATTCGACTTACGCGTACCGCAAATTCGCTGTCGAATCTATGGTGGACCTACATGGCGCCGATCCTGATCGGCGGAGTGGTCGGCTTGGCGCTCGTAGGGTTGTATTTCCTGCTGACAAGCTGAGTTCCTTCCTCGACGAGAGTCACTTAACGGGCCTATTTTCCTTTGGTGTGATTCGAACGTCGCCCATTCCGTTTCTGGCGGGGACTTTGGGACGTAGCTAAAGCGTCGTTCCTGTCGGCTTCACGATCTGGAATGCTGCGCAGAGCGGTTTCGAATTTTCGCCGGCTCGCACGGCGAGCCCGGTCATTGAGATAATCCTCTGTCATGAGCGCAGCAAGTTTTTCCGCAACAGCGGAACTGATTAGCTGGTTCACCGAAGTTCCGTCCGCCTTAGCGCACTCGCGAAGTTGCCGATGAAGCGAATTTGGAAGTCGTACCTGTATAGTGCTCATTACGTTTCTCCTATGTCGCCTAGGAACTCACGCGGTGTCGTTACATCAATTCCAAACTGTTCTATGCCTCGGAAATGTCGCTGATTATGTGTTACGATCGCGTCACATCCCGCAGCAATTGCCAGTTCCAATAAGTGGTCGTCCTTCGGATCGCTCAAGTACGGTCGCCACAAGAAGAAAATCGATTGTCGTTTCGCGACCCCGCACAAGTAATCGATAACGTTCAACACCGTTGATTTCGAGCGACCTATGAGTTCGTAGTCGCGTAACAAAACGTCCTCATACTCCAACACCAAAGGCACAGACACGGCAATCTCAAAGGCGCCGGTTCCAACCAAGCTCAACACCTTGAACGACGCTCCTCGCCGCGAACGGAAGGCCGACTCAAGCACGTTCGTGTCTAACACGACCAGGGGTGGGTCAGGCGACATCGCACTATGAATACTATCAAATCCTCCGTGTGTCTATTGGACATTACGTCAACCGCACCACCGGATGGTCTCGCATGATCAACCGGTTCGACTTCAAGTCACACACCGTGATGAGCAGGCGCTTGTTGGCGTCGATGCCGAATTCGACGTCGAAGCGCGGTTCGCCTTTGGCGGCGGGCGGCTCGGCGGTCAAGAATGTTGGACTGTGCTCGTTGATCCAGAAGTAATACTGGCGTTCGTCCTCCTCGGCGCTCAATGGCCGAACCCGTGCGGCGCCTTGCGGGTCGAACACGAGTTCCATGGTCGGGCCGGACTGGCGTTGGCGGCGCTCGCCGAGTTCGAAAATCGCGATGCCGAGCCTGGTCTGACCGTCGTGTGATCCCTTCACGGTTACTCGGGCAACCGGTTCCATGGATGGATAAGGCGTGCCATGTTTCACGATCGGGTAGAAATCGTATTCGCCTTTCTTCGGATCGACGAAGCGAAAAGCGTAATCGTGTTGAATGTGATCGTAGAAGTCGACGCCGGCAATAAAGGCCGCCGCTCCGCGTGCGACGGCGTCGAGTGGACGGCTCAGGCGGACCCTCTCCCGGCCGAATATCCGCTGCACGGTTTGCTGCACCGACGGAATCATGCTGCTGCCGCCCACCATCAGGACGGTCTTGATGTGATGCTCATCATAACCGCGTTCTCGTGAGGCATTGAGTGCCCGGCGAATCGTCTGATCGATGTGCGTGTAAGCGCCCTGGGCATCGAAAAGTTCTTCCAGTTGCTTTCGGGTTATCGTGCCGCCGAGGACTTTCTCCGATCCGCGGACGTTCACGACGGCTTCGTCCTTGAATGACAACTGCTCCTTCACGCGTTCGCACTCGGTCAATAACGCTCGGCTCATTTTGCGGACCGCGTCGTCGGCTTCGTTCAGTTGGTTTTGCCGCAGGATCTCCTGGTACAGCCAACCGTCGATGGTGGCGCCGCCGACATCGGCCCCCGATTTGCCGAGGACACGGCAACGGCGCCCGGTCGATCCGCCGGTTTCTTCTTCGATTAGGACAAGGGAGACGTCGAGTGTGCCGCCGCCGAAATCGAATATGAGATACACATCGCCCGGCTGGATGGGCGCGCCGTAACCCAGGGCCGCGGCCGACGGTTCGTCGATCACGCGAAAACGCTCGATGCCGGCCGACTCGGCCACGCCGGTCAACCAATCTTCGTAATCTTCGTACGCCTCGACGGGAACCGTGAACGCGACTTCCTCATCGCGTAAATCCAACTCCGCCGTCGCCGCGCTGAGGACGGCCTTGAGAAAATCCCTTCCAGCCTCACGATGCGAAACGTCCCAATCGTCGATTCGAATGCGCGTCGGGCTTCGCCGGGCGATGTAGCGCTTCATCCAGCGAATCGTGCCCGGAGAATCGTAAAGCTGCCGCTGGATGACCTGGGTTCCGACCCAGCGCACCTTATCGTCGGCATAATGGATGAGCGACGGAATCACGGAGATTTGTTCGCCGCGCTCACTTCCGCGGCGATACGTTATCTGCCGGCCAAACGCCGGGAGATGCAACGGCACGCCCTCTTTTTGCGCGTCGTCCCACACGGCCAACACCGTGTTCGACGTACCAAAGTCAACCGCTAACCGCCCGGCCATAGTCGCGCTCTCAACGATCCTGCGTCAAATACTCAGGGTATCACTTTGTTCCGCCGCCCTGCGTGTTCATCGACCGCACGTCCCGGTGTCGTCCTTTGGCCTATGTCACGTCGTGCATCGTCGTGACACAAAGCGGTCACTTCCTCGTGCCGCGTTCTCGCAACTCCAGTGTTTTCAACGCGAAGCAGCCGACGGCTTCTCCGGTTTCCATCCGGCTGAAGGCATGTAAAAACGCCGCAAGACTCTGGCCGGAAGTCGCTTGCGCTTTTCGTGATCCAGTTCGTCCCGTTATCGCTGTTTGTCGACGGTGTCCCTTCTTGGCACAACCGCGTGGCTTTCAACGAGGGACGAATCCTGATCCTCATCTTGCTCTTAGTCTTTGTCCCTCATCTTCCTCTTCCTCTTCCTCTTCCTCTTCCTCTTCTTCGATTTCAGCTCATGCGCCGCGCATCAAACGCAGGGACTCCGACCTATCGTGTTTATCAGGTGGCACAGCACCTCGTCAATAAGACGATGTCCCAGCACAATAGAAATGTCCGCGTTTAGTGCACATTAGAAATGTCCGCTTTTGGATTCTTCAGTTTAAAGCGTCGCCACGGATGATTCGGAGGCGGCTTGCATGGTTTCCGCAACACCGGGGTGGGTGCCGGAACGGAAGGAGGGCGTAGCCCGACTGGAGTTCCGGCACCCACCCCGCTCGCAGCCATCGTGGGTGCGGTGCCCCGACGCGATCTTGGTGCTTGGATTTCGTGCCACTTCAAATACTGTTGGCGAAAACGGATCCGCAGCGTTCCGTCCCGACGCTCTTCCAAAAGCACCCGTCCGCCACGCAAGCCGGGCAACGCCGGCGGCTCCAATTGAAACAACCGGTTGGACCACCGCACCGTGTAGTCATTCGCCACTGTCCGCTGATGCTGGGGACATAAAATCACCGCCAAATCGTTCCGTAGGCCCAGCAGTCGATGTGCGTTGCTCTTCTCCGCCGGTCGGACCGTGAACCGCCGGTTGTATTCGGGGACCAACTGCCGTCGCAACACGTCATTGGCCTGAGCCCGTGTCGTCACGCCTAAGAGCCGAAGCTCCTTCACCCACCGGTCTTGGGCCAGGCCGAAAAAACGTTCCACCCGACCCTTGGCCTGAGGACTATGTGCCAAGATCAATCTCACATCCAATTCCTTCAATGCTCGGCCAAATTGCGTCAAGCCGTCGACCGCCCGGCCCTTACTTTGCCACTGGAAAACACTGTCGCGATCGGTGTACAACGCCAGCGGCCGACCATGCCGCCGCAGCCACCGTTCCGTCAAATCCATGTAGCTTTCCACCGTCTCGCCCGGAAAAAAACCCGCGTCGATCCGGTTGGTGGCGTCGTCGATCATGGTCATCAGCACCATCGTCTCGCCGCGTCCTTCGAGCCAGTCGTGCAGCGACGTGTCCATCTGCACCAACTCGCCGAAACACGAGCGTCGCGGTCGGCGCCGTCGATGCACGTCGCGTTGGCGCCGTCGCTGCCACAGCCCCTCCGTCAGCAGCCAACGCCGCAACGTCTCGTGCGACACTCCCAGGTCGAGCTCGGCCAATTTCTCGCTGGCCAAGGTCGGCCCAAAGTCCGCAAAATGCTGGCGATATTTGGCCAACACGGTCTCACGCAGATCCGCCGCCAAGCGCCGATTCGACGGCCGTCCGCGGAGCCGATGGACCACGCCGACGTCTCCCTCAACCTCCAGGCGGCGTTGAATCCGACGCACTTGCCGTACCGTCAGTTGCAACAGTCGCGCCGCTTCGGCTTGCGTCCGCTTCCCGTGCCGAACCGACTCTATAATCTTCAACCGATCCCGTTCCCGCTGACTCATCTCGATCCGGTCTGGACTCCGCTCCATCGGAAATGTCCTCCTGGTACCTCCTTGCCCAAGAGGACATTTCTACTTTGCTAAGACCGGACATTTCTATTGTGGTTTGACACTCGTCAATAAGACGATGGGCGACATTCGGCGACAGGTGAGGTTTTTTTCCCCAGGGCTGTCCGGTTCGCCCCAATGTACTTGGAAAAATCGGGCCGCTATCAATTGTCTTTCGGGAGGGAGTTGACGTGGGCGCATGGTGAGCTGCAGCAGACCGGATTCTTCGGTCCGCTGCCTCCCATTAATTCAAAGTCACCGCGACGGCCGCAACGGTTGCAAAGCCACTCACCGTCTGTCTCGTCAGCGCATGCGGGACAAAGAGAACCAAACCATTCGCCAGAGTATTCCCCAAATTGTCGACATCGTTCACAGTACTTCATGTTCGACGCTTTGTCCGGGGTTTCGGGCTTCTATCGCCATCCGAGTTCTTGCGAAGCTCTACCATGCGACCACGTGATACGACGAAATCGAATGGCGGCGGTCGGTCGGCTTTCGTGAGATTCCTTACTTTCGTCGGCAGCTTGATACCACGCAGGTTCAAGTACTCAATGGCGATTCGGTCCATATCAAAGATTGACAAATTAAGGTCGGGGCCGCCAGCAACGAACTCTCACCAGTCGCGTAGCAAATGGAAGCTGTGCGATCGCAATGCGAACTTCCGTCATGTAAGACTTCTCATCCGCAGTGTCGTCGCGAAAAACCGAATTGGCCAATTCAATTAATACCTCGCTCATGTTCCCTGCCTCTTTAAGAGAACCCGTTCACTGCTCACGACGTGAGACGTGGGCTCGGCCGTTGTACCGAATTTGGGAGCACATCATGGGGCGACCAGAAGGCTGGTCGGTTGTCGTTGCGATTGTTGGAGGCGGCCAGGAAATCCACGATGGCGAAGCCGGCCTAGAAGAATGGGGCCGCGCATTAGTTGAGTCCAATAAGCCATGGGAGATTGTCGTATCGCCGGAGGTACTGCACGGTGGCACAAGTGTAGCTGGTCACCGATTATTCACAAATCCACATGGCGCACCGGAGGCCGTCCGCACCGACTCGTCAATGCACCTCTCGGTTAGCGTCCGATCACCGAAAGCCCAACGGCTCGCCGAGTGGGTTAATGCTCTTATTTCCCTTGATGCCGGCGCTGCACGCGAAGCCTTGAGGACTATTCGTGGATTTCGACTTATGTTGACTCGTAGTCTATCGGGCGCGAGAAATTGGTTACGACAATCTGCAACAGGTACTCTCCGAGCCGGGCTCCTAGCGAGTTCGGGGGCGTTGCGGCTACGTCCCTACGGCCTCGAACTCGACGCGGAATTTCATCGTGGATTTCCGATCGAACGTTGGTTCTTGGATGGTTGCGATGACTTTCGACCATCGAATTCGCTGGAAGTTGCTATGACTGAATTCGAGTGCCAAGGACTTGAACTCGACTACGTAGGACTGTGCTGGGGAAATGACTTAACCATCGCCGATGACTGCAAATCCTGGAACACCAGCCAACTGCGTGGTGCGAAGTGGCGAGCAATTCGTGACCCGATTCGCCGCCAGTACCACCTCAACAAGTATCGCGTGCTCCTGACTCGCGCTCGAGAGGGATTGATCATTTGGATTCCAGAAGGTGACCCATTAGATCCCACGCGTCTTCCGGCGCCGCTGGATCGTACCGCCGAGTTCCTACGAGACGCCGGTGTACCCTACATAGGAGAAGTCGATCAGGATCCGATCCGGAATCGCGTCGACAAACCGGTGCCTTGGCGCTATTGACAATCACGCATTTTCCCCCGTTGAATTGAATTCTCAAGTTGTTGCCAACAGATGAAGCGCATTATTATCATTGCGGGGCCGAACGGCGCGGGGAAGACAACGTTTGCCCAGGAGTACTTGCCAAGGGAGGCGGCATGTCCCAATTTCATCAATGCGGACCTGATTGCGGCGGGCCTGTCGCCTTTTGATCCGGCGGGGGCAGCGATCCACGCGGGACGTTTGATGATGTTGGAGATGCGGCGGTATCTGCAAAAGGGAGAGAGCTTCGCGTTCGAAACTACCTTAGCCGGCCGGGCCTATGCCCAGCTCATTCCCCAGTGGCAAGCAGCGGGATCTCACGTCGAGTTGATTTTTCTGAAACTGCGCTCGATCCGTCTGGCGCTGGGTCGTGTCAAAGCGCGCGTGGCGCAGGGCGGACACCCGGTTCCCGCTGCCGTCCTTCGTCGCCGCTTCAGGACCGGCTGGAAAAACTTCGAGGAGATCTATCGCTCACTGGTCGATCACTGGAGACTGTATGATAATTCCGGCGATGCGCCGATTCTTCTTGAGGAGGGTGAGACCCCGTGAAATCAAAGCCGAAGTCAAAAAAGACAAAAACGGCTGACCCCGTTCTTAATGCGCTGCGCCGTGCCGCACGGACAGCGATTGAGCTGGCCCGCCGTACGGGCACGCCCGCGTACGTAATTAGAAATGGACGGATCGTCGATGTGGCCAAGCAAAGCCGACGTGTTCGGAAGAGTCCGGGCAAGGCGAGGTAGGAAGATCGCAACTGCACGCCCGCTGGGTTTTTTGCCCGACAGGTAGTTAGCTGTTCTCCACCACCACCGGGATCGACGCCGACTGGGCGCGGCCTTCGTGCAGCCACGAGCGCAGGTCCTCGATGACTTCCCGTTGGGAGATTGCCAACGGGACTTGGCGGGCGAGGGCGGCGGCGATGTCGTCGGTGGTGAATTCACGATCTTCGTTGAAGCCGACGTACATGGCGTCGAGCACGGCCTGTTCGATTTCCGCGCCGACGTAACCTTCCGACGCCAGGGCCAAGCGTTCCACTTCGAAGTCGCGCGGCAGACGATTGCGCTTGTTCAGGTGAACGTTAAAGATCGCCCGCCGTTCTTCCAGTGTCGGCAAGTCGAGGAAGAACACATCGTCGAAGCGGCCTTTGCGTAGAACTTCGGGCGGGAGTTTGGAGATGTTGTTGGCGGTGGCGACCACGAACACCGGCGCGGTTTTTTCCTGGAGCCAGGTGAGGATTGTGCCGAAAACGCGCGTGCTGGTGCCGCTGTCCAGATCGCCGTGCGACAGGGCCTTATCCATTTCGTCGATCCACAACACCGTGGGGCTGACCGTTTCCGCAAGTTTCAGGGCTCGGCGGGCACGCTCTTCCGATTCGCCGATGTAGCTGCCGTAAAGTGCGCCGACATCGAGGCGCAAAAGCGGCAAGCGCCAAAGACCCGCCACCATCTTGGCCGACAAGCTCTTGCCTGTGCCGGGGATGCCGATGAGCGCGATGCCCTTGGGGGCCGGCAGACCGTAGTCGCGCGCTTCTTGAGTGAAGGCCCGTTCGCGCAAGCGCAGCCATTGCTTGAGGACCTCCAGGCCGCCGACATCGTCGGGTGTCTTGGTCACCGGGTAGAACTCGAGTGCCTTGCTCTCACGTATGATTTGCTTCTTCTCGTCAGTAACCATGAGAATGTCACGGTCGTCAAGAACCCCATTTCCGACAATGGCTTTGGAAAACACCCGTTGGGCCTGTGCCGCGCTTAACCCGAGGGCGGCTTGCACCAGTTTTTCTCGACCAAGCTTGGTCAAATTGACTTTCACGCCGGGCGCCTTGGACAGTCGGCTTAGCACCGCATCAAGTTCAGCGGCGTTCGGCGGAGGAAAATCGACAATCACGGCTTCGTCTTTCAGTTCCTCCGGAATCTTGCTGGTCGGCGTCACGATCACGATGGACTTCTTGGTGAATTTGAGACGCTGGGCGACGCTCCGCAACTGGCGCTTGGTCTGGGCATTGCTCCAGGCTTCATGAAAATCCTTCAAGACGAAAAGGGCTTCAGTTTCCGATTGATCGATTTTCTCCAGGGCAGCGTTGGCATCTTTGGCGGTCGGTAGTGACGCGTTCGCGCCGGCGAGAGCCTGAAAATGGTCGGCGGCGTCCCATGTCAGACATGGCCGTTCGGTACGCTCGCACACGGCTTTCACGGTTTGCAGCGCCCGCTCTTCTTCCGGAGTGACGAGGATGATAAGCGTCACTCGCGCCCGCAGATAGACATCCAAGTCCCGTTCGAAACTCATGGGACGGTTCCTTCGATTTCAATGTCAAATTCTCCAGCCTCAATGCGGCGCGGAGTGGCGGCGTCGACTTGCACGTCGTAGCGGCGACGCCGCCGAATGAGCGCCACAATGTAGGCCACCGCGTTTCTCTCCGACTCCGAAACGCCATCTTGATTCAGCGCCCGGGTCGCCCACTCCAGGTCTTGGAGCGAGGTTTGAGCGGCGGGCGTGCGACATAGCCGTGCCAATTCCGAACCCCACAGTCGAATCGTCGAATCACTGCTGGCGCTAGCCAGGTAGCGCCCGTCCGCACTCACGGCCAAGCCGGTTACGTAGCGGTCGTGGCCAAAGAGCGACTTGACCCACCGGCGCTCGTGTGTGTCCCACAACCGGATGCTGTGATCGAAGCCAAGTCCATTGCCGCTCGCACTCGCCAGCCATTCCGCGTCCCGACTGAAGACGAGGTGCGTGACGTCGCTGCTGTGCGCTTCCCATGCCGACAACATACGACCGTCCGGTATTCGCCAAAGTCGAACCATCTGGTCGGCGCCGCCGCTTGCTAGGCTTGTACCGTCGGGGCTAAACGACAGGCATTCGACGGACGCCAGATGGCCTTCGAGTGTTTCGCGAGCGCTTCCACTGGGGAGGTTCCATAGACAGACGTTGCCGTCCGTTCCTCCGCTGGCAAGAAATCGGCCGTCTTCGCTGACGGCGATGCAGTGAACCGCATCCGCCTCTTTGTCCCGATGGCCGTGTAGCGTGTTCATGAGCTTTCCATCGGGCAAGCTCCACAACCGCACGGCGGCATCCGCGCCGGCGCTGACGAGGATCTCGCCATCGCGATGGATAGCCAGGGCCAGGACGCTGCTTGAATGGCCGTCCAGCAGTCGGAGGTTCTTACCATCGGGTAAATGCCATAGCTGTATGCCGCCATCCGCGCCGCCGGTCGCCAGGATTTGGCTATCGGGCGTGATGGCCATGCACAGGACCGGTTGGGTGTGGCCCTTCAACTCGATCGTGGTGCGGGCGGCGGGGAGTTTCCAGATGAACACCCGGCGATCGCGGCCGCCGCTGGCGATGAGTCGGCCATCGGGACTTACCGCTAAGCAATTAATCGCCTTCTTGTGACCATTGAAGGTGTGAAGCAACTGCCCGTCTGCCAACCGCCAGAGCCGGACCGTGCGATCGCCGCTGCCGCTGGCGATCATGGTGTTACTTGGGTGAAAGGCCAGGCATCGAATTTCGTCCGTATGCCCGCGCAGTGTCCGGATGCAGTCGAGTGCGGCGCGAAGCTCGCCGTTGGGCCAGGCCGATGCCAGTTTGGCTAGTTCGGCAAATTCAGTTCGCTCATGCTCCGGAGGCTTCCAGCCTGTAAAGACGAGGCGACGGATTATCGGTGCGCTTCGGTTGGGCGATGCGTCTTGTGCGAGCCGCCACATCTCCGGCCAGCGCTCGTGTTCGTTAAGGACGCTCAGTGCCGCCTTCCACTCCGCGTCGGTCATCCAACCCAATCGTCGACCTTGCCGTCCGCCGGAAGCGATGCCGACCCATTCCAATCGGCCCGCATCTCGAGCGACGGCGGTAATTCGCCGACGCAAGGATTCATTGGCGGCGTCATAGATGGCTTTCATCAGGCTGTGGTCGAAGTCCAGGGCCTCATACTTCGGCCATTGCTCCGTGAGAAAAAAGAACAACGCTCGTTGCGACGCTTCCTTGGGTACATATCCCGCGGCCAGGATTTCCTCACGGACCGGGATGTCGTCGTGATGCATGACGTAACGACACAGAACTTCCTGCGAGGCTTCGTTTCCTTCGGCGGCGAGTTCGCGCAGGGCATCGAGGGCGGCAGAGCGCATCTCAACCGATTCACTGCGCCAGACGACGCCGGCCAGGGTTTGCACCGCGTCGGCGGAACCGTCGGCCGACAGATCGGCCAGCGCGCGCCGCCGTTGCCATCCGCCGATGATCGGCAGTCGGCTCTTGAGCCGGCGACGGCATGTTTCGAGTTGCGCGTGGTTCATCTTCTGAGCCAGCGGTCAGTTTGGCAAAATAGTAGTCCGCACACTCCGTGTGCGGAGCGACTCGGCACACGGAGTGTGCCGGCTACATAATTGACATTTTCCCGTTGACGATCATCTTACCAATGATTGGTACGTCGTGCGGAATGCGGCGGTCGTCATACTTCCGGTTTGAGGGCAGGTTGTTCGCTCGGAATGCGGCAGAAAAGGTAATACACGGCCGCGCCGAGGCATCCGAGGGCGAACGCCGTGTAAAGCAATATCTGCGGCGAACCGTAGTACCAGATCACGGCGCCGAACAGCGAAGCGGTACAGATCGCGAATGCACGGATACCCCAGTACAGGCCGACGCCTTTGGCCCGCACCGGCTCAGGCATGAGTGAGGTGATTAAGGCTTTGCGCCGGTTCCCCGATTTCACGCAGCCCATAGACGATGAAAGCAACACCGAGCCAGCCCGCGGTCATGGGCACTAGCGCGAGAACGAGCGGAAACAACGCGAAAAAGATAAACGTCAGACCGATGAACGGCTGAAGGCCGACGTCGACCGTCATCCGGCCAATCGGCAGATAGGTCAGCAGTGCCGTACTATTCTGCAGGGCAAACAGGAACCCGGCCTCGCGTTCCGTGCGTCCGCAGATTTCCATCAGATAGAGCACGACAAACTCACGCACCAGCCAATCGCACCATCGTGTAAGAACCTCGGCGACGAGAAGCCGACGGAGCACCGGATGCATGGAGCGTACGATGACCCAACTGTTCGGTCCGCCCGGAGTAGTCGAACGCCGCGGCATCCAGCGAAGTTGAATCACCAGCGAAAAGATGCCGAGCACCAGTGCGGCCCCGACCAAGACGCGCATCCCCATGACGTGCGCCTCGTCTCGATCGGAAACCCACCGCGTGGCGGCGTACAATACGACGCCGGCGATGGCCGGCCCGATGATCTTCGGCAGCCGTTTTTGAATCGATTGCACCGCAAAGGCCATTCCCTGGCGTTTTCGGTCGAGTGTTGAGCCGACCGTCGTGAACGTGACCGGAACCGACAACGGCTCCCATCCCATAATCAGCAGAGCCGCAAGAATGCCGCCCCACCAGGTTGGGATCAACAAGAATAACACGTATCCCGAGATCGTCAGAGTAGCAAAGAGAATGAGTGAGCCGCGGTCGCCCAGACGTGCGGTGAGTTGGCCGCCGCCGATGTAGCAAACGCCTTCAAAGAGGTTGCGAAGACAGGCGTAAAGTCCGACAATCCAAAGCGCGTCCCAGGATAGGCTCTGTCCCGGTCCCGCCGGCTTCGTCGTCGCCTTAAGGTACACCGGCATGAACTGGCTCCACAACTGTTCGCCCAGGCCGAAAAACAGCACCGTCACCAACACGATGCCGACAGTGCGGTTGATGGCCAGGTAGTCGGCGAGCGACGACCGTTGCTTAGGCTCCAGATTCATGCCATCCTCATGCGATCTTCCGATGGCAGTCTATTGGAAATCCGCAGGATACTCTCATACAGCTACATGAGATGAAGAAAGTCAAAATCCTCCGTCACCGCGCCAGCCAAATCACGCGAAAGTTGGCTCGGCTATATCCCGACGCCCATTGCGCGCTGGATTACGAGACACCGCTCCAACTCCTTATCGCGACGATCCTTTCCGCCCAATGCACCGATGTACGCGTCAATATGGTGACGCCGGTCGTATTCCGGAAGTATCGAACTGCCAAAGATTACGCCACCGCGGAACAGTGGGAGCTGGAGACTTTAATTGCTTCCACGGGCTTCTTTCGAAATAAGTCTCGCAACATCATCGCCTGTTGCCGGCGCATGGTAGAAGAACACGGCGGCGAAGTTCCGAATACACTGGACGAGCTAGTGAAGCTGCCCGGTGTCGGACGAAAAACGGCCAACGTCATCCTCGGCAACGCGTTCAGTGTGCCGGGGATTACCGTCGATACCCATGTGTCACGGCTCAGCCAGCGCATGGGCCTGACGAAGCATTCCGACCCGAATAAAATCGAGCAGGACTTGATGACACTCGTCCCGAAAAAAGCATGGACGATGTTCAGCCATCGAATGATCTTCCACGGCCGGCAAGTTTGTCATGCCCGCCGGCCGCTCTGTGAATCGTGCGCGTTGTCAACCGTTTGTCCCAAAGTCGGAGTCGTTAACAAACCCCGGAAGTAGAAACATGAAAGATTCATTGGTCGAGCGCTTTTGCCGTTACGTTCGAATGGACACGCAAGCTGTTGAAGGCGCCACAACCTATCCGAGTTCTCCCGGGCAGCTCGAATTGTCGCGCATGCTCGCCAAGGAACTGCAGGCATTGGGCATACGTGATGCGGCCGCGGATCAACACGGCATCGTTACGGCGACGATTCCCGCAAACGTGCAGCGGACCGTTCCGACCATCGCATGGTTTGCCCACGTGGATACCTCGCCGGAGACATCGGGCAAGAATGTCAAACCGATCGTGCACCGCAATTACAACGGCAACGACATCAGCCTGCCCGGTGACACAAGCAAGGTCATCAAAGTTAGCGACAATCCCGAGCTGACCGGGCTCAAGGGCGGAACCATCATCACGACGGACGGGACGACGCTGTTGGGGGCCGACGACAAGGCCGGCGTCGCCGTCGTCATGGAAGCGGCGGCCCACTTAATGGCGCACCCCGAGGTGCAGCACGGGCCAATTCGGGTGTGTTTCACCTGCGACGAAGAGATCGGCAAAGGCGTGGAGCACATCGACCTAAAGCAGCTCGGCGCAGGTGGGTTACACGCTCGACGGCAGCGGCCAGGGCGAGATCGACGTCGAGACATTCTCCGCGGACCTGGCCATTGTGCGGGTGAAAGGGACTAACATTCATCCCTCGATCGGCAAAGGAAAGATGGTCAACGCCGTGCGACTGGCTTCTGCCTTTGTCCGCCAGATGCCGGGGCGTAGCACCTCGCCCGAGACCACACAGGGCCGCGAAGGCTTCCTACACCCGTACGCGATCGAAGGCGGAGTTGCCGAGGCGACCATCCGCATCCTGCTTCGAGATTTCGACACCGCCATCCTGAGCCAGATGGCCAAATTGCTCCATAACGTGAAAAACACGGTCCTTGCCGACCAGCCGGCCGGCGTCATCGATATAGAAATCAAACCGCAATACCGCAACATGGCCGACGGGCTGACGAAAGAGCCTCGAGCGGTGAAGTTCGCGGAAGAAGCCATGCGCCGCGCGGGGCTTGAGCCCAAAAAGACCATCGTCCGCGGCGGCACCGACGGGTCGCGGCTCACTGAGATTGGCCTGCCGACGCCGAACCTATCTACCGGCGAGCACAACCCGCATTCGCCATTGGAGTGGACGAGCGCGGAAGAAATGGAAACGGCCGTCCGCGTGCTTGTGGAACTGGCCCAGGTCTGGGGGAAAGCGGAATAATTCTACGCCAATCCCACTTCTATGGCGCGCTTGCGGATCTGAGCGGGGGTGGCCGTCCCCGTCGTTCCTATCTGTTGAATCGTGATTGATGCCACGAGATTGCCGAACGCGGCTGCCTCAGCCACGGTGGCCCCCGCCGCGGCGGCGCAGGCAATCCCCGCGGCGCAACTGTCGCCGGCGCCGACGATATCCACGGGCCCTGTTACAGGATACGCCGGCGCCAACACCGGCGCGAGGCGCGGGTCGGCCACCCAGGTGCCGCGCTCGCCGTCCGTGCAAAACACCGGCCGATTGTTCCGGAACGCCAGGAAGGCGGCGCACTCCTCGACGGATTCCAGATTCTCCCCCGCCGCACGGGCAGCGGCGAGACACTCCGCTCGATTGGGCTTCAAGGACACGGACCGGAAGAGCTCGATGCGATCGCGACTGTCGGCAAGGATGAGTTTGTCGCTGGCCGATTCAGCCACCTCCGCCAGTCGCTCGATGACCCGTTCGGTCATTACGCCGGCCGCCTTGCTCCCCACCTGGTCGAGCACCAAGAGACGCCCAATTGCGGCAAGGCGGTGGTGAGGCTGCGGATGATGAGGCTTTCCGTTTTCCGATTCAGAGGTTGGTAGTTCTTGATATCCAACCGGTTGAGCTCGCGCGGAGGTTGACCTGGTTCACATAACATCGGCTTGGTGTAGGTCGGCGTCCGCCATTCGCGCGCGGCGTAGACGGCTCGGCTGTCGATGACTTTGTAGTTCTTCAGCGCCCATAGCAATTCGTAGCCTTCGCCGTCGTCGCCGATGACCGAAATGGCGACGACGCGCTGGACGCCGAGAGCCGAGAGATTGTTGATGATCGTGCCGGCCGCACCGGGACTGGGACGGACACGGACGACCTGATACGCGTCCAGGCCCGTTTCCAACGATCGTTCCGTAAGGGACGCGTCGATGTCGAGATACCGATCCAGAAACAGGTCGCCCAAAACACCGATCGTTAGACCGGGAATGGCCGAGAGTATCCTCTCCAGTGCGGCGTTTGTTAGCATTGGGCGCTCACGGCGTGGTAGTGCAGGTGCGGAATGGTGATGCGATGGTCGCCCTGAACGTAGAAGCTCTCGCCTCCGTCCGCAACGGTCCGCGCCAAGATCGTCTTCCACGGCCGGTAGTAGTAACGCGGATCGCTTTTCGGGGCTGCTTGCTGCAAGTCGCCGTCCAGCGGCAGCAAGTCGAAGACGGCTGTCGTGAAATGGCGAATCTCCCGCCCTTCCTGGTGGGCCACGTTTCGGGCCATCGCCAACGCCTTGAGGTAAACCTCCGGCCCCATTACCGCCGTGCCCACGTTAAGCAGAACACCGCCGTCGAGCCGGGCCACCGACTGCGCCAAGATCAAAAAGTCGGTCAGGCTGGTTTGCCCGAGCGAGGCGCCGTCACAGTTGGGATGCTCGTGGATGATGTCGTAACCAACGCCGACGTGCACCGTAACCGGAATGCCCAGACGAACACCGGCCGCGAGGATGCTTATCTCCTTGTGCGGAAACGGGCCGTCCAGTATGGCTCGGCCCACCGTTTCCCCCATTCCCAGATTCTCCCGAGCGCCGGTGCGGATGACGTCGTTCAGTTTCCCCGTTTCCTCCCACAAGCCGAACTCGCCGGTGCGGATGTAACGCGCCACTTCTTCTGTGGTGGCGCCGATGAGGGCGAATTCCCAATCGTGAATCGGGCCCGCGCCGTTCATCGCAATGTGATCGATCAGGCCGCGCTCCATGAGATCGATCAAGTATCGCGACACACCGGCGCGGAGAACGTGTGCCCCCATCAACAAGATGCGTGCACACCCGGTGGTTCGGGCGACGGCGAGTCGGTGACCGAGCTCAGGCAGCGCCGGGTGCGAGAATTCCGGCAATGAAGCGTCCAACCGCAGCATGGAACTCAGGTCGAGATCATGTTGCCGCATCGCCAAAGGTTTCAGTTTCAGCCTGGAGCGGTCGAAAACAGGAAAGGAACTCATGGAGTTAATGATAATCCGCCGCTCGCCGGCTTCCCAACCTCGTATTCTTCCGCCGATCACATTGCGATAGACTAATCGCCGGCAAAATGAGGCAAAGGCATGGAAGCAAGACCTGAAATCGTATTGGTTCACGATTGGCTGACCGGCATGCGCGGCGGCGAGAAGTGTCTCGAAGTTGCCTGTGCCCGCTGGCCGACGGCGCCGCTGTTCACGTTGCTCCGTCATCCCGGATCCGTCTCGTCCATCATTGAAGATCGCCAAATCCAGACGAGCTGCCTTCAGCGACTTCCCGATGTGCACCGTTACTATCGGTATTTGCTGCCGTTGATGCCTCGTGCGGCCGGCGATTGGCGTTTGCCGGCCTGCGATGCGGTGCTGAGTTTCAGCCATTGCGTCGCCAAAGCGGCATGCCCGCCGACGGGTGTTCCGCACATCTGCTATTGCTTCACTCCCATGCGTTACGCCTGGCACATGCGGGATGCTTATTTCCGCTCGACTTCACTCAAGAACCATGCCATTGGGTTTGTTCTAGAAAGGCTGCGGCAATGGGACCGCCGCACCGCGGACCGGGTGACTCATTACATCGCTATCAGCCGCACGGTGCAGCGTCGTATTCTCGAATGTTACAACCGGCCGAGCACGATCATCTATCCGCCCGTCGACACCGACTTCTATTTTCCGGGGCAGGCGCCTCGCGACGACTTTTTTCTGGTCGTGTCCGCCAATGCGCCCTACAAGCGGCTCGACCTTGCCGTGAAGGCGTGCACGCAGATGAAGCGAAAGCTCGTGGTCATTGGCGCGGGCACCGAACGACTCCGTTCCGCGGCTGGTCCATCCGTGAAGTTCCTGGGTTGGCAAACCGACGAAGTAATCCGCGATCACATGCAGCGTTGCCAGGCCCTTTTGTTCCCGGGTGAGGAAGACTTCGGAATCGTGCCGTTAGAAGCACAAGCCTGCGGCGCCCCGGTGATCGCCTTCGGCCGAGGCGGCGCGACGGAAACGGTCGTGCCTCTGGGCGGCAACCGTGAGCCAACCGGCGTCTGGTTCGAAGAACAAAGTGCAGACTCACTGATCCATGCCATAGGGCAACTGGAACATAATGTGCGCGAGTTCCGGTCGGACGCAGCCCGGCGAAACGCGCTCACGTTTCGACGCGAGCGGTTTGCCAAGGAACTCTTTGCGTATGTCGATTCGGTGCTTCGAAATGAGGCTCTACCGTCCCGGCTGGCGGCGTAGCTAGCCTCACCGATTCAAGTACATCACATCGCGCACGTTTTGTTCGGCCACTTGGCGACTGATCTTGCCGGCCCGCAAGAGTTGCCGCACCGATTCGTCGAAGCTGACCATGCCGTCTTCCCGGCTGGTCAAAAGATAGTTGTCCACGCTCTCCAACTTGGCGCTGCGAATAGAGGCGGCAATGGGGTTAGTGTTCCAGAGGACTTCGAGTGCGAGGTGTCGTTTCGCGTCCGGTTCCGTGGAGGGCAAGAGCCGTTGGGCGACGACGGCGCGCAAGCTTAGTGCAAGCTGAAGGCGAATTTCGCGCTGAACCTCCTGTTGAAACAGGTCGGCAAACCGCGTAATGGCGCCCTTGGCATCTCGGGTATGAAGTGTCGCGAAAACCAGGTGCCCCGTCTCGGCGGCGCTCAGCGCCATCTGCGCGGTTTCGCGGTCACGGATTTCGCCGACGAGAATGACATCCGGGTCTTGTCGCAGTCCATATTTCAGACCGTCCGCGAAACTCAACACGTCGTGGCCCACTTCACGCTGCGTGACCACCGAATCCGGGACCCGCGGATAGAGGTACTCGACGGGTTCTTCCACCGTGATAATTCGGTAACCGCCTGCCTGATTCAACAAATTGACGATCATCGCCAACGACGTCGTTTTCCCCGACCCGGTTGCACCGGTAACGATAACCAAGCCGTCGAGCAAAAACGCCAGCCGTTCCGCCAATGCCATCGGAAACCCGGCCCATTCGAAGTCCGGGATCTCGGCCGGGATCAGACGTATACAAACACCGACGCCACCACCGGCATGAAACACGTTGCAACGAAATCGCTGTAGCTGCCCGTCCAACACGAGCTCGAACGAAAAGTCCAGGTTCTTTTCAAGCTGGAATCGGTCCTGTGCATCGCTCGAAATCAAACCTTCGAGACTGGCCGTGACGGAGTCGACATCCAGCGGCGGCTGGGCCAGTTCAGTCAAATCGCCATGCAGGCGCAGGACCGGTGGATACCCCGCGATTAAATGCAGATCGGAGGCGCCGGCGCGGACCGCCGACTGAAGCCAGCCGACCAGGGTCGGGGTCATCGCGCCAGTTATGTTTGCTTGGGAGGTCATGTTACGAAAGAGTTTCGACCAAGAGATTTACGTCGTTCCGCCTCGATGTGCCGTTTTCCATTGCCGATCCCCTACGATTGTAGGCGACGGATACGTATGGTCACTTTGGTGGCACTTCGCTTCGCCACAAGAATGAACGGAGGATCTAGATCGCGGTTTCGCGTCCAGAACAGCCTGAAGCGATCCAATGGTGAATTTCGCATCAATGTGAGCCGGGCGTAAATAAACAATACCATTGACCGGTTCACCTTGACGGACGGCAAGTGTGCCAAAATCGGCGTCGTGGGTGACGATCACGCGCGTTTGCGCCTTGGCCATCCGCAAGAGATCCCCATCAGCAGAGCCCTGAAGGCCGCTCTCGACCACATCCAACACGTCGAAGCCAAGTTGCCGCAAGAAGGCGATCACCTCGGAATCGATATTCTCGTCCGTCAGCAGTGGAAAATCGCGCAGCTTCAAGCGCCGACCTCGGCGGTTACGACAACTTCATTACGGACCGCGGCCGCGGCGTAGGCCAGGGCTTGCTCGACGTCTTCGGCTTTCAGATGCGGGTGCTTACCGATGATGTCGTCGCGGCTGGCGCCCGATGCGATCCACTCCAGAATGATCTCGACGCTGATCCGTGTGCCGCGAATGATCGGCTTGCCGCCTAGAATCACCGGGTCGGAGGTAATTCGGTCAAACATGATCGGCTCCTCGACGAGGGTTGTCGGAGTATTCTATCCCTCGCCGGCATTCATCCGCAACGGCGGACCGGCCAATCCAATCCGCTGTACATTGGCGTGGTAGAGTTGGTTAGCTGGCGGATTCGTGGCGCGTTGTGAGTGTCGGACGCTGGCTAGGGCGTTCAGATAAGTACGCCTGGAGGGATTCGAACCCCCAACCTTCGGCTCCGTAGGCCGACGCTCTATCCAGTTGAGCTACAGGCGCTCGCGAAAGTCCCGAGGCCGGAACTTCGTCGCATTCGTTCCGCTATTGTAGATGGTCCAACGGTCGTTGCAACGGGAGCTCGGCGTAGCACACGGGCGCCACTTGTGTTCTGGCGACACCGGAATATGCTCACTGAAACTAAACGTGAGTGTGCTCGGAGTCACCAGTCATGGCCGACGCCACCAGTAAAAAGCTTCTGCAGCTGCTAGACAAAGATCGAGCGCCGGAAGTTCGCCGTGCCGCGGCGACGGTTCTAGGCGAAATCGGGGATCGTGACGGGCCTGTGACGACGGCCCTGTGCGAATCGCTCGCCGATTCGGATGGCGGCTTCCGCACCGCGGTGATGTCGAGCGTGGCGAAACTGCGTATCGAAGCCGCGCTGCCGCAACTGCTCGAGCGTGTTCGTCAGGGCGGTGAAGAAGCCGGTTCGGCGGCAAGGGCTGCTGCACATCTGGGCGCCAAAGGCACGCATGCCCTTCAGAATCTGATGGGACAAGTCGCGCCCGGCTTGAGACGTCGCATCGCATCGGCATTAGCCGTCGGCGGCACGGCAAGTTCGGAAACGGCTGCCGTCGACGTCCTGCTCGACACCGATCCGAACGTAGTAGATGCCGCGGCAAGCTCGTTGTTAGCGCAGATCCCCAAGATGGAACCGAAACATCGGCGCACGCTCACCGAAGAGGCGCTAAAGCTGCTCAAACCACGGAAAGGACAACCCATCGCCGCCCATTCGGAAACCGCGTTGTTGCGCGTGTTGGCGGCAACGGGCGATGCACGCGGTGAAAAGAACTTCTGGGCCAAGACCGATAAGGGCAACGCTCCGGAACTTCGTGCCGCCGCGTTGCAGGCCCTCGGCACACTAGAACCACCCACCCAGCGTGAATCAATCAAACGACTGCTGCGCTGCGGAGCCGACGCGGACTTTCGTGTCGTGGCGCCGGCCCTCATGATCTTGAAGACGATTGAAGTTCCCGCACGGGGTGGCGAAGATTGGCTCTTGCTCTTTGAAGGCGCCGATCCCGCGGCAAGGCGCTTCGCGGTCGAGAAACTCGGCCACAAGGACCACGCCACGATTGCCGGTGGACTGCTCGCTCAGTTGAACCATCCGGATCGCCTAGTGCGCGAGTCGGCCCTTGCGGCACTCGGCAGGCTTTCGAAAGGGCGGGAGGCCCTGGCGAAAGGTTTGTTGGAAGCGGAAAACCCGGACCGAGCTTGGGCGTTGGCTCGCGCGGTGGCGCCATTTGCCGGCGAGTACAAACCCGACCAACGCAAAAAAATCCTCGACAAGGCATTCACATTCTTGGAAGCAAACGATCGGCGGGCCGACGCGCTCTTGTACTTGCTCCGCGAGGTCGAGGGCAAGAAACTCAACGAGCGGCTCGAAGAACGGGCGTTGGCGCTACGGAAGAAAAAGCAATACGCCGCGGCCTTGATCTACTTGAAGATCCTGGCACGCGATCCTTCGTGCGGCGACGCCATCCGTTTCGAGTTGGCCGCCTGCGGCTTGAAACTCTCGGAGCACTCCGTCGACGCCGAAGCCCGGGCCGCCGATCCCGTCATCGAGCAGTTTGCCGGCCTCGTGCATCGACATGAAATCGATCCGCTCAAATTACTCGAAAAGTCCCAGTGGATCGATCCGGAGGCTTTGTTCTATCTCGGCTTCCATTTCGTCGAACGGAACAGGGAGGAACGCGACTTCGGCGCCGGCGTCCTTCGTCTTGTCATCAAGCGCGGCCCAAAGACAAAGGTAGCCAAGGACGCCCGCAACAAACTGCGAAGCCAGGGTTTGGATTAGACGTAGGTGGTCGGTGGCGCGAAGCGATGAAGCGTCACCGTCATGGACCGTTCGGCGCCAACTTCTTCACCTCCGCTTGCGCGGCTTCGACATGGGGCCGAAGTGCGGCATCGGAGGATTGCCCGTAAAGCAAGACAACGTCACGATAGATGACCAACGCCTCCTCCGGTTTGGTTGACCGAAGTTCATCGGCCGCGGCTAGCTTGTCTGCGATGAGTTCCAAACGAACCTGGCGAAGGTCTCGACCACGCGGCATCTTTTGATCGAGCTCCAGTAACTTGCGGGCCGCCAACAACCGCGCTGCACGTGCATAAATAACTGTTCCAGTCGTTTCCCTTACCGATTTCCAACGATCCATTGCCAGTGCATAGTCACCGAAGTGCTCGGCGCGGTAAGCTTCCGTGTCCCTTTCAAACATACTCATGCCCTGGCTCAGGTTGTACTCATAGTGCTCGACGGTGCGTAACGCTTCCAGGTGTTTCGCGGCGAGGAGGCCCAAGGGGCGGTTTTCGCTATCCGCCTCATCTTTGTACTTCAGGAGCTGTTCCCAACGTTGCTTCGCCAGATCGAGTTCACCCGCTTCTTCGTAGCGAATCGCCGCTTGCGCGATCGGCTCGGCCTCGCCTTCCGGCGTTAGCTTCAAGCGCATCCGATTGTGCAATTGTTTTTCCTGAAGTGCCACATCCGCTTGATCGGCCCAGCGCCGCATTTGTTTGGCCTGGTCATCGTTGCGATTCTTGTAATGCTTGAAGTACGTCTCAATCGGCCCATGCCGCGCCTTGTCCCACTCGGCGGGATCGTCCGATGACATGTAAGCATGGGCATGTTCATACAACTGTTCCGGCGCGGGAGGCCGAGTCACGTGCCAGACGATGAACGCCACCCCGGCCAACAGGGCGGTGATGCCGAGGGCCTGGAACCACTTGCGTTCAAAAATAGGACGGGATTTACGTTTGTTCTTTTTCTTCGTGGCGGCATCGCGCAACAACCGCGCCGCCTCACGGTCCGCTTCGTTTTTAGGCCGGCGATTCTTCGGAACGTCTATCCGTCGTGCGGTGGCGAGATCGACGCCTGCACTTCGCTGGGCGGCCACCTTATCCGTAATGTCCTGCAATGCCCGCGACACGAGTGCGGCGTCCAACGGTCGCTTGGCCGGCTCCTTTTCCATCAATTGACAAACCAGCGTGTCCAACCACACCGGGATGTCCATGACGTGCCGCGACGGGCGTTCAAACGTGCCCTCGGTATGGGCCAGGAACATTTTGAGGGTGTTGTCGGCGGTGAACGGCCGCTTTCCCGTTAGGAGCTCGTAGAAAACCACACCGAGCGAATACAAGTCGGACTTATATGTGAGATTGGGCTCGCCGCGACACTGTTCGGGCGACATATAGGAGGCAGTGCCGACCGTGCAATTGGTCGACGTCAGTTGAATCGACTCCAGCCCTTCAAGTCCTTTGGCGATGCCGAAGTCGGTGAGCTTCACCGTGCCGTCGGTCGTCATCATGATGTTGGCGGGCTTGAGATCGCGGTGAACGATGCCTTTGCCATGGGCGTGCTTCAGCGCTTCGCATACCCGAAGCCCGACGGTAATGACTTCTTCCCAGGTGAATCGGCCGCGTCGTTGTAACAATGTTTCCAGCGAGTCACCGTCAACGTACTCCATCACGTAGAACGGCGTTTCACGGTGCCGGCCATTGGCGTACAGCCGAACGATGTTCGGATGTTTGAGATGCTTGAGGATTTCCGTCTCGCGCTCGAAGCGTGCGAGTGCGGTCGGATTAGCGTCATGGCCGCCGGCGATGACTTTAACCGCCACCGCTTGCCCCGTCGCGGTGAAGCGGCCGCGGTACACGGTACCCATGGCGCCGCTGCCAATTTCTTTCTCAATCGTGAATGGTCCGAGTTCCTGCCCGAGTCGCATCGAGTTTTCCCAACCACATCGCTATCTGTAATTCTGAATGATTCGAGGCGGCTTCGCAATTCACTTTGTCAGATTCTTCATCCGATCCTGAACCAGCCGGCTGATTTGTTTGAACTCCGGGGTGCCGGACACGCCGACCCACTCGAAGACGGCCGACTCGCTGCTCGTCACGATGACGCCGGCACCCTCCATTCGCTCGAGAGCGCGGTCATGGTCAAAGGAACTTCGGCTGGCAACGGCATCGGCGGCGACATAGACACGAAAGTCGAGCGCCAACAGGTCCAACGCCGTTTGCTGCACGCAGACGTGAGTTTCAATGCCGGCGAGCAGCACCTTGGGGCGTCCTGCAGTGCGAAAGCCATCGATCACGGCCGGGATGGCACAACAGCTGAAGGCCATTTTCTCCGGCCGTTCCGGAAGCTTGGCCGCCAGTTCCTTCACCGTGACACCGAGGCCTTTGGGGTACTGCTCTGTCGCCTGAACCGTCATGCCGAGTATCTTGGCGGCGTCCACCAAAAACGAGACGTTGCGGATCATTTGGTCGGCGTGGGGAACGAGTGGAATCAGCTTTTCCTGCACGTCGATGACCAACAAGCCCGTGTCGGCGGCCGACATCTGCGTCGGGTGATACATGAAAATCCCCATTCGTAGATAATAACCTCAGCCGCTTCGCGCGGCGCTAAGCCGCAAGCGGCAGACGGAGGAGAACGTATTAATGTATATCAATCTCATTCTCGCCGTGTTCTGGCTCGTGCTCGGCATCGCCTTGTTCGTACTCCGTTGGGTGAAGCCCGACACCACCGCCGTTCGCGTCGAAGTATACGGCATATCCGTCGGTTGGATAGCCATACTTCTGGCGCTCTACAACGTCTTGCGCTTCGTTCGCGTTCGCGCCGCGCAGACAGCTGCTTCGCAGGATGATCGCTTGTTCAAAGTGCGGCAGCCCCGAAGTCCAGCGGCGACCGAGTACGATTCGACGTTCGATTTCACCGACCAAGAGAAGTCCAAGCCCTAGTCTGTAGTGTGCGTCCAGTCCGCGCAGACGCACCGATGTCCCACCGTTCGGTGCGTCTGCGAAAACTGGACGCACCCTACAACTGACACCGCAAACTTGTTGCGCCTTCGGAGCGGCCGTATAATGCGCGTGACGTTGCGCACGGCGGCGCTCGGGCACTCGCTTCAAGGCTACAAAACCAAAGGGCGGCATGGACGAACTCCACCATGAGTGCGGTATCGCGGCGGTCTACCATCTCGACGGCGATAGTCCATCCGACCTCGCCCCACCCGCCGGACCGGATCAAGTAAGCCGGTTGATGCCGCGCATGTTGCTCGATTTGCAGAATCGCGGCCAGCTCGCGGCCGGTTTCACTTCATTCAACCCGAAACGCGAACAGATTCTGCATACATACAAGCAGATCGGCACCGTGATCGAGGCGTTCCGTCTCAACCACGAAGCGAAGCACGAGAGCATCATGCGCCAGTTCTCGGGGCGGGCGGCCATCGGACATGTTCGTTACGCGACCTGCGGCGCCAACGACATCGGCTACGCGCAACCGTTCGATCGGCATCACGGCTGCAAATGGAAGTGCTTCAGCTTCGCCTTCAACGGCCAGCTGGCCAACTTCGCCGAACTCAAAGCCGAACTTCTGGCGTCGGCCGACTATCATTTGACACGCGAGAGCGACACCGAAGTCATCATGCACTGCATCGCCCAGGAGTTGCGCGGCGAAGAACGGCCCGACCTGGTCACGGTCTTTCGCAATCTCAGCAAGCGCTTCGACGGCGCTTACAACATTGTCTACATGAATGCGATGGGCGACATGGTCGTAATGCGCGACCCCAAAGGCATTCGACCGCTTTGCTACGCCCAAGACGGCCCGCTGTTCGCGGCTGCCAGCGAAAGTGTTGCCCTTTCCAACCTCGGTTTTACCGATGTCCGTTCATTGGAACCCGGCGAACTCATTGCCATTCAAGATGGCCGACTTCAGGTGGTGCGGTATGCCTCGCCTCAGAAGCCCGCGCACTGCTTCTTTGAGTGGATCTACTTCGCCAACGTTGCCAGCACGCTCGACGACCGGAGTGTTTATCTGTCGCGCTCGGCGTTGGGCATGGAATTGGCCCGCCAGGAGCGCAAGCTCGCCGTCGTGCCGTTGGATGAAGACACCGTGGTTGTGCCGGTACCCGATACCGGGAAAGCCGCGGCCGACGCAATGGCCTATGAACTCGGCTTGCGCTCCGTCGAAGGATTGATGCGCAACCGCTACGTCGGGCGCACCTTTATCGAGGGCCAAAACCGGGTGAGTCGGGCGCGACTCAAATACACGCCGCTGCCCGAAGTGCTGGCCGGCAAACGCGTCCTTCTGATCGAAGACACCATCGTCCGCAGCACCACGCTGCAATCGTTGCTCCATCACATGCGCGACCGCGGCGGGGCCCGGGAAATTCATGTTCGCATTGCTTGTCCGCCCATCGTCGCGCCGTGTTTTTACGGCATCGACATGTCTACCGTAAAGGAGCTATTCGCGCCGAAGTTTATGAAGGGGCAGCGAGTGACCGATGAAGAACAGCGCGCGATGGCCAAGGAACTTGCGGCCGACAGCCTCGTCTACCTGCCGCTCGAAGCCGTCGCTCGATGCATTGGCCTAGGCGATGATCACCTCTGCCGTGCGTGCATCACCGGCGACTATCCGACGCCGGCCGGGACGCAACTCTATCAAGTCGCCTTACGAAACCGTAACGGCGGACCGAACGGACGCACCTACGAGAAACCCCACGTAGATCGAGGCATCGCTTCGCGGGTGTAAAGCGCTTAAGTAATGGAGGACCATTTGTAGCCGCAACCTTTAGGTTGCGCTGTCTTCGCAGGCTGAAGCCTGCGGCTACAGTACTTTGTTGGCCGCATTTAGTCCTTGTCCGAGAGTTGCAAGTCTTCAATCAGGCTTTGGCGCACGTCTTCCGTCAGCGTTGGGCTTACATGGCGATAGGCGTCGTGCATCACTTCGCAATATGACTGCCGCCGCCGATCGCTAAGCAAGTCGCGTGTTTCTTGATCGACATGAAACTGCAGCCAATGCGTGGTGTCGGCGCACCGATCTTCCGGTCGGCAAGTTACGAGCGTGGCCGGAAGCCGATGGTCGCCGGCACACAGCCGTATCGCATCGCCGGAAATGTTGCTCCACGAATCCGTGCTCATGGACGAATCGATCACCAGCGCCGATTGCAAATGTCCCTTCTGGGGCAAGAGCCGGTTGTAAATGTCAAGTTCCTGCTGGATTCGGTTTTCCTCGACGAGCCGGGCGACGCGCACGAGTTCCTGAAGGTGAAACCACAGCGTTTGCCGATTCTGAAATATCAACGTGACAGCCGGGCCGATTCGGACCCGGCGATAGCGATCGACGTAGCGAGCGTGGTATTCAAAGAACTCGCGGCGACGGCGGGAATACTCGTCGAGCGGCAACAGGTCGTCAACCGTGAGCGGTCGCATACCACCCCCGACGGGCGGTTACTTCCTGACGCGTGAAAGTGTGCCGGGTGTCGCCGAGTTCTTGTGACTGGCCGAATGCGGACCGGAAGTTTCGACCGGCCCCGTTTCAGCAGGGAGGATAAGCATGTTGTAAATCACGCCGGCCAACAACGCGCCGGCAATCGGACCGAACCAGTACGGCAGACCGTTGTCGGCGAACGGCTTGGCCCTGGCAAGTTCCGGGATCGAACTTTCCCAAATGACCGTCCCGAACCAGCGTGCCGGGTTGACGGCCGCGCCGGTGTAACCGAATGCAGCGATGGTCACGACGATGAGCGCTATACCCACCCATAAACCGGTCAAGCGTTTGCCCCATCCACCCGGCAGTCGCAAGAATCGCGGATCGACGATAGTTCCGTAAATGATGAAGGCGACGATGAAAGTAATAACCGTTTCGACGATCGCCCCTTTGAACATCACGCCTCGGGTAACGCCGGCTTCGCCAAATGCCTGCAAATTGAGATGCGGTGTGCCCATTTGTGCCGCGGCCAGAACGAACGGTGTGAAGGCCAATCGAATCAATCCGCCGGCAGCCGCCGCGCCCAGCAACTGCACGAAGATGAGCACGATAGTCTTTGGCCCGTCTATCCGTTTGAATACCCATTGCATGAGCGTGATGGCCGGATTGAGATAGCCGTTGGAATACGGAAGCACGGCCGCCAGCGCCACCGCGTACGCCAAGCCGTACGCCAATGCAATGCCGACCACGCCGAGCGCCAGTTCCGGATGCCCGGTGAGCAACGCGATCTGGTTGGCACACACAGCACTCGCGGCGAGGAACACGACGGCAAACGTGCCCAGTAATTCCATCAAATAGCCGCGCAAGTTCTTTTCCATGATCGTAAGTCCTGCGAACGTTCTCTTTAGCCCACCGTGAGTGACAGAGGCTAAGCATGTGGGACGGGGGTATCTAAGCGATAAGTGCTTGGCCTGTCAAGGCAGGAGATGCGGCGACCCTTGCCCGGAATCGTGCCGACGCGTATTCTGGCGAATGTCGCCGGGCCGAAGTGGCGGAATGGCAGACGCGCCGGTCTCAAAATCCGGTCCACGCAAGTGGGTGTGGGTTCAAGTCCCACCTTCGGCAGTAGATCCGCTTGCCGTAGGCAACCTTCGCGACGGGCTGTTCGAAGCTGGCTCCGCGTCGCAGTTCGCCAGACGCGACAGTCGGGGTCGAGTTACTTCTTTTTCGTATGCTTGACGAATTTAACAAGTTGCTGCAGATCATGAGCCGAAAACAGGGCTAATCCTCGCTCTGGTCGCCCTTTAGGTCCGGCAGTCCGTAAACGCTTCGTGCTGGTGTGCAGTCTTTCTTGGTGCGGTCTCCGCACCGATGGCGCATGGATTGACGGAGGATCGACCCGTGACAGGCCACCCTAGGGCGCACCCAATGAACGAGGAAGCGGTTTTTCTGGAGGCGATCCAGAAAGCTACACTCGAAGAACGTGTCGCGTTCCTGGACGCCGTTTGTGCTGGCAAACCGGAGTTGCGCCGCGGCGTCGAGCTGCTGCTCAAGGCCGTCGCCAAGGTCGGCAACTTCCTCGAATCGCCTGCCCTGGCGCCGGTCCCCACCGGCGATGGGCCGGTCTCCGAGCGCCCCGGCACGGTCATCGGACCGTATAAGCTGCTCCAGCAGATCGGCGAAGGCGGCATGGGCACCGTCTACATGGCGGAGCAAACCGAGCCCATCCAACGCAAGGTCGCTCTTAAGGTCATCAAGCCGGGCATGGACAGCCGCCAAGTGATCGCTCGTTTCGAGGCTGAGCGGCAAGCGCTGTCCATGATGGACCACGTCAACATTGCCCGCGTACTCGACGCCGGCGCCACGGATTCCGGGCGACCGTACTTCGTCATGGAGCTGGTCCACGGCGTGCCGATGACCAAGTACTGCGACGACAACCACCTGACGCCACGCGAAAGATTGGAACTGTTCGTGCCGGTCTGCCACGCGATCCAGCACGCACATCAGAAGGGGATCATCCATCGCGACATCAAGCCGTCGAACGTCATGATCACGCTCTACGACGGCAAGCCGGTCCCCAAGGTCATTGACTTCGGGGTGGCCAAGGCGACGGAACGACGGCTTACCGAGCGGACGCTGTTTACGCAATACGGCGCCATGGTCGGCACGTTCGAGTACATGGCGCCGGAGCAGGCGGAAATGAGCGCCCTGGGCGCCGACACTCGTAGCGACATCTACTCGCTGGGCGTGCTGCTGTATGAGTTGTTGACCGGCAGCACCCCGTTGAGCTCCAAGCGGATACGGGAGGCGGCGTATGCCGAGATTCTCCGCATGATCAAGGAGGAGGAACCGCCCAAGCCGAGTACGCGGCTGAGTGATTCGGGCGAGGCACTGGCGTCCATCTCGGCCCAACGGCACATGGAACCGGCCAAACTGACAAGGCTGCTCCGCGGCGAGCTGGACTGGATCGTGATGAAGTGCCTGGAGAAGGACCGCAACCGCCGCTACGACACGGCTAGCGCCTTGGTCGGCGACGTGCAGCGGTATTTACACGACGAGCCCGTGGCCGCGTGCCCGCCATCCAAGTCGTATCGCTTTGGCAAGTTCGCGAGGCGGAACAAGGCGGCCCTAATGACCGCGTCGGTGGTCGCGTTGGCGCTCGCGGCGGGGACCGCGGTCGCGACTTGGCAAGCGTTCCGGGCGACGCGCGCCATGGCGGCGGCTGTCCAGGAACAGCAGCGCGCCAATCAAGAGGCCGCCACCGCAAGGAGGGTCATCGGCTCTCTGCAGCAAATGCTCGGCTTGATCGACCCAGACGCCGCCAGTCGCTCCATCCTGTCCTTGAGTGCCGTGCGCTTGCAGGTGATGCTCGGCCTTGTCCGCCGCGACGCCGTCCGAGGCCCCGATTACACCATCCTTCAACTCATTGACGACTTCGCGGACAATCTTGAGGAGAAGTTGGCGGACCAGCCGGCGGCCGCCGCGGACCTGCACGCCACCATCGGCCGGGCATACGCCGCCCGGGGTGAACGTAACAAGGCGAAGAAGCACCTGGAGCGCGCGCTGGTCTTGGGTCGCAGCGTCTACGGCGACGAACATGAAAAGTATGCGGACATTCTTGTCGATTACGCACGCCCGGACGCTTCGGACCCATCCGAGCATGAGGCGCGCGAAGCCGACTTGCGTCGGGCCGTCGCTATCTACCGCGCGAACGGGGTCGGCGGCGAGCTGGTCATCCGAGCACTGACGACGTTGGAATGGAACCTCCGGGCGCAAGCAAGCGCCGGCGCTCCCGCCAAATGGGACCAGATCGAACCGGTGCTAAACGAAGCCTTGGCGGAGGCGGCCAAATCGCCAGGCATCGAGTTTCAGGAGATTGCCACCATCTATACCTCGATGGCTCGCCTCCGGATACGCGAGTCCCAGTACGTCGAGGCGGAGCGCATCGCCCGCAAAGGCCTCACGATGCACCTAAAGTTGCACCCGGAAAGTCTTAAGACCGGTTGGGGTTACGCCGTTCTCAGCGGGGCACTTAGACCGCAGGGAAAGTTTGCCGACGCGCTGGCGGCCGACCAACAAGCGCTCCAAAGGATGCGAAACGTCCTCGAGGCTGAACACGGAAGCATTGCATACACGGCGAATGCTGTGATTAACACCCTCGCTATGGCGGACGATGCGCACGCTTTGGCCGACCTCTTCGCTTCGGTCGCTGAGGTGGGCAAACTCGAGTCGCTATTTCTTGAAATGCTGGAAACGACAAAGCCCTCCACCTTCCGCTACGACGATCCAGCGTTCGTGGCAGCGCAAGGCCTGGCTCGAATTGTGGATACCTATTTGGATCTGAGTCAGGAATGGCTCGCGACGGGCAAGGCTCAGGAAGCAGAAAAATCCCGGCAGAAGGTGATCTTACTGTTTGAGAGTTTGCCGACCCAGCTGGCGTCAAATCCCGACATGCTCCCATATGTTTACAGCTTCAGCGCGGTCGCATTGATGAAGGCCGGGCAGACCGACCAGGCGAAAGAACTCTGCCGCAAGCTCTTGGACCAGGTAACGCCAACGAGCGGAGAGGCTCACAACAAACTGGCGTGGTTCCTGGCCACCGCCGAGATCCCGGCGCATCAGGATCCCGCTTTGGCAATCGAATTAGCGAAGAAGGCAGTCGAGTCAAACCCGCAGTCGAACACTTATCACAAAACGCTGGGCGTCGCTTGTTATCGCGCCGGCGACTGGAAGCAGGCCATCGCGGAACTGGAAAAGGCGATCGGCAAAGGCGCTAACGGCCACGACTACTTTTTCCTGGCCATGGCGCACTGGAAGCTGGGCGACAAGGACGCGGCCCGCAAACGGTATGACCAGGCCGTGGTGTGGATGGACCAGAACCAGCCCAAGGATGAGGAGCTCCGCCGATTCCGCGCTGAGGCCGCCGAAGTACTCGCCGTGAAAGAACCGGCAAGCGACGGCCGTAAACCAGAGACCCATTAAAAACACGGCAGCGCTCATTGTGCGGTGTGACGCCGTCGGCCTTTCGTCCTCGGGAAGCAGGGCTTTCAACTCGTCCTTCCGACCGACGTGCTCCACAAGCTATAAATCGAGAGCGTGACGAAAAAGCCGTAGAAGAGCGCCATGCCAACCAGGGCCGCGCGCCGCCACAGAGGCGGGCGCACGTGTTCGGGCAGCAGCCGCGTGTTGACATAGAGCAGGTGCAGTGAGGCGACGATGAAGACAAAAGCCGCTACGTTGGCGCCGAGCATTAGCAGGAAGATCGGCTGCGCGAAGCGTAAAGCGATAATGCCCCAGAGCACGACGACGGCCAGCACGCCGTAGTAGACCGCGCGCACGTCGCCGCCGCGCCAGGCGCGGACGTGGCGGCTGCCCGTCCAGAGGATGTCCGTAATAGCGCGTACCATCCCCTCCAGGTTGTCGAGCTGAGTTTTGAAAAGGATCCACGCTCCCAGAAACGCGATCGTTCCACCGAGCAACGCTCCCGCCCGTGCGTCCACGCTGTGAGCGAGTGCGGCGCTAATGCTGAGGCCCTTGATGTCACTGCCGGCCGGAAGTAAGGTCACGTACAACAGGGCGGGGAGTACCATTCCCAGAATGGCGCCGGTGAAGAACACACCCCACTGGTCTGCCCGGACGATGCGCCACCATCCGTGCCAGCGGCGCATGTCTTGGTCGTTTCGGGCGAAGGTGAAGCCGCTATGGGCGAGGTTGACCTTTTTGCCGCCAATGGCGGCCGGGATGTAGCCGGTCCGCTGTCCCATGCCGTATCCCTTGTCTCGCGCCCAGTTCGACAAGGTGAGGTTTCCGACCCCGCCGCAGCCGGAGTATGCCACGAGGGCCCCGAGCAGAAAGAAATCTACCCCTGCCGGTAAGAAGTTGAACGTGCCCTGGGATGCGTCAAAGCCGCCGAGTCCAGCCGCCGCCGCAAACCACGTGCCCGCGGGGACTAGGAGAACCGCAAGGACGAGAAAGCTCCCCAGGATGCAGACAATGAGAACCCAATTGAGTAGCTCAAGCGTACGTCCGATGCGCCGTCCTACCAGTAGGACGAGCACACAGGCCAAAAAGGTCCCCACGCCGATGTAGTAAATGGCCTCGGTGTCCATTGGTTCAGCGAGACGCCGCGCGAACAGGAAAAAAATCGCCGCCGCCGCGGTGCCGGCCCAGGCGGGCCAACCGATTTGCAGAAAATAGAGGATGGCGTAGAACCACGCCCAGGCAGTGGACGATGGCCGCGTGCGCATGAAGCCGGTGAAGACCGATTCTCCCGTTGCTACCGTGTAGCGCATCACCTCGGTGTTGAACACAGTTTGAAGCAAAACCGCGACCATCGTCACCCAGAGGAGCGACAGGCCGTGCCGCACGAAAACCGCCGGTCCGAGAAGAAACTCGCCGCTCCCGATGGACATGCCTAACACGATAACGCCGGGTCCGACGACACCCACCCAGCCGAGCCCAGTCGGCGCCGGCGGCACAGGCAAGTCCGCTGGCGCCCACGGGTCCAACCCCGAGCGACTTTCGAGGCTAGGGGTGGTTGTTCCGGTCGCTGCGATCGCTGTCATTGGTTCTCACCGCCGGATGTTCGCCGAAGAGTAAGATGAAGACTATGAGTAGGAAGAGGACTAAGAGCGAGCAAGGTTACGATAGGGGCTACCCGTGAGGAACATTATCATAAAAACGTTGGCCTCCGCGGTTTTGGGACTGGTGGTTTCTGTCTTGCCGTCTGTTGTGTTCTGGTTCGTGACTGCTAGTAGATACCCGCGAAGAGGAAAAGGCAGTTCTGTCGCCGAGTTTGAGCCGACAGAATGGATTTCCATAATTCTCCTATTGGCTGGCCCCATTGCGGGTGGATTCATCGGCTTCAAACGCGCATGGATTGAAAAAAGTGAACGCCAATCTAATTCGGCTCGTGAGGAATGATAGCGGCGCTCCGGCGCGCGGATTCTACGTGGAAGTTAGCGTTGTCCATTCTCGCGAATGACAGACTTGAGTTGGCTCCGTGTGGGAGTTCGCCAGAGTCGATTCTCCAGCGTGGCCGGCGTTTCCGGACGCGAGGCGCGCAATGCGGCTAGGGGGAAATTTGACGCTGTCGGTCGTGGTTGGGTGGTCGGGTTTGGAAAGGGGTACGGTGCGCTCGGGCCGAACTGCAATCCCACCGTGTTTCCTCGCGGGCCGGTTATCTGGAAGCTTGCGATGGGGGCGGGCATGGTTTGCGTGTAAGGCGCCGCATAGGCAGTGTGTTTCACGACAGAGTTCGGCGTGTTCTGCCGTGCTAACCGAAACAGGTGCTGCGCGTTTAGCTTCGGTTCAGTCGCCTTGAGGACCGCGACGACTCCGGCAAAATAAGCTGCGGCGTTGGACGAACCCGCTGTGACTTCGCCGTCGCTGAAGAAAGCGCGTGAATCCTCCAGGATCACGTCCGGCTTGAGTCGATTGTCCGCAGTCGGGCCAAGTGACGAATCCGGACTCGAGTCGCCAACGGTAATCACCAACGGATGATCGGCCGGCGGATACAATTCTCCACCGCCGGTCGCATCGACAAACTTCACGGCTTCGATGGGCTTGTCGCTGGTTGGTGTGACGTAGGTTTCCCGTGTTGCGGAGATCAGCACGCGGACCCGGTCGTCGGGAGTGAAGATGCCGCCCTTCTTCCGGACGCGAATGCGGTAGTTGAAGTTGGCGTGGGCAGCCAGGTCGCCGAGCACCAGCCGCTCGCGCGGGTTTCGGCTCTCCTCCGGACCGGCGACGGCCTGCCCCGCGACTTGCTTCTTTTCGCTCGCGCCGAGGCGTTTGCCGACCCAGTCCTCGACATAAAGATCGAGGTCCTTGGTTGTGCCCGCATCTTCTTGTTCGCGATAGTCGTTCCAGGTAAGCGTAACGGTTACGGAGTTCTCATCGACGTGGTTTTTGAAGCGCAGCACCGAGCCGTCCGGACCGTCGCGAAAGCGGAGATAGCCGTCGTGGCCAATTCGCACCGGTGCGTTGAATACTCGTCGGCCGTAGTTGCCCGCCGCGTTGACCCAGATAATGCCGGCGGACAAAGCCTCGGAAACGACACGATTGATGGCGCCGCGGCCATCGCCGTTCCCGCCGCCCTCGAATGAGCCACTAAAGAGGATGATGTCCACCTTCTGTTCGATGGCGTAGCGCACCGCACGGCGCAACATCGTCGGCCCATTTGCATTGAGCAGATAAAACTGTGGCCCTTGGGGATACGCGCCGGTCACGGCCCAAACAATTTGGGCCAGCGTTCGGCCATGGCGATTTTGCGGCGCAAACTCTTTGCGAAACTCGGGGTCACCCAGGTTATGCCGACGCACGAATTCCGGATCGTAGTGCTCGACCAGCACGGCGCTCTCAGGCAGATAGGCGCGTTCGCTGTTGACCCCGTCGAAACCATAATCCAGCACCGCGATCTTGATTTCTTGGACGCCAAACACCCGCGCGTATTCCGGCGTCAGGCCCAATCGTTTTCTAACCTCGGCCGTGTTGGTGAGGCGTGACGCGGAGAGAACTTGTTTCGGTTCGTTATCGGCGATGGTGGTCGTCGTTGCGATGAGCGCGATGGAAAAGCTGCCTAACATGCAGGCGCGAGTCAAAACCTTTGGCGGGAACTTTCTCATGTTGTGGTTGGCAGTCGCCTTCATGCGAAGAAACCCGGTTTCTGTAAAGAAACCGGGTTTCTCATAAGAGTCTCTACCAGCAGTTACCCCAGCCCCAAGACGGCCCGTAGACAACGGTCGGCCATGTGTAGAACGAGTAGCTGGGGAAGCCCCAGCCGGAGTACCCGTAGTAACCGGGCCACCCGCCCCAGCCGCCGCGCCAGCCGCCGTTCCAACCCCAGCCGCCGCGCCATCCGCCCCAACCGCCGCCCCAGCCGGCGCGCCATCCGCCCCAGCCGCCACGCCAACCCCCGCCCCAACCACCGCGCCAGCCCCAGCCCCAACCGCGACGATGCGCTTGCGCCGGTGACTCCATGTCAAGCTCCGTCGCGTTGGTGTTAGCGCCTAAGAGAGGTGAGGCGATCTTGTCCACTGTTGCCGATGACTTCGGCCCGAACTCCGCGTCCATTTCGTCCGCGGACACGTTCGCCGTCAACAACAGGGCGATTCCCAAACCGGCAATGTACCGAACCATGGTAGCCTCCTGTGTAGCACCGAACTGATTACGCAGGCAACATCCGTATTGTATCCCATTCGCCAGAGGAGTGCACGTTCCGGGGGTCGGGTCGAGGTACGGGACCGGTATAGCGCGCGCTCACCATTCCGTTGCGTACCAGTTCCCGTCAAGGTGCCGATTGAACGGGTGAGACGGAGGGCGAGTTGAGTCGTATGCGAACCCAACTGGGTCGATGATACTCGCACCCGTCACGAACTTTACATAATCTCCTGGACCGACGCGGATCTCGTTCACCCAGTAGAGTCCGACGCATTGTGTCCCCTGGTTTTTGCCATCGGCTAGCACCTCGGCAACTTTTCGCTCGAACGCCTCCCTGCTGAGTGAAAACCGAACGGTCATGGGCCACGGCACCGCCAACGCGGACATGACGAGAACGAGTCCGGTAGGTAGGACGACCCAACGCCAAGTCGTACGCCAATCCGCAAGCCCTTCCTGAGGCGTTGTGCCGAACGCTGCGGCCTGGCGGAAGGCGTAATTGCCAAGAAGTAGAAGGAAGACCAATGGGGCCAAGCAGGTCGTCGACGGTTGGGCTGCAACCTGACGGCTGATGTCCTCAAGAACCCAAAGTGTCACTAGGACCGCGAGGACGATACTCCAGAACCTGGGTGACGATGGGCGTCGCATTGTTTGACTCGCCGAACGCCTCAGTTTCTTTTGCAACGCAAGGGCGGGCGATGTCGCGCGGAACGTGTTGTGCGGCCGCGGACCTCTGCGGCGGTTGGTTCAGCCGGGCTCATTCCACAGTCCACACCTCGGAACCCACGGGAACATCCTCCTTGCTAACATCGTGCGGGAGTAAGAAGGCGAAAGGCTGACTTGGCGTCCATGGGTCACAGTGTTCAATGCCCGCAACGTTTGTCCTGATGACTACAATTTTGCCTTGCCGGAACTCAACTGGATCGCCGACGTTGAGTTTCAGTTCTCGCGGAAGTTGATCATACTTCGTATCGGTAACGACCACCACGCCGCGTTCCTTGATCTCGAAGGTGTCGAAGACTTTTCCAACGAGTTTGGCTTCTGGCTGCGGCATCGGGAAGGTCGCCTTCGGCACCGAGTCGGCCGGCTAGAACAAATTCTTCTGTGCCGCGCCTTTTCGACGTGGTTTCCCATTCGTTCGCTTTGTGGAAACCGACTTCCTCTTCCCATTGCGTTCGCCCATCCGCCGCCCTTCCTTCGTCGAAGGGGCGCTAACTGTTGGCTCTTCGGCGCCTTCAAGAGGCTCACCCACGGTCGCGGAATCGAGACGCGCTCGGCGCGCTTCACGTAGTTGGCCGATAGTTCGAAACCGAGGTAGCGGCGGCCGAGTTTCTTGGCGACGACAAGCGTCGTTCCGCTGCCGGCGAAAGGATCAAGCACCGTGTCATCGGGATTGGAGCAGGATTTGATGATCCGGCCGAGGAGTTGTTCGGGCATCTGGCAGCCGTGCCAGCCGGCTCGTTCTTTGAAAGTGCCGCACACCCGGCGGAAGTACCAGGTGTCTTCATTCGGTTGAAAGCCGTCGCGAAGGTCTTGCGGCCGCAGTATCCACGTATCGTCCGGAAGCCGGCCGGATTCGACGGCGCGGGTGTCGGCATAGACTAATTGCCGAGCCGATGGCACCTTGATCGGCGGCGTATTGAACGTGAAATGCTTCGGGTCTCTGACGAAATGGAATAGATGGGCGTGGCTTCGGCTGAACTTCTTGGTGCAATTCACGCCGAAGGTGTAATACCAAACAACCCAGCTTCGACATGAGAAGCCAAGCTCGGATTGAAATAGCACCTTTAATTCGGCGGCGTACTCATCGCCGATGGCCAGCCAGAAGGTGCCGTTTGGTTTGAGGACGCGCTTTAACGCTTCACCCCAGCGACGTGTCCATGCCACATAATGGTCCGCTTCCTTCTCGTCCTGGTATACATCGTAGTCATAACCGATGTTGAAAGGCGGGTCGGCAAACGCCAAGTCGACCGAGCCGGCATCGATCTTGCCGAGGCCGTCGAGACAATCACCGTGACGAAGTTGATTCCATTCCATCGCGTTTCTTGTCATCTAGTCTAGCTAACCAGGATCTAGCTAACCAGGACACTATACATTTGTCAATATAGAGATAACAAAAAACACGCAATCGCAGCAAAACACATCTCATTTTGCCACAAGGATATACGGCACGAAACCACCCATTGGCGGTTCGCCCGCTTTTCGATATAATTAGACGTACTAGACCACCATCGTTTCTGGCTTGATCAGTTGCCTTAAAGCGTAACCACGTATGGTTTTACACCACATGCACACCAAGAAGTAGCCAACAACGAAAGCAAACGCATGAAAGCAACGTTTCACCGTGAAGGATTACTGGCGGCATCACAGCTGGCGAGTGCTGCCGTGGCGCCACGCGACCTGAAACCCATTCTCCGCAACCTCAAGGCAATTGCCGAGGTAGATCGATGTACTTTGATGGCCACCGACCTGGAACTCGGCATCCGGCTCGAGGTTCGCGGTGTCAAAGTCGAAGACCCGGGCCAGGCGATACTTCCTGCCGCCAGGACTCTCGCAATCCTTCGTGAATCTTCGGACGAAGAATTCGAAATCGATGCCGACAACGACCGTTGCCAGCTGCGTGGCGAGCACAATGAATTCGAGATGCCGAGCGAGGATCCGGCCAACTTCCCGGACGTGCCGGCGTTCGCCGAGGAGAAGTACCACGAACTCACCGCCGGCGCTCTTCGTGATATGATTCGCCGCACTATTTTCGCCGCGGCTACCGAGAATCCACGCTACGCCGTGACTGGGATCCTCTGGGAATTGGAAGGTGAGAAAGCCACGTTGATCGGGACGGACGGCCGGCGTCTCGCGGTGATGAACGGCACGGCCATCGCCAAGGGCGGGCACACCACCAAGGGTCAAACACCCGTGGTGCCGACGAAGGCCATGAACCTACTGGAAAAGAATCTAGCGGACCCCGAAGAAATGGTTCGCATCAGTTTTCGGCCAAATGAGGTCCTATTCAAAACGGATCGCGCCATGATCCATAGCCGGTTGGTCGAAGGGCGTTATCCAAACTACCGCGAGGTCTTCCCCAAAAAGGCGAGCGCCAAGATCCCGATTACCGTCGGCCCGTTCCACGCCGCCATTCGACAGGCCGCGATCATGACGGACGATGAGAGTAAGAAAGTTATTTTCAGCTTCAACAAGCACAAACTAACACTCCAAGCCCAAGGTACGGAGTCCGGTCGGTCGAAGGTGGAGCTACCGCTGGAATTCGACGGCAAGGCGTTGGAGATTCGCTTCGACCCGCGCTTCCTGACGGACATGTTGCGAGTACTGGACCAGAACACCGCCTTGACACTCGAATTAGTGGATGGAACCAGCCCCGCCGTGTTCCGTTGCGGAACGGAGTACTCGTACGTCGTAATGCCGCTCTCTTAACGAGGGTTCAGGGGCCAGGGCTCAGGGGGCAGTGTGATGAAGTTTCAACACGTCCCTCGCCGCTCGTCCCACGCCCCTCGTGACGGTCCGGAGCCGATCGGTGAGATTCTCAGCCGGCTCTTCGCGGCGCGTGGCTGGGGCCGGCGTCAGGAGCGGCTGCGTTTGGAAGCCGCTTGGTGTGATGCGGTTGGGCCGAAATCGGTGACGCATACCCGGATCGGCACGCTTCGGCGTGGCGTGCTGGAAGTGTTGGTGGATAACGCCGTGTTGTTGCAGGAATTATCGCACTTTCAAAAGCGTCGCCTGCTTGAGCAACTCCGCCGCCAGTTGAAAGGCGTGGCCATCACCGATCTCCGGTTTCGCGCCGGAACGTGGAAACAAGATTCTGATTCCTGACTCCTGACCCCTGACTGCTGAGGTTACCTATGAACGAAACCGCGGAAGTCCTCGCAGCGCCGGAAGTCACGCCCGACGGCCGGTACGACCAGGACAACGTGCAGATATACCGAGATACCGCGCACATTCGCCATCGACCCAGCATGTACATCGGCAACACGTCGTCCAGCGGGTTGCATCATCTGGTTTACGAACTCGTCTACAACAGTGTGGATGAAGCGCTGGCCGGCTACTGCAAGAACATTCACGCGCGCGTCAATGTGGACGGCAGCATCAGCATTATCGACGATGGCCGCGGCATTCCGGTGGAGGAGCATCACGAAGCGAAGCGACCGACGCTGGAAGTCGTTATGACCACGGTCGGCGCCGGCGCGAAGTTCGACAAGAAGACCTACAAAGTCTCGGCCGGGCTGCACGGGATTGGCGCCAAAGCCGTTACCGCGCTCAGCGAATGGACGGAGGCGCGAGTCAACCGCAATGGCAAGGTTTACGTTCAGGAGTATGAACGCGGCAAGCCGGCCAGCGAAGTTCGTGAAATGGGCCGTAGCGACCACACCGGCACGCACATTCAATTCAAACCCGATCCCGAGATTTTTCACGAAACGACGTTCGATTACGACACGTTGGAATCCCGCCTGCGCGAATTGGCGTTTCTGAACAAAGGACTGTCCATCCGCCTCAGCGACGAGCGCACTGGGAAGGATGAGAAATTCAAGTACGACGGCGGCATTTCCGAGTTCGTCGAATACTTGAACCGCTCCGAAGACACTATCCACAAGCCCATCTATCTCGACAAGCAAGTCGACGACGTGCGCGTCGAAGTGGCGTTTCAATACACGACGGCCGACGAGGAGCGAGTGCGCTGCTACGCCAACAACGCCTACAACTCTGCCGGAGGCACGCACTTGTCCGGTTTCCGCACGGCATTGACGCGGACGCTGAACACCTACGGCAACAACGAAAACCTGTTCAAGAACGACCTCACACCGATCGGCGAGGATTTTCGCGAGGGCCTGACGGCCGTCATCAGCGTTTACGTTCCCGATCCGCAACTCGAAGCCCAGACCAAGGTCCGCCTCAATAACCCCGAAGTGGACGGTATCGTCAACAGCGTAGTGAACGAGGTCTTGAGCAAATACCTGGAGGAAAATCCGAAGGACGCCCTGAAGATCATGAAGAAAGTGATCTTGTCCGCCGAAGCGCGCGAGGCGGCGGCGAAAGCCAAGAAGGCGTTGAAGGACCGCAAGGGAATACTAAGCTCCGGCGGGCTTCCCGGAAAACTGATGGATTGCACGAGCCGAGACCGGGACGAGTCGGAGTTGTTCCTCGTGGAAGGTGATTCGGCCGGCGGCTCGGCGGAGAGCGGCCGCGATCGTATGTTTCAGGCCATTTTGCCCCTTCGAGGTAAGCCGCTCAATGTCGAAAAAGCCCGCCCGGAGAAAGTGCTGGCCAATGAGGAGATTTGCAGCATCATCTCCGCCGTCGGCGTTGACATCGGTAATTCCGAAGACACCAGTAATCGCCGTTACGGCAAAATCGTGATGCTGACCGACGCCGATGTCGACGGGCAGCACATCCGTACGCTGCTCCTGACGTTCTTCTATCGCCAGATGAAGAAACTCATCGAAGACGGCCACATATTCGTGGCTCGTCCGCCGCTCTACAAGGTGACTCACAAAAAAAACATCCGCTACGTGCAAACGCAAGAAGAGATGAGCCGTGAGCTAATGGATCGCGGCCTTGCCGGAACCAAAATTGAAATCCATGACCCGAATCAGAGTCCGCGTTTCATCGAAGGCGATGCTCTGGCCAAGCTCGTCCGCGTGCTGGATGACGTGGAGATGCCGCTCCGCATCCTCGAACGGCGCGGTTTGAACGTCTCGGCATTTCTGAGCCGGGCTACAACGGGGAACCTGCCGGCATACCGGGCCGTGCTCTCCGGGAAGGAACACTGGTTCGGCACGTCCGGGGAACTCGATGCCTTCCGTGAAGCCGAGCAACAAAAGCTGGGGCATGAACTTGTCGTTGCGGACGAATGGCAAGCTGCCGCCGGCCCGACGAACGGCAATGGTCAGGCCGACGCTGCCGGACCGATTTTTTTCGTTCAAGAGTTGCACGAGGTGCGGGCGATCAATCGCGGTCTCGAAGGCTTGCGTGAGTTCGGCTTTACCGGCGCCGACCTGGTGCCGCAGCCTCGTGTCGCCGGCCGCGAGCCGCCGCCCCGGTTCTTTCTCTTGAACGGCGATTCACGTCACTCCCTGCCGCACCTCCGTGAACTTCCCTCCGAAGTTCGCAGGCTCGGCGAACGCGGCATGACGATCACCCGTTTCAAAGGCCTCGGCGAAATGGACCCCGAAGAACTCTGGGACACCACGCTCGACCCCGCCCGCCGCACGATGCTGAAGGTTCAACTCGAAGACGCGCTGAAAGCAGACGAAATGTTCCGCACCCTCATGGGCGAAAAGGTCGAACCCCGCCGCGAATTCATCCAGAAACATGCGCTGGAGGTGAAGGACATCGATTATCACGGGGCGTGACCGACGGCAACCGACCGTACTGTCGCCATTTCGCGCTATCTGACCCGGCGTTGCAGCAAACTGTCTGAAAAAGTCCGTGGCCAGTGGCCAGGAACTTGGCCACGGACGCACAACGTCGCAAGTATTTATCATCGACTCGCTTACCGTCACGAAGGCGGTCCGTGGCCACGTGGCCACTCCCGGCCATTGACAATCGCCATGTAATCAGGGCGGCTTCATGTTGAACCGACCCGCTGCAGTCCAGAGTCCTGCGCTCAACGAAACTCGAGCTCAGAGAACGCGCTACCCTGCAGCGCGTTAGGGCCCTGCCACGAATAGTTTTGGCAGCGAACGTTTCAACTCGGCCACCACCTGCTCATTCACCAACGTGCCGGCTAGGTCAAGCCATAGCAAATTCGTCAAGGCGGCCAGCGGCTTCGTATCGCTCACTGGCGTGCCGATTAGGGACAGATTCTGCAAGTTCGTCAGAGCGGCCAGCGGCTGCGCATCCCTCACCGCCGTCCAATTCAAGGCGAGCTCAAGCAAATTCGTCAGGGCACCAAGCGTCTTCACGTCACTCACAGCCGTGCGGCTCAGGTTGAGCCACCGCAAATTCGTTAGGGCAGCTAGGGGTTTCACATCACTCACCGCCGTGCCTTCCAGGTCCAGCGCTTGCAAATTCGTCAGGGCGGCCAGCAGGTTCACGTCAGTGACCGTGGTCTTGATCAGGGAGAGTCGCTTCAAATTCGTCAGGGCGGCGAGCGGATTCACATCACTTACCGCCGTGCCGCCTAGTTCGAGTACTTGTAACTCTGTCAGGACGGCGAGCGGCCTCACATCACTCACCGCCGTACCGCTCAGGTCCAGCGCTTGCAAATTCGTAAGGGCGGCGAGCGGCTTCACATCGCTTACCACCGTCCCGGCCAGGTCGAGCGCCTGCAAATTCGTCAGGGCTGACAAGGGCTTCACGTCATCAAGACGGCAACCCGCCAGCGAAAGTTGCGCAAGCCCTTTTTCATGTGCCAAGGCGACTATTTCATCAAGAGTTTGGTGCCCGTACTCGCCGGATTGCGACAGAAACGTGCGAAGGACCTTCGGTTGGTTAGACCAATGAGGGTTAGGATTGAGCTGCCGTTGGAGTTCCCAAGCGATGCACGCACGGCGAGCGTGCTTCGCGAGTTCACCCAAACCACTGTGGCGGTCACAGGCGAGCCGAGCCAAGAGAACTACCCGGACCTGTTCGCGGTTGAAGAAAAGCCGAGGATATTTCTCATCGTCCGGCATAGAAAACTTGTAAGGCGTGCCGTCTTCCCAATCCGATCCAAGAATCGTTCGACGCGCGATTACCTGTTCTTCGGGAGCCTCCTTTACCAGAAGCTCGAAGAAGAAGACAAACGTTTCCAGCCAGGACTCGTCCTTGGCTCGGTCCGCGAATTCCTCGAGCTTTGGCTTTTTCCCCGTCAGCTGGTAAACGCGATGCAACTCGACCATTCGGCAGGCGGCGAAATACTCAAGGAACGACAAATGCGCGAAAGCGAACTGACCGCCGGCGCGTTCGACGAGCAAGCCACTGCGGCGCTGGATATGATCGATGAAGGAATCCACGTCAGCAGTGCTGGTAAATTTGCCCGAGGCGCGCATGCCGGCCTCGATTTCCGTGTGCAGGTCCTGACGGGAGATGAGGATCTCCAGCGCGGTCTCGGCCTCCGGCATCATGCCGGGCAATCCGCGCCGGCGCTGGAGCAAGTAGGCCACTCGGCTCAGCCAGCGTTTCTTGTCGGTAAGGGAGTCGGCGCGCTCCTGTAGCAGGCGATAATTATCGATGGTTTCCAGATAGGCCTCGGCGATGCGGTCGTAAAGGCGGGCGCGGCCGTCGGGAAGATCGACTTCGTTGCGATGGATCAAGGCCATGAGCGTCAAGAGATTCGGCACTCGGGCCAAGACGAGAACGTCCGGCTGTTTTTGGACTGCTTTCACCAGATCGCCGGCGTTAGCAAGAGCCCGGTCCTGGGATGGCTCGCGCTGCCGGTACCAGTTCTCGGCAAATTTGCCAATGCGTGTGTCGTTAAATGGCGCAACGTACCGCAACGTCATCTTCGAGCGTGGGTCGCCATGCCGAAAGGCAACATTCGCGGACTTAATCCCGCGCTCCGCAGCGGATGCGTTTTCCAAGGAAAGTAGTTCAGGTGATTTGTGGAATGGGAGTGCGTCGTAGCCAATGACACGCGAGGTAGCGAGAAAGCGGTTTTCGGGGTTGAGCGCGAGCATCTCCCACACCCCACGGTGTAAAGCGGCGCGGAGCTCCAAATTCGCCACCTCGTCCAGCCCATCCAAGAGAAAAAAGGCCTTGCCGGCGGCGATCTGGTCTTCCAGGGCGGCGATGTCCGCACGAGACAGCGACTGGCCAACCATCGAACGATTGAACGCGTTCCAGAGGTCAGACCAACTCATCTCCGGCTTCAACGGCAACTCACGCACGATCATGGGAATGGGGACGTGGTCTGGGAACTTCTCGCGCCATTCGTTTGGACGTTCGTCGGCAAGGCGAAAGGCCAGCGCGCTAATGATCGTCGACTTGCCGCTGCCGGGATCACCGAGGATCACCAGACGGGGATGGGCAACCAGAGTATCGAGCAAGCGTTCGCATGCCGGCCACTTTGCATGCGGCAGGGCGGAAGATATGAGGTGCTGGCTCAGTTCCGGTTCGACGAAAAGGTCGGCGATTGGCATCGCCGCCTCGTCGCGGCGATGGGGCAGCCCCAAAAACTGAACCATGCCGAACTGTTCACGAAGGACCGCAAAATAGTCATCCAACGGTCCCCGCACCTGCTCCCGCGCGAGTTCGTCGGCAGAAGGTTCAATGAAATCGTGCGGTGCGATATCAAGTTGCTCAGCAATGCGCCTGGCCTTGGCAACGGTGATAGCCAGTCCACTCTCGGCGCGCTGGATGGTCTTGAGCGACACTTTGACCTTTCGGGCTAATTCCGTTTGGTTCCAGCCCTTCGCCCGCCGGCGTTCTATCATTAAACTGCTACGAATCTTGATGCTCGGTCGCATGAGTCACGAAAAGGACACTTGGTTGGACACTACCGGAAGCCAATGAACCATTATACTGAACAGAAGTGTCTGACAAGTGGCGACAGCCCACGGCCCAATCGCGATGGACCGTGGGCTGGCGAGGACGGATGCCGTTGGTTGCGTTGCCTACCCGGCAAATTTTTCCGTCACTATCTCGGCCGCCCGAAGGCCGGCGGCGGAAGCATCGAATTCGTCCTTCGCTCGATCCGCTCGATCTAGAACTTTTTCAACTTGGTTCTTCACTTCATCGAGTTCGTGGTCGAGGGACAAATAATACCCATTCGAACTTGCATTCTTCTCAGCAGCACTGGCGAGTTCCCGCAATTCCTCCAGAAGCTCGTTGAATTTGCCTCGCACAGCCTTTGCCTTTCCCACCTGCTCGGACTTTTCATTCGCTTCCCGCCGCATCTCGCGCAAACCTTCGACGACTTGGTCCTTCCGTTTTGCAGACATGAAATGCCCCCATTTAGAAAAGTTGAGATTTCGTGGCGAATCCACCGCTGCCTCTACTTTATGCAATGCGACTTTATATGTCAAACAATAAGACAGTATAAAAGCCGCAGTACTGTCGCAATGACATTCGCATCCATGCTAAGAGATGGATTTGATTGCGACTTGTTGATTTGGTCAGCACTGATGTTCACAGCACCGGCCGGCCACCTGTGGAGCGGCGCGATCCTCAATGTCCTGAACCACCAGAAACCTTCGCACATCGTAGAACTCCGCAACCTTCGGCATGATGGCGGACATCTCGCGTTGAAGGTCGGTCCACGGCTGATTGTCGACCAATACATCGCACGCCAGTGGCTGTCCCTCATGTTGGCCGTAGTAGAGGCGGATCCAATGTGTCCCGGGCGGTAGGCGTTGGGCCTTTAGGCGGTTGTCGAACTCCTTGTACCACTGCATGTCGAAGTTGCCAGACGCCGCCTTGGGAAAGTCGCCGCGGACAATCACGTTGCCGCTCGTAACCCAGCGCGGTGTGCCGTCGATTATCCACTCCTCTTGCTCGACTTGATCCTTGCACAGCCGGTCAAAAAAGGCGCCCAACAGGACGTGGAACGTTCCTTCGCGGAAACGGTACAGTGCGGAATCGAGCGCGTCCTCGGGGCTTGAACCGTGTCCCGCTACGGATTCGACCAATGTCTCCTCGGTGGGAAAGTGGAGGCGGAAGTCGAGTTGGACAATTTCGGCTGCGCCTTTTTGGAAGGTTTCGATGCTGCCGTGGAAATCCCAATCGGCGAACATGAGGCGATCCCTGCAAGCGACCGTTCGAACGCCATGTGCCTGGAATAGCCTGACTATTTTAAGCTTGACCATTTCCTCCGGGGAAAGAGGAGCCGGATTCCCACGCTTATCAACTTTCAAAAGGCCGACGATTTCGCCGTCCTTCTCGACGCCGATTGCGTTCGGCCTGCCTTTGTCGTCGATTTGCACCACGCGCGCTGCATCCGGTGTGAATGACAAACCTGCGAGAATTTCGCCGAATCGGCGTTCGACGTTGGGATGAGATTCATCCCAATTCCACTGCGATTGGTTTTGAGTTCGTTTACCTAAGAACCATTTGATTAGCCCCACGATGAACCTCGTTCGACAGCGGTGCAGGATTTTTATTGATCCGAGCCGCCCAAGTAGCGAGCGACACCCGACGCCGCTTGCGGCTTAGCGCTCGCTTGACGGTATGGCCGCTAAGTCGCAAGCGGGGCGCTGTGCGCGGCTCGGACTAAGAAGCGATACGTAAAAGCTTGCGGCGCTATAAGGTATCTAGATGGCGCAGACGAGCGAAATTCAACCGTCGGCACACGACTTAGCATTGGCATGTCTGGCTTGTCCGGATGGTCCGCTTCGGGCCGAGGTGTGTGGTCCGGAACACCTGGCGGAGATTGCACGCGCGATTGCCGCCGACTCGACGTTGGGAGCACAACGTGCCGGCCAGCCGTTGCTGCGACGGTTTCAGGGGAACGGGCGCATTCTCGCCGACACGTACCGCAAGCTTGCCACTTCCGCACAGAACGACGAATCCATCACCACGGACGCCGAGTGGCTCCTGGACAATTACTACATCATCGAGGATGTGCTCCGCGAAGTACGAGTGGACTTGCCTCGCGGTTACTACGTCGAGCTGCCGGCGCTCGGTCGTGGCATTTTGGCCGGCCAACCCCGTATCTATGCCCTCGCCGTCGCACTGATCGCGCACACCGACAGTAGTTTCGACGAGACTCAACTTCTGGACTTTGTGCGGTCGTATCAGGCGGTGACGCCGTTGACGCTAGGCGAGTTGTGGGCGGTGCCCACGATGTTGCGCGTGGCGTTGATCGAGAATCTGGCCCGGCTTGCTACGCAGATGTTGCAGGCCCGTTCCGACATTGTCACCGCCGAGACACTGGTGGCTCGGGCACATGCGGACGTGCCGGTTTCGGCCGTGGCGCTGCCGGACTCGCCGCGCGGCACCTTTCTCGTGGCGTTGCTGCACGCCCTCCGCGATCATACTCCGGCGGGACGTGCCGGCGAGCACCTGCATGGTTGGCTGACACATCACGGTCAGAGCGCTGCGGAAGTCTTCCGGCGAGAGCACCAACGCCAGGCGACCAATCAAATATCTGTCGGCAACTGTGTCACAAGCCTCCGCTTTCTCTCCGTCCTTGATTGGAACACGTTCGTCGAGAAAACGAGCGTCGTGGAAGCCGTGCTTCGCCGTGAGCCCACCGGTGTCTACGCGCATCAGGACTTCAAAACCCGCGACCGTTATCGTCATGCGATTGAGCGACTCGCTCGCGGGTCGCGGCGGAACGAGACGGATGTGGCGGCCCGAGTCGTGGCGCGGGCTACGGCAGCGTCCGGAGATGTACGCAAAGGCCATGTGGGCTGGCACCTCATTGGTGAAGGCGAACGGTCGTTTGCGGCCGAGTTAGGTTACCGTCCGAGGTTCGGCGACCGCTGGCCGGCATGGCTCACACGCCGCCCGAACATCACGTACTTCGTTCCCATCACGCTCATCACCGGCGGCGTCATTGCGCTCGCCATGTACTTGGCGGGAGTAAGCAGCGTTTGGGCCGGCGTCGCCATACTTTTCGTGCTGTTGCTGCCGGCAAGCGAACTGGCAGTCGGTTTGACCAACCACTTCATCTGTTGGCTCTTGCCGCCGCGCGTCCTCCCGAAACTGGATTTCAAAGACGGTATCCCCAGCGATTGCGCAACATTCGTGGTCATCCCCTCGATGCTCATCCGCCAGGAGAGCGCGAAACAACTTTTGGATCAACTGGAATTGCATTATCTGGCAAATCCCGATCCGCAGTTGTGGTTCGCCTTGCTGACCGACTTTGCCGACGCTCCGAACGAAAACATGCCGGAAGATGAACGTTACATCTCGGCCGCGCTTGATGGGGTTCGCCGGCTGAATCAGCGCTATGCGGCCGACGGGCCCGACCGTTTCTTTGTGCTACATCGCCGGCGGCAATGGAACCCCGTGGAAGGCCGCTGGATGGGCTGGGAACGAAAGCGCGGCAAACTCCAGGAATTCAACCGACTGTTGCGCGGGGCGAAGGATACGAGCTTCGTTTTTCCTTCCGGTGAGGCGCCGCGCTTGCCGCAGGTCCGCTACGTCTTGACGCTCGACGCCGACACCGTGTTGCCGCGCGAAGCGGCACGGCAACTGGTGAGCACGCTGGCGCATCCCCTTAATCGTGCCATTCGAAGCACCGATGGCAGGCGAATCGTGGCTGGTTACGGTGTACTTCAGCCGCGCGTAAGCTTCTTGTACCGCGTCGGCCTGCGTTCGCGATTCGGGCGAATCTACGCCGGCTCCGCGGGAATCGATCCTTACTCGAGCGCGAGTTCCGATGTCTACCAGGATTTGTTCGGTCGCGGCTCCTATACGGGAAAGGGGCTTTACGACGTCGGCGCCTTCGAGGAGACGGCGGGGGCGGCGTTTCCGGAAAACCACATTTTAAGCCACGACTTGATCGAGGCCAATTTCGCGCGGTGTGCGTTGGTGACCGACATCGAGTTTTTCGACGACTTCCCTGCCCGCTATCACGCATACGCCGGCCGGGCACATCGCTGGGTTCGCGGCGACTGGCAGCTTCTGCCGTGGCTGGGGCGAAAAGTTCCCGTTCCGAACGGCCCGCGGCGGCCCAACGTCCTGCCACTCCTCGAACGATGGAAGGTAGTCGACAATTTGCGACGCAGCGTCGTGCCGCCGGCACTCTTACTTTTGCTGGTCGCTGGCTGGACGATACTTCCCGGCGCCGCTTGGGCGTGGACGCTATTGGTCGTCTTGATCCTTGCACTCCCGCTGACGTTGCAACTCCTCGACGGCATCCGGGGATCGTTGCGGCACGGGCCGTCGCTTTCCGCGTTACGCCAGGCGCGAATCACTCTCGGCGCAACCGCAGTCCAGGGATTCCTGGCGCTGGTCTTCTTGGCTCATCAAACGGTGGTCAACTGTGATGCGATTGTGCGCACGCTCTACCGCCTGTTTATTTCGCGCCGCCACCTACTCGAATGGGAGGCGGCCGCTGCGACGGAAAAACGTCTAGGCGGCGAATTCATGTCATTTGTCGCCACCATGTGGCCGGCATGGGCGATCACGCTGCTGGTGGCCCTTGCAGTTTCTCTAACGAACCCGGCGGCGCTTGTGTTGGCAATCCCCTTCATGATTCTGTGGTTGCTTTCACCCGTCGTCGCCTATTTCGTAAGCCAGCCGCTTACGTCGCACGAAGTAGAGCTGAACGAGGCCGAGGAGGACGACCTGCGCCGGGTCGCGCAAGACTTGGGGATTTTTTGAGACGTTCGTCGTTGCCGAAGATAACTGGCTCCCGCCCGACAACTACCAAGAAGAACCGAAAGCCGCCGTGGCGCACCGCACCTCGCCGACTAACGTCGGTTTGTACCTGCTCTCGACGCTCGCTGCGCACGATCTTGGGTATCTGACACTTTCCGGAATGATTGAACGACTGGATCACACGCTGGACACGATGGAACGGTTGGAGCGTCATCAAGGTCACATCCTTAATTGGTATAACACTGAAACCCTTCAACCCCTTGAGCCTCGTTACGTCTCTACCGTGGACAGCGGCAACCTTTTGGGGTGTTTGTGGGCGCTCAAGCACGGACTACGTGACAAGCAACAGGAACCATTTCCAAGCCCGTCGACCGCAGCCGGCCTGATGGATACGCTCGCGCTGTTGCGGCAGGAACTCAACGCACTCCAAGAAACTCCCGGTTCAGAAACCGAACCCTGGAAGACCATCGCGGCGGCGGTGGAAGAACTGCGTCGAACGCTGCACGAGGCCCCCGCCGATCTGCTCGGTTGGGACCATTGGCTCAGCCAGGTGGAGGATGGGAGCACTACTCTGGCAGGTCGCATTCGAGACCTCGCCAAGCTCTTGGCCGCGAAGCCCGTAGAAGCGCTGCGCTGGGCGCATCAAATGGTGAATCATGTTGGCTACCTCCGCGCTGAACTCGACGCGCTGGCGCCTTGGCTCAGCGTGTTGCGCGAGGAAAGCTGGCCTGACGGAGATGCGCGCTGGCACACCATGCGCACCGAGCTAACCGTGCCTGCGGGCGTGAAATCCTGGGATCAGCGATTGCCCGCGCTCGTCGCCGAGCTCCGGCGCGAGACCGGCGACCGGGTCGCTCAGCGCCTGGCCGACGCGCTGGAGGCATCCGCGGCGCCGCGTTGGGCCGACGAGCTATCGTACCTGGCCGACCAGGCCGATGCGCTTGCTCGCGGTATGGACTTCCGTTTCCTCTACAACCATCAACGTCACCTCTTTGCGATCGGCTACAACGTGTCGCAGGAACGGCTCGATCCGGCTCATTACGATTTGCTGGCGTCGGAGGCCTGTCTGGCCAGTTTTCTCGCGATCGCTCTCGGTCAGGTTCCACGGCGCAACTGGTTTCAACTCGCACGCCTAAGCACTCGTGTCGCCGGCTATCAGGGATTGCTCTCCTGGGGCGGTACCATGTTCGAGTACCTGATGCCGCGGCTTTTGTTGTCTATCGAGCCCGGAACCTTGCTCGACACGGCCCAGGGTGCAGCGGTGGCGCGACAAATGGAATACGGCCGAGAAACCGGGGTCCCATGGGGGATTTCCGAATCGGGCTTCTTCCATCTCGATGCGACGTTGGACTACCAATACCAATCGTTTGGAGTACCGGGGCTCGGCCTCAAGCGTGGACTGAATCAAGACCTGGTTATCGCGCCTTATGCCACGCTACTTGCAGTAACCGTAGCGCCGCGAGAGGCGGTCGCTAACTTGGCGCGTCTGCGGGCGGAAGGCGGCGAAGGACGTTACGGATTCTACGAGGCCGTTGACTTCACGCCGCGACGGATGCCGCAAGGACGTCGATCACAAGTCGTGCTCTCCTACATGGCGCATCATCAAGGAATGAGTCTGGTCGCCATCGCCAGTCGGTTCACGGATAATGCCATGCGACGTCGCTTGCACAAAGAACCGATGGTCCGGGCCGCCGACCTGCTTCTGCAGGAGCGCGTCCCCGTCGATGCAACGATGACCCGTCCGCCCGAGGAGAAAGACGGGCCACGGCAAGTCACGTTTGCTGCTTATCCCGTGAGCCGGCGTCTGACGACTCCGGACACACCAGCGCCGCGTATCCACGTCCTTTCGAACGGTGAATACACCGTACTGGTCACCAACAGCGGCGCCAGTTACAGCTGGTGTCGTGGCATGGATGTCACCCGCTGGCGTCCGGATCGCACGGCCGATAACTGGGGACAGTTTTGTTACGTCCGCGATCTTCGACGTGACAAAGTCTGGTCGCTTGGTTTTCAACCGTTGCGTGTTCGGCCGCAACGATACGAGGTAATCTTCGCCATCGACAAGGCGGAAATTCGACGCCTCGACGACGACATCGAATCGCTGCTGGAAATCGCGGTTTCCCCGGACAAGAAAGTGGAGGTCCGCCGCGTCACTCTTCACAACCTCGACACCAAGCCTCGCGAATTGGAGCTTACCAATTATGCCGAGGTCGTGTTGAGCCCGCACGCAGCCGATTTGGCCCATCCCGCCTTTGGGAAACTCTTTCTGGAAACGGAATGGTTGCCCAAGTCGAGCGCGATCTTATGCCGCCGTCGCCCGCGGGCCTCGGACCAAAAGCCTGTTTGGGGGATTCACGTCATCGCTTCCGATGCGTATGGGCAGCCTACCTTCGAAACCGACCGCGGGCGATTCCTCGGCCGGCGTCGAACGCCGGCTGACCCCGTGGCACTTGATCATGGCGCCGGCGAGTTGTCCGGGACGACCGGTCCTGTACTCGATCCCGTGTTTTGTATTCGACAGCGCATCCGGCTGGCCCCGGGCGGTCGGGCAACCGTCGCTTTTTCAACTGGTGTGGCTGATACCCGCGATGAAGCCGTATCCCTCGCGGACCAATACCACTCTCTGGGAGCTGTCGCCCGCGCCTTCGAGTTGGCCTGGGCGCATAGCCGTGTCGAGCTTCGGCACCTGAATCTGCGCGTGGAAGATGCTCACCTCTACCAGCGCCTCGCGGGCTACGTGCTTCTGCCGGGGCCGTTGCGAGCGCCGGCTCAGGTGCTGGCCGCGAACCGCCAGGGTCAAACGGCATTGTGGCGCCACGGCATTTCCGGCGACCTGCCGATCGTTTTGGTGCGACTCGACCAGGTGCAGGAGCTCGCATTCTTGCGTCAGGTGCTCGAGGCCCACGAATACTGGGCGGCCAAGGGGATTGCCGTCGACCTCGTCGTTCTCTGCGACGACGCCGGAGGTTACTTCGAGGATTTGTACCAACAGGTGTTGACCCAGGTCCGTGCCAGCGACGAGCGCGACTTGCTCGAAAAGCCGGGCGGAGTTTTCGCGCGAAAATCATCCCACATGTCCGACGACGACCGGACCCTGCTACTCACGTCGGCCCGCGTCGTGTTGGCCGGCGATCATGGTCCCTTAGGAACGCAGATCGAAGTGATGGAGCGAACCGGGACCCCGCAAGCCATCCATCGATGGCAAACGCCTCCGTTGCGTACGGTGCCGCCGAGAGCGCCGACGCCCGACTTGCAGTTCTTCAACGGCCTCGGAGGATTCACACCCGACGGAAGAGAGTACGTAATCGCGAATGCCGCCATCCCGCCGCCCGCCCCGTGGATCAACGTCGTCGCCAATCCAACCATCGGCTTCCTGGTGAGCGACAGCGGCAGCGGATATACCTGGGTCGGCAACAGTCAAACCAATCGTCTAACGCCGTGGTCCAACGATCCGGTCTCCGATTCCCCCGGCGAGGCGCTGTACTTAACGGATGAGATCACGGGCGCCGTGTGGTCGCCGACACCGCTGCCCATTCGGGACGGATTCCCCGTGGTGGTTCGTCACGGCCAGGGTTACAGCGTTTTTGCGCAAACCCGCGGCGAGTTGGACCAGGAACTGACTCTCTTCGTGCCTCCGGAAGATCCTGTCAAGCTCTGGGTATTGAAGCTGCGAAACCGTGGATCATCGCGCCGGACTCTTTCTGCGACCTTCTATGCGGAGTTGGTGTTAGGTACGATTCGCGAACAAACGGGCCACTACGTGATCACGGAGCAGGATAGCAAGACCGGCGCGCTGCTGGCCCGCAACAGTTTTAGTCCTGACTATCCAACCGCCGTCGCTTTCGTGGACGTGAACGTTCGCCCTCGGACCGTAACCGGCGACCGCACGGAGTTTCTCGGCCGCAATGGTACGCTCAGCTCACCAATCGCCCTGACTCGCGGTGATCTTTCCGGATCCACGGGCGCCGGTCTCGATCCGTGTGCGGCCCTCCAGACTAAGTTCAACCTTCACCCCGGCGAAGAAAAGACCGTGGTGTTCGTGTTCGGTCAGGCGCCGGATTTGGACACGGTAAGGCATCTGGCGGCGCGCTACCGGGAGCCTGCGGAAGCAGAGGCCGCGTTGAAGGCGAGTAAGCGCGCTGGGACCAGATCCTTGACACGGTTCAGGTCCAAACTCCCGACGCTGCCATGAACATTCTGTTGAATCGTTGGCTCCTTTACCAAACCATCTCGTGTCGGCTTTGGGGGAGGTCCGCCTTTTATCAGTCCGGTGGCGCCTACGGTTTCCGCGATCAACTCCAAGACGTGATGGCGTTGGTGTATGCAGCGCCGAGTGAAGCACGCGACCACTTGTTACGCGCGGCCCGGCGACAGTTCGCCGACGGCGACGTGCAGCATTGGTGGCATCCACCCGCAGGCCGCGGAGTCCGCACCCGCTTTTCGGATGATTTTCTCTGGCTGCCATATTCCGTGAGTCACTATGCAGCCGTCACCGGCGATGTAGGCGTTCTCGATGAGCAAGTCCCGTTTCTGCGAATGCCGCCGTTGGCTCCGGAACAAGAGGAAGCGTATGGGCAACCGAACGTGACGGAAGAGACGGCATCGCTCTACGACCATTGCGCACGGTCGCTGGATAACGGCTGGCGACTCGGCACGCACGGCCTGCCCTTGATGGGAACCGGAGACTGGAATGACGGCATGAATAAAGTCGGCGCCGCCGGCCAGGGGGAAAGCGTCTGGAATGCCTGGTTCCAGATCGCGTGCCTCAAGCAGTTTTCCGAGATCGCGGCGGAGCTCGGCGATACGGTGCGAGTGGAGTCGTGCCGTGATCGCATTGAACAACTCCGCGCGGCGGCAGAAGAGCATGCCTGGGACGGCGCCTGGTACCGTCGGGCCTTTTTCGACGACGGCACGCCGCTCGGCTCAGCGCAGAACGACGAATGCCAGATCGATTCGCTCGCCCAGTCGTGGGCCGTCATCTCCGGCGCGGCCGACGCGGAGCGTGCCCGTACCGCGATGCAATCCGCGAAAGAACGCCTCGTCCGAACCGATGATCGAATCGTTTTGCTGCTCGATCCGCCGTTTGACAAAGGAACTTTGGAACCGGGTTACATCAAGGGATACGTGCCCGGCATCCGTGAAAACGGCGGCCAATACACGCATGCCGCCATCTGGCTCGCCCAGGCGACGGCGATGATGGGCAGAGGTGATGAAGCATACGCCCTTTGGAGCTTGCTCAATCCCATACGTCACGCTGCGAATCGTGATAGCGTCGGCCGCTATCGAGTAGAACCCTATGTGGTCGCAGCGGACGTTTATGGCCGAGCGCCGCATGTTGGCCGCGGCGGTTGGACTTGGTACACCGGTTCGGCGGCGTGGCTGTATCGGGTCGCTTTGGAAACCCTGTTGGGGTTCCAGCGACGCGGCAACCGATTACGCATCGATCCCTGCATTCCTTCCGACTGGAAGCAATTTAGGGTGGCCTATCGGTATGGGACTTCCATATACTCTATAGTAGTAGAGAATCAGAACGCCGTTCAACGAGGTGTGGGGCGAGTCGTTTTAGACAACGTGGTCATGGAAGGCGTCGAAATCGCGTTGTTTAGTGACGGCTCGCGACATGACGTACGCATCGAATTGGGCACTCGCTAGTTGTTGAATAGGCGCGAACTACTCATCTTGGGTGCCTGTCCACCTTAGGAACCGATCTTCTCGTTCATCGGAACGTATTGTTCCACTGGATTTCGGGAAGAACGGAGTTTGCAGCCGAAAACGGTCGATTCGCGGCCAGATGTGGCGATTTCGCTCATCGGTATGTGATTTGCACCTACTGCTGCGCCACATCGAAATCTTTATGAAGGGACGGATGATGCGCGACAATCGAATGAATCTAGAGTGCACAGATCGCCTGACGGACTCCGATGAAACTCTCGTCACCGATGTTCGCTCCGGCTTGACGCCCTCACAGTTCGTGGAAAAGAAACTGATGTTGCTGCTGGACGACGCATCTCCGCTTCTCGTCAGCCACGTTCAATCGTTTCGCATGTCCCGCACCACGTGTGGCACCACGTGAGTCGCGCGCCGTGCAGTCATCTAGTTGTGTCCTAAAAAACCCGGTTTCTTCAAGAAACCGGGTTTCTCTTCGTCTGCGTAAGCATCTCCAACAAAACACTGCCTCTACCAAGCAAGGGTGTCTAGACTGCGGCGTGCTTGAGCGTACAACGTAGTTCAGGCATTGTCGCGCTCGATGGTTCATACAGAATGACCGCCATGGCGAAGCTGTACTTCTATTATTCGACCATGAACGCCGGCAAATCGACTGCGCTGTTACAGGCGGCGCACAACTACGCGGAGCGCGGCCTCTCTACTCTTCTCTTTATCGCGCGTCTCGATAATCGAGCCGGCGGCCGCATTGCATCACGAATCGGCATCGAGGCGAACGCATTCCACTTCGACGCCGATACGGATTTTTGGACGCGGCTGTCATCTTCGGAAACCGATTGCGTGCTCATCGACGAAGCGCAGTTCTTGACCAAGATCCAGGTTCGGCAACTCGCACGCGTCGTGGACGAAGCCGGTATTCCCGTGATGTGTTACGGACTCCGAACGGATTTTCGCGGCGAGCTCTTCCCCGGCAGTGCCGCCCTCTTGGCTTGGGCGGACACCTTGAGCGAACTGAAGACGATTTGTTATTGCGGACGCAAGGCAACGATGGTAGTTCGGGTTTCCCCGGATGGACGCGTCGATCGGCGGCAACGACCGCTACGTCTCGCTTTGCCGTAAGCACTTCACGGAGTCCATCGAAACCGGAATTTGCGTAGGGACCGATCCGGATCGGCGAAACATTTCTGCCGCCGATGATAAGGCCGCGTGCTTGGATCGTTCGGTTGTGTCCGTCTAATGTGAAATGATTGATACGCGTGAGTTGCCGAGTTGAGTCGTTCCTTCCTTCTGTTTCTGCCTTTCGCGATCGTATTCTCGATGCCGGGGTGCGGCTCGTCCTCGGCCGATTCGCTGGCCCGGATTCAAGCCCGAGGTGAGTCTGTGCTGGGGCGGCGATGAAGAAGGCGGCGGCCCCTACATTTTTCGCTCGGAGAACCGGGCCGATCAAATCGTCGGTTTTGAAATCGACCTCATGGAATACCTGGCCGGCCGCCTCGGTGTGAAGTCCACGTTCAAACAGGGGCAATGGAGCTCGCTCCTCAACGAACTCAATACCGGCAATGTAGACTGTGTCGTCAACGGCTACGAACTGACGCCCGAGCGACTCCGCTCTTGCATTGCGACGATTCCGTATTTCATCTACGAGTTGTTTTGTTTCGCCCAAGCCGACGACGGGACACTCCAAAACTGGGACAGCCTGCACCGCCCGAAACCCGGCGGCGGCAAATGGACCGTGGGCGTTCTCGAAGCCACCGCAGCCGATCAGGTGATGTCCGACAAGTTTTCGGATCACGTCACAGTCAGGCGTTATTCCGGTACGACGGAGGCATTTCGTGACGTGCAGAAGAAACTGATCGACGCCACGGTTACGGACACGCCCGCCGCCGCCTTTTACGCTCCACAGTTCCCCGTCAAGCAAGTCGGCGCGCCGATCGAACGCGGCTACTACGTTATTTATCTTCGTCCGGGCGATGAGGCGTTGCTTGCGCGCCTCAATGACGGCTTGCGTGCCGCGCTCGCCGACGGCACCCTACGGGCCATCTTGAGCCGCTATCGTCTCTGGAACGCCACGCAAGAAAGTCTCCTTCATCCGGAAACACAGCAATTACCGGAGACTATGCGGCCGGCCGGCGCTAACGAGAGCAATTGGTCGGTTGTCGGTCGCTATTGGCCGTTTCTGTTAAAGGCCGCGTGGACAACCATCAAACTGAGCCTCATCTCAATGCCAATTGCCATTGTGCTCGGCCTGGGTATTGCGCTGATCCGAGTCTATGCGCCGCGCCGCTGCGGTGGCCGTTCACCATCTACGTGGAAGTCATTCGTGGCACGCCGCTCCTCTTGCAACTGTTGTTTATCTACTTCGGGCTGCTACCGCTGCTCGGCTTTGCTCAGTCGCCGTTCTTGCGCGAGAACGCGGCATTCATCGCTTCGATTATCGGCCTGTCGTTGAACTATGCCGCCTATGAAGCGGAGATCTATCGGGCCGGATTGCTCGCCATTCCGGTGGGGCAAACTGAGGCCGCGTTGGCGCTGGGCCTGACGCGAATGCAAACGATCTGGGACGTGGTGATTCCACAGGCGGTGCGGATGGTCATTCCGCCCGTGACCAACGATTTCATCAATTTGTTCAAAGACACGGCCGTCTGTTCCGTCATTACCGTCGTCGATCTGAGCAAGATGTACAACATCGCCGTCAGCAATGTTCCACGCGCTTTTGCCGAACTAGCGTTGGTGACGGCCGGGTTGTACCTGGTGATGAGTTATCCGCTGTCGCTTTTGTCACGCCGTCTCGAACGCAGGCCCATGAGGACGGTCCGTTGATGAATGAGCCGATGATTCATGTGCGTCAACTGGTGAAATACCACGGCGAACGGCGTGTGTTGGACGGCGTCGATATGTCGGTGCGCGCGGGTGAAGTCGCGGCAATCATCGGCCCATCGGGTGGCGGAAAAAGTACGCTCTTGCGCTGCATCAACGGCCTAGAACCGTTCCAAGAGGGCAACGTGGCCGTGGAAGACGTGCACCTGCAAGCGCGTCACATATCGGCGGCCATGTTGCTCCGATTGCGCCGTCTGGTCGGCATGGTCTTTCAACAATTCCATCTGTTTCCGCATATGAGCGTGATGGAAAACGTGACCATCGGCCCGCGCTTGGCTCTGCGGTGGGAACCAGAACGGGCCAACGAGCTTGCCCAACAACTTCTACGCCGCGTCGGGTTGGCTGAGAAGTTGACGGCGCGACCTGAGCAACTGTCCGGCGGCGAGCAGCAACGGGTTGCCATCGCTCGCGCCCTGGCGGTGCAACCCCGCGCGATTCTCTTCGATGAGCCGACCAGTGCTCTTGATCCGCGCATGTCCGGCGAAGTCTTGGCCGTCATTTCCGATTTGGCTCGAGATGGCCTGACGATGATCGTCGTCACTCACGCCATGCACTTTGCCCGAAAGGTGGCGAACACGGTTCACGTCATGCACGCGGGCAAGGTCGCGGAAGCAGGACCGCCCGAGCAGATCTTCTCCGACAGCGCGTCCGCCGTGACGCGGCGATTCTTACACGACGTGGGGTGTTGATTTTCGCCGAGCCAGGTGCACCTCCAGAATTCACACGGTGAGATTGCTCGTCTCCAAATCCACAATCGCGTCCATGGCATAGCGCCCCGGAAGGATAGCATCCGCCGAAATGCGGCGTGCAGAGCGGATCCGGCTACCAACATCGAACGAGCTAACGAAAGCCTCGTCAACAAGCTCAGGCGGGACTGTTTGATCCCGGAGGTCCATAGACTCAGCAGCCCCTGTTGAGGTTGATTCGTTGGCGTCGTTGACCTGTCCTATCGCGGCGTATGGTCGCGGCGGCGGTGGTATAGGCAGCGAGTCAACTCGGCTGTCACGCATAAAGGCGGACCTAGCGGGAAGATTTTCGTACCAGTTGATTTTGTGGTCATTTCTTGATGCGGAAAGCACGTCGAGGTCGCCGTCGCCGTCAACGTCCGCCGCATACACGCTGGGGATCGCTTCATTGAATGCGGTGGCGATGGTATGCGCTGTGAAATTCTCACTACCGTCGTTCTCGTACCAGGCGATCGTGCCGCCGAAAACCGAGAGGACATCGGTGTCGCGGTCGCCGTCCACATCCGCCGCGTACACATCCCTGGCTTGGTTGGCCGCAGTGGCGATGGTATGCGCGGTGAAGTTTTGGTTGCCGTCGTTCTCGTACCAGGCGACCTTGTCGTCGAAAAGGGAAGCCGAAAGCACATCGATATCGCCGTCGCCATCCATGTCCGTCGCATGCACGCTGTAGGCCCCGTTGGTCCGCGTAGTGATCGTGTGCGCCGTGAAGTTTTGGTTGCCGTCGTTCTCGTACCAGGCGATTTTGTCGTCTTCAAGAGAAGCCGAGAGGACATCGATGTCGCCGTCACCGTCCACGTCCGCTGCATGCACGCTCATCGCCCTGTCAGCAGCAGCGGTTATGGTATGCGGCGTGAAGTTTTGGTTGCCGTCGTTCTCGTACCAGGCGATCTTGTCGTCGTAATCCGATGCGGAAAGAACATCGATGTCCCCGTCGCCGTCGACGTCCGCCGCATAGACGCTCCTGGCCGCGTCGGCGGCGGTGGTAATATCATGCGTCGTGAAGTTTTGGTTGCCGTCGTTCTCGTACCACGCGATCTTGTCGTCGGAAAAGGAAGCCGAGAGGACATCGGTGTCGCCGTCGCCCTCCACGTCTGCTGCGTACACGCTTAGGGCGCTGTTGGCCGCGGTGGTGATCGCATGCGCCGTGAAGACTTCGTTACCGTCGTTTTCGTACCAGGCGATCTTGTCGTCGCCAGAGGACGCCGAGAGGACATCGGTGTCGCCGTCGCCGTCCACGTCCGCCGCATGCACGCTTTGCGCGCCGTTGGCCGCAGTGGTAATGCTATGCGGCGTGAAGTTTTCGTTGCCGTCGTTCTCGTACCAGGCGATCTTGTCATCTTCAGATGAGGCTGAGAGGACGTCGACGTTGCCGTCGCCGTCCACGTCCGCCGCATACACGCTTCGGGCCCCGTTGGCGCCGGTGGTGATGGTGCGCGCCGCGAAGTTTTCGTTGCCGTCGTTCTCGTACCACGCGATCTTGTCATCGTAGTAGGAAGCCGAGAGGACATCGGCGTCGCCGTCGCCGTCCACGTCCGCTGCATGCACGCTTTGAGCCAAGTTAGCCGCGGTGGTAATGGTGTGCGCCGTAAAGTTTTCGTTGCCGTCGTTCTCGTACCAGGCGAACCTGTCGGCCGTGAGGGCGGCCGAGAGAACATCGATGTCGCCGTCGCCGTCCACGTCCGCGGCATACACGCTATAAGCATCGCTGGCTGACGTGCTAATGGTGTGCGCCCTGAAGATTCCGTTGTCCTTGTTCTCGTACCAGGCAATTTTGGAGTCAAAACGAGAAGCGGAGAGGACATCGGTGTCGCCGTCGCCGTCCACATCCGCCGCATACACGCTTTTCGCGCCGTTGGCCAGCGTGGTGATGGTATGCGCCGTGAAGTTTTCGTTGCCGTCGTTCTCGTACCACGCAATCTTGTCATCTTCAAACGATGCCGAGAGGACATCGGTATCGCCGTCGCCGTCCACGTCCGCCGCATACACGCTTTCGGCCCCCTCGGCGGCGGTGGTGATGGGATGTGGCGTGAAGTTTTGGTTGCCGTCGTTCTCGTACCAGGCGATCTTGTCGTCAGCACGGGAAGCCGAGAGGGCATCGATGTCGCCGTCGCTGTCCACGTCCGCCGCATACACGCTTCGGGTGAAGTTGGCTGTGGTAGTGATGGTATGCCCCGTGAAGGTTCCGTTGCCGTGGTTTTCGTACCAGGCGATCCTGTCATCCTCAAACGAGGCCGAGAGGACGTCGGTGTCGCCGTCGCCGTCCACATCTGCCGCGTGAACATCCCAAGCGCCGAGGGCTGCATAGTTGACGTCGTGCGGTGTGAAACAGCCGCAAGCGGCGGTCGGCGGCATGATTATTACGGCATAGTCCTCCACCTCACCATCTGCCGCCCGGCCAGCCGTGCCAAGATCGCCTGCGGTGCTTAGCCGGAAGCGCGCATAGGCCCTTCCATCTACCGCCCAACCGGGAACGTCGAAGGATATGACATTGTCGCCGGCCGTCACGGCCACGGTGTCGGCGATCTGTTCGCCTGGACCGCCCCAAGAACCATCACGGTTGAAGTCGATCCAGGCGTCCAATTTGGCCGCGCCGCCTTGAACGTTGACCGTCGCCGTTGCATCGAGCGCGCCGACTCGAATGGCGCCGAAGGTAACGCCATCCTCATCGTCGATTCCGGTGGAATCATCGCCGTTGACAGCCGGTGAATGAACGCCGTCGGCTTCTGTGTCACGGAGGGCGCCGAGCCTCGGGCCGACCGCCTCGTGCCGGGCCCCGTTTTCGGCCAGGAGGGTCTTGTATGGCAGCGATACATCCCCGAAGTCGGATGCGAAGACAATCCGCCGCTCCAATAGTTCCAAGAAGGGTCGATAAAGCCACCGCTGCCGCCGTAAGTACACCATCGATTCCCCCTTTTGTCGAATTGCTTGGCGCAAAACATCCCTACGGGCCGTTGAATCAGCGCTACTTCCCGAGAGTACAACCCCATTCGCGCGCGAAATGAAACATTTTTTTCCAGGGACGGCAAAATTAGATGGATTTCGCCTGTTGGAACGAACGACGTACCGGCCAACTCATTCGGCCATTTTGACCGATGGCCGGTGGAATGCACTCCGAGTCTCTACACCACCGTCAGCGTGAAATCGGCGGCGTTGTATGCGGGACTCAGCATCATGCCGCCGCCGAGATCGAGGCCAGTAAGGGTTGCGAAGACGCCGGTTTGCGACGCATAGGTGAGGACGGCAAAAGTATCACTGACCGTCGGACTGTAGGCATTGATCACGCTTACGTTGAGTGTGCCGTCTAGTGTTGCGGTGCCCGAAATAGCAAGGACGTCAAAAGCGCCTGCGGTCGTGCCACCGAGCTCGATATTGAGAACGCCGCTGGCGGTTTGAATGTAGTTCCCGGTGATCGTTAGCGTCCCGGCAGTCCCGGTGCCGCCCGGATTCACCACGCCGCCGTTCGTCAGATTTCCGCTGATGGTTCCAACGCCAGACAGCGAACCGCCTTGCAGGTCTACGCCGCCGACGGACGCAAGCGTCGTGCCGGATGCCAACACGGTGGCGCCGGCGGTTTGGATGTATCCGCTGGCGACATCGAGTGTCCCGGCATTGATGTTGACGCTGCCGGCGTTCCCGAAACTGATTCCGGCGTCGACGGTCGTGGTACCTGTGCCGGACCGGTTGAGGGTGCCGGCGTTATTGACAGCGTGGCTGCCGCCATTGGCCAAGGACAGGTCGCCGTCACCTGTCAGGTTCAGCACCGCGCCCGACAGATTGATCAAAACACCCGCTTGCGCGGCGGCGAAGCCGAACTGCAGATTGCTGCCCGTATAGTCGAGCGTGCCGGAATTCTCCAATGTGCGGCTGAGGTACTTGTTGCCGGTTCCCGAAATAGTGCCGGTGGCGGAACCGGCCAGCACCGTCTTGCCGGTACTCGCGGCCATGTCGCCGCCGCTCCACGTCATCGTCGCTGTTACGGTGACGATGCCCGTGCCGCCGAGCGAACCGCCGGACAAGGTTAGCGTTACGACCGACGTGTTGGTGTTGAGCACCGCCGATCCGCCGCTGATTTGGATGGTACCGACGCTCAGCGAGCCGTCCACGGTTGCGGCGCCGCTGACAAAGTCCACGCTGGCGCTGGCGCCGGTAAGCGACGAGGCCGCGGAAAACGTGTGCGTGCCAGCCAATTGCAGCGGGGTGCCGCCGCTGAGCGCGAAGGAACCGGTGTGGCTGCCACCGGCGCTTAGGTTCAGAATACCCGCCGTGACGTTGATCGTGCCGGTGTTGTTCAGAGCCACGGCCACATCGGTGGCGCCTGTTCCGGAGCGGTTGACCGTGCCAGAGTTGTTCACCGCATGAGTTCCGGCATTGGCGAGTGCAAAATCACCGTCGCCGCTCAGATTCAGAACCGCGGCGGCCAGGTTGTTGAGAACTCCCGCCTGACTGGCGGCGAAGCCGAACGCCAGGTTGGTTCCCGAATAGGTCAAGGTACCGGCGTTGTCCAGTGTTCGGCTCAGGTACTTGTTGCCGGCGCCGGAGATGGTGCCCGTGGCCGAGCCGGCCAACACGGTCTTGCCGGTGCTCGCGGCCATGTTGCCGCCGGTCCATGTCAGAGTAACGGTGACCGTGAGAATCCCGGCGCCGGCGAGCGAGCCGGCGGACATCGTCAAGGATTGGACCGATGGGTTCGTGTTGATGACGGCCGCGCCGCCGTTGATTTCCATGTTTGCCACGGACAAGGCGCCGTCGAGGGTGGACGTACCGCTCAGAAAATGAACATTGGCCGCCGAGCCGGTTACGGCGGAGGCGGCGGAAAAGGCGTGGATATCGCCAAGCTGAAGCGTGGTTCCGGAATTCAGCGTAAAGGTCCCCGTGTGCGTGCCGCCGCCGAGGAGTTGCAACGTCGCGGCATTGACATTCACAGTGCTCGAGTTGTTTAGCAACACGGCTACCGTGGTCGTTCCAGCGCCAAGGCGATTGATCGTACCCGCGTTGTTGACGGCATGGCTACCGGCGTTGGCGAGTCCCAAATCGCCGTCGCCGCTCAGAGTGACAACCGATCCCGAAAGGATGTTCCACACTCCTGCCTGCGCTGGGGCGAAACCGAACTGCAAGTTGCTTCCCGTGTAACTTATCGTCCCCGCACTATCGAACGTGCGGCTGAGGTATTTGTTCGAGGCGCCGGAGATGCTTCCAACCGCCGATGCAGCCAGTACGGTCTTGCCAGTGCTCACGGCCATGTCACCGGCGGTCCAAGTCAAACTCGTGGTGACCGTAAGCACACCGGTGCCGGCAACGGACCCGCCCGCGATTTCCAGATTCGGGACCGAAACATTCGTATTCAACACCGCACTGCCGCCGAGAAGCCGTAAGATACCCACGGCAAGCGCACCGTTCAACGTCGAAACGCCGCTGACGATCTGCAACGTGCCGGCGCCGCTGACCGACGTGCCTGCGGATAGTAGGTGCGTGCCGCCGAGTTGCAGTGTCTTACCACTGGTCGCGACGAAAAATCCACTTTGGTTCCCTCCGGCGTTCAGGCTGAGAGTGCCGGCCGAGACATTTACCGTGCCGGAATTGTCGAACGGTACCGCGACGTCCGTGGCGCCTGCGCCCGAGCGATTTAGCGTTCCGGCATTGGTCACCAGGTGACTGCCGGCATTCGCCAGGCCAAGATCGCCATCACCGCTGAAGTTAAGCGTAGCGCCGGGGAGATTGCTGAGCACGCCCGCCTGCCCGGCGCCGAAGCCGAAGAGTAGTCCACTGCCCGTGTACGATAGGGTCCCGGCGTTTTCCAGAGTACGGCTCAGCCATTTGCCGCCGGCGCCGGAGATCGTGCCGCTGGCGGAACCGATCAGGACCGTCTTGCCCGTGCTGGCGGCCATGTCTCCCGCCGACCACGTGAGCGTGGAGGTTACGGTCAAAAGTCCGCTGCCGCCGATTGAGCCGCCGGCCAAGTCGAGCGCGGGCACGGAAGTGTTGTTATTCACAACCGCATTGCCGCCCGAGATTCGCAAGGTTCCCACCGTCACCGGACCGTTGATCGTTGCCAGGCCGCTAGCGACTTGAAGCGTTCCGGCGCCGCTCACCGAAGAAGCGGCCGACAGCGTGTGCGTGCCGCCCAGTTGCAGGGTAAAGCCGCCGCTGACCGCGAAGGTCCCGCTTTGGGTTCCGCCGCCGGCGAGATTGAGCGTGCCCGCCGTGACGTTGACGGTGGCGTTGTTATGGAACGGCACGCCAACGTCGGTCGTTCCGCTGCCGAATCGGTTGATCGTCCCCGCGTTGTTGACCGCATGGGCGCCGGCATTCGCCAGGGGCAGGTCACCGTCGCCGTTCAAATCAAGAAAGGCGCCGGCGAGGTTATTGAGAACGCCGGCTTGCCCGGAACCCATTCCAAACGCGAGATTCGACCCGGTGTAACTGAGGGCGCCAAAGTTATCCAGCGTTCGGCTGAGCCACTTATTGGAAGCGCCTGAAATCGACCCCGTCGCGGAGGCGGCAATCACGGTCTTTCCCGTACCGGCGGCCATGTCGCCGGCCGTCCAATTCAGCGCGGAGAAAATGGTGAGCACACCAGTCCCGCCGATGGCGCCGCCGTCCAGGTCCACCGTGGGAATGGACGTGTTGACGTTCACCAAAGCGGCGCCGCCGGTCGCGCGTAACGTTGCCACGCCGAGCGTGCCGTTCAAATTTGCGGTGCCGCCGATGACTTGCAGCATGCCGGCGCCGCTCATCGAGGCCCCTGCCGAAGTGGAATGCGTGCCGCCGAGCTGTAGGGTGGTGCCATTGCTAACGATGAAGCTGCCGGTCTGCGCGCCGCCGCCATTCAACGCGAGCACGCCGACAGTGATGTTGATGGTCCCCGAGTTATCAAACGGAACGTCGACGATCGTGCTCCCGGTGCCGGAGCGGTTAAGTGTACCGGCGTTGGTGACGAGGTGACTGCCAGCACTGGCGATGGTGAGATCGCCGTCGGCCGTGATATTCCAAACTCCTCCGGCCAGATTGCGAAAACTACCTGGTGACGCACCCAGACCGAACTTCAAATTCGTTCCGGAATAGGTTAGCGTGCCCAAATTCTCCAGCGTACGACCAAGGAACTTGTTGCCATCTCCCGAAATCGTGCCGGTGGCGCCGGCGGCGACCACCGTCTTGCCCGTGCCCGTCTCCGCGGCCCCGGCCCAAGTGAATGCGGTCGTAACCGTGAGAGTGCCACCGCCCGAAACGGTGCCGCGCCTCTGCGTGAATTTGGAGATCGAGGCGCTTGCTCCGGTGTTCACTTGAAGTGACCCGCCGGCCAATATGAGAATGCCATTGCCGGTAACCGACGCCGCGTTTTGAAGCGTCAGCGTGCCGCCCGTGATCGAAACGGCCCCCGACGTGACGACAAAGGAGCCGGTGACCGAACCGTTTCCCGTCAGTTTCATCGACCCGCCGGCAACCGTTGCCGTTGCGGCGAGGGCGTAATCGTCGGCAATCGTCAACTCGCCGCCGAGCACTTCCAGCAATCCCGTGTTGGTGAAAGGAACGCCGACGGCAACGGAGCTGGTCGAATTGACGCGGAAAGTTCCGGCGTTCACGAAGGCGTGAGTTCCTGCAGCAAACTCCGTCAAGCTACCGTCCCCGGTCAGGAGGAACTCCGCGCCGCCGAGATTGTTCAAGACCCCGGCCTGTCCGCTGCCAAAGCCGAAGGAAAGAGCGCTGCCGCCATACGTCAGTGACCCCGAGTTGTCGAACGTCCGGCTGAGCCATTTGTTCCCCGTGCCGCTGATGGTCCCGGTGGCCGAGACATCCAACACGGTTTTGCCAACGCCGGTCGCCATGTCGCCGCCGGACCAGGTTAGCGTGCCGGTGACCGTCACTTCCGCGTCCCCGCCGATGGCGCCGCCGCTCAGCTCCAAACTCGCAATCGAAAGGTTGTTGTTAATGACTGCGGCCCCGCCGCTGACGGCGATGGCTCCGGTCCCGAGACTGCCGTCGAAAACGGCAGTGCCGCCGGATACCTGAAGCGTTCCGCTTCCGGTGATCGTCGACGTTGGGCCAAAAGTATGAACCCCGCCGCCGAATCCGATGGTGGCGCCGGCTGCGACGGAAAAGGCGCCGGTCTGGTTGCCGCCGGCCGACAGCGTCAACATGCCGGCATTCACATTGATCGTTCCCGAGTTGTTAAGCGGCAGCACGATGTCGGTCGCCGCCCCGCCGAAGCGATTGATGGTGCCGGAATTATTAATGACATGGCTGGCGGCGTTTGCCACCGACACATCGCCGCCGCCTGTGAAATTAAGGGCGCCACCCGGCAAGTTGTTCAGAACCCCGGCCTGACCGGCGCCCATGCCGAAGAGCAGATTGATGCCGCTGTAGGTTAATGCACCGCCGTTTTCCAACGTGCGGCTCAGCCACTTGTTGCCGACGCCGAGAATCGTTCCGGTCGCTGATGATGCGATGAGGAGCTTAGCCGATCCTGCGGACAGATCGCCGCCCGCCCATGTGAAGGAGTTGGTTACGGTGAAGTCTCCGGCCCCCGAGAGCGCACCGCTGGAAAGCGTCAAGCGATTGGCGGACGAAGCGTTCGCCACGGTAAACGTGCCGTCGATCTGAAGACCCGCCGCGCACGTGACCTTGTCAACGGTGACATTGCCGATGACGTTGATGGTATTCGATGCGAATGCCGCACTGATGTCCGCATGGTCGCTTGGACCAGGCAGCGCGTTTCCCACCCAATTCTCGGCCGTGAGCCAGTCGCTCCCCGTTCCGCTCGGCCCGCCGTCCCACGCGATGAGCGCCGGCGCCAAACGTTCTTCCAGTGATTCAAACTTTAACCATGCTCGGCGAGTTCGACCGATGCCGTGCGCCGGTTGCTTGCGAAAAGAAAACATAACCGAAACTCCACGCTATCACGCGGGGGCAGCGTCGGAGAGACTCCCACACTTGGCGCCGCGGGTTAACAGGCGAAAAGGAAAGTCGCTCTGGGGATTACGCGACGAGGGAACCTTATTTTGCCCGTGGAGATTCGATTGTCAAACAAAAAACCAACGAATTAAGCGGGTTGCGGAATCCGGGAGATATCGCCAATCCGAATCAATTTTCTTGAGAGTCTTAGAAAAAGTATGAGCCATGGCAGGATGCTTTGAGTTAAGCACGGCCCATTCCCTGACGAATTGTGGTATGGTACCCTGGCGGAGTAAGAGGGAAGCGCTATGGCCGTGATGGCGAGTTGGATTACCCGCCGGGCACACCCTGACGGTATCGAAGCCTGCATCCGAGACACCAACGTCAACGTCTGGGGCTTGGTGAAGCGTCGGCTGCAAGGCTGCGACGACGATCGAATCTTGCAGGCAATTCACGGCCTTACCACGGCTGACCTCGACGCGGCTTGGGCCTATTACGACGAACACCGCGGCGAGATTGAAGAAGCAATCCGAAGGAACGCTGAGGATTAGGTCGGCATGGCCCGGTTCTACGCCGATGAGAACTTCGATTATCCAGTAGTCGTGAAGCTTCGAACGTTGGGGCATGATATTTTGACCGTACCCGAAGCCGGCGAACAGGGAGGCGACGATGCCCACGTTCTAGGCTACGCTACGGCCGTTGACCGCATTGTACTTACCTTTGATCGCCGCGACTTTGAACGGCTCCATCGCGCCAGCGCTGCCCATGGCGGCATCGTTAGTTGTACCTGGGATCCCGATACCGATGCCCTCGCCGCACGCATCCATCAGGCCGTAGTTAGCGTGACTTCAACGAGCGGCCGACATCTCCGCGTCAATCGACCCGTCTCCTAATCGTCTTTCTCGAAGTTTGCGGTGATTAGCAATGCGCGAAAGTCCGGCGCGGTTGGTGCACCGGTCGCCTGCACCTCGAACGCCCCGATATCGACCGTGCCGTTGACGATCCGTGGGAAGCCGGGGCCGCGTTGGTCCCATTGGGGCGCGCCGGTGTTGTCGCCGGCGTTGAGTGCCGGGCTCATCTGCAGCACCTTGTGCGTCTGCGTGTGCCCGCCGTTGTATTGCAAAACGCCGAGCTTCGGGTCGCCGCCGACCAGGTTGGCACTGCCCGTGTAGCTGCCCGTCAGGTCCGGCCCGGTGCTGCTGTACGGACCACCACCGTTCCCGGCGACGATGGTGTTGTAGAGGTAGAGAGAACCCACGTTGGCGATGCCCAAACCATGCGACGTAGAGGGAGCGTCTACATAATTCTTCGTAATGGTGCTGAACCGCACATCGAGCGCGCCATAGTTGAAGATGCCCGCACCTTCTTGTGGGGCGTCGGTGTGGTTTCCGGAGATCGTGCTGTTGATAATCTGCATAACTCCACCGGACCAGTTAAGGATACCGCCCCCTTTACCAGACCAGTCGGGAATCCCGACCTCATTGTCAGAGATCGTGCAGCCCGAAATCGTCATTTGGCCGCCGTTTTGGATGGCCCCGCCGCCGCCTGAGGCCGAACCACCGTAGTTCTTGTTGTTCGACACAGTGCAGTCCGTGAGTGTGAGGGTGCCGCTGTTCGAAATGCCGCCCGGACCTGCATCGGTAAAACCATCGGTGATGGTGAGGGCCGAGATGGCAACCGTGGTCCCTCCCACCACTCTGAAAATGGGACCCACGGTTCCAGACGGGGCTAGACCGCTCACCGCCAGCAGGTCCGCCCCTGGCCCGGTCATGGTGATGTCCGAGGCCAGGTCGGGGAGCTCGTTGGTGAGCTGGATGGTCCCGGTGACCTTGAAGTCGATCGTGTCCGGTCCCGGGTTGTTGTTGGCGAAGTTGATGCAATAACGCAAACTACCGCGCGCATGGCCATTGCCCAGATCGTGCCCGACATTGAGGTCGGCCAGCCGAATGACGTGGCAGGCGGCCAGTAGGAAGCGATCTTCCAGCGCTTCGAGGGTCAAGGGCCGCGAGGCATGTACGAGCCGGGACATGGCGTCCTCCTCCGGATCGAAGGGTGAAAAAGGTGCCGGCCGGCATCGTACCATGTGCCTTGCGACGATGCAATCTACCGGCTGATCTCACCACAAAGACACAAAGAACACAAAGTCCGCGCTTTCTTTGTGTTCTTTGTGTGGTGAGAGTGAATGCACTACCGCCCGGCTTGCGACGCCCGAGTTACACATCACACCGGCATCATCAATGTCCGGCTAGGTGTAGGCGACGGATCATTTGCCGCTCCCCTGAATCAACCATTGCGGCGCGCCATTGTCGGCATCGAGGCAGCCGATTTCAACGGCGATGGTCGACCTGATCTCGTGACCGGCAGCGCCGCCAGTCCGATCGTCTCGATATTGTTGGGTAATGGCGACGGCTCGTTGCTTGACTTCGGAACTTATCCGGCCGGGCCGGGCGCCGCCGATGTCGTCGTGTCGGATTTCAACCGCGACGGCCTGCGTGATTTAGGTGTCGCGAATTATCAAAACGGCGCCGGCAGCACGGCCAGCGTCCTACTGGGCGCCGGGGACGGTTCATTCTTCGCGCCGGCAACCTTCGCGACCGGTGATGGTCCCTTCAACATCGCAGCCGGCGACTTCAACGAAGATGGATTTCCAGATTTGGCCACTGCCAATGTCTATAGCAACGATGTAAGCGTGCTCATCAACAACCAGAATGACACCTTCGCGGCGCCGGTCTCCTATCCAGCCGGATCGGTGACGATCGCGCTTGTGGTGAGCGATCTGAACGGGGATGGCAACCTCGATCTCGTGGCAGCGAACAATTCAGCCGGTACCGTAAGTGTCCTGCGGGGTAACGGTGACGGCACATTCCTCGCCGCGCAAAACTATCCCGCCGGCGCGGCCCCAATTTCTTTAGTCGTTACTGATTTCACGGGTGACGGGGCCCTCGATGCAGTTGTTGCCAATCGAAACAGCGCCACCGTGAGTCTTCTTAGGGGTAACGGTGCTGGTGGATTTCTTGCCCCGGAAACTTACACCGTCCTGGCCGGACCCATTGACGTAGTCGCCGGTGACTTTAACGGTGACGGATTCCCGGAAGTGGCCGTCGCCTGCCTCGATGCCGGCGCCGTCGCGGTGCTACTCAACGGCGCCGATTGGATTCTGCCGCCTCTTCCTAGTGAAGATGCCAACGGGCGGCGCACATCGGACGATGCCACTAAACCCATTTCGCACATCCTCCCAAACCGTCCATTGTCGTTGACGACGATGGATGTAGTGGACGAGCAGAGAAACGGGAAAGCAGTTCCCCAGTCCGCGCGACGAGTTCAGGTGGAGCGTCCCTCGCGTGAACTGGCCGATCCAGAGGAAGCGCTGTTCCAGGTTTTTTCCCCATCGTCCAGGTGACGCGGTGTTGACGTAACGGATTTGTATAGTCCGGGAGTGCTGCGAGTTCCCCGTCTCGCAGCCTTCATTCTCGTAACACAACGAAGTCCCTTTTTATTGTTGACATTCGGCTGCGACGGCGCGAGAATCCAGGCGTTATCCCTTGCGACAGCCTGGCTTTACTCGCCGATCATGCGTGACGAACGCACTCGTCTAGCCGGGTTGTTGCCGACACTTCAGAGGAGTCCCAAATGAAACTCGCATCATCAACGACTCGCCCGTCTCTTGAGCGGCTTGAAGATCGCACGCTCATGTCAACTTGCCACGTCACCCGGCTAACCGATCAGGGCATCGGAAAGGGCTTCCGCGGTGACTTGCGCTATTGCATCAACAAGGTCAACGCCGAACCTGGCGCCGATGCAATCGATTTCAACGTGACCGGGAACATCAATTTGCAAAGCACGTTGCCGACTTTGAGTTCGGAAATTGCTGTCCAAGGTCCCGGCGCCGATGTGTTGACGGTCCGGCGCGACTCTAGTTCTCCTTTCCGCATCCTCAACGTCGCGCCCGCCGCGGTCGTGAGCATTTCCGGGCTCACGATGGCCAACGGGCGTGTCCAGAACTCGACTACCGGCGGAATCAAGAATGAGGGGCAGCTAACGCTTACCGACAGCCGCGTGGTCGGCCATTCATCGGAGAGTTCGAGTCCCGTCGGAACGTCCGCGGGGGGCATTCATAACGCTGCCGGGGCGTCGTTGACACTGATCCGTACCACAGTCGAGTCAAATGTTGTGCTGCATACCTACGAGGGCTACGGCGGCCAGGCGTATGGCGGCGGCATCGTCAACGCGGGAACTCTCGAAATCTTTTCGAGCACGATCGCAAACAACCGTGCCCAGTCGAACTCCGTCGATGCCCAGGCGTTCGGCGGCGGCATCTACAACACCGGCACACTTACCGTTGATAGCAGCACCATCCACGCCAACATTGCCGAGATGCCGAGCGCATGGGGATTCAACGACGTGGGCGGCGGCGGCATTTATTCGTCCGGCGTCGGAAGCAGCGTGACGATTATCAATAGCACGATTACTGGAAATCAATCCATATCCGGCGACCTCGCGTTCGGCGGCGGTATCTATGCGCCTTTCAACGGTGTCGTCAGCATTCGCAACAGCACGATCGTTGGGAACTCGGCGAGCGCCGACTATGAAGACTACGGCGGCGGCATTTACCAGTCCACGGCCACGATTGCCATCAAGAATTCCATCATCGGAGGGAACTCCGCAGAATTCGGCGCCGACTTGAAAGGCAGTTTCACGTCGTTTGGCAACAACCTGTTCAGCAACAGCAGCGGCGGCAGCGGCTATGCGCCGACCGATATTCTCAACGTCGACCCGCAACTCGGCCCCTTGGCCGACAACGGCGGCCCGACTCTCACCATGGCCCTCCTGCCCAGCAGCCCCGCCATCGACACGGGTGACAATACCAATGCCCTGGAATGGGACCAACGCGGGCCGGGGTTTCCGCGGATGGTGAACGGCACGGTGGATATCGGAGCTTTCGAAGTGCAGTCAACCCATGCACCATCGCTTAGCCGTCCGCTGTGGGAGCTGAGTATGGCGATGCTCATGTCACTCGATGATTCCGACTAACCCTTTATTCGGAGGAGAAAGAAATGCGATCGGGAAGGTTGAAAACGCGCTTGTGTGTTGAGCTTCTCGAAACCCGCACCATGCTGTCGACGTGCCACGTCACCCGCTTAACCGACCAGGGAATCGGGAAGGGATTCCGCGGCGACTTGCGTTATTGCATCAACAAGGTCAACTCTGAGCCGGGTCAGGACGTGATTGATTTCCACGTGACCGGGACCATCAATCTCGCCGGCGCTCTGCCCAATCTGAATTCAAATATCGACATCCAAGGCCCCGGCCCTGAATTGCTGACAGTGCGCCGCGATACCGGTGGGAATTATCGGATCTTCACCGTCCCGCTCGGCGCCACCGTCCAAATTTCGGGCCTGACCGTGTCCAATGGCCTCGTCAACGACAACGGATTCGGCGGTAACGGGGGTGGAATCTCCAATGGCGGAAACCTTACGCTCGAGTCGGTCGTGGTCAGCGGAAACATGATCGCCAGCGACATTGGCGGCGGAGGCTCGGGCGGAGGCATTTACAACACCGGCCAATTTCACCTCATCGGCAGCCGAGTCGAGAACAACCGTATTTCCTCCAATCCCGTTGCGTTTAGCGGCGGCGCCCTTGGCGGCGGCATCGCCAACTACAATGGCAGCGCCACCATCATCGACAGCACGATTTCCGGGAATCACGCCGACGTGATTGGAATCGGCGTCGACGACGGCGACGCCTACGGCGGTGGTATCTCCAACATCAATGGGACGGTATCATTGGACCGCAGCACCGTGGCTTTCAACGGCGCTTCCGTGCGTTGGTGGAGTGCATACGGCGGAGGCATCTACAACAACCGCAATTTGTTGATGACGAACAGCACCCTGACCGGTAACCACGTTATGGGTATCCTCGGCGCCGGCGGCGGCGGAATCTTCTCGAAAGGTTCCATGACGGCGGCGGCGGTAACGATCCGCCATAGCACCCTTACTGACAACGTCACCATTGAGAATTGGGGCCAGGTTTACCACCTCGCTGCCATCGCATGGTCCGGGACGATGGACATTCGAAATAGCATCCTTGCGGGCAATCTGGGAACGGTACTTAACGGCACGCTCACGGCATCCGGCCACAATCTCATCAGCAACAGTAGCGGCGGCGGCGGCTACGCGGCGACGGATATTCTCGACGTTGACCCGATGCTAGCAACGCTTGCCGATAACGGCGGCCCGACGTTCACTCATGCCCTTCTGCCCGGCAGCCCTGCCATCGATGCCGGTGACAACACTGGCGCGCCCATGTGGGACCAACGCGGTCCCGGCTTCCCGCGCGTCGTCAACGGCACCGTTGACATCGGTGCTTTCGAGGTGCAATCGTCGCCGCTACCAGGACCGGATCAGAATTGGTCCGTGCTGTTGACGGCTGATTTGCAGCAGAAGCCTCTGCGATAATCTGCGAAATCTGCGTTCGGAAAGCCGGAACAAAACGCAGATTACACAGATTATCGCAGAGCAGAAGATACTGGACTAACCATTCAAGGAGCCAACATGTCCCCACGCATTCGAAGCAAAGTGGCTTTGGAACGTCTCCTGCGAAACCGTTGTTTCGCCACGCTTACGAAATTGGAGGATCGCACCTTACCCGCGTTCATAATGCCACCAAGCTATCCCGTGGCGCAGAACCCGAATGCCTTAGTCACCGGCGACTTCAATACGGACGGCATCCAGGACATCGCCGTGACGAACCGAACATATAACCCAATGGATGGCCGGGTGAGCGTCCTTCTCGGTGTCGGCGATGGATCGTTTCAGAACCCGATGATATTCAATGCCGGCAAGGGTCCGACCGCGATTACAGTCGGTGAGTTCAACGGCGACGGATTGCTGGACCTGGCTGTCACCGAGGAAGTTGACGAAGGAACGGTCCGCATCTTGTTGGGGAAGGGTAACGGCAAGTTCCGGGCGACGCGCATCTTACATCCGGTTGGGCCCAAACCCGCTTCCATCGCCGTGGCCGACTTCAATTCGGATGGAAAGCTCGATATCGTCACGGGCCACAGGCATTGGACCCACGAACAGAATCCATTCAGCAACGTTTCCGTGCTGTTGGGCAAAGGCAACGCCACGTTCGAGCCGGCAATATTCGTCGACGCCGGCGTCGCGCCGCGCGGCGTGGCTGTCGGCGACTTCGACGGGGACAGTGACATCGATATCGCCGCCTCAGGATACGACTGGTACTACTCGGTCTGGGATATCCCGGTCACCGTGAACCACAAGGTGCAAGTGCTGCTGGGTAACGGCGACGGCAGTTTCGTCGCGGGGGCGGAATACAGCGGCGGACTATCGAAGGCCGCTGTCGCCGCAGACTTGGATGCCGATGGGGACCTGGATTTGGTCACGGCCAACGGCGGCTACGCCAACTGGGACGATTTCGATGGCGGCAATACGCTGAGCGTTCGCCTTGGCAACGGCGACGGGACCTTCCAATCTGCAAGCGAATACGAAGTCGGCCCCATTCCACGTCAGTTGGCTGTCGCGGACCTGACGCACGATGGCAACCTGGATTTACTTTCCGCCAGCATCAGGGATGGCACCGTTAGTGTGCTGGCGGGTATTGGCGACGGCACGTTCATCGAGGCCCAGACTTACATCGGTGGTGAAAATGCATCCGCCGTTGCGGTCGCGGACTTTGACGGCGACGGGCGGCGTGATGTCGCCGTCACCAATCAGACCAACCCGGGCGCGGTGACCATTTTGCTCGGAAATCCCAATGGCGGTCTTGCCGGGATTTTTGTGCACGCGACCCCGTACACAAGCAAGGTCGAGCTGGCGGACTTCGACAACGACGGACATCTCGATATCGCGTCCAGTTCGAAGAACTCGGTGAACGTGCAGCTCGGCAACGGAGACGGCACGTTCCGTCGGCATAAGGCGTCGAGTACCGAGTCCGATTGGTCGAACGATATCGCCATAGGCGACTTTAATTTGGACGGCATTCTGGACATTGCTCGGACGAACTATAACCCCGGAAGCCTCTCGATCTTGCTTGGAAATGGAGACGGCACATTCGAGGTAAAAGTGACTTACCCGATTGCCTTTTCACTGCATGCCGTCGAAGTGGGTGACTTCAACGGCGACGGTACTCCGGACATCGTTGCCGCGACCTCCAATCCTTCTGGAGACATTTACATTTTCCTCGGCAACGGCGACGGGACGTTTCATTTCACTCCAAGCTTCACGGTCGCCACAGGCAGCATCGGCAAGATCGCGGTTGGGGACTTCAACTCCGACAACATCGCCGATCTCGCCATCTCCCATACGAAGCTCATTGTGCTTTTCGGTGTTGGTGATGGGACGTTCAATGCAGGACCGGCGTTTTCGTTCGGGTTATCGAATGTAGTTGCCGCTGATCTTAACGGAGATGGACGGTTGGATCTCGCCGGAGGGCAAGGTGATGACGTGGCGGTGTTGAAGGGAAATGGTGACGGAACGTTTCAGTCGCCGGTCAAATATTCGGCAGGCGGAAACGCCGGTAACCTAAGTGTGAGCGACTTCAATCAAGACGGCACGCTCGACATACTACTCGTCAACAGTGGTTGGCAAGACGACACGGTGAGCGTGCTGTTGGGCACCGGCGGTGCGTTTGCCGCACCATTAAGCTTCTTTTTGGGCAATCCGTCTGACGCAGCGCCCGGTGACTTTAACGAAGACGGCTACCCCGATGTCGCGGTGGCGACCGGTGGCGTCGCCGTCCTTTTCAACGACGGCATCTGGGCGCCCACACCGCTGCCAAACGGACCGGACGTCTCCGAGCTAGCCGTACTCATCACGGCGGATACTAGCCCACGGAGGATTAGACGACGCTAGTGGTCGGTGCAACTATTCGTAGTTCGACGGTTAGCCGCGACGCGCAGTCTTCGGAGCGGAGCGCGGACGTCGCAGCTACGCGCTCCGCTCCGAAGACTGCGCGTCGCGGCTAACCACAATGCCGGCACCTGGACAACGGTCCATTCAACCGAAAGGGGACACTCGTATGAAATGCACTACACACCGGACTCGCCCACGCATCGAGCCGCTCGAAGTCCGCGACCTGCTTTCGACGTGCATGGTGACGCGACTCGGCGACGCGGGCGCCGGCCAGGGTCTACGCGGTGATCTGCGCTACTGCATCGCCCAAACCAACGCGATACCGGGCCAGGATCAGATTTCGTTCAACGTCACCGGCACAATCGACTTGACGGGGCGCCTTCCGGAGCTGAGTGATGATCTGATCGTCAGCGGCCCCGGCGCTCAAGATCTGACCATCCGCCGTGCGTCCGGCGGAGACTACCGCATTATTACGAGTCACGCGCGCGTGACCTTGTCCGGTCTGACGATTTCCAACGGACGAGAAAACAACGGCGGCGGCATTTTCAATGACTACATCCTGACGCTTACCGATTGTGTCGTCGCCGACAACGAGGCAACGGCCACCGGTGTGGGTGTTTACGGCGGCGGAGTTTACAACGCCCACCATCTGATCGTTCGCAAGAGCGTCATCAGCAACAACACTGCTCAGGGAACGACCGTACAAGTGTTCGGGGGAGGCATCTACAATGAGGATCACGTCGACATCCGAAACAGCACCATTCGAAACAACGAAGCGATCGACGGTACTAGCGTTCTGGTGAATTCAGGCGGCGGCGTTTTCAACTTGGAATCGATGTATGTGTATAACTCCGCCATCAGCGGCAATTCCGCTGAGCAAGGTGGCGGCGTGTACAACGACAGACTCCTCCTTGTCCGCAATTCTACGCTCTCTGGAAATCAGGCGATGTACGGCGGTGGGCTTTACACCCACTGGAATCCGACGGGACAGGCGCAGGTTTACTTCACGACGATTGCCAACAACCAGAGTTTTTCCGGCGCCGGCATTTTCGTCGGCAATGACCCGGATACCAAAATCACTTTGGGAAACACACTCGTCGCAAACAACTCCGCGCCAAACCACCCCGATCTGAGCGGCCCTTTGAGCCCGTTCTCTCCGGGACACAACCTCTTCGGAAATAGCAGCGGTGGTTCTGGCTATGCGCAAACCGACATTCTCAACGTGAATCCCAAGATGGGTTCACTACAGGACAACGGCGGCTTAAGCTGGACGCACGCACTCATGCCGGACAGCCCGGCCGTTAACGCCGCGAGCTCGAACATCCTGGCGCCCGCCTTCGACCAGCGCGGCCCCGGCTTTCCGCGGGTCGTGGACGGCAGGGCGGACATCGGCGCGTTCGAAGTGCAGGGTACTGGAGCGCCGACTATCACGCCACTTCGACAGTTACCACGGATCGACGTGCGTATCCTCAGTCTGACGACGGCCGATTTTGACACAGAGAAATAGGTTTTTTTGTTGAAATCCGTCGTCCGCCATTTACAATCAATGTTCCGTCGCCGGTTGGAACAGAGGCATGCGGCGACGGCCGAAGAGGCAACATTTCTGAATGCGCATCCCCTGTCCATTCCCGTGTCGAGACCTTTCGGCCCGCGCAGGTCGCCAAGTTGTTGGTACGATTAGACTTAGAATCGAATGCCTAGAAGATCGACGACTACTTTCGGCCGGCGCTATCCTTCGCCACGTGTCGGCCACGGACGTAATCGCGGCGGTGCGGTCCACCGAGCCATTGGCCGACCTCGCAGCCATGCCTGCATTGAACGGCCTGCTCGACATTGCCCACTCAAAGGTATCTCACCGAACTTCAGACAACGCGTTGGTGCAATTGGCGTTGTCTTCCACCGTGAAGCCGGAAGCCGTCGTTCGCCAGTTGCAAGCCCTCCCGTTCGTCGCTTGGGCGTCGCCGAACTATGTCTACACGGCCTCGTCCATCGGTTCCGCGCGGGACTTTGTTCCGAACGATCCGTACTACTCCAATCAGCCGCACCACCCTGTGATGCACAATGACTGGTCATGGGATGTGACCCAGGGCGATGCGCGGATCACGGTCGCAGTCACGGACGATGGCGTCGATCTGACTCACGAAGACCTGTACGAGAACATCTGGATAAACCAGGAAGAGATTCCGGCCTCCCGGCGTGTAAATCTCAGCGATCTGAATGGCGACGGCCTCGTGACGATGCGGGAGCTTAACGACCCGAGCAACCAAGGGCCGTTCAAGATTACGGATCAGAATTCCAACGGCCGAATCGACCCCCTTGATCTTCTCACCGCGATGTCGACCGACGGCGTCGGCGCCGACGCGGGGACGGGTGGCTGGGCCAATGGCGTGGACGACGGCGGCAACGGTCACATGGATGACCTTGCGGGCTGGGATGCCAGTGCCGGCGACAATCTCCCGATGCCGGCGGGTAGCTCACACGGTACCCATGTGGCCGGCGTGATTGCCGCCCGCACGGACAACGCCATCGGCACGGCCGGTGTTGCGGGCAATGTCACCCTGATGCCCATCCGCTTTTACGGTTCGGGAAGCTGGACATCGGCGAAAATCTATTCGGCTTATGCATACGCGGCCGATAACGGTGCCCGTATCGTCTCGACCAGTTACAACATCGACGCTTTCGTCGGCGACCCCACATTTGCTGCAGCCCTCGATTACCTCTACGACAACGGAGTGCTACACTTCAACTCGGCTGGCAATAACAATCAGCTCAATCCAGCGCGGGGTCAGTTTGATCAGACGTTGTACATCGTCTCGACGAACAGCCTCGACCGCAAATCGAGCTTCAGCAATTACGGCTACATGATGGACTTGGCCGCGCCCGGTGAGAATATTCAGTCGACCACTCCGAACAACGGCTACGGCAGCCTGAGCGGCACCAGCATCTCAACGCCGAGCGCGGCGGCCGCGGCAGCCTTGATCTGGTCGATTCATCCCGAATGGACCCGCGACCAGGTTGCCGCCCGACTCATCTCCAGCGCCGACGATCTGGATGCACTTAATCCTGACTACGCCGGACAACTCGGCGCCGGCCGAGTCAACACGTACCGCGCCCTCCTCGAACCGACCGGAGCGCCGGTGCTCGGCGACTTTATTGGCCTGCCGGCAGAGGGCGGCACGGCAAATCAGCGGGTGCGCAGCTTTTTCCTGGACACCGTGAGTGTTCTCGACCCGGCCACCGTGGGCAATCCCGCGTCGTGGGAGCTTCGTCGAGCAGGTCGTGACAACGTGTTCGATACGGCGGACGACGTACTGGTTCCGATTTCCATGACGACCAACTACATGATCGGAACCAATCGGTTGTCGTTCAGCATCTCCAGCACGCTGTTTCCAGCCCGATATCAATTCCGAGCCTATTCCGGCGGGCTGCGTGATCCGTTTGGTCAGCCGTTAGACGGCAACGGCGATTCGGTGGCCGGCGATCCGTTGGTGCGGAATTTCACCGTCTCTCTCGCAGGAAACATCGTCGTCCGTTCGGTGTTCTCGACGCCGACGAATCGTGTCGGCAACACCGCCGCCCAAAAACAAACGTCGGTCCCCGGCGGCGCGGACGTGATGCTCGCCACGTCCTCAGCAACAGGGAGCGCTCGAACGCCCCGAGTCGTGAATCGTTTGAACGCAAGCAAACTCGTAAGCCCAGCACAAATCGTCGACCAGGAAGGGTTGAATTCAGATCTCGCATAGATCACGCCGCGGATAGTCGCGGCAACAAATCGCCGATCGTTGATTCGTGGTCACTCAACGTGGAGGATGCAACATGACCGCGCCTTGGACTCGCACACTTTCTGTACGTAGTCGTCGCCGTTCGACAGCCCGGAGTGACCGTCACGACCGACGGACACGATTAGGATTCGAGCTTCTCGAAGACCGGACGCTGCTGGCTTCCGGCCTGCCCTCGGGCGCCGCTTTGCCTTTCACCCCAACCGAAGTCGTTGCAGCCGTCAAGTCGGCCGATCCGCTGACGGCGCTCGATGCGGCTGTCCATTCCGGCGCCGCACGACTTCTCGGCGGTCAAATCGACCTGCATGCTTCCCGCGTGCTGCCGAGCCTTCTCGGCGAGAGCATTGTCGTCGTAACGTTGAAAACCAACGCCAGCCCACTCGATGTCGTCGCAGGCCTGGAGGATTTGTCAATCGTGTCGTGGGCGGCGCCAAACTACGTTTACGATGTCGGCACATTCGGCGACCCACGGGAACTGACCCCGAACGATCCGTCTTATCCCACGCAATACCATCACACGCTGATGAAGAGCAACCAGGCATGGGATTACACCCTGGGGCGGGCGAGCATCATTATCGGCGTGACCGACGATGGACAAGACCTCGCCCATGTGGACCTCTACGACAACGTCTGGTTAAACCAGGGAGAAATCCCGACGGCGTATAAATCGAAGCTGACCGACGTCGATGCCGACGGGCTGATCACGCTCCGAGACCTTAACAATGCCATTAACAAAGGCGCATGGAAGAGCAACGACGTGAACGGCAATGGCCGGATCGACGCCCACGACCTGATTGCCGGAGCGAATGGAAGCGGCACGGCCGGGTGGTCGGACGGCATCAACAACGACGCCAACGGCTACACTGACGACATCGTCGGCTGGGATTTCAGCTCGAACGATCTCAACCCCGGCCTGAGCTCCGGTACCGGGCATCACGGCACCCATGTGGCCGGAATCGCCGCGGGGCACACGAACAACTCGACCGGTGTGGCCGGCACGGCGGGCAACGCCACCATCATGCCGCTCCGTTTCTATGGCTCGGGCAATTGGACTTCGACGGTGATCTATAACTCGTATGCCTACGCCGCCAACAACGGCGCACGCATCTTGACCACCAGCTACAACGTGGATCAGTTTGTCGGCGATCCGACCTTCACCGCGGCACTCAACTACATCTATGGAAAGGGCGTGTTGCACTTCAACTCGGCCGGAAACGCCAATGTCGACAACCCGCCACGCACCCAATACGATCAAACGCTCTACGTTGTTTCCACGAACAACCAGGACAAGAAAGCCAACACCAGCAACTATGGCTCCTTGACGGACATCGCGGCGCCCGGCGACAGCATCTACTCCACTTATCCCACCAACTCGTATGAGTACATGGGCGGCACGAGCATGGCTTCGCCGAATGCGGCGGGCGTCGCGGCACTCATTTGGTCCTTGCACCCGACTTGGACGCGCGACCAGGTGGCGGCCCAGCTCCTTGGAACCGCGGACAACATCAACTCCCAGAATCCGAGCTACCAAAATCTCCTCGGCGCCGGTCGGGTGAATTCGTTCCGTGCGGTCACCGAGACGATCAAGCCGCCGAAGTTCGACGCCGTTGTCGGTTTGCCGAACGAAAACGGCACGCACTTCGGCCGATTGACCGCCTTCGAAATGGATCTCGGAAGTGTGTTTTCCGCGAGCAGCATGATGAACTCTGCCAACTGGCAGCTTCGGTGGGCCGGGTTCGACGGTGTGCTGAATAACAGCGACGACAAGCTTATCCCGCTGACGTTGGCCACTACCTACATGGTGGGCACCAATCGTTTCAAGTTCACCACTTCGGCAAGAACTGCCCCCGGGCTCTACCAATTCAAGGCAACCTCCGGCGGACTCGTGAACCCATTCGGAACGGCGCTCGATGGCAACGGCAATGGCGTCGCCGGCGATCACTTCACCCGCAACTTCTATATCAACATGGGTTCCATTCCGGGTCCGCCGGGTGGAGATTCTGCTTTGCGAACGGGGCTCAACCTTCTTGCGAAGCCGACGGCTGTCTCATTCGGCGCCCCAAGCAGTCGACGGATCGAATCGCCAGCTCGACCCGTCGTCGACGGACCCGAAGCGAGTGTCGCTGCCGCGCCGACGACGGCTGCGGCAACCCCGCATCTGCGCCCGGCCGACGCGGCTGCGTGGATCGAGGATGTCTTGCAAATTGACATCGACTATCGCGGTTAAGTCGGCCGACTTCTCATCATCCGAGATCGCTGCTATGTTGAAGTCATCCGCATGACCTCGCATAGCGTCCGTGTCAATCTGGGGCCGCGAAGCTACGACATCGCCATTGCGTCCGGCGACTCCGGCGGATTCGTCACGTTCCTGCGGCACAGTTGCAATGCAGGTCGCGTCCTCGTTGTGTTCGATGTGAACGTCGAACAGCACGCCCAGGCGCTCACAGCCGCTCTAAGAACCGGTGGTTTCGATCCCGTGTTGGTGCCGCAAGTCTTCGATGAAGCGAAGAAGTCGCTGGCAACGGTGTCGAGCCTCTATGACCGGTTCGCCTCGATTCCCGCGGATCGAAAGACACCGATCATTGCCGTCGGCGGCGGTGTGTGCGGCGACGTGGTTGGTTTTGCGGCCGCGACCTATGCCCGGGGTTTGCCGCTGGTCATGGCGCCGACGACGCTGTTGGCGATGGTCGATAGCTCTGTCGGCGGCAAGACGGGCGTCAATCATGCGACGGCGAAGAATCTCATCGGCGCTTTCCATCAGCCGATTGGCGTGTGGATCGACATCAAGACGCTGTCGACATTGCCGGGCCGAGAGTTTCGCAGCGGGCTGGCGGAAGTCGTCAAGTATGGCGTAATACTGGATGCCGAGTTCTTCGAGTACCTGGAACGCAACGCCACCGCGATCTTGGAGCGCGAAGACGTTGTCCTTCGACATGTCATCAGCCGCTGTTGTAGGCTGAAGGCCGACATTGTGGAAAAAGACGAGCGGGAAGAGACGGGACTGCGCTCCATCTTGAACTACGGCCACACGTTCGCCCATGCGTTCGAAACCGTGGCCGGCTACGGCGCCTGGCTGCACGGCGAAGCGGTCGCGGCCGGAATGATGTGCGCCAGCCGCCTGGCCGAACGGCGCGGGCTCATATGCCAAGATGTAACTGAACGTCAACGAGATTTGCTCCGGAAGTTCAGCTTACCGGTCGCCCCCGAACCATGGCCCGGGGAAAAGCTGCTCGAAGCAATGAAGAAGGATAAGAAAGCACAAGCGGATCGACTGCGGTTTGTGCTGCCGATTCGCCTCGGCGAAGTGGCGTTATTCGACGATGTGTCGGAATCCGAGGTTCGCGCGGTTTTGACCTAACGTTGCTTATGCTTCCGGCTCGGTATGAGACAAAATGACTCACCTCGATTACCTCGTGATCGCACCCCACCCCGACGATGCCGAGCTGGGCGTCGGCGGCACGATTCTGTTGCTCAAAGCGCAGGGCTTGAAAGTGGGAGTTCTCGACCTGACCGACGGCGAGCCGACGCCGCTCGGCAGCCCAGAAGTTCGACGTGCCGAGACCGAGGCGGCCACGCGGATTCTCGGCCTGGACTGGCGCGGCAACCTTGGCCTGCCAAACCGCTCACTCGTTGCCGACATCGAGTCGCGGCGAAAGTTGGCCGGTGTCCTGCGTGAGCTTCGGCCGCGCCGGCTCTTTGCTCCCTACTGGGAAGACAGCCATCCGGATCACGTGGCCGCCAGTGCCCTCGTCGATGCGGCACGATTTTGGGCCAAGCTCACGAAAGCGGAGTTGCCCGCCGAGCCGTTTTTCCCCGAACGTACTTACTACTATTTCAGTGTACATCTCCGCCTGAATATCCAGCCGTCGTTCATTACGGACATCACGCCGTTCATAGATGCCAAAATGGAGTCGATCGGCTGTTACCGCTCGCAATTCATCGAAGGCCGACCGATGACAACGCCCACCATCCTGGACGATCTTCGCGATCGTGCCCGCTATTGGGGTTGGGCAAGCGGCGTGGGATATGGCGAACCTTTCGTGTGCCGCGAACCCGTCGGATTGCGTAGTTTGCGCGATCTCACCTAAAGCGCATGACGATTACGCAGTGCGGCCGAAAATCGTGAAATACTCGCTGGCCGTGCGTTTTCGTTCTCTTTTGGCTAATCGGCCTATTTTCGCTTGTCGATAGATAGTGTTGCGGCGACGGCATGCAACCGGGTTTTCCAACGCGAGGTGATGCGGTGCGGCGCGAATTCAACATATTGGCATTGGTCAAAGGCGAGGAGAGATTCGTTTACGTTTATGACGACGACAGCCGGGCGGTACTCATGAATGTGCTTCGCGATCATGCAGCGGATCCCGACTTGAAACTCTCTTGGTTCGATGCCGCGGTCCTGGTCGATAAAATCCGTGAGCAGGCGCGAACCGAAGAAGAACCCGCTCGGCCGCCACGGTCGCGCGTGTAAAGGGCGGTTATGGAAGAGGCTCTTGCCGATTTTCTCCGTCATCTGGCTTTGGAAAAGAACGCCTCGCCGCACACGGTCAAGTCGTATCGGGAGGACCTGACGCAAGCTCTGGAATTCTTTCGCGGCCGGCTTGGCGCTCAAGCTCCCACGATAAGCCAGATCAATACACGATTATTACGCGGCTATCTGGCATGGCTTCACGATCAAGGCTACGCCAAGACTACGGTTGCACGGCGCATGGCGGCCGTGCGTTCTTGGGTTCGATTCTTATGCCGAAGGGGCACGCTGACGAGCAACCCGGCCACAGGGCTGCGAACCCCGAAGCAAGACAAAAAGCTGCCGCACTTCCTTGCCGAAGACGCGTTGCTTCTTTTACTCGACACGCCGTCTAAGAAGACGCCGCTGGGCAATCGCGACCGTGCCATCCTGGAACTACTTTACTCCGCCGGTCTCCGCGTCAGCGAGCTAACGGGGTTGAATGTCGAAGATGTCGATTTTGACGCCGCATTGGCACGGGTGCGCGGCAAGGGAAAGCGCGAGCGCCTCGCCGTCATCGGAAAGCCCGCGCTGGCCGCTTTGCAACATTGGCTGGACGCAAGGGCGAAACGCCTCGCACGGGCATCGCGGCCACAGACGGCCCTGTTTCTCAACAAGAACGGCACCCGGCTTACGTCACGCAGCGTTGGCCGGCTGATGCAGAAGTACCTGGCGCTGGCAGGTCTCGATCCGCAAACGAGTCCGCACACCTTGCGGCACAGCTTTGCCACGCATTTGCTCGATCGTGGCGCCGACATTCGCGCGGTGCAGGAACTTCTCGGGCATCGCAGCCTGGCCACGACGCAGATATACACGCACGTAACGACCAAACGCCTGAACGAAAGTTACCGCAAGGCGCACCCGCGCGCGTAATCAAAGGAAAAAGTAAGAAGTAAAAAGTAAAAAGGCAAAAGTAAGAAGAATCGCTGAGGGGATTCGACAATGGCAAAAAAGACTTCGTGGTGCTTGGTTTTTTACTTTTTACTTTTTACTTTTTCCTTTGCTCGGGCGGAAGGCGTGCAGTGGCGCCATGACTACAACAGCGCCCGCAAAGAGGCCCATGAAAAAAGCCGGCCGCTCTTCCTCGACTTCGGCACGGACAATTGCTTCTGGTGCCGACGGCTGGACGAAACGACGTTTCGAAACCCGGCCATTCAAAAGCTGTTGAACGAACAATTCGTCCCGATCAAAGTCGATGCTCATCGAAGCCCGTTCCTGACCGAGGTGCTGAACGTCCACGCCTTTCCGACATTGGTAATCGCGGCGACGGACGGCAAGCTGCTTCACACACTTCAAGGCTATCAAGATGCCCCACGACTCAACGAGGTGCTTCAACAGGCACTGACGGCATCGGGGGGTCCGGAAGCGATGACGCGCGACTATGAGGATGCTGTGCGGGCCGTGAACGCCGCCGATTCTGCCCGTGCCGTGGCGTTGTTGAAGCGAGTTACGGAAGATGGCCGCGACCGTCCGGTGCAGATCAAGGCCCGACAACTGTTGGCCGACCTCGAAGCCAAGGCGGCCGTTCGAATGGGCAATGTGCGGCCGGTCGATCCCGCCGGTTTCCATGCCGAGGATAAATCTCGCCGCGCGCGTGAGCTTCTGGCTCAGGCCCGTGAGGATTTTCGCACCCGGCAGTTTCTTACCTGCTTCGAACGGTGTGAGTCAATCACTTCGATGCATGCCGACGCGCCGGAGGCGGCGGAGGCCGGTCACATGCTCAAGGAAATGAAGGCGAATCCCGAGTGGATGCAACAGGCATGCGACGCGTTGAGCGAACGCCTCGGATCGCTCTATCTGTCCTTGGCGGACGCGTGTGCAGCCAAAGGTCAAAACCAGCAGGCGATGGGCTACCTGGAACGGGTCTTACAAGCAGCGCCGGGGACTCGGTCGGCCGAATCGGCGAAAGCTCGGCTTGCACAAGTTAGTGCTAAACCAATCAAGTAGCGTTTTATTGATTCTTGTATTGAGATTGCCCTAACCAAAACGCAGATTACGCAGATTATCGCTGAGAAATCTGCGAAAATCCGCGTAATCTGCGTTTGAGTGCTAAACGATTTGCTTCAACAGCGCCACGGCTTCGTCGTGTACCTGGCCGTTGGTTGAAAGAAGGCCGTACACTTGTGACCCTTTCGGCCCGCCGTAGCGAAGTTCTTCGCCTTTGAGTCCCGTCGACTTGCCACCGGCTTCCTCGACCAGGATGTGGCCGGCACAAATGTCCCAGTCACTAAACGCTTCATAGGTGTTCAAGTACAAGTCGGCCTCGCCGCGGGCCACTTGGGCCATTTTCACCCCGGCGGAATATGTTTCGATGACGCGGCCTGGCTTCAGGGCCTGAAGCTGCTTTGATGGCGGTCGGTCTTTCTTGGAATGACTCTGCGTGAGGGTCGCATCGGCGAGCTTTGTCGCCGAGCCTACGCGGCAGCGAACCGGCTCACCGCCGGTGTCGCGTCGCCAGCAGCCGGTGCCCGCCGAGGCATACGTAATACGATCCTTGGCCGGCTCCCAGACGACGCCGACAACCGGCCGGCCTGCGTCGACGAAGCCAATCATCACCGAGAACTCGCCGTTCTTCCGTGCGAAGCCGCGCGTGCCGTCGATCGGGTCGATGATCCACAATCGGGAACCGCTCGTCGCCGACGACCCAAGGGTGGGCGTCATTTCCTCCGCGCACAGCGCGTCCGTCGGAAACGCGCGGTGCAGGTGAGCGAGAATGATTTCTTGCGCTTCGTGATCCGTCGCCGTCGTGATGTCCGCCGGGGCGTCGGGAACGACTTCGAAGCGGTCGTAATGTTCACGTACAAGTCGGGCCGCGCGCTCGGCGGCATCTAATGCGGTCTGCAATTCTCGGTCGTAGCTCATGGAGTTTGCCCGGTGATGTTGCCTACTAGCGATCGGCGAAAACGTTGAACTCCAGATATTGTAGGTGCCGGTAAAGCTCGCTCTGCGTCAGCATCTCGCGATGGTCGCCGGCGGCCTCGATCTGGCCATTGTTCAGCAGGAAAACCCGATCACAGGCGCGGATAGTCGAATTGCGATGCGGCAGGAGAATCACGGTTCGGCCGGGGAGAACCCGTGCGAACGTGTCATCCAACAGGTCCTTCGTCTCGTCGTCGAGCGGAATCGGCGGTTCCTCAATGATGAACAGGGCAGGGTCGCGGAGCAATGCCCGCGCCAAGGCGATGCGGAAGGTTTCTCCTGGATTCAGGTAATGGCCCTGTTCACCGATGGGCGTCTGGTAGCCCTTCGGCAAACGCTGAATGAACTGATGCGCGTGCGCCACCTTGGCCGCTTCGATAATCCGCGGCAAGTGGTATCCTTGATCACCGCAGCCGATGTTGTTGGCCACGGTGTCGTTGAAGACGAGGTTATGTTGCAGCACCATGCCGACCTGTGCCCGGAGCGAGTCCAAAGTCACCCAGCGGAGGTCGTGCCCGTCGATCTTGATTTCGCCGCTCAATGGATCGAGAAATCGCGGAATGAGATAGACGAGGGCGTGCTTCTCCATGTCGTCCGGCCCGACGATAGCCACGCGTTGACCGGCTTCCACCGTGAGCGACACTCCTTGGAGCAGCACCCGTCCCGTGCCCGGCTCGCGGAGGCGAACGTTGTGGAACTCCAGCTTGCGGTGCAAAGGCGCCAAGAACTCGGCGCCGACGATTTGGCCGACATCCCCCGGCCGATCGAGAAACTTGAACAATACATCCGCGGCCTGCCGGCTGCGGCGCAGAAAGCGCCGATGTTCCAGCCATCGTGCCAGCGGGAAATAAAGGCTGACCAACGCCGCCGCCAAAGTCACCGCCCGCGCCACTCCGAGTCGTCCGTTAAGTACGTTCCAGCCGGCCACGTAAAGCAACACCAAAGCGGCGACGGTGCCGATCAAGACCAACACCGGCCGATAAATCGCCCGGCCCCGCGAACGGAGCATCTGGGCATCGCTGTACTCGCTGAGTTGGCGTTCGACCCGAGCTTGATTGAAGAGCTCCATCAGGTAACACTTGACCAGGCGCATCATCATCAAGCTTTCCTGCATCAGTCCAAGCTGATTGCTGGCGAGATGATTTGCCTCGCGCTCTCGGCGGCGGAAGGCGACGGCGATTTGACCGCCGATCACCCAAACGAGGATGGCTACGAGAAGGAATGCCAGCGTGAGTCGCGTGTTAAGTGCCAAAGCAAAGGCGAGCACCAAGATAAACTTCACCGGTTCCCGCATGACGATCGTGAGCCAGGTGTATAGTCCGTCGTGTACCGCTTCGATCTGCGCGCGAAGATACCGACGGCTTCGCTCGGTCCGAGGGCCCGAAATGCCAGCGTGCCGAGTCGATAGGTGTGATGGTAAACCGCACGGCGTAACCGGTTGGATGCTTCGATGGTGGCGACGGCCGCGAAGTAATGCATCACATACATCGCCAGCGCCCGGAGCACGGCGAGCACCAGGGCGACAATAAGCAGCCACGTGAGGTAGAAGACATAGTTCGGCCAGGTCGCGGTGCGGGTCCGCCACATCCACGGATTCCATTTCGCCACGCCGCCGAGGACAGGTCCATAGATTCCCGAAAGCGGCCAATTATTGGATCTCACCACCAGGCTAAGCACGCCGCGGTCGGCCAACTCGGGGGCGTCGTTCGTGTCCGCGTCCGCCACGGTCGTTCGGTCGCGGCTGTAAGCCGTGCTGCTGCCGGCGTTCGATAATTCACCTAATACATAGGCGCGCCAGAAAATCTCTTTCTGGTCCGGACCGACCGCCGCGACATCCGCGATACTCAAGTTCTCCGTCGTTGTCCCCAACGATTCGAGGCGGTCATCTCGTTCTCGCCGGGACAGGTCCGACCACTTTCGGTGAAACTCCCCTTGGGCGGAGGCAGGGAGATCACGATAGGCGGGTAGAACCAGGGACGCGGCGTTGGCGCCGACGCGCGTTTCGAGAACTCGATACACATATGACCGCCAGATGAGTTCCTTCTCCGCAGGTGACAGGCGGTCGAAGTCGGCGGCGGCGAGTTCCGCGGCCGATTGCTCGCCCAACCGAAGTCGGAGAAGTTGCTCCGTTCGTTCGTTGAGCCGTGTCGCGCGCCCTTCTTTATCAGAGTCAACGCCGGCGCCGGCGTCCCAGGCGCTTTGAAATGCTTCTCTCTCTCGTTGGGTCAGGCTGGAGAAACTTGGAATTTGGCCACGGCTGACCAGCAGATCGGCAAACAATCCGAGCACGCACAACAAGGCGAGGTAAAGAACGGCGGTGACGACCGACGCGCCCCATGCCGTCCACTTGGCGACCGGTCTGTAATTCAGGTATCGCCAGGCACGGTTAAACGCGGTGCGCTCCACGGAGTTCCCCCTCGGCCCACACGTCGGCAACGGTACAGGCAGGTACGGACATGCCCCAGCCCGCAAGCCGGGTATTAATGGCATATTAGCAAAGATTCCGGGATTTGTACCCGCCATCCGGTGAGGCGAAGGGGGTCAGGCGTCAGGGGTCAGGGGTCAGAGAAGGAATAGAGCGTGTAATCCGAACTGGAATATCACGCATCATTCATAGAGATGACCCGGATTGGCTAGGCGAGATCGCGGGTTAGTTTCACGCCAAAATAGCCCGCACACTCCGTGTGCGGCGGCCTTTGGCACACGGAGTGTGCCGGCTACACTCCGCTAGGCGAGATCGCGGTCTTCAAACAGGATCAAACCGAAAAGAAGTGAACTCGCGGTGTAGATCACGGCGTAACCGCAAACCGTCAGCATGTACCATGCGAAAGGCCCGCTGTCCGGCAGAGGATCGCGCGTGAGGGCCGGGCCGATGCTGAAGTAATCCAAACCGGGAAGCACGTTCTCAAAAAGTTGCGCGACGAATCTCAAGAGGCCCGTTCCGCGCCGCTGCGAAACGCTTTCGAGAATGGGTGTCAGGTGCCCCAAGAAGAAGATGGCGGCACAAATCGGCACGTTCAGCACCATCGGCAAGCGCGTCGCCAAGGCCACCGCAATGGCCAAGAGCACCATCACCTGACAGAACCCAAGCACAAGCCCGGACGAAATCAACATGGTGTCGTCAAACCACCACAGGATTCCGCCCCATATCGCGTTCACCGCCGGGCCAAATTCCTGCACGAAAAACTTCGGGTCCTTGATCCACTCTCGCGGCAAGAATTCCTCTCGGTCGTAAATGGGCTTGAACCACACGATCAGGAAGAACACCATCGCCAACAAGCCGGTCATCAGTGCGGCGCCCATTAAGATGCCGAAGAACTTGCCCAGCAGAAACTGCCGCCGCGACACCGGTTTGCTCATGAGTGTCACCGCGGTTCGGCCTTCGATCTCTTCGCTGATCGACGTGCTGGCGGCCAAGACGGCGAACAACCCGCCCAAAAATGTGATGGTGTCGTAACCCAGTTCCTTCACCATCTTCAGGTCTTCGCCGAAGGTGAAGTACGGTAGAATCGGCAGAATAACCATCACGACCAGACCGATGGACGTGAGCAGCCAAAACATCGGCTGGCGCACGCTCTCGGCAAAGGCAGCCAACGCCACCACCCCGCCGCGTGGCCAAATGGCCAGCATGATCGCGAATACGAGAACGATCAGGTCGAACAGAAGCTGGAGCGTCAGCAAGGCGCCATAGAACCGGCCCATGGTGAGCAGAAACGCTCGGTCGGTATTGTTGTGCAACCACACGCCGCACAGGATACCCGCAACGATCACCGCCGGCAGGCCCTTGATCATGAGCCCAACGAGAAAATCCCGACGACCGAAGGTCCGCAGTTCCCCCGTGGTCAGCACCGTGATCCAAGGCAATGCCGCGAGAAACTGGATCAAGCACAAGACCAGTCCCGCGCCCAGTTCATAACCGAATTCAGGCGTCATGCGTTATGCGATCCCATCTCAAGACGTTAGCGAATCTGAAAACGATGAATGCCTTCCGGCTCACGTGTGCTCTCGGTGGCGTTTTCAATATACGCAGCCATCCGCCCGGCGACCGCCGCCAGAAATCGGTCGACTTCCTCCACCGTCCCTTCGGCCACGAGTTCAACGGTCCCGTCGGGCAAGTTACGAACGAAACCCGTCACGACGAAGGACATTGCAAGGCGTTGGACAGTGTATCGAAAGCCGACCCCTTGCACGCGCCCGCTGTAGATAACGCGCTTTCCGATCGTCATGGAAGCACGCCTTGTTCCCTGCTTGCCCTTACGTCCGGATTCTCGGCAAAGTTCGTCATCGGCAAGAAGTTAGTGTATGGGCCTCCATGCCAACGCGGAGTGTCTATTCGTCTAAGCTTGGAATCTTGATGGCCGTGTTGGGCCTACCCATGAGGGCCAACATACTGCGAGCCCAGCCTAACAAGTCTTGAAGCTGCACCGGCGTCATCCATTTCTTTAGATCACTCCAAATGTCGAAGGCCTGTTGAGTTTTCATGAGATTGCTGAGGCTCGGTTCCATGTCTGTTAATGAGCGCCGTTCGGTGGCGGGGGTTAGTAGCTCTTTTTCGACATCCGACAATGGTATGTCTCGAATTGCCGAGAGTTTCGCAGCATCCGCGTCACTTCTTCGGTGTCCATACCGCAGACAGATTTCGCTAACCAGCCGCGACGTCACACTTTCTGCGAACGGCAATGCAACGATGGAGCGCCCGTCTTCAATGCTGTAGGCGAGGTAACTCAAAGCGCTTCCCCAGTCATTCCAATTGTGCGCTACATCCCGATCAATCACCTGTCGTCTGCACCACGCCAAATAGGCCTTTGCGGCCGATCCATAGTATGTATCCAGCGCCGACAGAGCCTCGGAGAGTTGCTTGTAAGCGAAGTCCACATGCTCGTCGAGCACATCCAGAAAACATCTTCTTAGGAACTCCCGCGAAATGACGAGCGCATGCTCGGGCGCTGCCGCGATTTGATGGGGGATACCAATTTCATCTAGTATCGAAGCGTGTCGCTTAATGGCCAGTACTAGAAAGGCTTCGTGCCAATAAATCAAGTCTGTCGACTCATGACTGGTCATGACAACATTTATTCATTTATGGCCGCGAGGATCTGTCTGATCGCACCCAGGTGATACGCGGTGTGGGCGGCGCTGGAGAGGGCGCCGGAGGCGGTCATGTCGTCCCAGTCGGTGCGGTCGGCGGCCGCCTTGCGCCACATCTCGGACTGACTACGCAGACCATCGCGCAGCGTCCGCCATTGATCGTCGGTAACGGTGGTGCGTTGCCAACTGGCATTCCAATCAGCGCCGGCCCACGGATTCGCTTCGCCCGCAATCCAGCGATTAAGCAGCGTAAACCCGTAGTGTACGTGATCGACATGCGCGGCAATCGTCGTCTTGCCCGGCATCGGCCGGCTCGACGCGGCTCGCGCATCAATCGAATCGAGCTGCCGCAGCAACCCGGGATCGCCCGGGTTCAGCAGGAACGCCTCGCTCCCAGGCGGGCCATCGAAGATCTCGTTCAGCAGTTTGCCTAGGGCGCGTTGAAAGATGGAGTCGGTGGTGTTCATGGGGTTCTCCTGTGTCAACGTCCTTTTGTGTTCTACATCGTTTTCAGCTAGTATTTCCAGCATCCAACAGTAGTATGTGTACGGATGTATAATACTTGAGACAAGTATATATGAGCGACAAATCGAAGATCGAATGGACCGACGCAACCTGGAATCCGGTTCGCGGCTGCACCAAGATCAGTCCGGGTTGCGCTCATTGTTATGCCGAGACTTTCGCCGAGCGCTTCCGCGGCGTGCCAGGTCATCCGTACGAACAAGGTTTCGATCTGCGCCTCGTCCCTGAGAAACTCACCGAGCCGCTCCGCTGGTCCAAACCAAGGACGGTGTTCGTTAACTCGATGAGCGACTTGTTCCACAAGGACGTGTCCGATGAATACATCCTTTCCGTCGTCGATGTCATGCGGACGGCAAATTGGCACACATATCAGGTTTTGACGAAGCGCTCCGAGCGCCTCGGTGAAATGCTTCAGACCAAACTCCGTGACGCCGCCGACGAGCCGCATATCTGGTGGGGAGTGAGTGTCGAGAATCGAAAACACGGCATCCCGCGAATCGATCATTTCCGCTCCGCGCCCGCTGCGGTACGGTTCCTATCCATCGAGCCCCTTCTCGAAGACCTCGGCGACATCGACCTCGCCGGTATCCATTGGGTGATCGTCGGCGGCGAGAGCGGCCCCGGCGCCAGGCCGATGCAGCGCGCGTGGGTCGTCCGCATTCGAAACCAGTGCCGGCGAGCCAAGGTGCCGTTCTTTTTCAAACAGTGGGGCGGGGTGAGGAAGTCCGAAAACGGAAGGGAACTCGACGGTCGAACCTGGGACGGGATGCCGCACGTGACGGAGATTAGCAATGCCCAAAGACCGCTGGCCCGTGGGCTACGGAACATATTTCCCACATTCAGTTAACACCTCAGTGGCGAGGTCTTCGTCACCTGAACGGAGTAATTCCAGAATATGTGGCCAAAACTTGGCAGCCTGATCTGGGTTTTTGTTGGACCAGTCAATCCACCGATCCGTTTTCCAGAAAAACCGGCGGTGAAACGTGCTTTCGCCGTCCCTCCACATTTGGTTCCAGTGAAATAGAACGAACCATCGGGGTGAATCGGTTTCTCTTGGCGTCCAATAGCCCTTGCTTGTCAGGTATTTCACTAGTTCATGTTCGTGATACTCATACGGCGAACGGTAAAGCGGAATCTCAGTTCCCAGGAGAAGCCTTTCGGATTGGGAGCGATATTCCAGGCTATCGGGTGAAAAGAAACCAATGGCCCCGGACCTTCCGAGCAACGTGAGGATTCCGAGGTAGCCGCAAAGCAAGATTAGGAATCCCCACCATAATCGTTTCATAAAGCTGGATAACGGCAAGCTAATGGGATGCATGAATGACACTCAGTCGCGGTAAATCACGAATCGCGGACGCCGGTCTTGTGCTTCTGAGTCGGTGGGTAGAGCGAGAGCTCAATGCTGATGCCCAGCTCACCGCAAAGCCGGAGCAGCTCCGCTGGCAGATGATCGTATTGGACACAGCAATGTTCACCGTCCAAACGACAAGCATACCCGAAGTCGAGGCACTTGGTATCAATCGCCGCGACTGAGGTCAGTAGGGCGAAGTCATTGAAATGTTGCTTTAGGAAAGTTATCGCGTCGTGCACCTGCCCCGCCAAGTCGTCGTCAACGGAACTCACGTCACATTTGAAGCCACCAACGTCATGGACCTCTTCACTTTGAGGGTCATTGGGGAAGCACTTGTGCCCCCTCAGGAACACGTCATACGGCCGTAGCGTCAACCCGGCCAGGATCGGCTCCGGGTCGAAAGCTTGACCAACAACATGCAACACGCATCCGGGCATATGTCCGCCGTGCCTATCGACCAAACCTACCAGCCCCTGGGTCCCCCGCCTCCGACTCTGCCCGGGACCGCGACCCCTTACGACGATTTCAAGGCGTTACGTCAAATAAGGGGCCTCCTTTAATTTTCCGGCGCACAATCCTCTCTACTTCTTCCCCTCCTCCAGCGCCTCATACACCACCTTCTTGAACTGCTGGCCCAGCGTGAAATCCGGTGGGTAGACTTGGGTCATCAGCACGCCGACGAGCTCGTTTTTCGGATCGACCCAGAAGTAGGTACAGAACGCGCCGGCCCAGCCGTAGGTGCCGACGCCGCTCGGGTCCTTGTTACTTTCCTTAGATTTATCGGAGAGGATGCCGAAGCCGTAGCCGCAGACATCGGCGCCGGGGAAGGGGATGCGTAGCTCGCCGATCTGATTTCGGGTCATGAGGTCCGCCGTTTCGGTTTTGAGCACACGGACGCCGTCCAGCTCGCCGCGGTTCAGCATCATCTGGCAGAAGCGGAAGTAGTCGCCGATGGTCGAAACGAGTCCGGCGCCGCCTGAGTAATAGGCGCTGTCGTCGCGGGTCGGATAGGTGGCGGAGTACACCAATGGCCCTGCGGTCACGGGATCGTTGCCGACGCGGGAGATCGTCTTGTCGGCGCCGGTGGAGTAGAGGGCCGACAGCCGGGATCGTTTTTCCTTCGGCAGAATGAAGCAAGTGTCGTTCATCTTGAGCGGCTGAAAAATGCGCTCGCGGCAGAATTGTTCGAGCGACTTGCCGGAGACGACTTCGACGACATATCCCAGGACGTCGGTGTTGAGGCCGTACTCCCATGCTGCGCCCGGTTGGGACGCGAGCGGCAACTTGGCGAGCTTGCGCACGTTGTCGCCGATGGTGCCCGGCGTCTCAGTCAGGCCGTCCGAAACACCGGCCTCAGCGTACAGCTTGCTGACAAACGGCTTATCGAAGAGTCGGTAACTTATGCCCGAGGTATGCGTGAGGAGATCGTGAATCGTGATTTCGTGAGCGGCTTTGACGAGTTCGTAGGATTTGCCGTCCTTTGCCGGCACCAGAACTTTCATGTCCTTGAACTCTGGGACGAACTTGGAAAGGGGGTCGGTCACCTTGAGCTTGCCGTCGTCGACGAGGATCATGGCGGCGACCGACGTGATCGGCTTACTCATGCTTGCGATGCGGAAAATGGTTCCGTCCGTGAGCGGCTGCTTTTCCTCGACATTTTGCATGCCCACGGACGAGAGATGAACGATCTTGCCCTGCCGTGCGACGAGGGCCGAGCCGCCGGCCAATTGTTTCTTGTCCACGACTTCCTTGAGGAGCGCGGGAATGCGTTCAAGCTTCTCCGGCGCGAACCCCGCTGCCTTGGCATCGCCTCGCGGCGACTGGGCCACAACGGCGCCGTTAAGAAGGAAGTGAAAGGAGAAACAGGCGAGGAACGAGAAACTTAGCGTGCGAAATGTTCTTGTCACGATGATGGCTCCTTTGTTGCTTTACGGACTTCGCGCCTAATTTACGGCGGTGGCCCCTCAGCGGCCATTCGTGTACATTCCGCTTCTGCACCAGGAGTGTTTAATTTGTAGGGTGTGTCAAGTCTTCGCAGACGCACCGCCCACCCTTGCTTCAATCCGGTGCGTCTGCGCGGACTTGCCGGCACCCTACCTGAGTTGCTGACGCTCGATTTCTTTCCGGTGCCGTTCCGATCTGGAAGCGACTAACCCGACCCCGAGGACCGTGCCCGTGCCAATGACGATGGTCAAAAGAGGATTGAACGGACTACGAAACTGTGCGAGCGTTCCTGTCCAATGAGGCGAGAGTGTCAGCCACAGTGTCATCAGAATGCCGGCTACAACTCCCGCCAATCCGGAGCGATTGCCCGCCCGTGAGCTGAACCTTCCGAGCAGGAACAGGCCGAGTAGCCCGCCGCTGAAGATGCCGGCAAGTTCCCACCACGTATCGAGAACCGTGCGAACGTTCACCATGGCCAGCGCGGCTGCAATACTCGCAGCGCCTATCCCCAGCGTCGAGAGCCGAAGCACCCAAATCGATTCACGCTCACTTGCATCCGGCCGAAAGTACCGACGGTAGATGTCACAGAGGCTCAGAGTCGCGCAGCAATTGAGGTTCGAATCCATGGCGGCAGCGCAGATGGCGGCGATCACCAGCCCCGTAATGCCGACCGGCAGCTCGGTGCTTATGAAATGCGGGAACACTTCATCCGGCGTGATGGTGGGCGGCAGCCGCCCCGGTAGCAACCGGTAGAACGCAAACAATCCCGTTCCGATGAAGAAAAACGCGGCGGACACCGGGATAAACAACCACGTTGCCAGCCAGACACTGCGTGTCGCCGCCGAGTTACTTCGTGCCGTGATATAGCGCTGCACGTAGCTTTGATCGATCCCGAAATTCTGCAGATGATTGACAAGTCCGAAAAAGAGAACGATCCAAAAAGTGGATTGGGCGACCTCCGCCACGCTAAAGCTGCCGAGACTGAATTTGTCGGCCGCGTCGGCGACGTGAAAGATCTCGCTAGGTCCGCCGGGCATACCGACTAGGAGTGCCGTCAGGCAAACGACGACGCCGCACAACAGCAGTATCGCCTGAACGACACCGGTCCAAATGACTGCTTCGGTGCCACCCAAAAGTGGGTACGCCGTAATGATCAGTCCCATCACGATGATGATGGTTTGCGTGGTCCCGCCGACGAGTGGTTGCAGTGCCCGTCCCAGTAGGTAAAGGATGGTGCCGAGCCGGAACAACTGCACCAGCACGAAACACACGACTGCATAGGTGCGTGCCCAGGGGCCGAAGCGATTTTCCAGGTGCTGGTACGCGGAAACATCGCCCGCTCGCCGATAAAACGGCACAAACCAACGGACGGCGCACCATGCGGCCACGGGCATGCCAAAGGCGAACACGAACGCATTCCAATTGTCCGCGAACGCCTTTCCCGGATTCGCCAAGAACGTGATGGTGCTGATGTAAGAGCCGAAGATGGACAGCCCGACAACCCAACCCGGCAGCGATCGGCCCGCGGCCATGAATCGATCGCTCGAGCGGATTCGCCGAAAGAAGCCGCACCCCAGCGCGAGTACGGCAAGGTTGTACCCGATCACGATTCCCAAATCGATTAGCGGGAGTTTTCCCATACGAACCGGAGTTTGTCACTGCCGCCGAATCGCCTGCATGGGCCATATCCGGATCGTGTTGTCCTTGCCGCAGGAGGCTAACCGGTCGCCGGACGGAGACCACGCAACGTGGAAGATCAACTGAGGATCGGTGCAGAGGGTAACTTTGCGTTCGGCCTTGGCGGTATCCCAGCAAATGATGCTTCCGTCTTCGCTGCCCGAAGCCAACGTGTCGCCGTTTCGATTGAACCCGAGGCTCACGACGTCTGACTCGTGCCCCATTAACGTCGCGATTTCTTTCCAAGTCCGCGTTCTCCATAACTTGATGGTCGAGTCAAGGCATCCGGAGGCCAGGCGCTTGCCGTCGTCGGAAATTGCCAGTGCCAATACCGGCGCGGAATGGGCTTGGAACTCTCCGGTTTGCTTGCCGGTCTCGGCGAGCCAGATTCGAATCTTGCCGTCGTCGCACCCCAACACGAGGTGTTTGCCGTCCGGAGTGAACAAAGCGTCGCTGGCTAACGAAGGCAGCTCCCGATGCCAGAGTGGTTTGTTAGTGCGGGCGTCCCACAGCCGAATTCCACCCTGCTCGCCGGCAAGTACACGGTTCCCGTCGGGCGACCAGACCACAATCCATAGTCGCTTGCCGTCGCCTTTAAGAACGGCTTGTTCTTTTCGCAGCCGGCAATCCCAGACACGAACGGTGCCGTCGTAACTGGCGGACACGAGCAGGTTGTGCCGGGGATGAAAAGCGACCGAGGAAACCACATCGGTGTGTCCCTCAAAGACATGCATGGGCTTGCCGTCGTGCGCATCCCACAGTCGAACGGTCCCATCCGTGCTCCCGGATGCAACGGTCTTGCCATCGCACGAGAAAGCGACCGCGTCGATGAAGCCGGTATGGCCTCGCAAAACAAGGGGATCCGTGGCACTGGCCGCGGCCACGCAGAGGGTGATAAGGCACAGTGCCTGGCTGGATAGCATGGCCACAATCTAACCGGACCGGCTCTGGTGGGCTAGGGGAAATGGAACGGACGACTGACAGCATCTGTAAATCAACAGTGTCCAACGCGACACGTCGCATCCGTGGCAACTATTTTTGTGCGCTGTTGGTGGGGTTTGAGTGTGTGGCGGGCCTTGATCACTACTCCTGACGCCAGTTTGCTATCACTGAGGCCGCATTGTTTATGCTGCACGCATTGCATGCCGCATCAGCTTGTCCAATTGGAACTCCAGTTGGAACGCTGAGGTAAGAAACGTCCGGATTAGAAAAGCGCTGGATGCGGGTTCCCGGCGCATAGGCCAGAATGGTGCGATAGGTGTTTCCACCAGCGTCAAAGCGCCATCCAAAGGAATAGGGATACAATGATGGACCAGAATGGTTACCTCGGTCGTGGCAACAGCCCATGTTGTGCCCTAACTCGTGGCCGAATGAGTAATACCCTGTTGCACATGTGCGGGATACAAGACTAAAGGCGTGGCTCTCAAAGTCGGCGGAGAGGCTCGTCATTAGCCATGCCATACCGCAGTAAGTCCGGTCTTCGACGATGAGAGATACCAGATCGGCACGATGTTCATCACGGAGTGCGTGAATGCTATCCATCTGGCCATCCGATTTTCCGGTCAAGTGGTTTAGCATACCTTCCCAGTTCGTTGATTCGGTGTAACTGACCTCGATGGTGCGGACTAACCGCAATCGAGGGTTGACACCGCTCAGCTGGTAGGCCTGATTGGTTTCTTCAACGGCAAGCTGCACGGTCATTTCGATTGAGTTCTGGTCCCCCGCGCCAGACTTGGCAGCGCCGGTATACCCTACGAGCACATCGAACCTTGAGCCATCATCCCGCTTGGATTCATGCGGCTTGTGATCACTTTTGACATCCGCTCCCCGCAACACCTGGCGCGGAGTAACACCGCAGGGAGGGAATTCATTTTCGTCAATCTGCTGAATTACATGTAACTTGCCCGCATCCGATACTGGCCTGATTCGGAACAGGCCTTCCTTAGGTGTTCGAATCGAAGCGACGAGCAAATCCTTACGGATCAGGATGAACACGCTGCTGCTCGGTCTGTCCTGAACCGCTCCGTACAAGAGTTTGGTCCCTCCCGTCAACGACTCTGAACGAGAAATAATGGCCGTGAGCGTAATTCCGTCGAAGAGGTTCAACGGAACTCGCGCTGGTTCAGCCAGGGCGCCGTCTTTCGCCATAGAGGCAGCAAGCACAGCAAGATTCACCGTGACAACGCGGCTACGTTTCGCGAAAGCCGGGGCCTTGACGGCGTTGGGTACAAGTTTCACTTGCTCCAATGAGGCAGCGTCGAATAGCCGAGACGCTTCGCCGTCTAAGGCGGGGGCATACGTTAGTGCCGGAGCAGGATACAGCACCAGGGTGCATGCAAATAGGCCGACAAGGATTGTGACTGGCAACTTACAGTGGATCATGGTAACTCACATGTTAGTGACTGAAATACGGCGACATTGGACCGGGATCGCCGCAAAGAGAGCAGCATACTGGACGGGCAAAAAGGACATCGCGCTATTGAATTCAGCTCTCGTCCTTGCCCCGGATTCAGCGATGTCCCCGATTCCCCTGTGCGGAGTTACTGACGATAAAGAGAGCCGCACGATCGCGGCTCTCACGTAAGTGCATGACTGCCCTAAGGGGCGGTCGAACTATTTGCACTTGTACGTCCACATCGAGAACATGAAGACATTGTTAGTGTCATACAGTGCAACGTAGTGCCCAAACGTCGATGACGGAGTTTTCCAGATCGCGATTTTGCTACCTGGGGCACCCACTACTCGATAGTACCAATAATTCGCATCCTCATGCATAAACCTGATAAATGAAAAGTAGCACTCATCTTTGTAACACAGAGTGATGTTACGATTCACAGGAAGGATGCCGGACTGGATCCGCAACGCCGCAAGGTTTTTCTGGGAAGTGCTGTTCCACCCGTTGGGCAAGTAGCAACCGCGCACTTCCTTGGGTGCGGCCGCTTCGAGCTCCTCTTCACTTAGGCCTTCGAGTTTGGCACCTGCCTTTTCAGCTGGGAATAGATCAGGTTCGGGTGGTGTGGGAAGGTCCTCAATCAGGCGAGATTGAGCCGTAGTGCAGAGGGCTAAGAATGCCAACGCCATCATCGTACAACCAAGGTACCTAATCATCGCACACTCCTTTCGAGTAAGACTGAAACGAAAAACACTGGACGCAAATTGAATCGTGAATCTAATCCCTCTCTCTCGGTCGACTAAATCAATGTAATCCATTGGCTTGTTTTAGATCGTCGTCGTTCACCCTCGACACCACACCACGGCCCGCTCGCCTCGACTTTCGCTGAAAGCGCGGCGTATGTTTTCTTTTCCACCTCGCCATTTCCCCGCTGGCCCAACTGCTTGTAAAACTCCCCTTGAAACACCGGCAGTGCCGCTGTGGGGGTGGCGATGATCGTCGCGATGCCCGCAGCCACGCCGGCGGTAATCGCGGCGTTGACGATGCGGGGCCAGTAGGTGGCGATGATTTCTTCTGCGGCACATATCTCGGCGTAGGCGACAATCGCCGTCTTGCGGAGATAGAGAACGGGCTTGGGCGTCGCGCCGCAGTTCCACTTTACTTTCCACTCGGGGCTCAATTCACGACGGCCCAGTTCCACGCGCTGGAAGACGTAATCCACACCGTTGCCTCCATCACGCTCGTGAAAACTGGAGTCGACGTTGGGTGATACGGAGTGGTTGGATTTTCCTTGCGCGGATTTTTCCGAATTCTTATGTTCTTCATTTACCGAGCCGTTGAGCCCGTTTACTAGTCGGCCTTGCGAACACGCGGCGCCGATTTTCGACAGCTCCTTCCGTGCTCGGTGGTAGCGGTACCACACTTGTTCGGTGCTGATTCCGAGTTTTGTCGCCACTTCTTCAACCGGAGCTTGATCGAGCAGGCGCATTTTCAACACCTCGAAGTTGCGGCCGTGCAGTTTTTGCTTTAGTTGTTTCCATGCCACAGAAACTATTTCCGCCTGTTCCGCCGACTGGCAGGGTGACGGACGATTGTCAACTGCCGAGTTGAGTAGTTCTTCGTGAAGGTGTGTAAGTCGAGTTTTTTTCTGCCTTCGTAACTGATCGACCGTCTTGTTGCGGACAATGGGGAAGAGCCAGATATCGAATGTGCCGCGGGCCGAATCGAGACGAAAGTTAGGCAGACGCGCGATCAGCTCGGCCCAGACCTCTTGGACGCAATCGCCGATGTTATCGTCGGTGGCCCCGCAAGTATGGGCATAAGCACGGATCTTCTGCGTGTAGATTTGGTAAAAATCGTTCCACGCCGATTGCAGCTCCGGCGGCGGGGGTTCGACTTGATGGGCCAGGAACTGCTGGGCTAGGCGCAATAGGCCCGGATCGGCAGTGGGCGAAAGGCTGGGCATGAGTCGTCACTGACTCTTTTCGGGTCACGGCGACTGGGGTCGCCGACTGGGCAACGCCGTCCTGAATCACATTCAGGGACTTCCGTGCCGCGAGCCGATTCGGCTCGAGCGGCAAAAGGAAGTGGTTGTAACAATTCTCCGCTTGGCTAACGGGGAATATCAAGGGATGGTCTGGGGAAGATAGATTTTTTGAAAACCTGTTAGATGGCCTCCCACACCACACCTTTGCCCGAACCATCCCCGCGGAAACGCAACAATGGATTGCGCTGGCAACGGTTTAGGTTTTTGATCGTGTCATGCAAGCGAGAATGCGACTCAATACCGGGGGTCGGAGGAAGCGGATCGTCGATGCGCCGGGCCCATTGTCGCCGTTGAAATGTACGTAGAATTGCCTCCTGATTTGGGGCAGCGCGTCGGAATTCTTTGACCACTTGAGCGCCAAAAGTAAGGACGCGCATATCGGAATCCCATGCTGGGAGTTGAACTCGATCCGGTTCGGATTTCAAGCGTAGGCCACGGCTGGTGAGGACGAAACAACTTCGAGCGAAGAGCGCTATGTTCTTTGCCTGGCGAAACCGGCGTCTCCGCGATGTCGGTTTGGTTGTTTCGATCCGATGGCCGACGTATCCGTGGGATAGTAACCATCGCAACTCCGTGTCCGATATTTCGAGCGCGCGAAGGCGTTCGATTTCGATGGCGTAGTTCCAAACCGAAACACCATCCGAGCGCACCACATCGTAGGCCTGTCGCAACATGGACAGCGCGCCGCGGACGGATGGAGCTTCCACGTTTACTTTGGAAGTTTTGGCATCGTGCATAACTTTCGGGCGCAATGATGGTGATGCCGTATTGTGGACGAACAGCTTTTCATCCATGAAAGCAACCGGCAGTAACACCTAATAGGAAGTGCGGATTTGCCCGGGAAACTGACACCGGCGGCGACGATTGGGTGTTTTTGGTCCTAAGCCCGAAATCATGAAACACTTACGCGATGGTGGCCAGTGTTTGCGATTGGCGAGCGGGGCGTATCAACGCCCTGGACGCGAGTTTTCAGGGCGTTGACACGCCCCGCTCGCCAGAAAATGAAAACCGGCGACGCCAACCGCGGTCAGTGTGAACCTCTCGCGTTGAATCTGCTGTCACCGAAATCGGCCGTAATCAGAACCGCGAAGTCGATCGTCGTTCCAGTGGCACCCGTCGCCTGCACCTCGAACGCCCCGATGTCAATCGTGCCGTTTACAATCCGCGGGAATCCCGGCCCGCGTTGGTCCCATACGGGAGCGTCGGTGTTATCGCCGACGTCGATGGCCGGGCTGCCGGGGAGGAGGGCCAGCGTCAGTGTCGGGCCGCCGTTGTCGGCGAGTGGGCCCAGAATGGGGTCGACATCAAGAAGATCGCTCGCCGCATAGCCTAAGCCGCCGTTGCTAACGCCGAAGAGATTATGACCTAGGCTAAAGACCGTGCCATTTACGTTCGGTTTCATCGCGGCGCTGTTTCCCGCCACGATGCTGTTTCGAATGTTCACGGTAGCATCCTCGGTGCGGATTCCGCCTGCATGGCCATTGGCCCAGTTTCCAGCAATGGTGCTAAGGGTGAGGTTTACGATCCCATCGAGCAAGTTCTGGATTGCCCCGCCCCCCGAATTAGGGTCATTGGGAACGGAGTTACCGAAAAGCGTGCTGTTCTCAATGGTGACCGTGCCGCTCTGATTATAGATGCCGCCTCCCATGGCGGTGCTCGGTATGCTGCTGCTGCACCAATTGCCCGAAAGCGTGCTAGCGCTGATGACCATTGTCGCATTGCCTTGGTTGGATATCGCTCCGCCGCGCCAATATGCGCGATTGAGGGAGAAGCTGCTATCGCTAATCATCGCGCTCCCAATATTGTCGATGGCCCCGCCGAATCCCCCGGACTTATTTTCCGAGAATGTACTCGCCTGGATAGTTAGGACTCCGTCTACGTTGTTCCTGATTCCGCCGCCATTTTGCGCGGAATTGTCAGATACGGTGACTGCGCTGAGGTTCATCTTCCAGTTGTTGGCGAGGCCGCCGCCGTTGCCATCACCGCTGGAAAGCCCGTTGCCCGAGACGACGCAATTGTCAACCGTAACGGTCCCATACACGTTGTCGATCCCACCGCCCCGAGTGGATGCGACGTTACCAGTTACCCTACAGTCGCTCATCGTGAGCAGTCCGGAGTTGGCAATCCCCGCACCGTATTGCGCCTTGTTCCCGGAAATGACACCATCACTAAGCGTCAAGCTTCCGGCGTTGAAGAGGCCGCCGCCTCCGTCGTTAAAGCCCGCATCGCCATTGGTGATCGTCAGGCCGGAAATCTCTGCGCTGACCCCATTGGGAATTGTGAAGATGCGATAAAAGCCGCCGCTATTGCGCCGCACGCTCAAGAGTGCGGGCCCTGGACCTTGGAGGACGAGATCATCGGTGATCACGGAAAGCGGAGCGATGAGATTGATCGTCCCCGTCACGTTGAAATCAATTACATCCGGCCCCGGCTCGGCGTTGACCTTGTTGATGCAATACCGCAGGTCGCCGCGGAAGCCTTTGCCGATCCCCTGATCGGTGAGTCGCGTCACGTGGCAGGTGGACAGCATGACGCGGTCTTCGAGGGGTTCAAGGCGGGGACGAGTTTGCGCTATGTACGAGTGCATGACAACTCCTCAATTCCAAGGATTACGTAAGCGAATCCAAGTCCGCCGTGGCTAGGATCAGGGAAAGAAGATCAAGTCTGGGTTGTGTAGTGGGCGGTATCGGCGTCGATTGCACCTCGAACGCCCCGATGTCAATCGTGCCGTTCACAATCCGCGGGAACCCCGGCCCGCGTTGGTCGAAATCCGGCGCGTCGGTGTTGTCGCCGGCGTCGATGGCGGGGCTGCCGGGGAGGAGGGCGACGGTGTCGGTCAAGCCGCCATTGCTGTCCAAGTCGCCAATTTCAGGGCCGACGTTGAGAATATCGTTCGGGCCGAAGCCGTTGCCACCTTGCGTGTTGCTGAAGAGACTGTAATCCGAACTCGTCAGTGCTCCATTGATATCCGGTCCGTTCACCGGCTGGCAACCGCCGCCCGACGCCTTATTGTTGCCGAACAGCGTGTTGCGAGTGTGAACCGCACCGCCGTCAATGGCAATGCCGGCGCCGCGGCGATTCGAGGCGCCGGAAGGAATACAACGCAGCATGTTGAACGCGACCGTCGAGTTGTTTACGGTTAGGACGCCGGCGGAATTGTAGAGACCGCCGCCCGCAGACGAGTTTTGCGATCCGGTCCCTTCCACGCGCATTTCATTCAAAGCGATCGTACTGTTAACGATTGTGGCCGTGCCCACATTGTGAACGCCGCCGCCATGACCTTTGGTTTTCGGACCAACGCTGAGATCGATCTCATTCAACGTAATCGAACTGTTGGCGATGGATGCGGTCCCCCCGTTGTAGATGCCGACGCCGAACATGTGGTTCAAATTGGGCGTTGAAGTGGTCCTGAGGACGTTTTCGGAAATGGTAGTGCGGTCAATGGTCAGGTCGGCGCCCGCCGCATTGTAGATTCCTCCACCGGCGGTCTGATTGAAAGGGCAGCCGCCGCCGCCGCAAAGACTCCTGCCAAGATTTTGAACTACGGAACTGTCGAGAATAATCGCCAAGGCGTCCGACTCGTTGTAAATGCCGCCGCCGAAACCTAGATCCTGGCTTATCGCCGTGTTATCGACGACCGTTGTGCCGGCCAAAATGAGGATCCCGGCGTTGTAGATGCCGCCGCCAACTCCGGCGAAGGCAGTATTCGATCCGACGCGGGCGTTTTCGAGGGTCAGTGTCCCCTGGTTGTAGACGCCGCCGCCGACATCGGCATTTCCCCCCTCGATGGCCATGCCGGAGATTACGATGTCTGCCGCGGCGATGGAAAAGACACGGTAGTCGCCGCCGCTGTCACGCCGGACCGTCAAGAGATTCATGCCGGGACCGAGAATATCGATGTCGGAGCCAAGGTCCGGAAGCGGTCCCGTGAGATTGATCGTCCCCGTCACCGTGAAATCAATCGCATCCGCCCCCGGCTCGGCGTTGACCTTGTTGATGCAATACCGCAGATCGCCGCGGAAGCTTTTGCCGACACCGCTGTCGCTGAGGCGGGTGACGTGGCAGGTGGACATGAGCGTGCGGTCTTCGAGGGGTTCCAATCGTGGATTGTAGGGTGCATCAAGTCTTCGCGGACGCACCGTTTTTCGATTGCCAGAGCGGTGCGTCTTCGAAGACTCGACGCACCCTACAAGTCGTTCGAGGTTTAGGCGCGGCGAGAGATGTGCGAGCCGGGACATTGCGGCCTCCTCCGGTTCGAAGGGTGAAAGGGTTACCGGCCCGGCATCGTACCATCCGCATGAAGACGTGACAACTTTTTTTGGCAGTGTTTCATCCTGCATTAGAAACGTCTAAGCTCGTTCCACTTTTCATCGACCTCCAGACTCGGAAAATCGTTGACAGATGCTTCATCGGCCCTTCATAATGCTTTTCCCGTCTCTTCCGAGGCGAATGGGTGCGACTCCTTTGGAAGTGGGTGTTCAGGGCGTTGGGGTGGCTGCAGGAACGCCGTCGTTCCGCACCGGGCGTTTACCCGCAACAGCCGAGTGTCATCATGAAGAACAACCACAATCTGAAAGTCTTCAGCGGCCGTGCCAACATTCCATTGGCCGAGAAGATCGCGCTGTCCCTCGGAGATTCCCTGGGTAAGGTAACGCTTTCGAACTTCCCGGACGGTGAGATTTCCGTTCGCATCGAAGAAGACGTGCGTGGCCGAGATGTCTTCCTCGTTCAACCCACTTGCCCGCCGGTCAATGAGAACCTCATGGAGCTGTTGATCATGCTCGACAGCTTCAAGCGTGCCAGCGCCGACCGCATCACGGCAGTGCTGCCGTACTATGGCTACGCCCGGCAAGACCGCAAGGACCAGGGCCGGGTTCCTATAACCGCCAAGCTCGTGGCCAACTTGCTGACCTCAGCGGGTGTGGATCGGGTGTTGGCGTTGGACCTGCATGCCGCCCAGATTCAGGGCTTCTTCGATATCCCGGTGGACCACATGCTTGCGGCGCCGGTCATCAACGATTACATCCGCAGCCTGGACATCCCGCCGTCGGACTTTGTGGTCCTCAGCCCGGATGAAGGAAGCATCAAACGCGCGTTGATCCATCAAAAGAAGTTGGGCGGCTCGATTGCCGTGGTGGACAAGCGCCGTTCCAGTGCCACCGAAACCGAGCAGGCCAATCTGATCGGCGCTTCGCTCAAAGGCAAGGTTGCCGTCATTTTCGACGACATGATGACCACGGCCGGCAGCGTCGTCGGCGCGGCCAATGTCGCCAAGCACAACGGCGCCCGCGAAATCCTGGCTTGCGCCACCCACGCGGTTTTATGCGGCCCGGCCATCGAACGGCTCCGCGACGCGCCAATCAAACAAGTCGTGGTCACCGACACCATTCCGCTCCCACCCAATAAACAACTGCCCTTCATTCGCGTCCTCACCGTAGCGCCGCTTTTGGCAGACGCGATCAAGCGAATTCACTTCAATGAATCGGTGAGTAAGTTGTTTGAGTAAGTTCGGATTCATAGCCTAAAGCACGTCGTCGCGCCTCTTGTCCTCTGTAGGGTGCGTCCAGTCTGCGCAGACGCACCGAAGCGCTGTCGACATGGCGGTGCGTCTGCGCAGACTGGACTACAGAGAGCGCAGAGACCGCAGAAAGAACCGAATTCTCCATGCCTACCTTCGGCTTCGTCATCGACAACCGCAAGTGCATCGGTTGCCATGCGTGCACTGTGGCGTGCAAGAGCGAGCACCAGGTGCCGATCGGCGTCGATCGCACGTGGGTGAAGTATGTCGAAAAGGGGACGTTTCCGAACAATCGCCGACTTTTTACGGTGATGCGGTGCAACCATTGCGACTGGGCCCCTTGCGTCACCATTTGCCCGGTGACAGCGCTCTACAAGCGTGCTGACGGCGTGGTCGATTTCAACAATGAGCGCTGCATCGGCTGCAAGTCGTGTTTGCAAGCTTGCCCGTATGATGCGCTTTACATCGACCCGGACACTCAAACCGCGGCAAAGTGTAATTTCTGCACGCACCGGCTCGAAATCGGATTGGAGCCGAGCTGTGTCGTGGTCTGTCCGGTGCAGGCGATTATCGCCGGCGACACGAGCGATCCGACGAGCGAGATTTCGCGCCTTCTGGATCGCCATCCGGTGCAGGTGCGGAAACCGGAGAAGGGAACAAAGCCGAAACTGTTCTACATCGACGCGGATGTGGCCTCATTAGTGCCGAACCAGACGGAAGCGGATGAGCGTTTCTTGTGGAGCCGGGGCGACTCAAGGGCGGACAAGGGAAAGTACAACCAGATGGAGCGAACGAGCCTGCCGATGGCGGTATCGAATTCGGCTCCGCGCCGTGTGTACGATGTTCAACCCCGGAAACCTGCGTGGGGTTGGGAAGTCGTTGCCTACACGTGGACGAAAGCGATAGCGACCGGATCGCTCCTCGCGGTGTTCGCATCCAGGCTCATCAATGGAACGGCAGCCGCGGCACGCCTTGCTTTGCCGATGGGCGTGATCGCGCTGTTGTTCTTGGTGCTGACCGCGGGCCTTCTCGTGGCCGATTTGAAACAGCCGAGACGATTCCTGTACGTCTTGTTGCGGCCGCAATGGCGCTCATGGCTCGTTCGCGGAGCGTACATGCTCACTGCATATGGAGGACTAGTAACGGTCTGGCTCTTGGCCCATTTGCTCGGACTGGACGCGTGGGCCGATGCGCTGCTCTGGCCGTGCGCGCTCTTCGCCGTCGGCGCCGCCGTCTACACCGCGTTTCTTTTCGCGCAGGCCAAAGGCCGCGATTTCTGGCAAAACCCGCTTTTGAGCCTCCATTTGCTCGTGCACGCGTTGGTTGCAGGCGGCGCTGTCTGGGTCATCGTAGACACGTTGTCGGCGGCGAATGTGCGTCATGCGCGACTCTTTACTGCGAGCATGCTCGTCTTGAGCCTCGTGACCCTGCTAGCGGAAATCCTTACGACGCCACCAACCGCGGATGCACTTCGAGCCTCGCACTGGATTATCGACATCCGCCGACACATGGGTCATTGGTTCTGGGGCGTAGGAGTTGCGGGGGGACACGTCGGACCTATCGTCTGGCTAGTCTTGGGAAATGTGTCGGCCGGCGTGGCGGCCGCCATTTTCGCACTGGCAGGATTGTGGGTCATCGAATGGTTGTGGGTGGAAGCCCCGCAACGGGTACCGTTGAGTTAATGGAGTTCGCCGTGTCGGAACGCACGAGCTGGATCGAACGGGCGGCCGTCAAACTCGGCATTCTGGATGACACTCCGCCGCGACAGGACGATGCCGCGTCGAGTGAACTCCGCAACGCCCCGCCGCCGGACGAATGGGACGACTGGGTTGAAGTCGAGGCCCACGGCTGGCCGGCACGGCGCATCGAGAAGCACTATCATCTCGTGCCGACGACGTGTTTCAATTGCGAGTCCGCGTGCGGTTTGGTTGCCTACGTCGACAAAGAAACTCACACGATCCGCAAGTTCGAGGGCAACCCCGTTCACCCGGCGAGCCGTGGCCGACTTTGCGCCAAGGGGCCGGCCACTATTAATCAGGTCTTGGACCCGGACCGAATCCTGCACCCGCTGCGGCGTGTCGGCAAACGCGGCGAAGGCAAATGGGAGCAAATCGACTGGGCCCAAGCCGTGGCGATGATTGCCCGGCGGATTCGCGCCGCTCTCGAAGAGAAAAGGCACAATGAAGTCGTTTACCACGTCGGCCGGCCTGGAAACGAAGGTTATGTCGAGCGCGTGCTCCAGGGCTGGGGAGTAGACGGCCACAACAGCCACACCAATATTTGTTCGTCCGGCGCGCGATTCGGATACGCGATCTGGCAGTTCTACGATCGACCCAGCCCCGACCACGCCAACGCGGAGTTCATTCTCCTCATCTCCGCCCATTTAGAATCCGGGCATTACTTCAATCCTCACGCCCAACGGATCATCGAAGGCAAGCTGTCCGGCGCGAAGCTCGCGGTCATGGACACCCGATTGTCCAACACCGCATCGATGGCCGACTACTGGCTGCCCACGCGACCGGGCACGGAAGCAGCGGCATTGTTGGCGATGGCCCGAGTCATTCTGGATGAGAAGCTCTACGACGCCGATTTCTTGAGCCGGTGGGTGAATTGGGAGACGTATCTAAAGAAACTCCACCCCGATTCGCCCGTCTCGCTGGACGGTTTTCTGTCGTGTTTGAAGGCGGATTATGCCCGGTTCACGCCGGAATATGCGGAGATAGAGTCCGGCATTCCCGCGACGACAATTGTCGAAGTGGCGCGCCGCATCGGCAGGGCCGGTCATCGCTTTGCCGCCCACAACTGGCGCGGGCCGGCCAGCGGGCACCTCGGCGGCTGGCAAGTGGCTCGCTGTCTGCACTTCTTGAGTGTCCTGGTCGGCGCGGTCGGCACGGAGGGCGGAACCAATCCAAGCGCCTGGAGTAAGTTCAAGCCGCAATACTTCGACGTCCCGCCGCCGCAAGAGGTGTGGAACGAGTTGCATTTCCCGAATGAGTACCCACTCGCGCATTACGAAATGAGTTTCTTGCTCCCGCATTTTCTGAAGGAAGGCCGCGGCAAGATCGACGTCTATTTCACACGCGTCTTCAACCCGGTTTGGACTTATCCCGACGGTTTTAGTTGGATTGAAGCGCTAAGCGATGAGTCGAAAATTGGGCTTCACGTGGCGTTGACGCCGACTTGGAACGAAACCGCGTATTGGGCGGACCTCGTGCTGCCGATGGGTCACGGTCCGGAGCGCCATGACCTCAATAGCTACGAAACCCATAGCGGCACCTGGATCGCCTTTCGCCAGCCCGTGTTGCGCGTCGCTAAAGAAAAGGCCGGTCAGCCGATACAGCACACCTACGAAGCCAATCCCGGCCAGGTGTGGGAGGAAGACGAATTCTGGATCGAGCTTTCCTGGCAAATCGATCCGGGAGACGAGTTGGGTATTCGGCGCCATTTCGAGAGTCCCTATCGACCCGGCCAGAAGATCACGATTGATGAATACTACCGCTACATATTTGAGCGCGTGCCAGGCCTTTCGGAAACCGCGGCGAAGGAGAATCTCGACCCGCTTGCCTACATGCGAAGGTACGGCGCCTTCGAAGTCATCAAATCCACTTACTCCCGGCACGAAAGAGCGTTGAACGATGTGGAAAAGAAAGGCGCGCAGGTCGATGCAGCCACTCACAAAGTCCAGAAGGACGGGAAGGATGTTGGAATCGAGTGTGGTGATCGATGGGTGGAGGGATTTCCGACGCCCTCTCGAAGGCAGGAACTTTACTCCGAAACACTCGCCGAGTGGGGTTGGCCGGAGTTCGTGCTACCCGATTATATACCGAGCCACGTCGACTGGCACACGTTGAACGATGTCGCCGGGGAGTTTTGCCTATTGCCGACGTTCCGCTTGCCGACCTTGATTCACACCCGCAGCGGCGCGGCGAAATGGCTGAATGAGATCGCCCAGTGTAATCCGCTTTGGATACACCCTTCCGACGGACGCCGACTGGGGCTCGAAGACGGCGACCTGGCTCGAGTCTCGACCGAGATCGGTCATTTCGTCGACCGCGTCTGGCTCACCGAAGCGATTCGGCCCGGCGTCGTCGCGTGTTCCCACCACCTGGGCCGTTGGCGCCGCCAGCAGGATGCGCCCGGCAATCGCTTCAGCGCCAACGTTGTCGAGATAACGCAACCGGCGCCCGGGCAATGGAAGGTCCGGCAAATGGAAGGCCCCGGCCCGTTCGCAAGCGCCGACCCGGACTCATCACGCATCTGGTGGCGCGAAGGCGGTGTGCCACAGAACCTCATCTTCCCCGTCCAGCCGGACCCGATCAGCGGCATGCACTGCTGGCACCAAAAGGTCCGCGTCGAAAAGGCCCGGGCGGACGACCGTTACGGCGAAGTGTTTGTCGATACGCAGAAGTCACATGAGGTCTACAAGCGCTGGCTAGCTCTCACACGTCCCGCCCCCGGCCCGGGCGGCCTGCGCCGCCCGTTGTGGCTGAATCGGCCCCTGCGGCCAAGCACGGCCTCGTTCTACATTCGTTAAGAGACCACGATCACCCCATTGAGTTCAATTATCCCGCGCGACACAATACGCTTTATGAACCAATTGCTAGCGATACCGCGCGAAACTAGCCGAAACACTGTTTGCCTTTCTGGAGTCGCCTGGCGGACTTATTCACGTCTCCTCCGCGCACTCGAGAACCAACCAGGTTTGCGACTCACCTACGACCGAGGAGAACTGGAGATTATGTCGCCGCGGTTGGAACATGATGACGATGGCCGATTTCTTGGCGCCTTTGTACTTGTGCTTGCCGAAGAACTTGGAATAACGATCAGACCCGGCGGCTCGGCGACGCTTCGACGGCGAATGAAAAAGAAAGGGATCGAACCCGACGAGTGTTTCTGGCTTGCCAACGCACCGCTCATGGCGGGTCGCCGGCGACTCGATCTGCGCAAAGACCCTCCCCCTGATCTTGCAATTGAAGTGGATGTTACGAGCAGTTCACTTGATCGGATGGGAATCTACTCAGCCTTGGGCGTACCGGAAGTCTGGAGGTTGGAAGGCGACACGCTATCGTTCCACGTTCTAGGCACGCGCCGACGCTATCGCGAAGTAACCCTAAGTCAGTCGTTCCCGCTTGTTTCTCCTGGCGACTTAGTCAGTGTGCTGCAAAAAGCTCGTGGTGCACGAGACTTTATACCAGTCATCCGCCAGTTCCGCCGCTGGGTCCGCCGGCGCCGCAGTCCACGCAACTGAGAACTTCTCTCTGCAACATACTTCAGCCTTTCCGATGTTGTTGGCTGCCGGAGACGAGCGAAAGCCGAAAGCGGGAGCGGATTTCGACGGTCGTGCCGGTCGGGCTGAGTTTGTTGTTTCGCGAATCGAGCCGCAACACGGAAGGGGAGACGAAACGTATGCGCGACGCGAGTTGTCCGATACCATGACTAGCGTTTTCGCGAGTGAGAATCCAATGCGCCTCTACGTTGTCGTCATCGCCGTTGTCGTGCTCATGCTGGCGCCGATGCTCATTTTCGGTGATGAAATCGATGCGCAGTTTGCGGGCGAGCAAGGGCTTGAACGGCTAAGAAGCTACGGTGCTTGGGCGTGGCTGGTGGGCAGCGGCTTGATCATTTCGGATTTGGTCCTTCCCGTTCCCTCGACGGCCGTCATCGCTGGGTTAGGAATGCTATACGGTCCGTGGCTGGGCGGCCTGATCGGTGGGGTCGCATCCATGCTGGCGGGCTTGCTGGCGTACGTCGGCTGTCGGTTGCTGGGGCAGCGGGCGTTGGATTTCATAGTGGGTGAAGCCAACTTGGAAAAACTGTCACGCTTCTTCGTCCGCCACGGGATATGGGCGATCGCGCTATCCCGCTGGATGCCGTTGCTGCCCGAGGTTCTGTGTTGCCTCGCCGGCCTTGCACGCGTCCGACTGGCGCCGTTCATTGCCGCGTTGGCCTGCGGCAGCCTCGCCATGGGCTTTGCCTTCAGCTTCATGGGCGTGGCGTATCTCGACCGCCCGGTCGCGGGGCTGGTAATCAGTGCGTTGATCCCTCTTGCCGTTTGGCCGATCGCCCACGCTCTTCTGAAACGGCCAAAGAGTGTACCCAAACGGGTGTGAGCGCTAAGCCTCTTAAGGCCATTCCAGAAGGACGTCCTCTTGTTGTCTTAGTAGCAGTCTTGCGCGACGTGCGTTCGGCCCTTGTCGTCGATCGAGACATAGAGGCAACCCATATCCCCGATCATTATCTTTTCAGTTTCAGGGCCTTGTTTCCATTCGCCTGGCGGAAGCAGCGGTTCACGCCGGTTCACCCATGGGTATGCTCCATGCGCCTCCGGTTGCACCGAACTGATGGTGCAAAGGATTCGGCCCGGCAATTCCGGCTTCTCCGAAATAAAAAACGGTGCCTCTCCGATTTGAGTTGCTTGATACTGAGGTAAGAAGTAAGGGCTCCACAGACTGAGCCCGCGACACGTCACGTCGTTGTCAACGTCCCTTATTTGATTCCATTCAGCATCAGGAAAGCTCAAGGTGCGGAGGCGGTAGCCGTGACATGAATGAAGCAGACATTGAGGAGCAGGAACTTCAGAAGCTTGCAGACATTCCTTGATTTCGAGAGGATACCATTCGGTCGCATACTCGCATTCTTCAAGGATTCCGAATACTAACAGCACATCGGCTGGAAGCGGGCCGGTGATGTCTTTCGAATACACAAAACAAAACTGGCCGAAGAACTGCATCGGCGCTCCGGCTTTGGTCCTCGGCCATGATCTGCCTGAAATGCGATACGGCAGACCTCCAATTTTGGTTGCGTACGGCACTGATGCTTCGCCGTCCGCCATCACAAAGATGTCAACGGGAACCGATCTCCCCCATTCGATTTGATCACTGAGTTCTTTACGTAACTGATGATTGTTGCATAGATGGCCCGGGCTGGTGATTATGTCGCCTTGGTATCGGTTGTGTTCCGGCGTTAGCGGGAACCTCGGCAGCCATTCCTCAATAGAGAGCTGATAGTCCATGGGTAATCTCCGAGCCGCGGCGGTGAACGTCTTGGACTGAGGCCATTCTAGAGAGACGCGATTCCGACATCCTTCAAGTAGGGCAAAGTTTGCCGTCGATACTCACTATGTGCGTTACTGCGCCTGTGCGGGGGATTCCGCGGAGTGAGAATGGGCAAACCAACTGGGACGCCGAAATCGGGGAAGCTGCGCAAGCGGGCTCGCCGGTTTCTTTGCTGGGCGTTGGTTCTCAGCCAGGGTCTGGGCGTGGCCGGCTGTACGCGCCGATTCTTTCGCAACCGCGCGGACAAGGAAGTCAGTCACGTGCTGGCGGAGAAGGACAAGTATCCGCTTTGGCAGATTGAGCAGTTCCACGTTTACCCCGACCCGCGTGCCCGTTTCGCCGACCCGACCAATCCGGATCGGCCGCCGATGCCGCCGGACGATCCGGCCGCGCACGATCTCAGTCCGAACCCGCAAAAACCCGGGAAGGCCGGCGTGGGACTGGTGAGCGGCGACGCTTACCTCGAACTATTGGCCGGTTGGGATACGGAGAATCGAGCGAATCTCCCGACCGATTCGGTTTCGTCGCAAGCGAGTCCATTTCTGGCGCCGGCCGACAGTCCCGGCCAGGCGAAAATCGAAGAATGGACTTCGACGTTGCTCAAACGCGAATCCGAATTGACGGGACCTCGGCCTTTCCTGATCAACCTCGATCAGGCGCTGCAAATGGGACTCATCAATAGCCGGGAGTTTCAGGACCGGCGTGAGGGCCTTTACCTGGCCGCCCTTCCGGTGACGTTGCAGCGGTTCGCTTTCGCTGCCCAGTTCGTTGCCGCGGAACGGACCGTGCGCCAGTGGTCGGGAAGGGAATCACCCGATGGCCAAACCAACAACTGGCAATTCAACGGTGTGGCCGGATTTAGCAAACTGTTCTCGACCGGCGCCTTGTTGCTGTTTCGGATTGCGAATTCAACGGTCGTCGAAATGGCCGGCGAGGGCGGGACGGTCAGCCTGACCAATCTAAGCCTCGACTTGTTTCAACCGTTATTGCGGGGGGGAGGCCGGGCGGTGACGCTGGAGCCGCTCACCCAAGTCGAACGCAATCTGCTTTATCAAATCCGCACCTACGCCCGGTTTCGCAAGGAGTTCTTCGTCTCCATCGCCGGCGGCAGCGGCGGCAGCATCTCCGGCGGCGTGTTTGTGCCGACCGGTGTGATTGCACCATCGACGTTCTCGCCGAGCGCCGGCTTCGGCAGTTCCGGCATCGTTCCTGGATTGGTGCCGCTTGGGCTTATCGACAGCGGCATCCTTCCGGTCACACCCGGACCGGCCGGTCGGCTCAACCTGGCCCAGGCCATCCCGGCGCCGGTGGCCGGGTATCTCGGCACACTTCTCGAATACACGCAGATCGATCTCGACCGGGCGAACATCTCCAATTTGCAGGTGTTCCTGCGGTTGTTCGAATCGCTGAAAGAAGGCGGCGACGTATCCCAGCTACAAGTCGATCAAGTCGAACAACAGTTACTGCGTGGCCGCAGCACCCTGCTGTCCGACGAGCAGCAGTATCTCGATTCATTGGATCGCTTCAAGCTGCAACTGGGGCTGCCGACCGAGACGCCGTTGCGTCTCGACGATACGCCGTTGCGGCCGTTGCTGCAACAATTCCGCAACTTCGAGGCCGTTTTCAAGGACTTCGACGCCACACTGAAACAGGCAGCGACCTTCGACGCCGCCGAGCGTGTAGCCGAAGTCCGTCACGAGCTGGCCAAGCTCTTGACGCAAAGCTCGCTTGTCCAGGGGACGCGTTTTGCCGAACAGATCATGGGCCGTTGGGAAGCGTGGTCCAAGCTAACGGCCGATGAATCAAAACAGCGTTTCGACAGTCTAAGCGAAGAGCGACGAAAGCTGCTGGATCGGCAGGCCGATCTGCAAAAGGAAGGGAACGACCTTTCCGAGACGGAGCAACAACGCCTCAATGAACTCGAAGCGGACCTTGAGTTAGGTGAGTTTGAACGAGCGTTGCGCGAATACGAAAGCAAGCCCTGGCTGATCGTCGAAGACCCCAGCCGGCAACGGCAATCGCAGTTGTTGTCGTTCCGGTTAGTGGTCAACAACTTTACGTTGGTGCTCGGAGCGGCACGAAGCGAGCGCCTGGAGTCGATCACTCAGCGCTGGCCGAAACTTCCGCCCTTGTGTGTCGATAACGTCGACCTGTTACAAGTCGACCCGGATGAAGCCCAAGCCGTGGCCGGCCGAACGGCAATCGACAACCGATTCGATTTGATGAACGTTCGGGCTCAGTTGGTGGACGGGTGGCGGCAACTCGCGGTTTATGCCAACGCGCTATTAGGCACGTTCAATGTCGAGTATCATTTGGATAGTTTCTCGCCGCTGGGACAAGCTCGACCCTTGGCGATCGGAGGGAGTCGCAACCGGCATCAGCTAGTGATGAACACGGAGTTGCCGCTGATCCGTAAGCCGGAACGAAACAACTATCGGGCGAGTTTGATTGCGTTCCAACGGCAGCGTCGGGCACTCATGGAGGCGGAGGATTTGGTCCTTCAAGGAGTGCGTGGCGAAACTCGGCAATTGCGTGTGCTCGCCGAGAACTATAGAATCCAACAGAGGCAAGTGGAGCTGGCGTACCAGACGGTCGAAAGCTCGCTCGACGCCTTCCAAGCCCCGCCGGCGCCGGCCGGTGTGGGAGGTCAGACCCAGGATGTGGGCGCCCGCGCCGCCAGCCTCACGCAGCAGCTACTCAATGCCCAAAACTCGCTGCTCCAGGCCCAGAATCAGTTGCTCACCGTATGGGTGACGTACCTGACCACACGGATGCAACTGTACCGCGACCTGGAACAGCTTCCACTGGATGACCGCGGAGTCTGGATCGATGAAAACACCTCATGCAACGGCGATCCCGGAAGTACAGGCGGCGGCCCCTGCGCCCAGCCCAGCCCCCCCATCTGGAACGGCAAGCCCGCCGACGCACCCAGCCTTCCGCCGCCCACGCCGATCTGGTATGAGCGTGGCCGCTAAGATTGGCATCGCCGCCGTTGTGCTTCTTATTATCGGCGGCGTCGCGGCTTACTTGATCACCAAACGGGCCTTCCCGCCGCCGCGCACCGACCTCGTCTGGCACACGGTCGCCTTCGAACCGCTGCCCATGACCATCGTCGAGCGCGGCGCCCTGGAATCCGCGAATAATCAAGACGTCATTTGCCGGGTGAAAGCCGGCGCCAAAGGCAGCACCATTTCCACCGTCATCAAATGGCTCGTGGACGACGGCTCCCCCGTGCGGCGTGGTCAACTCATTATCGAATTGGACGATTCCGGTTTGGTGGATCAACTCAAACAGCAACGAATTGTCGTCGAGGAAAAGAACTCACTCTGGCTTCAGGCGGAAGAAAACTACAAGATCGTCGTAAGCGAAAACACTAGCCTAATCGAAACCGCCAAGGTGAATCTCCAGCTCGCCGAGCTTAAGCTCGACAAGTATTTGCAAGGCGACTACCCGCAGGCGCTGAAAGACGTTCAAGGCCGAATGAAAACCGCCGAGTCCGACCGCGATCAACAATTGGAACGAGCGGCATGGGCAGAGCGACAGGTGAAAAAAGGCTACTATACGCCGAATCAATCTCAGGCCGAGACCTTGCGGCTACAGGCTTTGGACATCAAGGTGAAGCAGATTCAAGAAGAAATGCGCGTGCTCACCGACTTCACACGCAAGCAGGAAGAAACCCGCTTGAAGAGCGAGCTCGATGAGGCCAAGCGCGCGTTGGATCGTGTCGAGAAACAGGCCCACGCCAAGGAAGTCACCGCACGAACCGATCGGCAAACGAAGCACTCGACGTATCTCGCCGAGAAGTCCAAGGCGGAGGAGATCGAGGACGAGATTGCCAAGTGCCGCATCACTGCTCCACAGGAAGGCATGGTTGTCTACTTCATCCCGGAACAAACCCGGGGAGGCGGCGGCTCGCGTCAATCCGTGATCGCGCAAGGCGAACCGGTAGGCGAAGGGCAAAGGCTCATGCGCATTCCGGATTTGCGGCATATGGTCGTCAACGCCAAAGTCCACGAGGCCGCCGTTTCACGGGTTCGAGGCGAAGTCTGGCAGCCGACCGGCTTCGGCGACAACTTGCGCGCGGGCCTGCTGATTAACTTCGATCCGCTGTCGAGCCTGATTGGGCAACACGCGTACTTCGAATACGCGAACGAGTTTCGTGAGCACGAGCAACGCCTGCTCTACCCAGGACAAAAGGCCATGATCCGTTGCGAGGCGTTTCCCGACCGGTTGCTCCGAGGGCACGTGAAGTCGGTGGCCACCGTGGCAGGTAAGATGGACTGGTTTTCCGCCGATGTGAAGACCTATCAAACCATGGTTGCGATCGACGAAGAAGTCGAAGGCCTCAAGCCCGACATGGGCGCCGAGGTCACGATTTTCCTCGACAACCAGGTCGAGCGCGCCCTCACGCTGCCGTTGCAGGCGATCTTCGGTTCCGCCGAGTTGGGCAAGACACGGAAGTGCTTTGTCAAGAATGCGGAAGGGTTGCCGGAAGAACGGGAAATCGAGGTCGGCCTGAGCAACGACAAGATGGCCGAGATCCGTTCCGGATTGAATGCCGGCGACGAGGTCGTGCTGAATCCTCGGGCGATCCTGGGGGACAAGGTCAAGACGCGCCAGGGCAACGGCGGCGAATACGGCGGTCGTCCGGGCGCTGAATACGGCCGGCCCGACGGCGCCCGCGGTCAAGCCGGTCGGCCGCCAGCTGGTGAAGCACCTGCCGGCGACGAACCCGCGAACACGCAACGACCAAAGGCCAAAACCAAAGCGCCGATGGGCGAGAAACGGAACCCGTAGGAGCTTAGCCGCGACGCGGAGTCTTCGGAGCGGAGCGCGGTCGCCGCCTAGCGCTCCGCTCCGAAGACTCCGCGTCGCGGCTAACCATATAGCAACAACGGTTTACCAATGTCCGCCGTCGTTCAAGTCATCGATCTAGGCAAGAACTACTACATGGAATCGGTCGTCGTTCGTGCTCTCCGCGGGGTCACGATGACGGTGAATGCCGGCGATTTCGTCGCCCTCATGGGACCGTCAGGCTCCGGGAAATCAACGCTATTGAATCTTATCGGGTGCCTGGATCGGCTTACTAGTGGCCGGTACATACTCGGCGAGGATGACGTGTCCGAGATGGACGACGATCAGCTTTCCGAAATCCGCAGCCGGTATCTCGGTTTCATTTTCCAATCCTACAACCTTTTGGCCCAGTACACCGTATTAGAGAATATCGAGGTTCCGCTCTTGTATCAGGGGCGAAAGCTCGACTCGGCGACGCGGGATTACTGCGTTTCGCTGGCGGAGATGGTCGGGCTCGGAGATCGGTTGGAGCATCGGCCGATGCAACTGTCCGGCGGCCAGCAACAACGTGTCGCCATCGCGCGGTCTCTGGTGAACGATCCGCACGTCATCCTCGCCGATGAACCGACTGGGAACCTCGACACGAAAACCAGCGACGAGATCATGAAACTCCTCACCAACCTTAACCGCGCGGGCAAAACGATCATCATGGTGACGCACGAAAACGACATTGCCGCCTGGGCCCGCCGGGTGGTGCGCTTGCGGGACGGAAAGATTGAATCGGATACACGCAACGATCATATCTTCAACCCGCCGGGCGGGGAGCTTCGGACCCTGCCGAATGGACACGACACGGAAACCAGCCGGCCGTCCCATGTGCTGCGAATGCCGCCGGACTTCGATCGACGCTAACTGACATGACCCATTCGTTGTCCATTCTGTGCGGCATCGCTTACCTCATTTTCTTCCTGTGGATCGTGTGCTGGGAACGAGGCCGGCGAAGCTTCGTGCTTGCCTTGCGAAGTTTGTGGCTGCATAAACTCCGCCTTGTGTTGTCCGTTCTGGGCATCATCATCGGGACCGCGGCCGTCATTGCGCTGACCGCGTTCGGCGAAGGGAGCATGCAAGACGCGCTGGATGACATCGCCCGGCAAGGCGCCACCAACATCATCGTGCGCAGCGTGAAGCCGCCGGATGAGTCGAGCACCAGCCGTCGAACCATGGTGGCGCTTTACGGGCTGACGTACACCGATTTCGAACGCTTCGAGACGATTAGCACCGTCACTCGGCGCGTGCCGATGCGCATCTTTCCGCAGGAGATTCGCCGGCTCGACCGTCTCATGATCGGCCGAACTGTCGGTACGACGCCGGAATATCAATTGGTAAACCAACTCAATCTGGCCAGTGGGCGATTCCTCACCGAGGAAGACGACCATTACATGCGAAACGTCACGGTTCTTGGCAGTGAAGTCGCCGAAAAACTCTTTCCATTTTCCAACCCGCTGGATGAAACCATTCGGCTCGGCTCGCATTACTACAAGATCGTCGGCATTCTGCGGGACCGCATGCCCACGGGCGGCAGCGGCGGCAGCCAGGCGGCAGAGGATTTTAACAACGATGTGTACATCCCGTTGCAAACTTGTAAGGTCCGCTTTGGCGAGAAGGTTTTCATTCGCCAATCCGGTTCACGTGTGGGGGAACAGGTGGAGCTCAGCCAAGTTACCCTCACCGTGGAGGACATGGAAAAAGTCCGGCCGGCAGGTCAGGTGGTGCGCGACATTCTCGAAAGCCGACATCCGCGTGCCGATTGGTCAGTGACGGTGCCGCTTGACCGGCTGGAAGAAGCCGAGCGCGCCAAGGCGCGTTTCACCCGCTTGCTCGTGTTGATCGCCGGCGTGTCGCTCGTTGTCGGCGGCATCGGCATCATGAACATCATGTTGGCCACGGTCACGGAACGGACGCGCGAGATCGGCATTCGCCGGGCGCTCGGCGCCGAGCGCAAGGATATAACACTTCAATTCTTGGTGGAGGCAGTGGTACAGACGAACGTGGGCGGCATTGTCGGCGTGTTGTTGGGCGTGAGTCTGGTGTTCGTTATTCCGTTCCTGGCGGACGCGATTGCATCCACTTATCTGCCGGCGAAAATCGATCCCTTCTCGATCTTCCTGTCGCTGGGAACGGCGGTCGCCGTTGGTGTCATCTTCGGCCTTTACCCGGCGCTACGCGCCGCCAAGCTCGACCCCATCGAGGCGCTGCGCCACGAATGATCGACTACGCGGCTTGCCGGCATTGCGTTGGTGAAGTGATTCGGTATTCTTCGGCGGCTCGCGCCAGGTCCAAGAGTGCCGTCATCGGCGGCACAAGCGTATGCTGGCCAATACGGCCGACGCGCTCGGCGATATAGGCCAAATCCATCAGCGCGACCAGCGCGGCGCATGTTTCTTCCCACAGCGGCGGCAGACGACTTCCGTGCTGTGTACCCGGAACAACTGCGGGCCCCTACCCGTCACAGTTCGCATTCCGCACAGTGCGCAAGTTTCATGGCTGGTTTCGTCAATGAAGTGAATCGCGAGTTCGGTCATCGGGATCGGTCCTGATTCGTTAGGTCGTTTACGTCGTTGCTGGCTCATATCCCATCGGCCAATAGCCGACTGAAATCGCCCGCCTCCGCAACTTGAATCACGAAACACGGCGTTCGGCGACATGGTTCACCCTGTCCCGCAAGTGTTTCCGCCTTCGGAGTATGGTCAAGAAAACGGGGTCTCGTTCACGTGGGCGAAGTCTTCGCGTAAGTCGTCCGGATGAATGTGGGTAATTCGGTTCGTTTACGCGGATAATGACGTGCCAACCGACGCGTTGCAACATGTGGGCTCGGTGTTTCATTGAACTACGTCCAGCGAAACCACTTCAGTGCCAGAATGAAAGTGACGACGCCCCATGCGGCCAAGATTGCGATTTCGGGCCATTGCGACGCCAGGGTGGCGCCTTCCAAATAGACGGCTCGCAACGAATTGATGAGCGGCGTCAGCGGAATGGCTTTAATAATCGGCTGCACCGGCTCCGGAAACCGCTCCGACGAAAAGAAGATTCCCGAAAGCACCCACATCGGAAGCATCACCAGGTTCATCAATCCCGAAACCGCCTCGATCGTCCGAGCCCGGCTGGCCACCAATAGACCGAGACCGGAAAAAGTGACGGCGCCGAGCAGGATGAGAAACGCCACCGCCCAAATGCTGCCTTGGATGATGACGCCGAAAAAGATCCGGGAAAAAATGATGATGATGAGCATCTCAGGCAACATAAAGAGTAGCCGGCTCACCATAAGGGCAGCGAGAAAGTGACTTCGCCGCATCGGCGTGGCGAGAAATCGTTTCAGCAGTTTGCGGATGCGCATGTCGACCGTGACGAACCCGACGCCCCACAAGCCGCCACCCATGAGGCTCATCCCAATGAGTCCCGGCACGAGAAAATCGACATAGCGCGCGCCCGGCTCGGTCATCTGCTGGTCGGTGACGACGACGGAGTCGCGCCGGCCGGCCGCGCGCTGCAAAGCGTCGTCCACCGCGTTGCGCGCCAAAACGCTCTCCGCCCGCGTCGGATCGAAATGATACTCATAACCGGAGCTCGACGGCTCCACGACAAGCTCCGTTTTCCCCGTCCGCAACCGAGTCCGGCACGTCGCAGCGTCGTTAACGGCAACTTTGAATTTCTTGGTTCCCTCGACTTCGATTTTCTCCAAGTCGGCGACAACGGCCGCCGCCTGCTGAGCTTCCTGCACATCGACGGCGATTTCCTCCACGCGCTTGTTGCGGAAGGCGATCCCGAGCGCCACCACGATCAAAATCGGGAAGCCGTACACCCAGAAGATCGCCTCCGGCTCCCGATAAAACTCCCGCAGCCGGGACAGCACGAGTTGCACAAATGGCGAGTAACGGTGGTCGGAAGTGGTTGGGTCGTGGGGTTCGTTCATGATGAAATCTCTTCTACCGAGTATATGGAGAGGAAGAATTCAGAATTCAGAATTCAGAATTCAGAAGATTGTGGGCGAGCGGGGCGTGTCAACGCCCTGGACGCGGGGAGTTTGCAGGGCGTTGACTGTGTACAGGGTTAGTGAACTCGCAGAAACGACTCCGTCACGAGGATTTCTTCCTGTTCGAAGAGCGCGAGCAGCGTTGTCTTGAGTTGCTTGATAAAGCGCGCGCTACCGCGAGTGCGGAAGTCCAACGTGGTCATAACGATTACTTGATCGAAGTAGAGTCGAGTGGTTCCTTGCCAGATGCCCTTGAGGGGAAACTCATGCTGATGAGATGTTAGCCCACCGAACTGTTTGACAAGGCGAAGTTCCACGTCGGCGAAAGCCGTGTCGGGAATAGGGCGGCCATTGTTGTAAGTCAGCGGTAGATACAAGTCGTAACGCCGCGCCGCCCTAGGCATCGTGGTTCGCCGTCGCACTCTTGTTGGAATTCGCTACGACCTGAAACGGCAGCCGACGACGGCGCAACAGCCGGAGTTGCCCGTCGCTCACCAAATATATCGGTTCCTTGCTGACCCTTGAAATGGGACCCGAGGCAACCAACGCTCGCCAGACTTTGCCCCAATGCTCCTCTGGAATTCGGATCACCGGCATGGGTTTACTCCAGTTCGATCAGTGACGTTCGCTATTGTGACCAGTACTCGGGTACACGACAAGACCCTTCACCTTGGACGCGGCAAGTTTGCAGGGCGTTGACACACGCCGTTCGCCGGAATCAATCGCCGGCGCATTGCCGGAATGTTACCCGAAAATAATTGACACCCGCCCGTCTAGCCGCTCTAATGCTTTAACGGCGGGAGCAAAGACCGGTTGGAGGAGGGATCGATGGCTCCCGTGCCGATGGCCCGCGCGGTGCGCCGGGCCTCTTCCCCTGGCCTACAATTGGAACGACGGAACATGCGGCCCGCCGACACCGGGCGTAAGTGTTCCATCGACGCCGGCTTGCGGATGTGTTCGAGGAAAACACCATGAGTTCGACCTTGCAGAGTCTTCCCCTCATCGGCGATTCGCCCGCGCCACGCTCCAAGGATTGCAGTGCCGCGAATCGACCCATTCCGACGTTGGGGGCGCCCGACAGCTTGCAAGTCGAACTTACCAGTAGCTGCAATCTCAAGTGCATCATGTGTCCGCTGACTTTGGGCTCGACACTTTCGAGCCATGATCCCGGCCACATGACGGAAATGGTTTGGGAGCAGGTTCTCGATGCGGCCAAGCACGTCGAGTGGGTTTGCGTCGTCGGCTTCGGCGAACCGACTCTGAACCCGCGCTGTCTCTCGATGCTTCGCGATCTTGAGCGGATGGGAAAGCGGTTCACGTTGTCGACCAATGCCTACAGTCTTCGTCAGGAATTTGCCGACGGACTGGCGGAGTTGAATTGCCTCAAGCACGTGAACGTTTCCATCGATTCGCCGGATCCCACGGTATTCCACGACATCCGCAAGGGCGATCTGGAGCGCGTGTGGGATGGGCTGCGAATGCTGGCAAAGACGCTGCCCGAGCGCGTAAGCCTGACTGTTACTACCGTGTTGATGGAAGGCAACGTGCACACCCTGGCCGCCTTTCCCGCCAAGCTCAAGGAAGTGGGAGTCAAGAAGTTCGTTCTCGGCGGAATGTACGACCTCACTGCGGAGTTGGGCGACCAGCAGGTGGACGACGATGAATTTGGCGTGCATCTCGACAATATCAAATCCGAGTGCAAAAAGTACGGCATCGACGTCACTTGCGATTTGAGCCTGGACGACTTCAAAGACACCCAGAGCCTATACCTCGGCAACTGGGGCACCGATCACAAAACCAAGCAATGCCTGCTGCCGTGGCTCTACCCATTCATGGACAAGAACGGCGACATTTTTCCATGCTGTTACGGTTCGGGCGACCGCTCGGCCATCATGGGGAATGTCGCGGTCGAGGACATGGAGAGCATTTGGGAAGGCGACCGTTTCCAACGGTTCCGCAAGGACCTGCTTGCCGGCGGCGATTACATGCCCGGCATCTGCCATAATTGCTCGAAGCCCGCGGGACAGCATCCGTTGAACGATTACGCCGCCCGGCTTCTTCTCGAAGAATCAACATTACACGGCGATGGCACGCTTGAGCTCGTCGCCGAAAACATCGGCCTGTTGCCCTGGACGCGCCAGGTCTCGTTGGAAGTGCGTCCTTATCGAAACCGACTGTCCGTTCACTATCTCCCGAGCTGGCTGACGTCCAACCGCGTCTGTCAAATGGTCGAAGAGCATGTGGCGCCCGGATCGAAAGCACGGTTTCGATTCGACGCCGCCCCGGAGATTCTGGGCGAACCCGAGAGGTTCCAGCTTGCCCTCGGCGACATCTGGATTCCGAACACGATTTTCGAGATTCATCCCGGCTGGGACCCGTCCGTGAAGCTCAATGAGATTGCGGTGCCCCTGGTTCCCGTTGCCGTCCGAGACATGACGTGGACCGAAGGCGACTGCCGCGGTGAAGGCGACGATCCATCCGCCCGTTTCGCGCTCGACCGGCCCCAACTCGTGACGGCGGTTCGGGTGCGGTGCACCTACGATAATTCCGTGCAACAACCTCATTTTCACATGTATTGGCGAAACAAGGGCACCGAGGGCTACACGGAGAACGAGCGGTTCTTTCGGCGGATGCTCCCGAATAACCCGGGCGAGCAGACGTTGACGGTGAAGGTCAATCGCACCATCGACGAATTACGGATCGATCCGGACAATAAGCCGACGGCATTTCGGATTTCCGAGGTCGTGCTCTTGGTGCCGGCGGGGAATGGCGCGGCCCGTTGATGATCGCGGGCCCATCGCCTAGAAGCGGCTGGTACGAGACAACCCTCCTTGCTAATATGGGACAGTACCCGCCGCCGAATCACCGCACGAGCAGGTTCCAAACCAGGGCAGAACCGCAACGAATCCGGCAAAGGTACAAACGGAAGGGATCTCCATGAACTCACTTGACCCGGAACAAGACATCCGGGTCATCCGCGCGCCGACGGTGTATCTCGTCGGCCGGCAGACGATGGGCGACGGCGAGCTCGACCGGTTTCTCGCCGACCACGGCGTCGCCTGGCAGACGGACACCGAGGTGGCCGGTGAGCATCTCGCCGAGGTCGCGGGACGATTATGCTACATGTCGTTCGCCAAACCCAGGCCGGGCGGCAACGCGGTTTATCTCGATCACATTCGGGAAGTGGGTCACGGCTCGGTGCTGGAACACGCGGTGTGGAGCTTCATCTTTACCGGCGTCAGCCGCAGTTTGACGCACGAGCTGATTCGGCATCGCGCGGGATTCGGTTACTCGCAGCTCAGCCAGCGTTATGTTGACGAGTCGGTGGCCGAATACGTCGAACCCGATTGCATCGCGGCCGACCCGAAGCTGCACCGTTTGTGGCTCGACGCGGTCAGTCAGAGTCATCGGGCTTACATGCGGTTGGTCGAAGGGTTGTTGGAAAGCCTTAAGGACGAACCGGATCGAACGTTGCGGCGGAAATTGGCGCGTCAGGCCGCACGCAGTGTATTGCCTAATGCGACGGAAACCAAGATATTCGTCACTGCGAATGCCCGGGCCCTTCGGCACTTTATTGAGCTGCGTGCAAACCGTTATGCGGAAGTCGAAATACGGAAGCTGGCAATCCAGGTTTTGGAAATCATGAAGCGCGAGGCGCCGAATATTTTCGGCGACTACGCACTGGTTCCCTTGCCCGATGGAACTTTTGAAGCGACTACGCCGCACCGAAAGGTTTGAATATTTTCGTTCGCCCATAGTCAAAGCAAGTCCACGATAATGTCTCAGGTTTCAACTTCTTCCGTCCGCGGCGTCTTAGAACTTCATCCGAAGGGTTACGGCTTCCTCCGCAATCCCGCCCGTCATTACGCGGCCCAACCTTCCGATCCTTTTGTTCCGGGGCCGCTGATTCAGAAGTTCCGCCTCCGCGACGGCGTCCTGCTTGATGGGCCCACGGAGGCGGCGCGGAAGGGAAGCGGGCCACGTCTCGCCCGTATCGAACTTATCGAGGACGAGAGTCCCGAAAAGTATCGGCAGCGCGATTTCGACGCGTTGACGCCGATCGATCCGCACGTCCAGGTGGTTCTGGAAACCGGGGCCGAGCCGCTCACGACGCGGGTGATGGATTTGCTCACACCCATCGGCAAAGGGCAGCGTGGCCTGATCGTGGCGCAGCCGCGAACCGGTAAGACGATTCTGCTCCAGCATATCGCTCATTCCGTTGCCACGAACCATCCGGAAATGGAACTCATCATGCTGCTCATCGACGAGCGGCCGGAAGAAGTGACCGAGATGCGCCGGCTTATCAAAGGCCAGGTGGTGGCCAGCAGCTACGACCGCGACACGGTGAGCCACGTCCGCAGCGCCGAACTCGTGATCGAGCGCGCAAGCGACTCGCTGAACAAGGCAAGCAGGTGTTTGTTCTGCTAGACAGCATCACTCGGCTGGCGCGAGCGTACAACAAGGCCGTCGGAAACAGCGGCCGAACCATGTCGGGCGGCATCGACAGCCGTGCCATGGAGGTGCCGCGCCGCCTCTTCGGGGCCGCCCGAGTTTTCGAGGAGGGTGGCTCACTCACGGTGATCGCTACCGCGCTGATCGACACCGGCTCGAGGATGGATGATTACATCTTCCAGGAGTTCAAGGGCACCGGAAATATGGAACTGGTGCTCGACCGTCGCCTTTCGGATCGCCGCATTTATCCCGCCATCGACATCAGCCAGTCGGGCACGCGCAAGGAAGAGCGTATCCTGCCGCCTGAGGTTCATCAACGCGTCACCCTGCTCCGCCGCAGCCTCGCGTCGCTTAAGCCCGTTGAGGCGATGGAAGGCCTCGTCAAACAGCTCGGCCAACACGCATCGAACGCAGCGTTCCTGGAGCGCGTGGCGACGTTCATTCGGTAAAGATTTTGTTTAGCCGCGGTTCGCAGAACCGCGCGGTTCTTCGAACCGAGGCTAAACAAGTGCACATGTTTTCTGGCCCGCCCCTCATTCGTCTGTTATAATCGTTCCGAATAAGGAGCCTCGCCGCAGCGTCCATTTAACAGGGGACAGTTACACACATGGCTGTAATCACCGCCCCCGCTCCACCGGTACAAAGCGATGAATACCTACTCGCTCGCTTCACGGCGGGTGAGCGGGACGCGCTCGAGGAACTTTTCCAGCGCTATCGGGTGATGGCTTACCGAGTCGCGTACCGTTTGCTCGGCCAAGATGCGGATGCTTTGGACGCGGTGCAGGACGGGTTTGTAAAGGCATTGACCCATTTGCAGGGATTCCGCCGGCAAAGTTCGTTCAAGACGTGGTTGTTGCGCGTCGTCAGCAATGCCGCGTTGGACCTCGGGCGCAGCGCGGCCGGCGTGAGTCGATTCGCTTGCACGGACCCAACGGAGTGCACCGGCCCAACGGTGCGGCCGGATTTCGCGACCCGACCGAGGGACTCGAACGTGAGGACATGCGCCAGCTGCTTGACCAGGCGCTCGCGGTTTTGCCGGCGGCACAGCGGCAGACGTTTGTGCTTCACGCCGACGCCGAGTTGAGCTATCGCGAAGTGGCCGACGTTATGGGAATCTCGATCGGCACGGTCATGAGCCGCCTTTTTTATGCCCGGCAAAAGCTGCGAGCTTATATCTCGCGACGAGACGAAAGATGAACGCGGATCGCAAGCACTTCGGTGCACCCTCGGCGGCTGAACTGGCCGCGCACCTCGACGGCGAGTTGCCGGTCGAACTCGCTTTGCGCGTTGAACGTTGGCTTGACGAAAACCCGGAACTCGCGGCCGAGCTGGAAGCCCAGTGCGAATTGACCCAGACTTACCAGGATTACACGGTTCCCGAACCGACGCCTGAGGAGTGGGACCTGACGCTCCAGCGCATTGAAACGGCGCTGGCTCAGCCAACCACTAGGGTTTCAGTTGTGCCGGCGGCTCCTAACCCAGTTGATCCCCGCCGGAGTAATTCTCGGTGGCTGCGTTGGCCGGCCGCCGCCGCGGCCGTCGTCCTGCTGGCATTGTTGAACTCGCACAACCCCGCGCACCGAGGCACGGCGGCGATCGAACCGTTTCCGGTTGCCACCGCGGACGAAGTGGACATCTTGAGCGTCCATGGGCAGGATATTTCGATGCTCGTGATCGGTCGAGTACCGTTGCACGAACCCCTGGCGCTCGCGACGGTTCACGATGTGACCGTTGAAAACATGCAACCCGATGCGGACGGCATGATGCCGGATGCGACAGCGTCCAACTCGACATCGCCCATGATCGTGGCGCCGCTCAACGGCGGTGTCCCGGCCGAGAGAGCACCTTGATCCGTATCCCAGTGCGGGGTTAAACGAATTGCGGAGGACCGCCCATGACAGCGACATTCCTTTTACTTTCCGCCATCGTCGCCGGCCCGTGCGACGAGCAGAATCAACGCGTCCAGGTAACCGTCATTGCGATTCTCGCCACAGAAAAGAATGACAAGGTCGATCCGAAGCTGGAATGCATTGCCAAGGAAGTGCAGAAGAAGGAACCGAATCTCACCGGTTTTCAATTGGCGCAGACGAGCAAGGAATCGCTTACGGTCGGGAAGCCCGGCAAGTTTTGCCTTATCGAAAAGGAAGAGGCCGAGATCATCGTTCGCCACGGCGCCAACAAGGAGAATCGTGTCTGCCTCAAAGTGAAGGCCCCGCAAATGGGCGAGTTCACTTACTCAAGTGCCTGCGGCAAGTTCTTCCCGATCATCACCCGCTATCACACGATGAACCAAGAACGACTGATTATCGCGATCATGGTGAAACCGTGCCGCTCGGAAAAGTAGCGGCATTTGGACTCGTCACAGCGCTCACGTCACACTTTCTTCCGCTGTCCGATTAGACCCCGACGTTCGTACAGAATATAGTGTCTCTTCCGGGGCCCCCGCCTCGCAGCGGTTGATGGAGAGATTTTCTGTCTGGAGAACCTGATGAACGAGTTTCGCATTGAACGGGATTCGATGGGTGAAGTGAAAGTTCCGGCCCAAGCATACTACGGAGCGCAGACGCAACGGGCCGTGGAGAATTTTCCGATCTCCGGGCGGCCGTTGCCCAAGAGACTCATCCGAGCACTGGGGCTGGTCAAGGCGGCGTGTGCTTATGCCAACCGGCACCTCGAGCGACTGCCGCCGCAAATCTCCGATCTCGTCGTGCGAGCCGGGCGAGAAGTGGCCGACGGAAAACTCGACGATCAATTCCCGCTCGATGTCTATCAGACGGGTTCCGGCACGTCGTCGAACATGAACGCGAACGAAGTGATTGCCAACCGGGCGATCGAGCTTTCCGGCGGCGACCGTTTCGAGGCGACGAAGTCGATCCACCCCAACGATCATGTCAACATGGGGCAATCGACGAATGACATCTTCCCGACGGCCATCCACGTAGCCGCCGGCCAGACGATAAACAACGAGCTCATTCCCGCGCTTAAGCGGCTGCATGCCGTGCTGTTGGAAAAAGCCAGGCAGTGGGACGACATCATCAAGATTGGCCGAACCCACCTTGCCGACGCCACGCCGATCCGTCTGGGGCAGGAATTCAGCGGTTACGCTCGGCAAATCGAGCTTTGTTTGGAGCGCGCCCATCGCGCGGTGTGGGACATACTGGAGCTGCCGGTTGGCGGCACGGCCGTCGGCACCGGCATCAACGCGCATCCGCGATTCGGGGCGGCCGTGGCACAAATCCTGGCTCGAGAAACCGGACTTCAGTTCATCGAAGCCCGCAACCATTTCGAAGCAAACGCCAATCGCGATTCTCTGGTGGAGTGCAGCGGCCAACTCCGCACCGTCGCCGTTTCGTTGTACTCCGTCGCCAACAATATCCGTTGGCTGGGCAGCGGCCCGCGTTGCGGCTTCTACGAAATCATGCTTCCCGACCGCCAGCCGGGTTCCTCGATCATGCCGGGCAAAGTGAACCCCGTCATGTGCGAGAGCATGATGCAGGTTTGCGCCACCGTGATTGGCAACGACCAAACCGTCGCCTTTTCGGGCGCGACCGGCGGGCAATTCGAACTAAACATCATGATGCCCGTCATTGGGCTGGCCACGTTGGAAAGTGCCGAGTTGCTGGCTTCCGTAGTCAACGCCTTTGTCGATTTCTGTGCTCAGGAAATGGAGGCCAATCGGGCACAATGCGAACGACAAGTGGAACTGAGCCTGGCCATGGTGACGAGTCTCAATCCACTGGTCGGCTACGATGCGGCCGCCGCCATTGCCAAGGAGGCCTTCCACACTGGCAAGACCGTGCGCGAGCTTTGTCTCATGAAGATTCATCAAGGAATGTTGAGAAAGAAAGACAGCGATCAAATGGTGACCGAGGCCGAGCTCAGCGCCGCACTCGATCCGCGCAGGATGACCCAGCCAGGTTAAAAGAGAATGACCATGAAACGACTGCTCGTCGGGACAATCGCGTGCGTTTTGATTGGCGCCGCCGTCGTGGTTTCGACGCAGCAGCCGCTCACCACCGGCCTGCAAGTCCGAACCGACGAGCGCAATCCCTGGAATCATCTACGGCTGAACAACGACCCGGCCGAGTTTCGTTTTGCCATCGTCAGCGACCGCACCGGCGGCCATCGTGAGAAGATCTTTTCCGGGGCAGTCGAACAGCTCAACCTCATGCAGCCGGAGTTCGTCGTTTCCGTCGGCGACCTCATCGAGGGCGGCACCGAAGACCCCGCACGCCTGAAGCGGGAATGGGAACAATTTCAAGGTTTTGTGAATCGGCTGCAAATGCCCTTTTTCTACGTCCCCGGCAACCACGACATTTCCAACGTCGTCATGGAGAAATGGTGGAAGGACTTGCTCGGTCGGCCGTACTACCACTACGTCTACCGTAACGTGCTCTTTCTCATGTTGAACTCGAACGATCCGCCGAAGTCCCGGCGCATTTCCGCGGATCAATTGAGCTACATCAAGTCCGCCTTGGAGGCCAATCGCAGCGTTCGTTGGACCTTGCTCTTTCTTCATCACCCGCTCTGGGCCGGTGACGCCGAAACTTCCGGGTGGTTGGAAGTCGAGAAGTTATTGACCGATCGGCCTTACACCGTATTCTGCGGCCATATTCATCGTTACCAGCGGTACTTACGCAATGGCCGACATTACTATCAACTGGCCACCACCGGGGGCGGCAGCAAGGTTCGCGGCGCCGCCTACGGCGAGTTCGACCACATCGTGTGGGTGACGATGAAAAAGGACGGCCCGCTTTTGGCGAACCTTCTCCTCGACGGCATTCTGGCGGAGAATCTGCAGCGGCCGGAAACCACCGAAGCAGGCACCGTCGTTGCTCGGCTCCCCACGTTCCCGGTTCAGGGCAGGATCATGTTCGACGGCAAGCCGGTCGCCGGCGCCGTGGTTACCCTTCATTCGGAAGTGCGCGGCACCCGCGGCCGACCGGACGGCTGGACCGACCAGAACGGCAATTTCGCCGTCTCCACCTACCGGGCCAACGACGGCGCACCCGCCGGCGACTACATCGTCACCGTGGTTTGGCGAAAACGAAATGATGACGGCACACTCGGGCCGAACCAGTTGCCCGAAAGCTACAGCGACGAGAAAACAACACCGCTTCGCCTGGCTGTGAGAGAAGGATCGAATCAGTTTGAAATGGAATTGAAGCGGTAACTCGCTCTACACCAACTCCCGCATCACTGGGTAATCCACGAGATGTTGCGGTCGGCCGGTTGGGTCGACAAGGGTCGTGGTTGCCGGGTTGATGCCGAGGTTGTGGTAGAGGGTTGCGAACACTTCTTGGAAATGAACCGGGCGTTGACTGGCGAACTCGCCGAGGCGATTGGTCGCGCCGATGACCTGACCGGTTTTCATTCCACCGCCGACCAGGAGGGCGCCGCTAACCTGTGGCCAATGATCGCGGCCGGCTCCACCGTTGATCTTCGGCGTCCGGCCGAATTCGCCCCAGACCACCACGGTCACATCATCCAACATGCCGCGATAGTCCAGGTCTTCGATCAATGCACTGAGACCATGATCGAGTTTGCCGCCGTGATCGCGCACCAGGTCGAAGTTCTTTCCGTGACTGTCCCATCGGCCATAGGACAACGTCACGCAGCGAACGCCGACTTCGACTAGCCGCCGCGCCAGCAACAAATGGTCATTGCAGGTCGGCGATCCATCGTATTGGAATTGATAAGGTTTGCCGTCGCCGTAGCGTTCGCGGACTTTCGCCGGCTCGCGGTTGAGGTCGAGCGCTTCCAACATTCGGCTCGACGTGAGCACACCCATGGCCCGTTCGACACTGGCGTCGATGCCGGCGAAGGCGCCCGTGGTGTCGAGTTCTCGTCGAATGTCGTCGAAGCTGCGCAGGAGCTGTTTTCGGTCTTGAAGGCGTTCGAGCGTGATGCCGTTGAGCTTCAGATTCGCCAGCCCCGGGCCGTCAGGTTTGAACGCGGCATACGATGTGCCGAGAAACCCCGGCTTTCCCGGATCGGACCACGGCACGTGCTGGGTGCGTGCGGCCAGGCCGACGAACGTCGGCACCGACGGATCGACCGGACCGAGCAATTTGCCCGCGACGGAACCCAAACTGGGCCGGCCGCCGAGCGTTGACAAGTCGCGGGCCGTCCAACCCGTCATGCATTGATAAGCGTCGTGGTTGCCGGTCGCGCCGATAATGGAGCGGATCACGACGCATTTGTCCATGTGCGAGGCGATGCGCGGAAACACTTCGCCGATTTGAATGCCCGTGACGTTCGTCTGGATCGGTTTGAATTCGCCGCGAATCTCGGCCGGCGCCTCGGTCTTGATGTCCCACATATCCTGATGCGGCGGTCCGCCGCCGAGGAAGATGTTGATGACGGCCTTGTGCGGCGCCGACGTTCCCGCATCCTTCTCGGCCGCCAGAATGTCACTCAGGTTGAAGCCCGCGCCGCCCAGACCTAATGCACCAATTTTGAGAAAGCCACGGCGTGAGACTCCATCGCAGTAACGATCGGCACGACCGAGAATGGTCAACATGGCGGAAGTTCCTTCCGAGGCAGGCTTTGCGGGGGGGACTAAAGATGAATCTAAGCCCCAATGGGGCCTATGTCAAGCGCATTGGCTGAATGCTTGGGCGCGTGAGGTGCAGTTATGTTGGTCTGTAGTCGTTCAGTTGGCCGTTGCGTCGTCCCAGAAACCCGGCTTCTTCAAGAACCGGGACTCTCATCATTACGTTGCTCACACTCTTCTCATCATTGCAAACGCGCCGGGCCAAGGATGACTTGCACCGATGGGTTCTCATGGTTATGTTGCTGCGCCAGGTCGAGGACTCCAACGCCGACGCATTTCTACTCCGACCGTGGCCAAGTTCTTGTTGCTCGGACAGATTCGGGTATCTCACGATGAGCATGCTCGTCGTCCATATTTGCGTTCCGCGCATCCGTGACCTAGGTTTGGTCAGAACATCCACCTCACATCCACCTCAAAGTAGCTGCGAATCGGCAAGGCCGACGACGCAAGTCGGCTTGTTTCCTGTTCGGACACATCCAACCTCAACCGCCAGGAGTGATGCACATGGAACAACTCGAACCGAGATGTCTTTTGAGCTACCTAGTCATGGAGATTGGCGGGCCGGGTGCCACACGCCCGTACGACATGAACACGCATGGGGTAGTAGTCGGGGAATCTGACTCTCACGCCTTCGTCTGGAATGAGTCTTCAGGGCTGATCGACCTTGGACCCGGCATTGCCCATGGGATCAATGATGCCGGGGTCATTGTCGGCGTTTCTCAAGTCGGCAGCCAACGAATCGCGACGCGGTGGATGGGCGGTACAGCGGAGTACCTGTTGCCCGCGCCCGGTTCTACCGATGCCGTCGCCCTGGCGGTAACCGAGACGGGCATGGTAGCTGGGTACTCGATTAAGTCGCCAAATACCGTTGCGACGCTATGGCCCGATCCGTCACGGCCGGGTGTGCCGCTGGGTGCACTCGGAAGCCGTGCCTACGATCTCGACCAGGGCGGACGTGCGGTGGGTATCAACGGCAAAGTGATTACCGGCCGGCCCACGCTCTGGGAACTCGGCAACGAATACGACCTCGGTTCCTTCCACGATGTTTATGGAGGTGCGGCCACGGCCATCAATAACGCGAACAGCGTTGTTGGTTGGTCAGTCGTCCAGAGTGGTAATTGGCTCTTGTCCCGCGCCTTTCTGTGGCAGGGTGGCGACCTGGTCGACATCGGCTCGCCGGAATGTGGGGCGGCTAACGCGTACGCCGGGGCCCTCGATGTGAATGACACCGGACTTATTGCCGGATTTGCCGGCTGCGTCGGCACGACGGGCAGTGACAAGAGCGCTGTCGTATGGTCGGGCGTCGGCTCATACGAAAGGATTGAAATCACCGGTTGGAACACCGAGGCGGCCACAGCGGTGAACAATGCGGGACAGATTGCAGGTTGGGGATTGCATGCCGGCGCCATTCGCGGTTTCGTGCTGACCCCATTCCGATTGGATCCCATGACAGCCCAAGCACTGGATGACGACCCGTAATCAAAAACAGACGCGCCTCAATAGATTCCGCGATGCCGTCGAACTCGACCACCGACTAACTCTATCAAGCCGAAGCCGCGCTAACACACTGAGAGCAATCCGCAAAGAGTCACAAGGCCCTCGCGCACGATTCGCAGGCCGCGATCGTGCGCGAGCGTAATCGAGTTAATGCTACAATAGTTTCCATGGCTCGCACTCGCATCGTGGCCACGCTCGGCCCGGCAACATCATCCGACACGCGAATCCAAGAACTTATCGAAGCCGGCGTCAATGTATTTCGCCTCAATTTCTCTCACGGAAGCCACGAAGAACACGGCCGCTTCATCGAGCGAATTCGTCGGCTTGCCGTCGGCCTGCCCATCGCTATCTTGCAGGACCTTTGTGGGCCGAAACTGCGCCTGGATCATCCCATCCGTGGAAAGCCGGGTGACATCGTAAGCCTGAGACTCCCGCGCAGCGTTCGCGCGGGTGATCCGGTCTTGCTGGCCGATGGTTTGATGCAGTTGGAAGTCATCGACGCCGATCATGCCCGCGTCATGGTGGGTGGCGATATTCCCGCACGCAAAGGCATCAATCTTCCCGCCTCCCGGCTCGAGGACATGCCCTCGCTGACCGACAAAGACCGTGCCGATCTTTGCTTCGGCATCGAACGGGGAGTCGATTTTGTTGCCCTCTCGTTCGTCCGAGGCGCGGCCGACCTCGATGAAGTGCGCCGTAGCGGGCTGCCGGTCATCGCAAAGATCGAGACGGCGGCGGCGATTGAAAGACTTGAGGAGATCGTCCACGCCGCAGACGGAATCATGGTGGCACGCGGTGATCTCGGAATCGAAATCCCGATAGAAACCGTCCCACTTGTGCAAAAGCGGATCATCGCTTTAGCGAACCGCGGCGCCAAACCGGTCATCACAGCGACGCAAATGTTGCGGTCCATGGTGGATAGTCCCCTGCCGACCCGGGCCGAGGTAACCGATGTCGCCAATGCAGTGCTCGATGGTACGGATGCCGTAATGCTCAGCGAAGAAACAGCGATCGGGCAGTACCCGGTCGAAACGGTGAGAATGATGCGGCGCATCCTCAAGGCCGCGGAGCCCGGCCTCATAACTCGAACTCATTTTGAGGATACGGAAGTCGATCCTTCGGTAGCGGCGGCGGCATGTAGCTTAGCAAGTACCGTCTCCGCGGCGGCGATTGTCGTGGTGACGCGTTCGGGATACACCGCACGACAAGTGGCCCGGCATCGGCCGCCCATGCCGATCCTCGCGCTTACGGAAGACGAACCCGTGCGCCGCCGGCTGGCGCTTGTTTGGGGAGTTGTGCCCGTGGTCGCAGCGCTCCATGTCATACAGGGTGACTTGCTCCGTGCCTTTCGCGAACCGCTCCGCGCTGCGCAAATCCTGCCGGCCGGAGCGCGCGTTGTAGTCGTCGCGGGCTACCCATTCGCAACTCCCGGGATTACCAACCTAGTCCACGTAACTACGATCTAGTCGACACGCCTTTTGGTATGAACCGCACCATGTCCGGTATAATGCCCAGCGGAGGTGACGCACATGCAGAAGGCCTTGCGGATAGAAACTACGGTGCTCCCTGGGCATCGCCTTGAGATCACCGCCCCGGAACTGCCCGAAGGCGCTAGGGTCGAGGTGATTGTTGGTCTGCCGCAAGATCCGGAACGACCACGGATGTCGATGTTGGAATTCCTGGATTCGTTGCCGGCGGCGCCGAGCCCTCGTTGTTTTCCGACATGGGAGGAATATGAACGCCATCTGCAGGAGGAGAAAGACGCGTGGGAACGCTGATTCTGCCCGCCTCCGGATTGGTGTATCTCGACGCAAATTCCATCATCGACACCGTCGAATAGACACACATGCCCGAAACCGCAGCGGCCACACCGACCGAGAATCCCTTCCATTACGTCTATTCACCCGGCCTGCCTGCGCTCTTGGAAAGCATGGGCGCGACCTTGTTGGTTTCGACGTACCAGGCCGGCAAGCTTGTTGTGGTTCGTTCCGTTCAGGGTCGACTGTCGACGCTGTTGCGCAGCTACGAACAGGCGATGGGATTGGCCGTCGACGAACGCCGGCTGGCCATCGGCACCAGAAGTCAGGTCTGGTTTTTTCGGAATGCGCCGGACATTGCCGTGCAGCTTGAGCCGGTCGGGATGCACGACGCCTGCTATTTGCCGCGAAGTTGCCACGTTACCGGCGATATTCGGTGCCATGAGACGGCGTGGTGCGGCGACGAGCTTTGGATCGTCAATACGCGCTTTTCGTGTCTGTGCACGCTGAGTCCAGATTACAGCTTTGTGCCGCGTTGGCGGCCTCCTTTCGTCACGGCGATAACGGCTGAAGACCGTTGCCATCTGAATGGCGTGGCCGTTGCCGATGGCGCGGTCCGCTATGTCACGGCCCTCGGCGAAACCGACGAAAAGGATGCCTGGCGGGCGAACAAGGCAAGCGGCGGCTGCTTGATCGATGTGCGGAATGGCGACGTGGTGGCGCGTGGGTTGTCGATGCCGCATTCACCGCGGTTTCATGCGGGGCGACTTTGGGTGCTCGACTCCGGGACGGGACGCGTTCTATTGGTCGACTTGGCGAACGGGCAACGTGACGTGTTGGAAGCCGTCCCCGGTTTCGCCCGAGGGTTGGCGTTCGCGGGGCGCTATGCATTCGTGGGGCTATCGAAAATACGCGAGTCATCAACCTTCGGCGGACTGCCCATAGCGGAACGACGGCAAGAACTGAAATGCGGCGTGTGGGTCATCGATACGGTCGGCGGAAAAACCGTCGAATGGTTGGAGTTCGATCAAGGTGTCGAGGAAATCTTCGACGTGCAGATTCTCTTGGGAATTCGCTTCCCGGCCGTGGTCGGATTTCAGAAGGACACGATCCACGGGGCGTTCGTGGTGCCTACCTAAGAATCACCACAAAGACACGAAGGGCACAAAGAATTCTATGTCTCCTTGGTGTCCTTTGTGCCTTTTTGGTGAATCATCTGATAGGTCCAGCCAAGCGGACGCCCATCGCGGTAAGGCATCACACCATGAAACTGGGCCGACGAGGAGTCGAAGACCAATGGCAGGAAATGGCGGTCGCCTTCCCAGAGAGGAAGATCGAGGATGCGGTCGATTTCAACCCACTCCAGCACTCCCTCATGGTTTTCCGTGCACGGTTCGCCGTGCCAGCGGTCGATTCGGAAGATGAAGCCGAACCAGTTCTCGCCGTCCTTGCCAAAGCCCGGCCAATTGATCGTGCCGCGGAGCATAGGCGCGTCGGGTTCGATGCCGGCTTCTTCACGAATCTCGCGGCACAGGCCGGACACGATGTCTTCCCCGGCCTCCAGTTTCCCGCCGAGGCCGTTGTACTTGCCGAAGTGCGTGTCGCCCGGTCGACGATTTCGGTGCACGAGAAGAACCCGTTGTCCGTCCGTAGAGAGCACGTAGCCGAGCGTCGCCAAAATCGGGGTGTAAGTCATGGGATGAAACGCCGTACTTTTCCTTGAAATTGGACACGCCGGCCCCTATTGTACGGCTGGTTTCGAATCGTTTCAGGAGATTGCCGTCATGATCTGGGTTCGACTACTCGTTCCCATCGTGTTAACCATCGCCGCCCTTGTAGTGTTCGGGGTGCCAGGCGTGGTCCGGGCCGACGCCGACAAGACTGCGCGTGCCAAGAAGTTCATCGACGAACATGTGTCCCGAATTCGGCCGCTCGAAGTCCAGGTCAGTCTGGCATGGTGGAACGCCAACACTACGGGCAAGGATTCGGATTTCGAGATCAAGAAGAAAGCACAGAACGAATTGGACAAAGCACTGTCCGATGCCAACCACTTCAAGACGGTGAAGGAGATTCGCGAAGCCGGCGGTATCGACGACCCGATAATCGCGCGAGCGATTGAGGTGATCTATCTGTCTTACTTGGAGAAACAGGTCCCGCCGGAATTGCTCCAGAAAATGGTCGACCTCTCGAATGCGGTCGAGCAGAAGTTCAACGCCTTCCGCGCCAAGGTCGACGGCAAGGACATGACCGAGAACGACGTTCGCAAGGTCCTGAAAGAATCGAAGAATTCGGATCGACGGCGGACCGTGTGGATGGCGAGCAAGGCCGTCGGCAGCGTCTTGGAAGCCGATCTCAAGGAACTCGTGAAGCTGCGAAATCAGGCGGCCACCAAGCTGGGTTTCAAGAACTACCACGCCATGATGCTCTTCCTGAGTGAGCAAGACGGCGAGCAGATTATCAAATTATTCGACGAACTGGACGAACTGACGAAGGAGCCCTTCCAAAAGGCCAAGACCGAGATCGACGCGAAACTCGCGACCGATTGCGGCATTCCCGTCGCCGAACTTCAGCCGTGGCACTACCACGACCCGTTTTTCCAGGAAACGCCGGCCGTGTTCGGCGCTGACATCGATGCGCCGTATCAAAAGGCGGACTTGCAGCAGTTGTGCCGGGAGTTTTACCGAGGCATCGGCCTGCCTATCGACCGCGTGTTGGAACGCAGCGACTTGTACGAGAAGCCGGGCAAGAGCCCGCATGCGTTCTGCACGGATATCGACCGCGCCGGCGATGTTCGCGTATTGGCCAACATCGTTCCGAACGCCTATTGGGCGGCGACCATGCTGCACGAGTTGGGCCATGCGGTGTACACGACCCATCAGAACAACATTCCGGAAAAGCTGCCCTACGTCTTGCGCAGCGATGCCCACATCCTGGCGACCGAGGGCGTGGCCATGATGTTCGAACGCATGGCCAAGAAGCGCACTTGGCTCGAAAAGATGGGCGTCGCCGTTCCCGATCCAAAGGCATTCGACGAAACCGGGGCCAAGATGCTCAAGTACCAACTGCTCATTTTTTCACGCTGGTGTCAGGTGATGTTGCGTTTCGAAAAGGCGATGTACGAGAATCCGGACCAGAACCTGAACACGTTGTGGTGGGACCTGGTCGAGAAGTATCAAATGGTAAAGCGACCACCGCATCGCAGCGCTCCCGACTTTGCCAGTAAGATTCACGTCGTCAGCGCGCCGGTGTATTACCACAACTACATGATGGGCGAATTGTTCGCCTCGCAATTACATCATCAGATTTCCCGTGGAGCATACCAAAACGCCAATCCCGCGGACGTGATTTACGTCGGCAATCCGGAGGTCGGTAGCTACATGCGCAACCATGTCTTCGCACCGGGGAAGACGATGAAGTGGAACGCCCTGACGAAACATGCCACAGGAGCGGAACTGAACGCCAAAGCCTTCGCGGCGGATTTCAGATGATGAGTTATCTAGCGCGCTTCGCGAGCAAACAAACGCACTAACTCGGCCGTGGTCTCCTTCGGCAGCGAGTTCTTCAGCGCATCGAACAGTGCCCGCGCCTCGTCGTCGCAAACCGGCAACATCGTGGTGCGGTCGTAATGGTCGGGAAAGACCTCGCTGATGTCGATGTGAACGTCATCCACCTTCGCACTGGCTTTGTGAATTTCGAGCTTCACGACTTCATCTCCCTTCAGAGGTATTTGTCGAAGGGCGCCGTTCCAAAAATACGTCGTAGACGAAGACTTTGTTTTCCGTCCGAGTATAGACATTCAACAAATGCAGTTCGTCGTCGGACCACGTCGCCGTTTCGTGTGGGATGGTGGCGAACGGGCAATCACCCTGAATTATCGTATCTTTGCTGTTGAGGCGGGTGGTGGCACCACCCATCCCGAAACTGACGAGCAGGCGAAGCGGCTGTTTTTCGAACCTAGGGTCTAACGCAACATCGCTTAGATTGACCACTTGACTAGTCACGTGGCCCTTGAAAGGTTGATTGCCACCAAGGCACCAGCCGGTTCCGACAGTATGAGTGCTCGCTGATCTCTCAATGCGGTCTGGACGACCCGTCGGTGACTCTCCAGGCATGATGTCCCGTTCAATCGAGCGAACGCTTAGGCGGACATCTCCGTTCAGGTTGTTCAACTGCCACGTTGCGCACCGTTGCATTGGCCAAAGGTGGTTTCGTTGCGGCTGTTCTTGTATTACGGCGTCCGGGGGCGCTTTGCTCGTCCAGATCGCAAACGCCGCACAGGCTGACGCAAGCAATACGCCGAAGGCAATGACTGTGTAGTGGGTTCTTCGAATCATGGTATGGACCTTTCAAATACAAGCGCCTAAGCGACGGACGTGGCTTCCGCTTCTGCCATCTTGCGAATGTCCTGGGTGATTCGCATGGAACAGAACTTCGGCCCGCACATGGAGCAGAACTTCGCCGACTTGAAAACCTCCTGCGGCAACGTCTCGTCATGCATCGCCCGTGCCGTGTCCGGGTCGAGCGATAGTTCGAATTGGCGATTCCAGTCGAACTCGAATCGGGCCTTCGACAATTCATCATCACGGCGGCGTGCATTCTTTCGGCCGCGTGCAATGTCCCCGGCGTGGGCGGCAATCTTGTAGGCGATCACCCCCTGCCGGACATCGTCACGATTCGGTAAACCGAGGTGCTCTTTGGGCGTCACGTAACAGAGCATGGCGGCGCCGGCCTCGGCGGCAAGAGCGGCCCCAATCGCGCTGGTGATGTGATCGTAACCCGGCGCGATGTCCGTGACCAGCGGGCCGAGAACGTAAAAAGGGGCATCATGACAAAGCTCGCGCTCCTTCTCAACATTCATTCTCACCAGGTGCATCGGAATGTGGCCGGGCCCTTCGATCATGACCTGGCAACCGTGCTCCCAAGCCTTCAACGTCAACTCACCGAGGGTTTTCAACTCGGCAAACTGGGCCTCATCGTTGGCATCGGCGAGCGAACCTGGCCGGAGGCCATCACCCAGGCTGTAGGTCACGTCATAGGCGCGCATGATTTCGCAGAGTTCATCGAAGTGCGTGTACCAGAAGTTCTGTTCGTGATGGGCCAACATCCATGCGCCCATGAGCGATCCGCCGCGACTGACAATTCCGGTCACGCGGTTGGCGGTCAAGGGCAGGTACTCGCGCAAGACGCCGGCATGAATGGTCATATAATCCACGCCCTGTTTCGCTTGGCGCTCGACCATGTCCAGGGCGATTTGCGGCGTGATGTCGGCCGGGTCTTTGACGTTTTGGATCATCTGATACACGGGCACGGTTCCGATTGGAACCGGCGAGGTGTCGATAATCTCCTGGCGGATGCGGTCGATGTCGCCGCCGGTCGATAAGTCCATCACCGTGTCGGCGCCGAGGTGGACTGCGGTGTGGAGCTTCTCCAGTTCATCGTCGACGTTGCTGGTGACCGCCGAGTTGCCGATGTTGGCGTTGATCTTGCACTTGGACGCGACGCCGATGCACATCGGTTCCAGTTTCTTCTGGAGGTGATTGATGTTCGCGGGAATCACCATCCGGCCTCGTGCAACTTCGTCGCGGACTACCTCCGGTTCAAGTTCTTCGCGCTGGGCGACGAACTCCATTTCACGTGTAATCGTTCCTTGCCGGGCGGCTTCGATTTGCGTCATGACGTTCGATCTCCTCTCGGGATGATTCGTTCAAGAGAGGACAGGCCGAAGAGGTGAGTAAGGTTCGCTTTCCCACGCCGGTATGAACCGGATCAGGTCCCAGGGTCTACTCTCAGCCCGCCCAACGGCGGACACCCCTAGCGAGTCCCTCGGTGATTGTAAGGGAAGGCGGCAGGTCGTCAATGACACCAAGGAGAAGGGCTGTTCGCTACAATGGACGGCATGAATCGCCGCGATTTCATGCGACCGACACATGTGGCAGCCGCACTAGGCCAAGCTGTCGCTCTGCTGGATAGTGACGACAAGGCGAACGACGATTCCGTCATTCCGGAGCTTGCACTCATCCGCGCTCAACGTCGCGCGATGGCGACGTTGTTCGAAATCGCGCTGCCGATTGGAACACCGGACGCATTGTTTCACGCCGAGTCGGCACTCGATGAGATCGACCGAGTCGAGGACAAGCTCACGGCTTACCGCGAGACAAGCGAAACCAGTCGCCTGAATCGCAAAGCGTTTCACGACCCCGTAGTGGTCGACGACGAGTTATTTCGATTGTTGGCCCTATGCCAAAGGCTCAACGAGGAAACCGGCGGCGCTTTTGATATCACGTCCGGCCCGCTCATCAAGGCCTGGGGCTTTTTCCGGCGACGTCACCGACTTCCCGGTGCGAGTGAGTTGGCGGAAGCACTGTCGCGCGTCGGCATGCGACACGTAGAACTGAACGCGAAAAACCAATCCGTCCGCTATTCCCGACCGTGCGTCGAGATCAATTTCGGCAGCATCGGCAAAGGCCACGCGCTGGATCGCGTCGCGGATTTGTTGATGGGCAAGGGCATCGATGCTGCATTGGTGCATGGCGGCTACAGCAGTGTGTTCGCACTCGGAAGCACCGCAGGAACAGCACGCGGCTGGCCGATAACCGTGCGCCATCCCTGGGCCCCGGAACGGCATCTGGCGGTTCTCCATTTACGTGATCGCGGCTTGGCAACGTCCGCCGCGACTTATCAACACTTTGATTTCCAAGGACGTAGGTTCGGCCATATCATCGATCCGCGCACGGGCTATCCTGCGGCGACAATGCTCAGTGCAACCGTGGTCGCTCCCACGGCGGCGGAAGCCGACGCGCTGGCGACGGCGTTTTTCATTAACGGCATCGAATGGGCTCGCCGTTACTGCGATTCTCACCCGGAAATCGGCGCCGTCATGTTGCCCGCCGACGGCGAGATTCCGGTAACGGTGAATCTTCCGATTTCATTGAGACAAGGGCACCGACCATGAACCGTTGCACCCGGTTTTTTCTGGTCGTGCTTCAATTGTGCATCGGCTGGCACCTTTTCTACGAGGGCGTCTGGAAAGTCCAGCAACGGGACGCGTGGTCGAGCAAAGGCTACCTCCGCAATGCGACCGGCCCCTTCGCTCTTCCGCTCCGCTGGTTGGCCGGCGATCCGATAGTGAGTCGACGCGACGGAGCTCTAACGATTGCCGATGCGGAACCGGATTTCCTCGCACGCTTCGACGTGAAGCCGATTGACATGAACGTTGCCCCCGAAAACCGAAAGCTGCACCAACATGTGCCGCCCGTAATCGACGATGAGTGGAACCGGTACTTCGAGCGTTTCGTCAAGCATTACCAACTCGACGATCCAAACCGGCGTGACGAGCTTGCGGGCGCCGAAAGCAAGTTTTTGCAAACGAAGGCCGACCTCGTCGAATGGCTTACGTCCGGCGTGACCAAAACGAAGCCGCCTGGTTTCGGCGGCAATGGCGAAGTTCCGCAGGCGACGCCACAGCGGTTACAGGCCTACCACGAGAAAATGCGCCAGATCGCCGAGCTTGAGTCGGGAGACGCCGAGCTATTCGGTTCGAAAGCCGCGGCGGCCAAGATCCAGGGCCTCCGCGCAGAAGCCGGCATGATCCGTAATGGCCTACAGGCCGACTTGGATAGGCAAACGTCGCAGATGAAGCGCATGTTGTTTTGGGAGGCCCTGACGCCGGAAAAACGACGCATGGATCGCGTGCCGTCTGCTTCTTCGCCGGAACCAGAATGGGCGCGTGTGGCGTGGTTCGATAATCTCATGGGCCCCGCGTTTCAGACCGTGGGCTGGTCTTGGCCAAATTGGAACCGGTTGCAATGGATCGACCGACTCGTTCGCTGGGGACTAGTCGCTGCCGGCCTGGGCTTGATTCTCGGGTTGTTCACTCGTACAGCCTGTGCGCTCGGCATTGCCCTTCTGTTGCTGTTCTACCTCGCGATGCCGCCGCTCCCCGGTTCGACCGAAAGCCCCGCCGGGCATTACCTATTCATCAACTTCAACATCATTGAAATTGCCGCCCTGTTGCTAATCGCCGTCTCCAACCCTTCCGGCCGATATGGCCTCGACGCCTGGATGCCGTTTCGCTGGCTACGCCGTCGCCGCACTGCCGCACACAGGAGTGAACCATGGCCCTCGACTTGACTCAGGAACAAAAACAAACGGGGAAGGAGAACTTCGCACGCACCTCGGCGGAGTTGACGCGCCGCGGCTTCATGAAGAGCCTCGTCGCCGGCGCTGCCGTCGCTCCCGTGGCGGCGGCCGCGTATTTCGGCTACGAACGCTTCGTGAAGGACAACCTCAAGCCGGTTCGAACGGCGCTCATCGGCGCCGGCGACGAAGGCGGCGTCCTCGTCGGCGACCATAATCCGCGCTACATGGAAATCGTCGCCATCTGCGACATCCGGCCGTCAAACTTTCAAGAACGCATCTTCAAGGGCGAACCGTCAGGCCCGCGAAAAGGACTGAATTTCCACTACGGCAACGACTGCAAATCCCGGATCAAACATTTCCATGACTATCGCGATCTGCTCGCCGATGGGAGTTTAGGCGTCGAGGCAGTGATCATTGCCTTGCCGCTGCACTTGCATGCTCCAGTGGCCATCGACGCCGTGAAAGCCGGCAAGCATGTCTTATGTGAAAAACTCATGGCGTGGAACGTTTCACAATGTAAGCAAATGATCAAGGCAGCCGACCAGGCAGAAAAACTGCTGTCGATCGGCCACCAGCGTCATTACAGCATGCTCTACTCCCAAGCGCACGAGGCAGTGAAGGCGGGAGCGCTGGGCGACATCAAGCACATCCGCGCGTTGTGGCATCGGAACAACACCTGGCCGCGTGTCGATTCGAAGACCGGAAAGGTCATTCCGGGCGCACTTCGCGATACTTGGCGACCCGACATTAGTGCCCTTGACCGGGAAGCACTGGTGAACGAACTGGACCGTTGGGGCTACAAGAGCATGGAAGAGCTGGTAAGGTGGCGGCTCTTCAATCGCACGGGTGCGGGCCTCATGGCCGAGTTGGGCAGCCATCAACTCGATGCCTGTAGCATTTTTCTCGGCAAGGTCCAGCCCCTCGCGGTCCATGGCAGCGGCGGGAAGTTCTTCTATACCGATGATCGCGAAGTCGACGATCACATCTTCGTCACCTTCGAGTTCCCGGGGCCAAACTACCATGTCCGCGATGCCGCCGGCACACCGACGAAGGAAGTTAAGAACAAGAATGACATCGTTGTGGTAACGTATTCCTCCGTGAATACGAATCAGTTTGAGCCTTATGGCGAGTGCTTGATGGGTAGTCGCGGAACGATGATCGTTGAGTCCGAACAGAGTGTCATGTTGTACGGAGAGCCGGACCCGAACCTGAAGGAAGCCGCCACGCCCAAATCGATGGCCGTCACGGTTACGAACACGCCGGCCGGGCAACCGGTGTTGGAAACGACGGCGTCATACGGCCCACCGGCCGATCGGGGTGCGCCGGCGTCCGTGGGTTCCGTCGGCGGCGCCATCAGCCGTGGTTACCGCGAAGAAATGGAGCATTTCGCCTATTGCGTGCGAATGCACGACCAGGCGCCGGAGGAAGAGAAAGCGAAATGGCAAACGGAGCTTCGCTGCCACGGGCGCGTCGCCATGGCGGATGCGATTATCGCTCTGACCGCCAACCTGGCAATGAAACAACGGAAACGAATCGAGTTCGACCCGCGCTGGTTTGATGCCGCGAGTTCGGAAGTGCCCGACGCCGACGTCGCCGCCACCGACCACAAAGGCAACGCCGTGACGCTCTAGCGGCTGTCCGGCTTCGGTATAAACTCCATCCATATCACGCCTAACCCGAGCGGCCGGGTGTCCTCGCCTTGTCCCACACTCTGTGGCGAATGGGCTTTGGACAAATGGAATTCGAGTCGGTTGTACTCGCGCAATACGCCGGGCGTCGCTTTGGTATCCACGTTGGCCACCGGCGGAAGATCGACCTCGATCAATCGTGGCGATCCACCGTCGCCGTGCAATGTGGTGAGATGTCCGCCGTTCAATTTTACATCGACGGGTTGGGCGCCGAACGTGTTCGCCATCATCCGTAGTCTTAACGGCTGCACCTTGAGCCTCTCCGGCAACGCGAACGTGAACACCGGTTCTTTCCCCGACCACAGACGCTCATCCCACACTCCATGCGATCCGGAGCCGAGGTATATACCGGCCGGCAGCGGTTTCGTAACATCGAGCCGCACGCCGATGGGTAAGTCGTCATGGCGTAACGACGCATAGTGCTTACCGCCGTGTTTCTTCAAGAGTTGAAGCGATCCCATCAGAATTTCTCGCTCGCCGATGTCGTCGGCAAGCTGGAAGTAACCGACATATTCATCCACGAGGAGCAAGAGCGGCACTCCGGCGTTCATCTTTTCCTCGAAAGTACGCATGACCGCCCGGTCGGCATAGGCGGACTGCCACGCAAGTTCCATGTTGCGTGGCAACAGGATGCAAAACAGCACGAACGCGCTCATCTGCACCAATCGGCCAAGCGATCCGCCGAACAACACCCACACGAGATACACCGCCGCGAACACCGGTGTGGCCAGCACGATGTAGCGATAGTGGCCGACGAGGGCCTCGCCGCCGCGGCCGACGCCGATGGCCAGCGCCAAACAAGCACACGCGGCCAGAAAGCTCGTCAGCCCGAAAAGGCGAAACCGTTCCGCCGGCCGAGAAAGCCACAGCCAAATCAGCGGCAGTAGAACCAGAAGTGCGGATGCCGAGATCCCGACAGTGGCGTGAGCCAAGGTCTTTGCTGTTCCTTCCGTTACGCCGGCATAGAGGAATGCCTGATACGGCCCTTCCACGATGTACTCATGAACCATCTTGTTCGACATGCCGAATCCCATCGTGATGAACGCAAAGGCCGACTTCCACGTGGCCCCGGCACCCAGCCGCCGGATCATCGTCGACGCGTCGAGGTCCGGCGACGAAGCTTGGGCTCGATCAAATCCGACGTAGTAGAGCACCACGGTCGCCACCGCCAGGATGGAAAGTCCGAGCAGTAACCCGGCACGCGCAACACTTCGTTGTCGCAACAAGCCGTAAAGACCGACGACCGCAAGCCACAGCGCAAGGACAGGCACAAATGCCAAACCGTTTGCGCCACAAAGGGGCAACAACACGATGCACAGCCCCGCAAGAACCGCCCTACCAACCGATGGCACTTGCTCAGCGGCAATCAATATCAGCACAGCCCCGACGAGAACAGTCGACAGGGTGAGTTGGAGGATGTAACCCCAAAGGAAAAGCGTGAGTTTCTCCTGCCACGTCAACAGAAGGAGAACAAAGAAGGCGTCGGCATAGCTACTGCGCCCGCGAATTCGGCGAGCCACGCAAATGAGGCCGGCTGCCAGCGCCGCGACACAAACGATGTTGAACAGCATGGCAGCGCGGAAATCGCCGCCCGACACGCGGTATAGCAGGATCCACAATAGCTTCGGCAACGGCAAACGATGATCGTTGGATTGCTCCCACAGCCAATCCCACGTCACGGGAAACTCGCCCGAAAGCCACAATGACAGGCCGAGGTCATCGTAGTACGGATACTTGCTTCCGAAATTCCAAGTGAACCAAAGGGCCGCGACAACCATCCCTATCCATACGGACCAGACGAAGACGGCGGCATCTCGGGTTCCCGTGGGCGCAGGCAGCTTTGCGTCGAGTGGCAATTGGGACGTGGAATTCATTGCTCGATCGGGGGCCGGTCGGTGAATAGTCGGAGCCCGCCAAAGGTGATCACGATGTAACAAACCATCCAAAGAATGAGACTCAATTGCATACGAAGGTCTTTGAGAACCAACCAGTCGGGTTCTTCGCCGATATTCCACAGGACGACGAGCCGTTTGTAGTGCATGACGGCGAAAAACACGATCGGGACCGTAATCACCAGAGTCGGGTTCTTTCCGGAGGTCGTCGTGAAAAGCGCGTAACAGATGACGGTCATGACCGCAGCATTGTTCAGCATGTAGTCCAGGAGCGTGACCGTGTACTTCGAAAGAACCGGGCGGCGCTCGGTGCCTTCGTCCTCGACGAGGTTGCCGAGCTCGGAGCGCCGTTTCGCGAAGCCGAGGAACACCGACAGAAAGAAAGTACAAAGCGTAATCCACGTCGTCGGAAGGACGCCAACGGCATAGACGCCGGCCAAGAGACGGAGAACGAAACCGAAGGCAATGCATAGCACATCGAACAAGGCGATGTGTTTTAGTCTCACGGAGTAGGCCAGGTTGTTGGCAAAGTAGAGCGCCAGGCAGACCAGCACGGCCCAGCGCATCACGGCCACTTGCGGCGTATCCGGGGCGCCGTCGTTCGCGTGCTCGGCAACGGCGGCACGCCCGATCCAGTTGGCGCCGACCAGGGCAGTAAGGCCGAGTACCACGGCCAAGGCGACGGCCGTCGGCACGCGGACAGCGCCGCTTGCCAACGGCCGGCGGCACTTCACCGGATGCTGGCTGTCACGTTCACGGTCGAGAAGGTCGTTGAATATATACGTAGCGGAGGACGCGGCGCAGAAACATGCAAACGTGGCCAGCGCGGCCCACACATCATTCGCGTTGCGGAAGTGACCGCTGAAGAAGACACCGGCCAGGCAAAAGACATTCTTGGTCCACTGATGCGGCCGCAATAACTGAAGGTACGCCATCCACCCGGCGGTTGGTGTCTGCGCGGGCATCAGCATGCGAAGAATCCTTGAGGAAGCCGGTTCGGGTGTACGCCGTATTATAGCTTTGTCAGTTGTCAGTTGTCAGTTGTGATCGGGATGTAGGAGGTAACGGAAGGTGCCGACGTATAATCCGAAGGTAATCGAGCCGAAATGGCAACGGTATTGGGAAGAGAACAAGACGTTTCGGACGCCGGATGCGCCGGGGGAAAAGCGAAAGTTCTACATCCTTGATATGTTTCCGTATCCCAGCGGCGCCGGGTTGCATGTCGGTCATCCCGAAGGATACACCGCGACGGATATCTTGGCACGTTATCGGCGAATGTGCGGCGACGTGGTCATGCACCCGATGGGCTGGGACGCCTTCGGTTTGCCGGCCGAACAGTACGCCATCGAAACCGGCACGCATCCGCGAATCACCACGCAGCGGAACATCAATACTTTTCGCCGGCAAATCAAGATGCTCGGCTTCAGTTACGATTGGGAACGCGAGGTCGACACCACAGACCCGAAATACTTTAAATGGACTCAATGGATTTTTCTGCAACTGTTCGACACATGGTACGACGCCGAACAGAAACGCGGTCGGACCATAGCCGAGTTGCCGATCCCCGCCGACGTTCGGTCAAAAGGTGAGCTTGCGGTCAGGGCGTATCAAGACAACAAACGCCTGGCCTATCAGGCGGAGATTCCTGTCAACTGGTGCCCAGCGTTGGGAACGGTGCTGGCGAATGAGGAAATCGTCGATGGAAAATCGGAGCGCGGCGGCCATCCGGTCACACGCATGCCGCTGCGGCAATGGTTGCTGCGCATCACCGAATACGCCGAACGCCTGCTGAACGATCTGGACCAGGTCGAATGGCCGGACTCCATCAAGAAAATGCAGCGCGACTGGATCGGCCGCAGCGAAGGTGCGGAGGTCGATTTCGCCGTGGACGGTCTGCCGAGCAAGATTCGCGTTTTCACCACTCGGCCGGACACGCTGTTCGGCGCCACCTACATGGTGCTGTCGCCGGAGCATCCGCTGGTGGGCACACTCACCACTTCCGAGATGCGGACCACGGTGGATTTGTACAAGGAGCAGGCCGCATCCAAGAGCGATCTCGAACGAACCGAACTGTCGAAGAAGAAAACCGGCGTCTTCACCGGAATGTATGCGATCAATCCCGTCAATAACGCGCGCATTCCGATCTGGATCGCCGACTATGTTCTAGCCACGTATGGCACCGGTGCGATCATGGCCGTGCCGGGCCAGGACGATCGCGATTGGGAATTTGCCGAAACGTTCAACTTGCCGATCATTCGAACCGTGCAACCGCCGCCCGACTGGAAGGGCACCTTACTTAGGTGATGGCCCGGCGATCAACAGCGGCTTCCTGAACGGCCTCGGCATGGAGGATGCCAAACGCAAAATGATCGCCTGGTTCGAGGAAAAAGGCGTAGGAGCGCGAAAGGTCAATTACAAGCTCCGTGATTGGCTCTTTAGCCGGCAACGTTATTGGGGTGAACCGTTTCCGATTCTGCATGAAGTGGATGCCGGTAATAAGCCCACCGGTGTCGTGCGTGCCTTGGATGCATCCGAGCTACCGTTAACGTTGCCGGAGCTGGAAGACTACCGGCCTTCAGGCAGACCCGAGCCGCCGCTGGAAAAGGCAGGCGCATGGTTGTGGGTCGAACGTGACGGCAAGCGGTACAAGCGTGAAACCAACACCATGCCGCAGTGGGCTGGGTCATGTTGGTATTATCTACGGTATCTCGACCCGCGTAACGACATGGCCTTTTGCGACCCCGCCAAGGAACGAACTTGGATGCCCGTGGGATTGTACGTCGGCGGCGCGGAGCATGCGGTGCTGCATCTGTTGTACGCGCGTTTCTGGCACAAGGTTCTGTTCGATCGTGGTCACGTGCACACCTCGGAGCCGTTCACGCGCCTGGTCAATCAAGGCATGATCCTGGGCGAAATGGAATTCACGGGCTTCAAGAAACGCGGCCAGTGGATTTCCCTCAATCCGGACGGTTCGGTCGACAACGGGGACGAGGCCGTCAAACTGGCCGAAGACCAAGTGGAAAAGCGAGGTGATTTCTGGGCGCTGAAGGAGCATCCCGACATTCGCATCGATGCGCGGGCGTACAAGATGTCGAAGAGTCGCGGCAACGTCATCAATCCGGACGTGGTCATCGATCAGTACGGTGCCGACAGCATGCGCTTGTACGAAATGTTTATGGGGCCGCTCGAGGCGACCAAGCCGTGGAGCATGCGCGGTGTCGAAGGCGTGTCCCGATTCTTGAGCCGAGTTTGGCGCTTGGTCATCGATGACCGCGCGGACTCCATGAAACTGTCGGATTCCGTGCGCGATGTCGAGCCGGACCGCGACACGCTGCGGAAGCTGCATCAGACGATCCAGAAGGTCACCGAAGACCTGGACGCGATGCGTTTCAACACGGCGATAAGCGCCCTCATGGAACTAACAAACTACCTGACGAGGCTGGAAAGCCGGCCCAGGTCCACCGTCGACACCGTCGTGTTGTTACTGGCGCCCTTTGCCCCGCACCTGGCGGAAGAACTGTGGGCGGCCCTGGGACATCCGAAGACCTTGGCGTATGAGCCGTGGCCCGAGTTCAATGAGGCGTTGACCAAATCGGACGAGATCGAAGTCCCGGTGCAGATCAACGGCAAGGTGCGAAGCAAGGTCACCGTCCCGACGTCAATTTCGGAAGCCGACCTTAAGGCTGCCGCACTTGCAGAGGACCGGATACGAGGCCTGATTGAAGGCAAGACGGTGCGAAAGACAATCGTCGTGCCGGGAAAGCTGGTGAATATTGTGATCGGATGACCACCGAAGCGTTAACGCACTGCGCCGATGTGGAGAAATCTGACACAATCACGTCTTGACATCTGTTCGCATATCTGCGAACAACAATGAATGCCGCGAACGCGAGTGGTGTTCTATCGGGAAGCCGATGGATCGGTGCCGTTGCTGGAATGGTTCGATGGTTGCCGCCGAAAGCCCAGGACAAGTGTCGACTCAAGATCGAACGATTGCGGGCACTAGGGTATGAACTTCGACGGCCTGAAGCCGATTACTTGCGAGACGGAATCTACGAATTACGCGTCCGACTTCAGAGATTAAACTATCGCATGCTCTATTTCTTTCATGAGAATGTTGCTGCGGTGGTCAGTCACGGCCTGGTGAAGGAACGACAGGTGCCGTCCCGTGAGATAGTCCGCGCGGTGGGCTGTAGATCGCGGTACGTGAAAGAACCGGACCGCCACGCGCATCAGGAGAGCTGAGAATGGGTAAGAATCGAAAACTGACAACTGATGCAGTCGAAATTCTACATCGACGTTACTACGAAGGCAGGCCCGATCGCTTGGCGATGTTGGAGGAAGCCCGAGCGGAAGATGAGATCGCGAGGAAGATCTACGGACTGCGGATGAAAGCCGGGTTGACGCAGCGTCAACTCGCCAAGTTGGTCGGCACGACGGCATCGGTCATTTGCCGGCTCGAAGATGCCGATTACGATGGGCATTCATTGGCCATGCTGCGACGGATTGCGGCTGCGGTAGATAAGCGCGTGGAAATTCGGTTCGTTCATGTGAAACGGAAACGACTTCCGGCGTGATCATGCCGAGAGCTGTCGCAAAGCCGGTTCGAGCCGCGCCAACGCGGCCTCCAAAGCCGCAAGTCCTTCAGCCGCATGAACGAGGTCACCGGTGTGGCCCATGGTTTCCAGTCGGAGCGCCGCTTCAAACGCCGGCCAGGTGCTGAAGTTGCTGACGGCGCCCTTGAGCGTGTGGGCTGCGAGCTTGAGTTTATGGGAATCGCCGGCCTTGACCGCCGCACGAACGTTGCCAAGAAGTTTCGGACATTCATCAAGAAAAACGCTGACGAGATCTTTCAGAAGCTCGACGTCATGTCCGACGCGCGCGAGGATCGCGGCACGGTCCAGGATGTCGCCGTCCGAGTGGTCGGCGGACAACGGAAGCGGCGGCGCTGAAACCCGAGCCGGCTGGGCGCCAAGAACGTCGAAGTCGGCGAGCACTTGCGTCAGTTGGCTTGCTCGAATCGGCTTGGAGAGGTAGCCGTCCATTCCCCCGGCCAGGCAGCGTTCGCGGTCACCTTTCATGGCGTGTGCCGTCATGGCGACAATGGGAGTGTGCCGCCCGGTGTTTGCTTCGCGCTCGCGGATGTGGGCCGTGGCCTCGAGTCCGTTCATGTTGGGCATTTCCAAGTCCATCAACACCAGGTCGAATGAATCTTGTTCCAGAGCGGCGGTGGCTTCCCGGCCATCGTGGGCGACGATCACTTCGTGCCCTTGCTTCGCCAAAAGCGACACGGCGAGCTTTTGATTGACAGCATTGTCTTCGGCGAGCAGGACACGAAACCGCCGTGACGGCGCGGGTGGAGTCGGTATGCCGTCATGATGCACCGGTTTCCGCTCAGGCGGTTTCGCGGATAGCACATCAAGGATGGCATCGAATAAGTCCGATTGCTTGAGGGGTTTCGTCAAACAACGTGGCACTCCCAGTTCTCGGCAACGCGCGGTGTCACCTTGCCTGGGGGACGACAGCATCATGATGGTTGCCCCGGCGAGGCCGGGCCGACGCCTGATCTGTTCCGCAACGGCAAAGCCGTCCATCCCCGGCATGAGGGCGTCCATCAACACGAGCGCGAACGGCGTGCCGTCATCTGCCGCCCGCTCAAGTTCGGCAAGAGCCGTTTCACCGCCGTCGGCCACGGTAGGATGCATGCTCCACGTTGTAAGTAATTCACGGAGAATCTGGCGGTTCGTCGAGTTATCGTCGACGACTAACACACGCAGCCCATCCAGCCCTTCCGGCTCCAACGTGGATGAACTCGCCGTGGGCTTCTGAGAAACGCCGACTCGCGCCGTAAAATGGAACGTGCTCCCTTTACCTACCTCGCTTTCCACCCACAGGCGTCCACCCATTAGTTGAACTAATCGGGACGAAATCGTCAGGCCGAGGCCCGTGCCCCCGAATTGGCGTGCTGTTGAAGTCTCGGCCTGAGTGTACGGTTCGAAAATCCGTGCCACGCGCTCCGGCGAGATTCCGATTCCGGTGTCCTTCACGAAAAAATGCAGACTGATGGACGAGGACGGTTCCTTTTTCCGATTCGCTCGGTCGCCGGCGTCGTTCAGCTTCTCAACGCGGATGACAATTTCGCCCTGCTCGGTGAACTTCAGCGCATTGCCGATCAGATTGGTGAGGATCTGCCGGAGTCGGCCCCAGTCGGCGTGAAGTGTGTCGGGCACATCTGTGGCGACGTCCAATGCAAGCTCCAGATCCTTTTCGTCGGCGCGCATCGCCAGGGACCGCATCGCATCGGCTAGCCCGTCGCGGAGATTGAAATCGAATGGGTCGAGGTCGAGTTTGCCCGCCTCGATCTTGGAAAAATCCAAAATGTCGTTTAGAAGGGTGAGAAGCGACTCGGCCGAGGACTTCACTATTTGGAGATACTCACGCTGTTCCGGCGCCAGGTTGGTTTCGAGAGCCAACTCCGTCATGCCGAGAATGCCGTTCATGGGCGTGCGGATGTCGTGACTCATGTCGGCAAGGAACGCACTTTTCGACCGGGTGGCCGATTCGGCTGCAGCCTTCTGGCGCGTGACCTCTGCATTGAACCGCTCGAGAATCGACACATGCGCCAAGAGCAATGTGCTCGTATCGAGCGTGCGGGTTCCGGTAGCGGAGTCGACGGAGATCGCCGCGGGAACCTGTTCGCCGGCGCGTTCGCAGAGCCGTTGGACGGCGTGAGCAATTCGACAGTCGGAGGAAAGCGAGATCTCGGCGGACGCGGATAAGTCAACCGGTTGTGTGGGTAACTCGGCGAGAGTCGAGTCCAGCGTCAAATGGTTGAAGATGCCCGGAAACATGGCCGGCCTCTTTCGAGACGCTAGCACCATTCAAGTGTGGTTTCGATTGTACATTTTGCCACGCCGCTCGCGGATAAGGGAGCATTTTCTTGGAATTCTTGACGACTGGAGCCGTGAACGTGAGAAACCGTGTGAAATCTGACAAACCGTTACGCATTGGATCGCTTATAGCGTGAGGTCACGGTCTCCGCCTTTGACAGGTCGTGACAGATATGCCAGGTGTGCCTTGCCCGCCTTCCCAAGATTCTCACCGCTGAAATCCTTTCGCCGCGACGTTCCGCTAGAGTGTGCCGAACTAGAGGATTGAACGCAACCCATGCGATTGCCTCGCTCGGCAAGACCTGGATATGCCGAGAGGCCGATGCCACCGCGATTTGGGTCGCGGCCTCGGGGGCCGACATCCCGAACGCATCTCCAGGAACCAATGTTCAAGAAAGGATTCTACATGCTCCGCACGAATGGAAGGTTCCGTCGGTTCGCGGCCGCGGTGGGCGGCCTGGCTTTGGGGTGCCTTGCCGGCCCCGTTTGGGCGCAACAGCCCGCCGCCATTCCGCCGTCACAGCCGGCGCAATCTCCGGCGAAGGGCGCCGTCATTGTGCAACCCGCCCCCATTAATGGCCAGGGCGGCGGATGGGTGAAGTCCGATTGTTGCGAGTCTGCGAACGCCTGCCAAGAGGATTGCGGACACGGCGGCGGCGGCCTGACTGCCGGCGCCGCGTTCTATTACATCAAGCCGGTTTGGACTTCGAATCAAGCGTTCTTTACCACGCCGATCGACGCCGACGGCCCGCTCGTTCAAACCGATTTCGATTATGGCTACACCTTTTCGCCGGCCATATGGCTTGGATACGGCCCGCAGGAAGGCGTTCGCGCGCGCGTTCGCTGGTTCCGATATCAACAAAACGAAAGCCTGACCAGCGTGAACGACGGCACGACTTTCATCCTTTCCGCCATTCCGCTTGGGCTCGGAAATGCCTCGACGGCCGCGGGCGATGAACTGTTTTTCGGCAGCGCTTTGAAACTTGAAACGTGGGACTTCGAAGTCACCAATAGCTGCTGCGGCGATCATTGGAATCTCCTGGTGTCCGGCGGCGTTCGCTATGCCCATATCCGCCAGAACTACCGAACCGTGGAGATCCCTTCCGAAACCCCCGATGCCTTTGATCAGGTATGGTCCGGCCACGGGTTCAACGGCCTCGGCCCGACAGTAGCCCTGCAAGCGCGTCGCGCCGTCGGTGGTGGTGGACTCGGCGTCTACGCCATCGCGCGCGGATCATTGCTTTGGGGTGACAGCGGCCAATCGGTGGTTGAAATCCTCAACGGCAATGTCGACGCCCCGGTAGAAGCCTCGACCAACCGCGACAAGATCGTCTCCAACGGCGAACTCGAAGTCGGCGGTGAATTCAGCCGCAACCGTGGCCGTAGCAATGTGTTTGTACGAGCCGGTTTCGTCGCGCACGGCTGGTTCGGCGTCGGCAACTCCGCCAACGTCGGCGACCTCCCGACGCTCGATAACAACGCCGATCTTGGCTTCTTCGGTTTGACTGTGGCAGCCGGCATCAATTACTAGACGCACTGCCGATTGTAACGAACCCACATTCCAGCCCGCGGCGCGAGCGGACGTTCTGCTCGCAACGCCGCGGGCTGGTGCGTTTTCATCGGGCGTGAGCACGCCGCGCCAAAGCAGGAAAAGCAACAAGCCGCCCAGAAGCAAGCGATAGACGATGAACACGTAGGTTGTTCTAGTCTTCAAGTACGCAAGTAGAAAAGCGATGGATAGGTATCCGACCATGCCGGATACGATCGTGGCGAGCGCCAGGTTCAACACATCAGTTTCCGTCCGCAAGAGTTCATTCCCTTGCTTGATGAGTTTGTAAACGCAGGCGGCGAATACCGACGGCAACGACAACAGAAACGAGAAGCGTGCCGCGGTTTCTCGGTTCATTCCGGCGAACAAGCCGGCGGTAATGGTAACGCCCGAGCGCAACGCGCCCGGTACCAATGCCAGCGCCTGAGCGGCGCCGACCGCCACGGCATCGGCCCACCGAATGTCTGACAGGGTCTTGAGGCCTCGCCCTGAACGGACGCGCCGACGCAGAAACGCCTCCGCAAAGATCAACAGAATCGCGAGTCCGATCGCCGCGCCGCTGATGACATACAGGGAACGCCAATGGTCCTCAATGTACTCCTCAAAGATCACGCCGCAGACCACGATGGGAATAGTCCCGACGATGATCATCCAGGCAAGTTTCGCGTTCGTCGTACCGAGCGGTGAGCCGCTGCGCAGTCCGCCGAACCAATCCGCCGCCAGGCGACGGATGTCGGACGAAAAGTAGATCAGCACCGCGGCAAGCGTGCCGGCTTGAATGACGGCGGTAAATGCGGCCCCGGGATCTTCCCAGCCGAGAAGCGCTGGAATCACTCGCAAATGCGCGGTGCTGCTGATCGGTAGAAACTCGGTTAGCCCCTGCACAATGCCGAGCACGACGGATCGTATCCAACTCATTCGTGTCTTCCGTCTTCCGCCGTTGGAGTAGCGCGCGAATGGTCGGGTGGGAACTTCCAAGCGAGGATGGAATCACCGATCCAGCGTCGCAGCATATCGTCGAACGTCAGCAACGGCCCGGTGAACCCCGGCAACAGGGCCTTAGAACGGCGTCGTCCTATCACGCGCATGATGTGGTCGACACATTTTTCGACAGGCCAGATGCGGAAAGGCGGCGGTGGCGGCTCTTTCCACGGTTCGCCATCGGGACCTATCACACGATCCCGCAGCGGCGTATCCACAAACCCCGGTGAAATGACCCCCACATGGACGCCGAACCTCCCCAATTCGAGCCGTAAGGCGTCGTAAAGGCCCTGAATCGCGAACTTGCTGGCACTATAAATCGCGTACGATGGAATGCCGCGCAGCCCCGTGAGGCTGCTAACGGCGATCAACGACCCGCGCGTCTTCCGGATGTGCGGTATGGCGTAGTAGGTGGCGTACATAGTGCCGAAAAAGTTGACGCGCATCACTCGTTCCATCGCAGCCAGATCGGAACCTTCAAAGTAGGCACGCATCGACAGGCCGGCCGAGTTCACGAGCACGTCAAGCTGGCCAAAACGATCAACGGTGGTCTGGACCGCTCGGGCGCATTGAGGGGCTTCGTTGACATCGGTCTGGATCGCGATCGCCTCCACGCCGAGCGCTTTGATGGAACGGACGACGTCGGCCAGCGCCTCGGCATTGCGCGCGGCAACGGCCACGCGCATGCCGCTGCTTGCGAGCCGTAACGCGGTGGCCTGGCCAATGCCGGATGAGCCTCCGGTGACTAATGCCACTTTTGTAGTGAGAGAAGCCATGGAGAGATTGTAGAGTAGGACGCGGAGATGGGGATGTGCGAGGTTGTTCGCCTTGTTCCCGAACCGGAGTTCGGCACCGAGGAGCGACCAGCCACGAAGATCCGCGGGACTTAAAACATCCGAGTGCAGAACTCGCGAATCACGGGTTCGGGAAATAGGCAGAAAGCGTAGTCGCGCCGCGAGAGAACGGCATATGCGTCTAATCTGGCTTCGCACGATTTCAATGCTTGGTCGGTGTCGTGCCTGGCCGGGGCAACGCTCGGTCGAAGTGCAGCGGTAAGCGCGCGCAATTCGTGAAACCGGTCCCGTCGTTCGCTCGGCGAACCGGCCGGTCGTTCGATCCAAACCTGTTTTTCCCGCGCGAGCCTGGCTAGCGAGGAGTCGGCGTCGGTCGGTAAGTGCCGCTGCGGGTTCCAATGCAGGTCTCGAAGCTCACGGGCGAGTTGATTGCACGCGGCGCGAGACATGGCCAGTTTCGGGAAAGGCAATCGAAGGGTTCCGGAAACCACGACGAACGCGGGTGGCTCAAGGCAGTAGAACTCGCGCATGATGTCGTCGGTAAGCTCGTCGTAGCGAGCGCCGCCAATCCCATGGATAAACAAGTCGCCGAGCATGAGTCGGGCAAAGAGCGTGTTTGTAAGCGCGCGCGGCCGAATCTTGTACGGCGTCGTGATCAGTGCGGAGTCGTGCACGCCGAGCGAGTCCTTACCGACCCGAAGTTCGACGGCCTTGCCGGCAGGGCGCGCCAGGAGCCGGCCGCGGTGGGTATCGCCGGATCGCCAGGCCCAGAACGGGGTCTCCAACCAGTCGCCATCGGCCGCCAGATCCGGTACAGGGTGCGAACGACTGCGGAGGCCGTGACGTCGGCGGTATGCATGGAGGCAACGGTTGTGAATGGCGTGGAAACGAGGAAGTTCCGTCAGAAGGTGCCACGTAAACCACGTGAACGGCTCGGATTCAGCCAGCCGACTGATCGGCAATTCCAAGTTGTGACAACCCCATGTCGTTTCCAGCGCTCGCCTCCCGGCCGCCACGCGCTCGCCGAAAAGCCGTGTTCGGCCGACATGTCGACCGACGAGTCTCCAATACGAAGCCATCAGCGGTTCCCAGCCCCAACCCTCGAGCGCAGCACAGACACGATCGGCGAACTGGGAAAACACGTCCTCGTCGTTCACCGTCCATTCTTCATACGGCGCTTCGCCCGCCCATTGGTTGAACGGAATGGGTGTCGCGCGGTAATCGACCGGTAACACGGTAGTCGGACGGCGCGGGTCGATTCGCGAGTCCCATGCAGGAACGGATATCGCCGCGGATTTGCCGATGTCGTTGTCGATGATGAGATTGACGGGCGTCAATCGATGCCGACGAGCGAGACCGTTCAGTGCGAAATGCTTGATCCAGACGCCGGGATGGAAAAGTTCCGGCTGATGTCCGGCGAGAACGATGGAGGCGCCGTCCCAGTCAGGAACGGTTTCGCCGGATTCAGCAAGATAGTCGCGCGCCGCAGTAAGTGCCACTTGCCGTGCATCGCGTCGCAAATCCACGAGCGGCCGGCCCAGGATAGAAATGTTGGATTGGTGGAGTAGTTGGCGATTTTTGGTGAGGAGTTGTTCAACCGCATCCAGCGACGGTTCGATCAGAACCGCGCCGTCTGCCTCGGGAGCACGCAGCAGGCGATGGGCGATCACCGACAACGCTCCGGCGCCCGGCTGCCCGAATGACAAGACGACGGTGTAAACACGCATTCGGACTCGTGGGCGAAACGCGCCTGTGCGATCACCTTACGGTAATGTGCCAGTCGAAGTTCGGCGTCATCGAGCACGCCGCCGAAGGCTCGGTTGGGATCGAGATAAACTCGCGGGACGGCCACTTCTTTGACCCGCAGGCCCAGTTGCGCTGCCTGGACCCACAATTGCAACGGCATTCCCCAACCCGTTTCCGTGATGGATAGCCGAGCCAGTGCTTCCCGTCGGTAAACCTTGAAGCCACAGAATGCATCGGTGAGGTTCAGACCCAATTGATCGTTCAATTCCACCGTGATAATGCGGTTGATGGCGCTCCGATCAGCCGGCGCCGGTGTGTCTTGGCGAAAATCCCGAAGATAACGACTGCCCGAGACGATGTCGGCATCGTGACTCGCCTCCAATAGAAGGGGAATTCGCTCCGGCTCGTGTTGCCCGTCGCAATCCATCGTCACCAGGACATCGAAATCGTGTTCTAACATGTAGGCAAAGGCGGAAGTAAGTGCCGCGCCGTAGCCGCGGTTCTTCGGGTGAGTGACGAGTCGAATTCCGGTCTCTTTCGCCAGCAGGTCGGCCGTACCGTCGGTCGATCCGTCGTCAACCACCAAGATGTGATGGCTGTACCGGCGAACCTCACGGAGCACATCCCGAAGGTGCCGTTCCTCGTTGTAAACCGGTATGGATGTCAGCACCTTCATGAACGGTTCCTCCACCAGATGGAACTTGTCTTGGATTCTTAGAGCGCGATCCTGCCCATTTCGATTCGTGATTCTCTGCCAAGTTTTCGGAACACTGCCATTTTGACGCCCGTTGTCAAACTTGTCGGTCGCCGCCATTATCTCCAATTAAATATCGGCGTATAGACAAGTTCTTACAAGTCAATCGCTTGAATCGAACGACGTTCGTGAAACCGCCGGAAAATTGATTTGGCACGGCGATTGCCATGATGCAAAGCGGAACACGAAAACCTGCCATGAAGACTACCTTGTGCAATAGGAAGGAGAAAATGACATGATTAGCTGGCAACCGTTTAACCCACTTCTTAACGAACTACAGTCGCTCAATGGCCCGTTCTGGAAATCGTTGCAGAAACTGCAACAAGAAGTCAATCAGAGCTTCGAACGTTGGACCGGAGCGCCGGGCCGCGGCTGGGCAGGTGGCTATCCGGCCGTCAACATTCGGGAAGACGGCGACGATCTCCATGATCGAAGCTGAACTCCCAGGCGTCAACCAGGACACACTCGACATCTTCGTCACGGGTGACAAACATCTCTCCATCAAAGGCGAACGCAAGCCACAGGCCGCGGATCAAGGTCTTTGGCATCGGCAAGAACGCGCGACGGGGACGTTCGCCCGAACCCTGACTCTCCCGTTCGAGGTGGACGGCGATCGCGTCGAAGCCAAACTGGAGAACGGCGTACTCACGCTGCGATTGGCAAAGCATCAAGCCGCCAAACCGCGGAAGATCAACGTAAAGGCCGAGTGAGTGCAACCCATTCGATGAACAAAGGAGCAATCCAATGCATGAACCAAATAGCAAAGAAAGAGGCAATCAAGCGGGGCCGGAACGAACGCGCGATGCGACGTACTTCACGCCGCGCGTGGACATTTGTGAAACGGAGAAGGAGTTGTTGCTGTATGCCGACATGCCCGGCGTGAAGCCCAACGACGTTGAATTGAAATACGAGCGTGGGGAACTTCATCTTACCGGGAAAGTCAGGCGACCGGAGCGAGGCGGTCGCATGGCATACGGTGAGTACGAGGAAGGTGATTTCTATCGTTCCTTCAACCTTCACGAATCGATCGACAGCGAAAAGATCGAAGCGTCTTGTAGGAACGGCGTCGTTACCGTGCGACTGCCCAAGGTCGCCAAGGCGCAGCCGCGCCACATCAAAGTGCGAGCGGAGTAAGGAAAAGTAGTCAGTAGCCAGTAATCAGTAGCCAGTAGATAGCAAGTGGCCGGTAACTGCCCAGAGAGTCAGTTTTTCAAGCCGTGCATAAGATGGCCTACTGGCTACTGACTACTGTCTACTGACTACTTCGAATTGATGCTTCTCCTTAGCTGTTCCCGTCTGTCACGCGGCTTCGATGAGGGGCCGCTTTTTCACAACATCGGCTTCGAACTGCACGGCGGCGAGCGTGTCGGTCTCGTCGGGCCGAACGGTGTCGGCAAGACCACGCTGCTGCGCCTCCTAGCCGGTCTCGACCAACCCGATGAAGGGGAGGTGCGGCTCCATGCCGGCGCGCGCCGCCCTCCTCCGTCAACAACCTCACTTCGAGCCGGGTCGCACCCTGTTCGACGAAGCCCGTTCGGCCTTGGACGAGCTTGTCAAGGCACACGACGACCTGGTGCATACGGCCGAGGCCCTAGCACGAACCACCGACGAAGCCGAGCACCGCTCCCTGTCGGCGCGCTACGAGCGTTTGAACGAACTCCTGCGCCATCACGATGCCTACAACGTCGATCACCGAGTCGAGCACGTTCTCGATGGTTTAGGATTTCGCGCACTGGAGTATGATCGCCCGGTGGAGACGTTCAGCGGCGGTCAACAAAGCCGACTGATGCTCGCCAAGCTACTCTTGGCCACGCCCGATGTGATGCTTCTGGATGAGCCCAGCAACCATCTCGACATCACTGCCACGCGCTGGCTCGAGGATTATCTCACGAAGCAAGCCGAGGCGATGCTCATCGTGAGCCACGACCGGTATTTCCTGGATCGCGTCGTAGGAAAGATCTTCGAATTGAACGCCATGCAGATCACCGAGTACCCCGGGAACTACCAGGCATATGTACGGCTGCGAGGCGAACGGTTTGAGCAACAACTCCGAGTCTGGGAAGCACAACAGGAGTATATCGCCAAACAAGAAGAGTACATCCGGCGGGTTCACTACGGCCAATTGCACAAGCAGGCGCAGTTGCGCCAAAAGGCGCTGGACAAGTTAGAACGCGTGGATCGCCCGACGACGATTGACGTGCCGCGCATGCAGTTCGGCGGCGTCGGCCGATCCGGCGACGTGGTGTTGCAAATCGACGACCTGGAGAAGGCGTACGATCGGCCGTTGTTCCGCGATTTCAGTCTGACGTTGGAGCGGGGCCGGCGACTCGGAATTCTAGGACCCAATGGCAGCGGCAAGACGACGCTGTTGCGGGTGCTCATGGGCGACGAACCTCCCGATGCGGGGACCGTGCGCCGAGGGCACCGTGTCGCCTTTGGATATTACGACCAACACCTTCAGGCGTTGCAGCCCGACCTTCCGGTCATTCGCGCCGTCTGGCCCGAACCCGACCCGGACGTGAACGAGCAACGCATGCGCGATCTGCTCGGGCGGTTCGGCCTCGTCGGCGATCAAGTGTATCAACGGGTGCGCGATCTCAGCGGCGGCGAGCGCAGCCGGGCCGCCTTGGCACGCCTCGTTGCCCAGGAAGTCAACGTCCTTGTGTTGGATGAGCCGACGAATCACTTGGACTTATGGGCCTGCGAGGCGCTGGAGGGTGCACTTCTCGAATTCGACGGCACCATTATCGTGGTCAGTCACGACCGGTATTTCCTCAACCGCGTGGTCGATCTATTGATCGTCTTGGACGGCGACGGCGGGGTGCGAGTCATCCACGGCAACTACGACACCTATGAACGAATGCAGGCGATCCAAACCGTGCCTGCCTCCGCAAGACCTGTGGATGTGGAAACGACCGCGGGTTCGACTCGCACCAAGCCCAAGCGAAAGCGGCAATTCCCCTATCGAAAAGTGGATGAGTTGGAGAAAGAGATCGCCGAATGCGAGGCCCGGCAACGAGAACTTGAAGCCCGGTTGGCCTCGCCGGACTTATATCGAGCCGGCGACAAAGTGAAGGACGTCGCTCAGGAGTTCGAGGATGTGAAAGCCAAACTTAAGAGCCTTTACGAACACTGGGAAGAATCGATTGAACTGAATCCATAACCTGGCTTGGGTGTCCAGGTTCGCTTATTCGCCCTAAAATATTGAACATCGCCTTCATAGGAGAAGTCTCATGCAGAAATTCACCCGTCCGATAACCCGCGAGATCGAATTAGGGGCGCGCGACTGGCGCTCACGTTGAGTGACCAAGGCGTGTCGGTTCGCGTCGTCGGCACACGGCGTCAGCCTGCCGAGATGTCGTGGCCGACACTGATGTGTCACCTGGCCGGCCGAGACGTGCCCAAGGGGGGCTCGGCCTCGGCGGAAGATGTTGCTGCCGCGGTTGCCGCCATCAAAGATGCGCCGCCGATGAGGCCGGAAATGGCCGCCACCAGTGACTCGCCGGCGATGCCGGATTCCGCCGATGCGGGAGAATCCGGTTCGAATATGTGATGGACACCCAAACCCATGATCTAATTCAGAGGAGGATCGTAAATGATTCGCGTCTTGTGTGCCGCGACATTGCTGTCAACGTTGGTCGCTTCCGAGTCCGCTGCCGATAAGAAGGCGGCCGCTGCTGAAACGGTTGCCGACAAAAACCCCATGGTCGTGCTGGAAACGTCGATGGGGAACATCAAGATCGAGCTCTTCGCCGACAAGGCGCCCGAGACGGTGAAGAACTTCCTGAGCTACGTCGACGACAAGCACTACGATGGAACCGTATTTCATCGCGTGATGGACGGATTCATGATCCAGGGCGGCGGCATGGAGCCGGGGCTGAAGGAAAAGAAAACGAAGGCGCCGATCAAGAATGAATCCTCGAATGGTCTGCAAAATCAGCTTGGGACCATCGCCATGGCCCGAACCGCCGACCCCGACAGCGCGTCGGCACAGTTCTTTATTAACGTGAAGGACAACGCGCCCTTGAATCGCCGAGGCAACCGGCCCGAAGAAGCCGGCTATTGTGTCTTCGGCAAAGTGATCGAAGGTATGGACACGGTCGACAAGATCAAAGGCGTCGCGACCGGCAATCGTGGCGGCCACATGAACGTACCGCTGCAGGATGTCGTGGTTAAGAGCGCACGCCGCGTCGATAAGTAACGCGATAGTTCTTACGTGACACGAGCCGGAAGCGTTGACGATCCGCCGAGGCGGGCGAATGCTTCCGGCTCATTGTCTACATGGTGTGATTCGATGCGTTGCCATCTCGTTCTCACTCCACTTGTATTCGCAATCGTCGCTTCGACCGCCCTTGCGCAGCCGCCTGCTCCCCCGACTGCCAAGTTGTCGTTGCCGCTCGACGGACCGGGTTTCGCCATTGCTTACAATGAAACCGCCGACATGTTGGCGGCGGGGACCGAGCGCGGAAGCATTCACCTTTGGCCGACAGACTTTCTTCTCGGGGTTCGTGCGGGGCGAGTGTTACCGTTCACTCTTCAGGGCCACGCGGGCGCCGTCACCGCGCTGGCGTGGCACGGAACCGTGCTGGCATCGGCCGGCGCCGATCAGAAAATCCTGCTTTGGAACGTCGCCGATCAAAAAACCGTTCACACGCTCGCCACCTCGGGAATCACCCGCGCCATGGCTATGTCGCCCGACGGCAAGCTACTCGTGAGTGCAGGGGACGATCCGGCCATTCAGCTTTGGGACACCGCCGCCGGGAAGCCGATCGCCAAGCTTGAAGCACACGCCGATTGGGTCGCCGCATTGGCGTTCAGTCGCGACGGCAAACGCCTGGCATCGGGCGGATACGACGGCATGGTTCGAATATGGGATGTTGAAGGCCGAAAGAAGCTGCTCGACATCTCGACGGCGCCGGCGCCCGTAGCGAACACGCCGCCGGCGCCGCCCGTTTCGGTTCTTTCGCTTGCATTTAGCCCCGATGCGGCAGTACTTGCCGTGGGTGGAACCGACGCCAAGATCCAACTCTTGAACACCGCGGACGGCAAACCCATTCGCACGATCGCCGGGCACGGCAGCTCCGTGACCGGAATCGCGTTTCACCCTGGCGGCAGCGTCCTAGTTTCAACCGGCCGAGATAACGCCGTCCGACTTTGGAACCCCGCCGATGGCAAGGCGATCAAGGCGCTCGAAGGACACACAGGCTGGGTCCAAGGACTGGCGCTTCTTGGCCATGGCTCGCACATCGCGTCGCTCGGAGCAGACCAGGCGATACGAGTGTGGGAAACGGCGGCGAAGTAATCCAACCTATGCCGAAACGTCAAGGAGTCGCCGCATGGCCGCCAGGCCGAGTTCGGCAACCTGCGAGGCCTTATTCTTCCACAGCGTCTGGTTCATTAGCTCCAAACTTACAAATCCCGCGTAACCAAGCTCGCGAAGTCGCTGCACGATGGGCGTTAGGTGAAAATCGCCGTCGCCCGGTAGGACGCGGTCCGAATCAGTCGCCCAGTCGCGCGGCACGCCGGCCAAGTCGGAGAATTGCACGAAGGCAAGATTGTCGGCGGTGAGCAAGTCCAGGTCTTCGAACTTGCTTGGCCCGGTGTAGTAGTGGAACACATCGAAGTTGACGCCGACATTCGGTTCGCCGCAGTCCGTCACCAGCGCGACGGCCGTATCGAGGCTGCGGCAAAAGCTTGCGGATCCGCGAAATTCCAACGCCAGCCGTACGCCGAACCCCGCCGCCCAGCGAGCGGCCTCCACCAGCGACTCGGCGGCGCCTTTCCACGTCGACGCGTCGACGGAATCCGTGAAATCCGGTGCGAGAAGAAGTGTCGGGATGCGCAAGCCCTGGCAAAGCTCCAGCCGGCGACGGAAATGGTCGTAGTGTGCTTTCCGCTGCTCGCCTTGTGACAACAACAACCCACCTTGGTATGACGCCGCCGCCAGGGTCATCGCCTTATCTTCGACGAGTTTGCGCGTATCGGCGAGGGAATGGCTTTCGAGGTGCGTCTCCAGCTTGGTGAGCCAGACTTCCATCGCAAGAAAGCCGGCCGCGGCGTAAGCCTCCACGTCCTCGGCAAAACTCGCGGACATGGTCGTAGCTTCGCTGATGCAGGGTGTCATGCGTATGGCGGGTTCACTTCGAACGGGCAAGAATCATCTGGAGCATCTCGAACTTCAGCGGCCGCGGTCTGGCCCACAACCACTCGGGTCGAAACCAGAAATCAGTCAAGGATTTGCTGTGAAACTCCCCGTTGCGGAGGCGCACCTCGCGGTACTTGCCGGACTTGTCGAGGCGGAGGAATGTGGTGGTTTGCTTGGTCTCGTCGATAATCCAATACTCCCTAACCCGGTAGCGTTCGTATTGGGCCCGTTTCTTAATGTAATCACGGTCCACACTGTCGGGGGACACAATTTCAACCACAACGTCGGCGGGTCCATCAATAAATCCTCTCTTTATACGATCCTTTCGTTCACGTCGTATGAAGCCGATGTCCGGTTCAGGGCCGTTTTTCTTGTCAAGCCGTAGAGCGACGCGGGAAATAAACACGGCGCCGAGGTTCTTAGCTTGGGCGTAATCATCCATAAGCCCCGCCAGCCATAAGTTGATTTGGTTCGCATCGAAATTATCCGGCGATGCTATGTAGATCACTCCGTCGATCAAGTCGGCTTTTTGCCCATCCGCGACGAGAAAGCAGAAGTCGTCGAAGGTGTAAGGCTTGATCCGCGCGGCGGTTGACATGATTGGCTCCGGCGTACGATCCTGCCGCCATTGTACACGGAGACAGAGATTGGTTGGAGTACATCAATCCGTGCATGGTATACTGCGTCTATGAGAAACGGCGACGAGACCGTTACCGAAGCGGATATTCTTGAACAGGTCATCGACCCGGCAAACCCGGGGTTGCCACCTGAGTCCGCCCGAGTAATCCTTTCCTTGCGGTTTAATCCACCTGCTGTGCATCGGATGAACGAACTTGCTGAAAAGAATCGGCAAGGAACGCTCACCATGTCCGAGCGCGGCGAGATGGAAAAGTACTTGCGCGTTGGCAATTTCCTGAACTTGTTGCAAGCCAAGGCGCGCCAGTCATTGGCGGATGCCACCGGCAACTAGCCAATGAATGAGTCACTCCGACATTTTGTCTGGAGTCGAGCCGGCGATTCGTGCGAGTATTGTCGGCTTTCACAAGGCTTCGATGTTCTTCCATTCCAAATTGATCACATAATCGCCACGAAGCACCGAGGAACGACGTCAACGGCACGATCGACATCGGGGCGTTCGAGGTGCAGGCGACGGCGATGCCAACGCCGTTGTACTCCGTCCTAGTTACGGCGGACTTCGGGCAGGACTGATCGACGACATGATGGGGGCCTGCAGCGTGGTTGCATTCTCGTAGGATTCATAATGCTTGACTTGACCCAAGACGATTATCGCAATAATATCATATCGAGCACATTATGCCCCAAACGGAAGTCCGTGTGTTCCGGGGAGAGAAAGGCGACCTTCCATTAATAGACTGGCTCGACGAGTTAGAGCAAACGGAACCGCGAGCGTGCCTAAAGTTGCTAGATCGGATACTACTCTTGTCGGAGCAGGGATTCGAGCTTCGTCGCCCCGTTGCCGACATTCTTCGCGATGGCATATATGAGCTTCGTGTGAAAGTTGGTCGCGTGAATTATCGAATCCTGTATTTCTTCTGCGGATAGAATGCCGTCTGCCTATCTCATGGAATCACAAAGAAAGATAGAGTCCCCAACAGCGAAATCGAGATCGCATTAAAGCGAAAGCGCCTCGTCGAAGGCGACCTGAATAAGTACACGGCCGAATGGGAGGAGTGAATTCATGGGTCGGACGAAGAACTTTGCTTCGGTGATTCGGTCCAAGCTCGCAGCCAACCGTGAACTCGCGGAAGCAATCGAACAAGAATCATTCAAGACCGACACGGCGATCAAGGTGTACGATGCGAGAACCGCCGCTGGGTTGACGCAAGAGCAGCTTGCGAAGCGGCTCCGCACGTCGCAATCTGTCATTTCTCGGATCGAGGATGCGGATTACGATGGACACTCGCTTACCCTCCTCAAGAGAATTGCAGGCGCCTTAGGCCAGCGACTTCGTGTCGAGTTCTATCCGGTGAGCGCCACCACTCCGCGCACGAGCGCCCGCTCAACCGCGTCTGTGCCAAGGACCAGTCGGAAAAACAAAACTAAGCCCAAGCGAGTGCATTCTCATCAATCTTGACGCGCCGATTGGGACTTTTCCAGGAACGATCTCACGAAGACATTTACTTCGCTCCATCAAATGACCGCGGGCACATCGTAGATACTTACATGGACGCAAAAAAGTTGTAAATCTCCTGGCACATCCGTCCGGTTTTGCCTCCAAATCACGTTATAACAATAGGGACCGTTGCTGGTACGCGATTCACTGCCACAGGAGGATTGGCGATGACTTGGTTAAAACCAATGCCTGTACGCACTTGCAACCGGACACGTCATCTCGGCCGGCGGCCGGCGCTGGAGCAGCTGGAGGATCGAACGCTCTTATCAACGTGTCATGTCAATCGGCTGGTTGACATGGGTGTCGGTAAGGGTTTCCGTGGCGACTTCCGCTACTGCCTGACCAAGGCGAACGCCGACCCTGGAGAAGACCTGATCATTTTCGGCGTGCAGGGCACGATCAACCTCAATGGTGCGCTCCCGGCCATCAGCGATGACCTGATCATTGCCGGCCCCGGAGCGGACCAGCTCACTCTCCGCCGTGACACGGGCGGTGAGTACCGCATCTTCACCATTCCCGAAGGCGTGAACGTGCAAATCTATAGCGTCACCATGACCAACGGCAGCCCGGGCTTTATCACGAAACCGAAAGACCGTTGGGGCGGCGGCATCTACAACTCTGGAACTTTGACTCTGGGCAACGTCGCCGTAGTGGGGAACATCGCGCCGTCTCCGGGAGGTCTCGCCGGGCATGGCGGCGGCATCTTCAACGACGGCGTACTCCGCCAACAATCACGTCTCGGGGTATCGGCGCCTTTGGGGGCGGCATCGACAACTTCGACGCCGGCGCCGTTACCGTCATCAACAGCACGATTTCCGGCAACACCGTTCAAGAAACTCAGGACGCCAGTGATTACAAAACGGGCGGCGGCATCTCCAGTGACGGAGATCTGGTCATTCGAAACAGCACGATTGCCGGCAACCGGGTCATCGACGCACACGGCCAACTCGAGGGATTCGGCGGTGGTATCCGCATGTGGGATGGTGTTTTCGAGATGCACAACACGATTCTCTCTGGAAATTCTGCCCTCGCCTCCCGGGGCCTCAGCGGAGGCATCGATTCGTCCGGATACAATTTGATCGGCAACTCGGTCGGCGGCACCGGCTACCAACCAACCGACATTCTCGACACCGATCCTCTGCTCGGCCCGCTCGCCAATAACGGCGGACCAACCATGACCCACGCTCTCTTACCAGGCAGCCCCGCCATCAATGTCGGCGACAATACCGATGCTCCCGAATGGGACCAACGCGGCACCGGCTTCCCGCGAATCGTGAATGGTACCATCGACATCGGGGCGTTCGAGGTGCAGGGTAGTCCCGCGCCGCTTCCACCATCGTGGTTGCATTCCATTCTGATCACGGCCTTGTTTGACGACCGTTAACAGCGCGTGGATCGCAAAATGGCACGCAACTACTACGCCGAGATCAACCTGCACATCGTGTGGCACACCAAGAACAGCTTGCCGTTGCTCGAACCGAAAGTCGAGGCTATCGCTCATCATTACCTGCGCGGACGGTGTATCAACACGTCAGGCGTTTACGTCCACGAAGTTGGCGGCATCGAGAATCACGTGCACCTATGCGTTAGTATCGCGCCGACGGTATTGATCAGCGAGTTTGTCGGGCAGCTCAAAGGTGCGTCTGCGCACGAAGTCAATCAGAAGCTCAGTTACAAAGCGCTGGAGTGGCAGACGGGATACGGTGTTGTGAGTTTGGGGGCCGGGGACGTGGAGTGGGTAAAAAGCTACGTCGGCGAACAACGCGATCGCCACTGGCGCAATCAGGTGGTGGATCGGTTGGAGCGCATGACGGAGGTCGAGAGTCCGTTCGCCACGGCTAAAGCCGAACCGCGAGAAGCCCCGTGAACGGGGCTCATGGCAGGGTGAGCCGGCATCCGTGTCACCCGCCGTCAACGGGCGGGCCTACACCGCTGACGCGGGAAGCCCCGTGAACGGGGCTGGGACGGCTCCCTACCTCGAATGATGTGGATCCCTTTCGCGGACGGATATGGGGTGGTTCCGCCGCCAACCGACTTCACAGATGGTTTGCAGTGAGAAAACCCGGTGCAAGGAGCCCCGTTCACGGGGCTTTCCGCGTAGCGGTGTAGGCCCGCCATTGACGGCGGGTTTCGGGCCATCGCCCCGTTTTTTCGCGGGCAACACCGAACTCAGCCCCGTTCACGGGGCTTTCCGCGTAGCGGTGTAGGCCCGCCGTTGACGGCGGGTTCTATCCCGACAAAAACCGCGGGGCGCCGACCCCACGCAGTGGAATGCGGCGCCCCGTGTTGGTTACAGCAAAGCCTCGCAGACGAGATCAATCCCGGTTGCCTACGCGCGTGAAGTACGTGTCCGAAGTGCCGAGACGGCCATCGGCGTACGACACCATGGCGCTCTTGCCTTGCACATCGGCGTTGATGTAATCGCCATAGTACGGCTGCGCATCCGCGCCGCTGTAGGTCATGGAAAACGGCGTGCTGGTCGCCTGCACGTTTGATTCCCAGCTCGTTCCGCCATTCGTGGACCGTGCATAGTACAGGTTGGTGTTCGTGCCACTAAGTCCACGACGGTCATAGAAGAACGAGTGCAGGTACCCAAAGGAATCCACGTCGATCGTCGGGAACCACTGCGGCGCCGTGCCGACGTCATCGTTGATCTTGGTTGGGCCGGTCCAATTCAATCCGCCGTTGGTCGACCTGAGCAACAGGGAATCGTGCAGGTTGCCGCCGCCGCCCAAATGGCTCGAGTGGTAGGTAATGTAAATGTCCCCGTCATTTGCGCCACCAGATGTGTCAACGGCGATTTGAGGAAACTGCGGCGTCCGGTCAGTACTGTTAACGAATGTCCCCGTGTTGGTGGCGATGTTCCCAACTACCGTGAAGCTTTGTCCGCCGTCAAGCGATCGGGCAAAGCCGATGCCCGTTGGGCTATGGAACGTACCCGAATTATTGGCCCATGAAACATAAACTTCGCCGCTCGGTCCCACGGCCACTGCGGAACCTTGGGTCGTTGAGGACGAGGTTACGACAACCGGCCCCTGGAAGGTGCTGCCGCCGTCGGTGGAGCGATACAGCCAAATGCCGCTGCCGCCGCTGAAGCGCGTGAACGAGACGTAGATGTTGCCATTATTCGGATCGATGGCCATCGACTCGCGGTCGGGACCGTCGCTGGCGCCTACCAAGACCGGAGAACCCCAATTAACGCCGGTGCCCGTTGGCGTGCCTTTGGTGACATAGAGTCCGGCCAGGCTGCCGCCGCCGGTGACGCGAAGGTCGGTCAAGATGAAGGTGCCATCCGGCGCGGTGTTCAACCACGGATCGCCCCAGCGGTCGTTGCCGGGAAGCGGGGTGCCTTCGGTGAACGTACGGCCGCGATCTGTGGAGTAAGCCCAACCGGTCAATTTGTAAGTCGGCGCACAGCCACCGAACCCTGCTGGGAAGCCCCGAGAATCGTTCCAGGCCATCACGACGGTGTTCTCGGAATGGGCGATGGCAGTCTCGCTCTGCATCTTGCCGATGCCCGACGGGCAAATGGCCAGGGTATTGCCGAGAACTTGGGGGCCGACGATCGTGTTCCGTGATCCCGAGCCGTCCTGCGGCGGCCGGACGAGATCGCCGGCGGCATCGCCATGCACTTGACCCTTCCGCGGAGCAAAAGCCGTTACGCGCGGATCAAAGATCGTCACGTCTTGGCCGGCGTCTTGTGCTGCTTGGGCGCCGAGATCGGTGGCGACGGACAGTGTCGACCCGGACTGGGTGGTCACGGCCGTCGTCGATTGGACGGGCTGTTTCACTTTCGACGGCGTCACGAATACATCTTCCAGTTGAGCGGTTTCCGGCAGTACGGCCATCGCATTGCTTTGCGTCGTCGCTGGCCGTGGTCGCACGACCGCCGTGTTGGCGGCCACGTCGTTCATTTGCCATGCTGTAAGAGCCGGACCGAATAAGGACAGGCTGACGGCGTCGACGAGACCGGTTTGGCCTGGCGCGCGCCGGTCTTCCAGGACCATCAGTTCCGGCCGCAAACTAGCCAACCGGGAAACGAAGTTCCGATGCGAGAAACGAGTCGTAGAACGGAAGTACATTTGGACCCCTCTTGCTAACCCTTGAGAAACAGTTTACCGCCACCTGCCCATTCCCGGTTCAGATTTCGAATTACGTTTGTCGACCCTCAGGGATCGAGTGCACGTTCTGTGTGACCGGGGCGGAGTCTTCGAAGCCCCGGTATGCACCACCGGGGCTTCGAACACTCAGCCCCGGCCACCCCTCTGGCGCTTTCGTTTGCTGATGGTCAACTAACGGTCTCGTCCCATGTCACACTGGCGAGCGCTTTCCGAAGCACGGTCTTCGTGTTGGTGTCTCCTGCGGCGAAAATCCCGGTTATGAAGTACACGCGTTCTCCGCGACGGACGGCGACGACTTCCTTTGTCACCGATTGCGGGACCGCCCGGCCGGCCCAAACACCGTTATAGGTCGCCCGCTCCGCCCGCTGTCCCGCGGCCTGCGTCGGCTCCACCGCCGACACCATCGACCAACCTTCCACTCCCGCTGGCCTGCTGGAGAGGTATTCCGCCACGGACTGATTCGCGGTCAAGTCGACCATTGATACGCGGAATACTCCGGCGTTGCCTTCGTCGATCGATCGGTACTGAATCAGCACCATCTCCTTTTCGTAATGCCCGCTCGGGTAGTCCGACCTTTTCTGTTGAAACCACTTGGCGGGCGGGGCGAAGCGGAATCCGTGCTGTTCGTCGTGATACTCGGCCAATCCCTGAACCAACGCGGGCGCCTGGGGTTGGTCGTTGCAGCCGACAAGCATGAATGCCAGGGCTGCCCATCGAATATTGCCGATTGTCGATTCGATCTTCAATTTCTCAATCCAACTGGGCGGTATCACCTAAGGCACGGGTTGCCAGTGCAGACACCGTGTCGAAGGAAACTTGAAAATGGATGGGGCGAACCGAGCCGTCCGCGAACACGAAATTGCCGGCGGCCGGGTGGGGCGAGAAGTAACAGTAGGGCGTGGTAAACGGACTATTCAGGTTTCCACAGAAGGTCGCCATCGTCTGTACCGGGGACTCTTCCTGAATCGAGGAATACACGGGCGCACCGTCGGTTACCTTGACGACTGCCAGGGTCACGGCGCCGGCCCACGGCGTTTTCGCAAAAATGGCGGCACGTTCGCCGGCCGCAACCGTCTGGCTCGTGCCGTCTGTGATCTCCGCGATCCGGACCTTGCTGTTGCGAAAGAACACTCCGGTACCGGAATCCGCTAACTCGCCGATCGGCGCCCATCGGCCGTAACACGCCGCATAGCTGTTCGTGTATGCCTTGCACATTTCTCCGCCCCAGATATCGCTGACACTGAACACGCCGCGCTCACGGTCCGACGGACAAGCGAAAACGGAGAGCGACGTTTCGCGGAGGCCGTGGTAGCGGGGATCGTGAAGGCCCACGTTGAGATCGATAGTTCTCCCCAGAGGCTCCTGTTCCAAATAGGCGAGTAACAACGATCCCCAACCCCAGCCAGGGTTCGTATCCATGGCAAACGGTCCGGCCTTGGCCGGGTCGGACGGGACGTAGACGAACGCCGGCGGAAACGACTGATGCGTGTTGTGGTAGTTTTGCAGCACCAGGCCGATTTGTTTGAGGTTATTGCGGCACTGCGTCTGGTTAGCGGCTTCGCGCACCTTTTGCACCGCCGGAAGCAGCAGCGCAATCAGCACGCCGATGATGGCAATGACAACCAAAAGCTCAATGAGCGTGAACGCCCGGCGGGTCCACCCGGCGGAGGGCGGGCGTGAAGGCAGCATCAGACAAACTCTCCTTGCCAAGACGACGGACCGCATCGCTTGTGCGAGCCGCGCACCGGTAAAAAGCGTATGAACGAGTTTAATCAGACGGAGGCCGTGATGCAAAGGCAATTATCGAGGCGGTGTGGATTTGCGCAGGGGGGCGGGCCCCGGCTGGAGTATCAATCGAGCGCGACTTGATAGCGATGGTGTCCCGAAATTAAAAGAACCTCGTTTCGCCTCTGGCTTGCGATGACGTCGAAGTTGCGTAGGACATCGTTACCCAAAATACTTACATCGGTTGCGGTCGGGTCCGTAAACGCAGGGAAATCACCCTGGACTCGGGCGGGACCGCCTTCGCCGATTGTGAATTCGATCGTAGTGTGGATCACGACAAAGGCCTCGTTACCGCCAATGCCTTTGAGCGCGAACCCTGTGGGAGACGGCTGGGCGATGAAGTGAAGTTCGGACAGAACACTCGCGGAAATCACCGACTGATCCGCGCCCGTGTCCACTAGAAAATACTCTGGAACCGATTGTCCAGTCGGGGTGATCACGGAACCACGCACCACCGGCCGAGGGATTCCGTCGTCGCCGACGTGCCACTCACCGGTGATTATCATAGATCCGCCGCGCCCCTTCCGGAAATACATACCGCCCGAACGCGCCATCGTCCTCAGGGTGGGCGGCGTGAGCGAGGGCCCAAGCTTCCTCAGGAGTGTCGGCGATAAACGCTTCTTGGTTCGCAATTACCAGAAACTTGCCGCGTGCTCCAGGTAACAAATCAGTCCAGTGCGCCTGTAGCCAGTCACCATTGCGCTTCATTCGTTGATCGCGCGCACCTGCGCGCACGGCTTCCGCAGGATCGTTGATCTCCTCGATGGTGAATGTTCCCTGTTTCATGTTTTCCTATGCTCGGCTGCGTATCATGTGCGCATCGTAGCATAACGGCGCAACTAGGATCAATACCCGCATTCGAATCACTCCCACTGACACAACCCCTCGACATACGCGGCGGAGCCGTCGCGGAACCAGCCGTCAAGTTGTGCCTGGTCTTTTAGTTGTTGACCGCGCATCCGGGGCACGACGACGAATCCGCAGTTCACCTCGGGCAGTGCCGTCATGTCGCCCCAGAGTTTCTCGAACTGGCACACCGGGTAAATGTCTTCCTGCCCATGACCCCAGCGTTTCTTCACGTCTTTGAGCGTGATATAGGTTGGAATCCGGGCTGCTACCTTGCGAATGCCGGCCCGTACACGCTCGGGGTTGGTCAAGTCCCCTGGAGCCAATCCGAAGACATGGAGCAACTGATCCACATCGATCCAGGTGGTGAGCGAGTTGTAGTAGGACAAGATGAACTCGTCCTCTTCGCGCGGCATGGCCAGGCCTTCGACCAGTCTCACTTTGCCGTCAACTCGCGCCAGCCCGCCGCCGCGGTCCTCGATTCGGCGCGGAATCACCTCGAAAGTGAGACATCGCCCGGTGTCGATGTGTAGGCCCAGTAGTGCCGGGTCGAGGTCAGCACCAGGGTGTCGATATTGTGCAGCATGACGTAGCGAAGATTCGGCCGATCAACCAGCAGGTCGCGGAGGACGCCATTGAGAAGTAGGTTGGGCACCTCATACCAATGTCCGACAGGGTGCAGGCACTGAAGTGGGACGTTATCGGTGTAATTACTGCCTTCGCCCGCTTGCCGCGCCCACTCGGTCAAGGCGTTCCGCAAACTATTGCGTACCTTTTGCGCCTGTTCATCCAAGAGTTGTTGCGGCATCTCTTCCCATACGAAGCGCAAGTCGCGCAACATGGGGATGAGTCGCCAGCCTACGGCCCGGCCGGGTGAAAGCAACACGGGGCCGGGGTAACCATAGGATTCACGCGCTCGCAGGTGTCGTGCAATGGGTTCATGAGTCAAGTAGCCTGTTGTGATCACATGCGGAAGCTCACGGCTCGTGCGCCGGCTCTTGGCGAGATGCACTTCCAGGAATGTTCGATGACGGCCGGAGAGTTTGCAAAAGGGATGCAACGATTTGACGACTCCCGCGCCTTGACTCCAACGACTGCCCGCGCCGGCCGCGAGCGTCATCACCGCCGCTTCGCCGGACTGGAGCGCCTTTCGGCCAATGGTTGCATAGCGGGCGTCCAAGCCATCGATTGCATTAACGACATCGCCGGGTCGAACATCTTCGATCGTGGTATTCGATGAAAGCCGATTCTGCGCAACACCGATGAGGCCGCGCTGGAGCTGGCTGCGAATCTGTTCGTGCTGTTCCGAATCGAAGCCGTGGGCAGCCAGAAGTTGGGCGAGGTTGTCGCTGGAGGCGTCGTGTTCGCGGTCCGTGGGAAAGAGGCGGTCGAACATGGTTTCGACGATTCCCGCCATCTCCGGCCGGGTTCGGCTGGCGACGGCGAAGTGAGCGAGCTCATCGCGCCGCGATGGCGTCAAATGCCGTGGTTCTTGCCGCAGGTACTGTGGCGTGCGCAAAGCATAGTATCCCGGTGACAACAAGGCTTCTTCGTCTTCGAGCAAGTCGGAAAACGTCCCCTTCGAATTGATCGCGAAGTCGTAAACGACGGGATCCATGGCGAACGGCAACGAATGCTCGAGTTCCGCTTTGGCGCCTGACATGGTCTTCTGCAAGAACTCTTGGGCCTCAGCCTTCCGCCGTGGCGCGACCATGAATCCCATGCCGCCGCCCGACATGCCGCCCAGCATCCAAAAGCCCCAAAAGTCTGCGCCGTACGCTTTGCGCATGCGCTCGATGAGCGTTTCGGTATAGAGGTTGCCTGCCCATGGAATGATGGTTTGAATGGGTCCGCTGAAGTTATCGGTCGTTGCGGCGCCGATGGCACGCACATCGTCGGCGCGGATCGCAGCCAGGATTCGATCCATGATTCCCAGTGCATTTTGACGCGCCTTCCATTCGGCGTCGGAGCGGAGAAGATACTTCTCGGTCACCATTTCCAGAATGGGGCCGACGTTTTGAGCCATGCCGCCGTGAACGAGCACGAGACTCTCATGCAGATGCTGTCGAACGGACTCCGGTGCTTCGTCATGGTCGAGGGTGTGGTGATTAGGAAGTAGTCGGCCCCGACTCACGCCGAATTCCGGATCGCCTTCCTGTGCGAGCGCTCCTTCGATCAGTTTCATCCCGGGCCAGGCGCCGCCCGAATCCTGCCAGCCCCCGCCGGAGCCGCCTAGCCATTCACCGAGGATGGCCCGGGCCGCCACGAGCCGGCGATCGTCCTCGGCGAGCGGGCCGGTGAGCGAATGTGCTTGCCCCGTGGCGCGCATGCATGCCGAGATGAGCGAGGCCAGCAGCTTCGTCGAAACGGCGAGACGCGAACCTTTCGGAATACCATTTACGCAGCTAGCCACTTCCAAACCGAGTCCGGGCCCAACGACACGGGTCAGTAGATCCGTGAGTCGTTGTTCGGAACCCTCTAACCCAGGTGGAACGATGCCGGCGGCAATCACCGCGGCCTTCAACAAGCCAAGGTAATCACGGGCGAAATCAAAAACCTCCGCCAGACTGTCAATGTCTGCCGACGCTCCCAGATCAACGCTTACCAAGCGCAGCACCGGTTCGTCGATGACACGAAGCCAGACTTCCACGGGCGGCCGAGGACCGGCGTCTCGGCCGCGCACACCGAGGTCGATCGAAATGTTCAGGACGCGCGCCCCTTCGGGATAGTCCATTCCCAGGAAAAAGATGTCGCTCCAGCCACTGTGCGACAGGTCCATCCGCACCGGAGTTCGCTCACGAAGTATCGGAAATGGAGCGTGCGGCCTGCGGCGTCGAAGGAGCGCTGGTCGGATGCGGAGTGGATGGTCCATCGGATGGCCTACGCGGAACATCCATTGGTTGCCGCGAACGCTGCGAACACTGCGGCGGACCTGGTTGGCCAACGTTTGGAATCCCAACTGGTGGTATCCAGTCGACAGGGCGCTGGACAATGCATCACTCGGTCCGTGTTCCTTCTGCGCGGCCAAGAAAGCGTTGATGGCCTCGTCGAATCGTCGCGATAGCAGGCGTTGGTAGCCGACAAACGGCACGGATCCGACGCGCTGCAAGTCGGGTTTGTTGGGAATATGAAACCGATGAATGGCGTAGAGGAAGAAGAGAGCGCGCACGCGTTCGTAGAGATTGTCGTTCGCGCGCGAAACTGTTCGAGGTCGTGGCACTCACTAAGGAGTTCCGACAATGACGCTCGCTCGGCAAAGGTATCCAGCGACTGATTCCGGATCGTTGGGTCGGCCGAAGTGATAACCGTGCGGAGCCTGCCGGTCATGCGGAGCTCCCGGGCCTATGACTGCCCTGAAGCGCAAGCAAGTCGACCAAATGAGTGAGGACCATGTCGCGGTCGGCGCCGTCAAGCCCGAGCGCTAGTTGGGCCATCCAAATGCCGTATTTCACGCCGATGTTGTAGCGTCGCCCCTCAACTTCGAGTGCCAGATAGCGCTCGTGCCGGACGAGTTCCGCCAGTGCCGGCGACAGCGACATCGGACCATCGCTCCGAGCGGCGCTCGCCAGGTCCATTACCGCGGGTGTCAGGACGTGGATTCCGAACAAGCACAAGTAGTGGCCGGCGCGCAGGCCGGAAACGTGGAGCTTCTGCTCGGCCTCGCTGGGGGTGGGTTTTTCGATAACGCTTTCGATTTCGTAAAGTCCCGCTTCTCGGGCGAGCCGTCTCCCGCCGACGGTACCGTAATAAGGAAGCATGTGTTCGCGTGTCGACTGCACGGCCGACACCGCACAACGATGCGTGCGCGCGGCGTCAACCACCTGTTCCGCGCAACGCCGCTCGACCGTGCTGATGTAAAGATGATCGCTGACCAGATGCAAGAAAGGCTCACGGCCCGTGAAGTCTCGGGCGAGGCTCAGCGCGTGGCCGTAGCCGCGTGGCTCGGCTTGCGTGACGAAGTGCAATCGGTTCGCAAGCGATCTCGCTGCCCCCCGATAAGCCGACTCATCGCCGGGAACGATGACGAGACAAACCTCGTCGACGCCGGCCGCAATGACTTCTTCGAGAACGATCTGAAGGGCGGATTTCTCGACGCCGTCCCGGTCGACCAGAGTCTGCAAGGGCAACGCACGCTGATCGGGTCCCGCCGCGGTAATGACGGCTTTGCGGATGTTCATGACGATGTTCTAGTAAATCGCCGCACTCGACAAAGATCGGCCGCCGCTTCGGACCACGTTGGAAACTGAAAAGTGAAGCCCGAAGCCAGAAGGCGGCCGGGTACCACGCGACGGCTCTTGAGGATCAGTTCCGTTTCGGTCCGCAGGAAGAAAGCACCGACCTCGAGCATCCACCGCGAAGCCGGCAGGCCAAACTTAGTTCCCCACGCCTTGCGAAGCATGCGCATGAAGTCGGAATTCGGAAGCGGGTTGGGCGAAGCGACGTTCACGGATCCTTCGAGGTCGTTTTCGATTAGCCAATAGAGCGCCCGAACGAAATCGCTGCTGTGGATCCACGAGACGTACTGCTTTCCGTCTCCATGACGGCCGCCGAGGCCGCGCCGAACCAGGCGCAACAACACATCGAAGACGCCGCCACGATCGGCGCTCATCACCATGGCCGAGCGGAGAAGCACCTTGCGGGTATCAGGCACCACTGCCTCAACCGCGGCGTGCTCCCACGCCTTTGCTACGTCGATGCTGAATCGCCAGGTGTCCGGAGCGTTTGGTTCCGAACCGCCGATTAATCCTGCGCATTCGTCATTCGGCGCGTCGAAGCGATGGGCGTAGATGGTGGCGGTGCTTGCCTGAAGCCAAGCACGCGGCGGACGGCTACTCCGACGAATAGCTTCGGCGATGGCCTGGGTGGAAAGGATACGCGATTGCGTGATTTGTCGGCGATTCTCGGCTGTGTATCGACAGTTGACGCTGCGCCCGGCCAGGTTGATGACGACGTCGGCGCCGTCGACTTCTTTCGCCCAAAGTCCGATGGTTTCTCCATCCCACACCACGAAAGATCCCGCGCCGGGAGTCGGTTTTCGCGTCAGAATTACGACATCATGTCCGTCCGCTTTGAATGCGCGAGACAGGATGGTCCCAACTTGTCCCGATCCCCCGGCCAACACGATTTTCATTGGACATCACTCGGTTACTCCACCGTCCTCCCGGAAGACTAACCGTGATGTTCCGGTGCGCATTAACTGCATGGTTAAGCCGCGGCTCGCAGAGCCAGGTGGTTCTGCGAACCGCAGCAAAACCCACACGCTAATCCTTTTTGAACACCATCTTGTTGACGACTTTGCCCTTTTCGATTTGCACCAGGACGTTCTTGCCGTTGCCGTCCCAGACGATCGATTTGCCGTTACTCAGTTCCGACTCGCTGCTTCCCGGACCGAGAATCTCGAACACCTGGGCTTCGGTCATGCCGGTCGAAATCTTATCGAGGTTCGCCTGTGTCAGCTTCTCTTGATTCGGTCCCAGCCCCGCCGCGGTCTTTTGCACCACTTTGCCACCGTCGAACTCGATATGAATACTTTGGCCTTCGGGCACGACCCACTGCATGGTGGTGCGCTTTCCGGAGCTGGTCTCAAATGTCACGGAGCCGAGGACGTTCTTGACCTGGTCGGGCGTCATGCCGAGCTTGACCTGATCCACTTGGGCCTTGGTGAATCGGGGGGCCGGGCTCGGTTCAGGCGTCGATGCCACCACCGTATTGCTGGAAACGGAGGCGTTATTGGTCGCCGGTTTCTCGGCCTTGACGACTTTGGCCGCCTGATCCCCGCATCCTCCGGCGATCACCACACAGAGCGACACGCCGGCGATCGCAGACGCTCGCGCCGGCTTCCAAGAGTTTGACATGAAGGATTCTCCCGATTGAATGGATGTGGGCCGGTGCGAAACCCGGCCGGGTCGAGTCTACCTTTTGCAAACGTAGGTCATCGTTTTCTCGTTGCCAAACGAGCGATTCGAGCGAAATGATCCCGCGTGAAGTTCGTGCCGTGGTGTTTGATGCCGTCGGCACATTGATCCATCCCGATCCACCGGCGCCCGTCGTCTACGCAGAAGTCGGCCGCCGATGGGGCAGCCAACACCGGAGGGAGGAGATCGCGGCGCGATTCGACGCGGCGTTCAGGCGGCAAGAAGAGCTCGATGAGAAAGCCGGCTGGCGTACGTCCGAGGTACGTGAATACGATAGATGGCGCGCAATCGTCGGCGACGTGCTGGATGATGTGAAGGAAGGGGACGTGTGTTTTCAGGAGTTGTTCGCCCACTTTGGTCGGCCAACGGCATGGCGGTGCGACCCAGACGCGGCCGCCGTGCTTGGGCATCTGGCCGGCGATGGATTGTTCCTAGCGCTGGCCTCCAATTACGACGGCCGACTCCGCCAAGTAGTCGTCGGCCGGCCGGAACTTGCGAGTGTCTCGCAAATAATGACCAGTTCGGAACTAGGCTGGCGCAAACCGGCAAAGGAGTTCTTTGTCGCCGTTTGCAAGCGTTTAGGTCTATCGCCGGCAGAAGTCCTATATGTCGGCAATGATCGAGCGAATGACTATATTGGAGCGACCACGGCAGGATTGCATGCGTTACTGCTCGATCCCGTTGATCGAAGTAGTGAGGATGCGAAGCGGATTGCATCGTTGGTTGAACTTATGGAGTAACGCGCGGGGTTTCGTTTTCCGATGGACGAAGTCAAGCTAAGCGTTGGCGCTCGTGAAGTGGCCGTGGAGACTTTCCCGCTCCCGGTGCGTTTGTGGCTTCATGGCCTTCGCATCAAGCGACTGCGGCGAGTATCAGAGTCTCGGTGGGTATTATGTCCGTCGCGTGTTTTCTGGACCATGACATCGGTGCTTGTGCTTTTGGGGTTGTGCCAGATCGCTGTCGGGTTGTCGCTTCATTTATGGAACTTTCTCGGTGTGGGCGTGGTGGTTACACTGATCGGAGTCGCAATCGGGCTGTGTTCGATGAGAACAGAGTTCGACAAAGGCGCCGGCGTCGTCACGCGGCGGCGGCTGTGGTTCAAGGAACGGTTTCCACTCGCCGACGTGCTGGCCTTCCAACTCGTCGAGGGCGATTGGCATATTGGCTTTCGCCGCCGGTTGAGCTTCCATTATCAATTGAACCTCGTGTTAGACTCGCCCACTCCTCGGCGCGAGAACCTGCTGGTACACGATCATTGGGAATGGCCCTGGCAGGTGGGCAATCAACTGGCCGAGTTTCTCAACGTCCCGATGATGGACTGCGTCCCAAAACTCCATCCGGAGGCGCCAAGCCAGGCTCCGAACTGGTGGAGCGAGTTGCAATACCGTCGGCCGATAGTTCGAGTCATTGCCGTGATAGTGCTCTTGGTGTCTGTCGCGCTGGCACTGGCGCGTTTTGGCCAGTTCGTCTGGCAAGAGATCGAGGCAAGCCAGAAGTAGCGGGGGCCAGACTTTTCTGTCTGGCCGCACAGACTACCTGAATGCAGCGGTGTTCGTTTGAGATTCCGGTAGACGCCGAGGACTTGTAGAATTCATCCGCGTGTTCTTCCGCTATTGAAGGAGCGAGCCATGGTAGTGCGCGGCAAAGTGAAACGTGGCAAAGTGGTGTTGGCCGATCCAAACGCCATCCCCGATGGTACCGATGTCGAGGTCCGGCCGGTAAAAAAACCGAAGAGAACCAAATCAAACGCCAAGAAGCCGGCCAAGTCCGCTCGAAAGAAAAAATCGCGGCCACGTACATTGGCTGAGCGAATGGCCCCGTTTATCGGAATTGTGAAGGACTTACCGCCGGACATGTCCGTCAATTTGGACCACTATCTTTACGGGCATCCCAAACGAGAATGCAACCCCTCTTCGCCGACACTTCGTACTTCATCGCAATTCTGAGCGAAGCCGATCAAAAACATGAAACGGCCCTGCGCTGGAGTGAGAACTGGCTCGGACGCACCGTTGTAACGGAGTACGTCTTCATCGATCTGGGCAATGCCCTGTCACGGAACGGCGGCTGGTGCCACCGTACATCGCACACACGCTTGCACTACCGGAAACCCTTTACGTTCCGGCCGCCCAGCGCCTCTTCCAGCTTGGACTTGATCTGTATGCGCGACGCCCCGACAAAACGTGGTCGCTCGTCGATTGCATCTCCTTCATCGTTATGAAGCAACATCGCATCACCCAGGCCCTCACCACCGATCATCACTTCGAACAAGCCGGATTCAAGGCGTTGTTGAGATAGCGACGGGCTAACATGATCTGGGCCGGCCGACCGGCTGCAGCAGGGATTGCGTTACTGTGCGATTCTGTCGATCGAAGAGCGCGCGGATTTCAGCGCTCTCTCCCGGCTCATTTTCCGCCTACTCTAATAGCGACGACCATCGAAATCCGGAGACTTCGCCATGACGCCGAACGGCAACGACCGCGATAGCCGCCTGAATGCGGCATTGGCCGAGTACCTGGAAGCCGCCGACGCCGGGACGCCGGTCCAATTGGAAGCCTGGTTGTCGAAGTATCCCGATTTGAAAGCGGACCTCGAGATGTTCCTCGCCAATCAAAAGCAAATGGAGCAACTGGCGGCGCCTTTGCGAGAAGCGGCACAAGCTGCCGACGTGACACCAACCGTCGACGAAGGAAACCCACGTCGACAAAGGCCGGCGGTCGGCGCCCACATCCGTTACTTCGGCGACTACGAACTCCTGGAAGAAATCGCTCGCGGGGGCATGGGGGTGGTCTTCAAAGCACGGCAGGTAAGTCTTAACCGCATCGTCGCCTTGAAGATGATCCTCGCCGGGCAACTGGCATCCCCAGCCGACGTGCAACGCTTCCGCACCGAAGCGGAAGCGGCCGCGAATTTGGATCATCCCAACATCGTGCCGATTTACGAAGTCGGCGAGCACGAAGGACAGCACTACTTCACCATGAAGTACGTAGACGGCGGCAGCCTTGCACAGCGAGGGGCGAGAGGCGAGGGACTAGGGACGAGTGTGGAAGGCCAGCGGACGGCGGCGAGGTTGGTTGAACAAGTGGCACGGGCGGTGCATTACGCCCATCAGCGCGGCATTCTGCACCGCGACCTGAAACCCGCGAACATTCTCCTGTCGTTTAGCCGTCGTTCGCAGAACGGCGCGGAACCGTCGCCCTCCGCGCTCGTCGTCGGCAAGCAGCTAAACGAGGCGCTGCCGATGGTGACGGACTTCGGCCTGGCCAAACGACTCATCACCGAACCCGACGCAACCGCCGATCAACCTCTCACGGCCACAGGCGCGGTAATTGGGACGCCGAGCTACATGTCGCCGGAACAGGCGGCCGGCCGGCGTGATGCCATCACCGTGGCCACCGACGTTTACAGCCTTGGGGCGATCCTGTACGAACTGCTGACGGGCCGGGCGCCGTTTCAAGGCGCGAATCAATTAGACGTACTGCGTCAGGTACAAGAAAGTGAGCCGCCACATCCCACAGAAATCAATCCGAGCATCGAACTCGATCTGGAGACCGTAGTACTTAAGTGCATCGCCAAGGAGCCTGTACGGAGATATCCGAATCCCGACGAAATGGCCGATGACTTGCGGCGATATCTAAATCGAGAGCCCATTTCGGCGAGGCCAGTCGGTCGCGTGGAACGCGCGTGGCGCTGGGCGCGGCGCCGGCCGGCTACGGCCGCGCTGCTCTTGGTCAGCGGCGTCGCGGTTCTTTCGCTCGCCGGTGTCATCGTGGGCATCGTGTACAACTCGAAGCTCGAGGGGCTTAATTCGCAATTGCAAACTTCCCTCGGCGCCGAGGCCAAGGCACGTGAAGGCGAACTGGAACAAAAACGACAAGTCGAAAAAGCCCCTGATGCAGTTGACTACGTCTTGTACGTGCGGCGCGTCGGACTTGCAGAAATGGAGTATGCGGCCAATCGCGTCGATCGTGCGAATCGCATTCTCGACGAGTGTCCGCCCAAACACCGTCACTGGAGTGGCGGCGGCTGAAACGCCTTTGTAACTCAGAGTTCCTTTCGATCCGAGCCCATCCGGAAGCAGTATTGGCCGTCGCGTTCAGCCCCGACGGTCGCCGGATTGCATCAGCATATTTTGCCGAACGCAATCAAGAAGTCCCAATCAAGTTGTGGGATGCCCTCTCGGGCGCCCTTTTGCTCACGATTGATCCGAATGGCGGGCCCCGTTGCCTTGCATTCAGCCCCGACGGAAAGTGTATCGCAGCCGGAGGCGAGTTCCGCGGTCCCGACGGGGCCACAAGAGCCGACATAGTGGTATGGGATTCAACCACCGCAAGACAAATCTTCGAATGCGCAAAAGTTGGTGACGTCACAAGCGTGGCTTTCAGCCCCAACGGCAAGTACCTTGGCTCGAGCGCCGTCAAGGAAAACGAAACCGTGGTCACGTTATGGGATTCGTCCACCGGTCAAAAACTACGGTCGTTTCGGAAGCCGAATCCTGTCTTCGGGAATGAAGCCGACTTTAGTCCAGACAGCCGATGGATTGCACTGGCGGACCGCACGGTACATGTTTGGGACGTTGAGAACGGGAAGGAAATATTCAGTCCGCCGGGGGACACATTCGAAAGCCTTTGCTTTAGCCCGGATGGATCCCGGCTGACTGCGGGTGGCAACACAGTGACCGAGTGGGATGTCAGAACACGTCAGCAATTAGAAAATGAGGATCGCTGGGTTAGCAAGGTCGTGTATGGCCCCGGCGGGCAAGGAAAAGCCGTGCTCGCCCGTAGCACTGCGGAAGCGGGAGGCCCGCGGGGGCCCCGCCTCTTCCTCTGGAACATGGAAGGCAAAGGAGGGCAGCGCGAATGGCGTGGCCATTGGCCAATGTCCTTAGCCCGAAGTCCAGACGGCCGATTCCTTGCCACAGGAGGAACGGACGGGACCGTGAAGGTGTGGGACACTCAATCTGCACCAGACTCCCGACGCGTAACTCCAGAAGTTTGGGAGGCCACGGTCAAGGAGTTTCTGCTCGACCCTCACGGTAAGGTTGACGATCTCAACGGCAAGTTCCGCATATCGATCACTGAGACGAAGAACCTCGAACCTTCAGTGATGACCGTCACAGACTCAACCACGGGCCGTGTCGTTCTATCGCTTACGCTTGGGGACGATATCGAGGGTGTTGCCATCAGTCCGGATGGTGAACTTCTTGCTGCCTCTTGGCGAGACCACGGCGAGGTCCATGCCGCGGTATGGGCTCTCTCGACAGGTGAAAAACGCTTCACGCTCGTGTCAACGATACCAATAACGGAGTTTGCATTTCACCCCGACAACAGTCGTCTTGCGGCAGGCTGTTTCATGCCGAACGAAATCCTCGGTGCGCGCAGTGAAACCAAAGTCTGGGAAATGACCTTGGGCGAAGAGCTGTTTGCCATGCATGATATTGGCTTGTCGGGACGATTAGCCTGGAGTAGGGATGGGAATCGTCTCGGGGCGTTTCGGCCGAACAAAGATGCGATACTGATTCTCGACGGTACGCCACTCGGGGAGAAGTCGACTGCTACCAAAGAATAGGTGCCGTCATGTACCGGGGAATGCGTCATAAGACACCGCCAACTGGAAGCGGCGGCGGCGAGATTGCATTTGTTAGTCCCCTATGCTGATCGGAGTAGGGATGGCGCGAGGCGGATGGCGTCGTTGGCCGAGCTTCTGGAGTGAGGGCACGGGTTTGATTTCCATGCGACACCTTCCAGTTTGGCCCTGTTGCGTTTTGCTATCCCTGATACCGGCGTGGGTTTTCGCGCAAGATCCGTGGTCGGTCGCTGAACTTGTCCGCTCGTTGAAGAATCCCGACGCCGAAGTTCGTATCGAGGCCATTCGGGCGATTCCCATTGACGCCGTCGACCCTGACATCATTCTTCCCATACTCCTGAGGACGTTAAAGGACGAAGACTATTCCGTGCGTTATGCAGCGGTTTTCAAGATTTCGCAGATTGACGGAAAGCGTGAAAGCGTCGTCGTTGCCCTGTCGGGAGTGCTGGAAGACGAATCACGTCTGGTGCGCGACGGCGCCGCATACCTACTCGCGGGGATGGGCGCCGACGCACGGTCTGCCTTGCCCGCGCTCGTCGGCGCGCTAGGACGAGCCTATCCACGATCCGAGGTCGCAGCGGCGGTCTTGAGGATCGAGTCAGATCACTCAGAAGCAGTGAATGCACTCGTCGAGGAATTGCAAGATATGGCAGATGTCGCAGTGCGGCGGGCGGCGGCGTCGAAGTTTGAGATCGTTGCGCGCCGAGCTACGGCGGCCATTCCCGCGCTGTGTGCGGCGCTGCAAGATAGTGATCGATGGGTAAGGCAGCAAAGCGCCTCGGCACTGGCGTCGATCGGGCCACCCGCGCAAGGCCCTTCCCGCCTTGGCGGCCGCGCTGAATGCGGAAGACAAATACGAACGTTTCTCAGTCGTGCGCGCTATCGCCGCCATCGATCCGGCCAATAGCCTGCCCATTCCGTACTTGATCGGCTACCTGAAGGATCGGCAGGTCAAAGAGCAGCTTAAGACATGTCCCGCAATTGCACTTGCCGGCTTCAAACTGTGGGTGTGCGGTTCGTTGGACGACGAGGCGGTAGGTTCGCTTCAAGAAGCGCTTGATCGGTTTCGCATGGAGCGGACTTCACCCTTGCGGAGTTGGGCCGCGACGCTTCTCGGCCGGATGGAAATGCGGGTCGCCAACGCCGCTCTCGCCGCGCTCAGCGAGGCATGTGAAGACTCGGACCCCGAAATTCGCTCCGCGGCCGCTAAAGCCATTCAACAACTCCACGCCCAGCGTCGCTAAGAGACGCGGGGGTCCTGTTCAACTATCGCCTGCGATTTCCGGCGCCTTGATCATTTCGATCTTTCCAGGTCGGCCGACCGCGTACTGAAAGTTCGTCCGCGCCGTGCAAGCGCCTCCGTGATTACCGTGGATGTCGATGGCCAAGAAAGCCACGTTGGCGGGACGGACACCGCGGCGTGTGGCGAGGGCGTTCACTCGTCGCACGGCCAGCTCGCAGGACTCCTGTGCATTTTTGCCGGCGCGCATGGCTTCGGTGATCACCATGCTCCCGCAGACGCGCATGATTTCTTCGCCGGTGCCGGTGCCGCCTGCGCCGCCGACGGTGTTGTCCACGTAGAGGCCGGCGCCGATGATGGGTGAATCGCCGACTCGGCCTGGCAGTTTGTGCGCCAAGCCCGATGTGCTACACGCTCCGGCAAACGAGCCGCTTTGGTCGCGGGTGATCACCGTCACGGTGTCGTGCCCCGAAAGACCGAGGGCAGGGTCGACGGGATGTGACGCCCAATCGTCCGGGCGGTCGGCGTTTGCCCGGCGTTTGTTCCATTCGGCAACGCTTGTTGCGGTGGTGAGCGTTTCGAGCGGGAAACCATGTTGCAGGGCGAAGCAGCGCGCGCCGTCTCCGACGAGCAGGAGGTGCGGCGTCTTCTCCATGACGAGACGCGCCAGCGCGGCGGGATGGCGGACGTTTTCAAGCCCGGCGACGCCGCCACAGGATAACGTTTTGCCATCCATGACGCACGCATCCAACTGAACGGTGCCGGCGGCATTGGGCAATCCGCCGAAACCGACGGAGTGAACGTCCGGGTCATCCTCCACGGCTTGGGCGCCGGCGATGGCGGCGTCGAGCGCGGGCCTACGGGCTTCCAGGAGTTTGACCGCTTCGCATACCGCGGTTCGTCCAAATGGCCAGGTGGCGATCACGATATAGCCGGTCATCCAATCCTCATGGTCGGTATAGCTTAACGTTGCGTCAGTATACAAGTGCCTGTTTCATGCGGCAAAAGCCAGCGAGTTTGCCAAGGTATGAGCGTGCAGCATGGATTCTATGGGCAGAGTCCTTGCAATAATTGCCCAACGTTTGTACCCTTTCTCCGCAGGGAGAGCGCGCGTGAAACACCGCCTGCTTGACCCCTGGTATGAATTTCGAGCTCCTTTCGCGCTAGACCGGTTCAGCGTCTGAGGAGCGTGGCCCCGAAAACGAGGGCATGATTTCACCCCGGCGCCGGCCGGGTCGAACTTCGCAATCAGGTGGCCCAGGATGATGCGTGTCGGCGGTTACGTCTTCAAGCGTGCGGAAACCGAAGAGGAGTTTGGGCAGATACACTGCCTCAACTACCGCACGTTCGTCACCGAAATCCCACAACACACCGATCCCGGTTGCGACCGACTGGTCGATAAATTCCACGATAAGAGCATCTATTTTGTGGCCAAGGAGGAAGGCCGGGTCATCGCCATGCTAAGCAGCCACGACCAGCCGCCTTTTTCCGTGGCGGACCGGCTGCCCGATCCGTCCGTGCTGCGTCGTGCCGGGACTCGGCCGCTCGAAGTCCGATTGTTGGCGGTGGAGCCGGCCAAGCGGAACAGCACCATCTTCTTTGGTCTTTTGTGGGTACTCTACGACCACGCCCTCACTCACCACTACACGCACCTATACATCTCCGGGTTCACCGAGCGCGTACCCCTTTACGAACGGCTGGGGTTCCAGGCGATGGGTCCGGGCGTAAAATGCGGCGCGGCGACGTTCGTTCCAATGGTTTTGAACGTTGGCAATCTGCCGGAAAAAATAAATCGCATCAAGCGCTTGTGGGAAACCCACGTGGACCTCGAATCAAGTAACAGCACGAATGGCTGCATGAATGAAGTGTGCTTGCTGCCGGGTCCGGTCGCGGTGGGGCCCAACGTCCAACATGCCTTTCATCAGCCGATGATTTACCACCGTGGGCCGGAGTTTCTAACGCTCTTTCGCCGGGTCCGGCGCACGCTGGGTGATCTGGTGGGCGGAAAGGAAGTGGCGCTCTTTAACGGCAGCGGCACCTTGGCGAATGAAGTCATCGCCGCCACCATCGCCGCCAGCCCCGGTTCCGGGCGCGGCGTGCTCCTCATCAATGGCGAATTCGGAGAGCGTCTGGCTCGGCAAACCGCGCGGTTTGGATTGGAGCCGCGCATCCTTCGTTGGCCTTGGGGGCGACCTTGGGACATCGATGAAGTTGCCGGCGCATTGGCCAAGGAACCAGCGGATAGCTGGGTGTGGGGTGTCCATCAGGAATCGAGCACCGGTGTTGTCAACGATTTGCCCGCGCTCACGCAAGTCAGTCGCGCTCACGGCATACGCGTCTGCGTCGACTGTGTCAGCAGCCTCGGCGCCGTTCCCCTCGATCTCCGAGACATTTACCTTGCGTCCGGGGCGTCCGGCAAATCGTTGGGATCCTACGCGGGCCTTGCGATCGTGTTTGCAAGTTCCAAATCGCTCACGGCAGTCGACATGGGCCGCGTGCCCAGTTATTTCGACGTTTCCGCCGCATTGGCAAGCGACGGCCCGAGGTATACGTTTCCGTCGTCCACCGTGCATTCGCTGGATGCGGCGCTATCGGAGTATGCTTCTGCCGAAAAAGCGATTGCTCGGTACACGCAATATGCGGCGCTCGGCAAGTTCGTCCGCTCCGAGTTGCGCAGGCTTGGCCTGGCGCCGATTGCCGCCGATGAATGGGCGTCGCCTGTCATCACCACTTTCGCTCCACCCGAAGGCGAGACGTCGCAGTCATTGGTGGCTCAGTGCATGGCGTGGGGCTACGCGATCGGTGGGCACAGCCAGTATTTGCTGGAGCGCCGGCTCGTGCAGGTCGCAACGATGGGCGCCGTGACCCGGGAAGATTGCTCGGGTTTGTTCAAGCGTCTGGGCCGCTGGTTGAAGATGCGCCGCCGCGAAACCACATCCACTTCCGCGCGGGCCACCGCTAGCGCAGCGGTTTGACCTCTACATCTATCCCTTCCACTCTTTGCATAAATCACGCGATTCATATGGATACTTTGATCCGTCTCATCGTGGGCTAAAGGTCTTCGATCATGCGCACACCGTTTTTAGTCATTGCCGCGTCGCTGCTTTTCGCGTTCCCGTCACGAGGCGACGATGAACCCGAGCCGAAAGGCGGCCCGCCCGAGTTTAAGCACTTGAAGTATCGCCTCGTCGGCCCGGCGGCGGGTGGACGTGTCTCGCGCGCTTGCGGCGTGCCCGGTGATCCACTGACCTACTACGCGGCAACGGCATCAGGCGGCGTGTGGAAATCGTCTGACGGCGGCGTCAACTGGAAGCCGATCTTCGACGATCAATCCACATCCTCCATCGGCTCCATCGCCGTGGCGCCTTCCGATCCCAACGTGATCTACGTCGGTAGCGGGGAAGCGAACATTCGCGGCAACGTCGCGGCAGGCAACGGCATCTACAAGTCCACCGATGCCGGCAAAACCTGGTCGCACGTGTGGAAACGCGATGGCCAGATCGGCACGATGATCGTGCATCCGACGAACCCCGACATTGCTTTCGCCGCGGTGCTCGGCAATGCCTTCGGGCCGAATCCAGAACGCGCAAAGGATTTGGAAGAGTCAAAGGGTGAATTGCAAAAGGACCTGCTCGGTCGGAGTGAAAGAGAGCGTGGCGTTTACCGTACTACCGACGGCGGCAAGACATGGACGCAGGTATTGTTCAAGGATACCGACACCGGCGCATCCGATGTCTGTTTCGACCCGTCAAACCCGCGCATCCTGTTCGCGGGCCTTTGGCAGGCACGGCGAAAGCCGTGGGAAATGACCAGCGGCGGACCGGGAAGCGGACTCTACGTGTCGCGGGACGGTGGCGACTCGTGGAAGCAACTTGGCGGCTACGGCATCGACAAGGAAAAACTGAAAGGGCTTCCGGAAGGGATCTACGGCAAGGTCGGTGTTGCCGTCGCGCCATCGGACGGCCGACGCGTCTACGCAATAATCGAAGCCGACAAAGGCGGCCTCTACGCCTCGTCCAACGGCGGCGAAACGTGGGATCGCGTCAACGGTGGCCGTTACTTGACTCAGCGCGCCTGGTACTATTCCACGCTCACCATCGATCCGACGAATGCCGACATCGTCTGGGTGCCACAAGTCCCTCTCCTCAAGAGCATCGACGGCGGCAAGACATTCAAGCGCATCAAAGGGCCGCATCACGGCGACCACCACGATATCTGGATCGACCCGAAAAACCCCAAACGCATCATCGACAGCAACGACGGCGGTGTGGACATCAGCACGAACGGCGGCGAATCGTGGTACGCTCCGCCGCTGCCGATCAGCCAGTTCTACCACGTCTCGGCCGACAATCGCGTGCCCTACCACGTCATGGGCAACATGCAAGACCTCGGCACGGCGGCCGGGCCGAGCAACAGCCTCGCCGCGAGCGGTATCATGCTCGGCGACTGGTACACGGTCGGCGGCGGCGAAACCGGCTTCTCTATCCCCGATCCATCCGACCCCAACATCGTGTACGCCGGTGAGTATGGCGGCTATATCTCGCGATTTGATTTCCGCACCCGGCAAGCCCGCAATGTCAGCATCTATCCGACGAATCCGTCCGGACACGGCGCAGAAGCCTTGAAGTATCGATTCCAATGGACCGCGCCGATCATGATCTCGCCGCACGATCCCAAAGTGGTTTATCACGCGGCAAATGTCCTTTTCCGTTCCACCGATGGCGGCATGAGCTGGACACCGATCAGCGGCGACCTAACGCGCAACGACAAATCGAAACAGCAATGGTCGGGAGGCCCCATTACGGGCGACAACACTACGGCAGAGTTTTACTGCACGATCTTCGCCATCGCCGAGTCGCCGAAACAGAAGGGCGTGCTATGGGCCGGCAGCGATGACGGGTTGGTCCACGTCAGCCAAGACGGCGGGAAGACGTGGACGAATGTAACTGAGAACCTGCGTGTTTGGGATGACAAGCCGATGCTGGAATGGGGCACGGTCAGCTGTATCGAGCCCTCGCCCTTTGACGCCGGTACCGCTTACGTGGTGATCGACCGCCACCGGTTAGCTGACACCCACCCGTATCTTTGGGTAACGCGTGACTTCGGGAAAACCTGGACGTGGCTCACCACCAGCCCCGACACCATTTTCGCTGGTAGCGGTAAGCCTGCTGAGTATCGGCCTATTAATCCTTTCTCCTATTTACACGTCGTGCGGGCGGACCCGAAACGGAAAGGGCTGTTATATCTCGGCACCGAGCACGGGGTTACCCTTTGTTGGGAAGACCGCTATTCGGGGCACAGGTTTAGGGAACTAAAGCTGAACCTCCCAACGGTCGCCGTGCACGATCTGGTTGTCAAGGATAACGATCTTATAGTCGGCACTAATGGACGATCAATCTGGATTCTCGACGATCTGACACCGATCCGCGAGTTCGAACCAGAGATCGCCGAAAAGGCCGTGCATCTGTTCCCGGTCCAACCGGCGGTCCGCTGGCGTTATCATTCGACTGTCGATCGCCCGTTGGCCCGACAGGCGGGCGTTAACCCGCCAGCCGGTGCGCTGATTCATTACTTCCTCAAGGACATGCCGAAAGACCCAATCCGACTAGAAGTGTTCGACGACAAGGGCGCACTAGTGCGGACCGTCAGCAGCAAACCCGAGGAACCGGAATCGCCGCCCGGCGATCCGGACGGTCGGGAGGATGATCCGAAGAAGCGCGCACTGCCGACACATGTCGGCGTCAACCGCTTCGCCTGGGATCTCGCCCATAACGGCGCGGTACGGATTCCGAAGGCCAAGTCGGATATGGGCGATGCTCGCATCGGGCCGCTGGTCTTGCCCGGAAACTACACGGTCAAACTGACGATAGACGGCCAAACGCTGTCCGCGCCGGTTACGGTCACCCCGGATCCGCGAGTGACCGTGCCGCGCACCGACATGGAATTGCAGGAGAAATTCGCCCTCACTCTTCGCGATGATGTCAGCCGCCTGTCCAAGATCGTGATTCGACTTCGTTCGGTGCGAAGTCAACTCGCGACTCGGAATGAAATCCTCAAGGAGGATGGGCGTTCGGATTCGCTGACCAAGTCGTCGAGTGAATTGATCACGAAACTCGATGCCCTGGAAGGCAAGCTGCACAATCCCAAGGCCGAGGTCGTGTACGATATTCTCGCCCAGAAAGGTGGCGCCAAGCTATACTCCAAGCTGATTTTCCTCTACGAGTTGGCTCGCGACAGCGACGGCGCCCCGACGCAGGGTATGCGCGAGGTTTATGAGGAACTCAACCGGGAGTTGAACGAATTGGACGCCGAGTGGAAGGCGATCGTCTCCGGCGAACTGGTGAAGCTCAACGACAGCGCGAAGGGCCTGGACATTCCCGGCGTCATCGTGCCGACGGGGAATGCCGCCGACAAGTCGAAGTGAACCGAACGGAAGGCTAACAACGTCTGTCTATCGGAACAATACATGCCGTCTTCGCTTGTCTCCTGTCCATTCTGTAACGCGCGCACCACTTTGCCCGGTTCCATGACGGCCGGCCAACGGGTCACGTGCGCTCGATGCGGCGAGTCATTTGTTTACAGACTGACCGACGAAGATGGCTCGGTATTGGATTCGCAGCAACTAACCGTCACAATTCCTAGTCAGTTATCGCAACGGGCGCCGCGGCGTTGGTCCAACGGCGTAATTGCCGGCATCATTTTGGGCGGCATGTGCACGTTGGCCCTGTTGGGGTTGCGATTCGCGCTGTCTACCGTTGAGGAACGCCGTGCGGTCGACAAGGAGAAGCCCGTTGTCGAGACGTTGTCCGTGCCGTGGTTGGCCCGAATCGCCTTGGGGGCATACATCGTATTCTTGGCGATTACGCTAGTGCGGTCTTGGAACCGCGGTCAACCTACGGCTGTCGCAGAACCGCGCTTGGCCCGCCAATGGCTAACTCCGTTGGTCGGTCTCGCCGTGCTGATCGCCGTGGGCTTGGTTTTGCTGTCCATCGAGAGTCGACCCGCACGACATGCGCGGCCTGACAATCAAGCGGCACTCGGCCCGGTGCCAGCCGTTGCCCCCGTCGATTTGCCAGCGCTGGGTTTTCTGCCCCCGGATACCAACATCGTGGCAGGTTTTCACGTCGCGGAGGCATTTCAGAATCCGCTCGGGCGAGAACTCTTCTCCAATTCAACGTTGAAGCTCGGCGATATTAGCCTCAAGTCCCTGGAAGACTGGACGGGGCTGAAGTTTCCCCAAATGGATCATGTCGTTCTGGGAATCAAGCTCGACGATCATTTCCCGCCGCGAACTATCTTGGTTGTCCGCACGCGCTGGCCGATCGATGAAAGAGAGGTGCGCCAGAACCTGGACGCCAAGCCCACGCGCGAGCGACAAGGGCGAATGGTGTATCGGTTCAAGCCGGACCTGGTTGGGGACGCGTACCTTTGGCGCGGCGACGATCGCACGTTGATAGTGGTCTTGAACGCCAAGGACCTCGATGCGATTCCTTCAAACATTCGTCCGGGTGTCGAACATTTGCCGTCGCCGCTGGCCTCTTGCCTGAAAGAACGAGTACGCTCTGCCACGATTTGGGCTGTGGGCCACGTGAACGACTGGAACAACACCCCATTGCAATTACTTAGCGTCGCTAAACGGAATGAGGATTGGAACCTCGTGTCAAAACTCCGCACTTTTGGCGGCTGGATGCAAGTTGCCGAGGCGGTGACATTCAGCGCGATCTTTGAGTGTGCGACCGAGGCATCCGCACAGGCTTTGCTGGAGGTTCTCAAGTCGGCCGAGTCGACCAATCGGCGGGCTCTCTCCGCCGTGCTGCCGCGCTTCGATCACGATCCGCTCGTTCGCGAGTTGACGAGAACCGCCACCATGACGCTCAACGGAACGTGGATTGAGGTTCACGCCCGCAGTGAGCCGAGCGACATACGAAAACAACCACAACCATGAGGTTGAAAATAATCTCCGGCGGGCAAACCGGCGTCGATCGTGCCGCGCTGGACGTTGCCCTGGAACTTGGCCTGGAATGCGGCGGCTGGTGCCCCAAAGGTCGACTTGCGGAGGATGGCGTTATTCCCGAACGTTACCCGCTGATGGAAACGACAACGGTGGCTTATCCTCAGCGAACGCGGCAAAACGTCCGCGATTCGGATGGGACACTCGTGATAACCCGAGGCGAACCAACCGGCGGGACCGCTCTCACGATCGAGATGGCGGAAGAACTGGGGAAGCCGTGCCTGGTTTTGGATTTGGCAAGCCGGCTGCGTACCGGCGCTGCCCGCAAGTGGATAGAAGCATCAAAGATTCGCGTTCTTAATGTCGCCGGGCCGCGCGAATTGGAAGAGGCTGCCATATATGATGACGCCGCGGCTTTCCTCCGAAAACTGTTGACCGAACATTAAGAGGTTGAGAAATGTTGGCGGGGAACCGGCGAGACTTTCTTCAGACTGCCGCGGCGACGGCCCTTGCCTCCGGCGTTCATCCGGAAACCGCGTCCAATTCTCCCAAGTTTCGCCTTGGCATCGTCACCTACAACATCGCCGCCGGCTGGGACATTCCCACCATCCTCAAAGTTTGCAAGGCGGTCGGTCTTCCGGCCGTAGAACTTCGTACCACGCATCGACACGGTGTCGAGCCGAGTCTCAATAAGGAACAACGGAAGGCGGTGCGCAAGACATTCAACGATGCCGGCATCGAGATATGGGGCTGCGGCACCGTGTGCGAATTTCATGCGCTCGATCAATCTGTGGTGAAGCAGAACATCGAAACCTGCAAGGCGTTCGTCGGCCTGGTTAGTGACATCGGCGGCCGAGGTGTAAAAGTTCGTCCGAATGGCCTGCATAAAGATGTGCAGGCAGAGAAGACACTCGAACAAATTGGCAAGGCGCTCATTCCCTGCGGTCAAGCAGCCGCCGATGCCGGTGTGGAGATTTGGCTGGAAGTTCATGGCGGCGGCACGTCGCACCCGCCGCATTGCAAAACGATCATGCAACACTGCGATCATCCGAAGGTCGGGATCACATGGAATTCCAACGGCACGGACGCAAAGGACGGCTCGGTGACGGAGTACTTCCGATTGCTTTGGCCGTGGATTAAGTCCTGCCACATCAATGAACTTCACAGCGGCTACCCATATCGTGAGCTCTTTCGGCTGCTCCGTGAATCCGACTACGATCGAGTGACACTCGCCGAGATCCCCGGCACGCCGGACGTCGCATCGGGTGAACGGCTCATGCGCTACTACAAAGCGCTCTGGACGGAGCTTGCCGGTTGAATCGTGAACAACCACGGAACACAACTTGGCAAGCTGGTGGTTCGACGTCGCCTCTTCCCGTGACCCAAGCCGGGCAGGTTGGATAAAGTTGCCGGCCGGCTTTTGCCGACAATCTTCCTGGCGGTGGTCGGTCGGTAGACCAACGGTGCCGTCCGTGCCAGTTGTACCGAGATTCCTATCCCGCCATTCCCAGCCAACACACCAACCACTAGTGCAGCGCGGTTGACCGAAGTTCGTTGCCGCGTCAGCCTACCTGGAGGTCCACACCCGATGAGTCGTGCGCAAAAGACGCTGGTCCTGGCGATCGTTTCCATAGTTGGTTTGTGGGGCTGTGCCAAATGCACCGGCAACGCCGCGGCCGAACGAACCAAAATTCTTGAAGACAAAGTCGCCAAGCTCGAAGAAGACTTCCAAGTGGCCGCCTCGGCCCGCGATCAACTTCGTGATAAGCTCGAACAAGAAATGTCGCAACTTCGGCTGGTGGTGAAAGAACGAGACGACCTTCGCCGACAGGTCACCATTCGGATCAGCGAGCGTGACGCGGCCCGCAATCAATATGAACACTTCCGCAAGTCGCTCCGCGACCTTCTCGGCGAAGCGGAGGCGGCGAGCAACCAATCGGCGTCGCCCGCAATCTCCGTCGCCGACGCCGGGAATTCATAGAGCGCCTAATTCTGAGCGAGCCGGAAGCGTGAGCGACGCCGTCCTCCGGTCGCTGACGCTCCCGGCTCGCCTCTCAAACTTCTACGGAGAGTTCGTACGGGAACTTATCGAAGGTGTATTCCGCTCGCTTCGGGCCGCGGACGCCGACTGTAGTCGGAAAGACATCGACGGCTTTTCGCTCCTTCGCATCGAAACTGATCACCCGGCCGCGACGCATGACGAGTAGCAAGCCGTGCTCGTCGCCCATGGCCATGAATTCGTCGCCGCCATTGCGGTACTGTTCAATCCCGACGAGTTCCTTGAGCTTCGCGGCCATTGCCCTGACGTCATCGACTACCCAACCGATCTCGCTCGCATACAGGATATCTTTGGTGTCGAAAGCGCCCTCCGCTGCATTCTTCAGATCATGTCTTGCGATGTATTCGACCACGTTGCCGCCGGGGTCGAAGAAGAAAACGGAGTGAGCATTCCAGTGGCTGTAATTGACGACGTCGTCAGGAAACGTGGGATCGCGCAGTCGCGGCGGAATGGGAATTAGCGGACTTCGTTTCCGTTGCCACTCCCACGCCGAGACGATCTTGTTCTCGGGGATGTTGAATGCGAAATGGTAGAACGGCTTTCCGAGTTCCGCTCCCGCTTTCACAAACGTGAGCCGCGTGCTACCCGCATGAATCGTCAACCGGTCCGGTTTTTCATCGGAAACAGGCAAGCCTAGTTTCTGATGATAGAACTCCTTCATGTTCGCCAACGGTGCGGCGGTCAGTAGTTCGAGGCTGAGGATTCGTGGGTTGTTGGTCATCGGTTCACCAACGGGGGTGACAGGGGCGGCGGCAACGGCGGTTAGTAGCAATGACGCCGGTGGCTTGTGAGGCCCACTTAACAAACTGCCGGCGAGTCGGTCGATCCATGTGACGGCCTAAAATCGCTATTTGCGTTTGAACGAAGCAACGGTTTCCCGACATGGTACTTCCATTAGTTTAACGAAACGCCGTTACAGGTCCCTCTAGCCTTCCTGCATTAGGCGAGCATAGTGTCTAACATCGCGAAACGATATGATGGTCCCATGAGTTGACGGTTGCAAAACGCAAAGACCTGTCCGCATGAATCTCGCAAAGGCTAAAGCGGTTGGTCGGAAACGTCGTCGGCTGGGTCGGCTGTGGCCGATGCCGATTCGGGAGACGGATTTGGGTCACATCTATACGGAAATTACGATTCGACCAATGGCTGGGTCGACTAAGTCCTGGAAGGGCCGGGCACTTGTGGACACGGGCGCCACCGACACTTTCCTCCCCGCGAAGGTGTTGCGTAAGCTTGGCATTCGGGCCTCCGCGCGCCGGACGTACGAACTCGCCGACGGCACGGAACAGGATCTGCCGATCGGGTTCGGTGTGGTTGAAGTGATGGGTCGAGCGGCGGGCGGAACGCTGGTTTTCGCCGGCGAGGACGAAGAACCATTGCTGGGCGTCACCATCCTTGAATCGACCGGGTTCTGGATCGACCCGCAGCGAGAACGGCTCATTCCGCGAACTCCGAAGCGGAAGCGTGGCTGATTTATTTCCCCCTCTCCCACCGCCACTCCAGCGCACGTTTCTGTCCGTTGATCGTGCCCTCGATGCGGGCTGCCAGCTTGCCGTCTGGTTCCGTCCAATAGCAGATGCGCTGCGGGAAATCGTGTTTGGGGTTGTCGAACACCACGCGCTTTGCCGAGGACTCCACCATGGGGAACTCGACCGGCGGGCGGCCGCCGGGGCTGGCGAAATAGCTGATGCCCTTGCCTGTCTTGGCGATGCGCAGGAATTCGAACTCCGTCTTGCCGGATGCTCGAACGGTGCGATTGACGCCGAGCATCAAGCCGCCCTTGGGCGTGATCCAGTGTTCTTCGGTCTCCACACCGTTTTTCTTTTCGACCCAGGCCCCGACAAGCCAGCAATCCTTCGGCCGACGGGTTGTCGGGGGCCGCCCAACCGGCAAGGCAGAGCGCCGTGAATGTACAGATCATCGCGCGCACCTTCATCGCTATCCTCCTCATTACATAAAAAACGGAACGATTCCAAGTCGCCGGAGCTAGGCCGGTTTCCACAGACCGATGATGTTGCCGTCTGGATCGCCCAGCCACGCGAAATGTCCCATGCCCGGCACTTCGGTGGGCGGAACGATCGTCTTGCCGCCGAGCTTGCCGGCCTTTGCCAGGTACGCGGCGAGATCGTCCACCTGTACATAGAAAGTGACAAAGTTGTGCGGCTCGTGGCCGAGCGAGTTAATGTGGCCGTCGATGCCGGTACCGCCGCCGGTGGAGATCATGGCGGCCGGGCCGTGCACCTCGATTTTCCAGCCGAAGAGCTTGGAGAAAAATGCCTGTGTCTTCTCGCTGTTGCGACAACCAATCTCGAAGTGAACTACTGGTTGGCCCATCGATCATCCTTTCATTCGTTTGGAGTTGTGGACTCAGTAACACTCACCACGCTGCACGCCGACATTGGCAGCAGACGCGGTCGTGTTAAGCTAGCCGAATTACGGCCGAGTGGCTTGGACGTTTCCGACATTCGGCCATTCGCCGTCAAGGCGATGCGTCAACTGCCGGGAAAACGGTGATTCGCTATCGAGGTAGGTCGTGGGCGGCAGTGCCGCGAAGCGTTTGAAATCACGGATCAAGTGGGCCTGGTCGTAATAACCGCTACGGATGGCGATCGCGCTCCAGGACGTTCCGTCGTTCAGGCAATCGAATACACGTCGGAAACGGACGATGCTCGCCAGCAGGCGGGGAGGCACGCCGACAGCATGGCGAAATCTCCGTTCGAGTTGGCGATGGCTCAGGCCGGCAAACTTGGCCAGCCGATCTAACGATAGATGGCCGTGATGGGACGAGATCGCCCGGACACACGCCGCAATTCGTTCCGATCCCACGTCTTGCTTCGCCATGCGCATTCGCTCAATCAGAAAGTTCTCCAATAGGCGAACGCGCTCGGTGTCAGAGCCAGCAAGGCAAATGCGTTCGTGAAACAACCGGCCGGTGTGGTTCAGCATGTCCTCGAGCGCGACACGCCGATCCACAGTCTGGTCCATTGGGACGTCAAGAAACGGCACAGTGCCGCCGGGCAGAAAGCGCACGGCCACCATGCCGATGTGGCCCGTCGATTGAAGAATGAGCGGCCGTGTGAGTTGTCCGGCGAATAACGCTCGCGGTTGCGTGAGCTTCCGGCTGCCATCGTTTTCCACAAACGGATCGCCGTAGTGCAGTATGACCTCCGGACAGCCGTCCGGCACAATGCGATCCGGTTGCCCTGGGCCGTTCGCGCTGAGGTCTTCCAAAACCCAATAGCACTTCACCCAGTCAGCCAGGACAGCGCTTGGAGGATATTCCACGTAGCGCACGAAAGCGGTTCCTTGTCGGATGTCACAAGCACATTGAACCCGTGGCTGATTCTACGTGCAGTTCGAACCTTCGTCCGACCAACAACCGAGGCGTCCGGAGATGCCACGGGAATTGGATATGAGCGTGATCTTCGATGGTCGGCTGCGTTGCACTGCGCTAGGATGTAGGTAAGGAGACACTAATGATCGAACTGACCGAACAGCAAATGCAAGCGCTTGAGAATCCGGACGCGACCCCGCCGCAAATCGTTAATCCGCGGACTAAGGAAACGTTTGTGTTGCTCCCGGTTGATGAATATAAGCGGCTGAAAGAGGATGGATACGACGATAGCCCGTGGACGAACGAAGAGATGCAAGCGTTGGCGTGGGAGGCAGGGAAACACATTGGGTGGGAGGACATGGACGAGTACGACGATGTTCCGGAGAAAACATGAACCGCGGCGACCCGATTGCGGGCAAACGATATTTCGCTGGATTCGCAATCGCGACCTTGTTGGCGTGCCTCTCGGCCATTTCGATTTCGCCCGGGCGGCCAAAAATCTACGCTCCCTTACCGTTGCTGCCCGTGTTCGTGCTCATGAACACTGAGCCGCTGTTAGATGACGCGTGCTACCTCGCGGCGATCTTGTTCATTCCGGGTTTGTTTAGTCTCTGGTGCCTACCCATCATCCGCGGCGACGGAAGGCTCCCGCTCCGTTCCATCGTGCTCTTCGTCGGTGTGGCGCTACTCTCCGTGTTATGGTTGACCGGCGGATATTCATACGGCATTCAGTACGAGGGCGCTGAATACACTTTGGGAATCATCGTCGTTAACGGTATATGGTTGGCAGCGGTGACGTCGCTGTTGATCTTCGCACGGCGGCGGCTGAGTTGGGTTCACGGTTTGGCTTTCCATACGGCGCTGTTTGCATGGCTTGCGTCTTCCGCATTTCCGTGGTTGGGTGAGTTGCCATGAGAATGAAGCTGTTTGCCGTTGGTGCTACCGTGTCGTTTTTGTTGGCGCTCATCCCGTTGACAGTGGGTGGTCACCCCGTTCGCCTCCGCGATTCGTTCGCCGGCGCGAAACCCGGCGACGAACGCGAAGCCGCCCAAATCAAGCTCTGCTGGTGCCCGGCGGGGAAGTTCACGATGGGCAGCCCGCTCAACGAACCCGAGCGGCGACCCGGTGAAGATCGAGTCGAGGTCACACTGACCAAAGGCTTTTGGATGGCCAAGTACGAGACGACACAGGGCCAGTGGAAGCGAATCGTTGGAAAGCTTCCCGGCGAACTGACGGCGGAATTGCCCGAGGGTGATGACTATCCGGTCGGGAACGTCAACTTCGCCGAGGCGGAGGAGTTTTGCAAGAAGCTGACCGACAAAGCCCGGGCCGCAGGCGATCTTCCGAAGGAGTGGGAGTTCCGACTGCCGACCGAGGCACAGTGGGAGTATGCGTGCCGGGCGGGCACGACGACGGCGACCTCGTTCGGCGACAAGCTCAGCAGCAAACAAGCGAACTTCAAGGGGAAACCGTACAACGGAGGCGAGCCCGGGCCGTCGCTCAATCGGGCCGCCAAGGTGGGCAGCTACCAGGCCAACGCTTGGGGGCTGCACGACATGCATGGCAACACCTTCGAATGGTGCCGCGATTGGTACCACATGAAGCTACCGGGCGGCAAAGACCCTGACTTGCGCGATGCAAAGGACTCAGCTACGAAAAGCGAGCACGGCAGTATCTCGCGGTCCCGCCGGGGCGGCTGCTGGGCCGACGACGGCTGGCCCTGCCGCTCGGCCTTTCGCCTTCGATTTGAACCCGAACGCCGCTACGACCACATCGGTTTTCGAGTGGTCGCTGTTCAAGTATCACCGTAAGCCCTGTTCTGCTACACCTGCCGCCCTATTTGACGAAGAGGAGCTCGCGGTAGGTCGGCAGCGGCCAAAGATCGGCAGAAACTGTCATTTCCAGTTGATCACCGAGAGCGCGCACGGAGTGCATCTGCGGCAGAACTTGGTCGCGTAAGTACCGGGCCTGCTTGAGCGAGTCGGGGTCGGGCTGGTTGTCGGCCTCGGCCAAGGCGCTGACGGCGGAGTTGAAGCGGTAGATGAGATCGACCAATTCTTGAAGCATGACGTGCTGATCCTTGCACTGCACGCCAGCGGCCTCGGTCGTCGTGATCGCCTGGGCCAGCCGGGTTTGATGCTGCCAGGCGGCGGGCAGGATCATCTGCCGCCCCAGCAAGACCATCGATTCGGATTCGATCAAGAGTTGCTTGACGTATTTTTCCAGGTAGATGTGGACGCGGCTCTCAAGCTCAACGCGGTTGAGGACGCGGTACTTTTCAAACAGGGAAATCGTCTTCGGCCTGGCAAGCACCGGCAGAGCCTCGACGCTGTCCCGCAAGTGGGGCAGGCCGCGCCGTTCGGCTTCGCGGTGCCACTCTGCCGAGTAGCCGTCGCCGTTGAAGATGACGCGCTTGTGGTTCTTGACAACCTCCTGGAGAAGCGAACAAACTGCCTGCGGCAATGCCTCCGGACCGGGGGACGCTGCTAACCGCTTTTCCAACTCGCTGGCTAAGTAATCGATGGACTCGGCGACAATGGTGTTCATGACCGTGTTGGGCCACGCGGCGGTCGCCGACGAGCCGACGGCGCGGAACTCGAATTTGTTGCCGGTGAAAGCGAACGGCGAGGTACGGTTGCGGTCGCCGGAATGGCGCGGCAGCTGCGGCAGGGTGATGGCGCCGAGGTCGAGCGCGCCTCCCTTCAAGGTACGGCTGGGCAGGCCTTTCTCCAGTTGCTCGACGATGTCGGTGAGCATGTCACCCAAGAAAATGGAGACTATGGCCGGCGGCGCTTCGTTGGCGCCGAGGCGGTGATCGTTGCTGGCCGACGCGACCGAAGCACGCAACAAGTCGGCGTGCAGGTCCACGGCACGAATGACCGCACACAAGAACACCAGGAATTGCATGTTGGTGTGCGTGTCTTCCTGCGGGTCGAGCAGGTTGACGCCGGTGTCGGTGGACATCGACCAGTTGTTATGCTTGCCCGAGCCGTTGATGCCCGCGAACGGTTTTTCGTGAAGGATGGCCTGCAGCCCGTAGTGCGGCGCCATTCGCTTGAGCGTCTCCATCATGATCATTTGATGATCGCAAGCGAGGTTGGACGACTCAAAGAGGGGCGCGATCTCGAACTGCCCGGCGCCACTTCGTTGTGCCGCGTCTTGACCGGAATGCCGACGCGGTAGAGCTGCTTTTCGACGTCCGTCATGTAGGCAAGGACGCGCGGCGGAATGGCGCCGAAGTAGTGGTCCTCAAGCTCCTGACCTTTGGGCGGCCGGGCGCCGAACAGAGTGCGGTCGCAGGTCACCAGGTCGGGGCGGGCGTAATACAACTGTCGGTTAACCAGGAAATACTCCTGTTCCGCGCCCACGGTGGTGAAGACGTGGTCGACGCCGCGGTCGGTGCCGAACAGCCGCAGGATGCGCATGGCCTGGTCCGACAGAGCGTTCATCGAGCGGAGCAGGGGCGTCTTTTGGTCCAGGGCCACCCCGGTCCAGGAGACGAATGCGGTGGGGATGCAAAGCGTAACGTTGTTGTCGCCGCGCATCAAGAACGCCGGGCTGGTCGGGTCCCAGGCGGTGTAGCCGCGAGCCTCGAAGGTCGCGCGCAGGCCGCCGGAAGGGAAGCTGGAAGCGTCCGGCTCACCCTGGCAGAGGTCGCTGCCCGACAGCGCGTAGAGCATGCCGCCCTGGCCGTCGGGTACTATGAACGAATCGTGTTTCTCGGCCGTGGAGCCGGTGAGCGGCTGGAACCAATGGGTGTAGTGGGTGGCGCCGTTCTCGATGGCCCAATCTTTGAGGGCGGCGGCGACCACGTGGGCCACATCCACATCGAGCGTCTGCTTTTTCTCTACGGTTCGCATCAGCCGTTTGTAGACGTCCTTCGGCAACCGCTGCCGCATGACCCGCTGGCTGAAAACGTCGCAGCCGAAATAGCTGTCGATGCGCTGGACGGCCTCGCCGTTGTTAGTGGGCGCCGGCGGCGGCGTCCCAGCCGTGGCAGCGCTAACGGCCTCGAAACGTGCCCGTGAAATAGTCATGGCATGATCTCGTATGAATTGGACTCGACCGCACCGAGGTCGATCACTCGTGCGAGCGTGTATTCTAGATGGATTGCAAAGCTTCTTCTACGGTGCCGCGCAGGACCAGCAACCGGTCGAGGGCCGAGATGCTGATCGTCTCCCGGACTAGTGGGTGGACGCCGACCAGCACGCACTTACGTCCCGTTTGAACGAGGGACTTGTGGACCTTCACCATCAGCGCCAGCGCCAGACTCGGCATGAACTCAACGCTTGACAGGTCCAACACCAGCGGCAGTGTAGGGGCTGCATCGAGAGCCGACGTCAACTCCGTCTGCAACCGCTGCGTGGATTCGAGTTCCAGATCGCGGCAGATGACCTTCGCGAACACCGCCTTCTCATGCGGCTGGGCGGAAAGAACGGGCCCTGTCGCCTTTGACATGCCAACACTCCGAATCCGTGAGAGAAGAAACCCGAGCCGGGGTTAATTGCCCCGACACACCACAATTGTATGAACCCCATGCGCGCCGACCATGAAGGAGCGCTGAGCTTCGTTCGCCCCCGTGAAATCAAATTCGGAACGTCCTCGTGTGGATCACCGATTCCACGGATCAAAAAGGTCTCCGGCGCCATCCGTATCACGGAAGCCGAGACCTTCTGGAAGTTCGCGCCGGAGCGTGATGGGGCGCCGCGGGACTACCATCTCGTCGCCGATACGCGTCTCGACATCGCTTGGCCGTTTGAACTCAGAACCGAGACCGTCCGACTGCCGTTCCGTGTGTCGCCGGCTCGATAACTCGACATTCGCCGGATCAGGCCCTGGCGGCGGCGGTATCGGCGGCGCCCAGTTGGCGTCGTTCAGGAGTACCTGCAGGAATTGGTGCTTCTCGTCCGGAACGATCAAGTCGGGGAATCGGTCGTGATTGAGGTCGCCCGCCGCCATGCCGCTGTCCTGGGTGTGTTGATCGAACGGAAAGTCTATCTTGGGAAATAACGTGCCGTCTCCTTTTCCCAAAAGGACGGCCACGCCGAGACTTGCATAACTCATGGTCGCGACATCGAGCTTGCGGTCACGGTTGAAGTCGGCCACAACCGGCTCATCCGGGATCTCATGCGTCGGATAATCCGTTCGAGGCAGGAAGCTTCCGTCTCCATTGCCCAAGAAGATGCTGATCGTATCCGTTGAGAAATTCGAGACGACGACGTCCAATCGGCCGTCCTTGTTGAGGTCATCTAGGGTGAGGTTTGGGTCCTCGCCGGTCGGGTAGCGCTTGGCATGAAATAGCGTGCCGTCGCCTCGGTTTAACATCACGCTCATGGCGTCCGGGCCTGCAAGTGCCAAAGCGACATCGGGCCAGCCGTCGGTATTCAAGTCGCCCGCCGCCAAACCCTGCGGTCCTCGTTCCGACCGATACCTCGAAGGATGTTGAAGCGTTCTGTCACCATTTCCGAGAAGGATGTTTACCGTGGGCGGATTGAAAGTCGTCGTTGCGATATCCGGCTTGCCGTCGTTATTGAAGTCCGCCGTCGCCAGCCGCAGGCCGCTGCCCGGAAAGCTCATCTTCGCTTTGAACGTCCCGTCGCCGTTGCCCAGCAGGACGGTCAAAGACGTGGCCGTCATGACGAGGTCCAGGTTCCCGTCCATGTTCAGATCGGCGGTAATGAGATCGGTGGGAAGCGGATCACCAGAGTACTGGACCGGGAGTTTGAGTGTGCCGTCTCCGTTGCCCAAGAGCACCGCCGCCTTGCCCGCGGTACTGTCACCGATGGCAACCGCGACATCGAGGTGATTATCGGAGTTCAGGTGAGCAACCACTACACCGGTGGGCGGGAAATCCAACGGATAGCCGCCGATGTGCACAAAGCTCGGCACATCGCGTGCTTCAAGGCGTTCGAGCCTCAGTTGATATCGAACGGATCGTGTGCGCGTCATGGACAAAACCTCCTCAGGGTAAGGGAAGAAAGGGTCCCCGGGATGCCGGTAACATCACGCCAACGCGAGCAGCTTCATGAGGGCGGCAAAGTCCACCGGTTTGACCATGTGGTGATCGAACCCGGCGTCTTTCGTCTGGCGACGATCCTCGTCCTGACCCCATCCCGTCAGTGCCACCAGCATCATATGTTTTCCCCAAGGCTGTTCACGGATGCGACGACAAGCATCGTGGCCATTCAACTTGGGCAGGCTAATGTCGAGTAGTATCACGTCAGGATGGAACTTTTCAGCCGCTTCGACTGCCTCAAGGCCGTCGTAGGCGATCTGCGTCTCATTGCCCGTAAGTCTTAACAGCGCCGCAAGAGAGGTTGCGGCGTCACGGTTGTCATCTACAACGAGGATGCGGTGGGCTGTCTTCAGAGTCTGTTCGGCGGTCGGCTTCTTGGCCTGGGTATCCACTGTGAAGATAGGTAGACGAACCACGAACTCGCTGCCGCGGCCTTGCCCCTGGCTGTACGCTTGGACCGAACCACCGTGCATTTCCACGAGCCTCTTCACCAGCGTCAGGCCGATGCCGAGTCCTCCCTGCGACCGCTCCAACGACCGATCAATCTGTGTGAACATCTCGAAGACATTGACGAGCTGGTCGGAGGGAATGCCGACGCCGGTGTCCTTGACGTTCAAAACGACCTCGCTGCCCCGTCGTGCGGCAGCCAACCAAATCCTGCCACCCGGCTCGGTGTATTTACAGGCGTTGTTTAGCAGATTGCTGAACACTTGGGTCAAGCGTGCCGGGTCGGCGTGCAGGTAGGTTGGCTCGTGCGGCAACGAGACATTCAGTTCATGCCTGGCAGCCTCGGCTAGCGGGCGGCAGACTTCGACGGACTGTTGAATCACGGACGCCAGTTCGACCCGTTCTTTGCGAAGTTCCAGTTGGCTGCGGCTGATGCGGTTGAGATCCGTCAAGTCGTCCACGAGACGCCCCATTTGCCTCAATTGCCGTTCCAGCGTCGATTGAATCTGCGCAAACCCTTGGCCGTTATCCCCGCCATGCTTCATGATCTCCAGCACGTTGCGGAGTGGAGCAAGTGGGTTGCGTAGTTCGTGGGCCAGCGTCGCCAAGAACTCGTCCTTGCGATGGTCGGCTTCTTTTAGCTGAGTCAGCAATCGGTAGGCTTGCTCTTCGGCCTGCTTGCGCTCGGTAATGTCCCTGACGATTTTGGATGCTCCGACGATCCGGCCTGCCTCATCTTTGATGGGCGAGATGGTCAGTGAAACGTAGAGGGGCTGACCGTCTTGCCGCACGCGCACCGTATCGAAGTGATAGACTCGCTCACCGGCCCGTAAACGCGCTAGAATCCGGTCCTCCTCCTCGGCGCGTTCGGCAGGAATAAGGAAGGAGATGTGACGGCCGACGGCTTCCTCTGCCGTGTAACCGAAGAGCCGGTGGGCGGCGGCGTTCCAACTTTGGATGAAGCCGTTCAAGTCTTTACTGATGATGGCGTCGTCTGACGAATCCACAATCGCTGACAAGTGCAAGCGTGCCAGTTCCGCCTTCCTGCGGTGGGTAATGTCTATAAGAACGTTCACCGCCCCGGCGAGTCCGCCTTGCTCATCAAAGAACGGGTTGGCATGGGCCAGTGCGTCCCATCGGCTCCCGTCAGGGCGTTCAATGACGATCTCCAGCCCGTTGTAGGGCTTGCCGTCTCGGAGTGCCAGCGCCATCCAGCAATGATCGTGAGGAATCGGTGAACCATCGACTGTGAAAAGTTTGAACGAGCCGCAGTAGCGGTCCACCGGATCTTTCAACTTCGGCTCCCGTCCCCAAAGCTCCACCGCTCGCTCATTGAAGTAGGTAATGAATCCTTCGGCGTCACAGGTGTATGCCGCCGCCGGCAGCTTCGCTAGCAGGCGGCTGAACTCCACGTCGCTCGTGTGCGGAATGCGTTGGGACTGAGCTGATTGGCTGACAATCTTCATGAATTCATCCTCCCGATGCCGCCCAGCGGATAAAGATCAAACCGTCCCCTTGTTCCGCAACGGGTCAGAGAGGTGGACCAGCTTGGCTGCCATTGTACTACGAGTCTGGGCCTGACGAAACACAAGCAGGCTTCAAAGAGAATGCGGGCCGTGCTGCGAATGGCAACCGCGCTCGTTGCACTCTAAGGAAGACTTCAGTGCATTAACACGCTCCGCGCGGCGATGGAGTGAAAGGAACGTGAAGCACGCACCGATCGGCCTGACCAGACAGACCAAAACGGACGCAGCTCATTTCGGCGTCAAGGAAGCTTGATCGTCGGCATGACGTTATCTCCCACCCTGACTTCGAAGCGCAACTGCGAGCGCTCCGGGTCTTCGAAAGGAGGCACGACCCGGCTCTCACCGCGAACCACGCCACCTCCGCCCAGCGCGACAGTGACGATGTACTCTCCGAGTGGCGAACCATCGTCCGCGGAATGAGTGCCGATGACGAAGGCGCCGGACTTGTCGGTGGTTGCGCGTGGCTTCTTTTCAAACGGGTCACCGGCAACCTTGGGGTGAAAGACGACGAAAGCGTCGGCGGCGGGTTCTCCGTTGAACAACACGAGGCCGCGTACGGGGTGGACCGGCGTCCGCTCTTCCGCTTTGCGACAGCCCCCCATGCCGACAAGCCAGATCATGACAGCCAGTCTTATTGAGGTAGGGCAGCAGCTAACAGGCTGACAGAGTGACACGATGACTCACCCGATTTGTGTGAGACGAAATTAGAACGGTTTATCGAGCGGCTCACCACCCATATACGTGGAAAGGGCGAGCATAAGCGAGCCGACTTGGTAACTGATGAAGCGGACCGAGGCGTCGCCCATCGCGAAATTCGAACCTCCCTGATGCAAGCTCCACAAGTGATTAAACGCGCAGGGATTGTGCAAACCGCTGCCTTCTGCGGGACCAAAAACATAGGGAGGGCCGGGACATGGTTTGCCTAAGTCGTCTTTGTTGTAGAACCAAAGCGTGTTTGCAACTCCGCTGCCGACATCGTATTGACCCCACGTCCACCAACCCCAAAAGGCATCGGGCGCCGGAGGCCGCTCTCCAATCATTACTGTGTTGCTGAGGCCGTCCGTTACTTTCGCGAATGTCACCTTACTGAACCAAGTGATCATTCCTTCTTGGTTCGGGTTCTTTTGGCCGGAATGATAATCATGTCCCGTTACGGACGGATAGGCACTGCAGGCCCATTCGCCGCCGCCCCAAGACCCCTTGTAAACAAGCCCGCCAGCCGCACGCGGATCCGTGGGGCAGATGTAGGTTGGGATTATCGTGCTGCGATAAGGCTTTTGGTACGAACCGCCGGAGATAGGGCCGCCCGGCTTCACTTGCATGAGTCGGTACATCGGCTCGTATTCGATGTACGGCAAGAGGTGAACCTGCCAACCGCCGTTGTACGGCCCGGGCGTAGCATTCGGAATTACGCGGTTGTAGACGGATTCATAGTGGTGCACTGCCAGGGCGATCTGTTTCAGGTTATTCGTGCATTTGGTTCGGTTGGCCGCTTCGCGCACCTTTTGAATCGCCGGTAGGAGCAACGAAATAAGCACTCCTATTATGGCGACTACCACGAGCAGTTCGATGAGCGTGAAACCTGTGCGGCGCATGACCTAGATCCCCCGGGGGGCAAGCGGGTTGTGGGATACGAAGGTGATGTTAAACCCGCGGATGTCCCATGTCAAACCAAAACTAGATAGCTCCTGAGAGCGGAGCGCGAGCTCGTTTGGAACGATCCTCGAAACCGCGCGTTACGTTTCGCGGCTCGGACTGAATAGCGACCTTGAATCCATAATGCCGGTGGAACGGGAAATCAACACCATCGCCGCCCAGAGATCCCAGAGCACGGCGACCCCAAATGCGTACTCGGCGAAGACCTGTAGGTGACCGTGGTGCGCCGCCGCTGTGACGACGCCAAAGAGGACGCTCGCCGTTGCCGCCACCATTCCCGACAGGCCGAACCACATCGAGGCGACACCGGTGCGGAGCACGGCAACGGAGAAGAGAGCGACACCGACACCGAGCAGGACATTGGAGACGGCCTGCTGCACGCTGATAATGGCACTCACCGTCCGCCCCAACGACTCGAGAGCCGGGCGAGTCGTCGCCTCGGCTGCTTCATATTCCGTGGGGAACTGTCGCACGAAGGCCACCATCGTCGCGTCCTGCGCGATGCCAATGAGTATCCCCGACGAAAAGGCGACGAGCGCCCATAACGCGTTGCCTCGTGCCGGTCGGGTCAAGTAGTAGAGGCCAACACCCTCGCCGACGACGAACACGGCATAGACCAGGAAGAGCCACTCCCGGATCAGGTAGTGCGGCTGTCGCTGCACGAAGGACGCGAAGTCGGCGCCAGTGCGAAGAGGAATGTCCTGTCCGCCGAGCCCGTGAACGGCGCCGAACACTGCGCCGGCCAGTCCTGCGGCCACGCCCAGGAGCGCACAGCGCCACCGGCCTTGACGACAGCGCCATGGTTCATTTCGCTTGCAAATGTCACGCTGACCAGTCCAGTTGCTGAAGGCCCCATCATACGGCTCGGCAGACACTTCCGCGGTCGGGTGCGGCGCCTTAGAGCGTTAGAGAATTATTTGCCGGTGGGCAAACCGGCAGTATACCATGAATGGCCGTTCCGACGGGAACGGAGCGAACCTCTTGACGTGGAGTCACTCATGACCAGACTCGCCATCCCGCTTTCACTCGTCGCGTTGACGATCTTCGGTGTCGAGGCACGTGCGGATCAGTTTCCGTTGACCGGCACCATCTACGCAACCGTGGCAAGTCCCACGAATGACACGTACCCGTTTCGCACGGCCGGCACACTGACCACCGTGAACCACGTCATCGGCGGCGGGCGTTTTTTTTGGGACAAGACAGCCGGGGTGATTCCGGACGGTTTACTCGTCCTCAGGGACGATGACGGCGACAAGATTTTCATGAAGTTCGGCGGCAACGTCTCGGCCAATGGCACGCTCAATGCCGGCTTCGAGATCATCGGCGGCACCGGCAAGTGGTCGGGGCATTGGGGTATCGGAACGTTGACCGGCTCCGTCGGTCAGTCGGCATTTTTTACGTTTGACGGGTATATCGCAAACTAAAGTGCCGCCCACGTCGGCCTCACGGCTCGACGCTCGCCGCTATCAATTGATGCAATTCTTCACAATCGGATAGAATGGTGTGCGGAGCGCACAATGATCGATCTGATTGAAAAGCAGCGCGGCAGGTTGGAAGATTTGTGCCGCAAGCATCGAGTTAGGAGACTGGAGGTTTTCGGCTCGGCCGCCGATGGCACGTTCGATCCGACGCGATCCGATCTCGACTTTCTGGTGGAGTATCTGCCGGTCGAAGACGGCAAGCACGGTCGCGTATACTTCGGACTCCTCCATGACCTGGAGGATCTTTTTGAACGCAAAATCGATCTGGTGATGCCGTCGGCGATTAGGAACCGGTACTTCCGAGAGGCCGTCAACCATTCTCGAAAGATTGTTTATGCCGCATGACCCGCGCAAGTGTTTGGAAGACATGCGGCAAGCGGCCGACTTTCTGGTGCGAATTACCGCTGGTCGGACGGCACGAGATTACAGCACCGACGAAATCCTTCGCAGTGTCGTTGAACGCAAATTTGAGATCATCGGAGAAGCCTTAGCGCGCTTGCACAAGATTGATGCGACGCTGGCGACGCAAATTCCCGATCATCGCGCAATCATTTCCTTCCGCAACGTTTTGATTCATGGATATGACTCAATCGATGCCCAAGCCGTCTGGGACATCGTTAAACATGACCTTCCTCGTTTTCAGCCGCAGGTGGAGCGCCTTTTGAACTCGTTGTCCTAGTGACGACGGCATACGTCGGCCTCACGGCTCGACGCTCGCCCGGCGCAAATCACCGCTGGATGTCGTAAGACTTGATCTTTCGATCCAGAGTCGATCTTTCGATTTGCAGAATCGCGGCGGCTTGGCTCTTGTTCCAGTCGGTGTGTTCAAGCGTCTGTTGAATGTGGCGTTTCTCGATCTCCTCCAACGTAAACGCTTGATAAGCCGGTCTTGAATCCGAGGTCTTGCTGGTCAATTCCAACGATGAGAGCCAAACGTCGGGTGCGTCGAGCACTGGTCCTAAACCGAGGGCGACGGCGCGTTCGATCACGTTTCGCAGTTCGCGAATGTTGCCGGGCCAGTCGTATTCCTGCATCTTTTTCATCGCCGCGGGCGTGAAGCCCACGGCCTTTCGTGCGGTTTCGCGGCCGTAGCGCTTGAGGAAATGATCGGCGAGTCGCGGAATATCCTCGCGGCGTTCCCGCAACGGCGGCAGTCGGAACTCAACCACTTGCAAGCGGAAGAACAAATCGCGACGGAAGGCGCCGTTTCGCACGGCTTCTTCGAGTGGCTGATTCGTCGCGGCGACGACGCGGGCATCGACTCGGATCGGGGTATGGCCGCCAACCCGCTCGAAAGCGTGTCCTTCGAGGATGCGCAAGAGTTTCGCCTGAGTGCCCGGCTTCAGTTCGCCGATTTCATCGAGGAAGATCGTGCCGCGATCGGCGGCCTCGAACTTGCCGATCTTCTTCTCCGTGGCCCCGGTGAAAGCGCCTTTCTCGTGGCCGAACAACTCACTTTCGAGCAATGATTCAGGCAACGCGGCACAATTCAGACACACAAAGGGCGCATCTTTCGCCCGCTGGAGTAGTGAATGGCGCGTGCAACGAGTTCTTTGCCGGTGCCGCTTTCGCCGCGCACCAACACCGTGGCGTTGGTGCTCGCAACCATCGCGATCTGCTGCTCGATCTTTCGCAGGCCGGGACTGTTGCCGATCATTTCGCTTTCGATGCGAAGTTGGGCTCGGAGGGAGACATTCTCTGCTGCAAGCGATGCCTGTCGTAACAATTGGTGGGCTGCGGCGCCCATTTGTCGGGCGACAGCAGTCACGAATTCCAGATCATCGGCATCCAATGCGTGCGACGAGTCTGTGCAGTAAAGATGGATCAGCCCCATCACGCGGTCATTGAACGAAAACGGAGCGCAAATGATACTGGTGGCGCCGACATCCAAAATGCTCTTGCGATTGTGTAAATCCGGGTGTTGCTCGACATCTTCCGCGAGAACGGCCTCCCCGCTCGTCAAAACTTCGTGGCTCAAGTACTGCGATATGCGGGCGTAACCTTGGACGCTTGGATCTTTGTGCCGGTGCTCCGTGAGGTCTAGCCCTCGGCCGTCTTTGCGGGTGAATACGGCGCCCGCGTCCGCCGGAGTCGCTTCCAGAAGTCCGGTGAGGACGATTTGAGCCAACTCTTGATACGCGCTGGCCGAGCCCATATCCACGGCCATGCGGTAGAGTAACGACAGATCGTGGCTGAGCCGGCGCGACATGACCCCGTCGTGCAGCGTGCCGTCTTCCGGCGTCGGCGCCGGCGGGACGGGGGTTAGGAATCGCGTTTGCAGCAGGCGCTTCTTGATCGTGACGCTTTCCGCCTGGGCCGGCACCATCGGCATCTCGGGGAGATCGTTCAGGTCCTCGACAAAGACAAGCGTCGTGCGGCCCAACGAGATCTCGTCGAGCGCGGAAAGCTCCCATTCGCTGTCGAGGCGGTCGCTGTTGATTCGCGTTCCGTTGAGGCTGTTCAGGTCGCGCAGCCGCCAGCGCCCATCGGTGTAGTAAACCTCCGCGTGTTCCCGGCTGCAGACTTCATCCTTGAGCACAATGCGATTGGTGTTCGCGCGGCCCATGTTGTACCGCTGTTCCGAGGTCAGCGCGTGGACATCCCCAAACCCATCATCGTGGCGAATCACCAGGTATGCGGAAGCATCTTCAGCGGACATAAAGCACCAGAATTCAGAATTCAGAATTCAGAATTCAGAATAAAGACCTCAACTTTGCCCCAGCTGGCATTCGACGGCTCAGCGTATTCAAGATTCTGAATTCTGAATTCTGAATTCTCCTAATACCTGATCCATCCCTGCCAATTCATGAAATCATAAATCCACGGGTGTCGCCAGGGGTTCCCGAGGGCGTAGCTGATCGACAGTACCGATAAACCCAGGAGCACGTAACCCAGGATTCGGCCCGGACGACGGGCGGCGAGCCAATCGGCGCACGGCAACATGGTCAGCAAGAAGAGCGGCGTCAACCACATCAATTGCCGTGGGCCGCTCGTCCAACCTCCATAATTATGCGTTCGGGGCGGCGTCACGAACAGGTAAAACCCCACGACGACCACGGCGATCGTGAGTGTGAGTGCTGCGAAGACACGCGGTGTGTTCGACGATTCACCACCTAGAGACCGTGAGAAGAGCGCGACGGCGATTCCGACCATTGACAGCAGAAAAATAGGGGTCAACGAAAACAAACCATGATGACCAACCAAGAGATGGAGCGCATACTCGAATCGGCCTTCTTTCATCCATGCCCAGTCGATTCCGGTTTTTCCCGATTCCTCCAGCCAATGGCTTCCTGGGTATTCGTATAAGTCGCCGCCGATGTCCGCGTATGCGAGAGACAGACGGCCCAACGCCAAGTAGTTCGTCAGTAGCAATCCTCCAATAGGAAGCAGGGCGGCAGGCAGGAAGAAGGCGAACGTCGGACCGGGTCGAATGACAATTAGAACTATGAAAATCGCAGTCAGCAACGACGCGGCCGGCAGTTCGTTACACGCCGCGAAGCCGGTCAGTAGGCCTGCCCAGGCCAGGTTTCGCCCACTACCGACATGGGTCAGGGCGCGAACGCAGAAGTAAACGGCGAACAACGCGCTCCAACTCGCGATCGTGTGATTGTTCAGGCTTATCGAAAACGGAGTAAGAAACGTGGCGAAGCAGCCCGCCGACATCACATACAGACGCCCCCATTCGGTCGTTCCTAAGTCGTCGAGCAGTCGGCCCAGGCAGATCCAATAGAAGACAAGCGGCAGCCAATTCACCGTGAACAGAATGGTGCGAATCACCAGTCCTGGCGATTCGGTGATCGACCAGCCAAGAGCGTGTTTCAGAAGCCAGTACTCGCCCGCTAGAAGGGTCGGTAAAAGCGGCGGCTTACTCGAGTAAAACGTCTGTGTTTCGGGAATCAAAACTTTGTCGATGGTTTGCCAGCCATCCTCTTCCATGATGCCGATGTCGCCGTACTTGTTCTTCTCGGCAACTAGGGCCGGATCGCGACGTCCAATGGCATAAGTACCCTCGTCGACCAATGCACGGACCGTGGCCCAACGCGAGCGGTCGTTGCCGCCGAAGGTCGGCGCTGGGTTGGATCGAATTGAAAGGATGCGGCCTGCGATGCCGCCGACCGCGACCGTGATGAGCAAAGCGTACACGAGCCGGCGTCGAACGATGTCGCCGGTTTCGATGGTCATGCGTCGCGGCCCTTGTCGTCCGTGTTTCGTGGCGCTGTGCACTCGGCGATACTGTACGCATCCGTGCCGCGGCTGCCATATGCCGTGATCAGCTCCGCGAGAAATCCCAGGCACATCATTTGCGCACCAATCAGGAGCGCCGCCACCGAGTACACGAGCAACGGCCTGGTCGTGAGCGGCGGATGCGCGGTCTCGTCCCACAGACGGACGAACCACGTGTAGGCCAAATACGCCAGGCCGATGTTGCCGAGCAAGAAGCTTACAAGGCCGATGCCGCCGAGTAAATGCTGTGGCCGTTGATTGAAGCCGGTGAGAAACTTCACCGTAAGCAAGTCGAGGAAACCGCGCGTGAATCGACGGACGCCGTACTTCGATTGCCCGAACTGCCGCCGCCGGTGAGCGATTTCAATCTCACCGACGCGAAAACCTCGCGCGGCTGCCAGGACGGGAATGAAGCGGTGCAACTCGCCGTAAAGCCGGATTTCCCGGAAGATCTCGGCCCGGTAACACTTCATGCCGCAGTTATGGTCGTGAAGCCGAACGCCGGTTAACCAGCTTACCAAGAAGTTGAAGACTCGGCTGGGGAGTACCTTATGCCAGGGATCATGGCGAATGCGTTTCCATCCGCTCACGACATCAAGCCCGCTTTGGAGCTTTTCCAGGAATCGCGGAATCTCTTTCGGGTCGTCTTGCAAATCGGCGTCGAGAGTAAGGATCAAGTCTCCCTTCGCGGCGCTAAATCCCGCGGAGAGTGCCGCGGCTTTGCCGAAGTTGCGCCGAAGCCGTATGCCGTGAACTTTACTGTCGTTCCGCGCAAGTTCGGCGATGATCGGCCAGGAACCATCGTTGCTGCCGTCGTCGATGATCAACATTTCGATGTCGAGTCCGAAGCGACGCGCACTTTCGGTCAACTCGGCGTAGAGCGGCCGAAGGCTGTCTTTCTCGTTGTAGAGCGGAATGACGACGGAAATCATCAGGGGTCAGGGGTCAGGGGCCAGGGATCAGGGGTCAGACTAAACAGACCGACAGTCCTAGTAAAGATCAACGCTTGCATCCGGCGTGGTTCCCTGACCCCTGGCCCCTGACACCTGACCCCTGATTTGAGGTAGCCAATACAGGAGCGGCGCCAGGACCAATTCAGCCGCGGTCCACACAACCCGCAAAACGATGACGGCCAGCACGGTGACGGCACGCGCTTCTGATGCGTCGTGTATAGACCCCATCAGGTGCGGTACCAAGAGTACGGTAAGGAAGTACTCGCGCACACCCAAGCCATTGGGAACCAAAACGACGACAAAGCCGAGAACGTAAGCGACCGAAAGTGCGGCCGTGAACCAACTCCATGCCTCCCAGTTGAAAGGAATTGCCACGCCGGAAACGCCGCGCACCACGGCCCAAAGGCTGGCGCCATGCAGACACCAGCCGCAAGCGGTGAGCAGAAGTCCCTGGGGCAGCGCTACAAACGGAATGGCAGGAGGCTCGCTGTTCGCCTCGCGAAAAGGCGCGGATATCCGACGCACCAGCCGATTAAAGACCGCGGGGATCAGCGGCAAACCCACGATGACCACGAGTCCCAGTGACAGTAGCGATAGCACGCGGCCATCGACTGCATCGGAGAATTCCTGAAATGCCAGTAGTTTTCCGATGGTTGACAAGTCGAACGCATTCGTAGTGTCGGCGTCCGACAGCGCGAACAAGACCGCGGCAGTAAGTGCGCCTGCGGTCATGGTCACCATGACTTCGTAGAACGTCGTGACGATTCCCACGCCGACGCTCACGCCGGCCGACCGCGCTAGACCAACCCGCATTATCAGCGCCCACGCTTTGCCGGGAACGTACTTGCCGAAGTGTCCGAGATAGTAGGCACGAACCGCGGGAACAAGGTCCACTGTCTGATTCATACGCCGAAGCAAAGCCAACCAATAAAGAGCCGACATGCCGAGGCCGGCGAGGTATAGAAGTCCGGCGACGACCAACCAACCGAAATCCATGGGCCTTTGCCATAGTTCCGGCTTTGACAGATCGTGCGCGAAATGACGTCCGACGAACACGAGCACGGCGATGGTGAAAAGCCATTTGGCAATGGGCCAGTATTTGCGCAACCGAGTATGCATGGCTTACTTTGGCGGCGTCGGCTTGGGCGGGTTCAGGCTTGCGACAGCAAACGCGAGATGCGGCAAGAAACGCCGGGCGTGTTCCGCCCAAAACTGCCATTCGGCGTCAAGGTTCGGCAACCAGCGCGGCGTCGGCCGTCTCGGTGCCTCTAGCAACTCTTCAAGCTTGGCCCTGTCTCTTGCCAATTCATCCGCAATTTGTTTTGCTTCCGCGCCATCTTGGTCCTTGACCGGCCCGCGCATCAACGGACGGGCACGATTGTCGTAGGTTTCGGCTGCACGCGAGTAGGTGTAACGGAGATCCATGACCGGCCCCGTGAAGATGAAAGATCGGAGGACAATGGCAATGCAAATTATCGGTATCGAGACGAGGCCGACCAACGCCCAGCCGCGTTGCGATGTCGTCCCAAATCGGAGGTAGTCCAATGGAATGGCCGCGGCTAGGCCAATGAGCGCACCGCCAATGTGTCCGCCTTTGCTGACGTGCTCTACCGCGAACGTCATTATCAGAATCAGCATGAAGTTGACGCCGAGCATCCGCTGCCATTGCGCCAGAGTTCTCGGGTCAACTGCATTCCGATTCATGACGAGCCAGACAGCGAGTGAGGCAATCATTCCGCACAAAGCGCCGGAGGCACCCGCCCCCCCACCGATGGGATTCTCGATGAGTGCTCCACAGCTTCCACCCAGTCCGGCCAAGAGGTACAAGACAAGAAATCGCCAGCCTCCCCATAGTCGTTCGAAGAACGGACCGAGAAGATAGAGCGATACCATGTTCATTACCAAGTGGATCCAACCCACGTGTCCAAAACACGCGGTGAGCAGTCTCCACCATTGCCCGCGCACGTGAACATCGGTTCCAGAAAGAAACCCAATGTCGTCCTGAATCTTCCGGACTTCACCGGATTGATCTCGTCCGTCCAAGTATGCCGTGATGCTTACGTTGTTCATGGCAGCCAGTGTCAGGCCGGCAATGAATGTCAGTACATTCAGAAGAATCAAAGCAAAAGTCACCGTTGGGGTAAATGATCCGATGAATATCTCGCGCACTGCTTCGCCGCGTGCCCAGGGCGTGCTTCTTTCACGCTCCAAAGTAATGGGCGGTGCTTCACGGTATTGGACCGCCGGCATTTCACCGGCACGGAGCTTATGAACCGCCCGTGTCGATTGCAGCGCTTGAACGCCGGCGGGCGTTAGGACATAACCTTGGCCGTGTTCCGGACCCCACGGGGTGAGCTGAATCAAGCCAGCGACGCGCAGTTCATTGAGCAATGGATCCATCCAGTCACGCGACGTTTCAGTGTTGCGGGCATGCGCGGACGGGTACCACGGGTTCGGCGCGGCAGATTCGCAATGCCGCAGGATCGCTTCGAGTGAATGCGACTCAGGATCGTTCATGTAGTCGTTATAGCAAGCCCGTTCCCGCGCACGAAGCGAGACAAACCGGCCGGCACAGCCTGCACGTAACTTGATCTCGCGATAAACCGCCTCGCCGTTATAATCGGGGCCACGAAATTACGCATTCTCAGGAACCATGGAATGTTCCAACCCTTGAATAATCGCTGTGGTCACTATGCGTTGCTCGCGCTCGCTTGGGCCGGGCTTTGCCTTCCCAATCTCGGCGGTCCAAGCCTTTGGGATGTGGATGAAGGGCACAATGCCGAAGCGTCCCGCGAAATGCTCGTAGCCGGCGACATTGTTGTGCCGACCTTTAATTTCCGATGGCGGCACGACAAGCCCGCATTGCTGTATTGGTGCCAGATGACGGCTTACGAAGCATTCGGCGTGAACGAATGGTCGGCGCGGCTGCCGTCGGCCTTCGCCGCGCTTGCGACAATCCTCATCTGTTATGAATTCGCTCGCCGGATGTTCTCTCCCGCCACGGGATTGTTAGCCGGGCTCATTCTAGTGAGCAGCGTGATGTTCTGCGCGGCGGCGCATTTCGCCAACCCGGACGCGTTGCTTCTGACATTCACGTCGCTGAGTCTTCTCTTTTTCTGGAGCAGCTATGCCAATGGCACGCGATCGTGGTTCATCTGGGCCGGTGTCAGCGGCGGATTGGCGATGCTTGCGAAGGGGCCGGTCGGTGTAGTGCTTCCTGGAACGGTAGTGATCGTTTTTCTGCTCTGGTCACGGCGGCTGAGGTTACTTTGGGACTGGCGTTTGCCGGTCGGCATCATGATCGGCGCATTGGTGGCCGTCCCGTGGTACGCTGCGGTGATCGCCGAAACCAAGGGCGAGTTTTTTCGTGAGTTCTTCCTCAAGCACAACGCGGGCCGATTCACAGCGCCTATGGAAGGCCACGGCGGACCCGCAATCTACTATTTAGTCTGTTTGTTAGTCGGTTTCGCGCCGTGGTCGGTGTTTCTTGGTCCCACCGTCTTCTACGCCATCGGCAAGCGACGCGACACGGATGACGAGCGCGTGTCTACCGATGCCTACCGGTTTTTGTGGTGTTGGATGCTGGTGTACTTGCTGTTTTTTTCCGCATCCGCGACCAAACTGCCGAACTATGTACTTCCCGCTTGTGTCCCCTTAGCCATCCTTACCGGTACGTATTTGGATCGCTGGCGACGACAGGCTGTCATGCCGCCCGTCTGGGTGCCCCGATTAAGTCTCGTATGTCTGGCGCTCGTCGGGACTGGAGTGGCGGTCGGCCCAATGCTCGTGAGTGGGAAGATCGACGCGCCATTCCTTCGCGGTCGCAGTCTGCCGGGCCTCGAGGTGTGGGCAATCGTCGGTATCGTGCCGGTCGTCGGCGCCCTGATCGGTTGGTGGTGTCTGCAGCGCGACGACCGCCGTGGATACGTGGCGGCGATGGCGTCGACCGCCGGCCTCTTCGTGGCCGTCCTCGCCGCTGGCGCCGCCGCGGCCGTCGATGCCCACAAGGCTGCCCGACCGCTGATGGCCGTCCTGCCTCCGGGGCTCAACGAACGTGAGATCCGAATCGGCTGTTACGAGTACTACCAGCCAAGCCTAGTATTCTACAGTCGTCGCGAGGTGACGCGGCTGGCGACCGAGACAGAGGCAGTTGCATTTCTGAACTATCCGATGGAAGTGTATTTGTTAATGCCCGCCACACTGTGGAATGCCGTTGCCCCAAGGTTGAGCGGAAACGAACGCGTCTTGGCGCGACACGATGACCTCTACCTCGGCCGCGAAGTCGTATTGGTGACGAATCGGTAAGAAGGTGAGATTTGGATTCTACCCAGCACCGCGAGAGGTACAATGAATCAAGATCGAATGTGCTCGGGGGAATAGTAACAATCGAGTGAATCGCCGTTCGTTAGTCCGGGTATTCTTAAGCCCGATGGAACGTTGGAGTTGACGAAACCCATCCCCTTGCCGCCTGGACCCGGTCTGGCTGACTTGAAATCCGGCAAGTAACTCAACCTTTCCCGAACGCACGGTTCACCGCCGATTTCTCTCCCGGCGCGGCAACGCTTTCTGCCCGGTTCCCGAACCCGTGATTCGCGATTCTTGCACGCCGAATGCTCTAACGCACATTCGATTTTCGTGCCGTAACGGTTCATGACGAGCCGCTGCCGGCCAACGTGCGTCACGTAGCGCATCTCTATGCTATTTCAAAACTTACCTTGACATAGTGTACGTTAGTATCGTATAGTCTCCCGCCGGGAACGGGCCCGCCGTCAGCTGGAAAACCACCGAGGGCAATTCCCCCATGATCGACGACCTTCTCAAAACACGCGACGTTGCTGAGCTTTTGTCGGTGAGTGTGCGTACCGTGTGGCGCTGGACCCGTAACGGGCAACTGCCAAAGCCGATCTATCTTTCTTCCAGCCCTCGCTGGCGCGTCAGTGACATCGACAAATTCCTCCACACGCTGACGTTCTCACGTGCTCGACCTGACAAAGAATGAACTCGTTCACCGCTACTTCATCTTTGCCTTGGGAGCTTACCGTGCCCATGACGTTGAGAGAACGAGCCGAGTTTCTGCATGAGACGCGTGATGCGTTCGACGCCCATTGCTCATGCGCTCGGGCCGCGGGAAAGTATGTTTTCTATCGCCTGGAAGACTTGCGCGGCGTGGTGGAGACCTACCTTCGGCGTGGCGACTGTCCCTACTGCAGTGGATTACTCAAGATCGATAATCTGGTCGTCGGCCACAAGGTGCCGTCGACGCGCGGCGGAAAATACACGCTTCGAAATCTGTGCGTTAGTTGCCGAGACTGCTCCGTGATAAAAGGCGCCCTCGACGAACAGGAATTTCGCGAACTGCTTGCCCTTATTTCGCAATGGCCGCGTGCTCTTCAGCGGCATTTCTGCAAACAACTGCGGGCCGGCGCGTCGTTGGTACGGACGGCCCTCCCGGTTTGCGGCTCGTTGGCATGGTTCACGGGCAAGGACATCTCCGAAGAAGATGACATTTCCGAACCAACCCCCACGGAGAATGTTTCATGAGCATTCGCAACCGCATCAAGGATCACCGCCGGGTTCGAGCCGGCGACCTGTTGCCGCACGAGTTCAATTGGCGTGAACATCCCGATCAACAGCGTGCGGCACTGTCGGCGATTTATGACGAAGTCGGTTTCGCGCGCAGTCTCCTGGCGTTTGAGCTGCCGGATGGACGGCTCAAACTCATCGACGGCCATCTCCGCCGCGATATCGATCCCGAGATGATGGTCGACGTCGAAGTGCTCGACGTGGATGAGATCGAAGCTCGGAAACTGCTGCTTACGATGGACACGCTGGCGGGCCTGGCGGATGCCAATGACGTTGCTGTCGAAACACTCCTGAAATCGACTCCGAGCGACTCGCGGGTTCTAAATGAACTCTGGCGTTCGATCTCCAGCGGTTCGACGGCCGTGAAACAGCAACTCGACAAAGCAGCCACCGCGGAAGAACAGTTCCTGATTCTTGTCGAATGCACCGACGAACAGCACCAAGTCACGCTACTCCAGCGCTTTTTCGCGGAAGACCTTACCTGCCGCGCCCTTGTTTCCTGACCCTTGACCCCTGTCCCTATGCCATTTGGAGCCCGCACCATGATCAACACTCGTGTTTCCGTGGCAACACCGATTACGCGCAGTCCGCGCGTCCAACAGATAGAAGGGATGTTTGACATCGCGCCGTCACAACAAACGGAACTAACGTGGGACGTCAATCTGCCTCTGGACGAACGAAACTGGCACATCGGATTGATTGTGGGGCCATCCGGCAGCGGCAAATCAACGGTTGCGCGGGCGGTTTTCGGCGAACAGATGGAGGCCGCCGAGCGGTTGCCGCCCTACCCGGCCGATGGTTCCGTCCTCGATGCTTTCCCGCCGGAAATGTCGATCAAGGAAGTGGTCAATCTGTTGTCGAGTGTGGGGTTTTCGTCGCCACCCGCCTGGCTTCGTCCGTTCCAGGTGCTTTCCACCGGCGAACAGTTTCGTGTCAACCTCGCGCGCCTTCTTGCCTTTGCACCCGACATCGCCGTCGTGGATGAATACACCAGCGTGGTCGACCGGACCGTTGCTCGCATCGGCAGTGCGGCGTTGGCAAAGACGGTTCGGGCTCACCGCAAGCGTTTCGTGGCCGTCACCTGCCATGAAGATGTGGACGAATGGCTGCAACCGGATTGGACCTACCGGCCCGCGACGAACACGTTTGCCTGGAGGTTTCTTCAGCGTCGGCCGACGCTCACTCTCGAGGTCTACCGTTGCCGGCTTGAGGCGTGGCGCCTCTTTCGCCCGCATCACTATCTAAGCGCCTCCATCAATCCGTCGGCCCAGGCGTTTCTCGCGGTCTGGGAAGATCGGCCGGTAGCTTTCTCGGCGTGGGTGAATGCACTTGTTCGCTACGGCGGCCGGCGGGAACACCGCACGGTGACATTGCCCGACTATCAAGGCGTGGGCATCGGCCATGCCCTTTCCTGTTTCTGCGCCTCCCTATATAAGGCGCTTGGTTACCGTGCCCTAAGCACCACCACGCACCCTGCCTTCATCGCGGCTCGGCTGAAGTCGCCGCATTGGCGTATGATCCGGGCGCCCTCCATGGCGTCGCGGCGCGGCAACGCCGAGTCGGCGCTCAAACACGCCTACACTCGACTTACCGCGGGCTTCGAGTACATCGGCCCTGCCGCCGAGGTAGCCGTGGCACGTCGCATGCTTGAACCGACAAGTCGGCTCCATTTCTGAATTCGCAATTTGAAGAAGCCCCACCCGCACATATCCTAATTACGCGATGCTTATCGTCCGCGAGGCGTTCTTCGACTTTTCTTGAAACTTGAGGATGGCGATGGCCAAGAAACCTGCGCCGAAGAAAACCACCAAACCACCGCCGAAGTGCAAGGCGATTCTGCTCTGCGATCACGCCATCGTCGAGTCCGGCACGGGCAAGGTCAGTCTCATCGGCATCTTCGATCGCTTTGCCGTCCGTGATTTTCCCGGGTTGATTCAACAGTTTACTTGCTTTCTGCAGCTAACCGACGGCATCGGCAAGTATCGCATTACGGTCGAAGTCCACGACTTGCGGGAGGACCAGATACTGGCCCGTGCCGCGATCGTGCAAATCGTCTTTGCGGACCGGGCTGGGAAAGCGAATCTCATGATCCCGGTGCCGCCGCTTCTTCTCAAGCACGCCGGTGGCTATGACTTTGTGGTGTTGGCGGATGATCAAGAAATCGATCGCCAGCAATTCGGTGCTCATCGCATCGTCGGCAAAGGTAAGGCGGACGGCTAGGCCGTCACAATCTCGAGTGGCGCTGCGGCCCGAATCCGCTCGTCGCCCGCCAGTATCCATGCCGCATGCCGGAGCGGATCATCACGTGCGTGCCGTATTCTTTCCAGTAGTGGCTTTGCCACGCGGATGCGAAGCCGATGTCCACGCCGTTCGACATGATGGGTGTCGGCGCCGGCCGAACTAACGCCATTCGCTCCCAGCCATTCACGCCACGCCAATTTCCATTGTTCGATCAACGGTTCATGATTTAGCTCGGGAATGATTTCTTCCCAGCTACTTCGCATTTCCAGCGCGGGGGACGCCAGGTCTAGGGCCAAACTCTGCCGATGAACGGCGTAGCCGCGTAGTCCGCCATGGCGAATAAGAACCAGCGCAATGCGTTCCGATTGACGGCAGACGATGCGCTTCCAGGCGTTCACCGTAGTGTCGCCCGCCACCGGCAGTAGTATCTCTGCGACCTCGGTCGGAAAACCGTGGCGAGATTTCCATTCTGCCGACTGTTGCACGCAGTTCAAAAGATGCTCGACGCCGACCGCGCTATCGCTACTCGTTGGCAATGGCTCGCCGCTCCCCTTCAGGGGCAGAAACTGAGGTGGCTGATCGGGGCGTGCCGACCATCTGAAGTGAAACGCACGTCGCTCGAACACCGACGGATTGTACTTACCGTTCCGTGTTGCCGAGCTTCCCTCCTCCGTTAAGGCGATGGATTCATTGGCGGTCCTTGTGACCAGTCCATCTTCCTGCAGCTGAAGCAGCGCCTGGCGTAGCACTGCCGGGTTCACCGGAACAATTTGTTGCAAATGCGGGATGCGGCATGGCACGTCCTTCGCCACTGCGTTCAATACCAATTGAGTGAAAGGGTCGACGCTGACGGTGTGGGAGACGCGAGACAGCGCTTCCAAGCGGTCGACGTCCAGTTGCGCAACCCAAAATGCAATGTGATCGCCAGACGGTTTCGCCAATGGAGGGTCGAGGTCGCACAGTTGTCGCCACCAGCCCACCAATGCCCGGCTACTTGGAATGGCGACCGGGAGCGACAGGCTCATGCTCGCACGGCCTCGCAAACGCTAAACACGGTTGAACAGGCGCCATGACCTTCGATGTGCTGAACGATTCCGCCGATGAGGGTGCGTTCCCGAGCCGCCGAGGAACCATCCAAGTGCTCAAGCGGGCCGTCCCATTCGGCGCGCTGCGCCAGAGCGCCCGTGTCCCCGAAGATCACTAGTCGAGATTGCGCCCGCGTGAGCGCCAATGAAAGCGTCTCCGGTCCGTCGCCGAAGGTGATGGCGCGATGCGAGTGGCTTCGGGTCAGGCTCAAGAAAACGATGGGGCTCTCGCGTTCCCGAAACGCGTCGGGGGTTTCGATAGATACTTCCGCCGCCTTGGAGAGCAGCGACGGCGCTCGTCGAACCAGCAGTCGAATTAGGTCGACCTGTGCCGCATAAAGCGCCAAGACAGCCACGGGTTGCATCGCACTGTTGCCCGCGGCGCCCGCGGCCATGGCGCCGAGTGCATGTACAACGGCTTGTGCTTCCGCGTGATTAACCAAACCTCGAGCAGGCAGGAAGGTGAGCAAATCGGATGGGAGACGCGTGCGTTGCCGAGGATCGGCGAGGTCGATTTCAAGCCCGGCGCCACCCTTCCGTGAAAGAGCCACGTTCTGCGTTGCGGCGACCGAATTGTCGCGCCACCGCGGCACCGGCACAAACTCAACGCGCGGGGCACAGCCGTTGATCGAAGCGGCCAGCGCTCCATGGTACCCCCCGCCCGGTAGAACATGCGACCAGAAAGCGGCCAGGTGTGGATGACACCGGTGGGCCGTGTCGAGCCGCACTGTACGCCCCAGGTCGCGTAGACCCAGCCTCTGTTGAATCCAAAGCTCGGCCCGCGCCCGGTCCCAGCCTGCCGTACGATCGAACTCGAAACCGATCGTTTGCCAAGGAGCGCCGCCGCCGTTTGTCGATGGATGCACAGGCCGCGCACCTATTAATTCTCGCACTCCGTCTGTGAGCGTTGCCGTCGCCTCGGTTGGGATTGCATCGCTTAGAAAGCGCAAGCGTATCCGCTCCGGGTCCTCAATCCAATAAGCGCTTCGGCCGGTCGTTTCGGCTGCCAGCTCCTCCAGCTCCCGAAAGATGTGCTCTTTGGCGGCGGCAATTGAGTAGCTTGGGGCGAAGGCAACCTCAGCGAGCGTCGGAGGGCTTCCAGGGACCGTGAGGATGCGCAATTCAATCTCGGGTGAGTCGGCCAATGACTCGACTTCCAGATACTTGCACTGCTCTGCCGGTACGGTTCGAAGTCTGCAGCAGAGCCGGTCTCCCTCGTGTAACCAAGAATAAGGTAGTTGGCTCGGATCCCAATGAAGCCGTTGCCATAACTGGTCAAACACCTTGGCGCAGCGCGGCGGCGCCGGCTCCCCGACGAGGACACACCGCCGAGCATGGCGCGCGAAGGACAGGAACTCCGCTTCGGTGAAATGCTCGGCTTCTTGAAGGACCAACGTATCAAAGGTCGATGTCAGGGCATTGGCAAAGTCAGGGCACGCTTTGAAGACGTTTGCCGGCGCGGCCACGACATTGGCCGATTGATGCAATCCCTCGGGCCAACGATCGGTTCCGCGAAGGAATGTGAGCCACTGAACCAGAACGGACTGCTCTCTCGCAGCGCGGTCGAGCGATTCGCGGTAAGCAGCACGACTCTGGTCAACGCAGGTGCGAGTCGGCGCCGCGGGTCGAAGCTTGAGGTCCACCCGGGCGCATGCCGTTTCCCATTCGCCAAGTAGCTGCCTGTGCTCCTGATCGAGACTAGCCAGTTGACGGTCCCAGTCGACACGCCGATGATCGATCTCTTCCTGAATAAGTTTCTTGCTTTCAATTTCGTAGGCTTGCTCGACGGTCAAGCGCGTCTGAGTCAATCGATACGCTTCGGCTTCGGCGTCGCTTATGTCGGACCGGATTTTTCGCAGCCGTTCAGCCAACGCAGGCTGCTCGGTTAAGCGGCTGCGTTGACGGCGTGCTTGCCACCATGCGGTTGTCCACCACCGTCCGGCATTGAGCGTGTTGGAGAGCAAACCGATCTGGTCGGCCGCTTGCACTAACTTGGTTTCGTCTTGCCGGAGTGCACTAATCCGCCCGTGACACTCCGCTACACGTTCATCCAAGGTTGCAAGTGTCTCGTCACGACGTCGAATCGCCTGAGCCAGTGCGTTGCGAACGGGGCTTGCCGATGATTCCGATGTCGCTGCTTCTTGCTCCACTTCGCTGCTAACACGGTCACGGTGACGGCATAGCTTATCGTGGCGTGATTCGAGTTCCTCGAAGGATTTGGCCATTCTTTCGAGTGGCTCCCAGTTGTTTGCCGTCAACCGAAGCTGCGCACATTCGTGTTCTAATTGGGCAGATCTTTTTTCGGTTTGTTCAAGACTGTCCGCGCGAATTCGTTTCGCACGTTCTCCGATCGTGGCGGTACGGGAGGCCGGCGGCAAATCGTCGGCCCGATCACCCGGCGCAAGCAGCCGAATGCTCAGAATTGAGAGATACGGCTCGATCAATTCCACAATCCGGTCCGTGCACGCCGCAGTCCGGGACAAGACCAGCACGCGCTCCCCGCGGTCGGCCAGTTGCCGAAGTATTTCCGCCGTGACCCGGGACTTGCCGGTTCCGGGTAGGCCCTGAATGAGACAGACATCGGTACTGGCCACGGCCCGAGCGACCGCCCCACGTTGGGCGTCATCGAGGGCCGTGTCGAAAATGGGAACTTCGTCAGGCCTCACCGGTTCGACATCCCCCAGATCACCGTCCATGATCCGCGCGATGTCCTCGGGAGCGGAAGCCGTTCCGTTTCGAGATATGGGGATCTGGTGCGCGTGTAGAAGCCCCTGCCGGCCCGCTAATGTCAGCAGAACCGACCGTTCTTCCGGTGTCAGCGTTTGAAACACGCCATCCCAATCGGAAATGGAAGGTTTAGTCGGCTGGAGGACGGCGTTACCGGGCGATGTCACAGCGGAAGCGGCTGGTCGTCGCGCGGCGTTTGGTCGCCCGCTGCCTCGCCGGTCCCGTGACGCCATGGCCGATCCTCGGTATCTTTGGCTACCCGGTTTCAGAATGCGATCCCGTTCGAATGGAATCGCTTTGTCCCATTCTTAACAATTGTTCGACAGCTTCGCTAACCCATTCGGGCTTTTCACCAATCCTTCGTGATTCCGCTCACCGGATCGGCGGCGATTCCAATGAAAGAAATGAACGAGGGAAAAAGTGCCGGTTGACGAATCGCAAACACCTGCCGTGCGTCTGTAAGCGTAACTAATCGATCGCCCTAGTATAGACGTTTCTACTTTACGAAGCTATCGAAATCACACCCCCGAGAATTCTTGCCTTGCATATACCGTTCCAAATCCAGTCGCTACACTAGCAGGACATGCCTCCGTGCGGAGAATCCGGAAATCTGCGGTTTACATCCAAGAATGAGGAGTCGATGAATGAAACGTGCGCTATGGGTCATCGGTGCAATTGCGTTCGGCTGGACTTTGAATCTTGCCGTTGCGAGCCGCGGGATTTCGGCCACGCCGGATGACGTGGCGCCGATGATCGTCCACAACGTGTATTTCTCGTGTAATGAAAAAGGCGCCGAACCCAAGAAGAAACTGGTCGCCGGGTGCCAGAAGTACCTGGCCGACCATCCCGGCGTCGTCTATTTCGCCGCGGGCGCGCGAGCGACTGAGTTTGAACGGCCGGTCAATGATCAGGATTTCGACGTGGCGCTGCACATGGTGTTCAAGGACAAAGCCGCCCACGATAAATACCAGGAGTCAGAAAAACACAAACAGTTTATCACTGAATTCAGCCCCACCTTGGTCAAGGTGCGCGTATTCGATTCCAAAGTGACGAATTCCAAGCTTGCGAAGTAACCTCCCTGGGAGATCATCCGTGAACACCTGGATTGCACGTCTTGCCGCTGCCGTGGCCATCGCTTTCACAGGCCCGGCGTTGTGGTCGCTCTCCGTCACCGATTCGCTTCTGACCGTAGCCGAGAAATCGGAGTACCGGGCCACCTCCCGCCACGCGGACGTGCTGGAGTTTTGCGAACGCCTTGCCAAGGAATCTCCCCTCGTGCGGCTGGGTGAGTTGGGGAAAAGCGTTGAAGGTCGAAAGTTGCCGATGTTAATCATGGCTGACCCGCCGGTCGCCACGCCCGAGGAAGCAGCACAGAGCGGCAAGCTCGTCGTCCTTGCTTTGGGCAACATCCACGCCGGAGAAATCGACGGCAAAGAGGCGCTGCTCATGTTGGCCCGCGACCTTTCGACAAAGGATCGCCACCTCTTGAAAGACCTCGTCGTCGTCGTGGCGCCGATTTTCAATGCCGACGGCAACGACAAGTTCTCGCGAACACATCGGCCTCACCAGGGCGGCCCGGAGGAAGTCGGGACGCGGGCCAACGCCCAGGGCCTGGACTTGAATCGAGACTTCGTAAAACTGGAAACTCCCGAGGTTCGCGCTCTAGTTCGCTTCTTCAATGCCTGGGACCCGGCCGTGTTCATCGACATGCACACCACCAACGGGTCGCACCATCGTTACACCATCACCTACGAAGGTCCGCGCCACCCCGCATGCGATCCAAAGCTGGTTGCCCTGGTTAATGAGAACCTATTGCCCGACGTGACTCGCCGATTGGAACAACGCAGCGGCTACAAGTCGTACTTCTACGGCAACTTCTCGCGCGATCGCGCGCGTTGGGAGACTGTGCCGGCGACAGCGCGTTACGGCATCCATTATGTGGCCCTTAGAAACCGCATCTCCATTTTGTCGGAGTCTTATGCGTACGCATCCTATAAGGACCGCGTCTTGGGCGGCCGGGACTTCGTCCATTGCATCCTCAATTACCTGTCCGCGAATAAGGACAAGGTTCGCGCCACCTTGAACTCGGCAGAGGCAAGTAAGAAGGTCGCGATTCGGCACCGATCCATCCCCCAGCCGGCGCCCGTCACCTTGTTGGGGTTTGCCGAGGACGTGAAGGACGGCCGGCGGGTTGCCACCGATACGCCGCAAGATTACCAGGTGGAATACGTCGGCCGCTGCGAACCGACGGAAACAGTGACTCGGCCATACGCCTACTTGTTCCCGGCGTCGCTCGGCAGTGCCGTTGAGGTGCTTCAACGGCACGGCATCGAGGTGCAAGAACTACGCGAGGATGTGGAACTGGACGTCGACGTTTACAACGTCGACAAACTAATCGGTGCGACGACCGCCTTTCAAAACCACAAATTGATAACCATCAATGCCAGCCCGCGCTACGAAACCCGGAAGATACGCGCCGGCACGATGGTGGTCCGCACCGATCAGCCGCTTGGAACTTTAGCAACCTACCTGTTGGAACCCGAGTCCGAGGACGGCCTGGCGACGTGGAACTTTGTGGATGGGATAAGCCAGCTTGCCGATTTCCCGATCGTTCGACTACCCGAAGCAGTGCCGTTGCGTACGTGCAAGATTCGGCCGTTGCCCGAAAACCGCGTCATGAATCGTCCGGTCACATACGAGGCCCTTTTGAGCGGCCGGCTGGATGAATTTCGCCGAGGCCCGCTGTCGGCCGACGATTTTGCCTGGCTCGATGACGGCGAACATTATGTCGAAGTCCGCGACGGTAATGAATACGTCGATCATGCCCAAACCGGTCGCACCCGTCGCCAGACACCCGGTGTCGGTACGGAAAAGATCGCCAAGGCACTGGCCGAGCTTCCGGGGATCGACGAGGCGACCGCGAAGCGCCTGGCCGACACGGCCCGCCGTGGTCTCGACTCGAAGCGTACCGGCGCTTACGTCGAGTTTGGAGAGGACCTTTATTATGTGAAACTCGACGGCTCGAAGGCCGTTCGACTGACGCGAACTCCAGGTAAGAAGGAACTGGCGTCGTTTAGTCCAGACGGAAAGTTCATTGCCTTTGTGCGCGCCAATAACCTCTATGTCGTGGATGTCGAAACGCAAACCGAACGCGCGCTCACCACCGACGGCACCGATCTCATTTCCAACGGCAAGGCAGATTGGGTTTATTTCGAGGAAATCTTCGATCGCAATTGGAAAGCGTACTGGTGGAGTCCGGACTCCGGGCGAATTGCGTTTTTGCGCTTCGACGATCGTCCCGTCTACAAGTTCACGGTGCTCGATCAAATCCCGGTTCGGCAGGGCGTCGAACAGACGCCGTACCCCAAGGCGGGCGATCCGAATCCCATTGTGAAAGTCGGCCTTGCATCCGTGGCCGGCGGAACGGTGGCATTTCCAGACCTCGGAGACTATTCCGAGACATCGTCGCTCTTTATTCGCGCGGGATGGTTGCCGGACAGCAAGCATGCCTACTTCTACGCTCAGGACCGCGCACAAACCTGGCTCGACGTTTGCACCGTTCCTGCAACCGGCGGCAAACCGACGCGCTTGCTACGGGACGCGACCAAGGCATGGGTGGAAGGCCCCGGCGCGCCGCATTTCCTGAAAGACGGCTCATTCCTGCTATTCAGTGAACGCAGCGGCTGGAAGCACATTTACCACTTCGCCAAGGACGGGAAGCTCATTCGGCCAGTCACCACCGGCGAGTGGGAAGCACGGCAAATCGAACGCATCGACGAAGAGGATGGTTGGGTTTACTTCAGCGGCACCAAGGACAGTCACACGGCCAGCAATTCCTATCGCGTCAAGCTCGATGGCGCCGATCTCGAGAAGGTCACCGAAAAGTCCGGCGACCACCAGGTTCGTTTCGGACCTCGGGGCGACTTTTTCATCGACATATGGAGCGACGGCGCCACGCAACCCCAGGTCCGCCTTCATCGCACCGACGGGTCGCTGGTGCGTGTTCTCGATTCGAACCCCGCGTACGAGTTGGAGGAATACAAACTCGGAGAAACCGAGCGCGTGCAGATCAGAACGCCGGACGGATTTGAATTGGAGGCCGCCATCTCCAAGCCGGCCGACTTCGACCCGACGAAGAAGTATCCAGTGTGGTTCACGACCTACGGCGGCCCGCATGCACCAACGATCAACGACGCCGGCGGCCGAGGCCGAGGCTTGGGAAACCAGGCGTTGACCAACCAGGGCTTTATCGTCTTCCAGGCCGATCCACGCAGCGCCAGCGGAAAGGGCGCCGTTTCAACGTGGACCGCCTACCGACAGTTGGGCGTTCAAGAGATGAAGGACATCGAGTATGCCATCAAATGGCTCATCGAGAACCACCCGTACGTCGATTCGACGCGAATCGGCATGAGTGGCTACAGCTATGGCGGCTTTCTCACAGCATACGCCCTAACGCACAGCAAACTCTTCGCCTGCGGCATCGCCGGCGGGCCGGTGACCGATTGGCACAACTATGATTCGATTTACACCGAGCGGTTCATGAACACGCCGCAAGAGAACCCCGAAGGGTATGAGGCGACGTCCGTCATCAAAGCCGCGAAGAACGTGCACGGGAAGCTACTGCTCATGCACGGCACGATGGATGACAATGTTCACGTGCAGAACTCACTGCAACTCGCCTATGAGTTGCAGAAGGCCAACAAGGATTTCGAGATGATGTTCTACCCGCGTTCCCGCCACGGCATCGGCGGGGCGCACTATGCGAAGGTGATGAACGATTTTCGGAATCGGGAACTGAAGCCGAAATCGCCCAACACGAATTCCGAGTCGTCTAACGGCAAACCCAAAGAATGAGTCTGCGGCAAGTCGAGGAATTCAATGTGGGGCCGATCTTACGACCGTGAAGAACTTCTGTCCCAGCCGTTTCCCGAATCTTGGGAAGCGTGCCTGCGCGAGAACGTCTATCACTTCCGGCATTTGAACGATGACGAACGAGCCTGCCTGCGAAACGACGCTCGACTGTTAGTGGCGGAAAAGAATTGGGAAGGCTGCGGCGGCTTGAAGCTCACGGACAAAATCAAGCTAACGGTCGCTGGACAAGCAGGATTACTTCTGCTCGGCATCGAGCACGACGTCTTCAGCCGAGTGAAAAGCGTGCTGATTTACCCGTCCACCTTTCTGATTCCCGGCGGGGCATGGATGGACGACCCCGAATTGGGTTACGGTGCGGACGGCGAGGCCGTCTATCGTGGCCCTGTTATTCTGTCTTGGGACAATGTGCTTGCAGAAGGCCAGGATCCATCCTCAGGTGAGAATCTAGTCATTCATGAGTTCGCCCATCAGCTGGATTCCTGCGATGGTGAATTCAACGGCACGCCCCTACTGGCAACCGCCGAATTCGATAAACGGTGGCGCAAGGTCATGGCAGCCGAATACAATCGGCTCCGACGCGATCTTGATGAGGAGAGAGAAACCGTCCTTGGCGATTACGCGGCTACCAATGAGAGTGAATTCTTCGCCGTCGCATCGGAGCGATTCTTTACCGTGCCCAAGCGGCTGCGGAAATCCAACCCCGCGCTTTACGAACTACTAAAGGAGTATTACGGTTCTGATCCTGTTCGATGGTTTCGAACCGCCGACGCTAATCGGGAGTGACAGAACTCGGCAGGAAAGCCCGTGTCTATGCGTTTCAAAATTACCATTATTGCAACGATGCTTACCATTCCGAGTGGTTGCTCCTACCGCGCTACCACTTCATCAACGAGCCATACGCACCAGACTGCGTTCTTGACATGGCCTGAGGACTGGGAAAACCACGTCGGCCAGACCGTGACTGTGGAAGGCACGGCCGGAAACGCCAAACTAGGCGCGGTTCTTCAACGTGCGGATGGTGAAGTATGGATCGACGGAATGGATTATTGGCCGGAAGCGGTCAACGGCGCCATCGCGAAGGGTAAAAGGGGTGCGCGTTACCGGAATGGTGATCCGGCGCGAGGACATACCGACGTTTGTGCAGAAAGCTGGTGAACCGGAAAAGTCCGGCGTGCCCGTCCAATCCGAAGCGGACCTGCCGAAAGCGAAGCGTCGTTATCTGCTTGCGAATGTCACCTGGAAGCTGATTGACTAGACACCAACTGCACAGCATAGGAGCGATTTCCATGATCATCACGACCACCAATGAAATTGAAAGCAAACGGATCAAGCGCTACCTCGGCCTGGTCACCGGGGAGGCGATTTTGGCGCGAACATCTTCAAGGACTTCTTCGCCGGCATCCGCGACATCATCGGCGGCCGCTCCGCCGCATACGAACAAGAGCTCCGCAAGGCCCGCGACATTGCCACGACGGAGATTACGCAAGCCGCCGAAGACCTGGGCGCGAATGCCATTGTCGGCGTGGATATCGACTATGAAACCGTGGGCGCCCAGGGTAGCATGTTGATGGTCAGCATCAGCGGCACGGCGGTGCATGTGGAATAGGACGTTTTCTACAGGGATATAATACCCGTATGCATCCAACTTCGATTCATCACGTCACCAGCAAGCCGGACGTTTGTGGCGGCGCCCCGTGCGTCGCTGGCACACGTATCCGCGTACAGGACATCCATGTCTGGCACGAACTGCAGGGATTATCCGTCGACGAAATAGTTTCGGGTTATCCGCAATTGACGATGGCCTCCGTTTACGGTGCGCTGTCGTATTACTGGGATAACAAGGACCTGATTGAAGGGCAAATGCGAGAGGAAAGCGAATTTGTAGAGCAGATGAAACAAAAGTACCCCTCGCCTCTCAAGAAAAAACTCACAAGGATGAATGGCGCGAACGATCAAGTTTCATCTGGATGAGCACGTCCACTCGGGGGTCGCGGACGGGCTCCGTCGTCGGGGAATGGACGTGACGACCGCAGCAGAAGCGGGACTCTTGGGCGCCGACGATACCCGTCACATCGACTTTGCCAACGGTCAATGCCGAGTTATTTTTTCCAGTGACCGCGACTTTCTTCGCATCCACGACCGGGGCGTCCCGCACTATGGAATCGTTTACTGTCATCAACAGAGCCATTCGATTGGTGAGACTGTTCGTGCGTTAGAGTTGATCTGGGAGGTCCTGGACCAGTCGGAAATGAAGATGCAAATCGAGTTCATCTGACCTGCAACTCCGCGCCAAGTGAATTCTCCATTTCGCTGTCTCGAATTTGACTGGCTGGCACGCGTGAACTAGGTTTTTCACGAATGCGGGGCGGGAAGACGTGAACGACGCCTTGCCCTATCTCGCCTTCCAATGTAGTCGCGAGTGATCTGACCATCCTCGACAATGGCAAACCCGTCGTAAGACGGGGGCGCAAAGCCATGGACCCCAAGAGGCCGTGTTTGGCCTGTCCCGGGTCGCCAGGCTGCCGAAGGGATTGACGGACACCGAATCGTAATTCGGACCCGTACCGTCTCCCGACGTGTGCGGGTTTTTTTTTGCGCGATGTCAGATCAATCTCCAGGAAACCCCATGTTGTAGAAAGGCCGATGGCTATGCGTAAGTGGCTCGACAGAGCGGCTCGGTTCGTCTCCGGGGAGGATGGTCCGACGGCTGTGGAATACGCCGTGATGCTGGCCCTGATTATTGTGGTTTGCCTGGTCGCCATTACGGCGCTAGGAACCAACGCGAACAAGACGTTCAGCAACGTATCGTTGAACGTCGCCGCCAGCTAATGAAATCGACGTCGTGGCGCGATGTGGTGATCGCGCCATGACGAGAGGCGACACGATCCTAAGATCGTGCCGCCGACGCGTCGTCTTTCGGTGAGGGATGCGGTGGTCGGGCATTGGCGCCTGGGCCACGGACTCAGAACAGGTCTTTTGTCTCATTTATGGAAAGGGCATCTCTCATGCGGAATCTGACTCAGCACATCGTGAAGTTCGTGAAAGCAGAAGACGGCCCGACCGCGGTCGAGTACGCCGTCATGTTGGCGCTGATTATCGTCGTGTGTCTGGTCGCAATTACGGCACTCGGCACCAATGCGAACAAGACGTTCTCCACGGTGAGTTCGTCGATCGCCGGCTCGTAATGGAACTAAGGATGGGGGACGTCGGGTCCCCCTTTTTTGTTGTCCTCGTTAACGAAGGGTTTACGCAATGCAAAAGTTGTCCCAAGGCGTATGGAACTTTCTGAAGGCTGAAGACGGCCCGACGGCAGTCGAATACGCAGTCATGCTGGCACTGATTATCGTGGTCTGCCTGGTGGCCATTACGGCCTTGGGCACCAATGCCAACAAGACGTTCTCCACCGTCAGCTCCGCTGTCGGCGGGGCGTCGTAATCGCATGAGGCAGCCGGAACAGAAGGCGGCCTTGGCCAATTTGGCCTCGGCTGGAGGCGAGCCGCGGACCAAACCGGTGCGCGGCTCGCTGTTGTTCCGGTTTCGGTGACTTGGACTAACGGCGAGCCGCCGGTATTCATCGGCACATCGCCTGGAGGATCAACGAATGGCGCTTTTCACAGCTGGGAACTGGCCGCTGTGGTTCATCTGTGCCGCCATGATCGCCGCCGCGGTGATCGACTGGGCAATCTTCAAGGTTCCCAATTGGCTCACGTTTCCCATCATCATTAGCGGTTGGATTTTCGGCGTGGCTCATAACTTCGGTTGGCACATCGTCGCGGGTGACGGCGTTGGCGGAATTGGCGCCGCTTTGGTCGGAACCGCCGTCGGGTTTGGACTGCTGTTACCCATGTACGCCATCGGCGGCATGGGCGCGGGCGACGTGAAAATGACCATGGGCTTCGGTTCCTGGGCCGGGGCGTTCTTCGGCCTGGAAGGCGGCCTCGCCGTGTGGGTGATCATCTACGCGTTCTGCGTCGGGGCGATCTGCGGCGGCTTGATAGCCCTCGGCATGATGGCGATTCGGCGACAGTTCAGCCAGAACTTGCAACACACCCGAGCGATACTGATGGACCTGGTAACCACCGGTAACGTCAGCGTGATCGCTCAAAAGGCGCAGGAGCGCCGGCCGCGTTGGCACCGCTTGCCGTACGGTGTGCCCTTGTGCATCGGCTTCGTCGGTTTCTTGCTGTGGCGCGCGGCTCATGAAGCACCGCCCTTGCCGGCGGAAAACCTGGTGACCGCGGTCGTCGCCGCTTGCCCAAATTCGCCCAACTAGGGAGTCGGCGTGAAGTCCGGCAAAGTTACTACGACCGTTAAGATCAAAAGATTTGAAGTTGTTTACCAGTGACGGTCGAAATAACTGGTAACGCTCATTCAAGCTGTTTAGCCGCGGCCTTTGGCGCCGCGCTCTCGATTTAGTGACGGAATCACCTTTCGACGAATCAACTCTGTTTGGATGTCACCGGTCGGGCATGAGAGCTCGGCCCACCATGATGGTGAAAACGGGAAGGATGCAAGCGGGCGATGCCGAGGTCATCGACCCGGAGGCCCACCGGCCAGTTGCCGGACGTGTGCCGTTGAAGTTCTGCTCCACATCATTTGAGGGATGCACCCATGAAATCGAAGACCATTATTTTGTTGGTCGTTGCGGCCGGCTGCGGCCTGGTTGCCAGTTACATGACCAGCCGTTTGTTGGCGGACAGAAATCAGAAAATCTCAGTCCTGGTGGCCAAGGCAAAGTTTCTACCATGGACGCCGATTAAGAGTCCGGAAGACATGTTTGAAGTCGAGGAACGGTCGAAAAACGACGTTCCTCGCAATGCCGTCGTTTCGACGGAAGCGACCAAGGATCACGTGTTGGCGAAGAGCATGGAAAAGGGAGACGTGCTGGTCGCCGAGTACATGCAGAGCAAGGAAAAGGCCGCACTGGACGTCATGCTGCCCCCGGGCAAACGTGCCGTGGCAGTGCGAACCACTGCGGAAGGGGCCGCCGGTGGCTTCGTGATGCCCGATTCACATGTGGACGTGCTTCACACGATCCGCCGCGGCGATCGCGGGCCTGAAAGCCGAGTGATTCTTCAGGACATCAAGGTGTTGGCCGTGGACCTGATTGACCGTAAACCGGATGACCGAGTCGGATATGTGCCGGCGACCGTCACCCTCGAAGTCGACAACGACCAAGTGCCGATCGTTGCCCGCGCCCAGACCGAGGGAACGATCATACTGTCGCTGCGCTCGCGCGGCGACACGGCTCGGATCGAGTATCCGGATCCATCGCCGCCGGTGGTGAAGGTTGAGCCACCGAAGGAAGAGCCGAAGGAAACGCCGGCGATCGTGAAAATCGAGCCGCCTCCGCCGCCGATCGAGCGCAAAACGCTGACGATCACGAACGGCAATCAGACGACCCGCGCGACATTCACGACCCAGAGCGGCGAGACGCGCACCGACATTGAACGAAGCCAAGGCGACGCGGGGGCACCGCGTCCTCAGCCGGGGCCAGCCCCAGCGCCCGCCCCGGCTCCCAAGGATCAAGAAAAGACCCCGGAGTGAGGTTTGAATTCTGAATTCTGAATTCAGAAGTCGGAGACAATCGGAAGTCGCCCAGTGTTGAAACGGTTCTTGCTAGGCAGAGTTCAGAATTGAGAATTCAGAATCAAACAGTGAGTGACGTGTTTTGATTCTGAATTCTGAATTCTGAATTCAGAAGTCGGAGACAATCGGAAGTCGCCCAGTGTTGAAACGGTTCTTGCTAGGCAGAATTCAGAATTGAGAATTCAGAATCAAACAGTGAGTGACGTGTTTTGATTCTGAATTCTGAATTCTGAATTCTGAATTCTTCGATTAGAGAGGTGAAAGGATGCACCGCACGCGCATGTCACGTACCGCCCTTGGATTCCTGTTGTTCAGCCTGACGGCCGGCGGGGTCGCCTCGATCGCGTCGGCGCGGAAGGCGATAGCTCGGCAAAGATCCGCCGTATGTCGGCGTTTCAGCCGGAGCCGCAGCCCGACGGCGCAAGGCCGGCGCCGGCTGCCCGACAACTCATCGTCTCGATCGGCGTCACCGAAACTCTTCAGATGAAGGGTAAGAAGGAAATCAAACGCGCGATCAACCCGAAGGAAAATGTCGCCGTCGTGTCGCCGGTGGACGGCGACCCGACATCGGTGACCATTACCGGCCGGGAAGCCGGCACGACTCGCCTGACGTTGGTTGCCGCGGATAACACCGAGGAAGTCTACGACGTCATCGTCCAGCTCGATATCGACTATCTCGGCATGCTGTTGAAGCGGGCCGTGCCGACCGCCAACTTGAACCTGATTCCAGGCGCCGGCGGCGTAGTCATCATCAGCGGCGTGGTCAATCACGCCGAAGACATCGACATCATTATGCGAGCCGCTCAGAGCGTCGTCGGCGGCGCCGACCGCGTTATCAATGCGATGCGCGTTCACGCGGTTCAGCTCGTTCAGCTCGATGCCGTCATCGCTTTCGTGTCGCGTTCGGAACTGCGGCGCATGTCCTTTGATTTTCTGAACATCGGCGAACGCCATAACTTTTCCAGCACCGTCGGGGGCGCGCTTATTAATCCGCTGCCCGGTGGCACGTTGCCCGCGATTCCCGCGATTTCGCTTCCGATCCCCAATGTAGCGCCCAATTCGCCCAATGGCGCCCCGACGAACTTCTTTCTGGGCTTATTCAACGACCAACAGATCTTCTACAGCTTCCTGCAAATCCTCAGGAACGAACGACTTGCCAAGATCATGGCGGAGCCTAAGGTCGTGACGATGAGCGGCCGGACGGCCCGTCTTTTGTCAGGCGGCCAGCAGGCCATTCCGGAGACGGCCGGCCTCGGCTCGGTGTCCGTCCGCTTTGAGCCATTCGGCACTCAGCTAAACGTGCTCCCGATCGTCCTGGGCAACGGCAAAATTCAATTGGACGTGAATCCCATCGTGAGCAACATCGACGCCAGTGTCGGCACGGCAATCGCCGGCACGATTGTGCCCGGGCGTAACCAACAAGAAGTGCAGACAACTGTGATCATGGAAACAGGTCAGACGCTGGTGATCGGTGGTCTCATCCAGAGCACCGTGCAGGGCGAAACGGAGAAGGTACCGATTCTCGGCGATTTGCCCATTTTCGGCGCCGCATTCAGTCGGAAGCGGTTCGAAGAAATCGAGTCCGAGTTGGTGGTGATCATCACGCCGTACCTCGTCGATCCGATGTCGTGCGAGCAGATGCCGAAATACTATCCCGGCCAGGAAACACGCAGCCCCGATGATTATGAGCTATTCTTGGAAGGGATTTTGGAAGCGCCACGCGGTCAGCGCGAGCTGTGCCCAGGCGGACGATACCGTGCGGCGTATCTGAACGGTCCCACCGCCGGCGTGTATCCGTGCGGCAAGTTCGAGAAAGGTTGTGGGCATGGCGGTTGTGGGGACGGCGGCTGCGGTCCGACAGGTTGCGGTCCGAGCGGATGCGGGCCTTATGGCGCCGCGAATCCAAACGGCTCGCCTCAAGCCGTCAACGTTCCTCAGGGCAACGACGGCTGGACATCGAACAACGTCAAGACTTTCGTAGCGCCGCTGCCCAATGAAGCCGGCGCCAATGTTCAAAGACCGAACACGTCCTTGACTCCGAGCTCGCTGCCGCAGAACGACGGAACGTCGAAGCGGCCCACGGCGGATGACGCAGGATCCTCCACGGAGGAAGCACCCGTCAAGAGCGGAAAGACCTTCCGCTTGCCGGATGCACCGGACGCCGGAGCGTCGGGGGAAGGAAAGTAAAGAGCGAACACGGGCGGGGGCGCCCACCCCCGCCCGATCCCATGACTTTCATGGGGCGTGGGAAAACAGAGATCAGGCATCTATTGATTCGGTGGTCCACATGCAACGAATTGCCATCGTCGATCCGCAGGACATCACGCGGGATCCCCTGCGAAATTTGCTTTTAGGCATGGAGTCGATTTGGATGGAGGCCGAGTGCGCTCGCTATGAGTTCTTCCCCGACGTCGTGAACCAATCGAATCCCGACGTCGTCGTGGTTGCGCTGGACGCGGACCAGGCCAAGGCGATGAACCTTATCGGCCAGCTCAAGGCCGACCATCCCAATCTGCCCGTTCTCGCCGTGAGCGCGCGCGGCGACGGCCAGTCCATCTTGCAAGCGCTGCGGGCCGGCGCCAAGGAGTTCCTGACCCAGCCCGTCGTGCTCGAAGAACTATTAATGGCCTTGCGCCGGCTCGGCCACGGCGCGAGTTCCAATGGCATTGCTAAACACGCTTCGACCGTCATTGCGATTCTCGGTTCTCGCGGCGGCGTCGGCAGTACCAGCCTGGCGGTCAACCTCGGTTGCACGTTGGCACAAGAAAAGGAAAACACGGTCGCACTCGTCGACTTGGATCTGGCTTTGGGCGATGCCGATGTGGCGCTGGATTTGATTCCCGACCACACCCTCGCCGATGTGGCTCAGCACATCGACAAACTCGACATGCAGTTTCTTCGCCGCGCCATGGGGAAGCACGCCTCCGGATTGGCGTTACTGCCCAGGCCCGTGCGACTCGAGGAAATCAGCCTGATTCATGAGGATCATCTGAATCGGCTCATCAGCTTGCTGCGCGCGAGCTACACGCATTTGATCCTGGACCTCAGCAAGAGTTTTACGGGGCCCGACCTGACGGCCATGCGCGCCTCGGATGCCATTCTTCTGGTCACACTGTTGGAGCTCAGCAGCGTTCGCAACGCCGTTCGGATTCTACACAGTATGGGCAATGATCCGGGACTATGCGACAAGGTCAAAACGGTGCTCAATCGCGTCGGCTCCGACTTCCTGGAAGGCGACGTCAGTCTCAAGAAAGCGGAAGAGACGATTGGGAAGCCGTTCTTCTGGCAGATTCCCAATGACGCCAAGGCGATGATTGGGTCGCGGGCTGCGGGTGTGCCGCTGATCCAACACGCGCCCAAATGCAAAGCGCAACAAAGTCTGACACGGTTGGCCTTCACGCTTTCGGGCAAGGGGCCGAAGAAGGAGAAAGAAAAGGCCGCTACGGCTTCGGGAAGCTGGTGGCGGCGGTAAGCACGGTGAGTGGTAAGCCGACAACTGACAACTGACAACTGACAACTGCTTGAGGAAGCAACCATGACGCGAATGTCGCGGGGAGCAAGTTTGGGCGGGACGAGCCAAAGCCTGGGCGGCAGTCTGCCCGGCGCGTCCATGAATAGTGGCACGGCCGTCGATCGGCAGTCGAACAAGAGTTTTGAAGAACTCAAGCGGCTCATTCACAGCAAGCTGGTCGACAAGCTCGACCTCTCGCGCGTGAGCGACCTGGCCGGCGACACACTCCGGCGCGAAATCCGGCTGGTTGTCGAGCGGTTGTGCGATACGGAAAACCCGCTCCTCAATCGCATGGAGCGCGAGCGGCTCATCGACGAAGTTCTCGATGAGACGTTCGGCTTTGGACCACTGGAGATGTTGCTCAAGGACCCGACGATTAGCGACATCCTGGTGAACGGCCCCCACAAGGTGTACGTCGAACGCCGCGGCAAGATGGAAAGGACGGACGTCAAGTTCCGCGACAACGATCATTTGCTGCAGATCATCGACCGCATCGTGTCGAAGGTCGGCCGACGCGTCGATGAAACGTCGCCCATGGTCGACGCGCGGCTGCCGGACGGTTCTCGTGTCAATGCCATCATTCCGCCCCTGGCACTCGACGGGCCGTCGATGAGCATTCGGCGCTTCGGGTCCAATCCGCTGAAGTTGGAGGACCTGCTGAACTTCAAGGCCTTTACGCCGGAAATGGCGATGTTGATGGAAGCTGGGATCAAGGCGCGACTCAACATCTTGATTAGCGGCGGTACCGGTTGCGGAAAGACCACGCTCTTGAACACGCTTTCGAGCTTTATTCCGAGTGACGAGCGTATCGTCACCATCGAGGATGCGGCGGAATTACAGTTGCAGCAGGATCACACGGTTCGGCTGGAGACTCGGCCTCCCAATATCGAGGGCAAGGGGCAGGTAACCACGCGAGATTTGGTTCGCAATGCCCTGCGTATGCGGCCGGAACGCATCATCATCGGCGAGTGCCGTGGCGCGGAAGCCATCGACATGCTGCAGGCCATGAACACGGGTCATGCCGGTTCCATGACCACGCTGCATGCGAACTCGCCGCGCGATGCTCAGGCGCGGTTGGAAACCATGATCATGATGGCCGGGCTGGAACTTCCGATCAAGGCGATGCGGCAACAAATTGCGTCGGCGATCGACATCGTGATCCAGGCGAATCGTCTGCAAGGCGGACCACGCAAGATCACGAGCATCTCAGAAATGATGGGCATGGAAGGCGATGTGATCATCATGCAAGAAATCTTCCGATTCAAGCAATTGGGTATCGATCAGAATGGCCGTTCCTTCGGGCAATATGAATCGACCGGAGTGAGGCCCACGTTCGTGCCGCGCCTCGAAGCGGCCGGCATCAAGCTGCCGTCCAACTTGTTCCAGGAACGCGTTTTAATGCGGGATTAGTCCTTGGTCCTTTGTCCGTGGTCCGTTGAAAATGTTCACGCGATTGCGTGTCTTGCAACTGACAACTGACAAATGACAACTGACAACTAGGGAATGCACCAGGGGAGCGATGATGGATCCCATACTAATTCTTCCGTTTGTGGGAGTGATGGCCGTGGTAGGCGTCTTGGCAATCGTGTTTCGCGGGAGCGGATCCGCGTCGGCCGCCAACCGGCTCGACGTGTTGGTCGGCAAACGCCGGAACGATACCGCGCCGGAGCTCCTGCGGACCAAAGTGGATTTTGACGTCGATGCGCGCACCCTGCTCGAAAAACTCGGGCGTAAGATCCCGAACATGCAGCGGTATTTCGAGCAAGCCGACTATCACAAGCCGAACCAATTATTGATCGTAGGGTTGCTCGCCGGCGCTATGACGGCGACGGCCAGCTGGTTTGCCCGGGTGCCTATGTTCTTTGTGCCAATCGTCGGCATCCTAATGTTTCTGGCGCCGTGGGCCTGGTTGTGGAACCGTCGCCGTGTGCGCTTGAAGAAGTTTGCCGCCCAATTGCCCGATGCGCTGGAGCTGGTCGCCCGGGCGCTGCGTGCCGGACATTCGCTGGCCGCCGGCATGCACGTGGTTGCCGAGGAAATGCCGGCGCCCGTTTCCGTCGAGTTCGGCCGGGTCTACGACGAACAAAACCTGGGTATCGCGCTCGACGAAGCCCTGCGGAACATGACCGAGCGCGTGCCCAACCTTGACCTGAAGTTCTTTGTAACATCGGTCGCCATTCAGCGTCAAACGGGCGGCGATCTCTCGGAAATCCTCGACAAGATCGGATACGTCGTCCGTGAGCGCTACCGAATTCTCGGGCAGGTGAAGGCACTCACCGCGGAAGGCCGGCTTAGCGGTGTCGTGCTGATTGCTTTGCCGTTCGTGCTGTTCTTCGTGATGTTGCATCTAAAGCCCGATTATGTCGCGGTTCTGTGGACCGAGCGCGCGGGTATCAAGATGAGCGTCTTTGCCCTCATCATGCAAGTGCTGGGCGCTCTTGTGATCAAGAAGATTGTGGACATCAAAGTGTAGTTGCCGGTTGTCCGTTGTCCGTTGTCCGTTGTTCAGTTGCAACGGACCACTGACAACTGACAACTAACAACTGACAACCGCTGGAGACGCAACTGTGTTGTTCGCATCAAACGCTGTGTTGGGAGTGCAGGACCTTATACCGCTGCTGGTCTTTGCAGGAGTGGTGATGGCGATTTTCGCCGCCATGAACATACTGGCAGACCGAAATTCCCGTTCGCAAGAGCGCCTGCAACGCTATAGCCGGCCTCAATCGCTGGGCGATATGGAGGATCCGGCGCGGGCGGGAAAGAAGAACGAGCGCTTCCAGGCGGTTGCCGATCTGGCAGCGTCGATTTCGCAGCCGCTCATGCCGCAGACGGAGCTGGAGCAATCGGCGCTGCGCGTCAAACTCGCCAATGCCGGCTTCCGCAGCGAATCGGCGCCCGCCGTTTACTCGGGGCTCCGTGTCGGATCGGTGGTGCTGTTCACCCTGGTGGGTCTGGCCATCTGGCTGCCCAAAGATGACACCATGATCGGCAAGGCGAAGTGGATCTTCGGATTTGCGGTGTTTGGTTTTTATCTGCCGAGCCTGGTGCTCTGGCGGTTGCGTAAGAAGCGGCAGCAAGAGATCTTCTTGACGCTGCCCGATGCGCTCGACTTGATGGTCGTGTGCGTGGAGAGCGGACTCGGTCTCGATGCGGCCATGCGGAAAGTTTGCGACGAAATGAAAAGCCATGCGACCGTGCTTTGTGAAGAGATTGGACTAGCGAATCTGCAACTTCAGATGGGTCGCCCGAAACGGGAAGTGCTGCATGACTTGGGAATACGCACCGGCGTGGACGACGTGAAGAGCCTCGCCGCCATTCTGATCCAGGCAGACCGCTTCGGGTCCAGCGTGGCGACGGCACTGCGCGTGCAATCGGATTCGATGCGGACGCGCCGCAAGCAGTTGGCGGAAGAAAAGGCCGCCAAGACGGCCGTGCAAATGATCTTCCCGCTCGTGCTCTTCATCTTCCCGGGGATTTTCGTGGTTCTCGTGGGGCCGGCAGCGCTGGCCATTGCCACGCAGATGTTGAAGAAGTGACATTAAACGGTCGCGCTGCTCAGCGGGCAATCGCGACAGTTCAATGAAGTGGTTGCGATCGAACGTGGAATGATCGGATCCGGCGGCGGGCGCGGAGGCCTGTATGACCCAGCCGGCTTCGGTACTTGACTGAGGAGAGTTCAATGAAAGGATTCAGCGCAAAGACGGCTTCCGCGGTAGCATTGGCTTGCTGCGGGCTCGTCCCGGCGGGTGGTTGTTACGGATACAAGGAACTCGTTGATCCCTGTTATCCGCAACGATACAGCTACTCGTCACGGGAACTTGTCCGCGGGCATCTGTCGCCGCAGGTAGCCAATGGACACATTCTCGACCAAACGATTTGGAATTACCACTTTCAGGCGGGAAGGTCCGACCTGACGAACGGTGGCATGGAGCACCTGGCGTACTTGGCCCGGCGCCGGCCCTGCCCGGACCCAACGCTTTACTTGCAGGTCGCTCAGGACATCACCTATGATCCGGCTACTCCGGAAAAGTTCGTCGAAGACCGTAACCGGCTCGACGCCGAGCGCATTCAGGCGATTCAAAGTTACCTGCAAGCACAGACCGCCGGTCGCGACGTGGTCTTCCACGTGGTCCGGCACGATCCGGCCGACGCGACGATCTCGGCCGTGCCGATCGGCGTCTCGGTCCGCCAGATGCAGGCAACGTCGCAGGGTGTCCGATCCATTGCTGCGAGCGGCACCGGTTCGGCGGGTGGAGCACGCTAGACGATGTAAAAACCATAGCCGCGAGGTCTTGTTTACAGCCTGCGGCGACACAACCCGGCACGCCGCTCGAATCCGCGTGGTGGATTCGGGCGGCGGGCTGAAGGTTGAATAACGACACCTTGAGTCGGCATCATGAACACGCATCCGACAAGCAAGCAGCGGCACACTGCCGCGCTATCATGTTTCTTCCTGCTGGCACTCATGCTGATGGCCGCGCGCGCCACGGCCGCGGAGCCGTCGGCTTCGACTATTTCTCCAACGGCATCTATTTCCGATTCCTCGATCCATGCACCCGCTGTGTTGGGTTCATGGTGGAGTGAATGGACCACATCGGTGTGGTCCGGCCTGTCAAGCCGACGCGCGATGATGCGCTTCGGCGCCATCATTTTCGTCGTCGCGTTGGCGGCAATCTGGTGGCGGAAAACGTAACCCGACCCACGCCTGCTGGCGACAGGAGACCTGCATCCATGAATCGCACCCCCAAGACTCTTGAGCTCGAATGGGAAGGCGGCGTTCTTCCCGAGGCGCCCGGCGCTCCTGAAACCTTGAAAGAGGCCGGACTTACGCTCGGTTTCCTCAACGACTTGATCCTGAAGACCCTTTATATCCATGGCACCATGATCGGCCTCGACATGGCCCGGCTGATGTGCCTGCCGTTCAAAGTCCTCGAAGAGTCACTGCGATTTTTGAAGGACGAGAAGTGTATCGAAGTCGCGGGCGGCGATCTGATCGGCCGAGTTAGCTACCGCTACACCCTTACGGAGCTCGGCCGAAAACGCGCCCAAGACGCCATGAAGCTTTGTGCCTACGTCGGCCCGGCGCCGGTTCCGATTGAAGACTACAACGAGCAAACGTACCGCCAGGCAGTCACCGGCATTAGCTGCAGTCCCGAAGCACTGCGGGCGGCCATGTCGCACCTGGTTCTGCCCGATGCACTCTTCAATTCCATCGGGCCGGCCATCGTCAGCGGCAAGTCCGTTTTCATTTTCGGGCCTCCGGGAAACGGCAAGACGGCCGTCGCCACGGCCATCGGCACCTTCATGAATTCCGTCGGCGGCGAAGTCTATGTGCCGTATGCCTTCCTCGTTCATAGCAGCATCATCACGGTCTATGATCAGGCCATCCATCAGCTCGGCGATGATATCAGTCACGAACGGATCGAAGATAATGAGGCCACCATTCGCCGGCTCCTCAATACCGGCACGGTCGACCCGCGCTGGGTGCGCATTCGTCGACCGGTCGTCATCACCGGCGGTGAACTCACGTTGGAGATGCTCGATCTGCGATTCAATTCAGAGGCCAACTTTTATCAAGCGCCGCTCCACATCAAGGCAAACGGCGGCGTGTTTCTGATCGACGACTTCGGCCGGCAACTCGTCAGTCCGAAGGAACTTCTCAATCGCTGGATCTTGCCGCTCGAAAACCGGCACGATTACCTCAGCACCGCCGACGGTAAGAAGTTCGAAGTTCCATTCGAACAGCTCATCATTTTCTCGACCAACCTCGACCCCAAGGACCTCGTCGACGATGCGTTCCTACGCCGTATCCGGCACAAGGTCGGCATTGACGCGCCCGGGCGCGATGTGTACGAGAAGATTTTTACCATGAACGTGAAGCGGCTCGGCATGAACGCTTGCCCAGAGGCCGTAGATTATCTCTACGAGCGCTACTACAGCGGGAGGCGATGTCCGCGGGCGAGCGACTGCCGTGACTTGTTGGAAATCGTGCAGTCGATCTGTCGATTTCGGCGGCAGCCTATACAACTGACGCGCGAACTCGTCGCCGAGGCCGCAAACACGTTCATCTGCGAGTTCTAAGGGTCGGGGGTGTACTATGACACGGAAGTCACTCGTCGGTTTCGCGCTTTGCTTTGGATCGTTGGGCGGATGCGTCACGGGCCCGCCTCTTCGGACGCCTGAACAGCCGCCGACATTTCCGACGATCGACACCAGCGTCAAAGAGCCTTCCAAACGCGCACCGAAGCCGGCGACGTGCGTGGCCTTCGGTCGTTTTCAGATTGACGCCGCGAAGGACGGCAATCGCACTCCGGCCCAATGCAGGGAGCTCTACGACACCGGCCGCAAATACTTCCAAGAAGCCATCAAGATGGACCCGAAATGCGCGGACGCGTATCGCGGGTTGGTTCAGGCCTACGAAGGGTTGGGCGATCACGCGCGCACCGCCGAGACCTACCAGAAAGCGCAGAAGATGTTTCCGACCGATTCTTCGTTCCATTTCGAGATGGGCATGTACCAGGCCCGGCGAAAAGAGTGGGGCCCGGCACTCGACAACCTGACCAAGGCGACGGAACTCGCCCCGGAAAACCGGATGTACGCCAACATGCGTGGCCACTGTCTGGCACGCATGGGTCGTTATGAGGAGTCACTTGCCTGGTTCGCGAAAACCGTCGGTGAGGCCGAAGCGCATTACAATGTCGCTCGTATGCTGCATCATGTCGAGCAGGGCGATGCGTGTCGCCATCACTTGAACCGCGCCTTGGAACTCAATCCAGGATTCAAGCTGGCACGCGATTTCCTGGCACAGATGGATTCGCCCCAATCGCCCATCGAATCGGCCGGACATACCGCGCCGCCGCCCGGCAACGGCATATCGTCCAGTTTCGCCACCGATAAATAGTCTAACTCCATGTTGATCGGTGTTCTGAGCGATACGCACAGCCGCTATCAGACCGTATCGGCTGCCGTTCACCTCTTGAGCAGCCGCGGCGTGGAGGCCGTGATTCACTGCGGCGACATTACCGACACGCCAACGGTGCAGCTATTCGAAAAGCTCCCGATTCATTTTGTCTTCGGCAACTGCGATGTGGATCGCGTGAATCTGCGACAGGCCATGAAAGACATTGGCGCCGTTTCCCACGAGGCCTGGGGGCATCTCGATGTCGACGGAATCCACCTCGGCTGGACGCACGGCGACGACCAGCGGCTATTCCGTGAACTCGAAAATAGCGGGCATTTCGATTTCCTGTTCTACGGCCATTCCCACATGGCCAAGCAGCATCGCAGCGGCAAGACGCTCGTCGTGAATCCGGGCGCACTCCAACGTGCGCGCGTCAAGACATTCGTCATCCTGGATACAGAGACCCGCGAATTGGAATCGTTGACCGTTGAATAACGCGGCCTCATATCGGACGGCTCAAACGCGTGAGTTGTTCGACATCAACGGCAATGGCGCCCAAGAATCGTCGGCCGGTTGCGTCGGTCGACGGAATTCGCGTCATGTACCAGGTGTGAACGGACCCGTCGGCGCCTCGCACTTTCTCGGTGGTTTGCATCGGCTGGCCGTATGACAAGGCGCGACCATCCCTTTCAGCCCATCTCGTCGCAATGTCGCCGGCGAACAAATCGACGTCCTTCCGCTTGAGGATTTCGTCATTCGATTTTTGCAGGAACCGCTGGAATGGCTCATTGACATAGAAGTAACGCCCGTCCGAATCCTTGATAAACGCTACAATCGGCTCGTGATTCAGAAACACGCGAAAACGATTCTCGCTGTCTTCAACGTCCCGTTCCATCCGTTTCCGTTCGCTGATGTCCGATAGGACGCCGTCAAGACGCGTGGCCCCACGCTCGGCCGTGCCGCGGCTTACTCGCACCTTTTCTCGGACCCATCGGCTGGTGCCGTCGGGCCACACCACACGGTACTCTTCGTGCGTTGCTTGTCCGGCCTTCATCCGCGCCATCGCCGTCGACCAGCGCGGTATGTCTTCCGGATGCACGATGTCGTACCATCAATGAAAACCGCCCAGGAAAAAACTGCTCGGAAGTCCGGTAATCGCCTCGATCAAATCGGATAAGTACAGGTACGAGATCTTCCCGCTTTCATCGATTTCCGCGGTCCACAGACAATCGCTAACCGATTCCAAGATCCGTCGGAGTTCTCCCTCCATGCGTTTGAGTTGGTTATAGGCCTCGTATTGCCGGCGGAGGTCTCGGGCGGTGATCAAGCCGAGCGCTTTCGGCCGGACGTGCAAGCGCGCAACCGTAAGGTTTACCGGTATGCCGACTTCGTCGTTCACCGCCTTCAAGAAGTAACCTTCTTGTGAATGGAAGGTCGTGGAGTGTCGGGACGCGTTGAGCAAGTTATTCCAACCCGTGTCGGTGGTTGAGCGAAATATATCGGCGACGGTCATGCGCAGGAGTTCTCGTACCGGAACTCCACTTAGGCGCTGCGCCGTCGAGTTGGCGTTCAGTAGCTGGTTCGTGTCCGGGTCGAAAAGAAAGAGGGCGTCACCGGTTTGTTCAAAAAGTGCTTGAGCCAAACCGTCGATCTGGGCAAGTTCCATGATAGTAAGAACGAAGTCGCCGCGCTCCCGCGGCACGGCAACGGCTCCACCACCGTTTTCGAGACGCGGCAAACCATCAGCGGTTGAGTACGATCCAGCGGAGGGGGAGGGATTCGAACCCTCGGTCTGGTTTCCCAGACGCCGGTTTTCAAGACCGGTGCGATCGGCCGCTCTGCCACCCCTCCGGACGGGCGCCCTGCGTATTCTACCCGCCCGGAGCAATCTCGGATATGAGCGCGAAACGATAAATCAAACAACAACATGGTTACGATTCATCGTTTCGCGCCTCAAGGCAACCACCCATCGTAAACCTGATTTGAGTTTTGGTTTCGAGTTGAGGTGGGTCAACTCGAAACCGAACCTCCTGATCTAGTTCTGGCAAAGGCACGACGACGGGATCTTCACGTCGCCGTGCTTCCAGATTTCATCGAACCTTGCGCGGACAGCGGCGGCTTCAGCATTCTTGCCTTGGGTCTCCAGGCTCGCGGCCAGGCCGAAGAGCGACCAGCCGTTGTCGGGCCAGCGACGCAGGTCCTCGCGGTACACTGCCTCCGCCTCGGTCGCCACGGGCGGTTCGAATACTACGAGTTCAATCCCGCGTCTCACTAACTCCCACTCGCGGCATCGAGTCGCGAGAGATGTGTCAAGACGCACTGCAACTGCCCCTCTTGCCGGACGAAGACACAGGTCACCCGCTCCATCACGCGGAATGGTTGCCCTTGGTACTTTCCTCCGGATATGCCTCGTGCGATAACCACGGCCGTGTCGCCGTAAACGCGGATGTTCAAGTCCTCGGACGTCATCACATTGTGAGTCAGCGAGCCGGATTCCACCAATCCCAGAAACGTAGACTTGTCGCTGACGCTGCCGTCGGGTCCGATAATCGTCCAATCGTCGGCCATGTACCGCCCGATCGCTTCCGCATTGTTTTCGATCATGGCGCGGTCCCAGGCATGGGCAACCGCAGCCAATTCTTGCTGCGTCCTGTCGTTCATCGTCGATCCTCCACGCACACGAAACGCATTACAGCTTGGTCGGCATTTTATCTTCATACCGCGGAGCGTCCTTCCAGGGACTACGGGCAGGATTTCGTCTCTTTGACAAATAATATTGTCAATATCTATTGACAAGAAAACTTGTCAAGGTAGAATTCGTCTCATGCTCGATGTCGATGTTATTGACGATCCCGCGGCGGCGGCCGTGGCGCTTGAACCCGTTAGAAGTCGGTTGCTTTCGGAGTTGGGCAAGCCGGCCTCCGCCGCGACCCTGGCCGCGCGCGTCGGGCTTGCACGCCAGAAGGTTAACTACCACCTGCGCACGTTGGAAAGTCACGGGCTGGTGAAGGTGGCCGAGAAACGCAAATGGGGTGGTCTGACGGAACGCTTGCTGGTCGCAACCGCCCATTCTTACGTTGTTTCGCCCGGCGCGATGGGCCCGGTCGCCGCGGATCCGAAACGCGAATGCGATCGGCTTTCGGCGAGTTATCTCATTGCCTTGGCCGCGCGGGTTATCCGTGAGGTTAGCAAACTCCTCCGGGTTTCGCGGGAAACGAACAAGCGCCTGGCAACTCTATCGCTGGATGCCGAGATTCGGTTCCGGACCGCGGGCGAGCGGGCCGCCTTCAGCAAGGAACTTGCCGATGCCGTGGCGAAACTCATTTCGCGCTATCACGACGAATCGGCGGCGGGCGGCAGGCTGCATCGACTCGTACTCGTCGCGCACCCTCTTCCACACGAATCGCGCAACAAGGAGCAACCATGACCAAAATTTCTCCATCGGTCGGTGACGCGAGTGGCGTCGCCTGATAATGTTCTTTCGAAGGTTTTTTCAAGGAGTGCATCGTGAAAAAGATCGCGCGTGTAGGTTCCATCGTGGCGCTGCTGGCCGCAGCGACCGTGTGCGAAGCACAAGACGCGCCGCCGAAAATTGAACCAACCAAGGAACGCGAATGGCTCAAGCAATTCGTCGGCGAATGGGAGGGAGATGTGGGCAAGGCCGTATGGAACACCCGTATGCTCGGCAACCTTTGGATGGTGTCGGAGGTCAAGGGCACGCTGGGGGACACGCCCATGACAGCGGTGATGACGGTGGGCTACGATCCGCAGAAGAAGAAATACGTCGGCACTTGGGTCGATTCAGTCCTCCCCCACCTCTGGACGTTAGAGGGCAAGGTGGACACCTCCGGCAAAATCCTAGCGCTCGAGGCTGAAGCACCGAATCCCGCGGCCGGCGGAAAAATGACCAAGTTTAGGGACACGATCGTAATCAAGAGCATAGACCACTACCTTATCACGTCAAGCATGCAAGGCGACGACGGCAAATGGAACGATTTCATGACGGTTAACTACCGGCGGAAGAGGTAGGAGTCAGTTGTCAGTTGCTAGTTGTCAGTAGAAGTCCAGTGAAGTCGTGAAAAGTCAGCAGTCAGGCGAAAAACTCCCTTAACTACTGACTACTTCCGAAGACCAAGGAGCGATCATGCCACTGAAGAAAGAGCCGTCCGGCCGCCGGTCGGTCCAAGTAGAAGTGGAAGTCCCGGGTACGCCGGAAGAAGTCTGGCAGGCCATCGCAACCGGACCGGGCATCTCGGCCTGGTTTGTCCCGACCGAGTTCGAGGAGCGCGACGGGAAGCCGGTTTCCGTGAAGTGTAACTTCGGCCCGGGCATGGAGTCCGTGAGCACCGTGACCGACTGGGACCCGCCGCGGCGGTTCGCCAACGAATCCGCGGGCTGGAGCCCGAACTCGCCGCCGATCGCCACCGAGTGGAGCGTCGAAGCGCGCGCGGGAGGCGTCTGCGTCGTCCGTGTCGTACACAGCCTGTTCGCCAGCACCGACGACTGGGATGGTCAGCTCGAAGGGACCGAATCCGGCTGGCCCGGCTTCTTCCGCATCCTGCGGATGTATCTCACGCACTTCCGCGGTCAACGCTCTGCATTGATGCAGTGGATCGCCACTCCCGCCGGAACCGAAGCGGAGGCCTGGGATAAACTGACCACCGCCATGGGCCTGAAAGGCGTGGCTGCCGGGCAGCGTTGGGCTGCCCCGGCAGGTGTCCCGTCGCTCGGCGGCGTGGTGGAGCCCGCCGACCAGTATCCGCACCACGCCCAGCTACGCCTCGATAGGCCCGGGCCAGGCGTCGCCGATTTTGGCGCCGCCAACTGCGGCGGCACTGTCATGGTGACGCTCAGTTTCTACCTCTATGGCGATCAGGCGGCCGGAGTCGCCGCCCGCGAAAAGCCGCACTGGCAGGCGTGGATTGATAAACATTTCCCGATGCCGACTGAACCGGGCAAGAGCGAATGACCTCGTAGTGATGGCCCATCCCAGCCTGGTTCGGCCTCGGCTTATTTTGGCTTCACAAAGTTTTTTCAACAAAAAAAGTTCCGTTTAACGCCCCGATGGGGTTGTACTCTCGGGAGGGACCGTTGAAGGCGCCGCTCGTGTTGAAAGGCTGAATGTTCAGCGGTCGAAAAAATGGAGAGTAGATCAATGCACGCACGGCCGCACCGGTGGTTTTATCGACCCTTCTTGGAACTATTGGAGCGGCGGATTGTCTTCGCGTCCGACTTCGGCGATGCACCGCTGCCGTACAAGACGCTCCTGGCCGAGAACGGGGCCCGGCACGAGGCGGTCGGCCCAACGCTGGGTGCCCTTCGTGACACAGAAGCCGACGGCGTTCATTCGCCGGCTGTCAATGGCGATGATTCCACCGGGAGCGACGATGAGGATGGCGTTACTTTCGGCGCGATTAGAGTCGGCGCGCTCGATGCGACGGCGACCGTCAACGTCCAAGGCGGAGCGGCCAAATTGGACGCCTGGATCGACTTCAACCGCGATGGTTCTTGGGGCGGCCCGGGCGAGCAGATCGCCGACACGGTGACGGTGGCGGTCGGCGACAATGCCATCTCCATTGATGTGCCCAGTTGGGCGGCAGACGGAAGGGCCGTATGCGCGCTTCCGGCTAAGCACCGCTGACGATCTTGGCACGGCTGGCCGGGCAGCCGACGGTGAGGTTGAGGACTATGCCGTAATCATCATGCCGCCGACGTCGGCTTGCGGCTGTTTCTCGACGCGGGATGTCAACTATGTCGCCGACGGGGCGACCAGCGTACATGCAGCGGACGTGGACGGTGACGGCGACACCGACGTCCTGTCCGCTTCCCTCTTGGACGACAGGATTGCCTGGTACGAGAACGAGGGTGATAGAAACTTCCAACCCCACACCATCACGACGTCGGCCGAGCTGGCCTCGAGTGTCTATGCGGCAGATGTGGACGGGGACGCCGACATCGACGTCCTTTCTGCTTCCCACCACAGGATCGCGTGGTACGAAAACGACGGTAGCGAGAAGTTCACGCCCCACACCATCACCCGGGACGTGCAATTTGCCCTCAGCGTGTATGCCACCGACGTAGACGACGACGGTGATACGGATGTCCTCTCCGCGTCCAACCTGGATGACAAAATCGCCTGGTACGAAAATGACGGCAGCGAACTTTTCAAGCCTCATACCATCACGACCGCCGCAGACGAGGCCCAAAGCGTCCATGCGACGGATGTCGACGGAGACGGCGACATCAATGTCCTCTCCGCATCTCGCGGTGATGACAAAATCGCCTGGTACCAGAACGACGGCAACGAGAACTTCACCGCGCACACGATCACCAATCGTGCGATTGGCGCCAGGAGCGTGCACGCGGCCGACATAGACAGTGACGGCGATGCCGACGTTCTGTCTGCCTCACATCAAGACCCTTATGTGGACAAGGTCGCCTGGTACGAGAACGACGGCAGCGCAAACTTCACGCCGCGCATCATAAGCACCGCGGCCCACGGGGCAATAAGCGTTTTTGCGGCGGACATGGAGGGCGACGGCGATCTCGACGTTCTGTCCGCATCCTATATCGACGACAAGATTGCCTGGTATGAGAACGATGGTAGCGAGAACTTCACACCCAACACTGTCACGATGGTTGCCAATGGCGCTCGCAGTGTATATGCGGCGGATCTTAATAGTGACGGCCACACAGATGTCCTGTCGGCGTCTTCTTATGACGGCGCCATCGCCTGGTACGACAGCGGGGGCAGCGAGACTTTCACACGGCGGGCCATTACCAGCGCTGCCGTCGGCGCCGTCAGCGTTTATGCGACGGACATGGACGGCGACAGCGACACTGACGTTCTCTCCGCTTCCTATTGGGATAACAGGATCACCTGGTATGAAAACAACGGCAGCCAAATCTTCACGGCCCGGACAATCACGACGGATGCCTATGGTGCACGGAGCGTGTACGCGGCCGATGTAGACGGCGATGCCGATACCGACGTTCTGTCAGCGTCATTTTGGGACGACAGGATCGCGTGGTACGAGAACCACGGCAACGGGAACTTCACACGCCACAGTATTGCCTTCGCCAATGGCGCAACAGACGTTTTGGCAACCGACGTGGACGGTGACGGCGACACCGACGTTCTCTCTGCATCCGCTAACGATCACAAGATAGCCTGGTATGAGAACGACGGCAGTGAGAGTTTCGCGCCTCACACCATTCAAACCCTTGTCTTCGGAGCAAAAAGCGTGTATGCCGCGGATGTGGACGGTGACGGCGATATCAATGTGCTCTCGGCTTCCAGCTATCAATATGACAGGATCGCGTGGTACGAAAACGACGGCAGTGAAAACTTCACGTCTCACACCATTACCACTTTTGCGAACGGGGCGCGAAGTGTGTATGCCGCCGACATAGACGGCGATGGCGACACGGACGTCCTCTCGGCATCCGACATTGACCACCGAATTGCGTGGTACAAGAACGATGGGAACGAAAACTTCACGATGCTCATCATTTCAGGAGCGGCCGAGGGGGCCCGGGATGTGTACGCCGCCGACATGGACGGCGATGGCGATCTTGACGTTCTTTCCGCGTCCCACCCTGGTCAACCCTTTGTCGACGGCGAGATCACCTGGTACGAGAACGACGCCGGACAAAACTTCACACCGCGCACCGTTAGCACCTCTGCTAAGTGGCCCGAAGCCATTTATGCAGCGGATGTGGATGGTGACGGCGATCTTGACATCCTTTCTGCTTCGTCCCGAGACCACAAGATCGCCTGGTACGAAAATCGTCGCGCCACGCCCGCCCCTATGCCGGACAACCTAGTTGACCCGCCGCCTATCCCGCCGCCGCCGCCCCCATACGTTGCGAGAGGCTTAGTCAAGGACACCAACGAATCCGCACCACCTGTTAATGAGGCCATGAAGGTCCGGGACCACATAATCCAGACCGAGCCTGTTGATAGGTCGCGTACACACGAACCAAAACGCCTAAAAGGTTTGTGGGGCGAGATCGCCTTGGCGGGCGAGTTCATCAACGGCATCGATTGCGCCTTAATGGAGCCGAATTTCGATTTGTAAGCGCCACGAGTAAGGATGCTCTCCCGATATGGCAGGCGTGGAATCGGTGCGAGGCCGGCGTTTGGATCCCGCACCAACCCTGTTGTGACACGGTCTGGAGACCGTGTCACAACGGGCTAACAAAAGTAGTTGTGGCACGGTCTCCCGACCGGGCCACGCCCCGTTGCAAAGAAAACCGCGCATAAGAATGGGCCGGAAAGTTGACAACTTTCCGGCCCATTTCGGCGACGACGGCGGGAATTACATGAATCGGCGCCGTACGGCACGAGTGACGGTGGACGCCTCCTGCGTCCGCCGGTCGTGGCGGTCGCCGCTTAGAAGCCGACGCCGGCACTGAGGCTGACGCCGACCAGGCCGAAGTCATTTCCCGCGCGGTTAGAGGCGTTGCCGCCGTCCCAGTACATCATGCCGACCAGGGCCGGACGCACGAAGATCTGCGAGTTGCCCTTGGTCATGTGGAACTGCGCGCCGAGTTCGATCTCGCCGATGGTCAGCACGTCCCAGCCGCGAGCATCCGCATTGCTGACGACCGTGCTCGTATCGACCTGGATGACGTTACCGGCATCGTCGAAGTCTTCATCAAGGAAGAACTGGTTCAGGCTGGCCTGCTGCCGGCCGCGTCCGAAGAGGACGGAGCCGCGACCGCTCGCGTAAAGGGAGCACCTGCTCTCACGCATGCCGCGCATGATCTCCAGACCCAGGGTCGGCCCGGCCCCCGTGAACGTTTGCCGCGAGAGCAGCACGTCCTGCTGGAAGTCCCGGTCCACCAATAGGCCGTCGACCAAGTTGATGCGGGGAACGGCGGGGTGGAAGGCGGAGTAGGTCTGCTCCAGGTATAGGTAGCGGGCGCCGGCGGAGGCGATCACGCTCCAGCAGCCGGAGCCGAGTTCCATAGTCGCCTCGCCGTCCCACTGGCTGATATACAGCCCGCTGCCGGCCGCGATCAAGTCGCCCGTCGACAGCAGCGTGGTGACGCCGCCGACCGTGGACGACGAAGAACCGACGGTGTTGATCGACCCCAAGCCCAACACCGACGCCGAACTAACCGAAGTGCTGCTGGTGGTGTTGTTGCCCCCGCCACCGAACGTGCCACTGTCGGAGGCGCCGAAGGAGACGTCGTCGGATCCCTGGTCGAATTGGAACCAGCGGGCGCGGCGCCGAGGTGCTGCCCCTGGAAGCCGATCCAGATACGCGGCGAGAAGCTCCAATCGTGGCCAAAATCCGGGTTGCCGTTGGTGACGAGCGTCGTGTTGGTGCTTCCGTCCGTGACCGGGTCAACGATGGTGGTCGAGTCGAAGCTGTTCAGCGACAACGACGGGTTGCTAGTGAAGTGCGGTCGGAGATACAGAGCCGATATCCCGCCCACCAGGCCACCGCGGCCACAACCGGTGTCACAGCAGTCGGCGGGTACACAGGGTGCACAGTTGTTTTGGCCATGGCTGCCGTCGACCATCGGCTGGTACGGCGCAATCACCGGGGAAGCGGCCTTGGCCGTGCCCGGAGCGGAATCGGCCAGGCTTATGCCGGCCAGGCTGAGGGTGCCCAAGGCACCCAACAAGAATCGCTTCATGATTGTTCCTCGACTTCCTTGTGGTACCTAACTCGGCAGCGCTTCCTACGCAGCCGGCCTGCCGGACCCACGGCCCGGCCTCGCTGGCGAACCGCCCGCCCACGTTGGCGTTCCAGCTTGGTTATCGGACGCGTCGTTCACGCCCGCCGACGAATAATGCCTCCGTGGGATTCCTCTTCACCTGCGCCCGCCCTTTTTTCACAACTTTCTTGCCCGTTCTACCACCCTTGCGCTCTTTGCCGGGACGAAGACCTGCACCAGGTATGGCGGTTGGTCCAGGGAGGAGGTGGATGATGGCACGGTCCGAAATCACCGTCACGGCTTCAGCGCGGCTTCGGCGTCGTTCAGCTCGTCGCGGCGGCGTTCCCAGCCGTGCTTATCGATGAGGATGCGGGCCTTTTGCAGTTCGTCCCGGTCGCGGAAGAGGCGGGCGCGATACAAGTGGACGTCGGCCACGTGGAGCGGCATCGGGCCGCGCTCGGCGATTTCGTAAGCTTCGTTCAAATCAGCCTCGGCGGCGGCGCGGTCGCCTTGCAGGAATCGCAGCCAGGCGCGAGTGAGCAAGCCACGCGGAAGATCGTCTTGTTGACCCGCTTGGCGAAGTCCATGGACGGCCTGTTCGATGTCCGCCCTAGCCGGCCCTATTTCGCGGCCTCCCAGGATCGCCCCGTACAGCGACGCTCGGCCGAGCATCAGGTGATGAAGAGCGAAATCAAGTATTGGAGCGCCGCGCATGCCTCGCTCCCACTCCAGCATCTGTTTGGCGCGCGTTTCGACGCCCTTGCAGTCCTGCAATGCAAGAGAGAGGTGCTGGCCGACCAGGCTTGCTTGCGCTGAGGTGTCAAAGACGCGCTGCCAAGTCGCGCGCTCGGCATTCGCCAGCAGCAGATCGCAATAGAAGAAACCTGCCAACGAGTAGAGCAGCGGGTATTTCGGCTGCCACGCGGCCTGCATGCCCTCCGCGTCGCTAAAGCATTTGAGCGCCTTTGCCCGCAGGCCCGCGTGATGCAAGGCATCGCCGTGTCTAGTGCTTTTGCTTATTTGTTGAAATGCATCGCCGCTGCGGGCTGCATAATCGACGGCTCGCTCGGCGTCGCGCACAGAGTCGGCGATCATTCCCAGCGTCAGTTCTAACTCGCTCAGGTTGCTGGCGAGAACTGCGACACTTTTCCACCCCTCCTGCTTGATGCCTAATTCCAACGCCGTTCGCATCGGTTGCACGGCCTCGGTCAGTCGGCCCAGGGCGCGAAGGCGGAAGGCGGCCAGGTTCAGAAGCCAGGCCTGTTCGGCTTCCGACAGCGCCGAGGAGACTCGGCTCCACGGCGGCTCGAAGAAGCACGCCACCGCCCCAAGGTCGGCGCCGAACGCGCCGAGCATCCTGGTGCTGTAGAACTCGTTGCTACGCAGAATTCGATCACGGTAGACGTCGTAGGATGCAGTCTGCTGCATTCCCGCATGGCAGCCGTGAGCGATGGCTTGATAGAGGGGTTGTAGGTCCTCGAGCGTCGGTTTCGGCTTATCCTTCGTCGCCTCGCAAAGGTGCTCATACACCCGCTTGTGCCCTGCTTGCCACGCAGCGGGCTGTCCCTCGAGCAGGCGCTTGGCGAAATACTCGCGGATGTGTGGATGGGCGTCGAGCGATAGAAGCGTGCCGGCACCGTCTCGGTCCACGGTGAGAAGGTGGGCCTCCTCCAGCCGGGTCAGTACCACGTTCCGTTGGGCGTCGCTCAGACCTGCCAATGAGTCGGTCAATCCGGGAATTGGCGGTTTCTTCATGAGGGCCGCGATGCAATCGCCGGTTGCGGGGCGGTCGAACAAGCCCAGTAGCCGTAAGAGCGCGACGGCTCGTTTGCCCTTGTCGCCTTCACTCTCAAACCACGCCACATAGGCATCCATAACCCGGAAGGCGTGTCCGGCCTGCTCCTCATCGTCCGCCTCTTCCAGCCGGACGAGGTCGCGCTTGCGGATGTCGCCCGTGTGGGCGTCGTGCAGGAACTTGCCCAGCAGGTTCAGCGTTAGCGCGTGGCCCTTCACGTCCTCGACCAGTTTCTCGAACTCGGCTTGCGTGCCGGAGCTTTTCCGCACACCGAGCTTTTGAAGGAGGTCCACGCCGGCTTCCTTCAAGAGCCGTAGAAGTTTCACTTCCGGCGCCGTGCTCTGCCAATAGCTTTTCAGGTCTGTGACGGAATACCGGGTAGTTACAACGCATAGGCCCGCGCTCTTGGCGGCCAGTCCGGTCAATAGCGCCGTGATGCCCTGATCCTTGAGATGTCCCTTCAACGCCGAGTTGGCCGGTGGATACTGTAGCGGTTCCAACCCGTCCAGGATCAGCAGTGCACGTCTATCGCCGACGAGTTCCGCAAGCCGCCTCCCTTTGTCCCAAGCCAATGCCGGGCTGCCCGCCATCGCTGGGTCGCCGAAGAAGGTGAGGGCGGCGGCCAGGAACGGGTCAGATGAGGCGGCGTTCTGCTCGCGAGTGCCCTGGCTGTAGAAGGACCAGGCGAAGGCTGCGTCGCAGCCGGGCCAGTCGTCGCCGGCCAGGCCCGCCGTCCACTTCGCCACCAGTGACGTCTTTCCCTCGCCGCCCAGGGCGACAAACGTGATTACGTGCGCGGGGTGACTTGGCGTGACGCACGCTACCCCATGAATCCGCTAGCAGCTGGAGTTCCGCCTGGCGGCCGATGAGTTGCGCCGGCACATACGGAAGAATACGAGAGATATCTGCCCGGAACCCGAACGCGGCAACCGGCGGGATCTCGGCGGCGAGCTTGCACAGCTCAGCCAGGTCGCCGAATGAATAGCGGAGATAGTTCGTTCCCTTCACCGCGTCGCGGTGGGCGAGCTGGAGTTGCACCGCTTCCGCGTCCTCGGTTTGTTCGTCGGGCTTGGCCGGCTGGCGAACATCAGCCGACTTCGGCAAGAAAACGTAAACGGGCTTGTCCAGCTTGCGGGCGATGTCGTACTCCATCTGGGTGTAGGAGCGGCGCGGCACGCCGGGCGGGCGATTCTTCGGCTCCTGTCCGAAGCGGAAGCCGATGATGCAGATGACGGCGTCGGCGTCACCAATCTTCCGCGTTAGCATCTCCTCGACAGTGCGATAATCGGGTGGGAAGCCAGGCTGGTTCTCGGCGAAGCAACCCTTCATCTCGATTTCGTTCTCGGCGGCGTCACGGAAGGCGCCGAACTCGCCGGAAACGCCGCTCAGGAAGATGGTGGGCCGGGACTTCATGGGGAACCTCACACCTCGTCGTGTGATGCGATTATAGCGGCGCTGGTGCGCGAAAAAGGAAGAAAAACGGAGAGGTCGCCCGCCGCCATGCCGCTGTCTTGGGTGTGTTCACAGGGGTGTCGATTTCGCCCTTTCTCATTCGACACTCAGTAGAGTAATCGCAGTCAACACCAACAGGAGGCCGACAATGCGCGTCATGGTATTCGTTAAAGCGACCAAAGATTCTGAGGCCGGCGTCATGCCGAGCCGGCAGCTTCTAACCGAGATGGGAAAGTTTAACGAGGAGTTGGCCAAGGCGGGCGTTCTGGTTGACGGCGCAGGCCTGCGGCCAAGTTCGAAGGGCGTGCGCGTTCGGTTTACCGGAAAGAACCGCACGCTGATCGACGGCCCCTTTGCCGAGACGAAGGAATTGGTCGCGGGCTACTGGCTGTGGCAAGTGAAATCCATGGACGAAGCCATCGAATGGGTCAAGCGCTGCCCGAATCCTCACTTAGAGGAAGGCGACGTCGAGATTCGCCCGTTGTTCGAGGCGGAGGATTTCGCCGAAGCGCTCACCGGCGAAAAAATGCCTTAAGAGGCAGGGTGGTTCTAACCAAGTCGACTCACCGCTGTTTTCGCTTAAGGTTCATTACGGCAGGGGCGTCCGCGCGATCCGATTCCCACTGCGTTGGACGGTCGTGTTCGGGGACATCGCCGGTTGTCTTCCTTGTCGTGATGGCAAGGAATTGGATTGATGCTCGGAAGCCTCGGTCTGCCGCTGCCATCAGATTTTCACGATTCGCCGCTTCCGCTTCCCGAGCGGTCGAATCGCGAACCCTTGAATCCTTATGGTTGGCAACCCGACAACTTTGCATACCGCGCTCGGTTGTTCGGCAAAAATGTGTATCAGGCGTCTTGCCGCCATCGATGGTGTTCGGACGCCTTGTTCCCAGCTTTGCACGGTCTTGGGAGAGACATACAAGACCTTGGCGAATACAGCCTGTGACATGTCCGCTGCTTTGCGCAAGGCGACGAGCGTTTTGGCGTCGATTTCCGGCGGCGCCTCCGGAACCTCGGTGGTCTTGAGAGTTAGTTCCCCTCTGGCATGCGCAATCCCTTCTTCCAATCCGGTTTTGAGTCTCTCGAACAGAGACTTGCGTTTCATTGCCATCAAACGTACTCCCTGAGTCAGCGTACCCGGGCGGCCATGGCTTCTCGTTTCAACCGCTCGGCGAGGTGTTTCAATTGTTTCTTTTCGGCTCGCGACAGATTTCTTGATCACCCCAGCAGGCGGAGCGTGGCATCGTCGCGCCTCCCGTCGTAATACTTGTAAAGCAGCCGGTGGAACACCGACTCTGCGGGCGACACAAACGCGAACAAGGTAGCGCTCGACCTGAGCTTCATGTCGTCCGGGGAGCCGAAGATGTCGAAGGCCGTTCGCCCTTCGACACCGAGGGCCGCCTCGGCGCACTCCACCAACCGGGCCCAAGGACCGGATGGCTCAGGTACGCTTTCGCTTCCGCGATGCTCTTGATCGAATAACTCCGGGACATCGAACTGAATCCCAGCCCATCGATTTGCGGGAAGATGTACCACATCCAGTGCGAGCGCTTTCGACCAGCCTTGATTTCCGTGAGGGCTCGTTCGTAGTCGTCCGCTTGCGCCTGCACGAACCGAGCCAGGCCGTGTGGGTCCGCTGCACTGTCGCGATTGGTGACTTCGGCCAAAACGTGGCTCCTTAGGTTGAATTGATTCTCGGAAGTTTGACTATAACAGTCCTGGAGGAGGGTGCAGTGTTATTTGTTGGCACAGGTGGCATTTCTGTGCGTTCTCTGCGATCTCCGCGGTCTTGCTTAACCGCAGAGATCCCAGAGAACGCAGAGAATCAACAGTTTAGTCAGCCAAGCGTCAGCCAAAATCCGTAATTGCCCCCCTGGAGAAGTTGCTGACGGAAATGTTTAGAGGCCGGACTCTGATTTTGGTGGTGCTTCTTTTTCTGTATCTCGGCTCATATCTCGTACTGTCTCGGCGAGGATTCGCCGTGACCGACGAAATGGGTATCAAGGGCAGTTTCTGGTTCTTCGAGCCGCAACCGACTGCGGGTTGGGAAATCGCCAACTACGGTTGCGTGCTTTTCTACGCGCCGGTTATTTTTCTCGATTACCATTTCCTTGGAAATAGGCAACCGGCAGGCATTCCGTTACTCGAATTGGATACTTAACAACTGAGGTGATTGGCCATGAAGGTATTAGCGACGTTGGTGGGCATCGTTTTGTCGGTGACGGTGGGCTTGGCGGCGGATGGGCCGCAGGTTTGGCCGCAGTTCCGCGGGCCGGCTGGGTCGGCGGTTGCGGACAGCCAAAAACCACCGGTCGAATTCGGGCCGGATAAGAACGTGAAATGGAAGGTGCCCGCGCCCAGCGGACTTTCATCACCCATCGTCGCCGGCGACAAGCTTGTCATCACCGCGTTCGACAACGGGAAACTGTACACCGTTGCGTACAACCGCGCGGATGGAAAAGAGGCTTGGCGCGCGGAGGCGGCCGCGAAGCAGATCGAGCCATACTACAAGGCGGAGGGGAGTCCGGCCGCGCCGAGTCCCGCGACCGACGGTAAACACATTGTGTCGTACTTCGGCTCCTGCGGTTTGGTCTGTTACGACGTTGCGGGCAAGGAACTGTGGAAGTTCGAAATTCCCGTCTCGGGCCAGGCTGGCGACTTCGGTACCGGTACCTCGCCGATTATTGCCGACGGCGTCGTAATCGTCGTACGTGATGAACTAAAGAACCCGCGCATCATTGCGGTGGATACGGCCACCGGCTCACTCCGCTGGGAGACGAAGCGCGTGTCGCCCACGTCCTATGCCACACCGGTCGAGTGGGACACGCCGAACGGCAAACAGGTCGTCGTGGCCGGGCACGCACGCTTGATCGGTTATGACCTGAAGACCGGCACGGAAAAATGGTCGGTGGCTGGCACGCCATCTGGTTGCTGCTCCTCACCCGTGGTGGCGGACGGTACGTTGTTCTTCGCCGGCTGGTCTCCCGGCGGACCGGACGACGTCAAAGAAAACCAGGTCCCCACGTACGACTCCGTGCTCAAGGAAACGGACACGAACAAGGACGAAATCCTTACCCGCGAGGAGGTCGAAAAGACCCCGTTTAAAGATTTCTTTGACGGCACCGACGCCAACAAGGACGGCAAGATCACGCGCGCTGAATGGGATGCAATCATCAAGTACATGTCCGAGGGGATCAACAACGCGTTTGCTCTCAAGCCAGGCGGAACGGGTGATGTGACTGGCACGCACATCCTCTGGACGAAGAAGCGCGGACTGCCCTACGTCGCCTCGGCATTGGTGTACCGCGGACAGTACGTCATGGTGAAAGACGGCGGCTTGGTGACGGCGTACGATGCTAAAACGGGCAAGGAGGTATACCTGCAAGAGCGTGTCGCTGCGCCGGGTCGTTATTACGCATCTCCCGTGGCGGCCAATGGGCACATCTATTTCACGGCACTCGAAGATGGCGCGACGACGGTCATGAAGGCCGGCGAGAATAAGCCCGTCGTCGTCGCCAAGAATCCGAAGCTGGAAGAACGCGTAGCAGCGACTCCCGCCATCGCCGACGATACGCTATACATTCGAACGGAAAAACACTTGTACGCCTTCGCCGAGAAGAAGTGAACCCGAATAGGTCGGACCTGGAAATTCGACTGGCGGTTCCAGATGATGCGTCGGCCATTGCACAAATCGCGGCGTTGGAAACCACCGATCCCGTAGCGCATTCCGCCCTGTGTTTCGATCCCAGTGGTAGCAGACTCGCAGCGATTACCGCCAGCCATGCGATCCATATCTGGGACCTGTCGCGAATCCGCAAACAACTCGAAGCTCTCGGGCTTGATTGGGACCACCCTCCCAACCAACCGCGTGGCTCGAGCCCTGGAGAGATCCGCGTACGCGTTGACCCTGCGACCGATAATCGGCTTGATAACATCAAGCGACTTCGCGAGTTGTTTCGTCGTTTTTGAAACCAACTTTGCCAGATGAAATGAAGCCTGTCAGTTTTGCCGACCAGCTGCGGACGTGGAATTGGCCGATTGCTAATGGACGAGGTGGAACAATTTGCAGGGACACGGTTTCATCAGCTGGTTCTAAGCACCACTCCGTTTCTGGATCGTGCCATCCGACGGTATGAACAATGCGGCTTTCGACAGACCACCCGACGGCCCCCACGCGCGATAGTCTTCTCGCCACCTTAATATCCGATTCACCAAATCTTAACTTGCATTGTGTTTAGTTCCTGGTAACTGGACGCACGCAGGGGCGGGAGCTGCCCGGCGGATGGAGAGACTCGTTAGTACCAACACGACGATAATGGCGGACTTTGCTTCTGGCCCGGCGGCGGGCCAAGGCCTTGCCGTGCGCTCAGACGCAACGGCCGATCGCTTTTCTCAGGGCCTACGCTGTTTTCATCACGGCGAATACGATCGCGCCATCGCTGAGTTTACGCAGGCTCTTCGCCTGGATAGTTCTCCCGAAGCGTCGCTGTTCCTACATCGGGCGGATGCCTATCGCTTGAAGGGGGATTATCTTCACGCCTTATCGGATTACACCGACGCGCTGCAGCTCGATCCGGAAAATGAAACGAGCTATTTGCAACGCGGGACGACGCATTGGCTGAAGGGGGATTACCCGCAAGCTATTGCGGACGTTACGGCTGCCTTGCAGCTGAATCCGGGCAACGTAATTGCGTTATGCACCCGGGGCAAGGCCTTGGCCGCCAGCGGCAATCACACTGCGGCCATCACCGACTTCACGGCCGCGCTGCAGATCGATGGCAGTTACTTGTGGGCGTATCAATACCGGGGCGCCTCCTATGCAGCCCTTGAACAGTTCGACGCAGCAATTGCCGATTTTTCACAGGCCCTGCGCGTCAACTCACAGTTCGCGCTCCCGTATCTAGAACGCGGAGACATCTATCGGCTTAAAGGGGAGGCGGAGCGCGCCATCTCGGATTACACCGAAGCGCTTCGCCTGGATCCCTTGCAAGTGCGGGCCTACAAGAGCCGGGGAGATGCCTATCGTTTGCTCGGTCGTTTCGGTCATGCCCTCAACGACTTGAACGAGGCGGTTCGGCTGGACCCGGCCGATAGTTCGGCCCTCTTGGGCCGGGGGCTGAACTATCGCAGCATGCGCGAATACCAACTTTCCCTGGCTGATCTTGGCGAGGCCATTCGTCTCGATGGTAACAATGCGGCCGGCTATTTCGAACGCGCACTCACGTGTCAAGCGCTGGAAGAATACGACCTCGCCGCCCAGGACATCGACCAGGTTCTCGAACTGAATCCCGACCATGCCGAAGCCTACCGGGTTCGGGGCGACATCGGCGTTCATCGGCGTGACACCTATCGGGCGATTGCTGACTACAGTCATGCTATTCGACTGAAACCGGACTGTGCCCCGTTCTACGTGAGCCGCGGCACCGCCTTGGCGATGAAGAGCCTGTACGACGATGCCGTGGCCGACTGCACGCAGGCCTTGGAATTAGACGATAAGCTGGTCGATGCCTTCTTGATTCGGGGCACGTCGTGGGTTCGCAAAGGCGAGTATGAAAGGGCGATTGCGGATTTCAATTGTTGCCTGGAGCTAGACGGCAAGTCCACCAAGGCGCTGACGGGCCGCGGCCTCGCCTATGCAAAATTGGGGCAGCACCAGCAAGCCATCGCCGACTTTACGGCGGTGCTGCGCATCGATCCTGGGGACGGCAACGCCCATGCCCATCGCGGACTCGCATTCAAGGCGTGTCATCAGCATCAATACGCGCTGAACGATTTCACGAAGGCGGCAGGCGCCGATGTCCGCTTTGCGGCCCTCTACTGTATTCAGCGCGGCTTGATGAATTCACGGCGCGGTGATTACTACCGCGCCCTTGCGGATTACACCATCGCCCTTCATCTCGAGCCGAACAACCGCGAGGCCCAAGACGGGATGGAATTTGCCCGTCATGCCATTGCCCAGCTGCCGCCGGGTACCCACGCGAGCGAAGTCTCGGCCGCCGATACCATCAGCGACTTTAGATTGCCTTTGGCGAAGAAACCGTCTGAAGAACAGCCGGCGGTGAACGAATCCGACAGTCAGACCGAGCGAGCTACATTGCCGGACATGGCGCTCCCGGCCCCACCGGCAGCGACCGACGACACGCCTTCGGAGTCGGCGGACAATGGCTCGGTACCCGCGCAGCCGTCCGCCCAGCAATTCGCCGAGTATGCCGATAGTTCAGCTGGCCGCCATGAGAAGAATGGCGAGGCAAGTAATCTCCACCGACGTGCCATTTCCGCAACGGCCTCTCCGCATGCGACCAAAGCAAAAAAGAAAAAACCGGAGCCGAAGGCGGACCGAACCCCTTGGTTCAGCTGGGAAGATGAAGACCAACGGCGGCGATTCTCCCTTATCGTCGGCGCCTTGATCCTGTCCATCACTTCGGCAGCTGCCGTTGCCTACGTTTCAAGTGGGCAGAAAGGACCGCAAGAAATTCCCGTTGCCGGCAAGTTGTCCGCAACCGAGCTTTGGAATCACTTTGCGAAGAACTCAACGGAAGCCAATCGAACGTTCGGCGGGCAGATAGTCGAAGTAAGCGGCAAGATTACCAAAGTGCTCTCCGATAAGCGAATTCCGCGGATCGAGCTGGCGACACCGACCAATGCCAAATGGACTATCGAGTGCTGGTTCAGGCATCCGGATGATTTGAAGAGCCTCGCCGTTGGCGATGAAGTGACTCTTCGAGGTGATTGCGAGGCGAGAACCAAGCCGACCGCCAATGTGCAACTAACCAGCTGTGTGATCTTGGCGAAGCAATGAAGTTCATAGGTCAAAAGCTTAATGCGTTGCTCCTGGATCGAACACGGAATCTTCACGCTGGATTGATAAACAAGTGCTCAAGCGTGCTCTCTTTTAGGCTCTTGTATCTTCACCAAGGGGGGACATGATGGTACGTTCGTCACGGTTGACACAGCATGCTCGTCGTAGAGGGTTTACCCTCATCGAGATGCTCGTCGTCATTGCAATCATTGGAGTGCTGGTGGCGCTTTTGTTGCCTGCCGTGCAGAAAGCACGCGAGGCGGCCGCCCGCTCGCAATGCTTGAACAACATGAAGCAGATGGGTTTGGGCCTGCACAACTTCCTCGATCAACAAAAATCTCTGCCCACGAGCGGCGAAGGCGTGACGGCTGATCTCAAAGGCACGGCATTCGACAAACACTCTTTCTTCACCGTGTTGCTGCCCTTCATCGAGCACAACGATGTCTATCTGCAGTTCGATTTGACCAAGCACTACAACGAAACGCCGGCGAACCAGCTTGCGGCCAAGACGGTTATTCCTGAGTATCTGTGTCCGTCGAACCCGGCACGACCCAAGAGCGGCAAGGATAGCCTGGGTTATGGCTACTCCGATTACATGACCGTCGCCTACACGGACATTAACGTAGCGGATTCCCCCGGCAATCCGGTCCGCGATACGGTGAGTCCGCGCTCACCCGGCGGTCTGCAGATGGGCGGCGGCTCTGCCGGCGACATCATCGACGGTCTAAGCAAGACGATCGCTTTGATGGAAGATGTGGGTCGCAGCGAAAACTTCAATACCCAGAAGTACACCGATCCGGCTGGATTGGATCTGCTCCCGGCCGGCAGCACCTTCCGCAATGCCTGGCGTTGGGCTGAGCCAGACAACGGCAACGGAGTATCAGGCGCGCCTGGCGCCAAGTACGGCGACCCCAATCTCAAGATCGTCAACAACAATGCGATTCCATACGGCGGTCCGGCGAGTTGCAGTTGGACGACGAACAACTGCGGCGTCAACGATGAGCCCTTCAGCTTCCATGGCGCCGGCGTTCATGCCTTGTTCATGGACGGGCACGCGACCTGGATCAAGGACGACATCCACCCCGTCGCCCTGCGTCGCTTGCTGACGCCGAAGGAAATGCTACCGCCACTTAACGCCGACTACTAGTCTGTCATAGAACACCGGCTTCAGCCAAGATCGACGTGGCTGAAGCCGGTTCCGTTGACTGAGGAGTGGATACCATGGCGCGAGTCGATCGGAGCGCGTTCACGCTCATCGAGCTCTTGGTTGTTATTGCCATGATTGGCGTGTTGGTTTCGCTCCTTTTGCCCGCCGTGCAAAAAGCGCGCGGCGCCGCCGATCGCGCGACCTGCCTGAACAACCTGAAGCAGATCGGACTGGCTTTGCACAGTCATCAGGCCAGTCACCGCGCATTCCCGTCAGGCGGCGCCGGTCCCAACATCGGCGTCGTCAACGAATTCGACGTGCAGTCCGTGTTCACCGCCCTGCTGCCGTATTTGGAACATGCGGACGTTTACGCCTCTTTCAATTTGCAGTATCCATATAACGCGCCGCAAAATCTCCAGCCAGCGGGACAGCCCGCCAAAAACCTGTGCCCAAGTTATCTTTGTCCCGCCAATCCCGCACGACCAAAGAGCGGTCGCGATGAGAACGCATACGGCTACACGGATTACGCGGCAGTGGCCTACACCGACATTAACCCGGACAACACCCCGGGAAACCCCGTTCGTCTGCCGACGCCGCAGAACACGCTACGCGGTGGCCTGGGGCAGGGTGGCACGACGATTAGCGACATTCGCGACGGCACGAGTCACACGATTGGCGTTATCGAAGTGGTAGGCCGGTCGGTGCAGTTCGCACCGGTGAAGTTTCCCGACCCGGTCGGCAACGAGTTACTGCCGGCCGGTTCCCCCTGGCGCAATAGCTGGCGCTGGGCCGATCCCAGCGCCGCGATCGTGGTCTCCGGACCCGCCGGCGCTGAAGTATGGGGATCCATTTCTACGCGTTATCAACAACTTCTCGACTCCATACGGCGGGCCCACCGGCTGCCCGTGGACCCAATTCAACTGCGGCCCCAACGACGAACCATTCAGTTTTCACGGCAGCGGCTGCAGCGCCCTCTTCATGGATGGACACGTCACCTGGCTCAAGGACTCCCTCGGCCCGGTCACCATCCGCCGCCTGATAACGGCCAACGAAGGGCTGCCAGTCAACATCGCGGAATATTAGGGCCGCGCAGCTGGCCTTGGGTGTCGCTGACGACGGACACTCGTCGGCGGTTGATGGGCACTTTGTTCGCACTCTTTGAGAAGTTTACGTCCCATTCAAAGTAGTGTTTTGGCGTGATCGGAATGGCGACGACTCCGTTGCATTGTTCCAAGCGGGACAACAGCTAACGGAGTCGTCTGTACGATTGCTGGACGACGCGTTTCTGCTCGGAGACAGGGCGATCAACGTCTTGCCTTACGTCCGTTCGCTTTGGATTGGCGCCGCTTGCCGCCGCCATCGTTCTCTTCTCCGTTGTCGGAATCGGTGCGAGGCATTTGCTCATAGAGTTCGCCTTCGGCGATCTCCGTGAGTTTTTCGTCGGCCGCCGATTCCTCATCGAGAGTTTCCTGAAGCAGATCGACGACCTCGCCAAGTCCGAGTTGTTCGGCGAGGGCGCGGGCGCTGCCATAGGAAGAGATTTCATAGTGCTCGACACGTTGCCCGGCTGCGATAATCGCGAGATCGAGAAGGTGTTCTTCTCCTTCGGCTTCGAGAACCTCTTTGCCTTCCTCGATAAGGCCTTCCATCGCCTTGCATTTCTTACCGGAAAGTTTGAGACCCAGGTTTTCACCGATCCGATCCAGGCGTTCGACTTGGGCTTCCGTCTCGGCTAGATGCTGCGTTAATGCCTCCGACAGGGTTTCTGACGTGGCGTTCTTCGCCATACGTGGCAGTGCCTTCAATAACTGCGACTCCGCGCTATAAAGGTCCTTCAGTTGATCGTGAAGCAATTCCGTTGGGGTCGTAATCTGCATGTGCTTCATTCCTTTCTTAGATGATGAACCAGGTGTTGATTCGGTTTCGTTGCCGATAGACAGGGCGAGAAGAAGCAAAAGGGATGCCATCCCTAATCGGAATCTTGTGTACGACGAAAACACTGCCGCGCTGAGGCGGGCGAAGATATGGGGTGCGGTGGAGGAGGTTTCTGTGTCTCTTGTTGGATACGGACTACTGGCTACTTCCGCCCGTGGCCGGCTTCTCGGGAGTCCAGCGATACTCCATGTACTTTGCCGTTCCCTGCGCGGCATCCATGCCACACAGCCGTGCCACGACATGCAACGCGCCGTCGATACCCGCCGACACGCCGGCCGCCGTGACCACTTTGCCGTTGTCCACCAGCCGACGGTCCGAACGAACCTTTACCTTAGGGTACTCGCGCGCAAGCTGTCGAGCGAGCCATAATGCGTCGTGGCCTCTTGATCGTCCAGGAAGCCGGCCTTAGCAAAAACAAAGGCGCCGGTACAAACCGAGAGCATGACCTCGGCGTCCTTGGCGGTGGTTTTCACCCAATCCATCATTTTCGGACTGTCCAAGAGTACCCGGGTGGCGCCGCCGGGAATCACGACAATGTCCGGCTTGGGGCAGTTTTCAATCGTGTATTGCGGATTGACGCTTAGAAAGCCTTGGCTGACGATGGACTTGGAAGTTTCCGCCACGGTGTAGACGCGAAACCCCTGCCTCCCGTCGGCCGCGGCAAAGACTTCGCCTGGACCCGCGAAATCGAGCAACTCGACGCCCTCATGTATGACAATGGCGACGTTTCGCTTTTTCTTCCCCTCTTGCGGATTCGACGCGCTGGTTTCCCGCCCGGCCGTGATCGTGACAAGTGTTGTGCCGAGGAACAACACGACCGCGATGGGCAGACTTCTACATAAAGTGTGATGGAATTGCATGACGGCTCCTATTTATCGGTTACGTTCTCCGGGCGGGCCAGCTTCGAGCATACCGGACCGAATCTCCATCAAGCAAGTCACTCGTTCTTTTTTGCCGGGGATTCCGACGAGCACAGGGTGTAGCCTATAGACGGCCCGCACATCACCGGTTACCATTCCGGGAAGTGCCGTCGTACCGACATCCAAGCGAGGACAGCCATGTCCATCCGATTCACGGGCTTCCTGTTGATCGTCGTCGCTGGCGCGGTCGCTGGGGGCGAGCCGATTCGACCGGACGAGCCGCGCACAGACCGATACGGTGACGCATTGCCGCATGGCGCCATTGCTCGGCTGGGTACCGTGCGTTTTCGCTATGGCGGCAACGGCTTGCAAGGCCTCGCCTTCCTGCCCGACGGCAAGCATCTCGTCGGCGCCGCCGGGGATGGCACACTTCGGTTTTGGGAAGCCATGACTGGGCGGCCCGTGCGCGAGATACGAACGCCACTTGACATTCGCGGGTTCGCGCTATCGTCGGACGGAAAGCAAATCGCCATCGGTGGTTTCACACGTCCGGATTCAGAGAATCCGTGGACGGGATACGTTCTTGTGTTGGATGCCGCGACGGGCAAAGAATTGCGCTCATTCGCGCGTGACTCCCGAAGCGCCGGCCATTTTTCACTTGCGTTCACACCCGATGGCAAACTGCTGGCTTCGCTCGACGAAAATGGAGTCTTGCGTATCGAGGAAGTCGAAACGGGTGTGGAAATACTCCGAAACCAATTCACGGCCGGTTATCGCTCAAACCTATTCATGTCTGCGGACGGCTCGACTCTCATCGTTGCCGCCGAATCAGGCAGCGTCGTACTGTGGAAGTGGCAGGCAGGCGATGAGCCGCGTGACGTGAAAGTGAAAGCCGGCGACCTCCGGGCAAACGCCGTGACTCTTTCGGGCGATGGAAAGTTGGTTGCAACCGGCGATTTTGATGGAATAGTCCGCGTTGCGGATGTTGCCACGGGGCGAATACTCAAGCGTTTGGAAATCCGCGAGCCGACACATTATTTTGTGAACGGCCTGTGCTTCTCACCGGACGGCAAACATTTGGTATGCACGTATCGCGGCGGGCGCGATTATCATGGATTGATTCACGTCTGGGATCATGCCACAGGCGAGATTCGGGCTCGCCTCGATGCCGGTGCTCAAGGGACCGGTTCCATTTCGATTTCACCAGACTCGCGGCTGGTTGCGTCGGCCGGGGAGCGCACCCTTCGCGTTTGGGAACTCGACTCCGGGAAAGAAGTCGCGCCCGTCGACGAGGCGCATTTTGGACATGTGACACAGTCCGGATTCTTCGCCGACGGCGCGGTGGTGACCGCCAGCGATGACGGCACGGTTCGCGTATGGGATGCCGCTACGGGGCGACAGAAGCAAAAGCTTGTTCACAGTCAATGGGTGCGCGGCCTGGCACTTTCACCGGACGGCACTCGCATCGCCACATCGAGCCTGGATGACGCCGTGTCTGTCTGGGATGCCAAAACCGGCCGGCAGATTTACAAACTCGCCGGGCATGGCGCACTCGGCGGCAAACGGCGCCTGGCGTTCTCCCCGGACGGCAAGATGTTGCGCTCCTCAGGGGATGACTTCTACCTTCGCACGTGGAACATGGACAACGGAAAGGCTGTTTTCGAAGAAAAGCTGCGCCCCACCGGCATCAAGATACCGGAGGACGATTCGTCGTCAACGATTGATGAACGCCTCAACTATATCGTGGGTGAAGCCACCCTCGCGCCCGACGGCACGGTTTTTGTCGTAGGCCTCGCCAACACGTTGCACGTTTTCGATGCCGTTACCGGCAATGAGACGCGAACAATTCCGACCGATGGCGCGCGCGTCGTCTCGTTGGCGATCTCTCCCGATAACAAATATTTGCTTGCCGGTGGCTGGGGCAAGTCGGTCGAGACCAAACTGCCTGATGGACGCTCCAGTTGGTCATCCGCGAAGAACCACACGATCTCACTGTGGGAGCTTTCCACCGGCAAACTGGTGCGGCAGATCGTGGTGCCGGAGGGCGGCGCCGGTCTGGCGGCCTTCTCACCCGACGGCAAGACAATCGCGGCGGCCGTGAACCACGGGAAATTTCAGATTCGTCGCTGGGAAACAGCAAACGGCAAGGAATTGTCGGTGATTCAAGGAAACGACGGCCGTGTATCCACCATCGCATTCTCGCCCGACGGCCGCCGCTTGGTTGCCGGATTTTGGGACTCGAGCGCTCTAGTTTGGGACATCGGGAGTAACTAAGTGCAGAAATGTTTACGCTGCGCACTAGCCCGACGCGTTAGCGAGGTTTGGGTGTTTTCCCTCGCTTACGCTTCGGGCTAGTATAAGACTTAAGGCGCGGAGGAACTCTTGTGTTCTATCAACTCCTGTTCATCGGATCATTGGCAGTCGCGTTGGATAACGACTCAGTCGAGATCGAACCGCCGGTGCACATCCAAACCGCGGGTCGGCCGATCAATGTGGAGCGGCAAGGTCATGCGGCGCCTTTTGTCGCCGACTTCGATGGCGATGGCGTTAACGATCTTCTGGTCGGCCAATTCAGCGAAGGTCGACTGCGCATCTATCGCAACACGGGGACGAACCGACGGCCCAATTTCAATGGGTATTCCTGGTTCCAAGCGGGCGGACAGCTCGCGGCCGTGCCGGTTGGCTGATGCGTCGGCTTCACTCCACAGTTGGTGGACCTCGACAGTGACGGCCGCAAGGACATAATCTCCGGTTCCTGGCCGGGCGAGGTGTACTACTTCCGCCGCCTGGACGATGGCAGTTTCGCCAAAGGCGAGCAACTGGTGGACGGAACCGGGAAGGCCGTCAACGTGGGCAGCGCCAGTGCGGCTTTCGCCGTCGACTGGAACGGCGACCGGGCGCCCGATCTTCTGATCGGCAACGTCCTTGGCGAAGTCTACCTGGTCACCAATGCCGGCAAGGGAAAGGCGCTCGCGTTCGAAAGGCCGACGCGCGTCGAGGCGGCGGGCGAGCCGCTGAAGGTGAACGGCGACGCCGCTCCGGTTGTGGCCGATTGGGATAGCGACGGCCTCCCCGACTTGATCGTCGGCGCCGAGGAAGGCAGCGTGGTTTGGTGTCGAAACGTCGGCGACAGCGCGAAGCCGAGCCTCGAGAAACCGCGCGTGGTGGTTGCCAAAAGTCCGGTTGGTTGGGAGGGCGACGATAAGCGGCGCGACGGGCAATGGGGATTGCGGGTCAAGCCGTGTGTCGTCGATTGGGACGGCGACGGCAGGCCCGATTTGTTGCTTGGGGATATGTGCGGTAATTATCAAGGCAAGCCATTCCAGAACGCCGACGAGAAAGCGGAAGAATTGCGCGCCAACGACCAATTGCCCGAACTCAGAAAGAAGTGGGCGGCCGCGTTCGCGGAATATCGCAGGCGCCAGCAATCGCCGGCCGACGGTGTGGAACATGCGCGTCGCATCGATGAAGCTCGTGATGCTTTGCGCCGCGCGAAGGACGAGATCGCCGTCGTGCAAGAAATCCAACTCCGCTACCGACCGTCGCGGCAGTATCACGGCTTCGTGTGGTTGTTTCGCCGCAAGGCCGGTGACACGACGACACTTCCCGCGAAAGGACCATGATCCGGTGGTGACACTAACCCTCCTGCTGGCGCTAAGCCCTGCGCTTTCCGCCGACGATGCACCGGCGCCCGGTGTGCGCGCGCTGGCCTTTTCGCCGGATGGAAAGTTCCTGGCTGCCACTACCGGTGAGCCAAAAGAATCGGGGCCCCTAACGGTGTGGGACACCGCGACGTGGCGACCCTACTTCACGCGCGCCGAAACGACCGGGATTTCGAGCGTGGCGTTCTCGCCAGACGGCAAAGATCTGGCGATTGGGATTTTCGACCAACCGGCTAGGAAAATCCACCTTCCCACCGGCCAAGCTCGGGTTGCCGGTCATGATGCAAAAGAGCTTCGGTTCGGCGTTCGCGACGCCAGCGCGGTGCGCGCCATAACCTTTTCACCGGACGGCAGGGCGCTTGCCACGGGAGGCGTCGACGGGAAGGTCCGACTCGCGGACGCCATAAATGGAGCGACAAGGCAATCGCTGGGTGAACACAGCGACCGCGTTTACACCGTCGAGTTCTCGGCGGACGGCAAACACCTGGTCTCGGCCGGCGGCAACGAAGTTTGCTTGTGGGATTCCGCTTCCGGCAAGGAACTCTGGCGTCGCGGCCATGGTAATTCCTTGGTGCGCTGTGCCATTTTCTCGCCGGACGGTCGCCACGTTATATCGGGTGGAGGGGATGGAACGGTGCGGATATGGAAAACCGCGAACGGCAATCCCTTCACCACTTTCCGCCCAAGGGGAGGCGTGGATGCGGTCGCATTTTCGGCACCGACACGCACATTGGCGGTGTGCACGAACTTCAAGAACTTCTTCCTGCTCGACCTGACATTTGACGATCCGAGCGCGAAAGAAATAGAGCCCATTCGCGCCTTGATCGCCCGACTGGACGATGATAGTTACGAAGTGCGTGAGACCGCCGGCAAAGAGCTATTAGCCCTGGGTTTTATCGCGGAGCCCGAACTGCGGAAAGCCATGGCCGAATCGAAATCGGTAGAGGTACGAATGCGTGCGCGTCGGCTCTGCGTGGACCTGACGTCGCGGAGAAAGTCGGAGATATCGGGACACGAAGACAGAGTGGAAACGGTCGCCTTCTCTCGGGACGGAAAACTCCTGGCGAGCGGAGGCAAAGACGGCGCCGTGCGAATCTGGGATGCCGTCAATCACAAGGAAATAATACGTCTCCAGCCTTTTTCGGCGCGAAAGCTACCGAGTGATACTTAGAGAAACCTAGGTTGTCCTCACCGCCGCTATGGCGCGCCAGATGAAATAGACGGGGATGCCGGTTGCCACAATGATCAATCCGGGCCACGTATATTCCTTCTTGACCAGAAGCAAGTCGATCATGATGGCTGCGCAAAGGCATACGTAAATCGCCGGCAGCACAGGGTAGCCGATGGCACGGTAGGGCCGGTCGGCGTGCGGTTGAGTCCGGCGCAGGACGAACAAGCCGATTACCGTCAAAACGTAGAACACCAGGACGGCGAAAATGACGAAGTCGAGCAGATCGTTATAACTTCCCGAAAACACCAGCAGTACGGACCAGAGACCTTGCAGGATCAAGCCCACGGCGGGGACGGATCGGCGATTCAGGAGTCCCACGGAGCGAAAGAAAAGTTGATCTTTCGCCATGACGTAATAAAGGCGGGCGCCCATGAGGATCATGCCGTTCACGCAGCCGAACGTGGAAATCATGATGGCGACGGCCATCAACGGCGTCCCGAAGCGCGGGGACCATAACTCCATGATCGCGGTTCCGACGCGCTCGTCGCGGGCATGGTCGATGCCCAACGCAAAGGTCGCCTCGTCGTATTTTGCTTCCAGCGCGATTTGGCCATCCGCATTGCCGGAAGCCTTGGCGGCCTCTGCCTCCGCCTTGAGTTGCGCCGCTAGGGCGGCGTCGCCACGTACCGGTAGCGCCGCCACGTATGCCGCGTTTGCAAGCAAGTACAGCACGATAACCGTACCCGTGCCGAGCGCGAGGCTTAACGGCAAATTGCGGCGCGGATTCTTCATCTCGCCCGCGGTGAACGTGATGTTATTCCACGCATCGGACGAAAAAAGTGCGCCGACCATGGCGCCGCCGAACACCATCAGGGCCGCGATCATCCCCGCCACGCCGAAGGTCTCGCTGACCTTGCTAAAGCGTGATGTGTTTTCAATCCCGCCCCACAGATCGGCCGTGTTCCGTTCCCAGGCGACCGGGCTGGCCACGACGGTCAAACCAATCACGATGAGAAGAATCAGGGCCAGGGTTTTGGCAATGGTAAACGTGTTTTGAACCAGCTTGCCTTCTTGAACGCCGCGGCAATTCAGCAGCGTCAAAAACGCGATCACCACGACGGCGACGAGTTGCCCCGTGGTGATGACGAAGTGATCCATCTTGAAAAACGGATCGTCCATGAACGGCAAGTACAATCGCAGATTGATGTCCTGCACACGGTAGATCCAGTTGGTGTCCGGGTCGGTGCCGAGAGCCGGGACGAGGACGCCGAGGTATTTGGCGAACACCACCGCGACCGCGGCAATCGACCCGGTTTGGATGACGAGAAAACACGTCCAGCCGTAGAGGAATCCCCACAACGGGCTGTACGCTTCGCGGAGATAGACATATTGGCCGCCGGCGTGAGGCATCATGCCGGCGAGTTCGGCGTAACTCAGCGCGCCGGCAATGGTCATGAACCCGGCGAGCGCCCACACGGCCAAGAGCCAACCGGCCGATCCGACATCTTGCGAGATTGCAACGGACGTGACGAAGATGCCCGAGCCGATCATCGTGCCGATGACCAGCATGGTGGAGTCGAAGAGGCCAAGTCGCTTTTGGAACCCCTGCGCCGGGTCGCCGGCTAAGCCCACGGGTTGTCCGCCGGCGGGCGGATGGGCTTGGCTTTCGGTGCTCATGGTCGGTTACCCTCACCGAGCATGCCCGAGCCGCTGACGCCGTGAGCGCTGATCTCGCCGCGGAGTTCCTTGCCGAGGAGGCTATGGCGTTTCCCGTATAAGAAATAGATGACAAGGCCGAGCCCCAACCAGGCAAAGAGCCGGTACCAGTTGTCGACCGGCAGGGACAGCATCAAAACCAGGCATGCCCCGATGCCGAGAATCGGAACGACTGGCACGAACGGGCAACGGAACGGCCGTTCGGCATCGGGGTTAGTGCGTCGCATGATGAGGACAGCACCACACACAATGATGAACGCGAACAGAGTGCCGATGTTGGTCAGGTGCAAGAGCGCATCGATCGGCAAGAACGCCGTCATGGTGGCAACGAACACGCCGATGCCGATGGTGCTCTTCCACGGAGTGCGAAAGCGCGGATGAACGTCGGCGAAGAATCCCCGGGGTACCAGGCCATCACGCGCCATGGCCAGAAATACGCGGGGCGCACTGAGCATCATTACCAGAAGGACGGAAGTAATTCCCGCGACGCCGGCCATGGCAATAATGAACTCGGCCCAACCCATGTCGATTTCACCGAATGCCGCGGCGACTCCCGCATCTTTACTAATATTGCTGTACGGCACCATGCCGGTGAGCACCGCGACGACGCCGATATAGAGCACCGTGCAGATGACTAACGATGCGATAATTCCGATCGGCACATCCCGCTGTGGACGCTTCGCCTCTTCGGCGTGCGTCGAAACCGAGTCGAAGCCGATGTAGGCGAAGAAGATGATCGCCGCCCCGGCAATCATTCCCACAGGGTCGCCGGCGGCGTTCTTTTTTCCGCCGAACAAAGGTTCCCCGAAGAAACTAACGCCGCTCCATCCAAACGGCGCGAAATTATCCGTCCAGTTCGATGGAATGACATAACGGGCGCCGACAATGATAACGAATATGACGGCGGCAACCTTGATCGCGACCATCAGCGCGTTGAAGCCGGCGCTCTCACTGATTCCCTTTACCAATACCGCTGTCACGAGGATGACCACGAGGATCGCGGGGAGGTTGATGTAAGCACGTTGGCGATTCTGGATTCTCGCTTCCACGGTTGGGTCATCCACCTTGCCGATAATCACGTGTTTTCTGTCCCGTCGCTCCTTGTACTTGTATGCCCAATACTCGCCCTTTTCGGGCACCCTCGGGTCGGCGTCGGCCCAAGTCTCGGCCTCCTTCGTGTCGTAAACCTTTTGGACGGCTTCCATCGGCATCAGATTGCCCGGCTTCAACTTGTCTTCGATGCCCTTTTCACCGACCTTTCCGAAGATCAGCGTTTTGGTCGCAACCGATTTCTTTCCATCGGCTTCCTTTTCTTCCTTAACTTCAAACACCCAATAGTTGCCGTGAGCCGGTTGCACGCTGCCGTCCGCCCACAAGGCCTTCTCGTCGTTGAAGGTTTTCTGCGCAGCGGGAACGTAATACTCCGCGACGACATTGGGCAGAATATAACCCTGTTCGTACTTGACGGGCGCGCCGAAAACATCACCGGGATGGCGATACCGAGTTTTCCCAGCACGCTCTGAAAGTACCCTGACCATCCGTTTGCCACGGTTGCCGCGCCAACGGCATACTCGAGCACCAAGTCCCAACCGATAATCCACGCGAACAACTCGCCCATAGTTGTGTAGGCATACGTGTATGCACTGCCGGCGACGGGTGCCATCGAAGCGAATTCGGCGTAGCACAGAGCGGCGAAGATACAGGTAATTCCGGCGACCGCATAGGACACCATCAAGGACGGCCCTGCCACCTCTCTCGCCGCGGCGCCCGTGGCGACAAATATGCCCGCCCCTATCACCGCGCCGATGCCCAATGAAGTGAGCGTTACGGGTCCGAGCACGCGCTTCAAGCGGTGGTCGCCGGCCATTTCGTCGAGAAGAACCTTGAGCGACTTCCGGGCAAAGAGTTGGTTCGGCATGTGGCGTCCCTTGTGAAAGATTTGGGTCCATAATAAGAAAATCCACTGGAAACGCCATAGTTTGGTGGCGCAGCCGCATTCGCGTCGAGAGTTGCAGACCGGCCCGTTAACACAGGCCGCTCGCCGATGCATACCGGACTCCGCTCGGCCGTCACGTAGAATACGGTGAAGTGTCCGATCCCCATAGTTCGATCAAACTGAGTTACCCCATCCGCCCCGCGCCGCGCTACGGTCATGGGGCCCCGCCACATTTGCTTCTTTACGAGATCATCGACGGCAATCGGGCCGCGTACCGGAAACTGTTGACGAATCTTCTCGATCTTACGGATGAGTTCTTTCGAATTCCGCTCGAAGCATCGACGAACGCAACTCAGCCATGTTGGAAGAACACTTGGCTGCCGGGCCTCGATGCGGCGGTACTTTACGGGTTGTTGAGCGCTCGGAGGCCGAAGTGTTACGTCGAAATCGGTTCGGGCCAGTCGACGAAGTTTGCACGGCGGGCGATTATCGATCATTCGCTTTCGACGCAAATCACCTCGATTGATCCCCATCCCAGGGCGGAGATCGATGGGCTTTGCGACCGCGTGATTCGCAAGCCCCTCGAAGATGCGGACCTCACTTTATTCGGCGAACTTGAACCGGGCGACTTTGTCTTTCTCGATGGGTCCCATTTCTGTTTCATGAATTCGGACGCCACGGTATTCTTTCTGGATATTCTGCCGCGTTTGCAACCGGGGACGCTGGTGCAAATACATGACGTTACCTTGCCTTACGACTATCCGCCCGAATGGATCGAACGATACTATTCCGAGCAGTATCTTTTGGCGGTCTATTTGCTAACCAAGCGGAGCTTCAACAAGATCGTCTTGCCGAGCGTGTTCGTAACGGAGGACCCGGAACTTTCCCGTATCCTAAGCCCCATCTGGAGCGACCCCCGAATGGCTGGGGTCGAAACGCACGGTGGCTCGTTTTGGTTTGAGGTGTAATGACAGTTCGCACACGATTCGCCCCGAGTCCGACGGGATATTTGCACATCGGAGGCGTCCGGACCGCGCTTTTCAATTGGCTGTTCGCCCGGAAGCACGGCGGACAGTTCATCCTCCGTATCGATGACACCGACCAGAAACGAAACGTCGAAGAGGCGTTGCAACCGATTCTCGACGGCTTCCGCTGGCTCGGAATCGATTGGGACGAGGGCGCGGACAAAGGCGGACCGTACGGACCTTACTACCAGTCACAAAAGCTCGATCGCTACCAGGCCGCCGTTCGACAATTACTCGACAAAGGTTTGGCGTATTGGGACTACGCCTCGCCGGAGGAACTAAAAGCCGAGCACGACGCCGCGGAAAAAGAAAAACGGCCCATGCTCTATAGCCGAAAGTGGATGGCTGAAACACAGGCCGAGCGCACCAAGTTCGAATCGGAAGGCCGTAAGGGTGTCGTCCGCCTCAAAATGCCCCGCGAGGGAACGTGCCGGTTTCCCGATCATGTCCGCGGCCCAATGGAAGTGGCATGGGCCAGCGAGCAGGATCACGTGATTCAGCGAGCGGATGGATCATGTTTGTATAACCTTGCCAGCGTGGTCGACGATGCGGACATGAGAATCACGCACGTCATCCGCGCGGAGGAACATTTATCGAACACGCCGCGACAGGTTTTCATCGCGGAAGGCCTGGGTTACTCGCTGCCCGAGTATGCACACGTCCCCTTTGTCGCCGAGCCAGGAAGCAAGAATAAGCTCAGCAAGCGCAAGATACCGCAATACCTCAAGAATCCGGATTTCAAGCAAGCGTACGAGCACGGCAAGGCCATTGCCGAGCGTATCGGCCTGGCAACCGCGGCCGACACGTTCAACCCGGTCATCGTCGACTTCTATCGGCAGGTCGGATATTTACCGCACGCGGTTATCAACTACCTTTTGCTGCTCGGTTGGTCGTTGGATGATAAGACGGAGTTCTTCACGCCAAAGGAAATGTTAGACGCCTTTTCCTTGGAACGAGTCAACAAAGGCGCGTCGAGTTTTGATGCGAAGAAGCTGTTTGCATTTCAGGACCATTACATGCAGGAAGCGCCGATTGGCGAGCGCGTCAAATCGGCAATTCCTTATCTCTCGAAAGCGGGTTACGTTCAAAAACCGATCGGTGCCGACATCTCACGGCGAGTGGAGCAAATCCTGACGGCCGCCGGAGACCGGATCAAAGTAGCCGGCGACATCTTGGACCATGCGAACTTCTTTCAAGCCGACGATGTTTTCGCCTATGATGAGGCCGCCTTTGACAAGCGCATCCGCAAGCCGGCCGAGGCGGCTGGGCTGCTGGCGAAGTTCAAGGAACGATTGGCTACCGTCGAGCCCTTTGATGCGGCCACGCTGGATAAGGAGCTACACGCGTTTGTGGCCGCCGAAGGAATTGCTGTCGGCCAGGTCATTCATGCCGTGCGTGTCGCCGTGACCGGAAAGGCGGTCGGTTTCGGGTTGTTCGAGAGCCTGGCGGTGTTGGGGCGAGAGCGAAGCGTTGCGCGGATGGAGCGGGCGTTGGCGCGGATATAATGCGGAGGATTGGGAAACTTGCCGCCGCTTAGGTTTCTGCATCCGGACAGCTCATTCAGTCCGGCGAAGCTCTCGTACTTCGGCAAGCTAACGGATGCTCAACTGATTGAATCGCTGGAGCCAGGGCGGAGCGGCTCACTGAAGGTGCGACCGGATGGAACGATCCTTGACGGGCATCATCGCATTAAGGTGCTGAAGGACCGGGGAGTTTCTGTTGATTCTTTGCCGCGAGAGATTGTCCCACCGGCCTGACCCGAGGACGCACATGCAGACCGAACTCTATTGGATCGATGGCCCGTGGCGTGGGCGTCTGGCAATTATGCCGCGTCCACGAGGCGGAGATTGGCTGGGCGATGAGATGCGTGGATGGCGCGAGGCTGGAATAGACGTCGTTGTGTCGTTACTTACACCTGCCGAAATTACGGAGTTAGATCTGGCGCTCGAGAACGCTCTGGTTGAGTCGTACGCCATGAAGTACCTATCGTTCCCCATCGAAGATCGATCCGTTCCGGAATCGCGCGACGAAACGCTTGTTCTTACGAACACACTGTCGCAAGCGCTCGATGAAGGAAAGAACGTGGCGATTCACTGTCGGCAAGGGATCGGGAGAGCAGCTTTGATTGCGGCGTGTTTGCTTGTGTCGGCTGGAATGTCGGCTGGTGAAGCGTTTAGGCGAGTTACGGCGGCTCGCGGATGCCCTGTACCGGAAACTTCGGAACAACGTAACTGGGTTGAAGCGTATTCAAGGCAAACGCCAGCCACCGCGAGAATATAGACCAAGGTGGCCCCGGAACTTCCAAGCGCTGAGGATCGCACTTGTCGCCCTAGATCAGTTCCGGGACACTAGTGATATGAACACCCCAGCTCACGACGTGGATACGCGGTCGAACCTTCGGCCCGAAACCCTACTTCGATTTCCGAGCGAGGCGGAGCAGGTGTATCGAGACGTTCAGAAATTTCGTCGGTTGACTCCTACCGAAAGGTTTCTGGCCATCGTCGATTTGATGGCTTCCGGTCAAGCGCTCATGATGGCCTCACCACATCGGGAGGCTGCGGAGCAACAGCGCAAGCGCGAGAAAGAAGAATTGCGGAGTTTCTATCGGGAACTCCTCGCTCATCATGGACGCTGAGGCATATCCACTACCGCAAGACCTAATCGTTGCGTTTCGGGCAATGGTTCAAGTCCTACAACGCCGCGGCGTTCGTTATGCCCTCATAGGTGGCGTCGCGTCCAGCTATCGGGGTCAGCCGCGACTTACTGCCGACCTCGATTTTCTGATTCACGTGCCGGCGCTAACGCTGCCCGGTCTCTTGGATGAACTACGAGAAGAAGGATTCGATTTTGACAGCGAGACAGTTATCCGCCAGTGGAGCCAGGAACATCTCACTGCATTGGACTTCCGCGGAGTGCGCGTGGATTGGCTGAAACCGCAGTTACCACTTTTTCAGCATGCCATCGATTCCGCAACCGTAGAGTGGATTCTTGACTGCTCAGCGCACGTTGCATCGGCCGAGAGTTTGATATTGTTGAAGCTCTTGGCATTTCGCGACCAGGATCGCGTCGACATACAGAAACTCATTTTCGCAAACCCGGGGCAGCTTGACCTTGACTGGATTCGAAAGGAATGGTTAGCGATGGCTGACGGAAACGATCCGCGTTATCAACACTTCGAGCAGTTGGTGAAGCGGTCCTACCGCACTGAAGCTCCCGACGGAAACACCGGAGACATATCGCAATGACCATGCCTGAACCGACCCCCTCCCTCAACTTCATCCAGGAAATCATCGAAGACCACAACCGCACCGGCCGGTTTGACGGGAAGGTGCATACGCGCTTCCCGCCGGAACCCAACGGATACTTGCACATTGGTCATGCGAAGTCAATCTGCTTGAATTACGGCCTGGCCCAGAAGTATGGGGGTAAGTTCAATCTCCGCTACGACGACACCAATCCCGCGAAAGAAGAACAAGAATACGTCGATTCCATCCGCGAGGACATTCGTTGGCTCGGCGCCGACTGGGAGGATCGTGAATTTTACGCCTCGGATTACTTCGACCAACTGTACGTCTGGGCGGAACTTCTGATCTTGGCAGGCAAGGCGTATGTCTGCGACCTAAGTGCGGACGAGGTGTCGCGCCCATCGGGGCACGTTGACGACTCCGGGAAAAGAAAGTCCGTACCGGAATCGCGGCGTCAACGAAAACCTCAGCTTTTTCAAACGGATGCGCGCCGGCGAGTTTCCCGACGGTTCACGCACGCTTCGGGCCAAGATCGACATGGCCCATCCCAATTTCAACATGCGCGACCCCGTGATGTACCGCATTCTGCGTGCGACACATCACCGCACCGGCGATCAGTGGTGCATCTATCCGACGTACGACTGGGCACACGGGCAGTCGGATTCCATCGAGCGGATCACGCACTCGATTTGCACACTGGAGTTCGAGAACCATCGGCCGCTTTACGATTGGTTCCTGGAAAACATCGGCGCCTATCGGCCGCAACAAATTGAGTTTGCGCGCTTGAATCTCACTTATACCGTCCTCAGCAAACGCAAGCTCATTGAGTTGGTGCAGAACCAACACGTCCGCGGCTGGGACGATCCGCGCATGCCGACTCTCTGCGGTTTGCGACGGCGGGGCTACACTCCCGAGGCGATCCGCTCGTTGTGCGAACGTGTTGGTGTGTCCAAGTTCAACAGCGTGATTGACCTTTCCTGGCTGGAAGATGCCCTGCGGCACGACCTCAATCGCCGGGCGCCGCGCGTCATGGGCGTATTGCACCCGTTGCGCGTGGTCATCGAGAACTATCCCGAAGACAAGGTCGAGGAACTGGAGGCGATCAACAACCCGGAAGATCCGTCGGCCGGCACGCGCATAGTCCGTTTCGGACGCGAGCTATTCATCGAGAAGGACGACTTCATGGAAAACCCGCCCAAGAAGTTCTTCCGCCTGGGTCCGGGTCGAGAAGTTCGGCTGCGGTACGCCTACTTTATCAAGTGCGTCGGCGTGACGAAAGACCCACACTCCGGAGAAATCACCGAGCTTCGCTGCACGTATGACCCCGCGACTCGCGGCGGCAACGCACCGGACGGCCGAAAGGTCCAGGGCACGATTCACTGGGTCTCGGCGAAGCATGCAGCAACCGCCGAGGTCCGCGTTTACGATCATCTTTTCAACAAGGCCGACCCGGACGATGTGCCCGAAGGCGGCGATTACAAATCGAACCTCAATCCGAAATCGTTGGAGATTCTGGAATGTCCGGTCGAGCAAGGCCTGGCGGACGCGAAACCGGGTAGCCGGTTCCAATTCGAACGGTTAGGTTACTTTTGCGTCGATCCGGATACCCGGCCCGGGCGATTGGTTTTCAATCGCGCCGTGACGTTGCGCGATACATGGGCCAAGATTGAAAAGGCAGGGCAGCGGACGGAATGAAGTCACGCGGCGAGCCGGGGTTACCAATTGTGAAACACGATCCAGGAATTGAACTTGCGCTGTCAATCTACCCGCAAAGCATTCTCTTTCAAGGAGATGCGTTGCTGCATTACATGGTGTTTCATCGAATGCGAGGCTAAGCAATACTCCTACCGACGGCCTGGCACGGGACTACCCGAACTGGCGGCCGCGACCCACGTCAGCCAAGCGCGCATCAGTCAGATCATGAGTCTCTTGCAGCACGGACGCGACCCGATCACGCTGGCCCAATTGTTACCCCATCGCGGCTCTGCGGGATTGGCAAGCGTAACGGCGTCGCTGGCGACAACGCTTCTCAATCCTCTCGGTCCTCAAAGGAAAGCACTCGCTGCGAAGACAGGCGGCCGCGCCGACGCCGCGCTCCACGGAATACGCCCCGCATATTGTGCTACTCAACGAACTGAAGGAGGAAGTCGACACGATGCGCGTGTACGTCGACTCATAGAATTCTTGAAAGCGACCTTTGGCCGGTCCGGCGGTCCGCGTCTAGCACCGTGGGCGCCGGGCTGGCGGTGCTAGAAAGGTTTTTTCAAATGGCGACTGTCCCTTGCTTCCCTTTTCCCACTCTTCAAAGGAACAAGACTGAGGACGTTATCTACGTTGCGTTCAAGTGCTGCTCCAGGCCGTCGGATCGCCGGCGCCGCCGCCGACCCAAGTCGCGACGAGTTGATTGACCTGCTGGTTCAGCGGAGCGGATGTGCTTCCGTTGAAGTTGCCGTCACCGGCGTACACGGCCGTGATGGTGTGCGAGCCGATCGAAAGGCTGCTGGCGGTGACATCCGCCTGGCCGCTGCCGTCGAGCGTGTCGATTCCGAGGCTGGTAGTCGATCCGCGAGGAGAAGAAGCTTTCCATCGCCTTGGCCTTGCCGCCTCCTTTGCCGCGGCCGCAGCTTCGCCGAACGGCGGTCCATCCCCTTTTGCCAAAGGCTACTGCATCAAGCTCGATCTCGCGCCCGGTCAGGCGGCGTACGATCCGTTTCTCACGACGCGTTACGGACGCGATGGAACACCCTCAGGATTCGCACCCGGGCCGCCAGGATCGCCGTCGCGAGGGTCCGACTCCACCCGACGTGTTGGATTGTCGAACCATGCGCGGGCTTCGGCCTGGGCCCCAATATGTCCACCGTTGTCGAAGCGGCTTTCGACACCCTATAATCCCGGAGGCGTTTCAGTAGTTCGTGGAACAGTCCGTCACGATTCATCGTCGTAGAGAATCTCTTAATGTTCACGCACGCCGCTCGGGTGGGCTTGTTGGCCGTGCTGGCCGCAGCCGTCGTGCTGACTGCGACGTGGGGCGAAGCGGAGGCCCCTCACGCAAAGCCTGTCAACCCTTCTGAGCTTAGACGAGTGGCGTGGCTTCGGACGAGTAAGCCTTACCCAGACGAGGCGGGACCGATCGGGACGGAGATCCGTGATCTGGCGGTCGGCCCGACCGGTTCGCTTTGGGTGGCAACGAGTGAAGGGCTGAGCAGGCTCGCCGACGGGCAGTTCAGCCATTGCAAACGCAAGGGTGGGCTGCCCGACGACGACGTGCTCGCGCTTGCCTCCCTGGATGGCGGCGTCGTAGCGGCGACGCGAAAGGGGCTGGTTTGGTTGGACGACCCCTCCCCGAAGTCGTCACTCACCCCCGAGCGACTCGGCGACAGCGAGCACGTCACTTCGGTGTTTGCCCTCGGCGATCGCTTATGGTTCGTCGACTCCGCGTCTGGGGTCCCGTCGATTAAGAGCTTCCTCATCGGCAAGAACGGGAAGCCTGATTCGACCATCGCGAAGTCCCACACTTGGGATCGGCGGATTAAGCGCCTCCTGCCCTCGGGACCTGGCCAGATCCTTTGCGAATTCTCCCCCGACGAGTGGCACGAGCTCAACGTGCGGAATGGGGCGCTCGACGGAGCCAAGGCGCCCTTGGCACCGATTGCGTCTCTCACGGTCGGCAGTCGCGTCGTTCTGCTCGGGGCGGACGCGGATCAGAAGCAGCGGTTGCTAGTCATCGGCACCGAGAGCCATATCGAAGTGAGCGGCGAAGACTTCGGGTCCGGGCCATGCTGTCTGGGGCTGGGGCGGGAGAAGAACGACCGGTTATGGCTGGGGCGCAAGGGCAGCATCCGTGAGATCGACATCCGGGGCAACCTCCCCAAGCTCGTGCGGTCGTTCGCGCTGCCCGACGGCGTCGCGCCAACGGCGGTCGTTGAAGACTTTGTGGGCCGACTCTGGGTCGGGACCGCCGCCGGACTTTTGATGGCGGACCCCGACAGGAGTTGGGTCGCGCACGCCGCCCCACGCAGCCCGGCAAGGGCATCGGAGCCGAATGCGTCCGACGTACCCTTTCTGCCCGAAAATACCACCTCTGTCGCTCATCGCCCCCCAGTGGCGTTCTCCCCGGACGGACGTGTCTGGGTAGCCAGCGACAATGTGTTGCGCGTCCTCTCGTCCAACGGTGACGTGCAATCCGAGACGACGAGCCCGAGCTTTGCTCGGATCATCGCTGCTTCGCTGGGGACGGGCAAGGACCCGGATTATCTGATGACCGAGAGGGCCGTGTATCAGGGCCGCGAGGGCAAGTGGGAGAAACGGACCAGCGTCCAGAATTCGGGCGACCTCCTAGCCGCGTTGGGCGGAGAGGTCGTGATCCGATCTGGAGGGAGTGACGAGCTTCCCGAGTTCCGACTGCTGGCCGGTTCGCCGAGCGAGCCGGTGCCGTCACCCTTGATTCCAGGCGGCATCGTCTCTGCGGCGCTAGACCGTGACCGCGAGGTCGTCGGCGTTGGGCGGCAGGCGCTGGTCGCACTCGACGAGAAGTTGGAAGTGCGGGCCCTGCCACTTCCACGCGAGCCGTGGGCGCCGAGGCTTCCAGGAGAACTCATTCTGGACTCTTACGGCCGGTTGCACCTAGTCACGCCTCATGACGTTTGGGTGCGCAGCAAACAGCGTCCCGCGATGCAGGGCACCCCGATTGCTGACCACGACCGGCTAGAATGGGATCGATTGCTCGCAACCGCTGACGAAGACGCACTGTCCCTTGGCGAGTATCGACTTCCAAGGGTGTTGGCCCTACTTCCCGAGACCGACGGCGCGCTGGTGGGACTAAAGTCGAGTGGCGAAGTCGGGGGGGACGACATCAGCGAGAAAGGGCTATTGTTCCGGACTTTGGACACGGGTCCCACCACGCCCAAGCGGCTGCCGGTCACGGGCGGGTGGGTCGGGGGGGCGGGCGGGGCGCTGCGGCGCAATCGCAACAAGGCGCTGTGGGTCGGCACGGCGGCGAACCTCTTCGTCCAGACGGCGCCGAACAAGGAATTTGAACCGGCCTTTATGCACGAGAACCAGAAAGAAAGGTCGTGGGTCCTTTACTTGTTAGAAGACTCGCAGGGCAGGATGTGGGCGGCAGGTCAGACGCGGCGGGAACGAGATGGTAGCGGCCGCGAGGTCGAGGGGCAGGTGTGGATCTTCGAAAAGGACAGAACGTCGCGCCGTCTCGAGCTGGACCTGACGAAAAAACTCCCCTTTGTCCTGTCGCTGCAACGAGGCACCGCAGAGGTCTGGATCGGTGGCGTCGACCTCCTCACCGCCGTGGATGGCGGACGGGCAACCCACTGAAATCTCATTTGGAGGCACTCTCAGATGTTCTCGGGCGAGCGCCGAATGAACTGTGGGTCACTGCAATTGAGGGCGACGGCGACAGTATCCTGGTGCTGTGTGACCAAGGCCTCGTCCGATTTAGCGATGGCCAAGCGGTCATCCAGATCCTGGACGACTGGCCCGTTCGCCGGGATACGTTCAGGGATTTGCCGTTGTGGACGAAAATGCTGCGCCGTAAAAGTGGCGAGGTTCTAGTCACCGCCCCGGTAACCCATTCCAAAAGCCGGTTGTGGAGGCGCCCTGCGGGGGGAAAGAAGTTCGAGCGGGTCCGGCCCGACTACCCCCTGATCACGGCGCTGGCAGAGGTGCCAGGCCCGACGGACGGAACGGTCCTGGTGGGAACGAGAGACGGTAAGGTGCTCACGCTCGACGGAGATCGCGTGACGCCTCGCTGGGACGTGGCAAAGTTCGCCAAGAATGGCAAACCCGAGCTGGCCTCGGACCCCGTCCTGATCCGGCCCATCAGCGGGGTTGCTTTCCTGGGCGATTCCCAGCTGCTGGTCCGCGACAACCACGCTACCCTGGTGGTCGTGGACGTGGGCAAGGAGGAAGGGCGAAACATGACGACATTGGAGGGGTCGCTGTCTGCGTGGACTCAGTCCGCGGCCCTCCCCGGAAATCGCGCCCTGCTCCTACACGCCGACGGCTCAGTCTCACTTGTGGCCGCTCAGGAAGGGCGCGTCGACCGAGCGAGCCTCGATACCGGCGGCGATCCTATCAAGGCCCTGACTCAATACCCTCCAGCGCGGGCACAGCGGGACAACGTGGAGGACAGAGTCTGGCTCGTCGGTGCGCGAAACATGTGGTCCTTCCACCCCGGGGCCGGTTCGGCCCCGCGAGCCCAGCCCCTGCGCGCCAAATCCGTGAGGCCCCTCCCCGTCGAGCTCCAGGGCGGCCAGCTGGTGGGGGTTGCCGATGGCCACGGTGTCTGGCTCGGGACCAGAGGCCACGGGCTGTGGTACGTCCCTGCCGATGGCCCGGTCCGGCGCTGGCGCGACGGGCTCCCGTCGCCTACGATCGACGCCATTACCCTTGGGCCGGATCGCTTACCGGTCGTGTTCACGACGGGCGGGCACTGCCGCGTGTCGCGCGAAGGACCCGTGCAGAAGGCCCCTCTTTCGGGCATCCTAGGGGCACCGGTCCGCTCCGCCCTGCTGGTCGACCTGACCGGCGGAACTCGGGTGCTTATCTTGGGGACCGCCAAGGGCCTCAGCATCGCCCGCCTCGACGGCGAAGACAAGCCGGACTGGGCGAAGGTGCCCTGGACGCACAAGGACCGCAACGACGGACTGCCCAATGACACGGTGCGCGCCCTCTGCTGGTTCGCGGGCAAGAACGAGCTCTGGGTCGGCACAGGAGATGGCGTCGCGGTCTTCAACCTGGACCTACCCACAGGGGACAAGCGCCAGCCTGTGTCGCTCGCCCTCGACCGCTCAATCACCGAATCCTTCGGGCGGGGGGCCCTTCCGCTGCCTGCAGGACGCGTGGCCGGCATCAGCCTCGCCCCGGACGGAGAAAACGCCTGGCTGTTGGTCAACAACCGCGTGTGCCGCTGGAACCGCTCCGCGCCCGCCCGCAACGCGGACCCCAGTGGTCCGCGCGTTGTCGCGCGCAGTGAGCCGTTCCTGTTCGCTTCTGCGGCCGAACTCCACCTCGGGCCGGCCGTTGCGGGCCGGACCCCTCAGGTACTGGTCGCGCATGGAGACGGGGGCTGCTCCGTCTGGAATCCTTCCGGCTACTTGCGGCCGCGTCTCAAGGTGGAGAATTGGGGGTTCTGGCTGCACCGCCAGCTTGCGAACGAGAGCCTGGACCCCGACACTGAAGGTCTGGCGGCGTGGGGCCACCCTCGCTTCGGGAAGGGCCGCTACGCTGGCGGCACCTCCTGGGCGCGTTGTCTGCCGACGGACCTCTGGGGGGACAGGGAGCAACACATCATGTGGGCGAGCGTGGACGACGGAAACGGGACGCGCCACGTTGTCACTGACCTCGCCCCCGAGCCGCTCGCGTTACCGCTCATCGTGCTGCGCCTCGCCGTCGCATTCCTCGTCCCACCCACTGTACTTGGACTGACGGTCAGATGGGTTTCCCGCTTACGCCGCCGGGCGGCCCGGCTAAGGGTGCGAGAAAACCCATACGTGATGGGCGACCCGATCGAGGACCCGGAGAAATTCTTCGGCCGCCGCGAGCGGCTCCAGGAACTGCTGAACACTCTGGAAAGTACCAGTTACGCTCTGATCGGCGAGCTCCGCATCGGCAAGACGTCGATCCAACGGCAACTGACTCTCCTGTTGCGAGGGATGTCGAAGGCGGAGGTCAAGTTCATCCCCGTGTGGGCGGACATGCAAGAGTTGCGCGACGCCCGCCAGAGGGACGCGCAGTTTTTCTACTTTCTGGGCGGCAAGCTCGTGGGAGTGGCCAAACAGGGCTCCGTCCCGGAGGCGGTCCTGCGGACGCTGGAGTGGAAGGATTCAATCCCGCCGATCTCGTATCGGCACGACCACTTCCATCGCGACCTCGGGTCGCTTGTCCGGCACTGGGAGGGGGCCGGATCGACCAGGCCGATCGTAGTTCTACAGATCGACGAAATCACGTTCTTCGATGACCTGGAGTGCTCGACCCTTTCCGCCTTTCGTTGGCTGTTCATGGAGAACCCGACCCACCTCAAGACGGTCCTGACCGGCCCCAAGATCCGTAAGGATTGCGACAAGCCCGGCCAAAGTGAGTGGTGGAATTTCCTCCAGACCAGAACAGTGGAGCCGATGACGCCAGCGGAAATGCGAGAGCTAATCGTGAGGCCAGCGCGCGGGCTGTTCGCATTCGACGAAGGATGCGTGCAACGGATCATGGCACATAGCCTGGGTAAACCGTTGCACCTGCAGACGATCTGCAGCGGCCTGCTGCAGTACAAGTACCGCCAGGCCCGTCTCACCCGTCGCATCTCCGAGAAAGACCTCAACGGCTGGCTGGAGGAGCAGGGGCCAACAACGAAGGGCAGGAGCAAAGCCACGAGCCAGTTCAGCCCAGGGACGCCGGTCAAGGGCGATTCGTTCTACGGCCGTGACAGAGAGCTTCAGGCCATCCGCGAACAGCAGCACACGTGGGTGTGCGGCCAGCGGCGGATTGGAAAGACCTCCCTGTTGCATAAGGCGGCCGCCGAGGCGAAAGAACAAGGATGGCGACCGCTGCTGTGGAGCCTGGAAACGCTGCCGGAACCGCTGTCCGGTGAGGAGCTATTGAGTGGCTTGCTGGAAAGGCACGGCAGCACCGACCTCGCACCGCTTGGCATCGATGTCGCCGGCCTGGTTGGAGGGCCCCGCCGCCCGGTTCCGCGCCCTGATCGACGAGATGACAAGGCGCGGCGAGAAGGCCTCTTCTTGTGGGACGAGGCCGAACGCCTGCTCGACGTGGCCGCCAATGACCCCGCGTTCATCGCCGGCATAAGCGACTGTTTCCGGTCCGAACGTGTCCGCTGGGTGCTGGCGGCCAGCCAGTTACTCGCGGTAATGCTAAGGCCGGACGACGATTCTTTCCTGACGGCGTTCCGCTGGCAGACGCTCGCGGGGTTGGACGACTGCGACGCCAGCGCTCTGCTCCGCTGCAAGCTGGGACGTGGCTGGGAGTCCCCGCTGAGCGAGCACGTCGTCAGACGCGCGGTGTCCTGGACCGGCGGGCACCCCTATGTCCTTCAGGCGCTGGGACAGGCCCTGGAACAAACAACCGAAGGCAACGGCCGCCTCGTCAACAACGAGGTACTGCGCCAATGCCAGGAGATGCTGGTGAAGGACCAGGCGGTGCAGGCGATCTTCCGGAGCGACTTCGAGCGGCTGACCTCTCCACAGCAGCAGCTGTTGCGGGAGCTGTGTCGGTCCGAGCCGCCACTCACCCTGCCTCGGCTCGCTGCCGACCTGAGTACGTCCGCCGAGGAGGTCGCCGAGTCGTTGAACTTCCTGAAGAGCTACGGCTACGTGTCCTGGGGCGACCAGGTCCGTCTCCGCTTTGGTTTTTATCGCGATTTCCTCATCCCTGCTCCTGCGCCCCAGAGCAGCAACGCCACGGTGGTAGGGCAGATTCCGCGCCGCCTCTTCCGGTCCAACCGGGAGGCCGAGCTCGTCGGCCGTCTCTCGAAGGACGGCCCCAAGCGCATCCTGTCACTGGACGGCGGAGGCATTCGCGGGGCGCTGACGCTCGGGTTCCTCGCCCGCATTGAAAGCATCCTCCGCGACCAGCACAACAACCAGACGTTGCGGCTGTGCGATTACTTCGACCTGATCGGCGGCACCAGCACGGGGGCAATCATCGCGACTGCCCTGGCGCTGGGCAAAGAGGTCAAGGAGGTGCGCGAGCTCTATCAACAACTAGGCGGGCACATCTTCAGCAAGAAAATGCCGTGGTGGAAGCGGATCTTCGCCGCCTTTCCGGAGGACCTTGCGCCGTTCGTTGGACGAGCATTTCGGCAACCGAGTGTTCGAGAGCGACGACGTCCAGACTGGGCTATGTGTCTTCGTCAAGCGGGCTGACTTCAACCAGACGTTCCCCCTGCACAACCACCCCCGCGGCAAGTTCTCCGGCCGCCGCCGGGGAATCCTGCTCAGCGCCGCCGTGCGCACCAGCACCGCCGCCCCGACGTACTTCGTGCCCCAGAGGCTCGAGATCGGGCGCGGCGAGGAAGCCGCCTGCATCGACGGCGGCGTGAGTATGGTCAACAACCCGGCCTTGTACTTGTTCCTGATGGCCACCCTGAAGCAGTTCCCCTTCAGCTGGCCGGTCGGAGAGAAGCAGTTGATCCTCGTGTCAGTGGGGACGGGGCCCTGGTACCAGCGGTCGGAACTGCGTCGTGTAGTCAGGAGCAAGCTCTGGGACTGGGCGCTGCAGGTGCCGAACATTTTGATGGATGACGCCAACCAGCACAACCAGCTCATCCTGCAATGGCTATCCGATTCTCCGACTCGAACGGAGATCGACGATGAGTTTGGCACGCTGCACGGGGATCTTTTCGGTGCCAGCCCGGCTCTGCAATACCTGCGTTACAACGTCTCGCTCGACGTGAACTCGCTGAATTCCCTGGGATTCGCCCATTACGCGGACCGGGTCGTCGCCTTGCGGGACCTGAGCGATGGCGGGAACCGAGTGATGCTGGACGAGATTGGCGAGATGGCTGCGTCGCGTGACGTCTCCCCGGACCATTTTCCGGACGTATTCAAGGTATCGCTTTGACGCCGGGCGAAGCTGTGGCCGGGAAGTAGTTACCCGGTATAGTGGGCCACCGAAACTTGTACGCACATCTGTTCAGTTCAATGGCCCAGCGCCGAAACTTCGGCGCTACGCAGATTCTTCCGATTGTTAGTTCGTGATCGACCGAGTCGCTTCCCGCGATTCTCTGCGCTGATAAGATACTTCGGCCAGCGAGCCAACCTTACACGAGTTCTGTCATGCCCAAACCCTCACGCGGTGTACGGGCCCACCGAGATTTGCGCACACGCGTTCACTGAAATGCTCGCTAGTTTTTGCTTTGTTCCGAGAATTCGTCGATGCATGGCGCAGAGGAAGCGCACACGAGAATTCATTCGCACGTCCGCCTTAGGCCGCGCGAGTCACCATCACGCGCGGAAGATGTCGACGGCCAGACCGGAATTCAACGCAGAGTTCAAGTTTCGCGCCCGGTTGACCTTTGACGAGTACCCGCGGCTGCGCACACGGCGACGCTCGGGGCCATCCTGAACGCGGCTCGAAACGAGGACGGCGACAAGCCGGACGCGTGCCGTAATAGATCTCATCCGGCGTCGCCCCTTTGATTGCCGTGTGCGGACGATCGGCATGATACCAGTCCAAAAAGAGTCGCAACTCTCGCTCAAGACTTCGCCGCTGCAAGGCGACTATCGGCAAGGCATGTACGCATTCTTGCTTGACAGTTCGAATCATGCGTTCGACCACCGCAAGGCTGCCTTGCTTTCCAACCGCGCCGAAGCGCTGCCGGATCCCGCGGCGACGGCACCATTCGGAAAAAGCTTCTCCGCTGAACTGCTTGCCCTGATCGGTAACCAAATGCCGAGGCGCTTTGCCGAGACGGGACACCATACGCCGAAGGATGTCCCGCATCTGTTTCGCCGTCGGCGGCTGAGCAAAGATGGCCAAGCCATGCACGCGACGGGAAAAACGATCCATGATCACCGCCAGCCACCAACAGAACGGCCAGCGCTGCGGCAACGCCAACGGCGACCACGACGTCCAGAAGCCTGCCGATGTCGGCACTGTGGTGAGATCGACGTGGCAGACGTGATCGGGGTATCGTGCGGTGACCCGGCGGGACGATGGCATGGTTTGGGGAAAACCGTTCGGTCGAAGTGCCGGTGGCTCTCGACGCATGCGACCGACCGTGCTCGCTGCCAGGTGCAATCCGGCTCGGGCCAAGATCTGGGCCGTTTTGACTTTGCCCAGTCGGGGGCACAAGACGTGCAAACGCTGCACGAGCGCGCGGATGAAATCCGGGAACTTGTTCACCGGTGGATGAGTTTGCAGCAATGTCTTTGGTCCCTCTTCATCGAGGCGTTTCATCCAAGACATTATCGTCGGTGTAGTGAGATGGAAGACGCGTGCGGTTTGAGCCAACGACCAGCCACGGGCCGCACGCAACTGGAGGATGGCGAGACGTTGGGAGGGAAGATAATGAGGCCGTTGCGCCGGAGGGATTCGAGTCAGGCGAGCGTCCTTGATCCGACCTTCTTCGCGAAGGAGTCGAATTTCATGTTCCCGTTGATCGACGCGCGCGGCCAAGCGAACGCGTTGGTTGCTGCTGCTGGTGGCCCAACTTCGGGTGGTCACGAGGGCGAAATGGGCCAGCGACATGACTTGGAGCATGGCTGCCTGCACGGAACGCGCCCATTGCTTGGGCAGCGGCGTCCGCGAACCGCGTGAGGCTTTGGGCATGACAGAACTCGTGTCAGGTTGGCTTGCTGGCCGACGTATCTTATCGGCGCAGAGAATCGCGGGAAGCGCCTCGGTCAATCACGAATAATTGGAGAATTTGCGTAGCGCCGAAGTTTCGGCGCTGGGCCTTTGAACTGAACGAATGTGCGTGCAAAGGTCGGTAGACCACTACACCGTGTTCGGGATAAAATTGGCGGTAACGATGTCCGCATTCCCATCCGCGTTAAAATCTCCGACCGCAGGAACAACCGTGGCCGCCACGAGCGCAGCCCACTTTCAGGCCAGGTCGGCATCAGGGTAAAGGCGGAGGATCAGTTGCCGCAATTCGGGAAGCCGCTTCTGACGGCGCAGTCGCCGGACGAACTCAGTCGCACGTCGAATCTGGTCCTCGGGGTAAGGAACATCCGCCGGGCGCATCCCCAGGCCCAGGATAATCTGGTTCAGTTCGCCGAGCGTGACGTAACGAAGTGCTTCTACGTAACGCCAACCCTCACTACCATCAATCACCAGATCTAGAGGCCACTCTCGCCGGCGGGCAGTGCCCAACACAGCCGCCTGCAACCGGCCGCGTTGTTCGTCCCCTAGCGCGTAGTCCCCTAGGGCCTCCAACTCTTCTGGCCGGGTGATTAGGTCCGTAAGGACTTTCAACACTCGATCCTGGCGGGTGGCACTGAGTTGCCAGATTGTGGAATCCCGCAGGCACGCGAGAGGCGAGGTAGCGTGTCTCGTTGCGTAACGGGCGGCAAGGTAAGCCTGCATCAACTCGTGACGGAACTCATAATGGGTTCCGCTCACGACAATAACCTGCGCTCGGTTCAGCGATACAAGAACGTCGTCCGGCAAACCGTCGCCCGAAAAAAGGGAGAAGTTCCATCGCAACCACTTGTCCCAGGCAATACGGCAGACCGCTTCCTCCGGGAAGGGGGTGCCTGGCAAAGCGTAGTCGCTTGCGAGTTGCAGAGTTGCATTGAAGAGATCGTAGCGATCGTTCGGCAGGGGTCGCTGTGCGATGGAGAGATCTGCAATAAGGCGGACATCATAGGCATTCATCCCCTCGCTGGCCAGCAGCAGGTCGGCCGCTGAAGGGATGGTTGCGTCCGCAAGGAATTCCGTGCCCGGCCCGGCCGCGGACCGTTCTCGCTGCTTTCCGGCCGAAGGGATGGTTGCGTCTGCAAGGAATTTCTTGAGCAACATCCGGGCCTCGTCGGCCGTGAACGGGGGAAGGCGATAAACCGGGACGCCCTCCTTCACGGGGTTGGCCTGCGACGTAACCAGTAACCGCGTGTTGGGGCCAAGAGCGGTGCTGAGCCCACGCAACCAGCCCTCGACGTCGTCCCGATCCAAACGGCCCTCATTCATACCGTCAAGGAGAAGGAGGAATGGACCCGAAGCGACGAACTCGGCTAGGAATTCGTCGGCGGCGAACGGCAGGCCGTATTCGGTCAGGACATCTCGGATACATTCGAGTGCCGATCGCCCTCCGGCCTCGCGCATCCGGATCAGGATCGGGACGAAAGGGCGGGGCACTGCCTCGTCACCTGGGTGCTGAACCTCGGCAAACCGGCGGACGAGGTCGCGGGTCATCTCGGTCTTGCCCGTCCCTGGCCCTCCCTGAATCCAGACCCGGTGCTGGACGAGCAACTCGTCCAAAACGTCTATCGTCGATAGACGGGACCCGGCCGGCCGAATCAGGGGGCGGGGGAGGTAGCTCGGTCCTGGCGGAAAGGCGTCCTCTAGGGACCGGATGTAAGGCTGTAGGATCCATGCCCGAACCCACGCGACACGGCGGATCACAACCCCGTAGTAGACACCGATCGCGCGGGTAAGCGGATGAATCAGAAGCGCGAACGCGACCCGCGATCCTGACCCAACGCAAACAACGAGAACCACGAAGGTTAGGACATTCACGATCGCGTAAGTGAGTGCAGCGCCGACGGCGAACCGCGAGAGCAACGCCTTGATCTCGTCCTCGGGCCCTAGCTGGACTTTAAACTCCTGCCGAGGGGAGATGTAGCCCTGTCCCATCAGATTGACTGCCTCGATAGCGTACGCATAATCGCCAGCCGGTAAGCGATGTTCGTCGGTTTGAAGGACGTACTGCTTCTGCACGGAATCCCACCGGGCTGGCCAGATCTCCTGACCCGAGGCCTTAAAGACGAGGACTCGAGTAGATAGCAGTTCGGGAATTGTGCTCCAGTCAGGATCCTCGATCTTCCAACTAAGGCTGATGTAGTGTTCCGGATATAATGTGCTGAATGGGATACGGGTTAACTTGACATTGGGCCTCCAAGGGCCCTTGAACCTACCAATCCGGAACAGCCCTTTTTCCGCCGCGATCCACAGTGACAACCCATCGGAGTGGAAATCGGTAATGCCGCCGGTATCCAGCCGTATGCGAACTGGCTCACTGACCCCGTTCGAGTCGCAACGAAACAGCCCCTCGGTGGTTGCGATCAAGAGATGATTTCCTGCCTCAGCGTAGACTATTTCCCTATTAGGGAAAAAGGTGGATTCCGGCCGCGGAAGGGGGCCTACGACTACTGGTTTTCCCGCCGGGTGGTCTTCCCATCGGATTAGCTGGCCGTGGGCATGTGTCCAAAGTACCCCATTCTTGGTTCGAATGATGTGGCGGTTGCTGTTATCTACCTTATGCTCTGGCGGCGTCTTATCGCGAGGGATGGGTGCCAAAGTCGATAAGTTGAATTCCGTGAGTGACATCCGACGCTTATCGAAGCGAAACCACTCGCTCCTGTGTCGGATCCAGAAGGCAGTTTCCGTTTCGCGAAAAGTGACATGCTCGTTATCGTTCGTCGCTTCTCGCACTATCTCAACTGAATCTGCCGGTGCAAGGCGCTGGCGAAAGAGGCCCGTTTTGGCGTGAATCCAAAGATAGCCGCCAGCGGAATGAACACGGAATACGCTGCCGAAGTCATACTTGACGCGACGTGGCGCTACCTCTGGCCCATCTTTCCAGTGGAACAGACCCTTGTCGGTAGCAATCCACAGCTCGGTACCCGCGGCGTAAAGGTGGTTGACCCTACCCACATCCTCATCAATGGGCGCCGGTTTGGAATCGACGCCGGGGACCATCCGGTAGAGGTCTTTGTCGAAGCCTAACCAGAGTACCTTTCCGACGGATAGTACGCGGCCTCTGAAGAGGGATTCCATACCCTTCCCTTCAACTCCATCCCAGCGAACCAGATGGTCCGCGCCGGAATGATCAAGTAACCAGAGACCCTCACTGACTTGCCGAATCCTGCCGATCTCCGCCTCGTCGTGAAATCCGAATGTGGATTGGTGAAACAGCCTGGCGAAATAAAGACCCTCCCCGAAATCAAACCAGTAGTCGCCGCTGTTGAACCCTTTTAGTCTGGTGGCGGGACCGACGAAGGGCTTGACTTCCTCAGGCGCTTCGAGGCTCTGAGAGTCCCAGCGGTAGAGCGATCGGTCAAACTGTATCCAGACGGAAGTGGCTGTTGTGATGAACTTGGTCTTCGGCTTACCTTTGACTGTTTTGATAAGCAAATCACGCGCAGGAGCACGGACGAAGACACCACCCTTCGGAAGCTCTCCCAGCAGGGACGCCAGCACTAGCACGAGCAGGAGCAACGAACCAAAGGGCCGCATCCTCGTAAGTCCCCGACGTTGGGCTTCAAGCATCAGCGAACGCCTCGGGGTAGTAAAGGAGGATCAGCGTCCGAAGTAAGGCCACGTTTCGCTCCTTGGTGCGGCTAGGCCTCGTCGCGCGGTCATAAACTGTTACCGCACTCGCCAGTTGATCTGCGGACCCAACAGTCGACCACAAATAGCCCATCCCACTGACCACCGCTCTGAATTCCCCCTCCGTCAGGTGGGCCATGGCGTCTATGAAGCGGGTGGACTCCGGAATCGGCGTCACCGGGGGCTCAGGTAGGGTAGCAGCGAGTGCCGCCGTGCTCCAGGCGAGCGGAACCGGTTGCGTCCCACCGGCAGCATAATACGCCAGGGGGAATGATGCGGTCACCTGCGCGAAATCCAGCACCGGATGCTGCTTGTCTCCCGTCCGCTCGGGAACCTTCGAGCCCAGCCACCGAACCACATCCATCAGTTCGGCGACGCCGTTACGTTCCAGCGCGCCATAGCCGGCTAACCCTTCCAGCAGAGCGCCAGTAAAGACGCAGTACGGCGTTCCCGTCCACGACAGTTCACCGGCCTGGCTGCTGGCGATGACGGCTCGCCCGCTGCCGTGCTCGAACATCTTCAAGATGTCAGGCGGCAGCGGTGCCGGTCGGAATCCGCCAACCCCCAGACTCCCAGCGGGCGCGAAGCCGCCGGCGTGGCAGCAGTTCAGCAACACGAGCAAGCGCCTGGCGCGAATTGTTGCAACCTTGGCGGACAGTTCGGCACCCGTGATCGTGGTTCCCAGATCACCCGACTGGTAACCGAATGGCAGTCGCCTCCGGGTCTGCCGCGCAAGCGGCGGCCAGATTGTCCAGGGCACCGAGGATTGCATTTCGCGTCGATCCGGAGCGAGTTAGCAGCTTCACCTGGGATGCGGGATACCCGCACCGACTTTGGTCGGTCAGGAGGTCGAACAGCGCTGTCGCGTCCGCTTCCGTCTGCGGAATGTCCTCCGTCCCGACGCCAATGATGACCCCGTGTCCCTTTTGAAAGACGGATTGTTCGCCTTGGCTCATGGTTACTCCCCCGCGGGCGCGGACAGTGCGAGTATCTTGCCGGCTGCGCCGCCAGCCGTGCCCAGACCGTCCAGAGCAGGAAAGGGCACGAGCCGCTCGTTGACGCGGTTCAGCAACTGTTTCCCTGGGGGAGGAACCGGCTGTGAAAAAGCGCCACGTTGCGTTTCACCGAAACAGGAGCTCGCCCTTCGCGCCCTGGTGATTCGGCTTGAGACTGTACGCTGTGATTCTATCCGCTGAGATTAAATAGCCATCGAGACTGGTACCCAAGTTTCTGCCTCGCGAACGGCGCTTCGGGCAGTGCTTAAGCGCGCGGAGGTCCGACACGCCGGCGCGATGTCGTCACGGACCCCTTTCAGGGTAATCGGGTCCCTTACGGCTCAACCAAATCCGATCGATTGGACCGGCGAGCGCAACATCGCAAGACAGATTGCGTTCGGGTGTCGGACTGGGTATCGGACCTAAGCCCAGCGCGTATTTGCATGTGGCAGTGGATGACGATGCGGACATAGGGAACTTGTTTCCCATCGCATAACTTGCGCATGTCGATGGGAATCCGAAGAGCGCAGCGTCTACGCCTGCTGATGTGACGGAAGGCGCATATCGGTGTGCCGACTCGAGCGTCTGGAAGATCGCCAACTGCGGTCTACCTGTCACGTGACGCGCTTGACGGATATGGCATCGGCAAAGGCTTTCGTGGCAGGGCCGGAACCGTGAATGGAACGGTAATCTCAAGGCCGAGCTGGCCTTATTCGACACCTGAAGATAATCGGTCCGGGAGCACGGCCGTCGCTCAATTCCAATGCGTAAGCTGCTTTTGCGGCCTTGAGCCGCCTGAGCTAATTCGGCTTATTCATCAACTCCAGCGTCGCCCGGGGAGGTGTGGTGCATTCGATCACTAAATAATACAGCTCCTGCGTGACCCGTCGCGTCGCCAGGTCGGTCCACTTGGGGGATTCGTATTGGCCAATTTGCATTGACGGCACCCAGCTGCCGGTATTGAATTCGCGCCGCGGCGACTGGCGGCCCCAGGCCGGGGCCTTGTTACCGTCCACCGCGACATGGGTATGGCCGAACGCCACAACGTCCACAAGGCCGCTGCTGTGTAGCTGGCGGGCGCGGTCGCGCAGCCCGCGTTCGTCGGTACGGCCCAGTAGGCGCTCCCCCGCCAGGTCGGCCGTCGGCGGTTTCGACGGCTCCTTACCCTCCAGGTACGCCGCCGTCTCTCTCACCAGCTCCTTGCGCAGCTCGGGGCTCAGGTCGGCGTCGAGGCGCAGGAAGAATTCCTCGATCACAGGCGTCGAAGAGGAGACGTCGGACGCCCCGGCGGCGTTGTCGGAGCCGAGCAACCGGTTCCAACCGAACCGCTTCCCTTTGGTCAGGAAGAATGCCGCGAACCGGACGAGGCCCGCCACACTGACCTCATCACGTCCAGGGAAATGCCGCAGCGCCATCCACGCTAGGTCCATCAACGGCACCTTGTTGACAAAGGGGTACGTCCGCTCCAGATCGTTGTACACCATGTCCATGAAGAGTGTGCCCCAGGCCCGCTCCAACCGCGGCGGACTCTTGGTCAGCTCGAGGATTGGGTTGGGCCAATGTTCGAAACTGTTGTCGTAGGAATGTTGGTTACCGTGCTCGATGTGGATGCGCTTTTCGTGGATCTCGCCTCCCGCCACGTAGATCAGCTGCGGTTCCGCCGCCCCACCGACCTCCTGGCGGAAGGCGGCGAATACCGCTGGCCAGCAGAAGTCCACGTCGTGATTGCCCGGCATCACCAGGACCTGCCCACCGCACCCGAGGTAGCCCTTAAGGGCGGCAAAGACCACTGGGTGCCCCTCAACTACTTTCCTCAGTTTATCCAAAGAGTCGGCCTCGGTCGCCCCGTAGCGATCGCCGACGTAGTGCTTACCGCGCTCCGGCAACACTCGCGCGAAGTCGAGGATGTCGCCCGCGAGAATCAACGTGGCCGACCCCTGCACCGCGCCGGCACGATCTCATTAAGCAGACGCTCGAAGCACTCGTCCGCGGTGAAGTTGTCCAGGCCGTTGCGGGGGTCGCCGATGTGCAGGTCGCTTACCATGACCGCGGTCGGATGAGCAATCAGATTCGTCATGGCAAGGCCTCTCGGGGGACGTGAGTTTCCACGCGGCCGAACAGCGTGTAAAGCAGCCCAAGCGGGCTGGCTTTATCGCGGAGGAGGCGCCATCGCGCCCAGAGCAGCGCCGCCCCGATTTTCACCGGTATTTTCGAGAAGAGGAAGTGCTTCCAGAACTGACTCGCGAATTCGGCGGCGAACGCGCCAGGCACTTCAGCTACCGGGGCAACGGAGCACACCTTGTTACGGGTGCCGGCGTGGTGACAGAAGAAGCCTGCGATCGAGTCCCGCGACCAGACGCTAAGCTGCCCAGCGCGGCACCCGTTGAAGAAGGCTACCACCAAGTCCTTCTCAAAGTGGGGCGACCGGCTGGGCTCCAGGAGTTGGCTCACCAGGAGGCGCACCCGCTGGAATTCGAGCCAGCTGGTGGCGGCCAGCGGCGGGTCGTCGTGCGAGGCGTGGCCATAAAAGTAGATGCCGTCCGCGTCGAACTTCTTGAGCAATTCCTCGAATTCGGCCCAACAACTGATGGGCTTCAGTCGCTCCCCGAGAAGCGCAAAGGGATGGCCCTTGTCGCTGTGCCGACCCGGGCTGTCTTCCACCGGATCGATGGCGGCGACGAGGCATGGTCTAGGAGATAACTTGCGCAATTTGGCCGTACCCGGAAGTTCCTGCTGGATCTGGTGGCGGAAGCCCCAAAATCGCTTCAGGTCGAGCTGGGAGCGGTCCCCGTGGTCGTACTCCCGGTCGTAGAGGAATACCCACGGGAAGAGGATTGGAAGGTCAGTCGCGGGCCACGGTGGGTAGGTGATTGAGATGACTTGCGGACGGGAGAGCGCTGACCGGATCGCCGCCCGGACGAATGGCACCTGTGCGGGGGTGAACTCGCGCGGCTCCCAGTTCTCGAACAGCTGGACGTACACGGATCGCCCGTGAGTAGCGAACGGGTCGAGAATTTCTTGCAACTCTTGCAAATTCAGGGCTGGGTCATCCTCTTTTAGGCGCCCCCCAAGAGATGTGGCGTAGAGCCGCGTCATGTCGCCGCCGAGTTTGGCGGCGCTTGCCCGCAAGTCGATGCTCACCTCGTAGTCCAAAGTTAGGGAATCGCCGAACGCTTCGCGCGCTTCCCTTTCCCCTGGAAACCGAGAATCGAGTGGGACTGTCAGCCAGACGTGGACGGTGTTGCCCTCTGCGTGCAGACGGAGCTGCACCAACGGCCGATCCGCGCAGTTCTCTTTACTAAAGCGCGCGGGGACAAATGGGACGGAGGTCGCGGGGGCGCTCATGATTATCCCAACGTTTTTGCGTTGCCGGCCATCGCAATTTCCGACAATGCCTCGGTCGCATTGAATGAAAAGGATGTCTCATAGAGTGGTTCGTTACGAACGGACATGCAGACGGTCAAGATCCTCTCACCTGGCTGCCCCAAGGGCACGACTTGGAACTGGGCTTGCTGGCGAGGCGAGGGGGGGAGGGACAGAGGCTGCCGCAGTGGGCTGATGCGCGCGCCGTGGCAGAAGATCAAGATGTCTACGTGATCGCTGCCGTACAGGATGTCGGCGGCCTCTGCCGGAATCATATCAGAAGCGGCCGACCCGACCATGAGGGGTGGACCTATATTAACGAGCAGTTTGGCCGGTTTGCCCAACGGTAGGTGGACGCGCCCGTCCGATGGCTCCGGCGGGTAATCTGGGAACCAAGCGTTGAGATAGAAAGTGCCTCTGTCCGAATCATCGAGCAGACGAATCATTCTATTGCATTCTTCTATCTGAAATCTCAATGCAGCTTTGGCCTCAGGGTTCGTGGCAATGAGGTCTTGCATGGATAAGAACATTAATTTCTCTGTCCATAGCGCCTTGGCACTGCCGTGACCAGTTATTAGGCTACCGCCGGCAGGCCGGGACAACGGGGCGGCTTCTTCCCCCCGAATGTGCGTGTACATTAGGGCCGGACCGCAGCTTAAGAAGTCCTCGCTGACAACCCAGGATCGCTCCAGCGCCGACTCTGGTTTCCGGCCCTTCTGGAGCTCAATAAAGAACTCCTCAGCCGTCTTCAAGGCTGACCGCCCGGCGATGGGAGTCTGCATTGCTACTACAGACCTAAGGCCCCCATCTCGCATCAGCCTTTGGGCGATTGCGGCGAATGGATTCCCTAAGCCCGTTTGCTGCCCCGAGCAAGCATTGAGGTAAGCGAACCGGACCTCGCCTTCGCGCGTCCATTCGGCCAGCCTGGCGGCATCCAGGTACTGACTCTCGCCGTTGGGCCCTTCGACGATCAGTTGCCCCTGTAGGGCCTCGGTAAAGCGGCCGTGGCCGGCGAAATAGAAGCAGTCGTACTTGTTCCGCAACATGGCCTCCCGAATGGTCCCCGCTTCCGCCCGCATAAGCACGTCCGGCCGACAGTCGGGCCCCAGCGCCTCTGTCAGCTTCGACAAGTGCTCTTGGGGGTCGAACTGGTCCTGGTCGGTGGGGTTGGCGACCGCCAGCAGCGGCCGAATGATCGGCTGAATGGGTAGCCCGATGTCGCCCATTTTTTCAGGCAGCTCGTCCACGACGCGGACGACGGACTGTCCGCGCTTCAGCAAGAATGACGAATCATCATGCATGTACTCCCAGGGCATTGCGATCAATCGGCCGGGGATTCCCGACAGGGCAATGCGGAGCCCGGCCCCCCGCTCTCGCGCCACGGCGACGCACTGTTCGTACTTGTCCCGCACTTCATCCCGGAGCGCCAGGTTGAAGAGCGTCTGGCCCAGCTTGACTAAATTGCTGCGTCTGGCTGCCGCGAAATTCGGAGTGAGGAGCCAGTCCCTGATCTGTTGCTCAGCCAACTCGAAATCGCAGCCCTGGCCGACGCTGGCCCCGAGAGGGCTTTCCTCAATTCGGCTACGGTATTTCCCAGGGCCCATTTCGGAGAACGCCAGCTTCAGGGTGAATCCCGGTTCTCCCACAACGACTGCTCCCCGGCCACCGCTCGATCGGTTCGATGTAACTGGCTGGTTAGCCTCCGTCACGTCGCCGCGATTCTGGCGGATCGACGCCCGCGAAGCGTACCAGATGGCCAGGCCGCGCTCGTCGCGCGGGGTTTGTTGCTCACCCCACTCGATCGCGCGTCGGATGTCCTCTTCCGCGCCCGCTAAGTCGCCGCGATTCTGGCGGATCGACGCCCGCGAAGCGTACCAGATGGCCAGGCCGCGCTCGTCGCGCGGGGTTTGTTGCTCACCCCACTCGATCGCGCGTCGGATGTCCTCTTCCTCGCTCGCTAAGTCGCCGCGATTCTGGCGGATCGACGCCCGCGAAGCGATAACTTTCGCCTCGTTCAACTGCCGACGGCCTTCTGTTTCGCCGAGTGCGTAGAACGTACGAATGCCGGCCACATTTCTGGGATCGTTGATGAGTTCCGGGGGGACACAGAGCGAATCGGTTCTATCTAACGACAGGAATCTCAGCCGGCTCAGATATTGGACCACCGCCCGCACCCCCGCGTCCGTCACCTGGGTGGAGCCGAGGCCGAGGACCTGGAGCTGGGGACAGTGCTGGGCCAGCGCCAGCACCCCCGCGTCCGTGACGCGGGTTTGGTCGAGGCGGAGGGTCTGGAGCCGGGGGCAGTGCTGGGCCAGCGCCAGCACCCCCGCGTCCGTCACCTTCGCATCCCAGAGGTCGAGGGTCTGGAGCTGGGGACAGTGCTGGGCCAGCGCCAGCACCCCCGCGTCCGTGACGCGGGTTTCGCCGAGGCGGAGGGCCAGGAGCTGGGGACAGTGCTGGGCCAGCGCCAGCACCCCCGCGTCCGTCAGCTGGGTGCGTTCGAGGCCGAGGGTTCGGAGCTGGGGGCAGTGCTGGGCCAGCGCCAGCACCCCCGCGTCCGTCACCTTCGTATGACCCAGGTCGACGGACTGGAGATGGGGGCCGTAGCCGGCTTTGGCTGCCCGCTCCAGGGCCGGGATAAGCACCGCGTCTTTGACGCCAGGTCGGCCAGACAGGTCAACCCACGGCGGATCGCCCGCCGGTTCTGCAAGCTTCTGAATGATCTCGTCTTCGGTCATTGTTCAGGACCGTCGTTCCTGGTTTCATTTGATGATATAGTCGGCCCTGAAGTCCGAGGAGTGCAATCTCCTGAGCATTAAAGTTGCTGTGTACGCTTTGGCAATTCTCGAATGAATCGATGATTTCGTTCGGTGCATCTTTAGGCAGATTAGGTAGTGTCCTAATTGCCCGTTACCGCCGTGCGAGCATCCATTGCGGCCGACTCCAAATGACTCACGAAACTGTTGAGGTTTTTCGGGCTTTCAAAAATGGCCGCCTCCGTCGCGTCGGCTTGTCAATGGAGACGGTTAAGAGTAGCAGGGCCACCGGCTTGGCGCTACGAAAGATCAGTTGAGCCCGTGGTTGTCGCTCGCGGAACTGTCTTTGATTGGAATAAGGACGGCGGGTTTGCATTTCACAAAAAGGTTCACTGGGAATGCCCGCTCTGCGAAATGAAGCTGCACATATCCGGCAGCCACGCTCTATTCCGCGATACTACGCGAGCTGGGCAAAGGCGCCGACTCGCGGTTCGTGAAAGCCGAACGAGGAAAGTTCAAGTTGGCTAGCGCCAAGTAGACCAGGGACCCGTTTTCGCCCACGAGGCCGCGTGGTCGCGGCCTCTTTCTTGTGGTTGGGCGTTGGGCTAAACACGCCGCCCTACGCGCGACACTTCATTAGATTCCAGTTGTACGTGTGGGCCAAGTAACACGCAATTCTGGGTAGTGATGCATTTTGAAATAGTTTTTGCGAAGCGCTATGATCGTGTGTTTGAGTCGATAAGAGCTGCTTCATCCCACCAAAATGTCCCTTGGGCCATCGCAGGCGGATCAATTGCCTCGACCGCCAACCGGAAGTGCATTCCATCATTTTCCCCCATGTACGCCAGCAAGCACTCACCCAGCTGCGAAACACCGCTATTGATGAACTGCACTGTGCGGAACCAGTCTTCATGGTCCAACAATAACACTGCGCCCGAAAGTTGCTCGACACAAATCGGGTTACCAGCCCCATCGGAGCCGATCATGCTATACGATGCAAGGCGCTCTCGGTCCGCTGGTGACCAATCGGACGGAGAACCGAATGCCTCCCATATTGACACGGGCTGCGAGGCTTCCTTGAACGTGACGAAAGGGGCGGCCGAGTCCGGCAATATGCTCAGTCCGCATTCAACCATTGCGGTCGTGAAATCCTTGAAGCCGCACTGGCGCTCTTTTTGACGCCAGCGTTCCTCAAATTCGTTGCGCCGATTTGGCGCTGCCCTCGGCATTTTGTGAGCATGGAGCTTCACGAACGACGGCACAGTTCTCGTAACGGCGGGCGCAAAGTTCGAACTGGATGTGAGCGACCAATCGGGCATCGGGTTTTGAACGGCGTTTGTCAATCGCCAGACCGTTCGAATCGATCGAAAACCAAACTCGCAAACTCAATCCGATCTCCATTTGCGCATCGGCTGACTTTTTTGACTGTACGCGCTTTCGTCGGCCGATGCAACGGCGCATGTGGCGGGGTCTCATGCTAACCCAAACGCAGCAACCCTTGCTTACTGGGCAGGATAGAAAACGGCCGAAGACATTTGACGACGCGCTGAGATTTCGGCGCTCCTTTCGGCTCGGTCGAGAATTTGTCTACCTTCAACACGGATTGTGCAAGAGAATCGTGGTTTGAGGTTGGATGACTAATTTGACCACACGGGATAGCAAATAAGCACAACCGATATCCATCGCAGAAATGATTTCACGGCTTCCCCTTCTTCCAACCGCTTGGCTTCACCGGGATACCGGGGCCCTTTACTGAGACGGGATGCAAGACGGCTAAGGGGCACTGAGGCAACTAGGAACGTTAGAGGCAAAGCCGATCAATACTCGCCAGCCGGTAACGAAGCCCTTCGTAGCGTATAGGAGAAAGCGCCTAGGAGGTCACCGCGGCTGCCGCCGTGACACGCAACGCATTGTTTGGTGCTCCGCAGTTCGCCGACCATTCTCAGCCAGTCGTTCGAGGCGCGCACGAACAACGACTGCCCGGTTCGCAGAGCCGCCAATCCTTCGACTTCTAAGCTGTCTAAGGGCCGCGTCGGTGCCTCGCGAAGTTCGTCCATCCGCGGCAAGCTTTCGGACACGTAACCAACAGGCTCTTCATGGAGCAGTAAACCTAGAAGCTCCAACCTCTGTATTGCCCAATGTTCAGCGGTCCTTGGAATCTCGCTAAATTGGTGCGACTGGAAGCCTGCGACTTGTGTCCGGCTCTTGACAAAACCGAAACCGGCGGGATGGACAAAGTCGATCACGCTCTCTTCGTGCATCTCCAGTTTTGCATCCACATTGCGGGGCAAAAGAGGCTCCATTTGGCTGAGTGAGAACAGCACGGGAGGCCGATCGCCGGGCTGGGGCAGTGCCCGCCCGTCGCGCAATCGGTGTGCTAAACCGGACTCCGTGGGATAGAGCAAGCGGGCGACACCGAAGCCTGGGCTATTCACGAATAGGGTTACGGCCTCCTCGTGAAGTCGCTGTAGATGAATTTCGCGGTATGTGTTTCTGCGATCCGCAATCGCTTCTTCGAGTTTAGCAAGCCGCCCAAGCTGCAACGGATGTGTCTGCACCGTCAGCGCCCGCGGCAGACGCTGCTCCATCGACTCATAGGGAACGTTTTCACGGAGGCGAGCGTAGTCTTGCTGTGTCTCAAGCGCGAAAAACCCAGCCAACGCGAAAGCGCCGAATGTGGCAACCAAAGAATAGGAACGAACGAGACTTGCTTCTCCGTCTTCCATCGGGCAAATCTCCAGATGAGCGCCCCGATGCCGAGGAGGATGGCCTGAAAGAATACCGGCGGCAAGAACAATGCTACGAACAAGCCGGCAATCGCGATAGCTGTCGCCGTAACGCCAACGCCGAGCAGTGCATGTTTTGACCGGGCCGCCATGTTGGTGCTCACCAACATGATGCCCGCTGCGACAAGGGAAACGTAGAGCATCACTTCCCCTCCGCCACATTGTGAGAGCTTCAGCCCGTTGTATCCCGAGCTTATCACGGTGTGCACATTATGGCAATGAGTGCGCCAATTGCATAGTGACCGGTCACACCCCGGTATTCGAAGCCATGCCCCAGGACTTTCACTTCTAGAACGGCCCCCCTCAAGATCGACATTCGACCACAACGAACGGCTAACCGACCCTGGCGGCAAGTCACAATTCGCAAGTTTCTCGGCAACCTGCTGGGCGACCTTGGCGCTATTGGAGTGCGTCCCTGCGAGGTCTTTTTCTTGGATGCCTTGGCCGTGGTCTTCTTAAGGATGCTCGCCCCCGTAGACTCGCTGGCGCCGCATACCGAACCGGCTTTACCATCTTCCATCGTGAACGTACCGGAGGCTTTTCAGTTCTCAGTGGTACAATGGACGCTTGCACACGCGCCAAGATTCTGATCATCCCATTCTCCGGCTGGTTGGGGACGTTTCATGACGCCACGCCTTTTGTGCACCGCCTTCACTTTGCTAGTGCTTGGCGAAGGCCTTTCTACCGAATTCAGTTTACCCGATGAGAAACCGCTGCCTCCCGGAGTCGTGCGCCGAGTCGGTCGACAGCATCAACCAACGTTCAAACTCTTCGACGAAAGTCGGGACCGGGCCGGAGCGGCTGTGTCACAAGATCTAAGTCATGTCGCCACGCTCGCAAAAGAGACTGATGTTCATATTTGGAAAGCTGCCACTGGGAAGCTAGTTCACACTCTCCGCGGGCATCGAATCCTTGTGTGTGAGATTGCGTTTTCGCCGGATGGACTGCAGCTAGCCACCGGCGATGTGGATGGATTCATTCGCTTGTGGGATGCCGTGACGGGGCGAGAGACGACGGCGCTTCGGCACAAGCGAAGCCTATGGCACATGGCCTATTGCCTCAACGGCAAACGGTTGATCACCGTCGGTGGAGACGGCTTCATTAGATTGTGGGACACGAAAACGGGACTAGAGGAATGGGCTTTGAGATTTGAAGCCGACATTACCGGATTGGCGGTAGCCCCCGATGGCCGCGAAGTCGCACTAGGATATTCGGAGCACGTCGGGATTTGGGACGTGACGAAAGGCAAGGAAATCGCACAGATTCGTGACGATATCGGGTCATGCGATCGCGCCAACGCCCTTAAATTCTCAAAAGATGGCAAGTCACTGGCGATCGCCAATGCAACCTTTTCTCGCGTAGCCGTTTTTCGTCGCACGTCGGAACGCGAGTGGGAGAGAGAATCGAGAGGCTATGCGCCGGCGACCACGCTCGCGTTGGTGGACTCAGAGAAACTTATCGCGTGCGGGACGGGCAAGGGCACCATCGTGATCCTTGATAGATCGTCGGGTAAGAGACTAACCGAATTAGGCGGTGACAGTGGGCCCGTTCAATCTGTGGAAACCAGCCCGGATGGTCGATATCTCATCTCAGGTTATGCGAACGAGACCGTGTTGTTCTGGGACATGGAGGCGATTCGGCTTAACATCCTGAATCAAGTCAATATCGACAAATAGCGCGAACCGACAGCACGCCGTTAGTCCGCGACATGCCGCAGCCCATTCCGTTCCAACGTTCGTAGCGATCATAACCCCATGTCGGGTTTTCGCGGGCCATGCGGACGATCAACTCCTGCACATTAACTTCGGCGATCTAAAAGTCACTGGTCAGAAGTCAGAGGTGGAAAGTACAGCGGCAACGTCTGAGGCCCGATCTCCAAATTCAGGTTCCACACTCGCCGACGCGGAGCGGGATCACATCCTCGGTGTCCTCCGCAAAACCGGATGGGTGTTGGGCGGTTCAAAAACGAGAATCTCGGCATTACGATTAAGGATTACCTCGTCTTCGTGAAGTACGACGACGCCGGCATCACCACGAAGTACGAAGAGTTCCTTCGGGAAAAGATGCACGGCACCTACTTGCAGGACAACCTGATTCAGTCGATTTGCAGCCGCACCACGCCGTCGGATTTGGCCGATTGGGTGCTCGCACGCGACCATCAACGGATCGCGACGGGAGCGGGCATCTCGCAAGATTGGGCACGCACCATCGTGGATAAGTTGTGCTATTGGAACATCCTCTTCGAGCTGGAGGCGCTTTCGAAGCCGCCTAAGCCGATCATCACAGTACGGACTCGGTCCACACCGCCGAAGGACATCCCAGTTTTGCAACTGTCCGACGGTCAGCGGCACACGATCCTGTTGACGATCGCGATGCTGGCGGACTCCAACCACCCGCTCATCATCGACCAGCCGGAAGATGACTTAGACAATGCGTTCATCTCGTCCAGCGTCGTCACCACGCTTCGGGCGATTAAGGAACGGCGTCAGGTCATCATCGTGACCCACAACGCGAACATCGCCGTGCTTGGCGACGCCGAACTTTTGCTGCCCATGCACCGCGAAAACGACTGCGGGAAGGCAAAGGACCGCGGGTCGATCGACACAGAGGCGACGCTAATTTGCGTCCAGAACATTCTTGAGGGCGGACCGGATGCCTTCCTTCGACGGAAGGCAATCTACGGTCACTAGTCGGGCGCGAGCGTGGAACATTCATTCACTTGCATCCCTTAGAATGCCAACAGGGACTTGCGACCGGTAACTCCAACACGGAGAGAGATCATGGCAACCACTCCGAGCGCACTTATCACGGGGGCGAACCGCGGCATCGGTTTTCAGACGGCGAAAGAACTTGCCAATCGCGGCTTTACCGTGTTTGTTGGCGCCCGTGATGCAGGCGCTGGAGAACGTGCTGTAAGCAGCATCGGCACCAACGCCATTGCGCTAGCCCTCGATGTCAGCGACACCGACAGCGTTCAACGAGCCTCAAAGGGGTTCCGTCAGCATACCGATCGACTCGACGTCCTCATCAACAATGCTGCTATCTATCCGGATGAGGGAGTCACAATCTGCGATATTTCCCGTGACCGGCTCTCGGCAACGTTCCAGACCAACGTGTTTGGACCCGTTGAGGTGACCCAGGCGTTCTTACCATTCCTTAGGAAATCCGCTGCGGCACGCGTCATCAATGTTTCCAGCGGTTACGGTCAACTAGATGGCCTTTTGCCGAATGTTCCGAGCTATTGCCTGTCGAAACTGACACTCAACGGAATAACGATTATGATGGCCCCCGCGTTGAAGGCCAATGGCATCGCCATCAATTCCGTTTGCCCCGGTTGGGTGCGCACGGACATGGGGGGCGCTAACGCGGAGCAATCGGTCGAAGAAGGCGCCGACACCATCGTGTGGCTGGCCGCCGAAGCCCCGCACACGTTGACCGGCAAATTCTTTCGAAACCGGAAAGAGATTCCGTGGTAGATTCAGCTTTTCCAACCAATAGCCGTTCTGCTGCCGGAAAAGGAAGCAAGGAACGCGCGCTTCGCAGAATCACCGAAGTGCGAAGTTAAGCGCGGCCCTGGGTTCCACGGAATTCCTCAGTCGGATTCAGTCGGGGTGAGCGCCGAAGTTTCGGCGCTCGATCTCCGAACTGAACGAATGTGCGTGCAAAGATCGTTGATCCACTACAGGCTTGGCGAGTATTTTCAAAACAGAAGCACCAAACTCTTCAACCTCAGCGTCACCCTTGATCCACCGAAAGGGAAATACATCACGGTAAAGTACAAAGACTAACCAACGGGCTTGGTTCCGCCGATCCCGAGAAAATTATTTCAGAATGCACCACTACCGAGATTTGCGGCACATCGTTGAGGTGTTATAATTTCCATAGCATGAACAAAATTCGCTCGGCGAGTGGCGATGCAAATCAAACCCAACCAGACCATCTTAGAAGGTAAAGTGACTTCGATCCGGCCTCACCACGAAGGTTGGGGCGCCGACGTGGATCTTGAAGTTTTGCGTAATGTATCTCCATCTGCTGAGGAAGATTTTTTGAATCCGAGGCCCGGCCAGACCATAACGACTTTCACTGCAGAACCTGGGAAACTTGTTGTCGGGAACCTCGTACGCGCACAGGCAACTCTTCTCGGGGGACCGCACGGGGAACGTGCCGTTTTGCAGGAGGTCGAACCCCTATCGTGATCGCAAGGGAATTCTCCAGCGGCCGAGCGATCAGACTTTCACCCTCATCGATACCACGCCATTCTTCTCCTTGATCTGAGACACGGCAACTTTGGTGGCTGATCCATCGTGGGCCTTCGTGGATGGCGTTGTCGTGTCGCTTACTCCAGAAGTTTTTTTTGTGCCGGGAAAGAGATCGCCTCCGTCGCCGGCATTGCTTGCCAGCTCTAGATCGCGTTTCCCGTCCGCTTGTACCAAGCCGACAAGGTAGCTGAGCGGGTTCGTATTCCCAGACTGAGTTTCATCGATGTGCCAGATTGCCAAACCGGAGCCGGGCAGAGAGCTGTCCATTTCGACCTTCTGACGGTTCTCCACCAAAAAGTACTCTGGGCCTACCTTGCCTTTCGTCCAAAGTCGATAGCAAGCACGCGCGTCCGTTGCCAGGGTTGGTACCTCCAATGTCTTAGCGGTCTTAATGATCGTAGGCTTGATCCACTCCAGCTTGGCGAGACACCAACAGGACATGCGGCAAGGTTGATCCCCTCCCCCTCCCCAGGAACCTCCTCCCATCAAACACCAATTGCCAACTCCCTGCGACCGGTACGTCGTGTCATACAGATCAGGTAGTCCTAACACATGACCGAATTCATGAGCAAACACGCCGACACGGCCGTCCTCTGGTTCCGTGGAATAAGCAAAGACCTTAGTACCTTGGTTCTCGAATGGCTGGGGTAAGACCCACTTGTGGGACCAGATCATGTGAGGACGCTTCGTTTTGTCCCGCTCTGCCTCCGCGCCGCCGCCCGCATGGATCAAGAACAAGCCGTCGACGAACCCGTCGCCGTCTACATCGAAGCGGTTCAGGTCGTCATGCTTGCAAAACTCTGTGAGTGCATCGACTAACAAACCAGGCGTATTGTGCGGATACCGCTCACCCGTGCCGCTTTGACCATCAGTATAGTAGCCGTAGGGATGAGGTGCCCGAACATATCCGACTACCTCACCGGTAACGTTCAGAGTCCCACCAGAGAGCTGTCGATAATACGAGGTCATGGAGCCTGGGTTATTGGGATCGAACAGCAACTGCTGAAAACTCGACGCGGGCCGTGTGCCCACGTTGTCAGAAAAATCAGTCATCAAGGCCAATGCATGCAGCGTTCCCCGTGTAGTAACACGGGCGGCTCTGCGAGAAGGGGTTGCGGTCCGGGCAAGCGCGGGCAGGCCAGCGGTGCCCGGCGGGTAGACGACGCCATCGTTGAAGCCGAACCGTTCGGGCGTGACGGCGCTTATTAACCCCATGCGCGCCGCGAGGCGAAAGTCCGCTCGGGATAACGTCCGGCTAGCCTTGACCTCGCGCCGGATACTGTTGACGACATTTGGGTGCGCTACGCAGGTACTGGGACCATCGTTGTAGCATTGCTCCGCGCAGTTTTCCATGAGCAAAATCTCCCACGAGGGTGCTAACTGTGGATCATGAAGCTACCCTGTGTGTAGTTCCGTGATTGGCATATGGATTTGGAGGAGCCTTGGCCATTACGCGGCCAACGTCGGTGTATTGCCGCTGACCCCCCAGGCTCTGCTCCTCAGAACCGAGCCCTCACGCAATCAGCACGCCGTAGTTGAGCAGGCGCACGTCGAAATGCAGGAACCGACCGATCTCGATCTGTCCTTTCCGAACGTCTTCGATCGCCACATCGTACTTCGCCGCCGTCCCGGTGATGCGCGGCCGTAGCGGGTCGGTGGGCAGCGGGTAGACGCCCGGCGGCGGGAGCCAGAACACATGGAAGGCGTTATCCACGAAGGCCACCCGGTGAAGGATCTTCGGCGACACGTCCAGAATCTTCTTTGACGGCACCGACACTTTCAGCACCTTGCCCAGACAGTCATCGCCGAAGAAGTCGGGACGCTGCGCCAGCCGAGCGACCGAGTGGAAACTCGGAGCGCGATCGATGTAGTGGTCGATGAAGGTGTCCTCGGCATCGCCGTAGATGAGGTACGTCAGCGCGTCGGGGTAGTCGGCATCGGTGTTGAACTGGTGGAAATGCAGCACCCTATCGATCTGAACTGGAACGTTTTCCTCCAAGCCAGGCACCGGAGTCTCCTCCAGGACGCCTCCTTCGAGATCTTTGGGGTAGTAGCGCAACTCCGCCTGCGGCAACTTCGTAATCTGGCCCGTGCCGATGTCGGCCAGGGCGAGGTGGTCGTGAAAGACCTGGACTTTGCGATCGCCGTAGCTGGACTTCCGCATGGTCTCATAGGCGGCGGCATGGCCTTTCTCAGGCAGGCTCCCTTGTAGGATGATCTGGTAGTGATGCCGCTCATCGGCCAACACCGGCGTATGCGTCATGTACAACCGGCTGGCGGAACGACCGCCGGTAACGAAGCCGTGGAAGTGCTTCAGATGTTCGTGCCCGTGCCCGTGCCCGTGCCCGTGGTCGTGATCCGTGGTCGGCCCGCCGCCACCGCGAGCCGTAACCGTCACTACGCCGACCATGCCCGCGTGGAAGCGACAAAGGTAGTCGAATCGCCCGGCCTTGCCGAAGTACACCGGGCTGGACAGATCGCCGGGCATCAGCGCGCCGGCATTGAAATAATCAGCGATGCCGCGGTTGACCTCCGCGGAATGAACATGCGGATCGAGGTTCCTCCAAACGACGAACGTGCCTTCCTCGATCGTCAGCGGCTCAAAGCGGTTATTGCGTATATTAGTCAGTAAGGTCTTCGCCATCATCGGCTCCACGTTAGGGGTGAGTTCACAACGGAATCGTTACAACTGCGGGGACAGAACATCGACATGCCACTCACGCGGGAGTTGGGCGTACAGGTTTCGCATATTTGCGACTTCGCGCTCGAACAACGCTAGCCACCAGATGCGGTATACGTCAATGACGTGAGTCTCGTCTACGACCTGGCGCAATGCCAGATCCAACAGGTAGGCCGCCTTCATGCCGGACAGCAATGCCCGCAGCACGCCGTGCGATGAGGTGGGGTCGAACACCGAAGCGGCGTCGCCCAGCAGGAAGTAGCCCGGCCCGGCCGAATCCGGCAACAGCCGCCATGTCACATCCGAACCCCGGATCGGCCCCAGTTGAATGCCTTCCCGAATGGGAGCCGTCGGCGGGCGTCCTCCGGCGCCGGGGAACAGCATCTTCACCCAGCCATAGCACCCTTCCTCTAAGCGCGCGATCCAGGTCCAGCCAGTCGGCTCAGCCTCCAGTAGCGGGTACGCCCGCGGGTCCGCCAGCGCGGCGTTAGCGTAGCCGTAATATGCAACGAGCCGCCGGCTGGCGTGGTACACGCCATGCCCAAGGTTCCGCCCAAGCCAGTGCCGTCCTCCGGTCGCATCCAGGATAAAGCGCGCCCACACCGGACCTCCCGACGAATCAACGCCGACGACTCGGCCATCGTCCAGCAGAGGCGATTTGGCCCGACAAGGTTGCAGGACGCTCACGCCCAGCGATTCGGCGCGGCGCAAGAGGATGACGTCGAACTTCTCGCGGATCGCCTGGAAGCCCAGCCAGGGACCGGCGTCGTCCCTGCCGAACGCCTGGAAATGCGGCTCGCCTCCCCACGCCACCGTATTCCCCGGATAGCGGAGGAAGCCAGCCTCTTGCACGTCGCGATCTACACCCAGTTGGCGAAGGATCGTCAGCACGCCAGGATGCAGGCTTTCGCCAGGCCGGTGTCGGGGGAACGGCTCGCTCTCGAGTAAGGCGACCGAGTGCCCCGCCTGCGCGCAGCAAATCGCCGCGGAGCAGCCGGCCGGCCCACCACCGACGATCGCCACATCAACTCGACGATCAATAGCGGTTTGCGAACCATTTGCCATCATTGTCTTGCCTCAGTACGCACTGCGGGTCCGCATAGACTGTGAGCATTTTCTCGAACGCAACCAGCCGATTGCGGTGGTCCTTCGGCTGTTTCTCGGCAGCGACAGGCAGGTGCTTGAAGATCTTGAACCGATAGGCGAACGCCGGACTAAGCCGTGCGCCGCTCTCGTCCTCGGCTTTGACTCGCTCCGGGTCATTGGGGTCGGCCTGTATAAACGACAGCAATGCCCACACGCGTTTCTGCTCGCGCGTGATCGCGCCCAGGGCGGCATAGACACGGGCCATGACAAGGGTGCGCGCGGCATACTCCGACGCGGTCGTTCGTGCGATCTTTTCGATGTTGAATTTGCCTTCCAGCGCCGCGTTGACGTAATCGCCGTACTCGATCGTGCGGTATTCCACCTCCTTTACCGTGGTATCCGGGATGCGCGGACCTGGGATTCCGTCCCAGGGATCTTGGCCGGTCTGCCCCAGCAGGTCATCGGTCAGCGGCGTCGCGGTGGCGTAGTTGCCTGGTGCGAACGTGCGCGTCACATCGGGGGCGGCGGCAGGCCAGTAGGAGCTCAATGCGGCGCATAGCATCGCGTCCTCGGGGAACGGGCTGCCGAGGCCGTAATTGTTGAAATACGTCGTGCCAGGCTTGACGCTGTCGTCCTCCTGCGCTTCCTCATCGCTGCGGTCGATGCTCACATCCCAGCCGGGGGCGAAGACCCCCGATGCCCCGTCGGACAACGACGCAACGCGCCCGTTGATCAGGTCGTCTATCTGGGTCAGCTTCCCACCCGCCGAGTCGATCAGGCCGACTATGGCGCTGATGGTGTCGTCGTCCGGGTCGAAAACCGGCCTCGGCTTGTTGTGCAGGCCCGGGTCTTCACTGATGCTCAGTTTGTCCAGGGTCATCGAGAGATTGGCCGCGTAACGAGTATCGCACAGCGTCCTGGGTGGGCCGGGGTTGCTCGGCCAGATATTATCTTCCAACGCGGGCGGCACCGACTGGTTCCACCACTGCATCAGTTCCTGCTGCTTGACTAGCGGGAAGTAATCGACCGCCCCCACCATCGAGTAGGCCGCCAGTGTCCGCGGCAGCTCCAGCGCCAGTTCCGGACATTCCGCTTCGATGAAGCCGTCGCCGGTGTGGTCGATGTAATGCACCGCGCGGTAGCCTCCCGCCCGAATGATGTCGACCATGTTGGGCAACGTGTTCAGGTCGGTGATCTTTCCGTCCGCTTCCAGTCGATGGCGCGCGTGGACGTACTCGGGTGCTTTCCTCGCGCCGCTGGGTCGGCTGTTGATGATAAGGCTCGAACGGAAGGGATTGCGCTGCTTCGGCACCAGGTAGGTCAGGATCTTGCCCTCGTACTTTGCCTCCTCCACCAGATGGGAGTAAACGACGGGGATAAGCAGACCCTCGCCGTCTTCAGGGTCTTTGGAGAATTCGGCCAGTCCCTCGCGGAAGATAAACGGCGGCTTGCTCAGATCGGGTTCGTGCGCCCCGGTGTCCAACCCCTCACTAGCCAGCACGCGATGGACGCGCACCAGCTTTTCATTGGTGTGCTGCGCCCTCAGTCGTATCGTGAGCGTCAGCGCGCGTAGGCACTCCGGGCCGCTGAAGAGTTTGTGGATGGGCACCCAGAACTGGCGCTCAGTGTCGCTCCTGGGTTTGCTCTGGAACCGGAGCGGGCCGAAGCGCTCCTGTTGTCCGGGCAGCTGCGCGGCGATGTACGCCGAGTAGCGGCATGGCAGAACGCGAATGGCTTTCGGATTACCGTCCACGAACGGCAGATAGCCGCGTGCATCGGGCAGATACTTGCTCGCCGCCGTCCCTACTCGTGTGACACCAACGCGTGAAAAACACATATCCGCGTGCTTTTGATGAACGGTACTCATCGCGGGACGATACTCCGAAGCGAATACCACAATGCCCATCGGCGCGTAGTTGGCCCGAATACGAAGCTCCTGGATCGACGGCGGGGCGATTCCATAGACCAAGTTCTCGACCGCCTCGATTTCCGCAGGTGTGGGGAATCCCTGCAGAGGGGTTCCGTCTGGTTTCTTGGTGACTTGGGGCGAGCCCATCGCATGGTAAAGGAGGCTACGTGCCGGGCTGCCCGGCTCGATGCCGCGCACGCCTTCGGAGGCGAAATCCTGAAAGCCGGGCAGTAGGCGGTTGATTCCGCTCAGCGGTCGGAGCAGTTCCGCCCGCAGGTCCGGCGCCCCAATATCCAGCCCGTGCGCCTTCAGAAGCGTCTTCCAGCCGAGTTTGTCAAGCCGCGAGCAGAGCTTGATCACGCGATCGAGCAGGGTCTGCACCGGCGAGTAGGCGCGGGAAGCGAATGTCTTGTTGGGTCGCATAAGCTCGTCCTCGGGTGCGTTCTGGTGTGTGTCTGCCTACAGCCCGGCACTTCGCGGATCCGCCGGGCGACCGATGGTGTTCGACTCAAGCCGGCGATGCCGGAGGCGCGGGCGGGGCCGGCAGCGATGGAAGAAACTCTGAGACCCGCCTGCAGTCCACTCCGGCATACAGTATCTCGTGTGCGAAGTGTCCGGGCGGAACCATGAGCGTCTCGCCCAGCGGTTCGCGGCAGCGCCGGACCTGTACGCCGCGTGCGCCGCCACGAGGCGCCCAGAAGATTTCGCCGGCTCAATCGACCTGTCTCCGGTGATCGCGCGAGTGCCGCGAGTAGCGCCAAGACCGCAGCGAACGCGAGATGCCGAGATGACAAGCGTCACGTCAGCTTTTCCTCGATCCGCTTAACCGTCTCGAGAATGTCCCCCACTTGGCCTTCCAGGCGATCGACCCGAACTCCTAACTCACCACTGGGTTCGGGGCCATTTGTATCGGTTTCCGGAATAAACGCAGCGAGCTCCGTCGCCCGAGTAACGTCCTCACCGCGACACCCGGTGGTCGGGCACACATTAGATACGCGGCAACCGCCCACAGACACGAAATCGGTTTCACCTCGGACCAGGATCCCCTCGACTATATCCGTCTCCTGATCGAACACCGGCGAGCCGGAATTGCCGCCGTAAGTATCGAGGTTTGCCACAAAAAACGCGGCGGCGGAATTGATGCGCACGTTCGCATTTGGCGCATACTTCAACGGCAAACCAGACGGATGGCCGATCACATACACTTCGCGGCCATCGGCGATCTTCCCCGTCCGCCGAATCCGTAGGATAGGGTGCCCCTGCGCCGCCCGATCCAGTCGGACCAACGCATAGTCGCTGCCACTCCCTTCCAGTTTGCGGGCGATGATCGCGACGCCGCGGTAAATATCGTCATTCGAGATGACGACGTCCGGCGTGCCGTCCGGGTTCATTCGGAATCCGAACACGAATCGAGTCGGTCCGATGGAGTTACCGTCGATGCAGTGCCCAGCGGTGGCGACAATATCACTGCCGACCAAGAAACCGCTGCAGAATGGGCTGGTAGGCTGCTCTCGGTACCGTTCGCCGTTGCACAGATTCTGGGACTCGCCAAAAGTGATAGTGCGGATTGTGGAAGTCCCGTCGCCATTGTCGTCGATGTCGGAGATGTCGATGAGACTGGCGACTCCCTCAGCATTCGCCTTGGCGCCGGGGTCCGTGATCTGGAACGCCTCCACGCGATCGTCGGTCCCGTAGATGACTTTCTGTGCTTCGCGCAGCGCTTTGGCCAGCTCGGCGGAATCCACGGTGGCCAGCGTGCGTTCCTTGCTGGTCTTGCGCAGCGCGGATGCCAACGCTCTGGGCGTCTCACGGAGCCGCAGTTCCGCCAAGAGTTCATCGGCGGTGTAAGCTTTCAACACTGTTTCGGTCGATTTTTTGCTCATTATGATCTCCTATGCGTGACCTAACCTCATAGACACCAAAACGAGGAAAAGCGGACGGTGGATTTTCGGAACGGAGCATACTTGACCCAATTGCTGCCCGCAAAGAAAAAATGAGGGTAGCGTCCGTCAAGGTGCGCACATTTGAAAAAGCTTCCCGAGGCCAGGTTAAGAAGGAGTCAACAAGTCCGCCGCCATTCGGGATTTGCTCAACACGACTCGATGCCAGTCCAACGGAGGTATCCAAACGCCTGAAGTCGAAAGGGATCACGATTAACCCAAACGCCGTGAGCACCATCAAGCTCGAAATGCGAAAACGGGCCACCTCAAGCTCAAATGGCACCCAAGTAACTAGATCACCTCAATCGCCCCTCAAAGAAACGTCGACCAAGACCAACGGCCACCTGGACGTGAATGACGTCCTATGGATCCGCACGCTGGCTAAAAAAGTGGGGGCTGACAATCTGCATCGCCTGGTAGACGCTGTCGCCGGTTAAGCTGGCGTGTCGTTTACTCATGGCCGCTAGAACGCTCCTAGCGGTTTTTTCATGCGCACAGCAAAGGACAGAGATCGTGACGGGCGCTTTGATGCCGATCAGAATGCTCTCGTTGTCAAGAACGCCGAGCACTACTACCGCACGCTGGTCACGGGTAGTCCCGAATCCTGGAACATCCGCGAAGGTGAATCTTGCGGAAAAAGACGGCCGTGAAAATGACTACTTGGTACGAAAACTCGCGCAAAAAAGTCCAGATTGTCGTGACGCACAGCTCGGCGGGCAGGCTGTTTGAGTTGGCGCCGGTGAAGTGAGTCAGCGACTTTTACAAGCGTCCTATCCCAAGGCAAACTCATGGCTGCTTCAGCGGTCTAGCGCGGAAAAACAAAAACCCCCAGCCGATGAAGCCGGGGGCCGTGTGCGTGAATCAATTCCCAATCCCCCTACCTCGATTCCTTTGCGACGAGTTGTTGACAATGCCGCTTTTGGTGCTGCCGAGACGGCTTTGCGCAGATACGATGCTTGAAAAGGAGGAGTCCATGAAGGCGCAAATGAAAGAACAGAAGATCCGGTGTCGGTTTATTACCTCAACTGAGCCGCTTGATTCAGTTCTTCACTTGGTTGAAGTTCGGTTTGATGATCGCGTCGTCTATTGGAACGCCGTCGCGGAATTGACTGATGATGCCGCAAAGCCACTTGACCCTCATTTTGACGGACCGCTTTCGATGTATCCCATCGCTGTGCACCTGGAAGATGGACGTAAAGGTCGTCTTTACATCAATAAGGGCGTGGGATCGGCAGGCTACATCGGAGTCTCGGGCGTAGGGTGGCCGGATTAAATGTTGCGTTTAAGAGAAACATCTGGTGGCGCGAAGGCGGCGTGCCGGTCCGAAAGCGCTTAGATTAGCAGAGAGTCTCCCACACCATAATGCTCCGGCACGGAAAACGTGCCGTTGCCCTTACCCCGCCTTCGAATGGACGCCGATGGCGAGGTCGCCAGAGCGGAGGCCGCTGAAGTGACAAAAGTGGTTTTCTTCTATGCCAGCACTCTGCGCCTCCGGCTCATCGATGAAGAAGGAGGGACGCCTGGCTTCCTGCGAGCTGTCGTCGGTTGTAGAATCCTCCCATGTCATTCTCGTTGTCGATCCCGACTGGCAAGCCGAATGAGCCCCTAAATCTCACCGTAAACGTCGGAGAGATGCTCTTCATCCTCGGTGCGAATGGAACTGGCAAATCAAGCCTGATGCAGGCCTTCGCTTCGGCGAGTCGGGAGAAGACCAGGCGAATTACGGCGCATCGTCAGACTTGGTTTCGATCGGGGTCGCCTGAATTCACCGGTAAGCAGCGTGCGGAGTATGAGCAGAATGTCTTTCATCATGACCGGGGGAAAAATGCACGGTGGATGGACGACTACGCGCAGCAACGCGCTCAGATGGCTATCTATGACCTTGTAAACTCCGAAAACATGCGCGCTCGCGACATTACGCGAGCTGTCGATCAACGCAACACGGAGGAAGTGGCCAGGCTCGCCGCTCAGGACGGTGCATTCAAGGTGATGAATCGAATGCTGCGGCTTGCCAATCTGGACATTGTCGTATCCGTCGAAGCCAACGACGAGATCATGGCGACCCGAAACGGCAGCAAACCGTACAGCATCGCAAAACTTTCCGATGGTGAGCGCAACGCAATCCTCATCGCCGCCAATGTGTTGACCGTGCCGCCGGGAACGCTCCTCTTAATCGATGAGCCGGAGCGGCACCTTCATCGATCGATCATCTCGCCGCTACTTTCGCTTTTGCTCAAAGAGCGACCGGATTGCGCCTTCGTCGTGTCCACGCACGAAACGCTACTTCCGGTAGACAATCCAAAATCGAAGGTCTTGTTGACGCGCGCTTGTCTGTATGAAGGCGACAGCGTTACGTCCTACGACGTTGACCTGCTCGAAAGCACCGACGCGATCGATGACGATCTAAAGCGAAGGATTCTAGGCGAACGCCGAAAAATCGTGTTTGTCGAAGGGATTGAGCACAGTCTCGACAAGCCCCTTTACAGCCTGCTCTTTCCAAACGCATCGATCGTTGCGACGGCGAACTGCCGCGAAGTCGAGAATGCCGTCGTTGGCATCAAAGGCACGGCTGAGCTTCATTGGGTGAAGCCGTTCGGCTTGGTGGACAACGATTCATCCGAACCGGAGCGGATCGCGGATCTACAAGGCAAAGGCGTGATCCCGCTGAACGTCTATTCCGTGGAATCCATTTACTATCATCCGGACGTGCAGAAGCTCGCCGGCGAAAAGCTCACATCGGTGGTTGGTGGTAGCTTGGACGAGAAGCTCAAAAAAGCGACGCAGGACGCGCTAAGAGCGATCCGCCAGAATGCTGGACACCTCAGCAATCGGATCGCTGAGAAGGCAGCGCGGGCTCAAGTTTTCTCGCTTCTTCCAAAGAAGGGCGAAGTAGTAGCGGGCGGCAAGCGCACTGTTGAACTGGACTTTCAGAAGATCGCCAAGGAAGAGGGCGCACGTCTGGACGCGTTGATCAACGCATCTGATTTTGTCGGAGTGCTGAAGCCGTATCCCATCCGCGAATCGCCCGCGCTCGATGCCATTGCTAAGGCGCTTAATTTCGCCACTCGTGCTCAGTACGAAGCGGCCGTTCGCAGACTCCTGGCTGACGATCCGGAAGCGGTGAAGCTTGTTCGCGCGTTACTCGGCTTGCTGCCGGCCGATCTGGTCGCCTAGGGTGGGCATAGCTCACCGGAGAGCTTCGGCCCCGACGCGTTTGAACGCAAACATCAGTGGATGTATCTGAACACGCTCGACACGGTCCGGACCGTCGAGAGGTTAGTGGGTTCTACGTGCAAGAGCACAACACGCGCCTTCCCCATTCAGCAACAACTGGGTCAGGAGTCCGAATCTGAAGGGAAACGGGGGTGACCGCCGAAAGCCGACACACCCGCCCAGTCGGACGGCAAAGGAAGGAAAGGAAAGACATGACGGCGCTGGCCTCATCCGAGTATCACAGCCTAACGATACAACTGCCGAAAGTCAGCTGGGATGCGCTTCGCAGAGACTCCAGCATCGGCTCCTCTGTGGGTGCGTCTGGAAACGGTCGACACGTTCAAATACTTGTTCTCCGATTTTGTCGAAGATGGCTTTACGAGTCAGGGCTCTCTAGGAGCCTTCAATGTAGGATCCTCCTTTTATTGGTTCCAGGCCTACACAGATGGCACTCGCGACTGGGTTATCGGCTCCACGCCCATTGAGCTCAACCAGTGGTATCATCTGTCGGCGGTCCGTGATGACACCGCCAAGACGGTGCGGCTATTCGTCAACGGCGCCGAGGAAGCCAATCTCAGCTATGCGGGTAAGTCGGTCGTGCCATTACAGGGAAGCAAGCTTCTCGGCGGCGCGGGTCCGAGTTTTCCAGGTGACTTTATGGACGGCCAGCTCGATGAGATCTCCGTATTCAACCGCGCCCTGAGTGCCGCCGAGGTCGAGTCCCTTTTCAACGGGGCGAGTGCAGCCGGCGATGGCGTCGTCGTCAACCTACCCGAGCAGACGGCTACGGGAGTAGCGGGCGGCATCGCGATGATTCAGAACGTCATCGGCAGCATCGGCAACGACATCCTCGTCGGCAACGGCGGCAACACGCTGACCGGCGGCGCCGGGCGCGACCTGCTGATCGCTGGTTTGACGGCGAGCACGCTTATCGGCGGAACTGGCGATGACCTCGTCATCGGCGGCACCACCGGCTACGACCAAACGTCATTGCAAGCCATCAGCAACTACTGGGGCGGAGCGGACGATTACGCCACCCGCGTCACAAACGTGACGACCGGCAACGGCGTGCCCGCGCTAAAAGCCGGCACGGTGTCCGACAACGCAGGCGTGAACACGCTCACCGGCGGCGAGGGATTTGATCTATTCTTCGGCGATGACGACTCCGACACGCACGATCGTGATCCGCTGACGGAAGAATTTGTAACCATCTAAAACGTTGGTGATTCAGCAAAGCCCACGGATCGCGATCCCGTGGGCTTTGTGTGTTTAACTGCAGCGCAACATTTTCTTTTTGTCAAATCCATCTTCCCCGTATGAAGATGTAAGTAGCCGGGGCGTCCGACGGCGCCGCGTCGCAACGCGCTTCAACAGGGTCTCTCACGTACCGGTATCATAGCCGATGATATTTCTTTCCTACCACTTCTACTAGTTGTTGTTTGTTCTGTCGTCCGTCATTCGGAAACTCGCCGCTCCTCAGGCTGGCCAGGCCATGTAGGTAAATACGGAGTTTTCCGGATAGAATTCAGCATTTTTCTTGTTAGCATCAACAGTGGAGACGCAAGAACTTGAAACTGATTGGGCGACAGTTTCGGGTTCGGCGTCTTCTTTTTTTGTTGCCGCCACTCTACGCTCTACGAACCTGACTCCGTCGCTTGACTGAAACGTAATGGGGAGATGTTCCAACCATGACAACACGACAACGATACGCACCTCGCTCTCCAAAACGTTCGGTGCCGCCGTCGCGCGGCCTCTTCATCGAGTCGCTCGAGGACCGAATGCTGCTCGCTTGTAGTGTGTCCTTGACGCCCACGTTGCCGTCGCCGCAGCTTGTAGGAGTGCCGATCGAATGGACGGCCACACCAAGTGAGGAGTGTCCCGCGAACCTGGTCTACCAGTTCCAGATCCAGCCGAACGGCGAGTCGCCGCAGATGTTGCGCGACTTCAGTCCGAACGAATCCTTTCTATGGACGCCGGAGCAGGAAGGGGACTACCTGGCCATCGTACATGCCAAGGAGGGGTATGACGGCAATGTACCTTTCGTTAACCAAGCGCCTTACCACGTGGATACTCAGGTTAGCGGGTCTGCGGCCGTCATCGGAAAAACGGCCAACCCTCTTGTGGCCCTTTATAGCGCCCCGCCGTGCGTGTCCGACACCATACATGTGGAGTTTACGCGCGCGAGCCAGCCGTTGGATTGGCGGAGCACCGACACGCGTCCATGCGTGCCGGGCCTTAGCCGCAACTTCTATGTGGCCGGTATGTACCCGCAGACGACGTACCTGATGAAGTACGTGACAAGTGACGGGTTCAACTCACCGTTGAAACGGTTCCGAACTGGTTCATTGCCGTCAGATTTGTTCTTTCACAAGTTCACGGTGCTCCAGGAACTCGGCCCACAGAGCGATTTCACCCAAGATATGATCTATCATCAACCGGTCGCGAACCCGGTTCCCGTGGTTACGGATTTGCAGGGCAACGTGAATTGGTACTACGATCCATCCACAACGGGCCTGGATTCGGTTTCGACTTTCGGGTCCCTCGTTCCGGGGGGCACGGTCCTGCACATGGCGACCGAAATACCTGGATTTGGGGGCATCGTATCGTCAGTCTTGCGCGAGATCGATTTCGCGGGCAATCCGCTTCGAGAGACGAATCGGGACGCTCTAAACGCGCAGCTGGCGGACTTGGGGTATGCCGCCAACAATGGATTCCACCATGCCGTTGAACGCTTGCCTGACGGACACACGGCGATCATCGGAAGCGTTTCTAAGACGGTCGATATCAACGGGCTCCCGACGCCGTACGTCGGCGATAGCGTCATCATACTCGACGAGAATTTCCAAGTCGTCTGGTACTGGAGTGCTTTTGACCATCTCGATGTGAATCGCGGCCCAATCCTCGGCGAGAAGTTCGATGAGGCCGTCAATTGGACCCATACCAACGCAATCAACCTGACGCCCGATGGCAACATTCTGCTCTCCATGCGCAATCAGGACTGGGTCATCAAGATCGCTTATGAAGACGGAGTGGGCGACGGGCACGTCATCTGGCGGTTGGGCACGGACGGGGATTTCACCGTTGATAGTCCTGACGGATACCCTTGGTTTTCTCACCAACACGATGCGCGATATATCAACGACACGACGATCGTCCTGTTCGACAACGGGAATACCCGAAAGGTAGCTGATCCCAGCGCCAATTCTCGGGGACAAGTGTGGGTACTCGACGAGACAACCATGACCGCCGAACTCGTCCTGAATGCCGACATGGGAAACTACTCAGCCGCGCTCGGATCAGCGCAGCAACTTCCGAACGGAAACTACTCCTTTACTTCAGGATTTCTAATGAAAAGTGAGGGGACTGACGTCACCGGTCAGGGCGACGACAACGGTCAATCAATTGAGGTGCTACCAGACGGTAGCAAATCCTATGTACTCGAGAATAAACCTTGGCTATATCGTGCCTATCGACTACGGGGCATGTATGAAGGGACAGCTTTGATTCCTCCAATCCCGAGTCCGGTTAGAACATCGTCGCCGGACCTAAGCACTTTTTTGGGGAGCGTGGCGCTAGCTGAGTTGAACGGTGAGGATGTGACTTCCTTGCCATTGCTGAACGATCCTCGGGATCAAGCCTCGTTCCGCTACGTTGCGTTCTCGGACGTCACAGGCGCTGAATCGGGCGCGAATCCATTGCGCATTGTGCGCTCAACCCCGTTTCTACGCGTTCGTGGTACGGTTGACGACGGTGCCGAGTCAATGTTCGATACGCCGTTGAGCCGGGCGAAAGGTATCGGTTGAAACCTCCGATCGAATACTAAATTCTTACAACGCCGCGACAGACTGGAGGGCACGCTCAGCGTACAAACGGACGTAGCAACTTTCATCAACCAATGTCTTGCGCAGTGCCGGGACGGCAGCCTTGGCATTCGGGCCCAATTCCCCAATGAGTTTTCCGGCAAGTCCGCGAATCAAGTGCCTCTCGTCTTTCAATAGCCTTTTGCGGATTCTTGACGGCGGGGACATCGGCTAGGTGGGGCATTCGCGTTCGCTTGAGGGGTGGTTCGTTTTTAGTACTAACGTAGACTGAGAGCGAAGGAAAACTCGGCCACGAAGCTGAGGAGTTGCGAGGTGCACTGAGCCTGCCCGAACACGAATAGCTCCCAAACTAGTTCGATCTTCCCCGATGTCTTGACGTTTTCCCGAATCGGCAATGCCTTGGTCGAGCTTCACTGGCATCATCGCATCCAAGAGCACCAGAAGATATAGATTACCGCTTGCTTCGGCGTCCCGCAGCGCCGTCAACGCCTCCGCGCCGCTTGCGCCGAAGCTTCGGCGCTTGGCATTCGAACTGAACAGATGTGCGGCAAAAAGTCGCTGACCCACTACAGGGCATCGCGGTCGATGCGGACGGTAATGCGTACATCATGGGACAGACCAATGGCGCCGACTTTTATGCTCTCAACGCTGTGCAACCGAATTTTGGCGGTGGTTTATGCGTGCAAGACCAATCCATCGAAGCTATTCGAGAGTTTTACGCCGCGCTGAGCGAATTCTGCGATGACGTGCGCGAGGCGCTTACCAGCGTCCAACTTGAATCTCAGCGGCTGGCAGAATGGCTTAGCCATGCGTCCCTCGGCGAGCGCTGAACTGAGTGAGACCGACGCCTTGTGGTGTGAAGGTAATCTCGGGAAAGTTATTGGCGACCGCACCGATGAACTCCTTTAGCTCTTCAGCGCATCCATCCGGCGCACGTGGATCAGCACACTGGGAAGAAAAGACATGAGCCACTGACAGTCAAAATGTCTCTCACTGAAGTTGACTACCCCACGGCTTCATAGTCGACTGCGTTCAGTGGCCTGCATCCGAAGTAGTTGTTTATCGAGTTCTGATCCACTTTCGCTAATTCTGAGCGCGGTCACCACCCGTACGCTGCTGGTTCTCACTCGCGAAGAGATACGCCGGGTCACTCGAGCGCTCGCCGCAAGTGACCGTTGCATCGGGCCCATGTTCGGCCGTCCTCGGCTCGCACTCCGACTACCACTTGGGTGCTGCTTCCTGCCCCAATTCAATGAACGCTTGCTGTCATCCGTTCGCAAACACGACAGGTTTGCTTGCGATTGGTCTCCGCCCGTGGCAAGAAAGCACGAAGTCTGCAAAGGAACCGGGCGACCCAGAGCATACCGTGTTCAGAACGGAACAAGGCTTCGCCGCTCCACGAATGCGGGCGTCACCTCAAGCGAAAAAACCGATCAACCAAGCGTGGTAATGCCTGTCGGCCGTAGTTGTGGGCCTCTAATCGTCTTCCTTCTTTTCGAAAGTCCACACAATCAACGGTGAAATTCTGTCAGGATTCTCTCGTAAAGTGAATCCGCGCGGTCGATCCAGTTCCGAAATTCCGAAAAATGCCACGGTTAGCTTGCCCTTTTCCAATTTGAAGATGGCCTGTAACAGGCTATTTTCGCCATAAAAAGTGATCTCCGCTGGCGATTTCGATGGGTTAATGACAAATCGATTGCCAGAGCTTCTCACTTCGCCTCCGTGTTCAGGTAGCGCCTTCCACTCGGCTCGGTACTTTTGATCGGCAAAAGAGAAGCGGTAATAGTCGACGTGTTGAGGCTTTTCGGCGTCGTTTATTGTGTTGCGCACTAACCTCCACTCGCCCTGAAGCTGGCTAAGGACTTCCTGCTCGGCCTTTTTCCACGTTCGAAAAGCACGCTCCGTTTCGGACGAGCTTCCCGGAATTACGAGCGCGGGCATCACTACTAAAATCGCGGAAGCACCAAACACGACTGGATTCGCCATAAGGATTCTCCCTTCAGAACAAAACACGAAGAACACACGCCGCGTCCCGCAATCCGTGGAACGTAAAAGAAACGCCGTGCCGGCGTCGACTATAAGCGCATTCTATTCCTCACGGCGCCGGCGACAGCCCAGCAGGCAACGCTTGCGCCTATCAACTGCCCGAGCTGCTGTCGAGCGGGTGTGGCGCCAACCAAGTAACCCGTTTTCAGGTCCTGGGAGATGTCGCCGGCCTTAGAGGCGGCGACCGCCACAATCGTGCCGACGGTGAGCACGGCGGCCCGCGCTCCTGGATCGGTCCAGCCCGCCGCAGCGAAGACGGAAGCAACGCCGAGCAGCGTTCCGCAGGCCGGCTTGATCCATCCGGACGCGGCAGGAGCAATCCTGAAACGATTTTTTCGAGCGGAAAAAACGATTTCAAGCCGCAAAGGCATCTGGCAAGACGACACCATGAACTTCAATGTCAAGATCATGGGCATGTCGGTGCCGGGTCAGGTTCGTGTCGAAGAATCGCTCGTGTGGATCAACGTCACGCTACCGGCGGCTCTCGCTATGTTAGTAGGGGCTGTGAGACCGGCGATCGAGCAGGCCAGCCGGAAGGCGCTGGAGTCCAAATAGATGACCGGTGTTCGGCCACGAGAGATCCGGGCTTTGGACAAGTCGAGGAGCAATTGTCCCGAGCTGGCATCTCGGCCGCGGCGTTCGAGTACATCGGTAACCGCGATGTCGCTGGAGACGCCGCCGTGTTTGACTGACCCAGTAATTGGTGAACTTCATGTTTGATTTGGCACGAGCGAACCTGTTGCCTCTCATCGCGGTCTAGGATAGATGCATGCTTCGGTCACAATCTGTGTGTATTGTCGGCGCGAGACACTTTCGGCACGTGTTTTTGTCGCCCTGCGGAGACCAAGAACATGAAATCGCATGATGGCGGGTCAATCATGTACGTACCGCAGATGGGTGCGATCCTCAGTCGATGGTTTACGGTCTATGATGAGGCCCGCGCCGCGCGGGAGGAAACGGGCGGGTACTTGTTGCCCTACAAGAACCATTATTTTGTCACGACTAGCGAAGCGATCCGTGAGCTCGGACTCGATCCCGCGGATCCGGATTGGGCCCGGATCGGGTGGGACTGGGTGTGTCCGATTGATACCGAAGCTTGGCAACGCCTCAAGGCCAAGCGCGAATTGCGGCTTTGAGGCAATGTCAGGGAGACGCCCAAATCTACGCCATAGGGACGGTTGCGCTGAACTCACGAAGCGCCGTGTTGTTTCAGCATTCCCGCAATGTCGTTACGCCCACGTCGTGTCGCCCATGCGAGGGGTCTAGCCCAGGGTGGATCGTCAGGCAAATTCGGCTTGGCGCCGCGTCGCAGGAGAAATTCGACCATACACGTCTGGCCACACCTGGCTGCCCATCCCAGCGGCGTCGAGCAAAACTCTTCATCGCGCGCATTCAGATCGGCCCCGTGTTCGATGAACACTCCTGCATTTTCCACATCACCCGATTCAGCAAAGTGGTGCAGCGGCATGATGTGCAGCCAGTTCGGCTTGTTTGGGTCCATGCCGTGTTGAAAGAGCAGTTCCGTGATCTCGCGTGTTTTGCCGCCGACGGAGCGGTGTTTGGGCAAGTCAGGTTGGTAGCGCAACATCAACCGAATGAAGCCTTCGTGCGACGCCGCGTTCCCAAATGCCTCAGGGTCGTGGGCTAACGCTGGGTTAGCCGCAAAGACCGCCGCCGCCGTCTGCAGGTCGTTGCAGTAGGCAAGAAGATGCACTCCCCGAGCCGCTCCATACGAGCAAAGCAAATCTACCATCGGTTGATTGCGTTCGGTGGAGTAACCGCAACTCCCCAGCGCGGCACTGAGCGTGTCGGCGGAGCTCTCGATTTCCACGTTTGGGTGAGCGCCATGCTCAAGTAGGAGTTTGACGACTTCGATGTGGCCGCTGCAGACCGCAGCGTGCAAGGCGTGGCCGCGCGGCGCGATATACTCTTCCGGAAGATTCGGGTCAGCTCCACATTCCAGCAACAGCTTGACGATCTCGATATGCCCGCCGGCTGCGGCATTACGCAGGGGCGTGCCGGAACAGGCATAGTAGGTGATGTAATCCGATGGACGGTTCGCTAGGGACGGGTCATGATTGAGCAGTTCGCGTACGCGTTCCAAATCGCCAATGTAGCAGGCCGTGCAGATGTCCACGTACGCGCCGCGCGCGCGAAGGTGCGTGCGCACATCAGAAGCAGTGCTTGGCCAATCCCGGGGCACATCGCGCCAGCCGCGAAAGTGGTAATCGCCATTGCTGAGTTGAATCGGAAGCGCGCCGTCGCGGCGCTGGGCGTTGATGTCCGCCCCGCGCGCGAGCAACTCGTCAATCATATCGAGTTGTCGTGTCATCACGGCCCAATGAATCGGCTGATTGGTTTGTACATCAGTTGCACGCACCAGTGAAGAATTTGCCTCGAGCAAGTTGCGCACTGTGGCCAGGTCTCGCTCTCGGATTGCTGCGGCAATGACTTCTCCACTCGATGCAGGGCCATCGGAGCGGCCGAGCGCGGCCTCCAGCAGCCTCTGCATCTCGATGTGGCCTCGGTCACTCGCCATTTCGAGGTAGTTGCCGAAAGCGAATGTCGCTCCATGCTCAAGGAGGTACGCTGCGACTTCCAACTGGTTCTCGCGTACTGCGAAGGACAAAGGCGTCCGGTACTCATAGTGCGAACGCACCAGACTCGGATCTTTCGCAAGCAAGCGCTTGATGTTTTCCAGGTCTCCGTTGATGGCGGCGCAGAACATCTCCCAGACATCGGTTCCCTTGCCGGGAGACCAGAAGAGCGGCTCATCCTTTGTCAACGCCTCAGGCTGCATCATGTCGGCAAATGGGAAAGACAGGCGTCGCCCAACACTAATCTACCTGCCGCTCGCCAAACCAATAGCAAAGGCCGTCGGGCGCTACCACGTAGAACACTTTCCACGCGAATCCGTCGTGTTCTTCGATGTCGAACTCGGAGAGTTGCTTTTGGAGCCCGTTGGCCTTGAATTCTGCGAACAACGGTTCGAGGCCCTTCACGTGGAAGGCACAGCCGTCCTGGGTCGAATCGCCCCCGTTTTCCGCGAGTCCGATCTCAACCCGGTCACGGGCGAGCACGGCAGAATTGTGCGGCGTGTCGCTGCGTGACAATACGCGGAAACCGAGGACGGTCTCATAGAAACGCAGAGCCGCCGCAAGGTCTCGCACGGGAAGATTCATCTTGTCGCCTTGGTACCCCCACGCCTTCTCGAGAATTGCCTTCATCACGATTCCCCAAAAGTGCTACGCGGGGATGGCCGGGAATCATCCGTCCGCCTTGCTGTGATGGTCCGCACAGGCTTACGAGGGTGAAAGCACCAACTTCACTTGACTGATTCCCGTACCGCGGAGCCCGAGATATTCTATGCGGCGTGCAGGATTGCTTTTGCGCACGCGGTCCGACCACAAAGGCCCGATGTGACCGATGTTACTAGACCATGCGTCTGTTCAAACCATTGCGAGCAGTGTCACTCTGATCGTGCCTGTCAAGTCGCGCAGCGAGACAAGGCACTTGCACGAAGCCCGCCACGCGTGATAATGGACTCGTTCATTCCATGTACTTTTCGGTAGACGGCAATGGCCAATTCTCTGACGTGTCCCCAGGGCCATAAATGGGTTGCCGGACACACGCGCGCCGAAGCGGAACGCTGTCCAGTGTGCGGCGGTGAAGGCTCGCGGAGAGTGGATATCGCCGAGATGCCTACGCTTTCTCAGAAACCCGACTTGGCCAACTTACTCGCCGAGACAGCAACGGTGCTTCCATCGAGCGCAGGTCCGCCTCCGGCGGTACGCCGGCCGGAAATTCCCGGTTACGAACTCCTCGCGGAAATCGGCCGGGGAGGTATGGGCGTGGTTTACAAGGCTCGGCACATCAAACTGGACCGGCCCGTCGCCTTGAAGATGGTACTCTCCGGCGGCTATGCAAGCGAGAATGATCTCATTCGCTTTCGCACCGAAGGCGAGGCCGTCGCTCGGCTGCGCCACCCACACGTTGTGCAAATCTACGAAGTCGGAGAACATGCCGGATTGCCCTACTGTGCGCTGGAGTTCATTAGTGGAGGCAGCCTCTCCATTCATTTGAACGGCACGCCGGTTCCGCCGACGCACGCCGCCGAGTTGGTTGAAACGCTCGCTCGCGCCATCCACGCCGCACATCAAGCCGGCATCATCCACCGCGACTTGAAACCGGCCAACATTTTGTTGGAGGGCCAAGGGATTAGAGATCAGGGTCTAGGAACTTCCGATTCCCCAATCCCCAATCTCCAATCCCTTATCCCTAAAATCACTGACTTCGGCTTGGCCAAGAAGCTGGATTCCGCGGACGGCCCGACGGCCACCGGTGCCGTGATGGGGACGCCGAGCTACATGGCGCCCGAGCAGGCCGGAGGTAAAGGAAAAGAGGTCGGCCCCGCGGCGGACATATACGCCCTCGGCGCCATTTTGTACGAACTGCTCACAGGCCGGCCCCCGTTCAAAGCGCCGACGCCGCTCGACACCATCATGCAAGTTGTAAGCGATGAACCCGTACGACCTCGACAGTTGCAACCACGACTTGCACGAGACTTGGAGACCATCTGTCTGAAGTGTCTGGAGAAAGACCCACGCAAACGGTACGCCACGGCGGCGGACCTGGCCGACGATTTGCGGCGTTGGCACGACCACTCGCCGATCCATGCGCGACGCATCGGACCCATAGGGCGGATGTTACGGTGGTGTCGACGGCATCCCGGAATCGCGGCCGTAAGCGTTGCAGCGCTCCTAATACTCACTGCTTTGTCATTCGTCTATGCGTTAAGTATTGCGAACGAGAATCGGAAGACACGACTCGCCCTATTTGAACGGGACGCCGAGAACGAATGGAACCTGGACTTACTGGCGCACGGCCAATATGAGCAAGCGGTTTCAATGCTGTTGTCCAACAAACCGGGAAGACGATGGGAGTCGATCAGACTCATCAACGAGGCGCAGAAGTTGGCAAGCCGCCAGCGCTGGGTGGCTCGTCATCCAGACGGATACGACGTGACAATCAATCCTGGCGCGGACTTGCCAAGCCGTGCCGCGATGCGCCAAGTAGCTGTTGATGCCCTCTTAATCGATGATGCGCGGCTGTTAAAGCAATTCGCGGTTGGACACTCGATGGGTGGCTTGCTGCCCGAAATCACGCCGGACGGCAAATGGGCGCTTTCAGTTTGGATGGAGTTGGGCGATGGCAGCGCCGTTCTTCCTAAGTTCGGTCTTCGGCTCACTGACTTGGCGGACAACCGCGTGGTCTTGGAAAAAGACAGCCCGGTTGCACTAGCGGCAAAAGGGTTGAGTCCGGACGGCAGGCTGTTGGCGTTCTCAGGGCTCGGCTTCGACGGAGTCAGTTTGATTGAGTTGTCGCAAGGTACCTTGCGACAGTCCTTACCCCGTCTGAATCTTCTCCAAGGGATGGAGCCGATTAAGGGCGCCGAAATCGTCCGCTTCATTTTTAGCCCGGACTGCCGTTTTCTAATTGGAATTGCTCACGGTGGGAAAGAATTCGATATCTTCCTGTGGGATTTGCACAATCTACCGGCATCCCGTCATCTGGCACGCGTCACCGCTCCGATTCAAAGCGTGAGTTTTCGGGCAGACTCTCGCGTGCTGGCCTGTCCACTAGACGGTAACAAAATCTCGCTGCACGACCTGGTGTCAAACGAACCCGCGACATCAATTGAGCTGCCACTTAAGGTGTCCGTGCCCTCGGGAGAAAGCGCATATCAACACCTCCCGATGACGTTTTTATGGAGCCCAACCGAACACATATTGGCAGTTCTTTGCAATGAAAAGTCTGACCGAGGGGCGATTGTGTTTTGGGATGCAGAGAATCAGACTGAAAAAGCTCGCTGGCGCGGTGACTTTGACTTGGACAACGTCGTCTTATCGTTCCACCCAAGCGGCAAACATCTCTTTGTAGGTAGCAGTGACGGTACCATTCGCGGTTTCGACATCGAAAACCAACGGGAGACCGTGCGCATCGACGAGGCTCATTTTATGGGCGTTGGATCGTTGCACTGGCAGGCGGACGGCGCGTTGCTATCGCATGGCTTCAGTGTCAGCAAATGGGAATTGAGTGAAGGCTCATTACGATCATCTATCGCACACGCCCAATTGAGCATTGATGATGTTACGTTCGGTCCAGATGGCAAGTCAGTAGCGGTGCTAGACCAGAATGAAAAACACACACGAGTTGCGCTGGTCAACCGACTCTCCGGGAAGGTCGAACGCGAGTTCACGACTTCCGCTCCGCTACGACAACCGTCGCTAGTATTTCGCCCCGATGGGCAAGAACTTGCTTTAGCGTCGCTGCAAGATACGGTGGTTTGGAATACTCTCACTGGTCAAGAAATCCTTCGGCGACAGCCAATGGAGCAAAAGCTGCGTCGATGGTTTGTTCCTCGATTCACAGATGATGGAAAACTGCTGATCGTGAAACCTGCGACAACGGTAGACGAAAAACTCACCGTCTTGGACATCATCACAGGCCAAGAGATCGGGCCAGGAGTGGTCACGCCGAAAGGTGCTTTGTTCATCGGCGGCCCCGGAGACATTGTCCTGAATCATGCCGGTACGATGCTCGCTTTTGGACCATCGAAGTACACTCCATCGCGTGATCCGATTCAGATTTGGAACGTTAGTTCCGGCGAGAAGGTGGGCGAACTCAGCGCTCCAAGCGGCGAGGGCTCCGCTGGAACACAACACGTGGGATTCAGTGATGACGGAAAATGGTTGCTGCAAGTGGCGATTCCGCTCAGCTACAACAAGAGCGTCGATTCTCACGAGCCGTTGCTGAGGATGTGGAATGTATCCAGCTGCGAAAGTGCGTGGCAAGCCCGATGCCCTGTGGGGCCGACCGCGGTGACATTCAGTCTCGATAGCCAAGTGTTAGCCGTAGGATACCAAAACGGTGTCGTGGAGCTTCGCCGAGTTGCAACGGGTGAAAAGCTATTCCACTGGCGATTCCACAGTCGAAAGGACATCAAGCATTTGGCATTTGCGCCGGATGGAGCATATGTCGCGAGTTCTGATGGCCGGGCGCCGATTCACATGTTGCATTTAGCCGCGCTGAAGCGGGCTCTCGCGGAAATCGGGCTCGACTGGTAACGGCTGTACTAGGCCACCGATTCTTGCACGCGTTTCGTCTGCCGGGCACTGGTTCATGCTTACTTTTGATCTCATTGACCTTCCCGCCGATACCGTCAAGCTGCTTTTCGTCACGATCGTTAGGCCACAGTGCTTTCCGATTCCCACCCCGCGCTGTAGTGGTCAAGCGACTTTTTGACGCACATCCGTTCAGCTCCAATCCAAGCGCCGAGACTTCGGCGCAAGTGTACGGACGTGCGTTAAAAACTCGCTTGACCACTACAGGAGTTGAGAACTTCAAAATCGCACCCATAAAGCTTAAGCGCCCCTCGCCTTTAAGACGATGTAGGCCGCCGGTTCCGACCAGGCTGAACAAGTTGGTCCATTGAGTGCTACAAGGAACCCTGGCGGAGTTCGGCAAGCCGCGCGAGGGACCGAATAACAATAGCAGCGTTATGGGGGTCGTTGAAACTCTCGAAAACGGACAGGGCCTTGCGGTACGAAGCCTCTGCGGCATCCCAATCCCGACGCGCCTCGGCGACCAAGCCAAGCTGGTGGTAGGTGCGGGCGGCCCCGGGCTCGTCGCCCAGCCGCTCGCTGGTTGCCAGGGACTTGCGGTACCAGCGCTCCGCGGCGTCCCAGTCGCGACGCTCCTCGGCGACCCCGCCTAACTGGTGGTAGCTGGAGGCGGCGTGGGAGTCGATCCCCAGGCGCTCGCTGATCGCCAGCGACTTACGGTACCAGCCCTCTGCGCCGTCCCAGTCGCGACGTTGATGGGCGACCCAGCCCAGCTGGTGGTAGGTGACGGCGGCGCCTTGGTCGTCTCCCAGCCGCTCGCTCATGGCGAGGGACTTGCGGTACCATCGCTCGGCGCCGTCTAGATCTCCGCGCTCCTGGGCGACGATGCCTAGCTGGTGGCAAATTCCGATGGCGCGGGGCTCGTCGCCCAGCCGCTCCCCGATCGCTAGGGACTTGCGGTACCATTGCTCTGCGCTGTCCAGGTCTCGACGCAGTTGGGCGACCCAACCCATCTGGTGGTAGGTACTGGCGGCGTGGGAATGGATTCCTAGTCGCTCGCTGACGGCGAGGGACTTGCGGAAGCACTGCTCGGCCTCATCCAGGTCCCCGCGCTGCGAGGCGACCCAGCCCAGTTGATTGAAGGTGGCAGCCGCAGAGCTCTCGTTACCGAGTCGTTCGCTGATGGCCAGGGACTTGCGGTACAACTGCTCGGCGGCGTCCAGGTCGCGACGCTCCTGGACGATCATGCCAAGATGGTGCAGCGCTATGGCCAAACCCTCCTCGTCCCCGACTTGCTGGCGATTGTCGGCGAACTCCTGGAGCAACCGTACCGCTACCGGATAACTAAGATTGATCTGGGCGTAGGTCGCTAGGGACTGTGTGAGAGCGGCGTACTCAGTGTTCATCTGTAGGCATGCAGCCAACCCGCGGGCGTTGTAAAATGTGCCGCCGAAAAGGGTAGACAGACGTCGTTGCACGTGCACATCTCGCTGACCATACTGGTTGGCAAAGCGTGCCATTACGTCCACGAAGGCCCTCAGCCAAAGCTCGTTCCCGCCGCCGGCTGGGTCGCTGCCCATTGTCACATGCAGGAACCCCGCCACCGCCGGGTGCATCTCATACAGGCCCGGCCCTACGGAGCGAAGCAGGCCCGCATTCGCCAGCGCGCTGAGGCAACCGTCGATAATGGCCGGTGTCCAGCCTGGGTCGACTTGCCCGGCCATGTGTTCCAGCAGAACTGCGTCCACAAACCCCTCGTGCTGGGCGATCGGAATCAGGAGAGGCTGCCATGCCGGCGGCAGGGCGTCCGTGACGAAGCGAAGGGTGGCGAACAAACGGGCTTCGTTCTCGTCCGCCGCGTTCGGCCAGAGGGTCTCGGCGTTCTCGCGCAGGGCCTGCAGTAGCGTGGCTGGGGAGGAATGCTCCAGGCGCGGTAGCGACACCCGCATGGCCAACGGGTGGCCGTTCAGCAGCTTCATCAGGCCGTCCAATGCCGGATCGGTCCGGTTGACCTTCTGGCCGAGCTCCCCTAGGATGGCGTTTGCCAGCTCCCAGCGCTCCTCGCCGTCCAGTCCGCCCAGGGGCAACAGGTAGCGGTTCTCCGTGCCAAGCCAGTCCTCCGCCGACCGGCTGGTGATCAGCACCTTGGTGGCCCCGCCCCGCAGGCGGACCAGGAAGTTGCGAAGCAGGTCACAGTCTGCCGTTGGCAGGTTGGCGCTGACTGCCGTTCCGGCGATGCCGCGGGCTGACTCAAAGTTGTCCCACACGACGAGCAACCGACGCTGCCGACAGGCATTGGTCAGCGCTTCTAACTTGTCTCCAACAGCAGCGGCGGCGAAGTTGCCGCCGAACAACGCCTCGCCGACGCGGTTGAGGACGTACTCCGCGGAGCGGATTTCCGCGAAGCCGAACCAGAACACCCCCTCGCCCAGCCCGCCGCTCTGCCCCAGCCAGTGCAGGAGGCCCCGCGCCAGGGTCGTCTTGCCCACGCCGCCCAGGCCGCTGATCAGGATCCCCGCCGGCGGCCGGCGCATGGCCCGTTCCAACTCCAAGAGCGCGCTATCCCGGCCGAGAAACCCGTATGGGTTGTGCTCGTCCCGGGCCTCTGCTGGCAATTCCGTCGCCGCCTTGTCCTTGGGCCGGACCTTCTTCACGAAGGCGAAGTCGATCGGGTCGTTCTGGTAGAGGACGGGCACCAGCCAGTCGTCCAGGGGGAACGTCCCGCGGGCGCAGACGCGCTGGCGCCGGCTGCGCATCTGCTGGCGGCCGGCGCGGACGGCGTCGGGCAACCGGCCGTGCTCGAACAGCCGCTGGTAGAACGCCGGCAGGAACTGCTGGGCGCCACTGACGTAGAGGGAGTAGGACATGGCCGTCACGCTGCGCATGCCCGCGCGCAACAACGCCGCCGCCACCGAGGCGAAGGGGTCGTCGGCCCGCTCGTCGAGCATGGCCGACTGGCAGGCGTTGAGCACCACCGCCGGCACGGCGCTCTCCCGCAACAGGTCGCTGAGCGTTTCGGCAGCTATCGGGTCAGGACCGCCGTCGTCCTTCTCAAGAATGATTCTGCCCTGCGCGGCCTGGAACGTGTGGCGGCCCGCCGCGGCCGGCTCGCCGTCGCCATAGGCGCCGTGGCCGTCGAAGTGCAGCAGGTGGTAGAAGCCCGGCCGCTCATGCAGGTGGGCGCGGAGGCGGTCGAAGGTGGGCGGCCGCAGGACGTGGACGTTGGCCGGCACCTCCGGCCGGTCGGCCCACTCGACCAGGGCGCGGGCAACGGAGCGGAAGCGCACGTCGCGCTCGTAGGGCCGGGCGATGACCAGCAGGATGTTCACCCGGTCCTTGGGCAGCTTGTCAAGCTTGGGCGGGTCGCGGAGCTGGTCGAGCCGATGTTCGACCTGGCAGCTCTGCGCGAGGAAGCACCCGGATTGGCGGTCGAACAGGGCCTCCCACGGCCAGGCGAGCACGGCCGGCTCATTGCTGACGACCTGGAGGTGCAGGTCGGCGTAGGTCTTCTCCGTCGCCCGGTCAAACCAGCCGCCGACGCGGCGGCCGCCGAAGAGGGCCTCGAAGGCCTCCTCCCCCCACCGCCGCAGCGCCTTCTGCACCATTTCGGCGTGGGCCGTCTCGGGGTCGAAGGGGTAGTCGAGGAACCGTTCCAGGTACCAGGTCAGGCCGGGCAGAAGCGTCTTATCCGGCCAACCGGCCACCGGGTAGCCGACGGGGTCGGGCACCTCGTCCGTGACCGCACTCATTTGGATGTTGTTGGGGTCGGGGTTGAGGACCTGGAACTGGGCCGGGTCGGAGCCGGGCAAGTGGCGAATTTGCAGGATCACAGGCGGTTCCTTCGGTTGGGAGCGGTGACGGCTCCTTAACCCGCAATCATTGCCAGCTATTGTAAGGAAGGAGGCGGAGGAGGACGACGCCTGGTGTGGGCCTCATCGAATCCCCTTTTTATTACCTTCGTTTCGGCTTCCGCGTGAGTTGGTTGGTACCCTTCGTCTTTCGCCAGCAGCGTCGTTGGTCGTTCCAATCCGCGACAGCGGCGATGGGCAGCATCTTGGCTAAGAGTATCAGTATTGGCGTGGGTGCGATGTGGGGCAATGGCGCATGCAAAGCATTCCCTAGAATGGAACAGGGTTGGAAACCCGAAAGTATCTAGCAAACGAGGATAGGACAAAGCAATGAAAACTCTGGCCCGGTTTGTGTTTCTTGCGGTCGTGATGGTAGGTGCGCGGGCTTTTGCCGACGACCCGGCGAAGCTAATCGTCGGCGCGGTGAATATTGAATGGTTGGGCAACCCCGACAGGCGCTCCGGCCCGGCGGACGGGGTCGCTCAAAGCGCCAAGGATATTGCCGACTATATCAAGGCGAGCGGAGTTACGATTCTGGCATTAGAAGAAATCAGCGACGATGACACAGATGCCGCCAAGCGGACGAACAAGACTTTGGATGAGGCATTTGCCCAGTTGAACACAGCTGATAAGGCAAGTTGGAAGTATCGTTTGTTTTCTAAACATCCGAACGCAAAAGATCCGGATTGGCAGTTGACTGGGATTGCTTGGAACGAAGCGATTGTCAAACCCGTAGCTGGCGTTGCGGGGCCAGCCGACGAGTATCGGCTGAAACTCAAAGTGCCAGAGGGCGTCTCCGTCGGCACAGCCGATAAACCGGCGTTCGAGCGTTGGGCCACTGCCATGAAGTTTTCCGCTGGAGCCGGGAAGACAGATGTAATTGTTATTCCGCTTCACTTGAAGTCAAATAAAGCAGTATTTCCCGGACAGGACGTTGCTAAACAGCGCGAAGTAGAGGCGGGGATGTTGCTCGCCGCGCTAGCTGACGTGAAGGCACAGTTCAACGACGACGATGTCATCATGCTTGGGGATTCAAATGTGGTCAACAAGAACGAGCAAGCGGTTAAAACGTTCACGAATGCCGGGTTCGTCGATTTAGGTGTGGCAGACGAGCCCACATACGTAAGCGGGTCGTACCAAAGCCCATTTGACCGGGCATTTGTGCCCAACTCGGCCGGTAATGTGAAGGCAAAGGAATTTTCACAGTGTCAGTTCAACGTGTTCAAACACCCCACCATGAACGTTGAAGAATATCGAAAGAAGCTGTCGGACCACCGCATGATCCGGCTGACCGTCCAGATTTCGGCAGACGACGACTAGATGTCACATGGATGCGCCAGTCGCTTGGGCCGCGGCCGCGCCATGGGCCTGCTATGTGGCGGGAGCCGGTGCCGCTTCCAAACGGTACCCAAGTTCGCTGGCTCGACCCCCGGCGGGCGGCCGGCGTTAGCCGGCCGAGGCGTGACGACTCAGCGGGCAGCAAACAAGGGCGTGAAAGTGGAGGCGCTGTTCGAGGAGTTTATGCGAACGTTCTCACTAGGCGAAAGACCAGATCGAGCAGTCTCGCTGTCTGCTCGTCTGTAATTTCTACTCCACTGTGAACGGCTAGGTTTCTCACATTCCAAAACTCATCAAATGCTTCTAGCTCTGTCTTCGTAATAAACCCTTGTGCGGTAAGCTCGATCATTATTGCCTTGGGCACTTTCTTATGTATTGGAAGCCCCAACTCCCGTGCTGCTTCCATAACCATCCGCTCTACAAGGATCGCAGCTGACACAATTTTCTCTCGGTTCGATGATCGAGTGCTAAGAATCCGTTGGTATTCAGTCACGTATTCCTTGAACATTTCGGGATAAGTAGATTGTCTCTCGACACGTGCTTGTTGCTCAGCGGTCTTTGCAATCGTAGGCGGTTCCTCTTCGGTTGCCTCGACTTTACGTTCAAAGGCATTAAGGGCATCCGCAAATTCTGCCTCGAATTCCCAAAGTTTGAGGCGCTTCAGCGGGGGCAGGATGATCGCGAGGCGCGGAAGGAGTAAGATAAAGCTTGCTATTGAAAAGAGAATTAAGGATGTAGTGTCGAAGAGGAAGCCCGGAACGACGATCTTGAGAATCATCAATAACAACGCTGAAGCCGCGACAAGATAGAACGGCAGGGCTTGCGTCCACAACAGCCGTGAGTTTGGCATATCTCCTTACCCCTCCATTGTTTCAAGGTGAATTCTCTTGTGGTCGAGGATAATCCGTTTCACGCCGGATACGTGCCGATGAAATGCCGTACCCACTTTGCCATCAGTTTCACGTCTTCAAGTGTGTATTTCCCGTAGTCCGCATGCGCTGCGTCGTTTCTGATTGCTGCCCACGCCGTGATCTGTTTCTGCTCGTTATTGCCGTAGATGTTCTTGCGCGCAGCTCTGCGTTCAATGAGTCCAACCTTCGTGATGATGGAATCGGGATTGAATGCTTGCCACACAGCTTGCGAAAGTGCTGTTCCAGGACGCCTCCAATGAGGACAGCCGCAGGGTCTTTCCAGCCTCCGTCTTCCAAGAGATAGTCCGCCATCTCCAAGAAGTCAGAGAACATGTCCGAATGAACGCGCTCTGTGAAGGATCGAAGGCGTGCGTTGCGATAGTCCTGGCGCTGCCTTTCTACGAAACCGTCCCGCCCGTCACCCACACCGATCAACTCCACACTCTCCTGCCCAAGCCCTCGCAGTCATGGTGTCGATGGCACGCTTCGCCGCAAGTGTACGAATGTAAATTCAAAACTCGGTCGGGAATTTCGGAACGGGAACTTTTTCCCAATGTCGAACTCTATAGTCGTTTATCCAAAGACTCAGGAAACCTAAACTGCCATCTTTCCCTTGGTCGCCCAATGTTTCGGCAACGGTGGTTGGGGTGGCAATGGAGGGTCATGCGGCGGAAAGCTTCTCGATGGGTCAATCTTGTCGTCGATCGAAGATTGCTTGTAGATTGGCACTAGGTTTGTCAGCTTGGGCAGTTCCACTATGGGAGACTATGATGGCTTCCGCGTCCTCCACTTGTCGTAAACCGCTTGGCCAGTTCCATGAGCTCGAGAGGAACTGCAAGGACGACCGTGTTGGAAGCGGTAGGTCCGAGTCCGTCGATGGTCTGAAGCGTACGAAGCTGCATGGCGCCAGGGCTGGCAAACATGGTGGTGGCGGCGGCCGCTGTTCGCAAGGCCGGGCTTCCACGAAGAGCTTGCCCGCCCGGTCGTTGTCGAGGATGTACGTACTGACGGCGACAGATTGCTTTGCCTCGTGGATCGCGCGGAGCATGGCGGGGTAGGCTTGCTCACCGTTACGGAGTGGCTGGACCTGGTTCCCGGCCAAGAGCGGTTTCCCAGTCACACTGCTGACCAGCCTTGCCAAAGGAGCCAACTGAGACACATCCGGGACAAAAGCCTGGGAGAACACGGCGACTGCATCTTTGCAGAGCGACTTTGCTCGCTTCACTGGATGCCGTCGCCGCAATCGGTTGGCTCGCCGCTGGATCCGATTGATGCCCGCCAAAAAGTAGAGGAGAGCGCCGACCACAGGCACGAGCCAGATCACACCAACCCAGCCGATGGCCGAACGGTGATCGCGTTTGTGAAGCACGACGTGCGCGGAAGCACCCAGGTCGATGACCAGAACAACTGACGCCGTGATCCAATACCATCCGAAAGAATTAGAATCCACCTGATCTCCGGCTCGTGCAAGAATATTTCGGCTATGTCGTCGCGTCACTAGCCCGATTTTCCGCACCCATTCATCCTTAGCGGGGCGGTGGACGTGAGCTTGGTCACGTGCCCGAATTCCATTTCGTTACGGGATCTCCGCCAACTCCCCGGCGCCTTTCGTGCTTAGTGCGCGGTAGGTGCTGTGCGTAATGGTGGCGGCGACGAACCGAACGGCGCCGTCGGCGATCGCGAAATGTGCGCCGCCGGAATGTCGGCTCCGGAATGACATGACGTTCCACCAGGAATCGGGTGTTGGCGGGTTGGGGAAATAGTTTAAGGGTGCATGGCACGAAGCCCAATCGCCGTTGGCGTAGTACGCCGCGGAATGGTTGTTGTGTTCCGGCACATCCTCGCCGACTATGAACGTGTTGCTCTGCCCATCGGTAACCTGGCCGAAGCGCACGGGTTCCTGATAAGTGTTGCGGTAAAAGAAGCCGTTGCATCCGCTCGTGCTGTGGCAATCGGGCATCGTACCAGGGTGAATACTTGCGTTGCCGCCGACCTTCGTGTCCCCTAGGACCCCTTTGTAACTCGTCAGGGCCACGCCAATATTGATCCATTGAAACTGAGTCGCGGACAACAGACGTACGGAAGGGTCCGAGGGACACTGAAGCACAGGTAACTGTACCTTCATCCCGGGGTGACACGCCGGATTGGCGAGCCCGGCGCCGCTGAAGAAATTCCCCGTCACGCTCGACTCGAACTGTCGGTAGAGCGGCTCCTGTTCCAGATGGGGCAGCACCCGAAGAATCCAACCGCGGCCTGTGTAGGGCGCTGCGGGCTTCTTCGGTTCGGACCACGGACTGGTGCTGATTGGCAGCGTGCCGTAGACGCCGTGGTAGGAGTGTAGTGCTACTCCGATCTGTTTCAGATTGTTGGAGCAGCGCGCCCGGTTCGCCGCTTCGCGGACTCGCTGAACGGCCGGCAAGAGGAGCGCGATCAGGATGCCGATGATGGCAATGACGACGAGCAGCTCGATCAGCGTGAAAGCGATGCGCCGCACGAGGATCTCTCAAGCGATGAACAGCAGGCGGAGAGCATTGTAGCGCCTTTCTGTAGCAAATGCAAACGGCCCAAGGGTCCTGGTGGCCCGTTGCGCGGGGTCGTCAGCCATGGAATTGTCCGAAAGAAATGGATGCTCGTGACACTCGACTGTGGACATCAAATCCTGATGGATGAGCGAGATTACCCGCCTGCGTCGTTATTCTCACCCGCACCGCCCGCTGCGGCCATCGAGTTTTCGATTCATCGTTCGGCTCCCCTTGCGCAATTCGAACTTTTGACCCAGTTGTGAACTGGTCGGAGTTGTCAACTACTGGGTCAAGCATCGTTCGACCTGTTTTTCACGGCGTTTTCTTGAGACATGAGAGATCGCTTGTGCAGTTCACAGCCGGGGCGGAATTTCGAATGTTCGAAATCGGCGTCCGCTGGGCGCTGACTTCGCCGTCGAGGCGCCGGGGTCGGAGCGTGTCGGGTTAGATCATTTTGCGAATCGAATATTCCGATTTGTGACCGCACTTTGCGCTGCGAGCACGATCTGAGTACCACCCTATCAATGGTCGCGAAGGTCATCGGCTTTTCTTTCGCCGACTTCGGACGGAGCGCTTGCGAAGCCGGCTCTGACGAGGCTTCCCCGTCTTGGGAGTCCCCGACGTGTCCGACTTTGCAATGCGGAAGGCACTTCGGCATCAATCCGAACCGGATCTCCTTCGTCAGCACGTCCAAGCTGTTGGCGTAACTCTTCCAGGGTTACCGGAACGCGTTGCGCCACGGGGCCGTAGATTTGATGCTCTCCGTCCGGTAACAGAATGGTGGCAACGGGGTTGCCATCGGCATCGATGAATCCTCGAAACTGCGTCATGACATCATCTCCTTTCATGGGACTAGGTTTGGTGTCTGGGAATCGGCTGTGCCATTGGCGCCGTTGGTCGTTCCAATTCAACAGGGCGGCAATGGGTAAGAGTTGGACGAGCGTGACGGGGTCGCGTCCGCGGTGGGTTGGAGGCCAGAACAGGATCGTTTGCTGGAGGTCGGGTGCCAGATTGAGCAGACGCATGATCTGGCTCACGCGAGCCCGGCTGACGTGGCCCAGGCGAGCCAGGTCCGCGTAGTCCCGCACGATACCATCGGCGATGAGGTGGTCGAAGCGAATGGCCAAGGCCAGCAAGCGCGCTACCCGCGGTATTCGGCCCTGGATCGCGTCCGGGGGCCGTTCCGGACCGTACACGAGAGTCGGGTGCCTCATGGATACGGCTCCTCGTTCACGCGCACGGCCACGGCTGAGCGGCCGTCGTTCTTTAAGGCGATCGTGACCTGGCGCTGGACGGGGTGGAAGTCGACGCGCTCGACGAGCAGCCCTACGCGGGTTGCCGGCTCGGACGGGCGGTGCGTGCCGCCGTTGTCGGTGTCTCCCCCGGCTTTATGGATCCCGAGTCGATCCCACACGAGCCGTTCGATCTGCGACGCCGCGATGGTGTTCGACTTGCCGGAGCGGTGCTTCCAGGTATGCCGACAGGCGTAATAGCGATAGCGCTTGCCACGTCGGGACGTGTGGGTCGGTGTCATGGCCGCGCCGCATTCGCCACAATGCAGTAAGCCCTGGAGTAACGCAACCGAAGGGGTCCCTGGGGAGGCGCCGTTACTCCGCGTTCGGCGCTGCAGGAGGCTTTGCGCTTGTCGCCAGAGCTCGGTGTCCACGATGGCCGGATGTTCGCCGGCGTAGAGCTCTCCGTGGTAGGAGACTTGGCCGAGGTAGCAAGGGTTGGTCAGAAGCCGTTGGATGCTGACCGTGGTAAACGGCTCGCCGCCGCGCTCGATGCCAGCGCGCGTGGTCCAGCGTTTGTGCTTCCAGCCCCGGCGATGCAACTCCGCGACCACCGGCCACAGCGCCTGTTTCTTGAGGAAGAGCGTAAAGATCTCCTGCACCCGCGCCGCTTCCTGGAGATTAATGACCAAACGCCGGCGCAAAGGATCGAGGTCGTAGCCTAAGAGCGGCCGGCCGCCCGACCACTTCCCCTTACGGCGGGTGGCGGCCATCTTGTCGCGGGTGCGCTCGGAGATGAGCTCGCGTTCGAACTGGGCAAAGGACAGAAGTACGTTCAGCACCAGCCGGCCCATCGACTGGGCGGTGTTGAACTGCTGAGTCACGGACACGAAGGAGACCTGGTGCTTGTCAAAGGTCTCCATCAACTTGGCGAAGTCCAGAAGCGAGCGGCTAAGCCGGTCGACTTTGTAGGTGACGACGCAATCGATCTTGCCGGCTCCGATATCAGCCATGAGGCGCTGAAGCGCTGGGCGATCGATCGTGGCGCCGCTATACCCGCCATCGTCGTAACGGCTGGGCAAGCAAACCCAGCCTTCCCTTACTTGGCTGGCGATGAAGGCTTGTCCCGCTTCGCGTTGGGCATCCAGGGAGTTAAACTCCCGGTCGAGGCCCTCACTGGTCGACTTGCGAGTATAGACGGCGCAGCGGATCTGGGAACGCAATGGTACCTGGAGCTTCCCCCATCAGGATGCCTCCCGCTGGCGCAGATGGAAGAAGCCATAACCGCTGCAATGCGTACCGGTGATGGCTTTGGCGACGGCACTAAGGGAACGATAAACCGTGCCTTCGTATTCGAAGCCCTCGGCCAGGACTTTCACTTCGAGCCGCGCGCCTCTGTAGAGGCGTTGGATGACCGCGCCCGGGAGAAGCCGTCCATCGGGGGGTTGCGGTCGGCCGGCGGGGATCGGTGACGGCCGCCGTGGCGGACCGAGGCGGATATCGGCGTCGTTGGCCAGTTCGAGGGCGCGTTGGCGGGCGCGTTCGGAGAGGCCGCCTTGGGCCAGGGCCTGCATTCGCCAGGCCATCTTGCGTAGGAGCCAGAGACGATTGTGAGAAGCCGTTGCCTCGCCGAAGATGCAGGCGTACTGGGCCCGCAATTCGGTGACGCGCATGCGCGTGAGTGCTGTCAGATCTACGTGGCGATTCGATTCCATATGTTTATCCCCCTTGCAACCGTACGCGCTGGGTGGGTTTGATCTTGCGCCAGGCGGCCGCGCGCTTGCCGGGCCGGTAGCGGCTGGTCAGGTGTTTGGCCATCATGCCTTCGTGACCCTGGGCCACCAAAGTCGCGAAGAACTTTCGGCCGGCGCCGATGATTCCTAGCGAGAACACGAGGCTCGGTTCGTTGAGTTCGTGCAGCAACTGCTCTAAGGCAGCGCGCCGCGTGCGTAACGGTTCTGCCAGAAGCGACCGGCCGCGCAGGCGTAAGAGATCAAAGACCATGTAGGCCACCGGGAAGTTGCGGCTGGCTCGGGTAACGCGCTCGGGGTGAACCAGTTGGTGGCGGCGCAAGATAGCACCCAAGGTTGGGATTCCCGATGGACCCCAACGGACGAGTTCGCCGTCCAGGACCGTATCCGCCGGCACACGAGCCAAGACCGCCAACTCGGGGTAACGGTCGCGGTAACTGACGCCGTCGCGGCCCCAAAGCGCCCACGTGGAACCCGAGGCTGCCAAGGCGCGAATACCGTCCCATTTGACTTCGAAGAGATATTCCTCCGAGTCGAACGGCTCGCTGGCCACCGCCAACATGGGCAGAAGAGATGTGATCATGCCCGCCTCCGGGCCAGCGGAAGGGAACCCGCTGCCACGCTCTTCTGAAGCGCCTCGAGAAGTGGCAGCATCGGTAGAACTTCGGCGGGCGCCGCTGTCGGCGGCCGTTTGTCGATAGCCGCCTGCACCAACATCGCCAACTGCTCGGTGCGGTCGTCGCGGTACTCCGACCAGTTCACCGGCTGGGTGTGGGAGTCGATCAGTTTTCCAGCCAGGTCCTCCTCAGCCGCGGAAATCGCGGGTGTTTCCATGACGGCGGCCGGCCGCATTTGCGCCGGGTAGTGCAAAACATGTAGGCTCAACACCGTTGCGCTAGGCCGGACCAAGGCCAGCCGGCGCTGGCCCGACAGTACCACCCGGCCCACGGCCCACTTGCGGCGATCTCGCAGAGCCGCAAATAAAACCGCGTAGGGGTAGTGGGCCACCAGCCCGTCGGGCAGCAGGTACAAGCTGCGGCCGGCAAAGAGCGCCGGATCAAAGTCCTCGGCGCTCAAGAACCGTTCGAGACACAAGGCACGCTCGGCGGGCGCACGCAATTGGTCGAGCTTATCGTCGTCGATGACCACGTAGTCGCGGTCAGTGTAGAAGTACCCGCTTGTGATCGTGGCGGCGTCGACGGGACCGTGCACGGGGCAGTTCTTGAGGTAGCGGATGCGTTGGCCGCACTCGGCATGCACTTGATGGCAGTGCGTCTCCGTGCTGGTCTGGATCGCCGGATACGCTTTGACCGGGATGGTGACCAGGCTTAAACGCAAGAGGCCGGACCAACTGGCCCGGCCCCGTGAGGTCGCTGGAAACGCGTCAGGCGGTGTCGGCGGCCTGCGCGGTATCGGCGTGGTGGACATGGAAGTTCCTCCGAGTAAATAGCTGACTAAGGGATTAGGTGTGAACGAACTTGCCGCGGGACACTTTGCGAAAGCGGGCTTGCGCGCCCTTGGTGCGGACCTCTTTGAGGATCGATGAATAGAGAGTCGCAGCGGGAGTCTTACCCGCCGGCGAGTTCCAGAGTCCTTTCTGGGCCATGAGGGCAATCATCTCCTGGCAGGTCATCGGCTCTGTCGCCTCCGCCAGCACCGCGGCCGCGGCGTTGAGGGCGCTGGGACGTGGAGAGTGCGCTTTGGATGAATCGGGACCAACTGGCGTCGCCAATCCATTGACCGCCGTCTCAGCGGCTGGTCCGCGGCGCCTGGGCAGAGGCTTCTTTGGCGGGAGGCGTTTCGACTTACCGGTGGTCTTGGACTTCTTCGTGGCCATGAGGTGGGGTCCTTTCAATCGAGGTAACATCGGCGCGGCGAAAGTCGCCGCGCCCGACACACGAGCACTGTTACCTCGCCGGGCGCCACACCTCAAGCGCCTTTGGGACGAAAGTCTCAGATTTGTGGCTGCTTGACGGACTCAGCTTGTGTGCGTCCCAACGGCATGGGTAGCGGCGCATTACTGTTTTGAATCGTTCCGGCCGAAGTCGATTCCCGGCAAGCGACTCGGCAACGCCTGTTCGATCTTCTCTTCGACGACGTCGGGCGCCTGGCGTCCGCCGCTGAACAACGGCTCAACAAGCCGGCGCGTCTCTGGATCAAGTTGGTCCAACGGAACGGCGCCGCACAGCGCTTGCCAAAACAACGGTGGCAGCTTGCCCGTGGCGCCGTGCTGCCGTTCCAAGCGTTCCACCCGCGCGCGAAGGTTTCGACTCATGCGATTCTTTGCCTCCGGTTCACGCCGATCGATGGCTCAGGCGATTTTCCAATGCGGCCACGCGCGCTTCGAGGTCCGCGTGCTCGCGATAGCGGGCCGCAATCTCCAATAGGCCCGCGCCGCCCCGCGGCGCACGGACGCCGGAGTGGAAGCATCTTGCTGCAGGTCGATCAAGGTCTTGACCGATAAGGGCCCACCGCCTGTTAGCAAACCCGTCGTGCGTTCGACGAATTCGACGCGGGCCGCCTTCACCCGCGCCCGAAACTCCGGATCGCGCAGCGCCGACGAGCCGTGCGCTCACCCATCCCCGCCTTGCGGGCCGCATTCTCCACCGTCGCGCCACAAACGAGGGCTCGAATGAGCGCCTCGTCGGCCATCCGACTCTTGCGCCGCGACACATCAATTCACCGTGTGGGAGTCTTGTTGGCACGGCGGCCGCCGCGCCGACCGGGCTAGTTCCTGACGGCTCGCCTTCTGCCCGGTAAACCCTTCCCAACGCCGCACGATGATGTCGCAATACAGGGCATCGACCTCCATCAGTAAGGCGCGGCGACCGGATTGCTCGGCAGCGATCAAGGTCGAGCCGGAACCGGCGAACAAATCAAGCACGTTCTCCTTGGGCCGTGAAGAGAACTGCAAGGCCCGCCGCGCCAACTCCACCGGCTTTTCCGTCAGATGGATCATGGCCTGAGGGTTGATCTTCTTGATCGACCATAGGTCGGGAACGTTCTTCGGACCAAAGAACCGATGTCCCGCACCCTCACGCCAGCCATAAAAGCACCACTCATGCGCTCCCATAAAGTCCTTGCGAGTCAGCACGGGGTGCTGCTTGTCCCAAATCAGCGCTTGGCTGAAGTACAGGCCGTTGGCTTTCAACACTGGCGGATAGTTGCCGCAGTTCGAGTAACCACCCCATAGATAAAACGAGTGGCCGGGTAACAATACCCGCGCCATGTTGCCGAACCAGGCGCGCAGCAGCTTATCGAACGTCTTGTCCGAGACATAATCATTTGCCAACGGCCGGTCCTTAGCCCGCAGCTTCGGGCTAGTAGGCTGAGCTTTTTCCCGCGCCAGGTCGAACTTCTGGTGGTGCTTTCGATCGCGCTGCGTCGGGCCACGTTTTCCGCCTTCCGGGCGCGAGCGCTTGGCGGCTGCTGTGAACGAACTGAGCCCGGCAGCAATGGCATAGTTGCTCCGCGGCTCCAGACGCACGTCGTAAGGCGGATCGGTGTTAATTAAATGGACGTCCGCGACCGCTAACAAGCGATCGACGTCCTCCGGATTCACGGCGTCTCCGCAGAGCAGTCGGTGCTCACCCATAATCCATAGATCGCCGACCTGTGTGACCGCCTGGTCGGGCGGCTGGGGCACCGAGTCCGGGTCGGTGAGGCCGGGTTCCACTTCGGTGTGGAACAATTCCTGCAACTCCTCGGCAGAAAACCCCACCGTGTCGAGATTGAAGTCCAGTTTTTCCAGGTCGGTGAGTTCTTGAATCAGGAGCTCCTGGTCCCAGTCGGCTAGTTCCGCCGTCTTGTTGTCGGCTATGCGATAGGCTTTCAGTTGTGCGGGGGACAACCCGCGGGCCACGTGCACCGGTACGGTGCGAAGGCCGAGCTTCTGCGCGGCCTTGTCGCGCGTGCTGCCCACGACGATGACCCCCTCTTCGTCCACCACGATGGGCTGCCGGAAGCCGAACTCCTTAATGGACGCGGCGACCGCATCGACGGCATGGTCATTCTTCCGCGGATTGGTCGCATACAGCCGGAGCGTGGTTATGTCGCGTTCTTCGATATGCACGATGGATACCTCCTCAGGTTCGGGGTGAAATCTCGCTAGCGTGGCAGACAGCCGCTGGAAACTGGGCGCGCACGTCGAGCGGCTCGGTCTTGATCTGCCGGGTGATTGGCAGGCTGAGCCGCTTGAAGCAATTGACTAGGTCACGAAGGCTGAAACCTTTGTTGTCCACGCCTGCATTGTCGCGGACAGTTTGGGCGGGAAGTGTGTTGTAAGATGTGTTTCTGTGGTGATTCCGAACTACGGCGCCGCAAGCATGAACAAGCCCTTGCCTGCGCACCGTATCATGCTGCCCCATGCAGGATGCGGGTCTCGCTTGCGCGTCGTCTTGTTGTACGGCTTGAAGATGTGTCCAAGGCGAAATCGGTCATTCGATGACTCGATCTTTTCCGCGATGGTTTTTTCGGACAGGCTTGGCGTGCCGTTGGCCCAAGCCTCCCACAACACACGCACGGATTCAGCTTGCAGGCCTTTGGTGAATTGGTGTTTGCTGCCGAACCAGTCTACTGACGTGAAATCCGCCGAATGGGTCGGTTTGGTCTGGTCGCTCTCCGCGGGCGATTTTGTTGTCGCAGTTTCCATCTCGGCAAGACCAAGTAGGCTAAGCATCTCGCTTCGCCAACGCGGTATGAGAGATGGCATTGGGTAGAAATAGCCGGGTGGATCATGCGCCGTGCCAGGGCCAGAAGGCATGTTTGTATGCCCGCTGGTGTTTCTACCGAATCCCCGTTGCGGAAAGTGGTCGCGCCGGCCAAGGCGGACGGCTTCGAGGAAGACGGCCCGATCCAAAACTTCAAATCGGGATACGTCGAAGGGCGGTCGCTGGCGGTGAGGAATTGCAAGGTGATTATCAATGAACCCAAGCAACTCATTAATTGCCGACAATTGCCGACGCGAGAGTCACGACCCCAGTTCCTGTTGCCGGTCCCGAAACACAAAGGAGGCATCGCTGTCCACCCACCACCTATTATAAGGGTGCAGAAATCCTGGGACGCTCTTGCATTGGCAGGTACTGCCAGATCACAAACACGTGAAGCCAAAGCATTTACGGAACGAAATGGCAGGTTTGGACGAAAAAACTGACACTTAACGACACGACAAATCAACCGGTGGCGCAGTCTAAGTCATATATCACGAAGACGTTACGTCTACATTCGCTGTTCGCAACGCGACTTTGCAAAACTCCGTTTGACCTGCCAATAGACAGAAAGCGTCGTCGAACACGATCATCGAAGAGAGGCAGAGAGAGATTTGCGCTGACCGTGATCAGTCGCGGAGGCGGTCGATGCAGTAAAAACTCGCCCCGTTTGTTGACAGGTCGAGAGATGAGGTCCGCGACCCTCGCATCGGACTCCACTTTCAAGGCGAGGCGTTGGCGGGGGTATACAGTTTGGAGGAAATCCGTTGATTTTTCGGCCGAATTGCTTCTGATCTTCGGTGTCGACTCGCTCTGCGTTCGGTAGAGGATTGGCAGCCCATGACCCTTGGCCCGAAGCCATCGAACGACGCCGCGGCCCCAATTCCACGCGATCACGTCGAAGCGATTTGTTCGGGCGCATGGTGTGTGAGCGTCAACCTGTGAGGCGGCCGATCTCTGCGGTGCGCATCTCGGTCGGGAATCAGCGCCGCCCCGCACGCATTCGGACCACGATGATCTTCCGACTCTCGCAAAAACTGGCCGCCAAGATTAAGGCCGGGACGTTGCGGGCGTTGCCAATGCACGAGAACCCGTACGCGGACTGGTCGGCGATCTTGATCCGCTCCAGCGCCGCTTGGTGGTCAACCCGGTCGAAGCGATGCGTATTGAGAAGATCTTCGCGATCTTCCTCAAAAAGCAAGCGCTTTGGCCGGTCGTGGCTGAGTTACACCGCCGGGGTTGGCGGCACAAGGCATGGACCACTCGCGCCAGCATCGAACGGGGCGGAGAACCGTTTACCACGGTCAGCGTCCAACGCTTGCTCACCAACCCCATCTACATCGGCAAGGTCGCTTACCAGCGGGAACTCCACGACGGCGAGCATCCGGCCATCATCGATACCGCCACCTGGCACAAGGTGCAGGCCATCCTCGCGCGCCGGGCGCGTTCAGGAGCGTCGACAGCGCGTTCGCCTTCGGGCGCCTTACTGCAAGGTTTGCTATATTGCCGGGCCTGTGGTGGATTGATGACGCCGACGCACACCTCGCGAAATGACAAGCGCTATCGCTACTACGTCTGTCGTCAGACTTGGAAGCATCCCTCGGGGAAATCCACGACCGTGGCCGCGGCCCATATCGAAAGCGTCGTCTTGAATCACCTGGCACGGCAACACGGATCAGTCCCGATCCTGGGAACGCTCATCGCTCGAATCGACTTCGATGGTCCGCGCCGTCAGGTCACTATCCACTTCCGCGACTCAAAGGCGGAACCGATCGAGGATATTTGTAGTTCGAAGAGGAGCTTCCATGTGGCAGCGCCATGAAGCAAGCCGGCCCGCCGGACGGGTGCCGCGCGCGGCACGGTTGTTGGCCTTAGCGCATCGCTTCGAACAATTGATCGCTAAGGGCGTGGTTTCCGACCACGCCGAACTGGCGCGTCTGGGTCGGGCGATGCTGCTCCCATCGCGCGGCACGTGCTTTTCAACGCCGTCGAGGCCTAGCTTGTCGGCGAACGCGATCTGGCGCTTTGCGAAGGACCTCAGCAGCCTCGCGCTGATGGACGCCGAGAAGGAGCTGGCGGAGCGGCTCGAGGTGACGAATCCGGAAGCGGCGTCGGGCGGTGCCGACGCCGAGACGTTGGCGCAGGCGGCCGGCCGCGCAGTGCGCAGTTTGCACGACACGCCGCGCGCCGTCGGTTTCATGGGGTTACAAGTTTCGATTGGATCGGAACCCGGCAAGCTCGCTCGCAAAACTTGGTGACAAACGCGTCAGTGGGGGCGTTAAAAGTGGGGTCATATGCGCCCGGTGTAGTCGGGAAGTTGCTCGACGCGGTATACCCAGTGACGTAGGCATTGCCGGCGCCATCCACGGCGATTCCGTTGCCATAGTCGCTATCGGTCCCACCGAGGTAGGTGCCATAGACGAGCGAACTGCCGTCGACTCCCAGCTTCGTCACAAAAGCGTCGCGGGAGCCGTTGAATGTAATATCGAACGCCCCCGGTGTGGTTGGGAAGTCCGTCGCAACTGTGAACCCCGTCACGTAGGCGTTGCCTGCTAGGTTCACTGCGATGCTGAAGCCTCTTTCGTCATTGGACCCACCAAGGTAAGTGGCATAGCCCAGCGTGCTGCCGCCTGCATTCAGCTTGGCTGCGAAGGCGTCATTGCCACCGTTGTGACTAGTGTCGAACGCGCCCGGCGTGATCGGGAAATCGGCCGAATTCGCCCGCCCGGTTATGTAGACATTGCCGGAGCCGTCCACGGCAATTCCGTAGCCGATGCCGGAACCAAGATAGGTGCCATAAGTCAGCGTGCCGCCGTCGGCGCTAACCTTGACCACGTAGGGGTCAGAGAAGGCATCGTTGTACGTGGTGTCGAACGCGCCCGCCGTAGTCGGGAAGTCGGTCGAGCCGGTGTACCCCGTCACGTAGGCGTTGCCGCCTGCATCCACGGCGATCCCTTCGCCATCCTCGGTATCGGCCCCACCGAGATACCCGCCGTACGCGAGCGTGCTGCCGTCGGCACTCAGCTTGACCACGAAGGCGTCACGGGCACCGTTGTCCGTGGAGTCAAAAGCGCCCGGCGTGGTCGGGAAGTCGCTCGACTCTGTGTACCCGGTCACATAGGCGCTTCCAGCGCCATCTACAGTGATCGCTTCCCCATCGTCGGTACTGGACCCGCCGATGTAGGTGCCATAAGCGAGGGTGCTGCCGTCGGCACTCAGCTTGACTACGAAGGGATCAGAAACACCGCCGTTGTATGTGGGGTCGAAGGCGCCCAGGGTGGTCGGAAAGTCGGTCGAAGACGTCCGCCCGGTCACGTAAGCGTTGCCGGCGGCATCCACGGCAATCCCTTGACCTCTGTCGTCACCGGACCCGCCCAGGTAGGTACTGTACGCGAGGGCGCTGCCATTGGCGTTCAACTTTGCGACGAAGCTGTCGGAGGCGCCACCGTTGAACGTCGTGTCAAAAGCGCCTGGCGTCGCCGGGAACTCGGACATTGTGGTCGACCCGTTGAGGAAGGCATTGCCGCCGCCGACGGCGATTCCGTAGCCAGAGTCATCGGTAAGGTTCCCGCCCAGATACGTCGAGTAGCCCAGGACAAGCGGATCGATCACCAGCGGCCGCGTCGACTCGTAATCGCCGACGGCGAAGCTAACCTGCGTACCATCGAGAGCGTACTCGCTGGCGACTTCTTGTCGCAAGCCGTTGACTTGTTGGTAGGTAAACGGCTTTTGCTGGCCGAAATCCCCCGCAGCCGTGTGCACGACAAGATCGCCCTGCGGGTTGATTTCCACCCCGTCGGCACCGGCGAAGTTAAGCGTGATCGCACTCGGATCGGCATCCGGCGAAACGATGAAATCGTACTCCATGTGCCCGTCATTGCCGTAGTATGCCAGGTCGATGCCGGGGTAGACATCTTGATACTCAACACGGCCAAATGTCGGGATGTTGGCGTGCCATTGCGACGGGTCGTTGCCGATGAAGTAGTTGACGATGCCGGGTTGCCGTTCCTGGGCAATCGGAGTTGCCGCCGCGTTTGCGCCGACGATCTGCATGTGAAGCGCGGCGCCGCACTTTGTGGGCAGGCAGTCGTCACGATTGGAATCGTGACCCACGGTCAACGCATGTGGGTCACGATTCCAATCGTGACCGGGACAATGAGAATCTTGTCGCATGCTGAATACCGCCGCGGTCGGGGTAAGAAACACCGTCGCGTCGCCGGTCCGGGCGATGAAATCCACGCGCACATCGGATTGGCCGTAATTGGCCTCGAACGTGAGCGGCAGGTTGCCGTAGTCGTCGACGACGCCCGACTCTTGCGCATCCGTTGGTAATTCCGAATTTCGCGTTTCACTCACGGCCTCTAACGACCTGATTAATCGGGTTGCTTGACCAATCGCGCCAACGGACCGAGGCGCCGCCAACGCCGGAATTCGTACCGGCGCTGTCAGGAAGCTCGACGCAACGGGCGCCGGATTGTTTGCGAATCCGCTTCCGCCGATTGAAACAGACCTATGTAGCGTCAGGTTGATCTCGGCGGTATTCAGGCCGGAAAAACACGTCGTCGCTCGCAACTCGGTTCCGAGTGATAGGAGTTCGCTCGAACTACAATCAATACGGACCGCCGTGGCCGCCATCTCAAATGTTGAGATACGCGCCGGCCGGATAGGCTCACCTTTCCCGCCGACTACAGATGTGATTGTACCGTCGACTTTCAGCCATTCGAAAGGCGCGTCCGGCCAGACGACAAGCATCCCAAGTAAGGCATCGCCCGGCGGCAGCCGTTGCTCCAGTACTTCCAGCCGCGGCCGGTGAAAACAACGTTGAGTGCCCATGAATCACCTCCATCGAAGGCCGTAATTATCCCGCAGCGTTTCCTAATGCCGCACCTCATAGTAGACCACGGCGGGGCCATCTGCATCGAACTTGGTCACAAACGCGTCAGCCATCGACGGCCCTCCCCAGTCTTAGTCACCCGCCCGTCCTCGGTGTCGCCGCCGCGGAGCCGCCACTTGTAGGCACCCGGCGAGTCGGGAAGTTAGTGTAACGGGTCCAGCCGGCCCGTAGGCATTAGCGGCAACGCCTACGTGACCGGGGGGTATCGTATCGAATGCGCCCGGTGTCGTCGGGAAGTCCGGTCTGGTGTTGCGCATCTGCCGATGACGCGCAAATTGATTAAAGATCATTTCGCCCACAAGCCGATCTGGGCATTCCTATCGACGCTGGATATTCCCGTCGGCTGCTTTCACGGAGCACTCGACACGAACACGCCCATCGCCGCCGTCAGGAAACTAGAAGAGGAAGCGAAGAAGGCCGGGAAATCGAAGATGCAGTTTTCCTATTTCGACAACCTGGATCACACGCTGAATGTCGGCGAATACTTCACCAGGGGCAAACTGCCCGCCGGCCACGAGGCGATCTTCGCGTTCATCAAGACACAAGTAGATGGCCGAAGCGCGCCGCTAGCCGAAGTCTGCCAACCGATCAACTACCGGTTTCGTATCGTCTAACAGATACAGAAACTGTCGAACGTAGATTCACAGCTTACACATTGCAGAGTGAACATATCACAGCCCACTACCCAATGGGGTGCATGCACCGGTTGCCGGTTGCTGCAGTAAGGACACTGGACGATCATCCATCCTCGTGGGAATGAGCACTTAGGACACTGAAAGGAAGCGCCGAGATCCGTGCCACATTGGTGACAGGCGGTTTGCGCTCGAGTATCCTGGGAATCGTCCGGAGTGCCTACATGGCAGTGACCGCAAAAGGGACAAACATATCTACAAGTCCCCGCGCGCTCCACGGCCTGGGTAGGGTGGATTCCTTCCTTTTTAACCGCGCGGCCAGTGTCGCTCGTACCCTGATCGGCTGCTTGAACGTCGATAATGCGCGTCACCCGGTCTTGGACGACTGGGATTAGACGGCCACAGGCGTGACAGGGCTTCCAGTCGGATTTATCGACAGGGTGGCGGGACGGCGGCGACCACTGCAGGTGGCCCGGAGTTACATGGTATCCTTGCTGTCTCGTCTCTTCGGGGTCCATGAACGGCACCGACTGGTGCGGGACCCGGTCCTTCCGAATAGCCGACGCAACATTCTGCGAAAGAAGGCCATCACGCACCGCGCCGCCTGCCCTGAAGGTGAATGTTGAATACCGTCCCTGCTCCGTCGTATTTTATGCCAACCGTCAGAGGCGTGGAATCTTGACAATCAGGAATCCCCAAGGTTCCTTGGGGCGACCGGTTCCGATCCCGATACGAGACCTCATTTGGATTCGCTGTAGCCAGAGCGGCGAAGTGGCTGTTGGCCGTGGGACTAGCTCCTTGTTCCTGTTTGAGATGTTCTCATCGCGCTGCACACGCACGTGGCCTGCGTTACTGAACGCCTATTCGACGGCGGTTTCTGGATAAAGCGGGACACGGAAGCAAATGAATGTACCCGGCCAGTCCCGCGCGGGGCTGCCCGGGCTACGTGACTCTGCTGCGTGCTCGTCTAGTTACATTTGGCGGCGAGTCGTTTTCGAACAACTCGCCCGACTTGTCATCCTTTTATCACATCCAGGATCATTCCCACCTCTTCCTTGACTGCGCCGCGTAGCTTATTGCCGGCTTCATGAACCCTGGGCCGGAAATCCTTGCGGATGTCCGCGATCGCAGCCTTCTGCGCGTCGGTCAGGTTGAGGTCTCTGAGATTCGCGATCCGTGCGGCCCAGCGATCGCGGATGCGATCCGGGCGCTCAAGGTGAGTGATGCGGGAAGCGCCTTTAGAGTAGATTGAAAGAAGCCATAGCCGCTGCAGTGTGAGCCCGTGACGGCTTTGGCGACGGCGCTGAGGGTGCGATAGGTCACGCCCTGGTATTCGAAGCGCCGCCAATGCGTTTTTCTCTTTGCCTCACAATTCCTGGGTGATTACACTGGAAACGTCTTACCTGACACGGAAACCCGACTCAAAAAGGCACGGATTCGCGAAGCGAGTCTTAAACAGCAGCACGCGGAAGCCAAAGAGCACGAACAGCGCCAGCAGCATTATCAGGAGGTACTGGGCGAGTTTCGCGACTTCGCGAAGCTAGTCTTAAAGAACCTGTCGCACGCGGACATGGCAACCAAGATTCACATTGTGCGGTTGTTGATCCGACAAATTGAAGTGGATCTGGATGAAGTCCGAATCATATACAAGGTAGGCCAACGCCCTTTTGACATGGGCCCCTTCGGGGGCATTTTGCAACATTATCCACAACGTAGACCCGGTCGATGCAGCACAAACTCGCCCTGATTTGTTGACAGCCCGGTTTCATGCGGGACCGATCCGGTGGACGGCCAGATGTGCTATGTTGTTGGAGAAGACATCCATTCGAGCGAGGATCCAATGAAGCGCGCCCTATTCTGGTTGCCGGGATTAGCTTTCGCCACTGCAATGGCAGTGCCGGAAGAGCAGTGGCCGGACTTCCTTCAGCCCGATCTCCAGCTGGGCGCGAAGTACCACCTAATTCAGGAATGGATGACGAAAGGAGAAGTACACGCTATCCTCGGGCCACCCACCGAGCCGAGTTATTCCACTGCGGACATGCCTCCCCATGCATCTTCTGGCGGAAGATGGAAATCCAAGGGTCAGTACATCGGCATCAGCTTCAGCTACGGCCGGGTGACAACTATTACGCAGCAAAGTATTGAGTGATCTTCACCGCTGGCATGTCACCTCGGCTCGGCCCAGCCCGCGGACACTGGTCTGAAATCCGGGCCGCCGCGCGAGTCGCCGGCCGCGTTTCGAGCCACGTCCGGGTTGGCCGCGAGCATCGCCGTGTGCACAGCCGCGCGCAATCCCTTGGCAGACACCGGCTTCGATTTCACCTTGCGTTTTCATCCCAACCTCAAGCGTGTGATTTGCGGTACCACTTCTCCGCCGCGTTAAGATTACGACGCAAATGGGCTACAATTCCTAACCGGTGGAGAAATGTTCGAGCAACGCATGTCACGCGAGATTTGTCATTCATAAACTAACCATCGGAGCAATCGCATGGCCGTAAAACCAATTCGCGACGGGTTCCACACCGTCACTCCCTATTTGTTCACTGCGGGAAGTGTCCGGCTGATCAAATTCCTCTCCGAGGCATTCAACGCGGAGGTCATGAACCGCAAAGATCGTCCGGACGGCGTGGTCATGCATGCGGAGATGCGCATTGGCGACTCGATGGTGATGTTGGGAGAGTCAAGCGGCGAATTCGGGCCCATGCCAACCTCGATCTACCTGTATGTGCCCGATTGTGACACCGTCTACCAACAAGCACTCGCTGCGGGCGGGGTTTCGGTTTTTGAGATCATGGACTTGCCGTCAGGGGAACGGTACGGCGGCGTGAAAGATCCTTTCGGGAACATTTGGTGGATTGCCACGCACGTCGAGGACCTTCTCGCCAGAAGAGCAAGAAAAACGCTGGAGGGAGTTCAAGCGATAGAGCCTCGGCGTGATTCTGGCAGTCATTGGCCAACCAGGCGCTGGGGCACGTCGTATTCTAGGTCGCGGCCGTGACCGTAGTAAACGAGATCAATGCCTGGATAAACATCGTCGTATTCGACCTTCACAAACGTCGCACAGGTTCTTAAGCAATGCGACGGGGAGTGGCTTTTGGGTTGTACTTTCGCACGGCCGCTTGGGGATGCGGAGTTTCAAGTTTTGGAGCTCATCGCTAGTGCGTCAAGCGACCACGCTTCCGGCGCTCATTCCGCTCCCGGCACCGTGGAGAAAGTTTGAACCGGCTCTACCGGCCGGGTCGGAAGTCGGCGGGGAGGCGGCAGGGGAAGCGGTAGCGGTCAGGCAGAGGAAGAAAATGGCGAAGCTATTGAAGCCGCCTGAAGAGGCTAAGAAGGCGATCACCGCCGAATTCTAGCCGGCAAGGATCTTACAGCCAAAGCTGATATCGCTGAACGCACCGGAGGATACGAGGACTGGCTCGTGATATTCGCTAAATGGCGTGAAGAGACAGCCGCCGAGCTCACTACACTCTATGAGGAAGGGGACATCGGGCGTGATTTCGCCGCTGTCACTGGAACGGGAGAGCACTCATCCCCTCGCTTCACTTTTCCACATACGAAAAGAGCACTCGAGACAGGACTTTTCTGGCTGGAGCGTCTAATTGGGAGGCTGGAGCTTGCGGTTTGGGAAGGCCGTGTGTCGCCGGTCGCGGCGACCACTCAGCATGCTCAGGTTGCGGTTGAGCCATCCCACGACGTGTTCCTGTCGGCGCCGGGCACCGAAGCAAGGCGAGTTAAGGCGGGGCAACGGGACTCGGAGACGGGCGGAATGGCGAAAGACATCACCCGCGAGGTCTTGATCAAGGTCGGGAACCTGAAGGGGATGCTCGTTTCGCCCGCTACGGGTGGGACGCCGGATGAACAGGCATACGCCAAACTCCGGGCTGAATTGCTGGCGATGCCCCCGATCCGGGGCGCACTGCCCACGTTCGTGTTGAGCTGTAGTACGATCAGGGAGTTTTGGAACTTCATCAAGGAGATGTTTGAAACCGACAAGTACCGGCAAAGGACGGCATACCTACAGCAGGCGTTCTTGCCGATTCTGTCGTGGCTTGAAGGTCATGGCCCGCCAATCGACGCGGACGGAGACGTCCCTCCCGCATCTGGAGTCCAAAGGGCAACAAAAATGATCAAAGTGTTGCTGCTCTCCGCGAACCCAATCGATTCACCGCTCAACATCGACGAGGAGTTCCGGGCTATCGACCAGAAAATCCGAAGCTCGGAGCATCGCGACCACGTCGATCTCATCAAACACGGCGCGGTCCGGCTCGAAGACATCCCCGGTCTGCTCATGCGCCACAAGCCGCACGTCGTCCAATTCAGCGGCCACGGGGACGTGAGCGGGATCGTGCTTACCGGGGCCGACGGGACCGGCCGGCTCGTGCCCCCGGACGCGCTCGCCAACATCTTCCGGGCGCTGAAGGAAAACGTCCGGGTCGTCCTTCTTAACGCGTGCGATTCGGCCCCTCAGGCGGAGGCCATCGTGAGCCAGATTGACTGTGCCGTGGGGATGAGTGACGAGATCGACGATGACGCCGCCATCGCGTTCGCCGCTGCCTTCTACGAGACGCTGGGTTACGGTCGGTCCGTGCAAACGGCTTTCGACCTCGCCCTCGTCCAGCTCACCGGCGCGGCGCAGATCTATCGCTGGCGAAGCTGTACAGGCGGCGCGGGATCAAGCCGTCGGAAATCATCCTGGTTAACCCGCCACGCCCTCAGTAGCCTCCGACGTGGCGATAGCAGGGGTCTCCTTAAACCACACTGCACCTCCTGCAACATTTGAGTCGGGTCCGCCTGTAGCCGCGACGTCGTTCTGAACCAGATTTCCCGAAAAGGTTGTATTCGTGAATGCCGCGTTCGCGGTCACGCAATGGATGCCGCCACCCTTGGCCGCTGCTTGTAAGCTGGTACTTCCTGAGATCTTGATTCGGTTGTCCGATATGGTACTTCTCAGAACGTTTGTCTCAATAGTCTGCGGTATATTGTCTGCGTCACTGTTGATGCCTCCACCGGGCGCACCGCTTCCAAGGTCTCATCGACACGGGCGTGGTTGCCGATTATGCCGAGTTGGCGCGCTTGGGTCATGTCAGCCGTGCTCGTGTGAGCCAAATTATGAGCTTGCTCAGCTTATCGCCCGACCTCCAAGAGACCATACTCTTCTTACCTCCAACACGTCGGGGCCGCAACTCGATCGCGCTCGCTGATCTCCTCGCGCTCGCGAGGTTGCTTTCTTGGAAAGATCAGCGCCGCTTCTGGAAAGCGCGGCTTAATCAAAGTCGCTTGTGAAACAGCCTCCCAGAAGCAAACACTTTGCCCAGGCGCTGCGCCAGCCGCGCTAGGGTTCCCGTCGGCACATGGCGGTAGGCGTTGGCCGTGACCATTCCATGAATCGCCTGGATCGGCCCAGCATTGCATCATCTCGCCGGCGCTCCAGCAGATATTGAGCGTCTTGAACTCTCGATGGGGGCTCGGCTTATTGCTGTGGAATTATGATTGCGTGCCGGCCGCGCCGATTGTAACCTTGGCGATAGTCGCATACCGCTGTGTTTTATCGAAAGGACTTCACCGATGCCGCGCTCGCACTCACGCCATACTCGTCGCTTATACCTTGAGGCACTCGAACGTCGCGAACTACCGGCGACCTACACGGTCGTCAATACCAACGACGCCGGCGGCGGCTCGCTGCGCCAGGCGATCCTCGATGCGAATACGAATTCGGGGTTGGACTTTGTCTTCTTCAGCATCGGCAGCGGTGTGCAGACGATCACACCTTTGTCGCCACTCCCGACCGTTACAGACCCGATACATATGACAGGCTCCACACAGCCCGGCTATACGGGGACGCCCATTATTGAGCTGAACGGGACTAGTGCCGGCACGGGTACTTCCGGCTTGGATATCACGGCCGGTTCCAGTTATGTGCAGGGATTGGCAATAAACCGATTTAACGAGGCAGGGATTTACTTACGCTTCGGAGATAACAACCAGATCACGGGCAACTTTCTTGGGACGGATGTGACAGGCACCTTGGCTCTGGGTAATTCGTACGGCGTGTGGGCGTTGGACAACTCGAACAATAACTCCATTGGCTTTCCGGGGGCGGGCAACCTGATTTCTGCCAATCTCCATGGGATTGCACTCGGAGGGTTCGGTACGTCGGCAAGCAATGGGAACACCATCGAAGGAAATTACATTGGCACGGACGCTTCCGGAACGACCGCCCTCGCAAATGGATTCGGTGTTAACATCGATTCACAGGCGACCAATAACAAAGTCGGCGGCACCGTCTTCGGAAGCGGCAACCTCATATCCGGCAGTGCATCGCATGGGGTGTTCATAGCGGGTTCGCTCAATTCGGTGCTCGGCAATCGCATCGGTACCAATGCGGCGGGGACGGCGGCTATCCCTAACGTTGCTGGCGTAATGACATGGAGCACCGCAAGTAATAACACCATCGGCGGCACCACTGCCCCGGAGCGAAACCTCATATCCGGAAATGACTATGGAACATATAGTTTCGGGTCAAACGATCTGATTCAAGGTAATTACATCGGTACCGACGTGACGGGCAATTTTGCCGTCCCCAATAATGATGGAGTTTTGATCACCACAATTTCGACCGCGACAATCGGCGGAACAGCGGCCGGCGCCGGCAATCTTATCTCAGGAAACACTATCGGAGTCCGAACTTCTGGCGGCGGCACCGTCATTCGAGGGAATCGCATCGGCACTAATGCGTCAGGCACGATAGCGATCCCGAATGGAACGGGCGTCGATGTCTCCGGGAATGCCGCCGTGATAGGCGGAACAGTAGGCGGCGCCCGCAACATTATTTCCGGGAACACGACGTACAATCTTCACAGTCAGGGTGGCGCTGCTCTCGTGCAGGGGAACTACATCGGCACCGATGTTAACGGCACGGTGGCACTGTCCAGCAACGCCGAGGGCGTACGGATCAGCGGAGGCGGAGATACCATTGGCGGAACGACGGCAGGTGCAAGTAATCTCATTTCGGGCAATTCTGTGGGCGTGCACATCTTCGGCACCGCCGGTAACACCGTACTTGGAAACCGCATCGGCACTGACGCCGCCGGTACCGCCTCGGTCCCGAACAGCGTCGGAGTTTGGATTGATGCAGGAGCGAACAACAACATCGGGGGCACGACCACGGGGGCGGCGAATCTTATCTCCGGCAATAGCATTGACGGCATCGTTATCGGCAGCAGCCAGGCGACAAACAATGCGGTGCAGGGGAATTTCATCGGCACCGACGTCACCGGCACGATGGCGCTTGGGAACGCGCGCGATGGCATATTTGTCAATGCCGCAGCCAATAATAACACCGTGGGCGGACAGGCAAGCACCGGGACGAATGTTATCTCCGGCAATGGCCGCGCCGGTGTGCACATCAACGGCTCGGGCAGCTCGAATAACTCCGTGATCCACAATCGCATCGGCACCGATGTGACCGGGACCGCGAAGATCGGCAACACCATCGGCGTCCTCATCGACGGGGCGGCTACCAATAACGTGGTGGGCGGCACCAGCGTGTCCGACCGCAACATCATCTCCGGCAACAAGCGGAACGGCATCAACATCGGCGGCAATGGCACGAATGGAAATCGCGTCGAGGGCAATTACATCGGTACGGACTGGACGGGCAACTCGCCGTTGAGCAATCCCGTCGGCGTCAGCATCTTCCGCCTGGCGAAGAATAACATCATCGGCGGCACGAGTCTCTCAAAGACCAATGTCATCTCCGGGAACAACAGTGTTGGGGTGTCGATTCGGAGCAACGGCACCACGGGCAACTTCGTCCGCTGGAACTACATCGGCACGGACCCAACCGGCAATTTCCCGGTGCCTAACGGCGTCGGTGTCGCCGTCATCGATTCGGCCAGCGGCACGCTCATTGACGGCAATGGCATTGAGTTCAACAACGCAGAAGGCGTGATTGTTGATAACGCCGTCAACAATCAGATTCGTGCCAACGTGATGCGTGGCAACGGCAGCCTGGGGATTCGGCTCATCAACAACGGCAATAATATGCAGCCGTTTCCGACCATCACGTCGGTCGTCAACGGCGGCGGCAGCATCACGATTAACGGCAGCCTGACGGCGGCGCCGAATACGACCTACGCCCTCGAGTTCTTTTCCAATCCTGTTTGCGATGGCTCAGGTTTCGGCGAAGGGCAAACATACCTCGGCATGCAGTCATCTACGACCAACGGCGGTGGTTTCGCGGCATTCTCGGCGACGTTTGCGGCGAATGTGCCGTCGGGCTATTGGATCACGTCAACGGCCACGAGCTCCACAGGCGACACCTCGGAGTTTTCGGCATGCTTTCTGGCGCCGGTGCCGCCGCCGGGACCAGATGCACCGCGTGCGTGGTCGGTGAAGAATGAGAGGCCGGTCACCGGGTCCACCCCGTATCACGATCAGTCCTTACGGAAGAATCAGACACAACCGGGAATTGTTTCGCCTCTGGAATCTCCGACGTCAATCGGTCGACGGCACGGTACACCGACCCGGATCGCTTGGAACCAACGCACGCCGACTGATTTTGACGTGTCCCTCGCCGTTCCGCTCTCAGGACTGAGACTTGACACTTTGCGAGCTGGACACGCCGTTTCGTGGGATACCTCCACGGCACAGCTTCACCGCAGGCGAATGACCCTGGCTCGGAATTGATCGACAAGTCGAAGGTTGTGTCGCCGCATCGTGTTCGCTTCCGAAGAAAGTGGGATTTCGGCAGCCCGCCGGCCAATTTGAGCCGTAACAATAAACAATTCAAATTGTGCCCGTTGAGGAGATCTCAATGCAATTGATGAAGCGGCTGACGTTTTCCATTTCGGCTTTCTTGATCGCGTTGCCATGTGGAGCACACGCTCAACATCTAGACCCGGCTGCGGCAACACCGCCCGTCGCAAAGAAGATTCCGAAATCAAGCACGATTCACGGCGAAACGTGGCACGACGACTATTTCTGGTTCCGTGAAAAGACGAACTCCGAAGTCTTGGCGTACCTCAACGCCGAAAATGCTTATGCAGAGGCGGTTCTCAAACCGACAGTATCTCTTCAAGAAACGCTTTACAGCGAAATGCTCGGCCGAATCAAAGAAACCGATGACACTGTGCCCGCCCGCCGCGGAGATTACTGGTACTACTCGCGCACGGAAAAAGGCAAGCAGTATCCCATCCACTGTCGCAAGAAAGGTAGCCTCGACGCCAAGGAGGAAGTCATTCTTAACGTCAACGATTTGGCGAAAGGGCAGAAGTTCCTGAGCTTCGGGGTGTTCGTCGTCAGCGATGATCACCATCTGCTTGCTTACAGCACCGACACGTCGGGTTTCCACGAATACACGCTGCACGTTAAGGATCTTCGTACCGACAAACTGTTGCCGGACTGCATCGCGAAAGTGGACACGGCCGAATGGGCGAGTGACAATCGCACGATGTTTTGCATCACCGAAGACGAAGCGAAACGGCCGTATCAGCTGCACCGGCACACGCTTGGCGGCTCGGTCGATGAATTGGTTTACGAGGAGAAGGACCCGCTCTACACGCTGAGCATCCGTCGCTCCCGCGATCGGAAATATGTTTGGGTAGATTCCGACAGCGCAACCACAAGCGAATGCCGCATGATCGCCGCGGACAACCCAACTGAGATACCGCGGTTGCTATTTCCTCGGGAGGAGGGGCACCGCTACGAAGTCGAGCATCGCAACGGATCGCTCTACATTCGCAGCGACAAAGAGGCGAAGAATTATCGCCTCGTGACGGTTGCAGTCGATGATCCGGCGCCGAAGAATTGGAAGGAACTCGTCAAGCATCGGGAAAATGTACTGCTGGAGCGTGCCCACTTGTTTGCCGACCACTGTGTGCTGAGCGAAGTCCAAGCCGGGTTGCCTTTCCTGCGAATCATGGACCTGCGCACGGGCGATTTCCATCGCATCGACGTGCCCGAAGCCGTCTACAACATTTTCACCGGCGCCAATCCGGAGTTCAGCACCGCCACGCTGCGGTATGACTACGAATCGCTCGTCACGCCGGGCTCGGTCTACGACTATGACATGAATAGACGCGAGCGGAAGCTGATGAAGCAGACGGAAGTGCGTGGCCACGATCCCGCGCGTTATGCCTCAGAACGAATCACGGCAACGGCGAGCGACGGTGCCCGGATTCCCGTTTCCTTGGTCTACAAAAAGGGGTTAGGCAAGGACGGCAAGGCGCCAATCTATTTGTCCGGCTATGGCGCTTACGGTGAATCGATAACGCCGGCGTTCGATTCGAAACTGCTAAGTCTGCTGGATCGGGGTGTGGTCTATGCGATTGGCCATATTCGTGGCGGCCGGGAGATGGGGGAAATCTGGCATGACCAAGGCAAAATGCTCGACAAGCGAAACACGTTCACGGACTTCATCGCCGTGGCCGATCATTTGGTCGCACAGAAGTATGCGCGCGGGATCGACTCGTTATCCAAGGCAGCAGCGCCGGCGGCTTGCTGATCGGCGCCGTGGTCAACATTCGGCCCGATGTCTGCAAAGCCGCTGTTGCCGACGTGCCGTTCGTTGACGTAATCAACACGATGCTGGATGCGACAGTGCCGTTGACCGCCCAAGAATACCTGGAGTGGGGCAACCCAAACGTACAGAAGGAATACGAATACATGAAGTCGTACTGCCCGTATACGAATCTGTGCGCGAAGGACTACCCTTCCATGCTTGTCCGAACATCGCTCAATGACAGCCAGGTGATGTACTGGGAACCCGCCAAATACGTCGCCAAACTTCGTGCTCTGAAGACCGACAAGAATCCATTGGTTTTCACGACAAACATGGCCGGCGGCCATGACGGTCATTCGGGGAGGTATGACAGTCTTAAAGAAGACGCATTGATGTACGCATTCATGCTGTACGAGATGGGAATCAAAGAATGAGATTAAATGGGATGTTTATCGGGCTATCCTCCACTGGCATCGCACTCTGTCGCCCCGAAATGGAACTACAGGGACGGCCGCAAGACCTAACCATCATTCTCCCTTCGCGCGCTTCTGCCGTCAGCCGACAGGGTCCGCCCCATCCGTAATCGAACCACGCGAGCCGTCATTTCCAATGCCGGTCCCAAAGAGCTGGTTACGTGGCATGCTGATCAGGGTACCCACCAACGCATTCTTGATGCGAACGAACGGCTGACCAAAGGGGTCGCCCGCCACAGCAGGCGGGGTTTGCACGACCCGCATCACGGATCTTGGAGTGGCCTTGGTTACAAGCGCGGCGACATGACCGGTGTCGCCCAGGTGTGTCACGGTACAGGTCGACGGCAAAACCCGCTGATCGAGCGCGTCTAGGTTGAGTCGACAGTTATCGCGGAGATTGCGTCTAGCCATGAAGAACTCCCTTGTCCGAATCGGTTACGTTTTCGACTGGTCTCCAACTTAACACCTGCACGCCAGACAAAAGATTGACACCCAAAATCCTGTCAATTCCGCGGCCGGTTTTCCATCAGTAGGCATGCCCATTACATTACATTTGACGCGTCCAATTCGTTTGATTCTGACGGACGACTTGTGCGGCAATTCACACCGGGCGACTTCAGCGACCCAAAGTCGGCGAGGTTCCCGTTGCGACGGGTGAGAATGAGTTCCATGTCCAAGTCAACCTCGTCTTCGCTTTGGCCGATGACTCGATCATGTCTGGACGTCGATCTCACCACGGTGCCGACTTCGGCAGGTTTCTGGACGTCGTGGCCGCCGTTGGCGTTGTCGCAACGCTGGCCGTTTTGCTGGTGGTTGGCGGCGATTATGGATCACTTTTCCCGTAGCGTGCATGGCTTGGCAGTATTTGCTCAGCCGCCGACGGCCGCCGGCCGCAGGAGACGATCTCGTCGCCCTCGATGAGGCTCTGACACGTTGGCCGGCAGCGAGCCAGAATAATACTCGTTCGCTCTCCTCCGTTATGAGACAATTGAGCCGCCGAAGGCGCTACTGTCGGTAGAGGATGCCCTATGCCAGGCGAATTCAAGCGGGTTAAACAAGTCTTCCTTGAGGCTGTGGACAAGTCCGACCGAACGGAGCGGGACGCATGGCTGCGGTCCGAGTGCCGCGAGGACGAGTCTTTGCGAAGGCAGGTCGAGGCGCTGCTGCGCCGTCATGACAACGTGGGCAACTTCCTGGAACCGCCCGACATCAAATCTTCGGGGACCCCCGATCCGGAGGCGGAGACGTTTCCGCGAAATCATAGCAGCACTCCGAACGATGCGGTCGGTTCGCACATCGGACCCTACCACTTGCTGGTGCAACTGGGCGAAGGCGGGATGGGGACCGTGTACCTCGCCGAGCAGGAACATCCCATCAAGCGCCGCGTGGCTCTCAAAGTCATCAAGGCTGGCATGGACAGCGCGCAGGTGATTGCGCGTTTTGAGCAGGAACGACAGGCCCTGGCGGTGATGGACCACCCGCACATCGCCAGGGTGCTGGACGCCGGCATGACCGACGCCGGCCGCCCTTACTTCGTCATGGAGCTGGTCGAAGGAGTGCCCGTGACAACGTACTGCGACCAGGAGCGCCTCACCCCCCGCGAACGCCTAGAACTGTTCATTCCCGTGTGTCAGGCGGTGCAGCACGCCCACCAAAAGGGCGTTATTCACCGCGACCTGAAGCCTTCCAATGTCCTCATCGCGCTTTACGACGCACAGCCGGTTCCGAAGGTGATCGACTTCGGCGTCGCCAAGGCAACCGGCCGAACGCTGGCCGAGCGGTCGCTCTTCACCGAGGCCGGAGTCATGGTCGGGACGTTGGAGTATATGGCCCCGGAACAGGCTGAGCTGAACAACGTCGACATTGATACGCGCGCCGACATCTACTCCCTGGGTGTGCTGCTGTACGAGTTGCTGACCGGCAGCCTCCCCTTCACGGCGAAGCAGCTGCGCAGCGCTGGCTTCAGCGAGATGTTACGGATGATCAAGGAGGTCGAGCCGCCGAAGCCGAGTACGAAGATATCATCCTCGGACGAGCTGCCGAGTATCGCGGCCAAGCGCGCGCTGGAGCCGGCCCGGCTGAGAAAGCTTGTGAAGGGGGAACTCGACTGGATCGTAATGAAATGCCTGGAGAAGGACCGAGGCCGGCGCTACCAGACGGCCAACGGCCTGGGCACGGACGTGCAGCGCTACTTGGCCGACGAGCCAGTCGTGGCCGGGCCGCCGAGCACCTCGTATCGGTTGCGAAAGTTCCTAGGGCGCAACAAGGGTACGGTCATTACCGCGGCCTCGATTGCGTGTCTCGTAATGGCTGGTGCGGTCACCGCCACGTTGCTGGCCATCTGGGCGGTGGAGGAACGCGACCGCGCCCGGCTCGAGTTGGGCAACTCGCTCGTCGCCCAGGGGGCAGCGGTTCAACACACCGGCCTGATCGGGCAAAGGTTCGAGAGTTTGCGTCTGCTCGGCGAGGCGGCCCGCGAGCTCCGGGAACATCCCCAGGGGAGGGATCGCCTCCCGGAGATCCGCAACCACGCCATCGCCGCGCTCGCTCTAACCGACCTGCGCGTCCGTTGGGAACGGCCCGTCGCCAACGTTGTGGGTGTCCAATGTGACCCGCAGCTTGAGCGCTACGCGTTCGTCGATTTGCACGGCACCGGCCGGACATCGGTACGCGGTCTGGCTGATGACGACGACCTGTTGTCGCTTCCTCATCCCGGCGTCAATTTCTGGCATGCGGCGACCGACTTCAGCGCCGATGGTCAATACCTACTCGCCTGTTATTGGGTTCGAGGCCAGGACAAACCCCTTCTGCACGTCTGGCACCTTGATCGTAAAGAACTGGTCTTCGCCCAGCGTTGCAGCGCCGGCCAGGAAGCGTACCTGCCAGCGGCGGTCCATCCCAACGGTCATTGGCTGGTGTTTTGCCCGCCCGACAATGGCCTTTGCATCTGGGACTTGGTGGAACGCCGCGAGGTCCGGCGGCTGCCCCTGGACTGGACCCCCGTGACCGTCTGCCTGGACCGCGAGGGCAAGCGGGCGGCCGTGGACCATTTCTCCGCTTCGCTCGTCAAGATAGTCGACCTCGAGACGGGCCAAGAACTGGCGTCGTGGAGTGGCCCGGTTGGCACCGTGGTCTTAGCGTGGAGTGCGGACGGCCAGCTGCTGGCCAGCACCGGCGGCGGTCGCGTCTACGTGTGGCACGTGCGGCGGGGCGAGTTGGCATCGGTGTTGCTTGGGCACACCAACGCCGTGAGCTGCGCCCGGTTTGCCCGTGCCGGCCACATGCTGGCGACGGCGAGCTGGGACGGCACCACGCGCCTGTGGGACGCCGCCTCGGCTGAATCCCTCGTTACGGCGCCGGGTGTCCTTTGTCGTTTTTCGGCCGACGACGCCCGCCTGGCCTTCGTCCGCGGCACCAAGCTCGGCGTTTGGGACACGGCGCACGGCCATGAATACCGCACCCTGCACCCGGGGATGATCGGCAATCGAACCGAAAAGCCCGAAACCGCCGCTGTTTGGGCGGCCGAATTCAGTCCGGATGGGGGGTTGCTGGCAACCGTCGCGGACGATGGCGTCCGGCTATTGGAGGTCGCTAGCGGACGCGAACGGGCTTACCTACGGGCCGGTCCCGGCGGGCGCGCCCTGTTCCACCCCGACGGCCAGAGCCTGATCACACATAGCACGTGGGGCCTGTACCGCTGGCCCATTCGACACGGCCCAGGTGGCGTGCCGGAGCTGGTGCAGATCGGGCCCCCCGGACTCCTTTACAACATCATTCCGCAGCCTGGGCGCCATGTGGACGCCCGGTGGATGCCCGACCATCGCGCGCTGGCGGTCCTCGACAACAACAATTCCCGCGTGTTGATTGTCGATGTTACCCAACCCCAGCCCGCGGCAAGCCAGCCGACGGTGCTGCAGAGCGAACACCGGCGCATGATGAGTGTTGACGTCACCCCGGACGGCCAGTGGCTGGCCACCGGCGGCTGGAAGGAACGCGGGATTCAAGTTTGGAACGTCCCTGAGCGCCGGCTGGAACGCGTCCTGCGCCCCGAAGATGTCACCGGTTGGCCCGTTTTCTCCGCCTATTTCAGCCCGGACGGTCGCTGGCTGGTCGGTGCTGCGACGAGTAGTTATAACACGAGCTTGGGCTACTACTTCTGGCGGGTCGGCACCTGGGAGCTGGAGATGCACGTCCCAGCCGAACTCTGCTATGTGATAGCGGCTTTTAGTGGCGATGGTAAGATAATGGCCCTGCCGGTTACGCCGCAGCAGATCTTGCTGGCCGACCCCGCCGACGGGCGCGAGCTCGCCCGCCTGTCAACGCTCCAACCAGTCAACGCGTTCCCGGCCGCCTTCAGCCCCGACGGGACCCAGTTGGCCGTGGTCACCGGGCCGCGAACCGTCTTGGTCTGGGACCTCCGGCGCATGCGCGAACAGCTGGCGACCATGGGGTTGGATTGGGAAGCAGCGGATTTCGGCCCCTTCGGTAAGTAGTTTCCGTTCCGGCCCATGGCGCGGTTTGATTGTAACGCTGGTGTCGTCAACGTTCGTGAGCTTCACGCCAGGACCGTGAATGTCTTGCTCACTTAACTCGTCCGCAATCATCAACACCGCCAAGGGATCGCCCTTTCTACCCGGCTTGAACCAAACCCAGTGACGGTCACCCGTGCGAAGTTGATCCAGGCGGCCCCACCATCCGGCGCGCTTGATCTCTGCATCGGCCACCAGGTCCCACGTCTTCGGCAGGCTCTCTCCTTCAATCAAGAGGGTGACTCGCCGGCGGGCCACGTCAACGTGTTTGAGCGTAGCAAACGCCTTCGGAACCGAACGAAGTACTTCGGCCGTGCCGGCAATTTCCTTGGCCCCTTTGGGCAACGGCGATTCATCGTCTCCGAAAACAGTGGCAGTGGTCGAATCCCCCAAAAGGGCGCAAACCACAAGCAGAAATGCCACGGATGATCTGATAACGCTCACAAGCCTAGACCTCCTTACGACGGGCAATGTACGGCGAAAGCCCAGCCACAAACTGCGCGGCCAACTACTTTACCTCACCGGTCAGGACGTTGGACACCGTTCGATACGGCCCGTGCTGTTCTTTGGCATCAGCAAGATAAATCTCAAACGCCTCGGCGCCCGGGCGGGCTAGCCGGATTTCATGCGACATAGTTCCTTCGCGCGCCATCGTGTTGTTTTCCATCGGACGGCGATAGCTGCCTGGGCTTCCCTTGAACTCGGTCATGCAGCAGTACCAGGGCGTGGCCGTAGGTTCGCCCTCAAGAAAGCGGTATTTCACTTCGCACCGAATCGTCAGCGTGTCGAGCCGGGTTACGACCGCGTCGAATAGTTCGATTCTGGGCGCTGGGTCGCTCGGCAAGGAAAAACTGATAGGCGCTGCCGGAGGCGCTGGTGATTGAGAACAGCCAAGTGGCGCACCGCATAACCCTGAAGTTAACACAAGAATGATGAACTGGCGAGTCACAGGCGCCTCCTCTATGTTCAAATGCTACGGCTTGTTGGCCGTCGATGGTCCGGTCATTGACGCAGGGCTTCCGTTCAAGGCGTTTAACTGTCGCAAGTCCTCGGTTGAATCGGCGATGACCCGCAGATCGCAAGCGCTCATTTCGTCCGACAGATTGTTCCCAAGGCGTACCAGCTTCGGCGGGTTATTGGGATTCTTGGGATTGTCAGGCGTGTTGTCGAACCAGGCTTCCAACTTGACGACCGTTCCTTTGGGAAGCTTCAACGGCTTCTCAAAATAGTACACCTCTTGCCAGTCGAAATCCCAATCGGTGATTCGCACCAAAGGCAGGATTTCACCGGCAGGCAAGACGGCCGTCACCTTCACTTCACGACCGAGGTTGTGCATGTGGGGCGACACCGAAATGGCGGTCACGTCGGTAGGTAACGGCGGGCTTTGCGCCAGGCTGTAGTAGCGTGTGGCGCCCGGTGCGATTTCGAGGGCATCTTTGCGGATCCAGATACCGGTAACAAATCGTTTCGCCGGTTCTTTGGTGAAGTAAATGGCGATAGTCGATTGGTCGGTTTCCGGTTTGCCGATCGGCTGGTAATGGACTTGCATGACCAATTCTGAGCCCTTCTTGACCGGCATCCCGGTCGCCTCCGGCAGATACTTCGGTAGATTGGCCAGTCCCCAACCGCCAAGCGAACCGCTGGGTGGAAAGCCTGGCGCACCGATACTTGTGTATCCCGGCTGGCCATCCTCACGGTCTCGTCTGCGCGCTAGCCCTTTGTCGTCCAAATAGAATGCCGCGTGGTGTACCACCCTGCGATTTCCAGGACGAAACTCAACAGCGGATACCGTGCGATCGCCGTCGATGGGAATTGGGATGACGAAACAGCGGTAAACATCCGGGCCGTCGGCGGGGACCGTGTATGGCTCGGGCATCTTCAATACCAAATCGGGTTCGCCAAGTTGCCACCCTTCTGGAAAAGTCGGGGTTCGCGGAAGGTCCTTAAGGTCTCCCTCCGGCGCCCCGCCGTCAGCCCAATCCGCGAGGGTCTTCAACTCTGCGTCACTCAGGTGACGCGCCCCGGCATGCGTGCCGAATCCGGCTTCAGCCTTCCACGGCGGCATCCGGCGATTTGCGGTGATGTCGCGGATGAAAGTCGCCCGCTTGGCAGCGTCCTTGTACGTCAAGAGTGGGAACGGGCCGACGTGCCCTGGGTGGTGACAATCGGCACACTGTCTCCACAAGATCGGGGCTACATCCTTATTGAATGTAGGTGTGTTCTCTGCACGCGCCGACGTGGTTAAGCTAAGTATCACCACGACTGTGCCGATTGACTTGCTCATGTTCATGGTCACTCTCCTGATTTCTTAGGGGGCGGTATCGGACAACCGAACGCTTTGGTCACCGCCACGGACGGTTCTTTGCCATCCATGACTGCTTGAATCGCCTTTTCTAAATCGCGCGTCGATGGCTCGTCGCGTTTTTTTCCGTCGAGTGCATACCGGTCATCGATCCGGCCGCGGTATAGAACGCGCCCTTCGTTTGATAGCAGCACCGCCTCGGGAATGACGCGCACCCCGCTTTGACGAGTTACCGCATGGTTGGGGTCGAGAAGCACTGGAAACGGGAGGCGATACTCTTCCTTGTGCTTCGTTGCACCCTCGGCCGTCACGTCAGGATCGGGGTGTATGCCATAGAACTGGATCGATTCGTTACCGTATCGCTTTCCGAGCCGGCAGTATTCCGGGCAGTAATAGTTGCTCACAGGACACTCGGTCCCCAAAAAGAACAGAACTACCGCTTTCTTTTGACGCCAATCGGCGGAGGTGTGCTTTTTGCCCGTCGTGTCCTGAAGGGCAAAGTCCTTAATCACAGGCAGCCGATCGCCGTCCAGCAGGCAGCAGATGGCGGCAGTGAGGAGGACAGCGATCATTGGCGTTTCCAGCGACCATGCGCCTCCAGAGACTGGAGGCGCATAGTCGAATCGAGAGTTATTTACTTAACGATACCGGCAAGCTGGATGGTGCTCGCAAGGCGTCGAGCAAATCCGTGTACCCTTCCTGCGCTTCTTTGCCTGCAGGAACCCATTTCGTACAGTATTCCAACTTAAGAATCTCGGCCGTGAGCGGGTCTTTGCCATCCATCGCTGTCATCAGTTTGGTAAACCGCGCACCGGTCTCTCTGCAGAAATCCTTGCGAGCGGTAAACACACAATGGCTAAATGGTGGCGACACCCATATCTCCTTCAACTTCGCCGCACGGTCAGGTTGCTTGGACTGAAGCTCGCTCCAAAGTTCCGGACCGATCGCGCCAGCCTGCCCGCGCCCCTTTAGCAATGCCTCGAGGACGTGCTGTTGACTGTTGCAAGGACACCCGAGCGCGTCGACCTCTTCGTGCAGACTTAGAACCTTCACGCGTTCAAAATCGACACCTTCCTTCTTTAGAAAGTAAGCCGGCAACACGGTGGAGTCGGCTGAGTCGCAACTGCCGAAGGTGATCGTTTTGCCGTGCAAGTCCTTGATCGATGTGATACCCGAGTCCTTGGGCACCACTAGCTTGACCCGATAATTCACGTCGGCGTCGCGCATGACCAGCGTCTGGCTGTCGCCCGCTTTCAGGTGATATTTGGCGTGCGCTTGCGGGCTATTCCAGGCAAGGTCTACGTGCTTCTTTTCCAGAGCATCGCAAAGTTCGTCGTACGTGGAGTACAGCACGAACTCCATCGGCATCTCGTTCTTGGCGAAGTAATGCCGCATGGCGCGAAAAATCGTCACGCAACTCGGGCTGTAGGCGACAGCGCCGATTTTCAACACCGGTCCCGAGCAGCAGTTCTTCGGTTCCTTCGCCACCGACTTGTCGTCGGCCGCCAACGAACTTGCGGACAAAAACAACGTCGCAGTCACTAAGACAATCGATCTGATTCCCATGATGTACCTTCCCTTTTGGGTGACATTTCCAAGACACGAAATCTACGCAATCACGGCTTATCTTGCCCCAGAACCTCATTTCCCGCGTAAGTGCTCAAGGCACGCCACGTCTTCTGCGAAATAGAGGAATGAACGAAATGTACAGAACCGTCCGCGTAGACAAAATTCACGCCGCCCGCGTGGTGGCTCCCGAAACGCCACAGGTTCGCATCCCATTCGTAGTTCGACCCGTCCGGTTTCATCGCATTCATATCCATCGCGCAACTGGAGCTGATGTCGTCTGTATGGAACCAGTCCTGTACATGAATGTCTCTGACTTTTGCTTCACCTGCGTAGAACGTGTTGCTCCCGCCATCCGTGACGTCCTGCATGCGGATGTACCGGCCGATGTTCCACTTGTTCATGTGGTCAATCGGCAGATGAATTCCGTCCCCCTGGCTGCAACCGTGATATGAGTCCGGCCATTGTCCGCCGACGCCCGGATTCAGCCAGCGAGGATCGCAGTTCCAACTATTGCCTGCATCGCCGCCCCAGTTGGCTCCCCAACACCCTTTGTACGAGGTGATTCCATGCTTGAAGGATTTGTTCTTTGAGGGACTATACGTCGTCTTGGCATACCAACTGATGCTTGACCAGTCGATGAACTTCGTGCCGTCGCCGATGTCGGGATCGCTTCCGCAAAGCAGAAGCTTGATGGGTGTGGCAAGCGCCGACTCCGGAGCTTCCGAAATCATCTTATTGCGAATGTCGAGCTCCTTGTACAAGTTCCCCTGCTCGATGTAAGGCAGAATGTGTGGGATCCAACCCCAGTTCTTTCCATCGGCGTCGAACGTGTAGAGGTAGTTCGGGGGAAAACACTGGAAGCCGTCATGGTAGCCATGCACGGCCAAGCCGAGTTGCTTTAGGTTGTTCGAACACCGGGTTCGATTGGCTGCTTCACGGACCTTCTGCACCGCGGGAAGCAGGAGCGCAATCAGAATGCCGATGATCGCGATGACCACAAGCAACTCGATTAGAGTAAACCCTGGCCGATAGCCACGCTTTTCTGAAGAAGTTTTCATCTTGAAGCCTCCTAAAATTGGACTGTCAAAATTGAAATCAACAACGCTAGAAGCGAGAGTTATTTCTTGAGTTTCAAGTCGTAAGCGCCTGCCGGCGGATCGGAGACGACTTCAACCGATAAGTCCGACGTCGTCTCCTGGCCGTAGCGAGGATGCACCACTTGGCCGCTTGACGATCGCGGCTTTGGTTTGGCTCCCCGCTGCGCACGGCGCCATCCTTCTCGTCGACAGCGGTGACGGTTACGCGGTACCATCCCGCAGGCGCGCCGTCCTTGCTTTGCGTTGACAGCGTATAAGTGCCGTCCGGGTTGAGCGGCCCCACCGCTGCGAATTCACCTTGGTTTCCCTTGGAGACGTCGGGCTTAAATGTTACGAAGCCCGATTTGCCTACCAAGGGCCTTCCCTCGATATACACCGTCCCTTCAACTGCATAGCATTTGCCGATTCGGTCGTTGCAGCCGGGGGCAGCGGCGAGCAGCGGCAGTAACGCCGTCAATAAGGCTCGACGTGATGTTCGTGAGAATGAAGCATTCGCCATGGAGCACCTTCTTCGCATCTGCAAGAAACTTCCGAAAAGTTAATACCCACCGCGGGGAGTGCAAAACGGCGGCAAATCGCGGCGCGGCCTTTTCGCCGTTATGCGATGGTCGCCAGACGGATACGTGCGAAACAGTTTCTGTCGTTGTTTGCTAGTGACCGATCGCTTCGGCACGGAAGAAACAAGAGGCGGGACCCGCCGCTACGTGGAAGAGCGTACTCAGGAAAAGCCTTGGCCGTGTTCGACTGGAGTGAGAACGAAATGACCGAGGCGCTGGGCATTGCGAAATCCAACAATGCGCCATGAAGATTTCATCTGCGGTCCTCGGTGATCAGTTCCCACACAGTATAGACGAGGGAATGCGTCTGTCAATTGTTAGGCCGTCACGGCGTTTTCTAGAGACATCAGAGATCGTTTGAACAGCTCACTACCGGGTCGGCATTCGAATGTTCGAAATGCGTACGCGTCCGGTGAAGTCAGGTTGGAAAACGGGAACGCTGTTCCAGAGTTGAATGGGCTTCGAAGCTATCGAGGAGTTAGGCCCACAAAGAGACGTAGCGTGGACATGATTTCTCCTAAGGGTGGCGGATCAGGGCATGGTCTCCTGTGAGTTTCGTTGGCCTTGAATTTGCCACCAACGTCGTTGTTCCTGCCAATCCCAGCGCCCGGCCAGGGCCACGAGCGTGGCCACGGATACCGGGTCTCGGTGTCGAGTTCGGCTAAACAGAATCGCTTCCTGAATGTCCGGCGCCAGATAGCGCAGGCTCATGATCTGGCTGATGCGGGCGCGACTGACTTGGCCCATACGCGCCAGTTCGCCATAGTCGGCAACCACACCCTCGGCTATCAATTGTTCGAAGCGATGCGCCAGGGCCAACAACCGTGCTGCCCGCGGTACTCGGCCGTGTGTCATGAGCCTATCTCCTTGCTTTTGCGGGTGACTCGGGTCATGGCAATCCTCCGCCGCTCTTCGCGCCAATTCTCTTTTTCGTTCCGTCGTGACAAGCCTGCGCGCTCAATAGCTGCAAAATGACGGCAATCGATTTCGAACTGCATCGACCGCCTCCCCTTGCGCAATTCGAACTTTTGACCCAGTTGTGAACTGGTCGGAGTTGTCAACTACTGGGTCAAGCATCGTTCGGCCTGTTTTTCCCGGCGTTTTCTAGAGACATCAAAGATCGCTTGTGCAGTTCACAGACGGGGCGGGATTTCGGATGTTCGAAATCGGCGTCCGCTGGACGCTGCCTTGGCCGTCGAAGCGCCGGGGTGGAGCGGCGGGTGAAGGCTGGGAGCGTGCGTGTCAAGTCGCGCCTCGGCGAAGCCCGGCACTTGCACGGAGCCTGCCGCTGGTGATAATGGACACATTCCATCCACCCCGTGTGTTCCTCGGTAGGTGTCGAATGTCCAAGCTACAGACGTGCCCGCAGGGCCATCGATGGGTTCCCGGCCATGCGCGTGCGGAAGCGGATCACTGTCCCGTATGCGGCGGTGATGGTTCTGCGGGGGAAAACATCGCCGAACTGCCTACGCTGGCGCCGAAACCCGCCTTGCCCGACTCAGCCGCGGAAACCGCGACGGTGCTCCCAACAGGCCCTAGCGCGGAAATAACTGGAGGCCCGCCGCAAATCCCCGGTTATGAGATTCTTGATGTGCTCGGCAGGGGCGGCATGGGCGTTGTCTACAGAGCTCGGCACATCAAGCTGGATCGGCCGGTCGCATTGAAGATGGTGCTCGCCGGTGGCCACGCAAGCGCGCAGGATCTCGCACGTTTCCGCACCGAGGTCGAGGCCGTCGCTCGGTTGCGCCACCCGAACGTTGTGCAAATCTACGAAGTTGGAGAACACGGCGGATTGCCTTACTGTGCGCTGGAGTTCATTAACGGCGGCAGCCTCTCCACTCATTTGAACGGCACGCCGGTTCCGCCGATGTACGCCGCCGAGTTGGTTGAAACGCTCGCTCGCGCCATCCACGCCGCCCATCAAGCCGGCATCATCCACCGCGACTTGAAACCGGCCAACATTTTGTTGGAGGGCTTAGTGATTAGAGATCCGGGTCTAGGAACTCCCGATTCCCTAATCCCTAATCTCCAATCCCTTGTCCCTAAGATCACCGACTTCGGCTTGGCCAAGAAGCTGGATTCCGCGGACGGCCCAACAGCAACCGGTGCCGTGATGGGGACGCCCAGCTACATGGCGCCCGAGCAGGCCGGAGGCAAAGGAAAAGAAGTGGGCCCGGCGGCGGACATCTACGCCATCGGCGCCATCTTGTACGAACTCCTCACGGGCCGGCCCCCGTTCAAAGCCCCGACACCGCTTGACACCATCATGCAGGTCGTGAGCGATGAACCGGTACGACCTCGACAGTTGCAACCTCGACTTGCGCGAGACTTGGAGACGATTTGTCTGAAGTGTCTGGAGAAGGACCCGCGAAAACGGTACGCCGCGGCGGCGGAGCTAGCCGAGGATTTGCGTCGCTGGCAGAATCACGTACCGATCCTAGCGCGGCGCATCGGACCCATAGGACGGACCTTCCGCTGGTGTCGACGTTATCCAGGAATCGCCGCGGCACTAGCCGTCAGCGTGCTGGCCGCACTGGCAATCGTCGTGTTGTCGTTGGTCAATAACGCATCGCTTCGGACAGCCTTGTCCGATACGAGTTCCGCCCTTGATCGTGAAACCCAGGCGAAGGTCGAAGCGAATCGGCAGGAGCTTCAGTCACGCCGATACTTTTACGGCGCGGACATCAACTTGGCACAACAAGCGCTCGAGACGGGAAACGGCATACGGCTCATCTCCGCACTCGAACGACAGATGCCGAAGGCCGGCGACGTAGACCATCGCACGTTTGAATGGCACTATCTCTGGCGGCAGGCACATCGGGAACGAATGAGCTTGAGAGGACACACGAAGCCGATCTCCAGACTCGCTTATTCGCCCGACGGAACCCGGTTGGTAACCGCTGCGGAATCGGAGCTGAAGATTTGGGACACGTTGACGGGCCGTGTACTTCAAACCTTTACCGTTGCTCCGGACAGTGTGGGCAGTTTGGCTGTGTCGCCGGACGGCAAGACACTGGCGATCAGCCTCAGGCGCGGAGCGAAGAAATCGCCGCTCGGGCGATCGGAACCACAACCACCGGACGGTCAGCAGGCGCGCCCGAATCAAGTTACTAACCCGTACCAGGTGGAGCTGAGAGACATGGGCTCGGGAGAACGAATCTCGGGGCTGAAGGAAGGGAACGATGAAATCGTCGCGCTTGGTTTTGCCTCGGATGGAACGTCGCTAATCCTGGTGGAGCACGTGAGCGAGGCCGACATCTCAGGCCTCACGGGCTTTCTTCGCTCGATAGGTACGGGAGATCTTCAGGTGTGGAAATGGGACATAAAGAAAAACCGAGGCGTCTCTACGTCCCTGGCGGTTACCGGATGGGCCTTGGCTTCCGCAATTGATGCGGCGCTCAGTTTGGATGCGACGTCTCTCATCGCATGTGGACACGGAATGCCAATGGCTACGATCTTCGCGCAGGACCCTTGGCAGGCGACTTATCGAGCCGAAGGGGTATTGTTGGTGTGGGATACCGCCAGTGGCCGTTCGAACAGAGTTTTCACCGGGCATTCGAAATCTGTAACGGCCGCCGCCATCTCACCGGACGGTCGAACCGTCGCCTCATGGGCGATGGATCAAACTATCAAACTGCGCGACGTAGAGAGCGGTAAGGACCTGCCGGCGCCAACCGGTCTTTTTCGTGGCGGAACCTCTGTGCCGGGACAGAGCGGACGCCTGAGTTTGTCACCCGACGGCACGGTGCTGGCTATTGCGGGCGATGATGCGTCGGTTTGCTTGTGGGACATTCGCGCGGGCCGACGACTGGCTGTTCTTCTCGGTCACAATAGCACGGTCAGCGAACTGCACTTTGCCCCAGACGCAAAGACTCTCGCCACCGGTGGTGCGGACCACACGGTCAATCTGTGGGACACGACACGCATAATCGAACCTCAGTTGATCGAGTTTCCATGGCCCAAGACGAATGTCCTGTTTCAGACCCTGGTTGGGCCCCGCTTCTTGCCGGGCACCGGCAAGTTCATCGTCGCACAGGGCCAGGACATCATGTTTTTTGATGCCGCCGATGGGAAAGAAGTGAAGCGCATCAAAGCCTTCGAACCGACGGACGCCGAAGACAGCAGTGCATTTCCCCAAGTCAAAGGAATAGAACGAGCGCCACCGGGCGTCACCCGAATGACGGTGAGTCCTGACGGCGCCTTCCTCGCGACGTTGAGCTCTAGCATCGTCAAGATTTGGGATCTGCGGAACGACACACCGCGGGTGCCATTCAAGACGTCGTCAAGAATCAGCTCGGAACTTGCCTTCACGCCCGATGGAAAATCTGTGATAGCCGGAGACAAAGTGTGGGAAGTGGGCACCTGGATTGAACAACCCGACCAGGCCAAGCTCGGCTTGACTGATGCAGTCGCTTTTACGTCGGACGGCCGCCGTTTCGTCACGATCCCCTTTGAGATGGGATCCAAGACCCACAGGGTGATGCTCCGTGAAACGCAGGACGGCGCCGTGTGCTTCGAACACCGGATTCAAGAGGAACCGCGGTGCGCGCTCTCCCCCGATGGGACGATGATCGCATTGGGTTCCAATGACGGAACGGTTGATATTTGGAACCCTGAGATAGGAGCGGTTTCATTGGTTCTTCGGGGCCACACCGGTCCGATTCTTCAACTCGCATTTGCATCCGATGGTCGAACCCTCGCCACTGCCTGTAGCGATGGCACCGTCAAGCTTTGGGCCCCGCACACGGGGCAGGAGCGACTTACACTGCGTCAGGATGGTTACACACCGGCTAACGTAATATTCGCTCCGGATCTTAGTGCGCTCCTCGTCAACTGGAGTCCACGAGACGTGTTTGATAAGAGCAAGTCACTCATGCTGGCGCTCTATCAAGCAGCCCCCGCGAAGCCGCACCGCTAACCCTCACACCTCCGCCCAATCCTCTGGTTTCAGCACCACCGGTTCAGCCTTTGTCAGGTCGCGCTCTTCGTGTGACGAGGTGAGGATCACCATTGGGATGGCGCGGGGCCTTGTGTCTGCTTTGATCCCGTACGGTAAAAGAACTGTGCGCCGTGCAAAGACGGCGATTCCCTGTGAGTCGAATCTCACCCGGCGACGGGTCGCTCCAGCCGGAAGCAATCGGAGCGGCGGAGGAGGTAACAAATCCGTCGAAGCCTCTGATGAAGCGAGTTACCTAGGTGACTCAGCAAGCAGGCAGGCCGAAACGCGAAGTGAACACCGAGCAGGCCTCGAAATACCGAAGATGCAAGAGCCGACCTGGCAGTTTTTCAGGGAAGGCCGCCGTCGTCTGGGGAAGAAGCGACAAACGCACCCAGCGATCTTGCCGGGGTAGTGGTGTCGGCATGTCTGTATTTGGGAATCGACCGTAACACGGGAAGCCCTTGCGGTGAGAGCGCGTGACTCTCAACCGGACGCTCGCGAGAGACAGGCCGGGCCGTCAAGGGTGGCGGAGAGGCCCGTACGAGCTATGAAGCCGGGTAATGCCGGTGGAGCAAAGGGGCCTCAGTTCAAGGACAACGTCCGAAGTGGCGACAGCCAGGAGATTGGCGTGAGCCTAACACCTCCACCAACGGTTGAGAAGCTACAGAAGGCGTTACACGCGAAAGCGAAGGGATGTCCCCAGTATCAGTTCTATGCCCTTTACGACAAGATTTACCGAGCGGATGTGCTGGAACACGCCTACCGCATCAGCCGAGCCAATGGCGGTGCGCCGGGAGTGGATGGCCAAACGTTCGAGGACATCGAGGCGTATGGACAAGAACGATGGCTGCGGGAACTGGCGGAGGAATTTCGAACCTACCGGTATCGGCCGGAGGCCGTGCGACGGGTGCACATCCCCAAGCCCGGTCAACCCGGCCGGAGCCGTCCGCTAGGCATTCCAACGGTGAAAACTCGGGTGCTCATGACGGCGGCAACGCTCGTTCTCGAACCTATCTTCGAGGCGGACTTGCAGCCGGAACAGTATGCGTACCGGCGGGATCGTGGCGCGTTGGACGCGGTAGGCCACGTCTACCGGCTACTCAAGGCACGACATTGGGAGGTTATTGACGCCGATTTGTCCGGGTACTTCGACGGAATTCCGCATGCGGCGCTTTTGAAATCGGTGGCGCGGCGCATCAGCGATCGGCACGTGTTACGGCTGATCAAACGATGGCTCCAAGCTCCGGTGGAAGAAACCGACGACCGCGGATGCCGACAACGAACGACCCGCAATAAGGACGAAGGTCGTGGCTGTCCGCAAGGGGCTCCGATCTCACCTTTGTTGAGTAATCTCTACATGCGTCGATTCGTCTTGGGTTGGAAGCTCATGGGACACGAGCAGCGCCTTCGAGCCAAGATCGTCAACTACGCGGATGATCTCGTAATCTGCTGTCAAGGCACTGCGACGCAGGCGCTGGCAGCAATGCACGAGATGATGCGCCGCTTGCAGTTGACCGTCAATGACCAGAAGACGCACATCTGCCGCTTGCCTGAGGGAACGTTCGATTTTCTGGGGTACACGTTCGGGCGTTGCTATTCGATGCAGACGGGCTTTCGCTTCATCGGCCAACGTCCGTCGAATCAAGCGATTCGTTCCTTGTGCGAACGGATGCGCATCGAGACCCGCGCCGCGACGTGGACCAAGGATGTATCGGTCATCGTTACGCGGCTGAACCAAATGCTCCGGGGCTGGGCCAATTATTTTTGCCTGGGACCCGTGAGCAACGCGTATCGGCACGTGACGAATCATGCCCGACAACGCCTTCGTCTATGGTTATGCCGAAAACACGAGCGACCCGGCATGGGATATACACGCTATCCCGACCCCTACTTGCATGCCGAGTTGGGATTGATCTCCCTACGCCTCGTGGATCGGAACGTCCCGTGGGCCCAAGCGTGATTCCTTGTCCGAGAGCCGGATGCGGGAAATCTGCCTGTCCGGTTCGACGAGCGGGAAGTGGAGACGGAGTATGGCAAGCGGTTCCTGAGCCACAAACGGGGAAACCCTGACACGGAAGCAAGCCGAAGCCTAACCCACCGCGCCACTTCTCGACTCTACCGGCCGATGCGCAAGCAGGGATCATGATTGAGTTTGCAATCTGCGGCTCTGGTCGATTTCCAACGGCCGGACGATTGACAAACGCCGTACAAGACCTGATGCTGGGACATCTCCAGCGCGCGTAAGGTGAAAAATCTGAAACCAGATCACAAGCCTGTTTCCAGCGGTAGTTGCAACGCTGATCAATCGGGTTCTCGCCCAAAGCATGCGACATGGGAGACGCAGGTAGAGGTGTTGAATGGAATATTTGAAACCATTAAGGCGCACTACGGTGTAGTGGGCCACCGACCTTTGCCCGCACATGCGTACAGCAAGCGCGGACCTGGTCTTACTCTCGGCGAATCCGCTTTCCGCATCGTCGGACATGATGATTGCGCCCCTGTGTGTGAATAGGCAGGTGTGCGGAAAAACATACGCTAATCAACAATGTTCACCGTCTCGATGAGAGATATTGCTCATGGCGCGCGCCCTATGTCTGGCAATGACCATTCTGCTGCCGCTTTCCGCGTCTTCGGACACGTCCCCCAATGCTGCCCTAAAATACTGGCAAGCGTTTGCCGCCATACCCAGCTTCACGGCAGTCGAGCGGGCCCGTTTGATGATTGATTGTCTGACCATGCCACTAGATGCTCAGGCAAGGGAGTACATAACCCAAGCAGGGTATGCCTTGCGGATGATGCGTCGCGGTGCAGCGGCCCAGCGCTGTGACTGGTGCATCGGCTGGGAAGACGAGGGACTCAAAACGCTGCTGCCGCATGTGGATGCTGCGAAACTGTTGTCTTCTCTGGCTTGCCTGCGTGCCCGCGTGCGATTCGAGGAGGGGCACAACACTGAGGCCATTGAGGATATTCTCGCCGCCATCACCCTGAGCCGCCACGTTTCGCAGGATGGCTCCCTTCCAAGCATCCTGGCCGCCCACGCTATCGAGCGCCGCATAAGCCAAACTCTAGGGTTCTACTTGCCCTCGCTCCCTGCCGAGGTGATACGCAACCTCAAGCAGCGTTGGGAATGTTTGCCTCCGCGCGGGAGTCTGGCCACGGGGGTGCGCGAGGAGCAAGCCCTTGAGATGAGCTGGTTGATTCGTAAGGTCAAGGAAGCGAACAACAAAGAAAGTCTGCTGGCCCTATTGAGCCAACTCTGGCATTCGGAGGACGAAGGCCGTGCCCTGTTCGAGGACTGCGGTGGCACTCCCGCGAACGTGCTCAAGCATGCGGAGGAATTGCGGTCGTGGTACGCCCTGTTGGCCAAGCAGATGGAACTACCGCTGGATCAGTTTGAGAAGCAACAGGAACGGGAGGCGATGAGATTAGCCGCCAATCCAATGTACAAGAGATTCGCGCCTGCTATCATCAGGTGCCGTTGGCTTCAGGCCGAGGCCGACGTCCGGCATAACCTGATGTCAGCAGCAATTGCCGTCCAGCTCGGCGGCCGCGAGGCGCTGCAGCAATATCCTGACGCGATGGTTGGCGGTTCATATGAGTATGTTGCCTTCGAAGGTGGCTTTGAGTTGCGTTCGAAGTGGACGCTGGATCAAAAGGTGCGCTCCAGGTGGAGGCTGGGCCTGGCTGAATCTCTGGCGCTCACGGTGGGCGGGCGGCAGGATCGGCCTCGGCCGCAGGTTGAGCGGACCGAGAAAAGCGCGCGAAGGGAGAATGATGGTCAGGTCTTGCGGCCGTCCCTGTAGTTCCATTTCGGGGCGATCAGAGTGCGATGCCAGTGGAGGATAGCCCGATAAACATCCCAATTGATTTCATTCTTTGATTCCCATCTCGTACAGCATGAATGCGCTCTCGGGCAACGACGCCCTAATCGTCCACGGCGACACCATTCCCGGCAATTACCCCTACATCGCGGAAAAGTTGTACTTGCTGCTCAAACATGATCCGTTCACCGGCATCAACAACGTCGTCGAACGGCCAATCTGGTTGCCGCAACTTCATTTCGAGGCCGACGACCAATACGACGGCGACGGCGGGACACTGAAAGACCAGCAAGGAAACAACTACGTCGGGCTGTTGAGCATTACGGAGGTGCCTACCGCCTTTACCCCCGCCGCGCCTTCCGCCCATCCCAACGAGGCCATGCTGAGTATCCAATTGCTGCACCCGACGGCGGCCGCATTACGGTTTTTCGGTGTAGTTCGTCTCGCCAGCGGCCGCCGCGGGTGAGACTTTCGTTGCGCACATGCAATCGGACGTTGGTGGCCGGCCTTCGGCGTCCTTACCCAGCAACGCGAAAGTTCCGAAGCAGCCGCAGGCCGCCTTCGGCGGCTGGACCGTCACGGCGTAGTCCTCTACCTCGCCGTCCGCGGCCAAGCCGCCCATTCCCAGATTGCCGGCCGTGCTCAGCCGGAAGCGCGCATAAGTCGTCCCGTCGACGGCCGAACTGGGCACGTCGAACGTGAGGGTGTTAACGCCCGGGAATACGCTCACGCTGTCAGCGATCTGCTCGAGCGGCCCGCCCCATGCGCCGTCCCGGTCGAAATCAATCCACGCATCCAGCTTGGTCGAGCCGCCGGCCACGTTGACCGTCGCCGTTGCCCCGAGCGCGCCGGCGCGAATCGTGCCGAAGGTTACGCCGTCTTCATCGTCGGGGCTGCCCGTGTTGTCGTCGCCGTTCGCGCCCGTCGAATGAACGCCGTCGACTTCTGTGTCGCGGTTGGCTCCCAGCGTCGGACCCGACGACAAGATCGCCTGGTACGAGAACGACAGCAGCCAGAACTTCATCGCCCACACCATCACGACCGGAGCGGACGGGGCCCGGAGCGTGTTTGCGGCGGACGTGGACGGCGACGGCGACACGGACGTGCTGTCCGCGTCCCCCGGAGATGACAAGATCGCCTGGTACGAGAACGACGGCAGCCAGAACTTCACCGCCCACACCATCAGCACCGCCGCGATCGGGGCCTGGAGCGTGTTTGCGGCGGACGTGGACGGCGACGGCGACACCGATGTCCTCTCCGCATCCTATCAAGATGACAAGATCGCCTGGTACGAGAACGACGGCAGCCAGAACTTCACCGCCCACACCATCAGCACCGCCGCGATCGGGGCCTGGAGCGTATTTGCGGCGGACGTGGACGGTGATGGCGATACCGACGTCCTTTCCGCGTCCTATTCTGACGACAAGATCGCCTGGTACGAGAATGATGGCAGCCAGAACTTCACCGCCCACACCATCAGCACCGCCGCGAATTCGGCCCGGAGCGTGTTTGCGGCGGACGTGGACGGCGACGGCGATACCGACTTCCTTTCCGCGTCCTTATATGACGACAAGATCGCCTGGTATCAGAACGACGGCGGCCAGAACTTCACCGCCCACACCATCACCAGCGCGGCGAACGGGGCTTACAGTGTGTTTGCGGCAGACGTAGACGGCGACGGCGACACCGATGTCCTGTCCGCATCTTGGGGTGACAACAAGATCGCCTGGTACGAGAACGACGGTAGCCAGAACTTCACCGCCCACACCATCACCACCGCCGTGAATGGGGCCCGGAGCGTGTTTGCGGCGGACGTGGACGGCGACGGCGACCTCGACGTCCTCTCCGCATCCCTCTATGACCAAAAGATCACCTGGTACGAGAACCGTAATCCCCACAAATTCACCGGCGGACTGCAGACCGATCCCGTTACTCCGACGATTGTGCCGCTCCCTATCCCGCCTTCGCCGGGGCCTATCGGCCAAACGCGCCAATTCGGAGCCGCGACCGTCAGGGAGCGGTCGGCTCCCCCTCTCCCCAACGGTCGCGGCTCTGAAGTGAACACTTCATCTGACGAGGCGTTCATTGATTGCATCTTTGACGCTGAGGAGACACCGCAACCCGCCTGGCAGATGGGTGCCATCAGAAAACGAACACGTTGGGATTGGGAAGATGATATACCAGACATCGGGCGACTGCTGGATGAGGAGCTGCGAAGAATGCCGAGCTGACGTTCGGGCAATACTTGACACTTAGCCGTTGATGGTCAGGCTCTCAGCAGCGAAGGCGGTCCCATGCGTCACTGCTCCCCCGGCGCTGAGCGCGGCGGCGACCAACACGGAGACCCGCAGGAGGGCGGTAAGCTTTTGAACCCGGGCGCGAAGGCGCAGGACTTCCTTCTGTAACCGAAGCGTGTCCATGTCGATGACATCGACGGTGACGACTTGGGCATCGGGCTTTGTCAGCCAGCCACGGCCGTGGACCGAGGGACGCCGCGCCGGACAGCGCCATCAATGTCGCGAGTCGTCCGGACCAGATCTCGAAAGCGGTGATCATAGCGGCGCTGGGTGCAAGTTCGGGTGTCCATGCCGCTATGATGGCGTTCGCAGCACGCGAAGCCAGCAGCCTACCGTTCACGTCCGAGCGGATCGACTAACGTGGCCAAAACTCGCGCAAAAAAGTCCAGAAGGTCGTGACAAACAGCTATGCAATAGCGCAGACTGCCGCGTGCATTGCCGTTACCCAGATCGTGGCCGGCATTGAGATCAGCAAGTCGTACAACGTGGCAGGTGGTCATTAGGAAGCGATCTTCGAGGGGTTCCAGGCGCGGCCGCTGGTGGTCACGATCAATTCTTCAGCGAGATAGATTTAATAGTCCCATCGCCTGCCTGTCCTCCTTCACAACCGAAGGTATGCGCGCGAAACGTCCCCCATATGTTAGGGCGTGATTTCAGGCCAAACCGGACGCGCCATGGTAGTGGTACGTTTTGAGAAATTTTATCTTAGGATTGACTGCCGACACGCTTCAAAACCGTCCATCCATCCGCGAACAAAAATCTCGTTCTCATCGGTAAGCCGCATCGCATCTATCTTTTCATCGGCCGAATCCAGCCATCCGTGTTCTTCCCATTTCATGCAGGTGCGCCATCCGGTGCGATAGCCATCAGAATACAATTCCGGTCCACTGACCTCGCGCGGATGACCGTGTTTCGGGTTAAGCAACACGGTATCAGGCACGTCTGTTGGCACTTGAGGAATCGGCACTTCGAGTTTGGTTTTTCGTGTAGCGTAGACTCCAGCAAACAGGCCGATGAAACACAATATGCCAAGTGCCACAACGACGCCTTTGACGGAACGCATGGAGTGAAACCTCCCAGTTACTGCATCACCTCATTGTACAGGTCTTCTAAACTCCAAAGCCGATCCGTAACCTTAGCTTTCATGGCCGGAGTAACGCGAAGCGTCCGGGGACGCCAAACGAAGTTGAAGTAGGCAACGTGAGTGGCTTTGCCTCCAGGAGGCGCCGCACACCAGTACCGGCAAATTCTTCGGGATCGAAAAGGAATTCCGTGGTAAACGGTTAGCCGCGCTTCGCAGAATCACCGAAATGCGAAAACCAGGGAGTGAGTTCCTTCGTCTCCCTTCGGGCTCCCAACGCGAACCTCGTCACTGTGGCGTTACAATAGTGGGGTGGCAAGTTTCACTCTTACCGATTTTCGGCCGAGGATTTCGGCGAAAATTGCCGCACACACGGCTCCATCGCGGCTGTCTCGTAAAAGGGCGGTGCGGCGCCTGCTTCGGCGCGATCTCATTTCTTGGGCACTTTCTTCTCCACCTGACCCGCGACCCGCTCCATCGTTGTCTTGAGAACCTTTTTGATGTCTGCAAACTTGGTATCAGGATCGTTGTTGTAATCCATTAGGCGGTGTTGATACTTCTTGTCGGTTGTCAGACGCTCGACCGTCTTCCTGACCTCTTCCAGGGCGGGCTGCCGGTGCTCGAACTTGCCTGTCACCTCAAGGCAGGCCTTGTGCAAGGCAGTGTACAGGCTCCAGGTTTTATCTTCTTTCGCGTAGCGGCGCTCACACTTCCGGTTCCACTTTGATTCGTCAGCTAGGATTTCATCTGCCTTTCGCAAGATGTTCAGGTCCGTTCGGTTCAGCGCGGGTGTCCCGGCGGCGGCAGCTGCGGGCTTGTTCGCTTCGGCTTCCACGTCCGCCAGCATCTTGTCCAGCGTTTCACGTGTCAACAACGTGCCGCCCACGATCACACTGCTGATCTTCTTGGTGTTCTTGATGTCCTGGAGGGGATCGGCGTCGAGCAGGACGAGGTCGGCGAGCTTCCCCTTCGCGACGATACCGAGGTCATTTTCCCGCCCCAGGAACTTGGCCGGGTTGAGCGTCGCAGTTTGCAGGGCGTCCATCGGTGACAGCCCGGCCTCAACGAACAGTGCCAACTCGTCGTGCAGGCTGAAGCCGGGGAAGACGTACGGCACGCCGGGCGTGTCGGTGCCGGCCAGCAACGGCACGCCGGCCTGATGCATTGCCCGCACCAGACCCGTCGCCCCCTTGTACCTGCGCTTCAGCCCGGCGACCGTCTCCGGCGACAGCTTCATCAGCGACCAGTACGAGCGGAAGGACGGGGGCATGTACTTGACGCGCGGGTCAGCGATGAACGAGGGCTCGTCGAGGCTGACCAGGGACCGCAGGACGGTCAGGGTGGGGACCTGCCGGGTGCCGTTGCGGACGAAGCGGGCGTAGAGGGCGCGGGCCTTCTCATCGCTGAAGGAATCCGCGGCCCGGGCGCCGATGCGCCCCAGCAGCTCCCACGCCGCCTGGTTGTCCGCCATGGACAGGGCCGCGACCGCCTCGCGGCGCAGCTCGTCCTCCCGGTCCGAGCAGGCCAGCTCGACCCCGGTGAGGTGCTCGATGCTCTTTTGGCCCAGGTCGGACGCCTCGGCGGCGCTGACCGACTCGGGGACGTGGCCGGCGAGGGGGAGGCCCTGCTTCTTCGCCTCATCCACGATGGCCAGGTACGTCTCGCGGGGCAGCTTGGTGTAGACCTTGACGAAGTCTGCGCCCATCTGCTTCAGCTTGCGGACGGCCTCGCGCCCCTGCCCGGCGTCGGCGGCGACGAGAGAGCCGGGCACGAAAGGCTTGGGACCGTCCACCAGAGGTCCGGCGGCGACGATCCGCGGGCCGGACTGTCTGCCCTCCTGGACCTGCTTGCGCATGCCGAAGATGACGTCGGCGTCGAGAGCGTGCATGTCGCGCACGCCGGTGACGCCGTTGGCCAGGTACAGCGCGAGGTAGGACGGGCCGGCGGAGTGGACGTGCATGTCCCACAGGCCGGGGATGAGGTACTTCCCGTTACCGTCCACGACCCGGGCCCCCTGCGGTACCCGGACGTCGCCGGACTTGCCGACGGCCGTGATCCGGTCGCCGGTGACGACGACCGTCATGCCTGGCTGGGCCGGCGCCCCGGTGGCGTCGATGACGGTGACGCCGGTGATGGCCAGCGCCCTGGCGGGCACGTCCTCGGCGCGGGCAGGGAGCGCCCCGACCAGGGCGGCGATGGTAAGGCAAGCGGTCAGGTGTCTCATGGGACTCTCCGGCTGGTGATCACGAGTTAGCAGGGTCCATGATAGGATTATTCGGCGCTGGCGTTGCCGGGCCGGACAACGGCGTTCGGTTGGTCCGGTTGCCATCAGGCGAGGCGGCGGAAATCCGATGAGCACCGCAGAGTTCCTCGATCGAGTCCCTGCTGGCGGATGGCGTCGCGTTGATCGAAGCGCGCGGCGGCTGGCAACTTTACGTGCGTCGGTCCGAAACGCCGCGGGCTGCCGTACGCGGATGCGATCTTCTCCGCGTGCTACAAGGTCTATAGCACCTAGCCTCTTGGGCGGCCGGCGCTAACTCCAGCCTCGCATGAGTCAGTTTTTCGAACGGCCTAAACCGCAAGGGGAGGCGCTGCTATGCGATGAGTTGCTTCTTCTTCGCCATCGCTACCTGCTAGAAACTTGGATCGCGGTTGCCGTATGCAGCAGCGTGTTGTTATGCCGCGTACGGATTTCGTCGCCATCATTCGAGTGCATCGCCGGAAGCGCCTCTATCTCTTGAACTCCCGCCAGCGTCTTTCTTGCTCTTCCGGCGAAAGATCTTCGACGTGCGTCGCAATCCACCAAATGTTTCCGAACGGATCCTTCACGCCGCCGTACCGTTCGCCGGAGGGTAGGTCCATCATCTCAAAAACCGAGACCCCACCTGCAGCCAACGCCTGTTGATAGACGGTATCGCAATCTGGCACATACAGATAGATCGAGGTCGGCATGGGACCGAACGGTCGGAATGGCTACGTTTTTCGCCAGCGGCAACTTGCAGCTGGTTGCACAAGACATCAATTCGCAACGATCATCAGCTGACCTCGAGGCCAGAGTCCGTGAATTGGAAGCAATGATGGACGTTTAGACTTTCATGAGCCGACGTCGCGACAAACACCTTACCCGACGTGACTGGTTACAGTGTGGCGGGCATCTAGCCTTCGCCGCCGATAGCTTCACATAGCGGATGCGCTGACCACAATCGGTGTGTGCGCGGGTGAATCACCAGCGCCTCGTGACCATCCCGGTCAAAGCCTATCCGGCCACGACCACCACAACTGAAACGCACTGCCATCAAATCCAAGCCCGCGAACTGGTAGTCCGGGTGAAAGCTCGCGACCTGAATGATTCCCCCGAGGCCGAGATCCTGTACCGTCTTGGTCCGCGACAATCAGAAAATCGTTGTAGTCGACGAACTTCACGAGTCGGCTCACGATTCGGTGGATTCAATCGAGGGAGCGTCGAAGTTTCGGCGCTCGACCTCCTAACTGAACGAATACGTCGCGGCTCACACCCACGGAAACAGCTTCGTGCCAATTTCGGGGATCGGCAGAAACGAGCAGATGCGAGGGTCTGGGACCTCATCTCTCGACCTGTCAACAAACGGGGCGAGTTTTTGCTGCGACGATCAGCTCCCCTTGCGCAATTCGAACTCTTGACCCAGTTGTTTACAAGTCAAGGTCGTCAACAACTGGGTCAAGCATCGTTCGGCCTGTTTTTCCCGGCGTTTTCTAGAGACATCAGAGATCGCTTGTGCAGTTCACAAACGGGGCGGGATTTCGGATGTTCGAAATCGGAGCCCGCTGGGCGCTGCCTTCGCCGTCGAGGCGCCAGGTCGGAGTGGCGGATGAACTGACTTGTCGAACGTCCGTGCTCGGCGCTGCCAGCAGAGCAGGTCGGTGTGGTCGAAGTAGCGGATCATGGTTTGGTGTCCCAATGAGCTTGAGCGTGCCAGCAACGTCGTTGTTCCTCCCAGTCCCAGCGCGCGGCGATGGCCAGGAGTGTGGCTACGGGGATTGGGTCTGGGCCGTGTCGGGTTCGGCAAAACAGAATGGTTTCCTGAAGATCGGGCGCCAGATAGCGTAGGCGCATAATTTGGCTGATGCGCGCGCGGCTGACCTGGCCCAGGCGCGCCAGTTCTGAACGGCACGATTGACATCGGGGCGTTCGAAGTGCAAGCGACGCAGGTGAAGCCACCTTCGCATCGTCCGGGCACTGAACTTCTCACCCTGGTGATAGCCACGGCCGACTTCGAATCGCTTTCCTAACGAACAGAGGAGTTTGGTTCATGCACTCGCAAATATTGAAAGGTTGCCTACGCCTCGAACCCCTCGAAGTCGAATGCCGATTATCAGTTTTATGCCACCGTGCTATTCGTCAAGGCGTATCTACTGGACTGAGGGAGGTGCGAGCCGCGGCAAAAATTGATTGTCGACGCCCTATGGCGAGCTGTAAACACTCGGTCAAGTTTTTGATTCATCGACCGGGTCCCCGCGCGCAATTCGAACTTTTTGACCGAGTTGTTACCACCCCCTAAGAGCCGCGAGCGCGCCAGATGGCGTTTGGCCTGTTTTTCTCGGCACTTTCTAGAGATATGAGAGATCGCTTTAGCTGATTACAAACGGGGCGGGAATTTCGCACAACACTTTTGTGCACTATCGGCGAGCGGCGATTCTGACGCCTTCGAATTCACTTTCGCGCGCGATGTGGGCGCTGGCGGAGTCGCGCGTTCCAGCAGCGGCGCTGATCTTGCCATGCGAATAACCTCGCGATGGCGAGGAGATCGACGAGCGTAATCGGATCCCGGCCTCGACGTGTGGGCGGCAGGAACAGGATGGTCTCTTGAAGATCGGGCGCTAAGTTGAGCAAGCTCAGGATATGGCTCACGCGAGCGCGACTGACATGGCCCAATCGCGCCAATTCGGCATAGTCGGCAACCACGCCGGCGTCGATGAGACCTTGGAAGCGGTGCGCCAGAGCCAGCAAACGGGCTACACGAGGTGTACGGCCTGGCGTCGGTTCGGCTTTCTGGGCCAGCCGACAGGCAATGGTTCGGCGCCTCATGGAATGACTCCGTCGACTTGGGCATCGGCATGGAAGCTAATGGTCGCCTGACGCTCATCAGCATCGTAGTCGATCCGCTGCACAAGGTTCCCAACCAAGCGAGCGCGATGACCGGCGCTGGACGCGGTGTCGATTATAGACCAGTCGCCTTGTGCGCCAAGCTGGTTCAAGACCAGCCGTTCGATGTCCGGCGCGGCGACCGTATTCGATTTACCCGAGTTGTGCTTCCAAGTCTGCCGGCAAACGTAGTAGCCGTAACGTTTGCCGTTGCGGGCCGTATGGGTGGGCGTCATCGGCCCGCCACAAGCCGCACAATGCAGCACTCCCTGGAGCAAGGCGCCCGAGGGCGTGCGCACTTTGGACGCCGCTGGCCGGGAGCGGCGTGCCAGCAACGCCTGGACCTTGTCCCAGGTCGTGGTCGTGATGATCGCCGGATGCTCCCCGGCATGGAGTTCTCCTTTGTAGCCCACTTTGCCGATGTACACGGGATTGGTCAGCAGCCGTTGAATGCTGACCGTAGTAAACGGCTCGCCGCCACGCGGGATGCCGGCGCGGGTCGTCCACGACTTGTGCCGCCAACCGCGCTCGTGCAGTTCCTTGACCACGGGCCAGAGCGCCTGCTTCTTGAAGAAGAGGCCAAAGATATCGCGGATGCGAGCCGCTTCTCGGGGATTGAGGGTTAGTTTTCGGAGGATGGGATCTAGGTCGTATCCCAAGAGCGGTCGGCCACCGCACCATTTGCCCTTGCGGCGGGTGGCGGCCATTTTGTCGCGGGTCCGTTCGGAGATGATCTCCCGTTCGAACTGTGCGAAGGACAAAAGCACGTTCAACACCAGCCGCCCCATCGACTGGGCGGTATTGAACTGTTGCGTCACCGAGACGAAGGAGACTTGGTGTTTCTCGAAGGTCTCCATCAAGCGGGCGAAGTCCAACAAGGAACGGCTAAGCCGGTCGACCCGGTGGGTCACGACACAATCGATCCGTTCGGCTTCGATATCGTTGAGGAGACGGCGAAGCGCCGGCCGGTCGATGTTGCCGCCAGTGAAGCCGCCGTCGTCGTAGCGGGTGGGTATCGAGATCCAGCCTTCCTGCGTTTGACTGGCGATGAAGGCCTCGGCGGCTTCTCGTTGAGCTTCGAGGGAGTTGAAGTCCTGATCGAGACCTTCGCTGGTTGATTTGCGAGTGTAGATGGCGCAACGGACCTGGGAGGTCAAGGGCACATGAAGCTTGCACATTAGGAGGCCTCCTTGGGGCGTAGTTGGAAGAAGCCATAGCCGCTGCAGTGCGAGCCGGTGATGGCTTTCGCGACGGCGCTGAGGGTGCGATAGGTCACGCCCTGGTATTCAAAGCCATGCGCCAGGACCTTCACTTCGAGAACGGCGCCTTTGTAGGGTCGAGTGATGGTGGCGCCTGGCAGCAGGCGGCGGTCATCGTCGTTCGATGGAGCAGGCGGCACGGAAGCGAGCGTCGCCGCCTCTATGACGGAGAAGCGTGGTGGACTTAAGCGTAGGTCGGCGTCGTTGGCCAGTTCGGCGGCGCGTTTGCGGCGCGCTCGGACAGGTCTCCTTCCGCCAGAGCCTGCATGCGCCAAGCGATCCGTCGCAACAGCCAGATGCGGTTGCGCGAAGTAGTGGCTTCGCCAAAGAGACGGACATAGCGCTCGCGCAATTCGGCGACGGTCATCTTCTCAAGCGCCGTCAGATCGGCGTTGGTGTCTACGGTCATCGATTCACCTCGTTTCCCAAGAGAACGCGCTGGCTAGGTTTGATCTTCCGCCAAGCGGCCGAGCGTCGTCCCGGCCGGTAACGACTGGCCAGATGCTTGGCCATCATGCCTTCGTGACCTTGGACCACCAGGGTCTCGAACAAGCGCCGACCAGCGCCGATGATTCCTTCGGAGAACACCAGCGCGGGTTCGTTGAGCTTACACAGCAACTGCTTCAGGGCAGCGCGACGGATGCGCAAGGGTTCCGCCAGCAGCGACCGACCACGCAGGCGCAGCAGGTCGAAGACCATGTAGGCCACGGGGAAGTTCCGGCTGGCGCGGGCAATGCGCGCGGGGTGAACCAGTTGGTGGCGGCGCAGGATGTCGCCCAGGGTCGGTATACCCGACGGTCCCCAGCGGACCAACTCGCCGTCGATGACGGTATCCACCGGCACATGGGCCAACACGGCCAATTCGGGGTAGCGGTCGCGATAGTCGACGCCGTCGCGGCCCCACAACTGCCACGTGGGGCCGCAGGCCGCCAAGGCGCGAACCCCGTCCCACTTCGACTCGAAGAGGTATTCCTCCGAGTCGAACGGCTCACCGGCCACGGCCAGCATCGGCAGCGGATGGGTGTTCATGCGCGCCTCCGTACGGGAGCCCGCTTGGCAGTGCGTTGCGTTGCGCCGTTGACGCGCGTCGGGGAGGATGGCGTGGACATGGCGGCGACACTTTTCCGTAGAGCTTCCAGAAGCGGGAGCATCGGCAAGACTTCCGTCGGCGCGGGTGTCGTCGGCCGCTGCTCGATAGCGGCTTGCACCAAGACCGCCAACTGTTCAGCCCGGTCGTCTCGGTATTCCGACCAATTCACCGGCTCGCTCTGGGAGTCGATCAATTGACCCGCCAAGTCCTTCTCGGCATCCGAGATCGCCGGCGCGCTTCCCAGTGCCGCAGCAGCCCGAACTTGTGCCGGATAGTGCAACACATGCATGGTGAGTACCGACGCGCCGGGCCGGACCAGCACCAGCCGGCGCTGGCCCGACATCACCACCCGACCGACGGCCCACTTTCGGCGTTCTCGTAGCGCCGCGCTCAGGACGGCATAGGGATAATGGGCCACGATGCCGTCCGGCATGAGGTACAAACTGCGGCCGGCGAACAGGGCCGGATCGAAGTCGTCGGCGCTCAGGAACCGTTCCAGGCACAAGGCCCGTTCGGCGGGAGCCCGGAGTCGGTCCAACTGGTCATCGTCGATGACCACGTAGTCGCGGTCGGTGTAAAAGTACGCACTGGTAATGGCGCCGGCATCGACGGATCCGTGCACCGGACACCCCTTCACATAGCGGATGCGTTGGCCGCAATCGGTGTGTATTTGATGGCAGTGCGTCTCGCTGGTGGTGGTCGTGGCCGGATAAGCTTTGACCGGGATGGTGACGAGGCTTAAACGCAAAAGGCCGGACCAACTGGCCCGGCCTCGCGGCGCTGCGGTGGGGTTGCTCGGCAACCCGGACGGTGTAGGCATTGCGGACATCGAGGTTCCTCCGAATTAGTGGCTACGAAGAGGGGAATTACGTGCGCGCGAACTTCCCGCGGGCCGTTTTCTGGAAGCGCGACTCGATGCCCTTGGTACGGATCTCTTTGAGTATCGCTGAATAGAGAGTGGCGGCCGGAGTCTTACCGCCAGGCGAAGTCCACAGTCCCTTCCGCGCCATGGCCGCGATCATCTCTTGGCAGTTCAGCGGCTCGGTGCTCTCCGCAAGCACCAAAGCCGCGGCATCCAAGGCGCTGAGCTTCTTGTTCTCCGCCTTGGCAGCGACGGGTTGCGACGCTTTGCCGGTGCCTCGCTTGGATTCGACGTGGCGTGAGTTCTTGGAAGGTTGCGTGACGCGCTGGGTTTTCGGGGACTTGGAGGGACGCTTTTTCGTGGCCATGGGTTGGCTCCTTGGTGAGGTTTCGCTTGGTCGGCGGGCGGAAGTCGCCGCGCCCGACACGACAGCACTGTTACCTCGACTGTGGCCACACCTCAAGCGGCTTCCGCAGAGATTTTCCAGATTGGGCGGCGAGTCGACAAAAGGTCGATTACGAGGTCCCACGCGCTTCCCCGTCTTCCGAGTGTTCGGCGTGTCCGTCTGGGCGATGCGAAAGGTGCCTTCGGCATCGATCCGAACCGAATCCACCTGGTAGACGCGACCAAGCTGTTGACGTAACTCTCCCAGCGTAACGGGTACGCGCTGGGTCTCAGGCCCATAGATTTGGTGTTCGCCGTCGGGTAACAGAATGGTCGCCACGGGGTTGCCCTCGGCATCAATGAATCCTCGGAACATGGTCATGACATCCTCTCCTTCGTGAGTCTGGAATGGCCCCGGCGGACGTCGCCGGGCCCGACACACGATCACGACTACCTCACCGACCGCCGGTCCTCAAGAGCCTTGGGACGAAAGTCGTCGATTTGTCGGCGCGCTTAAGGACGCCGTTTGATCTCGCTTCGCTGGCTCGGCTTTGTTGCCTCCGCCAGCACCACGGCCGCGGCGTTGAGGGCGCTGGGACGTGTGGCGTGCGCTGGGGGCGATTTGGCGCCGACCGCCGTCGCCAGTCCATTGACCGCCGTCTCAGCGGCTGGTCCGCGGCGCTTGGGCTGAGGCTTCTTTGGCGGCAGGCGTTTCGACTTGCCGGTGGTCTTGGACTTCTTCGTGGCCATGAGGTGCGATCCTTTCAATCGAGGTAACATCGGCGCGGCGAAGGTCGCCGCGCCCGACACACGAGCACTGTTACCTCGCTGGTCGCCACACCTCAAGCGCCTTTGGGACGAAAGTCTCAGATTTGTGCCTGCTTGATAACGGACGCAGCTTATCTGTCGTCCCAACGGCATGGGCAACGGCGCATTACTGTTTTGAATCCTTCCGGCTGAAGTCCATTTCCGGCAAGCGACTCAGCAACACCTGTTCGATCTTCTCTTCGACGACGTCGGGCGCCTGGCGTCCGTCGCTGAACAACGGCTCCACAAGCCGACGCGTCTCGGGGTCAAGCTGGTCCAGCGGAACGGCGCCGCACAGCGCTTGCCAAAACAAAGGTGGCAGCTTGCTGGTATCCGTGGCGCCGTGCTGCCGTTCCAAGCGTTCCATCCGCGCGCGAAGGTTCCGACTCATACGATTCATTGCCTCTCGTTCGTGGTAACGATGCCAACCAAACTTCGATCGATGGCTCAGTGTTGTCGGGAATGTTTCTCCAATGCCGCGACGCGCGCTTCGAGGTCCGCGTGCTCGCGATAGCGAACCCCCATTTCCAATACGTCCCGCGCCGCCCCGCGGCGCACGGACGCCGGAGTGGAAGCATCTTGCTGCAAATCGACCAACGTCTTCACCGATAGGAGCCCGCCTCCTGTCAACAATCCCGACGTGCGTTCGACGACTTCGGTGCCGGCTGCCTTCACCCGCGCCTTAAACTCCGGATCATCCAAGCGACGGTACGCCGTACGCTCACCCATCTCCGCCTTGCGAGCGGCATGCTCGACCGTCGCACCACAGGCGAGGGCTCGAATGAGCGCCTCGTCAGCCACCCGACTCTTGCGCCGTGACACGTCAATTCACCGTGTTGGAGTCTCGTTGGCACGGCGCTCGCCGCGTCGACGGGACAGGCTCCTGCCGGCTCGCCTGCTGCCCGGTAAACGCTTCCCACCGCCGCACAATCACATCGCAATACAAGGCGTCAATTTCCATCAGCATAGCGCGGCGGCCGGTTTGCTCGGCCGCGATTAAGGTCGAGCCGGACCCGGCGAACAAATCGAGCACGATCTCGTTGGGCCGGGAAGAGAATTGCATGGCTCGCCGCGCTAACTCGACCGGTTTCTCGGTCAGGTGGATCATGCTTTGCGGGTTGATCTTCTTGATCGACCACAGGTCGGAAATATTCTTAGGGCCGAAGAAGCGGTGGGCCTTACCTTCCCGCCAACCATAAAAGCACCATTCGTGCGCTCCCATGAAATCTTTGCGGGTCAGCACTGGGTGTTGTTTGTCCCAGATCAGGGCCTGACTGAAATACAGGCCCTTGGCTTTCAAGGCCGGCGGGTAGTTGCCGCAGTTGGCGTAACCACCCCAGAGATAAAACGAATGGCCCGGCAACAACACCTGTGCCATGTTGCCGAACCAGGCGCGCAACAGCTTATCGAACGCCTCGTCCGAGACATAATCGTTCGCCAACGGCCGATCCTTGGGCCGTAGCTTCCGGCTGGTGGGTTGGGATTTTTCCGGGTGTCGGGCCAGGTCGAACTTCTGGTGGTGCGTCCGATCGCGCTGCATTGGACCACCACGGCCAATCTTTTTTCCTCCTTCTCGGCGCACGCGCTGGGCGGCTGCCTGCGGGAACGAACTCAGCCCGGCAGCGATAGCATTATTGCTCCGAGGCTCCAGGCACACGTTGTAAGGCGGGTCGGTGTGAATCAGATGGATGCCCGCACCCGCCAGCAGTTGATCGATGTCTCCCTTATTGCCGGCATCCCCGCAGAGCAGCCGGTGCTCGCCCATGACCCATAGGTCGCCGTTCTGGGTGACCGCCTGGTCGGGCGGCTCGGGCACTGCATCCGGATCGGTAAGGCCGGGTTCGATTTCGGTGTGGAACAATTCCTGCAACTCATCGGCAGAAAACCCAAGTGCGTCGAGATTGAAGTCCAGTTTTTCCAGGTCGGTGAGTTCTTGAATCAGGAGCTCCTGGTCCCAGTCGGCCAGTTCCGCCGTCTTGTTGTCGGCGATGCGATACGCCTTCAGTTGTGCTGCGGTCAAGCCGCGGGCCACGTGCACCGGAACGGCGCGGAGGCCAAGCTTCTGTGCGGCCTTGTAGCGTGTGCTGCCAACCACGATAACACCTGCTTCATCCACCACGATGGGCTGGCGGAAGCCGAACTCGCGAATCGACGCGGCGACCGCGTCGATGGCATGGTCGTTCTTCCGCGGGTTGTTCCCGTAGAGTTGGATGGTGGTGATGTCACGATCTTCGATGTCCATAAGTCGATACCCCTTGGTTAGGCATGAAAAGTTCGAAACCAGGCGAGTACGGAGATTTCTGTTGACGGCAGAGGGATAGTGGGCACGCGACACGTCGGCGAGGGCCGCGGCAGCTGCGTCCGGGATCAACTGCGGTGAGTCAGCGGGCATGGCGAACCCCCTCGATTTGGTGTCTGCGCCGCTTGCGCGCTTGATCTGCCTTTTGTGCGGCAAGTGAAATGCGCAAAAGTTTGCGAAGTGCCGCCAACTCTTCCCGGCAGGAGTCTATCCGGCGGGCGATTTCGCTCGGCGGGGGGAGTCGCCTGGTAAGTAACGTGGCTTCGGTTTCCATGCCCGAAGCGTAATTCAGAACGGTAGGGTTTCGATCACGGTTTCGGTAAGAAATGCCCTACTCTGGAAAACTGAGCTTCCAGGCGAGGTTTCTACCTCGATCCACACAAGGGAGGGGATCGTAGTTTTCATCGACTATCCTACCCGCTTTGCGCGCTAGCTTCCGCAAGGCGCGGCGGGCGTCCTTGATGGCATTCATAATCGTCCGTCTTTCGGTGTAGGTATCTTCGCCCCAAACGCGATTCCGAAGGGTTCCCCAATCGAGGCGGTTTTGCCAGGCGTCGTCCAATGCCCGAATGCAGGCGAGCGGCTTGCCGCTCAGTTCCACCGTTGCAGTCCCGTATTTGATTCCGCCCGGCAGAATATCCAAGGCAGGTATTGCCGTTGGCGTTTCGTTCTTCGCGGCCTCGGCGTGCGTACGGATGGGCCTCCTCAGCCACTCGCCGTCCTTGAGCTTCTCAACCGCTCTTTTGAGGCAGGCGAAGCGCCGCCCTTGGCCAGTATCCTTGTTAAACCACTCCTGGGATGTGATCGCTCCCGGCATCACTTCGCAGACGATGTTGTAGAGGCGCTGGTAGTCAGTCTCGGACAGGAACGGGTCATAGTCATCACGGCGAGGCCCGTATTGAAATCCGCCAAACGCGCGGCCTTGTGGTATCCCCCCGATGCCGAGCAACTCGCAAGCAAGCACCGTAAACGTGTCGTCGGGGTAATTGTCGATGCAGATGTAATCCGGCGGCCGTCGCTCGAGGATCGCTGGCGGCGATGTCTCGCCCAAAAGGGTCTGGGGGTCGGGGTTAGTGGACATGGCCGTTCCTGTGCCGGTCCTGATGGAAGCGAAAGGGGGCAGGCGGTCAGGGTTCCGCTTTTCGGGCAGCTGTTCCCTAGCCCTGCAGGTACTTATTCTACCACCGTGCCACGCATAGTAATCGTTGCCGGTTTAGACTGCCTTCTTGATTTCTCAAACAGACTATGGTCGCTCACTGACACTGATGGCTTGGGACAAAAGGCGATCACGGCCGAGTTGACGGCGGCATTCCATTCCTCAAACCACAATCCCTGGGGTGGTTCGGGGCGCTGCTGAGAATGACAGATAGCGAATGAGTGTCGATAAACAACCAGACGCAGCCAACGAAAAAGCCCCCCAACAAGCATGTAAGGCCGAGAAGCTCGCTTAGGAGCTGGCAATTGATTGGGATTATTCGGTGTCGAATACGATACACTCGAGGAACGCAGAAATGGGCTGCTTGGTGAGCGATAAGAGGTAAAGCATCGACGGGCGACAGAGGGCAAGTCGTCCAGCATACCTCTATTACATATAAGGATAACGAAATGACATTTGGCCCGTGCATTGGCAGGTCCTGTCACATCACAAACCCATGCTGACACAGTATTTACGGAACGAAATGGCAGGTTTGGATAAGAAAACTGCCATTTGGCGAGACAAGAAATCGAGCAGAATTACACTCTAAGTCTCCCATTAGCAAGATGTTAATTCTAATTGTGCCGTTCGAAACGCGACTTGGAAAAACCTCGTTTGACCTGCCAATAGAGCGCAAGAACAAGCCTCGTTTGACCTGCCAATAGAGCGCAAGAACAGTCAAAAAGCCATCATTGGAACTCGGATCACGACAGAGACATGCGGGAGAGAGAGCCGCGTAGGCGTGATCGATCGCGGAGCCGGTCGTCACAGCAAAAACTCGCCCCATTGTTACTAAAGAGCGAGTTAGAGGCGTCTCGCTCCAAACATTCCAAAGCGGATGTCGGCGTTCTCTCCAACAGTGCCAAACCACCAGAGCGGCAGCGTCCCACGTAGCCCCGCACGCAAGTGCCATCAAGAGCACGCTCGGGATGCAACGCTTTGGAAAAGAAGCTACCGCACCGCGTCGAGCTTGAAGTGCGGGTTCTCGATGATGCTGAGTAAGTTGCCGAACGGGTCGCGCACCGATGCCACCCTGATGCCGCCGCCCACGTCCTTCACGGGCTCATGTACCTCGGCTCCCAATGCCGGGAGCCGAGCCAACTCAGTCGCGGCATCTGAAACTCCCCAATACACCTGGACGCCTGCGAAGCCGGGTTGACCGTCTGGGACCAAACCCAGCTCGAACCCGCCGACCGAGAAACCAACGTAGAAGGGCTCGTCGAAGTACGGGTCGTGCCCGAGGACCTGGCGATACCACTCCTTGCCTCTGGCAAGATCTGGGGTGGGATAGATGGCAGTCCGGAGTCCTTGAATCATGGCACTCCTTTGGCCTCGCCGAACGTAAAATTCACCTGCCCTGGGCCGGTGCAGTTGTTGACACGTTGAACCCGTGAAATATCGTGGTGTGGCCCGGATCAGGCGCAACTGTTTGTTCGGCGGCGCCGTTCATTTCAAAAAAGCCCGAACCTCGTTGTCCTCGCGCCGCAAGAGATCGAGCAAGGTCTTCGCTTGTGACTCGGCTGTTCACGGCCGCGATGTCGTGGGTCAAGAGACTTCCACCCTTTGAGGATGGTGCGGACTTGTTCGATCGTTGGTTCGGGATCGAAATCTCCAATGACGCCCAACTCCACAGACGAAGCCCCAAGTTGCTTTTCATACAAGAGTACGATCTGTTCAAGCGTAACAGCATCCAGGCTTTTTTCGCTTTCTTCGGAGGTCGGGACATAACGTATGTCGCTCGGTGAATAGGGTGAGAGCGCGCGACTCAGTCGATTGGAAGCTAGTGCCGCCGGCTCGGTCCGCATTCCCTGTGACCCGGTTCGAGCTCGCCTTTTCATGGTATCGAACTCGGCCGCTGGAAACGCCGGCTCACGAAGGATTTCACCCAGTAACTCAATGGCCTCGACTGAGAAAGTCACCTGTCCAAGTGTGCCGCCGCCTCCGCCAGCCAGGTCTGCGTGCGATAGGTTATTTAGGACTCGAAGTTGGGTCTGGCGTTCCGTCCTGCGTCGTGATGGCGGGTGTGTGACGCAGGTCCGTCAAGAGGGCAAGGGCAAAAACCTCGAAATCAATTCGGGCCGATCGAAGACGATCTTCCAACCCACCAATTTCAGCAGATGGGTGCTCGACAAGCGTTGATGACTCGATTAGACTCGATGTCGATCTGTATCGCTGCCGCATGCGCTCAAGTGATCAGTGCGGCATAAGGACATCCTGACGTTACTTCAAGGAATCGATATCTTGGATTTCTGCAACCTGTTAGGCATGCATTTGTCTCGTTTCAATCAAAGTCCGTTACGTACTGGGATTCGCCGCCGAAGGCTGCGCCTCTCATGCGAACCGTTGGAAGATCGCGTGGTGCCGTCCACGGTGTTTTGGGATGGCGGACCCAATGGCACTGGAACGGACTGGCATGTTGCCGAGAACTGGCTCGATGACGTTGTGCCTGGCTTGACCGATGATGTTGTCGTTTCCGATACGTTCGCCGATGTCACGATTACTTCGTCGGCCGACGTGGAGATTAACAGCCTAACGAACGGCGCGCACTTGAAGCTTTCCAACGGCGTCTTTTCTGTTAAGTCGGAGTCCACTAATGCCAAATTGACGTTGGCAGGCGCGACGCTTACTGGTGCAGGCAACTTTGCGATCACCAATTCTCTGAGCTGGATCAGCGGTGACATCCTCACGACAGAAACGGGCCAGATCAAACTGACCCAATCTGCATCAGGCGTTCTATCAAGCTCTTTGCCCAAACGCCTGGGACGCGTGCTTGAAAACCTGGGTGTCATCACTTATCGCGGCACCAAACTGCAGTTCGGCCCGACCGCCAGTACACCGGGTCAGATAAACAACCGGGCCGGCGCCTCGTTCACCGTGATCGGCGACGGCGATTTTACGCCCGTTCTTCCGGGCGCGCACGCTTTTAATAACGAGGGCACCCTTACGCGTTCTGGTCGGGCGATCACCACTTTTGCCCCCGGGGTGGACTACAACAATCTCGGCGGTGCAATCAACCTCTCGTCCGGCACCCTTCAAATCGGCGGGTTCGGTCTTAGTAATGGCGGCACACTCACCGTGTCGCCCGGCGCCGTTTTGGACGTCAGCGACCACAAATTGAATGGATCGTTTACGGGACACGGCGGCGGTACGATTCTCCTCACCCATAGCGCACTCACCATTGCCACCGGCGGCGCTACCTTCGACTTCGACTCGGGAATGTGGCAGTGGACCGGAGGCGACCTTGTTGGTGACACACTCACCATTCTGGACGACTTCACCATTGCAGGTCAGAGTACAAAGCAGCTCGGATTGACGTTGAAGAACCTGGGGACCGTTAACTATGTAGGTTCGGACCTACGATTTGGCGCACCGGGGTTTGCGGGCGGAGTCATCGATAATCTCAGTATCTTCAACGTCATCGGCGATGCCGACTTCGTCGTCGGAGAGAACGGAATCGATGCGTTCCACAATTTTGGAACGTTCAACCGCTCGGGCGCAGTGCGCACGATTTTTGGCATCGGGGTCCAGTTCAACAACAACGGCGGCGATATCGTTGTCAGCGAGGGCATCCTGGAACTAGGGGCATCCGGACTCAGCACCGATGTAAGTTTGAGCATAGGAGACGGCGCCTCGGTCAATCTAAGCGGCCATTCGTTGAGCGGGCTTATCAACGGAACTGGTACCGGCGCCGTTTTGATCGAAGATACGGTTTTCATCGCCGGCGCCGGAGCGACCTTTGACCTACCAGGCAGTATGTGGCAATGGCTAGGGGGCGATCTCGTCGGCGCGCCTATGACCAACAACGGACAGCTTACGATTGGCGGCGTTGCGACGAAGCGCCTCGGCTTAACGCTAACCAATAGCGGAAACATCGTGTATTCCGGCAGCGGATTACAGTTCGGCGCCGCGACCTCGCTCGGCGTGATCGACAATGAAGTCGGCGGCTCGTTCGAGGCAAGCGGAGACGGAGATTTTGCGGCCACGTTTTCCGGCAACCATGCCTTCATTAACTCGGGCGCCTTCGAACGATCCGGATCCGGGACAACCACTTTCATCGATGGCGTAGGCTTCAACAATCTCGGAGGGTCGGTCAACGTAACATCGGGCACGTTCGAAACAGGTCCAACGGGGGCTAGCACGGAGGCGATCATCGTCGTCGCGCCTGGAGCAGCACTCGACTTGAGCGGCCACACGATTTCCGGTCTGTTCACCGGTACGGGCGGCGGCAATGTCATCATCGACGGCAATCTGTTTGTGTCAGGGGCTGGCGCCACCATCGCCTTCGTTCCCGGAATGGCACACTGGCTTAGCGGCGACTTGGTCGGCGCCTCCTTGACTAATACCGTAGATCTGACGATTGCCGGCGACGATCCCAAGCGCCTGGGCCTTACCCTGAACAATCCCGGCGCCGTTAGCTACACGGGCACGAATCTTCAATTTGGTCCGGTGTCAGATGCAATCGGAATTCTGAATAATGCGGGAACCTTTCAGGCTGTAGGCGACGGCGATTTCAGCCCGGTGATTGCAGGCAGTCATACCTTCAACAATACCGGAACTTTCCGACGGTCGGGCGGTGGCGCCACACTGTTCGAGTCTGGCGTAGCATTCAAGAACATCAGCGGCACGATCGAAGTCGTGGAAGGAAAGTTTATCTTAGGTAGCACGGGCGTCAGCACAGCCGCTACGATTAACGCCGCTGACGGGGCAGTTTTAGATCTGAGCGGCCATACGGTTTCCGGTCTGTTCACCGGCACGGGCGATGGCAGTATCGTGATCGACGGGAACCTCTTTGTGTCCGGCGCCGGGGCGACGTTTACCTTTGCTACTGGAATGGCCCAATGGCTCAGCGGCGATCTCGTCGGCGCCTCGTTGACCAATACCGCGGATTTCACAATCACAGGCGACGATCCCAAGCGCTTGGGCCTTACTCTAAATAATTCGGGAATCATTCACTACACCGGAACGAGTTTTCAATTCGGTCCGATGACCGATGCAATTGGTAGCTTGATGAACGCGGGCACGTTCGAGGCTATCGGAGACGGAGACATCAGCCCACTATTCACGGGCGCCCATGACCTGACCAATGTGGGAACATTCCGGCGCTCCGGCAGCGGCGCCACCCAGTTCGAGGCCGGAGTCGCCTTTAGAAACATCGGCGGCGTCATTGAAGTTTTGCAAGGGACGGTATACGTCGGCAGCTCCGCATCCATTACCGGCGCCATGTTGAATGTCGCGGTCGGGGCCGCGCTTGACCTGAGCGGCAGTCAGATTTCCGCCAACATCTCTGCCGTAAGCGGTGGCACAGTCATGATCGCAGGCGATATTACCGTCACGGGTCCGGGCGCGAAACTCGGCGCAGTGCCAGGCATGTTGCAATGGTCCGCGGGAATCCTGTCGGGCTCCGCACTGACTAACCTTGGCGCCTTTGCTATCACTGGATCCGAATCCAAGACATTGGGCCTCACACTAGAGAATTTCGGCAATGTCAGCTATACAGGCGACAATCTACTTTTCGGCCCCGGAAATAACGTCGGCGGCGTGATCTTTAATCGAGGCGCTTTCCAAGTCATGGGCGATGGCGACTTCGCCTTGGCGCATCCGGGACCACATGCCTTCAACAACCTCGGAGCTATGAGCCGTTCGGGGGCCGGAAATACGGTATTCTTTCCCGGCGTGCCTTTCAATCTTTCCGGCACCATTTTCGTGGAGACCGGTAAGTTCCAGCTCGACAGTGGTGGCAGCGCCTCGGGGTCTTTTTCCATTGACTTCGGAGCGATCTACGTTAACGGCGGTACGTTTGTCCTCCAGGACGGCGCAACAAGTTCCGGACAAGGATTCCTCGTGTTAACGGGCGGCACGCTCCGCATCGACAATGATGACAGCGCGGTTTTGGCCCGATTCATTCAACGCCGAGGGGCACTCGCCGGCACGGGAACGCTACGGATAACCGAGGCAATATCGTGGGGCGGCGGTCTGTGGGGAGACGGTGGAAACGTGATCATCTCTGCCGGCGCTTCGGGCACTCTCACCGGAACTGCCTCCAAGTACCTGGCAAGACATTTGGAGAATTCAGGCACGATAATTTACTCAGGCAGCGGACTCAAGCTTGGCTTTGGCGGCGCGGCGGGTACCTTACACAACCTCGCCGAGGGTGTTTTCACGATTAGCGACAACGGTGGGTTTGACAATTTCCAAGGCGTCAACAATCTTGTCGACAACGCAGGCACGCTGACAATCACCGGACTAGGCGTTAAGGCGATCGCTAGTCCGATAGCCTTCCAAAATACCGGTACCGTCGACGTTCAAAATGGGATCCTGGAAATAGCCGCCCCGTATCTGCAGTTTGCCGGCCACACCATTCTTGCACCCGGAACTGTGCTCCAGTCAGGCGGTGGAGTGTGGATCCAAGGCGGCCTTCTATCTGGGTCGGGAACGATCAACGGCGATCTGGTCAACTCCGCCGAGATTCATGTTGGGACTACCGGCTCTTGGGGAACGTTGACGGTAATGGGTAACTTCACGCAAACATTGACCGGTGTTCTGTACGTCGATTTGGCCGGGGCGACACCCGGTAGTTATTCCGAACTCGTTGTGAACGGCGGCGTGGAGCTAGACGGCACAATGAATGTCGGCTTGCTGGCCGGCTTCAGTCCCACCCTCGGCGATACCTTTCAAGTACTAACGTTTAATTCGGCCAGCAACGATTTCTCCACCTACCAAGGCCTCGACCTTGGGAACGGCTTATTCCTTCATCCAACCTATGATGCAACAAACCTTAAGCTAGTAACGGAGTAGCCATATGAAGCGCGTGCAGTAAGAGCGGCTGCCGCAGGTATTGCTGCAAGCACGCGGTCCATGATGGCGCGGGCGTCAACGTAGGGAACGGCGAGTGCGCGGTTAAGCCAGACATGGGGATAAACCGCCGCGGTTCGAGAAAGTCGATTGGGACGTCTACAACACCAGCACGCTCGAAAACAAAGTGAGGAGATCCATCTCCCGGCGAGGAATTGATTGACCGCGCCCTCGCGGACGCTTCCACCAGCTCCATCATCTCAACCGGTGATTACTTGATCGGCTACCAGAACAACGGCTTCGCCACCAGCGGCTATGGGTTGATGTCTACGCGTACCACCGCGCGATGCTGGCATTTTTTGGGTTGCTCGCCGACCTGGTGGACTACGATGCCTGGTTTTCCAGCGCATTCAATTTCGTGAGTCCTGATCCGATTCGTCCGGGCGAAACGCTATTGGTCCAACCATAGTCCTGCCATGAAGGTCGGGTTCTTCAGCTACGAAGGCCGCGGCATTCGCATCGGGCAGTACATCGGCATCGGTTTCACCCGCGGCCGCGTGAAGGCCGGATTGCTTCTGTATCACCTCAATAGCGCTGAGGGCGTCGCTTGGCCCTTCCGCCGTTTCTGGTCCACCGTGGCTCCCTCCGCGGTCTGCACTGAAATCACGATGGCGCGGGGTGAACCGGACGCCGGTAATGTCAGCTTGCCGAACATCTCGTGGCCGTCGCGCGATTTGAAGTGAATTTCCGTCGTCCTCGTTTGCACAGGACACTCTTGAACCGGATCCTTGGCGTTTGCAAAGCAGGCACTGAGTAAGAGGAATAATCCCGATGCTCCGAGCAGAGTGCAGAGATTTTGCAGCACACGACTCCTCATCAGGCAAGTATGCCCACAGTGACTTCGGCCAACTGGGCCCCGCGTAGCCTGCAACTGAACTTTGAATTCGACCTGGAATGTTATGACGCCGAGTTGGCCACCGCACTCGAAACAGGTGTCTAGCAGAAACTCGAACACGCCCAGAGTCTCACACTGGCGGACTTAGACAATAGAAGCTTGCACGTAAAGCTCCGCGACGGCATGGCGAGGCTCTTGACGCCGTACCTGTAGCCCACAACGCATCGAGGAGATACCACGCTTTTCGAAGCGCCGACGCCGCGGCAGCGTACGCACCGCAGCGTGCTTGCCACATCACTTTGGCACGACTGTATGAATAATCCCGAAGTAGATCTCGTCAGGCGCCGCGCCTTTCAATGAGCACACTTTGCCGATGCCTTGATCGGTGAGGCGGGTGACGTGGCAGGTGGACATGAGGGTGCGGTCTTCGAGGGGTTCGAGATTCAACCGCCGCGAGGCATGTGCGAGCCGGGACATTGTGTCTTCCTCTGCTCTTGAAGGGTGAAGGGTTACCAGCCCGGCATCGTACCATCCGTGCGAGGGCGGGACAACGTGTTAGCGATTCCAATTTCGCTGTGCCGCCTAGTCATATCCTACCGATTCCAGGCGGTGCATTAGTTTGGCTTTTCTGTTGGTGGCTTAGTGGCTTCGCATTCCTTACATCGCTTACCTGTTGTAGGCAGGGCGTTTCTCATGGCGTAATCTGTTACTGGCCACTTACGACAAGTTGGGCACCAGTGCCAAACATCAGTTTTAAATCGTCGCCGAACGCACGTTGAAATGTCCATGACTCACCCGTGAAAATGGCTTTCCGTTAGGTGGCCATCACCACGAGTGGTGGTCAGGTAAGGGAAGTGTTGGGCGGCTCATTGTATCAGGCGCAGGGCAGCTGCCCCAACCCGCTTTTGATAAATTCACCGACCAGACATGAAGAAGACTCATTCCAAATCGAAGAAGCCCTCACGCAAGCCGCCGCAGACCGAGCGCCGCGGCAAATCGGCGCCGGCCGCTCGGAGATTGACCTGTTTTCGGTGCATGGGGCAGTTGATGCCGCCAGTGCCACAGCGTTTCAGCTGCGATGGTTACTGCGGTTCCGAACGCGCTCCGGGGAAGAGATCGCGTCATCGCGGCACACGCCAGACCAAAAATCAGAAAGTGCCGGCATCCGAAGGGGGGCACGCTTTAACGTCCCCCGACTAGACGCTTACGTATAATCCGTGAATCCACGGATGTCGGGCGGGCCATTGCGGCCCTAGAAAGAGCGATTGAGTTGGAGCCGACGGACCGGAATACGCACACAGTGGAATGCGGAAAGATGAGGGGCGCATGAAAGCGGACCGGGTCGTCCGAAACGCCGGCGGAATGAGGAACATCACAATGGAATGGCGATGCGCGCTGGGGCTAGTACTCACCTACGCACTTGTTGCGATGCCGCTCGGCTGCTCTAACCACGGTGAACCTTCCTCTTTGTTTGATAAGACTCTTGCGGACCTAAGTTATTTAGGACACGTCGGTGTCCTCGTTTTGGACAAAGGCGCAACACCTGCCGAACTTCAGTCTTTAGAGTCACTCATCAGCGCCGCGCTCAAATACCATGTTGGTGACACTCTGAAGGACGAGGATGATGCCCGTTGGACACGAGACAGGTGGGGCCGTTCATTCAAATGGAATACATCTTCCTCCGAACCCCAAATAGTCGTCCGAATTACTTCGAACGGCAGGGATGGACTGTCGCAAAATGGCGAAGGTGACGACCTGTATGTCGAGATTCGCAAGCATACCAATGAACCAGCGAAGATGAAACTCCGTCCAGCGCGGAAAAGTGTCAACACGCACAAGAGATTAACCCAGGTGCGCTCATGAGGAATTGACTCACCTGGGTCACGACGATGACACTTCACATCCGATACTATTTCAAAGGGGAACCGAGCCAGGGCCAGATTGACCAACGGAACGCCAGCGAAGACACGGACGCGCCGGCAAGAGCCAGTCTCATTTCGAGCGCGGAGGCTGTTCGGAAAGCACTGTCGTGGTGCTAACCTAGCAGCCGGGCGCGGCGTCCTCAAGATCCAGAATCGATCCCCAATGTGACTGAATTTCGATCGCGAGCCGAACTTGGCTTCGTGCCGATGACGAACTACCGCCCGCTCGCGCCACTCGATTGAGTCCACTCAAACGTGCAGCAACGCCCTGTGTCACCGGTTCACGAACCCCGGTCATTTCCTTGCTACCGAGTGCCGCGAATCTGGTCTGGGCGGGGCTGGCATCGCTCGGTGCGCCGACCTCTAAAGTGCATGTCGTCATTAATGCGTGTAGGTTTTCGCCACCCGCTGAACTCGGCGAGGTCCCGTCGAGCGCTGGTTGTGATACCCGCACCGTAAAGATGAGGTCCGCAGGACCCCTTAGACCGCCACTACCTGAAGACACAAATTCGTCGATGAATGCCCCGTTCCGACCGCTGTAGCGGAGCACATTGTCCGTCCGGCTGCTGCTCACATACAGATTTCCGTCTGGCCCAAAGACGAGATCCTGAGGACCGTTAAGTCCGCCACTCCCGGCGCACAAAATTACCGAGGAAGGCGCCCGTCGTACCGTGAAAACGTTTTACTGAACTCGAAACATAGTGATCTTCACTGACGTACAAATTACCATCCGGTCCGAATGCCAAGCCTTCGAAGTCGCCTCCGCTTCCACCGGCAAAAAGACCACGATACTCCCCCGTTCTCCCGTCGAATCGTTCCACGTTACCCGTTGATTCTGTAATGTAGAGGTCGCCATCTGGTCCGAACGCCATATCGGTGTACCGGACGCCGTAGTTGAACGTGACAAAGGAGCCGAGGAAAGCACCAGTTTGCCCATCGTAACGAAGTACTTTGTCGTCTGCCGTTCCCGCTCCAGACCAGACGAGGATGTACAGGTTGCCGTCGGGTCCGAATTGCATATCCGCCGGCCGACTTAGCCCTCCGGAACCCTTGGGAACAAAGGTATCAAAATAGGCACCATTAGTGACCAGATGTCGCTGGACTTTGCCGGGTTCACCGAACGCGCTGAGCGATTTGCAGACGTAGAGTTTGCCGTCGCTTCCGATGGCCATTCCGGTGTACGCACCGTACTGTCCGCCGCTGCTCGCCGGAATGAAAACCCTGCGGAACTCACCGGTCTTGCCGTCGTAGCGAAGAATCTCCGGCTTCGGCAAGCTGAGACTGCTGACCAGCAAGTCCACGCTGAGCAGTGCGCGATCTTCCAAGGATTCCAGCATTGGTCGTAGTGGGAGCGGCCGCCGCTGCTTAGCGGCGCGTTGAGAGAGGCGTGCATGACCGATTGGAGGAACGTTTCGGCCATACCGGAAAAAACCGCGTGCCGTAACAAGCCACACGATAGTAAACCCTCAGGGTGAGTCGGCCAGGAGCGCTCGGTCAATGATCGCGCGAACCTTCCATCGTTCTGATCCGTGCTGGTGCAGGACTATAGATTCAGGCTACGATCCCGTCAAGATCGTCAGGCCAGGGCTTTAGAACTGATCCGAATCTAGCTCCCCTCCGGCCGCGCCGGAGGCTCAGGGGCTGCGGCAACATGTCAAAAAGAATCCGGCAGCGAACGTCTGCACCAGGACATCCCGTGCGTGCGCGACCTCGCTGAGGCGGGCGACCATGATTTGGCTGATGCGCACCCGGCTGACATGTGGCGATTGGCCCGATGACCCGGCATGATCGTGCGGCCTTGGAGCCAGGCTCGGCTGAACTCTGAACCTAACCGCGTCCAATATCGTCTTGTTGATCGAGGCACATAAATCAACGCGATAAGTTCACCGCACCGAATGGGCAGGGTGCAGCCGCTCGATCCGCCTCCGCGATGATGCACCGGCACGACTCCACCAACTACAGCGCCGCTCAGCAGGCGCTCACGCAGCGCAGGGAAACGGGCATACCAGTCGTCAGGGGACGATGGCTGGCCTAATTCCTCCACGCCGGAACGCTTCAAGATAGGTTTGTTCACTTCTTGGTGAGACAACTAGCACACCAACGGCGCTAGTGTAAATAGCGACTAACTTGCCGCCACAAAGGAAAAACAGCCATGTTCCGTCCATTGCTCAACGTGCGCGCATCGATCCATCACCGTTGTAGCCAAGTCCCCGATCGGCTCAGAACGCCAAACAACCGCAATGTCTGCGCTCGGGCCACCGGCGCAATCTTGTCGGTGATAGAGTGCAAATCCCGCAACCGTTGCGGGATTAGACCGGTCAACCTAAAAACAAGTTGGGCGGACCGCAGGTGGGCGCGATTCCCTTTCTTGTTGAACTGACCCACTCCCGTGTGACCAGAATCCCGGAAGTGTGGTACGCAAATAGACATGTGTCGTGGCTTTGTACACACAGCGGAGGATGCACATGAAGTACGGCAAATCAAGCTCAGGTTCTATCCCGGTGGCCGCCGACTCGGAGATCGCCCGGTGGACGCGAGGACGTTCTCGAGGCCGCACCAGACCCATCGAGGCGGTGGAGATGGATGGGCGACCCCAAAGTGTTTTCGTTGCTGACCAGCTTCTTGTAGATGGCAGAGATCGCGACTTGGTGGACGACCTAGTCGAGCGTTATGGGGCTGAGGTGATTCCCCGCAAACCTCTTCCACCGGCACCGGAGGGCCTGGGCCCCAAGAGTGGCGTAGTACTCAAGAACATGCCTCTGCCGTTTCTTTTGCGCGTGAGCAATGCCCCTGCTGCGTCGAAGCGCGGGGCGGAACTGCTGCGTGCGTCTCTTTCCCCAACCATGTCCGTGACCTCGGAATCGGCAGCGAGACTGGTCGGTCTGGTGGCTGAACTCGCCGCCGACGGCAAGGAGGTCGGACTCAATGTGGTCTCGACCGCCTTGGAACTCCCCCTGAGGAATCCCACGGATTGGATGCCGGTCGACCCGCTTTCAGTTGCCGCCTATATAGGCAGGGCTCGCGTCATAGCCGCATGGCAGCTCATTGAGGCGTTTCGTGAATTGCGCCCCACGAGGCCGGTTACCATTAGGGATCCTTGACACGGGCTTCTGGCTGAACGGCTTTGACGCCGGCGTCGTCAATGGCCAGCTAGGGTCGGACTTCGGCTCTCCGTCAATAGCCCGTGGCACGGAAACAAATCGGCGAGCGTGGCGGCCGCAAAGGTGGGAAATGGCTTGGGCGCGTCGGGAGTCGGCGGAACGGTTGCGCGGCCGGTGTTGTTCAAGACGGACGGATCGCTCGATTACTACTTCCGCTGCTTGCACGTCTGCCTGGCCTGGGGTCTAGACGTGCTGAACATGTCGCTTACGTTTACGGGGCCCGAGTTTTTTTTCCCGTCAACTGCCTGGGATTTGAACTTCCAGTACGCCTTTGACGCGGGCCTGATCATGGTTGCCGGAGCCGGGAACGATCACAAACGCCTTCCCGAGGACGACAACCCCCGTCCGGCGACCCGCACCCCGGGAACGATCACCGTCGGCGCGCTCGACGGTGCCGACCAACCCAAATCGGACTCTAATTATGGATCCTCGATCAACGTCTGGGCGCCCACGGACATCCCGGTGATCCCGGACGAGAACAGCCCATTTGGCAGTACGTTCGCTGGTACGTCCGCCTCTGCGCCTTTCGTCAGCGGCATCATGGCGATGATGCGGGCCGTCGCGCCGATCAACACGCTGAGCGCGCCGCGAGCCAAGCAACTCCTGGAAGAGAGTGGGTGGCGCGTACCGGGCCTAGTCGGCGTCGACGCTTACGCCGCGGTACTGGCGGCCATGGGTGGCCGGCTGCCCGATGACGAGTCCGAGGCCCACGCCACCCCGCAAACCGCCCGACAACTCACAGCAGGCGCTGGGGGCGTGCTGATGCCTTTCCGCCGGCCCTCTGATCCGCGTCGGGACGTGCTCTCCTCCAACACTCGTTCGAACTGGTACAAGTTTGAGGCTCCCGCGTTCTCGCGGTTCGATCTGCAATTGAGTTCTTACGAAAAGCTTGGCCCAGTGTTAGTGACACTGGAGCCCGACGACGACTCCAGCCGCGCCCTGGCCGAGATGGTGGAAACCCACTCCCCCGGTTTCACGCGCCTCGTGGGGCTGATTTCCCCCGGTTCATACCGGGTTCACGTCCGCGGTCCGTTGAATATGTACGAACTCGCGGTGAGCTTGGCGGATGTTCCTCTGGTCGCCGATCAATTCGAGCCGAATGAAAGTTTCGAGACCAGCACGCGCTTCCAGCTTCGCGAGCCCGGCTGCCCGCTGGCGAGTCCTTTCAGCCTGGCGCAACCGGCAGGCATTTACGATCTCACGCTTCATACGCCCAACGACAGGGACTTCTTCCGGATTGACCCGGTCGTAGCGAATCCGCTCAGCAAGCCGGTGATGCGCGTCAGCCTATCAGATCTGCCGCTCGATATCACGCTCTTCGACGCGGCACGTAATGTAATCACCAAGCAAGTAGGCGTGCGCTCGACGAAGCTGTCGTTACCGCGCGCGGAAATCAGCTTCATCGAGATCTCCGGCGCCGGCGCAACGCGCTATCGCTTGACGCTTCGCTTGGAAATAGACCAGGCACGCCTTCCGGGACCGATTCAGGAGCAAGCGTTGATACCGCTGCCGGACTTGGGCTATCCGCCCTTCCGCGTTGACCAGGAAATCAATCATGTTCTTTTCCAGGTCGACGCTTCACGGCCGGCGGGAGTGCTGGCGCTCGCCGCAGTCGAGGGTCAACCGATGAAGGTGGAGTTGCTGGACAACACAGGCACAGCGGTGCGCATGGCCCAGCGTCGAGAGAATTCCTTGCACGAGTCCGTCGAACTCGACGTGCAGGGCCTGCAACCGGGCGTCCATGTGCTGAGAGTGGGGCATGCGGACGCGCGGGCAAGCCTGAGCGCAACTCCTCTCAATGTGCAGGTGTTGCCATCATTCGCATAGGTTGGATTTTCCCGATGGCCTGCTCGGCCAGCGGCAATGCCTTGTCATATTTTCCGGCTCTGCCGTAGACCTGAGCCAAGGCCGGCTCGCGCATCAACGCCTCGGCTTGCCTTTTCTCAAATCGTACTTGCAAAGCGCCGCGCGCGAGAGGATACCAATCTGTGCGGCCTCAGATGGGACGGCTGCTACTAGTTCTGTGACGCCCCTAGGCGCCGGAAGTTTCACCGTGAAGGTGCTGCCATTCCCCTGACCCAACCGATGCAGAAGGGCGCGATCACGCGATCCGGTCGAACGTGCGGATTGTTCTTTCAGATTCAGGGACCACGTCTGCTCAAGGCATATGCCATTTGGATTAGCGACGAACATCGCATTCTACACGTCGGTACGAAACCGCCAACGGGCTGGCGCGGGGCATCCAACGCTTCCTAGACGACGAACCGGTGGAAGCGGGGCCGCCGTCGGCCGTATACCGATGCGGAAGTTCACCCGCAAACACCGGAAATTGATCGGCGCTACGGGCCTCGTCGCACTGATTCTCGTCGTGGCGAGCGCTGTAAGCATGGGGCAGGCGATCAGAGCAACACGGGCGGAACAGCGCCACGCTCAAAACGATCGGGCGGATGAAGAAGCGGCCAGCGCCGGAGCGTCAGTACTACGACAGCCAACAAACATCATGGAATCGTGGTCAGCCGGCCCGCAAATTCGACGGTGAACGTCTTAGTAAAGACATTTGCCGTTGCAACAGCGACTGCCTGACCCGTCGCATGTGCGAACTGGCCTGTTCCGCGGAGGACAACCAAATCCGCTCTGAACGCGATATTACCTAGTGGGCTGATCGGAAGGACGCTCTCGGTAATGGCGTAGCTCCCGATGATTTGATCACCGTTTGCAGCAGTGAACGTGCCAATCCATTTCGGAACCTTGACAATCACCTGCATATTGGCCAAATCGAACTCGACTTCCGGAAAACTAAAGGTCGCCACAATTCGACCGAGATGAGAAACGCGCCCGGTCCCAGTGCAGTCCAGCTGCCACAATGATTCCGTATCCGAGAGGGGGATTGGATTCACCACCCCTCTGAACTTGCCTTTGACGGACGCGGTTTCGTCAGCCCACACCGGGGTCGGATCTGCCGGCGAGAAGAGGACGGTCGGGATCATCAAACCAAGGCACAAACCAAGGCGTTTCATCGGAAGTCTCCTTGTAGGCGGAACGGAATATGCTCGGACATACTACACACAGAGGAAATAACCATCGGCGCCGAGAACCCGTCATTGCCCGGAGCCTTTTCTTGCGATAGGTCGAAATTCGCCGAAAGGTCAAGTCTCCAAACATCTGTAAAGACGGCGGTCTGAGCTACGCAGCGGTGAACAGGTCACGCACGTTTTTTCCCATCGCTTTTCGCACGCGGATGTACGATAAACGCCGAGTCGCCGCGCACCTTGCCGCCACCTCTTTTCGGGCGCAATTCATCTCGGAGTTTGTGGAAGGCATTACGCTCGGTGAGCGTCACTAACAGGCGCCAGAGTCTCGCTGCCGGTATGCGTCCCGAACTACATGTCCCCGCCGGAGCCTTTCATGCCGCTCGAATACGGTCGGGGGATTACGCCTTGCTCGGGACCTCTGTGTGGGCACGGGCTGAGCCGTCCGATGTTGAAATGGGAATCGTGCGAGAATTGATGGTGACTTATCCGTCCGCGACCCAGTTGATAAGAGAGTTTACACGACGCGACGTTTTAGGTAAGTAGACGGGTTCGTCATCCCAAGAAGAAGCAATCCACCTGGAAGACATTTCTGATGTCGGGAACGTCCGACTGCGTCATCCAGGTTTGAATCGGGATCGGGAGCTCTTCGCCTTGGCCTGTGGCGCCAGCCCCCCTGTCAATAACTGGGGCGGATTTTTGCTGGATCAACCGCCTCCAAGGTGATCCGTGGAAAGCGCCCGAGGCTCGGCCAGTTGAGTTCCCGTACGCAGGGGGCCCACCAGTTCCACCCACTTTTGAGGCGTTCGGAACGGTTGAAGAGGCAGGGTCACTGCGATTCAGTGGCGTGTCGCCCCACACATTATTCGTTAGTGGTGACGGTACAACGATCTCAGTACCTGGCATCGTGGTCGAGAATCCGCCACCCAAAGCGCGACGCGAGAAGCGCGTTGAGGCTTAGCTTGCGCATGCCCGCCGTCCCGGATGCTGCCAGCAAAGGAGTTGTCGAACATGTCGCCGCTGTCTGCCCGCGCGCCCGCGTGCGATCCGAGGACGGTCGTGGGCGTTCGACACGCCGTTCAAATGGACCAAGCAGGTGGCCTCGCCCATCCCGCGCGTTATCGTGGACCCAAATTGGCGGATGCGCGAGCGGACGCAAAGTGACGGCTGCTGCTTTGCGCCTTTGCGTAAGGCCCTTACCTCACGGCACATAGTAATGCCAGTTGTATCCCAGGTCCACGCTCGCGCCCGGCTCGAGCTTGACTTGCCAGGTAATCCGCCCGACACCGTTGAAGTGATACCACCAGTCGTTCCAGCTATAGTTGCGCCACCAGTGGGGATACTGATACCCCGCTCCGTAGCCGTCGTCCTCGAACATGTTAACCATCTCGGACTTTCCATCATGGTCGGCGCCGTCGATGTTGCCGAGCACGTTGCGGACGATCTCCAGCTCGACGGTCGTCTTGCGGTGGTTGACTAGGTGGATTTCCCCGGCCAATTCGACCCGCCGATAACTATGACCATTCCAGTTCGCGACGTTGGGAATCCGCTTGTCGAACTTCATTGTGAGCACATTACGAAACTCACTTGGCGCTAGTTTGGTTTGGTACTTCCCAGGGAAGCGTACATCTTGAATTCGCCCAAACGGGACAACGCGTGTCGCTTCCGCCGTCTTGAGCAGCATGAGATCGGTGGCGTAACGCGGCGACGCCGGCGGGCTGGGCGGCTCCAGCGCCTCCACGTCATCCGGATCGCGGGTCAGGAAGCCGACGATGGTCGCCGGGTGGGGGGCGCCGTTATGATCGGTAATGATCGCCTCGGTGCCGATGTTGGCTTGCACGACTTCGCGAAGAGTCACCGCGGTGCGCTCGGCGGCGAGGCGTTTTCGCCCCGCGGTGACGCTAGTCAGCTTCACACGGGCGTCGGCCGCATACGGCCAGAACGTTCCGATCACGGGTGTCGGCAACTGATCGAGCACCCGTGGCCGCTCGCGCCCGTTGCCATGCGGCCCTCGTGAAGCATTAAGGCATGGCCGTCCTTGAAGACTGTAGTCTCCTTGCCGGGGCGCACGTTTCGGCTGGCCATTCAAAGCTATCGAGTCCCTGGCGGCATGTATTGGATAGCTCGTCGCCGGTGCACTTGTTGACCAGGATGCTGGCCATAACTGTAAGGAAACTCGCAGTCGGGCTAGGGACCGGCCTGAATGGCCGACCAAGCTGAAACGTCGTCAAAGTACCGCGCCACTACCCAAAAAATATAGAGATTGGTAACCGCACCGCTGCCATATGACACGGTCGGGGTTGCGCCATTCTGCGCGATGGTGAACGGCATGAAAATATTGCTGACCTTCGTCTGGTAATCGCCCGCCATGATGGAGGTGAACGGTCGGACGGCGCCATCGCCACTGCGGTATATGGTGTTATGCGCCATCCAAATGTCTTCGGCTGAACCGTTCCAACTGTCAGCATCACCAAAAGCCAGGCTCGTGTCGTTGCTCTCGAACGTGTTCCCGGTGATCTTCAAACCCGTACCCGGATGGACCTGGGAAATAGACACGCCACGAGCACGAAACGATGGGTCGCTGGTTGTTACGATTGCCGTGAAATGATTCTGTCGGACTTCGACGTTGGAGGAGTTCATCTGGCCATGATCATTGAAGGCCGAGATGCGCATCCCTTGCGCCGCACTCACTCCACCTGGACCGGTTGAAGCGTGGAAAGTGTTGTTAGTTATGAGCAAATCGCGAAAGGCGCTACCGTAGTTGCGAAGCCGTAATGCCGTCGCAGTCAGTTTGTCGCCATATTCCAGGTTTGGACGCTCGAGAGCATCGACGTAATTGTCATGGATGACGCCATCCTCTGTCGCGATGCGCCCCCAACCGTCGAGTAAGATCCCTCGTCCATTGATCGGCGTGATTGAGTTATCAGCGACTTCAAAATTGCGGACGCCCGCGAATAAGATCCCGTAGCCGTCCGTAACGATCGCATCTTGGCGGATGACGTTATTCAAAATGGTCGCGCCCTGAAAGCCCGGCATCCCCGCTACGAGGATGCCGACTTGTGGAACTCCATCAATTTGGTTACCGGCAATCTCAACGCTTCCGTCGAAGTTATTCAGGTAGAGCGCGGCAACAATATCCATTCGATTGGTGACACGATCGACCGAGCCCTCGAAGATGGACGAAGTGATCACTCCGTCATGGCCCCAGTTGGCGTCGAGATTATGGGTGTCCATGCCATTTACATGGCTGGAAATCTCGGAGACTCGGAAGCCGGGCAGAGCCTCAAAATAAAGTGGGCTACTCGCACGGCCTCGACTGGTTCCTTGCACGATATGGCCATTGCGGATCGTAAAGTCAGAGGCGTCCCGATAGTCGTTCAGAATATCGGGAAGCTGAAGCTGAGCCGGAAGTTGACCCGACCAGATTTGCGTCGCCATGACGCCGTAGTCGCGGCTCGCGACAACCGATGCGTAGTCGAGAGCGACAACTGCGGGTGGACCGGGAGGCGGGACAACGTCGACCCGGAGCCGAACTGGGTTGGTCGTAGTGGGCGTAAATACTGCAACGGCTGCAAACCCGCGTTCCGCGTTAGGTGACGATCCAACTCCAAGCGGGGCGCCGGTCACTGCGTCCAGCACCGTCAAGGTGACCTTCGTACCGTAGGGGCCCTTGGGCGTGATCGTTGCGGCATATTCACGCCCGGCACTCGGGATAGTGATCGGATCCGAACGGATGCTCTGCAGATTAGAAATTCCGGACAGCTCGAGCATCCATTCGCCATACATACCAATTATGGCCGGAACCTTGCGGGCAGCAGGCGCTTCGACTAAATCCCAGCCGGCTACGGTGTTTTCGCTGCCTTGCTCGAAATCTCCGTTCATGACGGTAATTAGATCGCTTTGACCATAAACGACGGTATGTCCGTTAAGGTCAAAAGTCACATCCGGGGCAGCTACCACAAAAGCAGTGCCGGCTACCGTCACATCCGTTTCGAGGACGTATGTCGCTTGAGATTGATTGAGGACAATAGGATTTCCGGCCGCTTGCTGCACCCAAGCGGAATCAATGTGAATGACGGTGAGCATGTCGCGGACTTCCAGCGACTCAATTACGAGCTTCCATCTCGGGAGGCGGCGCATGGGTGCTCCAATTTTCAGAACGGCTTCCGAGTTGCAGATAAGCACCGGGAGCCGGCGGTGAAGTGGGATTGTAGATTTCGATGGTAAGTTGGCTACAGTCTCGAGTTCTTGTCTTTGATGAGGCTTGGGCGATTTTGCGGTTTCGAGCAAGAATTCTTCGCTTCAAACCAACCTTTCCCAGTTTGATGCGACCGGCGCCTTAGAGGAATCGCGGATGGTCGGTGATGAAAATGCTACAGCGGGCCCCGAAATCAACAGGGATACTGACAGCACTTCAGTGACCGTAGTAGGCACCGACCATGTCGTAACGGCTGGGCTAACAACGGCTGGCGAGGTCCAGGCCGCGAATTCCCTCGACTTTCCGCAGACGGCTCAACCCGCTAGACGCCCGTAAAGAACATTGACAGCCCCGGCGGCAACGATCGACAACACGGTCCGTCCCGGCGCTCCGACAGCCGCACCTTTAATCAACACGCCCTAGGAGTCCGAGAGGAAGTATCATGTGGCCGGGCCATCTAGATACAGACACTGTGGTCCAAAAGACGTTGCGATTCATTGCGAAGTAACAGAGTCGACTTTGGGTGAAAATATCGGATTAGGAGACGACTATGCCGAGGCACGGGAGGCATATGTTCAAGTTTGGCAAATTCGCTCGGTCGCGCTCACCGCTTGCCCGATTGGATGCTTGTGATCATCGGTGCGATTGCGCCAGGGCGCTTCCGGTGCCGGCGGGGCGGATGCGCCCGGCGGGGACCCATTCGTCCGAGGGACATCGCCACCAGGCGATTCAAATCGATTGAGGAGCGACCTTCTTCTTCACAGATATCTTCCAGTCCGATGCCTTGGTCCCGGTGTGTAATGCGAGGCGATCCAGCCACGGCTTCGCATTGGTCTCATCGAATCCCAGTCCGTAGCCCATCACGTTGGCTCCAACATTCGCTGGCCCCGACGTTCCGTAACAGGCTTGCGAGTTCGACGCTCCCTTGAGCAACGCGGGGAATGAGCCGCTTGAGGTGATTGCTGAAGGCAGAAGGCGGTTCAACTCTCGTGGACGACATTCACCATGCCGAAGATTGCTTCCAGGCTACGATTCTAATTTTGGCCTGAAAGGCCGGATCTCTTCGCCATCCAGAGCGACTTAGCAATTGGCTGCACGGGGTGGAAGGTGCTGAAAGCCCGCGCCGATGAACGGCAGAAAACCCTAGACCATGGGGAGGCTTTTCCTGCAATGCTTGCAATTCCTGGAACCTATGCCGATAGCGCCGGCGCGAAGGATCAGATGTCAATTTGCTCAACCGGAATATAATTGGCCGCCTCCATCACCCAATCTCAACATTAAGTTGTCGGAGCATGACATGCGCGTTTTCTATGGTTTAATCTTGCTTATCATTGCGGCGGCAGTTGGCCTTTTTGCCTGGCAAAATCATGAGCCGTTGACGCTTCGTTATTTTGACCGAAGCCTAACCACGAACCTCGCTGTCCTCATCGCCTCGGTGTACTTTTTGGGAATGCTTAGCGGATGGACGGTAATAGGTTTTTTGAAGCGTTCGGTCCAAAAAGTGACGGAGCGCCGGGCGGATTAGATTAAAGGCATGTCGAGTTCGTCTCGGACTACCAGCCCGCACTCTATGCGCCCCTTGGGATTGCTTCTGACGTAGGGCCGGCACCAGCCGGTTGTGTGTGACTTGGACGGAGACGGGAAGATGGATGTGTGCGTGTGCGCATCCTGCTTGTCGACGAATCATCATGGCTTATTTGGCAGCGTCTTTGAGACTCTTCAGCGCCAACGCCTTTACCACGTTTCGTTCCGGTTTGGCCTTCACCGTCATCATCTCGCCAGGCTTGAACGGATTAGGCATGGTGCGTTCCTCTGTGGCGGGCTTGGTGACTCGTTTGATCTTAAGCAAGCCAGATACGGTGAAAATGCCCGGTCCCGTCTTGCCGACGTCAGATTTCACCAAGTTAATCAACTCGTCGATGACCGCCGCAACCTGCTTGCGCGAGAGGCCGGTCTTTTCGGCGAGCATCTGATAAATCTCTGACTTGGTACGTCCTCGGCGCGATTTGTTGTTCGGCGCCATCGGTGCATCCCCCTTCTACCGAACAGCCATAGATATCAACTTTCGGACCTGTCGCTTAGAGTACAGATTTCGAGTGTTCGAGCGGGCGAGCGTCATAAAAAATTCGCGCGCGAGTGTGTCGCGTCGGGTAAACGACTCCGCAGATCACGAAATTCCATCCTTGGTATCTGGTTTGCGCGAGCGCCGAAGGTTCGGCGCTTGGCCTTCGAACTGAACAGATGTGCGTACAAGTTTCGGTGGGCCACTACACCGGGTGATTCTGTTTCTGAGTCGCCATATGAACCAGCGCGTGAATGGCGTAAAAAGCCACCGAGGAGGGAGTCACGGTGGAGGCGCGGCCAAATCGCCCGGCAGGACCCGCACCTGCAACGGGGCGGACGACGCGTTGTCGGCGTTTCGCGATGGGAAAGGCTGCTGCTCCCAATCGAGATTCATCGCGGCCAGTTGTTCTCGGAGCTGCCGCACGTCCCAGAGTTGGAAGGCACCGTCCGTGGCGACCGCAAGCCGCTCGCCGTCAGGGCTAAAGCAGAGGCAGGTAATCGGTTGTGGGTCGGGAGCCGTTAGTGTGGCAAGCTCGGCGCCCGTGGTCGTGTTGACGAGGCGCACGCATTGCTTGGACGAGGTGATAGCCAGCACTTCCCCGTCGCGAGAGAACGCCATCAGACCCAGGCCAGGTTCGATACTCCGCTCGCGTTTCACGTCGAGCCTGGGCTCCCAGGTGCCGACTTCCCAAAACCGGTAGCCTTTCGGGGCGCCCGTGACCAGCCACCGGCCGTCCGGGCTAAACGTCACTGTGGCGCCGTTGTTTTGGTTTTCGCCGGTGGGCAAGTGTTTCACCAGCGCGCCATTTTTTGCATCCAAAACTCTGACTCCGTCATAACGATATGCGCCCGCGGCCACCCATCGGCCGTCCGGGCTCAGAGCCACCGAGGCGAGGTACGGCAAGGTATGAAGTAGCACAGGTTCGTCGGGAGTATCCAGTGGCAGAACTAGCGCTTGCCACTTCTGCGCGTCGCCTGCGGCCACCAAAGTCCGTCCCGCTCGGTCGAAGCCGAAATCATGGAAACCCGGCCAAAGAGTTCGTCGCGGAAAAACCAATCGCGGAGCGCCAATCGAAACGGATGCTCCCGGAAGGTCCGGCTTCAGCGTCCAGCAGTGCAGGCCAGGCGGGCCGAACGTGAACAAGCTGTTGCCGTCAGGATGAAATCGCACGGTATCAGTAGGTCCGCCGGGCAAATGAGCAAGCTCCAAAAGCGGTACCAGACTCCATAAGCGGACTCCGTCGCCGCCGCCCGAGGCCAGCAGCCGCCCGTCTGGGCTAAAGTCCACGCCCTTACCCCGATAATCCACCTTGCCCGATCCCTGGCCAACGGCGCGGTGGGGTATCGTTCGACAATACCGCTCTTCACTTAGTTGCCATACCCCTACCTGCTGACCGTCTCTGAATGCGAGCTGGCCCCCGTCGGGGCTGAAGCCCAACGCAATCCCTTGGGCACGGACGAGATACCTGCTGGTGCGTACGTCCCACAGTCGGGTGCTGCCATCCCAGCTCCCCGAGACCAGCAGATCGCCGCCGGGAAGAAAGCCGAGAAAGATCACCGTCTCACGGTGACCATCGAGGACGGCGATCTGCCGGCCTTCGTTCACCTTCCAGACGTACACGCGCAAGTCATCGCAGCCGGTGGCGAGTACCTGGCCGTCGTGGCTCCAGGCCAACGCCCGCACTCCGGCGGGGTGCGGTAGGCTTGCCACCGCTTTGTCGGTGTCAATGTCCCGGACGTGCACCGTTCCCTCCGACGAACTCGAAACGGCGAGTTGCCGATGCCGCGGACGGAAACTGACGTGGTCCAGACCGCGAACCGGAGCCAGCACTTTGACGGGCTGGCTCGAGCCGTCCTCGCACACCCCGATGCTTTGATCCGGTTGTGCGACTGCCCAGCCGTCGCCGTCCGGCCGAAATTCAAAGGGCAAGTACAGGATCTTCCCGATCGGAAGGATTTGAACAGTCTGCTGTCGCGACAGGTCCCAAATCCGCCAGGTGCCGCCTTGATGATCATGATGGATCGCTGCCAGGTAGCGGCCGTCTGGACTAAAGCGGACACCGAGCGCGGCCGCCGCCCCGGGGCTGTGCAGGCGACAGATCTCGTGTTCGTCCGACACGTGACACACGCGGATGCCGCCTTCGGTGTCGATGAAGGCATACCGTCGGAGCTCGCGGTCGAAAGCCACGGTCGCGTCCGCCTGCGGGTTGCCCTCCCAGCGCCGAATGGGGTAAAGGCCCCTAATGTCAGGCAGGCGATGGCTTCATTGCGAAGCGGCAGAGATGGGTGACTCCGTGCAGCTTCGGCAAGATGCGTCAGGCTGAGGAAGCGCTGCCCCGACTGCTGGCTGGAACGCCGAGCGGCGGCGGCCTCCCGATAAGCGTCCCACTTTTCGAGTAGCGCCTGCTCGCGTGCATTATGCAAGTGGAAGGCAGCTAACGGCGCCCCGACCAGTACGACAGACACCAGCGCGACGACCAACGCAAGCAAGCCTGCGACGCGCGGATTCCGGCGGCACCAACGCACTAACATCTCCCACGACCTGACCGGCCGCGCCGCGATCGGCCGGCCATCAAGGAAACGCCGCAGGTCGTCCGCAAGAGCCTGAGCATTGGCGTAGCGGGCTCGCGGGTCCTTTTGCAAACACTTTATGCAGATCGTTTCCAAGTCGCGCGGAACCGTCGGCTGCAAGCGCCGTGGCGAAACCGGTTCATCGCGCTGAACCTGAAGGACGGTCGTCAACGGCGTCTCACCCTGGAACGGCGGACGTCCGGTTAACGTTTCGTAGAGGATCGCACCCAGACCGTAGACATCGGTTGCGGGGCCGATCGCCGTAGAGGTGCCGTCGATCTGCTCCGGGGCCATGTAGCTAGGTGTGCCGAGCGTGTCGCCAGTGCGCGTCAGGTCGCTGCCGACCGCGAGCTTGGCGAGGCCGAAATCGGTGATTTTGGGGGAGTCCAAGCCCACGGGTAGCGCCCCGTGGGCTTGCAGTAGGACATTCGCGGGTTTCAGATCGCGATGGATAATCCCCTTTTCGTGGACGTGACAGATGGCTCGGGCGAGAGTTTCCGCGAGCTGGGCCGCTGCACGAGGTGGTTGTGGCGTTCCCTTCAGGAAGTCGGCCAAGCTGCCGCCGCTGACATACTCCAGTACAAAATAGGGAAGGTGGTCGGTCCCATCGTCGGCCTGGGTTTCGCCGAAGGCATACACCTGAACCATGTTCGGATGTTGCAAACGCGCCACCGCCCGGGCCTCTTGCTCAAACCGTTCCCTTTGTTCCCGGTCGGTCAGACTGGCGCCACAGAGCATTTTCACCGCAACATACCGATCTAGGGCCGGTTGCCAGGCTTTGTAAACGATGCCCATGCCACCCGAGCCAAGGACTGTGGTGATCCGCAAACCTGGCAGGTTGGGTCCAATACGGGCGTGGACGGTTCGATTCTCTTGGCTACGTGGGCTCGTTGGATCGTGTGGGGATAATTGCTGGTCGTATTCGGCACACAGTCCTCGATATGCGTCCGGTCGCGGCGTCTCGCCGCGCCGTTCCCGGTATACCTGGTCGAGCGCAATCAGTTCCCAGGCCAGAACGGTTCGCGCCGGTTCTTGATTGTCAGCACAGTAAGGCCGGATATCAGGAGCCTCGGCGTCCGCCGCGATCACTTTCCACGCCTTTTCGAAACGGTCGCAGGCTGCATCGACCCGGGCCGCCTCGTCGCGCGAAAGTTGTTCGTACTCAGTGCGTCGGACGGGGGTCATAGCGCCAGGTCTTTCATTTCGTCTTTCCAGAGCATCCGGATACGACGAATCTTGCGCTCGATGGTGCGCGGCACGCAATCAAGCTGGGCTGCGACCTCTTCGTCCGTGTAGCCTTCCACTTTCATTAGGGCGATGCGGCGAAGTTCCGGATCGTCGAGCAAATCGAGCAGACGGTGGCATTCGTCTGCCATTTCAGCAGCTTCTTCCGGGGTTGGTTCTCGATTGAGAAGTTGTTCGACGTCATGAGCGCCGGCGACTTCTTGGGGCTTATGACGCCGGATTAGGTCGATGGCCCGAGAGATCGTCCTGGTCGCCAGCAGCCGCCAGAGCTCGTCGCGATCGGATAGTTGCAACGGCCGGTCTTGCCTTTGGATGCGCCGGCACAGACTGTGGAACGACCGTAGGGCGACGTCTTCCTCGTAGCCCATCATGCCCGGCAATCCACTCAGTCTCTTGCGGGCGAGCTGTACCAATCGTTCGAAGTACACCTCCAGCAACCCGCCAGCGGCCGACTCGCGGCCGGCATGCAAGTCGCGGATCAGCCGGGTCACCGATTGCCCCGCCGTGGAAGCCTCCATCTCCGGAATTCTCCGCTGATCGGGTGTGCGTGTCCCGGTCAATTGTAGGTTCAGTCGGTCGGAGAACGCAACGCAATTGCGGTCTTGGCCTAACCGAATCAACGCCGCGATGTGCGGAAAAAACAAAACCCCTGTCGGGTTTTACGACCGATGGTTCGGTTAATCAAGTGAGGCAGGCACGACAGCAGTCGAAGGTAGTCAGTTACGAAACCGAGTTCCTTAACAACTGAAAGATCACCAAGATGCGTTTCTCCCAAGACAGACATGTTAATCATGGACACAAATCACGTCGGCAGCAGGGCCGTTTGGTCGCGCCCCGGCTCGAAGTCCTCGAAGATCGAACATTACTCTCCGGCGGTTTGGACATTACGCTTCATGCCGACGGCAAACAAACCGTGGACTTTCTCGGTAATGATCAAGCCAATGGCGTCGTCGTCCAGCCCGACGGCAAGATCGTGTTGGTGGGTGTTGGCTTTTCGGACTTCGCCGTCACTCGGCTACAAAGGGACGGCGACCTGGACAACACGTTCAGCGGCGACGGCTTGTTCAAACATTTCTTCGGAGGCATCGACATCGCCACCAGCGTCGCTCTCCAAACTGACGGCAAGATCGTTGTCGCCGGTTACACGAATCCAGGGGGCGGGGCCGCCAACGACTTCGCGGTCATTCGTGTGAATCCTGAGGGGACCATTGATTCCACGTTTTCGGGTGACGGCATGCACACCATCGACTTTGGCTTCGACGATCGCGCCAAGGGTGTGGTCATCCAGCCCGACGGCAAGATCGTGCTAGGCGGAATCGCCGACGGCGGGTCGGCGGACTTCGCGGTCGCCCGCCTTAATCCCAACGGCACCCCGGACAACTCGTTCAACGGCGACGGCCTATTCCATTTCAATTTCGGCGGCATCGACAGCGCCAACGCCATCGCCCTCCAACCGGACGGCAAGATCGTCCTTGCCGGCTCATCGAGTGCCACCGGCGTGGGCGCAAACGACTTTGCCGTGGCGCGGCTCTACGGATACGGGCAGCTGGACTCAACATTCAGCTCTGACGGTAAAGCCACCATCGACTTCAACTTCGACGATCGGGCCACGGGCGTCGTCCTTCAACCGGACGGCAAGATTGTCCTGAGCGGTTTCGCCGACGGCGGGTCCGCGGACTTCGCCGCGGCCCGGCTGAATCCCAATGGCATCCCGGACGATTCATTCAGCGGCGACGGTGAACTGCGATTCAGTTTCGGCGGAATCGATCGTGCCAACGCGATCGCCCTGCGGCCTGGCGGCAAGATCGTCATGTCGGGGATCACGAGCATCGGCACGAACCCGCACAATTTCGCCATCGCCGGCATCAATCCCAACGGCACGCTGGACACCGCGTTCAGCACGGATGGTATGCAGATAGTGGACTTCGGCGGCAACGACGAGGCCAGAGCCATCGGCTTGCAGGCAGATGGCAAGATTGTCGTCGCCGGCTACACTTCAGCGACCGGTAGCGGCGCAAACGATTTCGCTGTCGTCCGGCTATTCGGCCCCCATGCCGAGTTCATGGCGGTCGGAGGCGCCCCAGGCGGTGTCCATTTGTTCCGCAAGAACGGGGATTCGCTCGGCTCCTTCTTCCCGTACGCGGCGTCTGGATACACTGGCGGAGTCGCCGTGGTCTTCGGCGACGTGAACGGCGACGGCAGCGATGACATCATCACCGCCGCGACCACCGGCAACCCCAACGTCAAGGTCTACAACGGAGCATCACTTGAGCATGCAAACTCGTTTGTAAATCCGGAAAGCAAGCTTCTCGCCAGCGGTTTTCCCTACGCGATCAACTACAACGTCGGGGCGAATGTGGCGGTCGGCGATGTGAACGGCGACGGCTACGAGGACCTTATCACCGGCGCGGTCCCCGGCAATCCCCATGTCCGCGTCTTCGACGGCAAGCAAATTGTCACCAGCGGCGTGATCCCAACGGGCTCGGACGCCAGCGTCCTGGCCGAAGGGTTCGCCTATGGAGTCAATTTCAATGTCGGGGCCAACGTGGCCTCCGGAGACGTGGACGGTGATGGCTTTGCAGACATTATCACCGGCGCTTCTGCCGGCAACCCGCACACGAAGGTGTATGACGGACAGCGGGTTTTGGTGACCGGGATCATTTCGACCGGCATCGACTCCACGGTCCTCGAAGAATTCTTCCCGTATGCCCTGGCCTTCAACGTCGGTGCTTTTGTCGCTGCCGGTGACTATAACGGCGACGGCTTCGCCGACGTGATCACCGGCGCTTCGGTCGGCAACCCCGAGGTGCGAGTGATTAGCGGGAAGCATATCACGCATGGGCCTTTCCATCTTGACAGCAGCGTGCTCGATTCCTTTTATGCGTTCGATCAAGGGCAAAACATTGGCGTGTCGGTTGCAGCCGCCACTTTCACGGGAGACGGGCGCGTCGATGTGCTGGCAGGGACGCGCTCGGGCACCGCGAAGCACCGGGTGTTCAAGAACAATCTTCCAGGCGCGGCGACGGTCCTGCCCGTGTTTGACGTGATCGAAAGTGGCCTAAGCGGCCCGTTGAACGTCGGAACGTGATGTGGCCGACATGGGCGGACAGATAATTGTACAACTATTTACCTCACGCACAGATTTCCAGATTGGAGAATTCCATGTTAGACGCAGATGTATACATCGCCAAGATGGACCGGGATGATGTAGTTCACGATTACTACAAACGCTGTGGTTATGAAATGGCGGGTCCGAATTTCTTCGTCAAGGCGAACGAACCGCAAACGATTACCTGCCTGGAAGAACTCGTGGACAAGATGTTGAAAAGTACAGCCTGGGTGCAGCTCATCGTTTGTCACGGCGATCCGACCCTCGGCCTGTTGCTGCCTCTCGTCAAGGGGTCTCGTTTTAACAAGACCGGCCAAGTGATTCACGACCTCGCAGAGTTGGCCGCGCACTTCGCCGAAATGACGAAGAAAGACAAGAAGTTTGAGGGCCGCGTTCAGCACGTGATGAGCATCATGGGGGTTAGTAGTCGGGACAGCCTGGAGCGGCTAGTGGGGAAACTAAGCCAGTTGCAACAAACCAAATTCAGGAAGAATATCGTCGAAATTCGGGGTTGCCATCTGGCGGAAGGCGATGGACGGCTGATGCAAGCCTATCGCCAGACCCTCGGCACGCACATGTTATCGGCACCCGCGTGCCGCCAGCTCTACTTGCCGATCAATCCCGCGAACCCCGCCAACCCGCCGCCAAAGGTCAAGCAGTACCTCGGAAAGAACTCCACGATGGAGGCGCTTGATAAGGGTCGGCCACCGTTAAGCAGGTGTCGCCGCCGGCTCTTCGGCAAGCTCGGCGCCACCAATCCGGACCCGATTATCATCGATGTCGAGGATATCGACGGTCATGCCAACGTCACGGCCCACCCTTTCATGGATAAGCCGAGTAATGCCAGCGCGGTCGCGCCGCAGTTCATAAGAAACTGGAACCAGGCGAAGACAGGTACTAACAGCGATAAGTTCGTGCTGCCGGTTATGTTCGACGATTACGAAAACTCTTACCATGTTCCGCTGGAAGGTGGCTATGTTTCGAAGTTGAAAACGGTCACGTACTGAAAGCGAGGCCGGAATACCGGCGAAGGCGATAACGCTCCGACGAAGAAGGGACGCCATCTCGTGACTGAGCACTTCGCGGAACGAGACGATGGCGAAACCGGCGGCCGGGTACCACAAGTGACGCGCCTACTCGCCTTAGCTCATCGCTTCGATCAGCTGATCGCCGACGGCGGGGCGCCGACTATGCAGATTTGCCGAAATCGACATTGCCATTCTCCGCGTCGCTTCGGCGCCAGGCGTTAGATTCTCTGCCAGGCTGGTATGACGTGTTGGCGCTGTCGAAGGCGCTCAAAGTCGAGTTTCCAGCGGATCAGGAGTCCAGTAGATACGCTTTGACAAATAGCACGGTGGCATGAAACTGATAATCGCCATTCGATTTCTTGAAGAACCCATGACCCTCGTCTTTCGCCATTAAATACCAGACCGGCACTCCGTTCTTTCTAACCGCACTGATCATCTGCTCCGATTCGCTCGGCGGCACGATGGGATCGTTTTTGCCCTGGACGATGAACAGCGGCTTGGTGATCTTCGATGCATTGTTAAGAGGAGCAGTCCGCTCCAGGAATGACCGCGTCTCGCCATCTCGCTCGTCCCCATACTCGACGCGTCGCAAGTCTCGCCTATAGGGGGCAGTGTTCTCCAGAAACGTTTTGAGATTGGAGGGACCGACAATGTCCACGGCACAACGAATGCGTTTCGGGTATCTAGTGGCGGTTGCCAGCGCCATGTGGCCACCATAACTGACGCCGGTTACCATCACGCGATCGGCATCGAGATCGGACTGCGTTTTTATCCAATCCAAGAGCGCCCCCATATCCTTGTAGGCGTTCTCTCGGAGCGCTCCGTTATCAAGCTTAAGAAAAGTTTTCCCGTACCCGGCGGAGCCTCGGATGTTCGGAAAAAGCAGAGCGATGCCCAGTTCGTTGAGATAATAGTTTTGGGGTCCCATGAAATACGGTTGGAACTGCTCTTCAGGACCGCCGTGGATATCGATGATGACGGGACGCTTACCAGTAAATCGCAAAGGCGGACGGTAGAGGAAGCCGGAAATCACACGGTCGTCAAAGCTCTTCCAGTGTACTAGCTCAGGGTCGACGAAGCCGGTGGTGTCCAACCCTCCGGTCTCGCTAAACGTCCAGCGTTCCAGTCGGCCTGTGGTCGTGTTCAGGGAATAAGCATCAGCCGGCGTCCTTGCCGAATCTCGACTGAAGCCCAGCTCCTTTCCGTCCTGATGCCAATGAATGCCGAAAATGCCATTGGGAAAGTGATCCAATGTTTTCTCTTTCCCCGTGAGCGCGTCGAGCAAGTGCAGCACGGTCAATCCGTCTTCGTTCGTCACGAGCGCCAACATCTTGCCGTCGGGCGATGGCTCAAACTCCTGGACATCCCAGTTGATATGCCCGCTCAGGGAGGTGTACCGGCCGCTAGCGAAATCGAGGAATGCCAGCCGTCGAAACTCCGATTCGCGATCGGTCACGACGTAGACACCTTTGCCGTCCTTGCGAAAACGCCCGTCGCCGTGGGCGATTTTCTCGGCGATATTCTTGGGGGTGATGAGCGTTCTTTCGCCACCTGCCACATCGAATAACCAGAGGTAGCTCTCGTTAACCGAAATAGTTTCGAGCACGAGTATCTTTCGATCGTCAGGCGACCAATCAAGAGCTTTCCAGCCGCCGCCTTCCAACTGCGCCAGCATGCGGTTGCTCTCGGGCTGAGACGGATCGACAACGTACAAATCGGTGTCCTTACCGTTCCGCCGCGTGGAACTGTAGACGATTTGATCGCCGGCGTTGGACCACACGCCGGGACTGTTCTTTGATTTTCCGTCGGTTAGGAGCGTGATTGCTGAAGTATCAAAATCATACCGGTAGATCTGATAATTCTGATCGCCCCCGGTGTCCTTGTTAAAGATGAAGAAGTTGCCTCTGATCGGTTGGTAGGAAACTCCCATCGTCGGACGATCGTCGAAAAAGGTCAGTTGCGTGCGCACCGCCCCTGGGAACTTCACTTGATGAACCTGAGCTGTGTTGCCGAAGAAGGTGGCGATCAGAATGTCCCGTTTGGTCGGATGCCAATCCAGGAGCTCGGCCGCGCGCCCTTTTGTGTAGCGACCGACCTCGCTGGCCAAGGAGGCGGGTATTTTGGGGATCCCTTCGGTGACTAAGTTATCGCCTGGCGCGATTTCATTGCTTTGACCGAAGGCCGATGTCACCAGCAGCAAGTGACACGCCACGCTCTGTATCATGCAAGCTTTCAAGAATCTTAAGTTCATGGCAGCCTCAGGTAGCTCGCCACGGTTCTACATATTCTTCTTACCAAACTGGCATCGCACTCTGATCGCCCCGAAATGGAACTACAGCGACCGCCACAAGACCTGACCATCATTCTCCCGTCGCACGCTTCGCCATCAAGTCAAGTATTTGCTTATTGCTCCAGCCTACGGTGTGATTGCGGCGTGGAGCGATGATGATCTCGCCATCGAACTTGGGATTGTCCGCGCGGTCCATCGCTTGCTTCAGGCGGTGCACGGCGTTGTTGAGGTAGTAGTCATCGGCATCGCCCACCCAAACGTGAATCTTCCCTGCCAACTTCGGACCAAGCGTTGACCAGTTGCGTTCGAGCACGACTCTGAGGTCGTACCGCCTCCAATGCTCGGTCACCCGTCTTCGGATGCCACAAGGGCTTGGGCACCCGTCGTCGCCGCGTGGGCCATAGGCCGCGTTCCAGGCACACCAGTCCTTGCCTCCTACCGCCCAGTTGCCGCCGCGACCCAGGACGTTCTCCATCTGGCACTCGTGGCGGACTGTGTAGACTGTGTCGCCATCCAGCGTTCGCATCGCAGGCCGCTCGAACCCGAAGCGATTGACGTACGCATTCTTGTCCTCATAGATGTCGATCAGCTCGTACGCGCGAAAGTCCACCGAATCAGGACAGCTCGACCAGCATCCGTTGAAGTAGTCCGGATAGAAGATCTGCAAGGCCAACGACACCCAGCCGCCTGTCGAAGCACCCGTAGTGAAGCGGCGCTTGGCGCCGCCGCAGCGATAAGTCTTCTCGATGTGTGGAATAACCTCCTGTGTCAGAGCGTCGCCGAAGGGACCATTGTTGGCGGAGTTAACTTGATAAGGATCGCCATACGGTCCAGCCCCGTCGAGCAGAATTTGGACGAAACGCGGATCGGGCTGCATGAAGCCGCCCGAGGTGTACCGCGTTCCGTATCCGCCGATGTGGACGCAAAGCAGGTACTGCTGGTCCGCCTGCCGCTCGAACTCATTTGGCAGGATCACTGTCAGACGGTAGAACATCGGCCGCTTGTGAAAGTCAGACAGTAGCTTCGAAGGAAACTTCAAATACTTGACTGTGGTGGTGTCTTTTGGAGGCTGTTCGTCGGGAAGCCGCTCGGTTAGGGTAAGCTGATGGTTGTCCTTTCCGGCAGGGTTCCACGAGACGTGCGCCGGCTTGCTGTACAGGTTGCCTGGAGCGTTCGGCAAGTTAATGTCGCGGTTGGTGTGAAAGACTGCCTGGGCGAGGTACTCGCCCGCGGGGACATCGCTCAACTTCGCCACCGGGAATGGAGTTGCCGTGTCATCAATGCAGGCGTGCTTCATGGCCGTGAACTCGTCCATGTCCACGCCGAAATAGGGAGCTGTTCTCAGGCCGGTGGAACCAAGTTGAAACCGTGGTTCGTTCCCTCGTGGCCTCCGCCCTGGGACATCCGTCGTTGGACGGAGGATGAGAAGCACCCGCCCCGTCTCGGCGGGCGACTTGACTTGGCCCGGATCGACATCGATCTGAAACCGCGACTGGGCACTCGCGTCCAAAGTGAGGCCTAACCACCAAGCAGCCAGCAGAAGCAATCCCATGCGACGCATCGTCACACCTCGGCGAGTTAATCGGATGTTGGAGAACAGTCTATTCGGTGTGGCCGGCAATATCACGTTGCTAGCCACTCGGATCATTTCCCTGTTGAACCAGGTACATTCTTCACCGTCGTTTGCCGACCAACACCGATGAGATGATGTTGCGTTCTGATGAGCATCATGCCGTCCGAACCGATCAATTCCTCAACCCAGGAATGCCAGTTGAGGTCGAGCTTGCCAACGAAACCCACAAAGTCATGTGCCGACGCCGGGCCAGTGTGAGGTTTTGCCTAAAGGGTAATGCGTGGGTCTATCGGGTGGGACTCATGTTCAGTGAAAACTTGTCGTTGGAAGAGGTGGACGGCTTAGGACTAGTCCATGTGAATCGTCACACCCTAGTTGCTACCGACGATCCTTCCATGACGAAGTGCCGACACGGGTGCTGCCGCGACACCGAACCCAGGAGATAGGCTCATGACACGCGGCCGAGTACCGACACCGCGACCCTCGCATGAGAATTGGGCGATGCGGAATGCGTGCGAATCGATTGCAAGTCATTGGACAAATCTCCTAAGGGTGTGAGAGAATTCGCTCCGGGAAGATATCGATGAATTTCACGCGCCAGGAAGCGGAATGCAAGTGCGGTTTCCGCCCATCCATTGTTTTTCGTAAGCAGGCTCAATCGAACCAGTCAGCCGTCATTAGCATCGGAATCAAGAAATCCGGTTGCGGTGAGGGCGGCTTCGTGACCCCGGTCGCCTGTACCTCGAACGCTCCAATGTCAATGGTCCCGTTCACAATCCGCGGAAAGCCTGGGCCGCGCTGGTCGAAGTCTGGCGCGTCGGTGTTGTCGCCAGCGTCGATGGCCGGGCTGCCGGGGAGGAGGGCGTGGGTTAACGTTGGGCCGCCGTTGTCGGCGAGCGAGCCGAGCAATGGATCGACATCGAGCTGGTCAGTATCGTCGTAGCCAATACCGCCGTCGCTGTTGCCGAAGATATTGAAGGAGGAGGAGGTGAGCGCTCCGTGAAAGTCGGGCTCAAATTTTGAAAAGTTGTCCGCAATTATGCTGTTTCGAATGTTTAATGTCTCCGGAAATGCGCCATTGAAACCGGAGAAAACCCCGCCCCCCACCTGGTAGTGATCTCCGCCGAACGGATCGAAGTTCGTGTTACCCGTAATCGTACTATGCTCAATAGTCAGCAACGCTCCATTGGGGTTGCCACCGTTGTACACTCCGCCTCCACGGACGGTATCAACATACATGGAGGTATCCGTCAGTTCGGCCGTGTTGTTCGAAATCGTGCTATTAAAGAGTTGAGCGCCGCCCCAATTATAGATACCACCGCCATGCGCGCACATGCCGTTGCCATTACTATGCACGCTCACCAGGTTGTTGGATACCGTGCTGTATTCGACCCTCAGAATGCCGCGGTTGTAAATCCCTCCCCCTCCGGACTTACTACTCGACTGGGTGTTGAAACAACTACCATCGGAAGCGTATGCGAAGTTGTCTGCGACAGTGCTGTACGAAACCAGTGCCAATCCTTCGTTGTATACTCCACTCCCGGCAACCGAGAAAGCCGCGCCGCCGTTTGCAGACACGGTGGTGTGATCCAGCGTCAACGAGCCAATATTGTAGATGCCGCCACCGGCCGCCGCTGTTCCGGTCGAGTTGCCGTTCAGCGTGATTGTGGCGAATCGAACAGTTAGCGACCCGCCATTATGAATCCCACCGCCGAACTGGGTGTCCCCATTTGTGATTGTCAAACCGGAGATCCCGACAGTTTGGCCGGCAGGGATCGTGAAGATTCGGTAACCGCCTCCGGTGTCTCTCCGGACGGTCAAGGACGCAGCCCCCGGCCCTTGGATGTCGATGTCCGAGGCGAGGTCCGGCAGCGCGCCCGTCAGATTGATCGTCCCCGTCACGTGAAAATCAATGATGTCCGCGCCGGGATTAGTGTTGACCTTATTGATGCAAAACCGCAAATCCCCGCGGAACCCCATACCGATCCCGGCGTCGCTAAGCCGGGTGACATGGCAGGTGGACAGTAGCGTGCGGTCTTCGAGTGTTTCGACGCGGGGGCGAGCCTTCAGTGTTTGCGAGCGCACGGCAAATCCTCCAAACAAGGGTCAAATAAGTGAATCCAAATCGGCCGTCGCCAAAACGACAGCGAGAAGATCAAGTCCCGGGCGTGCACTAGGCGGTATCGGCGACGCCTGTACCTCGAACGCCCCGATATTGATCGTGTCGTTCACGATGCGTGGGAACCCCGGCCCGCGCTGGTCCCATTCCGGGGCGTCGGTGTTGTCGCCGGCGTCGATGGCCGGGCTGCCGGGAAGAAGTGCCATTGTCAGGGTGGGCCCACCATTGTCGGCGAGCGGGCCGAGTATGGGATCAACATCGAGAATGTCAGTCTCGACAAAACCTCCGGCCGCTGTGGTATCGCCGATCAGGTTGTAGCCGGACGATGCAAACTGACCATGGAGGTCTGGCCCTGAGGTCGGGATGTCAGAGGTATTCCGCGCCGCAATGGTGTTTCGCAGACTGACGGTGTTATCGAAGTCGCTCCAGATGCCACCGCCCCTTTCCGAGCTGTTGATCGCGATAGTGCTGTGGTCGATGGTGACCGCAGTCCCGACATTGTAAATGCCGCCGCCGAAGTCGCTGCTCTGGTTGTTCGCGATCGTGCTATTGCGAATCGTCGCGACCCCGCCGGTGAAATTGCAGATGCCGCCACCGAAGCCTCCGAACGCCGGCGATCCGTTGTTTGCAGAGTTACCGGCTACCGTGCTGCTATCAACCCACAGCATGCCGGCGTTGTAGATGCCACCCCCCCAGGCGTTGTTCTGAACGGTACTGTTGTCGAGGACACTGCTGCTCGTGATCGACAGAGTTCCTCCGTTATAGATGCCGCCGCCGCGTGAGCTTCCCGAAACCGCGCTCGCCAGGTTATCCGTAATCACCGTGGTTTCAATGGTCGCAGTTCCGACACTGTAGATTCCACCGCCGTTGTCACCTTTGTTTCCGGTAATCAGCGAATCACGCACTGTCAGATTGCCGGTGTTGTAGATGCCGCCCCCATCTTCGGAAGCCCAGTTCTGCATCAGGTGCGCATCATGAACCGTGAGCGTCCCGGCGTTGTTGATGGCGCCGCCATAGTTTACATAGGCCGCGACCAGCGATAGGCCTGAAATCTCGACCGTTGTCGCGCTGTTAACCGTGAAAATCCCGTGGTTGTATCCCGCTATCCATAGGGCTTCGTAGCCAGGCCCCTGAATATCGATGTCGCTTGTCAATTCGGGGAGGGGGCTCGTCAGGTCAATGGTGTTCCCGGCGATCTTGAAGTCGATGATGTCCGCGCCGGGGTTTGTGTTGACCTTGTTGATGCAATAGCGCAAATCGCCGCGGAAACCCATGCCGACGCCGGCATCGCCAAATCGCGTGACGTGGCATGTGGAAAGGAGAGTGCGGTCTTCAAGGGTCTCGAATCGCGGAGCGAATCGATATCGATTGGCGCCTACGCGAGTCATGGACAATCCTCCTCAAGATAGGGTGTAACGAGTAAAGCCTCTATTATCAATAAACGGATTTCGCGAACAATCCTGTCAGAAAAGGGGCTAATTGCGTCGTGGCGTGTAGCGCTTACGACCAGGTACGGCGGAGCCAATAGCCTGGCCGACGCCGCGGCCCGCTGTCCGCGAGATTGGTGACCGTGCTCAGTGCCTGGCGCGTCTCTAGGTTTTCCAAGCGAGGGAAGTAGCGCACCTTCCATGAAGAACACGTGGCACCGCGAGCGAGGATTGCGGCAGGAAGTGAAGGAGTCGCCATGGCATACCTACATCGAGGAGTTAGACAAAAGGCCCGCTACAGCTATAACGGCAACCGCTTTGCCTCGCTCGACGCCGTGATCGAAAACGCGTCCGGCAAGCCGTTTCGGCAACTGCTGGCCGAGAACATCCTGGAAAAGATCGGTATGACCGACAGCGTGCCCGGCCAGGACGCCCTGGGTCAGAAAGGGCTGCTGGCCGTAGTGGGACGGGCCGTGGCGAAGCGTTACGAAGCCTCGCTGTTGCGCATCGCCAAGCCGTACACGCTCTACGGCAAGGACGAACTGATACTCACCGGCTACCCGTTTCGCCGAATCAGCACGAGTGCCGGGCTGGTTTCAACCGTGACCGACCTGGCAAAGTATGATGTCGCCCTCGACCGACAGGCACCTACTTGGTGGAGTCCGGAGCGAGCATCGATTTCGCTGGCGGTGTGTCCACATTGGGGCCCACCTCCAACCTCTTCGGCCCCCGAGGCGCACTCTTGTGCGAGCGATTGAGAATTCAGCTTCGCACGTGGTTGGTCATCGACACCGATCAGTCGTCACCCCACCTGCCATCGTGACCGCTTGACACCGATCAATGGTACAGACGTCGCGGCATAACGTTTGCATTGACCGGGGCCAGTCGATCAAATGAGAATACTTCCAACGAAAGGACTGCACCAATGGAATTCGCTACTCCGCAACAGCTTTTTCACGATCAGCTGAAAGATCTTTACAGCGCCGAGTCCCAGCTTCTGAAAGCGCTCCCGCGCATGGCCAAGACGGCTTCATCCGAAGCGTTGGCAGAGGCGCTGACAAACCACCTGGAAGAAACCAAGACGCAAGTAGATCGCCTGGACAAGATCGGCGAGACACTCGGTCTGAAACTCGGCGGGAAAAAATGCAAGGCAATGGAAGGGCTTATCGAGGAAGGTAAAGAAGTACTGGATGCCGACGGCGAGGAGTTGCTTATCGATCTTGCGATCATTGGCGCGGGTCAACGGGTGGAACACTACGAAATCTCTGCGTACGGTAGCGCCCGCGCTCTCGCCGAGAACCTCGGCTACGACGAAGTCGTTCAATTGTTACAAGAGACTTTGGACGAAGAATCGGCGGCTGACGAGAAGCTCACCCAGATCGCGGAGAGCGAACTTTACCCGAACCTCAGTACCGAAACGGACGATGACGGCGAAACGGACGGCGAAGACCTTCGAAAGGCATCGCGAAGCACGGGCCGCCAATAGCTCGGCCAGATCGGCTTAACCTCAAGATGCGGTTAAGCCGCAGCCTCTGCGGTGGCTCGACAGACTGTTGAGGCGCGACCGGACGGCAACTCCAAGTCCTCGCGCGGTGTTGCTGACATCGTTATCACCCTGCAAGGCTACATTCAACGCCTGGGGAAGGACGATCTGCGCCGGTTAATCGATGCCCTGTAAGCAAATTGCATTCCCGCGTCATTGTGCCGTTTTCGTAAAGGCTGGCGATTGCAATGCAACCGCCGTGAGAGGGTCGAACCAGATGAGATTAACTTAGCACCACACGTGCGTGTCAGTTGGTTAGAAGACCGAATCACGTTTATGCAAAAAGTCGTTTCTGCGCCGACGTTAGTTGACTTGCGTCGCTACATTCGAGAAACTGTGTGTCAAAACGATCAACTCGATCCTGACGTAACGCCGATGCGGGAGGGCGAGATCACCCGATCCGGGCGAACGTGCGGATTGTTCTTTCAGATTCAGGGACCGCGTTTGCTCAAGGCATATGCCGTGTGGAGCAGCGAGGAGCACCGCATTCGGTTCTACGGCTCAAATGGCATCCGCATCGGCGAAACGCTGCTGTCAGATTCGCCCGAGGTGGGCCAAAAGTTGGCAGCATGATGTGGCGGCACTGCATGGCGGTTTATCAGCTGCACATTCGATGCCGAATTTTGGTTGCATTGTTGGGATCGGTTACAAGGTCGGTTCTGTGCAGCGTCTCCACCGCTCCGCCAACCGCCGTCTCAGTGGCCTACGATAAAGAAACGGGTTAGGGGGACCTGTCGAGGGCCGACTTGACCCGGGGCGGATCCGCCTGGCTGATCCAGCTTCATCTGGTAAAATTTCACGTCACGGAAACCACGCAAGAGCAGCAAATGCCAGGCATAGTTTGCCGCCGGGCAGGCCCTTCTGCTGCGATGCCAAAGCCTACGCGAGCACGGCCTGAACGTTATGGTGAAAGACTTCTTAGGCCAGAAGCGAATGGATGAAATGTTCTCGCTGGGCGAGGCCAACTTGGAAGTCCTGCGCCAACTCGATCGCTGGTGCAAGCATCTCGACGCGACGCCGACCTCCGCGGGGATGCTGGCTTCCGTATCGGGCCTGCCGATTGGCTCATTCCGGCTCACCTGCCGACACGCCAGGAGCTCCCATGAATCAATAAATCTCCAGTGGATTAGTCGGGAATTCCTGGAGGAAAACTGCCGCAACTGTCCCCACCACGAACCCGACGGAGATCCGAGCTGGGGTCGACAGTTGTTGGTACAAACAGGTAGTCAAGGGAGGCGATCACGTCAGTACGACGGGAATGCCTGAATTCCTAGAATTGATTCAAAGCTTCTTCAGAATGCACGCCCGCGCTTCACGTGATTGATACGCGATCTTTCCGTGCTTGGATCACAAGCGCGCGGGCCCGTCTAACTCTGAGTCGATTCAGCGGCTCCGATCAGCCGAAGCTCGCGAGTTAGCGTCTAATGACAGCACAAGCATCGTTTTTCAAAACACACCGATGGCCGATAGAAACAAATCAATGTTTGCAAAGGTTTGCATGGTGACCGGCGCAACGTCGGGCTTGCCCGCGTTGAAGGCGAACCCGATGCCTCATTGCGGTCTAGGATACATGCATGCGTCGGTCACAATTTGTGTGTGTTGTCGGCGCGAGACATTTTCGGCACGCGTCTTGTGCCCTGCGGAGACTACGAACATGAAATCGCACGATGAAGGGTCAATCATGTACGTACCCCAAATGGGTGCGATCCTCAGTCAATGGTTTGCGGTTTATGATGAGGCTCGCGCCGCGCGGGAGGAAACGGGCGGGTACTTGCTGCCCTACAAGAACCATTATTTTGTCACGACTAGCGAAGCGATCCGTGAGCTCGGACTCGATCCCGCGGATCCGGATTGGGCCCGGATCGGGTGGGACTGGGTGTGCCCGATTGATACCGATGCATGGCAACGCCTTAAGGCCAAGCGCGAGTTGCGGCTTTGAGGCGAAGTCAGGGAGACGCCCGAATCCATCCCATAGGGACGGTTAGCTTGAAGTCACGAAGCGCCGTGTTGTCGCCGGACCTCGAATCGCACGGATTTGGAAAGACATGGGGCCATACGCGAAACTGGACAAATCACAACGATTTATCCGACGGGAATTTCACACTCGACGGGCGTACTCCGTAATTTTGATGAGCCTGAGCTTGGCTGCCGCGCCACGACGGAGGAATGAAGTGCTGTGCGGAAATCGGCGTGTATGTGGCTCGGAAAGGCGGCGTTACGGACCAGGAAAACCATTGTCAAATGCAGAACGCCGTTGTTCCGAACTACCGGCAATTCCAGGCCGCTGCGTGTCTGGGAGTTTCAGACTTTTGATTTCCGCCTCAGTCGGCAGAATCTCACCAGCTCCCACACGGAGCAACTCGTCATCGCGCAACTCAGCCGCACCGCGGTCATACTCAGCAATAGCTGGTGATAGATGCTTTTCCGCTTCCATACCCACCATAAAGGGCATCGAGTCGACGGCTGCCTTAATATGTCGTTCCAGGTCAGTCAGATTCGGAGTATTCGCGTCAACTTTTGCTTCGGTAGCTATGAACTTGGTATATGCGCGGATTAGCTCAGCTCCTTGGTTCGCCTCTGCGTTCATTCCATATGCTGCGACGCCAGCTTTCTGTTCGAGAAGCGTGCGCACTAGAGCTTTGGGGTCGCAGTCATTGGAGAACGCGAACGGACATAGGACACGAGTAAGCGCTCCTGAACCACCGATATACGCAACAAGTTTCCATAGCCGACCAATGGCGCTCCCAGTAACGGTATCGCGGCCGATGATCTCACTGAGGATGAAATCTGTTCGATCCAATTGATCTTGCACATCGTAAAACGCGCTCGCATACCAGCTGACGGCCTCCGCTGAAATGCCAAATCGCTTGGCGACGGTCTCGGCCGATTCATTTGCTAGGAGACGTGCCTCCAAAATCCAGCGTGTTTGGCTGGCCGCATTTTCGAATAACGAAAATGCCTCCCTGAGAAAACGATCAGTGGCGCAGCTTCCCAAGCGACGGTTTAGATACGTCGAATCTCGCCGTCGTTGAAGGAACTCTTTTAGGGTGATGGTTTTTTCGTCATCAAGCCGCGTCGGGCGTTTTCTATGTTCCAAGAGCAACCAAGCGCGACGATAGCGATAGTCCGCTGGACGAAGTGGCTCTAAGGTACAGGATTTGAGATCACTCATCGGTCCTCCCTCCTTGTTTGGCTGCATAAGTGGCTTGATCGCTTTACGCGGAACGCTCCATAAGCACCAGCAACAATAAGTGTTAGACAGAAAAGATGCGGTTTGACCTAGGAGTGCCAGAGTAACGCGCGGTATCACCTTTGATTTTTTTCGCCCGATACTGGTGATCCTTGAAGCCGACGGTCGAGCTCGGCCAAACGATAAATCTGGCGGGAGAGTTGTCCGCAGGCAGCGACGGCAGGCAAGATCATGGAGAGTTCCTCTGACGGCGCCACCATCTTGGAGAATGCCTCCTCCGTCGCGCTGACAAGGCGATGTGCGATGCGCATTAACTGCCCGTTGAGCGCATTGAGACTGGCGACCCTGGCATCGGGATCTCTCAGCACCTGGCGTTGGTAGTCCTCGAGGCGCTTTTGTTGCAGTTCGTTGATGTGCAGCGATGTACGGTCCGGATTGTTGTCGGGAGCATCCGTCACTTCGGTCATGGTTCTCCTCCGAATGTAGGGCGGCCGGTTTCAGGGCAACTGTACATTTTCGTCGCCGAAGTTGCTCGCCGTGAAAATACAAACCCGCTGCATCGGCGAGCTGCGCCAAACGTTTCTTGACTACCCGGAGCACCCGTCTCGCCATCGTTATCGGGCGATATAGAGCTTGACGGACTCGTCGATGCCGCTGTAGCTGGCGCAGTTCTTTCGCGATTGTCTCAGCCACGCTGGGGTCTCGTCCGAGATAATAGACCCTCTGGCGGCTTTCAAGCCGAAAGCGAAGTTTGTAATGGGTCGCTCGACCCTTATAGCTCTGGCCTGCTACGAACCCCTGGTGTGCGAGGGAGCTGCCATTCCCCGGCTGTCAGGTTGAGATCCGCAAGGGCTCGCACCTTGCCCGCCCGGTGTGCTTTTGGCTGCGCCATGTCTCTTCACCTCATCGCGCGCGTCAAGCTGATAACGGTGCGGATCAATTCGGACAGCTGACTTAATCGGGCGCGCGCGCTTAGATGGCCACCCTGCAGCAAGCCATCACCGCCGAGTCGCGCTATCGCCTCTTCGACTGTCGGGGCGAGGAGATGAATCTGGCGAAAAAGCTGCATTAGGGTGACCTGCATATTCCGCGTTCGCGGAGATGCACTAGCGATATATAGCGGGCAAATCAATTCAGACTCGACCCGGGCGGCGTACTCAATAAATGCTTGACATGCCCGTTCCTGGTTCGCTGGATGGTGAGGGTCGGCTCGTAGCAGCTGGCGAAGTTGCGTCAACGCCGTGGCAAAATCCTCGGGCGGTGCGGTCGCGGTGGTTCCTGAATTGGCCGACAGTGGATCAATGCATTGATCCTCGACGGTGTCGAGAAAATCTAAAGGGTCGAAATGCTGACGGGATAGCTCCAGCTCTTCACGTATCTGTTCGAGTTGATCCTGGTTTGGTTGCCACAGGCCGATGTCCATCTTGCGGATATCGAACACGTCGCGAATTCTGCGTAATCCGCTAATTATGGTAGCTGCCGCAGCCGGAGTCTGTTGTTCAAGTGTAGCCAGGGAACAGGCGACGAAAAGAACGCGTGGCTGTATCGGTTTGGTGGGTGCTTTATCTTGGAGATCGGCTAACACTTGTTGGCGGATTCGCTTAGCAACCTGCGCTGATGGCGTCGGCTTGGAACGGCAGGGGACATCGGATAGATCGTCTTCCTTCGACATTATGGCATTGAGCTTTGGTATTACCGCCGCATTGGCGCAGCCTTCTTCTTCGTTTGATTCCGGTCGCCAGCCCAGTCGGCATGAGAGACGCAAGAGGTCGGCAGGCGTCAAGCGGTCGAGACCCGCGGCCGTGGTGGCCGGAAAGCCGAGACCGCGAAGCACGAGAGCATCGACAAGGTTGAAGGCAACAAAAAGCGTTCGATGCCAGTTCCTCAGTGCGCACTGTGTTGCATGGTCGCGTGTCGCCGTAACGACGGGCAACGCTCCGGAGAGGCAACCTCGTTGACCGAGGACGTTGATTGCCTGATGAGTGTTTGGCCGACGTAAGAAAACCAAGGGAGAACCCGGCAAAAGTTTGGCTGAGGGAACAGGACTTCCGTCGGGAGACATATCGGCCACTCCAGCATCGGCGAGTTCCCTCCCAAGGAAACGAGCCTCTAGATCTTCTAGTAACCTCTGAAGTTCCTGAGGAGCCGTTCGGACGTCCTCATCCAGGCGGCCAATGGGCCACAGCGGCCCTGTGTAATGGTAAGGCACACAAGCCTGGTACAGTCTTTGATATACCCGGGCTCTGGCTGATTGCTTTTGCATCGCAGTTTCCTCGATTGTTCAAGAGTTTGCGATCGTCTTGGCTGTCACCGCCTATGGTGCTAATCCGGGATCGGGACAGCGATGAGCAAACGACTTTCCGCCCTGTCCGTACTTTAGAATATATGATAGATTATGTATATCAATCGTCGCAAACGCGATGTAAGCCCTTGGCTATGGAGGTTAAGTTGGCGACAACGGAGACCCAAGAATGGAGCACCTCGTCCAATTTCCTGATTTCCACTACGTAGTCTAAAGGGCCGTCGAGTCGGGGCGTGATAAAGGCAATGTCGTTCGGAGGCGTGACGCAGACGAAGACCGAATCTTCCGGTGTTCCAAGCGCTTGGATCAAATCGACCGTGTCGAAATCTTCAGGTAAAGAAAAGGCCCGAATGTGCCTAGATTTTCTGAGGGCGCAAGTTGAACCATAACGGGTTTGATCTGGGAAACACTGAGTCCGCTATCCTGTAATGTCAAACCTAGCCGGATGCGGAAGATATCATCGCGCGAGAAGCGCCGCACACTTCCTCGGCCATCCGCGCCGATCTTTGGTACTACAACTCGGCATTCACATAGGTGAATTACCCGATGCGGCTCCTGGCGAACTATTTCAGCAACTTCTTTAAGAGTACGCAGACGTTCCTTCATAATAGATGTATTCTCTTATAATGGAAGATGCTTGTCAATGTCCTTTGACGGTGATGGGGTTGCTCTCATACCCATTCGCCTCGATGAAGATCACTGCCGAGGTGGAAGCGACCCGCATCCGACATGGCTAAGAAGGACGCTCCGCTGGATCGGCCGAAGGATGCCGACGCTTGTATTTCGGGAGTCGCTGAGTTGGAGCTATGCGTCCAAGCAAAAGTCGCGGTTGAAGTGACTCGGTTTGCCAGCAGATCTTTGAAGACTCATCCGGCCTCAACGTCCCGTCGGAGAAGATACAAATACTCCGAAGCGTCATTCCAGCGGGGCTTCAACTATGGACACCGGGTTTGTCAGAAGTTCCTAGAAGCGCCGCGCGCGGTGGCAACCCTGTCGCCAGGATGTTGCGCACCCCCTACCCGATTCAAAAGTAAGTCCCATTGGTATTAGCTTGCACTATTCACCAATCGGGGCCAGGGTACCCTTAGGTGCCCAGTATCTAATCTATCCTGCGAATACTTCCACCAAGCGACGGAAATTATTCCCGCCAATCGGTCAATCTGCGGATAAGCATATCCTCGATGTTTTGTTGCACGTCCAGGTCATTGTCGCAAGTTATCTCCTGCGTTTCCCTAACACGATCCGTGCTTTATCTCCTGAGTAGGCACCGCCTCGCTTCGCTCCTGAAACACCCTTGCGAGGATGACTAGTTGACGGCAGAACTGTTCCAGCAACGCATTGGAAGTCGAATGCCGCTTCCGACAGGCGCCGTTTGGATACTGAGGCCTGCACCTCCGCCTGACTCGAGCGACCCTATTCCCGGCTCGGACCAGCGCGTAAATAATCAACGATTTTGTGTCACAATAAGGAGATGGCCAGGATTACTCCTGGCCTCTCTTTTTGCCTCTGCACCGATCTATCCGCTCCCGCTTCTGACTTCAATTTCCCTTACCTATCGGAGTCTCTCCATGTCCCGATCCGTTTCGCGCACGAATTCCCCGCCATCGCCCCCACCCGAACCCGATTTCGCAGAGGCGGCTGCATCCAGCCGCGCCACCTGGAGTGGACTGCTTCGAGTCAGCTTGGTGACACTGCCGGTCAAGGGCTATCCAGGCACCGTGTCTGCTACCGAGTCCCATTTCCATCAGCTTCATGCGGACTGCGGCCAGCGTGTCCGCCATCAAAAACACTGCCCGGTGCACGGGCCATTGGATGCGGGCGCAATCGTCAAAGGATACGAATATGCCCCGGGTCAACACGTTGTGCTCGATGAAGAACAGCTTGATCGACTCCGCCCCGCGAAAGATCGTGCAGCATGTTTGGAGCATTTCATCAACCCGGCTGACTTTGATCCAAATTTGATTTCGGGGCGGAGCCTATACTTGGTGCCGGATGGCACGGGAGCCCGGACACCGTATGCCGTGCTACTCCGCGCCATGATCGAGCATGGCAAATGGGCCGTAGGCCCGGTCGCCCTTTTCGGCCAACGGAGGCCGGGGCTGGTTCGCCCGGCCGGCCGGCTGTTAATGCTGCACGTGCTTCATTACCCCGGACAAGTCCGCGCCGGACCCACGCTGGAGATCGATGCCCAGGTAGCAGGCTCTGACGAACTGGGGCTCGCCAGTCAACTCATCCGTGCTTACAGCAGACCCGTCTCCTGGTCGAGCTATCGCGATGACAGCGCCGAACAACTGACTGCCTACGTGGAAGCTGAATTGGCCGGCCGCACACCGAAGCAAGCCGCGGAAGAAGAAGTACCGGTCCTCCGTCTGCTCGATGCGCTCAAACAAAGTGTCGCGGCCGCGGCAGGGGCGTCGTCGGTCCCCGTAAATGAAGCCACTCCGCCATCTCGCCGTCGCAAGCGCGCGATCTCGCGAAGGATCGCTTAATGCAAAAACTGTTACCCATGCTCGCTGTCCCAAGCGCGCCGTTCGATTCGCCTGATCATGTCTTCGAAGTCAAGTGGGATGGGATTCGCGCTTTAGCGTCTGCGGGACCAGGGTGGTGTTTATGGGGCCGGAACCGAGTGGAGTACAGCGCCCGCTATCCCGAGATGGAAGTGCTCAGAAGATTACCCGAGGGACTCGTCCTCGACGGCGAACTGATACGGTTTACACCGGCGGGGCAACCGAACTTCCGGCAGCTACTTGCTCGGCACCAAATCACGGAAACACATCGCGCTCAACAAGCATGCCGATTTCATCCCGTGACCTATGTCGTGTTCGATCTGCTGGTTGACCGGGGTCGTTCCTTGCTAGGTCAACCCCTGCAAGAACGTCGCGCTCGGTTACAGGAACTGCTCACGAGATTCCGCGAACCGCGCTGGCAGTTTTCCGACGGGATCGTCGGAGCCGGAAAGGTTTTCTTTGAGGCCGCCGTCCAACAAGGCCAGGAAGGCGTCATGGCCAAGCACCTTGCTAGCCGGTACCAGCCGGGACGACGAACGGCCGCCTGGCGAAAAATCAAGCCGCGGAGGGCGGCTCGCCGCACGATCGTGGGTTAGCGACCAGGGAAATACCGCCTCCAACGACTTCTCTTCGCTTCAGGCGAACCGGCGTTGTCTTCGCACTGTGGGCAGCGGCGACATCCGACCAGATCAGGTGATAGCCCCCTTTCCAATGTCTATTAGGCCGGGTTCATAGTAGCTCCGCTGCTGTGAATTAGAACTGTAGGATCCGGGACGCTGATCAGCGTCCATTGAGTGTCCAGCGCGCCCCTGCACGGTGCGGGGGCGGTTTTGCTTTAGGCAAGACCGTCCCCGCGCGATCGGGGACGGTCTCTTTTGGAGACCTCCCCATGAACGCCATCATCGTTGAAGAATCTTCCGCAAACCATTCGGCGCTCGAACGTAAGTTCTTGAAACTGCTGCCGCGGATCGAAGCCTGCGCCCGCTGCCTGTTTCGCGATCTGCGCTGTGCGCAAAGCGCGCCGATTCGATCGCCGAAACGGTTGCTTTGGCTTGGTCTTGGTTCGTATCCTTGGCCCGGCGTGGCAAGGATGCCAGCAAGTTTGCCGCAGCGCTCGCGACGTTGGCGGCGCGGGCCGTCCGTAGCGGTCGCCGCTTGGCGGGCCAGGAACGCGGCCGGGACGTGCTATCTTTCGTGGCTCAATGCCGACACGGCTTCGGCGTCAGCCGCCTACCTGATATCAGCACCTTAGAGGGCAATGTCTGGGACGAGGCGCTACAGGACAACAGCCAGAGTCCGGTGCCGGATCAGGTGTGTTTTCGGTTGGATTTTCCGCGCTGGCGGCGACGCCAGACGGAGCGCAACCGCCGTGTGATCGATGACCTGGCCGTGGGTGAACGCACCCAGGTCGTCGCCCGTCAACACGGCCTGACCGCGCCTCGGGTTTCCCAATTACGGCGGCACTTTCACGCCGACTGGGAGCACTTCTGTAGCGACCCCGGCAAGACGGAATCCTGCTCCGTCGTCGCCTCGGCGCTGCATTGATTCCGCGAAGGTAATCACCTTGTTCGCCGATCCGCGTTCAAGTGTTGCATCGCCAAGGTTGATCGATTTTGCCGGCCGGGGTTCGACACGAGGGGCGATCGAGCCTCGGCCGGTCGAAACTGATCTGCATCCCACGAACAAGGAAGCCTTTCCTTTACTTATTGGTGACCCGCCGCGGCGAGCCTGCGCCTGCGATTTGTGTCAAAGTGCCCTTTCGAAGCTCGAATGGTTCGGATATTCAAGAGTGGGGCTTTTAGCCCGTGCACAACAAACCACGCGGAAGGACTTCGCAATGAAGACTCAGTCGGATGAACGCGACGATGTTGTCGACTATTTGGTGCCTTTTGTCCGCGAAGCCCATCGCCAAGCCGACCTCGTCATTTGCTTCCTAAAAGCGCTCGATGTGCCTACCGGTACGCCACTAACGCCGGACTTGCTGCTCAAGATCGCTGCCTTTGTGCGTATCTATCAATGGGAACGTTCCGGTGTGCGGGCGCTACTCCCGGCCGACCTGCCCGCGGCCCGCGATATTTTCGATGACATCGTGGGGATCGCCGATCGTGCCAGACCCTCCCTCTCCGGACGTAAACTAGCGGCGGCAGTACTTTGGATCGCGGCACGACAGATGACCAGTCCATCCCTACAGAGCCAAGTACCCGACGTCGTTGTCGCCCAACGTCTGGCACCGGAGCAAATGGTGGATCGGCTGGCTGCCTTCCTGTGGCAGTTTCGCCATTTGGCTAGGTCGGGAGCCGATACCGCAACCCAAGTGGAAACGGACAATTGCCCAAAGTTATCCAGTAATTAAACGTCGCCATCAGCAAGGGAGTTTCTCGTGCCTGCTCGTCCGAAGAACCAAGCTTTGACCTATGTCCGCCGTAGCACCCACCGCCAGGAAACCGGCATTCATGAGCAGTTGGCCTGGGCCATGGAGGAAGCCAAGCGGCTCGGCGTGCGCCTCGACGCCGCTCCGGCGGATCTGGACCATATGGTCGCCAACCGGCTCGTCTCCTTCAAAGGCATCTATCTGGATGACGGCATCAGCGGCAGCGATCTCAACCGTCCCGGCTTCGTGGCCTTTCGCCGTGATGCGCGAGCGCGCCCGCACGTCAGCCATCTCTTCGTGCATATGTCCGACCGATTTTCCCGGCCGGAATTGGCTATCCAAGCCATGCAATTGGAGATCGAACTGCTTCTGGCCGGGCTGACGATCGTCTTTCATAACCGTGTCTCCGAGCCCCGGGAACGCGGTATCCACTACTTCGAAAAAGACATCCTCTTGCTCTTCGAATACACCCAGAACGGTGAGTTCTTGACCAAGCTGTCGGTTCGCGTAGTCCAAACCCAGCTGCACCTCTCCCGTCAAGGTTTCCGCACCGGCGGCTTCGCGCCTTACGGATTCATCCGCATCTTGGTCGACTCGCAGGGCCACGAACTCCAGGAGTTACCCCGCGGCACGACGATGCGCCGAGAAGGCTGCCATGTTAGGCTGAAGCCCAAAGACCTCACCAAGATCCAAACGTGGCTTTATATCCTGCATCTTTATGGTGAACGCCACTGGGGTCTGCATCGCATTGCCGAACACTTGAACGACCTGGGCATCCCCTCGCCGCAAGACGGTTACACACGTCGGCGAAACGGTAGACCGGTAATGAATTCCGGTCAATGGAGCCAGCGCACCGTGGCTCGGCTCATCGAAGACGCCACCATTATCGGTCTTGAGGAATTTGGAAGGCGTCCTAGCGGAAAACATCGACGCTGGAGTCCCGAAGGCCCCCGAATACTCGCCGACAGCGATCGCTCTGCGAACGGTACCCCAAAGACCGTGCGGCAGGCATCGGAGGACGTCATCGTCCATGAGGGAGCCAACTCCACCGGCGCCGATCCCGCCTTGTTCCAATCTTGCCAGAACCTTCGGGCAGCCCGTCGCAGCCAACGTCGGTACGTCACCCGTTGTTCCGATCCAGCTCGATATCCGTTGGCGACTCGTATCCACGATTTGTCCAAAGGCTGCGGACAAGTGCTCTACGGAAGGCCGCAGCGGGGTCGGGGCACGTATCTGTGTTCCCGCTACATGCGTTCGGGAGGAAGAAAGTGCTTCCATAACTCGGTGGACGCCGAAGCGGCCTTGCGCTTCGTGCTCGAAGTCTTGCGTCACGGCCTTGACGGCTGCGGCGGTCGCGTCGCCTTGCGAGCTCGCTTACAACAACTGGCCGAAGCCTCGGGGGAAATCGAAAGTAACCCGGCCGTTGGGGAACTAGAACTCACCGAGCGACATCTCGCCACGTTGGAAGCCGAAGCTCGGACGATTGCGCGTAATCTGGCCCGTGCCGGAGAGGACGAGTCAATCTATGCGGCTATCAAGGCCGAATTCAAAGCAAACGAAGTGGAACGCCGGCGCGTCCAGCAGAAGCTGGGACAACAAGAGCAACAAGCGACGACACCGGCGCGTACTCCCGACGAAGAAGTGGAGGCCGCCATGAAAGTCCTGGACGACGTCGAACGGATTGCGTCGGATCCTTCGGCGCGGGCAGAAATTCCCCAGCTACTCCGCAAGCTGAATCTGCACCTCTGGCTGAATTTTGGCCAGATATTTCGGGGTAAGCGCTCGATCCGAGGCGTGACAAGCGGGATCTTGACTCTGGGAAACCTTTCGGGACCGCCAAAGGGGGATGCTTCTTCGTCATCCAGGGAACCCGATACCGATGGTCATCCTTCGATTTCACCGGGCAGCTTTCCCAGTTTCGCGCCGTACGATAGTTGTTTCACAATTGGTACATCCGGCGAGCCGGAAGCGTGAGCGCCCGCAGTTCTCCGGGCGCTCACGGTTCCGGCTCGCCGGTTTCTGGATTTGAGACCAATTCATGTTTGCCGGCGTGGCCGACCTGAACCTCATCCGTTTCTTTGACTTCTACCTGGCCGTCGCCTTTCTCGTAAGCACCACTTTGCGAGTGAGCCAATATCGCGCCGTCGTCGGTCTGGTTCGCGCCGTGCCCAGTCGTTGGCCTCGTCTGTTCAAACTCGTCAAAGAACATTTCACCATATTCCTGACATGGACCACCATTCTCCCTGCCGCCCTGGCGTTCCTCCTTTGCGTGATTCACACATTGGCGTGTCGCATGATCTGGCCCCACGCCGACCTAACACCCACCGACTTGACCGTGCATTGGCAATCGCTCCTGATCACCACGACATTGGGATTGGCGATGGTGGGCGTCGACGTGTACGGCACATTCCGGGTCGGCGAAGTCAATCGTGAACTCATGCAAAAGTACTTCGATCAAGCGGAGTACTGGCTCCGTTCGTGGACGGCCCCCGTCGTGCGCATCTTTACGTTCGGCTACATCAATCCGCGTCATATGGTGACACTGGAAGTGCGAAAAGCACTGATCGAGGCCAGCAAGCTCATCAATTCCACGTTCTGGTGGGTGTGCGTACAGACGGGATTGCGCGTGGCGTTCGGTTTGGCACTTTGGATTACTTACGCGGCTCGAATAAAGTAAGAGAAGATGCCAGCGCAGCCGACACATGCCGTTCAGGACTATTTGAAGGCAATCCACAGCCTGGGCGGCGCGGATGGTGTCGTGCTCCCTGTTGACATCTCTGCCCGGCTCCAGGTGCGTGCGCCGTCCGTAACCGGCATGCTCAAGCGCCTGGCCGAGGCCGGCTGGATTGACTACGAACCAGGACGCGGCGCCCAACTCACCAAACGCGGCATTGCCGAGGCCCGCCGTGTGATCCGCCGACATCGGCTGGTGGAGCTTTTTCTTACGCGAGTTCTGGGCCTGGATTGGAGCGAAGTCGACGCCGAAGCCGAGGCCTTGGAACATGCTATTTCGCCCCGACTCGAACAAGCCATTGCCGCTCATCTCGGCGAGCCGCTCGAAGACCCGCACGGACATCCCATTCCCACGCCGGAAGGCGACCTGGCCACGCGCCAATTACTCAGCCTGAATCAGTTCTCTGCTGGCCAAACACTCGTCATCCGCGAGGCTCAAGACGACAATCCCGACCGACTCCGCCGCTGGCAGACACTGGGACTCGTCCCCGGCGCCGTTGTCCGCATGGTGAGCTTCCAGGCATTGGATGATCTCTTCGAGATAGAAATCGACGGCCGAACCATCATGTTGGGCAGCGAAGGTCTTGCGGGGTTACGCGGGGAACTAGTCGCGAATAACAAATCGAAATCGTAGGCTGGGATACAAGTAACCCGGTTTCTCCGGTTTTGAGGCCGAAGGTGGGGCCTCGACGTGACACTCCGAAACGGTTTATAATGCTTCAATGGAGGATCCAAGGATGACCCGAACCATTAGGGCCGTTTTCAAAAACGGCGTGCTTCAACCTCTTACGCCGCTGGATCTTCGCGAAGAACAGCAAGTGACCCTTACGGTCGTGCCGGCCGAGAATGGCATCGCTGAGTGGGAGGACGTTGATTGCTACGACGCTTCTAAACAGGGGGCCGACGATGCCGTAACCCTTGAGGAAGTCCAGCAGGCGCTTGCCAAGATCCCTGGCTCCCTGACCGCTGATTTCATCGCTGAGCGGGACGAGCGCTAATGCCCAACCGCTTTTTCGACACCAGCGCTCTGGGCAAGCGTTACCATCCGGAAACTGGTACTCCCAAAGTCAACAGCCTCATTCAGGAAGCTGGTTTCGTCCCCGTCATCTCCAGATTAACTCTCGTCGAGATTCAATCGGTCTTCGCCGGCAAGGTGCGAACCGGAGTCATCAGTCCGGCGGATTTTCAGATCCTTTGCCGACGGTTTCTCACCGAGGTGTCCAAACGTCTTCTTCGTGTGTTCCGTTTAACCGGCTTTCATCTACAGGAGGCGGAGCGGCTGGTTAGAAACATGGGCATCTCGGCAGCAATTCGCACCCTCGATGCCTTCCAGCTAGCCGTGGCGCTAGACTTGAAACAGCGCGAAGGATTGACCGAGTTTGTTTGCGCCGATAAACGCCTTTGCCACCTAGCGGCGGCGGAGGGGCTCACAGTCGTTAACCCGGAAACCCCGTAACGCTACGACAGCCCAACCAGGAATTCATTGTTAACCCCGAGTTTGAGATCAATTCACAACCACATCAGTTTTCTGGCCTTCACCTCTCGACAATCACCGCCGCGACCAGCACCATCTTCACAAAGGGACTCACTTCGGAATCCGGATCGAATTCAAGTCGCGATTGCTCGTTCATCTGGTGCACCGAGCCGATTTCGCCGCCGTCAGGGCCGCCGATTCGTCGGTGGGAGGTTCCCGGCTTGCCGATGAGCCACGCGACCGGCCGTCCAAAGGCATCGTCGATCCGCGTCCCTTCCGCAAGGTGATACTGGCACGCGCCCACCAGTCGATTCTCCGCGTCGAATACTTCCCAGCGTTGCGTCGATCGCTGAAATACGGTGCATACGAGTGAAGCATCTTCCGTCTCGAAAACGCGCACGATGGGCCAACTCCACCGACCGATGATCGGTAACGTCCAGGCGGGCCGCCAATCGGCAAAACCCAAGTACATGCCGGCGGCGTTCCGTATGCGGCGTTTCCGGTTTCGGGACTGTGGATGATCCCAAGGCTCCAAGATTAGGATTAGGGCGTCGGATTCTAACATATGCTCCGAACCCCTTAAAGTTTGCTCGGCCCCGTCGGTGGCGCTCCGGGCTGGTGAAATACTGGGCGATGGTGGAAATCCACTCGAAACATCCTGCCGATTTGACGTGGATTTCGTTGTGAACTACTTTTCCATTGAAGAGACATGCAGTCCGTCGGAACAGACAGCTCAAACGGACGCAATCCAAACGCCCCCTTGCTCGGAACAAACATCATGGGCATTGCCTATAGCAGCCTGGGTGCTGTGGCGGTAGCCACTATCTACCTGGTGTACGGCGCTTATCGCGACTACATGCGGACGCAACACCGCCGTGAAGGAGTGCTGCGCGAACGCGTGGCCTACCTGTTGTGGAACGTCGCCAACCGCTTGAACACCGAAACCGGAGAACTCCCAATACCTAGTGCAGATATTCCGGGAGGTTATCTCGGTGACCACCGGCTAAGGCTCCTGTAAAAGGGGCCGGCATCCTCCACCGAGCAGAGGCGCCCATTTGCATGTTGCAATGGGGCCTCTGTATTTTCAAATTTTCCCGATTGGCCTTGGAAAGAAACACGCCCTTGTTGGATCGGTTTGACATACGACTGTCTTTCGTACCGGCGGGTAACTCGGTAACCGTCGGCTAGGCCCCTCAGACGGGGCGGCATCCTCCACCGAGCAGAGGCACTCTACCGCACGTTGCGGTGAGGCCTCTGTTTTTTTGCGCCGTTGCACTTCTCGTTCTAGTCAAGCATTCGTCACTAATCGCTCCAAGCCGTCCGCGCGGCGTCTTCGGCAGCCGGCGCCCACACCGCCTGCCTTACTTTCATTGACAGGCCCTACCCATCCTTTACACTGGATATTAGCGGCGCGGAAGGCTCCGCGCCACTTCCTTTCTTGCAAGCGGAACAGTTTACCTACTAGTGGGGTTAGAATCATGGCAGCGAAACGTGGCGAAGAAACCAAAACGCCGCTTATTGTTTCTCTAGTAATCTTCGTGATCCTGACGATTCTTCTGGGTGTCGGGGCCTACTTCGGCTTTGCCAAGCAGGAGGAATATCAAAAGGCGGAAAAAGACGCGAAAAAGGACGCCGCGGCCAAGGCCGACTCACGCGACTGGCATCGCATGCAGAATGTGCTTCTCAAGAGCTACGTAGGCCACCCGCTCACCAAGGAAGATCAAGAACAACTCATCAGCCAATGGCCGAACTTCGAGAATGCCAACAGCAAACTCGGTTCGGAAAAAGGCGACAACCGGGCGGATTTCGACGGCCTGGTCAAGAAGCTCAACGACCCGGCACTCCTCGGTTGGAACAACGAGAAGAAACAACCCAATCGCACGTTTTTGGAATTGGTCAAGGAGAAAGATCAGCGCATCACCGACCTGACCAATCAGGTCGCACAGGCCAAGCGCGATAATCAGGCTGTGCAAACCGAACTCGCCAATGCCAAGAAGATTCAAGAAGAGACCGAAAAGAACCTGAATGACCAACTGCAAAAAGCCAAGGCCGAAACCGCCGAGCTGATCAACAAGTATGATGCAGAGTTCAAGAAGTACACGACGACCGTTGAGAACTTGCACAACCAGGTCGACGACTCGAAGCGCAGCGAGGAGAAGACCAAAGACGAAACGGGCCGTCAAGTTGCCAAGGTCAAGAAAGAACTATCCGATACTCGGATTCAACTCGATCAAGAACGCAAAAAACTTAGCCCGCCCGACGTGATGGAACTCGACAACCCCAAAGGGAAGGTCATCGATGTCGACCGCGGCGGCGAGATCGTTTACATCAACTTGGGCAGCGCCGATAATCTCAAGCCTCAGGTAACCTTCAGCATCTACTCGGCCGGCGCTAATTCGCGGGGCGCACAGCGAAAAGGCTCGCTGGAAGTGACGAACATTCTCGGCCCACACATTGCCAAGACCCGCGTCACCGAATTGACCGATGCCAACCTGCAACCGGTCGTTCGCGGCGACTTGCTCTTCAATCCGGCCTGGAACCCCAAGATGCGGCAACACATCGCCATTGCCGGACTGGTCGACTTGACCGGCGATGCGACGGACGACACGCCGGCTTTCATTCGTGGCCTGGAACGCTTGGGAATCGTCGTGGACTCCTACATTGATCTCAAAGACTTGAAGATCAAAGGCACCGGTATGAACCTGGAAACCCAATACCTGGTAGTCGGCGATGAGCCGAAGTTCAACGAGATGGGCGTGGTGAACCAGGCGGACGTCACGTCGGCTCGAAAACACGAACTCAACACCCGCATGAGCGAGATGCGCGACGAAGCTAAACGGCTCGGTATCACCGTCGTCCCCTATCGGCGGTTTCTAGCATTGGCCGGCTACCCAACCCCTCCTTCCATTTCGTCGACCCACGGCACGTTCCTGGACTCCGGTTCCCTCGGCGTCGGCAAGCCGAAGGAGACGGAGAAGAAGGAACCGATGGACAAGTAAACGTTTAGCCGCGGTTCGCAGAACCGCGCGGTTTTCTCGATGGAACTGGTCCTGAAAGGTGTGACGGGATGTTATCGTCCCTGCAACTGAATGCGAAACGTGCGGCGCACGACGCGAAACTCAATCTCCCTTTCCGGCTTCTCTCGTGACAGTTTCGCTTCGATTGCCTCGTCGTGGAAGCTCATCGCGGCCGTAAACGCAGGCCCCTCCTCCACATCCATTTTTCCGTTCCCGTTCACATCGAAGGTGCGCCACCGTTCACGGCTGCTGCCGCCGTTCGTTTTTTCGGGTTGCTCAAGCTGCGACGCCGGCCAAGACGACCAACGCCAAATGCGTTTAACCTTGGGAGCTTCATCCCAGCTAACGTGCAAGTCGTCGAGTTCGTGATACGGCACGCGATGTACTTCCTTCCCGTCATGGAGAAAACGACAAACATAATACGGCGCCGACTTTTCGTCGATCGGAATCAGGAAGAAGAGATCGAACCAGACAATACTGAACTCGAGGCCGCGTGCAACGTGATGAAACACAATCACGCCGTCGCGATCGGATGTGGGTATCTGATCCGGAAGGTAATCGGTCACCGGGTAATGGAAGTATGGATGGCCCTCTCGATCTTCCACCCGCAGCTCCACGCCTTCGACCGGCTTGCCGCTCTGGTCTATGAAAGTAACCTGAAACTCGTTTGGATTGTAGCCGCCGTCGCCTACCGCATAACCCATGCATGAGATCAGTCCGACGAGCAGAATGGCGAGCAACAGTCCGGTGAGTAATCGCAGGCTTCGAACGCGGCGGGAAGACGACCCGAAAGTCATCACAAAGACGAAAAGGACCGATATACTGAGAATCCCAAACGTCCCAAGGCAAAGAATTCGGCTCATGATTGGCGACGCCGTCTGAAAATCTCGGAATCCGTCATCTCAGCCGCCGGCCCATGCGAAATACCGGTTCAACAAAGCTATGGCTTCTTGGGTGCAAGCTCTTCTCCAGACTTGGCGCCGTGTTTGATAAGGAGGGCCCTTACTTTTTGGTCTTTCGCAAGGTCGAGCGGCGTGCGCACGCCACGAAAATTCTCTTTGCTTGTCAGGGCATTCACATCGGCCTTTCGCTCAATGAGAAGCTGAACGGCCGCTTCGTGTCCGTGTTCGGCTGCTTTGTGGATCGCGGTGTAACCCGCGGAGAGTCCGCGCGGCGAAGCGGCATCAACTGCGGCCCCTTTGTCCAGCAGAAGTTTGAGGATTTCCAAATGACCACTTCCGGCGGCAGCGTGTAGTGGAGTGCTGTCCACGAAGTATCCCACATCAGCCTTGGCGTTCACATCAGCGCCTTTCTCGATGAGCAATTTGGCGATCTTGAGACGAATCTCTGCCGTCACGTGTTCCGGACACCCCATATCAGCAAAACCGCCTCCCGCCGCTACATGCAGCGCTGATTCATGCTTCACTGCGGTTTCTTCATTCGCAGTGACGCCCGCATCAAGCAAAACTTCAACTACCCGATCTCGCCCGGCAAACGTTGCCCCTATAAGCGGTCCGGGCGCCTCACCCGAAGTGACGTCCGCCTTGTGCGCGATCAGCACCTTTACCACATCGGCGCGTCCTTCCAGAGCGGCGTGGTTTAACGGAGACGCTGAAGCCCTGCGACCGTTTGATTCATTCACCTTGGCGCCGGCTTTGATTAGCTCGTCGGCGACCGCGGCATTTGCGGCGTAGTGAAGTGGCCGTAGGCCCGACTCGTCGCGTTCGTCAACCTTGGCGCCGGCATGTATCAGCTCCGTCAGAATCTCGCCATGGCCGGACTTGCTTGCCAAATGCACAGCGCTGCTGCGGCCAGGACCGGTCTCATTGACATCGGCGCGATCTCTGATAAGTGATTTCACGCGGTTCAAGTCGCCTGCGTCAACTGCGCGTAGCAGGTCGGTGCGGCCGTCACTCTTAGCGCCTGCGGCAGTCAGCGCGGCCGTGAAGGATTCACCCGCCTGTTTGGCCAGTGAAAGAGGCGTATTACCCTGCTTGTCTTTAGCATCGAGGTTAGCGCCGGCGCGGAGCAGATGATTGACTATTCCAATGTCTCGGTGGCGAATCGCCGCATGGAGCGGCGTGGACCCATCCATGCTATTGGCGTTCACGTCGGCTTTGGCGTCGATAAGGACTTTTGCGGTCTCCGCATTTGGCACCCAATGACCATGAGGCAAATGCAATGCGGTTTGGCCCTTGGCATCGCGAATGTTTAAATCCGCCCCAGCGTCAAGAAGGGCTTTTGCAGCTTCTGGCTTACTCACCCAAAGCAAAGCAGGATTCTTGGGGTCATTGACCCGGGCACCATGTTTAATCAACAGTCTAATCATCGGCACCTGGCTGCGCCTCGTCGCGAGCGTCAATGGAGTCATCCACTTTCCCCCGTTCACGTCGGCTCCCGCCGTGATCAGTTCCTGCGAAGTTTCTATGTTGCCGGCGCCAGCCGCCGCTCCGAGCGGCGTATCGTACTGCACACATTCGACGTTGACATCGGCGCCTGCATCGATTAGTGCCTTGACTGCTTCACGCGGTCCCCGGATCGCGGCCCAGTGCAGAGGCGTGACATCGAGGTGATTCTTTGCCTTGGCGTTGGCGCCGGATTTGATTAAACGCTTTATCACGTCTACGCGTGATCGTTCCGCCGCGGCGTGTAAGGCGCTCCATTTATCATCTACCGTGGCATTGACATCAACACCTGCTTTTAACGCCGCGTCGACAGCGTCAACATCTCCGCGGTGAGCAGCGTCGATCAATGCTTTTGCTTTCGAAGAGGGATCATCTGCGGTTGCCGGTTGCGAAGCTAGTGCAATCACTGAGAATACAACCATGGCGGATAGACGGATCGGCATGTCGAACCTCCGACAACATTACACGTCTATATTCTAGGACGGCTCGACACCTGCGCTCGCCACCAGTTCGGCAGTGTGCCTTCTCCGGAATACTCGATTCGCCGAGGCCCGCGGCGGACGTGGGCCCCCCTTCTTGGCGGGAATCGAAGATGTTAAGCGCTAGCCGCGGTTCGCAGAACCGCTCGGTTCTGTGAACCGCGGCCAAACGACTACAGCAATTCACTTATCGGCGTGGGATCGTCCAGCACCGGCACCGGTCGGCCGGATGGGTCGAGCAGGTGCAGTTTCGGATCGAGTCCCAGGACGTGGTAGATCGTGGCGTGAATGTTGGTTGGTTGCACGGCGCGGGTAACGGGGCGGGTGCCTAGCCGGTCGGTGGCGCCGACGATCTGTCCACCCTTGACGCCGCCGCCGCCCATTAAACAGAACATCGCATTGCCCCAGTGATCGCGGCCTGGGGTTCCCATGCTCATCGGTGCGCCGCCGTTGCCGCCGTCGTTCATCTTCGGCGTGCGGCTAAATTCTCCGCAGAGCACCACGAGCGTCGTGTCGAGCAATCCGCGTTGATGCAGATCGTCGAACAGCGCGGCCATGGCGCTGTCGACCATGGGCAGCAGGTTTTCCATGCCGGCTTTCAAGTCCCAGTGATGGTCCCAGCCGCCGAAGTGCACGGTAACAAAAGTCGCCCCGGCTTCGACCAGGCGCCGGGCGAGCAGGGTGCTCTGTCCCCAATTATGCCGGCCATACTGATCCCGGAGGCGCGGGTCCTCCTGGTCCATGTTGAACGCGCGGCGAGCGGCCGAGCCGCTTACAAACTCATATGCCTCTTGCTCGAAACGATCCATGGCCTGTGTCGTCGGATGATTTTCGAGATGCCGACGAGCGCCGTCGAAGTGCCGGACTAATGAACGCCGGTCTTCCAACCGGGCCAATGTTAATCCCTGTGCCAGGTTCAAATTCGGCACGGTGAATCCCGCGGAGTTTGGATCGCCGCCGGTTTGAAACGGATTGTGCTGCGACCCCAGAAATCGACTGGCGAAATATCCCGGTGTCAAGCCGATGCTCGACGCATGCGGCACCGCGACATAAGCCGGCACGCCCCGCTTTCTGGACCCTAGTTCCCGGGCCGCGATCGAGCCAATTGACGGAAACTTGCCTTCCGTATTGGCGCCGCTGACACCCATGTCCTTCGCCGTTAGCATCCTATGGGCGCCGGAAAAGTGGTCGCCGGTGTCGTGATGCAAAGATCGAACCATCGAGAACTTATCGGTCACCTGCGCTTGCTTTGGGAAGAGCTCCGTGATGTCGAAGCCGGGCACCTTGGTGCGTATGGGTTTCCAGATGCCACGGTATTCGGCCGGGGCGTCGGGTTTCATGTCGTACAAATCGAGATGGCTCGGCCCGCCGTCGAGCCAGATCAAAATCACGGACGTGTTCTTGGTTTCCGGGGATCGACTGCGTGCACGGAGTATGTCGGGAAGTCCCACGGCGGCTAGTCCTGCGACGCCAAGTTGGAGGAAGCTACGGCGGTTGATGCCGTCGCAGTAACGCCCGGTCGTTCCGAGGTCGAGTCGAAACATGTGAAGTCCCTCCAAGAGGTCGGCGGGTCAAAGGGCAAAGGGAATGCCCGGCGGGATAACATGGTTGTTATATGAAAGTATAGCTCGTGTCACCCGCGCCAATGATGCTACGCAGAAAAGGAGAAACCCGGTTTCTTGAAGAAACCGGGTTTCTTGGAAGACGGTATAGCCGATGTCGCGTTACCCGGCCTTTTTCATCGGAAACTGGGACGCGAGCTTGATCTGGTTACGCAAGTGCTTCAACGCAGATTCGAGCTGCGTATCCTTGAAGCTCGGCTTAGAAGGATCCTTCGTCGGTGCGTCCTTCCGCGCAATGATCTCCTTGTTGCGCAGATGGTCCTCGAGCTCATCGCGTTCCTTCGGCGACAGCTTGATCAGGTAACCTTGATTCGGTGTGACGCCCCAATCTTCGTCGTCCTTGCCCTTGGTGGTCGACTTGTTGAGGTTCTTGCCGTTCGGGCGCCAGAACGTGGCCGTCGTGAGTTTGATTTCACCTTCCTCAAACGGCTGGATGTTCTGAACGCTGCCCTTGCCGTAGCTGCGTTCGCCCATGATGATGGCGCGTTCTTGATCTTGCAAGCAAGCGGCCACGATTTCGGCGCCGCTGGCGCTGTGCCCGTTAACGAGGCACACGATGGGGAAGCCCAGATGGCTGCCTTCTTGTTCGCCGCGATGAACCTTCTCCGTTCCGCTTCCCTGCCGAGGCTTGATGCTCACGATGGTGCCGTCATCGATCAACATGTCGGACACATGAACGGCGCTGTCGAGCAACCCGCCCGGATTGGAACGAACGTCAAGGATCAAACCCTTGATTCCGCCGGACTTCGTCAATTGGTGAAGCACGCGGGCCACGTCGCGGTCGGTGTTGCGAGCGAACTGCGTGATGCGGACATAGGCAATTCGCGAATCCGGATCGATGAGGAAATCCCAGGAGTCGTCTGATTTCCGATTGGCGCCCAGAACCGACTCGACCTCGACCTTGTCTCGGCGAAGTTCGTATTCGATGGGATCTTCAACGCCTTCACGTTCAACCTGAATCTTGACCTTCGAGCCGCGACGGCCGATGATCTTCTTCACCGCATCAGAGATCAGCAAGCCCTTGGTCGGGATGACCTCCGGCGTGTCGAGCTTGTTGCCGTCGCTGTCTTCTTCGCGCACGATGCTGGTAATAAGATCGCCGGCCTGGAGTCCAGCGCGGTGAGCGGGGCTGCCCAAAATCGGCGTCACCACCATTAGTTGATTCGTTGCAGTGTCCGGGCGGATTTGCACGCCGATACCGGTGAAATTCCCACCCATTTCGCGTTTGAACTGGGCGAGTTGTTCCTGGTCGATATAAGTCGTATACGGATCAAGCGGGATCATCATTCGCTGCAGCGCGAAGTCGATGTCCTTGTGGTTGGCAAGGTCCTCCCGTTTCCCAAGCCGCATGCGGATGTCGGTGAGGAGACTCGTCAGTTCCTCTTCCTTCATCTTCTTGGAATCGGCGAGGCGTGAGGTCACGTCGGTCGGCACTTCCTGTCCGATGCGGCCGTACAAACCACGAACGGCGGAAGCAATGAGCTCCCCTTGATTCACCTCTTTGACATATTCCTTGGCTACCAATTGCGATGCCTGAACGACTTTTGCGGCGAACCGCTTGGCGGTTGACGGATCGAGCTTCATCGAATCCAGGATCGTCGTGCGTTCCTTTTCGAACTTATCCAGTGCGAGACTGCCGTCGGCCAGCTTCTGATAGGCCTTGCGGAGACTTCGCTCCGCTTCGAGTTTCGGCATCCGCGTGAGCAGCTTTTGGCCCTCGGCAATGAGGTCTTTGGAGATTTTCTTTTCCGCCACGACCTTGTTGAACTTCTCGAGCCGTTCGCGCACTTTGGCGGTGACCTCCGGGTTGCGGCTCAACTCGAAATGGCTGGCTCGGCTGCCGAGAATGACGTAACGCTGTTCGCGTTCTTCACGGTTCTTGGCGTGCTTCTGAACGAGTGTCCGGTATTCCTTGCCAAGGTAGATCCCTAGCTCATCGACGGTAACTACGCCGTCCGGTTCATACCCTTCCTTGTCTGCGGCGCCCTTCAGTGCGTCCACGACTAACTGGGTGAAGATGCCGTGTTTTTCGGTTTCGAGCGACGGCTTCAATCGGTCATTGGCAATGAAAAGAACCCGGCCGGGCGGAGGAGCCGATTCTTCCTTTTCTTTGCCGAGGAATTCCTGGTAGAAGCTCGTGACATTGGCGCCTGTGGAGGCGCCCTTTTCCGTCTTGAAGCCGGCAAAGTTCACGTCTAGCAATGCACAGAATTTCTGGCTCTGAAGTTTAGAAAGCGCGGTTTCGATCTCGGATGCGTTCACCGCGTTTTTCGCCCGATCCGCAAACGTCGAGTCCGTGCCGAAGTAGCAGGCCCGGTCGCCTTGGGGCGCGCCCTGCATCGCAAGGCCGACCAGCACCAGGTCTTCACGACCGGCGTGGGTCGCGGCCCAGTTGAAGGCTTTGACGATATTCTCGTGCGTCGCGATCTGGCTTGGCCGTTTGGGATCCACTTCGCTCAACAGTAGCCGGACGTATTTCGGATCGATGCCGAAGTGGTCCGGGCTGGTGACCAGATCGTAAAGCGCTTTGACGTCCTCTTCGGCGTGTGGCCGGGGCAAGATCTGGTCATCCGCGTACTTGCTCACCCCCACCAGAACCACGCACGGGTGCGTGTCTCCGTCTGCCATTAGCCCGGGCAACGCCGCAGCCAATGTGAACCCTAGAGCGACCGTCACAACCGCTAGAGCTTTCTTAGACATAAAAGGTGGATCCTTTCAACGCAGCTTACGCCAGGTGAAGCGGGAAAGAGCCCGTTACTCGCCTGCACTTCCATTTTCCCCAACGTCAGCCCCTAGTCAACCCATTTCGCGGAAACGACATTGGAGGAAACGATGAACGATGAACGATGAACGATGACAACCGCTACCGTTTGCGGCATTAGATTAGACTCCAACCCCCTGTCCTTTGATTCATCGTTCATCGTTCATCGGTCATCGTTTCGCCGCCAGCCGATTCAAAATCTCGATACCGCGTTCGATGGTGCGGTCACTTGCCGCGTAACTTATTCGGAAATGCGTGTCGTGCCGGCTGAACGCATTACCGGGGACGATGAGGAGATTATTGCGGATGGCTTCCGCGACAAACTCCGAAGCCGTTCCCCATGGAGCTTTCGGAAACATGTAGAAGGCACCGCCCGGCCGGGGCACTTCGTATCGACCTTTCAGGCCATCCACCAGGCGATCACGTTTTCGCTTATAGTCCGCGACAATGCTGGACACGTCATAGTCCCACGCGACGGCGCCGGCATATTGGACCATGCTCGGCGCACACACGTAACTGTAGTGTTGGAGTTTGAGCATCTCCTGAATGACGCGGCTTGGCCCGTGTGTAAAACCCAAGCGCCAACCGGTCATGCCATAGGCTTTGCTGAAGCCGTCGAAGACGAGGACACTCATCGCTGAATTCCGCCGGGCTGACAAAGGCTTCGTCGTAGCAGAAAACCCGGTACACTTCGTCACTCAACAACAATAGGCCACGATCACGGGCGAGCAAAGCCAGCTCGCGCATGGTCTCGCGCGGCACGACGGCGCCGGACGGGTTGGCGGGTGAGTTGACCAGGATGGCTTTCGTCCGCGGCGAAATGGCGGCCCGCACCTTGTCCAGGTCGATGACGAAATCCGGGTACGTGTCGACGAATAAGGGTTTGCCGCCGGCGAGCGTTACCTGCGGCGCGTACATCAAGAAGCACGGATCGAAGAGAATCACTTCATCGCCAGGATTGACCGTGCAACAAAGCGCCAGGAGCATGCCGCCGCTGCTGCCGCTGGTGATGAACACTTCCCGATCGGCGTGCCCGTACCGGTGTTTCACGTCCGCGCGGATCTTGTGAAGCAACTCGGGCACCCCGGCCGTGGCCGTGTAGCCGTTCCGACCGGCGTCCATGGCAGCCTTGGCCGCGTCCTTGATCGGTTCGGGAACATCGAATTGCGGTTGGCCGATGCTCAGGTCGACCGGATCCTTGAGGTCGCGCGCCAGCTCCGACACGCGGCGGATTCCCGACGGTTGAATGATCCGCATCCGATCCGCAAGCCAGCGCTCGCCCTTGGTTGCCGCCGCCGTCATGAGATGCTCCCTCTGAGGTACTTGCTTTAATCCTAGACGCTTGAGGCGAAGACGGACATCGTTCGACGATTTGGAGGAAGACTAGGAAGAGAAGTAAGAGTAAGAGTAGGAATCAGCAAACACTGATCCTTTCTCATGCTGCTCTTCATGCTCTTCCTAATCATAGTCTTCATCTTCCTCCTACTCTTCTTTTATTAGGGGGTCGAATCTCGGTTCTGATAACGTCCGAGTTGCCGTTGTATGGGGCGGGAATTTCTCTATCGTATAATTACCAGCCGAATACAGCTTGGGCGCGTTTGTCGGCGGAGCAACTAGGATGCGGTACTGGACGGAATGCGGAAGTTTCATCCGTGAGTTCCGGAGACATGGCCGGGCGACCGGTTCCTTGTTGCCTAGCGGCCGATTTCTGGCCCGAGCCCTAGTGTCGGAACTTCGCCAGCCGCGCTCTCCCGCAAGCATTCTTGAAGTCGGCCCCGGAACCGGTTCGGTTACGCAAGAAATCGTCCGCTATCTGGTGCCCGGCGATCGGTTCGATGCCGTCGAAATCAATCCGCGGTTTGCCAGCTTTCTGGAAGGTCGCTACAAACGCGAATGGGCCCGCCACTGCCCCAGCGATCGTTTTCGAGTGATTCAGTCGGCCGTCGAAGATTTGCCCGGTAAGGCCGAATACGACCTCATCATTTCCTGTTTGCCGCTCAATAATTTCCCCGTCGCTCAGGTACGGGAGATTTTCCGCGCCTACGAACGCCTGCTTCGGCCGGGTGGTACGCTGACTTATTACGAGTATGTCTTCGTTCGCCAGATTAAGACACCTTTTGTCAGTCGCCGAGAGCGCTGGCGCTTGGGCGGCGTCGGACGGGTCGTGAGCGGCTACATCCGTTCGTTCCAGGTGCGACGCCAGCGAATTCTCATCAACTTTCCACCGGCGATTGTCCGCCATCTTTGTCTGAAGCCGAACGCCGAGCCCGTGGTCCAACCGGCGCTTGCCTAGTGGGTTTCCACACCGGCCGGTTTCGTCGACGGCACATACAATGGCCAGCGCTTCCGAAACTTCCATCCCACGCGGAGGAGATATGCGAACACTGGCACTCGGTACACTCGTCGCGTTGACGCTGACTTCCGGCTCTTTATGGGCGGCCGACCCACCGAAACGATTGCTCTTGGTGACGCATTCCGGCGGCTTCATGCACGACTCCATCTTTGTCGCCGAGCAAATCCTTAAAGAAATCGGTCCGAAAAACGGATTCGAGGTCACCTGCTGGCGCTACACCGCCGACCCGGACGCCATGAAAGACGGCAAACCGGCGTTGGCCGCTTACAGCGAGCGCTTTCGCAAGACCACCGGCGAGCAAGGCAAGCCCGGCGAAGACGTGACCAAGGCACATTGCGGCCGAATCAATGCCGAGTCCCTGAAGAAGTTCGACGCTGTCCTGTTCTTCACGACCGGTTCAAAGCGTAGCCAGCCCGCCCCGCTAACGGATGACGAACTCAAGGATTTGATGGCCTGGGTCAAGAACGGCGGCGCATTCGCCGGCACACACTGCGGCGCCGACACGCTCTACGAAACTTCCTACGGCGACTTGATCGGCGCCTTTTTTCAAACCCACCCGCCGGGTTTTCAGACGGTCAAAGTCAAAGTCGAAGACCCGAAGCACCCGGCCGCGAAGGGCTTCACCGACGGCATGGAATACACCGACGAGATGTATATCTTCCAGGACAAACCCTATAGCCGCGACAAACTTCACATCATCCTCAGTATGGAGAAAGGTTCCTTCAACCCGGAAAAAGGCAAACGCACCGACGACGACCACGCGATTTCTTGGTGCCATGAATACGGCAAAGGGAAAGTCTTCTACACCTCACTCGGCCACCGCCGTGAAGTCTGGCGTGACCCGCGGTTTCAGGAACATTTGATGGGCGGCCTGAAATGGGCCGTGGGTTTGCTGCCGGGGGATGCGACGCCGAGTGGTAAGGTGGGGAAGGGGTGAGCGGTGACGCGTCGCTCATCCTAGCCTCACTGCACATTCGGCAGGGCCGATCTTATGGCGCTGCCGAAGTCCCACTCATCGGTGCCGGAGATTCCTCGCGCGTCGGATATGTAATCTCGGTGATCGGCTTCCCCCAAAGGCCTTCGATGTTTCGCTCGTGGTTATCGAAGGTAGGCGATCACTCCATTCGCCAAACTTTATTTTGTTTATCGCCTGTCCGACTTAAGAACTCAGCAAGTTTCCATTCCCCAAAGGCACACTAGCTAAAGCGGTTGCGTATATCCGGCGACAAACCCATCATTCAGGCCGTTCCAGGTGATGTCGCAGCCCAACGGCGGCGGGATCATTTGCGCGCTGGGTGTATTTGTCGTGCCGGCCATGAACACGTCCGCGCTCGGCGCCGCCGTTTCAATGTCGATTCCCGTTCCACGGTCATCGAAACCCGGGGCACCGAGGAAAGTGCTGGCGAGCGGCACCGCACCCGTTGGGTCAATCTTGGTGGCGAAGGCATCGAAGTCGCTCGGTGTCCCCGTCCGACCGGCGACATACGCATTCCCCACGCGGTCAACGGCGATGTCCCAGCCTGAGCGGCTCAGGGCGCCGAAGGAATAAACCCAGGCGTAGTAATTGGGTCCAGCAATCGACCCGGTTGCTGGATCGAGCTTGGCAATGATCAGATTCTCGACCCCCGGAGTGGAGCTGCCGACGAGGCCGGCGGCGTAGAGTCCGGCAGCGCTGCTCGTCCCGCCTAGAACCCGAACGCCATGCATCGCCTCATCCGGGTGGCCGGGCGATGGGAACGTGACTCCCCATGGTGACGCGAGCCCGCCGCTGTTGATCCGAAGCGTGGCGTTAAACGCGCCGGCAAGCGTTACGAATCGGGCGCCGATGTAGGCGTTGCGTCCGCGGTCGGCGTCGATCGAGAATCCTTCGTTGACACCGCCAAAGCTGAAAGTAGTGCTGTATCGCAGGACGGTGAGCGTCGAATCATACGAAGTTGCGAAGCCCACTGCGTTGACATGAATACTAGGGTCGAGTATGAGCCCCGTAGCGAACACATCGGGCAATCCGGCGTTCGGACTGATCCCGATGCCGTTCAGTGACAGTAAGCCGCCCGGAGGCGGGGCCAGATTGACCTGACCAACGACCATTAGTGTCGAATCGAGCCGCAGGATGAACGCCCCGACATTTCCGCCGCCAATGGCGCCGGCAACGTAAATGCCATTGTTGTTGGTTGCCACATCGCGAACTTCAACAGACGAAGGCCCCGTTACGGTAAGCGAGAACTCGCAGGCCCCATTGGGCAAATAGCTCCGCACCGAGCCGTCCAGCCCTTCGTGTCCGACGGCATAGGCTTTCCCGAGGTTTGGGCCTTTGCCAGACGCCACCGCTAAGTTTTCGTCAAAATTGACGGTGCCACCGTAAGTGTTGTAGATCGTCGCCTTGCCGCCGGCGCTGCCTGTGCACACTCGGTGTTCAAAACGTAGGCCTAGCGATGGCACGGAGGTGATCTGAATCGGTTGAATGGTCGCCTGAACGTGTCGTGGCGTGGCTCGTGTAACTTCGGGTTGCGTCTGGCGTAGAAACTTATTGGATGTCCGAGCCGCCATAGCCGGGATTACCGAAGACGCGCGCATCGTCGAGTGGTTCGAAGGCATCGCGTTGGGTCGTTGATCCGACGGTGGCCGCCCCAAGCTCGTGATGCACACATCATGTTGATTGCCTGACGAGTTGGTTTTGTCGGCGTGGCGCAAGGCTTCGTTGCCTTGCAGCCGCTTCAGCACCGGTGGCGCATCCGAATTTGTCATCGCGATTTCAAGATCGAATAGTTGATCAGCGGCTACCAAATGATCTAATGGCGCGAACGGGCCAGCAGATGCTTGCACACGCGCTTCCAGGTATTCCACATTGAGGCGGACCCAACGGGTGATGTTGTTTCGTTTCGTTGCACGAGACATAGACAGGCTCCTCAAAAGGAATCTAGGGGGTAAGTAATTGCATCCTAGCCCGGCGAGGAGAAACGACGAGAGCCGAGGTGGTCTGTGTGGGGGACCGTCAATCGTACAACACATGACGTTGAAGTGCTCAACAAAAGGTGTGCCATACTTGCATATCGGATCCTACGCTGTCGATACGCGCGCAGTCGCCGCGTGCGACGCGAAGCCACGCCAGTTCACAGAGTACGGATGAAAACTGATCATCAAGAACAAAAGACAGAACACCAACACAGTAACCGTTTGCTTGAGATGCTACGGTGTCCACTTCATCCCAATGAAGGATCGCTGCAGATCGAAGTGACGAACGTGGCTGGAACCGAAGCGTTAAGCTGTGACGAATGCGGCCGCCGATTCTCCATGATCGATGGAATCGCAGATATGGTCGTCCCGGACTCACAGGCGGAGTTCATGGTCTCGGAAGCGCGCCAGTGGGACGAGCATGCAGTCCGGTATGACCGGACACGAGCTCAGGAGGCGATCTATCTCGCGGGCGTCGAAGCGGCTGCCGAGGCATTGTGCGCAAGAAAATGAGCTAATCCTTGAAGCTGGCTGCGGGACGGGAATGGTCCTCAAGCGATACTTGCGCCCCAAAATGGACGCCGTGGCGTTGGATCTTTCGCTTGACTCGTTACGGCATCTTCAAAACGCGGTCGCAGGGTCGCAAGTAGCAACTGTTCGCGGAAGCGTGGACCGGCTGCCGTTTGGCGATGCTACGTTCGATCGGGTTCTTTGCGCAAACACGCTCCAGCACCTCCCTACTGAAAAGAAACGTCGCCGCGCTCTTCACGAATTCGCCCGCGTCGCACGGGCGGGCGCTCGTGTCGTCGTTACCGTTCACAATTGGTCGATACGTAAGAAATGGGCTGGCGAGCCAAAGGAAGGTTCGGCCGGAAGTCTGTCGGGGCCCATTCAATACATACACCGTTTCGACAAGGACGAGTTCAGAGCATTATTGGAATCGACTCTCAAGGTCGACTCGGTGGTCGGGGCTGGTCTTCCGTTTCCTTATCGCTTCAAGATGTCCCGCGTTTCACGTTGGTTGGAGCGTTTTTCGCGCAAGTGGCAAGCGAGTTCGGCCTGGGGCAATATGCTAGTCGGCGTCGGCTACACCCGCGAAAGCTGACACGGCCTTGTTGCATGGCCCTGTTCTCGGACGTTCGCCGCGCTTACGACTTTGCTAACCTGTTGTTATGTCTACACCCGCGACGACTTCCGGTGCATCAACACAGACGGTCCCCATCATCGGCGAATACATAGGTATCAAGCCCGGCTACTGTGGTGGGAAACCACACATCCACGGACACCGCGTGAAGGTTCAGCACGTTGTCATTTGGCACGAGCGTATGAGAATGATGCCTGAAGAGATCGTCGCCACCTACCCGACCCTATCGCTGTCGGCGGTGTACGCGGCCCTGGCGTACTATCACGCGCACCATACGGAAATCGACGCGGACATTGCGGAGGACGAGCGCTTCGTGAACGACCTATGTGCGAAAACCGCACCCTCGAAGCTCCAGGAGAAGTTAGCCGAAGTCCATGCCGCGAACGATTCGATTTCATCTGGATGAAAACTGCGAATCGCCGCCGCGCTGGGCTTCGACCCCTGCCAACAACTGCCGCAACACGTACAGCAGAATCCCGCCGTGTTGGTAGTACAACACTTCTTGCGGCGTATCGATGCGGATAATAGCACTAAACTCGCGCGTTGTTCCGTCAGGCCGGCGCGGAAACTTTGATTTGTCGGCCTGGGATGAAAGTGCCTGACGTAGCTTCCTGGAGGCCGGTAATGTCGTACACCTCTTGGCCCGTGAGGCCGAGGGTTGCGGCATTCTCGGCGGCGGCGAACTGCAACGGTAGGATGCCCATGCCGACGAGGTTGCTGCGGTGGATGCGCTCGTAACTCTCGGCGATGACGACGCGGACGCCCAGGAGGCGCGGGCCTTTCGCTGCCCAGTCGCGGGACGAACCGGAACCGTACTCCTTCCCGGCAATCACCATCAGCGGAACTTTGTCCTGGGCGTACTGCATCGCGGCATCGAATATCGACATCGTAGCGCCGTCGGGAAAATGACGGGTTAGCCCGCCTTCCGTGCCCGGCGCGAGCAAGTTCCGCAGACGCAGATTCGCAAACGTTCCACGCACCATGACCTCGTGATTGCCGCGGCGAGCGCCGTAGGAGTTGAAGTCTTTTGGTGCGACGCCCTGTTCAATTAGGTACTTGCCTGCGGGGACGGTGGGTCGAATCGCCCCGGCCGGCGAAATGTGATCGGTGGTGATGCTGTCCCCTAACATCGCCAAGACTCGTGCACCCCTAATATCCTCAACCAACGGCGGAACGGCTGGCATGTCGACAAAGTAGGGCGGGTGCTTGACATACGTGGAGCTTGGATCCCATCGATAAAGGTCGCCCTCTGGAACGGGGAGCGACTTCCAGCGTTCGTCGCCCGTGAAGACTTCGCTGTACTGCTTGCGAAACATCTCGGAGCGAATCGATTTTGAGACGGTGTCTTGAATCTCGTTTTGGCTCGGCCAAATGTCACGCAAGAACACGGGCCGGCCGTCGGCGTCATTTCCGAGCGGCTCCTGGTGGAGATCGATGTCGATTCGTCCCGCCAAGGCGTAGGCGACGACCAGCGGCGGCGAGGCCAAATAGTTCGCGCGGACTTCCGATTGCACTCGGCCCTCGAAGTTGCGATTGCCGCTGAGCACTGCCGCGACTACCAGGCCGTCTTGCTCGATTTGGTCGGACACGGCCGGGGGCAACGGGCCGCTGTTGCCGATGCACGTCGTGCAACCATAACCGACGAGGTGAAAGCGGAGCTGTTCCAAGGATCGCATCACGCCGGCTTCGATCAAGTAATCGGTGACCACTTTGGACCCCGGCGCGAGGCTCGTTTTCACCCACGGCTTCGTTTGAAGTCCGCGCTCGACGGCCTTCTTCGCCACGAGCCCCGCGGCGAGCATCACCGAAGGGTTCGACGTGTTCGTGCAGCTCGTGATGGCGGCAATAACGACGGAACCGTGGTGAAGTTTGCCGACCACATGATCGACAGGAGCCGAGGGCGCGGACACCGGTCCGTCCACTTTGTCGGAGGCAACAGGGTCACCGCTTTCGTTTGTCAGGACGCTCAACGCCTTCTGATCGACCTTCGGCTTAGCCTTCGTCGTACTTAGCAGCGCAGGTAGGGCGGCGGCAAACGACCGTTTCACCTCGCCGAGCGGAACGCGGTCCTGCGGTCGAGTCGGACCCGCAAGGCTCGGCTCAACGGTTCCAAGATCCAAATCCATCGTGTCGGAATAGCGCCTCGGGAGTTGAAGCCGAATGGAATAAACCTTGTTCTTTACAGTACGCTTCAACGAGTTGGATCAATTTCTCTGGGCGGCCGCTCATTCGCAAATACCGAATCGTCTCGGCATCGACCGGAAAGATACCGCAGGTGGCGCCGTACTCCGGCGCCATGTTGGCAATGGTAGCCCGGTCGGCCAGGGGCAGCGATGCAAGCCCCGCCCCGTAGAACTCGACGAAATTGCCCACCACGCCCTTCTTACGCAGCAGTTGCGTCACGGTAAGAACGAGGTCGGTGGCGGTGGCGCCTTCGGGCAGCTTGCCGTGAAGCCTAAACCCGACGACCGGGGGGATCAACATGGATACAGGTTGGCCGAGCATCGCGGCTTCGGCTTCGATGCCGCCTACGCCCCAACCCAGCACGCCGAGTCCGTTGATCATGGTCGTGTGCGAATCGGTGCCGACGAGCGTATCCGGGTAGGCGTTGCCGCGGTCGTCGGTGAACACCACCCGGGCCAGGTATTCGAGATTCACCTGGTGCACGATCCCCGTATCGGGCGGCACGACACGGAAGTTGTGAAACGCGGTCTGGCCCCAGCGCAGAAACGCGTACCTCTCACGATTGCGGGTGAACTCCAACTCGGCATTGGCACGGAAGGCATCGGCCGTCCCAAATTCGTCCACCTGGACCGAATGATCGATGACCAGTTCGGCCGGTAGCAGCGGATTGATCTTTTTCGGATCGCCGCCCATGCGTTTCATCGCGTCGCGCATCGCGGCGAAATCAACGACGGCCGGCACACCTGTGAAGTCTTGAAGCAAGATCCGGCTCGGCGTGAAGGCGATTTCTCGTGTCGGCGCCGCTTTCGGGTCCCAGCGGGCGAGTGCTTCGATGTCCTCCTTTCGCACCGTGCGCCCATCCTCCATGCGGAGCAGGTTTTCGAGCAGAATCTTAAGCGAAAACGGTAACTGGGTCGCTTCGGGACATGCCTTTTCAATGCCGCTCAGGCGGTGGATGGTGTAGTCATCGCTGCCTACCCGTAGTTTCGAAAGGCTGCCGAACGTGTTGGCCATGGGAATGTCCGCGTTAATGAACGACCGGTCTCTTGGATAGTGGTACGGTTTGTCGCATCAGAAACCCGGTTTCTTGGAGAAACCGGGTTTCTTAACTCGAAAACGTACCACTACCGTTCTTGCCTCACTCAGCTATTGTGCGGGGCACGCACTTAAGCGTCGAGGCTGATGTGGGCAAGTCGTTGAAATGGGGCGAGTTACGTTCAATCCCATCTTTTTTGGCCGGTCGCGCCGACAAACGGCAATCCCTGCGTAGTAGCCGAATGGCAAATTGAAAACGTCTCAACAATCAACTAAAGGGAGATTCAACATGTTACGGTCAATGAAATGGGTTGGTGGCGCGGTGTGTGCGGCGGTGATCAGTTTGACACCAGGCGTGGCCGGCTCCGCGGTAGCAGGTCATCCTCACCACAAGGGCCATCATCATCATGGGCATCATCACCACAAACACGTTCACCACAAGCCGCATGTTAACTGGCACGTTCCCGCCGTCAAATGGGTCGCGCCGCCAACGGTATACGTTCGGCCGACGAGTTGTGTGCAGCCGCCGCCCGTGACCTGTGTTCAGCCGCCTCCGCCGGTGACCTGCGTGCAGGCCCCGCCGCCCTGCGTTCAAACACCCGTGATCACGCCGTGCAGCCAGGTGGCCGCGGCCGCTCCGGCTGCTGCGGAAGCCAACGAATTGCCCGAATTCGAAGGCGCTGGCATGACCATCGTCAATGCGGAGAAGCGTGTCGTGTCCTTCACTGTCGATGGACAACGCTACAAGCTTGAGCCGGGCTTTCAGATGAAGTTGGATTCGAAGACAACCTATACGGTGATCTTCGACAAGGGCGGCAAGTTCGGACAAGGCAAGTACGCCGTGCTCGACGGCAAGAAGTATCGCTTCCGTGTCTCGTCCGCCAGCGGCTGGGATCTGAAAGAGACGCGCGGCCTGGTTGCAGACACGACGGTAGCCGCAGCACCGGCCAATGAGCTACCGTAACGCGGTAAGTTCGGTCCCAACGAAAACCACGCGACCACGGCACCGCCTATGCCGTGGTCGCGGCATTTTTGGCGGTAGCGTGCGTCGCTGATGTGGTGGTGATTTCCCACTTGTGTTATTGTGGGAAACGGGTTATTAATGAATCAGATGAAGAGAACGTCGGCGACCAGCGCCACGCGGAGGACAGGACCTTGGAACGGATTATTCGAAACGCGGACAGCAAGGGGCGGGTTGCGCTGCCGGGGTTCGCCAATGCGACGGTGGTAATCAGTCGGGTGAACGAGACGGAGTTCCGTGTGCAAAAGGCGAAGGTAATACCTGAGAAGGACCTGGAGTTCCACGAAGAGAATCTTCCGTTGAAGCTTTCGAAGAGGGACACCCTCGCTTTTTTGGCATCTCTTGAGAATCCACCGCCGCCCAACGCACGTGCCCGCCGCGCCGCGAAGAAGTTCATGAAGAACAATGGTTGATTGGAATATCGAGCGCCTCAAGTCAAGTCACGAACGAGGGGCTTTCACTTGCGGTAATGAATCTCTCGACAATTTCCTAAAGACGCTGGTGTTCCAATACGAGCGCAGGAGATTAGGCCGCACGTTCGTAGCGCTTAAGCCAGACGATCCGAACGTTTGGGGCTATTACACCGGCTCATCTGGCTCTCTAGCCCCTGCAACATTGCCTGACAAAGCCCGGGTCAAACTACCGAAGCACCCGGCGCCAACGGCTCACCTTGGACGATTGGCCGTACACCTCTCTTGCCAGGGCAAAGGATTGGGGGAGCATCTACTATTTCACTTTCTGCAGAAGGCCATCGCCGTCTCGGAGCAATTCGGCGTCTACGCAGTAGATGTGTTTGCCACGGACATTAACGCGAAGCGGTTCTATCTCAAGTATGGTTTCATCGAATTGGTTGACTCTCCGCTTCATCTGTACCTGCCAATGCCGACCGTGGAAGGTATGTTCCGCCCGTGACGTCTGTGTCCGCTGGCGCCGCAACAAAATGCGTCACCGCTTCCCCGGCAAGCCGACATCGTGCAGTTTGAGATCGGTACGCGCCTGTGTTATCGTAGGCGGTCATGAATGAGGTCTCCCGGCTGCTGGACGCGATGGACGGCGGCGATGCCCAAGCGGCGAGCCAGTTGCTGCCGTTGGTTTACACCGAACTCCGCCGGCTCGCGGCCGCACGCATGTCCCATGAGAACCCGGGACAAACCCTCGATCCAACCGCATTGGTGCATGAAGCTTACCTCCGGCTGGTTGACAAGGCCGACCGCAAGCAGTTCGCCAATCGCCGCCATTTCTTCACGGCGGCAGCGGATGCCATGCGGCAGATCCTGGTCGACCGCGCTCGGCGAAAGAAGCGGCAAAAGCGAGGAGGCGATCGGCGAAGGGTGGAACTGACGGAGGCGGTATTGCCTCTTAAGGATTTGGAAGGCGACATTGTGGCGGTTGATGAAGCCCTCGAGGAGTACGCCAAACATGATCCCGACGGAGTTGAACTGGTAAAGCTCCATTTCTTCGCCGGCCTGACCATAGACCGCGCGGCCGAATTGCTCGGCATCTCATCACGCACGGCCTATCGCAATTGGGCGTTTGCACGCGCCTGGTTGTATGAACATTTAGGCGGTGAGAAGCACGGCCGGGCCTAGAAGAAGACCGAAAGTTGGCAGCTTTCACCGCCGAATGGCGCTTTGTTCTTAACTGACGATCCTGAGTCATCCCATGGTCTCCATCGACGAAGTGAAATCAATATTCGGAAGGGCTTTGGAAATCCCCGAGTCCACGGATCGCGCTGCCTTCCTGCAACAAGCGTGCGGCGGCAATGTCGAGCTGCGGGCGCAGGTGGAAAAACTGTTAGCGGCGTTGGCGGACGCTGGGCATTTCATGAACCGGCCGGAGATGCCATCGACCGTCGCCGCGCATTCCGTCCAATCGGCGGAGCTCGGTTTATCCATCGGTCCCTATAAGCTTTTGCAAAAGTTAGGCGAAGGCGGCATGGGGACTGTGTATCTGGCCGAACAGGTAGAACCTGTCAAGCGCCAGGTGGCGGTGAAGGTTATCAAAGCCGGCATGGATTCCGGGCAAATCATCGTGCGTTTCGAGCAGGAACGCCAGGCCCTGGCAATGATGGATCATCCCAATATCGGGTAGTGGCTTAACTCAGTGTTGATCGTTCAACCAATTCGCGGAGCGTCCAAACTTCCGTTTCCAACCCGGCCGCAATTGCCGGTGTCGTTTTGAGTGTTTGGTGCGTCCGACAGTAATTGTAGTAGCAAAAGCTCAGGGCCAACATGGCGCGATGGTTCGCCCACTTCTTTGAGAACGCATTGGTTAGGCGAGTCATCCGGCGATTCCCCATGCGAACCGTCAAGTTCTGACGCTCGACGTGTGACGTGCAAATCTTGCCTTTGTCCGGATCGCCGTTGCGAACAATTTTCTTTGTGCCAGAGACTTCGCCCGGCGAATACTTGTGATCGTCTTTCGTGGCATACTCTTTGACCAATTGCGCGAAATCCGTGTTTCCCAGGATCGCTGGAATAGCGGTCTTGTATGGCTTGTATCCGTCCGTGGTAATCTGAAACCGGCCAGTTGTCGCGTGGGCCATCTTGTGGATGAACTCTCTCGTATCTTCTGGGCAACGTCGGCCAAGATGCCACGTTAGAATCAGCTTTGTATCGCGCTCCATGCCGATGAAACAATAGGCGTCGCCAACTTCGTCTTGATCCTTGTAGAAACGTTCGCGGGTCTTTTCTTTCATCCCGACGAATCCCCACACTTCATCGACTTCAACATTCTCGACGGGCAAGTCTTTGATCCGGCTCGCAAGCAATCGTTCGCAGTTCGGGCCAACAAGAGCCAGTAGATCAAGGATTGTGTTCCGATTGGTGCCGGTCAGACGCATCGTGGCCCGAATCGAAACGCCCTCAACTAGATGATGCAAACAAACGAGTGCCTTGTCCAAGTCGATCCTCATGGAGCCGAGCGGACGGGCCGGACGCTCGGAGAACGTCTTGCGGCACGTCAGGCACTGAAAGCGCTGATTGCCGTCGCGATCTTTGCCAAACTTCCTGGCTTCGGTCTGGCAGAAAAGGCACCGCATTTTTTTCCCTTACACTTGACCTTGTCTATAAACTAGTATATCGTGATATATGTAATTTGCAATAGCGTGATACGTGTAATTTCTGAAGGAGTGAAAAAGATGATGCCAGCTAGACTTAGGGCGCTGCTTGAGCCATATTCTCCGTGGATTACAGACGCCAGTGCTACCCGTGCCAATTGGCGGGAAACAGTGCCATCGTTTCGTCGTCCGGTGTTCTCCAACTTGCTGGCCGAGCTACATCAAACTAGGCAGATCATATCCGTCACAGGCCCCAGAAGGGTCGGCAAATCAACGCTGCTTCAACAGTTGGTAGTTCATTTGCTGGAAAAGCAAAAAATCGACGCCTCGAAAGTCTGGTATTACTCGATGGATGACCCCGCAAGATTCCGAAAGGGTGCCATGTCAGGCGATGAAATCATTGAGGAAATGGCAGTAAGCCTTGCGGCCGCAAACCCCGACAAGAATTACTTGTTCTTAGACGAGATTCAGAGGGCTGATCGCTGGGAGCTGAGCTTAAAGAAGTGCTATGACTTAAAATACCCCGTCAGATTCATCGTGTCTGGTTCCGCATCCAGTCCCATTTTCAAGAAGAGCAGAGAAAGCCTTCTTGGAAGAATTACCGACTACCACGTTTTACCGTTTTCGTTCCGGGAGTTTCTTCTCCATCAGCTCGGTTCGCATCCGCTTGTTGATGAGGTCAAGAAAATCAGAAAAGCGGGGTTGCGGATGATGGGCGTACTGTCTCGCAGTCCCCAGCACTTGAGACTCTCAGGCGCGAAAATCCCGGAAATGTCCGAAGAACTGAAAGAACGAGCCGAACGAGAGTTCGCCAAATACCTCGTCGATGGCGGATTCCCAGAGGTTTGGAAACTTCCTACGGCTGACAAGAAAATCGACTACCTGTTCGACAATCAGGTCAAGAAAGTGATTTACGAGGATTTGGTTCTGGCGACTGAGTTCCGCAAACCAGACGAGCTGAAGGCATTTTACGTCTCGTTGCTTGAGCGTCCTGGTGCAGAAGTGAACTTGGAAAAAATGGCGCGAGAAGTTGGAATTAACGTTCAACAGATAAAGAAATATCTTCCACTTCTGGAGATGACGGACCTTGTCCGGGATGCCGAGAAATTCAGGAAATCCGCCATACGCCTACGACATGGGAACAGAAAGTTCTACCTGGTTGACATCGCACTGCGAAATGCAGTTCTCCGCATCGGCAAGGAAGTGCTGCGTGACGACGCAATCCTTGGCCTGTATGCCGAAAACCTTGTCTTCAATGCCCTGAAGAAATGGAAAGGGATTCTGCAAATTGACTATTACCGAGATGGGTCGAAAGAAGTCGATTTCGTCGTTCACATTCGGCCAAACACATACCTACCAATTGAAGTTGCCTACAGAAAAAGGATTATTGAAAAGGACCTCGCCGGCGTACGCGCATTCTGCGACAAATACACGTGTATGGTGCCTCTTGTTATCACGAAGAACGAGCAAAAATACGACGGAGAGTTATTTAGGATGCCGCTTTTGCTGTTTTTGCTTCTTGTTGATTAGAGATGACATGCACAGCGCGGCATCTAGTGGGATCCCTTTCTCCAGCGCACCGCGGCCGCTTTTTTGGCGATCTCGGCGCGTTGCTTACCGGTAAGCGCCTTCGCCCGCGCCTTCCCGCCCTTGATCCCGCCAAGCCGCCCGAGCGCAACCGCGTGCGGGTTCTTCCCTTCATCCGGGTCCGGTTCGGCCGGCTTCTCGCCCGAAATGGCCTGCACGATGGCAAACGCCATCTTCGCGGGATCGGGCAGACGTTTCTTGCTTGAGCGCTTCGGCATGTCTACATTATGATGAAGAACGCACCGAAGGTCAACTCACCGTGTCCCTATGCAGAAAAAGGTTCAGAAGCAGCCTCGATCCTTTCTCAGTCTCTCGGTGTTGATAGGAGCCGTTGCGGCTGGATGCGGAGCAATTGTTGGGCTAACGGACTTGGCACGGATTGAAAACTGTCCGTATCCATTGGCCAACGCCCTGATGATTGCATGGGGCTACGGACTCTATGGGTTTGTCTTTGGGTTCTTGCTCGGACTCGTGCTGAATTGCGTATTCCGGCGAGGCTGGTGGTATAAGTCCACCGGAGAAGGCCAAGACACGAACAAAACATGAGATCAACACACTCTTAAGCCACTACCCAAAATCCGATTCAATCAATGCGAAAAGGTCCGAGCGATGCATTTGTGACGAAGTTGAGTAGCGCAGGTAACGCGCTAGTTTACTCGACCTATCTCGGCGGGACCGTTTTTGATCGCGGCCTGGATATCGCTATGGACGGCAACGGCAACGCTTACTTGACGGGTGTAACGAATTCCAATGACTTCCCCACGAAAAGTCCTTTCCAAGCGTTTCTCGGCGGCGATATCAATGGCTTTGTAACCAAGTTGAACGCCGCAGGCGGACTATCCTATTCCACCTATCTTGGTGGAAGCCAAGGGGATGACGCCGACGGCATCGCACTCGATGCTGACGGAAACGCATACATCACCGGGGCTACATACTCCACCAACTTCCCGACGACACCGGGGGCGTTCGACATCACCTATAACGGTATTGCTGATGTCTACGTGGTTAAGCTGAATCCCGCCGGCAGCAGCCTCGTCTACGGTACTTATCTTGGGGGATCCTACTCCGAATTTGGCCTAGCAATAGCCGTAGACGCTGCCGGGAACGCGTACGTCTCGGGTAACACTAACTCGCTGGATTTTCCGACCGTAGCCGCTTATGATTCCACGAAGAACACCGATGGCGAATCCGACGACGTGTTTGTATCGAAGTTAGATTCCTCGGGAAATTTTCTCGTCTTTTCAACCTACCTCGGCGGGTCGTACGACGATTACTTCTGGGACATTGACCTAGATTCGTCCGGTTGGGTGTACGTTACCGGCTCAACACTTTCGACTGACTTCCCGACTACACCTGACGCAATACAACCCGGACCCTGGTTCGGGAACTATGACGGCTTCTTGACGATGCTGAACCCGGCGGGCGATTCCTTGGCGTACTCCACCTACTTGGGTGGCGCCTTGGCGGACCAAAGTACCTCAATCGCCGTCGGCAAGAATTGCAATGGCGATGTTTATCTCACCGGAGAGACCTATTCCACCAACTTCCCATTGAAAAACACAATTCAGTCTTACAAGGGGCTTGGGGATGCTTTTGTAATGAAGTTTACGCCCGGGATCGCGCCAGCCATCCCGACCGACCAATGGACCCCAAAAGGGCCGGCCCCCATACTGTTCGGCCAGACTCCCGGAAACATGCCGGTCTCCGGCCGCATCTCGGCTATTGCGACGCATACCGATCCCAACATCATCTACGTCGGCGCTGCCAGCGGTGGCGTCTGGAAAACCACGAATGCCGGCGTCACTTGGACGCCGCTGACAAGTAACCTCCCACTCATCCCGGAGGACCGACGCACGTTGGTCATCGGCGCTATCGCGTTAGCGCCGTCCAACCCCGATGTGATTTACGCCGGCACCGGCGAAGCCGTTAATACTGTCGACGCCTACTATGGCCGCGGCGTACTCAAATCTATTGACGCGGGCGCCACCTGGACTCTGGTCGGCAACGCGGAATTCGATCGTAAGTCCATCGCGCGCCTCGTGGTCCATCCGACGAACCCCAACATCGTTTACGCGGCGGTAGCAAACGGGACGAACGGAGTCGACTACGACAACGGGATTTGGAAATCGATTGACGGTGGGACCACATGGAACAAGACGACAACCACTACCCTCGCACCATACAGTGACCTGGTAATGCACCCTCTCAATCCCAATCTCCTTTACGCTGCGGCGGGCGATCGTCATGGTTCCTCAGAAAACGGTCTTTACCGCAGTCGTAACGGCGGACAGACGTGGACTGCTGTCGGCAACTTTCCCATGGGTATCGGCAACGGACGAATTAATCTCGCCTTAGCCCCAAGCTCTCCGAACATCATGTACGCCGCCGTGGTTGATCCAAGTACGTTTACACTAAAGAACCTGTACAAGACGACCACCAGCGGTCGTATTTGGAACGCTCTTCCCGGTGTGCCGAACTACCTTGGGACCCAAGGCTTTTACAACTCGGCCCTGATCGTCGATCCAAACGACGACGACATCGTGTATGCGGGCGGTCAGCTCGATATCATCCGCTCCGACGATGGTGGAGCGACCTGGGAGTACCTGAATCAAGATGAAAACGGCAATGGTCCCCATGCGGATCATCAGATATTCGCGTTCGACGCCAACGGAGACCTCCTAGACGGCAACGATGGTGGTATGTGGCGGCTCGACATTGACGTTGGCGCAGACGAATGGGTGGATTTGAATACCAATCTTCAGATCACGCAATTTAACGGCATCGCCATGCACCCCTACGATCTTGACATCGCCTACGGCGGGGCTCAAGACAATGGCACTAACAAAACCTGGCTCGGCGACGTGTGGGAACAAATCGGCGCCGGCGACGGGGGCTTCGTGCGTGTGGACTGCGTTAATCCCGATACGGTCTATCACACCTTTTTCTACACCGAAGGAGCCGGAACGGGTTTCTTCCAGAGGTCCGACGATGCCGGCGAAACTTGGACGGCGAAGGTAAATGGTCTTGATTTGACTGACAAGGGAAATTTTTACATTCCTTACGTGATGGACCCGTCGAATCCGAAGCGATTGTTGCTCGGAACAAATACCCTTTACGAGACAACCGACCGCGGCGATAACTGGACGCCAATCCATGAATTTGGTGATACTAAGATTGACAGCATCGAAGTAGCAACCAGCAAACCGCAAACCATCTACGTAACGGAGGGCGGAGAGATATACCGAACCGATACCAACGGCTTACCTTGGCATTCTGTTGGCAACGGATTGCCCGGCGATCATTACCGCGACTTACTAGTCGATCCGACAGATCATCTTACCGTGTACGTAGTGCGTGACCGGTTTGATGATGTCAACAAGACGGGTCAGGTCTTCCGGAGCACCGATGGCGGCGCCAATTGGTCAAATATCACCTCCAATCTACCCCCGGTTCCTGCGAACGCGCTCGCGCTCGATCCACGCACCAATCCGGACACGCTATATGTCGGCACGGATGTCGGAGTGTATGTGTCCACCAACCTCGGCGTGTCGTGGCAGGTGTTCAAGACCGGACTGCCGCCCGTGATGGTCCGCGAACTTGAGTTGAACCAACAGTTGAACATTCTGGCCGCGGGCACGTTTGGCCGCGGTCTATGGGAGATCGGCATCGAGTACCCACCGCCGCCGACGCCGATCCCGCCGCCGGGCGACGACCGTCCGTCGCTCGATGTAGCGAACCCGTCGCCCGCCGGCGCGGTGTTCGTGGTTGCCGACTTCGCACCGCTGTCCCGCCCCGTCCGTCCGTCGGACACGCCCATGTGGCGGCACACCGACGTGGTGATTCCGGCCTCGACCATGACTGCGAGTAAGCCCAATCGCATCGGCCATGTAACCACGATGACGGTTGTTGCGACGGTGCCGGAAGTTGAATGGGATCTTTTCGCCGCCGACAAAGTCTAGCGGTAGAGTGCGTCAAGTCCGCGCGGACGCATCACTCGCGCCGCTGCCGAGTCGGTGCGTCTGCGAAGACTTGACGCACCCTACGCGCCATTTTGGAATTCGAGGTGTATCATGCGGTCGCGATACAAAACTCATTTATCCCTGGAAACCCTGGAGGATCGTTCCGTTCCGACTTCCGTCGTCGTCGGGACCAACATCAACACCGGCAACGTCGTCGCCGACCAGTCGGAAACCACGATTGCCATGAACCCGACGAATCCGGACAACTTATTCACGATGTCGCAGGGGAACTTCCGCCGTTACAGCATGGATGGCGGTCTCACGTGGATACAAAGTGGGACCATGCCGACAACGGTATGTTGTGATGCCAAGGCGGCGTTCGATCAGTTCGGCAACCTCTTCGTCACGTACCTCAACGGCAGCATCATTGTTACACTCACCATGAGCGTCGACGGCGGCGGCAGTTTCACGTCGTTGGGAACATTTTCCACCAACGGCGCCGACTACCCCGGGGTGGCGACGGGGTCCGGCGGTTCGCATGCGCCGGGTGGCTTGTGGCTCTTCTATTACTTGAGCGGCAGCATGTACGCCCGCGGTGCGCCGGTGTTTGGTCTCGGCAACATCGGCACTTTCGGTGCTCAACAGATCACCGCACAAGGTTCCTACGGGCGCGGCTCAGTGGGTCCGAACGGCCAATTGTCCATCTCCTACCAAACGGGCAGTTCCAACGGCCCATCCACGATAAGGGTCAGCACCGACTTCGATGGGTTGGGACCGGCCGTCTTCACCAACTACGATGCCACGGTCTCGAACGTCGGTACGTTCTCGCCGATTCCGGCGATGGACAATCGCACCATTACGGCGTCGCCAACGGTTGCCTACGACCAGACGACCGGCCGGCTTTACCTGGCATGGACCGATCGCGCCAGCACAAACACCGCGGACACGGACGTCATGACGATGTTCTCCGATAACGGCGGCGCCACGTGGACCCAAGAGTTCCGCGTCAACAACGACTCCACGACGAACAGCCAGTTCAACATCGCCATCGCTGTGGATCAGACGACGCACTTCGTCGCCATCACGTGGTTAGATGCTCGAAACGCGGGACCTGCAAACGATGCGGCACAAGTCTACGGTACGGTAAGCACGAAGAATGGCCGCCGCTGGTTGCCGAATGTGCAAATCGGAACTGGCCTCTCCAACGCCAACGCCGCGAGCTCGTTCGAGTTCGGCGACTACGACACCATGGACTACCACGCGGGCCGGTTTTATCGTTCGTGGGCGGACAATGCCTCACCATCCACCCTTACATCGCCGAATACCGATGCGCCCGGGGATCAAGACTTGGCGATTGCGCGAGTTGATGTCATCGCTGCGCCAGCTCCGCTGGGCGGGGGGTTCCCGTCGCTCAACCAGTTAGTTCCGCGACGGGCTAATCTCGACTCGACTTCGGCACGAGGCCGACTCGATAAATCGGCCAAAAGCGTTTACGACGACCCCGGCGCCTGTATTGCCGAACGTATCCATCCTGCGTGCGTAAGTCTGTTTCGGCCCCGCCTGCCCTCATTTTTCGCAGACGATATCGCTCTCGAGCTTCACAGTGGCATGAGTACGGTGTTTATCGTTTGATTAACTCACCCAACAAACAAACACGCGACCCCGGCCTCAGCCGTGGTCGCGTGTTCTGGTGTTAATCGACCGCGTGTGAAACTAGTCTGGCAAGAAGGTGCCGGACAGGATCAGAGCGCCGTCGCTCGCCCGGCGGACTTGGGCAGTCGAACCGGTGGTGACACGGGGGAACCGATCGCCTTGCTGACTGTCGAGATTCAAGTCCGCAAAGCCGTTGACGATGTTGAGGACGCCGACGAAGCGGCCGTTGACGTAGGCCAGGGCCACCGTCGTCGAAGCCACGTCTTCCACTTCCACGCTCAACTTGCGCTGGCCATTTTGGGTATCCAGCGACCAGTCGGCATGGCCACTGGCGAGCGGATCGACCGACGTCGCCACGAGGTCGGCTCGGAACTTGATGTCTTCCGCCGATGCGGTTCCCGGCAACCCTAACATGGCTGTGGCCACCAAAAGACCTGCCATCGTTTTGACGCTTGTGCTAACCATCTCCATCCTGCCTTTCCGAATAAAGGTTTTTTGAGCAGGCCGCCCATCGACCTGTTCCAAAACAAATGCCGCTTCTCTGTTCCCATGGTGAGTCACTCACTTGGCAACATCATCCTAAGCTCGCCCCAACTTCGTCTGTAGCGGGGAAGCCCCTAATTCCGACGCTTCGTGTCGGGCAAATCCTTACACGCGGAACGTAATGCTCGCTTCTAGAAGGACTAATGGCGATTGGTACGGCAACTACGGTGCCTTGGACGAATCCGAGCCGAGGATGCCGGTCTCCATGGCGTAGCGGATGATGTCCGCCCGGCTCCGCAGCCCGAGTTTGGTGGCGATGCGAGAGCGATAGGTTTCAACCGTTTTCACGCTGAGATACAGCCGATCGGCGATTTCTTGATTGGTATGGCCCTGGGCGAGTTGGTTCAGGACTTCCCGTTCTCGCTGGCTCAGTGCTGAAGCGTCGCCGGTTGTCGGGACTGCACTATGCTTCGCCATGTCTAGATCGACGAAAGTTCGACCTCGAGCAACTGCACGGATCGCAGTGAGTAGTTCCGAATCGGCGGCGGTCTTGACGACGTAGCCCGATCCGCCGGCGGCGAGCACGGTCCTCAAATACGCCGGGTCGTCGTGCATGGTCAAGACGACGACTCGAGTTTGGGGGCACTCGGTGCGCAGCTTCTCAATGATCTTGACGCTGCTTCCGCCCGGCATTGACAGATCGAGCGTCATCACGTCGGGGCGGGTTTCCAGTGCTAGCTCAAGTGCCTCACGCGCGCTCGAAGCCTCACCGACAACTTGCATGTCCGCCTGGGCGTTCAGGAGCATGCGCAGCCCGGCCCTCAAGACGGCATGATCATCGGCTATAAGCACTCGAGTTTTCGCCACTGGAGTCCTCCGCAAGTGGAATACTTACGCCGATTCGAGTTCCCTGTCCGGGCTGCGATTCGATTGAGATCGTCCCGTCCATCAAGGCGACACGTTCGCGCATGCCGGACAGGCCCAGGCCTCCTTCCGTGCGTGCATCGTGGATGCTGAAGCCACGCCCATCATCGGCCACCTTCATGTGTACTGCCCCGGCCTCGCGTTCGACATGGAGTAAAATGTTCTGAGCGGCGGCGTGCTTCACCACGTTCGTTATCGCTTCCTGGGCGATGCGATAGAGCGCAGTTTCCACGGCCTCGGGGAGACGAAGCGATTCAAGCCCGGAGATCTTCACGTCGAAGGTGAGATCATGAGCGTGGGCGAAATCGTCGGCCAATCGCTCCAAGGCCGCCGACAAACCGACGTCGTCCAGGACGCTTGGCCGCAAGCCCCGCGCCATTCGCTTCACTTCATCCAACGCCATGGAGGCGATGCGCCGCAGCTCCGCGGCGTGGATTCTTGCATCCCCGATGGAACTCGCCCCTTCAACGGTTTTCAGGCCGATGAGAAGCGACGTCAGGCACTGCCCGATTTCGTCATGCAAATCGCGTGCGATTCGACGGCGTTCTTCCTCCTGTGCCGCCATGACTTGCTTGAGTACGCGGGTGCGAACCTCCATCGCCTGTTTTCGAATCCGGGCCCGTTCGCGTTCTTGGGCATAAGCTTCATCTTGCTTCGCGGTTACATACCCGAAAAACGTGGCGCCGCCGACCATCAGGAGGATAAGTCCCGCGATGAAATACTCGAACTTCTGATGCATGCGCGCCGACGCCGTCTGCCGGGCGAACACTTCTTTCTGGATAGCTCCGATGTGGGTGCGAAGTTGGAACAAGGCTCGGCGCACATCGTCGTAACGCTGGTCCATCCGGGCCATGCGATTGCCGGCTTCGGCCAGCTGGTTGTTGCGAAAAGCGGCGAACAAATGCTCGGCTTCTTTCACCATCTCCTCGCTGGCACGGCGGGCCGCGTTCAAGTCGCCGTGGAGCACGACGACGCCGGCGTCGTCGGTTTCACCGGCGACGCGGTTCTTCAGCGCTTCCAGGTGCGCATCGAATCGCGCCTTCCCCCAATACATCGAATCCGATTCCATGTCGACTTGGCGGGTCTCGAACACATTGTTGCCGGGAGCATTCGTGTCGGCGGCGTGCTTCTCCAACTCCGACGTATCACCTAGAATCTCCGCCCAACCTTGATTCACCTCCACCGACCGCGCGTAAATAGTCATGATGCGATGGTTGAGGTAAAGGCTTACCGACACCGCAAACACATCGAAGCCGGCGAGGAGAAAATAGAAAAGGTAGCGGCGATGCCGAAAGGGAGTGACGGCCTCATGTCGTAGGGACGGCTTGTTTCCAGAGGCGGTCGTTTGCATCATCCAGCCACTAAGAAGTGTCAACACCCGCGACCTTGCGCGGAATGAGTTGTTATAGCAGAACAGGCCCCTTTCTCTGCGTTCTCTGCGATCTCTGCGGTTTCAACGCCGCTTGCGCGCTAAGCCGCAAGCGGCATTGAAGCCGCAGAGTTGACGAACTTCGTGAATGTGAACTACGTTTCTAATGCGTGGCAAGTGCCTTGCCCTTCAACACGCATCTGTCGCTACCCCTTTCTGTTCGGTGGATCCGGAACCCGTCCGGTGGATTGGCAGAACGATTTCATTTCTCTACGCGGGAGTTTTCATGTTTGACATTTCGTTTGCTTGCTGGTTTCGATCGAGTTCAGCCAACGTGGACATCGCCAAGCGCCATCGGGTTGTGTTGCGGGTGGAGGAATTCGAGCCGCGAGTGGTCCCGACGCTGTATGGCCAGCAGCTTTTTCCCTTGAATAATCCATGGAATCAGAAAATCATCCAGGCCCCGGTCGCCGCGAATTCGAGCACGCTCATCAGTAACATTGGCGTCACCAAGTCTCTCAAGGCCGACTTCGGAACGGGCACGTGGGAAGGGGCGAACATCGGCATTCCCTTCAACACGGTGTCCGGCAATCATCCGAAAGTCTCGGTGGTTATCGACGCCTACCCCAATGAAAGCGATAAGGTGACGGTACCGATTCCATCGAATGCCGTTATCGAAGGTGACCCATTGCCCAGCGGTCAAAACAACGGCGATCGGCACTTGCTGGTTTACGACAAGGACAACAACGTCCTTTATGAAATGTTCAACGCCTCCCGGCCGAGTGAAAACACTGACGGCAAATGGCACGCCGATGCGTTAGCCTATTGGGATTTGAAAACGAATTACTTCCGGCCGCCCGGGTGGACCTCCGCGGATGCTGCCGGGCTACCGATCTTGCCTGGGCTCGTCCGGCCCGGCGAGGTGTTCGACCAGGGTGTCATCAAACATGCCATTCGTTTCACCGTGCCCAAGTCGATGAGCGCGTACATCTACCCCGCGTCCCATCATGCGGGCTCGAACAACCCTGCCTATCCCCGCATGGGCGAGCGCTTTCGACTCAAGCAGTCCTTCGACATTTCCGGCTTCTCGCCGGCCAACCGCGTGATCCTGCAAGCGATGAAGGATTACGGCATCATCGTGGCAGACAACGGCAGTGGCTGGTACATCAGCGGCATTCCATCAACACGATGGAACAATGACGACCTGCAAAAACTCGGGCAAGTAAAAGGAAATGATTTCGAAGCGCTCAACCTGGCCCCCATCGTTGCCGGCGTCAGCCCATCGAGCGGCCCGACCAGCGGCGGCAACAGTGTCATGGTCACCGGCTATGCCTTCATGGGCGGCGCCGGCCTGACGAAAGTCTACTTCGGAAACGTCCAGGCAACGCAACTGACCATCGAGAACAACGGAACACTCCGCGTCGTCGCCCCGCCGCACGCGGCCGGCGTGGTCGACGTCAAGATCGTCTCACCCTACGCCACCTCGGCAGTTTCGCCGGCAAGCAAGTACACCTATTATGCGGCGGCCTCGATGTATGTGTCCGGGGCGCATTTTGATCTGCACGCCCTCGATGCGGATGCCGACGACTATCCATTCGGCTGGTGATTGGTAGGCGGAATGGTCGTGGTTAAGTTTGGCCCGTTTCACAACAACGTGGGGATTTTCGGCACCGTCATGGAAAAGTGCTGAGGTGCCTAATGAATGAGAACCTCGCCTGCAAGTTCTTTACGAGTTTGTCGTCGGCAGTGATCAATTCGCAATTCTCTTTCTCCGCTAGCGCTACGTACAGGCAATCGTAAACACTGGCGACGCTGGTCGATGCGATTTCCAAGCCCCGGGTGCAAAGGTCCGGAAGTGACGCGTGAATAATCGGCAGGGTGGTGAGGAGATCGGCGAAGAACACGGTGGCGTGACCCCCGAGAACTCGACCGCGTCGTTCGGCGACAATTAGCGCGTTTGTAATTTCGATTGGGAAGAGGTCGGGAGCCAATAAGGAATGGATGCCGTTCTCGTAATTGTTCCGTAACTGCTGGGCTTTGCCGCTAAGCGGCTCCGTGACTTCCTACATAAAGCCGACGCTGGCGTCGATGACGTACTTCATTGAGAATCACGCATCTCGCGGATGATCGAGACGCCGATTTCCTGGATACCGAGCTTCTGAACCAGCGCTTCGCGCGCGAGCCGGGCGCGCTCTCGAACATGGCGGAACATCTCCGTATCGCGCGCGCCTCCCGTTACTGCTTGACGTGCGACTTCCTTAAGGTCGAATGCTTCGCTATCGTGGTTTGTCATGTTCAGATTTTCGTGCATCACGCATGGAGATTCAAGAGGAATGCAAACTCGGCGGGATCGCGCACGAATGCCTCTGTATAGGGCGCACGCGCCGACGGAACGCCGAACTTCTGCTACTTTTCAATTGACTTCCCTTTCCGCCCGGCATAGCATCGCCACCATTACCGCATTCTGACGACCTACGCACTCGCAACGGCCCGCACGTCAGGCATTCATTCCGCAGGAGGAGAACATGAACAAGACGTTACTTCGAGCTCCGCGTGATCCCAAACGACTCTCATGGCGCTATCGTCCACTCTTGGAGCGGCTCGAACGGCGGATCGTATTTGCCTCGGACTTCGGCGACGCGCCGTTGCCGTACAAGACACTCTTGGCGGAGGGTGGGGCCGAACACATGGCCGCGGGGCCGACGTTGGGCGCAACGCGCGATGCGGAAGCCGACGGCGTCCACTCGACGGGCGCCGAGGGTGACGACACGACGGGCGGCGACGACGAAGACGGCGTGACGTTCGGCACCATCCGTGCCGGTGCGCTCGGTGCCACGGCAACGGTCAACGTGCAGGGCGGCGCCGCCAAACTGGATGCCTGGATCGATTTCGACGGCGACGGCTCCTGGGGTGGGCCATGGGAACAGATTGCCGACCGAGTAACGGTCGTCACAGGCAACAACATGATTTCGTACGACGTGCCCAGTTGGATTAAGGACGGTGCGACTTACGCTCGATTTCGGCTAAGCACCGCCGGTAATCTGGGTGTAGGTGGAGCGGCGGCAAATGGCGAGGTAGAGGACTATCTGGTGATCGTCAAAGCGGCGAAGAAGGCCTGCGGCTGCTTCAGCGGACAGAAAATAGTCAGCACCGCCTCGGATGGCCCCAACAGCCCCTTCGCGGCCGACATAGACGGCGACGGCGACACCGACGTCCTCGCCGCGTCCTATAACGAGGACAACATCGCGTGGTATGAGAACGACGGCAGCGAAAACTTTACGGCGCACACCATTACCACCGCCGCCAACGGTCTCACGGCCCTCTACGCGGCGGACGTGGACGGCGACGGCGACACCGATGTCCTCTCTACTTCCTTCGCGGACGATAAGCTCGCTTGGTACGAAAACGACGGCGGGGGAAACTTCACTCCCCATATTGTAAGCATTGCCGGCGACGGAACAAAGGGTGTGATCGTGGCAGATGTGGACGACGATGGCGACGCAGACATTCTATCGGCGTCTAGTAGAGACGATAGAGTCTGGTGGCACGAAAACGACGGTAATCAGAACTTCACCGCCCACATCATCAGCGCCGCCGCGGACGCGGTTCAAAGCGTGGTTGTGGCAGACGTGGATGGGGACGGCGACACCGATGTGCTCTCCGCGTCCGCCTATGACGACAAGATCGCTTGGTATGAGAACGACGGTAATCAGAACTTCACCGCCCACACTATAAGCACCGCCGCGGACTGGGCCTACAGTGTTGTTGCGGCGGACGTGGACGGCGACGGCGACATCAATGCTATCTCCGCATCCGCAGTGGACGACAAGATCGCCTGGTACGAAAACGACGGGAATCAGAACTTCACCGCCCGCAACATTAGCACCACGGCGGATTGGGCCTTTTACGCGTTCGCAGCGGATGTGGACGGCGACGGCGACACCGACGTCCTTTCCGCTTCTATATTCGACGACAAGATTGCCTGGTACGAGAACGACGGGAATCAGAACTTCACCGCCCGCATCATCAGTACCGCCACGGACGCTGGGACGGGCGTTTTCGCCGCAGATATGGACAATGACGGTGATCTCGATGTGCTGTCCACGTCGTTCTTTGACGACAAACTCGCCTGGTACGAGAACCAAAACCGTGTGCGTGCTCCAGCCCAAGCCGATCCAGTCGGCCCGCCCATTGTGCCGATCCCTCCGCCGCCGGGACCGGCGCCGATGGCGACGGCCACCGAGTCCATCCCCGCGACGTTACTTCCGCCACTCCCCGCCCCGACCGACCACACCATCCGCGATCAGGCGTTTGTCGCTCTCGCCGCGACGCCGGCCATGAAGCCGCGGCTGGCGTCCATCAAGCGTTTGATACATGTGGACGGGGAAGATTTAATCCAGGATGAGCTGGAACCGACGATCCTTTGACTCGACATCGGCTGGCGCTACCCGATTTCCAACGCAAGCTGCGGTCCATCCAACATGACGCGGTACTGATTCAAGATGTCCCGGCCGAGAAGAATTACGGGTTCTTCTTGATGAGCAAGGACTTCAACGGCGACAGCCTCCGAGTTTCGGATCGCAAGGTCCACGCGGTAGGTCGGCAACAGAAAGACTTAGCCGCCAAAGCCAGTCACCGGAACTTCGTCCAGAGGGACGAGACCCAACTCGACGACCACATTTGCGGGGATGACTGTCCGGTCGGCGGCGGTATCCAGTTGCGCCGGCAGATCGGCCCGGACCTTGCCAGTTGCGGCGCAGTGTAGCGTCACGTGGACGAACGGCGCTGGCGGCGAGACTTGCTGGTTGTAGCTGTACCGGATCACGCGGGCTTCACCGAAGGCAGGAGTCGAGGAGAAGGGATGCGCACCGGAGACAGCGGGCGGTCGGTGACCAGACTCACATAGATTGGCACGTAGCCGAATCTTGCATACGCCCGAGCGGCAACATCCAGTTTGCCCGGTCCACTCTCCACGACTTGGCCTTCGTGCACTGCAACGTACTGATCCCGGTGCGTTTGCAAGAGCGCGGGAAGTAGCCGCCGAAACGCTGCTTGCTCACGTCGCCACTTGTCGTCCGTGGAGACTGGAAGCAGCGGGGCCGGTAGGACATCCATTCGGCTCATCGAGAGGTTCTCCCTTCGACAGAGACACATTCATGGCATCGGTATTATAGCTCCCCATCTAGACGGAGCACACGATCCGCGACCGAGCATCGCCGAACTAGACGCCGACCCTGCCATGATGCCGCGAGTTAGCCGTAGCAGCCGGCCAATCAAACAGTTAGCCGATGCGACGTGGAAGAGCGCGATACCGAACGAGCTGTGCGTGTTGGACGCCGAATGGATACCTCGTACGCTTGCCACGCTGCTCGTTACCCAAACCAAATGCCGCTCTTGTGACAACTCATGCCGTTCCGTGTCAGCGCGCGGCCGGGCTGGAAACTATTTTTCACTTTCTTCCCTTTCTCACTCATTTGTCACTTTCCAAGTTCCTGTGCCATGTGGCAGGATGGTGCCGTCGTTTCTGTGCGTCGGCACAGGCGTGGCGGCCATGCTCGATGTGGAAAAAGAGTGAGATGATGAACGAAAGTAAGATGGACACAAAGGCTGTTCCTGCCGTCGATTCTCTCGCTCAGCAACGCACACGGCCCTCGTCGTGCCAAATAGAGACGCCGTCAACAAACGTAGATAACGAGGCTTCGCTGGGTGTCCTTGGTTGGAAAGTCAGTTTGGATCGACTCTTATGGCAACGCCCTTGTTCATCAGCCGTGCAAACCCGGCACGCCGATGCATCCTGTGTCGTGGGCCAGAAGGTGTCGCCGCGAAGACCCGGTGAGAGGCCATCGCCAATCCTTGGTTTGCCTTACCGGCTCACGACGTTGGAAAACGATTGACTCTGAGGTGCCAGATGTTACCTTGATCTTCGATCCACATCCCGCCAACGGAGGACTTGCCATGAGCCGTGTGACGCGTTTCCGCCACATTACATCCCGGCCACAACGACGACTTCTCATCGAACGGCTCGAAGAGCGCTCGATGCTTTCAGCGTCGTCCTCGTTACCGGCCGCGCAACCGGCTTATGATCCGTCGAGCATTTTGGTGCGGTTTCAAAACGAGGATAAGGTTCCAAACGTCGCCGCTCTGTTGCCGGGCGCAGTACTGGAGGCGGAACTTTCGTTGGTGCCGGGACTACATTCCGTAGCGCTGCCGCCGGACGTCTCAGTTGCACACGCGATCTCGGTGTTCCAGGCGAATCCTCATGTGCTTTACGCCGAGCCGAATTACTACGCCGAACTGGCCGACACGGTTCCGAACGATCCGAGTTGGAGCGCGCTTTACGGCATGAAAAAGATCGAGGCCCCGAAGGCATGGGATGTTAGTACTGGCAGCACCAACGTCATCGTGGCGGTAATCGACACGGGACTCGATTACGATCATCCGGACCTTTACCTGAACGTTTGGATCAACCAGGGAGAGATCCCGGCGAGCCGTAAGGGCAACCTGGCGGATGTTGATAGCGACGGCCGAATCACGTTTTGGGACTTGAACAGCACGGTCAACATCGGCGCTGGGAAGATCACGGACATCAACAGCGATGGCCGCATTAGCGGCAGCGACATCCTCGGCAAAATGAAGAAGGACACCAGCGGCAACGACACCGGCGTGGGCGGCTGGAGCGATGTTGTCGACCAGAACGCCGATGGCCGATTGGACGATCTGATCGGCTGGAATGCGTCGGCGACCACCAAGACCCCGACCGACGGACACGGGCACGGCACGCACGTCGCGGGGACCATCGGCGCGATCGGCAACAATGGTGTCGGCGTGGCCGGCGTGAACTGGAAGACGCAGCTCATGCCGCTCAAGATCTTTAATGACGCTGGTTTCTACGCAGGCAACACCAAGGTCATTCAAATGTTTAGTTACGCCGTCGCCAACGGCGCGAAGATTTCCAACAACAGTTGGGGCGGCGGCAGCGCGTCCCTGGCAATGAAGGAAGCCATCCGCGCCATGAGCGACGCCGGCCACATCTTCGTCGCCGCCGCCGGCAACAACCACAACAACAACGACGTGATCAAGTTCTATCCGGCCAGCTACGGCCTGCCGAATATCGTGGCGGTGGCCGCGACGAATTACGTGGACGGCATCACGGGCTTTTCAAACTACGGCGCGAAAACGGTGCACCTCGGGGCGCCGGGTATGGATATCTACAGCACGTACCCCACGGCCGGTTCCAAAATGGGAACGAACTACGGCATGTCGCGCGGCACCTCGATGGCCACGCCTCACGTCGTCGGCTCGATGGCGTTGCTCCGGAGCCTGCATCCGACTTGGGAGTACCCGCAAGTGATCAAACAGGTGTTGGACAACGTCGATCCATTGCCCGATCTTCAAGGCAAGACGATCACCGGCGGGCGACTTAACCTGGCGAAGGCGGTCATCAACGTCCCTCTGCCCGCGGCGCCGCCTCCGGTGAATCACATGGTGACGTTTTCTAACGCTGTCGAACCAGTTTCTAGGCTAACGCCGTCCCCAAAAAAGCACCCCTCTGGCGCGACGATTTCGACGGAAGACAACCACTCCGCGAGCAACCCGGCGTCGTTCTCGCCGATACAGATGTTGCACCACGGCCGAACGCCGAGCGCATGGGTCGACGTCGTCGACGTCGAAATGTGGTCAATCGCATAAACGGCTTCGGACGCAAAACCTTGTGTAGCCATTGATAATGGCAAACAAGTTGGTCGAGCTGCACAGCTTTCGCAAATCCCCACTCACCTATTCGCTTGGTGGTTAGTACGATCCCCCGTCTAGCCGAGGATGGATTCTTGTGGATTGGCCAGTTGCTTGCGGCGTGGTGAGGCCGCTCATATTCATATGAAAGGACCAAAGACCATGCCGTCACTGTCGCCGACCAGAAAGGAACCCATCGTATGGCCTACAAACAAACTCCCACTCACCGTTTCGGCAAGGCCTCCTACCACCAGATCGGCCTGGTCCGTGGCCAGTTCGGTAATGTGCCGTTCGACCAATGGCTGAAGTTTCTCCAAGACACCGGTTTTGACGGTTGGGAAGAGGCAGCTTGGGAACTCGACCTCGACAAATGCATGACCGATTCGGGTGCGGAGTCTTACGCCAAGGAGCGCGTTGCGCTCGCCAAGAAACATGGACTGGAGGTTTTCACCGTTGCAGTGCATCTGCAAGGGCAGGCGTTGGGTGATGAGCCGAGCGCGAAGACATTGCAGTTTGTGCGTGGCGAAGCACGCGCAGCCTACAAAGCGTGGCGCGACAAAGGGAACAAGCCGCCACGCACGAATCCGCATTTCGTTCCGGACGAAGTCGGCCGGCTGATGTACGAACAATCTCAAAAGGATCTCATCGCAAGTGCCCGCCTCGCTCATTACCTCGGTAAACTACAGAACCGCAAGGTACCGCTTCCGGGCTTCGTCGGTTCGCCGGCCCATTGTTGGGCGAGCTTCTTTCTGTTCCCGCCGTTGCCCGGCAAGTTCGAAGGGCATGACATCCCCGACGTCAGGCAAGTCAGCCTGGAGCTTCTCGTCGAACGCTTCGGTCCATTCCTGGACGTGTGTAAAAAGCTCGGCGTCACATTTGATCTAGAGTGCCACCCGACCGAGCGCGCCATGGGAGATATCGAATCGGCGGCCGAGTACATCAACTACATGTGCAAGGCCGGGTATGAAGGCGTGGTGGGTTTCAACCTGGACGGCTCGCACATGGAATGGCAAGGCGTATCCGTGGTGCAGTTCATTCGCGAATTCGGCGACTTCATCCACAGCGCTCACATCAAAGGCGTGCAAGTCATCCGCGAACACACGCGGGCCGGGTTGTTGGGCGGCCATGTTCCATTCGGAAGCAAACTGAACGGCTGGAACTTCGTGACCCCTGGCAGCGCCCGCGACGCCAACAGCGTCGAGGAAATCATGATCGAACTAAACCGCTCCGGCTACGACGGCGCCGTCAACATCGAATGGGAAGACAACGACGCCGAGCAGCACGCCGGCGCCAAGGCCGCCCTCGCCAACGTCCGCCGGGCCGACCTGCCCCCGAGCGGCATGCGGCATGATGAGATGCTGAAGGCGTAAAACTAGTCTTGAACGCGTCGACGCAAATACGTACAGTAATGCTGTACATATATGGGTAAACTCATGCCGACGGAAACCACATACACACACGCCCGCGCTAACCTCGCGGCTCTTTGCAATCACGTGACAGCGTCACGGGAACCGGTCATCATCCGTCGGCGCGGGGCAAAGGATGTCGCCCTCGTTGACGCAAGCGAACTCCGAGGCCTCACGGAAACCGCCCACCTGTTGCGTTCGCCCAAGAATGCACAGCGCCTGCTGTCGGCGCTATTCGGGCGCGTAATTCCAAACTCCCTACCGGAACGATTGACGCCTTGCGGCGGGAGTTGAAGCTTGACCAAGCGTCGTGAGTCGGAGCAAAAGCGGGAGGCCGTATTTCATCAAGAGTTTCGCGAAGACTTGCGCTTCTGGATTTCAACCGAACGCCGAATCGCCCTGCGGGTTCTGGAGTTGGTCGAGGCAGTGCTGCAGAATCCGTTTGCTGGCATCGGGAAGCCGGAACCCCTCAAGCATCTCCTTGCCGGCGCCTGGTCACGCCGGATTACCCAAGAACATCAATTGGTCTATCTGATCCAAACAAAGCGAATTGATTTCTTGCAAGCGCGCTATCATTATTGACCCGCAACGGGCCGCATGGCGATGCCGGCGGCCAGATCATCGCCGCCGGAACAACATTGTTCATTCCTTCTCGCGTTGCGGAATCGGAATCCGCACGGGCAGGTCGTCGCCGCGGGGCGTGTCCATCGAGCCTTGGCCGTCGTCATCTTTGCCGTTGGGTCCGACGCTGTAGAGCAGAAAGCCGTCCGTCGAGGGTCGATAGATCAATGGTTTGGCAGTGAACAGATCGTTGGGCAGAGCTTTCAAGTACTTTGGCGCCAACTCGTCTAGTTTGGAGGGGTAACTTCCATGATCTTTGTGATAACCGGCCAGGGCGAAAGCAACTCGGAGGTTTTGAATCGTTTGTTCGTGCCGGTCGGCAGCGTCTTGGACTTTGCAAACCGCCGGGAGCAACGTGGCCATGAGAACCTTGCCCACGTATTCGCCCTTGGCCGGCGCGCTGACAAGTACGCGGGTGAAGCCAAACGCGCCGGGTTCTAAAGTTTCCTTCTTCAAATCGGCGAGTTCGGCGTGGATCGTAGCAAGTTTGTTTCGACGTTCGCGGACGTCTTTGGTTTCCGAGGCGGCGACGATGCGGTCAAACCATACGTTGGCATTTCGCAGCGCCGGTTCCCACACAGCCGTGGAATAGAGAAGTCGCTCGGTCCAATCGGAACCCGCGAAAACATCTTGCAACGCATCGGCCCCATGACGATCTAACATCGCTAACGTGTCCAGAGCCATGAAGCGTTCGCCCGCATCCAAACGTTCGGTCAGCGGCCGCATTGGACGCAGTGCATCCAAGTCGCGGAGACAAGCTTCCAATCGTCGGCTATCCACTTGTGCATGTTCTAAGAATGCAATATCCGCGCGAGGTCATACCTTCCATGGCGTATCCGACCAACGCCTCGATCAAGACGCCGCCGCCGCCGACATGCCGTGCGAGCCGATGACAGGTAAGCAGGTCATTCCATGCGGCATCAGTCTGACCAGCCTGAAGCCGCTGCATAGCGCGGGCTGTCAAAGCCTGGACCACCTCTCGAGCGTTTTGCACCGTCGGCAAAAGACAACTGGACAGAGTGCTGCGCCCCTTCGTACCAACGGGTGGGAAAAGCGGATTGTAGTACTCTGGGCGGTTGCTCGCCTCGATAACCAAAGCCAAAGGTTTTTCGTTCTCTTGCAACCACGTCGCGATTTCGGGAAAGGTGGCCGGATCCCATGGCCGAGTCCCTGCTTCGGTAAGCTGGTCCTGAAGCCGGGTTAGGGCGTCGGTTTCCAACTTCAAGTGATCCTTGGCGTAGGTTCCCAGTTTGATGAGATAGTCTCCCGACTCAGGCAACGGGGCCATTCCCAATGCTTCGTAATACTCCGCACTAAGTGGCGCGCCTTCAGGACGTGGGCCGTAGGCTTGCAGGAGGAGGACGTTGGCATTGTTCTCGGGAGTGACGCCTTCGCGGAGTTTCTTGTTGAGAGCCGCAGGATAATCAATGTAGCCCTCTGCGTCCACCGGTTCTGTAATGCGCGTCGTATCTTTGCCAACGGCAAAAGACGGCTTGTCCTTCCATGCGATGACGGTCGCTCCGACAATCAAAATCAGGCAAACGATCACGAGAATGGCAAGGATCGCTTTAGTCGAGCGCTTGGTGCTCATTTTGTTAGTTCCTTAGCCCAACGGTCGGCCATAGCCTAACCACGATGGGAGGTTCTTCTCACACCAGTCCCGATATTCCGCCATGCTCTCGAATGAGCGGTAGGGTTCATCATCCAGGACCGGCTTGTAAGTCCAAATAAACCCGTATCGAATTCGCTCCGCAACCGATCTCCGGCCGGCAGCTTCGAATTCCTCTAACCACTCCCTCGGGATTTGCGGTTCGGGTGAGTTCATGTGGGAAGCCTCGTCTGAGATTCAGTGCTGTATTCATTAGACCGCGCAAACAGAATCGCCAGCAAGACGCAAATCGCGGGCAAGACGAAATCGTAACCGACCACGGCGACGATGCTATAGCTCGCGTCCCCGAAGACGAAGCACAGAATATTGAAGAGACAGAGAATACCGGCCAGCAACATTGCAATGCGAATCGCTCGGTGCAGTCCGTCTCCCCGAAAAACCGGAGCAGCGAAAAGCAAGGCGAGGCCGAGCAACGGACCCCAGGCGAACAGCTCCAGGACCATCAATGGCAACGGCCATCTGAATTCGAGCATCTGGCCAAGGACACTTGCGGGGTCGATCAGCCGAGCCACGCCTAACAGCAGGATGTTGTTGATGCTCGACATGGTCGCGAAAACAAGGGCAAAAGCGAGTGCCGTCAAGCTGCAGAGCCTGCGATCGGAATCGGCGTAGGTATGAACGGAGGCAAAGACAATGACGAGCGCCGGAATGACGGCCAACATCAGGGCACGGCAAATCGTCACATACGGCTCGGCGGGAAGGAGCGTTTGCCAGGATGCTTCGCCGCCGGCGAAGAGGCCAACCGCGCCGCACAGGAGATAGAGAACGCCCAACGACGGCACGGCTAGAGCGGACCAGACGGCCATGCGACGATCAGTTGTTGTCCATGCATCGAACATTCAGGAAACATTTCATTTCTCGAGAGCCGCCTGCGCTGCCGCCAAGCGGGCGATAGGCACGCGAAACGGGCTGCAACTGACGTAATCCAGTCCGAGTTTGTGACAGAACTTCACCGTGTCGGGGTCGCCGCCGTGCTCGCCGCAGATGCCGATCTTTAGTTCGGGCCGTTGCAATCGACCTTTTTCGACGCCCGTGTTCATCAAGCGGCCGACGCCGTCGACGTCAATAGTTTGGAACGGGTCCTTCGGTATCAGATCGTTTTCCACATAAACCCGGATAAAGCTGCCGTAATCATCCCGGCTCATGCCGAGCGCCGTCTGCGTCAAGTCGTTGGTGCCGAAACTGAAAAACTGTGCCTCGACGGCGATCTGGTCCGCGACCATGCAAGCGCGGGGCAACTCGATCATGGTGCCGACGAGATACGGGACCTTCACGCCCTTCTCGGCGAAGACCTTCTCCGCGGTTTCGTGCACCACGCCAGCCTGTGCCTTCAACTCGGGCAAGAATGCTACGAGTGGAATCATGATTTCCGGCTCGACTTTGATTCCGGATTTTTGCACGTTGCACGCCGCTTCAAATATGGCGCGAGCCTGCATGGCGGTGATTTCCGGATAGACGATGCCTAAACGGCAGCCGCGAAAGCCGAGCATCGGATTGAACTCGTGCAGCATCTTGACCCGCTCGGCCACGCGCTCTGGCGAGATCCCCAATTCGCGGGCTACTTCTTCTTGATGCTTGGCGTGGTGCGGCAAGAATTCGTGCAACGGCGGATCGAGAGTGCGTATCGTGACCGGTCGGCCTTGCATTGCCTTGAAAATCCCTTCGAAATCCTCGCGCTGATATGGCAGCAGTTCGGCGAGGGCCTTCTCTCGATCCTCGAAGGTCTCGGCAAGGATCATCTGCCGCATGTCCTTAATGTGGTCAAAGAACATGTGTTCGGTCCGGCACAGGCCGATTCCTTCGGCCCCAAAAGCAACGGCTTGGGATGCCTGGTCGGGCAAGTCGGCATTGGTCCGAACTCGCAGCTTCCGCACGCCGTCGGCCCAAGTCATCAGTTCCGCGAACTGCTGGTAAACCCGCGACTCTTCCGGCTTCAACGTCTTATCAATCAAGACTTGGACGACTTCGCTCGGCTGCGTGGCGACCTGGCCCACGACCACTTCGCCGGTGAAGCCGTCGATACTCAGCCAATCGCCGTCTTTCAGCACTTTGTCTCCGACCGTCAGCGTGCCCTTGGCATAATCAATGTTCAGACTGCCGCAGCCGACGATACAGACCTTCCCCATTTGCCGGCTGACGAGTGCCGCATGACTGGACGCGCCGCCGAATGCAGTGAGTATCCCATCAGCGGCCTGCATGCCGCGAATGTCTTCCGGGCTTGTTTCACGCCGAACCAAAATCACTCTGCTGTCCGGATCGCGCTTGCCGTGATCCGGTTTCGGAAACTTGCCCACCCAGGCCGTCGCGTCTTCCGCATGAAACTTGATGTGTCCCGACGCCGCACCCGGGCCGGCATTGATGCCCTTGGCGAGCAACCGACCATCTGTAACGGCCTTTCGTTTGGCGATCGGGTCGAAGATCGGCTGTAGCAACTGATTCAAATCGTCCGGCGGAATCCGCGATGCCGACAACGCCTCGGCCTTTGTGATCAACCCCTCCTCGACCATGTCGACGGCGAAGCGCACGGCGGCGAACCCCGTCCGCTTGCCGTTGCGCGTCTGGAGCATCCAGAGTTTGCCCTTTTGGGCCGTGAACTCAATGTCTTGAACGTCGCGATAGTGTTTTTCGAGAACGTTTCGAATCTCGTCGAGTTGCTTGTATACCGCCGGCATGTCCTTTTGCAACTCGGCGATTTTCTTCGGCGTCCGCGTGCCGGCAACCACGTCTTCGCCTTGGGCGTTGATGAGGTATTCGCCGTAGAAGACTTTTTCACCCGTGGCGGGATCGCGCGTGAATGCAACCCCGGTGCAACAATCGTCGCCCATGTTGCCGAATACCATCGAGCAGATGTTGGTGGCGGTGCCCCATTCGTGGGGGATGTTGTACTGCCGGCGATAGACGATCGCGCGGTCGTTCATCCATGAATCGAACACAGCGCCGACGGCGCCCCACATTTGATCGTGCACATCCTCGGGAAAGTCCTTGCCGGTCTGACTTTTGACTGCTTTTTTGAAACGGCTGACCAGTTCTTTCAAATCATTGGTGTTCAGGTCCGTGTCAAGTGTGACGCTCTTAGCGTGTTTCATTTCGTGAATGATCTGCTCGAACGGATCGGGCTCGTTTTTCGAACGAGGTTTCATATCCAGTACGACATCACCGTACATTTGCACGAATCGGCGATAGCTGTCCCACCCAAAGCGCTCGTTGCCGGTCTTGTCGATCAAACCGCGGAGCGTGGCTTCATTGAGGCCGATGTTGAGGACAGTATCCATCATGCCGGGCATGCTGACACGAGCACCGGAACGGCAGGAGACGAGCAATGGATTTTTCGCGTCGCCTAAGCGAGCGCCCATCGCTTCCTCGGTTTTGCGAAGTGCTTTTTCCACCTCGTTCTTAAGCTCCGGCGGATACTGGCGCCGGTGTGCGTAGTAGTAAGTGCAGACATCGGTCGTGATCGTGAAGCCCGCCGGCACGGGCAGTCCGATGTTGGTCATCTCGGCGAGGTTGGCGCCCTTGCCTCCGAGGAAATTCTTCATGTCGGCTTTGCCGTCCGCCTTACCGCCGCCGAAGAAATAGACGTACTGTGACATGTTCTTGGTCTCGCAAGTCAGAACGTGGATGAGTGGCCCGGAAGGTGGTGGAACAGGAGAGCCACTTAGATAGGAATGTACGAGTGAACCGGCCCGGCGTCAAAGGCCGCCGTTACTTCGACGTCTTGGCGTGCGCCTCGAAACGCGCGATTTCTTCGGTGAGACGGTTGATCCATTTCTTCAAGGAGCGCAAGGTCAACTGTTGAACGTAGGTATTCTCCGCTCTAACGTGCTTTTCGCGATTGTATTGTTCCTCAAGTCCGCGCAATTTCATGCGGGTCACTTCGAGTTCGCGGTACGATTGGATAGTCATGGAATTACCTCAATCATTCCTTTCTGGACGTCGACGCGATCAGTTGCAAACATTGACTGGATCATGTACTGAAAAGCGTCGTAGTTCAGGACTTCAATACCGACAAACGGCAACCCAGCCGTCAACTCCGCAGCCGCTGTCGCGTCCTTCGGATAATCTCGTCCGGCAAGTGCCACACAATCCACATCATTCGGCTCGAACGCAGCCGTAACGAAACTACCATTGATCACCAGCCGTTGGACTCCAGCGCGTTTTGCCAAGTCCACCAGCCAATAAATCGATTGCATCTGCACCTGCCGCAGCTCGGAACCCCTGCCGAACCGCGCCTCGATCTCGGCAAGCGTGGCCGGGTGAATGCCCGGCGGCAGGTAACCTCGTTCGTCGAAGTCGGGAATCATCGGCACTGCCTTATTTTAGCGCGGGAGGCAAGTTTGGTCCAATCGGTCATCACTGCGCCGTCGAACCCGTTATCAGCGCCAAGTGTCTTAACTAAAAGGTCGCTTTTGACATCGATCGCGTAGACCGTTAAGCTGAGATTCATTAAGGGATCCCCATGAATACCAATGATCCGCTGCGGGGCCTACAAGATGCGTTGCGTCTCTCGCCGGATAACCTTCCGCTGAGGCAACATTACGCCGACAGCCTCATGGCGACAGGACGATTCGACGAAGCCGAGGCTGAATATCGTCGAGCGCTAAGCATCGCGTCCGACAACGTCTCACTTCGGATCGGACTCGCGAAAGCGTTTTACGAGCAGAACAAAAACTCGCAGGCACTGGTGGTCATCGAGGACTTACTCAAACAACCGAACACACCGGCATCGGCGTACCACTTATATGCTCGCCTACTGATTCGGGCCGGCGAGATCGAACGTGCGGTGCGCGCTTATCGGCAGGGGGTTGATGCGGACCCGGCTTCGGCCGACATCGAACTGGCGGCACAGCTTGGCGTCGGCGCCGATCCCGCTAAATCCGACGTTGTCGACGGCCGCGTCCGGGCGAGTTGGGAGGATCCCGACGAAGGCCCATCCACAGAAATCGAACGGCCCAGGATCAACTTTCAAGACGTGGGTGGCATGGATGGACTAAAAGACGAAATCCGACTCAAGATCATCCACCCACTGGATCATCCAGAACTGTACAAGGCCTACGGAAAAGCCATCGGCGGCGGCATCCTCATGTACGGTCCGCCGGGTTGCGGCAAGACGCACCTGGCGCGCGCCACAGCCGGCGAAGTGAAGGCCGGCTTCATTGCGGTCGGCATCAATGATGTGCTGGACATGTGGATCGGAAACAGCGAACGCAACTTGCACGAACTCTTTGAGCGCGCCCGCGAACATCGACCGTGTGTTCTCTTTTTCGACGAAGTGGACGCTCTCGGCGCCAGCAGGACCGACATGCGAACGAGTGGCGGCCGACACTTGATCAACCAGTTTTTGTCCGAGTTGGATGGAGTCCAGGCATCAAACGAAGGCGTCTTAATCCTCGCCGCCACCAACGCACCATGGCATTTGGATTCCGCATTTCGGCGACCGGGACGTTTCGACCGTATTCTCTTCGTGCCTCCGCCGGATGCTCCCGCTCGGGCTGCCATCCTGCGAATCTTGTGCAAGGGCAAGCCGACCGACAACATCGACTATGACTATGTCGCGAAGAAATCCGACCACTTTTCCGGCGCCGACCTGAAGGCCGTGGTCGACGCCGCGATCGAGGACAAGCTGCGCGAGGCGATGGCAGCAGGCACTCCCAAGCCGCTGACATCCAAGACCCTGATGGACGCCGTGGCCAAACTCCGCCCGACGACGAAGGAATGGTTCTCTACTGCCCGGAACTATGCACTCTACAGTAATCAGGGCGGCCTGTACGACGACATCATCAAATACCTGAAACTCTGATGGACGCCCATTTCGACCGTGCTCTACTGCTGTTCGAACAATCCCGGCACGACTTGGCCGAGCGCGAGTTGATGCAAGAGCTTGCCGTCGACCCCGACAATTCGATGGCGCACTCACTGCTCGCCCTGTGTCTGTCGAAGCAAAAAGAGTATCAACGAGCAACGGAAGAGGCGCAAGCCGCCGTCGGCCTGACGCCGGATCTGCCGTTCGCGCATTACGCCTTGGCCAGCGTTTACGATGATCGTGATCGCCTAAAGGAAGCGCAAAGCGCGATTGCGGAAGCCATCCAATTGGATCCGGAGAATGCAGATTACCTCGCACTTCAGTCGAGCATCAGTCTGCAACGCGGCCATTGGCAGGCGGCGCTCGACGCCGCGGAGCGCGGCCTAGAAGCCAATGCCGAACATGTCGGCTGCAACAATTTCCGCGCACTGGCCCTCGTCAAGCTGGGCCGAAAGGAAGAAGCCGGCGCGACGATCGAACAAACGCTTGCGACGGACCCGGACAACCCTGTTACTCACGCCAACCAAGGATGGACGTATCTAGAGCAAAGCGAACCCGACAAGGCACTGGAACACTTTCGCGAAGCCTTGCGTCTCGACCCGAACTCCGAATGGGCGCGTGCCGGCATCGTGGAGGCGCTCAAAGCACGCAATATCTTCTACCGCCTGATGCTCAGGTACTTCCTGTGGATGGCTAAGTTCAGTTCGCTGGCTCAATGGGGAATCATCCTGTTGATCTTCTTCGGCCAGCGCTTACTCCGCGGGCTGGCGAAGGCCGATCCGAGATTCGCCCCCTTTGTCATACCTCTACTGATATTGATTGGGCTGTTCGTCTTGTCAACGTGGCTGGCCGTGCCGTTCTTCAACCTCTTGCTGTCGTTTAATCGTTTCGGTCGGCTTGCTCTTTCACGCGATCAACTGGTCGCTGCTCGATCCATTGGGGCTTGGATGGGGCTTTCACTAGTGACGGTGATAGCCGGGCTTTTGCTTCCTAGCGCAATCCTGATTATCGCCGGTTTCTGCCTTGGCCTACTCTTGTTCCCCCTGGCCGGCGTCTTCGGTTGCGAGCCCGGCTGGCCTCGACTGGCAATGGGTGGCTACTTCGTCGTCGTGTTCATGGCGTGCGTAGGACTTCTGGTAGGTTTGGCCACTGACTCTCCGCTGACGGGAACGTTCGGCGCCATATTCGCCATCGGTATTTTCGCGTCGGGTTTTGTCGCGAACTTTTTGGGTATGGCGCGCGTCAAGCATTGAGATTCCGGGCCAGAGCTAACGATGGGCATCCATTACGAACGCGCACGAATCCTTATCGATCAATCACGGCACGATCTGGCCGAGCGCGAACTCCTTAACGAATTAGCAATCGAACCCGACTGTCCATATTCTCATGCAATCTATGCCTTGTGCCTGGCGAAACGAAAAGACTACGAACGGCCGATGGAGGAGGCCGAAACCGCCGTTCGGCTGGCGCCATATCTGGCGTACACACATGTGGTGATGGCTAACGTACTGTGCGACCGTGATCTCATCGACGAAGCACACACCGCGATTACGGAGGCGATTCGGCTCGACCCGGAGAATCCGCATCACTACGCTTTGAGCGCCCACATTTACAATCGGCAACAAAGTTGGCAGGAGGCACTCGAGGCGACCGATGTCGGACTAAGACTGAATGCGGAAGATGCTGGTTGTCGAAACGTTCGAGCGTTCACACTCATGAAGCTGGGACGGCATCAAGAAGCCGATGCCATCCTCAATGCAACCCTGGCCAAGAATCCGGAAGATGCCGTTGCACTGGCCTCCCGCGGTTGGGCATTGCTGGAACGGAAACAGCCGGCGCGCGCGACAATGCCTTTTCGGGAGGCACTGCGTCTCGACCCGCATGACGAATGGGCACGAGCCGGGTTATTGCAGGCCGTAGAGAATCGCAATCTCTTTTATCGATGCGTGTTGAAAGTGTTTCAGTGGCTTAGCAATGCGGACGGGCTTTGGTCCTGCGCGTTCCTACTTCTTTGCATGCTGACAATAGGAATGTTCGCCGACGAAGGAAAAGATATGTTCGACGTGCGCCTGCTTCCTTTCGTCGCCGTTGCGGGATTTATCACCGCGGCGACCTGGCTGACGGAGCCGATGCGTACTCTCGTAGTGTGCTCGGATCCTATGGTCCGGCGCAGTTTGCCAAAACCACAGATCGTCGGCTCCACCTGGTGTGCGATTGGTTTGGGCCTGACGGTGCTGTTGGCAATCGCTGGTATCGTGATCGACCGACCCAACGTTAGTCTGTTGGCTTTTTGGCCGTTTGCGATCGCGATCTTTTCTGCCGTCGCTACTCAATGGGATCACCAGCGAGCACGGTACGCCTTAGGAGGGTACGCGATTATCTCTGCGCTCGTCGGCGTAGCGGCCGTTTGGACCTTCGCACACGGCTTGCCCGAGTTTCGCTTCCTGGGTCCGATTTTCGTTCTGTCGCCATTCTTTGCCGCCTTGGTTGCAAGTGCCTTCACGCCGGATGTCGTGAAGACTTAACGGAACAGAACGGGCGTTATGCGTGCATACGACGAACTCATTCATCGTTTCAAGGAGTACAGCCTGCGCGGCTCCCTACATTAGTCTGGCACTCATTCAAGCGGTCTGGTACGCATTCGATCGCGCTGTTGTGATAGAAGCCAGTATTGCCATTTTTTGACGTGCTCTGCAAGTGGCGTTCCACGTCCGGGCCAAGTAGAACCGATAGACTTGACGCCTTCGGTCGGGGAAAAGATAACGTCAACGGTGCATGTTCTACCGTACCAAGTTCGCCCGTAGAGTTGCCCGGATTTAAGTCCTTCGTCCATCAATCGTGTACCACCGCTCATTTGGGGTCGCCATCGATTCCAGTACACAAATCCTTTTGCGCCGATCAGTCTGTTAACTTCGTCTTCACTCATTCCCATCTTGATTTGCTTGTGCATTGAATGATTGAGCTGCGTCAGTCGCCCATCTAGGCCGAGTGCACCGGCCGCGGCGAGTATCAGTTCGAGGATTGTGGTCATCACTGCGCCCTCGCCACATCATCGGTATCCAACAGGATCATCGTTTGGTCCGTCGAGTCTCGGACACCGACTTATTCGCCCGCGGGCGATCCGCTTTCCTGATGCGGCGGCCGGCCAAACCAAATGCGTCGGCATCCTCACGGAGGTCTTTGATAGCGCGGTCAACGAGTCTTCGTATTTGCTTTTCTAGTTCGTCGACAGTCTTCCTGTCGTCTGGAAGTGTTATCCAGCAGATGCGCATGGCTTGGCGAATTTCACGATCTACGCTATCCGGCCCAAAGATTTTTTTAATCTTCTCACCAGCGTTGGGGCCAAGTTCAAAGCCAGCCATGTCGCCATTCTCCGACAAAAGTTCGAAACGTATCACTACCGTTCTATCGGTTCACCATAGCATAACGCCTATGACCGCATACAACGACCTCATCCGCCGGTTCAAGGAATACAGTCTCCTCGGCTCCTGTGCCAGCGTCCTGAGTTGGGACGAGCTGACCTACATGCCGCCGCAAGGATCGCCCCATCGCGCCGAACAGATGGCGCTGCTTGCCCGGCTCACCCATGAGATGCTGACGGCGCCGGCCGTCGGCGAATCCCTCGCCGCCGCGGAAGCGTCCGATGCCGTAAAGGACTCTGACGGGATCGAAGCGGCGAACGTTCGGGAGATACGCCGCCATTACGACCGAGCCGTCAAGTTGCCGAAAGAACTGGTCGAGGAAATCGCCCGGGTCACTTCTCGAGCTCAACAAATCTGGCAAGGCGCCCGGAAGGCGAACGACTTTGCCGCTTTCCAACCGTGGCTGACGCGGATCATCGATTTGAAACGCCAACAAGCCGTGGCCATCGGTTTCGAGAACAACCCTTACGACGCGCTCCTCGACGAATTCGAACCCGGCGCCGAGGCGGCCGACATCACGAAAGTGTTCGCCGATTTGCGTAGCGACCTTGTGCCGTTGGTGAAGGAAATTACCCAATCAACGCGGAAGCCGCGCCGCGAGATTCTGGACCGAGAGTATCCGATAGACCGACAGGAAGTCTTTGGTCAATCCGCGGCCGCAGCGATCGGATTTGATTTTCAGGCGGGCCGGCTCGATGTCACCGCCCATCCGTTTTGTTCGACCGCCGGACCGGGGGACGTGCGTTTGACGACGCGCTACAATCCGAACCACTTCAACGAGTCCTTCTTCGGCATCCTGCATGAAGCGGGCCACGGCATGTACGAACAGGGATTGCCGGCGGAGCATTTCGGCACACCGGCGGGCACGGCCACGTCGCTGGGCATTCACGAGTCGCAATCGCGTCTTTGGGAAAACCTGGTCGGGCGAAGCCGGCCGTTCTGGGAGCATTTCTTCCCGCGGGCCAAGCAGGTCTTTCTGAAATCGCTTGCGGATGTGTCATTCGATGAGTTCGTTTTCGCCATCAACGACGTGCAGCTTTCCTTCATCCGCGTCGAAGCCGATGAAGTGACCTACAACCTGCACATCATCATGCGCTTCGAGTTGGAACAAGCGATGCTCCGCGGCGACTTGACTGCTGCTGATGTGCCGGCTGCCTGGAACGAGGCATTTACGAAATCGTTCGGCCTCACTCCGCCGGACAATGCACGAGGCTGCTTGCAGGACGTGCATTGGAGCTTCGGCGGCATCGGCTATTTCCCAACCTACACGCTCGGAAACATGTACGCCGCCCAGTTCATGAAAGCCGCGCGACGCGATCTCGACGGATTGGACGACGATTTCCGCCGTGGTGAGTTCGGGCGGCTAAAGACCTGGCTCAACACCAACATTCATCAGCACGGCGCGCGCTGGCGTGCAGGCGATCTCTGTCGCCGCATCACGGGGCAACCGCTTAGCCATCGGCCGCTGCTGGCGTACCTGCGGGAAAAGTACTCGGCGTTGTACGGGCTGTGATGCGTTTTTCTTAACATCGGCTCATTCGCCGCGGTCTTTCCTAATTCCAATTAGCGACCGCGGCCAACCGGTGTACCCGTCACTCGGAATGCGCAACGCGTGGTGTTGCTGATCTTCCATTCACCGCGATCTGCACGTTGGCCATGCGGGCCGATGTCGCCCGTCGAGTTGAGGGACCACACCGCAAATGTCTCCACCGTTGACGCGGCGACTACCCAGTACCGGGCGCCCTTTTGCAAGACCGGATGTTGCACGGACTCTACGACAACCGGGGGATTCTCTTTGTTGTTCAGCGGCATCTCGCCGACAACCTGAAACGCCTCGATGACGGTCCCCGGCTTTCCCTTGTCGTCGGTCATGAGGTAGAGGAAAAAGTGATTGTCGCCATCAACCCGGGCGATCGCTAGTTCGATCGTGTCCAACGTGTAGCTTTGGTCGCTCACGCGGAACGGTTCGCCGACTTCATACAGCGGAAAGCCAAGCCCGACACTCCACCCAGAGCCCCAGCCGTAATCATCGCCTGGTCCGAAATTACTGGAGATGACGTCGGCGTTGACTGCCGTCGCTCCCCAAAGCAGCGCCGTCGCCACCGCGAATGTATGGATACGCGTAAGTCGAGTCGTCATCTATGCCTACCTTTCTGCCGGAAAAGTGCCGGCTCATGGCCAACCCCTCCTATTTGTTAAGACCGATTCTCGCTGGGGTTTGTTACGCGGACGACTTGCTGCAGCGATTTCCCTGTTGGCCGTAACAAACCCCATTGCAATTCGCTCTTTACCAATAGCGGGTCAAGTCTCGTTCGCATCCACTTAAGCGCAGGAGGAAATCATGTCTAAGCGTCAGTTGAAACAACGCCCCATTTCCATACCGCATCGTCCTCTGTTGGAGCCGCTGGAAGGCCGGGCGCTCCCCAGCTTTTTGCCTCCCGTCAACTATCCGACGGGGCAAGCACCCAACAATGTCGCGACGGGAGATTTCAACGATGATGACGCCGTTGATCTGGCAGTTTCCAACAGCGCATTCGGCAACGGCACCACCATTGGTGTCCGGCTGAATAACGGCGACGGCACGTTTGGAGCTGTGAAGAATATCGCCGCAGGCACGGACGTGTACTGGGTCATCGTCGGTGAATTTAACAACGACGGCAAGGACGACCTCGGTGTGGTAAATTTCGGCAAAATCAGCATCCTGCTAGGCAACGGCAACGGAACGTTTCAAGCGCCTAAGAATACGACGACCAACCTCCACATCGTGCATATGGACTCGGCAGATTTGAACGCCGACGGCAATCAAGACCTCGTGGTCTCCGTTGCGGCCAGCCCTCCGTGCATCAATGTGCTCCTTGGCAATGGGAACGGGACATTCAAGCCGTTCACGAAGTTTCGAGCTGGGGAGAAGCCGTGGGGTGTCACGATCGACGATTTTGATCACGACAATATTCCTGATGTGGTGATAGCAAACTTTATGCAGCTAAACAGCACCATCACTTTCTTGCGCGGATTCGGCGATGGCAAATTCGCACGCCCCGTTTCATACCTCGCCTTCGGCCGAACTACCCGCCACGTCGCCGCCGCCGACTTCAATGCAGACGGTCACTTGGACATTGGCGCCGCCAATTCCGGCAATGGGACCATATCCATTATTTTGGGCAATGGCGACGGCACTTTCCGCGATCCCAAAGCCCACCAGGCAGGTCTGTCTGCCTCGGACTTGGCCATTGCGGACTTCGACAGTGACGGTAATCTGGATGTAGCGACGGTCGACTACACTTATCCGCAGGGCAATGCGGTCGTTCTGTTGGGGAACGGTGATGGTAAGCTCGGCCAGTTTACCCCGTATCCAGTGGGCAATTCACCGGCCGGCGTGGCAGCCGCCGATCTGAACGGCGACATTTTGCCGGACTTGGCCGTTGTGAATTCCTGGTCAAACAACATGTCCGTCCTCATCAACACACCCGAGGTTCCATCGCCACTAACCGGTCCGAAACAGCCCACGGTAGTTCTGGCCGGCACGCCACTGGCCGAGTTCACCGACACACGACAGGGTGGTGATCATACTTACGCGGATTTCGAACAGTCCAAGGAAACCTCGGGGCAGATGGTTCGGTGCGTGGAGAGCCCGCACGCCGTCCAAAGTGCCAGACACCGTTACACAAGGCCGATCGCCGCGTTGTCAGCAGGCGGGGTCGCTGCGGCCATCGAGGCGCGAGGATCGGTTGCTTATTTCTACGAGCTGCGCCTGGTAGGTCAAATTGAGTTGTAGCGGGGTGACGGTGTTGAACCCTTCGCCGAGAAGTGAAATGTCCGTGTCCGGGGTGCGGCTCGGGGCAGTACCACCAGAAGAAGAGAAGGGACGTAGCTAATCCCGTTCGGCACGATTGCGCTTCGACAACCTGCACATCATCATGCGTTTCGAGCTCGAACAGGCCATGCTCCGCGGAGAGCTGGTCGCCGGAGACATTGGCACATTCTCTGACGTTCTCTATATTGGTCACTGAGGTCGCTGTGTGGCCGTTGTTGGCTCCAGCGAGGTTATTGCTGCTGTCGGCTGCATAATCCGAATTGAGCCTCGTACAACTCGAAAGGGCCAATCATGGCTAATGTTCGCACGTTGCGCGCACCATCGCGCCCCACCGAACCCGTCGCGTCCAGTTCACAAACGAATTCCTCAAGAGGGGCGGCTGCTCGCCGAAGGGTTGTTCGTTTGACTGCGGTCGGCTTTAAGCCGCACCCGCAACCTACGCGTCGCGCTGGCGACGACGAGCAAGACGATACGGGATCGATCCAGCAATACTCCTTCAAAGTCTTGGCGGATATGACCCTGAAGGAGCAGCTCGGAGACGATTTCATCTCGGAGCATGGCTGGGCCCGAGTGAATCCAAGAGGTCGGAAGCTCGCAAGTCCTGTCATGGACGCGGTCGAACGAACTTGGATCGAGCATCCGGCGGAGTTCTATCGCATCAACCGCGGCATCGTGTTGAGTGCCGATTCCGTGAAATGGGAGAAGGATTCGAAAACTGTTGAGATCGTGTTTACTGACCGAAACAGACACGGAATCCTCGACGGCGCCCACAGTTTGGCGAAGATCGTCGATGAGTTGATTCCGGCTACCTACGGCGCTGCAGATGAAGTTGGCGACGAAGAAGTTGACCTCGACGACGACTCTCGAGACGAAGCTTCATCGGACGATGGCACTTCAAATGACCGCTACATTTCGTGCGAAGTATGGGTTGGTCTCACTAAAGACCAGGAAGTGCGCCTCAGCGCAGGGCGGAATACATCACGAGCCGTCCCGGCGTACGCGATCTCGAACCTGCGTGGAGATTTCACGAAAGTCCAAGCGAGACTCCAGGAAGTCAATTCTGATTTCTTTGACAAAGTCGCGTTCAAGCCCAACGAGCAATTCGAGCCGGAGACCGAGGAGGACGAGAAGTACTACAAGCCCGTTGCGGCAATCAACATCCTGCAACTGATGATGTGCATGGATGTTACCAACTATAGCGAGACAGATCAGCCCATTGAAGCGTACAAGAATCAAGGGTACGTCCCGCGGTTTTGGGATAAGCACGATCCGAAGAACCGCATCGCCGAGTACGACAAGATGTTGCCAGTTCTCGGCGATCTTCTGGAACTGTACGACACGATTCGTGAAATGATTCCCGAAGTCTACGACAACCGCACCACGCATCTCAAGCCCCCGCGCAAGTGGAGCGGTGTTTTGTCGCCGCCTAAGAGCCGCAAGAAGGGGCAACGTGTTGACAAGTCCAAGCGTGAAATCTTGTACTACCTCGATCCAACCGGCAAGCGTAAGACTTTCAGAGCGCCGACCGCGCTGTTCTTCCCGATCATGTGCGCGTTCCGCGCGTGCCTCAAAGTGAACGGGAAGGGCTACGAGTGGATCGGCGGTAAGAAGCCAACTGCTTGGAAAGAATCAAATTTCCAAGAAGCCTGCTTGCGTCTTGCCATCACGATCGCTTCGCTTGCCAAGCCGAAGGACAGCTTGCACGCGGTTGGTCGTGACGAGGCAGTCTGGACAGCCTGCTATAATGCCTTGAACAGTTTTTTGTTCGAATACGGCATAAAGCCACTGCGCAAGTAGTTTCCACAGACTCAACACGCGCCTAATTGAACGAAAGGCCTTGCGAGATTCGCAGGGCCTTTCGTTTCGCCGTGATCAAACGCTCGGTAGCTGGCCTGCTGAATTCATCCCCTTCCTCTTTCTTCCCCTCTCCATCCGCCGGCTTTATGGAGTCGTCTTTTTTCTGTTTCTCGAAATTTGTCACAGAACGGCGCTTGCATGAAAACGCGACACTGTGGCATGATGCGCGACAGAGCGCGCGAAGGTGCGCGCCAGTTGGAGTGACGCAGATGTGGGGACTGCAAGTCATCCAACACAGGTTCGCAATGCAACGCCGCAACGGCGAGAGCCAGGCCATCGTGCGCCGGTGTGCCACAAGGCGCCATCCACCATCACCAATGGATGTTAATGGCGGCGCTGCGAGTGCGTCGCGTGGCAGAAAGCGCTTGCTGCCGGATCGTGCCACAAGGCGCATTCCGCCATTAGTATGGTGGGTTAATGGTGGATCAGTTCATCGCGAACGTCCATCCACCGATGCCCGAACTTGCCCCCTTTCCCATCCTTTCCTCCCAACCGGCATTTCCGTTAAACCTCCACCCTGCTCGTTGCCGATCAAAAGAATGTGTGTCGAACGACGTAATGGCGACGAAAAAGGAGGCCAGGGAATGGCAAGGTCACGAATGCGAACATGGCTTCTTACCGGCGTGTTGGCGGGGATCGGCGGCTCGTCGGCTTGGGCGCAGGAACCAACGGCGGCACAGATGTTGAGCCTCTATCGTCCGAAACAAAACGGCGTCGCGATCACGACTCCGACGGCGCAGGAACAGGACGCGTGCAAAGTGGAGTTGGTACGCGGCACCAAGGGTTCGAACGCGACCGGCTGGTTGTTGCGTGACTCGAAAGGCCAACCCCTTCGCCGTTACTTCGACACCAATGGCGACAAGAAAATTGACGTGTGGTCTTACTACCACGAAGGCAATGAAGTCTATCGGGAGCGCTCGACGCAGTTCAACACGGGCGTTGATGAATACCGTTGGCTGAACACCGGCGGCATGAAGTGGGGTGTAAGCTCCAAAGGCGACGGCAAGATCGACACCTGGCGGATGATATCCCCGGAGGAAGTCAGCCAGGAGGTCTTCCAGGCCGTGGTGACCAAGGATTTTGAACGGATCAAGGCGCTGTGGATTACGGACGCGGACATCGAACAACTCAAGTTGCCGCCGGCGGAGATCTCACGCTTGCGTGAACTCAAGACGCAGGCGCAGGCAAAGTTCCAGGCCGCGGTTGCAAAACTCAACCTGGGACCTCAAGCACGCTGGGAACGATTCGAGGCGACCGCGCCTCAGTGCCTATCGGCTGACCAGACCGGCATGGAGCGCGACTTGATCAAGTATCCGCGCACGACCATTCTTTATCAGAACGGCGATAAACACGATTGGATTCAAGTCGGCGAGATGATCCAAGTCGGCCTGGCGTGGCGGCTTGTCGAATCGCCGTCGCCGGGAATGCCGAATGATGCCGGCGCCGGCGGTGAAGTCGCCGTCGCCGATCCGGCATTGCAGCCGCTTCTCGACGAGCTGCGGAAGCTCGACAGCACGGCGCCGAAGGGCGTCGAATCTCCCGGGCCGAATCTGGCGATCGCGAAATATAACCTGATGCGTGCCGATGCGATTCAGAAAATCGTGGCAAAGATACCGAAATCGGAAGATCGCGAACAATGGATGCGGCAAATGGCTGATTGCCTGAGTGCCGCCGCTCAATCCAGCGGCAAAGGCGAGAAGGCTCCCTACGAACGACTCGCCGCCCTCGCTCAACAAATTGTCAAAGAGCAGCCGGCAAGTGCCATAGCCGCGTACGTTACGTTCCAGGAAATGTCCGCGGAATACGCCGTCAAGCTATCCGACGTTGGGCCAGACTTCGCCAAGGTACAGGAACAATGGCTTGGCCGGCTCGCGAAATTCGTCCAGGACTATCCTAAGGCCGAGAATACGCCCGATGCACTTTTGCAGCTCGGCATGGTGAGCGAGTTCATGAACAAGGAAGCCGAGGCGAAGAAGTGGTACCAGATGCTCGCCACTACCTTCGCCGACAAGAAGCCATTGTCCGACAAGGCGGCCGGCGCGCTACGCCGGCTTGAACTGGAAGGCAAGCCGCTGGAACTGGCCGGCACAATGGCCGATGGCAAATCGTTCGACGTGCGGACCATGTCGGGCAAAATCGTCGTGGTGTATTACTGGGCGAGTTGGAACCAGCAGCACATCGGTGATTTCGCCCGGCTCAAGCAGCTTCTGAGCACGTACAGCGGCAAAGTCGAGCTAGTGTGCGTCAACGTAGACAACGGCCCGCCGCAAGCCGGCGCAGCCAATGGCCATCCCGGCGTCCACCTGGCGCACACAGGCGGCCTCGACGGCCCGCTCGCAACCCACTACGGCATCCTGGTCCTGCCCAACATCTTCCTAGTGGGGAAGGACGGCAAGGTCGTCAGCCGAACCGTGCAGATCAGCAACCTGGAAGAGGAGATCAAGAAACAGATCAAGTAGTTGTTAGTTGTCAGTTGCCAGTTATCGGTAGCATGAATGCCGGGCGGGGGTTGACGTATCCCTTCCCGGCGTTATTCTTTTCCTACTGACAACTAACAACTGACAACTAACAACAGAGGTAATATGGGTGCACGACGAATTCGCCGCGAGCAGAGGCGTGTAGATATGGCGGAGTCCCGGTTGCGCAACGGCGTCAAGAAGACGAAGGAACGGGCGCGGCGTGACGCGAACATGATAACGCTACTGAAGAAAACCAAGCCTCCTTTCGCTCCACAAGTCAACAGTTGGCTGAGCGCGAAGCTCAACAAGCCATCGAGGCTGGTGACGGCGGATGATATCAAGAAGTTGGTTTCGCCGCCGGCCGATGCACGTCGCAAAAGCGGAAAAACCGCAGGAAAAGTGGAAAAATAGCTCGACGCTTCCCCCACGCCATAATGCGAAGCCAGTGCCAGCCCCAGCCCTGCGCCACCGCAGGTCGCTCACAGAAACTGCATGACGCGGCCGTCCCATCCGGCAGGGTAAGGATGTTCGGCGCTCTACGAGCCGCGTGTTCTCGAATTTGATCGCGATACACGCCGCGATCTTGCAACTCCCCCTCGATGATCTCGAGGGCTTCGTCTTCCATCCCCGCGCGATACACGGTCACACGGTCGAGCAAATCTTCCGTGCTCGCACTGCGAACATTGATCAAGACACGCTCTGGATCAAATTCCATACTTACAGGTCCGGCTGTAAAACTAGTTCGGTGATCCCGTGTTCCCGCAGGATCGCCTCGGCCGCAAGGTAACCGCTTCGCACCGCTCCCTCCATCGTTGCCGGCCAACCCGTAGCTGTCCAGTCCCCGGCCAGCAAAAGATTGCGGATGGGCGTCGTTTGCGTCGGGCGCCATCGGTCGACCCCGGGTATGGCGCTGAACGTCGCAGCATGCTCGGTGACAATCCGGGAACGCAGGAGTGCGGTAGGGTTCGCCCTCGGAAAAAGTCGGTGCATTTCGTCGACGACTTTCTCGCTCACTACATCGTGGCCGAGGCCGCGAAACTGCCGCGCGGCGCTCACAACAATCTGTACGTAGTGCTCGCCCGTTGAGGTTGCGCCGCGATTGAACACCCATTGTCCGATGCAGTCGATCAATACCACGTGCGGATAGAAAATGACCGGCCGATCGTACCAAAGATGGACGCTGGTAATCGGAGACGTTTCCAGATTTCTCAGGTTGGCGAACAAAGGTTGGTTGCTCACGACTGTCGGTGGAAGCAGGTCCAACAACCGATCAAACGGCGAAGCGGCGATGTACCACCTGGCGCGTACACATTCGCCGTTACGAAGCTCTAAACCTTCGACTCGGTCATCCGCTATTTGAATGTGTTTGGCGCCGGTGTTCAGTCGAATGCATACGTCGTGTGTCGCGAACCAACGATTCATTTCCTCGCCGTAGAGTCGGCCGAGCGGCACGGTGGGCAAGGTGACTTCAAAGCCTCGTCGATGCCGCATGAAGCCGTCGACGAAAACCTTTCGGGCATACCGTAACCCGATTCGGTCTGGCGTCTCATTGAGTGCGCTAGTGAGCACAACACCCCAAAAACGTTCGACCGTGCGCGGTGTTTGCCGATGTTGGGCAAGCCAATCCGTGAATGGCGAGTCATCCACTGCATCGGCGGATCGCAATCGTGCCAGGCCCCACGCGATTCGAAGTTTGTCGGTTGCGGTGAGATAATGCGCGCCGAGGAATCCTCGTGTCCAATGGAAAGGCGCCGGCCAAGGCCCTGCCGCCAGCCGGCTCACCCGGCGATCCGGCGTCATGAAATAGAGGCAGGGTTGAGGCTGAAGAAACTGTGAGATTTCAAGTGTGCGGCAAAAGTGTTCGTAGTTCGTGCAACATCCCATGGTGACGTGTTGACACGCGTCAATGAGTTGTCCGCTCGTCGTGTCGGTGAACGAACCGGCCCGGCCACCGAGACGATTACGCGCTTCGAGCACCGTGACCCGAAATCCATGTGGCGCAAGCGCGACGGCCGCCGCGAGTCCCGCCAATCCGCCACCGATGATCGCCACATCCGCGTCCATGCCCGTTCATTGTATGGTCTGATTTCAGGGTCCTTCGCCTACGGGACTATCCGGAAACGTTTTGTACAGTAATGGCATCATCAAGGCGTTTAGCGGCCCGCGAAACCGGAGCGGAGCCAGTTTGCGGACCGGCGCCACGGTGCAACTGGGCACTTGATCATGAAAAGATATCTCACGGAGTTCATCGGCACATTTTTCCTGGTGCTGACGATCGGCTTCATGTCCGTCAACGAAATGTCGAGGGACTTAAGACAAATCGTGGCCCCGCTCGCCATTGGTTGCACCCTCATGATCATGGTCTACATGGGCGGGCATGTATCCGGCGGTCACTACAATCCCGCCGTGTCGTTGGCCGTTCTTCTCCGTGGCCGGTTGCCCATCATCGACTTCGTGCCGTACGTCGTCGCTCAACTTCTTGGCGCATTCGCCGCTGCGACGATGATGACGCTCATCCGCGATCAAACCTTCGCCGTACAACCTCCACTTGGTTTTGAATATAAGTCGGTATTGATTGTGGAAGCACTGATCACCTTCGCGCTTGCTTTGGTGGTCCTGAATGTGGCTACCGCGAAGAAGACCGAGGGGAACTCGTTCTACGGACTGGCCATTGGGTTCACCGTTGTTGTCGGCGCCTATACCGTCGGCGCGATTTCCGGTGGTGCGTTCAATCCGGCTGTAGGAACCGGCCCCACGCTCTGGTCGTACATAGGCGACAACGCCGTCCCACTAAGCAACATCTGGATCTATTGGGTCGGCCCGTGCGTCGGCGCCTTAGCTGCCGCGTTGGTATTCGGAATTCAGGAATGGTAGGAGCCGAACATGGATGTTGCCAGTCCGTCTCGGAGAGTACTTTCGATCTGGGACGAATTCAAGGCTTTCGCATTCAAAGGCAACGTTGTCGATCTCGCCGTCGGTGTGATTATCGGGGCTGCGTTCGGTGGCCTTGTGAAATCACTGGTCGACAACATCATCATGCCGGTCGTGAGCATCGTGGTGCCTAGCGAACAGAGTTACCGAAGCTGGGCCGTGGAAATCAACGGCAAGCCGATTCCATTCGGACTATTCATTGCCGAAATCGTGAACTTCCTGATCCTCGCGTTTGTGCTTTACTTGTTCATTGCGAAGTTTCTCGGCGCGCTCATGAAGAGCAAGAAAGAGGCGCCGCCGCCTCCGCCAACTCCCGAGCAGAAGCTGCTGACGGAGATTCGCGACTTGCTGCAAAAACAGACTCGGTAGTGGGTCAAAAAGCCCACGGGTTGCAACCCGTGGGCTTGAACTACACCCGCCGCTGTCATCGGCACGCATGGTAGCAGCTATCACGTTCGGACCAGTAGTAATAGCAGCTTCGGTAAGGGTCCCAATAGTGATAGCGGTTGAATTCCGCGCTCCAGACTCGCCTGTTCCATCGGGGCACGTAATCGGCGTGGAAACCGCCGAGACTGAAGTGAACGGACGGTCGGAAATGACCGTAATCACGATAGTGTCCGTGGTGATGACCGTGGTGTCCGTGATGGCGATGACCATGCCCGTGGCCATGGCCATGCCCACGGTGTCGATGGCGGTGATCGTCGTGGTCGGCCCGAGCGGCGCCGGCAAACGCCAAGCCGGCAACGCCAACTGCCAGGCCCAGTAGAAGTCTTCGCATCGTAAAGCCCCTTCTTGTGGAAGTTCGATTTTCGTTTACAGGCCGGCTGCCTTTGCGGCCCGAGCCAGGCCTTTCATTTGAGAAACGATGCGACAGATCGAACTTGCGCGAAGACTTAGCGCTTCGTGAGGTCGTGGATATGAGAATCCAGGGCGGTTGGATCGGGATCGACAAACCGGATCGTCCCGGTTCGGTCGAGGATGAAAACGGTCGGTGTAGCGCGCACGCCGTATTTCTGAAACGCCTCACTGTATCCGCCAGGAACTAATCCCGGTGCGACACTAGCGGCAGCGGTGGCAGGCGGATGAGTCAACCCGTCCCCTGAACCGTCTTGTTCGTAAACGCGGAGGATAAAAACCCCTTTGTCCGTCCATTTCTTGTGTAGCTCATTCAATTGGTTCAGAAGCCTTGTCGAAGGCGTCGCTTCGTCCATGAAAGCCAAGAGCACGACGCGGTCGCGAAAGCTGCTCGGTCGGAAGACGCTCTCTTTGTTGACGCCTTCCAGATTCGTCCATTGACGAACGGGAAACTCCGGCGCTGGTTTTCCAACCACCGCTTCGACAGGGGACCTTACGTCAGGACCTGTGAGCACGAGCCGTACGTCCTGTCGGCCGGCCTCGACCAAAAGGGAAGCGTGTGTCCGAACGAGGCGCTCGCCGTCGTTGCCGGGAGGAGTGACGTATGCCGATAATCGCACGGGTCCGCGTGGTATTCCCGTCAGGCGGAACCGGCCATTCTTGTCGGAGTACACCTGTCCGCCGCCGATTCGAACGCTCCGTTCAATGCCGCCGGCTCGCACCGGCGTTCCATACACTTGCACCCCCGCCAGCGGGCGACCGAGTCCGTCCACCGCCGTTCCCGCAATGGTTTGATCCGTGCGTGGCAGAACAATGTCTGGCAGCCGATGCGTTTCACCCGACACCCCTTCGAACGGTTTTCCAAATGCCGAGGCGTTACCAGGCGCGGACACGTTCACGTTGTACGAGATGCCGGGCACGACGCCGTCCATCGCAAACGTTCCATCGGGCGCGACGGCAAGCGGAACGGAACTACCGGCCGCATAGAAAACGATCTTCGTATCGGTGTCCGGCACATGCTGAAGCAACTGCACCGACGGGCGCCGGATGGGTTTCCGGTCGTCGCCGAGAATTCGCCCGACGACTCGGCCGGTCGCGTGCAATGTTACGTCGACGGAGACTGGTTGCTTCTCTCCCCGCGGAGATACGGTGAATCGACCGGCCAACTGCCGTTCCGGCCAGGTGGCGATGAGTTCGTGATTGCGGTAAGGAAGCAAACCCGTGATGGTGAGCTTGCCGTCGGCGTCGGCTTTTTTTCCGGACACCTCGGCGCCGGCCGCCGGTTGGCCGGATGGGTCTACGATCCGCACGTGAGCGATTAGCCCGCGTGTCAGCGTGAAATGGACGGCCGGTGTGGGCTCACTAGCGACAACTTTGATCGGCCGTAGGAATCTCTCGTCGGGCTCGGTGCGGGTGGTGGGACTCTCATCCGGCATAACGTAGCCTGGAACGTGATTGGCAATTTCCAGCCATCCTGGGCCCTGAGGAACGACGATGCGGAATGTGCCGTCACTTGACGTCATGGTTGTCGAAACGACAAACATTCTGGTACGATCGTTGCCCGAATGATAGGCGATTTCGACACCGCCGATTCCTTTTTTCGTCTCTTCTTCGACAACCGTGCCGTTGACCACGTAGCCACGGGCGAGCTTCACGTACGACTCGGAATGATCCAGCGGGAACACATACGGCACACGAATACCCATGTATTCCGATCCGTGAGGCGCGGCGATCTCGAACGTAATGCGGCCGGCGCCCAGTTGCTCGATGTGAAAGTCGCCCTCGGTGTTTGACACCGAATTCGCTTCAAACCGGTTGACTCCCGTTCCCTGTCGAAGATGGGCGCCGACGGCGGACTTGCCGGTGTCTTCCAGCAATGCGCGGATTCTTAGTCGATGCCCAGGATTAAGCTGTACCCTTATGTTGCCGGTTTGCACGGGTTCGTCGCGTGGAGTGGGGGCGCCGCTTTGCGGCCGCGCTCGTCCGACGCTTACGGGAGGTTGCGGCACTTCCGTAGTCGCCGCATAAACTAGTCGTCGCGCGAAATCCTTGTGCGAGGCGAATAACACGATCCGCATATCCGGCGGCAAACCTCCCAACACGAACTTGCCGGCGGCGTCGCTTTCCGTCGAGTTCACAATGTGCGACCCATCGAGACGCAGATTCTCCGTGTCGGTCACGGGACTCTGCAAAGATTGTTCGAGGCCTTGAAAGCGCACGGCGTGAATGTGCGCACCGGCCACGGGCTTGCCGTCTACATCGGTAACATCGCCGCTTAGTTTGGCTTCCGGCGGCAGGGTCAGTGTCATGTCGCGCTCATGCCCTTTCGGCGGCAATCGACTCCAGGCGATGCTGTGTCCTTTGGCCACCACAATCACATCCCAAGGCTGGGGGTTGGCTCTGGAGATTTCGTCGAGGTAAGGCGTCGGCAATGCAACGTTCGGAAACGAAAACGCACCGGTCGCATCCGTTGTCGTTGTCGCCAGAATGTCGTTGAAGGTCGCCCTTTCCGGTTCGGCGGATCGGCGAGCGAAGACCCATTCTCGAAGGTAGACCGACGCGCCGGCAACGACTTTGCCGTGGATGTCGGTAACCTTTCCCGCGACAGTCAATGTCCGCGCTGGCGCATCGTCGGCGTTCACACCAACGGCCACGACACTCAAGATCAGGAACCACGCGGACATGGATGTTCCTTATGAACCTACGGCAACGGCTTGGCGGGCTTCAGCGAGTTCAAGTCAGCGGTGGTCGGCAGTTCTTTGATCGGAAACGGCCAACCCATGACCGTACCCGTTGCCGTGATGCGTTCCGTTACACTTGTCGGCACTCTCCACGAGAGTGGGCAGCAAAAGCTTCAGCCATAGTGGAAATCAAGCTGGGCGAGTTCTCTACCATTCGAATCGAACAGGCGAGCCTTGGGCACGGGCGGTTTGGCGTTGTCGTTGTAATAGACCTCGTTGTACGTTTCGCCGCCGGCGCCGTGCAGGGAAAGCGTCAGGGCGATCTTCTCGTTGTCGATTCGAGTGACTTCGATCTTCGGAGTCAGCGGCGGCCCCAGCAACAGCCTGGCGGACTCGTTGGCGGGCACCTTTACGGTAACGCGGCTCTCACCGCCGCCCGTAAAAACCCAGCGTCGGCCGGCCTGGTCATTCAGCACAAATTGGCAACGGACGAGTGTGTAGTCGCCCGTGGGGACCTTGGCAATACCTCCGGACCCTCGCACGCGGAGATCGCCTTCTTCATCTCGGAGAAGTAGAGCGAATTCAGAAATGTCGGATTGAAGCGTGCCCAGCGCCTTAGCCAGCGGTTGCACGGCGACCGAGGAACCATCCGCTGCCACATCCACTTGCCAGTATTGATCGGCGACGAGGACATACCTGCCGAGTGGTTGCGTTTCTTCGCTCGTGGGCCGAATGTCGAATTCGCCGTCCCCGTTGAAGTCGATCAATAACCGGTCGCCGAGCTTTCCCGTTTTGGTCAGGTCGTTGTACAGTCCGTTTCCGTTGTTATCGACGACGGCGATGAGCCGCTTCTGCTGCCCGAAATGCACTGTTCCCGTGTAGTAGCCGGAATTTAACGCGTGTAGGCTTCGAACCGTTTTGTCCGTGTCAATCTCGTAGTCGGCGAACTGAAAGAGAAACCACTGTGGGACCTTTTTCGTTCCGCTATGCACCATCATCTTAGTGGGACCGAATGTCCACGCGGTCTCGCGCTGGATTCCTTTCAGTTTTTCATCCGCCGACAGGCGGCCGTCGCCATTCCCATCCACGTATAGGCAGTCATAATCCCGGCCGTTTTCCGAAGACGTGTCGAGGACGATTCCGAGTTCGTCTTGTTGGGCACCCACCAGCATGGTGCTATAGATCGGTTTCGGAGAATGGTACGTCGGCTCGGAATTGAGTTTGACCCGGTCGGCCAGGAGCGTCAATTGCTGAGTGGCCGTGGCGACTTCGTCCGAAACGTTAACACTAAGCCGGTACTTGAGCGGAAACTCCCTTTTGTTCTCGGCGCGCGCTAGGCCGGGAATGACAAGCAGAAGAACTACCGGCGCAAGCAACAAGCCCCGCTTCATTCGGAGTGCCTCCCGCACTACTCCCCGCACAAAGACGTACAAATGAGATTATACCCACGAAGTACGCAAGAGGTGTGTTGCCGCTGCGTCGCAGATTAAGAGGTTTTGGACGGCTTGGCGCCCGGAATCATAATCGACTCAACTTGGACCGACGTGTAAGGCTGCCGATGTCCCCTTAGTCGCCGGTAGTTTTTCCGCCGGCGGAAATGCTGGATATAGACCTTGGTCGACGGATGATCGACGACTTTCGTTACAATCCGTGCACCCTCTACCAGTGGACGCCCGATCAACGGGCTTTCGCCGCCGTGGCAAAGCAAGACGCGGTCGAACTCAAGGTTGGCCCCGATCTCGGCGTCTCGATAATCGACGCGAACGACATCGCCTTCCTGGACCTTGTACTGCCGGGAGCCGTCTTCAAACACTGCGTACATGATTGCAATTCCGAACGGGATGGTAACAAGCCGTCAGGACTTAGGTTACATTGAATGCCGGCAATCGGCCAGATGGTCATTCATACTGGAGAGCTTCCACCACTTGAAGCCGAGCGGCACGACGTCCTGGAAAGAACGCCGCCGCGACCGCAATGAGCAAAGCAACAAAGAAGCAGCCAGCGATGTGAAGTGCGCTCAAGTTGAACCGCACGGGATGACCCAAGAGCGGATAGGTAGCGAGATTCGCGATATACGCCAGCGCGATCCCGGCCAGGACGCCCGGAACGAGGCTGATAATTCCGAGCGTAAGCGCCTGGGCGACGATGAGTTTCGCGACCTGCCGGCGTTTCATTCCGATGGCTCGAAGGACGCCGAACTCTCGCGTCTGTTCCAGCACATTCATGGTCAACGTGTTTACGACACCGAGCGAAGCTACCACGAAAACGAGCGAAAGTAGTACCCAGAGGAAGCCGAGAAAGCCTCGAAGCTGTTTGCCGAGCGTTTCGTGGACCTGGGCGTTGGATTGGAGCAGCAAGCCGTGTTCCTTACAAAACTCCGCCAATGCCGGGCGCAACGAACCGGCGGTTTCAGATTGTGCCGTGACGAGAATCGCGTGCATCCCGTTGATGTCAAAAAGCGGCTTAGCCGTGTGCCAATCGATGTAAAGTGCCATGCCGCCGCCCGTGTATTCGGATGCCGTGCCCACAACTGAAAACTCACGCGTCCCGAGCCGTGTCTCGATTCCAACGGTATCCCCGACGTGCTTATCCAGTCGGTGTGCCAACGCCGTTCCAAGTACCACACCACCCTGTTGCAGACCCCGTCGCACTTCTTCCGGGTCGCCGTCTTCGAGGGCGAGCGCCAATGGTCGTTCCTTCGTAAAGGAACACGCAAGCACCACCGCGGACCGGCCGGAAACGCGGGCCGGTATGAAGTTCACGTAACCGACGTGCGCGACATTCTTCAAGTCAGCGATTTCCTTCACCAATGTTTCATCCACCGCGGCCGTGGTGATATTCACTGTCGGATCAGGCCATGTGCCCCGGATATAGAAGTCCGCCGTAATGATTCGTGCGAACCAATCATTTAGATGCCGCATGTTGTTCATCAACGATTGACCGAAGCCCACAGCAAACACGATGGCCACGAGCAAAACGCCGGCCGTCAGCGCCGTGCGCGTTCGATGGCGTGTGAGTTGTCGAATCGCCAATCCTCCCTCAGCGCCAAAAAACGGCTTCAGGATCATGGATGCAAATCGAGTCAGCGGCGCCTGAAACAGCGGAACCACCAATACGCAGGCCACCAGGAAACCGGCCAAGACCAACGCCTGGAGGTGCGTCACAATGTGAAGGGGCAGCCAATTCCACAGGATTCCAAATAGGAAGATCGCGACAAATGCGAAGATCGCCAGTCCCACGTACGCCGGCCAGAATCGAGTTTGGTCGGGCCGATCAGCCTTCTTTTGCAGCAGGTCTTCAAGCGGCGAGCGCTGGCCGGCGCGGCGTGCCGGCAAGAATGTTGCGGCCAAAGCCATGCCCGGGCCCAACAACAAGGCGAGAACAAAAGGCTCGGCCGTCCAGCGCACGGCCGGAAGCGTCACGGTCAAGAGCTGGGCCAACACCATGCGGAGAGCGACGGCAAGCCCTAGGCCCACGGGAATACCCAGGAGCGTGCCCGCAATGCCGAGCAACACGGCTTCTTGCAACAACCAGCGCGTCACCTGGCGGCGAGTCGCGCCGACCGCACGGAGGATGGCCAGTTGACGGCGCCGCTCACCGAGGTTCATCAGGAATGCGTTCAGAATCACGAAGGCGCCGGCCACCAATGAGCTCACGCTGAGCGATGCCAGGCCCTGTTCGGTTGACATCATACTGTCACGGCCGAGGTCGCCACGGGCGCCCGGCGCTTGCACCGTTAGCCCCTTCGGCAATCGCTCTCGTACTGCCGATTCCACGCGTCGCTCGTCGGCGGCGTCGTTCAAAACTATTTGCACGCTGTTCACTTGGTTGGGCATACCGAAGATGCGTTGCGCGGTTGATAGCGGCATGAACGCAATCGCTCCGCCGTTAAAAGCCGCAGCGCCTTGCGCCTCCAACAGACCGACGACGGGGTGCAAACTCATCCCCGTCGGCGTGATGAAGCGAACGGCTTGACCCAAAGTGAACTCCTGCGCTTGAGCAAAACCGGCTTCCAACAGGACGCCGTCGTCACTGTCCAACATTCGGCCGGACCGCAGGTGCAATTCACGGACGGCGTGATCACGGCTGGGGTCAATTCCGATGCACATAACTGGGGTCGCGCCGGATTTCCCGATGACCGCCGCCGGCGTCTGCACGACAGGAACCGCAGATTGAATACCGGGAACCGCTGCCAAATCCTCGGTAACCCCGGCATCAAAACCACCCAGGCCTCCTGCGACAACCTCTAATGAGGCGCGGCCGGTAAGGTTTTCAAACATGTCGCGGTGAACGCTGCGGGCAGTTTGGACCGTGGCCGATATGGCGACTGCGGCCGCCACGCCGATAACAATGCCGAGCAACGTAAGGGATGCGCGACCCGGCCGCCGACGGATCTCTCCCACGCTTAACTTCCAGAGCACGGGGAACTTCGGCAAATTCATATCGCCGTCTCCCGGCTGGCGAGCGCACGATGATGATGCAGTGCTTTCTCTTCGACCATACGACCGTCTTTGAGACGCACGAGTCGATCAGCCATTGCGGCGTGGTTCGGGTTGTGCGTAACCATGAGAATGGTTTGCCGACGACGGTCTACCAGTTCGCGCAAGAGCGACATGACTTGATCGCCATTGGCGCTGTCGAGGTTGCCAGTGGGCTCGTCGGCAAGAATCAACAGGGGGTCGGCAACCAATGCCCGCGCCACCGCGAGTCGTTGCTGTTCGCCGCCCGACATCTGCCCGGGGAGATGATGGCGCCGTGCGGACAGGCGTACCAACTCCAGTGCGGCAAACGCACGGGGTGCGGCGTCGCTCTCGGCGACGCCGTCGATAATGAGCGGCAAGGCGACGTTTTCTTCAGCGGTCAACACGTCGAGCATGTTGAACGCTTGAAAGATGAAACCGATGCGCCTTCGGCGAAGAAGGGTGAGCTGGTCGTCGTCGAGTTCGCTCAGCTCTTCACCGCCCACGGACACAGTGCCGCCGGATGGCGAATCGAGGGCGCCGATCAGATGTAGTAGGGTGCTCTTTCCAGAACCCGACGGCCCCATGACGGCCACAAACTCACCGCAGCGCACCTCCAGATCGATGCCTCGGAGCGCTTCGACTTTCGCCTCGCCGCTGCCGAAGATCTTGGTCAGATTGCGGGCTACGATGGCGGGTCTTCCGTCGCTCGGCGGCGGCATGTTGATTTCCGCGGATGGGTCAGGACGGGGTTAGTCCGGATACAATTTAGGGTATGGATGGTGTCCAACCTGACTATGACCCGCGCTATCTGGCGGGTATTCTGCTCTTCAACCGCGGCGATTTCTTCGAGGCCCACGAAGTTTGGGAAGACGTTTGGACCGAGGCGACCGGCGACGCACACCGCTTTTACCAAGGTTTGATCCAGGCGGCCGTAGGACTGCTCCACTTCGGCAATGGCAACCTGCGCGGCGCGATCAAGCTGTACCATTCCAGCCGCGACTACATGCGCGAGCTCAAGATCTTTCTCGGTCTCGACGTCGTCGATTTCTGGGCACAGATGGATAAGTGCTACGCTTCGTTATTGGCGAATCCGGAGCAGTCGCCGTCGACCTCGCTCTCGGAAGACCTTCTACCCACAATCCAGCTCAATCCACCGCCGGATGCCTGGCCTGACGTCGAACACTTTGTCGACAACGCCGATTGAACGTAAGGGCCGTAAGTCGTTTGACTTTCCGCGCGGCGGTGCATACCCTGACCGCGTTGGTAAGCATCTGCCTCCGAGTTATCCTCGGCGGCGTTCGAATTCGAAGGAGTAACATCATGGCGGCCACCGGTCACACAACAAATTTCAAAGGACAATCCTATCCTCTCGCGGGTCCGAAACTGAAAGTGGGCGACCGCGCTCCGACGTTTACTTGTGTGAACAGCGGTCTAGAGGCAATGAATTTCGAGAAAACGGGTGGCAAGCACCGCATCTTTCTTTCGGTGCCGTCACTCGACACGCCGGTCTGTAGTCAAGAAACGAAGAAATTCGAGGAGTCTCTCGGAGCCTTGAAGGACAAAGCGGCGTGTTACGTGGTGAGCCTGGACATGCCGTTCGCACAGAAGCGCTTCTGCGCGGCGGAAAACGTAAGCAACGTTCAAACCCTGTCTGATCTGCATAATCAGTCTTTTGGGAAAAACTGGGGCGTCCTGATTGAAGGTCTGCCGATGCCGCTGCTTTCGCGGGCGGTCTTCGTCGTGAACAAAGACAATCACTTCACTTACGTGGAATACGTCCCGGAAGTCGGCGCCCATCCGAACTACGACGCGGCGATGTCGGCCCTGAAGACGCTAGTTGGGTAAGAAGCGGGTCGCTTGCGGCTTATGCGCTCACACCCCATTCCCGCTAGGCCGCAAGCGGCGGTTTATTGTTCAACCTTCCCTATCTTGTCGTCTTTTCGCGACGTGACAACTTTACCGCTTGTGCCCTCGTTTTTCCTTCGATTCTCGATCTGTTTCTATTGCAAGCTCGACATTGCTTATTAAGGTGAATGAATCTGTGGCATCGGCCAATGCGCGATGACCATGCCACTCGGGTTAGCGGCACGCTCCGAACAACGTTGGGAGCACCGTTCCAATATGACTCTTCACCTGGATTAGACAAAGGAGACCGGACCATGAATCCCACACGGATAATGGGCTGGGCGAGTGCTTTCGTGTTGTTCGTAGCAAGCGCGGGACGGGTTGAAGCGGGCTGGCATAACGTATTTCAAGTTTGTTGCAATAACTGCGGCCGAGGCAGCGTGTCCTACTACGCCGCCCCCGCCGTCGATCCTTGTTGCAATCCCTGCCCGCAGGTTTGCACCACCCGATATGTTCAACGCTGTTATTATCAACCCGTCACTACGATGGAAACTCGCTCGTATTACGAAGCGGTTACTACCTACCGAACGAGCTACTACTACGAGCCCGTAACCACCTGCCGCTACGTGAGCTATTACGATCCGTGCACGTGCAGCTATTATCAAGCTGCCACGCCGGCGGTTTCCTATCAGTTACGCGCACAGTCGTGCCCCGTTCAAAGCTGGGTGCAACGTTGCTACTACCAACCGGTGGTGAGCTACCGGCAGAGTTCATACTGGGAACCGGTAACATCCTGTTGTAACCCGTGTGCACCAGCAGCCCCCGTTGCCGCCCCGCCGCCTGCTGTAAGCGGTACGCCCGAGCCGCCCCCGGCGGCACAGCCCGGGGTGGGTGAAGGACGAATCCAACCTCAAGCCCCAGCGCCGCCGCCCGGAGTGCGCGAAACACGAAGTCCCAACGGCAGCGGCAGCCCGCTTTACGATCAGCATTTCCGGTCGCCAGCACCCAACACGACCGGCAGTTCGCTTCGTCCGCAACCGCAAGCCTTGCCGGTACGGCCGCCGAACCCGGTGCCGTTAAGCCCACCCAAGGTCAAGCTGGAGCAAATTGTCTCACTTGAGAAAGGCGTGAAAGTCGCGTCGGCAAGTGATTCGCCGGTGTGGACGCCGAAACGTTAGACGACGTGAATAAGGATAACTTTGAGCAGGGCGGACGCACATGTCCGCCCTGTTTTCGTTATGCGGCCAACGTAGGCTCTGCTTCGGGTCGAGCTTCCGGACGCGGAAATTTGCCGAAGAGGTAGATGACGCCCCCGATCATACCCACCGCGACGAGGACGGAGAACCACAACATGCTCAAGCACAGCGCCAAGTCTCGATCCACGCCGAGCGGCGCGAGGAGCAGCACCATGCTCCCTTCACGGATGCCGACGCCGGCCACGCTTACCGGCAAGAGCGTGAGTATGCACACCAACGGCACAACGATCCAGTAATAAACGGGCGGCACTTCGAGACCGAGAGCCAGGCCGAGGAACCAAACGGAGAGGACGTTCGCCGCCTGGACACCCAGCGAAATGATGGATGTGCTGAATATCAAGCCCGGCAAGCGCAGATAGAACTTTGCATAATCTCGAAGTCGGCGAAGGCGTTCAAAGCGGCGCGTCCACCGAGTCGCCGGGCGCAACAACAAAAGCCCGACAAGCGCTGCCGCCGTCATGCCGCCGACGCTGAGAACAATCCACGATTTCAGCTCGATGGGGCTTGCCAACACACCGACGCAAGCAACGAACAGCAGTATCAAGAGGCCGGTAGCGCGATCGATGAGCACGGTAAGGAATGCCGCCAGACGCCGATGCCCGCGTCCGTTCAGATAAAGGCTGCGCACCACGTCGCCGCCTACCGAAGTAGGAAGCAGCAGATTGAAGAACATTCCAATGAAGTAGAACGCAGTGAATCGCCAAACGGAGCCTCGAAATCCAAGCGGACGCGCTGAATAGCTGCCAACGCAACCCGCTGAGTACTTGCATGAGCATGCACACGCCGAACGATGCAGCCCAGAATTCCAGCCGAAGCTGTCGAAACGCATTGGCAATCTGCGCCCAGTCTGTCTTCCACGCCAGCCATGAGAGGATGCTGACGCTAACGATGATGCGAACGGGTTTGCCAAGTAGGTGCCAACGCTTTGACGGGGCGCGTGGAGCGTCTAAGAAATGGGAGTCATCCGGCTCGGGAAATTCTTGAACCGAGGCGGCGGCGTAGTTCTTCGCCTGTTCCAGCATCCCGTTCCGGGTGAACCCGCCTCGTAACTTCAGAATCATGCGACAGGGCGTATGTGTGAATCTTAGGATATTGCCCGCGTGTAGACCCGCCGAAAACCGGCTAATTTCTACGGAACCTGGTAAACAATCACTTCTTCTGCTTTGAGCTGGATTGGACGATCGGGCCAATGAAAGACCACGCGGCCGTGCTGCGCCCATGACTTGGCTTCAGGAATGAGCGGCAAACGTTCGTGCTCGTTTTTGGTCCCGCCGAGCACGACAAATACACTCTCCCGTTTTTGTGTGGCCGCCGGGTCGTGAACCAGTCGCATGACCTGGCCGGAGTAGAACTCCACCCAGGAAAACGGGTCCATAATATATGAATCCGGCCCGGCGTTTTGCGCCAACCATACTCCAGCCGCGTGGAATCCGGTACGGTTGGTGTGCAAAGGCGCCAGAGACTTCGGTAGACCCGAAACCACCAGCATCGTGAGGAGTATCGTGGCCCACAGCGTCGATGACGCAAGCCGTACTCGCTGTGGCGCGAAGTGCCGCGATGCCGTCGCGAGTTTGTCGCTCACGGCGAAGATTGTCGCAACCGCCCAGACAATGCTGCACATGACAAGCGTGAGGCTATGGCGTTCGGCGACATATGCTTCCACGTAGGCCACTCGCCACAGCACCGTAACATTCAACAACATCAAGACCAGAAGCACCCAACTTTCGGTTGATTTGCGCCAGCAGTTGCGGAACCACCACAATCCGGCGATGGCCGGCAACCATGCAACGTAGTGATATCCTTTGACCACCTCTTCCGCGATTGCGCCGAGACACCAAAGATGCCGTCGAACAGTCGACATTTCTCGACTTTCCGGACCGAAGACGGCCAACGGCATTGACGCGCATACGGTTGTTGGCGCGGCGTCTTTTGGTGTCATTCCTTGGTGGGCGGATTGCAAGATGTTTCGTCCCGTAGTCTTGTTGGTCACATGACCGATGATCAGCATGTATGGAGCGGCGACAGCGAGACTTGCAATCGCCAACGCTGTTCCGCAAGCAAGCATCCGCCGCCACGGCCAGCGCATCGCCGGTAGAATCTGAATGGCGAGCATCACAATCGACGCGGCAACGACCACGAGCGCCCCCTCAGGCCGTGTCAGGTAGGCGAGGCTTCCGAAAACTCCGCAAAGACCAAAGCGAATTACACTCCGATGTTTCACCGCGTCGACCGCAAACAACAAGGCCGTGACCAAGAACAACAAATAGGTGCCTTCGGTGAGCGCATCGGCCATGGCGCGCGACGCAACGGGCAAGCACTGAAACAAGAACGCCGCTCCGAACCCAACTCGGCGGTCAAAGAGCGTCCGTCCGAGCAGGTACATTGGAATCACCAAGAGTATTCCGGCCAGAGCGTTCGCCCATTGCGCGCTGGCCTGCATGATTTCGCTTTCGATTCCGCCGGCGAAGTACCGCACCGGAATTGAGACGATGTGGATCATCAACGGATAACCCGGCGGATGCGGGTTTGCACGCAGCACCTCACCCCACGGCTGCGATTCGAGTTGCCAGGCGTACCGCATGAAGCCGACACCGTCTCGCGCGATCACGGCGGTGCGGTGGATTTGCCAAGAGTGAATCCCAATTGCAACGAGCAGAAGAATGGTGACGAATAGTAGATCCGTTCTTCGACACGACTGGTGAGGTGACATTCCCATGACGCTTCCGTGCCCACTTGGCTTCAAGACGCGAAATGCTAAGGCCTTTGAACCCTTGCGTCAAGGTAAGTCCAAGGCGGAGCAATTCACTCGACTCTTGTATGCACGGCTTGCTCGGACGACTTCTGCCCTAACCGGTTCTCCGTTCCGTCCAGAAGCCGGCCGATGTTCGCGCGATGCCGAAAGATGACGAGGGCTGCCGCCACGAAACAGAACCAGGTGAGAATGCGATTGTCAGGTGAGAACGGGGCAGGGGTCATCCATAGTCGTAACACACAAATCGCCAAGACGGCGCCGATGGAAGCGAGCGAAACGTAGCGCGTCGCGGCCACGAGCACCACCCAGGTCACGAGTGCGCCGAGTGCGGGCAGCGGTAGTAGAACTGCGACGACACCCGCTCCAGTGGCGACGCCCTTACCGCCGCGAAAGCGGAGATATATCGGATACAGGTGTCCCAAAAAAGCCGCCAGCCCAGCTAACACCGGCAACCCGTCGGTTCCCAGCCACGCTTTGGTTTCTTCGACGGCAGGCAACGAAACAAAGCGAGCGACCGACGTAGGAACAGCACCCTTGGCAAAATCCAACAAGAAAACCAGAATCCCAAACGGCCTACCGAGGACACGGCCAACGTTTGTTGCTCCGATGTTGCCGCTACCGTGCGCGAAAATGTCTACGCCACGCCAGCGGCCGACGAGATACCCAAACGGGATGGCGCCGATGAGATAGGCGCCAACGATAGTCAGCAGAATAACTAACGCGGTTGTCACGATCCGGGATTATAGCCCGCGCCGTGAATTCAAGCTATTGGACGTGGCCTAAGCAACGGGAATCGTTCGCAGAATGGCCCTCACGGGACTCGCGTCGAAACCTGCCAGTTTAAGCGGCAGCGCAATCAGTTCATAAATGCCCTCGGGAACTTCTGCCAGGACGAGCCCTTCCAAGATAGCCACGTCGTTGGCCAAGAACCGCCGATGGGCCGGCAAATCCTTGGAATCGAATGGATCGACGCTCGGTGTGTCGACGCCAATCAGTTTCACACCTCGCTCGTGCATCCAGTCGACGAACTCAGGCGCGAGAGCCGCGAAGTCGGTTTGAAACGATTCCGGATCGGGATAGGTTCCCGTCGCAATCAACACCCTCGGCGCACTGATAGGTACTTGGATCGACGCTGCGCGAATGACCGCGCTTGGTTCCGTACGGACGCGGATGACCTGGCAAGGTCCGATGTAATAGTCGAGTTCGCGTTCGTGAATGGCCGGCGCTGTCTTCCCGTAGTGGCTCGGCGCGTCGGCATGTGCGCCGAGATGAACAGTGCCGCGCAGCGTGGAAAGCGTGAGGTTGTCGCCTCTTGACATGTCGCGGAGGATCTCTCGTGACAACGGCGTGTCACCTGGCCACACGGCGAGACGTGTGGAGATTAACGGGCTAATCTCGTAGAGCATCGGAGACCTCTCTCGACCGACCGATCTCGCGGCGGGCTCCTATCACGTCACCGTATTCCGCATCGCACCGAATTCACGCCATGCATTCGTCTCCAGAATTTCTGCTATGGCCTCGACGGCAGCGTGGAGTTCGTCGTCGCGAGTGTAGAAGTGCGGTGAGAGGCGAATGCCGGCGCCCGGCCGAAAGTCGCACATGACCTCGCGGGCTTTCAGCGCCTTGGATACTTCATAACCGTTGGGCACGTCTATCGCCACCGTGCCACCACGGCGGGCCGGGTTGCGCGGCGTCGTGCAGCGAAAACCGCGCGCGTCGGCCAGCGACAGCAGGCGCTCGGTTTGACGGATGGACTTAGCGCGAATCGGCTCGATACCGACTTCGTTGATGATCTCAAGCCCGGGTCGGGCGGCGTAAAGTCCCGAGATATTCGGAGTGCCGTGCAGAAAGCGCCAGATGTCGGTCTTCCGATCGAGGACGGGAGCGAAATCGAACGGATGTTTGTGCGCCATCCACCCGGTGAGGCGCGGCGTGAGCCGAGCCTGCAATTCCGGCCGAACCCAGAGAAATGCCACTCCGGGCCCTCCGCAAAGCCACTTTAGACAGCCGCCGATGTAGGCATCGATATCCAATGCCTTCACATCCACCGGAATGGTTCCGACTGATTGATACCCGTCGATCAATGTGAACGCCCCGACTTTTTTCGCGCGTTCCGCGATCGCCGCGACATCGTGGATATACGCGCTCTTGAACAAAACGTGGGAAATGTTCACCAATGCGGTTCTTTCGTCAATGGCCTCGACGAGCCGTTGCGTATCTACGGTGATGTCGTCGTCGCTAGGTACCGTAACGATTTCGGCGCCGCGACTTCGCTGTTCAGCGAGCAGATAGCGGATCGACGGGAAGTGCATCGAATCGGTGACGATCTTGTACCGCCCGCTTGCGAAATCGAACGCACTGAGGACAACCGCGTGCGCCAGCGTTACCGTGGGGTGGAAAGCCACGTCGCCGATGCACGCACCGATCAACGGCGCCACGAGATCGCCGAGATCGACGGCCATCGACCACCACTTGTCTTCCCAAGCCCGAACGCCGCGAGCTGCCCAGATGTCGAAATACTCTTGAAGGCTGTCCGAAACAGCCGCCGGCGCCGCACCGAGCGAGTTACTGATGAGATAATTGCAACGCGCTAAGATGGGAAATCGATTGCGGTAGGAAAGAAGCGGGTCGGCGGTCAAGCTGCACCTCCGGGGTGCATTCTATGAAAGCGGCCCGAAGCATCCGCCCTTGCTGGCGCGGTGGCGGCAACTCATGATGAGTGTATGCCGGAGCTTCCCGACATCACCGTATACATTGAGTGCCTGGAACGACGCATCAAAGGGAAAACACTCAATCGCGTGCGCCTGTTGAGCCCTTTCCTGTTGCGCAGTGTCGAGCCGTCCGTGAACGCGGCATTCGGCCGCACGGTTACGGAGCTTCGGCGTCTGGGAAAACGAATCGTCATTGCATTAGATCAGGACCTTTTTCTGGTATTGCATCTCATGATCGCCGGCCGTTTGCACTGGAAAAAGAGCGGCGCCAAGCCGCCTGCAAAGATAGGGTTAGCGGCTTTCGATTTCTCGACTGGAACTTTAGTGTTAACCGAGGCGGGAACCAAACGTCGCGCATCGCTCTACTTGATTCACGGTGAGCAAGGGCTCGCGGCCCACAATCCCCGCGGATTGGAGGTGCTCGACGCCGATCTAAACGCCTTTTCTGCCGCACTACGGCTCGAAAACCACACCGTGAAACGATCGCTCACAGACCCCCGCATCTTTAGCGGCATCGGTAACTCCTACTCGGATGAGATTCTGCATCGCGCACGTCTTTCGCCGCTGGCCCTGACGCACCGGATGTCGGATAGCGAAATCAAGAGACTGTACGATTCAGCACGGCAGTCCTTGACCGAGTGGACCGATCGCCTCCGGTGTGAAACGGGCGACGGATTCCCGGAGAAAGTAACCGCCTTCCGGCCGGGCATGGCGGTTCATGGTCGTTTCGGTCAGCCTTGCCCCGACTGTGGAACGGCGGTGCAGCGAGTCGTGTACGCCGAAAACGAAACCAATTACTGCCCGCGCTGCCAGACCAGCGGGAAGGTACTTGCGGATCGGTCTTTGTCCCGTCTGCTAAAGGATGATTGGCCGCGTTCAATCGAAGAGTTGGAAGAACGCGTAGGCGACCAACGGTGGTAACATGATCTGGCACTACGGATTGGACGCACGTTTATTGTAAGGTAGAATGCGGTTGAAAACTGTAGGAGCCTTGGAAATGCCGGTACATGACTGGACGCGAGTTGACGCAGGGACATTCCATCACTTTCACATGGCATGGATTACGCACTTAAGTGATGCATTAAACGGCGGGTTACTTCCGAAAGGTTATTACGCCATGGCTGAACAGCAACCCGGGCGAATGATCGCGGATATCCTTACGCTTCATGTTGAAGGATCTGCTATCTCCGAACACACAAAAATCACGGCTGCCGGAGTTGCTACGGCCCCATCGCAAGTTCGTCGGAGAATAAAAGCCGGACCGAATGCGAGACTAGCGTCGCCTCCAGCGCACCCTCGCCATCCGGCACATTTCCAACCACCGGGTAGTTGCGCTTATCGAAATACTCTCGCCGAGTAATAAAGATCGCGAGGCGAGCGTCGAGGCATTCGTGACCAAGGCCCATCGAGCATTGGAGTATGGATGCCACCTATTGATCATCGATCTTTTCCCGCCGGGTGCTTTTGACCCGGAAGGGATCCAGGCAGCCATTTGGGCTGATCTCGATCCAGACGAAAGTGTTTCGGCGTCGCCGGATGCGCCCTTCACGATCGGCGCCTACGCCGCCGAGAAGTTCCCCGAGGCAGAAATCGAACGTATCGGCGTCGGAGACTCGCTTCCGGACATGCCGCTATTTTTGCATGATGGGTTCATCAACACGCCGCTCGAAGATACCTATCAAATCGCCTATCGCGGCGTTCCCGAGTTCTGGCGGCAGATTCTAGAAAAAAGTGCGTAGCCGAAGCGATCACTTCTTGCCGTATCCGCCCCACATCTCCTCTTCGGCAAATGGATGGATCGGCCCGCTCGATTTCGGCTTTGGTCGGCTTTTCAGAATGGCCTCGGCCAGGAACAAATCGCCCTTCTTGGTGATCTTGATGTTGGACGGCGAACCTTCAACTACGTGAACGGCGTAGCCTGCGGCCTCGAGCAACTGCGCGTCGTCCGTGATGTCTTTACCGAGTTGCTTGCGTTTAGCATAGGCGTCGACCAGCCATTCGCGACGAAATACCTGCGGCGTTTGTGCAAGCCAGAGTCCCTGGCGAGGCATAGTCGCCTTCACTTGGTGTTGTGCATCCACTTGTTTCACAGTGTCCGAGACCGGCGTGGCCAACAAGGCGGCGCCTTTAGAGGCGGCCAGGCCGAATACCGCGTCAATCAACGTGTCCGTGAGGCATGGACGCACCGAGTCATGAATGACGACAAAATCGGCTTCCGGTTTCACCTTTTCCAAAGCGTTGGCGACGGATTCGAATCGCTCCGCTCCGCCATCGGCGAGCTGCACGTTCATGAACGCGATGTTGGCGCCGTAACGGCGTCGAAACATCTCCTCGTCATTCTTCGCCACGACGATGATGCACTGAATGACGTCGGATCGCGTGATGAATAATTCGGCAGAGCGGAGCCAAACCGCCCGGCCGTCGAGCGTGGCGAACGGCTTCTTTTCCCTGTCGTTGAATCGGGATGACTTACCGGCGGCGGGAAGAATGACCGCAAACTTCGCGTCGGGCATGGGAGATCCTCCTCGGCGCAACCGCTGGTCGGCATGAGCTACTCGCAACGTCTATCATACCGATGCGGACTCCCAAGTCGCCAATCTTTGTTGAAGCGCTTCGACGGCGTCAAGCCACTCCCGAACCGCGCCCAGACTTGCCGCTAACATCGTGTCGGCGTCGGCCGTGGATTTCTCCGCTTGTTCCAAGCATCTGCGCAGTCCGGTTAGTTCTCGACGGAGATCGCCCTTGTCAAACCGGCAAGCCTCCGACACTGAGATAGCTTGTTCCCGCAACCGTTCGCGAGCATCCGCGGCCGCGAGATTCTCGGTGAGCGTGTTTTCGATTTCGTCGAGCATTTCGACCCACGGTGATGTCTTTGGGTCAGTGTAAGATTTCGCTCGATTCATTGGCGCCGGCCTCCGTTTCCGTAATTCACTTCTGTTTGAAGGGATGATTGTGCCGGCGCTGCGCCGAAAATTCTAGCCCTGTCCTTGGTCCGCCGCGCTACGAAATTGAGCGCAATCCGCGCCTTGCGCAAAGTCAGACTCTGGCTCCTGCGGTAGACTCTTTGCCGAATTTGGAAAAGCTCGATGAATCAGGTAAGATGAGTTGTCCCAGCCGTTCGCACCGATTAAAGTGTCGATTCGTGCGGGTTGGCCGCCTACCGGTGGACCAGTGTCGCACTGTGGGCCACCGGGCGTCCGTGTCAAACATGTCTGAACGCGTTCACCATACCGTCTTGTTGGCGGCTTCCGAAGTCGTACCGTTTGCCAAGACCGGCGGGTTGGCTGACGTGGCGGGATCGCTACCGCGAGCGCTCTCGCAACGTGGTCATCGATGTGCGGTGATTCTGCCTCTTTATCGAAGTGCACGGCTCGGCGCCACACCCCTGACACCGACGGAGCACGTTTTCGCGGTGCCGGTCGGCCACAAGATGGTGTCCGGGAGGCTTTGGCAATCGCAATTGCCCGGATGCGATGTACCCGTTTATCTTGTCGAGCAGGCGGATTATTACGAACGCGATGACGCGGAACGCGGCCACGGTTTCTACCAGTACAGCGTCAACGGTCAAAAACACGACTATCCCGACAACTGCGAACGGTTCGTTTTCTTCTGCCGGGCGATACTCGAAGCCGTTCGGTTACTCGACTACTGGCCGAACGTTCTTCATCTCAACGATTGGCAAACGGGGCTGGCGTCGGTGTATCTATGCGAAACTCTTCGCGGCAAACTTCACTACGACCACGTCCGTACACTCTTCACCATCCATAACATCGCCTACCAGGGCGCCTTTTGGCACCATGACCTGCCGTTAACGGGACTGGATTCGCGGTTGTACAATCCGTCGCAACTGGAGTATCACGCATATCTGAGTTTTCTCAAGGCGGGGATCGTTTTCTCCGACCTGTTGAACACCGTCAGCCCTACCTACGCGCACGAGATTTCGACGACCAACGAGTATGGTCGCGGCATGGAAGGAGTGCTGGCCGAACGCCGTGACCGACTCTTTGGCATCGTGAACGGCGTGGACTACTCAGTGTGGAGTCCAGCAACGGACAAGCATATCGAAGCCACGTACGATGTGGACACCGCTGCCTCGGGGAAACGCATCTGCAAGGCGGCGTTGCAACGCCGATTCAGCCTCCACAACGACGAAAAGGCGCCCTTGCTCGGCATGGTTTCACGGCTCGTCGAACAGAAAGGAATCAGTTTGTTGGCCCGGTCGGCCGAAGAGCTATTGCACGATGGCGCACAACTTATCGTCTTGGGCGAAGGTGAGTGGATTTACCATCAAACGTTGCAAGCACTCCGCTCACGATACCCGCACCAGGTTGGGGTCGTTCTCGCGCATGACGAGGCGTTGGCACATCAGATTGAAGCCGGCGCCGACATTTACTTGATGCCCAGCCAATATGAGCCATGCGGACTGAACCAACTCTATAGCTTGAAGTATGGGACCGTTCCGGTGGTTCGGACCACCGGCGGCCTGGTCGACACCGTTGTGAACTTGACGCCTGAGACGCTTGCCAGCGGAAAGGCGACGGGTTTCAGCTTTGGTCCCTTCACACCGGGCGCCTTCTTGCACGCCGTTCACCGCGCCATGGAGATTTATCGAAATCAACCGAACATCTGGCAGCAACTAGTTCGAAACGGCATGCGACAAGACTGGTCTTGGGACCACAGCGCCGGAGAATATGAACGGCTTTACGATCGTCTAACGACACCGTTGCCGGTCCGCTGAAATGGACGAAACACTACGCGGTTTTGGCGATCGATTGCGGAGCGAGGAGATGCCGGAATTGCGGAAGGACCCCGTCGTCGGCCGTTGGGTGATCATTGCCACCGAGCGGGCACGAAGACCGGTGCCGCCCAAAGCCGAAACGATCTCGGAACCCGCCGAATCCTGTCCATTCTGCGAGGGGCAGGAGCAGCACACCCCGGCGGAGATTCTAGCCTACCGCGATGGGCAATCGAAGCCAAACGCGCCCGGTTGGCGTATCCGTGTCGTGCCGAATCGGTTCCCCGCACTTCAGGTTGAGGGAGACCTCAACAAGCGCGGCGATGGCATGTACGACAAAATGAACGGCATCGGCGCGCACGAGGTCATCATCGAATGCCCGTTCCACGAAGTGAGCATGGCCAACTTCAGCGAGGAGAACATTCGCGAAGTGCTCTGGGTCTATCGAGACCGCCTCGTCGATCTGAAGAAGGATACACGGCTGGTTTACGGGATGCTGTTCAAGAACGTCGGTTCACCGGCGGGCGCCTCATTGGAGCACTCGCATTCGCAACTCATCGTCACACCCATCGTACCGATCTCGGTGTGGGAGGAGATGACTGGCGCGCTCGAGTTTTTCAACTACCGCGGCAGGTGTATCTACTGCGACATGATCCATCAGGAACTCGGGGCGGAAAAACGGATCGTTCTCGACACGCCGTCATTCGTGACCCTCGCGCCTTACGCCAGTCGATTTCCTTTCGAACTTTGGATCGTGCCGAAGCATCACAACAGCCATTTCGAGAATATCCAGAAGACGGAAGTGGAGGAATTGGGAACGGTGCTGAAAACGTTGCTGCTTAAGCTGGAAACAGCGCTCGACAAACCCGCGTACAACTACATCATTCACACTTCTCCATTCGATACGCAGGCGCTTCCGCATTACCATTGGCACATAGAGATCATTCCACGCCTCACGCGGGTGGCCGGGTTCGAGTGGGGAACCGGATTCTACATTAACTCGGTGCCGCCCGAGCAAGCGGCGGAATTCCTCCGCGACACGGAAGTTGATTTGATGACTCGACCGCGGCCGACCAAGTGACGGAGAGCGCCGATGCGCATAGGAGTCTTCGGAGGAACCTTTGATCCGGTTCATATCGGACATTTGATCCTTGCGGAACAATGCCGCGAACACGCAAACCTGGATCGGGTGCATTTCGTGCCCGCGCCTCGTCCACCCCACAAACAAGACCAAGAGATTACGCCGTTCGCACGCCGAGTCGAAATGCTGCAATTGGCCGTTGCCGGCCATAAGGCTTTCGTTGTCGACGAGATGGAGAAAGACCGGCCCGGACCAAGTTTCACAGTGGACACCCTTGCCGAATTGCGCAGCCGCCAACCCGAGGCAAAGCTCTTTTTGCTCATCGGTATGGACTGTGTCCCGGACTTAGTACATTGGCGAAATCCCTCGGGAATCGGAGAACTTGCCGAGGTATTGATTGTCAGTCGGCCCAGTTGGGAATTCGATAGAACACTGTTGCCGGCAGGCCTGCAAGGGAGTCAGCTCGTGGAGTGTCCGTTGATGGAGATCAGCAGCCGCGACCTCCGCCGCCGTGCCGGCGAGGGACGAAGTCTGCGTTACTTGGTGCCTGCCGCCGTCCAATGCTACATCGAGACGCACCAGCTTTATCGCGCCTAGGCGTCACTGCTTCTCCGCTTTTGTGCGATACTTTTCTGCGTGCGTCTTGGGGATGGGCAACATGCCGGGCACGATGAGATTGTGTTTCCCTGCCAGATTCACCACGGCACGGGGATAATCGGGCCAAGATCCCTCGGCGTTCGATAGGAACCGATTCTCATCGGCACTTAGGCGCGGTATGAGTTGCGTGCGGATAAAGTTCTGTAGTGATTCGTCGAAATCCGCCGCTTTGACCGGCGTCAGTCGTGGGATGAGCACTCCCTTTGGGCGCCTCAGACCGCTAATGATCGCGAGTGGATACTCCGGCCACTTCCCTTCCGCCGCCTGAATCGGTCCGCGTCGCCCTGGCGGCAGACCGTTGATCCGCTTTCGCATTTCCTCGGGAAGATCGACCGGTTCTTTTGGCCGGGCCGCTCCCGGGAACGGCACGTATCGCTCCGACAACTCTACGACTGTCTCCATGAACAGCGGCCATTTTCCCTCGGCGGCCTTCAATCGTTCGGCATCGGCGGTCGTCACGCGTGGGAGAAGGGTTTTCTCTATGAAGAGTTGCATTTCCGTCGGCAGTTCCGAACGCTGGGTCGGCGGAGACCCCTTTTGTAACTCGTCCCAATGACGGATCGCCGCCTGCCAGTCTTGCCGCCGTTGCTTTTCCTCCAACTTGAACTTCTTGACGAGGGCCGCGCGCGCTTCGCCGGTCGCCGATTGAATCTGGTTGCGCTGAGCCAGCGGGAGCGTCTCGATCCACTCTTGCTCACGAAGTTGCCTGATCCGCAGCAATCTCTCCTTGGAATCCGGCGCTTTCTCGATGTAATTGCGTTTCGCTTCGGGGAGATTTTCCAGCCACTCAACGTAACGGACCAGTGAGCGATTGAGCCGCGCGGCCGTGGCTGGGTTTGCCTCGTGAAGGTCCTTGTCTATTTTTCGGAGGCGATTCTGTTGTTCGCGCGGTAACTCCTGAAACGCCCGCAAGTCCTGAAGCAGGCGCGCACGGCGGCCCGGATCGGCTTCGAGTTTTTGCAGCGCCTGCCTTTGCTGCTCCGCCCGTTCCTTTTGCTTACCTTTGGGAACGTTGTCTGCCCAAGCCGGCAATCCGAGGCAGAGAAGCGTGACGGTTACCCGAAATGCAAACATTCCAACCAGCTCCATTCATCACGAACCCGACGAATCGTCACCGAAAAGGTCCGGATCGTCCGGGTTGGCCAGCGCACGGAGGAAATCGATGTTGACGGCATGTTCATAAAGTCGCCGGTTCTCGATCACTCGTCGATCGCGAGCAAGTGTCTCGGTGTCAATTTCGGGCGCCACGACGGTCTCAGCAGCTTCCTTCGGTGGCGACAGCAAGCGCGTTCCAGCGAAACCAATTCCTATTGCGAGCAGTGCCGCCGCCGCCCACCCAATGGGCAAGATCAAAGGCCGCCAACGCGCTGAAACACTCGCAGCCGGCGGCTGGGCAGCGGAAACCACAGTCAGCCGTTCCATCGTTTGTTGAGTAAAGTCCGGCGAAGGTGTCGGCCGGGGAAGTTGATCGAGGCATTCCCAGACGCGTTTGAGTTCGTTGACTTCCGCCCGTGCCCGTGGATCGCGACCGAGTTTGGATTCGAGACGGGAGGCGGCTCGTTCGTCGAGCTCCCCGTCGAGATAGGCCACAAGATCGGCTCGTTCCTCGTTGGTCAGGTTTGGTTCGTTCGTCATGGCGTTTGCCTTGTCAATCACCCGGCAATGGGGGAACCGATTGCCCGTCCATGAAAATGTAATCCTTGAGTGCGTCCCGCAAATTCACCCGCGCACGGCTGAGGAGCGACTTGACGGCTTTCGTGGTCAACCCCATGACCTCGGCGATCTCGGCGTAGTTCATTTCCTCGAACTTATTCAGCAACACCGCCGCGCGTTGTCGTTCATTCAACGTATCGAGTGCCCGCCGGACCACCGTAGCAAGTTCCAGGTGTTGCATCTGTTGGGACGGGCGTTCTGCGCGGTCCTGCACTAGTCGTTCAGCCGGCCTCGGCCCGAGAGGACCGGAATCCGTCGTCGGCAACGCCACGCCGCCTTTCAAGCGACGCCGACGGAGGGCGTTCAGCGCAAGATTATTGGCGATCGTGAACAGCCAAGTCGAGAACTTCGCTTGCGCACGATACTTCTTCCGCGCGAAAAACACGGAGAAAAACATCCTGAGCTAGATCTTCCGCTTCGTCGGAATTGCCCACGAGATGCTGCAACACGGCCACCAACCGGTGCTGGTACTTATCGACGAGTTCCTCGAAAGCGCCGGGTTCTTCATCACGAACACGCAGCATCAAGCGCGTATCGGGATCGCGAAGCGCGAGCTGCCCGCTGGTCTGACTGATCGCTCCCACGAGTGCCTCGCGATGCCGCGGCCAGCGCCGCCCCCCGAATTATTAAACCCCTGCAACGCCCACCGGTTCCGCCTTGCCGCCGCCTTCGACTCGACGCCGCAGTTGGCCGCATGCGGCGTCAATGGCGGAACCTTTCCGCTTTCGCACCTTCACGCTCACGCCGCTTCGCCGCAACTCGTCGATGAATGTCGTGAGTCGTTCCTCTGTCGGGCGTCGATACGGTAGGCCTTCCACGTCATTAAACGGAATCAAGTTGACGTGGGCCTGGCGCCCACGCAAAAGTCGTCCCAGTTCTTTCGCGTGATCAACCCGATCATTGATGTCGCGTAGCAGAACATACTCAAATGTTACCTGCCGGCCGGTACGTTCAAAGAAGAAATCCGCCGCATCAAGAATCGAGGTCAGTCCGGTTTGGACATTCGTCGGAACGATGCGCGTTCGAAGTTCATCGTTCGGTGCATGCAGCGACACCGCCAGGTGATACTGCTTGCCTGACTCCGCAAGCCGTCGAATCTTCACGGGGAGGCCAACGGTCGAAATCGTCACGCGACGCGCGCCTATGCCGAGTTCATCGTTGGCGATCTCGAGCGCGCTCATCAGGTTTTCCAGATTGGCGAGCGGCTCACCCATACCCATCACGACGATGTGGGTTAGACGAGGGGCGGGTTCATCGGCCGACGCCGATAACCCGTTCTGCAATCGTATGAGCTGTTCCAGAATTTCGTCCGCCGTGAGGTTGCGTGCAACGCCGTTCAAACCGCTCGCGCAAAAGACGCACGCCATGCCGCAACCGACCTGCGTGCTGATGCAAGCCGTCCGCCGCCGACCATCCTGGATAAGAACGCATTCGACTGAGTTTCCATCCTGAAAACGAAGCACGAGCTTGTGAGTTCCATCCTCGGCCGCGGCGTGATGAATAATCTGTGTCGCCAACGGCGTGAATTCCGTGGCCAACTCGCCGCGAAGTTCCTTCGGAAGGTTACTCATCTGTTCGAACGATTCTGCCCGGCCTTGCATAATCCAGTGGCGAATCTGTCGAGCGCGCATCGGCGGCTGACGGCGCTCATTCAGCCAGTCGAGCAATTCGGCATCGGTAAGCTGCAGGAAGCCGCGCATCGTGTCACTCACTTCGACCACTCGTGTATCATACCTGCTAGTCCGCGAGGATTTCGATTCACCCGCCTACTTTGTCGGACGGCGCCTGCGGAAAAGTGAGTGTCACTTGCGTTCCCTTGCCGACAGTGCTCTGAATGTCGGCCGACCCACCGTGCATCGAGGCGATACCGCGCACGATGGCTAACCCAAGGCCGACGCGTCCCGAGTGAGTGGAACGCGCCGCATCCCCTCGATAGAAACGGTCGAAGACATGCGGCAAATGTTCCGCTGGGATTCCATGACCGGTATCCGTGACCTTGACATGAACACGCCCATTTCGATTTTCCGCGTCGAGCACAACCTCTCCTCCCGCCGGCGTGTGTGCCAGAGCATTGGATACGAGATTGCCGACCGCCCGCTGAACCAACTGGCGATCGGCAGGAACGAAGACCGGTTCCGTTGCCTCCACGACGAGGCGAATTCCCGCCTCGTGTGCGGCTGCACTATAGAACTCGCGAACGGACTCCAGTTCACGGCTAATGTCCAGCCGCTCCCGAGAAAGCGCAACCTCGGTTCCTTCCGCACGCGCTAGAAAGAGCAAGCTGTCGATCATTCGAGAAAGCCGACCGCATTCTTCGAGCGATGAACCAAGCACCTCCCGATATTCTTCGGGAGTACGGGGTCTGCCGAGAGCCACCTCGGCCTCGCCTCGCAGATTGTTCACCGGAGTCCGCAGTTCATGGGCGATGTCCGCCGAAAATCGAGACAGGCGCGCAAACGATTCTTCCAACCGGTCGAGCATGTCGTTAAACGTGCTTGCCAAGATGGACAACTCGGCCGGGAGGCCTTCAGTGTCGATTCGCTCATTCAACGTACTCGAGCGAATTCGGCTCGCGGTTGCCGCCATCTCTCGAACGGGTCGCAGCCCGCGCCGTGCTATTTGGTAACCGACGACCGCGCAAGCCAGCAGCGCGATTGCCAGCATGAAAATCAAGCCCTTGCGGTAAGTGCCCAACAATTCTTCCTCAAAGGTCCGATCCATGGCGATTTGAATCGTGCACTCGCCGTATTCGTCATCAAAATGGACCTTCTCGACGGCTACGTGAAACGCCTTACCGGCCGGTGTCTCGATTTCCGCACTGGCCTCGCCGGAAAGCTGAGTTGCGATCAGCGTTGGCGGGAGTAGTTCTGTCATCCCCGGCGACTCCACCAGCGTTGCTTGGTTTTGGTCCAGGACACGCACAAAAAAATGGAAGTGCTGTCGGCTGGTGGCTTCCGATTCCAGCGTCTGTCGGAGCGGAGTCAGATCCTTTGGAGATTTCGTCAAGAACGCGCGAACGGATTGCGCCTCAGCGGCCAGAAGTTGAGTATCCTCGCGCTCCAGATTGGAAACCAAAAGCGCGTACAAAAAACCGGAGACGCCGAGTACGAGAAGAAAGGCCGAACCTGCATACCAGGCTGTCAGTCGGACGGCGAGTGACCTCGGGGCGGCTTTCGATGTCTCACGGCCGAGCTTCGAGGACATAACCGATACCCCGAACTGTGTGAATCAGCTTATTCTCGAACGGGTCATCGACCTTGGCCCGCAAACGGCGAACGTGAACATCGACCACGTTGGTGTCACTGTCAAAGGTTACGTCCCACACCTGCTCGGCAATCATGGTCCGCGATAAGACCTCGCCGGCTCGGCGCAAACAAAGATAAGAGAGCGAATTCCTTTGGCGTTAGATCTAGCCGTTTGCCGCCACGGACGGCCTTGTGGCGGATCAGGTCCAGATCCAAATCGTCGATCCGCACCGACTCTGCCGAGCGGTACTTAGCCACCCGTGAATCGCGCGGGCCTGGATCACTTCTTCGAAGTATGGATCGAATGCGCGCGAGCAATTCGGAGAAGGCAAACGGCTTGACCAGGTAATCGTCGGCGCCGAGCTCCAGCCCTTTGACGCGATCGTGTACCGCATCCCGCGCCGTCAGAAAGATCACCGGCGTTTCTTTCCCGGCTTTGCGTAGTTCGCGTAACACCGACCACCCATCGCGGCGCGGCAACATTATGTCGAGGACAAGCAAATCGAAATCGCTTGCCAGTGCGCTCGAAAGCGCTTCATCACCGTCGGTCGCACTGGAGACCACGAAACCGTGTTCCGTTAGGCCCTTCGACAAGTAGGCCGACGTCTTCTTCTCGTCTTCTGCGATCAGCACACGCATGCCATCTCGCCTATGGTGAGAATCCTTACTCCGTCGTCGTTCCCGTAAACATGCCGAGGTAACTCGTGTAGCGTCGCTCGCTGATTAGACCGCGCGTGACAGCCCGTTTCAGTGCACATCGTTCTTCATGGGTGTGAGTGCAATCCGGAAATGCGCACAATGCAACGAACGGCCGAAATTCCGAGAAGAACCCCTCGACTTCTTCTGGAATCACATCGGAAAGCTGCAATTGCCGGAGGCCGGGCGTGTCGACGACCCACCCGCCGAAGTCAAGGCGGAGGAGTTGGGAAGTGGTCGTCGTGTGCCGGCCTTTTTGCGTCGACTCGCTCACTTCGCGGACTTGAAGTCCGAGCCCGGGCTGGACGGCATTCAGGAGCGAGGACTTGCCAACGCCACTCTGGCCGGAAAAGACGCTTTGCCGGCGGTGCAGTTGACGTCGCAACGTCTCGATTCCGGTTCCGGTCGTCGCACTCGTCAGCATCGTAAGGATGCCTAGCTGGTTGTAGTAGCCGATGAGCGGCTGATACGCCGGCTGTTCCACAAGGTCGGCCTTGTTAAGGCAGATGATGGGGGCGAGTCCTCCTTGCTCCGCGAGCACGAGATACCGATCGATAAGATGCGGCTTCAAATCCGGTTCGACGAGTGACACCACGATGACAACCTGGTCCACGTTGGCCACGAGGACATGTTCGCGGCCTTTCGAAGAGCGGCGGAGAATCCCGTGTCGCGGTTCGACTCGCTCGATGACGGCGTCGTCATTGCCGGCCGGCAGCACCCAAACCCGGTCGCCGCAAGTGACAATGCTCCGTTCATCCATGGCGAGCGTACGCAGCACGCGACGGACCGAGCAACGAAACTGTCGCCCATCGTCGGTTTCGACAACGTTCTGCAGTCCGTGAACGCGAAGCACCCGGCCGGCCAGGCACCGGTTCATGTCCACGGCAGGCATCTCGGCCGACTCCCCGCCGCGAGCGGTTTCATCTCCCGTGTCCTGCACGATGGTTCGCCGCCGCGATAGTTCGCCTTTGGGGCGAACCTGTTCCACGCGGCGCGATTGGTCTTCGTCACGGTCAGCCCAATTCCGCTGCCGCGCCGGCTTGGACCGGTTTTTCCGCATAGCGACGCGAATCTTCTTTTTCTTGGACATGCCGATGTTATACCAGGCGCCGAGCCGCTCGCCGAAGCCAACGGATGGTTGGAAGAATATCGCCGGATCTGGGAGGAGAATTTCCAACGTCTCGACACATTGCTGGAGGAGATGAAAACGCAGAAACCACATAGTGAGAAACTGCCCCGCCCAGAGAATTGAAAACTGAACTTTGGAATCGTGGACATGACTTCTGGAGAAACCCCGATGAGTAAGGCAGGAAAGTTGAAAGTCACGGCAGCCGGCGAGCGAGAGATCGTCATCACGCGCACGTTCAATGCGCCGCGCCGCTTGGTCTTTGAGGCTCACACCAAACCCGAACTGGTCAAGCGCTGGCTTCTGGGACCACCGGGCTGGACGATGCCGGTCTGTGAGATCGACCTGCGCGTGGGCGGCAAGTACCGTTATGTTTGGCGGAACGAGGCGGGAACAGAAATGGGCATGGGCGGAGTTTTTCGCGAAATAGTGCCGCCGGAACGCCTCGTTGCCTCGGAGGTTTTCGACGAGTCCTGGTACCCCGGCGAAGCGCTGGACACATCGGTTTTCACCGAAGAGGGCGGTAAGACGAAGCTCACGCTTACCGTGCTTTACGAATCTCGGGAAGCCCGCGATGCCGTCCTCGCGTCCCCCATGGAAGAAGGCATGGTCGCAGGCTACGATCGGCTTGAGGAACTGCTTGCTACCATCTCGAAATAGGCGGGACCTGTATCCGAGCTCAGTGTAAACTAACCACTCTTATCCGTGCAGAGGACCTTCATGGGAGCAAAGCCCAAGACGATTGACGAGTACCTTGACGCCGTTCGCGACGACCAATGCGCGGCGCTCGAAAAACTTCGGAAGACGATCAAGTCCGTCGCGCCGAAGGCGGAAGAATACATCAGTTACGGCCTAGCCGCATTCCGCCTGAACGGCAAACCGCTCGTCGCCTTCGGTGCAACCAAGAACCATTGTGCCTTCTTCCCCATGGACTCAACGACCGTGGCCGCGTACAAGGATGAGCTCAAGGAGTATGACACCAGCAAAGGCACCGTCCGCTTTCAAGCGGATAAGCCCCTGCCGGCGGCATTGGTGCGGAAGCTGGTCAAGGCACGGGTCGCGGCGAACGACGGGCGCGGTAAGAAATCGAAATAGCGAGACTCTATGGCGGCTCACGATGGCCGTCGCTGATCTTGGCTATCCATTCCACGTCCGAGTATACTTGCGGCATGGGCACACGTGCTGAAAAACGAACCGAAACCTTTGTCGGCCGTCCAATGTCGAAAGAGGTTTTTTATCCTCGGGTGACGCCGATGTCGGCCATCCGCCGATACGCCCGGCAAATTGTTCGGCGATTTCATCCGGAGAAGATCATCCTGTTCGGCTCTTACGCCTATGGTAAGCCGTCGCCGGATAGCGACGTCGATTTGCTCGTGGTGATGCCAACGCGCAACCAGGTCGAACAAGCCGTGCGAATCGATGAAGCAATTGAAGAACGAGGCTTTCCACTCGATTTGCTGGTGCGCACCCCAAGACGCTAACCGATCGCCTTCGCTGGGGCGATTCTTACCTACAAGAGATTGTGACCCAGGGGACCGTGCTTTATGAAAGGGTACACGCGCCAGTGGGTGCGCAAGGCCGAAAGCGACATCGCCGTGGCTCGGCATCTCTTCAAACTAAGACCTCTGCCCAGCGATGAGATCTGTTTCCATTGCCAACAAGCGATCGAGAAATACTTCAAAAGCCTACTGGCCGAATCCGGCCTGCCAATTCAAAAAACTCACGATTTGACCATTCTCATCCAGCGGCATGACGACCACCTGGCCGCCGGTGTCGGTCACTACGATTCGCGGCTCCGCATCGGCGAGGATTTGTTCGACCAGTTGTGGCAAGTTGCGTTTGGCATCTTTCAGAGTCACAGCTTGCATGTCAAATCCCCAATATTCATATATTCCACTGAGTCATTATACCCATTGCCGGGCAACGTAAGGATGTGACGTGTCGTTTGCGAGTCTCCGCGGGGTCGGGAGACCCGGACTTTGCATATTTTTGACTGATTTTGGCCCGCTGCACATTTTTGCCGGATGGCTGCACATTTAACGGATGAACGAAACGGAAACGGTATGAGCCGAGTTGAAACGGAATTAGCCCCCCCCGTGCGGGTTCGCAGGCTGCGTGTTGCGGACGTGATGAGGTGCGCATATATTGCCTTTCCAGGAGTAAAGGCTATGGCTTCCGAAGACCTCCTCGCGGCGATGCATAAAGTTTTTACGCCGGGCTTCCCGATTACTCAGAAAGACTTGTTCAGGGGCGCATCGAGCAACTCGCTCACATCTTACAGACGATTCCTAGTCCGGGACGCCATCCCATTATTTTCGGGCAACGTGGTGTTGGCAAAACGTCGATTGCGACGATCTTTGTTGAACGATTCCCGCCAGGGGGGCGTGAGTTTCAAACGGTTAAGATAACGTGCGTCGGTGAGGATACGTTCAAATCCATTTGGAACCGCATTCTTCAGCGGGCCACGATCAGCTTCAAAGAAAATGCATTCGGTTTTTCACGCGAAGAAAGCGAAGGAAAGATCAGCCTCGCCGACTTTGGTCCTGAAAACGGAGTAACTTCGGCAGATATTGCCCTCATTCTTGGTAAGCTCCAGAGTCGCGCCGTTTTTGTCATCGATGAGTTTGATCGCGTTAACGATCCAAACGTCAGGTCAGCAATGGCTGACCTGATTAAGAATGTATCAGACAATAATCCACTGGTGACGCTGGTCATTGTCGGTGTTGGTGAAAGCATCACGGAACTCATTGGAGAACATCCATCCATAGCGCGGAATCTCGTCCAGATCGAAATGCCCCTCATGGCCGACGATGACATCAAAGAAATCGTCTCGAAGGGTGCGGAGCAATTGGAGATTTCCGTTGAGTCGTCGGTACTGGGCGAGATTGCACAACTCGCTGGCGGATTTCCACACTATGCCCATCTTCTTGGCCTTGGGATAGCCAAAGCATGTCTCATTCGAGATACGAAGGTTGCTACCCAGGAGCTGTTTGATAATTTTGCATGCGAACTTTCAATTGAAGAAGCCATCGACACATATCGAGACATATTCAGCCAAGCCACAAGGACCACAAAACCAAGCCGCTATCCAGCGATTTTGTGTGCCTGTGGAGTTGCCGACCATGACGAGAGAGGAATTTTCCGCGCCACTGATGTCGTCGAGGCTGTTTTCCGTCTTTTTGAAGTAAACCTCACCGTTCAAGCCGTCGTTCCGGCTCTTCAAGCATTCACCGAAGAGGATCGTGGACGGGTTCTGACAAAAGTCCCAATTGGCAGTCAAAGCCATTATCGATTCCGGGAACCGATGATGCGACCGTTTTTGCGGATTAAGGCGCGAACTCTAAGCGAAGATTAAACACCAGGATTGACAGATGATACTGTGTCATGTAGAAATGGGCACATGGCTCGAATTCGCAAGCTGACTAAGGCCCAAGATGATCGCTATCTAACGATAGATGAAGCCGCCGAATCGCTCGGCATTAAGCCGACTGTTGTCCGCAACTACCTCTACGAAGGCAAGATGACGACGTACAAATTCAAGACGCTGACCCTCGTTAGCGCTTCTGAAGTTCGCGAGTGGGAAGGTCGCAAAAAAAGATAGTTATTTCATCACTACTGTTGGAGAAGCCGATGGAGCGCTTTGTCTTAAACGAAGGCACCGTTGTGAAGATTGCTGGCTTCCCGATCCGATTGCTTGGGAAGGTAGAAGTCAGCTCGTCTATCGACCTCGACGAATTACTCGCCATTTGTGCCGATGGCTCAGGCGACGATCCACAGCCTATGTTGGTGTCAGAAAATCCTTGAGCCACTTTGATGCGTCTTCGCCGAAGTGACACCACGCTCCTTCTCCTTCTAATGCGACCACCAAAAGCTCGTCGTTGGAGTCGATGTACCTTTGCAGGATGTCACGAATCTGCACTGCGGTCATGTTCGTCTTAACTATCCACGTTGAATCTAGGTAGTGCCACCAAGCGTCAAATCCTGTCCTGAGCTTTTCAAGAAGCGTCGGATAATCCTGGTGGGGCTTGTTTAGGTCGTAACCGATCAAATACGTTTTCATCCAGATGTCTCCTTAAAAGTGCAAGGGCAGCAAACCAGCCGCATGCTGGTACACCTGATCCTATTTGTCATCATAACTGATATATGTAAATCTTTCAACTCTGGCAGTATTGGTACATACGTACCATTGCACCATTAGTTGACAGGCGGCAGACGTGTGGCGTAGAATAACGTTACTCGGTGCCGCGGACCAGCCGAGAGGAGTACGATATGTCGGTAGAAACCATTGATCGTAATCGGATGATTGTCGATTTGCCGTCTGAGGTACAAATGGCTATCAAGTTACGGGCCGTAAAAAGCAGCACCACCACAGGGGCCGTCGTGTGCCAAGCCGTCATGCAGGCATTTGCTAAAGACGTAGAAGAGGCACGGGCTGCTTTGGCACAAACACACACCGTGAAGCCAAGTACTCGGCGGCAAAAAACCTAGCCCATTTACGTTATTCGCACCCGTCAATCCAACGCCACCACAACAGTTCCGCGGCATACCGATGACCTGACGCGTTCAGCGCCAGGTCTTTTTTGTAATCCCTCTTGACGCATGAGACATGATACTCTATCATGTCATACATAAGTCAATCGCGGGGGATTAAAATCATGGATGCTCGAATGGAACGTGGTTTGGTAATCGCCCGAAGCAATCAAACCCTAGCCCAAAAGGGCAAGGTATGGCTTGTGCCTTCGCAGACCGGCAGCGGTCGCAAGTACACTGTGGTCCCGGACGCTGAGCAACCTTATTGCAGTTGCCCGGACTTTGAATGCGGGCATCGATGCAAGCATCTTTTCGCTGTTGAATTTCGCATGACGAAGACGGAGCTTCACGAAGACGGCACCGCCACGGTGACAACGGTCGAAGTTCGCGCCCAGCGAAAGACGTACTCGCAACCGTCGTGGTCGAAGTACAACGCCGCGCAGGTTAATGAACTCCGCCACTTTCAAGAACTCTTAGCCGGCCTGTGCGCCACGCTGCCGGATACTCCACGTAAACCTGGACGCGGCCGGAAGCCGGTCAGTTATCAGGATGGCCTGTTTGCCGGCGTGCTCAAGGTCTATAGCCTTATGTCGGCCCGTCGGTTCTCAGGTGAATTAGCGGAAGCGCACCAGCGTGGCTACGTTGAGCGAATGCCGCATTTCAACAGCGTCCTAAACGTATTCGATAATCAAGACGTGACAACGCTACTCAAGCGCATGGTACAAGTGAGCGCCCTGCCGTTGGCGGAAGTCGAAACACGGTTTGCAGTCGATTCGACGGGCTTCACTGGAACCGTCTACCATCGTTGGTTCGATCACAAATGGGGTCGAGAGCGAAAGGAAGTGAAGTGGGTCAAGGCTCATTTCACGACTGGCGTGCAAACGAATATAGTTACCAGTGTTGATGTGCTTGAAGAGAACAGTAGCGATTGCCGCCAATTGCCGGCATTGATCGACGAAACGGCCAAAGGTTTCACGATCAAGGAAGTGTCGGCGGACAAAGCCTATACCTCACGACGCAACTTCGAAGCAGTCGAATCGCATGGTGGAACTTTCTATCCGATGTTCCGTATTGACCACACAGGCACGAGTCGGCACGCGGGCGAGTCGTTCCGAAAAACACTGCACTATTTCGCCTTGCACCGCGACGAATACCTGACACACTATCACCAGAGAAGCAACGTCGAGTCAACCGTATCAATGTTGAAGAGGAAGTTCGGCGCTAACCTGCGGTCACGCAACGAAACGTCGATGAAGAATGAGGCACTCGCAAAGTTCGTCTGCCATAACCTGTGCGTCTTGATTCAAGAAATGTACATGCTTGGAATCGACCCGACGTTTGGCTGCACAAATAAAGGCGACGCTGCACAAATTTTACAGTTGCCAGCCTCATAAAAATGCAAAGCCGGGAGACCCGCGCCGAGCGGAGGGTGTGCGACGATGTGCGACCCGGCAAAGGCGTTCCCTCATTTGGTTGCGTCCGATGGAAACAACCGAGAAGATCGTGGAATCCTACTGCCGTTATGTAAAGCAGTGGTTCACTATTCCAAACATCAGGTGCGAGGGGCAGTACGAGGTCGATCTGCTTGCAGTGGACACCACTTCGCCGAAGAAACTGAGTCGGTATCACATCGAGTGTGGCGTGTCCATTTCAGGATCATACTCAAAGCTGACGGCTAAGGCATTCACTACCGAACAACTTCGGATCCGCGACCCGGGACGACGACGCACTATCGGCTTCTTTCTCGAGCGCAAATTCCAGCAGGCGCAAGTACTGGCTGAGATTATGAAGTACGGATTCGTGCCGGGCAACTATCAGAGGGTCATCGTAACTTGGGGAGCTACGGCCGACGCGGAGGATGTCGCGGCAAAAAACGGAGTGCAGCTATGGGATTTCAGGGACCTCGTAGAAGAAATCGCATCGGCGAATCGGGATCATCGGACTTATTTCATTGATGATACCGTGAGAACGATTCAGCTATTCGCCATGGCGGCTAATCGGCGTAAGTCGACGAGCGCCTAAAACAAGGCTGAGCCCGGCCATTACGGTGCACCCCCCATGCCCATCAAGAAACCGCAGCGCCCGCCCGCCCCCAACGCCGCCGCCGTCGTCGCCCAACTCAAGCGCCTCGCCACCAGGCGTTACCGTGACGGCATGTCACGCTACGCCATTCCAACGGACAAGGCGTTCGGCGTGCCTGTCGGGCTCATGCAGAAGTTGGCCAAGCGCCTCGGGCGGAACCATGAACTCGCGATCGCGCTATGGGACACCGGTTGGTACGAAGCCCGCATGATGGCGGCGTTTCTGGATGAGCCGGAACGTGTCACGCCGGCGCAGATGGACCGCTGGTGCCGTGACTTCGATAGTTGGGCCATTGTCGATACGGTGTGCTTTCACCTCTTCGACCGCACGCCGCAAGCCTGGCGCAAGGCGAAGCCGTGGTCGCGGCGGCGCGAGGAGTTCGCCAAACGTGCGGGGTTTGTGCTCATGGCTTGTCTCGCCGCGCACGACAAGGCGGCTGCCGACGAACGATTTCTGGCTTTTCTCCCGTTGATTGAGGACGGCGCTTGTGACGAGCGCAACTTCGTGAAGAAGGGCGTGAGCTGGGCGCTGCGTATGATCGGACGGCGTAGCCCAATGCTGCACGCGACCGCGCTATCAGTCGCCGAGCGCTTAACCGAGTCCAACGAAACGTCGTCCCGCTGGGTTGGCAGGGACGCTGTACGCGAACTAACGAATCCGAAAGTCCGCGCGCAGGTGGCGCGCCGAAGTAAATGAGGCGCCAATAGAATGCAATGTGAGGGACAGCATCATGAAGCTCTTATCTTTCGTCTTCCTGGCCTTTGTCGTCGCATCCTGCAGCCGGGTGACGACTGACGAGCCGCTGTTTGCGCCGGCGCCGGGGTCACCGATTGCCGTCAAAGGAGGGCCGGGCAATGTCGTGTTCGGTGACGTAAACAAGGATGACAAACCCGATCTGGTCGTGGCGAGCGGTCGAGACCGTGCGATCATTGTGCTGCTTGGACAAGGTGACGGACGGTTTCGCGCCGAACCCGACAAGGCGATCAAGCTTCCGGACGCACCTAGCGACATGGTTCTGAGGGACCTCAACGGAGATGGTAATCTGGATTTGGCGATAACAAGCCATGACAGCTACGGCGTGATGTTCCTCACCGGCGATGGCGCAGGCGGCTTCGCCCTCGCGGCCAATTCTCCCATCGTCATGCACGACGGGCAACGACCGCATACCCATGGTTTGGACGTCGGCGATCTGAACGGCGACGGCAAGATCGATGTGGCCACGGTCAATAGCGAGCCCGGCAACAGCGTGTCCGTGGCTTTCGGCGATGGCCGCGGCGGCTTCACTCGTGCTCCGGGTTCGCCGTTCGCGGTCGGCCCGAGCCCGTACCCGGGTTCATTGGGTGACATAAATGGCGATGGAAACCTCGATATTATTTCGACGACAACGGATCGCAGCAAGACTCGAGAGCAAGTAAGTAGAGAACTGACCGTATTGGCCGGCGACGGTAAAGGCGCCTTCCGCCGAAGCCAGGTTGCGTTAAAGACGGCTCATCCATGGTTCGTCCTTGTCTGCGATGTGAACGGAGACCGAAAACCTGACCTGTTAGTCACTCACGCAGAGGCCAGGGAATTGTCGGTACTTCTCGGCGATGGCCGTGGCGGGTTTGCAGAAACAAAAGGCTCACCGTTCGACCTTGGTCACGCGGCCTGGCAGATCACGGCCGTCGATGTGAATCGTGACAACAAGGTCGACGTGATCGCCGCCGCAGGCGATGGGCTGCGTGTGATGCTCGGCGACGGGCAGGGTAGCTTTCAACCGGCGCCGGGGTCGCCGTTCCCTGCGGGAAAAGGCGCCTGGCGTCTCGCCGTTGGCGACATGAATGGCGATGGCAAGGTCGATGTGGCCACGAGTAATTTGGAAAGCGACAGCGTAACAGTGCTGCTTGGGCGATAGCGGACACCGTTCACGCGTCATCGAGGGCGTTCCCATGCCGCTCGTTTCTCGCGCACTTCTGCTTTACCTGCACCTATTGAGCATTCCTGCGGCTGCCCAAGACCAACGCAAGGCAGGCGACGTCGTCATCGAGCCGGCTTCCATTGAGTTGCCCAACGATGGCGGCAAGATCGAATATGAAGTCGGCACACTTCATGTGCCCGAGAATCGCGCTGAACCGAAGAGCCGGATCATCGGAGTTGGCTTCGCGCGCTTTAAAGCTGCGGAACGCGGTGACACGCCACCGATGTTCATGTTGCCCGGCGGCCCGGGAGGTTCCTACCTAAGCGACCTGAAACCGGGAAGCTTGCATAAGTCCGGGTTATTGAAAATGGTCGCCGAGCAAAGAAGTTTCGGCGACGTCGTACTGGTCGATCAGCGCGGACACAGCGAGCGCGGCGACGTTCTGACCTTCAAGCATCGATCGGCGAGCCTGCCGTTCGATGAGCCCGTCACCATTGAACGCTCAACCTCAGCCTTCGCCGAAACGGCACGGGCAGCGGTCGCCGAGTTTGCGACCCGAGGCATCGACCTTCGCGGCTACACGGTTAAGGAATGCGCCGATGATGTGAACGATCTTCGCAAAGCACTCGGTTACCAGCAAATCTCATTGGTGGGCGGCAGCTTCGGTTCCCAATGGAGCTTTGCCGTCATGCGGCGCCATCCAGACATTGTCGCACGTGCCCTCCTAACCGGAGTCGAACCGATCGATCATGGATACGACATGCCGTCGCACGTGATGGCGGCCGTACAACGCATGTGGCGGGAAGCAGAGGAGGATCCGGGATTGAAGCCGCATTTGCCGCCGGGTGGGCTGATGGCTGCGGCCCGCGAAGTGTTACGACGCCTCGAAAACAAACCGATCACCGTGCCGTTGAAGGGAGTCAAAGATCCAAAGACCGGCGAGGCGGCAACGATCGTCCTAGGCCCCGAAGAGTTTCAGCGCGATGCGTTTCTTCGGGGTTCGGCCGGACCCGCGTTTGTCCTTTCCCTTCTTCACGAGAACTACGATTCGTGGGCGTTCGAAGCTTCCGTCCGACGTCGAAGTCGCATGACCGAGATGCCATTGATTGGACCCCTCATCGATACCAGCTTGGGCGTGACGCCGAAGCGAGAATACCTACTTCGCAACGATCCAGCGACGGCATTCTTAGGTCAGTGGAATTTTTATAGTTACTTGGTGACGGCCGACATCTGGCCGACCGCGGATGTCGGTGACGATTTTCGAACGGATGTCGTAACCCCGATTCCGGTCGTCTTTGTTCACGGCGATTGGGATACACAAACACCGATTGAGAACACACTGCAAATTGCACCGTTTTTTCCAAAGTCCCACGTCGTCATTGTGGAGCACGGCGGTCACGGTGCAATGAACCAGGTTGCACAGCACCAACCGAACGTAATGGCAGCGCTTATGTCATTCTTGAAGACGGGCGATGCTTCTAAACTGCCGACCCGCGTAACCGTGCCGGTTCCAAAGTTCAACGTACCCAGTTTTCCAACACAAAGTCGTTAGAGGCTCGCAAGAACGAGGTCAGTGGCCGGGAGTGGCCAGGTGGCTAGGGACCGCCATCATTACGTTACACTGCTTTTTGATAAACACTTGAGACATTGCGACTCCGTGGCCAAGTTCCTTGCCAATGGCCACGAACTCCGTCTGGCGCGGCTGTCGCAGAAAGTTCAGTTTGACAGCTATTCCATATATTCTTATCGTTTCGCTTAAAATATCCATTCTGCGTAAATTAACCTGTCTTTTCTGTTTAGTTGAATTGTCAAATCCTGGCAAAATGGCAATTCTAGTTGGGGGCATGAATGCTCAAACCAGACCGACCCGTGAGTGACCGTTCCCGAAGGTCTTAGGTTATGCGACGCCGGTCGGGGTTGCCGGTCGTGCAGGGGCCAGATATAGTGCCTTTTTCGTGGAAAGAGTTGCGGAAAGTGGTTCAAGGAGAATCAGTTAGGCGTCGATTGCCATATCATGCGCTTCAACTTGGTGGATCGAATTCTGACGCTTGAGCCGGGTAAGCGAATCGAAGCGGCCAAGTACCTCACGCTGGGTGAGGAGTACCTGGCGGACCATTTTCCGACGTTTCCGGTTATGCCGGGCGTGCTGATGTTGCAGTGCCTGGTCGAAGCGGGGACTTGGCTCTTACATGTGAGTGAGGACTTTCGCCATAGCGTGGTCGTCTTGCGGGAGGCCAAAAACGTGAAGTACGGCAACTTCATGGAGCCCGGCAAGTGCATGCGTGTCACGGTCGAAATGATTGGCCATGACGGGACGAGGGCGGACTTCAAAGGCAAGGGTGAGATGGACGGAAGTCAAACGGTTTCCGCCCGTTACACCCTCGGACGATACAACGTAGGCGACGCGACCGTCGACGAGCAGCTGCGAAATCGCTGGCGCGAACGCTGCACGCTGCTACAACGAACGGCGCCGGCTGGACCGACGGCGAAGGTATGAGACTGAAGGACCAAGTCGCGCTGGTGACCGGCGGCAGCCGTGGGATTGGCAGGGGCGTGGTCCTTGCGTTTGCCGCCGAAGGAGCGAAAGTCGCCTTTGTCTATCGCGGCAACAAGGAGGCCGCAGATAGCCTGGCCGACGAAATATCAAAGACCGGTGGCACGGTATTGGCATTGCAGGCGGACGTGACGGACGCCGACGCAGTGCAGCGCACGGTCGACAAAGTGCAGCAGGATTGGGGCCGAATTGACATCTTGGTGAACAACGCCGGCGTGATTCAGGATGACCTTTTCATCCGTCTGGAGCCTGAGGGATGGAAGCGGGTACTGGAGACAAACCTAGGCGGGGTATACAATTTCTGTCGAGCCGTTGCCTACCCGATGATGCGCCAACGGTTCGGCCGGATCATCAATATGTCGAGCATCGCGGCCGAGCATGTGAACCCCGGCCAAACGAACTACGCCACGAGCAAAGGGGCGATTAACTCCTTCACCCGGGCACTGGCGGCGGAGTTGGCGAGCCGAAATGTGACGGTTAATGCGGTGGCGCCGGGTTTCATTGAAACCGACATGAGTGAAGCGATTCGAAATAAAGGCGGCGACTTGATTAAGAAAATGATCCCGATGCGCCGCGTCGGCCAGCCCGCCGATGTCGCCCACGTCGTCGTTTTCTTGGCCAGTGCTGAGAGTGCATACATAACCGGCCAGGTGATTACCGTGGACGGCGGCCTGAGCTTGGGCGCTGTGGCCACGTAACGGCCGGTGGTGAATACATGATGTAAGGAGTGTGGGACAACGGACCTTCGGGCGGTGATGCCGGCTCCGAGGGGCAAGTCTGTCATCTGTTGTTGTTCTGGAGGTGCGGTGTTATGCCTACGCAGGATGAAATCTTTTCCAAGGTGTCCGCGACGCTCGTCGAAGCGCTGAACGTGGACGAAGACGACATTAAGCCGGAGTCTACGCTCCAGGGCGATCTGGGCGCGGAGTCCATCGACTTCTTGGACATCGTCTTTCGGCTCGAGCGCGAATTCGGAATTAAGATCCCGCGCGGCGAGCTCTTCCCCGAATCGATCTTCGCGGGCGACCCGGAGTACGTACAGAACGGCAAGGTGACCGAAACGGGCCTCGCGGAACTTCGCGCCCGAATGCCGTTTGCGGACCTAGGCAAGTTTGAACAGAACCCGGATGTCAGCGCGCTCAGCGACTTGTTTACCGTCGAGATGATCGCGCGCTATATTCAGGGCAAGCTCAACGAGCCTAGCGGCAACTAACCAAAGGAAAAAGGAAAAAGGAAAAAGAAAAGGAAAAGGAAAACACTAATCCCTTTTACTTTTTCCTTTTGACTTAGCGTGATGCGCTGGCTGTGGATCGACCGGTTCCTGGAGTTTGAGAGCGGCAAGTCGGCCCGGGCGGTTAAGAATCTGAGCCTGGCGGAAGACTATTTCGCCGATCATTTTCCCGGTTATCCGGTAATGCCCGCCGCTCTCATGCTGGAAGGCCTCGCGCAGACAGGAGGGATTCTGCTGGGCGAGGTCAACGACTTTCGTGAGAAGGTCGTTCTGGCAAAGATCGCCTGGTGTCGATTTCATTGTGAAGTAATGGCTGGCACGCAGATCGTCTACGATGTCGAGATGCTGCATCTGCGTCCGGAAGGGGCCACCGTGGGTGGCAAGATCCGAGCCGGTGATGTACTGGTAGGCGAAGCGGAGATTTTTTTCGCGCATCTCGACCAGGCACGCACGCCGCCACAGTTGAGCGATCACAACTTCGTGTTCAGCGGCGAGCTAAAACAGTTACTCGGCTTGGCCAATGTAAGGAAAAGGTAGCAGAATAAGCCCAAGCGCAGACAGAGAAAGGAGGCTTTGTTCCGCCGGCTACCTCTTCCTTGACTCAGGTGCATCATGCCTTCCTCCACCCGTCGAGCCGTTCTGACCGGTCTTGGCGTCATCAGCCCGCTCGGGCTCAGCAACGATTCTTTCTGGAACTCACTGACGCAAAAGAAAACCGGCATCCGTCGCGTTACGGCCTTCGATGCGAGCGCCTTGCCTACGCGCATCGCCGGCGAGGTCCCGGATTTCGACGCAAAGCAGTTCCTGGACAAAAAGGATCGCAAGAGCTTGCGGATGATGGCCCGCAGCATCCAACTCGCGGTTGCCGCTGCACAATTGGCAATAGACGATTCGAAGCTCGACAAAGAGAAAATCGACCCGACTCGATTCGGCATCGAATTCGGCGCCAGCTTGATCGGAAGCGAGCTTGAAGAGCTTGCCGTTGCCGCACAGCTAAGCGTGAACTGCCAGCCGGGCACCGTGGATTTGATTGCCTGGGGAGAGAAGGGATTGCCGGCGATCTCGCCACTTTGGATGTTGAAGTACCTTCCCAACATGCTTGCTTGTCACGTGTCGATTTTGCACAACGCGCAGGGACCGAGTAATTCCATCACGGAATCGGACATCGCCAGTTTGTTGGCGATGGGTGAAGCGTACCGGATCATTGGCCGAGACGGCGCTGACCTGTTCTTGGTGGGTGGTGGCGAAAGCCGAATCAACCCCCTCAGTCTTTCCCGGCAAGCGCTCTTTCAAAACAGTTCCGTACGGAATGACGCGCCGGAACGGGCGTGCCGGCCCTTCGACCGCGGCCGCGACGGAATGGTGATCGGCGAAGGCGCCGGTGTGTTCGTGTTGGAGGAACTGGAACATGCACGCCGTCGCGGCGCCCGGATATACGCCGAGGTCGTAGGATTTGGGAGCGCTTTCGACCGAGACCGCCAAGGATCTGGACTTGCCCGAGCTATCCGTTCCGCTCTCGCGGATGCCGGCATTGGACCGGGCGACGTTGATCACGTAAATGCCCATGGTTTGAGCACGAGGGAGGCGGACGCATTCGAGGCGCGCGGGCTTCAAGAAGCCTTTGGAAACACTCACGAACCGGTCCCCGTCTTTGCCGTCAAGAGCTACATCGGAAACCTCGGCGCAGCGGCCGGAACTAGTGAGTTGGCGGGAAGTGTATTGGGGCTATTGCATGGCGTTCTTCCGCCCACCCTGAACTACGAAGAGCCCGATCCAGCATGCCCCGTTACGGTTGCCACGGGTGAACCACGGCGGATGACCAAGCCTTATTTCATCAAGGTAGCCTTCACTGATTTAGGTCAGTGTGGCGCATTGGTTTGCCGACAATATCAATAACCGGGGCGGTAGGCAAAAGGACCGTGTGCATGAGACGTCGAGTCGTGGTAACGGGAATGGGGGCAATTACTCCGCTCGCGCACGATGTGGATGCATTGTTCGAGTCGCAACTCGAAGGACGCAGCGGCGTCGGTCCGATTGCGGCGTTCAACGCATCGACGTTTCCTACTCGTTTCGCTGCCCAGGTAAAGGACTTCGAACTTGGCCGTTACATTGCCGACACACGCCGTTGGCAACATGCAGGCTTAAACAGTAAGTTCGGTGCAGCCGCGGCTCAGCAAGCGCTTGCCGATGCCGGATTGCTCGATGACCGAAAAGTGGACCGCACGCGCATCGGTGTTTACCTCGGTTCCGGTGAAGGCGACCAGGACTTCCATCACCTGATTTCACTCGTCGGCCGAAACTACCAAGCGGATCGCCGATTGGTCGACGTTCTGGAATTCACCAAGGGAGCGCTGCGAGAGTTTCATCCGGAGCGCGAGGCCGCGCTCGAACTGCACACGACCTCCGGCAACCTGGCAGCGCACTTTGACCTCCTTGGTCCGAACTACAATTGCCTCACTGCATGCGCCGCGAGCAGCCAGGCGATTGGCGAAGCCACCGAGATGATTCGTCACAATGACGCGGATGTGATGTTGTCCGGCGGCGCACATACGATGATTCACGAGTTCGGCGTGACGGGCTTCAATTTGCTTACCGCACTTTCCACGAACAACGCCGAGCCAACCAAGGCCTCGAAGCCGTTCGATCTCCACCGGGATGGTTTCGTGCTCGGCGAAGGCGCCGGAATGCTCGTGTTGGAGGAACTCGAACACGCGAAACACCGGGGCGCAACTATCTACGCCGAGATCACGGGATATGGCTCAACCGCGGATGCATTCCGCGTGACGGACAGTCATCCCGAAGGACGGGGAGCGATGGCATGTATGCGGCTTGCGCTAAAGGACAGCGGACTGTTCGGGCGCGATATCGGCTACATCAATGCTCACGGCACCAGCACGCAAGTAAACGACAAGGTCGAGTCGATTGCCATAAAGGAAGTGTTCGGTGACGGTGCATACGAGATTCCGGTCAGTAGCAGCAAGAGCATGCTCGGCCATTTGATCGCAGCGGCCGGCGCGGTCGAGCTTATTATTTCCACTCTCGCGCTGAGAAAAGGGTCCTGCCGCCGACGATCAATTACGAAGTGCCTGATCCTGAGTGCGACCTCGACTACATTCCGAACACCGCGCGGGAAAAACAGGTTGACCACGCATTGAGTAACAGCTTCGGATTCGGTGGTCAAAACATATCGCTGATCGTGAGCCGCTTCCGGGACTAAGGGCGCTCTTCGCGCCCGGCAGAAGGAGCGAGTTCGTGGGTGATCTGTGGTTCTTAGGGTGGTCGGTGCTGGCAATACTCGCCCTCCTGGTGCTGGCGGCTGTCGTATTCAGCATCTATCTGCACGTGCGCTTCCTCGATCCGCTGGTTCGTATCTTTCAGGAACGGCCCCTTTTCATCATCCCGCGGGGCAAACCCGTGGCCAACGCTGAAGATGTCCGCTTCCCGGGAACGAACGGGTTGACGTTGCACGGAATCTACATCCGGACCGCTTCGCCACGGCGGCGAGGCGTCATTCTCTTCGGATTGGAGTTCGGTTCGACCTGTGAAGCATGCGCCTCTTACTGTGAGCATCTGATTGCCAGTGGGTTTGATGTTTTCAGCCTCGAACCGCGCAACCAGGGCGGCAGCGACAAGGTGCCCGGATACGACCCGCTGCAATGGGTAACGGACTACGAGGTAGAGGATTTTCGGTCGGCGATTGCATACTTGAAGTCCCGACCCGACGTAGATGCTAACGGAATCGGGCTTTTTGGAATCAGCAAAGGCGGCGGAGCGGGCCTGATCGCAGCCGTGGATGAACCGAGTGTACGCTGCTTCGTAACCGACGGCGCCTTTGCAACCCATACGACGATGCTTCCCTACATGCGAAAATGGGTCAGTATCTACAGCAAACGTCGCTGGCTTCAAGACAAGCTGCCGTGGTGGGTCTACTCCGGGTTCGGACTATGGGCACTTCGTCGCGTGGAACGGATTCGTAACTGTCGCTTCTCCCATCTGGAACGATTCATCAACAAGCTGGCGCCGCGACCCCTGCTCATGATTCACGGCGGGGATGATAACTACATCAAAACCGAGATGGCCCAATCGTTGTTTAATCAAGCAGGCGATCCGAAAGAACTCTGGGTCGTGGAAGGGGCCAAACACAATCAAGCACTGCACGTGGCCGGAGACGAGTACCGACGACGAGTCTGCGAGTTTTTCCAGGCGAACCTCTCGGTAGGAGTGGATTCGCTCGCGGCCCCACAATCTGTGATTCCGCCGCCGCATTGGCAGTCGGATGCCGTGCCCGCATTCCATACATAAGTTTCGCACCTGGCGCAACACTCGGTGGGTCTAACCCACTCACCTCCATGCACTGACGAAAACATGTTAACTCGTCATTTGTTGATTCTCCTCGGCAAAATCGTGCGCCGTCCGGTGCTTCGACACATCGCCGCTTTCGAAGAGGCGACCAAGGCGCCTCGTGAGGTGCAAGAAGCACTTCTCCGACGGATTCTCACACGCCAAACTGAGACATCCTTTGGTCGAGATCACCGATTTGCCGACATAAGTACGATCGCTGACTTCCGACGGCAGGTCCCTGTCGCGGGTTACGAGTATTTCGAGCCGTATATCGCGCGCGTCCGTCGTGGTGAAACGGGCGCCCTGCTGGCCAACGACCGCGTCCTCATGTTCGCGCTTACCAGCGGCACGACCGCAGCGCGCAAGTACATTCCGGTAACGCCGCAGTATCTTGCCGATTATCGTCGCGGCTGGAACATTTGGGGCCTGAAGACCTATCGCGATCATCCGGACGTTCGGCTCAGACCGATCTTGCAAATGTCGAGCGATCCGGACGAGTTTCGTACCGAAGCCGGCATTCCGTGCGGCAGCGTCACCGGTTTGACCGCGCAAATGCAGAAGCGAATTATCCGCTGGGTGTATTGTGTGCCGGGAAGTGCGGCACGGATCAAGGAGACGCACTCCAAATATTATGCGGTGCTCCGCCTAAGCCTACCGAAGCGCGTCGGCATGTTCATCGCCGCCAATCCGAGCACCATGATCAATTTGGCAAAAGCAGGTGATAAGGAAAAAGAGCGCCTGATCCGAGATATTCACGACGGCACGCTGAGCAACCATGTCGACATTCCGGCGGACGTTCGCGCGGCCCTTCGTCGCCCGTTTTCCCGCCGCCATCCGGCACGAGCGCGTGAGTTAGAGGAGATTATTAGTCGGACAGGGAGGCTCTATCCTCGTGACTACTGGCCGTCAAACTGCATCCTCGGCAACTGGACCGGCGGCAGTGTCGGAGCTTATTTGCGCCATTTCCCGCGCTACTTCGGCGAGACGCCGGTGCGTGACGTAGGCCTGATCGCCAGCGAAGGACGGTTTACGATTCCCATCGCAGACGGCACGTCGAGCGGGGTGCTTGATATTTCGAGTCACTACTTCGAGTTCATTCCCGAAGATGAAATCGACTCGCCGCAGCCGACTGTCCTCGGCGCCCACGAAGTCCGCGAAGGGGCGAAGTACTATATTCTGCTTACAACGGCGTTTGGACTCTACCGCTACGACATCCACGATGTCGTCCGCGTGACCGGGTTTCATAACGGCACGCCGCTCGTCGAGTTCCTGAGTAAGGGTTCCCATTTCGCCAATCTGACGGGAGAGAAGCTATCCGAGTACCACGTTATCGGCGCCATGGAGCGAGCGCTGCGCGAAATGCAACTTACGTTGACCGCATATAGCGTGGCCCCATGTTGGGATGATGAGCAACCGTACTACGGGCTATTTGTCGAGCGCGGCGACTTCGCATCGCCGGAACAAGCCCAGCGCCTGGTGGAATCGCTGGATGCCTATTTAGCGGATGCGAACATCGAATACGCCAGCAAGCGTGACAGCCATCGACTAGGTGCGGTGCGCCTTGAGCTATTGCCCGAAGGAACGTGGGCCGACTGGGACCGACAGCGCTTGGCCCGTAGCGGCGGGACGGCGGAACAATACAAACACCCGTGCCTCATTCCGGACTCGGCGTTTAGGGAGACGATGCCGGTGGAGAAACTCTCCCGTGTTGCGAGTGTCTAATCGCCGTTTGTAGTCGTCAGGGCTCGTTCGATAAGGGCGGCCGCCATGTCTGCCGCAGTCACCGAGTGATTCGATTTTGGAGCAACTTCCCGTGCGAGGTCTTCGAGTAGTTTCCAAGTCGCCATCGGGAGTGCAATCTCTCGACTTGCTAGAGTGGACTGAGTTTGCTGCAGTTGCACGACATAAGCGGCCAGATGCTCCAAACCCAAAGGACCGTGGCAGGTGATCGCGGGAATGGGCACAACCCGGTGTGCATGTAACGCCCGTTGGATGTCAAGCTCATCCATCATCGGTTTTCACTCCGCGGCATACTCGCTAATACCATAGTACTTTCCGTCGATCACCACTCCAATCTCACCCTGATTTGTCTCGCGCCCCATGCGGCTCAATGCCTTGTATAACTCTCCCAATGCCTCGGCAGACAGTGCGGCCTCCGCGGCGTAGGAGAACACAATAACCGGTTGCTCATCGAGAAGCGTCGCTCCGCGTTCATCGTCTCGCCAAACGCCGCGCCGCGCGGGTACGCCGTCGCTCCACGGAACAGGCGGCCAAGTGTCTGTAACACTTCCCCACCCAGAAATCTTGATCGATTGCATTGCCATTTCGGTCCTTGCTCGGCACAAAGATCACAATCAGCGATGTTCCGATCGGGAACTCGGACCGGAAAACTTCGTGCGGACGCACACCGGAGTCGGCCATGAGTTCAATTTACGATGCCCATCATACACCCGCAAGTGAGCCGAGAATCACCCACGCGATCGCGGAATCTCCGTATTACAACGCCGATCTCGCACCCACAACCACCGCTGAACGCAAGTGGGGCGTGAAGGATATGGCAGCTTTGTGGATCTCACTTTCTGCCTGCATTCCCACTTACATGCTTGCGTCGTCGATGATCGCCGGCGGAATGAACTGGTGGCAATCCGTCCTGACCATCTTCGTCGGAAACGTTGTTGTCCTCATCCCCATGGTCCTCAATGCCCACGCCGGTACGAAGTACGGAATTCCGTTCCCGGTGTACTGCCGTGCGTCGTTCGGCGTACGAGGTGCCAATGTACCGGCACTGCTTCGTGCGTTTGTCGCCTGTGGCTGGTTCGGAATCCAGACCTGGATAGGCGGCGCCGCGATCTACCACATTTTGGATGAGTACTTTCCAGTTTGGAAGACGTATGAAGAGCTTCCGTTGCTCGGCATCAATGCAGCCGAGCTCGGATGTTTTCTTTTCTTCTGGGCCATAAACGTTCTTGTAATCATTCGGGGCATCGAGACCATACGATTCTTGCTGAATATCAAGGCGCCGATCTTGATTGCACTAGGGCTGGCACTTCTCGGTTGGGCACACTGGCGCGCCGGTGGCTTCGGGCCAATTCTCTCGCAACCGTCGAAGTTCGAGGACGGCGGCGCGAAAGCAGGTCAGTTCTGGGCCTTCTTCTTTCCGGCTCTGACCGCAAACGTGGGATTTTGGGCCACGCTCGCGCTCAATATTCCCGATTTCTCTCGATACGCGTACTCACAACGAGATCAGGTCCTCGGTCAGGCGTTGGGATTGCCGACGACGATGGGCTTGTATTCATTCATCGGTGTCGCCGTGACGTCTGCAACCGTCATCATTTACGGCACGGAGATTTGGGACCCAACGGTGCTGCTTGACAAATTCGAGAGCCACGCGGTGCGAATTGGCGCCTTGTTGGCGTTGTGCCTGGCGACACTGGCAACAAACCTCGCCGCCAACGTCGTGAGCCCCGCAAACGATTTTTCGAACGTATGGCCTCGCATTATTTCATTTCGAATTGGCGGACTGATCACGGCGGTGCTGGGGATCGTGATCATGCCCTGGCATCTTGTCCTCAACGCCGACGTGTATATCAGCAAATGGCTCGTTGGATACTCGTCGTTGCTTGGGGCGGTCGGCGGCATTTTAATCGTCGACTACTTCGTAATACGCCGAACTCGACTCGACCTATCTGGTCTCTACCAGAAGGGCGGCCCATACTGGTACACAGGCGGTTTCAACTTGCGGGCATTGCTTGCGCTCGCGGCGGGTATTGCACCATGTGTTCCGGGCTTTATTTATCAGATAATCACGCCCGCCGACGCGCAAGTTCCGGATAATCTGTGGACGCAGCTATACGGATATGCCTGGTTCCTAAGCTTCGGCGTGTCATTTCTTTTGTACACGCTTATGACGCAAAGAAAGTGAACGCCCTTCTGTCTTCCTTCGGAGAGGGCGCACTGTGATATTCTCCCACAGATTCTTCCACCCAACGGAGTCTCGGCGAGATGGGATTCGTATCTTGTATCCGACGTATCGACATTTGCCCTGACAGTATGCGCAGTTGACATCGCCATTGAAGCAAGTGTGGCGCCGCACCGCCTTGCGGCAGTCGAAACAAACCCAGGTCGCGTTTCCCATCGCTTTGATTAGTTGTCGTTCTTCCACACCGGGTCATGTGCCGACTCGGCACCGGACGCGAACCAGCGTGTCATGGTCATTTTCTGCTGCGTGTAAAACTGAATCGCTTCAGTTCCCTGTATGTGCAGGTCGCCGAAGAAGGATTGGTTCCAGCCGGTGAACGGGAACCAGGCCATCGGCGCCGGCACGCCGACGTTGATGCCGATCATTCCCGCGTTGAAGTGCTGTTTGAATTGTCGGGCCGCCCAACCGCTGCGCGTAAAGATCGAAGCGCCATTGCCATAAGGACACCGGCGACCAATCGCCAGCGCCTCGTCCAAGTCGCCGCGCGGACGACCGACAGCACCGGGCCGAAGATTTCTTCCTTGGCTACGCGCATTTCCGGTTCGACGCGGTCGAGAACGCTCGGGCCGACGAAGAATCCAGTCGCCGTTCTTGGGAACGATTCTACCGTCGAGTGCGATCTTCGCTCCTTCTTGTCGGCCGATTTCGAGGTAGCCGGCGACACGCTCAAGATGGGCGTGGCTAATCACCGGACCCATATCGACGGCCGCGTCGCCATCGGTTGGCCCGATCTTCATCCGATTGGCGCGTTCGCACACCGCGTCCACGAGGCGGTCGCCGATGCCGCCGATGGGAACGGCGATGCTGCCCGCCATGCAGCGCTCGCCGGCACAGCCGAACGCCGCGGCTTGCACGGCCTGGGCAGCTTGATCCAGATCGGCGTCGGGCATGATAATCAGGTGGTTCTTCGCGCCGCCGGCCGCCTGGACGCGTTTACCGTTGCGAGTTCCAATCTCGTACACATGCTTGGCAACGACTGTCGAACCGACGAACGAAATTGCACGAATGAGCGGATGAATAAGCAAGGCGTCGACGCACTCTTTGTCGCCGTGCACGATGTTGAACACGCCATTTGGCAAACCGGCTTCGATGAGCAACTCGCCGAGTCGCATGGCAGTCAGCGGCACTTTCTCTGACGGCTTGAGGATAAACGTGGTGCCGCAGGTAATCGCGACGGGGAACATCCAGAGTGGAACCATCGCTGGGAAATTAAACGGTGTGATGCCGGCACATACGCCGACCGGGTGCCGCACCGTTTCACAGTCGACGTTGGCGGCGATGTTCGGCAGTGTCTGACCCATGATCAGGCTAGGAATGCCGCACGCAAACTCGATCATCTCGATGCCGCGCTGGACCGAAGCACGCGATTCCGCGAGAGTCTTTCCATGTTCCCGTGTGACGCTTCGTGCTAGTTCTTCCGCGTGGCGTTCGACGAGTTCGCGGAACCGAAACATGATTCGCGCTCGCTCCACGACGGGAGTCTCACTCCATTCCGGCAAGGCGGCCGCGGCAGCCTGAACGGCCTTATCGACCGTACCGCCATCACAGAATGGTACTCGGGCAATGACCTGGCCCGTTGATGGATTGCAAACATCTCCACAGCGCGAGACGGTCGGCGTTTCCCACTTCCCGGCGATCAGGCATGGTACGATGGGTGTCGTCATCGGGGCATTCTACCTTCCGATAACCGGCCCGTATAGTAGAGGGAAGAACGCTAAGCCCACCGAATGCAATCGGTGGGCTTGGGAAGGAGAACGATATGCCACGCATTGTCCGCGGCGGATTGATACAAGCCCGACTTTGTGAGCCGTCGACTTCGCCGATTCAGAAAATCAAGAAGGCCATGATCGATAAACACGTGGCCATGATCGGCATCGCCGCCGACCGTGGCGCGCAGGTCGTTTGCTTGCAGGAACTGTTCTACGGGCCGTACTTCTGCGCGGAGCAGGAATCCAAATGGTATGAACTCACGGAACGAGTTCCGGACGGTGCGACGACCAAATTGATGATGGACGTCGCCAAGAAGCACCGCATGGTGCTGGTTGTACCGGTCTACGAAGAAGATTTGCCGGGCGTGTACTACAACACAGCCGCCGTGATCGACGCCGATGGAAGCTACCTCGGCAAGTTTCGCAAGATGCACATTCCCCATTGCGGGCCGGGATTTTGGGAGAAGTTCTACTTCCGACCGGGCAACCTCGGTTACCCCGTATTCGACACTCGCGTCGGCAAGATTGGAGTGTATATTTGTTACGATCGCCATTTTCCCGAAGGCGCCCGGTGCTTAGGTTTGAACGGCGCGGAGATCGTCTTCAATCCATCGGCTACGGTGGCTGGGCTTTCGGAATACCTGTGGAAACTTGAGCAACCCTCGCACGCCGTCGCGAACCAGTATTTCGTGGGCGCGATCAATCGGCCGGGATTCGAGGAACCCTGGCGGATTGGCGAGTTCTACGGTCAGAGCTATTTTTGCGATCCGCGTGGCCAACTCTTGGCCGTCGCCAAGCGGGATGACGACGACATACTGATCGCGGACCTGGACCTCGATTTGATCCGCGAGGTCCGCAACGTTTGGCAGTTTTTCCGCGATCGCCGCCCGGAAAGTTATGAACCGCTCGTGAAGCCCTGAAGTAAGGACCACTCCATGCAAGCCGAACGAATCGCATTGCCCGTTTCCGACCACAAGCCCATGCCCTACACCGGGCCGTCGCGCGACGAGGTCCTTGCCCTGCGGCGACAGTACCTGACACCCGGACTCATCACGTACTACAGGGAGCCGTTGCTGGTTGTCGAAGGGCACATGCAATATGTTTGGGACGAAACCGGCAAGCAATACCTCGACGCGCTAGCCGGCATAGTCAGTGTGTCCGTCGGCCACTGCCATCCGAAGATCGTGCAACGAGTCCGCGATCAGGTGGGCCGACTGCAACACGCCACGACCATCTATCTGCACCCGACGATTGGACTGCTCGGCAAGAAACTAGCCGAGCACATGCCGCCCGGAAGTGGTCTTACCGTCAGTTATTTCACCAACTCCGGCAGCGAAGCGAACGAGGTGGCCATCCTGTCGGCACGAGAATTCACCGGACATTCCGACGTCGTCAGCCTTCGCAATGCGTACCACGGCGGAACTCAGGCCGCCATGAGCGTGACGGCACAAGGAACTTGGAAATTCAAGTCGAATCCGACCGTTGGCGTCAAGCATGCCACGCCCGGCTACTGTTACCGCTGTCCCCTCGGACTGACGTATCCAAGTTGCAACGTCAAGTGCGCCACCGATGTGGAAGACGTGATTCGTTATGAGACCTCGGGAAACGTCGCCTGTTTCATCGCCGAGACTATCCAGGGCGCCGGCGGTGTCGTCACGCCGCCGCCGGAGTACTTCCGCATCGTGTACGACATCGTTCGCAAGTATGGCGGCCTGTGCATCGCCGATGAGGTCCAAACCGGTTTTGGCCGAACCGGGACCAAGTATTGGGGGTTCGAAAACTGGGGCGTGACTCCTGACCTGGTAACGATGGCCAAAGGAATCGGCAACGGCGCGCCGCTCGGCGCCTGCGTTACCCGACCTGAAATCGGCGCCGTTCTGAAAGCCGCGCCTCCACTTCAACACCTTCGGCGGCAACCCGGTCTCGGTGACGCACGGCCTGGCGACGTTGGAAATCATCGATGCCGAGAACATCCAACACAAGGCACTGTTCGTCGGCGCCCACCTCAAGAACCGCCTCTTGGAACTTCAAGAACGGCATCCGCTCATCGGCGAAGTCCGCGGCATGGGACTCATGCTCGGCGTCGAACTCGTGCGCGACCGCCAAACCAAAGAGCCGGCCCCGACCGAAGCAGCCGACCTGTTGGAACTGTGCAAAGACCGCGGCCTGCTCATCGGCAAAGGCGGCTTGTTTGGCAACACCCTGCGAATCAAACCGCCCATGTGCATCACCACGGACGACGTGGATTTTCTGGCGGATTGCATGGATGACGTGCTCACGATTCTGGAGTCACGGTCGTGAACTCATGCGATAGTCGCGGCGCACTCCGCGACCTAGCCGCCTACCGTCCCACTCGGAGCGACACTGGCCAGACTCAACCACTCCGCCACGCCGTGTATGGTATCGGTCGCTATTCCGCGCTCTCTGACGTTACATGGCCACTTCGTCGGTTTGAAAATGACATCCACGTGCGCGGTCGGACATAAGTCACTCCGCCAAATGGTGAAATCTAGCGGACATTGTTCATTTTTCGCTTGATTCGCGTGTCGCGCACGCCTACACTCGCCGTAACACTGCACGCAATAGGGGCCCACCGACATTCGCCCATGCGAAAACACTTCAGTCACTTTCTGCCGCAGGAGGAGAACATGAACAAGCCGTCGCTTCGGACTCCGCGTCACAACAAACGCCACCTGTGGCGCTATCGCCCACTTCTGGAACTGCTGGAACGGCGGATCGTGTTTGCCTCGGACTTCGGCGACGCGCCGCTGCCATACAAGACGCTCCTGGCCGAGGGGGGTGCAGAGCACGTCGCCACCGGGCCGACCTTGGGTGCAACCCGCGACACGGAAGCCGACGGCGTGCACTCGACTGGCGCGAACGGCGAGGGATGACGACAAGATAGCCTGGTATGAAAACGACGGGAGCCAGAACTTCAGCACTCACATCATCACCTACGCGGCCGATCGTGCTTCGAGCGTGTATGTGGCGGACGTAGACGGAGATGGCGACACCGACGTCCTTTCCTCCTCTTATAGTTACACTAATGCCATCGCGTGGTATGAGAATGACGGCAGCGAGAACTTCACGGCACACGCTATCACCAGCACGGCCTCGCTCGTCCGAAGTGTGTACGCGACAGACGTGGACGGCGACGGCGACATCGACGTGCTTTCGGCGTCGCCTCATTTCAGTAACATCGCCTGGTACGAAAATGACGGCAACCAGCACTTCACCGCTCACACCATCAGCACCGAGTACTGGGGGGCCCACAGTGTATTCGCGACGGACATGGACAGCGACGGCGACATCGACGTCCTCTCCGCGTCAACCCACGTGTTAACCCCCCCTTGGTTTACGATTGCGTGGCACGAAAACGATGGCAGCCAGAATTTCACCTACCACCTCATCAGTAGTGACGCCGAGAGGCCCGAGAGCGTGTATGCCACGGACGTAGACGGAGACGGCGACATCGACGTCCTCTCCGCCTCCCACGCCGACGACAAGATAGCCTGGTATGAAAACGACGGTAGTCAGAACTTCACGATGCACAACATTTCCACAGCCGCCGATGGGGCTTGGGACGTTTACGCCGCGGACGTAGACAGCGACGGCGACACCGACGTTCTCTCCGCGTCGTCCTATGACAACATGGTCGAATGGTATGAGAACGACGGCAGCCAAAACTTCAGTATCCACGGTATCACAACTTATGGATCGCTGAGCGGTGCGGCCGACCTGGACGGCGACAGTGACATCGACATCCTCTCCGCGCACGGTGGATGGTTCGAAAACGACGGTAGTCAGAACTTCACGATGCACACCATTCCCGGAGCCGCCGGGGACGTTTACGCCGCGGACGTAGACGGCGACGGCGACACCGACGTCGTCTTTGGAGGGTGGAATGGAACCAAGATAGCCTGGTTCGAGAATGACGGGAACCAAAACTTCACCGCACGGTTCATCTCCACCGCTAACGGGGCCACGAGCATAGATGTGGCGGACGTGGACGGCGACGGCGACTTAGACGTACTTTCCGTCCACAACTTGGGCGACAATATCGCCTGGTACGAGAACCGCAATCGCCGTAAGCTCGGCGTGCAAGCCGACCCCGTCGGCCCGCCGATTGTGCCGATCCCGCCGCCGCCCGGTCCGCCACCGGTGGTTACGGCCGCAAGTCCCGTAGCGGCGAAATCCCGACCGCCGCGTCCCGCACCGTCGGAGCACACGATCCGCGACCAGGCGTTCGCCGGCCTTGCCGCCGAGCCGTCCGTGAAGCCGCGGCCGACCACGCGGCTGGCGGTGATCAAGCGGCTGGCGGGAGTGGAGTGGGGGAGTGCAGTCTCGGAAAAGTTGGGGCCGCCCAACGCATTATGGATCGATTAGCCGGTGTCTAAACGCCGCCTTCTCCAGTAGCCTGGCCGGCGTCTGCTGTGGGCGATGGCCGCCACCCATGTCACCGCGTCTAGTTCGAGGTAGTAGATTACGTTGGGAAAGCGCCGGACGAGAAGATAGCGATAACCGGTCGCCTTGTACGGCGCCCCTCGATTTGGATTCTGTTGGATTTCATGGATACGGCGTTTGACTTCGCTGTGTAGATCGAGGCCTAGGCTGCGTCGTTTGCGATTGTAATATGCCATCGCCCGATCGAGTTCGGCTCGAGCGAGACGATGGATTATGACAGGCTTCACGAGTGTTTGTCGTGCAAGTGTCTAAGGACTTCATCGGCGGGTTCGCCGGCAGCCGTGCCGTCCTTGATTTCCGCTGCGCGTCGGGTGAGTTCGGCATCCCACGCTGCTTCGGCGTCGGTGTCGATCTTGTCATCTAACGAGTGGATCAGGAAATGAGCCAGCTCCGCGCGATCTTTCGGTGATAGCCGGGACAATTCGGATTTCAGTTTCTCGGCGCTTTTGGACATAAAAGTTCACCGTTCATGCGGACTGACGAGTCCCACGTGAATTATTGTGACGGTGATTCAACCTGGAGGCAAGTCCGGACAGAATCCCGCTTCACCCCCAAAATCAACTAACCCTGCCTTGACAGCCTTTCCAGCCGTAACTATCTTACCTCCTTACGACTTGGAAGAGCACAAGGCGTTGCAACGCGGGAGGATTCGTTGGCGGGCTCAATGAACGAGCGCATCCGTATTCGGATGGAGGCGTATGACCATGAGGTGCTGGACCGCACGGCCCACGAGATTGTGGATACCGCGCAGCGGACCGGCGCCATGGTGCATGGCCCCATACCGTTGCCCACACGTATCGAACGATACACCGTTCTTCGTAGTCCGCACATCGACCGAAAATCGCGCGAGCAGTTTGAGATCCGCACTCACAAACGCTTGATCGACATTCTGCAACCGACCGGCAAGACGATCGAGGCATTGAACAAAGGCCTCAGCTTGCCGCCGGGGGTGGACATCAAGATTCGAGTGCTGGCCGCGAGTAGTTAGAACGCCTCGTACCGCCACGAACGGCGCCAAAAGTCAGGGCCACCGCCGGTTCTCGCGCAGGATCGCTCCGGAAGCCCGATTCCAAGCAAGACAGTGATGCGATGCGTCCCTCGGACTTTCCAGTGGGAAGGTTGTCGGGGCGGTTTCGCGTTGGATGGGCCGGAGGGCAACATGATCAGCGTCAACGTTTACAACCGGCAAGGCGAAACCGTGGGCACCGTGGAGATAGACCCGGAGGAGTTTGGCGGCAAGATCAACAAGCAGCTTCTGCACGATGTCGTGCTCATGCACCTGGCAAACCAACGTGCCGGAACGCACTCGACCCTTCGTCGCGGTGAAGTCGCCGGCAGCACCAAGAAGCTCTTTCGCCAAAAGGGAACCGGCAACGCCCGAGTCGGTACACGGCGTACAAACAAGCGGCGTGGCGGCGGTACGGCTAAAGGTCCGAAGCCGCGCGATTACGAATACCATCTGCCGAAAAAAGCGGTGAGAGCCGCCACACGCATGGCGCTGTTGAGCAAGTTCCAGGATAACGAAGCGTTGGTCATCGATGAGCTTTCGGCGAAGGAGCCCAAGACCAAGCCGATGGCGGCGATGCTCAAGGCGCTCAAGTTGGATCAGACAACGTGCTTGATCGGCACGGCCCAACACGACCCGAACGTCTACAAATCGGCGCGGAATCTCGCCGGAGTCGATGTAATGCCGGCATCGCAGTTGAATGCGTATACGGTACTCAAGAAGAAACGGCTGTTGCTGACCCGAGCGGCGTTGGACGAACTTCGCAAGGGCGACAAAGCCAAGGCGTAGGCGGCCGAGGAGGTTTGAACATGGTACCGATGAAAAAGCCCGGAGATGTGCGCGGGCCGAAGCTGGAAACACACCAGGTCCTCGTTCAGCCTCTGGTGACAGAAAAGGGGACGCACCAGTCGACGCACCACAATGCGTATCCGTTTCAGGTGAACCTGTGGGCGACGAAAGAGCAAATTCGCGCCGCGGTGGAAGACTTGTTCAATGTGCGCGTGACGAAAGTGCGGACTCAGAATCGGATCGGGAAAACCAGGAAGTATCGCTTTCGGAAAGGCAAGCTCGCCAATTGGAAGAAGGCTATCGTCACGCTTCACGAGGAAGATAAGATCGAGTTCTTTTAATCCATTCGTTTAGCCACGGTTCGTAGAACCGCGCGGTTCTGCGAACCGCGGCTAAACATAAGGTGATGTCATGGGCATTCGCATATACAAACCGACAACGCCAGGCCGGCGCCAGGGTTCGGTTAGCGATTTTTCCGACCTGACCAACGGCAAGGTGAATCAGCCGGAAAAGTCGCTCGTCATCCCCAAAAAGAAAAAGGGCGGCCGGAATAACCAGGGCATCACGTGCACTCGATTTCGAGGCGGCGGACACAAGCGCATGTATCGCCTCATCGATTTCAAACGTGATAAGGATGGAGTTTGGGCGGAAGTTGTCTCCGTCGAATACGATCCCAATCGTTCCTCCCGAATCGCACTCCTGAAGTACGAGGACGGCGTCAAGACCTACGTGCTGGCACCCGAGGGAATGAAAGCGGGGGATCGGGTTATCAGCGGCGATGAGGTTGAGCCGCGCATCGGGAACTGCATGCCCCTGCGGAAGATTCCGCTTGGGATGTCCGTCCACAATCTGGAGATTCAACCCGGCCGTGGTGGACAAGTTTGTCGAAGTGCGGGCACCAGCGCGACGCTAACCGCCCGTGAAGGAAAATGGGCGCAGATTACCCTGCCCTCGGGCGAGGTGAGGCGCGTTAGCTCGGATTGTCGGGCGACCATCGGCTCGATCGGCAACGCCGATCACATGAACATCAGTCTTGGCAAAGCGGGGCGGAAGCGTTGGCTCGGCCGCCGGCCGCACAACCGCGGAACGTCGATGAACCCGGTGAGTCACCCGATGGGCGGCGGCGAGGGCCGAACCGCAGGCGGCCGACATCCGTGCAGTCCGACAGGTGTGCCGGCGAAAGGTGGAAAAACACGAAATAAACGCAAGCCGTCGAACGCGGCAATTGTCCGGCGACGGAAGCCCGGTCCGCACTACGCGACGAAGTAGCACACGGCTGGCCGAGGTGATTCGTCGATGTAGAATAGAGGGTTCCTTGAGGAAGATTTCATGAGCCGATCACTGAAAAAAGGTCCACACGTCGATGAGCGGCTGCTTGCGAAAGTGGAGACGCAGAGGTGGTCGAGCAAGCCGCGAGCCGATCAAGACGTGGTCACGTGATTGCACGGTCGTACCGGATTTTATCGGACATACGTTTTTGGTGCATAACGGACGCCAGTTCATGAAAGTATTCATCACGGAGGACATGGTGGGGCACAAGCTCGGCGAGTTTTCGCCGACGCGCATGTTCAAAGGACATAGCGGCGCGCGATCGAAGTCGATAGCGACCGGCGCTCCGCCTCCGCCGAAGTAAAAGATCCCGGGGTGGAGCAGTGGTAGCTCGCCAGGCTCATAACCTGGAGGTCGCAGGTTCAAATCCTGCCCCCGGAACTGTTGCAACCGAGCGCAGGGAGTGGTAGTGCGATGGAGTATCGTGCCAGTCATCGTTATGCCGATATGTCATCCCGCAAGCTTAGGCCGTTTGCCTCACTGATTCGTGGCAAACGCGCGGATGAAGCGTTGGAGGTTCTGAGATTTCTGCCCAATCGTGGTGCGCGCCTGTTGGAGCAGGTCGTGAAAAGCGCTTTGGGCAACGCCGAGGACAAGGGCGCCAGGCAAATCGATGACCTGGTTATCGTCGAATCGCGGATCGACGGCGGGCCGATGATGAAGCGCATCATGCCGCGAGCACGTGGCACCGCGTATCCCATTAAGCGGCGGTACTCGCACATTCGCGTGACGCTGTCGGACGAGGAGTAGATTCATGGGTCAAAAAGTCCGGCCGACAGGGTTCCGCACGGGAATCATGACCGACTGGCTCAGCCATTGGTACGCCAACAAGCAAGACTTCGCGGAATTGTTGGTTGAAGACCACAAGATCCGAAAGTACATCAAGAGGCGATTTACCCGGAAGGACCAACGCCCGGGGATTTCCAAGATAAGGGTCGAGCGGACGCGCGAGAAAGTGGTCATATACATTCACTCCGCTCGCGTCGGCATGATCATCGGTAAGAAAGGCCAGGAAATCGACCAACTAACCAAGGAACTGGAGACTCTGACTCACCGGCACATCGAGGTGAAAACGATTGAAGTGAATCGGCCCGAAGTCGATCCGCAACTCGTGGCGGAGGACATTGCCGAGCAATTGGAAAAACGGACCAGCTTCCGCCGAACGATGAAGCGGTCGATCGACCAGACGATGGAAGCGGGAGCGAGAGGAATCAAGATTCAAATGTCGGGCCGGCTCGGTGGCTCGGAAATGGCCCGACAGGAGAGTGCCATGGCCGGCAGCATTCCTCTTTCGACCTTGCGGGCGAAAGTGGAATTTGGCTTCGCCGAGGCGAGCACCGCCCAGGGAAACATTGGAATCAAGGTTTGGATAAACAACGGGGATTACCTGGACCCGGAGGACAACAATGCCGCAAATGCCCAAGCGGGTAAAGTTTCGAAAAAGCCAGCGCGGCAAAATAAAAGGTAACGCCACGCGTGGTAATTCGGTGACTTTCGGCGAATATGGACTGCAATCGCTCGAGGGCGGTTGGCTCAGCGCAGAAGCGATTGAGGCAGGCCGTATCACGGCAACGCACTCGGTGCGCGGCGAGGGGCGTCTATACATCCGCGTGTTTCCTCATAAGTCGGTGACCGCCATTCCGGCTGAAACCCGAATGGGTAAAGGTAAAGGTGAGCCTGAGTATTGGGCTGCTGTAATCAAGCCGGGCATGATCCTTTTCGAAATCGGTGGCTTGCCGGAGACGGCGGCCCGCGATTGCCTGGCCGCGTGGCCTACAAGATGCCGTTTCGGTGCCGCTTCGTGTCGCGCCGACCCAACGTATAGTGAGGCAGGAATGAAGACCGAAGAATATCGTGGCATGAGCATCGACCAATTGCGAGCCACCCTGAAGGAACAGGAGAAAAACCTGTTCCACCTACGCTTCCAATCCGCGACCGACCGCTTGGAAACACCCAGCGAGATTCGAAAGGCCAAGCGCGAAGTTGCTCGGATCCTAACGATTCAGGGTGAACGCGAACGCGCGGCTCAAAAGACCGCAACGGGGACAAAGTAAATGGCGGAAGAAACCAAAACGCGCGGAAAACGACGGGTAGCCGTCGGCATCGTTACCAGCGACAAGATGAACAAGACTCGCCGCGTCGAAATTCCGCGATTGGTCAAACATCCGCGCTACGGTAAGTACATCAAGCGACGAACGATCTGTTACGTGCACGATGAAAAGAACGAGTCGCGGCATGGTGACACCGTCGAAATCATGGAGACGAGGCCGCTGTCGAAGAACAAAACCTGGCGTCTATTGCGAATCGTATTCAAGGCCCCGGAACAGGCGCCGACGGCTTCCGCGCTGGCGCCGACCGCCGCCACGTAATGGTCGTTTGGCTTGTCGGTTAGTCGAGTCGGGTTGGCAGACGGGTTGGAAAGTAGGTGCTCAAATGATTCAGATGTATACGTACCTGGATGTGGCGGACAACACCGGCGCGAAAGAATGCATGTGCATCAAGGTGCTGGGCGGAACAAGACGGCGATATGCCGGCATCGGCGACGTGATTGTGGCAAGCGTCAAGAAGGCAATCCCCGGCGCCGACGTGAAAGCCGGCGACGTGGTCAAAGGAGTTATCGTTCGAACTAAGAAAGCTACCCGGCGGGAAGACGGGAGTTATGTTCGCTTTGACCGCAATGCCCTGGTGTTAATCGATGCGGAACAGAATCCGCGTGGCACACGTATCTTTGGGGCGGTTGCCCGAGAACTGCGCGAGTGCGGTTTTGCCCGAATTATCAGCCTGGCAGCCGAAGTCGTTTGAAAGGCGATCGAAGCATGCAAATCAAAACTGGAGACTTGGTCGAAATCGTCACGGGCGACGATGCGGGCACGCCGAAGGCCCGAAAGACCGGAAAAGTACTCCGCGTGCTTCCGGCGGCAAACAAGATCGTCGTTGAAGGTATTAACCGGGTTTACAAACATTTGAAACCTAACCGTCGCAATCAACAGGGCGGCCGGCTCTCAAAGGAAATGCCCATTAACGTTTCCAATGCGATGCTCTACTGCTCCACATGCCGGCGAGGTGTGCGCGTGGGGCGACGCTACGAAGCCGATGGGCGCAAAGAACGGTACTGCAAAAGCTGCGGCAACAGCCTCGGGCCGCTCAGTAAGGCCCGGTCGGCGTACGCAGGCAAGAAGTAACGGCGAATGAGAGAATCGTAAAGCGAAGCAGCGAAAGTGGACCACTTTCGCGTCCGTTAGTGAGGGCGGTCATGGCTCGGTTATTGGAACGCTATCAAAAGGAAATTGTCGGCGAGCTGTCGAAAAAGCTCGGACGTGAAAATCGGCTAAGTCTGCCGCGCCTGCAAAAGATCGTTGTGAACATGGGAGTCGGCAAGGCGCTCCAGGACAAGAATCGGATGGAGCAGTCGGCCGAGCAACTCGGTCAGATTACCGGGCAGCGCCCGCAGATCACCAAGGCGAAAAAAGCGGTCAGCGGCTTTCGCCTGCGCGAAGGCAACGAAATTGGCTGTCGAGTGACGCTGCGGGGCCAGCGAATGTATGAATTCCTCGACCGCCTGATCAGTATCGCCTTGCCGCGTATTCGCGACTTTCGCGGCGTGAATCCGAAGAGCTTTGACGGGCAGGGAAACTATAGCCTGGGGCTGAGTGAACAAGCGGTGTTCCCCGAAATTGACCCGGACAAGGTAACGTTTTCCCAAGGTATGGACGTCACCTTTGTGACGAGTACCAGCAATGACGATGAGGCCCGCGAGTTACTGCGAGCCTTTGGAATGCCGTTCCGAGATGCATAAGCGGTAACGAGAGTCATCTATGTCAACCGAAGCGAAAGCCGTCCGCTACAAGAAGCAAATGAAGCAGGTCGAAGCGCACAAACGCAATCCCGAGAAGTCGAAGCTTCGGCCACGCGACCAAATACGCATTCGGATGCGCTGTCGTTTGTGCGGGCGGCCCCGCGCGGTGTATCGCAAGTTCGGCATCTGCCGTATTTGTTTTCGGAATATGGCGTCCAATGGACTCATTCCCGGCGTAAAGAAGGCGAGCTGGTAGCCATGATGACCGACCCTATTTCCGACATGCTCACCCGCATCCGCAATGCGAACCGCATCGAACGGCCGGCGGTTGATATGCCCGCCACGAGGCTCAAAGTCAACATCGCTCAAGTTCTCAAGGACGAAGGCTTCATCATCGATTACCACATCGGCAAGATGTCGAAGCCCGAACAAGGCGAGTCGGCGTTCGAGACGACGGGTGATGTGAATGAGCCGAAGTCCATATTGAGAGTTTACTTGAAGTACGGTCCGGAGGGGGAGCGCGTTATCCGCCGCATTGATCGCGCGAGCCGGCCTGGTCGCAGGCTCTATCGGCGGCATCCGCAACTTCGTCCGGTGTTGGACGGATTAGGCGTTGCCATCCTCACCACAAGTCGCGGGGTAATGAGTGACCGCCAGGCACGCGCTAGTGGTGTCGGCGGTGAGTTGCTGTGCACGGTTTGGTAGGAGGGAACGAAAGCATGTCGCGCATCGGGAGACAACCTGTCGTCTATCCAGCCGGCGTAAAGGTGCAGGTCGGCGACGGGAAAGTGCGCGTCGAAGGGCCTAAAGGAAAGCTGGAGTTAGTGTTTCACCGGAACATGACCATCCAGCACGACGATGGCGAGAAACTCGTCCGCGTCAACCGGCCCGATGACGATCGAACGAACCGCGCGCTCCATGGACTAACCCGAAGTCTGATTGCCAATATGGTGGAAGGCGTGACCAAGGGCTTTGAGAAACGCCTGAAAATCGAGGGCATTGGTTACCAGGCGCGCATGGACAAGAAAGCCGTCGTGCTCACCGTCGGCTACGCCAATTCCGTGGAAATGACGCCGCCCGACGGCGTCGAAGTGCAGCTTCCGGATGCCACCACCATCGTGATACGTGGGGCGGATAAACAGAAAGTCGGGCAGTTCGCGGCCGAGGTGCGCAGCGTTCGTCCCCCCGAACCATATAAGGGTAAAGGGATCCGTTACGAAAAGGAACAAGTCAAGCGAAAGGAAGGCAAGTCCTTCACCAGCGGCGGATGATTCCGACCCCAAACCACTTGATGTGACATGGATCAACAACGAACCAAAAATCGAAGGCGGCTACGGCGAAGGCGCCATGTGCGCCGCGGCATTGTCGGTACGGCGGAACGTCCACGATTGACGGTGTTTCGGAGTTCCAAGCACATATATGCGCAACTAATCGACGATCTCAGCGGTGTTACGGTGGCCGCCGCCGGCAGCGTGGCAAAGGGCTCGCCGTACGGCGGGAACACAAAGGCCGCAACCGCGGTCGGCAAAAAGCTGGCAGAGACGGCCATGAGCAAAGGAGTCACCAAGGCAGCTTTCGACCGCGGTCATTATCGGTATCACGGCCGAATCAAAGCGCTCGCCGACGGTGCACGCGAAGGCGGGCTTCAGTTCTGACCCAGTAAATACTTGAAAGAGCCGAACCACGGCAGGACAAGGGCATGCCACGAGACCGGGAAGTTCGACAGGACGGTATTGAAGAACGCGTCGTCAAGATTCGCCGTTGCGCCGCCGTGGTAAAAGGCGGCCGGCGCTTCAGCTTCAACGCCATGGTCGTCGTCGGAGATCGTCGTGGTCGCGTGGCGTGGGGCTACGGCAAGGCCAACGAAGTGCCGCCGGCCGTCGAGAAGGCCACCAAGGATGCCCAAGAGAACATGAAACGGCAACGGAAGATCCAATTAAAGGGAGAGACAATACCGCATCGTGTCGTAGGCCGTTTCGGAGGCAGCCGTGTCGTCCTGGTACCGGCCGGTCCCGGCACGGGTGTGAAGGCGGGGCCGGGAGTTCGCGACGTTTTGGAGGCATGCGGCGTACGTAACATTTTAACGAAGACGCACGGCAGCACGAACACACTCAACGTCGTCAAAGCCACCATTGAAGGGCTGCTGCAACTGCGAACGCGCGAAGAAGTCGCGACCCTGCGAGGAGTGAAAGTGTAATGGACCTTTCCACCATCCACCATGGCGTCAACAAGCTTCGTCGCAAAAAGCGGGTCGGCCGCGGCATCGGCAGCGGCCACGGAAAGACGTCGACACGCGGCGCTAAAGGTCAATGGGCGAGCGCCGGTGCCCACAAGCCGCCGTCGATATTCGAAGGCGGTCAGATGCCGTTGTTCCGTCGGATCCCCAAACGCGGGTTCAGCACGGCAACTTGGGCGAGGGAGTGCCTTGTCGTGAACGTAGGCGACCTCAACGACGCATTCGAGGACGGCGCCACGGTTGACCGCGAGTCACTACGGAAGGCCGGCTTGGCGAATGGATCGGCGGAAATCGTCCGCATCCTGGGCAACGGCGAACTCTCCAAAAAACTCACGGTAAGGGCGCACCACTTCTCCAAGTCGGCGACGGAGAAGATTACCGCCAAGGGTGGTACGGCCGAAGTACTGCCGCCGCGCCAAAAGCCGGTTCGAAACAAAATGAAGCCGCGAGCGCCCAAGGAAGGGTAGTCCGCAAAGTGCGGTTCCGCTTTTACCCCTCGCTTTGTTATCCTATCTGCGGCCAAAACGCGCTCGCTTGTGCTCGCGGCTAACCAGCGCTGTCGGGGGCATTCATGAACAAACTGATCACGATCTTTCGGATCCCGGAACTTGCTCAAAAAATCGGGATCACTTTACTGTTCCTGATCATTTACCGGATCGGCTATCACGTGCCGCTGCCGATGATCGATCAGCAGCAAATGCTCAAAGGCTGGAGCTCAATGCAGTCGGGCGCGCTGGGCCAGGCGCTCGGCTTCGTCGCCATGTTCAGCGGTGGAAGCTTCAGTCAGAGCACGATATTTGGGCTCGGCATCATGCCGTATATCTCGGCATCCATCATCTTCCAGCTATTAGCCAGCGTCTATCCGCCGTTGGAAAAGCTTCAGAAGGAAGGCGAGAGCGGCAGAAAGAAGATCAACGAATACACTCGGTACGCGACCGTGCCAATCTGCCTTTTCCAAGCATTCATGTGGATGCAACACATCATGAGGCCGCCGCCGAACGGCGCCGGCTGGGCTGCTTCGGGGTATGAAGGCTGGGGCTACATCTTCACCGGCGTGCTGATGATGACCGCCGGCACCCTGTTTCTCATGTGGCTCGGCGAGCAGATCGACGAATACGGCATCGGAAACGGCATCAGTCTAATCATCATGGCCGGGATCATTACTCGCATTCCGGAAGCGACCCAGACTTTGCTCTTCGACCCGACGACCGGTGCGTTGAAGACATCGATCCTTACCTTAGGTGGCGGTTCAGGGCACGATGTCAGCTTCGAAAAACTAATCGTCCTGGTGTTCTTGTTCGTTGCCGTGGTCGTCGGCGTCGTGGCCATCACCAAGGGTCAGAGAAGGATTCCGACGCAATCGGCCAAGCACGTCCGCGGCCGACGCGTCTTCGGCGGCACACGCCAATTCCTGCCGCTCAAGGTGAATCAAGCCGGTGTCATGCCCGTGATCTTCGCCAGCAGTCTGCTCATGGTTCCGTTCTTCTTGTTCGGATTTCTCGAGCAACAGACCGATTGGGGCTGGGCGAGCTTCCTCAAGAATGCCTTCGAGCGTCAGGGATACATTTACAACGTCTTCTACATCGTTTTGATCTACTTCTTTTGTTACTTCTGGACGGCCATCACGTTCAATCCCAAGGACATGGCCAACAACCTGAAGGACTACGGCAGCTTCATTCCCGGTTACCGTCCCGGAAAACGAACCGCAGACTATCTGGAACGCGTGATCATGCGCATCACGTACCTCGGCGCGGCGTTTCTAGCCGTCGTAGCGATTATTCCGAGCATCATTACCAACGGAATGGACGTAGATTATCGCGTGGCCAGCTTCTACGGCGGCACGGGACTGCTCATTGTTATCAGCGTCGCACTCGATCTCGTGCAGAAGATTAACAGTCACCTCGTCATGCGAAACTACCCGGGATTGACCGAGGATTAGCAATGCCGCTTGCGGCTTGGAGCCACCGGCGCCAAGCCGCAAGCGAAGGCCCTTGCAGCAGCTCGCCGCAATTCCCAAAATAGCAACATGCGACTACTTCTGATCGGCCCGCCAGGCAGCGGCAAAGGAACGCAGGCCAAGCTCTTGTGCGAACGCCTCGCTCTGGCGTATATCGGCACCGGCGATATTCTCCGCGAAGCTGTTCGCCTTAAGACCCATGCAGGCAAACGCGCCGAGCCATTCGTCGTCACCGGCAGGCTCGTGCCGGATGATCTTGTTAACGAGATGGTGGCCGATCGATTTCGGCGCGATGATCGACCAGAGGACTTCCTTCTCGACGGCTATCCGCGCACGTTGGCTCAGGCCGCTTCGTTCGATCAGGTGCTCCGCCAACAATTTCTGAACCTCGACGCTGTCGTTGTGCTTACCGTCGACGACGAAGAGATCGTGCGTCGGCTGAGCGGCCGCTGGACCTGCCCGAATTGTAAGGCCACATACCACCTCACCAGCAAACCGCCGCGTGAATCCGGGAAGTGCGATGAATGCGGCACGGCGCTCGTGCAACGGGAAGATGATAAGGAAGATACGATTCGCCGCCGCCTGCAAGTGTACCGCCAGAGTACCGCGGAGATTATTCCGTATTATCGCGACCAAGGACTGGTGCGCGAAACCGCGGGCGCCGGCGATATCGAAGCAATCTACCGACAAATCGTCGGCGCAATCCCAAAGGCATCCCCGAAGTGCTAAGAAAATTCCTAAGGCAGGCGGCCGAGCTGAAATCGCAGCGTGAAATCGGCCTCATGCGTGAAGCCGGCAAAATCGTCTCCGAGGCTTTGCGTCTTTGCCGTGAAATGGCGCAACCCGGCGCACACTTGATCGACATCGATCGCGCGGTGGATTCGCTCTTCTCCCGATACGGTGCAACTCCGCTTTTCAAAGGATACCCGGGCCGCGTGCCTTTCCCGGCATCCACATGCCTGTCGGTTAACGAGCAGGTCGTTCACGGGATTCCGTCGCAACGCACGCTCAAGCCGGGCGACTTGCTCAAGGTCGACACCGCATGCAAGCTCAACGGCTGGTGTGCGGACGCGGCCGTTACGATTCCGGTAGGTGAGATCCGGCCGGAGTGCAAGCGCTTGATCAAGGTCGCCAATGAAGTCCTGGCGATTGCCATTGAGGAAATGGGCCGCCGGCGCTGGTGGACCGAAGTTGCGTCCCGAATGGAACAACACGCGAAGGCCGCCGGTTTCAGCGTCGTCGAGCATTATGTGGGCCACGGCATCGGTCGAATCATGCACGAAAACCCGCAAGTCCCGAATTTCGTGAATCGTGACGTCAAGAAACACGATTTTCGCTTGGAAGAAGGCCTCGTCCTCGCCGTCGAGCCCATGGTCAACATGGGTCGATCGGAAGTTGATACGCTCCGCGATCAATGGACGGTCGTAACACGCGACGGCATGCCGAGCGCGCACGTCGAACACACATTGGCAATTACCCCTGACGGCGTTCAAATCGTCACCGCAGATTAAGTTATCATGAATAGGCCTACAAGCCGCAGCTTGTGAGTTTTCGGATGATATAGCGCGCGATACACATGATCGAGTTTGCACGTCCGTGGTTACTTTTGTTGTGGTTGGGCGTCCCATTTCTAGTGTGGCGCTGGCTGGAGCGGCCACGTGCGGCGATTCGGTTTCCCGATGCAGTGCCGTTTGCGGGCCTGCCGTCTGGACGGGCCGGTTGGGTCAAGTGGGGCGGGGCGACATTGCGAGCGGCCGGGTTGCTGCTGATCATCACCGCTTTGGCCGGGCCGCGTTGGCCCGATCCGCGATCCCGAATTCCAACGCAGGGCATCGCGATTCAGTTGGTTCTGGATGTAAGCGGCAGTATGGCTGAAGCCGATTATGACTGGGATGGAACACGAGTAACTCGGCTCGACGCCGCCAAAAATGTGCTCCGACTGTTCGTGGCCGGAGGAACCGCCTCCAGCGGTGAGCGCCTGGAGGGTCGACCGAATGATCTCATGGGACTGGTGACCTTCGCGACGTGGCCGGAGACATTTTGCCCGCTGACGCTGAGTCACGCCGTCTTACTTCGTGCATTGGACGACGACAAGAACCCGTTTCTCAAACCGCGTACATTACCGAACGAGGCTCACACGAACATCGGCGACGCGCTCGCGTGGGGCTTGCATCGGTTGGAGGCGACGAACACGGTTCGGAAAGTCCTCATGCTCATCAGCGACGGCGAACACAACGCAACGGCGCCGGCATTGACCGCGAGACAAGCGGCTCAACTTGCTGCCAATTTGGGCGTGCGTGTTTACACGATTGATGTCGGCGGCGAAGGCAGCTCCACCGAGCGCACGGCGGAGAATCGGAGCGAGGGGGAAAAGACGCTCAAGGCTGTGGCACAGGCAACGGGTGCCCGGTACTTCCAGGCGCGGGACACCGAAGGTCTCGTCACCGCCTGCAGCGAAATTGACCGATTGGAAAGAAACCGCATCGACAGCTTCGTCTATCAACGCTTTTTTGAGTTGTACCCGTGGATCGGCCTAGCGGCACTAACGGCTTTGGTGCTGGTGTTCGCGCTCGATTCGACCTTTTGGCGACGAGCGCCCTGACGAAAGGAACATGACGCCGTTGGCGCACCTGCTAGCGCAACCTTGGGCTATCTGGCTATTCGGCCTAATTCCCATTCTGGCCGTGTTGGCTGCCCTCGCACATCGGTGGCGGCGCCGCGCTGTAGCCCAATGGGGACCTCGTCTGGCTAGCGACGCGCTGTCGCCGGCAAGTAGGCGGCGGCGGAGGTTGCGCGGCCTCCTGCACTTCGCCGCCATTGGTTTCCTCATCATCGGTATCGCCGGTCCACAGTGGGGACAAGTGGATAACCCCGCAACTGCCGCCGGCCGCGACGTTGTCGTAGTGTTAGACCTCAGCCGCAGTATGCTTGCACAAGATGTACTTGGAAGTTGCCCTCGCCCGATCGGCTCGGCCAGGCGAAAGACGCCGTGCTGAACATGTTGGATCATGTGCAGCGACGAGGCGGTCACCGGCTCGCACTCGTTGTCTTTGCAGGGCGGCCCCAGGTGATGTGTCCATTAACCCACGATTACGACCATTTTCGTGAGTCGCTTCTGACAGCGCACCCGGACGATCCGTTACTTGAAATCGGCATTGACGGTGCTTCTGACGCCCCCGCATCGGGCACCAGAATCGGCGCTGCACTGCGTCTAGCCGTCGAACTTCTAGAATCCCAATCTCCAGGGCACCAAGATGTGTTGCTGATCTCAGACGGCGATGACCCGGCCGGCGATGCGGAGTGGCGCAACGGGATAATCGCCGCGAAATCACGCGGAATTCGTGTGGATACCGTCGGCATCGGCAACCCCGATAAGGTGTCGCCGATTCCGGCCGGCGATCAAATTGAATTGTGGTACGAGGGCAAGCCGGTTCATTCCCGGCTAGACGAGCATCCGCTTGAAGAGATCGCGCGTCAAACTGGCGGATCGTACATTCCTGGTCGAACGGCGCCGGTGGCACTCGGCGAGATTTTTCGCACCACCATCGAACCACGTCCTTCTCGAGAACATACGGAAGACGTGTTGCCGGCGCCGCGGCCGCAGTATGAGTGGGCGTTCGCGGCCGCGCTCCTCTGCGCCGCTCTGGGCATAGGAATGAGCGATGTGCGGGGGCCCCATCCGGTCGCCGCAACCGGATCAAACGGCCGTGTTTCGCACCGTGCGGAGTTTGCTTTGTTTATCGCGGTGTTGCTGACACTAAGTGCTTCACCGGCCGATGATGCGCTGCGCTCGGTACAGCTTGGAAACGACGCATTTGAGCGCGGCGACTTTGAGGCCGCGCTGCATCACTTCACCACCGCCGAAGTGCGAATCACCGATCCGGGCCTGGTGTCGTTCAACAAAGCCGCAACGCTTTATCGCTTGGGCCGTTACCGCGACGCGGAACTTCGCTATCTACGTTGCGTCGAATCGGCGCCCGCGAGTCGCGCCGTCGCAGCGCTTTACAACGCGGGGAATGCAATCCTGCAACAAGCCGCCGAACGCGATGTGATGCGAATCGAGAACGCGATCGCGCTTTACGAACAGGCGTTGCAACGAGCAGCGAAACACCAAATCCCGCATGAGGATGTTTCGCACAATCTGCAACTGGCCAGAGAGTTGCTGGCCAAAGCGAAGCAGCGAGCATCGAAGAATCAAGCGGGCGATGCGGAACCCCAACCGCGTAACGGCACCGATTCGAAGGCCGAACCGAATACCGCCCCATCCACAGGAAGAGATTCTCGTGCCGACGTGGCGCCGATCGGCGAGCAAAACGGCAATGCCAACTCAACCGAGCGTCGGCCTTCGCCCGGCGCCGGCAATCTTCCCGTACTTCCCGATACCGATGACATCGTGTCTTTGTCAGCAGCGGAAACGGCCGCCTATCTAGAGCAAATTGCGGCGCGAGTGCAACAGGAACGTGCGGAACACCGTCGCCGACATGCTCGGCTGGCTCCGGCGAATGTACCCGATTGGTAGGCGCGACTTATCCATGTGGATCATCGTACTCTGTTGCTGTGCCTGCCAGATTCCCGTTGCCGACGACCCACCAGTCGCCGGCAGGCCGTCGGGATTTAGCGGTGCCATCGGTGATTTCAGGTACTTTTCGACATCGGCGAGTCCGACCGAGCTACCGGCCGGGGAGTCGATTTGGTTCAAAGTCAGCGTCACTTGCCTTGGGGACGCGAAAGGCGCTCCATCGGAGCCAGAACTTGAAAAACTACGTGAATTCACCCGGCACTTCGTGATCTCGAAATTGATGACCTCTACCGAGGCAAGCGGTTTGCCGACGAATCGCAGCACTTGGGAATTCAACTATGAGCTTAGGCCGGTGGATGCGAGTGTTACCGAGATACCGGCCCTACGATTCGATTACTACCGGCCTGGGATCGTTCCGCCGGAGAAGGGTTACCAAACCCGCTACTCCGATCCCATTCCACTTAAGGTTCACCCACGCAGGGCAGTGGAATCCGGCGACGTCGCCGGCGTCACGGTGCAATCGTTTCCGGAATCGATTCATAGGTTGAGCGAAGGGGTGGACGTTCTGCGGCAGGGTGATCTACCGTTGGCTAGGGATCCGACGGCTGAGAGCCTTTTGAGTCGGGCAGAATCGGCTTTCCGCACCGGCTCGGCGGACGAAAGCAATCCCACCAAGGCACGCACGCACTTTGCCTCCGCGGCCGCCGACTATGCTGCATTGCGCCAGCGTGGTTATCGCAGCGTGGCACTCCTCCGAAACTTAGGGAACGCATATCTGCTAGCAGGGGACTTGCCAAACGCAATTCTCGCCTATCGACAAGCACTACAGGTCGAAAGTTCGGATCGGGAAACACGAGCGAATTTGGATTACGTGCGGAGCCAAGTAATACCGCCGCCGACTCATGAAAGAAACCGGAACACCGTGGTGCCGATCTTGCGGTTGGTCACAATCGCCGGATTGGTTGCCGCCATTGTGCTAATAGTCGCGGGTTGGCTGCGTCGACGGGCGTGGCATTACCGCGTGGCGGCCGCGCTTGCGGTGTGTGCGGCCGCTTCAGCAACGGGCTTCATGATGGCCGATCGCCGACAACGCCTCGATGACCGAATTCCCTTCACCGTAGCAACGACCGACGACATCCAACTTCGTACCGGTGATGGGGAGCTTTATCCGGTTCGTGCTGACCGCAAATTGAATCGCGGCGCGGAAGCGCGGTTGCTCTTCGTAGGAGACCGTTGGATCCAAATCGAAATGGCGGACGGCGTGGTTGGCTGGATACCACGCAACGCCGTACTGCTCAGTTCATCGTGATTTACGGCATTGCCTTATCTGAAAAAGTCCGTGGCCAGTGGCCAGGAACTTGGCCACGTACTCGCAACGTCGCAAGTGTTTATCAACCACTGGCTTACCGTCACGATGGCCGTTCCTGGCCACCTGGCCACTCCCAGCCATTGGCAATCCTCGGAGGCGATCTTCGCATGAGTCACCCGGGCCGTGCTCGGATTGTTGTGTATACCCCACTCCGGTAGACTACCCCCATGAACTCAGCATCCCCAACCCCGATCCCGCCAAGTCCATCTCGTCGACCTCTTCGCCGCATCTTACGCAATTGGCGTCTTCGCCATCAGGATCCGTTCAATTTCTGGATTCACATGATCGGCATCCCGCTGGCCGTTTTAGGTGTCGTGCTCTTGTTCTACACCGACTGGTACTGGGGAGTCGGCGCCTTCGTTCTGGGCTACGTTTTGCAATACATCGGGCATCGAGTCGAAGGGAATGATGTCGGCGAATGGGCGGGGATAAAGCGTCTGCTTGGGTTGCCCTATGTGAGCATTTCTCCTAGGTTCCAACGTTTGTAGTCGTCGCATTCCGCGCCGGCATTAAGCGCAAATCCCGCACAAGTTTCCTGAACCGCAAATCCCGAACAGCCGATAAAGCTGAAAGCCATTCCGATTCCGCGCGGCCGCGCGCGGGCGTGGGATTTCAGGGGACACACGATGCGCTGGAAAACAGTAGTGGCAGGCCTGGCAGTCGCAGTGGCCGCAACAATTGGCTGCAAGCAACGGCTGTATCTCACCGAGTGCGACTTCGAACATTACTCCAAGCTGATGCCGCCCTGCCTCGGTGAAGATCCCTTCGCAACCATCATCCCCAACGGCAGCAACACTCCGACGCCCGCCACTGTGCTCGACCCGGAACGAACACCGCGTCACTTATCGTTGGCCGAGGCAAAGGCCATGGCGCTCGAACGTGGCTCCATCGGCAGCCCCACACTAAACGGTACTTCGAACCTTAACCTCGCAACCTTCGCCGGACGAAACGTGTTCACATCGGAAACCAACGTTCGCGTTCTGGCGTTGGATCCGGCCATCGTCGGAACCGACATCGAGGCATCGCTGTCCAAGTTCGACGCACGCTGGAATACCAACATGACCTGGCAGACGACCGATCTGCCCGTCGGTGGTAACTTCGTGCAGAGCTTCCAGAACGGGACCAATGCACAGTTCCTATCCAGCATCGTCAAGCCGTTGCCGACCGGTGGTGTGAGCAGTGTCTCGCTGCAAATGCAACATACATTCTTAAGCGAGCCGCCCCAAGACATCGTCAATCCCGTCTATCGACCACGGCTGCAGTTTGCCTTCGAACAACCGTTGTTGCAGGGCTTCGGCGTAGAGATCAACCAGCTTCGAGCTACGCACCCCGGCAGCACAGTTAATCCCTTTCAGACCGGCGGCCGCGTCGAGGGTATCTTGATCGCACGTCTCCGATTCGACCAGCAGCGCGCCGAATTCGAACGCAATGTGCACATCTTGTTGGTCAACGTTGAGGTGGCCTATTGGAACCTGTACGGCTCGTACTGGAATCTGTACAGCCGTGAACAGGCGTTGAGGCAATCGTTCGAAGCATGGAAGATCAACAAGGAACGTTACGAAGCCGGGCGAATTCCGATCCAGGATCTGGCGCAAACTCGTGGCCAGTACGAATCATTCCGTGCCCAGCGCATTGAAGCGCTGGCTCAGGTGCTCGAAAACGAACGCGCCTTGCGGCTGCTGACCTGGCTGCCGGTGGAAGACGGCACGCAGATCATTCCGATCGATACGCCGACTTTGACACCGTATCAGCCCGACTGGCACACGGCGCTGCAAGAAGCCCTGGCCCTTCGGCCCGAGCTCATCATTGCGCGTGACGATGTCAAGTTCCGCCAGCTCGACTTGATCAATCAAAAGAACCTGCTGCTGCCCGACCTGCGCTTGACCACGAACTACGGCATCAACGGCATCGGGCTCGAATTGGACGGCGGACGTAACAACCCCGATAACGCACTAGCCAGTCTGGCGTCAGGCAACTTCGCGGACTGGAACATCGGCTTGCGGATGGAAGTTCCACTTGGTTTCCGCGACGCCCACGCCGCGGTGCGGGCTGCCAAGCTCAACCTGGCGCGAAGCTGGGGCGTCCTCCAGGATCAAGAAAAGCGAGCCGAACAGTTTCTTGCACTGCAATACGCGAACATTGTGCGGTATTACCAAGTGGTCGGCGCCCAGCGCGCTCAGCGTGAAGCGGCCGCCATGCAACTGGATGCGCGTTTCAAGGAATTCTTGAACGGCCGGGGTACGCTTGACTTCTTGCTGGAAGCACAGCGTGTCTGGGCCGACGCGCTCCGTGACGAGTTCAACGCCATCGTGCAGTACAATAATTCGCTCATCACCTTTGAGTTCGCCAAGGGCTCGATCATGCAGCACGACAACGTCGTCATTGCCGAGGGCTTGCTGCCGCATTGTGCACAAGTCCGTGCAGTGGACCACGAACACGAGCGCTCGAAGGCCGTCGTGCTGAAAGAACGAGCCAACCCGATCTGTCCGCCGACGGGTAGTTACAACGGACATACGCTGATGGGCGCGTTGCCGATGCCCGAGTATGTCGCGCCGTCGATTCCTTCACTGCAGCAAGGGAAACAATCGCTTCCACCGATGCCCGCGCCGCAGCAGCTTCCGCTCCCGAAGGAAACCACGGCGCCGCCATTGCAAGGCGTGAGCCATTCGCAACCCGCGGCGATTGGAACCAATCCGACTGCCGCCGTGCTGGGCGAGCCGAAGGCAAACGCCAATACGGACACGCCGGAGGTTTATCACTACAAGCCGCAGGGTATTCGAAAGTAGGTGACGAACGCTCGCCGGCGTACTTTAACCCCCGCGATTCGCGGGGGTTCATTCGCGCTGAACCCATACAATAATTGCACTGAATTTGTCTCGTGAGAGTGCGGAACAGGGTTCGGCCAATCCATGAAGATTCTGATCGTCAGCACCCCCAAAACAGGCAATACCTGGGTCAAAAACCTGCTCGGCAGCGCCTACGATTTGCCCATTCGAGACGATGTGATTGAGTCTTTCAGCGAGTCCGTGTTCGATGCCTTTGGGCCTCGGTGGATCGTCACGCAACACTACTACCCGGAATCCAATCTGCTGAAGTGGGTCAAGAAGAACGACGTCGTCCTGGTGACCACGATACGTCACCCGGCCGACGTGTTTGTTTCGCTGTATCACTACTCGTCCAATTTCGGCGAAGAGAAACCCTTGCGCGAGGCGCTGGACAAAGACAACGGCAAGATTGGACCGAACGTGCTGGCCTACGTCGAAAGCGGGTACTTTCTGCTTCTGGCCCAATCGATCAGTTGGATGCACACCGGTCTGTCCCACGTGGTGCGCTATGAAGACCTGTGGCGAAACCAGATTCCGGGGCTGACAGAGCTAACGAAAAAGATTCGCGAGATCCCTGCGGCAGCCGTCAGCCGCGCGGTCGAGAAATGCAGCCTCGACTCGATGCGAAAAAAGGCGACCGACGAAGAGCGTAAGTTCTTCCGCAAAGGCGGGAGCGGCGGCTGGCGTGAATCACTGCCTCCGGAAGTTATCCGAATGCTGACCGAGATGGCGCCCTATCCCGCTCAGTTCGCCGCATTGGGATACCAAATGCACGCCCCGGCCGCATGAATCTGGATTCATGAACAACATATCATTTGAAAACGGCGTGCGGGTTAGTCCCGTAATGGTGCAGGTTTTTGAGTCTTCGCCCGGCGACCCGGCGCAGCCGTTCGAAAGCGCAACACAGACTTTGTTCTTCAATTGGCTAAACGGGCCATCGGAAAAGTACGCGAAACACGAACCGCCCATCACCAACCTTGCCGCGTGGATCTACGGCAAGCGGGTTGATCTCCAGCAGGTATTTCCGGGAATGGAAGGACCGATGCGGATCGCGTTCATCCAGTGGTATTTGATTCACGCGCAACGTGAATACGATCTCGACGATGCCTTTGTCAAGCCGATGCAACAGAGTGTGCTGAATTGGGCCATCCAACGATCTCCGAGCGACCCGCTCGGCGCCAAGGGCATTCCCATGGTGACGAACCTCGGCGTCTACTTGCATGCCACGCAACTGAACCTACAAAAGCGGTTCCCGGATATTTTTGGCGTGCACCGCGTCGATTTCGCGGTGTGGTATCTTTACGATGCTACCCTGGAACGTTGTGCTCGTCGGGACTTGATCCTCCCCGTTGTCACTTCCTGGGCGCAGGCCTGCACGAACTAGCACGCCGGGGTGGAAAGGCGTCGCAAATGCTGATTGATCGACTCCGTTTCATCGTCGGCGCTGACGCGGTTCTCACTTCGCCAAGCGAGCTTCTTGTCTACGAGTGCGACGGATTCACGATCGAGAAGAACCGGCCTGATGTCGTCGTCTTTCCCCATTCAACGGAACAGGTTGTCGGCATCGTTCGTGCATGCAATGAAGCCGGCGTGCCTTTCTTGCCCCGTGGTTCGGGAACGAGTCTTGCGGGGGGTTGCCTGCCGGTCGGCGGCGGAGTGGTTATCGCGCTCACGCGCATGAAACGCATCCTCGAGGTCCACATCGGGGACCGATACGCCGTCGTCGAACCAGGCGTGGTCAACCTTTGGCTCACCAATCATCTGAAACCGGAAGGGTTTCACTTCGCACCGGATCCATCCAGCCAAGGAGCATGCACCATCGGCGGCAACGTCGCTACCAATTCAGGCGGGCCGCACACCTTGAAATACGGCGTGACGGTCAATCATGTGCTTGGGATGGAACTGGTTTTGCCGGACGGGCAAGTAGTGCAAACCGGCGGCCCATGTGAGGACAATCCCGGCTACGACCTCACCGGCGTCATTGTGGGGTCTGAAGGCACGTTCGGAATCGTCACCAAGATCTGGGTTCGAATCACACGCAATCCGGAGGCCCATCGCACGCTGCTCGCCATCTTCGAAACCGTCGATGATGCAACCAACACGATTAGCGGCATCATCGCCGCCGGCATTATCCCGGCCGCGTTAGAAATGTTGGATCGGCTCATTCTGGAGGCCGTCGAGGCGGCTTTCCGTTTCGGATTTCCTCTCGATGCGGGGGCCGTGTTGATCATAGAAGTCGACGGACTTGACGCGGGGCTGGATGCCGACGCGGAACGTATCGCCGGGATCGCTCGCCATCACGGTGCTCGGGAAGTTCGGCAAGCCGCGAACGAGGCCGAGCGGACTTTACTTTGGAAATGTCGAAAACAAGCGTTCGGCGCCATGGGCAGATTGGCGCCGAGTTATTGCACCCAGGACGGCGTGGTGCCACGTACCAAACTGCCGCACATCCTCCGGGCCATTCAGAGAATTGCCGAAAAGCACCGGATTCGTATCGCCAACGTATTTCATGCCGGCGACGGCAACATCCATCCGATCGAGCTCTTTGACGAACGCGATCCGGATCAGGTGCGGCGGGTCTTGGACGCCGGAGTTGAGATTCTGGACGAATGCCTCGCCTGCGGCGGCAGCGTCACCGGGGAACACGGCATCGGCGTAGAGAAAATCAACTTCATGCCCAAGATGTTCAGCCCGGCCGATCTATCGGCCATGGTCCGCCTTCGTGAAGCGTTCAATCCAACGGGCCTGTGCAGCCCGCAGAAGATGCTGCCAACGGCCGGCGCCTGCATCGAACCTAGTAAACCGGGGCGACGCGCGGCGCTGTAGAATGCACCTACTCCTATGCGTGCCGCGACGTCTTGCCTGATCGACAGTTATGGGCCGGTGCCGGTGCATCGTCCCGCTTCTGTTGCCGACATAGGCCAACTTGTGCGTGATGCAGCTTCGAGCGGATTGGCGGTTTATCCCGTCGGCGGAGGCACGACGCTCGATTTCGGATTGACACCGACTCGTTCTGGCGTCGCCATCGACTTGAGAGGCCTGGATGCGGAAATCGACTATCCTGCGCGGGACATGACTATCACTATCCAGGCCGGGGTTGCCGTTTCGCGTTTGCAGGAAGTTCTCGCCGTGGAAAACCAACGATTGCCGATCGACGTCCCAAAAGCGGATAGGGCCACGCTGGGCGGAGCGTTGGCAGTGAATGCCAGTGGCCCACGCCGCTATGGCTTCGGCACGCTTCGCGATTACGTCATCGGCATCACCGTCGTCAACGGAGAGGGAGTCGAGACGAAAGCCGGCGGGCGTGTTGTAAAGAACGTCGCGGGTTACGACCTTGGTAAACTTCACATCGGCGCCCTGGGCACGCTTGGAATCATTTCTCAGGTGACGTTAAAGGTGCGACCGCTTCCGCAAGAACGCGCCGCCGCGAACGTGGGTTGTAATGAAGACTCACTGGCGGAGATTTTGGACATCGTCCGTCGATCTTCGACGCGCCCAGTTTGCATTGATGTCTTGAGTCGCGAATGTGCTAGGCGCGTCGTGGCGCCGGATTTTGATCTCAAAGATGCACCGTGGATCGTGGCTGTTGGATTTGAAGGCAGCGGACCGGCAGTGACATGGCAGGTCGAACAACTCACCCGAGAATTACCGTCTGAAGTTCATACCCTTTTCGGGGCCTCCGCGGATTCGATCTGGACCGCATTGGTCGATAACGTTCAGCAGACTACGGATACGCTTGTGCTCAAGGCAAACATCCATGCCCGCGATGTGGCGGCATTTTGTTCGAATGCGGCCAAGTTGCCGTGCGTTACTGCGGTACATGCCCACGCCGGCAACGGCATCGCCAGCGTTCTCTTTGGCGAGGGTGTAACTGTCGAAACTGCGGCGAATTCACAACGCCAACTTCTGGAATGGAGTGGACTGCACGGCAACGTCGTGGTCCGACATTGCCCGGCGGCATGGAAAGCGTCGCTTCTCGTCTGGGGTAAACCCCGTAGTGAAGAGTGGCTAATGCGGAAAGTCAAACAAGCACTCGATCCACACAACGTCTTCAATCCCGGCCGATTCGTGGGTGGGATCTGACGTGGGACAAACGATGGCCGCAAGCGGATACGCCAAGCCTGTCTCGTTGCCTGTCGTCCCCGAAAAGGCGCGAACGGGGATCGACTACGAACTGCTCCTGGATTGCGTGCACTGCGGTTTGTGCCTGTCAGCGTGTCCAACCTATTTGGAGCTGGGCACCGAAATGGACAGCCCGCGTGGTCGAATTTACCTCATGCGGGCGGTCGCCGACGGCCGAGCCAAGGTCGACGCGACGCTTCGCCGACATCTCGATTTATGCCTCGACTGCCGGGCTTGCGAATCGGCGTGCCCGTCAGGCGTGCAATACGGAAAGCTGATTGAGCCGTTCCGGTCTTTCTTGAACCAATCGGCGCCCAACGAATCGAACCTCTCATCGCTTCAACGAATGTTGTTATTTCAGGTGTTTCCGTTTAGACGGCGAGCCCGGCTGGTTCTGACTCTAATTCGATGGCTGCAGAAAAGCGGCGTGGACAACCTGCTAAGAAGCCTCCTGCCGCGCGGTCTGCGTGCGATGCACGACATGCTGCCGCGATTGAAATCTGGCCAAGACCGATTGCCGGAAATGTTGCCGGCGCATGGCAAGCGACGCGCGCGTGTCGCCTTGTTTGTAGGGTGTGTGTCCGACGGTGTATTCCCTGAAACCACGCTCGCCACAGCAGAAGTACTTCAACGAAATGGATGCGATGTTTGGATTCCCCGCGCACAAACCTGTTGCGGCGCTATCCACTATCACTCCGGGCGGGAGCTGCCCGCAAAAGAACTGGCCCAGGCCAACTGCGCCGTCTTTGATCAAAACAGCCTAGCTTCGCTGGATGCCATCATTGTCAATGCGGCCGGCTGCGGAGCCATGCTCAAGGATTACGGCCATTTGCTTCGCGATACGCCTGCCGCCGATAGCGCGGCGAAGTTGGCGGCAAAGTCGCGTGACATCAGCGAGTTTCTCATGGAGCTCGGCCCCGTTCACCCTACCCACCCGATAACGATCCGGGCAGCGTATCATGATCCTTGCCATCTTTGTCATGCGCAGCAGGTTCGTCATCAACCGAGGCAGCTGTTGTCGATGATTCCGGGACTCACGTTGTGTCCCCTGCCGGAAAGCGAGATTTGCTGCGGGGCCGCCGGGACCTACAACGTGTCGCAGCCTGAAATGGCCGAGCAACTCGGCGAGCGCAAGGCCAGGTACATCCGCGAAATCGATGCGGACGCCGTTCTCACGGGGAATGTCGGGTGTATCATGCAAATCGGCCGTCATTTGCGTAAGCATGGCTCGAAGATCCCTGTTTTGCACCCCGTCGACATTCTGTGGGCGAGTTACTCTGGTAACATGCAGGTAATCGCGGAAATCACCCCGTCGATAGCGAATTCCACTCATGGCCAAATGTGATCAAGGCTACCTTTGTGATGTGTGCAGCGACGAGGTCGAAGAAATGACCGACTCGGACTTGTACTTGCGGTATATTCTCGGCGAGGTCGATCCGAAAACGCTCCACGTGACTCCGGAGAGGCATATCCGTTGTAATCCCGCGCTTGCACAGTTCATCGTGACGGCAGACTTCGAGTCCGTGGCTTGCGAGGGCCCGTTCGGCAAGGCCAACCTTGACGCTGCGTGGGCTGCCGAGCAGGAAGAGCGTGTGACCAGGGCCTGGCGGCGATTACAAGAACTGCCCGCACTCGGCCTGCCGATTCTCGAGTATCCTCTGCCCGAAGTACGTCGGGCGTGGCAGCAAACGCAATAAGATGCCTGCGCCTCCAGATGCACCGATCACCGTTCGCACCTCACGGCCCGAGGAACTGGTTTCGACGTTCCACCTGATCTTCCAGGACATCCAAGACCATGATCGGTCGGTCCGCGTGCAAAATGCCGTCGAAATGGTGCGGAACCGAGAGTTGGAGCCGGACGGCATCTTCGTGGCCGAGCAGCGCGCCCGATTGGTCGGCGCGATGGTTGCCATGCCCGCGGCCGGCGCCGGCGGCACCGTTTGGCCGCCGCGAGTTTTGGAGCATAGCGATCAGGCGGCAGTCGAAGCTGAACTGGTAAGTCACTCAATCCGGTGGTTGCGTAACCGCGGCGTCAAATTCGCTCAGGCACTGTTGCCACCCGAGGATGTTAAGCATGCCGAGCCGCTTACGAGATACGGATTTCACCATGTGACCGACCTTTTCTACATGCGACACTACCTGTCGAAACCCGCCAGTGCGGTCGAACGGCTCGAGTACCAAACGTTCGACAACTGCAACCCGGACTTGTTCCGAGCGACCCTTGACCGGACTTACGAACGCACGGCGGACTGTCCCGAACTCAATGATGTGCGTGACGCCGCCGATGTCATCGCGGGGCATAAAGCGCAAAAAAAGGGCGGCCTCCTTCGATGGTGGTTAGTTTTCGCAGAGAAAACCCCGATTGGCGTGCTGCTTCTGACGAAGCACGCTCATGAGTCAAGTTGGGATCTTGCCTACGTCGGCGTGGTTCCCGATTCGCGTCAAAATGGATTTGGTCGGGAGATGGTGACGAAGGCTATCAACGACTGTCGAGATGCCCAAGCATTGGAATTGACGCTGGCCGTCGATGTTCGGAATGTACCTGCGATCGGATTGTATCGCAGCCTCGATTTCGTGGAAGTGGAACGCCGGCACGTGTATCTCGCCATTTGGTCGGCGTTTAGCGAGCGACCACCGCCACTCCATCCTTGACTTTGTCGCCAGCGTGCACGACGACCTGGTCATCCGCGGAAAGGCCACTAATGATTTCCGACTCCACGCCGTTGGTGTGCCCAACCTGCACGGATTGCACCTTGGCGTGACCGTCGCGTACCATGAAAACGGCCCACCCATCCGCATGCCGAAATAAAGCCCCGGCGGGAACTTTCAGAACGTCCGGATTCTCCCACACCACGATCCGGGCTTCGACACGGTAGGCGTCGCCGAGGTGTTTTCGTTTTTCGGGTGGATCGTCGAAATCGGCAATGACCCATACTCGCTGTTCCTCCACTCCCAGGGCCGAGATTTTGGTGAACCCGGCCGGCTCTACCTGTCTTACGCGGGCGATCAACGGTTCATCACCGCCCCAATGCTCCAGGTAGATCTTTGCCCCTTTACGAATCTTGACGGCATCGCTGGAGAGGACGTCAATTTCAATCTCCAGCTCACCGGGATCGCCGACCTCTAACAGCCGCATTCCCGGAATCGTTACAGTTTCGCTTTCCTGGAACACCCGCAAGACGTAGCCGGAGATCGGTGAGCGAATGTCGAACCGGCCGTTTTGCATGCCGCCCGCCACCGTGGGTCGGGTGCGAAGCAAAGCCGCCCGCGCCAGATCGAGTTCGTAGTCGCGGATTTGTATGTCAAACTCCGCCGCGCGGAGATCTTCTACTGTAGTGCGGTGCTTGGCCGCGAATTCCTCGTACTCGTGGTCGGAAATGCTGCGGGATGCGTACATGCGTTTGGCGCGGTCGAGATTGGACCTGCAGAGCTGGTCTGCCGCGCGTGCCCGTTCGAGTTGCGTGTTCGCCCGTTCACGGGCCTTCTCCGCGGCCTTGACACGTGCGTCGGCTTCGGCGTGTGCTCGTGCGTCCAACAAGGCCGGGTCGGTCGGCTCCATGATGGCCAGCACGGTGTCGCCGGCGACGACTTCGTAACCTGCCTTTGCGTCGATGCGCCGCAAACGGCCGGCTAACGGCGCCGCTACGACATAACGATCTCGGATGCGCGTGCGCCCATCCTCGTCCACCGTAACACGTAGCGCTCCTCGCTTGGCAGGCGCCATATCCACGGCGACCGGCTTCGGCAAAAACGCGTAGACCAATGCCGCCAGCAATCCAAGTCCCACGAGTGACAGCAGAATTCGCCGCACCCAACGCTTCACCATGCCGTCACTCCTTGGTCTTCAATACCGCCACGAGGTCCAGGTGATCCAGCCTTCGTCGAACCAGCAACCCGGAAATCAACGTCGCAAGCAACACCACCACGATCGCAGCGCCAAATGTGGAAGGCCGAATGACAAATGGAATACGGTACATCTCCGTATCCAACGCCCATGTGGCCCAGGCGGCCAACCCGTATCCCATTGCCATCCCGATCGGTATGGCCGCCAACGTCAGGACAGCGAGTTCCCCCAAGAGGATCGCGGAAATTTCCGCGCGTGTGAAACCGATCACGCGCAGGGTGGCGAGTTCCCGGCTTCGCTCCGCAAGGGAGATACGGGCATTGTTGTATACAACGCCGAACGCAATGATGCACGCAAAAGTTACATTAAACGAACGCATCACCATCAAGTTCTTCGCAATCGTCTCCCAGAAACTTTGTAAAGTGGCTTGGCGAACGCTGACTCCGGCGACTCTCGGCGTGGCTTTCAGCTCGCGATACAGTCGGTCGGATTGCGTCATGTCGACACTCAGATAAGCCCCGGATACAGTGCCTCCTTCGCGCATCAGCCGATTCAGAGCCCGAATCTGCATGTAAGCAGCGGTGCCGGTGTAGTCATAGACAATTCCGGCGACCGCCGCTTCGCGAACGGGCCGCTCACCTTCCAGGACTTCTACCGTGATGATGTCGCCGACTTTGGCGTGCAAAAGCTCGGCGAGCTTCGCCGATAACAACAAGCCTTCGCTCGGAAGCGAGACGGTCTTTTCGTCAATGTCCACCAATCGAAACAGTCCCTCCGGCGATGAAATTCCCGTAATCCCGACCCGCCGCGTCCAATGTTCGTGTCGCAGGCGGACTGCGACACTCCGAAACGGCTCGCTGTGGCGAACGCCCGGCAAGTGCTGAATTGCCTGGATGACGCGGGAAGAAGCGGGTTCAACCAGCGTTACTGTCATGTCATTCCGCTGCGACAAGACAAACTGAAAATCCATCATGTAGTCGACGGCATCTTCCGTAAAGCTGCCGACCACAAGGATGGCAACACCCATGGCGATGGCGCAAACGGAAAACGTCGACTTGATCGGTTGCCGCTCCAGATGCCGCATCACCATTCGCGCCGGTTGCGAAAACAAACGCTGCAATCCAAGGCGTTCCAATATGGTGGGCCCATAGGTTGCGGGTGCTTCGGGGCGTAGTGCCTCGGCCGGCGGCAGCTTGACGGCTCGTCGCACGGCGCCGAGGGTGCCGACAACGGCCGCCGCGGCACTCACAAGAAGCGCGAGGGCCACGACACTGGGGTCAATCGTGAAATGGTACACTGGAAAACGGTAGAACTCGGCGTACATCTCCGTCATGAACAGCGCCAGACGGAATCCGACTACGGCCCCGATCGCCGTCCCGAAAACGACCAGCACCAGCACCAACTTGAGATAATGCAGGCCCACTTCAAAATGGGTGTAACCGAACGCCTTGAGTGCCGCGATCTGTTCGCGCTGGATGCCAATCAGGCGCGACAACACGACGTTGAGCAAGAAGGCAGACACACCTAGAAAAATGGAAGGCACGATGATTCCGTTGGCCTTGAGCTGCTTGATCTCATCGGACAGGAATCGATGAGAGATGTGATCATCACGGCCAAAAGCGCCGAAACAACCATAGGGCGCCAATAATTGATCGAGTCGTTCGATGACTTCCGCTTCCGACGCCCCCGGCGACAATGTCAGTGCCACGGAATTGAATGCACCTTGCATGTCGAAGGCCGCGGCCAGATCGGTGTAGCCCATCCAGAAAATCGCAAATCGCTTGTCGTCCGGGAAGATGCCGCCCGGCCGGATCTGATAGATGTACTCCGGAGAAAGCGCGATACCGACTATCGTGAGATTTTGTCGACGGCCGTTTATGATCGCTTGCACGTGGTCCCCCGGCTTGAATCCATGGGCCTGCGCAAACGCGTCGCTAACCAGAGCCTCGCCGGTCCTGCCGAATTCGATATATCGTCCGGTCCGAAGATAGACGTCGTTGAGTCCGGGCGTCGGTCGGTCAGGAACGGAAATGAGCCGGCCGGACGCAGGCTCGGCCAGCCCTTGCACGTCCAGGGTAACGTCGACGACAATTCGCGTTTGTACCCTAGCGACTCCGGCGATCTCGGCAATCCGCGCTCCCAGCGGATTCGGAGCGCGCTTTAGGCTCGCAAAGACCTCGGCAAAGCGGTAGCGATCGTAGTATTGCTCCTGCGTGGTTTGAAGGGCGGCCAAGGTCGTCAACGACATCACGAAAGTCGCGACACCGCACGCCATGACCAGGCTGATGGCGATTGCCTGGCCTTTCATGTTCAACAGGTCGCGCAACAGTTTGCGGTCGAGGCTCTTCATTCGCTTTACCACACCAGGTCGCGGGCCGCCTGTTTGGTCGAATTGCGACGCACCTCGGCGATCCGGCCGTTTTTCAGTGAGATTACCCGGTCCGCCATATCGGCGATGACGGCGTTATGGGTAATGACGGCCGTGGTCGTTCCGAGTTCGCGGTTCACTCGCTCAATCACATCGAGTACGACAATCCCCGTGGTCACATCGAGCGCACCCGTCGGCTCATCGCAGAGCAAAACGTCGGGCCGTTTGGCGACGGCGCGCGCAATGGCAACCCGCTGCTGTTCGCCGCCCGACAACTGCGAGGGAAAATGATCGATTCGTTCCCCCAAACCAACCATTTCCAGAGCTTCTTCAGGTCGCATGGGGTTACGCGAGATTTCGGTAATGAGTGCGACGTTCTCACGGGCTGTCAGGCTGGGAATCAGGTTGTAAAATTGAAAGACGAAACCAACGTGCTCACGCCGGTAGCGCGTCAGGGCGGCGTCGTCCACGGCCGTGAGCTCCTGGTCACGGTAAACGACTTGACCGTTCGTGGGCACATCGAGGCCGCCAAGAATGTTAAGCAGCGTCGACTTGCCGCTCCCCGATGGGCCTAGGAGGACGACGAATTCGCTCTCGTAGAGGTCAACGTCGATGCCGCGCAGTGCCTGAACATCGACTTCGCCCATGTGGTAGATCTTGGCAACGTTCCGGGCCCGAAATATAGCGCCATTGCTCGATTCCTGCATTCATATAGTTCACCACAAAGGCAGCGGGAACACAAAGGAAAGTGATGAGTAATGGATAACGAGTGACGAGTACCGACTGATGCGTGATGAGTTCTAGACGTCCAATTCCTCGGCAACGGCGAGGGCCGCGGAATCCATGATGAACTTGTAACGCTGCGAGGGGTCTTTTCCCAAGAGCATCACGAATGTATCGTCGGCTTCGAGTGTGGATTCGATGCTGACACGAAGGAGTGTGCGAGTGCGAGGATCGAGTGTGGTTGTTGCGAGAGTCAACGGCAACATTTCCCCCAGACCCTTGAATCGCGTAATCTCCGGCTTGGCGTTGGCGCGGAGCCCGGCGAGAATCTCTTCCTTGTGGGCATCGTCACGCGCCCAGTGCGTTTCCTTGCCCACGTCGACGCGGTAAAGCGGTGGCTGGCCGAGGTAGACATGACCCTTGCGAATGAGTTCCGGGAGATGTCGAAAGAAGAACGCCAGCATCAGAGTCGTTATGTGATGGCCGTCCGCATCGGCGTCCATCAAGAGAATGATCTTGCCGTACCTTAATCCTCCCAGGTTGAACTTATCACCGGCGCCGGTGCCGATGGCGGACACGACATCGGCCAGCTCGGCATTGGTGAGCACTTTGTTCAAAGCCAGCCCCTCGGCGTTGAGGATTTTGCCGCGCAACGGGAGTACTGCCTGGGTCTTGTTGTTACGGCCCTGTTTCGCCGAGCCGCCTGCCGAGTCGCCTTCAACAATAAACAACTCGGACTGTTCGAGGTCGGTGGACTTGCAATCCGCAAGCTTGCCCGGGAGGCTCAGCCGTCGTTGCGTCGGCGATTTGCGCTTAACCTCCGACGCAGCCTCGCGCGACGCTAACCGAGCGCGTGCCGCCAACACGATCCGGCCGACAATCTGGTCCGCCGCCGTCTTGTTCCCATTCAGCCAGGCTTCCAGCGCCGGTCGAACGAAATTGTCGACCGTCGCATTCATTTCCGGATTATTGAGCCGTTCTTTGGTTTGCCCCTGGAACATCGGATCGCGCACGAATGCCGAGAGGATGCCGACGATGCCTTCACGAATGTCCTCAGCAGTGATTTCAAGGCCCTTAACCTTTATCTCGTGCGTCGCGATGTAATTCCGCACCGCCTTCACGATTCCGGTCTTGAATCCGCTCTCGTGCGTTCCACCGGAAGAGGTCCGAATGCCGTTTACGTAGGTGCGGATCGTCTCGTCGGTGGATTCCGTCCACTGGAGCGCAACCTCCATCTTTTCGCCGTTGGTTCGCGCCAACGTGAACGGCGTGTCGGTCACCGTGGGCTTCTGGCCTTCCGTGACCAACCTCGTCAAATACTCCGGAATACCGCCGGTGTGGGTGAGGTCGAATGTCTCCTTCGTGACTTCGTTTTTGAAACTGATGTGGAGTCCGTTATGAACGTAGGACATATCTTCGAGGTGGCTCTTAATCAGGCTTGGATCAAAGTGAGTAGTCTTGAAAATCTCGGGGTCCGGCTCAAAGTTCACGATGGTGCCGTGTCCGCGAAATGATCCAATTTTCCGAAGTGGACTGGCAACCTTGCCGCGCTTAAACGTTTGCTCCCACTCGTACCCGTCGCGTCGAATCGTGGCGACGAGTTTCTTGGACAATGCGTTGACTACCGAGGATCCGACGCCGTGCAAGCCGCCGGCATGGACGTAGTTGTCGGTGTCGCCGAATTTCGCGCCGGAATGGAGCGTGGTGAGCAGTAGTTCAAGGGCGGGCTTTTTGTATTTCGGATGATTATCGACGGGAATGCCGCGGCCGTTGTCGGCCACCGTAACGGCATCGCCGCCCTTGTGCAGCGTAACGCTGATGGTGTCGGCGTAACCGTTGAGATACTCGTCGACCGCGTTGTCAACAATCTCCCAAAGCAAATGATGCAAGCCTTTGCTGTCGACGCCGCCAATGTACATTGACGGCCGTTTCCGCACCGGCTCAAGACCTTCGAGAACGGCGATATCCTTGGCGGTGTACGTAGTGCTGCCCATGGTGGCGTAGTGTACCTATTGGCTCTGTCGGTGCCAATCGTACTTGCCGCCTATCGTTCGAAATGACCGAATGCAAGTTGCTTAAGAAATATGGAATTCGTAGAGGTTTCCGGCGTGACTCGACGGTAGAATACTGGTACTGTCGGCAATCCCCGCCATCGCCGGCAGTGCGGTCTAGGAGCACTATCCGCGTCATCTCGAGGGGATCGAACCGTGCGCACTCTACTTATTGAAGACAACAAGCCACTGGTCAAGGCGCTCAAACAAGGACTGGAGGAAGAAGGCTTTGCGGTCGATATCGCCTACGACGGAGAAGAAGGCGGTTACAAAGCCCAGGCCACCAAGTATGACGTGATCATTCTGGACCTGATGTTGCCGAAAGAGGACGGCCTGTCGCTGCTGGAACGATGGCGCCGAGCCGGACTCAAAACCCATGTTCTCGTCCTCACCGCCCGGGACCGAATCGAGGACAAAGTTCGCGGTTTGGATATGGGCGCCGATGACTACCTGACTAAGCCCTTCCAACTCGAAGAGCTTCTCGCACGTCTTCGGGCCTTGGTGCGCCGCGGACACGAGGTAAAGACGCCGGTGCAACGCATCTTCGATTTGGAGATCGACACAGCGACCCACATGGTTCGCCGGGCGGGCAAGGACATCGCCCTAACGCCGCGCGAATATGCACTGCTCGAATTCCTTGCGTTCCACCGCGGACAGGTCGTAAGCCGCACGATGATCTACAACCACGTCTACAACGAAAACGATGAAAAGAACTCGAACGTTGTGGACGTCTACATCCGCTACCTGCGAAACAAGATTGATAAAGGATTTGATCCGCCGCTGATCCAGACCCGCTGGGGCGAAGGTTACATGCTTCGAGGAGAGGCCGGATGAAGTCAATTCGCCTCTCGTTGATACTCTTCATCATGATCCTTCAGGGATTCGCGCTCGTGGCAGTCCTGGGGCTACTCTACCGAACGACGTCGCAAACCCTGGCCGAGAAGGACGAAATTCATCTGCGGTCGCTCCGCTCTGAAAACGCGGCACGGTGCGAAGCGCTGAGTGAATCGCTCAACGATGAGATTTACACGCGCGCAACCGAAATATCGGCATTAGCGCAGTCGCGGTGGGGTCAAACCGAAGCGGAAATGTACGCCTGGTGGGCGGGTCAGTCGGCCGCGTGTCCAGTGGGTGGATTGTTTCATTCTCTTACCTGGATTTCGCTCAACCCTGAGGGGAACGTCGCTCCCCATTTTACGAGCCGTGCCTTTGTTAGAATCCAGTCAGCGGCCGAGAGCGTGATCCGGCGTGAAAAGGAATCGCAGAATTCCGACTATTTCCAGGTGTACGATGAGCGGGGCGAATTCGTCAAACGATCTTCCACGCTCAGTCAAGAGGATTTCGTACTCCCGGTGCACGTCCGGGTCCGGCTGCAATCCTTCCGGCCCGAGCACGATGATGCCGTCCTGAAAAATGGAACGCGCGTGCGGCGCGTGACGGTCAAGATGCCCGTAACCAGCGTCCAGCGCGCGGCCACGCGATTGATGCTGGACGGCCGTGATGCGATTCGCGTTCCATTCGCCGGCAAGTTGAGCCCAGCCGCAAACGGTGATCGAACCTTTGCCGTTCCGTCATTTTTCCTTCAATATGCCCGCGACGTGTCGTTGCTAGAAGAGTCCCTGGTATCGTTCCAGAAAGAGTTCGAATGGGCCGTTGCTAGGCACCGGGCTCAATCGGCCGAAACGCTCAACTCGCTCCGGCTATTGGTTGCGGGGGTCGGCCTCGCACTTTTCGGCATCACCGCGGCCGGCGCCTACTGGCTGACGAACATTGGCTTGGCGCCGCTCAAGCGCCTTTCCGAAGCTGTGAGCCGAGTGTCGCCGAAGGACTTTCGGCTTCCCCATGACCCGAAGCCCAAGCCGCAAGAACTACGTCCCATTTACAACCGACTAACGCAGACCCTGGGACAGTTGGAAAGAGCCTTCGCGCGGGAAAAGCAATCTACGGCGGATATCTCGCATGAGCTGCGCACACCGTTGACGGCCCTGCTAACCACGATCGAAGTTGGTTTGCGCCGGCCGCGCACTCCGGAACAATACGCGGAACTCCTACAGGAGTGTCACGGCATCGGCGGGCAATTGACACAGCTCGTGGAGCGCCTTCTTGCCCTGGCAAGAATCGATGCCTGCGCCGATACGGTTCGTGCTCAAGAGATTGATGTTACCTCTCTGGCAGCTCAATGTGTCGCCCTCGTGAAACCGCTCGCCGAGGCTCGTGATATCTCCTTGCGGCTTCACGCAGACGGTCCAGTTAGGCTTACCACAGATGAGAACAAACTGCGCGAAGTCATAACCAATCTGTTGCACAACGCAGTGGAGTACAACAAGCCTCGTGGCCGGATCGATCTCTCCGTCGAGCGAAACAACGGACACCTGCAGCTTCACGTTCGTGACACCGGCATCGGGATTTCCCCGAAAGCCTTAGGCCAGATCTTTGAGCGCTTCTATCGCGTGGATGAATCGCGTCATGCAGACAGCCTCCACGCGGGGCTTGGGCTCTCCATCGTCAAGAGTTATCTCGAGATTCTCGGCGGCAGCATCAAGGTGGAAAGCACGGAAGGTGAAGGAAGCACCTTCAGTGTAGAACTGCCGGTCGTCAATGGGCCCATTTCAAACCGCGGCCGATGGTCCTAGCGTCAGGTGGGTGCGATCTGCGGTTGAATCACCATGCATCCAATCTCGCCCAACACCTTCTTCAACGCTTCAAACATTGGCGCGTCGGCGTACGTCCCCACAATGGCGCCTCCGGAGCCGGCAAATTTGGCGCTGGCGCCCAAACGCCGGGCTGCGGTCACCAGTTCGACTTGCTCGGCCGGGAGACGATAAATGGATCGCCGAGTGTCAAAATTCTGGTTGATTAACTTTGCAAGCGATTCATGATCACGTTGAAGCAAGGCAAGTCGCGCGGCGGCCGCTAGATCGGCAAACGTTTGCATTGCATTGACAACTTCCGGCTCGCCACGATCGAACCGGGCACGGATTTGATTATGGAATACCTCGGTGGGTTCACTGACATCGAGTTTGTACGCGACAAATAACGGCGGCAGCAAGCTCGGATCGAGTGGTTCATAAGAGCCGCATTGGTAACCGGACACCACGTGCATCCGTTCCATGGAGAAGTCCATGTAAGTCAGACCTTCGTATACCTGGATAACCCGGTCCTGTAGCCCTGCCGCGATTCCGAGTTCTTCCGTTTCGACCGCAAGGGCCAACGAAGACAATACCTCATTTGAGATCGCGACGCCGTAGAACTCCATCAAGCATCGCAGTGTTGCCACGATGATCGCGCTTGACCCGGCGAGACCGACCTGCCGCGGAATGTTGGTGCGATATCGAACGGAAAAGTTCCGGCCGTGGAGGAGTAGAGACTGACGCTGACAGAATTCCGTGAACTTTTTGATCGTCGCCTTTACCAGCCGAACACCGCCGTAATAACCGTGGAGTTTGACGTCGTAGACGAGATCGTGCACTGAACGAAACCGAGTTTGGTCTTCGCTTGTCCCGATCAATTCCACGTCTTCCCATTCGTAAAGCACCACTTCGGCAAAGAGGTTGCGGACAATGAGCGAGATCGTTTTGCCGTGGTAGCCATCGGACGGATTGCCAACGAGTCCAGCCCGAGCGTAAGCGCGATTTCGGACAATGAGCATGACCTATCCGGCCTAGAGAAGACGTCGCAAATGCACGGCAAGGTCCGGTCCGTGCCGCGGGTCGGCGAGAGCGAATTCACAAAACGCGCGGAAATAGCTATCCAAGTTTCCAATATCGTACCGGCGTTCACCCGGGGCCAAACGGACTCCCACCACCTTGCCGCCATGTCGTATCAGCGATCGGATAGCATCCGTGAGTTGAATCTCGCCGCCCTTGCCCGCCGGTGTCGACGCTAGGAATTCGAAGATCCGCGGATTGAACACGTATCGGGCAGCGACGGCCAATCGGCTCGGGGCCTCCGAGACTTCGGGCTTCTCGATTATGTCTTCGAGCTCGAACACGTCCTGATTCACCGCACGTGGCTGTGCGATGCCGTACGAAACGACATCCGCAGGGGCGACTTCCTCGAAGGCTATCACGGCATCCACATCGCCGCGGCGATACTCGTCGATCATTCGTGCAATGATGCGCGACTCGGCATTCAGGCCGATGATCGTATCGCCGAGGGCCACGACGAACGGCTGCTCGCCGGAAAAATGCCGGGCGCAGAGCACGGCGTGACCAAGCCCGAGCTGTTTACGCTGTCGGGTGTAGAAATACTCCAGACCTTGACGCTCAAACTCTAACTCTTCGAGCAGGTCTTCCTTTCCGGTTTCTCGTAGGGTGGCAATGAGTTCCGGGTTCAAATCAAAATGATTCTCGATAGAGGTTTTGCCAGGTCCCGTGACGAAAAGAATGCGTCGAATCCCAGAATGCGCTATTTCCTCCACGACATATTGCACCACCGGCTTTCGGCCGACGGGCAGCATTTCCTTGGGTTGGCTTTTGGTGGAAGGCAGCAATCGAGTTCCAAGACCCGCAACGGGAACTACGGCGAGATCTACGTTGGTAGCCATGTCGAGAGTTTTACCACAAAGGCGCGTAGGACACAAAGACCTTCAAAGTCTTTGCGTCATGCACGTCTTTCGGGTGGTTTCTCAGCTACCCGCCTTAGCCTGGGCGAGCCAGACTTCCTTCACGCGATATTGGGGAAAGTGACGCCAAGCGCTCCGCGCCCCGTTCTCCGGCAGGATCTCTCCTTCGACAAGGACAAGGTCGCCGGGTTTGAACTGTGCCAGACGTGGATTCTCTACCAACACGACTTTGCCGCCGTGTTTGTCTTCGCGGGCGGGATCACAGTATCGAAGCTCCCAATGGCCGGAATAGTGCTTCTCGAGTATGCCCTGAAGCCAGCTGTGATCCGGAGCATGGCCGAAGGTCTCCGGGACTTGTCGTCGAATAGCAGGCGTGCTGACTACGTTGATCGTTTCCTTTGGACGAACCGCCGGTGTCGCCGGAACCGAAGCGTTCGGATTGCTTCCAACAGGTGACGTCGGCACCGGCCCATTCGAGCGCTCCGCGGTGCGAAACTCCGGAATTTGTGTAGTCGCCGGGGGAAGCGCGGGGATGTCCGAGGGTGTGTCGACTGGTCCGGCCGCAGCAACGGCGAATTCCGGCGCCGCGGGCGGCGTCGGCTCGGCTTGTGCCACGGTCTCAGGAACCGAGGCCGCGGCTTGCGTCTCGATTGGTTTTTTGTAAAGAAGAAGCGGATCTTGCGGGTACGGGTGGCGCGGACGCGACGTTGCACATCCAACGGAACTGGCACATACCAAGGCGCCGATCAGGATAGAGCGTAGAGAGTGTTGGTGCATCAATGCGTCCTTGCCTTTCGATGGACCGGATCCTACCGGCCAAGCGACGTGCTAAGGTCCCCTATCGGGGTATCGGCAAATTGGACGGCGAACTTTAGTGGTTTTTCCAACGAAATGGATTACACGGGCCGACCATCCATGTTTTCGCAGAGTCGCTCCAGCGCTTCCCTGGCAAAGTAGGCGACATCGGCGTCTTCTGCGTCGGCAAGACGATCCAGGTCGGGCCACAAGAGCGTCAGGCCTTCGGCGGCGATGATTTCAACCGCTTCGTGAACGCGGCGTCGGTCTTCACTGGTGAGAGCAAGTCGAAAACCGTTCAGGGCCTGCCTTTCGCCAAGTCGGGCCAAGGCGGCACGAGCCGACTGGCGGACCTCGGAGTTGGAGTCGCGCCGCAGTTCTTGAAGCGTCGACAATACCGGCCGCCGTAACATTGGTTCCCACCAGCCGAGACTGCTGACGGCAGCGGCGCGAAACGTCGGATCCCAATCGCGTGCCGCCAACATCAAGAATACTTCGGTCTCTTCAGATGGATGGCCGCGGAGCGCTCGCAGAATTGCGGCGTACGGTAGCGTCGCCGGCACCGAACTTCGATGCGGCGCCGCGGCGCGGCGACGGCGCTGGGTGCGGCGAACGACCGCAATCTCGCGGCCGACCCACCCTCGCAACCCGTTTCCGACCGTAGGCGCCTTTGACCACGTCAAGAGACGGACCGCTGCCTCACGATGTGGGAAGTGCCGGCTATCGAGAAGCGGCAAAATGACGTTCGCCGTTTCCGCCTGCAAGTCGTCCAGCGCGGCCATAATGTCCAACTGTTCCGAAGGGGCCGCGTTAGGAAGTGCCGCACACAACTCATCCGGCGCTTCACGCAAGTAGTCTGCCAGCATCGGCTCGATGGCCGTTATCCGGGAGAGCTGCCACTGGAATGCTTCGCGCTCCGCCATCTCCTCCGGAAGTGTCGCCTCGGCGTGCGGTGCCCGGCGCAGTTGCCGTATCGCTTCCGAAAAAACCCGGACCAGGAGTGGATGAACGGCGTCTGGACGATGATCCCAGAGATCCTCGACGGCGTCCCCGAGTCGAGCCTCGGTGATTACCTGTGGCTGTACGCCGAACCGCAACCCTTCGAACGCTCGATGCAGAATCCGCAGCGCCGCGGTGTCCAGAGTGCGATCCGGATGGCGTAGATGGCTCGTGAACCCCGGGAAACAAACCGTTTCCGCGGCGAAGAAATGCCCCAAAGGAAAATCGCCTGCCACTTCGGCGCAACGGAGCAAATGCGGCAAGCTTTGCTCGCGATTCAAATTCCGAAGCCCGCCGGCAAGGTCGATCCAGTACCACGATTGTTCGAGATTATCGCTGCTTAGCCGGCGATTTAGCTGACGCTCGAGGATGCGCCCGGCGATGTCGCTGCCGATTTCCGCCAGTGCGCGAACCTGCACGACAAATTGCGTGCCCGGTTGCAGACTGGCTTCCACCGACGCATGATCGCCCCGTTCCAAGAGAGAGCGGAATCGAGTCTTCGTCAATTCGACCGCAGCTTCGTTGATTTGGCCGCCTTGAAACAAGTCGATGTGTTGTCGCGTTACGGGTGAAAGCTCGTTGTGTTGGCGTGGCCTGCGATTCCAGTACCACCCAATTAGAAAGACGGCCGCCACCAGCACCGGAAGTGTGATGCCGATTATCGTCACAATGTGCGGCATGGCCAAAGATCTACTGAAGTTGGACTCAGGTCATCAGACCGAGCGTGTTGATGCCCGACCAAGACCCATTCACCACCTCTGCGAGTCTGACACGCACTTGGCCTCATCCCTGGCAGACGTGTTCATCGAGAGCCAATTCTATCAGACCCAGAAGTCGTTGGTACAAAAAACCATGCGCGACGCCCATTTCGTACCGACGGATGCAAACCCGAACGGTCACTCACCCAACGGCACGAGTCGAAACGCGGGGGAACGGGGCGAAGTTTCTGCCAGCTGATACTCGCTGGGTAATTGAAGCCGTAATGGCTCGCCGGGATAAACGCCGGGCTCCCACTTTCGGCCGGTAAGATCGACGAACGCCGTGACCGATGGAGTCCCCTCGGCAGCGGGCCCCCAAATCTTCAATGGAACTTTGCCGCCCTGTGGGTCCATGAATTCGGGTCGCAAGTCAAACTTTCCAGGACACAAAAACCGCACAGGGACGGCCGACATTTCGTAGAGTTTTTGCCGTGGTCGAACCGTCATTCGCACCGTCACGGTAGATGGAGTGCAGCGAATAGGATGGCCATCGATCTCGTGCGCCAGTGCAACGCCCTCGGCGACTACCGATTCGGAACCGGTGTCGTTTTCTCCACCGCTGGGCAACAAGAACGGGTTGGTAGGCACGGCGCGTAGCCGATCCAACACCTCTTGAGGCCCGCGGACGCGCACACGATTGGGTTCAACGACGATCTGGCTTACTCGTTCATCCGGGGCAGGGTCGAGCCGGACGGCGAGCCGTCGTTCTACAACTCGGTGCAACGTGACCGGGATCCGGTTGCGACCTTCAAGGACCATGGGTGTGACGCCCGGCGGCGCTTGAACGTCAGCGGCATCGACGCGAATCGTGTCTCGAAATCGGCTATCGTTCTGCCGTTCTTCTGGCACAACAACCGTTGTGGTGACACGAACCTCGCCTCGCTCCAACATGCGGCGAAGCGCACGAATTCCCGCAGGCGGGCCGCGGAATGAAACGGGAACTTGTGATGGCCCGTTCACCTCAAGGTCGTAACGGTCAAGTTGCCCGGGGGCGACCGAAACGTCTACGGGAACCGGAATATTATCGAGTGTTTCCTGGTCACGACTGCGCGCGTAGAGCCAGGCCAAAACAGCCAACCCAACGGCCACGGCAATGGACAAAAGCCGGTCGATCATGCCTGAAACCCCATCATGCAGCCCGGCGGCTGGCCACCTTCACCAACGCGGTGCTGCTCAAGAGTGCGGCCAGTCGACGCGACAGGTTCTCGCGCGGCACCGCTTCCAGTCGGCCGCCGACTCCAACAGAAATTCGTCCGGTTTCTTCGCTCACAACCAACAAAATCGCATCGGTCTCTTCGCTCAGACACAAAGCAGCGCGATGACGCATGCCCATGTGCGCGTTCTCCGGCGTTGGTATCTGACCCAGCGGAAGCTGACACGCGGCCGCCGCAACGCGGCCCTGAGTGATAATCACCGCCCCATCGTGGAGTGGGCTACGAGGACTAAAAAGCGATCGGATGAGAGCGGCTGAGACGTCGGCATTTATTCGCTCACCCGTTTCTGCGAACGGCGCCAGGGAAAGCTGTCGTTGCACCGCAATCAACGCACCGACGCTCTCACGCGACAATGCCTCGGCCGCGTCGGCAAGCTGGTCGGCGATCGGATGTCGCTCGCGCCCGAGATAACGCATCATCTGGTATCGGCCGAGTATGAATAGCCCGCGCCTGAGCTCCGGTTGAAAGATCACCAATAGTCCCACCATGCTCGTGGTCATGATGTATTCGAGAACATTCGCCAACACGGTCAGGTCGAAGGCTGCGATGATGACTTGGGCGCCGAGTATGAGACCGACAATCGCCAACCCCAGCAACCGAATGACGCCGGGCCCGCGCAATTTCCCCAGAAGGCGAAGAATGCCGTACAGCACCACGGTAAGAATGCCGATCTCCACCAGATCGCGCGTTCCAACCGAGTCAATCAGCTGTTGGACCTGGTCACCCAAAATTCGTCCCTCGTCCTGACGCGACCGACATCGACGGCTAATCGCGCCGCAATGCGTCGAACATCATGACCGCGTCACGGGTTTCTTTGACGTCGTGGACGCGAACTACTTGCACGGCATTTTGGCTCATCGCAAAGCAGACCGCCGCGAGCGATCCGGCCAAGCTCTGTTCGACCGGCCGGTCACCCAGTAGTTTTCCCACAAAACCCTTGAGCGACACCCCTAGGCACACGGGTCTACCCAGTCGCTGAAAAGCCGCCAAACGGCCGACGATTTCCATGTTGTGTGCGGCGCTCTTCCCAAACCCAATTCCCGGATCGAGCGCAACTTGCTCGGCGGCTATACCGAAGGACTTAAGCGAATGCAACCTCGCCTCAAGATATGCCGTGATTTCGCCGACAACGTCGGCATACGTCGGCTTCTGCTGCATCGTAGCCGGTGTGCCTTGCATGTGCATAAGAATCACGCCGGCGCGAGTGTCACGCGCCACCGAGATCATCTCGTCGTCGCCGGTCAACGCGGTGACATCATTGATGATGTGCGCACCGCCGGCAAGGCATTGCCGTGCGACCTCCGCCTTCGATGTGTCGACGGAAATCGGAATCGAAACTTGTTTCGCCAAAGACTCAACGACGGGCACTACCCGGCGCAACTCCTCATCCATCGCCACGGCACTTGAGCCAGGCCGGGTCGATTCACCGCCAATGTCCAAAATGTCGGTGCCGTGGGAGACGAGTGTGAGTCCGTGGGCTATCGCTACGTCGTGATCGACGTATTTGCCGCCGTCGGAGAAACTATCTGGCGTGACGTTGACGATTCCCATCACCAACGGCCGGCGATCAATTTGTAAGGTTCGGTCGGGGAGACGCCAGTACATAGTTGTTAGTTGTCAGTTGTCAGTTGTCAGTGGATATCCTCTTCATTTGACTGACAACTGACAACTGACAACTCTATCTACCAGGGTCGCTCCATCAGGGAGACGATTTGCACGGCGAGTCGGTCGACGTTTTCTTTGCGGGCGCTGCTGATTGAGCCGCCGAGTTCGGGAATGAAACCGCCCACGGATTGGACCAACGTTGGGACGGCGTGCGGCGGCGGAGGCGCCGCGGTACCATCGGGAAGGAACGGCGCCGGCACCGAGGGTGGGCCGATCGGTGGCTCGCCGGGCGCTCTCGGACGAGAGAGAATCTCACCGGTGCGGCGATCACGCCAGATGATCTCCACGGCAAGCACGGTTTCGGCTTCGCGCACTTCATTAAGCTGGTTTCGGTTCAGGATGTTTTTGTTGAGAGCGATGACTTTGCCGATCAACTCCGTGTCGGCTTTGTCCGGATCGGATTCAACTCGGTACGGCGTCTTCGCCTGAATCTCGCGAACCACCGCTTCCGTAAGCTCGAACTCGATGCCCCGCCAAAAGGTGTTGTTTTTGAAAATGGGCACGCACACCGTACGAATATTGGTGTCGTAATTGGGCCGTGTGCTGTAGCCGATTAGCGTGAAATGACGGTCCCACGCGCAGGAAGGCACTAGACACGTAGCCGCTGCCAACAGAGTCGTGAGAGTCTTGTTTCGCATCAATTCCAGGTGTCCTTATGGCCGCGAAGCACCTGTTGCGGGCGCATTCACCGGTTGAAGGTCGCCTTTTGACGGCGGCGGAACCAACGGGCGACTATTGAGATCGGGCGCGGTGTTCGCCTTGACGATGGCATCAGACTTCAGTTCATGCATCAGTTCCGCCGCACGCTCACAATGCGGTGTTCCGGGGTAACGGCGCCGCACGATCTCGTAGTAGAAGTACGCCGACGCCGGATGACCGGTGCGGCGATAGAACTCCGCGATCTTAAAGTCCTTCTCCGCTTGCTGAGCGGTGATGCCGGCAAGCTGCCGTTCGAGGAAGGCGGTCTTGTCCGCGGGTTGCACGTAGTTGCGGAGTGCGAGATCTACATACTTCCGCGATTCCGCCACCTTTCGCCCATCGTAGTCCGCCCCGCCGGTGCCCAGGTGCTTGGAAATGATGGCGTATTCCATGGCTTGCGGAGCATATTTACTATTGGGATGAACATCGACGAGTTGACTGAACAACCGATCCGACTCGCGATAATCTTCGCGGTAGAACTTCACACTTCCGGCCAAGAATAAGGCCTCGTCGGCACGCTTACCATTTACATCGTTGATGATAATGTGCTCCAAGGCTTCGAGGGCGCGTCCTTCCTCGTCAAAGATCGGCTTGGATTTTTCGAAGTGAACGTATGACACCGGCATGACAAACCAATCGCCGTTCTCCTGCGCCGCCTTGCTTCGACGAATCTCCTCGCGAGTGTCGTGCAGCCAAAAATCGGCAATCGCAAACATCCGTTCCATGGATGCATCACGGTACGTTCCGAATCGGAAGTCCTGGAGCAACTTGTTGTAGGTATCGCACGCCTTGGGCAGGTTGTCCTGACGGCGTAAGCACTCCGCTTCGAAGTACCGTGCTTCCTCGGCGATTTGCGGCGGGTTCTTCTTATTTTCGGCCACTCGGTGGAAAACCTTTTCCGCCTCGGGGTAATGACTGTTGCGGTACAAGTCTTGTGCCGCCTGAAGGTCCGCGTTCGCCTTGGTCGGGTCGTAGGTATCCGGAGTCCGTAACCCACTCACCCAGTCGCCGACTTGGCCCACACTGTTGCCGACGGCCTGTCCGACGGAGCTATTGGCCACCGGATCGACGAACCGTTCTCGGAGTGCAAAGTGGTCCCCGGAAGTGGCGCATCCGACCAGCGCCAAGGAAAAAGGCAAAAGGAGGTAGCCGAAGGGAAGACGTATTTTGTCTTTCCTTGTCTCTCCTTGCTTGCTTGTGTGTTTCATGGTCTAGCTCCCCAAGTAAGGCAACAGTCGCGGCCGACGCCCCAAGAGGTGCGACACATATCGGTTCAGCAACTGCCTAAGTTCATTCCGAACGGTCGGCTCCCACGGTCGTTGCCATGCGTCTGCCGATTCGCTCCATTCCGTCAACGCACGCCAGCCATTTACCGACAATGGATGTGAGTCACGATGCTTGGTCCGGCACGTCGCACACACGACTCCTCCGGCGGTTGGACTGAAGTACAATCCAGGCGTCACCGGCGGATCGGCCAATTTGGTCCCACAATCGGCACACACGTCCAACCTCGGGCGGTAACCGAGCTCTTGCAGCAACACCAATTCAAACCGCGCCAGTCGTGGACCTGTTGGAAGTCCCGACTGTCCCAGCGTTTGCAGGGTCGCCACGGCCTCATCGAACAAGGCCGGGTGGGGATCGTAATCCTGCGTGCATTCGGATAACAACTCGGCGATATAGTATCCCGAATACAGTGCCGATAAATCCCCGCGCAGGCGCGGAAAGCTCTCCGCCACTTGAGCTTCCGTCAACAGATCGAGGCTCCCGGATGATTTGCGGAGGACGACTATACTGCACAAGGTTAGGAGGTCAAGTGCGCTTTCGAAGTTGGACTTAAGCCGTCGACCCCCTTTGGCCAGGGCTCGCACTTTGCCGAACTCACGCGTCCAAAGCGTTACAATGCGGCTAGTCTCGCTCCAGTCCGTCGCGCGGACAACAAGTGCGAGCGCCTTCTCAGCAGACATGTTAAGCCTCCTCCGTCTACGTTATAGGAAGAGGTTTGGTGCGATATTGAACGAAATCTGGAAAGAGCGATCGCCGGTGAAGGCCGCTTTGATCGCGGCAGCGGCGATGACTGCATGGTCCCATGTCTGTTGGGTGTGGCTGGGGGAACCTAGCGATTGGAGATTTCCGCTGTTTGCCACATCATACTCCACCGCCCTAGGGTTCGTAGCTGTCGGCGTGATGCTCGGATCAATGCGGGTGTGCCTTTACACGTGGGTATTCGGGATCGGGATTTGCTTCGCTTCAGCCGTTCCCATGGCCCTGGCGTTACACTGGCCAATGGACCCGAGCATTCGTTTCCTTGTGATCGGAAAAATCATCGGGATTGTTCGCTATACGGTCTGGCTTCCGTTGGTGCTGTTTGTCGGTGTCGCAGTGTGGAATTGGATAAGATACTTTCAATACCGCCGCTTGCAATCTAATACTTCGTAAGGACTACGACTCGTTGGAAATCCACGGCATTCCGATCGAAAACACCTTCGCTGAAGCCTTCCCCATGACGGCGTCGCGGGTTATCGTGACCGCGGGGACTCCGGGGTGGGCCTTAACCGCAGCCCAGACGGCGACGGGATACGCTTCGTCGGTAATCGGCTGCGACGCTGAAGCCGGCATCGAGCTTGTCCTGGGCGAACACGAGACAGCCGACGGGCGGCCTGGAATCAGCTTGCTCGTGTTTGCGTTTAGCCGCGATGCACTTCAGAAAGCGGTTGTGAACCGCGTTGGCCAGTGCATACTCACGTGTGCGACCACCGCCTGTTACAACGCCTTACCTTTGGTCAAGGACAAGACAATTCGCGTTGGCGGAAACCTGCGGTTTTTCGGGGATGGCTGGCAGTCGAGCAAGAAACTCAACGGCCGACGATTTTGGCGGATGCCGGTCATGGACGGTGAGTTCTTGTGCGAAGACGTATTTGGCACAACAAAGGGTGTCGCCGGCGGCAACTTTCTCGTCATCGGCGAGAGCCAAACCAAAGCTCTTTCCGCGGCGGAAGCGGCTGTGACAGCCATTCGACAGGTTCCTGGCGTCATTATGCCTTTTCCGGGTGGCATCGTTCGAAGTGGGAGTAAGGTAGGCAGCCGGTACAAAAAGCTGCGCGCGAGCACCAACGATGCCTACTGCCCGACGTTGCGTGGCGTCGTAAAGTCGGCGCTGCCGGACGGTGCCAACGCCGTTTATGAAATCGTGATCGATGGCCTCGAACTTGCCGTCGTCGAGGAAGCAACCCGCGTCGGCATCCGTGCGGCTTGTCAGCCGGGAGTGCTGCAAATTTCGGCCGGTAACTATGGCGGCAACTTGGGGCCATTTCACATTCATCTACATAAACTGCTGGCCTGATAGCGGCGGAGTTGGAGGATGGCAAAAGCGGACCCACAGCGCGTGGCTGTCATCGGCGCCGGCCCTATCGGCATCGAGTCGGCGTTGTATGCCCGCACACTCGGCTTCCAGACGACGGTGTTTGAACGTGGCCAAGTCGGCGCCTTCGTTCGTCAATGGGGTCACGTCCGGCTCTTCACCCCATTCGCGATGAACATTACACCGCTCGGAAGTTCCATCCTTCGCACCGGCAAAGATCGCCATGAGTTTCCTGCCGACCATGCGTCTATTACAGGCCGCGAATACCTGACTTCTTACCTCGAACCCCTTTCCAAGTCGGACGTCCTTCGCGGTTGCATTCGTACCGATGCACAAGTCGTGGCGATCGGGCGCCGCGGCTGTATCGCTTCGGACGATCCCGCCGACGCGAAGCGTGCCAAGCAGCCGTTTCGACTTCTGATTCGCGACAGCAAGAACAAAGAACAAATCGAGGAAGCCGACATCGTCCTTGATTGCACAGGAACATACGGCCAGCATCGATGGGCGGGCGACGGCGGCATTCCCGCAGTCGGCGAGCGAGCCGCGGAAGCATCAATGTCGTACACCCTGGAGGATGTTTGCGGCGAACGGCGCGGTTACTATGCAGGCAAGACGGTGATGGTGATCGGCGGCGGGCATTCGGCGGCGACTTCAGTCTGTAGTCTCGCCGACGTCGCCGAAAAGCACCCGGAGACGTGGATAATCTGGCTTACACGTGGCACGGGAACCCAGCCGATTCACCGTTACGCCAATGATCCACTCCGTGAACGCGACCGCCTGGCCGTGCGTGCCAACACGTTAGCCACGCGCGGCGAAGGCGTTGTGGAATATCACAATCAATCGTTTATCGATGCCATCGAGTCGCTGGGACAAGACAAGGGTTTCCGCGTTGCCGCTAGAGTCGCCGGGAAGCCAAGCATATTTGAAGTCGATCGACTCATCGCCAACGTCGGATACCGAATCGACACAAGTGTCTACCGGGAACTGAACGTCGGCAAAGTCACCGCAGGTGTTCACACCGACGAACCTAATTTCTTCATCCTCGGCGCGAAGAGTTTTGGCCGAAAGTCGCATTTCTTCATGCGTGACGGATTCGAACAAATTCGGCAGGTGTTTGCAATCATCTCCGGGAACCCGTCGCTTGATCTGTATCGCAACGTGCGGCATTGAGGGCGTGACGCATGGATGTGCTCGTTACCGGCGGTGCAGGCTTCATTGGTAGCCATTTGGTCTCCGCTCTACTCGATCAACGCCGAATGGTCCGTGTGTTGGAGCACCCCAAAGCGCGCGTAGCTCATCTGCCGCTCGACCGTATTGACCTAATCCATGGGGACATTCGTGATCGCGACGAATTGGCGAAGGCAATGTGCGGGTGCGAGGAAGTTTATCACCTCGCCGCGAATCCGCATCTTTGGACACAGAAGCGAGGTACTTTCCACCAGGTGAATTATCGCGGCACGGTCAATGTCATCGAAACGGCTCTGCAGGCAAGGGTGCGTCGCATCCTGCACGTCAGTACGGAAAGCATACTGACACGCGCACAACAGACGGCTCCCATCGCAGAAGACCAGGTAGTTCATCCGCGTGATGTGGTTGGACCCTACTGTCGCTCGAAATATCTAGCCGAGCGATTCGCATTCTCGGCCGCACGAACCGGCGCTCACGTCGTCATTGTCAACCCGACGCTTCCGGTAGGTCCCGGCGATTGGGGATGCTCGCCGCCGACACGCATGATGCTGGATTTCTGCCGTGGCGGCCGGCGCGAGTATGTGGACGCGGAACTAAATCTTATCGACGTGCGAGATGTCGCCGCCGGCATGATTCGAGCGATGGATAGCGGAAAGCCTGGTCGCCGATATCTGCTCGGCTCCGAGAACCTGAGTGTTTTGAATGTCTTCGAGGCCTTGGCGCGTATGACCGATTTGCCGCCGCCGCGGCGGAGAGTTCCGTATCCCGTTGCCCTAGCCGCAGCATATATCAGCGAGTGGGTAGCCGACGTAATGACGCACCGTTCCCCGGCTGCAACCGTGACGGGTGTGAAACTAACCCGACGGCGCATGCAGTTCGACGCCAGTCGAAGCTTGCAAGAGCTCGGAATAAAGCCGCGGCCGGTTGTCCAATCCATAGAGGAAGCGGTTACGTGGTTCCGCTCGGTAGGATGGATTCGTTCGTGAAACGCCTGTCCGCAACTCCAGTCGCTTATAATTGACGAAGTGGATGGGAAGCAGGTGGATTAGTCTAAGAGGATTGAGATGCCGTCGTGGGTCACGGAATTCTCCATGAATTGGGCCGCCATCGGGTGGGGATCGCTCATCTTCGTCGCGACCTTCGCGCTTAGCATTTTGGCGGTTGGCTTCGTGTTCGTGCGACTGCCGGCCACCTACTTCAGCGATGTCCATACATCGGCGTTTCTGAGTAAGTCGCGACCCACGGTTCGTGTAATGGCCAAGATCGGCAAGAACGTCCTGGGCGTTTTTCTCGTCGTGCTCGGCATCGCTTTGTCGGTCCCAGGAATTCCGGGTCAAGGGATACTCACGATCCTGCTTGGCGTTTTGCTGCTCGATTTTCCGGGAAAACGAAAACTCGAGTGTAAGTTAGTCAACCGACCACACGTGTTGGGAACGATAAACGCATTGAGAGCACGCTGCGGCCAACCGCCGCTCATCGTTGGAAAATGTGAGCTGGATCCAAGCCTCCCGACACATACAGGAACACCAAAGTCCGAGCAGTCATACACGCATGTACTTCCTCGCGATTGAAACGTCCTGTGACGAAACAGCGGCGGCGGTCTTCACCGACGAGCCGATTATCCTGTCGAACGTGGTTGCGTCACAAACCGATTTGCACGCGCGCTTCGGCGGCGTAGTGCCGGAAGTGGCGGCACGGGCACATTTGCAGCGGCTGCTACCGGTGATCGATGATGCCCTGCGGCAGGCGAATGTTCGCCTCGACGACATCGGCTGCGTCGTCGTGCATCATACGCCGGGCCTGGTCGGCGCATTGCTCGTCGGTGTCAGCGCGGCCAAGATGCTGGCGGTTGCCTTGGACGTTCCGTTACTTGGCGCCAACCACATCGAAGCACATGTCTATGCATGCCGGCTCGCTGCGCGTCGGGATATCTTCCCTTGTGTCGGCTTGGTGGTTAGCGGCGGACATACGTGTCTCTTCCACTGCTTGTCACCGCTCGATTTTCAGTTATTGGGCGCTACATTGGACGATGCGGCGGGTGAAGCGTTTGACAAGGTGGCGGCGATCCTTGGACTCGGATTCCCCGGTGGCCCGGCCGTTGAGCGCGAGGCGTTATCCGGCAACGCCGAGTCGTATCGTTTTCCTCGGGCATTTTTGCGGGATGAGCGCCTCGATTTCAGCTTCAGCGGGGTCAAGACGGCTGTGCTTTACAAAGCGTGCGGCCAAGATGCGGCGCAAGCGCCGCCGCCGGTGGGCCAATTCCGTGCCGACCTTGCGGCGAGCTTTCAGCGAGCCGTGGTCGATATCTTAGTCGAGAAATCTCGGCAGGCGCTGGCGAAAACCGGGCAGAAGAGACTTGCGGTGGGTGGCGGTGTCGCGGCAAACAAGAGCTTGCGTGCCGCTCTGGAGCAGATGACGAATCAGGAGGCCGCGGAGTTGTTTATTCCGCCGATGGCGTTGTGCACGGATAATGCCGCCATGGCTGCGGTTGCGATCGAGAAATGGCGCCTACAGGAATTCGCACCGCTTGACTTGGACGCTGTGCCGGCTTTTCGTGGGTAGGAAGCGCTACGAGGGCACGGGTACCTTTGTGCCGCGGCGGTGAGCTGCGGGAACGGCCAGTGCGGTTGCGTTCCCGTAGTAGTCCATGCATTGCTGTAAGTTCATCCGCAAGTCCGTGCACGGACAGTAACCGAGTTCGACTTGCGCCCGCGAAATATCGGCGTGGCTGTGGCGAACGTCACCGGGTCGCGGATTATCGTGTATCGGTTTGATATGCGTGCCGAGCAAGTCATTGAGGATATTCAACACTTCGATCAGGGTGCTTCGCCGGCCGCTGGCGACGTTGTAAACGCGCCCGGCAACACGCGGCGCTTCCATGGCCAGGAGATTCGCCTGAACGACGTCCGTGACGTAAGTAAAATCGCGTGATTGTTTGCCGTCGCCGTGAATGATCGGGCTTCGACGATGCAATAGTGCGGTGATGAAATGCGGCACCACTCCCGCGAACGCATCGTCGAGGGGCTGCCGCGGCCCGAATAGACTGAAGTATCGCAATCGCACCGTATCCAGGCCGTACACATTGTGAAACGCGACACAGTATTGCTCACCCGCAAACTTGGCGACGGCTGTCGGCGATAGTGGATTGGTGACATTGTCCTCATGCGCCGGCAGAGGCGACGCGTTTCCGTAGGCGCTCGAGGTTGCAGCATAAATCACTCGACGGACCTGAGCCTCACGCGCCGCCATCAATACATGAAGCGTTCCGGTTGCGCCGGCATGATGCACTGCCAAGGGATCTACCACACCCAAAGGCACGGACGCGAGTGCCGCCTCGTGGAACACGTAGTCGATGCCTTGAGTCGCCGCACGAACGGCTTTCAGATCGGTTACATCGCCGGCTATCCATTCGATCCGGTCACGCACCGCGTCCAGGTTCTCACGGGCACCGGTGCTCAGGTTATCCAACACGTGCACTTGATGCCCGTGCGCTACGAGCGATTCCACCAGGTGAGAGCCGACGAACCCGGCGCCTCCCGTTACTAGACAACGTGCCATGACACTACCTCCGCCCTTCGCCGTCCGCGGTGGCTTGGCCTTTTCTGGTTCCGTTCAACGCGTAGTAACGTTTTCCATCCGTACGACTTCCAGATCGGCTCCTTTGACGCGCTTCAATTCGCGCAATCGGTCATCGTTCCAACGCGGGTCGGGTGCACCGGTGATGTACCAGTTGCTGCCGTTGTCCGCGAGGAGCATTCCGTACTGTTTCAAGCCCTTCAGGATCACTTGAACTTCAGGCGAGTACCGTGAGATGTCGAATCGTTGTTTCAATCGCACGCGCATTCCCATCGGCGGTAGATTCACGTCAGCGTGTGAACTGGCGAAGTGACGAGCCGGAGAGACGTAGGCACGACGCGTTCGCTTGCACGTGAATCGAAAGGCGTGACCGATTTCCTTTTGTTCAAAGACCTCGTCGGCCCGCACCAAGCCCGGAAAGATCGGCAGCCCCGCTGCGTCCGCAGATGTCCAGTTTTTCGGCCGAAGTTGGTTCGAGTTCAAATCGAACACTGCGCCGGAACCAGCCTTCCATCGATCGCCTTCGCGGACGGCGGCAAACAGCTCGTACAATTTCCAGTTGTCGCGGTCGATGACGATGATGTGCCGATCGCCCTTCGAGTTCCGGCCACCTTCAATCGGTGCGTCGGCGGGGATGGGATACGGCCCCGGATCGCTTTCATCGGCGTACTGAAACGTAACGGCGACTCGCGTCTGAGATGCGGGCACAACGACGTATGGGATGCCAATCTTGCCGTCACGAGGCCCGTTACCAAAATCCGGGTGCAGCGGCGTCGCAGCTCCGATCCCCGCAATCAGCTTGTCGGAATTCGCATCAATTGGCGCCTGAGACACATCTTGATTCCATGGATTGTCCGCTGGAAAAGGCCTCGCGCCATTCAAGCTGGCGCCCACGCCAAGCTGAATCTTCGGTTCTTGTGCGACTGCCGGTTCGGACAACCACCCGGAAGCAGCCAGCCCGGCCATTGACATCGAACGTAGAAAGCCGCGTCGGTCCATCATCTCTTACCGTGTGCCGTAAACGATTTGATAATCGCGGGCGTCATCGACCGAGCCGTTCCATCCGCTCTCAGCAGCGCGGGCTAGGTTGTACATCTCGCGAGCGGTCACGTAGTGAAAGTGAAAATACGGGTTGTTGCGCTCGTTCGGCCAGCGCCTCGTGAAAGCGCACCATCGGTTCCCCAAGCAAAACCTGTTGATTGGATTCCGTCGCGCCGTGAGTATGCAATTTCACAAAGATCCAATCGGGCCTTCGCCGCACATTGATTCGAGCCTTGAGCCAAAGGTCGAGACGCCCCATGCTGGGCAATTGAGTTTCCTGTAGGCACCCGTTTTCGATTCGCGGGACCATCCCCGCCTTCCTTCGACTCCAATCCAGAGCCAGTGGACCTTGGACCAACATCAGCGAGCCGGCGGGGGCGGGCCCGCTGCCGACTTCCACACCGCGATCGTGTCCACGCGGCCGGGCCGGGTTGCTGCGGGCGTAGTAGAGGCGGTTCACAGTTCGAGTCTGTGTCGGACTCGGCGCCGAGGGTAGGGTGAAATCCGCGTAGCATCCCGTCGCTGCCAATATCGATATCTCGTCATTGACGCCGCACCAGCGTCCGTCAGGCCGGGAGTTATTTAGCGCCCAGTTCCCGTGGACGAAGCCGTACGCGACGTTTCCATTTCGCTTGTCACGCCCCAGTAGTCCGTGGCGTTCGACGAGTCGAGACTTGAACGAGTAGATCTTGTTTTCCAATCCGGCGGGTGTGTCCCGGTCGTGGTGCAGGTGGATTTCGACTTCACCGAACTGTTGCTCGCAAAGTTCTCCGAGCTTATCGAGGTAGTCGGCCTCGTACTCCTCCTCGGGATAGAAAAACGTGTGGCGTGGGGAGCGACCGTCGGAATCGTGAAATCGACCAAAGGTTCGGGGGTAGTCTTGTACCCACCGGTCTACGCGTTGAAGGCCGACCGAGGCATCGGCATTACCCCATTTCGGCTCGAAATGATCGGCGATACATAGAAGCAGATGAATCGTTTCGCCGGGCGACGGATCCCGACGCCGACGCGAGTCGATCAAATAACTGACAATCCACCGATCCAGATTCCGTTGCCGCAAACCTACCCAAGCAACCACGACCACGAGCGCGACGGCAACCGCAGCAACAACGAGCGGCATCATGGTGCGATCCCGCTCTCCTTCGCTTTATGTGTCACCTCACCGTTCTTCGCCACCAATTTCGATGAACCTCTCGACTCAACGGCCGTGAGCTCGGCAAGCCGTGCGGTCCGACGCCATGCCGCCTTTTGTTGACCGGTTAACCACCTCCAAAAACCGAAGAGGAGCGCCATGTTCATCCCGGCGAACATGGTGGTAAGCCAGAGCGGTTTGAGTATCCGAATCCGCGGCGGGACGTAGGCGCCGAGAAACGCAATCAGATAAAAGCCGATCTGCGCGATCAGCATCAATTGATAGAACGGTACATTCCACAAAAGAAGATTGCTGACGATCGCCCCAATCAACAAGAACGGCCCGAGCCAGCGAATTACCTTGTGTGAACAAAAGGTAAAGGCCACCCATCCTTGCCGTGGATCGAGCAACCGCCAAAGCCGAGTCATGGTTTGGAAGCCGCCGGCGCCGATGCGGGATCGACGCTGGAATTCGCACGACAAGTGCATTGCCGTTTCTTCGTGTGCGACGGCGTCACTTTCATAAACGACTTGGCAACCCGTCCGGAGCCGGGCCAACAACGGAATGACGAGATCGTCGACAAGTGTGTCGTCGTTTATGGGTGTGTAGACATCGCGGCGGATCGCGTAAATCGCTCCATTGGCGCCAAGCAATGCGCCGAGCTTACCCTCCGAGCGCTTGATAAACGTCTCGTAACGCCAGTAGAGACTGTCGGCGTTTCGACCGGTTTGACGATCGGTCAGCACCAGCCGGCCACATACCACGCCGACTTTCGGATCACGGAACCAGCGCACGAGCATCTTCGCGGCATCCGGCTCCGTATGAGTATTGGCGTCCGACAGGATGACGATGTCGCCGGTGATGTGCTTGAAGGTCGCATTGAGAGCCGCCGCCTTACCACGCCGTTGAGGCGACTCAACTAAACGGACACCATCATCTGCGAAGCGGCGAACGATGTCCGTCGTCCCATCGGTGCATCCATCTGCGGCCACGATGATTTCGAGCTTGTCTTTTGGGTAATCCAGACTCAACGCGTTTTGAATGCGCGCCTCGATTACGGCTTCTTCGTTATAGGCGGCAATTAAAAGTGTCACGGTCGGATAGTCCGCGCCATCGGCCGGCGCCGGAGGTTTTCGCCGTGCGAACAGTCGACCGAAGCACCAGATCAAGAGCGGATAGATGAAGTAGGCGTAGGCGACGAGCGCGCAACAGATCCAGAAGACGACGGCGGTCGCAATCTGGAACGGCGTCATCTGGTTGGCCTCAACAGATTTTGCAGACGAGGGAAAGGCACTTTGCTGGACGTCAACAAGGGCGCTGCACGAAAGATAGTTCTGACGAGCAAATCACGCGCCAGTGAGATGATTTGACACGCAATCCACCGTATCAACGGCATATATGTGGCGGTTCTCCGTTGGCGTCTTAAGTCGCGGTTTGGCTTGCCTACTACGTGAAGCAGTGTCGTTCCCTCGCACGTTCAGGCATGCGGCACTGGGCCAAATCCTGAATTCCTCTGGCAAAGTGGTAAAATCGGCATGGTCACACTTGAGGGCGAGTGTGTGTAAAACGTGCATGCGCAATGCAACCCATTATTTCGTTGTGGCTCAGAGACACGAATGTTCATTTTGGTTTACAGAATAAGCTCGGCGCTAACTTACTTGGGCACAGACGCGACCGAGCAGTTCTGCCAACTGGCCGCCTTGGTTTCGCCTATCAAATCTTGGAATACTCCAGGTACTCGCGTCGGGTCGCTCACCCGCCGCCTGTCGCTTGATTTGGGTCGCCAAGTAATCGGCAATGCCGGCCGCGTCGTCCGGTTTGAAGCACTTGGCGCCGGCGTAGTCCGCGAGGATGTCCCAAAGTTCGCCAGGCGGTGCGATGGCCAGTATGGGACGCTGCACCGCGAGGTACTCAAACACCTTGGCTGGGACAACTCGGTCGACGCCCGGCAAGTCCGACAAGAGCACACACAGGCAGTCCGAGGCGCGAAGAATCTGTACGATTTCGGCATGTGGAACGTACGGTTTTTCGACTACGTGGCATGGAAGGGTTCTCAATTCATCCAGTGCCCGCGCCGCCGTGCCGATCCGACGACCGACAAAGACGACTTCGAGTTTTTTGATTAGGTCCGGATGCCGTTGAGAAAGCATCCGCGCCGCCTGAACGATGGGCGCCGGGGAAGTCAATTCCCACACCGTCCCCACGTACACCAGCCGATAGGTGTCGGTACGCGGCACTCCGTTCATTTTGTAGGTTGAGAAATCGTCCGGGTCGAAGCCGTTGTAAATGCACGTGACCTCGGCCGTACTTCGCGCAGTCGCACAGACCCCCTTCAGTGAGTTCGCGCTGGCCTGTGTGGTTGCAACGATGGCCCGCGCGGTGCGGACGGCACGGTTTTGCATTCGGCTCTGAACCCACCGCGACCACGCATCCGGCCGTTGATTCTCAAAGTAAGTCTTGGCGAGATCCCATTCGTCACGATAATCCAAAACCAGCGGCAGGCCGCAAGCCTTGCTCAACGCGGATCCAACCAAGAACGTCGAGAACGGTGGGGCGGTTGCTAGAATCGCGTGATGCCGAACCTGTCGCAAAAGTCGCTTGCCTTCCCGAATGGCGTGCGGGCCCCAGAGGATCTGAGGGTCCGGTTGCAGGAACATCTTCCCAACGCGCCTTACCGCCGAAGTCGCCGTTCGGCGAACTCGCGATCGCGGCCGTTTCGCGACGTTTTCATCGGCGATGGCCAACTTTGTTGAGTACGCCGGTTCCCACGTTTTCGCCCGACGGATAATCGTGTCATGGGGGATATCGGCCTCTAAGCTGGTGTCGAAAAGCGGCACCGACGGATTCTCCACGGTCAACACGGACGGCAACCAACCGTGTTCCGGCAAATACTTGACAAACTTCGTGACACGTTGAACGCCGGCCCCTCCGGTTGGCGGAAAGATGTACGCAATTACTAACACTCGTTTTGACATTGATTCGAAGTCAGTTACGAGGCCAAGACCAGCTCGCGATAGAGCGATTCGTAGCGAGCTGCCACCTGTCGCATATCAAACTCCGCCTCGACACGTTCCCGGCCGCGGCGTCCCATCCGGAGCGCCCCGTTTGGATCGTAAATGAGCGTCAGTATCGCCCGTGCCAATTCGAATGGTGATCCCGGTGGCACGAGCAATCCGGTTTTCTCATGGGCGACCACTTCGGGATTCCCGCCTACATTGGTGGCAACGATCGGTAACCCGCTCGCCATCGCTTCAAGCAAAGTCAGAGACAACCCTTCACCGGCCGATGAGAGCACAAACATCCCTGCATCTCGCAGCCTAGCGCTCACGTCCGAGCGTTCACCCAGAAACCGCACGTGTTCGGACAAATGAAGTTCGGCATGGAGAGATTCCAACGCCGCACGTTCTTCGCCGTCGCCTACGATGTCCAGTGTAAAGTCTGGAACCTCGTCGACCACGAGGCGGACTGCCCTCAAAAGCGTCCTTTGGTCCTTAATGATGTTCAACCGGGCGACATGAATGGCCCGCTTGACGGCTTTGGGCGGTCGATCGGGTGCGGCAAATTCCGCAAGCCCGATGCCGTTGCGGATGAGGCGAAGTTTGCCAGGCGGTACTCGTTCCGTGTGCCGTGCAACTTCCGCTGCATTGGCCGACACGCACACCACACGACTGCTCAGCCGGGCCGCCAGGTTGTTCAAGGCCACCCGACGCCGAACATCGGGGCGATTTCGGCCATGTTTGGTGTGAACGAGCACCGGCACACGCGCCAGGCAAGCTGCGGTCACACCGAAATAATGAGGCTGCGGATTGTGAGTATGCAAGACGTGCGGGCGAGATCCACGCAAGTCCGACACCAATTGTTTCCACGTTCCGAACCGCGATCCATTGCTGACGCTTCGAACCGGCACCCCCAATCGCTCGACGTCCGATGCTAATGCGCCCGGTGCGCCGAGACACCATACGGATGGTTCGACATGAGCACGGTCGCAAAAGCGCATCAGGTTATAGACCACTTTCTCCAGGCCTCCGACCTGCAAACTGTTCACCAGGTGGACGACGCGGATTCGTTCCATCACGTCTTACGAGCGAGAAAGAGATAGTAATTCGCCGTGTAGCGCAGTCGAATCAAGGACAACATTTGCTGAATGGCGCCAAACAGGACGTCACCGATGTTTTTCCACCCCTCGAACGGTGGGTCGTAAAAATAGCTCTCGCGCTCGACAGCGAAACCCTCGTCGAGCAAGAGTTGCCTAAAGTCCTCCCTCGGCCGCGTCCAAATTCGGGACATCAGCGGTTGCCGCCCCAAGAGCCGGCGAATGCCGTTCCGAACTACCGGCTCATTAATGCATGCGATCAACAACCATCCATGCGGACGCAACACGCGTCTGGCTTCCCGAAGGTACTGACGCGGGTCGGCAACAAAATGAATGACGGCAATCGATGTTACGATGTCGAACGATTCACCTGGGAATGGCACATGACCAGGCTCACACGTCGAGAAGGAAAGTCGCGGATACTCGCGGGAGGCGAACGACACGCGCGCAGCATCCACGTCAACGCCGCGCACCGAATGGGTACGCGAAATGGCATGAGTCACGTCGCCGTAACCACACCCGTAGTCGAGCACTTCTCCTTCAATGTGGCGGAGCAAATCGAGAACCGCCCGGTGGCGACGCCGCTGATGCCATTTTTGGCGGGCGTTCCTTCCATAACAGGCAGCCACGTTGACGGGAACATCAACTGAACCCGATGTTTCAACCGACACGTTGCTCCTTTGCTCCGCTTAGCCGGGTGTGTTTTGGGTGACCAACACACGCTCGGAACCCGGCATCGGGTCCTTGGTCAGGTGTTCCGGAATCTTGGGCCGGATGAGTTTGTTGATGCCTCGTGCCGCAATGTCCGCCAGGCGATAGGGCAAACCGACGAATCGGCACACGCTGAAAACCTTCCGCCGGAACGCCCAGTTCTTCATGAACTGCTCGCCGTAAAAACGGTAACCCCAGCGCTTCTCGAACAAGTCATGGGACTCGTTGATGAGTCTCTCGTTCCAGCGGTAAAAGAAGAACCGCAAGTCGCGGAACGTCGGCCGCTCGTGAATGTTATCGAAAATGACTTGGGCCTTCGGCTCACACCAAATATCGACGCCCAACTTGTGAAGCTGAATCCCGATGTCGATGTGCTCGCGCACGACCATGGCAGGCAAATCCAATTGCCGAAGGATATCCGTCTCTGCACAGAAGGCATGAAGCTCAAAAAAGTCGACCGTGTGCGCCTCGGTGGGCAATTCTTCCGGCGCCGCTCGGCGGAAGGGTTTGTAATCGAAAACGTAGGGAACGCCGTTCACGGTCACCCGTCGGAGTTCGGCGTGCGATATATGGTTGCGTAACGGTAGTTTTCGGCTATCTGCGTCCAATCCCTCTCGTTCGAGCGTCACCGGAAGTATGACGCGGGCGCCTTGCTTTGCTCGATTCAGGAGCGCCGTCATCCAACCCGGCGTCACAAAGGTGTCGTTGTCCACCCAAGCAACATAAGGCTCTTGAATTCGCGATACGACATCGCGAAAGGCGATCATCGGAATGGTTTTTCCCGCCGAGACGATGTCCATGGGCACGTCGTTGCATTGCTTCCGAAGTCGATCGAGCGCACGGCGGGAATAGCCCAGGTCGACAAAAACCAGACGGAACGGCACATCCGTATTGGAAAGGATCAATTCAGCACATGCGTGAACGCTGCTGAAGCGGTCCCGGGGAACGACAATGATGCAAACCTGTTCGGCCATCTCTTTTCGTTACTCCGAGTGAAAGGCGGTAGCTCCATCAAGCCGGCAAGGATTTCTCCAACCCGTCGGACACTGTCGAGCCGTTGCAGGTCTCGTCGACGCCGTGCGGCGCTCGATTGGCCTGAAGATCCTTGTATACCGACAAATACCGTGCTGCGTACAAGTCCATGCCGTACTCCGCGCGCACTACGTGTTGCGAATGTAGTCCCATGCGTTGGCGAAGCTCATCATCGCGCAGCAAGGTTTCCAGCGCATCGGCCATTTGTGTAGGTGCGTTGGGCGGCACCAAAATGCCCGTCTGCCCGTCGCGCATCAAATCGAGAATTCCGCCGACGGGTGTTGCCACGACCGGCAATCCGGTGGCCATGGCTTCGGCAATGACCAATCCAAACGCTTCCAGACGCGGCGCATGAACGAACACGTCCCACGCCTGCAACCATCGTTCGACATCGCGTCGAAATCCGGCGTAATGCACTTGATTCTGCGGAATTTCGCTCCCGATCGCGCGGAGCATCTGTCGCTGGGCACGGTCGCCATCTCCGAGGACTACCAGCAGCGGCGGCCGCGGCAACGGCCGCTGCGCCAAAGCTGCGAATCCATGCATCACGCGATCCACACCTTTTTCCCGGCGGTAGTGCCCGATGGCGCCCACGATCGGCGTGTCTTCGGGAACACCGAGCTCACTTCGAATCTCGGCTCGCGCTACCGGATCGGGTCGGAACCGCGCGGTGTCGATGCCGAACGGAATGCGGACGACTTTGTGTGGGCTGATGTAGTTCTCGTTCAAGAAGTGTTCGCGACGTTCACGTGAGCCGGTCACGATAGCGCCGCATTGAATGGCGGCCAGCGCGTTACGGAGTCGGTCGCGCAGTCGGCTCGATTCGAATCCTAACGACCGGTGAAACGTCATGAGCAGACGGAGGTGTGGCCGCCAAACACGTACCAGGGCGGCCATCGTTTGGCTCGCCGCGTCATGGCTATGAATGATGTCGATTCGTTTCCTGTCGCACAAACGGGTGAGTGCGCGAAGAGCGCGGTCATCGAAGATCGAGCGGCGATGAAGGGCCTGAACCGATCCAAACGTTGTGGAAAGCTCTGCGGGGTGACACCCGAGTTCGCCGACGCAACAAAGATCACAGCGAACTCCCACTGAGCGGAGTTGCTCCGCAAGGGTCGCAATGGCGCGACGGCGACCGCCTTCCGTGAACGACAAAGTTAGGTGCAGGACATTCATGTCGAAGGCGGTTTCGCCAATTGCAGGTCTTGGGAATGGCCCCGTGTTGCGGTATGAGTACCGTTGTCCAATCCGATTACGACCCGATGCTTGCCCATTGCCGTCGTTTCCACGCGTTCGACGGGAACCAACTCCCAATGCATGGTCGGCCCCAAGGCACGGTCGATTTCCTGCGACAGCTTGGCGTGTTCCTCGGAGCTCCAACTCGACTCGAGCACGACGCGCACCTCGACACGGTCGGAGTCCGTCTGAACCACCTGGAATCGTCGCACCGCCGGGAAGTCTTTGAGGAGGTGCGGGAAGAACTCCCCGGGAACCAATCGGCCATCAAGTGTGCGAATGACGTCAAGCCGTCGCCCCGTAATCTGGCTCACGAGCGGCAGCCCGCGCCCGCACTTGCACCTCGAAAAACCGGCCGCTGCACGATCTCCGTTCAGATAGCGGATGAAAGGCATTCCGTAGTTGGTCAAATCGGTGACCGCTACGTTTCCTTCTTCGCCATCAGGCGTTGGCTGGCCGTCGTCATCCACAATTTCCAGGTAGCAGTTTTCCGCGGTGAGGTGCAAGCCTTGATGATTATCGCACTCGGCGCCGAGAAGCATGAATTCGCGCGTCCCGTAGGTTTCGAATACCGGCGCCTGGAACACGCGCTCGATGCACCGACGCTGAAAATCATGGAGCTTTTCCGCGCCCACAACTATCGACTTGGGCGCGTACGGACGGATCTTCTGTTCCTCGAGTGCACGGGCGAGGTAGTAGAGCGGATTGGTGTACGCCACTAATATTTCAGGTCGGTAGCGGTTGTATTCGCCGATGAGCGTTCGAGCCGTCTCTTCGCGGAACCCGAAGGAACTCACCAACCGGCGACGGTAAAGACGGTTGTAGAGACCGTCCTTCAGCCGTTGCCGTGTGCTGCGGTTTCCAAGCGGAACACCCCAGAAGTAGAATTGCTTCGTTCCCGGCGCAGCGCCGGCCCATCCGTAGCCTCGGTGCCATGCAGCGAACCGTCGGTCGAGGCTGTCGGTGTCGTAGTCAAAGTGCAAAGGCACGCCCGTCGAGCCACCCGTGCTCTTGGAGAGTAACTTGATACCGGGCGCGGTAGATCGCATGTTGACACGGTTTTCGCGAATGGTCTCTCGATCCATCAAAGGCCACCGACGAAAGTCATCTGCTGACTCGAGGCTACCGGCATCGAATCCACGGGATTTCCACAGGTCGCGGTAATACGGGCAAGTTGTCGCCGCATGGGTGAGCAATGTGCGGAGCGATTCGATTTGTCGTCGCTCGATTTCCTTCTCGCCGTACCATTGCGATTCTTCCAACTCCTTCAGGTACCGGAATACGCGTCGTTGTTTCAACCCGGTTTCGTATGCAGGGAGGAGAATGCGCCGGTGAAGAAACTCGAGCATGGCCACTTTATTGAACCCATTCATCAACGGTTGTGAATCTCAGCCCACGATCGGCGGCGGCGGTAGCCAATCGCGGTATAGCGCCGGCGGCATATGGGTGGGTGTCGTGCATCAAAATCACGTCACCGGCTTGCAATGTCCGCCGACTGAACCAGTTATCCACTTCGGCCGATGATCGGCAGGCGTAGTCCTTGGGATCCAGATTCCACAGCACGTGCCTGAATCCAGCGCGACTCAGTTTCCAGAGTTTTCCAGCGGTTAACTTGCCCCAAGGCGGTCGGAAGAGCTGCGATGAACGTCCCAACGATTGCCGAAACAGCCTTTGAGTGTCTTGCACCTCTTCCAGTAGCTGTCCCGCCGTAATCTGCCGGGGGTCGGAATGGGTGTACGAATGATGGCCGAGTGCATGCCCTTCGGCGGTGATACGGTGCAATAGGTCCAGGTGTTGTTCCGCCTGTCTTCCGACGACGAAGAATGTGGCACGGATACGATGTTGCTTCAATACGTCGAGTAAACGCGGAGTGTGTTCGCGGTGAGGGCCGTCGTCGAAAGTAAGGCAAACGGCATTACTCGTCCTGGGGCCTCGCAACAGCAGCAGGCGGCGTGGAAGCGTCAAGGCCAACGTCCGGCGTGCGAGTTGGCGAAGCGGTGAAGGACGTTTTGTTACCAGGGCGCCGAGGGCTGTTTGTCGCGGCGACTTTATCAACTTTTCGAGTAATTCCGTGATCTGCCTGGCTGACTCAGGCCAACCGATGGGTGTTCGATTCGGGACTTCATAGCCTCGTTCCATGGACAAGCTGCGTGCTAGCGCGTCGGCGAGCTTGTCTGCATCCCCTGGCGGTACTAGCGTGTCTCGTTCAGGGATGGCGATTTCCGGAATTCCGCCCACGCGACTCGCGACAAAGGAAGTCCCACATGCCTGTGATTCGCGAAGGACGTTCGGCACGCCCTCCGAAAGGCTCGGCAACACCGTAACGTTCGCTGCACGATACCAACTTGCCAGGTGCGCTGGCGCCACGACGCCGGGGAAAGAACATTCAATGCCAAGCGCTTTGGCTTGATTCTCCAACGACTTCCGAACAGGTCCGTCTCCGACCAGGTAGAGACGGTGTTTGACGCCGCGTTGTTGCAGCGCGGCGCACGCGGAAAGAAGGACGTCGAGTCCCTTGACGGGGACCATTCGGCCTACCCAAAGGAGGACCCGTTCGTCCACCGGAATGCCGAGCCGTTGCCGAGCCGCGTTCCGGTCGCCCGGCGCGAACCGTTCGCTGTTGACGCCGCGATACACAACGGAAATCTTCTCGGGATCAATGCCAAAGTTCGTCAGTTTTGACCGCAAATCCTGACTCACCGTCACGATGGCGTCAGCCGAATGTAAGACGCCAAGAATGCGACGCCGACGGCCGCCCGAGCGGGTTAGCAGTAACACGTCGGAGCCGCCAACCATGACCAATGCCGGCACACCTCCAAGTCGCGCCGCGCGCACCGCCATTTCCCCATCCGGGTGCGCCCAGTAGCTCAGGACCGCCTCAGGTTTGTGGTCGGCCAGCACATGCTTTACCTGTCGGCGAATGGAACTCCACATGAAACGCCCGTACCACTCACGCAGTACCTTCGGCGTGTAATAGTAACGCGGGTGATGCACCTCAACGTTCTCTAACGGATCGAGCGGTGTGAGTTGGCCGTTCTGTTTGCTTCGCCAAGCGTCGAGCCACGAAACGGGATTAATGACCTGGATCGAATGGAAGCCGGCAAGAGCACGGACTAACTCCCAGTTGAAAGTTCCTTTCGTTGGTTCACGAGGATTCGGAAAAACGTTGCTGATGAACAACAAGCGCATGGCCGGTTTCGTAGTTAGGAGTGCCGCTTTCCGTTGTGGCCCAAGGTCTCGCAGTATAGGGATTCGTAGTTCGCTACCATTCGCGCGACGTCAAAGTGCTTCAGCACGCGATCACGCGCTCTCCGTCCCATCTCAATGCTTCGCTGGGGATTTCGGAGCAAATCCACCATGCAGGCAGCCAACTGGGCAGGTTGTTGAATCGGGACCAGGTAGCCGGTTTGCCCGTCGACGACCACTTCCGGATTGCCGCCGACGTGAGTGGCAACGACGGGTAATCCGCGCGCCATCGCCTCCAGAAGCGTGAGCGAAATGCCTTCGGTCAGCGACGGCAAAACAAGCAGGCTGCTCTTGGCTAGGAGTTCCGGCACATTGTGGACTTCTCCGAGGAATTCAACCGCGGAGTTGAGATTCAGGTCGGATGCCAGTTGGCGCAAATCCGGAAGGCATTTTCCTTCGCCGGCGACTTGCAAACGGAACGCAGGAAACGCCTGTCGTGCCAGCGCCGCCGCTCGGATCAACGTAGCGACATCCTTTTCCGAACTCAGTCGTCCTACCATGATTACCGGACCGTTGGCGCAAGGTCCGGCATAAGTAAACCGAGTTATGTCGATTCCGTTCCAAATCGTACGCAGACGCCGGCGGCCGATTCCTTCCGTCGCCGACAATCCGGTGCTATCCCGAGAGACGCAAACGACCCGGTCGGTCAGGCGCGTCAGGACGCGAAACACCGACGTATGAAGCGGGCTCGACCCAAAGCGTTGCCCATGTCGAGTATGGACGGTGACCGGGACCTGCGCTAACCACGCGGCGGGCGCGCCATAGAAGAGCGACTTCGTGTTGTGAGTGTGCAGGATGTCGACTTTCCACTGACGTAACAACCAACCGAGCTGGAAGATCAACCATTTCCGCAGGCCCTCGGGTTGATTCAGAGCCGTCACGGGCCAACCATGCGCTTCAATCTCTTCCGCGACGGCGCCCTTCTGTCCAAGTGAAATAAAGCGGAGATCAAACCGTTCCGGATCCATATGGCGTGCGAACTCGGCCAATAGCTTCTCGGCGCCACCCATCGTCAGCGAGACGCTGAGATGTGCAATGCGGATGCGGCGCGTGAGCTTTCCGTTGGCCAGGGCTCGCCCGTGACCACCTAACTCCGCTTTGCCGTTCGAAGTCGTCATGAACATTAGTGGGCCGAAACCGAGTTCGAAGCGGAAAGCGCGCGAGCACCGCACTTCGCCAGGATCCACCATGCCTCGCCCGACCACGGTTGCAGTCGTAATCGGCTGAGCGCCTTCCCGAATGCTACGTTGAATTTTCCGTTGGCCAAATGGATCGCGGCCCAACGGCGATACGTGAGTGCCCGCCAGTTTCTCAGCCCGCGTCGGCTGAGTAGAGCACGATGGCGTTCTATCACGCGGAGCATGTTTCCGCAGTCTACATCAATGTTGGATCGCGAAAGCGAGTCGGGCTCGAGGACGGCAGTCGCCAGCGGTTCAGAAACCAAGTAAATCGGCGTCGCTGCCGCGAGTCGAATCCACAAATCCCGATCTTCTGCCGGTTCAAGACCCGATACGAATCTTTCCTTTCCCAACGTATCGCGTCGAACCAGTACCGTGCCCGTCCAGATTTGCGTCGCCACCATGAACGTTTCTTCGCCATCCGGGCGGAGAATACGATCGAAGTAACGACCGTCCAGCGCACCGTCGACCCGGCCGGCGCCAGGTTCTTCTTCATGAAACCAGCCTGCGATCAAGCCGACTTCAGGATACTGGCGGAGAATCGCATGTTGTCGTTCGAGTTTCGTCGGATACCAATAGTCGTCTGCATCGAGGAACGCGATCCAGTCGCCGTGCGCTTGCTCAATACCCAAGTTACGCGCGCTGGCCGCGCCGCCGTTCCGCTTACAAACAAGCGTCACACGGTCGTGATACGGACGAAGTGCCATTGAAACATCTTCGGGGCTTCCGTCGTCCACCACCACGACTTCATCGGGAACGCGGGTCTGAGCAAAGACGCTCTCGAGGGCGCGGCCAATCGTGTGGTTGGCCCGGTAAGCCGGAATGATAACACTGACAGTCGGGTTAGCCATGGCCTCGAGTGTTCGACCTCAGGCTGTGAGATGGCGCTTCGGGGAAATCCGATAACAGCACGCGCTCCGCCGTCTCGCCAATCTTTTCCCAACGATAACGCTCCATTACGCGCTGACGGCCGGCCGTGCCGAGTCGACGGCGTGCCGCAGAATCATTGAGAAGTCGAGTGCAAGCGCGCGCAAACGCCGCCGGATCATTAGCGATTTCCAGATCGATGCCCGGGCGAAGATCCAACCCTTCGGCGCCCGTTGATGTCGACACAACTGCCTTGCCGCGCGCCAGGGCTTCGAGAACCTTCAGGCGTGTACCGCTCCCTTGCCGGATCGGCGCTACGACTACGGATGCCTGTTCGAAATGCGGACCGACATCCGGAACAGCGCCATGAACGATGCATCGTTTGCCGTCGTGAAGCTCCCGAACTTCCGGCGCCGGTCCTTGCCAACCACATGAAAGCACGCCGTCGATCCGGTCTGAAGGATTTTGGGGAGGATGGAAAACGCGAAGTATCGAGCGGCGTCGACGTTGGGGTCGTAATCCATTGTTCCAATGTAAAGCAATGACCCGACACGCTCGCCGCTGGGATCGGCAAACGGAAAGTCGGCCACACCATTCGGCACCACGAAGACTCGGTGCTTCATGCTCCCGAAAAAGTTGCGGTCTGCTTCCTTACAAACGACCAACCGCCAGAAGCGGCGCGGCAATGCACGTTCGTGCATATACAGTTTGGCGAGCTCCGCGTAATGGAACGGTTTGGAACGGTACCACGAACCGTGCCATAGCAGCCTGCCCAGGAAAACGCTCTGGAGGTCGTCGATATCCACCACGAGTCGTTCAAACCCAGCACGCTTCACCACGGCCCCGAAGTACGAGCGATCCACCCAGACGGCATCGAAATGCTGCGCTTTCCGCAGTTTGCGAAAGAAGGTCACCAGTTTTCGTGCGGAATTCCAGTAGCGATGCATGGTGGGCTTCGGCGACGAAACTAACTCCATGATGCGATCGCCGATGGGCGCCCATCCTTCGAATCGCCGAGCGGAACCCGGCACCAACGCTCGGGCGTCGAATTCAATCACGCGCTCGCAGCGCTCGCGCAGGGGACACGCCCCCCAGCCATCGATAGCCGGCGCTTCCGGCGCCAGCGCGACGAGTGTCACCTCATGACGCCGTGTGAGTGCGTCTACGAGGTGGAATCGACGCTGACAGCCGCCGTTCGTGAGCGGCCAGGGAAAATAGCCAGAGACGAAGAGGATTTTCACTTGTTTGCGTTCACCCGCACGGTACTGCCTTCCAAAACGTGCGGCGCCAGCAAAGAATTGAAACGCGTCATGAACGTCTTGGCATTGAAGCCTTGGGAGCGCTGTCGGGCGGCTGCGGCCATCCGCGCTCGTAGCGCATCATCGTTTGCCAATTGCATGGTGTAGCGCTGTAACTCTTCCGGCGTATCCCACAAAAATCCGCTTACTCCATGAGTGACGAGCTCCGGCTGCCCACCCTTTCGAATGACTACGGGAACGCATCCCGCCGCCATCGCCTCAACCGTTACGATTCCAAAGTGCTCAGTGATCCCCGGATTCAGCGCTTCGTCGGCGCCAAAGCCGGCCGCGTGCCAGAATATGGCCGCTTGCTCATACTTGGACTTTAACTCCGTGCGGCTAAGGTTACTCATCACGTCGACAGGGTGGCCGTTCGTAAGGGCGCGCACGCTGTCGAAGTAGGCCCTCTCTTCCGAAGCACTTCCAACACCCCCGGCACAGACCAGTGTCCAGCCGTTGCGAACGAGCGGATCCATCCCTTGAAACGATTCGACCAGCACCCGCTGGTTCTTCAATGGCGAAAAACGGCCGACGCACAGGATGGTCTGCTGCTTAGTCGTGCTGGAAAACTCGACATCCACTGGTGGGTGGAGCAAGCCGCAGTCGATCCCCCACAGTTCGCGAGTCCATCGGCGCACATACTCAGAGATTCCGACATGGATGCGATAGCTTCCAAGTCGCTTCTGCCATTCCCACTCTCGGTAGCGTCGACCGATGCGTTCCTTGAGCCGGCCACCCCAACCTCGAACCTGCTCATATGGCCAGCGGCTGGGACGTTCCGAAAGCGGGAAAAGAACGACGAGCACGCCGGTCCCGGCATGACAAAACGGCGGCGGCTCTTCTCCGTGTGTGAGACAGACGAACACATCAAACCCACGGCTGAGTTCAGCGTAGCGTTCACGCGCGTTCGCGTACTTTTTCCACGGGTTTGCCGAAAACTCTCTCGGCCTGGCTTTCGGAGCCACATACCGCATTCCGACTCGATCCAGGGAAATTCCAAACACGTTGGCAAGCCGATCGCGAGTGAGTCCGTCCTGGTGATGGACGATCTCTACCTGATGTGCCTCACTCAGTCCGTCGGCGAGCACGGCCATCATGTACTCGGCGCCGCCGATGCACCCACTGCCATATTCCTTGTGTATGCCAATCTTCACGTTGTCTGACGGCTAGGATGTCTAGTGAGGATTTCCTCGTACCACGCTAGATAGTCATTTACCTGTCGATCCAAATCAAATCGTTTACCGGCATCTTTGCGGGCGTTCACCGCAAGCCGGCTCTGCGCCGTTTCATCGGTGAGGATTCGGATGGTTGCGGCGGCCATTGCGCCCGCGCTCGCCGGAGGAACCAGGATTCCGGTAGCATCATCGAGTTCGTGTCGGTTCCACGGATTTGCGGTGGCTTCTGTTCTCCATCCATTGATCTGTTCGGGAATGCCGCACACCGCCGTTGCAACGACGGGAGTGCCGCACGCCAACGCCTCCAGGATCGTTGTCGGAAACGTGTCCACATGCGCCGAATGTACGTAAACGTCGGCGGCTCGATAAAAGTCGGCAACCACGGCCGGGTCTTTTTGAAATGGCACGAACTGAATATCGGCGTTGCCAATCCGCTCGTTCGGGGCCGTCTCTCCCAAGGCGACCATGATGACTCGTCGTCCCGGCATTCGGGTTCCGATTTGAGAAACCGCATCGCGCAACGTTGCATAATCCTTTGCGCGGCTTTCACGAATCCACTGATTCGCCGCAAACAGAAGAATTCTCGCATCGTGCGGAAGGTCAAGCCGAGATCGAACATCGTAGCGATCGCCCGGACAAAACACGGTAAGATCGACGCCGTTTGGAATAACTCGACTTTCCACGACGCCGGCCGCCAGCATTGATCGCTCGACACGGTCCATCAACCAGCGGCATGGTGTAGCGACATAGAGCCGGCTCGCGGCATAAATGTTTCGTTTCCGTCGCCAGTTGTGTGCCGTTGCATCGCGCGCTACGGCAGGATAGAGCGTAAGATCGGGGCAGCTTCCGCAACCTCTCTTCCAGCGATCACACTCCATCGAATGTGAACAATGGCCCGTCAACAGCCAGGAATCGTGAAGGGTAAGCACGATGGGCAGTTGTGGGCTCAGGCCCGGAAAAAGTCGGAGGTCGAAATAGCCGCCGTGCAGGTTGTGACAATGGATGACATCCGGTTGAAGCGGCCCGAGTTGCAAGAGCTTCGAGCAGCCGGGAAATCGAAAATCCTCAATTCCGTTTCGTCGTTCCCATGCTCGCATCGGCTCGGCTAGCCAGCGCGAGATGGTCGCCATTCGATACGCGCCCCGTCGTCGGCTGTTGCGAAATCGTGCGTGCGTTCTCAACCAGAATCGGCCCCAAAAACCGTAGCTTTCGACCGGCTGGGGAATCGCAAAGACGTTGGCATCGCGGCTCGTCTTGTGTCCAACGGCAAGCCATGATTGTAAACCTCGCCGGCGTGCGCCTTCGGCCAGGTTCCACGCTACGCTCTCGGCGCCTCCAAAAACATCGCGCGGACTAACTTGGAGCACACTCCGGAGCTTGCCCGACAAGCGCTGCCCATTGGTGGCCGGCGACCGAAGTGGTAGTGTGCTCATCGACAAGGCAGGCGCATCTCGTCTCGGAAAAATGCGTACACTCGATTTTCTGCTTCATGGACGACATCGTCGCGCTTGCCCATCGTGCGCGAGTAGTGCATTCGAAAGCCGAGGCTTTTCATCTTGTTGACCAGGTCATGGTCCGCAAGGCCCCATTGCCAGTAATGATGGCAATCGCGGTACTTGCAGTTGTACTGTGGATGAATCTCGTCGAGCTTCTCGAAGAGGTCCTTGTAGCCGCCGCTGTTCTGGTTTCCCGGAACGTACTTGAAGTACTCGTCCTTCCCAAGATCGATGAGGCGGACAGTACGCTCCAGTCGAGGAAAGTGGACGTTGCTGATCACGACGCATTTGGCTCGGGGAGCGTAAGTTTCCAGCAGCTTCTCCCATCCCGGATTGGCTTGAACGTAGAGCACGTCGAAAAGGAGGACGACATCGACTTGGCCCACCTGTTCGACAATACCTGGATCAGAGAAGTTGCCGTGAATGAACCGTAGACCGGAATGGAGCTTTAGTTCTTCTTGCAGCCGCTCCGTCGTGAAGCCATCCACCAAGACTCCCCTTGGAACCCGATGCTTCTCCAACATATAGAAAGAGTACCCACCTTCGTATTCGCACCAGGCCCCGCCGAGGTCGGCGAACGACTCCACACGCATCATTTGGCATGCGTAGTCGATGACGAAGAGCTTGTCCCAAACGAGGCGGGCGAAGAAACGATCGGTGCCGTCGCCATTGTGCGCGGTGGGCAACTGAAAGTGGCGCGATAGCTGCGTCACTTGATTGAGCAAGCGCTGCTGTCTATCGTCGATGCGACTGAGGCGACGTTGCAACGGACGCACGACGGCGTTATAGACGGCAGCCTTCAAGTACTTTTTGGTTCCCGTCAGCATCAAAAACCAATGGGATGGATCACCTTCTTGGCGTGTTCGATCGATTTCAAGATCACCCAGCGACGCACTTCGTTTCGAGCAGCGGAATCGACGTGCCTCAGTTTGCCATCGCGCTTGCCCTGACTTTTCCGGGCCTTCCAAGCATCCTCGTACGCCGACAGCGTCTGTTGCGCGGTTTTCTCCCACGTGAACGACTTGCGCGCTTGAGACCTGCCATCCGCAAGCGCGCGCGTAGTTGATCGTCTGACAAAACTCGATGGATGGCTTCGGCAATCGCTTCAACGGATGTTGGATCGACCAACACGCCTGCATCTCCAATTACCTCGGGCAGTGAAGTCGTGTTTGACGCGATCACGGGAGTGCCGCAGGCCATCGCTTCAAGCGGCGGCAATCCAAACCCTTCATACAAGGACGGGTAGACGAATACTTCGGCGCCGTTCAGAAGCGCCGGAATGTCCTCGAATGGAACATAATTGAGCCAGAGGACATGCTCCTCCAGGCCGAGCCGGCGCACGGTTTCGAATATGGGTTCGTAGAGCCAGCCTTTGGCGCCGACGAGGACCATTCGGCAATCCAGGTTTGGATGCTTTTGGCGCAATTGATGGAATGCCTCGATCAACCGGCAATGGTTCTTACGGGGTTCAAGTGTGGCTAGAGTGAGAATGTAAGGCCGGGTATCGATTCCATACTTGCGGCGAACCGAAGTGATCTCCTCTTGGTCCTCGATGGTGCAGTATTGGGAGTGAGCGGCGAGCGGAATTACCCGTACTTTCCCTTCGTCCACTGTAAGGAGATCGACCACATCGCGTTTGCTGTGTTCGGAAATGGTAATAATCAGATCCATGTCGTGGGCGTTGGCATACGCACTTTTTTGCCAGTCGCGCGTTCCCTGGGTGTGCAGGTGCGGCACACGAAGCGTCGTCAAGTCGGCGATGGTCAGCACATTCACCTTCGAGTGAATGGGGAGCATGATGTAGTTGAAATGATGAACAATGTCGAGCCCCCGGAAAGGAGATCGCCGAACGCCGAGTTTCGTCCCCAAACGAAATGCCCATTCGACCGCCGCGCTTTTGGTGGCCTTGGTCCAAAGCGGCAGCAAGAGTCTTCGGTCGATCTGGCGCACCACCCACGGCGGCTGCGGCTTCCAATTCTGAAACCACTCGGAGAGCACATGAAGCGACGGACCGTCCCAGTGATAGCGGGTGTGTTGGACCGGCGGAACGGCTTCGAATTGCCGGACCGCTTCCGTTTCGACCATATTGCGATGCCCATACAACAACGGCGTGATTTCATGCTCGTTATTAATCGCCTTTATCGACGTGAAGAGATTTTGAGCAAAAAAATACAGGCCGCCCTCGGGCCAGCGCAGCGTCTGCATGTCGACGCCGATGTTCATTCGGCCTCAGCCTCTGGGCCTGAGATCGGGGACAAGCTCGTATAACCGCTTGATGTACTGGGACGTGCTGAACAAGCGAGATCGTTCTACGGCCGCCGCCGCCATTCGATTTCGCAACTTTTCGTCCTTCGCCAGGAGGCACGTGTATCCTTTCAACTCTTCCAGTGTGTTCCACAGGAAGCCGTTGACCCCATGTTCAACGATCTCCGGTTGGCCGCCTTTGTTGATTACCACCGGCACGCATCCCGCCGACATCGCTTCGACGGTAACGATGCCAAAGTGCTCCATGACGTGCGGGATAACGTTTTGATCGTAAGGGTATCCCGCGGCGTGCCAGAAAATCTTGGCTTCTTGATAGAGTTGCCGCAGGTCGGGTAGATCCATGTTGGCAAGCACATCCGCTCGGCCGTCTTCGGTAAAGCTACGGACGGCATCGAAGTACATCCGGCCCTCGGCGTGCGTCTCGTCGACGGCGCCCGCACAGCGAAAACGCCAGCCTTGCTCGGCAAGATCCGGCAATTGTCGAAACGCGCTCATTAGCTCCAATTGGTTCTTGAAAACGCTGAATCTGCCGACGCTGATAATCTCGTTCTTCTTTTGGGCGGCCGGCGCCAATGCCTGCGACGGCGGATAATGCACCTGGCATACGGCGCCATACCGTTTGAGCACCCACTGTGACGTAAAATAACTGTTCGACGCCTTAACGTCATAACTGTCGATTCGCGACGTCCATTCCGACTCAAAATACTTGCCGCGGACCCATTTTCGTAGGACGTTGGCCGAGCCGTTTGGAGCGGCCCAGGGCCACGTGTTTTGTCGATCGACAAATGGAAATAAGATGGTGAACATCCCGCGCGGTGCATGGCAATACGGCGGAATCAAGTGGATGAACGCGATGAAGTAATCGTAAGGCTTGCTTACTTCGGCGTGCCACGCACGGGCCTGACGCAATCGCCGCCAGGGCAACTTCGACGTGCCGAAGGTCATCGGCTGCTTTTCCACAAATCGAAATCGAACCGCGGAAAGATCCGTACCAAAGAGGGAGAGGAACTCAGCCTTTTCTGCCCGTTCGCGGTGATGGACAAGCTCGACCTCAAACCGCTTGGCCAACTCCTCTGCGATGACCGCGGCACTGTACTCGGTTCCACCAAGCGGCGTTCCCTTGCCGCCCGTGTCCATGTAGACGCCTATCTTCATGAGTTTCTCAAACTAGCGCCCGTAGGATGCGTGCAGTTCGTCCATTACCCATTGCCTCATGTTCGTGCGGCATTTGCTTGTCGACTGTGCATCCAGCGCGGAATGAACTCGCGCTTTCGCAAACGATCTCGCCCTCTCGTAGGCTTGCACGGTTAGCTGTGCCGTTCGTTCCCAAGAAAACGTCTGAGCTCGCGCCAGGGCTTTTCGGCAGAGCAACGCGCGGTGTTCACGGTTCGATATAACTTCGAGCATGGCAGCAGCCAGCTCGTCGACGTTTTCCGGATCAACCAGCACGCCGGCATCGCCGACGACTTCGGGAACCGACGTGGTGTTGGAGGCCACTACCGCCGCGCCGCAACTCATGGCCTCCAATGGCGGCAGGCCGAAGCCTTCATATAAGGACGGATACACGAAGACGTCGGCGGCAGAAAGGAGGGCCGGCAAATCCTCGAACGGAACGTAACCGAGCCACTTCACTTCCGATTGCAAACCGGCATTCGCGATGGCGGCGAAAACCTCGTCAAACAACCAACCTTTCCCGCCAATCAGCACCAGTCGATGCTGCGGAAGCTTACCGGTCTTTTTCATTTTGCCAAACGCATCGATCAAGCGCCAATGATTCTTGCGCGGTTCCAATGTGCCTAGAGTAATGATGTAAGGCCGGTCATTGAGGTCGTGCCGTGTCAGCACGTCGCGGAGTTTCTGTTTGTCTTTCACGGGCGCAAATTGTTTGTGCGCGGCAAGGGGCGTAACGGCCACACGATCTGGATCAACCTCCAGCAACTCGACCACGTCTTTCTTGGTGTGCTCCGATTCCGTTATGAGCATGTCCATCCGAGGAACGACCTGACGGATATCTCCGACCAGTTCGATGTTCTCCGCTTGATGGAACTTCGGCACGCGCAACGTCGTGAGATCTGGAATCGTCATCACGTTTACCGGGAATTCCCCGGGCGGGAAGAGCGGCAATTCGATGTGATGGAATACATCGATTCCCTGAAACGCCTTACTTGGCTTGTCGCTCCCTGTCGAATGATTATCGGTTCCATTTTTCTGAAGGCGCCGCCACGCTCGGAAAAGGAGTCGCCGATCGAAATACCTCACCGCACTCGGTGCTTGTCTCAACGAACCTCCGAAGATTCGGGACACCAAGGGCACGCGCGGGCCGTCCCAGAAGTAGCGAAGATGGCGGTGGAGGCCTTTCTCCCGTAGTTTCCGAACCTGTTCCGACTCGATGAGTGCGGGATGCCCATAAAGAAACGGAACCACTTGCGACTCACCCAACGTGGCACGAAGAGAATCGAAGAGATTCCAGACATGATAGAAGAGCCCCGCCGCCGGCACCCAGCGCAAGGCCTGCATATCCATGCCGATCTTCATTCGACTTGCCACGATTAGGTCGGTCGCTCCGCTGTTGGTTCCTTCACGACACAGTACCGATAGCTCCGCCACTCGGGTGCCGCGCAGCCGTCTTTGGCCACATCGACAACTTTGCCCCCTGCGATCTCAACCTCGTGAACCACTTCGTCCTTCGGTATCACATGTATGGCCAACGCGGCATCCGATGATACATCGACCGCCGACGAACCATTTGTTGATGTTGACGGCGCAATCTTCGGGCGCACGGTCGCACGGACTCGGGCGGTCCGTGAGCCCTTGAGCTTAAACCACGAGATCATTTCCTGAACCATGTCGAATTCCAGTGTGTACGCGCCCGGAGTCGATGGCGCCGTGATTTGCAATGGAAGAGTGATTTCCTGGCCTGGCTGTAGATCGGCCGGGAGCGTGGCTCGACCATCGTCGTTACAAATGAGATTGCCGGCACGGTCGAGCCAGTGATTGCCCAACATGACCGGGGGATGATCCGGATTATCTCGGCCGCTAGGCCAGCTGAAATCGCTCGCATTGCGAACCGAAACATGAATCGTCGTGGTTGCCTCCGCCGTCAACGCCACACGCCAACAGCGAGGCCTAATCCTGGCTCGAAACGCGGCCGAGTGAAGAGCGCCGTGGCCAGGCGGAGTCGGACTGCTGGGCATTTGAAAAACGGCAACACCGTCTGGAGCCAACACGCGCACGAACTCACGCATGTAGTTCTTGGCATCTTCCGGAGCGATATGTTGCAAGACGATGTTGGAGTAAATGAAATCAAAACTCTCGTCGCGAAAGACCCGAAGATCGTTTGCGCTGTTCACATGGTATGCACACCGATCGCCAAACCGGTTGAGTTCCCGAGCTCGCTCCACCATCGACGGCGCGATGTCGACGCCGTCCACACGAAAGAAATAGGAACAGAGCGCTTGCGTGAGCCGGCCGACGCCGCAGCCAAAATCGAGGGCGCGTTGCCGCGACATTTTCATTCCGAGTAGTTCGACGTAACGAACGACGCGAGCAATCTCCAGCTCGCCGCTCAGCAAGAATTGGTCCAGTTCCCACTTCTGGTTGCCGGTAAGGATCGCCCAGAACGGATTCGCTCGGCCGAGCAGGTCCCAATGTAATTGTGATTCGGCGAGGTTCACGATTTGCTTACGGCCAGTTGTTCGACCACTCGGCGAATGTGCCTTGGCGCAGGTGTTCCCGGGTTTGTTCGATTACCCAATCGCGCAGTCGCGTTTGATACTTGGTCGGCGGCGGGACGGCCTTCTTCTTGGAACCGTCGCGTCGCCAGTTTTCCCACGCTTCCTGGTAAGCAGCCAGCGTCAACCGTGCCGCCTCCTTCCAGGAGAACTGACGCGCACGCTGCATACCCTTTTCCCGCAGGGTCCGATGAAGTGCGCGATCCGCCAAGACCCTGTGCATGGCCTGAGCGATGTCTTCGTTATTGGTCGGGTCAACCAAGAGCCCGGCGTCACCGACCACTTCCGGTACGGATGTTGTGTTCGACGCAACAACCGGAGTTCCGCACGACATCGCCTCGAGCGGCGGAAGTCCGAAACCCTCGAATAGCGATGGAAACACGAACAGGTCGGCGCCGCACAGCACCGAGGGCAAGTCTTCAACCGGAATATACCCTAACACCGTGACATGGCCCATGAGCTGCGTTTCGGCGATCAATCGTTTTATTTCCGCTCCAATTGCCGGGTCGCCGCCGCCAGCCAAGACCAGGCGATGTTGGAGCGCAGGTTCGAGGCGCCTCATCCTGGCGTATGCCTCCACGAGCCGGCCGACGTTCTTGCGACGTTCCATCGCTCCGACGTAGAGGATGTACTCTCCCTTCCTAAGCGAATACTTCGACAGCACGGAACTCAGAACGTCCTCATCCGAAATGGGACGGTAACGCGGATGGGCTGCCTCGGCGATGACGCGAATTCTGTCCGACGGGTATCCCAAGAACTTTTCGATGTCGGCCTTAGTGTGCTGGGAAACCGCGATGATCACATCCATGAAGTTGGCGCGGGAGTAGCTTTCCGAAAAATAGGTGGTCGCTTCTTCGTTGTAGCCCGGGTCATGAAGCGGAATGAGGTCATGAATGGTCATGACGTTGGCTTTCGGGTGCACGGGAAAAATCAGCCCCGCCGGGTGGTGAAAAACGTCCACGGATTTGGCTGGAGAAACGTTGTGCCATGGCCAAGTGACGACGCGCCCACGCCGCGGATGCTTAGTTTCGAAGCGCAAAGCCCGCCGGTAAATGGGTAGAAGGACTCTTCGATCGATGCCGCGCACCCAGCGCGGCGCCTTGGCGCCGTTCGATTGAAATCGAGGCGACAACAGGCGCGTGGTCGGTCCGTCCCAATAATGGCGCAGTTTGGCCTCGGGAAAACTCCCGCGAATGTGCGCCAATCGCTGCCGGTCATTCATCCAAGGTTGGCCGTACAAGTACAGAGTTAACGATTCGGGCGGACAAATACGACAGAGTTCCTGAATGGTGTTCCAAAGATAGTAATAAATTCCGCGTTGATCCAGACGCAGATGATGAATGTCTATTCCGATGCGCATCGCCCATGTCTTTCAATTCCGTGCGACGGCTCTACCCCGCGTTGGGAGCATCGAGCGGACTCGATCCCAAATCCGAGCCGGCATCCGTGGCTCGCCCCGCTCGATGATGAGTCCCATCAATGTAACGATGTACGGATCGATTTTGAGCTTTAGATGCACCGTGAAGTTGGGGTTAGTGAATGGATCCGGATCCACGTATTGGTCCTTCTCGCCGGCTCCCAGCGAGAAGTCCAGATCAATCCTGTGACCTTGCGATCGCAACGAACGGGCAATGTCCTCGATGTCCCGGCGGCGGAAGAATACGTACTCCTCATCGTGATCTCGAGTGTCCGTGTTTGATGAGACATTGAATTCGGTCGTATGGACGGCGACGCCTCCCGGTTTCAGGCACTGGAGCATGTTCGCGATGAACTGCTTGCCCTTCGCGATACTGCCGAGGTGTTCAAAGGCACATGCGGACCAGCAAAAATCGAAGCCGGTAAGGTCGGACGGAACACCATTCATGTCGACGATGCGAAACGACACAAATCGTTGGAATTCCGCCGGATCGCAGATTCCTCGCTCATTTAGCGACTGGAGGTTATTCGCATGCTGCCCGGTTCGCGTCCAACCGGATTGCCGGGCTTTCTCTTCCTCCATATCCGTTGCGACGATCTCGCAACCGAGACTTGCAAAGAGCGCGGCGAGCGGTTCACGGCCAACGGCGAATCCCAAACCACGCCTTCCCGGTTCGAGCATCCCTCGCTCAAAAAGAGCTTGGGCGATGTAGGAATATTCCCAGACCTTCCGATGCCAGCGAAACGGTTCTTTCATCCGGTCGGCCCAACGGCGGAAGTCCGCTGTTTCTAGTTGGGTCTGCGTGCAGATCGACGAGTGTAATTTCTCGCTCACGTCGCACGCTCCAAGGCAGGTGAACGCACCAGCTCGCCGCGAGGGATGCCATCACGAGTGTTCGATCGGCCGTTACCGGCATTGGACTGACCTTGAACCAATTCGGTGTACCAGTCCAAGTACGCGGTCGCCTGTTTTTTCATGTCAAAGTTGGTTCGGGCGGCATGAAGCGCATTGGTGCCGAGCCGAAGTCGGAGGTTGTCATCTTGGAGAAGTTGTTCGATGGCGCTGCAAAGTGCTTCGACATTCCCCGGTGGAACCAAAGTCCCTGTTGCGTTTGCGTCATGGGCGATTACATCGTGGCCGGGGACATGGCGCAAGCTCTTAACCTGTTCGGGAATGCCGCCGACGGCGGACGCCACGACGGGGATTCCACAGGCCTGCGCCTCGAGCACCGAAAGAGGAAAGGTATCCATCCGCGCGGCATGCACATAAACATCCGCCGCTTGATAGAACGACGTCACATCCGTATCGTCGGCTGTCCACGGGAAATAACGAATCGCCACCGTTCCGAGTTGTTCGGGCGGTCGTCGTTCACCACGAGCAACAAAGCACACTGGCGCGCCCGTATGGCGCTCCGCAAGTCGACGAATGGCCGCACGGAGAGTGGCGTAGTCCTTACTCGGATTGGATGCCAGTCCCCGTGCCACGAAGAACAACACGCGCGACTGAATTGGAATCCCGAGAGACTGGCGGATCGCGTCGCGGTTCCCGGGCTTGAACACCTCAAGATTGACGCCGTTCGGAACAACGCGACACTCTTGAACTGCAGGCGCCAGAATGGACGACTCCACGCGATTTGCCATCCAACGGCAAGCGGTGGTTACATACAGCCGGCTTTTGGAGAAAATACTCTTCTTGCGGCGCCAATTGTGGGCGGTGCCGTCGCGGCGCGACCACGACGGTTCTTGCCAAATCTCCAAATACGGGCACTCGCCGCAACCGGTTTTCCACCGCTCGCAATCGAAGGAGTGGCCGCAAAGTCCGCTCAACATCCAACCGTCGTGTAACGACAGGACGACCATCGACTGCCGGCAAAGCCAGGGCAAGGCACGCAGGTCGAAGAAGTCGCCATGCAAATTGTGACAATGAATCACGTCCGGCTTGAACGGAACGTGATCTAACAATCGAATACGTGTTCGGAAAGCGAAAGTCGTCGTGTCCTCGCACCCGGTCGTACCATTTCCCAGGTTGCGAAAGACCTCGCGTCAAAGGAAGCAATCGCTCGATGCCCTTGCCCGGCCAGCGTTCCCCGGCCGCCTGAAGCCGATGATGGATGCCAAGCCAACCCCGCTGCCATAGGCCGGGCTGGTGTCGCGGGAAAATCGACACCTTTGGATCGTTGGAGTGCTTTTCACCGACTAGAAGGTGCGCATGGTGGCCGCGGTCGCGATACTCCCGAATCATGTCCCACGCAACCTTCTCGGCGCCGCCGCATCGGTCGGCGACGCTGATGCCCAGGATGTGAAGCGGAGTGTCAAGCACTGAATTGTTCCCGCAACATGCGTGCAAACCGGTCGCCATCCCAGTCACGAACAACGACCCGACGAAGTTGGAACGGGTCGCAGTCACGAGCATTTAGACCAGGTGTTGTTGTGCAAGCCGAAGCAAAACCCAGCTCCCGCAAGATGCCGACCGTTTCATGGGTGTAATCGTCGCGAGTTCCATACGGATAGGCGAAGGAGTCCACTGGATGGCCCAGCTCGGACTCGAGCGACTTCTTGCTTTTCAAGATTTCTTCCTTCTGCACGGCACTTGGATGAGCCGCGAGCACTGGATGCGTCATGGTGTGGGCGCCGATCTCGATGAGATTGCCTTCATCAAGCTCACCTAGCTCATCCGACGACAACGTTTGATGGGATTCCCGTGTGCGGGTAAGGCCTGTCCATTGATCAAGTTGATCGAGCACCCTTCGTTGTTCGGTTTCTGGCAACGGCCGTAGCAACTGGTGGAGTGCTAGGAATAGTTCTTGCCGCGGATTCGGTTTCACGGGACAAGCGCCGTCCCAACCACGGTGCGTTTCGTAATCAGCATCGGTGTACTCGGCTCCTGACTTCAGATTCCACTCGAACGTGCGACCGTTGACCGCAATGCTGATCCTCTGCGGTAGTTTGCCGGGCGTGAGGATGAGCCTCTCGAGTTCATCCCACCAGAACTCGCGCCCACTATCAACGTAGCCGGGCGAAACGAAAACGGTGCCCGGAATCTCGTGTGCCGCCATCCTCGGTTTCGCATGAACCAGATTGTCTTGGTAACCATCGTCGAAAGTTACGACGACGCATCGACGTGGAATCCACGACCTGCCGTTGACGAGGCTTTTCAGCGCTGTCGGCCGGTACTCTCGCCACAGGACTTCCATATGTTCGGCAAAGTGATCCGGCGAAACCGCAAGCTGAAACGGGTCGGACGGCAGCGTCGCCACGCGATGATACATCAGGATCAGAGCGCACGGATCGACCAGGCGCTTCAACCATCGCGCGGCCCGATAAGCCGTCCGTCGGCCGGGAAATCGGATCACTTCGGCGTCCCGTGTGCGAGGGCGTACCACATGTCGTCGATGCTGTTTTCCCAACGTATTCGGGGCGCCCACCCGGCGGCCCGCCGCAGCTTGGAGCCATCGCCGCAGCTTCGTGAGATTCCCGAACGCGAGTCGGCGGCGCCCGCGGTCACGGCGCGGAAGTCGCCGGCACGTTCGCATAATCTGGCCGCCAACTCGTGAATCGACGTCTCCGTTCCAGACGCGACATTGTAGACCTCTAACAATCCGGCTGGAGGCGCCGCGGATGTTGCCAGCGATATCAGTGCGGCGGCGACATCGCGGACATCGACGAAGTCGCGTGTCGCTTGGCCATTCATTACGGGAACCTCACCCGATTCACCCGACGCTTTCGCTTTGAGAAGTCGTTGGGCGAATGATGCCGCGAAGTAATGCGACGGTAATCCAGGGCCGAGAATGTTGAACGGCCGAGCGACCGCGATACGCAATTTCCACTCCGCGGCCGCGGCACGGGCCACTCCAGTTTGGGCAAGCTTGGATGCGCCGAAGAACGAACGCGGTGCTGCGGGGAAATCCTCGGAAATCGGCAGTGCATCCTCCGGCACGTCGCCGTACTCCGCCGCACTGCCAAGCAGGACCACCGAAGCGTTGGGTGCGTGTTTCGCAATTGCCGTCAGGACGTTCAGCGTGCCCTGAACATGCAAGCGGTAGAGCGGCTCGGGCTCCTGCGTCCAGGTAACGCCGGCACATTGGAACACGTGTTCGGGTTTGGCTCCAGCGATTATCGCATCGACGGTGGACGCCTGGGTCAAATCGCACCGGATCATCCCCGACCCGTCGGCCGGGAGCCAGGCAGTGGCCGACACCTTGTGCCCGCTTGAGTGGAGTTCGCGACATAGGTGCCCGCCCAAGAACGACTCACCCGAGAAAACTAGAACGTTTGCCATTTTCAAATCAAGTTGCCGTCTCGGCCGGCAAGAATTCGTGACGACGAAGCGAAAACAACTCGGTGGCATTTTGCAGGTCTTCGGGACGTCCGAGGTCGAGCCACGTCGCATCGTTGGTGTATGTAGCCACGGTTTTTCCGCTTCGGAGGAGTTTCAAAACCAGGTCGGGAAAATCGAGATACTCGCCGGGGCGAATGAGCGACAACACTTGCGGGTCATACACGTAGATTCCCATGCTGACGGCGTAGTCTTTCGTCGGCTTTTCGATGTAGTTCGTTACATGGCCGGCCGCGTTGGTTTCGAGCACCCCGAGATCAATTTTCACCAGCTTGCGATGGGCTGCAATCGTCAACCAGGCGCCAGTCGATGCGTGGTACTCAAAAAGCGCGCGGTAGTTCAAATTGGTGAGAATGTCGCCATTCATGACGAGGAATGTGGAGTCGAGGTGGGGCACCGAGGCCAGCGAGCCAGCCGTGCCGGTCGGTTTTTCTTCCTCGACGAAATCAATGCGTATCAGGCGATTGAGTTCGCGGTGTTGGGCAAGAAACGCGCGAAAATAGGTGCTCATGTAGCCGAGCGTGAGCGTGATATGGTCAATACCCGCATGGGCAAGCTGGCGGACAACGATCTCCAGAATGGGAATGTCGCCGACCGGAAGCAACGGTTTGGGAATGACCGTCGTATACGGCGCCAGCCGTGCGCCCGACCGCCGGCAAGAAGGACCGCCCTCATACCGTGTATACTCCGACTTTGTAAACTTCGGCGTGTCGTCCGATCCAGTCGACCGTTCGCGCCAGGCCTTCGTCGAGAGGCGTGGTCGGCTTCCAGCCCGCCCGTGTGGCGGCCGCCGCGGCCGACCCGATGAGCTTGAACACCTCGCTCTTCTCGGGTCGCTTGCGGTCGTCGGTCTCCACAATCGGCACTTTACGCTTGGTGATTCGGCGAACACGGTCGGCGAGCTCCCCGACCGTCACGCCTACGCCGGTAGCCAGATTGGTCACCTTGCCGACGCATTCTGCGGAGTCGCCAAGGGCGATGAAACCGGACGCGGTATCCCCCACGTAGACCAGGTCACGTACGGGAGTCGTGCTCCCCAGTCGAATCTCACTCGCCCAAAGCGACTGTGTGATGATCGTCGGAATGACGGCCCGAGTGCTCTGGCGGGGACCATACGTGTTGAACGGTCGAACGATGGTCACTGGTATGTCAAACGAGCGGTAGTAGCTCTCCGCGAGATGGTCCGCTGCGATCTTGGTAGCCGAATACGGAGATTGCGCTTGCAACGGGTGTTTTTCGTCAATCGGAGTGTAGATTGCCGTTCCATACACTTCGCTGGTCGAAGTGACCACCGTGCGCACTATCTCAAGATCGCGTGCCGCATTGAGGATATTGAGCGTACCTTGAATGTTGACTTCGACATACGAATCCGGCGCCACGTACGAGTACGGGATGCCGATGAGGGCGGCGAGATGGTAAATCCGGTCGCATCCCTGAACGGCTTTATGAACGGCTCGGGCATCACGAATGTCACCGAAGAAAACTTCCAGCCGACCACCGAACTCGTGCGGCACGTCGGCCAGCCAGCCGATGCCGGCGTTGGAGTTGTAGCGGGCGAAGGCCCGGACTCGTTTTCCGCGGCGAAGAAGTTCCTCGACGAGGTGGCTGCCGATGAAGCCGGCCGCTCCCGTCACCAAAACGGGCTTGTCAATCACCCTGCACTCCGTGGAACTGGACTCATGATTGCTTCACCGCTCGGGCACATACCTCTACCGCAAATCGAGGGTCGTGCGAGTTTAGCTCTCGATGCGTGAACTCGCCGGCCGTTAGGCCGCGAAGCTGCCCCGCGGATGTCAATGAGTTGCCGTATGCCCGGATTTGTACGTCCTCGGGGACAAACGCCGTGCTCAATAACCGATGCAGCCCTTCCGGGGTAAAACGCCAGAATTCGTGCCAGCCAGGGTCACACATGCTCACCTGCGGTACCGCCACTAACAACACTCCGCCCGGCTTGAGAATGCGATACAGGTCAGCCACTGCCTTGCGAACCTCAAAGATGAGGTGCAGTGTATGCGTGCAAATGATGCAATCGAAGCGCTCGTTCGGAATGTCGTTCGGCTTGGTAAGGTCCCCGACAATCGTCGCACGTGGATTGGAATCATCAATATGCAGTATGTCAACCTGGGTAATGGCCGACTTGCCGTAGGCCATGGCGTAGGAATCATCGTAGAACTCGAGACAATGCCCACGAACATCCGCCGCAAACTCTTGAAGAAAATCGCACAAGTAAGACGTGAAGATGGCTTCACCGCGATCGCCGCCCCATGCATAGCTCAATGGTTCGACGCCGACCGTAAGCCGTGCCCGCGCCCGCATCGAGGTCAAAAGCCAAAGCAACCGTCTTCCTAAACGCCGAACCGGTCGAGGGATAATGCCTTGTAGGGCGTTTCGAACTCGTCCCACGGGTCACAGTCGCCTCTGGACGACTACGGTGCCATGCCGTTGTTGGGCGCCGCCGGCGATGCCGTGTTGCCGATCCGGCGCGCGTAGATGAGACACGACCAGCGTGTTCCAGATTTCATTCGAAACGGCGGCTTGGATGCAGAGCACGTCTGGGCATCAAAATCATGAATCATGTAGCGGAAGCCGTGCTTCGCCAATAGTTCAAGGACCTTACCGAGGTCTTGTTCCTGCTCCGGATTCGATTGATGCACGACCACCATTTCGCGAACGGATGCGAGCTTACCCGAGTTTACGAGCTCTTCGAGAATCGCCAATTCGTGTCCGCTCAGACTCAGCTTCAGGAAATCGACAGGTCTTGTGATGAAGGCAGAGAGCGGCCTCATTTGAACCAGAATCTCGCCCTTTTCACTTGGCCAGAGGTTTCCCGTGATCGGATCGGCCGTGAAAGTGAGGGTACCGGATTCCGCCCCGAGCCCTGCATTCACCAAAGTCACGTCCGCAAGGCCGTTCCGGGTCATGTTTTCCTGCAGCAATCGGAAAAGCGAGGGGTCCGGCTCAAATGCAATGACGCGAGCGCGCGGATGCGCGTGTTTGAAATAAAGTGCGGACATGCCGAAGTGACTGCCCGCATCGACGATGAACGGGTCGCGACTTTCGGTCTCGAAATCGAAAATACGCTGACCGAATACATCCTTGCACTGCGTGTAGAATTCCTGCCCGGATGAGATGCGGACTCCATAGTGGAGAAAGCTCACCACCGAGTTGGGCTCCTGAAGAGCCATGTCGCGCCGCACGCCGGCAGGTAGCGGAGTTTCTGTAGCCTCGGAAGACACCAGTGCGGTCTTCTCCGAGTGGTTTGATGAGTTCGTCGTTTGTTGCGAGGTCACGGTGATGTTCACGGGTAACTCAGAATCCTTGGGAAAGTCAAATGACACCTGAACCGGTTTGTCGCCATTGATCGCCAAGATCAACGGCTCGTCCACGACATCGTCCGGGCGGTACACGCTATTGGTCGGTACAAGCGAACTCTCGGTCGAAATGCGGGACTTCGACCGACCGTTGCCGCTTGGGCTTCGCGAACTGCGTGAGCTCCATTCGAACGGAAGCCGGATGAAATCGCTCGATGATGCGTTATCATTCGCGGGGCTTGCTGTCCGTGCCGACCCGTTTCGTGGGGCTACGGAGAAGCTACCCGCGTGCGTCGTGTGATCATCTTTACGATGCGCCTCCGGGTCAACCATCGCGACGCGGACTGTGTAATTCCCGGGTTTGAGCGGAATCGCCGGGAACACGCAAACCGCCGTGCCGGACAGGTAGGACCGCTCGCCGAACCGCGTGTTGGCACAAGTGAGCATCTGCTCCAGCGCATTCCACACAGAGATTCGAAAATGAACGTGATCCGCGAGGGCGGCGGGCTCATATTGCACCGTTACGTGCAGGTCGTCGCCTTCCACGATTCGGGAGGACCCTATCGGGTTCGCGGCGGATACTCCGGTGATTACATCACGGCGCGAGTATGAAACGGACGGCCGTGACAAAGACTCGATTTTCGGACCACTCACTTCGACGGCCGGCGTGGTGGCGCTCTCCTTCAACATCGTTCCGCCGCCGTCGCCGGCGTGTGATGCGCGTCCATTGGTGTCCTTGCTCTTTTTCGCCGCGCGCAACTCTTGCACCGTATCCTCGTGATACTTCAGGATCGCGGCGTCGATTTCACCGTCGCAAACGAGACGGCCGTGGCGAATGTAGAGACATCGACTCGCCAGCGAAGACAAATCGGTCAACGAATGCGAGATGATGAGCGTCGTGATTCCCAGCTGTGTCAGATATTGAATGCGCGCCTGCGACTTCTTCTGGAATTCGGCGTCACCTACGGACATGACTTCGTCGAGGAGCAGAATGTCCGGTTCCATATGGGCGGCCACGGCAAAGGCAAGTCGCAAGTGCATGCCGCTGCTGTAGCGCTTCACTGGCATGTCGATAAACTGGTCGATCTCCGCAAATGCCACGATTTCATCGTATTTCCGCGCAATCTCACGCCGAGGCATCCCCAGAATGGCGCCGTTGAGAAACACGTTTTCGCGGCCCGTCAACTCGGGATGGAAGCCGGTCCCGACCTCCAGCAAGCTTCCGAGCCGCCCGCGGATTTCGACATAGCCGCTCGTGGGCCTGGTAATTCGGCTGAGAATCTTGAAGAGCGTGGATTTTCCCGCGCCATTGGGACCAATAACCGCGCACACCTCACCGGGTCGAACATCGAACGAAACATCCTTCAATGCCCAATGGAGGTCGTGCGGTTCCTTCTCGTCGACGCCGTTCGTGTCCTGCCCGAAGCGCTGCCCGACCTTTCGGAACGGCGTGCCGAGCATTGCCGTGATCGTCTCGCCAAGCGTTCGGCCGCCGCGCTTGTCTTTCTCGTGAAGGCGGTAGGACTTCGACAGTTTGTTAACGTGGATCGCGGGTCGCATGTGAAAAGGAGAATTAGCCGCCGGGCGTCAGATGATGTCGGCGAAGCGGTCCTCGACGCGATGAAAATAGAGCGAACCGACAATGAAGATCACGGTAAAGAACGCCATAGATAAGCTCAATGCCAGCCAGGGCACCGGGCCCCCCAAAACGGTTGCGCGAAACGCCATGATCATACTGTAGAGCGGATTGGCATAAAGAAGGAACTCATGGCGGTTCCGCGCCCGCGTCTGTTCCTGATGGACGTTCTCCAGCCAGAGTTTTCCTGAAGTAGGACCGTTTGCCGTCTGCACCGTAAACGGATGGGCTTCGCCCGTCTGCACGACCGGCCCCGGAGGTTCCAAGAATATGACCGGTGTCGTGAAGAACCACATTTGCAGAGCGAACGGAATAACGAGACGGAAGTCGCGATAGGTGACGTTGAGTGCAGCGAGCAGAATTCCCATGGAGAGTGCGGCGTAGGCGAACATCGCCAGAGCCAGCGGCACCAGAAGGAGCGACCAACCGAAGGAAACGTTTTCAGCGCCTCGATAGACATACCACACCAACAATCCAAGAAAGACGACGAAGGCAATTAGGAAATCCACCACACTGACGCCGGCGGACGCGACGGTGGACACCATTCGCGGAAAATAGATCTTGGTTATCAAATGCTCCGACTGGACAATGCTGTTGCCGGTTGCGACGGTGGCGGCCGAAAAGAAAAACCAAGCGACGATTCCGGAATACACGAACAGTGCATAGGGAACGGTGCTGGAGCCGCCGATCTTGATCGAACTGAAGTAGGCGGTGAACACAATCATCATCATGAAGGGCTGCAACACGGCCCAGCCGACGCCGAGGAAGGTGTGCTTGTAGCGGACTTTGATATCGCGCCAGATGAAGTTGAATATGAGCCCGCGATAGTCCCAAAGCTCACGAAAATCGACAAACTTCCAGCCCACGGCGGGGCTGATTACCGTGATGATTTCGTGCGGCGACGTCCGCACCGGCGCGACATACGGCTCGATGCGGTTTGTCGGTGTGCTTTCGATTTCGGTGTTCATCGTCTTACTGTCAGTCGCCATCGAACTAGCCCCAACGTACATTCGATTTCACGAATGCATAGAGCGCCAGCAGGCATATGATACTGACCCATGACATTCGCTTCACCAGTCGACTGTCAAGCGGCACCGGCGCCAACGGTGGGTAGGTCACCGCGAGTCGAAGATACGCCGCCGCAAGCGCCAACGGAATATACGTCGGCACCACGATGGCTCGCGACAGCGACAATAGCCCGGCCGCATACCCTGCAACCAGCGTGAAGACATAGGGCCTCAGCCGCCTTAACTCGGGATCGAGGACGTACACATTCGGCGAGCCAAGCCGCTGGAGCGCCATAAGGGCATAGTAAAACATCCCAACAAATATTGTTCCACCAAAGAAGCCTAGCTCGGCATAGTTCTGCACGAAAGATGAATGGGCGACTTTGTGGTCGTCGGACTCTTCGGCGAACTCACCCTCGCCGATTCCGAAGAGCGGCGACTGCTGGAAGAAACCGAGTGCCTCGGACCAAAGTTTGAGCCGGTCCTGGCCGGTCCCTGAGCCACTCGACAATTCCGTCGAACGTCCGGCAAACAATACAAACATGACGGGCAGGACAAACAGCGAGAGAATGGATGACCGCCAGAATCCGAAGCGCGTGTAGAACAGTGCGAGGAGTGCGCCGAGCATCGCCAGGAAGCCGCCGCGTGATCGCGTCAGGAACAGGGCATATCCGAACCCAATCAGGCCCGGCAGCCACATCAGGATACCGGCGACGCCGGTGCGGGGGTCGCCCATTGCGTAGAGGCAAATCACCATTCCCGTAACTAGAACCAAACAGAAATCGTTTGGGTCGTTGAACATGCCCGTGCTTTGTAGCCGGTGAGTCAAACCGACGATGTCCTCATTGGCGTCGCGATCCACTTGATGGTGTTTCACTTCGATATTCGGCAGCGTGACGACTTCGTAGAACTGCAACAACGTCACGGTCGTCAGGGCAACGATGAAGATCCCCAGCATCCCCATGAAATGTCGCAACCGGGCCGGCGAGTCCATGAGACCGACCAGCAACAAATAGTAAATCACAACTTTGAAAAACTTGTACGCCGACATCCGGGCGCCCCACACGAAGAAAAAGTGCAGCGGCGAGAAGAGGTGGGAAAGTGCCACCGCCAGCATGAAGCCGAGCATGCACACGGTAAGAGGCGACTGGCGCAGTGACCGCCACGTCAGTTGTTGCAGCACCGCAGGTAAAGAGAACGCGAAGCAAGCAATAATCAGTAGCTCATACGACGGAAGCGCAGCGAGTTCCGGGACGAGTTCGTCCGGGCGGATGAACAGCGTGACATTAAGGAGAATAAACAGGAAGTAGCCGAAAGGGTGGCTGTTCGGTCTCGGCAAGGGCAGGGCGCCCTGCCATCCGGGAAGTGATCGACCGCGGGGAAAATACCACGGACGAGGAGCGAGCTGCGCTGGCGCGGATTGAATCATGCTGCCGAATTCGAACGCCGTCCGCACTCACATCCTAACGAGCAAGCGACGGGTAGGGATATGCTTAAGCGATTCCTCTCATGGTTGGGCGAACATTTCCAACGCGGCCAATTCAAAAAGGCCAACCAGCAGAACCAGCCGCGAACTCCGCCGCAGCACGGGCTGATTGGCCTCGATATCCTTCGAACGACACGCTAGCGATTCTGTTCCGCCTCTTCCGGTTCCATGTCGGGCGGTGACTCGTCTTCGTAGGCGTAGTCGATCTTGTGGCCCAACTGGCTGCTTGCCACCCCGTTGACGACCGCGCCAAGAATGCGGACGCCCAGCGATTCCAGCCGTTGATGGGCCGCGAAAACGGACGGCGAATGGCTCACTTCGTGAAGAATCGAAAAGATGATGGCGTCGACCTGTTGCCCGATAAGCAGCGAGTCCACGGCCGCGAGAACCGGCGACGAATCCACCACGATAAAATCGAACTCCGTCTTGAGTCGCTCCAATATGGGAACGACGGCTTCCTGCGACAAGACTTCGGTCGCATGCGGATTCCACCGGCCGGCAGGGATGAGCCAGAGATTTCGGACCGTCGTCGGCACGACCGTGGCCGCTATCTCGACCTCGCCGCGGATGAGTTCGCTAAAGCCGGGTTCGCGGGCGAGATTGAACACCTGATGAGCGGCTGGATTCCGCATGTCGCCGTCGATCAGCAGCGTCTTTCGGCCGGCGCGAGCTAGGCTGGCCGCCAGTTGAATCGACAACGACGTCTTGCCTTCCCCGGCGTTCGCGCTCGTCACCATGACGGACCGAAGCGCCTCGCGCCGAGCGGCATGCAACAACATGGTCCGGGTCGTGTCGACGGATTCGATGAGATAGTTCGGGTAAACGGAATCGCGTGAAGCCGCATAACCGCCCCGGCGATCGGGAAGCGCCGGCAACGCGCCCACGACCCGCAGGCCCAGGTTATTCACCACCTCGTCGACCGAACTAATCCGCCGGCCACGGAACTCCCACCACGAGATTCCCAAGAGGACGAGACCGAAAGCGCCGATGCCGGCGGCCCACGTCGACATCATCTGCTTCCGGCTCATGGTGGGTTCGTAAATGTAGGCGTCGCTAAACTTGGTCACGCGATCCGGCGCCTTGAGTTCCAATTCCAAGTCGCCGATTTGACTTGAAAGACGGCTTGCCATCTGCAGGTCGGCTTCGATTTGCACCTTGAGGGTTTCTGCCTCCGCATTGGTTTGGCTGGCGAAAAGGCTAGCGTGGTGGAGCGCTTTGAGCCCCTCTCTTATACGTTTTTCGAACCCAAGCCTTAAGGCGACCGAATGCTCAAGCTCCGCTACTTGCCTCGAGAGCTTGCCGCTTCGGGTTTCTTTGATCTGTGCACCGGCTTGTACTCGCAATTGCTTTTGAAGCATGGCGAGTGACGCTTCGTCCTTGGCGACCTTATCGAGTAATTTCTTCCTTAACGGATTTGATTCGCCATCCTTAAACTTCATGCTTTGAAGGTCGATCCTTTCCTTTGCAATCTTTGCCTTAAGTCCACTGTATACCGCATCCGCCTCTACCAGCGCGTCGATTTCTTCTTGAGTAATCTCGTGATTGTTGATCGCATTCAGCTGCTCCCTGGCGTTGGCGAGATCGAACTCCTCGGCTTCTCGTTTACTTTCAAGTTCTACGAAGTTCTTTTCGGCGATTTCTAGCCTGCGCAGGAGCATGCGGTGCTCTTGTTGTGCTACGTGATGCTCTTTGCGATCGATCGGTTTAGTCAGTGCCAGCAGCAGTTCGCGATTGTTCTTAATGGATTCTGCATAGGGCTTATACATTTCCCTAAGAACTTTCAGCCGCTGGCTATTGTTGCTGTTTAGTTTTCGGTCGTCCAAGTAGGTGGCGGCAATAGCCTCCACGATGAGGCGCGCATCGTGGATTTCCTCTGGAGTGGCCGGCAGTGTGACCGTGAGCGTCTCCGGACCCATGCCGTAATCCGCAAGAACACTTTGTTCCAAAGCACGCACCGGATCGCCGTACTTCTTGATCCAGGCAAGTTCCGCAACCTCAGGCTTCTCTATGGTGGCGTGCAGAATTCGCCGACTCTTCACGACCATGGACTGCGTACGCTTGAAGACGTTGAAATCCCCCGATGCTTCTTGAATGAACACAAAGGGGCTTGTTGACTTGACCATCAATTGGATCTGCGCGCCACCCAGCGTTGGCGGCCATAGATTCCACACTGCCGCTCCGGCCATGACGCCGGTAAGCAGGCCCAAGCTCAATGCGACGAACCAGCGCTTGCGGAGCGCCAACAGCAGGCTAACCGGATCCAGAACTTTGACCGGATCGGGAGCAGCGCCGGCCGCGCCATAGATTCCGGACGCCATGCCGTTTCGCGGCTGCATCATTCCGAAGGGCGCGCCGTAATCCGGCGCGTAACCGTAGGCGATCGGGACGCCCGATCCGGATTGCAAAGGCGGTCGATCCGCGGCAACGTTGACCGCGCTATCGGATGCGGGAGTTGGTTCTCGTTCCACGTCAGTTACCTACTCGATGTGAAGTCCGAAAATGGTGGGAATAGCAACCACACCGGGCGCACTCCGTGCTCGTGGGTTGCGCGATCGAACCCTTGATAAGCGATTTCCAGACAATCTCTTATGTCAAATCTAGAACATCCGGCGAGGTATTGCGAGCGATTATCGCGGCCGCCAATGGAACGGTAGAACCTGCATTCTGAACCGCCGCTTCTGGTCTCGACAACCATAAGCCGTAACACCGTCTCCGGGTAAAGCCTGTTGTATCGAGCAACCACTGTGCCGGGTAAGTTTAATAGTCTTTACAGAGGAAGCATCAGACACATAACTTGTGTAATGAAATGACGTTATGCCAAGATTCAATGCGTAGTTGTTCTTGGATTTCGCTTTATGGAAGTCGATGAAAAGTGCAAACGTCATGTAAAGGAACGGACGAGTGTAAGCATTGTTAATCATCGAGAACGCTGGAGTCCGGCACATCTCAACCGCTATGCACTTCACCGGGCCACGGGTATACTTGCGGAACATCGTGCTGGGCGACATAGTGTTAACGCGAATCGTTCGACAGCGGAGAGCCACACTTGCCGTTTCTGTTCGCGCTCGCTGTTTTCGTCAATGCCGCATTGCTCTTCTCCGTTCAGCCCTTGGTAGCGAAGCTGTTGCTGCCCACCTTGGGCGGCACACCGGCGGTATGGAACACCTGCATGGTGTTCTTCCAGGCCGCACTGGTGGCGGGTTACGCGCTCGCACATGTCTTGGCAACACGGCTCGGTCTGAAGGTACAGACGGCCGTCTTTCCGGCTATCCAACTTCTTGTTTACCTGACTTTGCCCATCGCGCTTCGGGACCACTGGTTGGCATCCATCCCGCATGAATCCAATCCCATTCCCTGGCTGTTAGGTGTGCTGACAATGCTGGTCGGGCTGCCGTTCCTTATCGTTGCGACCACAGGTCCGCTCTTGCAACGATGGTTTTCGTGCACGACCCACTTCCACGCCAAGGATCCTTACTTCCTCTATGCTGCGAGCAATCTTGGAAGCATGTTGGCGCTGTTGAGTTACCCGGTGCTGCTCGAACCAACGTGGACTTTGGCGGAGCAGGCCCGGATATGGTCGGGCTGCTTTGGAATTCTCATCTTCTTGACGGTCGCCTGTGCCGTCGTTGCGCCGGCACACGGCGCCGATGTCCGCCGATGATGTTGCTCCGCTTGATTCGGATCAAGGTAATCTCACCGTCGGCCGGCGCCTTCGTTGGGTGGCACTGGCATTCGTGCCCTCTAGTTTGTTGCTTGGCGTCACGACGTATCTCACCAACGACATCGGCAGCGTGCCGCTTCTCTGGGTTGTGCCACTCAGCCTGTACCTGCTCTCGTTCATCATTGCATTTGCTCGCGGACCGAGGAAGCCTGCCCGGATAGTAGCCCGAATCGTACCGGCAACCGTCATTATCTTGACCATTTTTCTCCTCTCCGACGCCATGCAACCGCCGGTCGGCGTTTTGATAGTACTGCATCTGGTCAGTTTCTTCATCCTGGCTCTGTTCTGCCACGGTGAACTCGCCACGGACCGCCCTTCGGCCGCCCGAATGACGGAGTTCTATCTGTGGATTGCCGTCGGCGGCGCGTTGGGCGGAATGTTCAATGCCCTGGCGGCGCCGTTGCTGTTCTCGCGAGTGCTTGAGTATCCGCTCGCCGTGGTGATGGTGGGTCTCTTGCGCCGGACATCGTCGCCGATCGAGATTAGCAGCCGTGTGCGCCGTTTCGATTGGCTATTGCCGGTCGGAGTTTTCCTACTGGCGATCACGTTGATCCTGGTGATGCGTGAAGTAAAGTGGAACCAGAATCAGATCAAGATCGGCGTCGCCTTCGCAGTGCCGGCGTTACTCTGCTATGCGTTCGTCGAGCGTCCGCTACCGTTCGCGCTCGGGATTTTTGCGATCTTCTTGGCAACATGGTTTGTCGACGCGGACCCCCGTGGTACACCGCTAGAGACCCGTCGTAGTTTCTTTGGCGTGCTTCGAATCACAGGACAAAATAAGCAGTCCCAGTGGTTTTATGCACTGGTGCACGGCAACACGTTTCATGGACGACAGCATCAGAATCCAGAAGGCCGTCCCGTGCCGCTGTCATACTATCACGAATCCGGGCCTATCGGCAGCGTGTTTCGGCACCTACAACTTCATCACGCGAACATAGGAGTGATCGGACTCGGTGTGGGCGCCATGGCCTGGTACGCTGAGCCGGGCCAGAACTGGGACTTCTACGAGATCGATCCGGCCGTCAAAGCCATCGCCGAAAACGCCAACTATTTCCGATTTCTGGAGACCTGCCGTGTCCAACCTCAGATCATCCTCGGCGACGCCCGGCTTCGTTTGCGTGAAGTGCCCGATGGCCATTACGATTTGTTGGTACTAGATGCATTCAGTTCCGATGCCGTGCCGATCCATTTGCTGACTCGCGAGGCCTTCCGCCTCTACTTCTCCAAGCTCAAGCCGAACGGTGTGCTTGTGGTCCACATTTCAAATCGCAATCTCGATTTGAAGCCCGTGATGGCCGCCGTTGCAGCAGACGCGAATCTGATCGCGCGCTACTCGGATGATTTTCACATCGACCCCGCTCATGTCGGCAAGGATCCGTCGCAGTGGGTGCTTATGGTAAGGTCGGAAGGAGATCTCGGCGCGTTGAAACGCAGCATGCGTTGGTTCGAATTGACCGACGCGCCGGTCATTCGCATCTGGACGGATGAATTCTCCAACATCCTGAGCATTATCCGCTGGCAGCACGGGCATGAGGACTAATGTCAGATCGGTGACGCGCAGACGAATCGCCGCATTGCCGCCGACCGTGATGGCGCATGCGGCTCCAATTCATGATCAGTGAATCCGCGTCCGTGCCGTCGGATCGCAGCGCCAACGCATCACAAGCGGCTTCACACCAGCGCGCGTCATTTGCTTCACGTTGTGCGGCACTGAGTTCAATTATCGCCGCATAGCGTTCGACCGCGCAGCGCATCGAGTGATGTTGAGACGCATACCGTGCCGCAGCTTCGCCAAGCCGGTGACGCTCTTCCGGGCTTCGATAAAGTCTTTGCAGTACCGTCGTGAGGTCGGCGACCTCGTGATGCGGGGTTCGCACTTTGAGCGCAACATCATCCGGCAGCTCGGCAATCGAGCCGTGGTCGGAAACGATGCAGGTGGCGCCGGCCTGAAGCTCACGCAATAAGGCGGCCGAAGTTTCGCCTCGGGTCGGATACCGAAGCTGCACACAAGCATCAGCCGCGCGGGCATAGGCGGCGAAGTCGGAGAGGTTCACACGGCCGACGAATCGAACTTGCGACGTGAGATTGAGTTCCTCGACTTGTTTGCGCAATGCGGCTTCTTCCGGCGGCGGAGCGTGGCCCACGAGTAAGATCTCGGTGCGTCTGAGTATGTCCGATGGAAGGGCGGTAACGGCCTTCAACAAGGACGGAATTCGCTTCGGTCGACCGATAAAGCCTAGCGATGCAATGAGAAAGCGGTCGAGCGGCAAGCCGAGCCGCTGCCGCTCTTCTAAACGCGACCTGAGAGTCGCAACCGGCACGGCCTGTGGGATGCGAGCGACGGGGACCGAAACCAGTCGGCGCACCCGCCCCCACGACCACACGGAATGCACGGCGACCGCTTCGGCTTGAGAGAGCAGCCGACGATTGAGGGGAACGTTTTCAATTGCATCGTGCGGCCCAATGACGCCGGCACGTAGCCGTTCTGCCAGCCGTGTTTCTCCTTCGCAATTCAACTCGTCAGCGAGCGAAACAGGCCAAGCGCCACACAGCGTGGCCGGCAGCACCAGGCCACCTAAATAGAAATCGTGCAATACGACCAAACCGCGGTAGCGCCGGATCAGGTCGAGCATGTAAATATGATGATGACTGTTGCCGACTTGGTAGACGAACAAATCGAATGGCTGGGCGGAATGACGAGCCGAAACTTCATGGGCCCCCAAGATCATGAACTTCCGGCACAATTCCGGACTAGTTCGCAGTTCGGTTGGGCCGACCACCACTTCAATGTCGTAGCGTTCCGACAGGGGTTCGAGCAACTCAGCCGAATAGTCGGCGATACCTGAAATCGTCGGCGGCACGGGCGACACCCACGCCAGCCGCAGACGCCTTTCATTTACATTCGCCGTCAATGCCATGGTAGACGACGATGTTTGGCTAATGGTGTCCGCGGCCAACTCGGCCGTGCGTTTCCACGTGAATGTTTCGGCGTGCCGAAGGCGTTCATTGAGGTGCTTCTCGCGCGGCTCGGAAAGCGCGGCTACCAATGCCGCCGCGCAGTCCGCGCAAGAGTTTGGATCTACAAGCCACGACGCCGCCCCCGCCACCTCCGGGATCGACGAGCAATTCGATGCCACGACCGGCGCGCCACAACGGAGTGCCTCAATCACGGGTAAACCAAAGCCTTCGTAGAGCGATGGAAAGAAGAAAACTCGGCATAGCGAATAGAGCGCACGGAGTGCCTCGTCGCTTACGTAACCTGGTAGCTTCACTGAATCCGCGATGCCAAGTTCACGTGCCCATTTGCAAACCTGATGGCGGTGCGGCGGCGCAAAGTGACAGGCCATGACGAAATCGATCTCACGACGCACATCGCTAGGAAGGGCGGCGAATGCTTGGAGAGCTCCGTGCATGTTCTTGCGAAAGTCAAAGCCGCCGACATACAGAATGAAGTCGCGGTCAATTCCAAACCGCCGGCTGAACTCCTCACGATATGCAGCCAGCCTGTCGGCGCCGGTCGGTGAAAACGTGTCGTTTGCGGCGCCACCGATCACGGTGAGCGCAGGACACTCTCCGCCGGCGACAGATCGAAGGTCATCTGCCGTCGACTGCGATATTGCCAGCACTCCATCGGAGGCAAGCACACGCCGCAGACGTTCCCCATAGGCGGCAGCGTCCTTCGGTTGTGCAAGGAACTGTTCGTGAAATAGGAGTGGAATGAGGTCATAAAGAACAACGAACAGCGGAGGCCGGGTGCCAATGAACCTCGGCATTACGACATGTTCGTCAAAAGCGCTCGTCAACAGTACCGCATCTGGACCACGACTCGTAATCCAATCGGCGTAGTACTGTTCATTGATTGGCGCATTCGTAACTTCCGCCGAGCATGGCGGATGAAAGGTCGTCAACGGCAAGTTAGATAACAGTGCTCGATCAATCGCCGGCAGGTGTCCACTTTGTACCAATTCGATGCGCCACCCATTCTGCATCTGAGCAAGCGCATGGACCAGGTTCCGCGTGTAGCGGTCGATACCGCGATTGCGGGTGTTCGGCGATTGGAGCGCTTGAACGTCGATGAGGATGTGCATCAATCCCTCGTGGCAACCACCAGGGCGACGGCGCTTACACGGTGGGACGATTCCGCTTTGGCCGCAGTCGCAGCGTCGGCCGTTACCGACCACGCCTCGCCGTCACGTACACCGAATAAGAAGTCGCTGCGAGTGAATGGCTGAAGGAGTAGTTCGAGCGCCGGCAAGTCGTAGACTCGATGAAGCCGAGTCTTCGTTGCCTGGCCGAACGGAACGGTCAGAATGAAACGGCCACCTTTCCTTAGGACTCGGTGCGCTTCCCTCACGGCCTGGATGTCGCTCGATGCATCGGCCACAGGCGTGTACCACCCGAGTCCGACGTGTTCGACCGTCGAGAGGCTTACCACCACATCGAATGTCTCATTGTCGAAAGGGAGTTGGGCAACGTCGGCATTGACCATCGTGAACGAAGGATGATAGACGGGCAAGTTTCGCAGGTCGACGCCGTCAACCTGATAGCCGAAACTGGCCATTTCAATCCCGGCGGTACTTTCCGCGCAGCCCAAGTCGAGCACGCGTGCCGGCGGCGGTGGGAGTCGCGTATGCACGAACATGTGCTCAATGATGCGTTCCGAGACCGCTGCAAGGACGGGTCGATCGCCTTGCAGCTCGACGACAACCGGCGGGTTAAACCATAGGCCGGCCTGGGCGATCTTGCCTTTGTGACTTAGCTCGCAGTTGACGGCCTCTGGATACACGCGCTCAATGGCGTCGTTCGCTTCGTCGATCCGCCGGTGAAGCGTGAGATGCTCGTGATGAAGCGCCTGCAGAACTTCAAGCGTAAGGCGATTGAACTCGGTTTGAACCCCTAGCCACGGTCGAATGAGCCCTTTCCAAACGCGGCGCAGTAGCCGCAGCAGCCAGGCCAGCGGGCCGGGTTTGGAGATAGGAGGGAATGCCAGCAAATCAAAATGCCGTTCGAGCGCATCACGCGTTTCCGCGGAAAAACGTGGGGACGGGGAGAAAGCCGACGCCAAGGCGCCGCGGAAACGGCGGTGTTCCAATCCCGCTCGCATCGATTGGGCGAGCTCCTGCACCGCCGGTTGAAGGGCACGAGCCGTGTCCGTACTTGTGCTGGCCATCCCTGGCTCCTGTTGGGTATGTGTCGCTGTTTTCTTGAGGCAATTGATTCTCGCAGATTCGGTGGACGGATCAAGAGCGGCTGGCGAACCACCTTGACCACCCCCATCGTACCATTAGAATGAGGGCCGACGGAGACCGGTGGGGCAGACATTCCTGTCTGCCTTGAGTGCGGATGCCGCGTCGTTGCACCCTGGTTCATCTCTGTATTTCTCGGGGCGTTGACATGAAGCAGTCGCTGCAGATCGTCCTTGTTGTGGTCATTCTCGTCGCCACTGTCGGCGGCGTTGCCTTTGTGCGCAATTGGGTTTCGACACCCGACCCCAATCAGCACCCCGATCCGGCCGGGGTCGCCGTCTATTTCCCGATGACGGTGTACGAGGATACCCGCGAAATCGAGATTCACGGCGTCGGCCATCAGGATTTTCGTTTTCAAAACTCGAATGATGTTACCGTTGAGATCTGCCTCGACAAGAAAGGCTGCAAATGCTCCAAGGTTGAGGCACTCGTGCTGAGCGAGGACGAACAGAAGAGCCTGGATGGCATGAGCCCTACCGCGGTACAACAATTACTCGACAACTCGAAGGCTTGGCAACCGCTGGAAGACGATGGAACGGAAGCCGGCTTGAAAATGGTGACTGTACCGGCGCAAGCGGCTGGATTCGTGCGGTTGAAGTGGGAAGCGAAACAGATCGGGCCGGAACGACTTTGGGCAGGGATTTGGGCTCGTGCCGTTGGCCAGCCGAAGACGCGTGGGCCGGAAAAGCGGCTTGAAGTTCCGATTGTCGTGGTCCACCCCATCCAGATCAACACGAACAAACTCGACATCCTCGACATCCGTGCAGGGCAATCGCAATCAGTGGATTTCTACTGTTACTCGACAACGCGGCCCGGTTTCAAAATCAAGTCGGTGAAGGAAAAGTCCGATGATCCTTGTTTTGTATGCACCGTAACGCAACTTCAAGGCGACGAAGGCACAAAGGCGGCGGAAGTGCTGCAACAGCCGGCGACACGCCTGGTCTGTCTCTACCGACTGCGCCTTACGGTCCATGAGCGCTCACCGGATGAGAAATCGCAGCTCGATTTGGGACCGTACCAGCGCGAGGTGGTCCTCCTGAGTGACGAAGCAGACCAACCAGAATTATCCGTCGGCGTAAACGGCACCGTCCGTGGCGACGTTACGGTTGGCACCGAAGAATCGCAGGATCGCGTGCTTTTGAAGACTTTTCCAAGCAACAAGGGTAAAGAGGTGACGATACCAGTGGAAACGGCGGGCGGCTTGAAGCCGAAAAAATGGACGGTCCACCCGGATTACATCAAGGCGGAATTGACGCCGCGGGGCGACAGCGGAAACCGGTGGAGCCTTAAAGTGACCGTGCCGCCACACGTGCTCCGCGGCCGAGTTCCCGATGACGCCGCCGTCGTCATCGAATTCGACACCGACCGGCGGCTTAGAATTCCAATCGTCGGTCGAGCCACAGTTCCACTGGATTCTCGTTAGCCCGGTTACAGCGCTCGATGGAAGGACTCGAAATGGTAACGGATGCCTCAAGAAGCACTATGCCGGAACGCACTTCATCGCGGGCTGCTGTACTGCTCGTCATCGTCGGCTTTTCCTGCGTTGGTTTCTGCATGCTGAATTTCATGCATGCTATGGAACCGCTAGCAGATCTTCCCCAGGCCGGTCAATCCGAACAGCCTGGCTCGCGCCTATTTCGACTTTGGCCGCGGGAGCGTAATCCGGACGTGGTTCTGGTTTTGACCGGCGAGATGTTCGGCTTTATTCAGCCCTGCGGTTGCTCGTCGCCCCAATACGGTGGGCTTGAACGGCGATACAACCTGATTCAAAACCTCGTCAAGGAACGCCGGTGGCCGGTGGTGGCTATCGACTTGGGCGACATCGCACAAAAGTCCGGACCACAGACGCTGGCAAAGTATGTCTATTCGATGAAGGCGCTCAACAAAATGGACTATACTGCGACCAGCATTGGGCGTAACGAGATGGCCTTGCCGTTGATCGACGCCTTAAGTGAGTATGCTCTCAACAATCCGACGCCGCGCGTCCTCTCGGCCAATATCTCGAAGCGAGAGGAGAATTTTCCCGACATGCTGAAGACGGCGGCCGTCGCATCTCCTCAGAACGGCCCACGCGTGGGTGTTGCCGCCGTCGTGTCGCCGACGATAGCAAAGGACGTGCGCGACGACATGGTGAAATTCGACGCCGTTGAGAACTCCCTTCCGGCCGCGATCGGCGAGCTTCAGAAACAAAAGTCGGAACTTAACGTGTTGCTCTTTCAGGGTTCGTTCGACGAAGCCAAGAAAGTGGCCGAGAAGTTCCCGCAATTTCACATCATATTGTGCGTCTCCGCCGAGGACGAGCCCCCGGAAAAGGCAGACCGCGCCGGCAACTCACTCGTTGTCCGCGTGGGTCACAAAGGTCGGTGCCTGGGGTTGGTAGGCGTTTATCGCACGAACCAGGCCGAGGTTCCTTATGAACTGCATTACCAAATGGCACAACTAGGGCCGGAGTATGAAACGCCGGCGGGCCAAGAACCCAACAACCCGATCCTGGCGATTCTCGAAGACTACGCCGGGCATGTGAAAAAGACGAACTACATTGCGGAGTACCCGCGCACACAGCATCCGATCCAACGGGCGTTTCCCGGCGCCGAGTACGTCGGCTCAGACAAGTGCAAGCGCTGTCACGAAGAGTCCTACAAGGTCTGGAAAGAGTCTGCCCACTCGCATGCGTTTGACGCGTTGGTGAAAGCCACCAAACCCTCCCAGAGGCAGTTCGACGGCGAGTGCATTGGCTGCCACGTCGTGGGTTTTGGGATCACCAAGGGATTCGCGGACGAGAAATCGACGCCGCACTTGCTGCACGTTGGCTGCGAGAGCTGTCACGGGCCTGGAAGTGTTCACGTGAAAGCCATGGCCGCGAGCCAGCCCAATCCGCCGGAGCTCGCAAAACTCATGAACCCGTTACGCACACCTGATAACGAAACCGCCGAAGCTCGCGAGAAGCGCATGCGGATGTTGAACGATAGCTGCCAAAAGTGCCACGACCCCGACAACGACGTTCACTGGAACATCAAGAAATGGGACAAGATCGTGCACAAGGAACCGGACATTCGCGCGCCTAAGTGAGCACGCAGCGCCATCAAGGATGACCATTCGATGTCGATCATTAATCCTGACATCCTGGCAGAAGGGCGCGATTTCTCCATTGCGTTTTGCGCGGTGGGTCTCGCTGTCGGGCTCTTGCTTTGGCTAACCGGCTGGCGGGCGCACCGATTTTGGATCGTACTGTTCGCCACACTAGCAGCCGGAATCACGGGCTTGTTGAGGGCACAGCAGTTTGGCGTGCAGCCCTTGGTTGCGGGACTCTTATTGGCTATTGCCGCTGGGGTTCTGGCCCTGGCGCTCATTCGGGTCATCGCGTTCCTAGCTGCCGGTTTTGCGTGTGTGGTCGTCGTACGGTCGCTTCCACCCGCGCCGTGGCAAGAGCCAATCATCTGCTTTCTCGCCGGCGGCCTCCTGGGATTATTGCTATTCCGAGTGTGGACAATGGCGCTAACGGGATTCGCCGGCGCCGTACTCATGGGGTACTTTGGTCTATGGCTCGCGGATCGACTGGGACAGGTCGACGCGGTTTTACTTGCAGCGCAGCAGTCAACGCTAGTAAACTCAGTATGTGCGGCTGTCGGAATCGCCGGGGCCGTGGTGCAGTACTTATGGGATCGACGATTGCTACGACGGCAACGTGAAGGAATAGAATACGCACAGGCTCGTCGCAACTGGCGGCGAACGCAAGAACCGAAGCGTTGGTTCGGCCGTCAGCCATTTCGACGAGCAGGATGAGAGCGACAGCATGTGGCGGTACATCCTTCGTCGGCTTGCCTTTCTACTGGTTACGCTCGCCGTATGGATCTCACCTGTGTCCGCACAAAACAGACCTGCGGACCGACTGTCCTACTCTAATCAGACGGATGAAGAGCGCGAGCGCGGCCCGCCCGTACTTGAATACACCCTCGCCTTGCTGGCCCTCATCCTCATCATGCTCATACTGTGCATGCCCAGTCGCAAGCGCGTCGTGCAGTAGTTTTCCTCGCCGAGAGCGCCCATGTTCTTGCCTTACAAAGTCGACGTGCCGATGGAGCGCGTTCCGATCGCCAATTGGGTGCTGATCGGAGCGACGGTCGTCATTAGCATCGCCGGGTTCATTGATCAAGGATCGGAAATCGCTCGGATAAGCAACTCACAAGCCCCAATAAGTTTAGAGGAGTTTTTCCGGAAGCCGGCATTCGAGGCACTCCCGCTGAACATGCGATGGGCGCTGTGGCGCGGCGATTATTTTCGCCCGTATCAACTTGTTACGGGGCTGTTGGTCCACGACGGCGTCTTCCATCTCGTCGGGAACATGTTCTTTCTGTTCGTCTTCGGAAACGCCGTGAATGCGAAGTTAGGACAGGTTTGGTACATTTTCGTCTACTTCTTCATTGGAATCGCGGAGAGCCTCATCTGGTTGTGGATAGGCAGCAGCGATCTGACGCTCGGAGCGTCGGCGGCCATTTGCGGGATCATGGGATTGTTCGTCGTATACTATCCGCGAAACGATGTGTCACTTCTGCGTCTTGGTTTATGGGAATGGCGGCTTTTGCCTGAGGCAATCTCATCCGTTTGGTTGATTCTGTTCTACATCGCTTGGGATGTGTGGGGCACGGTTTCGGCGGGCGACGGCGTCGGATACATTAGCCACGTAGTCGGAATGATCTTGGGCGTCGGCATCGCGGTCTTGCTCCTCCGAACGCATTTTGTTGATACGCCTGAGTGGGAACAGAACCTTCTTCAAGTTCTGGGGTTGGAGCGATCGGAACAGCCGGTCCCAAAGAAATCCAAAACCATCGTTAAGAAGAAACGTTCGAATCCATCACGCCTCAGTAACAAACCCAAGCCATCAGACGACGTGAGCGGGTGGGGATGATTCAAAATGGCGAAACGCGCCGCAAAGTCGGATGCGACCACCGTCGGCATGCTGGCTGATTATTTGGACCAGTTTGCGCCGCCGAAGCTAGCAGCAGAGTGGGATAACGTCGGCTTGTTGCTTGGCGATCGTGACGCTGAGGTGAGGCGGGTTCAGACTTGCCTCACCGTCACGTCCGATGTCGTCGCCGAGGCCATTGACGAAAGGGCTGCGCTTATCGTAACGCACCACCCGATACTTTTTCGCCCGATCCAGCGAGTAACCACTCAAACTCCAGAAGGCCGAGCACTTCTTGAACTCGCTCAAGGAGGTGTTGCGGTATATAGCCCGCATACCGCGTTCGATAACACGGTTGGCGGCATCAACGACATGCTCGCCCAAAAACTTGGATTGTCTGGTGTATCGTCATTACGAACGCGCGGCGGGATCGCGCAGTGCAAGATCGTCGTGTTTGTACCCGACAATGACCTGTCCTCTGTTTCCGATGCGCTCTTTACGCGCCGCGCAGGCCAAATCGGCGAGTATCGCGAGTGCGGCTTTCGTCTGGAAGGTGCCGGCACCTTCTTCGGAGGCGACTCGACGAACCCGACGGTCGGCAAAAAAGGCCGGCGTGAAGAAGTAAAGGAATGGCGGCTCGAAGTGGCCTGCCCGGAAGCGAACGTAGACCGCGCCCTTGCGGCCATGCGTCAGGCTCATTCCTACGAAGAACCGGCATACGACGTTTACCCTCTGCGACCGACTTCGGCGGCGATTGGCGAAGGTCGGGTCGGCATCCTGAAACAAAGGGTCTCTCTAAGTGACTTCGCCAAGACAGTGAAGCGAAGCCTCAAGGCACACAGCGTCCAAATTGTTGGAAGTGCCGAACGTTTGGTCGAGCGCGTTGCCATTGTGTGTGGCGCAGGCGGCGAATTTGTTACGGATGCCGTTGCCGCCAAAGCTGACGTTCTCCTAACTGGTGAAGCTCGGTTTCACGAGAACCTGAAAGCGCGTGAGCATGGGCTGGCGCTGGTGTTGCCCGGCCACTATGCCACGGAGCGCTTCGGCGTCGAGGAGTTAGCAACTCGAATCCAGGAGAGTTTTCCAAAACTCCATGTCTGGCCGAGCCGAGCAGAGCGCGATCCGCTTTCACCGGTTTGATACAATGGATGGCGCTTGTTGTAGCCGCATATCTCGGAGTCTTCGATGTCCCGCATGGTCTTGGCGTTCCTTGGTATCGTCGTTCTCCCTGGCCCTGGTCGTGCGCAACTTGATCCGGAGCGGAACCAGCCCTACCAGCTTCGCGTGTTACTCGACGTTGGCAAGGACCAAACCTTTACGCCGGTGTTCCAGGAGCAGCTTCGCCGTGGCATTCAGGACTCGTTGCAAGGCGCGCTCGGAAACATGGGCGACGTAGAGGTTGTGACACCAGCGTCTTTGAAGCGCGAATTGGAGGGGATGGAGCCGCCGATCACACCCGAACGCCGCCAATCCATTGAAGGAATGCTGGAACTCTGGGAGAAAGTGGCCGAAAGCGGATTACTGAAAGCGCTCAACGATTGGCGGGAAGTATCGAGTCGAAAGACCCACATGGTCCAAGTCCGTTACCACGACTACCAGTTTGAAATCCAAGCGAGGCAATACGACGGATCGGTGGGGATGCCGAGCCCTATCGTGCGAATTGCGCGAACTGCCGATCGAGCACTTGTTGTGCGCACCGCGGGACTACTTGTCGCTCGCGATTTCGGGATGATCGGCACGGTCGTCACCGGCTCACCGGGGCCGGAAGTGGAAATGGTTTTGAAAGGCAGTGCGCTCGATTCAGTGAATCACTGGGTCGCAAAGGGTGATGTATTCGCGATTGCCGCGGTCACCGGCCGAGAAGACTCGCTTCGGACCCAACGTGTTCCAGAGGCCGTGCTACAGGTGATCGAAGAACCAAAGGAAGGCAAATGTCGCTGCCGGGTGTTTCATCGGTATGAGAATCCGCTCGGCGTGGGCCCTGCGGGCTATCGTTGCATAAAGCTCGGTACCACCGAGGCGCTGCTGAAGCTTCGACTGGTGGACGATCATGGCCGACCGATGGGCAGCCTTCGGCTCACGATTACACCAGCGGAACCTGGGACGGCGGCGATTGATCTTGCAACTTTTGCCGATGGATTCACCCGTGGTGCACTAGGTCCCTACCGCAATCTGGCACTCGTTCAAGTGCACGGACAAGGAGATAAACCGCTCACAGGTCAAATCCCAGTCGAGATAGTCGGCGATCGGCCGGTGGTGATCCATGTTCCCTTCGATCCCAAAGCCGAGCAAGCCGGCCAGCACGCCTATGCCCGGAAACGCCTGATCGGCCGACTGGATGAAAGCCTTCTTGCTGTTAGTGGGCTCGTCGCCGAAATGAACCGGGCGAGCAAAGACTCCAAATTGCGGGAGGCCATGATGGATAAGGCCCGAACGGCCATCTCGAACTTGGCGACGGACCTGGTCAACTTCAAACATGAGGTTGCGCTTCTGAAAGATTCCGGTATCGATGTATCTCCGGTACGACAGCGAATCACCGCCCTCGAGCAACGCCAACAGGACTTTCGTAACTACATCGCCGAGTTAGAGCGTGTGATCAAGGAAGAAAGCGACCCCAAACGCGCGCAGTGGGCGGCGAAGTGGGCCAACGCTCGGTCGCTTGAAAAGGAAGCACAATTCGACGACGCCATCAAGATCTATGACGAGGTCTTGAAGGAAGGTGGCCAACATCTCAATGACGCCGGCTATGTTGAGAAGCTCAAGAAAGATTGGGAGCTACGCAACAACGACTCGCATCCCAAGGCACGCAAGTTCATCTACGAGGAATGGCAGCACTTGAAGTCGCCGGAAGAGCTCCGCGCCGGTGTGGATAGGGCCAAGGCAGCGCTTCAGACATTCATTCAACTCAACGATCGCATGTCCCCGCTCATGCTGCACAAAGCCAATCTCCGACATGCGCACAACCTGGCGAAGCGCGAAGCAGAGTTAGAAGGTTCAAGCGAAGCCGATGACGCAAAAGAGTTGCAATTGATCGCAGAGCTTGCGCCGATGCTGATCAAGTTGACCGACGAAACCCGCACGTTTCTTCAGCCGAACTCGGAAGAGAAACGGTAGCCCCGTCAATCTCGGGCAGGCGGCGTGGAACCTCGCGACTGGTTCGTTCCACCACCAACTTTGATCGGTGTCTTGCATAAGAGACAAGAAACCACCTTGTTGCGGTCGTGATCCTCGACCAGCATGAACTTTCGGCACTTCGGGTTGGGGCATTGAACGGCAAAGACCATCGCTCACTTAGATCCTTATTGGATTCGCAAACTGCGCACCCATTCCGCCTCGCTGGCAAGCTCTTCTTCCGATAAGCCGCTGCTTCGATGAATCTCAGCGCGGGCCATTCTCCCGCTGGTCATGTCGAGCGCCATAACATCGATAAGCCCATTGGAGCCACAGCCGCAGCGCACCTGAATCGGCGATGCTTTCGGCAGCTCGGGGGGAAGGCCTTCGATCCAGCATTCGCCGATGCTAATACATGCTTCCGGCTGATGGGCTTCGCCCTGCAACACATTGACACGAACGCGTTGCTGATTCTCGACGACGGTGCGGTACACACGGCTTGCCGCGGTCGGCAATTGAGTGTTTTTCGGAATCAATATGTCATTGATGCGTTCTTCGTTTCGTTTGACTTCGATGCCGAGGCTATGAGAGTTGACATTGATCTCGACGATCTGGCCGAGTGCTTCGCGCACCTCCGGTTCGAGCATCAGCCCGTCTTCGCCGCTGCGGGCCGCGACGATGCCGGCGTGAATGGCTGCCCCGCGGGCCACCACTTCACTGACGGCGAGAGAACTGTCCGGCTGTTTGCCGCTCAGATCTCGTAGCATCCCGCCCGTCATGGGCATGTGAGTCGACCCGCCCACCATCAGAATTCGATCAATGCCATCCCACGTCAGGCCGGCTTCGCGAAGCACCTGTTGAGTCGTGAGGCGAGTCCGCGTCAATAAGTCGCGGGTTAATGCTTCGAATTCGACTCGTGTCAACGATAGAGTCAGGACCTTGCCCGCGTGGGTGCACGTGATTCGTGCCTGAGGGAGCTTGCTCAACGTCCTCTTGGTTCGTTCCGCTCCCGCGCTCAGCGCTGCCAATGACATCGGGTCTTGGCGGGGGTCGGCGCCGTGAAGTTGCTGAAATCGTTCCGCAACATAGTCGACGATGCGGTCATCCCAGTCTTTTCCTCCAAGGCGAACGTCGCCTTCGATCGCCACTGCTTCGAAGCGGCGCTGCGACAGCCGAACCACCGTGACGTCGAAAGTACCGCCGCCGAGATCGTAAACCAGAACGGTTCGTGTGCCCGCAGGTAGGGCCGTTTCGGGCACCGATGCTCTCGTATTGCCGGAAGGTTGAAACGAGTATGCCAGTGCGGCGGCCGTCGGTTCGTCCAGAATATCCAGGCACCTCAAGCCCCGCGATGCGACCGGCATCTTTGGTTGCTTTTCGACGAGTGTCATCAAAGTACGCGGGAACCGTGATGACCGCCTTTCGAATCGGGCCGATGCGAGCTTCCGCGTCTTGAACGAGTTTCCGGAGAAGAATGGCGGAAAGTGTTTCGGGTCGAAACTCGCGCTCGGCGACGGCGCGTCCGTAATTCGCATGGCCCATCCGTCGCTTAATGAGCGACGCCACACGATCCGGCTGCTCCAACGCGACGTCCAGCGCGGCCTGGCCAACGACGGCACCGTCTTCGGTAAGAAGCACGGAACTCGGCGTGAGCATTTCCCCCTCGCGATTGGGCAGCGTTACCGCGTGCCCGTTATCGTCGAGTGTTGCAATCGCCGAGAAAGTTGTCCCCAGGTCGATTCCGACCAGCTTGCCCGGTCCGGTCGTCATGGTATGCGAATGAAGGTGCCGCGCTGAAAAGGGTCTCGAAGTCCAACGACAAGAATTGTAGTGCGCCGGCCGGGCGGACAAAAGGGCAACGTCACCGCTTGCGGCTTAGCGCTCCAGAATCAGTCTTTCTTGTTCGTCGGCCGCACCGTAACGAATGAACCATTCGGTCCGGGGACGGCGCCTTCCACCAACATCAGGTGATGGTCCGGATCAATCTTGATGATGGTCAGGTGGCGGATGGTTCGTCGGTCATGACCGTAACGACCCGGCATGCGTTTTCCCTTTTTCGGGCGGCCACTGCCACGATTGCTCGCCAACGAGCCGATGCTGCCCGGCGATCGATGGTGCTTCTTGACGCCGTGGCTGGCGCCCAAACCACTAAACCCCCACCGCTTCATCGCCCCCGCCGTGCCGCGTCCTTTGCTTGTGCCGGTGACGTCTACCGCCTTGACGCCGTCGAAAACCTTGTCGACCGTCAGCACGGATCCCACAGCCGTATCACTTGCGGCGGCGAGACGAAATTCCTGAATGAAGCGTTGGGGCTCGCAGTTCGCCTTGGGTGGCGCCTGTATGCCGGACGCGCTGCGGGAACGGCGGCGTTTCGATTCCAAGTCCGCGGACACATGGCCGCGTTCCGGGCGCGTAGCCTTGTCTCGAGGTTTGTCCCGATAACCGAGCTGAACGGCATGATAACCGTCGCGCTTTTCATCACGCACTTGCAACACGGGACAGGGTCCCAACTGTAACACAGTGACGGGAGCGAGTACGCCTTTGTCGTCGTACACCTGCGTCATTCCCACCTTCACGCCTAACAAGCCCAGCGGCATTGGTAAATCTCCTAAATAATGGAACAGATTATTATGCCAACGACGTGTCGCGCGTCCAGGTCTTTTGAAGTTTCGCGTTATTCCGTGGTGTTAAGTCGCGTAGGAGCTAGCTTTGTATCAGTTTCCAGGTAGCGCGCACCAAAAATCCAAATCACTCCGCCAACGACCATCATTACGGACACCAAGATGAATCCAGCGGTAAGGCCCTTGGTCGCATCCTTCAGCAGGCCGATCACCGCAGGCGAGATCGCATCACCGAGCGCATGAATGACAAAGATGTTGAGTGCGAAACCGGTAGAGCGAATGGCCGGAGGACACACGTTGGCGAGGATCGTGTTGGTCGGCCCTGTGTTGAAGAACAAAGTGAACACGGCGAGGAATATGAGAATGTAGGCCCACGGAAACGGCGTAACCAACACCAGCAGAATCATTGGAAAACCAAGGATCATGGTTACCCCTGACACCAGGAAGTATGAGCCGGGGTATTTGCCGCGCAGCCTGTCGCCCAACATCCCTCCGCACAACGTTGCAGTGAATCCCGCGAGCGCCGTCAATCCACCGAAGATGGTTTCAGGCACGATGGGGCCCAACGAAGGAGCCTTGGCATCAGCCAGATAGCGAGGCATCCAGAAAGCCAGACCTCCCATCGCGAAAGTCATGGCTGTCATACCTAGAGTGTTCATCACATACGATGGAGTGTGCAACAGGATCTTGTAGTCTTGCAGCCGGCTCTTTCGTTTCAAGGGCACGGGCGCCGCATCTGCCAGACCGCGAGCTGGCTCGCGCATCCAGAAACACCACAGGCCCAGCAGAATTCCCGGTGGCACTACGATGTAAAAGGCCCAGCGCCAGTCGCCTGTCGCATCCGCGACCTGGCCGCCGAGCACAAATCCAAGCGCACTTCCAACGGGAATCGCGGAATAGAACCACGCTAAGACCGTACCGCGAATCTTCACCGGGTAAAGGTCGGAAATGATGGTGGGAGCAACCGGACCATACGCCGCCTCTCCGACTCCGACCAGGCAGCGCGTAACTGCCAACATGATGAAACCAGGGGCGAGCCCGGAGCCACCGCTGGCCAGACTCCAGAGAATGACGCCAACTCCAATGAGCCACCAGCGCGAGCCCCGATCCCCGAGCCAACCAAACAGCGGCGACAGCACCATGTAACTGATCAAGAAGGCAAATGGCAACAATCCCAGCTTGAAACCCGCGCTCGGATCGCCGGGAAGCAGATCGGCTTCGATGCGCCGCTCTACTGCCGCTAGTACGTATCGATCGATGTAATTAAAAAGATTGATCGCCAGCAACACTACCAGCGCCAGTCGCGCACCCGGCAGCGGCGTGTCCCGGCCGGTTCCCGTCGTGATGTGGGGAGGGGTGACTCCGTTCACAGGTGTGAGGTCCGGTTTCTCCATGTGCTTCCAGTCGGAACCTTACGCCGGTATCCTATGGTGTGCCCGGCTGCGATGACACCGGATGAGTTTCGAGGCATCGTTCTCGATTCAACCCACGGCGAAGCAGTGCATTGAAAGTTAGCAAGCCCGCGCTTTCCCACGCCCGTTCAATGTCTTCCTTGAGGACTCGATTCTTGGCTTGAAGGCGGGCGTAAAGAGCGGTGTCGGGATGGTCCGGCGAGAGGCGAATGGTGTCGTGCGTGTCTACCGCGAAAACCCAGGTATCGCTATGGTCGCAGTTAACGACCTGGAGCTTGAGGTGCGGGTAATCCGCGCTGCCCAGCCGCAAAGCATAACCTCGAAGTCGGCCGTCCGTCGTTAGAGTCTGACAAATGGGTGGCTTAAGTACTGCATCAAGTGGAGCGCGGAGGTTGAGTTCAAGAAACGCGGATCGATTCGCCGGCACCGCATGGACGCCCTGTGGATAAGCATGCGCCAGGAAAACTCGGCAGGCTCTGCTTAGCAGATCGGGTGTCAGTGGTTCCATAGCCAAGCCGCCGCTACGGTGTGGGCAAAGGTAGGAATCTACCTAGTCTTTCAGTTATATTCAGCTCTGTCAATCTCGGCTCATCGGTTGAGCCGCATGGGAGCACTTACCATGCATCAGGCCATCGCCCGACACGGACTGAGGCGTCTGTGGTCGCCGTACCGAAATATCGGCCGGGCGTGCGCACTGGTTACTGCGGCTGCCGGGTTGCTAGCGATAATCGGGTGGATCACCACCTCGCCGTTTTTGGCCAGCTTTAGCCGCGATTCATTGCCAATGCCGTTGGATGCCGCGCTGGCGTTTCTACTACTCGGCGGCTGCCTGGCGGTACTGTCCTTTTCACGCCGAGTCACTGCCACCTGGATAGTTCGCGGCGGCGCGGCCTTGGTACTGTTTTATGCAACGCTTCGACTCAGTGAGCTAGTAATCGGCCAAGACCTCAAGTCGGCTTCCCATCTACTCAAGTCAATACCTCCCGCATGGGAATCGTTCGGTTCACTACGCATGACGCTTTTCACGGCCGTCAATATTTGGTTTGCGGCCGCGACGCTTATTCTGCTGATGGCCTCTCCCCTTCGACGAGAGGCACGATCCTTGCGATTCATGGCGCTGACGTTCGCGGTTACCGTCGTCGCCATGAGTCTCGTGTTCGCGCTCGGTTACATTTTTGCCGATCCTTTCTTCAAGGGGCAAGCAGCCATCCCCATGGATTTCAACTCGTCCCTTGCACTACTCGTCCTAGGGGGCGGACTGCTGGTTCTCATGGGGCCCGATGTTTCGCCGTTGCGTCTCATGTCGGGACCATCGATCACGGCTCGGCTCCTGCGTGCGTTCCTGCCTTTCACTCTTATCATGATCGCACTGGTCGCCTGGCTCACTCACGTGTTGCGCGGACCGGAGAAATCGTCGGCTGGCCTCATCACCGCACTCTTGGCCGTGGCGGCGATGTTCTTGGCCGGATTCCTCTGCGAGCGGATTGCCCGTGTCGTCAGCGCCAACCTGGAGGAAGCGGAAGGAAAACTCCGCGCCGCCGAGCAGCAAAGTCGAAACTATGCCGCCCGACTGGAGATACTCAACGCTTCGCTCGAGGATCGGGTGGCAGACCGAACAGCGGCGCTCGAACAACGCAACGAGGCACTCAAGAGCGCGCAGAGCCAATTGGTGCAGTCCGAAAAGCTTGCGGCCATCGGTCAAATGGTCGCCGGCGTCGCTCACGAGATCAACAATCCGCTCTCCTTCGTGGGCAACAACCTGGCCGTGCTTCAGCGCGATGTCAATCACGTTCGCGACCTCATGGCCCTGTACCAGGAAGCCGCCGACGCATTGGCCGCTCATCGTCCCGATGTCTTCGAGCGTGTGAGCGCATTGACGGAACGAATTAACCTGAGCTACACGTTGCGAAACTTGGACGGGCTGGTCCTTCGCTCTCGAGATGGCGTCAAGCGCATCCAGGACATCGTCAAGGATCTTCGTGAATTTGCCCGGCTCGACGAAAGCGACCTTCATGATGTCGACCTCAACGTCGGAATCGAGACCACGCTCAACATTGTCCGCCCGAGAGCAAAAAAGCATGACGTGGAACTGCTTTTCGAGCCTGCTTCATTGCCGCGGGTCACTTGCTACCCGGCAAAGATTAATCAGGTGGTGTTGAATCTCGTCGCCAACGCGATCGACGCATGCTCTGCCGGCGGCCGTGTCACGGTCCAGACGCAGCCGATTTCGGACGCCGTGGAAATTCGCGTGATCGACACCGGCTGCGGCATTGAACCCGCCGCGCTCAAGAAGATCTTCGATCCCTTTTTCACGACGAAACCCTCCGGTCAGGGAACCGGTTTGGGATTGAGCATTAGTCACCAGATTGTCCACGAGCACGGAGGCGCCATTGAAGTTGAATCATCACCCAAGGCCGGAACCACGTTCACCGTTCGGCTGCCGTTGATTCCACGAAACGAAGGACGACGGCCGTGGAGCCGCAAGGAGGAATGAGAGTGAGTAGTTGACTACTTCTTCTGTTGCTCGGCCGCCAACTCGACCAGCGAACGCGCGGCGGCGACTAGAGTAGGCCCGTGCTTCTCGACGTAATCGATGGGGCCGCCCTTGTTTTCGACGTGCGGGACAATTTCCATGGTCGGAACCATATCGATGGCATCCCACGGACACCATCGCTCGCAAAGGCTGCAACCGATGCACCGCTCCAAATCGACATCGCAAAACGACTGCATGAGCGGCTGATCTTCGCCGGGAACCTTGTAGATGCAATCGACCGGGCACACCTCGATGCAGGCATCGCATCCGGTGCAGTTATCCGCGCGAATGATCGCCAGTTCCTTGGGGAGTTTCTTTCGGGGTTTGCCCGCGCCTTTGGCCATGTCTAACCTCTATCATCTCGTCCGAACTTAAAGATTATCGGTCACTATCCAATGTAATTCTAGCGTTTCTCGACGACCAAAACCACTCGACTGCGAACGACCGAATCACCATTAACATCCATTGGTGATGGCGCCATGCGCCTTGTGGCACGATTCCGCACAAGCGTTTGGGCCAGCAGCGCCACCATTAACATCCATCGGTGATGGTGGATGGCGCCTTATGGCACAATGGTGCACGATGGCCTGGCTTTCGCGCCCGCGGTGTTTCATCGCGAGCATTTGAGGGTCACCTCGCTCTGACATCGTAGCGTTCCTCCAATCCGCCGGCGCACACCTCGCGCGCTCAGTTCGCGCATCATGCCATACTGTCACGCTTTCGTGCAAGCGTCAATCTGTGACAAATGTCGAGAAGAACAAAAAAAAAACCGGTCGGATCTAAACAGTTACACCACACAGGTCCGCGCGTTATTCTAACAGGCATGAGCGATGTCACGCGCATCCTGTCTGCTATCGATCAGGGCGATCCGCAAGCGGCAGATCAGTTATTGCCACTCGTTTACAACGAATTGCGCAAACTCGCGGGTCACAAGATGGCGCAGGAAGCGCCAGGCCAAACGCTTCAGGCCACCGGCTTGGTCCATGAGGCGTACCTCCGGCTCGTGGACGTGGAGAAAGCGCAGCATTGGAACAGCCGGGGACACTTCTTCGCCGCAGCCGCCGAGGCAATGCGGCGCATCCTCATCGACCGCGCACGCGAAAAACTCGCCGTCAAACGGGGCGGCGATCGCAGGCGGATTCCGCTGGCAGAGGTCGATCCTCCCGCAGGCACGCCACCGGAAGATCTCCTCGCGTTCGATGAAGCCCTGGAGCAACTTACCCGTCTCGACCCGACGGCCGGGCAACTCGTCAAGCTCCGCTATTTCGCCGGGTTGAGCGTGGAACAGGCGGCGGCGACGCTCAGCGTGGCCGTCCCCACCGCTTACCGGCACTGGACCTTCGCGCGGGCCTGGCTGCATGCACAAGTGGCCGGCTGGACGGATTCGCAGGGTTGATCGTGTTTTTCGTGAGAATTCGGCCACTCATTTTCCGCACTGTCTATTGACGGACTGATTCAGAGTTCCATGCCATGAACACAGACTTCGAAAGAATCCGACAGGTATTTATGGCGATCATCGAGCAGCCGTCCACACAGCGGGAATCGCTCCTGGATGAGGCATGCGGCAACGACGCAGAGCTGCGCCAGCAGGTCGCCCTTCTGTTCAAGGCCCATGCAGCCGGCGATGGGATTCTCGACCGCAACGAGGCCGGCAGTACGCCAACCAGACCTTATGAATCCATGAGCGAGCGCCCGGGTACAGTCATTGGACCGTATAAGTTGCTCCAGCAGCTCGGCGAAGGCGGCATGGGCACCGTCTTCATGGCCGAGCAAACCGAGCCGATCCAGCGCAAGGTCGCTCTTAAGGTCATCAAGCCGGGAATGGACAGCCGCCAAGTGATCGCTCGTTTTGAGGCTGAGCGGCAAGCGCTATCCATGATGGACCACGTCAACATCGCCCGCGTCCTCGACGCCGGCACCACGGGTGGCGAGCCCGGAGGCGTTAGCCCCGGGAGACCGTACTTCGTCATGGAGTTGGTCCACGGCGTGCCGATCACCAAGTACTGCGACGACAATCGCCTGACGCCACGCCAGCGCTTGGAGCTGTTCGTGCCGGTCTGCCAAGCGATCCAGCACGCCCACCAGAAAGGGATCATTCACCGCGACATCAAGCCGTCGAACGTCATGATCACGCATTACGACGGTAAGCCGGTTCCCAAGGTCATTGACTTCGGCGTGGCGAAAGCGACGGCGCAAAAGCTGACCGAGCGCACGCTGTTCACGCAGTACGGCACGATGGTGGGCACATTCGAGTACATGTCGCCGGAACAGGCGGAGATGAGCGCCCTGGGCGTCGATACCCGCAGCGACATCTTCTCACTGGGCGTACTCTTGTACGAGTTGCTGACGGGTACCACTCCGCTGAGCCACAAGCGGCTCAAGGAGGCGGCCTATGCCGAGGTTCTCCGCATGATTCGGGAGGAGGAGCCGCCTAAGCCGAGCACGCGGCTCAGCGACTCGGGCGAGGCGCTGGTCTCCATCTCGGCTCAGCGGCACATGGAACCAATCAAACTGGCAAAGCTACTCCGCGGCGAGCTGGACTGGATCGTGATGAAGTGCCTGGAGAAAGACCGCAACCGCCGCTATGAGACGGCCAGCGCCTTTGCCGCCGACGTGCAGCGGTACTTGAACGACGAGCCGGTGCAGGCGTGTCCGCCGTCGGCATGGTATCGCTTCCGCAAGTTCGCTCGGCGGAACAAGGCGGCCATGTTAATAGGGTCGGTTCTTATCCTGGCGGCACTTTCGGTAGTGGGCGTGGTGGCGGGGAGCCTGGGTTGGATGGCCCACGAGCAGTCGGTGCGGCAGGGAGTGCTGACTCACGAGGTAGAGCTGGCGTTGCAAGAAGCCGCCGCCGTGGCTGACCGGGCTCAGGCGCTGACGGACAATCCCTATCAGTGGGAAGCTACCCTGGCCGCCGCGTTGTCCGCGCTCAAACGGGCCGAGGGACTCGCCGCCCAGGAGAAAGCGGGGCTGGAACCGGCCGTGCACGAGCGGTTGAAAGCGTTGCGCGCCCGGCTGGACGCCGATGAGAAGGATCGTCGTTTCGTCGCCCGCTTCGACGAAATCCGGCTTGAGCAGAGTGAGCTTCGCGAGGACCACAGCAAGCACAAGCTGGAGATTGCTTTCCCTGCTTTGAAGGAGGCATTCCAGACTCACTACGCGATTACCTTTGGGGCCACGGCACCGGACGATGTCATGAGCTTCTTGGAGCAACGACCCCGTCCAATCCGCGAATATCTGGTTGCTGCTCTTGAGAACAGTTTGACGTACGTGCCTAAGCGCGACCCTCAGGCGAAGCAGTGGCTCGCCACGGTGTTGCAGACCGCGGACTCCGATCCGTGGCGCAAGCGGGCACGGGCAGCCGAGGAAGCGCGCGATTGGCCAGCGCTCGAGGACCTCGTCAAGGAGGGGATCGAGGCGCGCCAACCGCCGGTCATCTTGCTCGCCCTCGCGAACAAAATCCCTCTGGAGGACCGCGCACGCCCGACCTCTATCGGCACATTCGGGAAGCCAACGCCGGCGACTTCTGGGCCAACCTGTGCCTCGCCGGTGTGCTCCAGTACCGTCAAAAGCCGCGGTCGGAAGAAGCGATCCGCTACTACACGGCGGCCATCGCCGTGCGCCGACGCAACCAAGGGGCCTACCTCGACCTGGGAAACGCCTTTCGGAGCAAAGGCGAGCTGGACGGAGCCCTCGCCGCCTATCGCCGAGCCATTGACATCGCCCCAAACTATTCGGTGGCACATCTGTGTGTCGGCAGCTTACTGAAAGCGAAGGGCGATCGAGACGGCGCCAGTGCTGCTTATCAGAAATCTATCGACGTGGCCCACGATCGCGCGGAGGCGTATTTTCAATTGGGTTTCACACTTAGCAAACTTGATAACGATCTTGATGGCGCCATCGCCGCCTATCGAGAGAGCATCCGTCTGAAGAGTTTTTGGTCGACTTACTACAACCTCGGGCGCGCGCTCGCGACTCAAGGGAACGCGGATGAGGCCATCGCCGCATACCGGGACGCGATTCGGCTGAAGCCGGATTACATGCGGGCCCACACCAACCTCGCCAATCTCCTGCAGCAGCAGGGGCGGATCGATGAAGCAATCGACTGTTTCCGCGAGATCGTTCGCCTCAATCCGAACAGTGGCGGAGCACACTTTGACCTTGGTTACGCCCTGGATGTCAAGGGCCTGATCGAGGAGGCCATAATCGAATTACGCGAATCCGTCCGCCTCGAACCGGTCAATTCCTATCACCAGTACAGCCTGGGGCGCGCCCTTATGACGAAGGGCCTCGTAGATGAGGCCATTACGGCATTGCGGGAGTCGATTAACTTAGGTCCTGTGGATCCCGACACTCATTACTGGCTGGCCAGGGAATTGAGCAAGAAGGGCAGTTTGGACGAGGCCATCGCTGAATACCGTGTGGCCATCCGCCTGCAACCGGATGACGCCTACGCCCGCGACGAGCTGGCCACGCACTTGAACAATCAGGCATGGCGTCTGGCCACCCATCCGGAACCGGAGCGCCGCGATCCCGTCCGTGCGGTCACCCTGGCCAAGGACGCCGTCGAGCTGAAGCCCGAGAAACACGACTACTGGAACACGCTCGGCGCCGCCCACTACCGGGCGGGGAACTGGAAAGAGGTGGTTACGCCTCTGCAGAAGTCGCTGGAACTGCGTGGCGATAACAGTTTCGACTTCTTCTTTCTGGCCATGGCCCACTGGCAACTCGGGGACAAAGACCAAGCCCGCAAGTGGTGCGATCAGGCGGTCGGTTGGATGGACAAGAACCAACCGAAGGACGAGGAACTCCTCCGCTTCCGTGCGGAGGCAGAGGAACTGATGAAGACGGAGTCAGGCAAGAAGCCCGAATGACACCTGACGGCTGATTTCTACTGTGTGAGTGAAACAAAAGCGGCCGGTGAGGCCCAACCGCGAAGAAGGATACTCACCGGCCCGGCACCGCCCCGGCGCTCGGTCTGCGCACGGGAACGATGTCCATCCATTGTATCGCAGACCAAAAGGAGAAATGTCATGAAACGTCACAGTTCCGCGGCGAGCCTCGCGCTGGCAGCTTTGGCCGTAATCGGGTTCACCGGTTCGGCGGCAGCGGAAGAGCAGGTGCGTTTTAGGGGCAACTTGGAAGGGGTTCATACCGCCACTCCGCTTGACCCGCCGTTCGTGTCCGCGCTTCAGATCGGCACCGGCAACGCCACCCATCTCGGTATGTTCACGTTCTCCATCCCGCACATCGTGAACACCGCGACCATGACCGCGACCGGGTCCTATCACTTAAGAGCGGAAAACGGCGACACGGTGTCCGCTGACTTTTCCGGGAAGGCCACTCTTACGGATACCCCCGGCGTCCTTTCCGTCGTGGAAAGGGCGACTATCACGGGCGGTACGGGTCGGTTCGCCGGCGCCACAGGGAGCTTCATCGCCGAACGCCTGGTAAACCCAGGCGCCGGCTGGACCGTCGGTTCCTTCAAGGGGACGATCTCCTCCCCCGGCGCAGGCAACCCCTAAGACAAAATCGGCCGGTGAGGAGACAACGCCAAACAGGCGCCTCACCGGCCAAACTTCGGGAATAATTTCCTACTTAGCGAGCGGCGAACTGCCGCGAAACGAGTCCGCGTTTTAAGGAGTCCAACAATGTCTCGACGAATAAGCCGGCCGAAGCCGTTGCAACACTCCGGGCGGAGCGAGCTCTTCCTGGAAATCCTGGAAGGACGTAATCTGCCAAGTTTCGTGACCGCACCGGCCTTCGCTGCCGGACCAAGCGCCTCCGCCGTGGCGGTGGCGGACTTCAACGGCGACGGCACTTCCGACCTTGCCGTGGCCAACTCCACGAGCAATGGCACGGTGAGCATCCTGCTCGGGCACGGCGGCGGATACCGGGCCCCCGTCGGCTACGGCGCCGGCGCCAGCCCGACCGACGTGATCGCGGCGGACCTTACCGGCGACGGCGTCCAGGATCTGGCCGTTGTCAACTGGATCGCCCCGAGCAACCTGCAGGTCTTGAAGGGCAAAGGCAACGGCACGTTTCAGGCCGCCGTCGGTTACACCGTCGGTAGCTCTAGCCAGGCAGTGGTAGCTGGCGACTTCGACGCCGACGGCGACCTTGACCTGGCAACGGCCGACTTGCACGCCTCGAACGTGACCGTAATGCGTAACACCGGGGACGGCACCTTCACCAGCGCCGGCAGCGTGGCTGTCGGCACCACGCCATTCGACCTGGCGGTGGGCGACTTCGACGCCGACGGCGATCTCGACCTCGTCGCGGCCGGCTACCGGGTGGACCAAGCGTGTGTCCCCTACGGGAACTGTTATAACTACGTCGCCGACAACAAGGTGAGTGTGCTACTGGGCACTGGCACCGGTACCTTCCTGGCGGGCCAGACGTACATCGCTGGCGCGCCGGGCACCGTGGTGGCGGCGGATTTCAACGGCGACGGCAAGTTCGACCTGGCCGTGGGCAACGTCTACGACCAGAACTACCTGAGCATAGGGCTGGGCACGGGCGACGGCAGCTTCATATTTTCAAACTTCTATAGCGTCGGAATCAGCCCCTTGTCGGTCGCGGCGGCGGATCTCGACGGCGACGGACGCACCGATCTCGTCGCCGCCAATTACGAATTGGGTACGCTGAGCGTGCTGAAGGGTCTCGGCAACGGCAGCTTCCAGGCGGCGCCTGGCTACGTCGCCGGCCCCTACCCGCGGTTCGTGGCGATGGCGGACCTTGACGGCGACACCGACCCGGACCTCATCGTGGCGAACCGGGTCGAGGCCGGCACCGTCAGTGTGCTGCGAAACACCGGCGGCGGCGCTTTCCACGCCGCGGCGGTGTACGCCGGGGCAGGCTCCATTCCGGTTAGCTTGGACGTTGGGGACTTTAACCAAGACGGCCATCCCGACATGGTCGTGGCCAACTTCACCGAGGTCACGGTGAGCGTGCTGCTGGGCAACGGAAGCGGGACCTTCCAGGCCGGCGTGAGCTACCTCGCCGGTTCTTATCTCACCTCCGTGGCGGTCGGGAACTTTAACGGCGACAGCGCCCTGGACCTGGTCGTGACCAATTACCTTTCAGGCACGGTGAGCGTGCTGCTGGCCAAGGGAGACGGCACCTTCCAAACGCCCAAGACCTTCGCCGCCGGCGGATTCTCCCGATCCGTGGCGGTGGCCGACTTCACCAGTGACGGCGTACTGGACCTCGCGGTCACCAACCTCGGGACGGGCACTGTAAGCATCCTGCGGGGCACCGGCACCGGCCGCTTCCGCGCCCCCGTCAGCTACGCCGCCGGCACCCGCCCGTTTGGCGTGGTGGCGGCGGACTTCGATGGCGACGGCGATCAGGATCTCGCCGTCACCAGCGACGTCGGCGACGGCCTAAGCGTGCTATTGAACAAGGGCGCGGGCACTTTTAAGCCGCCTGTTAGCTACCTTCCTGGGTCCAATCCAACGGATATTACGGTGGGGGATTTCGACAACGACGGCGACCAAGACCTCGTCGTCGCCAATTACTTGGACAAGGTTTATGTCCTCTTGGCCAACGGGGACGGCTCCTTCAAAGCCCCGAAAATCTACGCCGTCGGTGGCCTCCCCCGCTCCGTGGCGGTCGCGGACTTTGACGGCGACGGCGCCAAGGACCTGGCGGTGTCCAACAGCTTCTCGGTGGGCGTGCTGTGGAATACGGGCACGGGCACGTTTCAGCCCGCCGTCATGTACTTCGTCGGCGCCTATCCGCAGGCAGTAGCGGCTGCGGACCTAGACGTCGACGGCCATCCGGACCTCGCCGTCTCCATTCTCTCGGGCACGGTTATTGTTGTCCTAAACGACGGCGTCTGGCCGCCGGCGCCGATGCCGCCGGCGAGAACGCTGGCTCGCGCCGCGCTTATGCCCACGCTCCTGAGAACGTCTCCGGCCGGGACGGGCCAGGTGAGTTTCTCGGTAATGGATGAGGAACGCCACGACAGTGCGGCCGTCGTGAGCGTTCCGGTTTTGCACCGACTATGTCCACGGTTTCACGTCCCGAAACTCGCCGCGAGAAGCGCACCGACGCCGATAGTTGATTTGGACTTCGATCTCGGACTCGACAACTTGCCCGACAAGTTCGAGAAACAAAAAAAACCGGCGAGCTGAGACGCGTAAGCGTCCGGGTTTGTGCCACTACCAGCGTGCTGACGCACCCCGGCTCGGCGATCGAATATTACGGCATGGGCCGTTGCGGCGGCGTGGGGAGTTTGACCTCGACCAGCTTCACTTTGTCAGGCGGGTTCAGCTGCAGCGAGAAAAACGTGTCTTTTATGACCGGCCGAACTTCGCGGAGCAGAACGCGGTTCGTCTTTGGGTCTCGTATTTCGATGAGCTTCTGAACGGGTTGAATCACCGGATCGATCGAGCTTTCGCCGGGCGCCAACACCAGGATGCGGGGCTTCTCCTTGGTGACCATTCCGTTCACGATGTTCTGAGTTTGGATGATCAGCGGCGTGCGCAAGTCGTTTCGAAAGCCGAGCCAAGCCGCACTAGCGACCGTCGGCGCTAAGACGACGAACACCAATGCTAAAGCCGCGTTTTTCAACATGTGCGAACTCATGGTTCCGACCCGCGGAGCGAGTGTGACACCATAAACTACTATATTCTAATAGTTTATGTCACAGTCCGCCAATGGATATCTTCCCTGATACATATGTGCCTACCGGTAAACACTGTTTGAGACCAAACTTGCGCGAAAAACTGCGGTGGGATCAGTCGCCGCCGCCGGTGGAGCCTTCAAAACGGATGACGCAATCGCCGGCGGCTGAGCCGTGCAAGGCCTGGCGAATGCGACGGGCTTCGGCGTAGGTGGAACAGAAGGCGACGGGCAGTTCGGCGCCGTCGAGTCCGGAGCCATTGTGGCTCGCATCATATCGGATAAACACCGCGAAATGATCAGCGGGAACATTTCCCATGGCTGGACCTCCCGTACGAGACTCGTTGGTGCGAACGTCGTTTTTGTGAGTCGTCGTGGAAGCCGGCATTATCCACGGCAACGGCGATTGTAACAAGGGAAATAGTGGTTGCCACTCCACTTTTCGCCTTTTGGTCCGATTCGTTGGCGTCTAGCGTAACCTGTACCAAAAGCGACAGGCAGACCACGCCCGCGCTCAATACGCTTTGGCGAAGACGACGCGGCCGGCGGAAGGTTTTCCGGTCACCATGCATTTTCCGGCTTCGGCACGGCGCTCGAACGGGACGCAACGAATCGTCGCCTTGGTCTCCGCGGCAATGCGGTCTTCAGTCTCGCGGGCGCCGTCCCAGTGAGCCCAAAAGAAGCCGCCGGTTTCCTCGATCATTTGTTTGAAGTCGTCGTATGAGTTCACCTCGTGACTGTTTGAATCACGGAACTTCTTGGCACGCTCGAACAAATCGGTCTGCATCGCTTGCAACATTTCCGAGATTTGTGCGGGAGCGCCGGCGAGCGGCACGTTCATGAGTTTCGCTTCCTTGCCCGGCAAATCTCTCCGGGCGAGAACGCAGACATTATTCGCGAGGTCTCGGGGACCCAGTTCAACTCGGACAGGAACGCCGCGCAGTTCCCAGTCGTGGAACTTAAAGCCTGGTTGATACTGGTCGCGATCGTCGATCTTGACGCTGACGCGCTCGCCGTTAAGCCAGTCGCGCAGCGGCAGGTCGCGCACGGCGGCCGCTAGCTTTTCCGCGGCCTCAAGCACCGCCTTGCGCTCCTCGTCCTTCCGGTAAATGGGAACGATAACCACGTGGATAGGCGCCAACCGTGGCGGCAGGACCAGTCCGGCGTCATCGCTATGTGTCATGATCAAGCCGCCGACCAGGCGCGTGGAGACGCCCCAGCTCGTCGCCCATGCGTATTCAAGCGCGCGTTCCTGATTTTGGAACTTCACGTCGAACGCCTTGGCAAAGTTTTGGCCGAGGAAATGGCTCGTACCCGCCTGCAGCGCCCGGCGATCTTGCATCATCGCTTCGATGCACAGGGTGTACACGGCGCCGGGGAACTTCTGTCCCTCGGTCTTGGGTCCGGTCAGCACGGGCATGGCCATCCACTCTTCCGCGAACCTGCGGTAGACCTCGAGCATTTGCCGAGTTTCATCCTCGGCCTCTTTCTGGGTGGCGTGGGCCGTGTGACCTTCTTGCCACAGGAACTCGGCGGTACGGAGGAACAGGCGCGTCCGCATCTCCCACCGGACGACGTTGCACCATTGGTTGATGAGAATGGGCAGGTCGCGGTAGCTCTGAATCCAGTTTCGATATGTGTTCCAAATAATCGTCTCGGAAGTGGGGCGAATAACCAGCTCTTCCTCCAGTTTCGCCTCGGGATCGACCGTGATGCCTTTGCCTGGAATTGCTTTGAGCCGGTAGTGGGTCACGACGGCGCATTCCTTGGCGAACCCGGCCGCCATTTCTTCCTCCTTGGCCAGGAACGATTTGGGAATGAACAGTGGAAAGTAGGCGTTTACGTGTCCGGTGTCCTTGAACATGCGATCGAGAGCCGCTTGCATTCGCTCCCAAATCGCATACCCGTGCGGCTTGATGACCATGCAGCCCCGGACGGCGGAATTCTCGGCAAGCCCCGCATGTTGCACGATGTCGAGGTACCATTGGGAGTAGTCTTCTGCCCGTGTTTTGAGCTTTTCCGCCATTCGGCACCTTCCATAGGATTAGAGAATTTTGCCGATTATAGAGGTTCACGTGCTCGGAGGGGAAGTGCGCTATCAACGGGTCCGGCCGTGGGGAGTAGACTTGGTTGGCTTGGGGCGTCGATTAACGTATAATGCAAGTGTACCTTCCGGAGCATAGTGATGATTCCCTTTGTCGGCAGCCGTGCTCGTCGGGCGGCTTTTCATCTCCAGTTGATTACGGATCTCTTGCAATCCCCGAAGCAATGAAGCGGCTTCGGGGTGAACAACGTCACGCGACCTTCCCCGGATCAGCTTCCAATTGCATTGCGGACGCCGACTAAGCTAAACTCCACAAGGTAGCGCCGTCGCCCCGACAGTTGAAGAAGGAACCGAATGAGTACTGTAACTTCCGTCACCCGGCCCATTCATGTCCCCAAGACAGACGAGCGCGCCCACGAGCGCCGCTTTCAATACCCCGGAAATCCGACGACGTGCGACGGGGCCGAAGCGGTGGTGCATGTGGAGATACACATTGCGCAGGCGGCTGGCGCCTATCCAATTACCAGTTCGACGACGATGGGCGGCGGGTTCAACGCGGCGGTCATGAACGGACAGAAGAACCTGTGGGGCGACAGCCTGATGTTCTTCGAGCCGGAAAGCGAACACTCCGCGGCTTCAGTTTGCGAAGGTTTCGCCGTGGCCGGCGGACGTGTAACGAACTTCACGTCGGGGCAGGGCCTCGTGCTCATGAAAGAGGTTCTTTACACCATCGCGGGCAAACGGCTGCCCGTGGTAATGAACATCGGCGCCCGAGCACTCACGAGCCAGGGGCTTAACGTCCATGCCGGACACGACGACGTAATGAGCGTCGCCGACTGCGGCTGGGGAATGATGTTCGGCCGAAATGCTCAGGAAGCCGGCGACCTCTGCCTCATTGCTCGCCGTGCGGCCGAAGCGTGTAACACTCCGTTCTTCAACGTGCAGGATGGCTTTCTCACGACTCACACCGTTGAGACCGTTCGCTTGCTTGAGCCGGAGTTTATGAAGGAGTACATCGGCGACCCGAAAGAAAAGCTGATGAATCTCATGGACCCGGCGAGTCCGATCATGTCCGGCGTCGTGCAGAATCAAGACTCGTACATGAAAGGCAAGATCGCCCAGCGCTGGTACTACGACCGCATCGAAGGGATTCTCGAGGACTGCTTCGAGCAGTTCTATCTGAAGACCGGACGGCGTTACAGCTTTGTCGAGCCCTACCGATGCGACGACGCGGAGTTTATCCTCGTCGGCATGGGCTGCTACATGGAGACGGCCAAAGTCACCGTCGACTACCTCCGCGAGAAAGGCGTTGCGGCTGGGTGTCTCAATGTCTGCGTCTTTCGGCCATTTCCTGCGCGGCAGATTGTTGAAGCCTTGCGAAACTGCATCGCGTTCACGGTGTACGAACGGCTCGACGATCCGATGTCGACCACAGGCAACCATCTAACGCGCGAAATCAAGGCCGCCTTTTGCGACGCAGTCTTGGGCGTGAACGGCCAGGAAAAGACCGGCCGAGTACCAAGCGTTTATCACGGCGCCGCCGGGCTGGGCAGCCGCGATGTTCGCCCCGGTGACATCATCGCTACCTTCGAGAACATGATGAAACCGGCCGGGCAGCATTTCTTCTGCGTCGGCATCGATCATCCACTTGCCCTGGTACGCGATGATGACCCGGACCTGCGGCCCGAAGGCGGTTTCTCGATGCGTGGCCATTCCGTGGGCGGCTTCGGCTCGGTGACCACCAACAAGGTCATCGCCACCATCGCCGGCAATGTCTTCGGCAAAGACGTGCAGGCATATCCCAAGTACGGCTCGGAGAAGAAGGGACTGCCGACGACGTATTACCTGACCATCGCGGACTCGCACATCATGATGCACAGCGAGCTCGAACACGTCGATCTCTTGTGCATCAACGATCCGACAGCGATGCTCAGTCCGCTCACGATGGAAGGCCTGCAGGCTGGCGGCGCGATCTTCATGCAGTCGCCGTACGCGGAACCCGCCGATGTCTGGGGGCACATTCCCGAGCACAACAAGCAACTCATTCGTGACCGCAAACTTCGAGTGTTCTACTGCGACATGGTGAAGATTGCCCGCGAAGTCGCCAGCGAACCGGACTTGCAGATGCGTATGCAAGGCATCGTACTGCTCGGCGCCTTTCTCAAATTGACGCCGTATTCGAAACAGAGCAAGATGACGGATGAAGAGCTATATGCGGGCGTCGAAAAGGCGCTCACCAAATACTTCGGCAAACGCGGCGGCCAGGTCGTCCAGGAAAACCTGCATTGCGTCAAGCGCGGCTTCAGTGAGATGCGTGAGATCGCGCCGGCGGTGATTGAGGGGGGCAATTCCAAATGAGCTCCGAAATGCACCCTTTCGGCGATCTAAGTCCGACGGAAAAGTTCCAACTATTGGAGGCGCTCTGGGACGATCTCGCGTCGACTCCGGAGGATGTTCCGGTCCATGATTGGCAGGCAAGCGAACTCGACAGGAGAAGGGCAAATCTTCTGAATGCGCCGGATTCGGGGCTTTCCTGGGACGAAGTCAAACGCCGGGTCAGGAGCCGGTATGGCCGCTGAGCTGGTGATCGCACCAGAAGCCGAAGAGGATATTGCGGAAGCCTACGCTTGGTACGAAGGGAAAAAGGAAGGTCTGGGGGAACGATTTCTGGAGAGTGTCGACCGGACGATCCAAGCAATTTGTCGCTCGCCTCTAATGCACCAGACGGTCCGTAAGAATTATCGAAGAAGCTTGGTTTCTCGATTTCCGTATGCGGTTTTCTATGAGTTCGAGAACGACGTGGTCACTGTTTATTGCGTGTTTCACACTTCACAAGATCCGATGAAATGGCGCAAACGATTACCCTAGAACCGTTGGTGTGAATCTCCGAACGGAGCTATTAATGCATACGTTAGACAGCCCTACGAAGCCTTCCATGAACGACGCTCACGAGCGCGATCCGTTCAATAACAACAGCTACGGCACGCTCGTCGATCATGGCTACAAGATGGTGAGCCTGCCCGTCCTCGATGTGACGGATTTCAACGAGCGCATCATCCGTGCATACGAGGAAGGTTGGGGTGAACGCGACTTGCCGGCCGACTTAACCGTGGCCCGCTCGCTCATCCCTGCGGGCACGGCAACGCTGCGCGACTTCAGCAACATCGCTCCGGAGATCCCGGAATACATCCCCTCCAACTGCACCGGCTGCATGGACTGCGTCACGGAATGTCCGGACACGGCGATTCTCGGCAAGGTCCTGTCAGAAACCGAGTGGGAGGAAAAGCTCAAGGCCATTCCCGAAGTCGATCGGGAGATGTATCGCGAGCAATGGTCAAAGACCAAGAAGTACTACGAGGCGGGAAAGAAAAAAGTCGGCGTCGGCGGCATGTTCCAGATCATTATCGATCCTTCGAAATGCAAGGGGTGTGCCGAGTGTGTGACCGTGTGCGACGACGACGCACTCAAGATGATCAACAAGACAGACGACATCATGGTGAAGTCGCGGAAGACGCACCGCTACTTCAAGAACATCGGCCCTTCCAACGACAAATACATCAACGACAGCTTGCTCATCGACATGATGCTCAAGGAGCAAACGCACCTCTATGTCGGCGGGGCCGGCTCGTGTGCCGGCTGCGGCGAAGGCACCGCCCTTCGCATGCTTTGCTCGGCGACTGGCTCGAAGTTCGGCGATCAGTGGGGCCTGGTCGCGGCGACCGGCTGCAACACCGTTTACACCTCGACGTATCCGTACAATCCGTACCTCGTGCCGTGGACGAATTCTCTCTTCGAGAATGCTCCCGCGTATGCTCTCGGCGTCCGTATGCGTTGGGACCAGATGGGCTGGCAAGGTCGGCCGCTCTGGTGCATTGGCGGCGACGGGGCAATGTTTGATATCGGTTTCCAGGCACTCTCACGCGTCCTCGCCAGCGGCATGCCGATCAAGTTGTTCGTGCTCGACACGCAAGTGTATTCGAACACCGGCGGCCAGGCGTCGACAGCGAGCTACACAGGGCAGAACACCAAGATGTCGGTCCACGGCAAGAGCTTCGGCGGCAAACAGGAGCGGCGTAAGGAAATCGCCCAGATCGCGATGATGCATCCGCGCACCTATGTCGCACAGACGACATGCGCTCACATCAATCACTTTTACAAAGCAGTCCTCGGCGCCCTAGAATTCGACGGGCCCGCGATCGTTTGTTGCTACACGACCTGCCAACCGGAACACGGCGTGGCCGACAACATGGCCGGCGAACAGGCGCGTCTAGCCGTTGACAGCCGGGCGTTTCCACTCCTCATCTACGATCCGCGCAAGGGAGAAAAGATCAAGGAACGGCTATCCCTTCAGGGCAATCCGGCGATGAAAGATGATTGGTTCAAGAATCCGAAGACTAGCGAAGAAGTGACGTTCATCGATTTCGCCCGCAGCGAAGGCCGTTTCGCAAAACACTTCGACAAAGACGGCAATGCGTCGGAACTCCTGACCTGGGCTAAACAAGAACGGCTCGAGAACTGGCATTTGCTGCAGGAGCTCGCGGGATTGCGGTAACAAGGCGGCTCACGGGTTAGCGCATGACCACCCCGCTCGCGACCCACGACTACACACCCGGAAACCTCGACCTCGCGCTGGAGTTTCTCAAACGCACCCGTGCCGAACTGCGCCAACTGCGGAAAGTTCGCGTTTGGCGAGATCGGCTTCACGTCATTGACGTGAACAAGGATTTCTTTGAAGTTCGCGGCGTTGGTTACGACAACCCGGACATCGTTCCCATCCTCCGTGCGGTGAATACCGCGTTCAATCCCAAGACGATCGCTGAACCGACCACGGCCGAGTACAAGGAATTCGACACCGGCAGAAGACATCCGTGGGCGGAAGACCGGGTGATGTGAGCCGCGGGTAAGGCGGCCGCGAGACTTGCGGCCAGGTCACGGCGACATGAGCATTACGCCCTTGATGAAGACTAGCGGGCGATCTTCGCATACCGCGAAATGGACGGAAACCGGAGATACAAGCACTAGCCGGACTTGCATCCGTAGTTCCGGCAAACGGTAAAGCGGTTCTCCCAGCGCCTGCGGATTCGATTCGAGGTGTTCGACAATGCGGCGAAGGGCTGCCGACATTTGCGGGCCTCGACCTTCGCGCGTTGCGCGACGGTGAGCGCGTCGAATTTCGGCAGTGATCGCAGCCGAACAGTGGACATTGAAACGCCCCGCGCCGCTATCTGGGTCGACCATTCTTGATTTTTGTCTTGCGTTTGGCTGCCTCTCGATCGAGCGCTTTCAGTTCCGCGAGCACCTGCCGCGCTGGAATTCCTTCCTCAATCTCGGTATAACGCTGCAGGTCTGCCGCCGTGAATGCCCGCCGCGCTCTGGCATAGAGCGTCTTCAAGGTGTCCCCTTTCTTGACGCGCAGAATTCGAACACGGGCTTTTTTCGCTTCGGCCATGATTAGTTTCCTTCGTTTGGCGCAACTAGGCCACCCTCGATTATACCCGACGCAAACTTCAGTCCCTAATCCCAATTTTTCCCTCGCCTTTCGACCTTCCGTGTCTCCATAATAGGCCGCATGAACTCATGCGGTTTTCGGGACATCGTGCGCAAGGCTCAGGCGGGTGACACCGGAGCCTTGGACGAACTGTTCCGCTTCGCCCGGCCGGTCGTCGAGCGGATCGTCCGAGCCCGGACCACGCCGCCGAACGAGAGCGTCAACGATCACGTGCAGAACACCTGTGCGCGGATCTTCGAGAAGCTCGACCAGTTTGACGGAGCGCGGACCGTTTCGGACGATGAGCAATGCATCGCAGTTTTCGTCGGCTGGGTCCGGCAAGTAACGCTCTCGGTATTGGCCAACGCCCCGCGCGGCCGGGAACGGTTCCGCAAAGTCCGCATCGAGCCGGCGGGTTCGACCAACACACCAGGCAACGACCCGCCGGCGCCCGATGGAACGCCCAGCACCTACGCTCGTGCGGACGAGGAGTCCAAGCTGGTTCTCGCCGCGGTTGATGCGCTGCCGGATCCGATCAACCGCGAGATTGTAAAGTTGCGGTTTTTCGACGGCCTGTCGCTGCGGGAAATCACCGAGCAACTGTCGTTGACCTACGACGTGGTCCGCGAACGATACAAGACCAGCATGCGCCGGCTGCGGCGGGAACTGGAAAGTTTGGAATAATTCAATCGACTCTGCGGTCTCCGCGCTCTCCGCGGTTAGGCAAGCAAACCGCCGAGATCGCAGAGATCGCGGAGAAAATTCCGGCATGAACGATCCGATCAGTATCGACGACGCCGAACTCCTCTCGGAGGACATCGCCGAGGAATACCTGGAACACCTTCACGCCGGCAATGCGCCGGACCGCGCTCGCTGGCTCGATGCGCACCCTGACATAGCAGAAGTCCTCAACCGCCACTTGTCGGTTATCGAACGCATCCACCGCACGGCACAAGAGTCGAATGGCACCTCAACAGCGCTCGGCGCGGGTCTCCCGACCCCGCCGCCCGACCACATTGGCCGCTACGCAATTCTCGAAGTCCTCGGCCGTGGCGCATGCGGCACCGTGTATCATGCATACGATCCAAAATTCGATCGCGATGTCGCCCTTAAGGTCCTCCGCCCTGACCTGGCCGCCGATCCGCAATACGGTTCGCGCTTCCGCCGTGAAGCCCGCATCGCCGCCCAACTGCGACACCCTCATATCGTCCCGGTTCACGCATCCGGCGAAGAAGATGGCCGAGTTTATCTGGACATGGCCTTCATCCCTGGCGAATCACTCGAAGAGCGGCTAGCCGCCGGTCCTCTCTCGTTCGCCGACGCCGCCGACCTTGTCGAAAAACTCGCCGACGCCCTGCATTACGCCCATTCGCAAGGGATCATCCATCGGGATGTGAAGCCAAGCAACATTCTGTTGGAGGGGTCAGGGGCCAGGGGCCAGGGGTCAGGAGTCAGAAGTCAGGATCAGGGATCAGAGTCTTCACTGACCCCTGACCCCTGGCCCCTGACCCCTGTTCTCACCGACTTCGGCCTCGCCCGCCGCGCCGCTGGGGAAGCGTCGTTGACCGAGCACGGCCAGGTCATCGGCACCCTGGCCTACATGCCGCCGGAACAAGCCCAGGGCGGCGGTCACCAGGCCGACGCCCGCAGCGATGTCTACAGCCTCGGCGCCGTGCTGTATCGCTTGCTCAGCGGCCGTGTGCCGTTTCCGGATGACGGGTCATTCGTTTCACAGATTCACCGCATCGTGCACCACGAACCACCGACACCACGCACGGTGAACCGCGCAGTGCCGCGCGACCTGGAGACAATCTGTTTGAAAGCGATGGCCAAGGATCCGGCCGACCGCTTCACGACGGCGGCGGCGATGGCGGATGAGCTGCGGCGGTGGCGGAAGGATGAATCGCTGACAATACGGCCGCCGACGTGGTGGGAGAAAGGGCGGCGCTGGGCGCGGCGGAACAGGGCGGTAGCGAATGTTACGTTCGCTGCGGCAGTGCTGGTCGTGGCTGTCGGATTCCTGGCCCTGCTCGCCTGGCGCAACGCTGTGCTCGAAACCCGCACAAACGCCGAGGCCCAATACATCAGGCTACTTTACCAGGCTAGACAACGCATTCTCACACCGATTGTCGGTCGCCGTGTGGAAGGACAACGCCTTCTAGAATCGGTGAAAGTACACGGTGCGAGGATGCAAGATGCTGCAAGACGCCATCATCTCGACCTAGTGGCGCGATCGCTCTACGCAATGTCGTTAGGGGTACCGGACTTCGTTGCGAAGGAGGCCGACACTGTTAAGCTTCCAGAGGTGTTCTGGAAAATGTGGCCAATCGCGCTACATCCCGACGGGAAGGTGATGGTCATCGGCACATACAACGGGCCGGTGCGTTGGGATCGTGGTGGTTCGCCAAACTTGCCCCCCGATTTGGATCCGAATCTACATCGCCCGCGAATTGCGTTCAGTCCTGAAGGTAACTATCTCGCTTTCGCGCCGGAGGCAGGTGGCCTGATCCTCTACCCAGGCGACGTAGACACGACCCCAATCGCCAAATGGGCTTCGACAAAGAATGGTACGGTACAGACCATCGGCTTTCATCCTGACGGACGTGCCGTGTCGCTGCTTTGCAGCGATGGGACGATCCAATGGCTTTCGGTACCGAATCTAAACGAGGCGTCTGTGTGGCCCAGCGATTCGACACTTGGGGAGGTGACGGTAGCCGCATTCTCACCCGACGCCTCGCAAATTGCGGTCGGGGACGCAAGCGGCAACGTACGGGTACGATTCAGAGACGGCAAACCCATGAAGGTTCACTCTGCCAGCGATGACGCAACGCAGGTGGAGTCATTGGCTTGGTCGCCAGACGCCAAACTTCTTGCCGTCGGCAGGCGCGACGGCACTGTGGAACTCTGTGAAGCCGACAACGGAAGAATCCGCTGGCGAGGATCCATTTCCGCTACGGGTGTTAGCAATCTGGTCTTTGATCCCTTGGGCCGTTGGCTTCTGGGCGGCTGGAGGCATTCCACGCTAAGAACGTGGGACGTGGCGAGCGGCCGCCAGGTCCTGACACTGGATTATTCCACTCCAATGGGATTCTCGCGTGACGGTAGGACGTTGGCTGTGGGCAATCAAATGAATGCGGCATTCGTGGAAATGGTCCCGCCCGCAACCGTGTGCCCTCTTTCCGGCCATCGGCGCGCTGTCGAGCATTTGGCTTGGAGCCGAAATGAGCGATTCCTGGTTTCGCTGGATTCCTCATACGAAATTCGTGTTTGGGACCTGGAGCGTGGCACTTCAATCATGGCCGTTCCGGCGCCACGTAGCGATTCTCAGTTTTTTCCAATGAACGCCCGGGTTGGAATCACTGATGACGGTGCTGTGGTTGCGTACGCAAGCGCCGGAACCAACGATTCTCACGCCTACATGTACGATGTGGCATCAGGGCACGTGCTCGGCAGCTGGCTGTTGCCAGGCGGTTTTGAATCGATGGCGTTCAATGGAAAGGCGTTCGTGCTCGTGCGCGAGGAGTGTGCTTCAGCCGACGCGCCGCGGCAGAGCATCGTCTACGAATGGGCGATAGGACATGAACCTCAAAAGCTGCATGCGTTGCGCGAAAGTGAAGCCGGCGACCAGCTAGGGTATTTCGCTAGTGAATTGACTCCGGACGCTCGCTATTTCCGATGGTGGGGCCCACGTAAACCGGACGAAAAACTGCGGCTGGAGGTGTACGATGTGGCTGCGAGACGCTGTATTAGGCGCTTTGGCCGGGCCGACTTGCGGGCTCCCGATGGTGGGCTTGGAGGCCATCTTTCCCCCGACGGTCGACGCTTACTTGTGGCACTTGGCGGAGGAGCCATGACGGCAATCGACCTGATTGATGGCAGCGAGTCTTATCCGGTGACAGGTTTGGAGTTCTCAGAAAACATGGAACGAACGGCACATTTCGCTGCGCCGAACGAATGGTGCAACTACGACCGTATCCGCGTATCGTCGCTCGACTCGTCAGGATCGCCTTTGGAACTGTTCAACCTCGATCTCTCAAACATCACCGGGCCGAATGTATGTTATCTCAGCCCCAGCGGCCGCTATCTTGCGTGGCGCGATGGGACCGGCGGCATCACCATCGCTGATCTACCAGCGCTGGAAACGGCAGTTGGCGGATTCCTAGCCGATTAACAGCGCAAGAAAACGAAAATCCATTCCCGCGCTTTTCGGCAGTGTGTGTCTTACTCTTTAGCTCGCACGATTGCGACGCCGTCACGCTGGCGGGGGAGGAACATCTTGTCTTTCCCAGCGGACCAATACCACCACAAATGCCCAATGAAACGCGGGGGTCTCTTATGTTCTCTCTTCGAAAGCGCTCGCAAGCTACTCAAAGCCACGTGCGAAAAACGCGTTGGACGTGTCGGCCATCATTCGTCGCTTTGGAAAATCGTTGTCTGCCGTCAACGTTTTCATTGGCCTTCGACTCTCTCCCGAGTGCCCAAGGCTGGAACTACGCATCAAACGGTCCATCGGAAAACGCCGCCTATTGGGTCGACGGCACTAAGCTAACTCAAAACACAATGGCGACGGGCGTCACTTACGCCCAATACAACAAGAATGCTTCGATTGATCCGACCAAAGCGTTTACCATTGAAACTCGCGTCAGAGTGATCGACAGCGAGACTACGGCGTGTTGCGCCCGGCGACGGCATTTCAGGCAATCGGTGCCACTGGCACCGAGTATTTTGGCTTTGGACTGAACAAGACAACTATCTACGCGCCATACGGTAAAGCTGGTTCCCTGTTTAATACCATCGACCCCACCCAGTTCCATACGTACCGGATCGAAGCAAACCCGGGCGTGAACGTCAGCATCTTCGTAGACGACGTCCTCCTCGTTTCGACGGTTCCCCCTCTGGTGGGGTCCGCAAATACTCTCTTACTTGGTAACGCTTCAAGCTTTGAAAACGGTCATGCTGAAGTTACGCACTACAAATTCACGCAGGACACCTGCTCCACCGGCGACGATGTCGTCCTCACCTCGATCCGAACCGAGGACTCCCGCCAAATCCTCGTCGATTACGACATCAACAACCCCGCTCTGGCGGACAAGACATTCAACATCGGCATCTACCGCTCGCCTGACGAGGATTTCGACACGAGCGACGACGTGAAAATCGGATCGGTAACGATTTCAGGCCCACTGGCGATGGTGGGCCAGTATTTTGACGTGCCTGTAAACTTGGATTTCGACACAGCACTCGCACCAAGTTTCAATCTGAAGTACGTCATCGGCGTTGCCGATCCTGAGGGCACGCTGGATGGGTTCGGCCTGGATAGCTGCGATGCGCATTTTCGAAAGGTTGTCATTAGCGCTGTGTCCGTTGGCTTCCAGGTACCTTGCTTTAGTACTTCTGAACCTGAATGGGTTACCACGATGGCAACTTCACTTAAGCAAGCCGGCTATGATGAAGTCGTTCCGTTCTGGTGGACCAGCTGCATTCCCTACCCCACCTATGATGATCGCGCGTCGAGCGACCTTTTTAACAGGCTTTCTTTGAAAGCGAGCGGGCTGATTCCGGCATTGGGAGAGAATGACTCAATTGACCTGCACTTGATTGGCCACAGCCGCGGTGCTGTTGTCGTCAGCGGCACGATGGAGCTTTGGCAGGAACTCAACATACCTCAAGCAAAAGCCGGGTACATGAAGTTAACGCTCTTAGACCCCCATCCGGCGACCAACACATACGGGCTAAACGCAAGCATTTCCTCAAAGCCGAAAGCAGATGGTTACAAGGCGATCCAAGCTCTAATGAATGACGCGCCAATAACAGTCGCGGCGCGCGTGAACGAGGTAGAGGATTTCTGGCAGCGTACACACTACTATGAGGGGTTGCAGGGTAAGGAAGCAACCGTTAATCTCTGGGGACTTGACCACGAAGATATCAACGTAATGGGATCGCAGACCAACGTCTTTAGTTACAACCTCTCAGCCGCATACGAGTGCGGCAAGATCATTGGTCACACTGAAGTACATGAGTTCTATCAATCCACAATTCCAGGAAGTGGATGCCGATCAATCAAGAACGACACGCGCAACACCTCTGAATTCGGCGGCAGGGTCGTCGTCGGCTCCAGTCCAGCGCCGATTCCGCCACCGGATCGGCCGTCTGCCAATTTAGCATTGGCACACAGTGCCAGCGACCTGATGAATCCCGCCCTTAGTAGCTCGGTGCCGGATTCCGATGCTGCGACGATGGTTGCCAAAACATCATCCGCACAGCCGATTGAACCGCCCACACCATGCAGCCGCCTCGCCGCAACCGATTGGTTGACATCCACCATCCCCGACCCACTCGCCCTCGACCTGTAATCCAAAATCGACCGCCCAATATGCGCTGCGGGGTACGTGAAATGCCCGCGGCGTTTTCGCTTTCCGGTGATGTCACGCCTGTGATACACTGACCCAGTCGGCCCGATTCTGGTTATGGGGGTGTCGCCATGTCAGCTGTTCCATTGAGCGAAGCACACGCTCGACTACCGGAGTTAATCTCTGCCTTAAAACCCGGCGAAGCGCTGCCTATCCATCAGAATGGCGAAACCGTTGCCACGCTAACAACAAGCAACGCCGCAGCTGGCCGTGCCAGCCCGGAAGTGCGAAGCACATTACTGGATGGACGCCGTTTGCTATGTCGATTCATCAACCGCGCGGGAGGCTTCAGCCAACCGGGTTAGCATTTGCCGATTCCGGGCATCGTTTTCACGGCGGATCAGTTCGAACCGACGTTGGACGACGTCGTCCGGCCCGTGCAGTAGATATGGCAAGGATTCGCGCATTGCGCGGAGCGTAAGTGTTAGTCGTTCGCCGGGTGTCATGCGGCGGTATGCTTCCAGAGATTCGCGACTTAACATGGCTTTGAACGTTCGTTCGCTGCAAGGTATCCGGCCGAAACGAAGAAATATGGCCGAGCGGCGTCTGAAAACCGCAGACCTCCCCGCACTGCCGCCAAACGCAACCTAAGTTTCATTAGGCCGCGCCGCCGTGTTGCGGTGCTGGGAAGCCGTCCGTACGGTGGGGTACGAAAGTATGATGGGCCGGGTCTTTCTCGGGCGATATCAAACCGTCCGCCTGTTGGGCGAAGGCGGAATGGGGCGAGTGTACTTGGCACGGCAACTCGACCTGGGTCGGCAGGTCGTCGTCAAGGTCATGCACGAGCACATTGCCTCCGAGCCGAAGTTTCAGGAGCGTTTTCAACGCGAGACGCTCCTGATGGCCCGTTTTCAACATCCGTATGTCGTCACGCTGTTCGACGCGTCGCTCAACGATCCGCAAGGACCGTGCATCATCATGGAGTATATCCGCGGCGTCACGCTTGATGCACTCCGCAAAAGCAATCGTGAAAAGCTGGGCCCCGGTCGCGTCGCACGGCTGCTCGGACAACTGTGCGAAGCCTTGCAAGCCGCCCATGGGCAGGGCATTATCCATCGCGATCTGAAGCCGTCGAACCTGATGGTGGTCGATTCGGACTCGCCGTACGAAAAGATTAAAATCATGGACTTCGGCCTTGCCCGGCTGATTGGGGAGTCTGCGGTTCGACACGGATCATCCACTTGCGGCGATTTCGCCGTAGGCACACCGGCGTACATTTGCCCGGAACAGGTGCGTGGCGAAGCGGTCGATCATCGATCCGATCTCTACAGCGTCGGCGTGATCTTGTACGAGCTTCTGACCGGGCGCAAGCCGTTCGTCGGTGAATCGGCGATGGACATTTTGTTGGCGCATGCAACGGAAGAGCCGCCGCCTCTTACTGAGGTCGACGAGGATTTGGACCTGCCGCCAGGAGTTGAGAAACTCGTACTTGATTGTCTTGCCAAAGACCCGGCACACCGTCCGTCTAGTGCTCGTGAATTGGCGGAACGATTCGAGACGGCGTTGGCGCGAGAAGACTTGGATTCGGATGCCGTGATTCCCGAAGCTCTGCCGGTCGTGGAGCAGCCGGAAATCGATAACCCCTCGACGACCGACTCCGACGTATTGGTGTATCGCCTCGAAGCATGGATGCCGGAGTCCATCGCCCTCTACAAGCTCCGCGGCTACATGAACGACGTAGGCGGGGACGTGGTCCAATCCGATCCGGGACGTGTGCGCGTATGCATCGGCGGGCCGGGCAGCGCTTATCAACTGCGTGGGCGTGGCTTATCGTGGTTGGGATTGAGCCGAAACGCCGGCCGAATCGAAATGGACCTTCGCATGCAACACACCGATCTGGCACGCAGTAATCATCTGCTGATTACGGTGGTCATGCGCTCTCTCAACGGCAATTCCGCCTTCGACCCGCACTGGCGCACCGTGGCAACTCAAATCTACTGCGACCTGCGGGCGTATTTGATGGGAAAGTCGGGAGGGGGAGCGGGAGAAGAATTCAGAATTCAGAATTCAGAATTCAGAATCAAAAAATGAGCAGACTTGTTTCCGATAATGCTTAGGGCAGCCGCACGATAGCATTACTCTGAATTCTGAATTCTGAATTCTCACTAACGAACTTTTGCCTGGAATCTGACCATTCCGCTTTTGCCGGGGGGGAGGTCGCCGCCGATTTGCCAGCGGAGGGCGAGGGAGCCGCCGTCGTTTTCCTGCGTTGTGAAAACGTTGTCGCGGTCGGAGAGGGCGGTCCCGGGGATGTACTCTAACCGCGGCGTCAAGCTGTCAGAGACGACGACATTGTTCATGGGCTGGCCGCCGGTGTTCGTGTACTTCAGATAGAACGTGGCGATGTCGCCGACGCGGGCTGCCTTCGGTTCGCACCACTTGCACAGAAGCAATGGGCCACATGGCGGTTCCTTGATACACACGCCTACGACTTCAACACCCTTCACGACACCGCGTGCCTCGGCCGTTTCAAGCATCTGTTCGACGCGAAGGAGTCCGGTCAAAGAGTCGATTTCGCTGGGCCGAATTCGCCCGACGGCGGACTCGGGTGCATAGATCTGGAGATTGATCTTCGGATTGCGCAGTTCTTCTATTATCACTTGAGCATGCGTCGAGACGGTCGCCTCGGGGTTGACGACGATGCTGTACCCGGCCGGCGTTACTTCGGTTCGTAGCGCGATAAACCGTGGTGCGAAAATGCAGCAACGGTTTGACACGACAATCCGGCGGCAGCCTTTGCATTCGTACTCGGCGGCGGCGTCGCTAGGATCCAGTCCGCGAAGATGTCCGAAATCGCCGAGGCCGACCGGAAGCTTGGTGTCGCCGCCGTCGCAGATGCACTCCTCGAATGCGCCACGTGGGCCGGCACTTGGATCATAAATCTGGTGACAGGCCCAGGGCAGCGTAGGAGGTACGAGCGGCTGTGGAATCGCGGCATCTCCCGGGAATTGGATAGTTCCGGGAATTGCACTGCGAGCCAATTCGTCGGCATCCGGCAACCGTTCACCAAAACGGAGAATAACCATCGTTCGGCCACAACGACGTGCTTCGTCAAAGATGCAGCGCGTCGGCAAGACGTCGAGTTCAATGGGTTGGTCACGCTGGGTCGCCACCGGGAAAGCCGTGCACGGGTCTTCCAGGTAGTACACCTTGGTAATGAACGCGCCGGAAAGGACGCGTTCAATGTCTTCTTTCGAGAATGCGATGGGGACGGGAAATTCCGCCGCATTGACGTACGCTGGATACGCCACGACGCCGCGGACTTCGACCGTGGGAAACAACGACAAGCCAGGGCGTCCGGCTATGTCCGTCAGTTGTACGCGATAGATGTATCCTGGGCGCAAGCCGACGGTGACCGGCATGTCAAACGCTTGGGCAACCGGATCGCCGTGGTAGAAGAGTGCTCTGGCCTGCGCGGGGCCGGTGAATTTGACATAGAGCAATTGAGTGCCTACACCGGTCCGCACGGGCCCGGTGGCAATCGTCGCCGCCACGGGGACCGAGAGCACGAACGCAATGGCTAGTAGGGTTTTCTTCATGGTTGCGGCAGAACAGGCGACCTACTTTTTCATGTAAGTGACTGGCTTGATCGCGCCCGACTCCATCATCATTCGGGCCGGCGCCGGCGTTGAACCGGCCGGCAGTCCGCCGTCCATCATCGGGTTGGAGCCGTCCATCGCCGGTGTGTTCGGTGCTTCGAGGTCGATGTTGCCTACGCGCACGACGGCCAGAATACTGCCGCGACGGCACGCTTCGGCGATCGGGTCAGCCCCAGGTTCGAGCCGCGTCGAAATGATCTCGCTCGGTCCAGCCGTCGCCAGGTCCTGGAATTGCGGATCGGGCAGATAGATCACCTTCACCAGGTAGTTTCCGGCTTTGATTTGTGCGAAATCCTCGTCTGTGAACGCGATCGGCACGGCACTGTGAGCGAGGAACACGGCCGTCTTCGCGTTGGCGGGCACCACTTCGAGTGTCGGATAAACGACCAGGTCGCCCTGGTTCGGAATGTTGCTCAGGCGAAGCCGATATATCGCGCCTTGCAGGAAGTTGTATCGTGCCGGCACTTTGAGCTGGTTGGCGTCATAGCCCGGTTGCCCGGCCATGCTGGACCCGAACCAGGCGATACGCATGTCGTTCGGGGCCGCGAATCGTATCGAGGTGCGTTGCGAGGAAACGCCGCCTGGCATACCGTCTGCCATTCCGCCGGTGAGGGCGCCCACAGCGGCCACCGCTCCTGGAGGCGCTCCGGCGCCAACGCCGGACGGGCCCATCGGGGAACCCGGCGCCAAGGTCATCATGTTGCCGTAAGCATTGACGGCGGCGCCGCCCGGCGGGCAATTTCCAGCCGAGCACGACCCGCCCCAATGGGCAGCTTGCATGATCTCCGGCGGCATATGGGAGGCAGTCTTCGCTTTACCCTTGCTCGGCTTCATCGGCGGACCAGAGTTGGCGTAGCACGCCCCGTCTTCGCACATGTAGCCAGGTTCGGCAAATGGGCCGTACTTGGCCGGTCCGTGTTTAGCGCTGGCGTGGCCGCCGCCGCAACTTGTGCATCCGTGTTTGCTCGCCGATCGACAACCGCCGAGCATCGCCGCCACCATACAAACCACTGCCAGACGTTTCATGGATTGTCCTCCAGCCGACGCACAAGCGCGTGGACTGCACTGTCGTCCGTCCATTCTTTTCGTGGTCGTCCGTGGATATACTCGACAGGAGACAAAGCTGAACTTTCGTTAAAAAGCGAAGAACTCCCCCATGTGTACGATCCGCTCCGTTTGGATTCTTTTCCCAGTCAGCGTTGGCGTCCTAATTTCCCAAGTCGCGGCGCAGCAACCTTCGGCGCCGGGGCCAGGAATCGTGGCGGAGAAGAAAGACACTCCGTCCGCACCGCGACTGGACGAAAAAGGAGCGGCGTGGCTACGAGACGCAATTAATGCCCTGGACCCGAAGAGCCATCCTTGGATCGAAGCAAACTTGTGGCAACAGGTCGATGTTCACGGCCTGTACTTTCAGGCGGATGGCCTTTACCTGTCGGGTCCCGATCATCGCCTCCGTGTGGAGCTAAATTTGAAATGGGGAGACGCAACCGGCAGTTTGTTGTCGGTGTGCGACGGCGCAACCATTTGGGAACGATTGCAACTCGGCTCGAAGGGTGTGCCCCGGATCAACAAGACCGACCTCAAGAAGCTCAAGGAAGCCCTCGGCGCCCCTGGTGTTGCGGAGGCGATTCGCAAGGATTTCTGGAATGCGACAGGTTTCATGGGCGTGGCCCCGCTGCTCCAGCAGATTCAACAGCAAATGACCGTCACCAACCACCAGCGAACAACGTGGCACGGACATGACGTGGTGAAACTGACCGCGTTCTGGTCGGAAAATACCGCGAAGACGCTGGTTCAGCCAAATCGTCCGTGGCCGGCGTTCTTGCCCAGGAAGTGTTACCTCTACTTAGGCGCCGCCGACGGCCCTGCGAAGTACTGGCCTTACCGTTTGGAATGGTGGGGACCGACGCCGACGAGGACCGAGGACACCTTGTTGATTCAAATGGAGCTTCGTGCTCCCAAACTCGACCAACCGCTTCCTGCCGACCGGGTGGCGAAGGAATTCCGTTTTGACCCCGGCGATGCCAAGGTCGACGATCTGACGGATCTGCATCTCCGAGCGATCAAGGCTCAGAAATAACCCATCCACGCGGTCCGCTTGACTCCGCATGCAGCCCTTGGTATAAGCCCACGCCGAGCGGACTACGTATCCGCGCTGCGCCTCCGATTGGAACAGAGGCCACGATGGGCGAATTCGATCACGCCGATGCCGATGAGGTTGTGCCGCCCTTGCTATTAACGCTCGTTCCGGGCGGTTCATCCATTTCATTGACCTTGGCCGACATACTGGTGGGCCGGCATTCGGAAGCGGATGTTCGCTTGCTGCTACCGGACGTGAGTCGGCGACATTGCCGTTTTCGTTTCCACGCTGGCCATTGGTACGTGCATGACCTCCAAAGCATGAACGGCGTCTTTGTCAACGATGAACGAGTAGGCCAGGCGGAGATTCACGAGGCCGACATTGTCCGTATCGGCGGCTACACGTTTGAGGTCCACATCGGCCCACCGAACGCTGCCTTACCGGCTGTTGCGAACACGCAGTATGCCGAACGAAAAGCATCCTAGATGGTGTGCGAAATTCCCACCCTGTCGGCGGCCATTTCACGGTAGAATAACGTCCGAATCGTAACATCGCGACGAGGAGAAATAACACCGTGAGCGCCATTGACGTGCCCGATGTCATCGTATCGACCCGAACAAAGCCAAAAGCCGACCCGCGAACGCGCAGAGTTCCGCCGTCCAACGTCATTCTCGAAAATGACGAATATCATTCCTTTGAATTCGTCGTCGACGTTCTTCGCAAGGCGCTCGGCATCACGGCGGAGCGTTCTTATCAGTTGACTCTGGAAGCCCATCACGGCGGGCGGGCCATCGTTTGGACCGGCCCGAAGGAAGTTGCGGAGTTGAAAGTAGACCAGATTCGGACGTTTCACGAGATCCGTGGGGTTACCGGCGGTTCACTGGGTCCACTGAGTTGCCATATTGAACCGGCGCCGGGAGGGTGACTCGCGTCATCCGCCACCCAATCACTTCGCTCCGTCCAGCGGCTTGATCCAAATGTTCCGGTAACGAACGCGGTCGCCGTGGTCCTGAAGGCGAATCGGTCCGGCCTCGGCCAACTTATCGTCTGTAAAACCCGCCGTGGGTTTTGCGAAGCGGCCCTTGTCGATCACCGTGATGCCGTTGTGGACGACGGTGATCTCCCCATTCTCGACGACTTTGCCGCCGTCGACTTTCGGCGCACGGAACGTGATGTCGTAAGTCTGCCATTGTTCGGGGGGTTTGCTCGCCTTCTTGGAAGGTGCGATGATTCCATACAGAGCCCCGCATTCCCCCTTCGAATAGGTTTCGTTTTCAAACGAATCGAGCACCTGGATTTCGTAACGTCCTTGGACGTACACGCCGCTATTCCCACGGTCCTGGCCCTTCTTGGCCGGCAGGCTGGGGATCCAGAACTCGACGTGAACCTGGAAGTGGGGGCCAAACTTTTCCTTCGTGAGGATGTCTCCCGCCCCTGCAATCACCTCGGCGTATCCGTTCTCGACTTTCCAGCCGGCCGTTTGCTTCCGTTCGTTGGTCCAGCCGTCCAGGGATTTTCCGTCGAAGAGCACAACGGCGCCCGGCGGTGCTTTTCCTGAAACATCGTCGCCTGCCATCGCCGCAAGAAACAAAACTATAAATGCTTGTGCTGACACGATTAAGACCCTCGGGTGGTGTGATGGACCTTGCCGAATCGAATCGAAAAAGGTACCGTTTGCGTCTAAGATGACGACCGCTTTGCGCCGATCAATTTTATAAGCCTGGCGCCAACGATCGCAAAGACCTCTCAGAGGGGAAGGATAGAATAGAGATGGAAGCCGGCGTCGGAACCGCCGTCGGACGCATCGCCCATAAACGAAAGATAGAATAGAAGAGTGGCCCGAATAACCGTTGGGCGTTGAAATGAACCAAGATATTGATGCCGCCTTGAACGGCTGGGAATACAAGCCGGGTGTCGTGCAAGCCAGGCTCGTCGAAACGAGCGACGGCCGACAGGTCATTCAGTTGCGCGTCGACCTGGGCCTGCTGCAAATGGAGATAGCTCATCGTCCGGACGGGACCCGACCGCACGGTCATCCCACGTATCACCAATACCTGGTCAAGCAGGCACAGTTAAGCAATCGTTCCGGGCGCACCTTCATTCTGAACGAAGAGCAGTGTCAGGAAGCAGACCGCGAGTTTGTGCAGTACTACCACCGACGGCTGTGCTGGCTTGCTCTGCACCAGTACGCCCAGGCCGTGGCGGACGCCGACCATACGTTGGCGTTCATGGATTTCGTCCGCGAACATTCGCCGAACGATGAGTTTACGCAGGCCCACGAGCAGTATCGCGGCTTCGTGATTTTCCAGCGAACGCAGGCGGCGGGCGCCCTCTCCGTTGAAAAGGAGGAACCCGAGGCGGCCATCGACGCTATCAACGCCGGCCTGGAAAAGCTGCGCACCTTTTTTGCAACCTATGACCTGGAAGACCAGTTCGAAGAGAACGGCATGGTCCAGCAGTTGCGAAAAATGGCGAACTCGCTTCGGAAGACACACAACATCGAAGCGACCAAGCTCGAACAACTCAACGACGCCGTAGCCAATGAAGAATATGAGACGGCTGCCCGGCTGCGTGACGAATTGAAACGCAAGAAGTAACCCACTTGAGCTTAAGCCGCGCGGTTCTGCGAACCGTGGCTAAACGGTGTTTGCTACTCTCCACATCCAGACCTAGACTTGTACAGCAAACGGGGCTGCCAGTTTTGGTGGCAGCATCCGGGGGCAAGCCTTGGGATCGCGCCTGGACCAACAACGCCTTTTCATCCTCGAAAAGGGCAAACCCGCCGAAAGGCGGGGGCGCAAAGCCATGGGCCTTCTGTGGAAACGGATGGTCGCCAGGCTGCCGAAGGGCTGGACTGAGGCGAAGAGCCCGTCCGTCCCCGAGCGTTCCTCCGCACTGCCGAGGCGCTTGCTGCTGGTCTGGGGACCGGCGCGAACCGGTTATCCAAAGGCTTGCCCCGCTGATTTTCTCGCACCACTTCCTTCGTTCCGCTGATCACCGCCGCTGAATGTGCTTGGGCCATCTCCCGTCTATACAACGTCCTGAGAGAAGGCGTTGTGCGGAGATGACCTAACAATGAAGACTCTAGCTATCACCGCCCTAATGGTCGGCACGGTTTTCCCTGCCATTCCGGATGAGAACGCGTCAAACTGGCCGCACTGGCGCGGGCCGCTTGTCAATGGCGTCGCCCCGAACGGCGATCCGCCAGTGAAGTGGGATGAGAAAACCAACGTGAAGTGGAAGGTCGCCATTCCGGGACAGGGCCATGCGACGCCGATTATTTGGGACGACCGCATCTTTGTGCTGACGGCGATCAACACCGGCCGAGAGGCGAAAGCCGGGGATGTGCCCAAGCCCAATCCGCAGTTTCAAACCCGCACCAAAGTGCCGACCACCTACTATCAATTTGTCGTCATGTGCCTTGATCGAAATACGGGAAAACCTTTGTGGCAACAGATCACTGCCGAGCGTGTGCCACACGAAGGGCGCCACGACACCAATACATACGCATCGGGCTCACCTACAACCGACGGTAAGTATTTGTACGCTTCGTTTGGAACGTATGGCGTCTATTGCTACGATTTCGACGGCAAGCTTCAGTGGCAACGCGACTTTGGCCCGATGCACACGCGCCTCGGTTGGGGAGAAGCGAATACGCCGGTCGTTCACGATGGCACCGTTGTCGTCAATTGGGACACGGAAGGCGAATCGTTCATTGTCGCCCTCGATGCACGATCCGGAGCGACCAAATGGAAGAAGTCCCGTGACGAAAAATCGTCTTGGGCCACGCCGTTAATAGTTGAACATAAAGGTAGAGTGCAAGTCATCGTCAATGCGACTAACCGTGTGCGAAGCTACGACCTCGCCACCGGGGACGTTATTTGGGAATGCGGCGGTCAGACCGTGAATGCGATCCCTTCGCCTGTCCTGCACAATGGTGTTGTAGTGTGCATGAGCGGCTACAAAGGGTCCTATGCGTGTGCCGTGCCGCTCGACTCGACCGGCGATGTCACAGACTCGGTCGTGTGGAAGGTAAGTCAGGGAACGCCCTATGTGCCGTCGCCCCTACTTTACGATGGCCGCCTCTATTTCACGCAACTGAACACGGCAACGCTCACGTCGTTGAACGCCGGCACCGGTGAAGCCATTATCAATCGCGAACGGCTTCCCGGCCTGAATAGTATTTATGCGTCACCCGTGGCCGCCGACGGCCGGATCTACATCGTGGGCCGCGATGGGACGACGCTCGTGCTCAAACACGCCGATAAGTTGGAAGTGCTGGCGACCAACCGGCTGGATGACGCCATCGACGCCTCGCCAGCCATCGTCGACAAGCAGCTTTTTCTTCGCGGCAAGGAGTTCTTGTATTGTCTGGAAGAAAACTGAGCGATTGACGGAAGTTCGGAAGTCTCACGACCCGTTTCCTTCTTTACGATAAGATAGAGATGCCCGCTTCGATTCGCCGAAGGGTCGTCTCTTTCATCCAGGAGTTCGCAACCAATGAATCGCTTTTCCCGCGTAGGGGCAGTGCTGGGTCTATTTCTTTTGACCGTAAGTGTCGGGGCCGACGACAAGCCACAGGCCACCGACAAGCCGAAGGAAGCGCCGGCCGCGGAAGATAAGGTGATCCGCGAAAAGTCCAAGGCGTATCTTGACGCATTTAATCGCGGCGACGCTGCCGCGCTGGCCGCTCATTACGCCAAGGACGCCGAAGTCGTAGACCGTGCCGGGAAGGTCACTCGCGGACGGGAAGCCATTCAAAAAGAGTTGGAGTCTTTTTTCAGTAAGAACAAGGGCGTCAAGGTCGAGCAGAGTTGCGATGCGGTCCGCCAGGTGACACCCGACGTCATCATTGAACGCGGCTGCATCACGATGAACCCCTCTAATGCGCCTCCGATTCATAACCGTTACACCGCCGTGATCGTCAGACGCGACGGCCAATGGTTGATCGAGAACCTGCGCACCACGGAGGACGCGGCCGCGTCCGCGGACGGTGGTCCGCTCCATCAACTCGATTGGCTCATCGGCGAATGGGTCGAAGCGGATGACAAGTCGGTGATTCATACCATTGCCGAGTGGACTCCGGGAAAGAAGTTCATTTTCCGCACGTACTCGATCTACCTCAAAGATCGAGTGGATGCGCAAGGAACGGAAGTCATAGGCTGGGACGCGGCGAACAAGTCGATTCGCTCTTGGGTGTTCGAATCGGACGGCGATTTCGGCGAACGGGCGTGGAGCAAGAAGGACGATCGTTGGGTCGTCAAATGCACCGGAACCTTGGCGGACGGCAAAAAGATGTCGTCCGTGAACATCATCCGGCCCATCGATCCGAATCGCATCGGCTTTCAATCGACGGCACGCGATTTCGGCGGCAGACTCGAACCCAACACGGAGGAGATCATCGTCGTTCGGAAGCAACCCAAGTAGCCACCCACTCCGTCGTTGAGCGAAGCCGATGAAAAAGCACTTACTCATCCTCGCGGCCGCGGTTGGCTGCCTCTTCGTACTTTCCGTTTCCGAATCGGCGGCGTGGTGGCCGGTCGACGGCGGCTGGGGATTCTGGCCGGGCGGCGCCTGGCCAAATTCCAGCGGTTCCATGGGGCGGCAGTCATATCGCGCCGAAGAAGACACGTTGCGCACTGAAGGGATCCAGCGCGCAAACCAACAGGCGCAGCAACTCCGCGGGGATCAACAATCGGACGCGGCTCGGCAGGCCGCGTCCATGCAACAATGGTCAGCCGTCGTCGGCCGAAATCGACAACTCCAATCGGGAGTCGATGCCGCGGTGAAATACGACCAAATGAAGCAGGAATACCTGGCGGAACGTGATCGGCCGGTGGCGCCGGACGAGCAAATGAAACGGCACAAAACCTGGGCCGAGAGCATCCGCCGGCAGGTACGCGTCGGCTATGCCGATCTGTTCACGCCCAATTGGATGGACAACCATCCCGTACTCGATGCGCGAGTCGAGTTTCGCAACGGCAATCCCTATCACTGGTGGAATCCGGCCACGTGGCAATCGGTGACAGGCTGGGTGACAGGAAGTTGGGGCGAACCGACGCCGTATTACTTTGGCCACAATGTGATCGAGAAGGACGGCGTTATTTATCTCGACGGGAAGCAGCTCGCGGGGGCTGCCGATTTCGCCGCCCATGCGATTGCCATCGCTTCCGCCGGCGTGCAAGCCATGGCGGCCCCGCCCGACCAACGGCGGCAAATGCAATGGCACCCGCTAGGAGTCTACGCGCTATCGCAGGATGACAAAGGGGCGCCGACTATGTTCATTCAACTCGCAGTCGACAAAAACGGCGTCATTGCCGGCACCTACTATAACGACGCCACCGAACAGACCCAGGCAATCCAGGGGGCAGTGGACCGCAATTCGAGCCGGGCCGCCTGGTCGGTCGCGGACCATAAAGACACCGTGGTCGAGGCCGGTGTCTTCAACCTCACGCAGGATGAATTACCCGTACTCGTCCATTTCGGCACGGATCGGACTCAACGCTGGTTGCTTACCCGGCTCTTTTCTCCGCGCGGCACACCTGCACCGTAGTGCTTACGTGGATTCTCGGCCTGCCTCCTCAGGGACAATGTTCACCGTAAGTTTCTGCGGATAGCGCACGAGAGTCAGCGGGGTGGCCACTCCGAGTTGTTTATCGGTCAGCAGTTTGTGCAGCGTGTCGATGTTCGGCACATCGTTGCCGTCGAAGCCGATAATGACGTCGCCGCGCAGAATCCCGGCTCGCTGAGCGGGGCTGGAAGGTTCGACGGATTCCACGCGTATGCCGGTTTCAACGGGCAGGTTGAAGAATCGGATCAGGCTTCGGGGCAAGGGGGCGTTCTGTCCCGCAATTCCCAGGTAGCCGCGACGAATTTTCCCATCCTTGATCAGCCGTCCCGCCACGAACTTGGCCGTGTTTATGGCGAGCGCAAAGCTCAAGCCTTGCGCCGGTAGAATCACCGCGGTGTTGACTCCGATCACTTCACCGCGCGAATTCAGAAGCGGTCCGCCGGAGTTTCCGGGATTCAGGGCCGCATCGGTCTGAATGACGTTGTCGATTAGCCGTCCCGTGCGCGAGCGCAGCGTTCGTCCGAGAGCGCTAACAACGCCGGCGGTTACCGTGAACTGAAAGCCGAATGGGTTGCCAATGGCGATCGCCAGTTGTCCGGGACGAACCTGGTCGGAATCGCCCAACGTGACGGCCGACAGGTCCGATGCCGTGATCCGAACGATGGCGAGATCGGTCTCGGGATCGTCCCCGATAAGATCGGCCGGGTATTTTCGGCCATCGATCAGCGACACGTTAATCCGGTCGGCGCGGTGCACCACATGGCTATTTGTCAAAATGAACCCGTCCGGAGTAAACAGGAAACCCCAACCGCTGCCTTGCCCGCCGCCGCGCTGCGGGCCATGCCGTCCACGCGGCGAATGATGCACGTCCAAGTTCACGACCGACCGACTGACGGCTTCGGCGGCACGGGCCACGGCTTCCGAATAGGCGTCGAGAAGCGGCGCATCCGACGGCGGCGGCTTCGGCGTGTCGAATTCCGGCGTGTTTTCGTCCCCAGCGATTTCTTTCGTAAGTAGTCTCATGGCATTACCTTAGATTGTCCTAAACGTCGGCGGGATTCCGAGCTGCACGCAGTGGCACGGCACCGCCCCTACTTGATCCTACCGTGCACAGTCAAGTGCGATGGCGGGAGCGTATTGTGTCAGATGGGTTGCCTTGCGCCTGTCACTTTTACACACACACCGTGGATGTGACGATGGCAGTCCGTGGCCACTTGGCGACGCCCGGCCATTGGCCTAGACATCCCCGTTGTTGATGGTGCCGGCGACAACCTGAGAGCCGGCGGAGGAGAAGACTGTTGATGCCAGGGAGGGACGCTGCACGACCATGGGAATTCCGTGTTTCGGCCGCAATGTTATGGATGCGATTAGCTCGACCGGCCGATCCGACACGAGTCGCAGCCGAAAGCGCTGCATGACCGTTGCCAGGATGAGAACCGTCTCCATCATCGCGAAGTGATTGCCGATACAGATGCGCGGACCGTCGCCGAAGGGGAAATATGCGCAACGGGGGATGCGGCGAGCGAGATCGTTGTCCCAGCGTTCGGGCCGGAAACTCTCCGGATCGTCGAACCAGCGCGAATCACGATGAGCGACAAATTGCACGAGCTGAATTTGGGTGCCTTTCGGGACGTGGTAACCGCCGATCTTGCAGTCGGCTATGGGCTCACGTCCAATGCCCCACGCCGGTGGGTAGAGCCGCATGGTTTCCTTAATGACCCATTCGGTGTAGCGGAGCCTGGGAACGTCGTCGGCGGTCGCGGCTCGGCCGGCCAAGACCTCGTTCACTTCGGCTGCCAGCGTCGATTCCACATCGGGATTCCGGGCGAGTAAGTAGAAACAGTACGACATTGCCAGGGCCGTTGTTTCGTGTCCCGCGAGGAACAACGTCATGATCTCGTCGCGGACCTGGCGGTCCGTCATTTCTTTGCCGTTCTCGTCACGGAGCGTCAACAGGCGTGTGAGAAAGTCATCCGGCCGTTCCGACATGGCCCGACGTTGTCGAATCATCCGATAGACAACTTCGTCCAGTTGTCGAATGGCGCGATGGAATCGCCAAAGTCCTGGCGTGGGCAGCCAGGGACCGAAACGGGTGTAGCTTAACGGGTGGGTGAGGTGTTTCATCGCCTCTTCCAACGCCGCTCCAACCGTTGCGGAATCGTCGGCGACTTCGGAGCTGAAAAGTGCGCGTGACACCACATCGAGCGTTAGGCGCATCATCTGTGGATGAACGTCGAAGGTGTCGCCGTCTCTCCAGGTGTCCAACATGCGCTGCGCCGCGTTTACCATTAGGCTGCCGTACTTTTGCAATTGATTGACCTGGAAAGCGGGCTGTGCCAATTGACGTTGAAGACGCCAACTTTCGCCTTCATTGGTAAGCAGCCCTTGCCCGAGCAGCCGGGACACCTGGTGAGTGAAGAAATCCTTGGTGAAGTTACGATGATGGGTGCGAAGGACATACTCGATATGGTCGGGATGAGTCAGCGTGTAGATCGGCGTGCCAAGCAGGTTCATCTGGAAGATGTCGCCGTACTCACGGGCACAACGGATGATGAAGCCGAGTGGATCTTTCCCATACGGAAACGTGTTGCCGAAGAACCATAGGCCTTTGGGACCCGGCGGGAGCTTCGTGTTCGACATGGTGGCTCCTTTGCCGCCCGTAAATAAACCGGGCTAAGGAACATTCTATTCGGGCCTGATGTAGGCTTGTTAGGTTGCGGAGAGCTTCATGGCGGTGAAATGGGTCACATCGCGATTCTGGACCCTCGCGACCTTGGCCGTCGCGGTGTTGTACGTTGTGTTCATGGCCATGGTGGGCCGATTTCCGACGGTCGACGAAGTGTTTTTCAAATCGCCCGGGAGGGAATGGGCGGCGTCGGGAAGATTTGCAGCGCCGGAGCTAACGGGGTTGGTGTTTCTCCGAGCCACGTCGCCGCCCATTGACGAAGTCTGGGCGGTTCATCCGCCCGGCTATCCATTTCTGTTCGGGATCTTCGTCAAGGCGTTCGGTTTCGGCCCGCAGCAGTGCATCGTGTTCGATGCCGTCATTCACGCGGTTTTGGCGCTCCTCACGTACTTGCTTGCGTGTGGCATCGGCGAAGCAATTCCTCGCTGGGCCGGCTTCCTGCTCGCGCTGGCCGTCCTGCCGCTCGGCGCCTTTGGTCGGCCGGACGAACTGTCGATGTGCCTTGGAATGGCAAGCGTTTTGTTATTGTTGCAACGATCGGCTCACCTGGCGTTCGTGCTGATCTCCGGCGGCCTCCTGGGATTGTCTGCGGCAACGTTCATGGGCCCGGCGATAATGCTCGGCATCGTCGGCGTCACCCAACTGCTGTGCCGAGGGCCGACGGTCAAGACGGCACTCGCTCGGACAGCGCTTTGGGGAATCGCCGCTGTTACGGTGCTGTGTACCGCGATAGCGCCGATAATCGTGCGACACCCGCGCGCTCTCGAACAATTCCGGGACCATGCCGAGGCACATGTCGGTTATGGCCATTTCTTCGTGCGGTTCTTTACGGGTTGGGAGTACGAGGAGTTTCATCGGTCCATAACGTTGGCATGTCTCGTGGTTATGGTCGTCGGGTTGATTTGCAGACCACGTGACCTGAATTCGCTTCGTTGGGCACGCCTATGGCTGGGCGCGGTATTCGCCCTCTTTTTTGTTGCCATATTCGTGCCGAACAAAATGTACTACTTGTGGTTTGTCGGGCCCTGGATGATGGTCGCCGCGACGGCGACCTGGCGAGAGATTTCCGTTTCGGGCCACCCACTTCTATTGCGCGGGGCGGCGCTCGTAGTATTGTCCCTCTACGCCGTGTCGGTGTCGGCCTTCGTGCGAAACACGGCGATCATGCTGTCGCTGCCGCCGTCTCAAAGTCTGAAATCGAACACAGAAACCCTTCGTGCACTGATTCCGCCGGGCAGTCATGTGGTAACGGACCATTATTGGTGGTCGCTTGCCGAGGATCGCCGCGTGTACGATCGCTACTTCAGCCGCGTCGACGCTGCGCAGGTCGATTACTTGATCCTAGTGGGCGATGGTTCCGGAGACGCACAGATGCTCAGCGATGTGCCGGCGATTCCTCCGCGAGAACTACAGGAACGATTCGAGCCCATTCACAACAACGTGAACACGCAACCAATCGTGGTACTCGGAAGGTCGATTCCACGAAGTGCGTTCGGCTTTGGCACGGCCGTTTTGAAACGACGACACGAAACGCCGGATTTGGTTTCACCGAGTGCAGCGCCATGATATGATGAGCGGGCAGGACTGCCGGATCTCCGGCAGCTCCTGGGACCTCTCCTTGTGAGGCGCAGTCGGACGGCGTCAAAAACCGCGCGGCTGCGCCTTTTTTACATTTCCAGTTTTGCGATGGCTTATCAAATGTCCGCGAGAGATTTCGAGACTTGGTCGAGTTCCTTCTGCAGGGCGTCGCGCTTCTTGATCAAGTCCTCACGCTTGGCTAAGTGTTTCAGCATCAGAGCGACCGGCTTTCCGACCGGGACAAACTCGCCTTTTGCGATCTTCGCAGACAACGTTTCCCATGCCGCGGCGAGTTGCGGATCGCCGTAGTGTTCGCTAATGACTTTCGGGGTTAAGTCCGGCAACTGGACCTCGGCCGTCTTCTTTCGGCCGACGACGTCGAGATCGCGAGCTACCTTGAGCAACTTCTCCGTCTGCTTGCTGTCGAGCGGGAAGTAATAACCGTCCGTGGGATCGACACCCCATTCTTTCATCCCAGCCGACTTGTGAATGCTGCGTCCGCTGGGCAGGTGGAAATGTGCGTGGGTCAAGCGCAACGTTCCCTTTCCGGGAATGTCGTGAATCGTCTGCACGGAGCCTTTGCCGTACGATCGGGTGCCCAGAACCACGGCACGCTTGTGATCTTTGAGTGCGCCCGCGACCACCTCCGCAGCCGATGCTGTTTGTTCGTTGATCAGAATAACCAAAGGCGCCTCGGGAACCAGAGCGGCGCCACTTGCCGAGTAGGTGTTGCCGGCATTGTTGTGGCCTTTGATCGTCACGATGTCGCCTTGATTGACGAATTGCTCGGCGATCTGCACAGCCGTCGAAAGCATCCCACCCGGGCAGAAGCGAAGATCAATCACCAAGCCTTTCAGGCCTTTCTCCTTTAGCTGGAGGAGCAACGCGCGAAGGTCGTCCGCCGTCGTGGCTGTGAAATGAGTCACGTCGACATAAGCGATCTGTTTGTCATTGTCGATCATGAACTGCCAACGATCGTTCGCGTCACGGCGAAATCCTTTGACGCTTGGCACCTTAATTTGGGCCCGTGTGAGAGCGATCTCCTTTTCTTGGCCGTCGGCATGGCGAATCTTCAATTTCACCGTGCTCCCTTTCGGGCCGAGAATACGGTTAACGGCGGCCGGTAGCTCCAGCGCCTTCGTCGATTGGCCGTCGATCTCCAGAACGACATCGTCGGGCTGGATGCCTGCCTCGATTGCCGGGGAGCCCTCAATCGGCGAAACAATGGTGAGTTGATTGTCCTTCAGGCGTAATTGAATGCCGACGCCGGCGAAGGTGCCCTAGGGTGCCGCGACCTAATTCCTCGAACTGTTCTGGCGTCAGGTACTCGGAGTATGGGTCGTTCAACGCTGAAACCATGCCACGGATGGCGCCGTCGCTCAGATCCTGTTCTTTGACGTCGCGAACGTAGCTCTTCATGATGAGTGCACGAACTTCCGCGATTCGCTCGTTCTCCGCCGGGCACGGAGTAAGAACCTCCGCTGCGGCGTCCGAGTTAGCGGAGGCCGGCCGAGCGGACGCCGGCTGCAAACTGAGAGCGGAAAGGGGCAAGATCGTTGCAACGACGAGGAAAGCGCACGCAACGGCGGCACGGCGGCTCAAAGGCCGGCGGTCACGGGTCGAATCGAGAATGAGCCGTAGCCGTTGCTCGATTCTTCGCGGCCGACCCATCGCCAAGGCGACAGGGGCCGCAAAACGACTCACAGGCAAGCCGGCCGTGACCGCCAGCAAATGTTCGGCGTAGTCCGGACCGCTTGGCCCGGCATTCAGCACCATGTCGTCACACGCGCGTTCCTGCTCAGTTCGAAGTTGGCGCACGGCGATCCAAGTCATCGGATTAAACCAATAGAACGCCCGGCAAACGTGGGCAAGGAACTGAAGCATGCAATCTGCCCGGCAAATGTGCGCCAGCTCATGTAACAAAACCACGCGCACGCATTGCGGCGACCAGTTCAGCGCGTCCAGCGGCAATAAGATGACCGGCCGCTTGACACCCCAAGTCATCGGCATCGTCCGTCGCCGACTTGCCAGCAGGACAACTCGACGATTAACACCGAACCGATCCGCAAGGAGACGAACTAACGTGGTCAAAAAAGTGTCGTCCAGCGGATAACAATCACGCCGAAGCCGGCGAAGACTGATAATCCCCAGCGCAAGGGGGATGACTACCAGCGCAGCGCCTCCTAGCCAGCTCAAGAAGAGCCTGGTGGGCAGCGGCATTTCAGGCGCCGCAACCACAGCGGCCGTCGCTCGGTCCGTAAGAACCGGGGCACGGCGTTCATTCAAGTCGTTTACGAGCGGGTTCGTTCGTCGGAAATCCATGCCTTGAGAAGCGCGGGCGTCCGGGCTTACCGGCAACTCCGCAAGAGCGCCGGGCGGTGGCAGTGTTTCCTCGATCTTGATTTTCGCCCGTTGCGCCAGCCAATCCGCACGAATGGGTACGTGCCAAGTCGGCAGGATTGCCGAAAGCACGGGCAGGAAAAGGCAGCCGGTCAGTGCCGCGGACCAAATGATATGGCGGATGGCGGCGGACCTTCGGCGAAGCGCCGTTGTAACCAGGCCGGCTATGGCCAAAAGCAACGCACCTTTCAACGATGCGTCGATCAAAATCGGCAGTCCCACTTGTGCGGCGTAGTTAATTGTGCTTCCCACGTTTACCGTCCCTTCTTTCGTGCCTGGCTGATCAGATCGGCCAGGCGGGCGAGTTCGTCGGGAGACAAATCGGTGGCGATGTCACCGAGATGGGCGGCGACGGCCTTCTCGAGAGAGCCGTCGAAGAACGTTTCCAAGACTCGTCGAAAAGCCGATCGTCCGACATGACCGCGCGGCCGATTCGGCTGGTAGACATAGCGGATGCCGTCCTCCTTGTGTCGAGCGTGACCCTTGGCTTCCAGAATCCGCAGCAACGTCCGGACGGCGGTGCGGCTTGGGGCATCGGGGAGATCGGCGTGAACTTCGGCGGCCGTTGCCTCACCACGTGCGTAGAGAATGTTCATGATCTGCCGCTCTCGGCGGCTGAGATGTTCCTCGAGTCGTTCCGGCATTAGCGAAAAGTCCTGTGGAGGATGATGGAAGCAAAAACGGCCTATATGCCAAATTTTTAACCGGATCGGAGGTGGTGTCAAGCCCAACGTGCCAAGATTTTGACGCCGCTGAGTCACTCGCGGAACAGCACCAGGTATACCGCCATGGCCGTTCCGATGATCGACATCACGACGGCGGCCATTAATGGCAACGACCATCGCGGCGGTAAATAGGGTTCGTTGCGATTCAGACGTTGAACGATGCGCCAATGCTCGGCCGCGGCCAGAAGATTGATCGCCACGCCGACGACCACGAGCGCCGTCCCAAACCACAACGAAAGCCCCGGAGACTGCTGCGGCGGTTTGTGTTCGACGAGCGACAACTCACGAAGCACGAAGCTAAAACGGGCCAGAACGAAACCGAATCCCATGAGCGCCAGGCCCGTTCGAATCCACGCCAGCAGCGTTCGCTCGGAAGCGAAACGAACTCGCGGATCTTCACCTCCATCCATGGCCTGATTTCCTCCCGTCCGATGCGGAATCTCTGGCACGGCCGCATCAGTTGTAACGCCCACGACACTCTCTTGGCGCTGGCGTCCCATTGTCGAGTGGCATCCCTAGTGGCTACTACCCGCGTGGTAGGCTAGGATAAACACGTCAAGTTTGCCGGCAATGGTGAGACGCTACGTAAACCATCACTCCACGTCAACGCCCCTAGCCGTGATAGCGAAAAAGCGTTTGAAATCGATGACGCCGACTGTATCGAGTTTACTCACCGACCAAGACCTATTCCTATTTAACGAGGGCTCGCACTTTCGTCTTTACGACAAGTTAGGCGCCCATCCCATGACGCAACACGGCAAGGCGGGAACGCAGTTCGCCGTCTGGGCGCCCGCCGCCCGAACCGTAAGCGTCATCGGCGATTTCAATCGTTGGAACGGCAAATCGCATCCACTCGAACGAGTGGGAGAGTCGGGAATTTGGGAAGGGTTCGTTAAAGACATCGGACCGGGCGCCAACTACAAGTATCACATCGAATCGCAACACCAAGGCTATCAAGTCGACAAGGCCGACCCGCTCGCATTCTTCCAACAAGAACCACCGCAAACGGCGTCGGTTGTGTGGGACCTGGCTTATCGGTGGAACGACGGCGACTGGATGGCCAAGCGAGCCGACCGTCAGAACCTTTCGGCGCCGATTTCCATCTACGAAGTCCACCTGGGCTCGTGGCGGCGCGTCGCTGAAGAGGGAAACCGCTGGCTGACTTATCGCGAAATGGCGCCGCGGCTTGCGGACTACGTCAAACGCTTGGGCTTCACGCACGTCCAGTTCCTGCCGGTGATGGAACATCCGTTTTATGGCTCCTGGGGCTATCAAGTCACGGGCTTCTTCGGGCCGACCCGGCGCTACGGAAATCCACAGGACTTGATGTACCTGATTGACTACCTCCACCAGAACGACATTGGTGTGATCCTCGATTGGGTACCGGCCCACTTTCCGATGGACGAGCACGGGCTGGCATACTTCGACGGCACATATCTCTACGAGCACGCCGACCCCAGGCAAGGGTATCATCCCGATTGGAAGAGCGCTATCTTCAACTACAGCCGGAACGAAGTACGGAGCTTCTTGATCAGCAGCGCTCTGTTTTGGCTCGACAAATACCACGTCGATGGGCTACGCGTCGATGCGGTTGCGTCCATGATCTACCTGGATTATTCCCGGAAGGAAGGGGAGTGGATTCCGAACCGGTACGGCGGGCGCGAGAACCTTGAGGCACTCGAACTTCTGCGGCGCTTCAATCAAGAGGTATATGCCCAGTTCCCTGGCGCACAGACGATTGCCGAGGAATCAACGGCCTGGCCGATGGTTTCGCGACCGGTTTACGTCGGAGGTCTCGGATTTGGCTTAAAGTGGGACATGGGTTGGATGCACGATTCGCTGAAGTACATGAGCCATGACCCGATCTATCGCCGGCATCATCACAACGACTTGACGTTTCGGATGCTTTACGCCACGACCGAGAACTTTGTCTTACCACTGTCACACGACGAAGTCGTACATGGCAAAGGCGCCCTGCTCGGCAAGATGCCGGGCGATGACTGGCAGAAGTTCGCCAATCTTCGCCTCCTATACGGATGGATGTATGGGCAGATGGGTAAGAAGCTGCTCTTTATGGGGAGTGAAATCGGACAATGGCGCGAATGGCACCACGATCGCGCTCTGGATTGGAATTTGCTACAGTATCCGTTTCATGCCGGTGTGCAACGTTGGGTGGCCGACTTGAACCATCTTTACCGGCGGGAGCCGGCCCTGCACGAACTTGATTGCGACGGCGCCGGTTTCGAATGGATCGATTGTCATGACGCCGATTCAAGTACCCTAAGTTTCCTCCGCAAAGGAAAGTCGGGAAACGATGTGATGCTGTTCGTTTACAACTTTACTCCCGTGCCGCGCATGAAGTACTGCGTGGGTGCGCCACACGGCGGTTGGTGGCAAGAAGTGCTGAACAGCGATGCAGAGGACTACGGCGGCAGCGGACTCGGAAATCAAGGCGGCTTGCATGCCGTCGAAGCCGTGTCGCATGGCAGGGCCATGTCACTGGAAATGACATTGCCGCCGTTGGCTGCTGTCGTCTTCAAGTGGTCGAAATAGTGATCGGCGGCTGTCAAGTGCTCGATTGCTGCAAATGATCGGCGTCCGAAGCCGAATAGGATAGCGGGGTTCGACAAACTCCAGGGGTGGTGACAATGGAGACGGTATTTCTCGTTTGTGCGATCGTCGGTGGAACTCTGCTCGTCGGGCAAATGTTGCTGAGCTTTCTCGGATTCGGGGAGCATCACGGCGACATGGGCCATGATGTCGTCGATGCGCATCATGATGTCGGGCACGATCACGACGGCGCCTGGTTTGTCGGGTTGTTGACTTTCCGCGCCATCGTGGCTGCCCTGATGTTTTTCGGGCTAGTGGGATTGGCGAGCAACTCGCGCTTTCCGGAAGAGCCGATGGCCCCGCTGGGGCTGGCCCTCGGGGGCGGGTTTGCCGCGATGTTTATCGTCTCATGGATGATGCGGCAATTGCATCGACTTCGAGCCGAAGGAACGGTGCGCATTGACCGCGCCGTCGGCGCCAATGGTACGGTATACTTGAGAATCCCTGGGCAGAGATCTGGAGTGGGCAAGGTTTCTTTGAACCTTCAGAATCGCACAGTGGAATATCAGGCGGTTACTTCACACGATGAACTCCCGACCGGCGCCAAGATACGCGTGGTGGGTGTAGTCAGTTCCGATACCCTCGAGGTTGTCCCGGCAGATGCAGAAAGGGCCGCACATGTTTAGCCTCTTTGCCGCTACCGATGCGCTCCAAGAAGTTCCTTGGGTGGCAGTCATTGCGGTCGCCGCCGCACTGTTGTTCCTCAGTTTCTTCCTTCTGTTGGTGCAGCGATACAAGCGCTGTCCCAGCAACCGGATCATGGTCATCTATGGAAAAGTAGGCGGCGGACAGGCTGCCAAATGTATCCAGGGCGGCGCTGCGTTCGTTTGGCCGTTGATCCAAGACCATGCATTCTTGAGTCTTGAACCCATTCAGATTGAGATACCGCTAAAGGGGGCGCTGTCGGCAGAAAACATTCGGGTAAGCGTGCCCAGTGTTTTCACCGTGGCCATCGGCACCGATGCCGAGACGATGCAAAATGCGGCCATCCGCATGTTAGGTAGCGATACCGAGGAGACAAAACAGCGGGCGGCGGAGATCATCTTCGGCCAACTCCGCCAGGTGATCGCCTCCATGCATATCGAGGAGATCAACAAAGACCGCGATAAGTTCTTACATAGCATTCAGACTTCATTGGAGCCGGAGCTAAAAAAGATCGGCTTGGTGTTGCTCAACGTCAACATTACCGACATCACCGACGAGTCCGGCTACATCGAAGCCATTGGCCGCAAAGCGGCGTCTACCGCCGTCCAGCAGGCGCGGGTTGATGTCGCCGAGCAAGAAAAGAAAGGGCAGGTCGGCGTCGCCGAGGCTGAACGCGAGAAAGTGATTCAGGTTGCCAACGCAACCAAGCTACGCGAGATCGGCACGCGCGAGGCCTCCCGCGAGCAAATGGTGCGCGTCGCGCAACTGGAAAAGGAACAGCAAGTCGGCGAGCAGGCGGCAGCTTTCGAACGCGAGGCCCAGGTCAAGGACGCCGAGCGCACCATGCGTATCGCGACGGCCGATGCCAACGCCAAGGCGATCGCGGGTGAGGCGCAAGCACAGGCAGCGGTCGCCGCGGCCAATGCCACACTGCAGGTCAAGCAAGCCGAGGCGTTCCAACTCGGCGAAACACGCAAGCGCGAAGCCGAAGCCGCCGTACAGGAAGCTCAACACCGCGCTCAAGCCAAAGCCGCCCTTGCTCACGCCGAGCGGATCGAAGCCGAACGCCGTGCCGAGCTGGAAGCGCCGGCGAAGGCCGAGAAGGCCAAGATTATTGTCGACGCCGAGGCGGAAGCGGAAAAGCGCCGCATCGAAGCGGAAGGCGAGGCCGCCGCGATATTCGCCAAGCTGGAAGCCGAGGCTCGCGGTCAGTACGAAATCCTCGCCAAAAAAGGCGACGGTTTGAAGCAGATCATTCAAGCCTGCGGCGGCGCGCCCCAGGCCTTTCAACTTCTCATGTTGGAACACCTCGACACGTTGGCGCAAACGGCAGCGCAAGCCATCGCTAATATCAAGTTCGACAAGGTCGTCGTGTGGGAAGGCGGCAATGGCGCCGGCAACGGCAGCAACACCGCACAATTCCTGCAAAGCATGGCACGCACGTTGCCGCCCATGATGCAAATCATGAAAGACATCGGCGGTGTGGAACTGCCCGATTACCTCGTGCGTCTGGGCACCGAAGGGCACGACGGTGGCAAAACGGCCCACGCCGAGAACGCCAAGTCACCGGACAAGCCGACACCCGCGAAAGGGTAACCTGCGTGGGCTAGTCGGCTTCATCCCGAAGCCAACCTTTGTTATCATCCGGCGTCCGCGTGGTCGCTCGAAACTCGCAATGGAGTGCGATCCTTGACCGCCATACTGGGCATATCCGCCTTCTACCATGACAGTGCTGCGGCATTGGTGGTCGACGGCGACATTTTCGCCGCCGCTCAGGAAGAGCGGTTCACGCGCATCAAACACGACTCCGCATTTCCCAAATGCGCCATTCGCTATTGCCTCCGGGAAGGCGGGCTATCCCCGCGCGATCTGGATTACATCGCCTTCTACGACAAGCCGCTGACCAAATTCGAACGGCTCCTGGAAACTTACCTGGCCTTTGCGCCCGCGGGTTTCGCAGCTTTCGGCTCGCCATGCCGGTGTGGTTGAAGGAAAAATTGTTCACACGGCGGACTATTCGCCGCGGCTTCGACGAGCCGATGACCGCGCCCTTGGTGTTCACCGATCACCACGAAAGTCATGCCGCCAGCGCGTTCTTTCCGAGCCCGTTCGATGAAGCCGCGATTCTTACGCTCGACGGCGTCGGCGAATGGAGCACAACGACATACGGTGAGGGCCGCGGCAATCGCATCTCGCTGACTCACCATCTCTCGTTTCCGCATTCGTTGGGTCTCTTGTATTCGGCGTTCACGTATTACTGCGGCTTCCGGGTGAACAGCGGTGAGTACAAACTGATGGGCCTCGCGCCCTATGGCCAACCGATTTATCAAGACGCGATTTACCGCCATCTCATCGATCTCAAGCCCGACGGCAGCTTCTGGCTCAACATGAAGTATTTCAACTATTGCCCGGGATTGACCATGACGAGCCGGTGCTTTCATCGGCTCTTCGGTGGTGCTCCGCGCGACCCGGAATCGCCCATTCTGCAACGGCACATGGACCTGGCTGCCAGCATTCAGGCCGTGACGGAAGAGATCATGTTGCGCCTCGCCCGCACCGTGCATCGGCAGACGGGCATGAACAAGCTCGTGCTCGCCGGCGGCGTGGCGCTCAACTGCGTGGCGAATGGACGGTTGCTGCGCGAAGGGCCTTTCGAGTCGATTTGGATCCAGCCTGCCGCGGGAGATGCCGGCGGCGCGCTCGGGGCGGCCCTTTTCACCTGGCACCAACTTCTGAACAAGCCGCGCGGGCCGAGGTCGGACGATTCGCAAAAGGGCAGCCTCCTCGGTCCTGCATTCTCTGCCTACGAAGTCGAACAGTTCTTGCACGCCAATGAGGTCCCCCACGAGTGCTTTCAAGACGAGTCGGAACTCGTTGCTCACGCGGCCGATCTGCTGGCGGAAGGGAAAGTCGTCGGTTGGTGTCAAGGCCGGATGGAATTTGGCCCTCGAGCCCTCGGGCGCGGAGCATTCTCGGCGATCCGCGCTCGCCGAACATGCAGGCTCTCATGAACCTCAAGATCAAGTTTCGCGAGAGTTTTCGACCGTTTGCACCGTGCGTTCTGCGTGAGCATGCCGCCGACTGGTTCGATCTCAATCCGGAAAACGAAAGCCCGTACATGCTTCTGGTCGCGCAAGTCAAACCGAAGCATCACGTTCCCATCACCGTCGCGGATCACCGCGTGATGGAACAGGACTCGGATTTGCGGAAACGAGTGAACGTCGTGCGCTCCGTGGTGCCGGCGATCACCCACGTCGATTACAGCGCCCGCCTACAGACCGTGGACGAGGTACGAAACCCGCGCTTTCACCGCCTGCTCAGTGCATTTCATCAACGAACCGGCTGCCCGATTCTCGTGAACACGAGCTTCAACGTCCGCGGTGAACCCATCGTGTGCTCTCCGCGCGACGCATACCGATGTTTCCAGGCAACGAAAATCAATGCGTTGGTAATGGAAGATTGCGTAGTGCACAAGTCGGACTTGGAGCCAGAGAGTGCGCGCGCCGAACAAGCGGAGTATCTCGCTCAGTTTGCGTTGGATTAAAGGGAAGGTGACGACATGAATTGGTCACAGGCGACGCGCCAGCCGACGACACGCGAGGTGAGGCAGTTCGCGGTGCTCTGTAGCGTTTGTTTCGGCGGACTGGCAGCATGGCAGTTTGCCGATGGCGGACGCTTCATCGGGTTTATGTGCGTCATTATTGCGCTGGCCGTTGCGCCCGTGGGAGTTTGGAAGCCATCAATGCTTCGGCCGGTGTACATGGGCTGGATGGTGCTGGTCTTTCCAATTGCTTGGTCGGTTTCGAATCTCATTCTTGCGGCCGTTTATCTCGGCATGGTTGTGCCGATCGGCGTTGCGTTTCGATTCGCGCGCGGGATGTTCTTGGACTTCGGCACGATCCTGATCGTGTCTCCTATTGGAAGTTGAAGCCCTCGCCGGGTGACGCAAGCACCTACTTTCGCCAATTTTGAAAGGGCTGGTGAATGAACACGGAACCATTCGAACAGCAGGCGGGCCACATGACGGAACGCTCACTACCTGTCGAACTTTGGAGTTTTGTTTCGCACACCAAGAAATGGTGGTTGTTGCCGATTCTTGTCGTCTTGTTATTGTTTGCCGCGTTGCTGTTCCTCAGCCTCACACCGGCGGCGCCGTTCATCTACACTTTGTTCTGAGATTCCCAGTGCTTACTGTTTGGCGGCGATCGTTTGCGCCAACGGACGGACCACGGCCGGGATGATGTGGTTGTCCACCAGTTCCTGGCAGATCTTGCGCTGATGGTGGTATGACTCGACGAAAGACTTGTGGGGTTGTCGGCCCCAGTATTGGCGGACGGTGAAATAGACGCTAATCGGCGCTTCGGGGAAGTTCCCGGTTCGAATTTGGTACGCGTTCGTGCGTGTCTCGATGCTGAGCCGGCACTGGAGCCGGCACGCCTCATCGAGAGCGAGCATGAGTGATGGCTCGTAGTTGATCACGCGGCTGCCGGGCATTTGCAACAGACTTTCGAGCGTCGTGTTGAGCCCGAGCGCCTCCGCTACCACTTCGTCGTGATTGCCGGTGAAGCTGAAATCGAAAGCGAAGAGCACGTCCATGGCTTCGCAGTCGAGGGAACTAAAATCCAGGTGGTACGGGGCCAATTCCAGGACCCGCTCGTGTTGGGCGTCGGCGTCTTCGACTTCCGGTGGATTGACAAAACCGGTGCACAGGCGGTGATGTTCCAATGTGACCCAGCGGTAGCTGCCTTTTTCGCGATCCTCTTCGAGCACGAACTCGCCGCTTTCCCGGCGCTCGAAGTCGGTCATTTGCGGAAAGTGCTTTTGCAGACTGTCGAAGAAATGCAAAACGGTTTCCCGCCCGGACGGAAGCTCCATCTTGGTATTCAGGTAGACATACACCCCGAAGTCGTCACAGAGCGAGTTGTATGAATTCATCAGGTTTACCTCAGGCCATCGATCAACGGCCGTTGGGCGATCCGGCTGTCCCGTCACCCCATTGTTTGAGTTTTTAATGCCAATTGCAAGCCCTGCCGGGACTTTTCTCAAAGTCGATGTGGATACCGAAGGCGGCACGTCGTGCTGTTCAATCGTACCCCATAACCGGACTGCGGATGTCGATGACATGTTCGCGCCAGTGCGCGTCGTGTCCTTCGCTGAATCGCACTGCGTGAAGTCCTGACGCCGGATATTCCACGCCGCCGCGACAGCGATAGCCAGCGGTTGGATCGAATCTTAGCTCCACTTTCTTCCGAAAACCGTCCCAGTGAATCACCAGTTCGCCGGGAAAATCGCCGGCAAGCACCAGGAGGCCAGTAGCAGCGGGACCGAAGGCGACGCGCTCTTTCAACTCCGTCCAATCAAACATGGACATGAACTCGCGCTGGGATCGCGTGGTCATCCGTAACAACACGAAATCGGTGGCCACACGGTAAGCGTCGGCGAGGGACACCTGACCAGGCCGGGCTGAAGTGGACGGCGGTGTCACCTGAACCCCGTCCATCGGCATTTGGTTGACGACAGCCTGGGCATGGGAATGCGTTTCTTTCGGGAGATCGAACTCCGGGAACTCGGCCAATTCAGCCAGCCGGCGGCGCGCGATGGACCGGCTGAATGATTCGTACGAGAGCAACGGTGTTCGGTCAGGTTCGCCGATGCGTTTGCACGTTCCCAACGGCCGATCGAGAAAGATTGCGCTGCCCAGTTCCCGCAACTCATCCAGAACGGCCAGGTCGATGACACTCTGGCGTAACACCGCCGAGGTAGTTTCGCTCAAGTAAGAAGGTAGCGGATCATTCTCGAACAGGTGTTTCGTGCGTGTCGTCGTGTCCAGAATTTGTACGTCGGGAACGCGACGGTGCGGCGGTGGAAGGACGCGCGTGTTCTCACCGGCGGAAGTCGGCTCGTCGGGAACGGCCAGTCCTTCGTAGAGTCGCCGAAAGTACCATCCGTGCAGGAGCGCTCTGCGGCGAATGCGTTTTCGATCGCGGGCCGTCGTGTCGTCCTCATCCCGCGGCAAAAACAACAGAGGATTCTGCTCGATCAACTGAAGATACGCCTTGACTGCCTCATCAAGCAGCAGCGCATCCGGATAATTGGCACCGCGCTGGTGATAGGTCACGAGATCATACGCCGTCAGATGCCGGCCGAGTTGTCGGAGAATGTAGCTCAGGAAATCGATATGCTGCGCCACGCTCCAACCGCCGCACGATTCGAGTGAGGCGACAAAATCGAGGGTTTTCGGAACAAAATCGGTGTAAGGCGTGAGACTGGCGTAATCGAACATATCGCGGAGCAGCCGCGGCAACGCCGGAAGGCTTTCGAGAGCAATCAGCTTTTCCACAAACATGGCCGCTAGATTTGCGACTTCCGATTGTGGAGTCGAGCGCAACGCGATTTCCAATAGCTTGATTCGTTCGACTCGCGAGAGGTCGACGGCCCATGCCTCTCGTATCAGCTCCGAGTATTCTCGAAACGGCGGTTGGGCGGAGCGCGTGATGCAAAAACAGTACGCCAACTGACCGAACGAGAACTCGGGCAAAGGCGCCTCGATCGAGGTCAGCGGCAACCGACTGGCCCCGACAACCGCATGAAAAAGATAACCGATCAATTCGTCGCGCAAGTCCTCGGCGTCTGTTAGAGACGGGAGGTGGATCGTGCCCACCAACTCACGCACCCATTTTCGTGTTTCACGAGTCAGAAACGTGTTGTCAGTTGCTTCGTACCCTTCGGTCACCATCGAATCAATGGCGCGAGTAATATGAACGTTCTCATGGGCGGCATCGTACAACACCGCGATCAACGGCTCGGCGGCCCGCCCATCGGGGCCCGAGCGATAAACATGGCGCGACTCGAAGCGACCTATCAAGCGCGTGTGTGCCGGGTCGAGCAAGCGTCCGTGGAACAATTCCCATGGGATTTCCTCTGTGAACCAATCGGTCCATTCGATGTGGATGGAGGGGTCAACGAAGAAGTGCCCCGGACGAAGCACTTCGTCGATGACTTGCCGCACGGCCTGCCGTGTCAACGGTTGGCCCTGCGTGTTGCCGGTTCTGGCGCGAAACCTCACCACGGCGCGTCACTCGTAATTAAACCGTCCGCCCCGGGGCGTATGGATAATTGAGGGATTTATATCGGTCGTGTCAATTGAACATCATGTATGCACGCTACGTCGTTGGATCACAGTGCATCGACGCTGGCATTTTGCCGATTTCTAGTTGTAACACGGAATCCGGTTATGCAGAGGATCGATGCGATGAAAACCTGGGCAGTTTTGGCAAGCGCGGTGTTGGCGAGCACGGCTTTCGGACAATCCCCGTCGCCGGAAACATTACCCGCCATGCCGCCGCCGGCCATGCCGTGTGAAGAATGTGCTCCGGCATGTTCACCCTGTTGGACATTCTCGATTCCGAGAAGGCCAATCCGGACCTGGCTGGCGTGCTGCGACAGCGTGCAAAAATGCCGCGAGTTCCTGTCGTACAAATCGACAAGTTGCGGCAGTTGCTGCCCCACGCCGGACCCATCGATCCATCCGCCACTGTACACTTACTTCTGGCCGTTGCACTGCGCCGACGGCAACCGCGGCGGGTGCGGCAGCCTAAACGGTATGTGGAACACCAACGTGCATATGACGGAAGAGGGCTTTGCGTCCGCCGGCGTCCCCGTCAGCACCACGCAATACTCACACAACGGGCACGCGCCCAAGAACGAGCCCTGGTTCAGGTCGATGACGGCTCGGTTCCGAAGCGAGAAGGCGACGGCATCCAATTCCGGCATCGTTCCGGTGAGCGGACAAGCGCCTCGTTAATCGTGTCGGATTGCTAGATCCGACGGCTTGACGCCTTTCTTGAATCCGCCGAATTTGAACGGAGACGGCCGAAACTCACCGACGATATCCACCTTGGCTCGCGCCGGTATCTGGCTTTCCATCGCCAGAGCCCAGTAGCAAGCGTTGACCAGCAACCGTCTCAATCCTTCACTTTCCAAGTCTTGTGACGCGCCAATGGTGGACGTGAACACGCGCGCTTTCTTCCCCGATGCGGTTTGAAAAGTCTTCGTCCAGGCGATAGGCATCATGGGATCGTTTTGCTTGCCGGCCGCGGGTTTATCCGTCGCTTGCATTCCCTCCACAACCTGCCCCAGGACCAGCGGTTGGCTAACCCCCGGCAGCGGCAGCCGGACACCGTAAACGTCGGTCGGTCCCCAGATGTCGCCGTCCTCGATGCCGCGAAGGATTGGGTGGGACTCCTGGCCTTTCACCCGCAAGCCACGGGTGCTTTGTTTGCCGTGTTGTCCGTGATGGCTGATCCATTTCTCGCCGAGCACCTGCCGACCGAAACCACCTTCCCATTCGTTGCTGTTGTCGGAGTAGCGTGCATATTTCTTGTCGGGCTTGATGTTGAACGCATGGGTGGATGTTCGAATGCCAATGATCGGCTTGCCCGACTCCACGTAGTCGACGATGTGTTTCATTTGCTCGTCCGGCAGATCGCGGTAACGAGTGAAGATAATCATGAGGTCGGCAGACTTGAGTACGTCCAGCCCGGGAATGTTGTCGTTGATGTTCGGATTGATTGTGCCGTCCTTCGGGTCGATCGCGAACAAGACGGTGCACTTGAAGCCGTGATGTTTGGCGAGAATCTTCGCCAACTGCGGAAGCGCCTCTTCCGATCGGTATTCCTCGTCGCCGCTGATGAGGACGATGTGTTTACCCTTTCCAGGTCCCTCGCTACCGTCAACGACAAGCCACGGGTCGGCGGCGAGGAAAGACAAAAGGATGAAGGATGAAGGATGAAGGATGAACATCAGTCGTCTCCTTTTCACGACCCGAGGGCCGTTCCGTGGCATTGTATGACGAGGCGCTGTTTTAGTTTGCAAGGGTGCGCGGTGTCCACGGCCAACGAGGCGGCACCAGCACAAACGTGACGAGGACGACTAAGGCAAAGGAGATATGTATGGCATTGAGTGCCTGCGTCGAGAACTCCACAAAGAGGACTTCATTCAGAAAACGTCCGATGAACGTAGCTTCGGAAACGGACTGGCCGGCGAGGCCGCGGAGGTCGTTTTCCCAGACCGTCAACGGGCAATGGACGCCCAAAACGGCTTGCAGTCCGACGCTGGTCATGGCGATAACGTGAGCCAACCGAAACCAGAAGTTTCGGATCCAGGCCCAGCCGCGAATGGCGCCAACGATGATGACGATTTGCCCGATGCTAATGAACACCACCAAGGCGAAGTGTGCCGCGACCAACGCGTCTGCAAGGTAGCCGAACCACATGTTTGAACAACGTCCTCCCCGGCGCAATCCTCTGGAATGATCCATTCGTTGCGACGTTATTCCCGTTGCCGAACGAACCCGTAGCCGGAAAACGGGCTCCTTCTAGGAAGAGTGGTAGGATAAAGGGTCGCCAAATCCAATGATCCAACAGGACTCCGTTCGCCATGACCGACGTATCGCGTTATTACTTGACCACGGCCATCGACTATCCGAACAGCCGGCCCCACATTGGCACCGCATTCGAGAAACTCGGCGCCGATGTGCAGGCACGCTATCGCCGCATGGAAGGCTATACGGTCCATTTCCTCATGGGGAACGACGAGAACACGATCAAGATCGCCCGGCGTGCCGCGGAGTTGAAACTCGACCCGAAGGCGTATTGCGACGACATGGCCCGGCAGTTCAAGGACGTGTGGCGGGCGCTGGAAATCAGTTACGACGATTTCATTCAAACGAGCGAGCCTCGCCATCACGCCGGATGCCAGAAGTTCATTCAAAAGGTTTACGACAACGGTCATATCTACAAGGGGACATACGAGGGGTACTACTGCGAGGGGTGTGAGGCATTTAAAACCGAGAAGGAGCTTGTGGACGGCAAGTGCCCGAATCATCAGATCCCGGTCGTGAAGCGCTCGGAGCCGTGCTACTACTTCGCGTTATCGAAGTTTCAGGACCGATTGTTGGAGTGGTACGAGCAGCATCCCGATTTCATTCAGCCGGAGAGCCGGCGGAATGAAATCCTGAGCCTGGTGGAGAGCGGACTGCAAGATGTCAATGTAACACGGACCGGTCAGGCGTGGGGCATCCCCGTGCCGTTCGACCCGGCATATACCATCTACGTCTGGTTTGATGCCGTGTTGAACTACATTACTGGGATTGGCTACGGCACCGATGAAGAACAGTTCCGTCGCTGGTGGCCGGCCGACATTCATTTCATCGGTAAGGACATCACGCGCTTTCATTGTGCCCTCTGGCCGGCCATGTTGATGGCGGCGGATGTCGAGCCGCCGCGCTCCGTCTTCGGCCATGGCTTCGTCTACGTGAAGAAGGACGACGGCGGCGCGCTGGAAAAAATCAGTAAATCGCTCGGCAACGTCGTCGAGCCGATGGAGATCATCGAAAAGTTCAGTGCGGAAGCGTTCCGTTATTACTTCTTGCGCGAGTGTCCGTTCCCCGGCGATGGGGAGTTCAGTTGGCAACGGTTCACGGACGTGTACAACGCCGACCTGGCAAACAACCTCGGCAATCTCTATAGCCGGGTGATTACGCTCGTGACGAAAAACTTTTCCGGCCACTTGGCCGACACCGCGGGTTTAGAGCCGGGAGTCATTTACACGGAGATCGATACGCAGGCGACGGTGCAACAAGTACAGGCTCACATCGAGGCCTGTCAATATAACCAGGCGTTGGAAAAGATCTGGCGGCAAATACTCGATCCAGCCAATAAGTACGCCGACCGCACCGAGCCGTGGAAACTCGTGAAAACCGACCTCGCCGAAGGGCAGCGGGTGCTCTACGATCTGGTCGAACAACTCCGGATCGTGGCGATCTTGCTGAAGCCTTTCTTGCCGCGGTCGTCGGAGACTATCTACCGTAGCTTCAACTTTCCACAGCCCTGGGAAGAAGTTCGGCACGAGGACGTCTGGGTTCACCCACGCCAGGCGGATGACTTGCGTGTGCTGGCGGCGCTCGAAGGTGGTAAAGTGAAACCGTTGTTCCCGCGCATAGGGTGATCAAAGGGAGACAATCACATGCCATCGGTCCCGTTAAAAGATCGGGTCGCGGCACTTGAGGCGGAAGTTGCCCAATTAAGGGCATGCCTTCACAACCGCAACCACTCTTCAGACGACTGGCTTCCCAAGATTAGTGGGACTTTCGCGAATGACCCCGATTTTGTCGAGGCGATGAAATTAGGACGCGAATGGCGCGAGTCCTTCCGGCCGAAGCCGCCGCGCCGTCGACGAAAGAAAAAGACATGATCGTGCTCGACACTGATCACGTCACGGTGTTGGAATGGGGGACCGGCCCAGACTATGAAAGGCTCGCTAAGCGCCTTGAGAGTATTCCGCATGCGGAGAGGGCGACAACCATAATCTCATACGAGGAGCAAACTCGCGGTTGGTTGGCATTCGTCGCAAGAGCACGGACCATGGCGCAACAAATCAATGCTTATCACAAATTGAGCAAACACCTTGATGATTATCGCAAACTTCACGTTTTGGAGTTCACCGATGACGCTGCGGCGGAGTTCCAACGATTAACCAACATGCGGATTCGGATCGGGACACAGGATCGCAAGATAGCCTCTATTGCGCTTGCGCATGACGCCACACTGCTATCCCGCAATCTCCGAGATTTTGAAAGAGTGGCCGGCCTGCGCGTTGAGGATTGGACTGTCTGACCGCTGGCCGGCTACGCCAACCCCAAACACCGATCCATCCGCTCCGCGACATCTTTCAATTCCTTCTCGCCGCCGCCGGCGACCTCTGCAGTCGCCCAGCCGTTGTAGCCGACTTCATCACAGGCCTTCAGCACATCCGGCCAATCTTCGTCGCCTTCACCGATGGCCACCCAACCCTTGGCCTTGCTGAAGCCCTTGAAGTCGAACTTGAGCATGCGCTTGCCGAGCTTGCGAATCCAATCGCCGGATTTCACACCGTACTTGAGCATGTTGCTGCAATCAAAATAGGCGCCCACCGTCGGCGTCTTGAACTCGTCCACGTACTGGATGAGTTGCTCCGGCGTCGTGATGAAATCGTTCCACACCACCTCGACGGCGATCTGCACGCCGAGTTTGTCGGCCAGCGGAACGGCCTTACGCACTTCCTCTTGAGAGCGAGTCCACGCTTGCTCGAAGTTCTCCGTCTCCTTGTTGGAAACTTTGCCCGGCACCAGAAGGACGGTGTCGCCGCCATAGAGCTTGCAGTCTTCGAGTGCGGTCTTGAGTCCCGCCAAGCCTCTGGCGCGCACCTCGGGGTTCGGATCGGATAGGCGCACATTCCAATGGATAGAATCGACGACGCCGTGAATGACGATGCCGGTGGCGTCGCGTGCCTTGACGGCCTCTTCCTTCTTAACGTCACTCGGGCTGTCGAGCTCCACGCCCTGGAAGCCGAGCGCTTTGATAAGCTCGAACTTGCCTTGGATCGAGTCCTTGGTCTGGATCATGCCGTACTTGACGGCCTTCTTCAGTTTCGCCTTGTTCATCCGGCCCCATGCAGTTAGCGGGAAGCCACCCATTAGCAAGCCGGCGCTCGCAACGCCGGTTTGAATGAAGCGACGGCGGTCAACCAGTGTAATCATCGCACTGTCTCCTTCGGCATTCGTGGCGGGATTATCGGATTGCCGTAACCATCTATCATGTCTACAGTTGCATAAATCGACTTAGTAGCTTCGAAATACTCACCCTTCTCCAACGAATAATTTATCAAAAAGAGTGTCATCAGGTGTTGGGACCTTAATGCGTTCGGTGATTTCACCGGGGAGCATGTGGCCATGTGGGAGACAACGACGATTCTGTACTGGGCGATTGCGGCGGGTATTCTCATTTTGGGATTGTCGGGAATTCGAGTCGCGCAAGAATACCGGCGCGCGGTGGTGTTCCGTTTGGGCCGGTATCACTCCATTCGCGGACCGGGCTTGTACTACAACATTCCGATTATCGAATGGCAGAAGTCCGTCGATATGCGAACCGTTACGGTTGACGTGGAGCCTCAGGAAACGATCACCAAGGACTCGGTGACGATCAAGGTGAACGCGGTGTTGTGGTACCGAGTCACCGTGCCGTTCAAGGCGATTCTCGAAGTCGCGGACTTCCGGGCGGCCGTGTATCAAGTCGCCCTGACGAGCCTGCGAAACATCATCGGCCAACATGTGCTGGACGAAGTTCTGAAGGAACGGGACAAGATCAACCTTATGCTTCGGGAGATTGTGGACCGCGATACCGACCCGTGGGGTGTCAAAGTAGAGATGATCGAGATGAAGGACGTGGAAATTCCACAGGCCATGCAACGGGCGATGGCCCGCGAGGCTGAGGCGATCCGGGAAAAGCGTGCCCGCATCATCAAGTCCGAAGCGGAACTGGAAGCCTCAGCCAAGCTGGCACAGGCTTCGGAGGTAATCACGAGGCATCCGCTGAGCTTGGAACTTCGCCGAATGCAGATGATCTCCGAAGTCGGCGCGGAGCAAAACACGACGACCATCATCATGATGCCGTCGGAGTTCGTGTCGATGGCGAAAGGCATCGGAGATTTGCTTAAGCAAACCAGCAACGGCGTCGCCCGGGAACCCATCGCCAAAGGCTAACTGATCGACTCCGACACGCGGGTGCCCTCAATGGCACCCGCGTTGTCGCGCGCACCATGTCACCCACTCTTCCGGATGGTTAGAATCTAAACAGGCCGGCGGATCGACTAACTTGGTGGAGTCGAGTGCCATATGTCCAGTTATTATCAATACCGATCTCCTGAACCACGGCGTCCGCGAAGCGCCACGTGGCCGGCGGTGCTACTCATCATTCTGATTGCCGTTTTGGGCGTGTTGGCACTGGATCAAGGTTTTGGTTGGCGGCTGTTTCGGCGAGCGCCGGACCTCAAGGGTTCGTTCGAACCTCGGCTAGTGGTGGCGCGGGGCGATTTTTCGTCGGATGAACAGGCCACCATCGCCGTCTACGAGCGGAATGCGCCGTCGGTTGTTCACATCAACAACCTGGCCGAGCACGAGAATTTTCTCACCTGGGATGTACAGCAAATTCCGCGGGGCTCCGGCTCCGGATTCGTCTGGGATGATAACGGGATTATCGTCACCAACGCGCACGTCGTTCAAGGGGCCGATACCGTCGAAGTCATCCTGCCGGACAAAGCGCAGACCCGCTATGTGACGCGTGACTGGGTCGCCTACCCGGACAAAGATATTGCAGTCATTTATGTCGATGCTCCCAAAGACAAGCTCCGCAAGATCCCCGCCATCGGGACATCGAGTGACTTGAAGGTTGGGCAGAAGACGTATGCCATCGGTAATCCCTTTGGCTTGGACCAAACGCTGACGACCGGAATCGTCAGTGCGCTGAATCGTGAGATCAAGGCGGACAGTGGGCGAAGTATCGAGAAAGTTATTCAAACCAGCGCACCAATCAATCCGGGAAACAGCGGCGGACCGCTCCTCGACGCTGAAGGCCGGGTCATCGGTGTGAATACCGCGATACTTAGCCCATCGGGCACCTTCGCCGGCATCGGCTTCGCCATTCCGATCGATGAGGTCAATCAGGTTGTACCGACGCTAATAGCGCGGCTCAACGAGAACATTCAAAACAAGTCGGGGCCTATGACCGTGCGCCCGCCCCGGCTTGGCGTCACACTGGCCCCGGAGCAATACGCTCGCAGTCAAGGTATTGACGGAGGCGCCCTCATCCTCCGGGTGGAACCACGAAGCCCGGCAGCCGAGGCAGGTCTACGTCCGACTCGACGTGATAGCAGCCGCGGCACCGTTCTTCTCGGCGACGTGATTCTTAGCATCGACGACAAGCCGGTGAAATCTCCGAGCGACATTTCCGCCATCCTTGAGGGCCGTCAATACGGCGAAAAGATCGTCGTGCAAGTGCTGCGTGGCCGACGGCAGATGGGTGTTGAAGTAACACTCACACCGTTGCGGTAGTAACCGGTCCGACTTGACAGGTTAGTTCCTTCCGTGCTAAAAGCCGGTGCCGATCACCAGATAAGTAACCCGGCCCACGGATGGGCGAGCAATGATCCGACGCACCAGCCAGCTCTTGAGCGCGTGGTTCCTGGTTTGGGACCTGGCGGTGACGGCCGTCGCCTGGGTTGGTTCCTATTATTTGCGCTTCGATTCCGGTTGGTTCCCCGTTCTCAAAGACACCCCGGACGTTGCTTTATGCTTGCGTAATCTTCCCGTCACGTTACTCTGTGCCGCGCTCGCTTACCGCTGGACCGGGCAATACAAACTAAACCGGTTCCGCCGATTTCGTGAAGAACTTCTCGGCGCCATTCAGGGCACGGGTTTGATGGTCTTGCTCGTCATGGCGACGACGTTTCTGCGGCAGGATCCTTACGAATCACGGGTCACGATGGCCATCTTTACCATCGCATCGGCGGTCGGCATTCTAACGGTGCGACGGCTAAGTTGGATGGCACTGCGCGAGCTACGAAGCCGTGGCTACAACCAGACGCGCTCGATCATTGTCGGCACGGGCCGGGTCGCGCGCCAGACGGCCCGGGCCCTACACCGCCTTAGCTGGCTCGGCATACGAAACATCGGCTACATCGAAGATCACCCAAGCCGATGGACCGACGATCTGAATACGCTCGGCACCAGCGCCGATTTACCTGTGTTGATTCAGAAGTACCAGGTTGGACATGTTTTCATCGCGTTGCCCATGAGCCGTTACCACGACGCTCGTCGTGTTTTCAACATTCTTTCGCAGAGCATGGTTGAGGTGCGGCTGGTCACCGACGTGCCGACTCTTTCCGGACTTTCGTTGACCACGACGAGCTTGGACGGTTTGCCGGTGATCGGGTTGCGCGAGAGTCCGCACTTCGGACTGAACATGCTCGTCAAACGCGTCGTTGACGTGACGGTGTCATTTCTCCTTCTCATTGTGCTGGTGCCGCTCATGGCACTGCTGGCCATCCTCATTAAGCTCACCAGCCCGGGGCCGATTTTCTACGGGCAGGAGCGATGTGGACTGAACGGCGAGGCATTCAACATGCTGAAGTTCCGCAGCATGCGCGTCGACGCGGAAGAGCAAAGCGGGGCCGTGTGGGCACAGAAGGACGACCCGCGCCGCACCCGTTTGGGCGCGTTTCTGCGCGCCACCAGCTTAGACGAGCTGCCGCAACTCATCAACGTACTCAAAGGCGACATGAGCCTGGTGGGGCCCCGTCCGGAACGTCCCGTTTTCATTCAGCGTTTTCGGAACACCATCCCGAACTACATGGCCCGCCACTCCGTCAAGGCCGGCATCACCGGATGGGCCCAGGTCCACGGTTGGCGCGGCAACACATCGCTTCGCAAACGGGTGCAGTACGATCTCTACTACATCACCCATTGGAACCCCTGGCTCGACATCCGCATCCTGTGGATGACGCTTTTTCACGGGCTGTTCCATCGAAATGCCTACTAGCAGTTGTCAGTTGTCAGAATTCGTAGTCTCGTAACTGCAATCCATAGCGGCTAGGCACCTGCATCCAATATCATTGGAGAAGTGTCCCAGCAACTGACAACTGACAACTGGCAACTGACAACTGCTTGAAATGTTTGTCGACCGTGTAACCCTGTATGTCAAAGGCGGCGATGGCGGCGCGGGCTGCTGTAGCTTTCGGCGCGAGAAGTATGTACCGAAAGGCGGTCCCGACGGCGGCGACGGCGGCGACGGCGGCAGCGTCGTCATTCGGGCGGTGGCCGGCACGGATAGTCTTGCCGACGTAGTTAATCGCAAGCATTGGCGTGCACCGAAGGGTGGCAGCGGGCGATCGGACAACTGCCATGGTCGAAAGGGCCGAGATCTATTCATTCCTGTGCCCCCAGGCACTTTGGTTCTGGATCGGGATCGGGGCCATGTGCTTCGCGACCTCGTCCATCCGGATGACGAAGTAACGATTGCCCACGGCGGCCGCGGCGGGCGCGGAAATCGCGCATTTGCAACAGCGACAAATCGTGCGCCACGTGAAACCCAGCCCGGAACTTCGGGTGAGGAACGCTGGATCGTTCTCGAACTCAAGGTCATTGCCGACGCCGGGCTGATCGGGTTGCCGAACGCCGGCAAGTCGACGCTCTTGAGCCGCCTCTCGCACGCCCGACCGGAAGTCGCGGATTACCCGTTCACCACCAAACACCCGAATCTTGGCTTGGTCACGATCGGCGAAGAGCGGGCGTTTGTGCTCGCCGATCTACCCGGACTCATCGAAGGTGCTCACGAAGGCATCGGCCTGGGCCACGAGTTCCTCCGTCACGTCGAACGCACTCGTGTTCTGGTGCATCTTGTTGAGCCGTTGCCGCTGGACGGCAGCGATCCGGTGAAAAACTACCATGCGATACGACAAGAGTTGACACTTCATCGTCACGGACTTGAGCAAAAGCCGGAGATCGTCGCCGTGAGCAAAGCCGAATTGACGGGCAGCGCGGAGGTGCGCGAGCGGCTGGAGAAAGACCTCGGGCGTGACGTGCTGGCGGTGTCCTCGGCAACGGGCCGCGGACTGGCGGAGCTGGTCGGCGCGGTCAGTCGACAGTTACGAGCATCCCAAAACCACATGCTTGATGAGACCCGCGCATGAAACCGCACCTCGTGGTCGATGTCGGCAATAGCCGAATCAAATGGGGCCGGTGTGCGGACACTCACGTCACAGAAGGCGTTTCGCTCCCGCCGGACGAATCCGAAGTTTGGGGACGACAACTGGAAACGTGGAAAATGGAAGGCCCGCTCAGGTGGGCCGTCTGCGGCGTCCACCCGGAGCGTCGGGATCGATTCATCGAATGGATACGGAAGCGCGGCGACGCCGTCCTCCAGCTTAACGCCGCGAACCAGCTTCCACTCGAGGTCGACCTGGAGTTTCCGGACCGCGTCGGCATTGATCGGCTCATGGACGCCGTCGCGGCCAAGCAACGTGCTGTTGGCAAGCCCGCCATCATCGTGGACGCCGGTTCTGCCGTAACCATCGATTGGCTTACGGAGACAGGTATTTATTCCGGCGGTTCGATTTTTCCGGGTATCCGCCTCATGGTCGAATCGCTCCATAACTTCACCGCTCTGCTGCCGCACATCGACGTCAAAGAACCCAGTCCGAAACTCCCGGCCACTTCGACTCCGGCGGCGATGGAAGCCGGCGTGTTCTGGGCGGTGATCGGCGGAATCAACGAGATATCCGCCCGGCTGGAAGCAAGCGTCATGAGCAAACCGGCGCGTTTCATTACCGGGGGCGACGCCGAGTTCCTCCATCCCGCGCTACCCAATGACTTCATGCTTTGGCCCACGATGACACTGGAAGGAATTCGCATTGCCGCCGAGGGCCACCCGTGACGGCGGCGCACACGTATGCGGCTCAACTGACACCTGCCGGGACCGGCGCGATCGCGACCGTCGCCGTGTGCGGTCCGCGCGCCTGGGAAGTGGCTGCTCGGCTTTTTCGGCCAAAATCTAAGTCGAGCTCCTGGCCGCCGGCAACGCCAACTGCCGATCACATTTGGCTTGGTCGTTTCGGCGAAACTACTCAAGGCGTCCTCATGGACGAAGTCGTGCTCTCCGTGCCACGCCTGAAGCCGACCCCGCGCGTGGAGATTCACTGTCACGGCGGCGCGGAGGTTGTGCGCTGGCTGTTGGAGCTACTGGATGCACAGGGCGTGCAGCGTTGTTCCTGGCAGGAACTGGAACGCCGTTTCACCGATGATCCGCTGGAAGTGTCGGCAAGGACGGCCTTGGCCGAAGCGTTGACCCTCCGAACGGCGGGCATCTTGCTCGATCAGTGCCACGGCGCCCTCCGCCGAGCGTTTGCCGCGATTGAAGCGGCAGAAGCGGCCGGCAATGCCGAGGGAGGCAGCCGATTGCGTGAAGAACTTCGCCGCTACGCGCCCGTCGGTTTGCATCTCACGACGCCGTGGCGGGTGGCCGTGATGGGCGCGCCGAACGTCGGCAAGAGTAGCCTGGTAAACGCCCTGGCGGGATACCAGCGCACTATCGTGTCAGCCACACCTGGCACAACGCGCGATGTAGTCACGACGCTCATCGCCGTCGACGGTTGGCCGATCGAACTTTCCGACACCGCGGGCTTCAGGGAAAGCAGCGAGGTGCTTGAAGCCGAGGGGATCAAGCTTGCTCGGACGGCCGGGCAGTCGGCTGAGTTGTGTTTATGGATACTTGATGCAGCGACAGCGCCCGTCTTTCCGCCAACGGACCTGAAGAATGTGCGCCTCGTGTTGAACAAGATTGACTTGCCGGCCGTTTGGGACGTTGAACAGGCATCGGCGCTCCGAGTGTCGGCACAGACCGGCGAAGGCATGGCGGATCTGGTTTCCAAACTTGCAGAGTGGCTGGTTCCGGAGCCGCCCCCCCCGGGTGCCGCTGTGCCATTCACGGCGGAAATTGCCAAAATGGTTGGAGCGACGACGCAATGAAAATCAGCGTGGTGGGGTTTGCTGACAGCCAGGTTTTCCGTGTCAGGTGGCACAAGACATTTCTGTCTGTGGCCGCACAGACAGAAATGTCTGTACCACCGGGCTCTAGTTTTCTGACGGTCTAGAGCCGAATTCCATCGCGAACGGGTCAAGAACCAAGTGCAGCCGCTTGATCGCCGCGGCACGTCCTGGCGGAAGGATTCGTTTGGGCGTGGCCGCGGGATCGGATTTCGCGACATCGGGTGGCGAAGTGCGAATTAGTTTTACGGCTGATCTCCGTATTCCATCCGGCTCATCCTCAAGCGGCATCGGCGGCCAGATGCCGTCGTTGAGCACGACAGCGACACCATTCTCTAGCGCGGCCACGACATCCAGCCAGCCGATATCCGCGAGTGCCACTGGTGCCTGAACGAAAGAACTGCCTGGATAGGGGAAATCACCCACGGAGAACTGACAATCATTCTTAAACGTGCCATCGCCGTTTCCTATCAAGAGGCTCACGGTGCCGCCCCAATGATTGCCCACGATCAAATCCACGTTGCCATCGCCACTGACGTCGCCGGCCGTGATCGTCCGAGATGTATTGCCGACCGCGTAGCTAGTCGGCGCGGAAAAAGTCCCGTCGCCATTACCGGAGAGTACGCGAACACTACCGACGTTAGAATCGCTTGTAACGGCCAGATCGAGGTCACCGTCTCCATCAAAGTCTTCCGTCACCAAATCGTAGAGAGACGATCCGGCTGCGAAGCCGGCCGCCGGCTGAAACGTGCCGTTACCGTTCCCCAGGAGAATACTTATCGTGCCGGCAACCTTGTTCCCGGTGGCGAGGTCTGGTTTGCCGTCGGCGTCGAAGTCCCCGATCCCCACACTGCGGGGCTCGTTGCCCGTGTCGAACGTGAGACCCGAACCAAACGTCCCGTCGCCAATTCCCAGCAGAATTTGCACCGAATCGCCGACGCTATCGGCGATGACAAAATCCAAGTCGCCATCGCTATCAACATCAGCGGTGGCGATAGCGAAAATCGTGTTACCACCGGAAGGATAGCTGACGAAAGGCTTGAACGTCCCGTCACCGTTGCCGAGGGCGACGCGTACCGTCTCCTCGAAGTTTAATCCGACCGCAACATCGAGGGCCCCGTCACCGTTGAAATCTCCTGATGTGAATCCTCGTGTACCACTCCCGATGAGGTAGGACCGCGATTTCTCGAAGGTCGCATTTCCCACGCCAAGCATTACCGTCAGATACCCGGGGCCACCGTTGTTGCCTTCCGACAATATCAAATCGACTTCACCATCTCCGTTGAGGTCCGATGGAGCGATCCCCCAAGGGTGTTTGGGAGCGGCGGAAATCAGCCATTCAGTGAACACCCCTCCGCCAAGCCCGATCTGAAACGTCACAGTCCCGCCGGTGGTCACATTGTTGGCGATGGCGATGTCCGGCACTCCGTCGCCGGTGTAATCGCGAATCGCCGCGCCGCTGACGCCGGTGCCGGCAATGTACGGCCCCGCGGTCTGGAACGACCCGTCCCCGTATCCCAGGTTCAGGTGGAATTGCTCTGGACCCAACGCAATAAAGTCGAGTTTACCATCTTGATCGAGGTCCTCCGTGTCTATCAAGTGCACACTGGTTCCGGCGGAATACACTCCTGCGATTTGGAATGTGCCGTCGCCATTGCCCAAGCGCACGATCACTGTTCCATCAGTATTGGCAACTGCCAGGTCGGGGTTGAAGTCAGCGTTGTAGTCGGCGACGGAAACATCGTTCGGGGTTCCTTCGTTGTACTGCGCCGAACCAGAACGTGCCGTCGCCATTACTCAAAAGGATGGCCGTCTTGGGTGCGGAACTGAAGTTGCCTACGGTGACGATGTCGTAGAGGCCGTCGCTGTTGAAATCGCCGGTCGATACCGCCCGCATTTTTGTGCCCATGTCGTAGCTGACCGTATTTTGGAAGGCGCCGCCGCCCAGACCGGTGAGAACGGTAACATTTCCGAGGTCGTAGTTGGCCACGACTAAATCAATGATTCCATCGACGTTGAAGTCTGAATACCCTACGGAAGTGGGATTCGCTCCGGCCTCGAAAGTCATTGGTCGACGAAACAACCCGGTGGCCGATCCACGGAGCACGGCGATCTCATCGTTGGGCCCTGAGTAATTATCGTTCGTCACCACCAGATCGAGCCGGCCATCGCCGCTAACGTCGACCGCGACCAATGACGTCGGGTTATTGCCGCCGGTTGGAAAGCTCTTCGGTGCTCCGAACGTGCCGTTGCCGGCGTTCAGCATAATGCTGATGGAGCCCGGCTTGGTTTGATTGGTCACGACGATGTCGTAGAGCCCATCGCCGTTGAAATCGTCGCTCACGACGTCTGATGGCGACGCACCCACCAAGATCGCCTGCGGCGCGGCGAAGCTCGGCACATCCCGGCGTTCGAGGGCTTCCAGGGTCAACCGGCGATAGCGGTTAGTCTGAGAGTTTTGCGACTCATGACAACCTCTCCTCCTAGCAAAGCGTCTTGGGACTATGTCATTTCAATCGAAAGTACATCACCAAGCGGATCGTGTCCGGCGGCAATTGCGTATCGCACGGCGGGACGTATGCGGTGAGCGTGGGCTCCGGGTTTCGCCGTGTCGTCAACGGTTGCCAACCGGTGAATTCGAGGATTCGATTCGACCGTGTGCGTTGTCGATTTGTCTGGCTTCGTAAATGCCGATGCGGCGAGCATTCGGACGTCCGCCCCCGGCCCGTCGCTGATCGGCAGCGGCGGCCAGTCGGCGGCGTTAAATAGGATCGCCATGCTAATTTCGTTGACGGCTGCGATGTCGACGAAACCGTCGCCGTTGAAGTCGCCGACGGTCAAGTCGAGTCCTTTCGCCAACACCGCATACACGAGCGGCGCTTTGAACGTCGCGTCCCCATTACCCAAAATGATGCTTACGGCGCTCGGCGCTACAACGGCGAAGTCGAACTTTCCGTCGCCGTTAAAATCCGCCGTTACGATTCCCGCTACAGTACCCGTACCGGTGGTGATGACAATTGGGACCTGAAAAGTGCCGTCGCCGTTGCCAAGCAGCAATCGCACGGTGCCTGGACTGACGTCATTCGTTACCGTTACGTCGGTGTTGCCGTCGGCGTTGAAGTCGCCGGTTGCGAGGAATTCCGGTTTCGTCCCCGCTGGAAATGCCGTCGACGATTGGAACGTGCCGTCGCCGTTGCCGAGAAGAACGCTGATCGTTCCACCATCATAATTGGCAGACACGATGTCCAGAATGCCGTCATTACTTACATCGGTGACGGCCACATAGAGCGGTAGTTTGCCGACTGCATACCCTTGCACGGAAGGATAAACACCGCCGCCACCTGAGGCGAGGAGCACTTCGACTGTCGGTGGATTCGTTTGAGGACTGCTCGATGCCAAGTCAAACAAACCATCGCTGTTGAAATCGCCGCCGGCTGTCAATCCACCTTCATAGACGGCCGGTCCGGGGAAAGAGCCGTCCTGCTCATTGAGCAAAACATGGGCGCCAATGTTGCCGACACCCACAATGTCGCGAAAGAGATCACCATTGAAGTCCGCGACGGCAACGGACGAAATCGCCGAGCCCAAAACATAGCGAGACGGAATCCCAAAAGTTCCATCGCCATTCCCGAATCGAACCGCGGTTATCGATTCTAAGACCGTTACGAGATCGAGTATTCCGTCCTCGTTCAGGTCATCGATCGCCAGGCTAGCCGGCTCAGCGTACACGTCGGGCGCGGCTACGAACGTCCCGTCTCCGTTTCCGAGACGTACGCACAGTAACGGGCACGCGATGCTGACAATGTCCTGAAATCCGTCATTGTTGACGTCTGCGACATCGACATCCGGTCTCGGAGCGCCGACTGCTACCAGCGTGGCGGCACTGAATGTCCCATTGCCGTTACCCAAGAATAAATGCAGTCCGTAATTGGGATAGGTCCCCCCGTTGGCAACGAGATCTGCTTTGCCATCGCTGTTGAAATCGCCGCCGGCTAGCGCCAGTGGCTGGTAAATCGAGGTGTTAATCGACATACCAAACGTGCCGGCGCCCAGGTTCAGTAACACGCGAATTCCATTACTCGTGGCCAGCCCCAGATCGAGTTTGCCATCACCGTTGTAGTCGTCGGCGACAATTCCCACGCCGGTGCCGCCGCTGTTATAGCCGACCGCCGGTTCGAAAGAACCGTCGCCGTTCCCGAGCAGAACGCTGGCAGTCGAGCCGGCGGCCGCTACATCGAGGAACCCATCGCCATTCAAGTCGGCAACCGCAACCGCACTGGGCGTCGTCACCACAGCCACAGTGCTCGGCGGACGGAAGGAGCCGTCGCCGTTCCCCAATAATATGCTGACGTTCGCGGCGCCTCCGACGTTGTTGGGCACGACCATATCCAGGATTCCGTCCTGGTTGAAGTCGCCCAGAGCGACATCGTCCGGTTTCGGCCCTGCGTTATAAAGCGGCGCTTGAAAGTATCCCGAGGGGCCGCCGAGATGGATCGTGGCGTAGTAACGTCCGACGGCATAATCTTGGAATCCATCGTTATTCAAGTCGTGCACGATGACGTCGCCGCCACCTTCGGACTGTATGCTGGTGCCGGCGGAAAAGGCGCCGTTCCCGAGCCCGTTGAAAGTCAGGATGTGCGACGTCCACAACGAGCTGAGGATGATGTCGACGGAGTAGAGCACGGTCAGGTCCAAAATGCCATCGACATCAACGTCGTGCGCGGTAATGCCATTGGCGTCGCCCCCGGTGGGCATGGAATAAATGGGGAGCGCGCTTAGAGCACCGCCGCCGGTACCGAGAAGGATTGTTGCCGAGTCGCTCGCACGATTCGATGTAGCGACATCCGGAAGACCATCGCCGTTAACATCTGCCACGGCGACGGCGACTGGGATGTCACCAACGGAATAGCTGACGCGGCGGCGCAAAGAACCGAGTTGATTTCGCAACACCGTAATCGTGCTCGCCGTGTTGCCGACGATGATGTCGACATCCCCGTCGCCATCCATGTCCGCGCCGGTGATGGAATTCGGCTTGGTGCCCGCCGGGTATGTCTTCGGTGGCAAGAACGTGCCGTCGCCGTTACCGCGCAAAACGTCGATCGTGTCGCTGTTGTTGTTCGTCAAGACGATGTCGAAATGGCCATCCCCGTGAAGTTCGGTGACAACCAGAGATCCGAAGCCGTTTCCGATCCAAGTGGGTGGCTGAAACGAACCGTCGCCGTTACCGATCATGATCTGCAACGCACCGCCAACGGCGAGGTCCGGGATACCATCCGAATTAAAGTCCGCGGCAGCGACAGCGATGGGACTGGAGGAAACGGCGTAGCCGGTAAAGTGAAACGTACCGTCGCCGTTATTAAGGAGCACCACCAGGCCGCCATTGAAGGCATCATTGGTTACGGCCAGATCAATGTCTCCATCCGCATCGAAGTCATCGAGCGCCAGTCCCGCCGAATGGAAACCAGCTCCAATCTTTACCACAGTCTGGAATGTCCCGTCGCCGTTGCCGAGATTGATGGATACTTCACCGTGTTGATAGAGGGTCGCAACCACATCAAGCCGGCCGTCGCCGTTCATATCCGCCACACCGACCGACTGTGGATCGCCTCCGACGGGATAGTTTGTTGCCGACTGAAATACGCCACCGCCCTGGCCCAAAAGGATGCTTATGGTGTCTGCGGGGCTGTACATCTTGTCGTTAGCGGTCACGATGTCCACATTGCCGTCGCTGTTGAAATCAGCCATGGCAATCGATCTGGGTTCATCGCCCGTCGGCACCAGCAGCGGCGCGAAGAAACTCAATAGATCGCGGCGTTCGAGCGGTTCCAGAATCAAGGGTCGTTGCCAATTCTTGTTCACGAGCCGACTCATGGGTTCACTCCTCCTTCACCCGTCTCGGAGCAGCGTGGAAGTGACGTTGCCGTCCGCGCCGCTCTGAGAGCGGCGGCTAAACAAATCTCGAGTCAATCGCAATGGTCCGTTACTCCAACTCTGTCGCAAACCAATCAAACGCAGGGTCAGTCGTTGCAACCAGTGCAACACGGCCGATGTGGCGAGGGGCAATCTTCAGGCGGGGCGGAATGGCCGGGATATCCGCAGATGCGGACATTGCGCGCTTGAAAGTTTGCCCTTCGGTACGGGTCGGCTGCGGGTTCGAGGCGATGTCGCCGACGTCCGGCGGCTCAAACGCCCCCGGCCCGTCGCCGATCGGCAGCGGGGGCCAGTCGGCGGCGTTGAGTAGCACCGTCACGCCTTCCCGGCTGCCGGCCGCGATGTCGAGCCAGCCATCGCTGTTGAAATCGGAAACAAGGATGGCCGCCGGGTTGAAACCGGAAACGTAAGTCAGCGGCGATTGCAGGGTGCCGTCGCCGTTGCCGATCAAGACTTGAATCTTGCCTGCGATGACGTTGTTGACCACGGCCATGTCGGGAGTGCCGTCGTTGTTGAAATCACCGGTGACAACCGCGGATGGACTGGCGCCGACTGCGATGGTTTGCGGCGCCTCGAATGTGAAGTTGGTCTTGGCGAGCAGGACGTGGACGTTGCCGGTCGACGCATCCCCCGAAGTGACGATCAGGTCAAGGCGGCCATCGCCGTTCATGTCGGCCGCAGTGATGGACAATAGATTCGGGGCGACGGCGACTGTCAGCGGTCGGCGGAATTGGCCAGCGCCGTTGCCGCGCCACACGGTGATAGTGCCGCTGCCTTTGTTGGCGACGGCGAAGTCAAGGTTGGCGTCGCCGTTGAAATGCCCGATCACGATATCGACGGGATTGGCGCCGACCGCCTTGACGACCGGCGCTGCGAAGGTGCCGTTGCCGTTGCCGAGCAGGATGCTCGTAGTACCCGCAGCTTGGTTGTTCGTGACCGCAAGGTCTAGGATGCCGTCCGCGTTGAAGTCCGCGCCGGCAACGGAGGATTGCGAGGCGCCGCCCGCGAATGCGATATGGGTCGCAAAGACCCCGCCGGTGTTCAAAACCACATGGATTTGGTTCGGATTAAGGTCGGATAGCACCAGGTCGAGAAAACTGTCGTTGTTGAGGTCCGCCGTTGTGAGCTGCCAAAGCGGCTCGCCTGGAATCATGTACTTTTGGGGTGGCATATAAGTCGCGTCGCCGTTGCCGCGGAAGACCTTTATCGTAACCGGAACGGAGTTCCCGGATCCCAAATCCACTGCCGCCAGATCAGCATGACCATCATGATCGAAATCGCCGATGACCACGTTTCGCACGTCATCGAATTGAGGAATGAAGATTGCCGCCTGAAAGGTGCCGTCGCCGTTATTGATCAAGAGCACCACGTTTTCCGGATCGCCGCTGGAGCTGGCCATCGCCAAGTCCGGGAATCCATCTTCATTGAGATCGCCAGCCGTGATTGACTGTGGATTGGTCCCAGCGGGATAGCTGGTCTGCGCCTGGAAGGTGCCGTCCCCATTACTTAGAAACACACTCACCGAATTAGCCGAGTGGTTTCCGGTGGCGACATCCGGGCTGCCGTCGCCGTTGAAGTCCGCCGAGGTAGCCTGAAAGGCCCCGGCATCAGCCGCGTAAGCCACGAAAGGCATGAATGTCCCATCGCCATTGCCCAAGAGCACACTCATGAAGCCGGAGCTGCAAGCGGCCGCAATGTCGACGTTGCCGTCGCCGTTCCAATCTCCGGTGGTCACGTGGCCGGTCCCAGTCGCTGCGGCAAAGGTAACTCTGGGCAAGAAGGTGCCGTCGCCGGCGTTCAGCAAAACGCTCACGGCGCCGAACCCGTTGCCTGCAACAATATCCGGATAATCGTCCCCATTGAAATCGCCGGAAGCGAGTTCACGCCCGCCCGTGTTGTAGATGGCGGGCGCCGCAAGCGTTCCATTACCGACCCCAAAATAGACGGCCGCGTTGTTGGCACCCGCAACCGCGACGTCCGCGATTCCGTCTTGATTGAAGTCGGCCACGATCGGTGAAGCAATATTGCCGACATCCGGATCATAACTTTTGGAGGTCAGCAGGCCGGAGCCACCGCCTAACAATACAGTGCCGAGCCCATCGGGCACGTCGTGAACGGTGGCCACGTCCGGTCGGCCGTCCCCGCTAAGATCGCCGCCAGCTAGCGATGTGCCAAAACCCCGAGTCACGTAATTTGTCGGCGCCCCGAAGCCACCGGCTATCTCTCCTGGAAGGACCTGTACGTCGTTCAGCCGACCGATGACGAGATCCTTCAATCCATCCGCTGTGTAGTCGTCGAACAGCATCCCGGCCAGACTGTGACCGGAGACATATGAGTGAGCGGCGCGGAATGTACCGTCGCCTAAGCCCAGCATGATGTTTGCCGACCCGGCGTAGTTGTCCGCGACGGCGACGTCCAACGCGCCGTCCGCATTAAAGTCGGCCAGGGCCAGGCCGCGAGGCGAACTGCCGGCGACATAACTTACCGCAGGCTGGAATGTGCCGTCGCCGTTGCCGAGTCGAACGGTCACGCTTTGTTTGTTCTCATTCGCCACCATGAAATCCAGGTTGCCGTCGTTGTCGAAGTCGTCAGCCGCGATGGTAGCCGCATTACTCCCCGCGATAAAGTGGGTGGCCGGTTGAAACGTGCCCGTGCCCGTGCCGCGGAACAGACTGACAAGCGATGGTTGAAATACGTTGGCAGCCACAAGGTCCAGGTTGCCGTCGTTGTCGAAATCCCCCGATGCGACCGACGAGACAGCCGACGACGTCGCGTAGCTCACGGGACTTGCGAACGCACCACCACCGGTGCCGATCAGAACGTTTACTTGCGACGCATAATTCCCCACGACCAGATCGGCGATGCCATCCTCGTTCCAATCATCCACCGCCACGGCATCCGGAAAAGTGCCGGCGGCGTAATCCGTCCGCGGTTTGAAAGTGCCGTCTCCACGGCCGAGGAACACACTGATCGAATCGCTGAAGCGATTGACCGTCACTAAGTCCGTAATCGTGTCGCCGTCTAGATCGGCTGTCGCTACCGCGCGAGGCGTGTCGCCTGAGCCATAACTGACCGCGAGCGAAAACGAACCGTCACCGTTGCCCAGTAGGACGCGAACAAGATCCGAGCCTTCGTTCGTCACCGCGAGATCGAGTTTCGCGTCGCCGTTGAAATCGGCAATGGCGATGCTGTTGGGATCGGTCCCGGCGCTGTAGTCGGTCTTCGGAGTAAACGAACCGTTGCCGTCACCCAATAGAATGCTCACCGTACTTCCAACGAAGTTGGCGATGGCAAGGTCCGGCGCACCATCGGTATCGAAATCGGCGACAGCCACCGCACGGGCCTCAACCCCGGCCGTATGTGATGTTGCGCCGAAGAAACTCGGCACGTCGCGACGTTCCAATGCTTCCAAGAATAGCCGCTGTGTCCGGAACACTTTCGCGAGTCGAGAAATGCTGCGAGTCACCTGAAAGTCCTCCATTTAGGTTGATGCTTAGTCGCCGTTCTGCGAGCGGCGGCTAAGCCAATTAGGTCAACTCCGTCGAAAACAAATCCAACGCCCGATCAATCGTTTCAGGATGCGCGATGCGGGCAATATGGCGCGATGCGTAAGTCGTTCGGGGCGTAATCACTGCTTCGTGCACGCCTACGGCGCGGTGGTGAACTGTCGGTGTCGTCTCGAGCCGCGTTGGATTGAGGACTGTATCGCCGACAAGGGGTGGCGTGGACGGCCGCGGCCCGTCGTCGATCGGCAGCGGCGGCCAGTCGGCGGCATTTAGCATAATTGCGATCTTGCCAATGTAGGCGCCGCTGTAGTTACTCGTGGCCACGACATCGGGGAACGCATCACCGTTGAAATCAGCGATTGCCAGGTCGTCGCTGTCGGGTTGATACGTTATTCCTGCCTGGAACGTCCCGTCGCCCTTTCCGAGGAACACGATAGTCCCCGATGCACCGGCAACGGCTAGATCTACGGCGCCGTCCAAATTGAAGTCGGCGACGGTGATTTCAAGCGGATCTTTGCCGGCGGCGTAACTGACGGGCTGTTGGTATTGGCCGTTTCCGATGCCCAGAACAATACTGATCGTGCCGGACGTCATCCAATTGGCGACGACAAAATCAATGTTGCCATCCCGATTGAGGTCCGAAGCCATCATGGAGCGCGGTGAAGGGCCGGCATTATAAACACTCGGCATGTTACCGAATGTGCCATCGCCGCCTCCCCACAGCACATGGAATGTCGAAAAAGTATAATGGCTAGTCACAACATCCAAGAAGCCATCGCCGTTGGCGTCCTGTGCCAAAACGCTATTCGGATTATTTTCCGTCGGATATCTCACTTGAGGCTTGAACGTGCCATTCCCGTTGCCCAACAGCACGCTCACGTCGTCACTGTCACTGTTTGACGTGGCCACATCCAGGCTACCGTCGCCGTTAAAATCAGCCACCGCGATCGCGTTGGGCCAGTTGCCCACGCTGAATTCGGTCCTTGGTCTCAACGTGCCGTCGCCGTTGCCTAAGAATAGGCTGACTTTCGCTATCTCCGTGTTCGCAATCACTACGTCGAGGACGGCATCGCCATCAAAATCCGCCACTTGCAAATCGGTTGGACTGTTTCCCGGCGCGTATGATACGGGGGACATGAGAATGCCGCCGGCTTGTGCGATGAAGACGTATAACAGGTCGTTTGAGCGGTCGGACACAATCAGGTCGCTGTCGCCGTCGCCGTCCATATCAGCGGCGGCGACGTCTTCCGGCGCCTCAACCACGGCGGTGGACGCGATGGCGGCGAAGGCACCGGCGGTTAGCGTACGCAGGACGGTTACGGTGTTATCACCGGAGTTGGCAGTAACTACGTCTTCCTTGCCATCGCCGTCAACGTCAGCAGTCGTCGCCGCCGCCGGTCTCTGACCGACCACGTAGGCTTCACCGATTCGGAAAGTTCCGTCGCCGTTACCCAGCAACAACCCCATAGTGCCGGGATAGGTCCAATCGAAATTACTGACCGTCACATCTTGGTTGCCGTCAGCGTTGAAGTCGCTCATCGCGATGCAAACGGGTTCCTCGTCAACGAGCGTGGTGAGCGCCGGCTGAAACGTGCCATCGCCATTGCCTAACAAGGTGCTCAGTGTGGCGGTGTCTTCGTTGGGTACGGCGAAGTCGGGAATCGCGTCGTTGTTGAAGTCTCCGATTTGCAAGGCCGACGCGTATCCATTGGTTGCAAAAGAAGTCGGAGCGCCAAACGTGCCGTTGCCGTTATTCAACGACACCGTCACATGCTTGAAAAAGGTATTGGCTACGACCAGATCGGGGTGACCGTCATCGTTGAAATCCGCAGCCGTTATGAATTCCGGACCGGCGCCGACCGGTAGGCTGCCTGACAGTTGTAATTGGCCGGAACCTTGGTTCAAAAGGATGCTGATGGTCCCGTAATCGTCTGCCGTGGCGACATCCAAATCGCCGTCGCCGTCAAGATCTGCTCCAGTTACGGCACTCGTGCCTAGGCCGGCTGCGAAGCTGACGGGACGTCGGAACACACCGGTCCCGGATCCCCGCAACAAGCTAACATTGTTGGTGCCGGAGTTGGCCACGACGACATCGACTTTACCGTCGCCGGTGAAATCACCGAGCGCGAGCGAAGTTGGATCGTTGCCACCCGTCAAAAAACCCTTCGGGGCTGAGTAGGCGCCGCCTGTATTCAGCAGTACGCTTACTGCACCCGGTTTGGACTTGTGGGTCACGATTAGATCGCTGAGCCCGTCGCCATTCACGTCGGCCGCCGCCAGCGCGGAAGGCGATAGCCCGATGGGGAAGGCGGGCGCGGTGACGAAGCTCGGCAGGCCCCGCCGTTCTAAGGCTTCCAAAGCCAATCGTCTGCTGCGAACGCGAGTCATAGGTGTGCTTCCTTTCTGAGCGGCGAGAGATATTCTCGAATGATGGGTTCTAGTTGAGAGGGAAAAGGCGGCGTATCCTGCTGGTGATTTGGATTTACTTCATCAGCTGACCCAACGAGGATACGCCATGAACGAGACTACGGCATTCAGTATTGAAAAACCAGAGGTTGGTTCCGTGGATCTGGAAGTGGCCCACTTCCGCGAGCGATTCGAAGGGCGCCGGCTTCTCGATGAGGTGGTCCACCACGGCGCTCAGCAGATGCTCCAAAAGGCCATTGAGGCCGAGGTCCAGGAGTTTCTCCAGGAGCACCATGGGCGGCGCGATGGCAGAGGTAATCGCCTGGTCGTTGGCAACGGTCGCAAGCCGACGCGCAAGATCGTGACCGGCGCCGGCGTGTTGGAGATTCAGCAGCCACGCGTGCGGGACAACTCGCCGAACCGGGACGAGCGGGTGCAGTTCAGCTCGGCACTGTTGCCTCCGTACCTTCGGCGCAGCAAAGCGATCGAGGAGTTCATTCCCTGGCTTTACCTCAAAGGGATTTCCACGGGAGATTTTTCGGAGGTGCTCCAGTCGCTGTTGGGCGAATCTGCCAAGGGGCTGAGTCCGAATGTGATCGTTCGTCTCAAGGAACAGTGGACCACGGAGTACGACGAATGGAATCGGCGTGACCTCAGCGGCAAATCGTACGTCTACATTTGGGCCGATGGCATCTACGTCAACGTGCGCCTCGAAGACACGGAAAAAAAGCGGCAGTGCATGCTGGTGCTCATGGGCGCGACTGCGGACGGTCACAAAGAACTGATCGCGGTCATGGATGGCTATCGCGAGAGCGAGCAGAGTTGGTATGAGCTGCTCGTCGATCTGAAGCAACGTGGGTTAACGCTGACCCCGCAGTTGGCGACGGGTGATGGCGCCTTGGGATTCTGGGCGGCCCTTCGCAAGGTATATCCGGAGACACGGGAACAACGTTGCTGGGTGCACAAGACGGCCAATGTTCTCAACAAGATGCCCCGGAGTGTGCAGCCCCGAGCCAAGGCTGATCTCCATGAAATCTGGTTGGCGGAGACGCGGGAAGCGGCCAACCAAGCGTTCGACAAGTTCCTCGCCAAATATCAGGCGAAGTACGAAGAAGCCTGGGAATGCTTGCGGAAGGACCGTGAGGTGTTGTTGGCCTTCTACGACTTCCCGGCGGAGCACTGGAAACATCTGCGAACGACGAATCCGATCGAATCGACATTCGCGACGATTCGTCTTCGCCACCGAAGAACGAAAGGGAGCGGTACGCGGAAAACGAGCTTAGCGATGATGTTCAAGTTGGCCCAGGCCGCTCAAAAGCGATGGCGACGGCTCAATGGCCATGAGCACCTGGCACCGCTTCTTCAAGGAAAGATTTTTGTCGACGGAGTATTGCAGGAAGCCGCCTGATCCCGGATTCCTGGAACCCAAGATTTGACAATATCTCGAGCGGCGATCGCTAGCCCGCTTTAGCGTCACCGTTTCAATCCCAATCCGCCGTGATCAAAATCGAGGAATGGAAATAGCGCGCTCCCGGTGGTAAGTTGGTGCTCTGTACCTCAAACGCTCCGATATCTACGGCCCCGTTTACCACACGTGGAAAACCGGGGCCGCGTTGGTCGAAATCGGGGATGTCGAACGTATTAATGCCTGCATCGATGGCCGGGCTGCCGGGCAGTAACGCCACCGTCAGCGTGGTTCCGCCGTTATCGTCGAGGGAGCCGAGCATCGGTTCGACATCGAGCATGTCGCTCTCGGCGAAGCCATTCACTCCATTACCGCTGCGGAATATGTTGAACCCGGAACCTTTCAGGGTCCCGCTATAGTCAGGTCCGTACATTGGAAAATCGGTGACGGTGTTATGTGCGACGATCGAGTTGTACATGTACAGGTCGCCGTAGATGCCGCCGCCATACGCGTACTCCGAAGCTTTGGCGAGGTTTGTTGTGATCGTCGAGTGCTTGACGACGACATTCGGGCAGTCCGCATAGATTCCTCCTCCACCACTAAAGTCTGCGTGTTCACTGCTGGTGGCGTCGTTTTCGGTGATCGTGCTGTTAAGAATCTGAGTAGACGTCGCGGTGCAGGCGGAATAAATGCCACCACCCAATGCGAGGGCCCACCCGCCTCCGTTTGGTGAATCGATGGCGCTATTGCGGATGACGGCGCTGCTGTCCACCGTCAACGTTCCGCTAGTGTATATTCCGCCGCCGTAGCTGTACGACAATGAGTTGCCGCTCGAGGATTCACCGTCATTATTGGAAATCGTGCTGAAGCGAATGGTTGCGGTCCCGCCTTGGGCATTATGGAAGCCACCACCCGCGATGCGGCCGTAGGAATATGCATAGTTGCCGTTGATCTGGCTATGCTCAACTGTCAGGTTGCCGAGGTTAAACACGCCGCCGCCACCGAAATAGTGAGCAGGCGGTGTGACTTGCGAATCAAGGCGATTATCATCGATGCGGCTGTTGTAAACTTCAAGTTGACCGGCATTGTACACGCCGCCGCCTTGTTCCTTGCCTGAGTTAAATGCAACCGCCACATCATCGAGTAACAGCGTGCCCTGATTGTAAATGCCGCCGCCTACCGTCTCGGACCCGTTGGTGACAGTCAAACCTCTAATGCTGACCGTCCCCCCCGCAACGGTGAAGATTCGATAGTTACCAGTCGTGTCCCGTCGCACAACCAAAAGACTTGCGCCCGGTCCTTGGATATCCACGTCTGATGCCAGGTCGGGAAGTACTCCGGTAAGGTTGATCGTCCCCGTCACGGAAAAGTCGATTACGTCCGGGCCGGGCTCGTCGTTCACCTTGTTGATACAGTAGCGCAGGTCGCCGCGAAAACCCTTGCCCACGCCCATGTCGGTAAGCCGTGTAACATGGCATGTCGCGAGGAGTCGCCGCTCCTCCAACGGTTCGAGATGCAGCCGCACCGCGCCGCGAATGTTTCTATGACTCGCATTCATCGTTCGTTCCTCCCATCCTAGAGCGTCAAGCTTCGAGAGACGCGTCGGCTGACACCGAAGGAGCTTCGTCGAAAAAAAGGCCCTGCGCTTTCGATGGCGCGATACGGGCGATGCGGCGCGGGCTGAGTTTCGGCCGTGGCGGGATCGTCGCTTCATCTACTGCCACGGCTACGGCGCGATCGCGAATTGTCGGTGCCGTCGCGACCGGCGTTGGATCGAGGACTGTATCGCCGACAATTGGTAGCATGGACGGCCGTGGCCCGTCGCCGATTGGCAGTGGCGCCCAGTCGGCGCCGTTGTAGAGGATGCACAAGCCGTCATCGGTGTCGGTGAGGAGATCGGGGAAGCCGTCGCCGTTGAAATCGTGGACGAGCAACGCCCTTGCGTTCCTGCCGACGACATAGCTAAGCGGCGCTTGGAGTGAGCCATCGCCGTTTCCGATCAACACGGTGAGGCGCCCGCCCGTGGCCTCATTCGACACCGCTACATCCAGCTTGCCGTCCTGATTGAAGTCGGCGAGGACGACCGTTTTCGGCGCTTCGCCGGCGCTATAGCCGACCGGAGCTTGGAATGTGCCGTTGCCGTTGCCGATAAGCACCGTCGCCTGGCCCGTGTAGTTGGCCACGACCAAGTCCAATTTCCCGTCGCCGTTCAAGTCGCCTTTTTCAATGGACCGAGGACTCGATCCGGCCGCGAAGCTCAACACGCGGCGGAAGAAACCGGTTCCTGTACCCCGCCACACGGAGACGCTGTTGCTGCCTTCATTAGAAACGGCCAGGTCGAGCCGACCGTCGCCATTGAAATCCGCGATCGTCACATCGGAGGGGTTGGCGCCGACCACGAAAGTGAGCGGCGGATTGAAAACGCCGTTGCCTTTGCTGATGAGCACGGTGACCGAGCCGTTGACGGCGTTATTCGTGATCACCAGATCAGCGAAGCCGTCGTTGTTAAAGTCACCTGACGCCACCGAATTCGGGTCCGTGCCGGCCGCGTGATTCACGGGCGCCGCAAACGTGGCGTTCGGGCGGCCGAACGCCACGAAGAACCTGGCGTCGTCGGGCGCAAAAAGGTCCAACCTGCCGTCGTTGTTGAAATCGGCCGACTTCACGTCTTGTTGCCCACCGCCCGTGAAGTACTTGATTCGCGGCTCGAATGTGCCGTCGCCCTTTCCCAAGAACACACTAATCACTCCCGCGCTGCTTGAGATGGCCATGTCGACACGGCCATCGCCGTTGAAGTCGGCCGCGTGCCCACCCCATGAATTCGGCGCGGAGTAAAAGACCAGGGGCTGGAAGGTCGCGTCGCCGTTGCCGAGCAACACTCTTACGCCACCCGTGTTGGTATTCTCCATGAATGCCAGGTCGGCATTTCCGTCAGTGTTGAAGTCCGCGGTCAGCATCCGAATTGGATCAGGACCAACCGGGTAATCGAGTTTCGTGGGAAACGTTCCGTCGCCCGCGCCGAGATAGATGCTCGTGGTTTCGAAGCCGCCGTTGGCAGTGGAGATGTCGATGTTGCCGTCGTTGTTGAAGTCGGCGACCACGACGTCGTACGGCTGCGAGTTGGGGACGTAACCATATGTCACGGGCAGTTGGAAGGTGCCGTCGCCATTACTCAGGAACACGTCGATGGACGACGTATTCTGGCCGCACGTTACGACGTCGTCATCGCCGTCATGATCAAAATCGGCGACGGCAACGCCGTGAAGATTCGCGGTAGTGGATCCGTAGTACACGACCGGGAAGAAAGTGCCGTCGCCTCGGTTCATGAGAATCGCCAAGAACCCGGTGGCCAACCAATTCGTTGCAACCGCCAAATCGGTGAAGCCGTCGCCGTTAAAGTCACCGCGCTCGAGGTCAAACGGGCCGTTCACGGCATAGTCGGTCGGATCGGCGAATAAGCCATCGCCATTTCCCAGATAGACGCGCACCTTGCCTCCCCCGATTATCGCGGCATCCGTTTCGCCGTCCGCATCGTAGTCGGCGAGTACCGCAACGTTTTTCGAGCTAGTCGGCGACCCGTAGTTGGTTGCGAACACGAAACCGCCGCCGGCCGCGCCGAGCAAGGCCGTGCCGGTATCGTCGAAATTGGTGCTTCCGTTATAAACGACATCGATATCCGGCAGGCCGTCGGCGTTGAAATCACTGGTCACGGCCGCGACCGTGTTGTTGCCGACGAAATAGCTTGCCGGCGCGCCAAACTGGCCCCCGCCGAGGCCGGGCGCGACTTGGATCACAGAGCCGGAATTCAGTCCGATATCGATTTCGCCGTCGGCCGTGTAATCCGCCAACATTATTTCCGCACCGTCAACGTTGAGGAGGACCGCGGCTTGAAAAGTTCCACTGGGTGATCCGAGAAGAACGTTCACGGAATTGCCACTGTCGTCGGCAGCGACAAGATCGACGTTACTGTCGCCGTTGAGATCGGTGACGGCAACCGCACGCATCGATGCGCCGCTGACATAAGTCACGGGCGGCTGAAGCGTGCCGTCACCGTTACCGAGCAACACGAGCAGCTTGATCGTATTCGGATTGGTGACGACTACATCGAGATCGCCATCCGAGTTGAAGTCGGCCGACGCAATCGAAACCGGCTTGGCGCCGGCCGGGGATGTCAGTGGGAGCGCGAAGCTGCCGTTGCCGTTGCCCAGCAGGATGCCGACGGTCCCGGACGGATTGTAGTTGGCGGTGGCGAGATCGAGATCGCCGTCATTATCAAAATCTCCGGTGGACAGGGCGATGGCCGCCCCGCCGGCGCTGTAGGAGACCGGCGTAGCGAACGTGCCGTCGCCGTTGCCCATGAGCACACTAACGTGAGCGGGGAACGGATTCGCCGTGACTAGGTCGATATCGCCGTCCGCGTTGACGTCCTTGGCAGCGACGGCATATGGGAACGGGTCCACAGTGAAATCGATGGGAGTACTGAAGCTCCCATTACCGTTCCCCAGATACACTCTCACCTTGCCGGCGTTCGCGTCGTCGCTCACGGCAAGATCGGGCTGGGTGTCGTTGTTCAAATCGGCAATGGCGACGCCCGAGGGCGCCTCGCCGGCTGCGTAGCTGACCGCGGGTTTGAAGGTGCCATCTCCGCGGCCGATAAGCACACTAATCGTGCCGTTCGGGAAATTGGAGTTGGCGGCGATAAGATCCAGAATACCGTCACCGCTTACATCGCCCGCCGCAATGGCGCGCGTGTAGAGCCCGGCGTCATAATGGGCGCTGGATTGAAACGAGCCGTCCCCCGCGCCGATCAGAACGCTCACGCCGCCGGAACCGCCGTAGTTCGCGGCGGCAACGTCTGCGGCGCCGTCGCTGTTGAAGTCCCCTGTCGCCAGCGCCCGCGGCTGGCTGCCCGCGGCAAACGACGTGGCGCCGAAGAAGCTCGGCGTGACACGGCGTTCCAGCGCTTCCAGGTGCAAACGCGGTTTCCAATTGAATCGTCGAGTCATTGGATCACACCTCCGGGGGAAGGAGAAAAAGTTCGTTAATTAGCCAAGATTCATCGAAAACGAATCGAACGCCGGGTCCGTTGCGTTGTGTTGCGCGACACGGGCGATGGCGCGTGATAAGTACCGCAGCAGAGGCGCTGTCCTTATTGCGGCTCCATGCGCCGGGATCAGCGCAGGTTTATCAACGGCTTGCCGTCGGCGCGCTTGCGTCGGCAACATTTCTGCAGTCTCGCCGACGCCCGCCAGCGCCAACCTGCCTGCGATAGGCGGCCCATCCTCGATCGGCAGAGGCGGCCAGTCGGCGGCGTTGATCATGATGGCGATGCTGTTGTTGTTTGCGGCGGCTAGATCGACAAAGCTGTCGCCATTGAAATCGCCGACCACCAGGCTGCGACCGCTTCCGAGGACGGCATAGGCCTGGGCTGCTTGAAACGTGCCGTCCACCGCTCCCAACATTACGGATACCACGCCTGGCCCGATAAAAGCCAAGTCTGGAACTCCGTCGGCATTGAAATCGGCGCTCACCAGGTTTTGGCAGTTCGGGGCGCGGGTATCGTACGTGACCGGCGCCTCGAACGATCCATTGCCCAGTCCTATCAACACGTTGACCACGTCGCTGGATGCACTCACGACGGCAAGGTCCGGTTTGCCGTCCCCGTTCCAGTCACCGACCACGACGTCCATCGGCTTGAAAACTCCGACGGTGTTTATGGCGGTCTGAAAAGTTCCGTCACCGTTTCCTAAGAGGATGCTTACCGAATCGCTGAACTCATTGGCCGCCGCGATATCAAGAAAACCGTCGCCGTTGAAATCAGCTAACGCCACGTCTCGCGGTCTGACCTGAACGGAAAACTTCACGATGTCTGAATAATTTCCGTTACTACCCTTGCTAAAGACCACGATTACGTTGCCGTTGGTGACGTAGTCCGTGGTTACCAGGTCGAGAAATCCATCCCCGTTGAGATCGCCGGCGTCAAGCCCGTATCCATGGCCGACTTCATGGTGAATGGGTGCGGGGAAGGTCGCGTCGTCATTGTTGACGAGCACGTAGAGCTTGTCGCCGCTTATCCCGGCGATGTCACGGAAACCGTCATTGTCGAAGTCGGCGACGGCCACGTAATACGGATTGGGACCGGCCAGGTACGAGACCGCGGACTCAAAACTGGCGTCGCCGTTGCCACGGAACAACGAAAAGGTCGAACCGTAGCCTCCACCCGTAGCCGCATTGGCGGCGACGACATCCATATCGCCGTCGCCGTCCATGTCGTCTATCGCCAGCCGGGACGGACCGGGGTCTAGAGACAGATTGGCGCCGTTGGAGAAAGTGCCATCACCATTTCCAAGGGAAATGCGGACTTCGTGCACCGAGGCGACAACATCCAGATGGCCATCACCATTGACATCGGCAAGGTCCACGTCGTCCGCACCAGGAGCGAGATAGAGGCTAGTGGGAGCTGTGAAACTGCCGTTTCCGATTCCAAGAAGTAGATGCACACCATAGTTCGGAAACTTCGAGGCGGCGATAACGAGGTCGACGTTGCCGTCCCCGTTCACATCCCCAGCGGACAGGCTAGCTGGGCCGAACGTGTTGTAAAAATCGGGAGGTTCGAATGCACCGCCGCCGATCCCGATGAGAATGGTCAAGTTGCCGAACTCCTTGACTGTCGCGAGGTCCGCAACACTATCGCCGTTGAAATCGGCCGCAATGATGCCGGCCGCGCCGATCCCGGCTCCGAAATCTGCGGCGGCGAACGTGGGCGGCTTGAAGCTGCCATCGCCATTGCCCAATAGTATTCCGACCTCTGCCTTGTCGAGACTGACGACAGCCAAATCGAGATGACCGTCACCATCCACGTCGGAAACGGCAACGCCGGCTGGTTCTGAACCTGCCGTCACACTCGTTGCCGGACCGAAGGTCCCCGTCACCGATCCCAAGGAGCACGGCAACCGTGCCTGCATCGACGGCGTTCGGCACGACTAGGTCGAGCACGCCGTCTTCATTGAAATCACCGACGGCGACATCTGACGGAAGAGCTCCAACGTCTTGGGGCGGAACCGACGGTAGCCCTGATGCCGTGCCCGGGTAGATCTCAATGGACGAGTAACTGGAACTGACAGTTTCATTTCGAATGGCAAGGTCGACGAAACCGTCGGTGCCGAGGTCTTGAATGATCATCTCGCGCGGTAGAGAGCCGGTGAAAAGGCTTGGCCCTGGCGTAAATGTGCCGACGCCGGTGCCGTGCAACGTATGAATCTGGCCCTCGTCGAGACCTCCCGACGCAAGGGCAAGGTCAAGTTTGGCATCACCGTTCAAGTCGGCAGTCGCGACATCGCTCGTGGCGCCTGGAATCGAATAAAGCGTCGTAAGGGCGTGAAACGCTCCGCCGCCAGCGCCGAGGATCACCGAAACGGAACTTCCGGTGGGATTTGCCGTTGTCAAGTCGGTGAGTGAGTCGTCGTTGAAATCTCCCGCGGCAATCGACGCCGGCGAATCGCCGACGATGTAGGTCACCCGTCGCCGCAATGAACCCAGTTGATTGCGCATTACCGTCATCGTGCTGACGCCGCCATTGCCGACGGCGAGATCCAAATCGGAGTCGCCGTCGACATCAACGGCCACGATGGACCTCGGTGACGGGCCGGACGGAAATGCCTTCGGCGCTTTGAAGGTGCCGTCGCCGTTGCCGGCGATGACACTGATCGTGGTGTCGGAGCCTTTCGTGGCAAGATCGACGTGTCCGTCACCGTTCAGGTCTGCCGCGGCAACCGCTGTTGAGCCGGTCAAGATCAGCGGCGATTTGAATGTTCCATTCCCATTACCCAACAGCATGCATACTCCACTACCGGCCACGGCAACGTCCAGATTGGAATCCTCATTGAAATCGCTGAAGACGATCGAACGGGAGCTCGCGAAGATGCTGTAACCGACAGTGAATTGGAAAGTCCCGTCACCCTGATTGACGAGTATCGCCAAGCCGCCTTGGAGGTTTGTTACGGCTAAATCAGGGTAGCCATCTCCAGTGAAGTCGCCGGCGCCGATGCTGATCGCCCTAAAGCCCGCTCCGTAATGCGCGGGCTGCTTGAATGTCCCGTTTCCATTTCCCAGTATGACACTGGCCGTGTCGCTGCTGAAATCGGCGGTCATCAAATCCAAGTTGCCGTCGAGATTCACGTCCGCCGCCGCAATGCCGCCGGAGTCGCCCGTGATATTCTTCAACGATGATTGAAATGTGCCGGCTGCGTGCCCCAGTAATACGTCGATTCCGCCCGGACCTGCCGTGGCAATGTCCGGGTCTTCATCGCCATTGAACAAGCCGACAACCACCGCGTTTGGCGTCAAGCCGGCGGGGAAAATCATTGCTGCCCCGAAACTCAACAGATCGCGGCGCTCAAGCCATTCGAGCCGTAAGGGCCGAAATCGCCCGCTAAGGCGACTAGATTGTGATAAGAACTTGCGAGTCATTAGCGCTTCTCCTCCAAGAAAAAGATCCAAGTTAGTGGCTATGTCAGATCCGTCGAACACAAGTCAACTATCGAATGAGTCGGTTCAGCCAATGTGGCTCGGGCGATGTGGCGCGAGGAGTACTTCGGCCGAGGTGACATTGCGGTGTCGCTCTCGTTCACGTGTGTTACGCCGTCGCCGACGGCTGTCTGCCCTTTTGTGCGAGGCGAACGGAAACTCGGCGTTACGTTCGGCGCGTCGAGCCGCACAACCGATTCCGGCCCGCCGCCAATCGGCAGCGGCGGCCAGTCGGCGGCGTTGCGAAGGATCGCCAACAGCCCAAAGTTTCCGGGGCCGTCCGCTACGACGGCCAGGTCGAGCCAACCGTCGCCGTCGAGGTCTGCGGCGACAATGCCGTAGCCCCTGTCGCTAATGACGTAGTCGATCGCAAAGGGAAAAGCCGCGCTGCCGTCGTTGAGGAGCACGGCTACTCGAGCCGACGCATCGGATACGGCCAAGTCGAGGAAGCCGTCGTTGTTGAAGTCGCCGCTGACGAGGGCACTTGGTTGCGGGCCTGCGCTATGAAGCTGAACGGGCATGAAGGTTCCGTCACCTCGGCCGATAAAAACGCCCACCGTTCCGTTCAGGTTGGCGGTTGCGAGGTCAGGGTTTCCGTCCCCGTCCAGGTCCGCTGCGGTTAAGTCCTGCGGTGAGCCACCCGTGGAGATTGTCATTCCGACGCTAAAAGTTCCGTCGCCGTTTCCTAAGTAAACCGTGGTTGAGTTGCCAAGGGTGTTAGCCACCGCGAAGTCGAGATCGCCGTCCAGATTAAAGTCGCCGACGGCGACGGCCAGAGGTTTGTTTCCGGTTGCATAGGTTGTCGGCTGGTTGAAGAAACCATCCCCTTGATTGAGCCAGACAACCGCGGTTTTATCGTCCGTGTTAACTGCTATCAGATCGGGAGCACCGTCATTGTTTACATCGGCCGCTTGGATATCCGAGGTGCCTGTTCCAGAAATGAGGCCCAATGGAACATCAAAGCGGGCGTCTGCTAAGCCACGGACCAGGAGAACATCACCCCGGTCTGTATAGGTTGCGAGGTCGAGCATACCATCGCCATCAAAATCTCCCGCAGTCGTAAGGTAGATGTCTGTGCCCGGAGTATAATGCTGGGCCGGGTGGAACGAACCGTTGCCCATCCCCAAGACCACGCACAAACCATATCCGTACGTCAAGACAAAATCGAGCTTCCCGTCGGCGTTGTAGTCGGCCAATGTAAGATCCCCGCCGGTGGTCCCGGTGGAAATGCCCACTCCAGATTGGAATGTGCCGTCACCGTTGCCTAAGAACAGTTCGGCGCCGGTTGGTAGGCTGGGATAGGGCCCGGCGAGCAAGTCGAGGTTGCCGTCACCATTGAAATCGCCGACCTCCAAATCGTCGATGTATGTTGAAGGTCCGAGACCGATATACGGCTGGAACGTGCCGTCACCGTTGGCGAGCAGGATGCTGATGGTGCTGGCGCCATTGTGGTTACCGGTAGCCAGGTCCGGATTGCCGTCGTTATTGAAATCGCCGGCCGCGAGATAACGCGGATCGGGGCCGACCGTGAATTGTTGGGCAGCGGCAAATGTTCCATCGCCGTTACCGAGCAGAAGGCTGACATCGACGCTGTAGGTATTCGCGCTAACCAGGTCTAGCTTGCCGTCGTTGTTGAAGTCGTGCGCGATGATACCTAACGGACCGTTGCTGACCTCGTACTGGACAAGCGGGAGAAAGCTGTCATCGCCGCGGCCCAAAGCGACTCCGACCACGTCGCGCTGGCCGACGATTATTGCGCCCACGGCGATGTCGAGCTTGCCGTCTGCGTTCAAGTCTCTCAATGTGAGGGAGCGGAAAAACGGTTTATACGGCCCTTGGATGACTGTAACGGGCGCTGTAAAGCCCGCATTCCCAGTACCAAAGAGAGCGATGACCTTTCCGTTGTATCCGCCGTCGTACAGCACCAGATCCAGGTCGCCGTCGGCATCCAAGTCGCCCGCAGGCATTTGGAATGTGTTGGCGCTGCCGGCAGAGAAGCTCGGTACTTGCTGGAACGCGCCGCCACCTGTCCCGGGGATTACCGTCACGCGGCTCAAAAAATTGTAGCTAGGGCCGGCATCCGTATTTCCTCCGGCGATGTCAAGTAGGCCGTCACCGTTGAAGTCGGCTGCCGTGACCGATCGGGTTTCGAAGCCGGACTTGTAAGTGGTTTCCGGGTCGATCGTGGCCCCCGCGCCACCAAATGCAACGCTCATTACGCCGTCACTTGAGTAAACCGCAGCGGCGTTGGCCGCCAAGATATCCGGATCGCCATCGGCGTTGAAATCGGCCATCGCAATGCCACTGGGGTCCTTGCCGATGCCAAACGATGGCGGCAGCGCAACAAAGGCCCCATTTCCCGTTCCCGGTATTAGGCGCACGGTTCCCGGCGCGCCATGCACGACGGCGAGATCGGCCGCGCTGTCCTGCGTAAAGTGGCCCACCAGAACCGTTCTCGCATCCGAATCCGTCCCTATGCCGGCGCTGACAACGAAGTTTCCATTGCCCTGGTTCTTCAAGATGTTGAAGCTGGAAAAAATCTGTACGGCAACCAGATCCAGGTCGCTGTCGCCGTCGATGTCACCGGCTTCCACCGAGACGCTGGGCTTACCCATGTAGTAATACGACGGCTCTTGGAACGTCCCGTCGCCATTTCCCCGCTGCACGACTACCTTGTGCGCCGAGTAATGATCGCCGTCGAAGACATCGACGACGGCAAAATCGAGCTTACCGTCCCCGCTGAAGTCGCCGACTGTAATATCGCCCGGAGATTCGAATCCTTGATAGTTGGCGCCGACTGCAAAAACACCGTCGCCGGCGCCAAGCAGTACTCGGACGCGCGGATTATCTGGTTGCGGGCAGTGAGACGGCCCACAATTCACTTCGTGCCCTGCCACGAGAAGATCGGCATACCCGTCATTGTTCACGTCGCCGTGCGCCACAGCGCGCGAAGGTTCCCGCAGCGTAAGACGTGTAGGGCCCGAAGCTGCCGTCGCCGTTGCCGAGAAGCACACTAACGGCGCCGTTCAGCACGGCGTTGGCGACGGCCAAGTCTGGTTTTCCGTCGTCGTTGACGTCGGTCGTGACGACCGATGTCGGTTCAGGCCCGGCCGCGAAAGAAAATGGTCGGCGAAAGTTGCCCGTTCCGGATCCGCGCAGGATGCTGACCGTTCCTGCCACCGGATTCGTAACCGCGACATCGAGCCGCCCGTCGCCGTTGAAATCCGCCGCGGTGATCGAATTCGCCGACCCTCCCGCGGGGAAAATTCGTGACGGAAGGAACGTCCCGTCGTCGTTGAGCAGCACGGTTATCTTGCCCGGCACGGTTTGATTCACCACCACTACGTCGAGTTGTCCGTCGCTATTGAAATCTCCGCGCACCTGGCCCACGGACGCCTGGCCGGTGGCGTATTCAGCAGTGGCAAGAAAACTCGGCACATCGCGCCGTTCCAACCATTCCAGGGATAATCGTCGCTTGGAGACCTTGTGTGCGAGCCGGGATTTTTGTCGAGTCATTGAATCGCACCTCCCGTGGAACGAGAAGAATCCGCCATTTCCATCGATAATGAATCGATTGCGGGGTCAGTTGCTTCGCGTTGTGCGAGACGAGCGATGGCGCGTGACGCGTGTCTCGGCCGAAGCACTAACGAGTCCTGTGCAACATTCATCGCCGCCCTGTTCGATGTCCGCAACTTCGCGGCGGCCGGCGTCAATTTCTGTGTCCTGGAGTCGGCGCCCAATGGGGCGAATCCGTCGACCGCAGGCGGTCCGCCGCCGATCGGCAGCGGTGGCCAGTCGGCGGCGTTGCGCAAGACTGACAGGCCTTGGCCTTCGCCTATCACGGCGTCGACGAATCCGTCGTTGTTAAAATCGCCAACGACCATGTCGCCGGCACCTCCGCCGACGGCGTAACGGATCGCGGGTTGGAACGTGCCGTCGCCATTCGCAAGAAACAAGCTAACGATGCCTGCGTAGTATGACCCGGTGGCCAGCACATCGAGCTCGCCGTCGTTATCGACGTCAGCCAGCCGTACTTCTTGCATCGAACCGAGGACGCCATAGTTGACGGACGCTGCAAAAGCGCCTCCTCCCGTTCCGATAAGGATGCTGAGCGTGGCATTGTCCGGACCGCTGATCACAGCGAGATCGGGAATCGAATCGCCGTTTAAATCCCCGGCTCGGATATCGACCGGCGAAGCGGTCGCCGTATAGGTGCCGCCGGATTGGAAGGTGCCATCAGCGTTGCCAAGCAGCACACTCACATTGTCCGAGCCGTTGTTGACGACCGCAATGTCTTCAATACCGTCCCCATCCAAATCCGCGACAACATGGTCCGCCGGATGGGATCCGACCGGATAGCTGACCGGTTGCTCAAACACCGCATTGCCCGCACCGAACAAAATGCTAATGGTCCCAAATGCGATTTGGTTGGACACCGAAAGGTCCAAGATGCCGTCCCCGTTGAAGTCGGACACCGACGCCGCGACGGAGGATTGCCCCGTTGGATAGTACGTCGGAGCGGCAAATCCACTTCCGGTATTCAAGAACGGGCTCACAGAATCGTTTTGTCCGTTGATCGTAATCACATCGAGGGCGCCATCCGAATTGAAGTCTCCGGCAGTAAGTGAGTCGGTGACCGCGGCGCCTTGGTAGAGAACTGCCAGACTAAATGAGCCGGTGCCCGTTCCGTGTAGCACGCTAATGCCCGGCAGCGATCGATTCTCCACGACGATATCGAGAATACCGTCGCCGTCAAAGTCCCCAAGATCGCCGGATGCCGCAGCGCCGGGTCCATTGGCGCCGTAGTGAACTTTCGGCTGGAATGTACCATTGCCGTTACCGAGCAAGACATCGACACCGAGGTATGGAATAACGACCGCAAGATCGTCGCGGCCATCGGCGTTGAAGTCGCCGACCAAGACGTCGTACGGGTCCGGACCGACTGGATAAGTAGCCGGTGGCTTGAACGATCCGTCACCGCGGCCCAATAGCGCGGAAACGGAATTGCTAAAGATGCTGTTGGCGAACGCTAGATCAGGAATACCGTCCGCATCAAAATCTCCGACCGCCAAGGACTTGGGTCGATCGGTGAGGATCTGCGCGCCCAGCGTCGCGAAAGTACCGTCGCCATTGCCCAAGTAGATGCTTAACGACTTGCCGAACAAGTTGGCGGCAGCGAGGTCGGGCTTACCGTCGAGATTGAAGTCGGCCGAGACGACTTGAATTGGGGAGTCACCCGAGAAGTACGCTGTTGGGGCTGTGAACGAGCCGTCTCCATTGCCCAGGAGGATACTCACGGTGCCGCCTGTGGTAAAGTTCGCCACCGCGAGGTCCGGCTTGGCATCGGCGTTGAAATCCGCCACCGCTACGTAGGCCGCGCTGCTGCCGGCTCCGTAGAACTGCGGCGCGTGGAATGTGGCGTCCGCATTACCGAGGAGGATCGCAACTTCGCCGGACGAGAAGTTCGGCACCGCGAGATCGGGAGTTGTATCGCCATTGAAATCGCCGACCGCGGCCGGGTGAGGCGTGTCACCCACCGGATACTGCGGCGGCTTTAGCGCGATCTCAAAGCTCGGCCCAGGCTGAATAATTAAGGACGTATTGCGGAGCGAGGCGACATCCATCTTGCCATCGCCGGTGAAATCTCCAAGTTCTTGATCCGTACCTGCCTTCGAAGTGAATCCGCCGCAGGGCTTAAACGTCGCATTGCCTTGGCCGCACACGATTGGTCCATACGACGTGACAAAGTCGGTATGGCCGTCGTTGTTAATATCGGTCGGCGACAGGCCGCCTCCCGGTCCCTTGAAGAACGTCACCGCATTGAAGCTGCCGTCGCCGAAGCCTTCAAGCACACCGATGGAAGAGCCGTGCAACGTCAGAATGTCCAGTATGCCGTCGTTGTCGAAATCGACAACCCCCGCTAATCCGGGACCGCCATTAATTGCGTAAACCGTCCGCCGCCGGAAGCTGCCCAACTGATTTCGCAGCACCGTGATGCCGCTGTCACCGCCGACGCCGACGATGTCGAGGTCGCCGTCACTGTCGAAGTCCCCGGCGGCCAAGCTCCCGGCGTTGGCGGGGAAAGTCACAGGAGGTTTGAAGGTGCCGTCACCGTTTCCATAAAGAAGCGTCAGGCCGCCTTCCGCAATGTCCAGCTTGCCGTCGTTGTTGAAGTCCTCCACTAACATTGCTTCGCTGCCCACGTTGGCAGCCATTTGCACGGGAAGGAAGGTGCCGTTGCCGTTGCCGAGTAACAACAGTGTCCCACCGCCGCTCCCGCTACCGTGCATCGCGACATCCAGTGCGCCGTCGTCATTGAAGTCGGCCGTCTCCGCTGCGTAAACGATGGCTCCGGTGTCGAACCCAACTTTGGGCTTGAACGTGCCATCACCATTGCCAAGCACCAAATACAGAATTTGCCAGGCTCCATTCGTGCCGCCGGTCCAGACTAGGTCGAGGTTGCCGTCGCCATCGAAGTCGCCGGCCGAAATATCGTAAACATAACTGTTAACAGAATTCGTGATCGCCGCCGAGAATGTGCCGTTACCGTTGCCCAAGACGACTTTGATCTTGTTGCTTTCCCGCGCCGCCAAGTCGGTCTTGCCGTCGTTGTTGAAGTCGCCACGCACCAGGCCTTTGATGTCGGACCCGTTCATGTACTGGATTGCTGGCCCATAGGTGCCAAGGCCCGTGGCGAGCACGACTTTTAGCTCACCGGGGCGGGTATACGCCACATCGTCGAAGCCGTCGGCGTTGAAATCTTCCAAGACGCTCTCATAGGCAAAGACGTCGGCCGGATAGACCGTACCGGCAAAGAAACTAAGCAGCACGCGCCGTTCCAGCGTGTCAAGGGTCAGGCGCTGTTGTCGGGTCTTCATTATCCGTCGAGTCATGTTTGATTCTCCATGTCTAGCGGTGGCTCGCAGAGCCGCTCTGCGAGCCGTCGCTAAACAAGCTGCCAATCAATCGGTCGAGAACAAATCAAACGCCGGGTCATTCGCTTTGATCGGTGCGACACGGGCGATGTGGCGCACGGCATGCTTCGTGCGCGGCGATAGGGCGGTGGCGTCTGCAAGCGCGGACTGATTCACGGACTCAGCTGAAATCGGCTTTGGAGTCACGGTCGGGCTGATTGATTCCGACGGGCGACTGATGTTCAACGGTGCAAACGGCCGCGGCCCGCCGCCGATCGGCATCGGCGCCCAATCGGCGCCGTTGAAGAGAATGGAAAGGCCGTCGTCCGTATTGGTGGCGAGGTCGGGAAATCCGTCGCCGTCGAAGTCGAACGCCACCAACGCTTTGGCAAATTTGCCGGCGACGTAGCTCAAGGGCGCTTGAAGCGAGCCGTCACCGTTTCCAATCAGTACCGTCACCTTGCCGGCCGGAATTTCGTTGGAGACTGCTACATCGAGCTTACCGTCTTGGTTGAAGTCGGCGACGACGACATCGCGTGGCGCCTCACCAGCGGTGTAGTTAACGGGTGCTTGGAATGTACCGTTGCCGTTGCCGATGAGAACGCTAGCCGTTCCGGAAAGGTTCGCCGAAACCAAATCGATCTTGCCGTCGCCGTTGAGATCACCCATGGCGAGGGCCTTGGGAGCAATCCCCGAAGCGAAACTCAGGACGCGGCGGAAGAAGCCCGTTCCAGTGCCACGCCAAACGGATATCGAACTGCTGCCTTCGTTGGAAATGGCAAGATCCAGCCGGCCGTCGACGTTGAAATCTGCAACCACCACGTCAGACGGCCCAGCACCGACGACAAAGTTCTGAGGCGCGTTGTACGTGCCGTTACTCTTGGCGATCAATACGGTCACCGAGCCGCCACTGACGTAGTTGGTCATCACCAGGTCGGGCCGGCCGTCGTTGTTGAAATCGCCGGTGGCGACCGCTAACGGGTTGATGCCGGCGATATAGTTCACGGGAGCGATGAAGCTCCCGTCGGCACGACCCATCACGGCATGGAGCTTGCCATGGTTTCTGACCACCACGTCGAGATCGCCGTCACCGTCCAAGTCGCCTGCGGCTATACCCGCGGGCGATTCGTCGGTGAAATATCGCACGCGCGGCTCGAAGGTGCCGTCGCCTCGTCCTAGAAACACGGTGAACACCCCGGAATTGGTGACCGCGATATCGACATGGCCGTCGTTGTTGAAATCTTCAACATCACCGCCTAAAGACTGGCCGGCCACCGTGAAAATCGGGAATTGGAAGCTGCCGTTGCCGTTGCCGAGCAAGATTCTCACGCCGCCGCTGGCGCCGCTGTCGGTGACGGCCAGGTCTGGATCGCCGTCTTCATTGAAATCAGACGCCATGACGTTCCAGGGAGTTGGTCCGCTTGAAGTATCGAGTTTCGGCGCGAAAGTACCGTTGCCATTTCCCAAGAAGACGCTTGCCGTCTGGGAGCCGATGTTGACGGTGGCGACATCAGCCCGGCCGTCACTGTTGAAATCACTGACGACCACATCATTTGGCTGCGAACCGGTGGCGTACGCAACCGCGGGTTGGAACGTCCCGTCGCCGTTGTTCAGGAAGACGTTGATGACCGATGCGCTGGAAACACTCAGGACGATGTCGTCGTCGCCATCGGCATTGAAATCGCCGATGGCGAGTCCGGTTGGTTTGTTCGTGGCCGCGTATTCTACCGCCGGGAAGAAGACCCCGTCACCGCGGTTGATCAGAACGGTCAGGAATCCAGGACTGTTTACCGTCGCCAGGGCAAGGTCGGGGTAGCCATCGTTGTTAAGGTCCGCAGTTTCTACGTCGTTTGGGCCGCCGACGTTGTAGTTGGTACTGCCGCCAAATGTTCCGTCTCCGATTCCGAAGAACACATGGAGGTTGCCCGACGGTGAATTGCCGCTCGTAGCCGCGTCCAACGTTCCATCGGCGTCAAAGTCGGCGAGCGCCACGGTGCCGGGAAAATGGTTACTGGCGGCGTATGAATCCACGAAATCAAATCCGCCGTTTGGGCCTCCAAGCACCGTCGTGCCAGTGGCGTCAAATTGACTTCCGCTATAGACGACGTTAATGTCCGGTCTGCCATCAAGATTAAAGTCTGCGCCAACAGCGCCGGAAATCATAGCGCCGACGTTATAGATGTGGGGTGGGCCGGAGAACTGGCCGCCCCCCACGCCGGGGAGGATTTGAATGACTCCCGCGTGTGGCAGAGCAACATCAGTTATGCCGTCGGCGGTATAGTCGTTGACGAGAATTTCGACGCCATTCAGACCGTATAACACTGCCCCCGTGAACGTCCCGTTGCCAAGGCCTCGCAGCACGTTGACCGTATTGGCCAGGTCATCCGCGACGACCACATCCGCAGCACTGTCGTTGTCGAGGTCCGTCACGAGTATCGCGCGCGTCGAGCCGCCGCTGATGTACGTCGCGGCTTGCTGAATCGAGCCGTCACCGAGGCCGAGAAACACGAACAGCTTCGTGCTGCCGGGGTTGCCGATCACCACGTCGAGATTGCCGTCACCATTGAAGTCCGCGCATGCAAGCGAGGTTGGGTTAGACCCGGCCGTGAATGTCACCGGCGCGGCAAATGTGCCGTCGCCGTTACCGAGTAAAATCCCGATGGTCCCGATCGTGTTGTGGTTCGCCGTGGCGATGTCGAAGTCGCCGTCGTTGTCAAAGTCGCCGCCGGAGAGCGCAATCGCTGCACCGCCTGCGTTGTATGCAACTCTCGGCGAAAACGAGCCGTCGCCATTGTTCAGATGCACGTTCACCTGGGCAGAGAACGGTGATGCCGAAACGAGATCGATGTCGGCATCACCATCGAAGTTTGCTGCCATTAGGGCGTATGGAAACGAACCCGAGAAGTAGTCGTACGGAGCAGTGAAGCTGCCGTTACCATTGCCCAGATAAATTCGGATCCTTCCGAAGTTGGCATCGTCGCTCACCGCAAGATCGGGCTTGCCGTCATTGTTCAAGTCCGCGATGGCGACACCCGAAGGGGCTTCGCCGGCCGCGTAGTTGACCGGCGGCTTAAACGTGCCGTCGCCGCGACCGATGAGCACGCTGATCGTGCCGTTCGGAAAAGTGGAATTCGCGGCGACCAGGTCGATGATTCCGTCGGCGCTAACATCTCCCGCGGCAAGCGCGCGGGTGTTAAATCCGGTAGGGTAATGGGCACCGGACTGCAATGTGCCAGCCCCGGCGCAAGAAGAATACTGACACCGCCGGAACCGCCGTAGCTGGCGACGGCTACGTCGCCCAGGCTGTCGCCGTTAAAATCACCGGCGGCCAGCGCCCGAGGTTGATTGCCGGCCGCATACGCCGCGCTCCCAAAGAAGCTCGGCACATCGCGCCGTTCCAGCGGCTCCAAGCTCAAACGTCGCTTCCATTGTTTTGTCGCAAGTCGAGAAAGTCGTCGAGTCATGGGATCACTCCTCCATCATGGAATTGGCTCAGTAGCTAGACCAGTTCTTTCGAAAACAGATCAAATTCGCCCTCGGTTGTTGCAGGGGCTGCGAGACGGGCAATTGCGCGGCTGACGTGCTGCGGGCCAGTTGCCTTCGTTCCTTCCACATTCGCAGGCTCCATCGCAAGGGCGATTCGGGCAGCCCGTGGCGTCGTCGTGGGTCGGGGCTTGTCAGTGGTAGGGAAGACATCCAGCGGCGGGTACGGCCGCGGTCCATCGCCGATCGGCAGCGGCGGCCAGTCGGCGGCGTTGAAGAGGACGGCGAAGCCGTTCTCGTTGCCCGCGAGCAGGTCAACGAAACCGTCGCCGTTGAAGTCTCCGGCCGCAACATGTGCGGGCAGCAATCCCACGACGTAGCTCACGGGAGTTTGTAGTGAGCCGTCGCCGTTGCCGAGCATGATGGTAACAACGTTGGAGAAAGCGACATCCATCCGTCCATCGTTGTTGAAATCGGCCGCCACCAGCCGGCCCGGGACGCTGCCCGCGTCGTAACTCACCGGTGGCTGGAACGTACCGTTGCCGTTGCCGATGATTATGTTGACGTCGCCGACGAGGGCATCACCGACCGCGAAATCCAGTTTGCCGTCGCCGTTGAAGTCGGCCGTCACGAACGTCGTCGGCGCCGCGCCGGCGGCGAAGGTCAAGGCCCGGCGGAATCCACCGTTGCCGTTGCCCCGCCAGATGGTGAGCGTCCCGCTTCCCGAATTGAGAACCGCGAGATCGAGCCGGCCATCGGCGTTATAATCCGCCACCACGATGTCCGACGGATATGCACCAACGAGATAAGTGATTTTGGGTGTGAACGTTCCGTCGCCGTTGTTGAGCAACACGCGAACGGTGCCGGGGTCGGTATAAGTGGTCACGGCAAGGTCCGGGTATCCGTCGGCGTTGAAATCTTCCGCGGCCAGGGCGAACGGATCGTTGCCTGTGCTGTGTGTTGCGAATCCGGGAAACTTGCCGCCGGGTTCGCCGAGGACGACGCTGATGGTCGCGGCGCCGTCGTTTCCGATAACGATGTCGTTGATGCTGTCCCCGTTGAGATCCGAAATCGCTGCCGTTGTGGGCGCCGGGAAGCCGCTATGATGCTCGACGGGCTTGAAGGTTCCATCACCAATGCCAAATAGGATGCCGGCCGTCTTCGCTCCGTTGTTGATCGCGCTGTTCGCAACTAACACATCCACGATTCCATCGCCGTTGAGATCACCAACGTCCAGGTCGAGCGGTGATGCTCCGGCAGCAAAGGACAGTGGTGATTGGAAGGTGCCGTCGCCATTGCCTAACAAGACGGCGATACTGCCCGCGCTGGTATAGATCAGGACCACCAGGTCTTCGCGGCCGTCCGCGTTGACATCCACCACCCGAACTCCGTGCGGGTTTTGGTTAGGCGAGGCTTGGTAATTGACAGGCGGTTTAAAGGTGCCGTTGCCATTGCCCACCAGGACCGTCACCGTATGATTGGGGCTGTTGTAATTAGCGGTGGCAACGTCAAGAAATCCGTCGCCATTTAGGTCACCCGTGTCCAAAAAGCGCGGGCCATAGTCGGTTGCAAAGGAAACCGCCGGCTGGAACGTGCCGTCGCCGTTACCTAGGGAAATGTGGGCAGTTGAGCCGCTGGAGCCGAGTGTCACAGCGTCGGGAATCGCGTCTTCGTTGAAATCGCCGGCCTCCACGTCGCTATAGCCACCGAATGACGGCGTCAGCACTTGGAACGTGCCGTCGCCGTTGCCGAGCAGCAAGGCGTTTTCCGTCACCACATCGAGTCGACCATCCAGATTGAAGTCAGCAAGGTCCACGGCCTGGCTGCTCCCGCCCGCGGCGTAGATCGCCGGCGGCTGGTAATTACCCCCGCCCGTCCCGAACAGTACGGCGACTCCAAACTGAGTTGTAGCCACTACGTCCGGAACTGCGTCGGCGTTCAGGTCCCCAATCGCCAGTCCGCCGACGTTGGCGCCGGTCGGAAACTGAGTCGGTGCGAAACCCGAACCGGCGCCGGTGTTCGACAGAACGGCAACGAGTCCACCGCCCTCGGTGGTCGTGGCCGCCAGGTCGAGGCGGCCATCGGCATCGAAATCCGCCGCCGCTAGGTCGTTGAACTCCAATTCATTGCTGAAAGGAACACCCGGCTGGAATGTCCCGTCGCTTTTGCCTTTTGTCAGACTAAGCCAGAAAGGAGCATGAGCCATCGCGACATCAAGCACGCCGGCGCCGGTGAAGTCTTGCGTGAGGAGCGCGGTCGGCGGCTTCGTGACGTACTGAGTCGCCGCCGCGAAACGACCATCGCCGAGACCCAATACGATGGTGACAGCGCCGCCGGAGTCAGCGGAAATTAAGTCCTGCTTTCCATCATTATTTACATCGCCCACGCTGATGGCGTGCGCGCCGTTGCCCGCCAGGTAAGACGTTTTTGGTTTGAAACTGCCGTTACCGCGCCCGAGGAGAACGGTAATCGTGTTAAAGTTCGCAAAGGCGAGGTCGCTCTTACCATCGTTATCAAAGTCACCCGTAGTAACCGAGGCAGGCTTGAAACCGGAATCATACGCTACCGGCGCCGCAAACGAGCCGTTACCGTTTCCGAGCAGGATGCTCACGGTCCCCGCGTTCACATAGTTCGCGGCGGCCAAATCCAAGTCGCCGTCACTGTCAAAGTCAGCCGCCGCCAGTGAGATGGGACGCTGCCCCGCCGCAAACGTGAGCGGTGATTGAAACGATCCATTGCCGTTGCCGAGAAGGACCGACACCGTATTGGCGTACAGGTTCGCCGTCACCAGGTCGAAGTCGCCGTCGGCATCGAAGTCCCTCGTCAGCAGGGCGTAGGGAAATGAGCCAGTGGCATAGTCAACCGAGGTGGTGAAGGTGTCGTCACCGACGCCGAGAAACACTTTCACCTTGCCGGGTGAGGCGTCATTGGCGACGGCGAGATCGGCGATGGTGTCGCTATTGAAATCGGCGACGGCGGTGCCATACGGCGTTTCTCCGGCGGCATAGTTGACGGCCGGCTTGAACGTGCCGTCGCCGCGGCCGATGAGAACGCTAATTGTCCCGGCCGGGTAAATGGAATTCGAGGCGACGAGATCGAGGATGCCGTCACCGCTGATATCGGCCGCCGTGACCGACCGTGTCTGAGCACCTGTCGTGTAGTGGCCCGCCGGCTGCAGGGTGCCATCGCCGACGCCCAGGAGGACGCTCACTCCTCCGGAGCCGCCGTAGTTGGCAACGACGGCATCGAGCGTGCCATCACTGTTGAAATGTCCGGTGGCCAAAGCCCACGGCAGCGCGCCCGCCGGATACGAGGAAGCGCCGAGGAAACTCGGCACGTCCCGGCGTTCCAGCAATTCGAGGATCAAGCCTCGGTTTCGAATCTTCAACGCGTGTCGAGATAATCGTCGAGTCATGGGATCACTCCTCCGGGGTGGAAATGGCTCAGTAGCAGATCAAGTTCGCCCTCGGTCGCTACGGCGACTGCGAGATGCGCGATCGCGCGCTTAACGTGCTGCGGGCCAGTTGCCTTCGTTGCTTCCACATTCGCAGGTTCCACCGTCGGGTCGATTCGAATAGACCGTGGCGTCGTCGCAGGTCGCGGCTTGTCAGTTGTAGGGAACACATCCGGTGGCATTCCCGGCCGCGGCCCGTCGCCGATCGGCAGCGGCGGCCAGTCGGCGGCGTTGCGCAGGATGACAATTTTTCCTGTACTGTAGCCGTCTCCTGCGGCGATGTCGGTCCAGCCGTCGCCGTCGAAGTCGCCGACTGCCAGCGGCCCGGGGTCACGACCGATCACGTAGGCAAGCGGCGCCTGGAATGTGCCGTCGCCATTGCCGAGCATTACGCGTGCAAGATCCGGCGAGGCGGCGCCGGTGTTGCTCATCGTGACTAGATCGCTCAAGCCATCACCGTTGAAGTCGCCGGCGGTTATGTCCTTTCCGCCGAGGACAGTAATGGCCGGAGCGATAGTGAAAGTGCCATCGCCGTTCCCGAAGGCAACCTGTACGGTGGTAGCGGCGATGGCAGCGGCAACGTCCATCGTGCCGTCGCCATTGAAGTCCGCAACGAGCAGCTTGTTCGGCGTTGAAATGGAGATGAACCCCGCCGGGGGTTGAAAAGTGCCGTCGCCGTTACCCAACAGAATGCTCGCCGTCTTGCCGTCGCCGTCTGGCGCGTGGGCGACGATGAGGTCTATCATGCCATCGCCGTTGAAGTCATCAACGACCATCGCGCCGGCGCCCGTCAACGGATAGAAAACGAACGGCACGAATGTGCCGCCGCCTTCGTTCAAACGGACGCGCACACCGTCACTTGCCGTGGTCGCCATGTCGACGACGCCATCGCCGTTGAAATCGCCGAACTTCGCGGCAGTTGGAGTAGCAATGTTGACGAGCTGGATCGCGTCAAAGCCGGAAGGCGACCCGCGCACGACCGCCACCGACGGCACCAGAACGTTCGTGACGGCGAGATCGAGAATGCCGTCGTTATCCATGTCCGCGCCCGTTACATCCACCGGAGATGAACCACCGACGTATGGCACAACGGATCTGAACGAGCCGTCGCCATTGCCTCGGAACAGGCCGACGCTGGCGGACGGATACGCCACGGCAATATCCAACATCCCATCGGCGTTGAAATCGCCCACTTCCAGCGTGTGGCCTTCGGACGGCCCCGCAAGGCTAGTCGGCGATTGAAAGGTGCCGTCGCCATTACCGCGCAGGATGTCTACGGCCGCGGCTCCGCCGCTGACGACGACCAAATCCACAAGCCCGTCGCCATCGATGTCAGCCACTTCGACGTCGTTCGGCGCTGCGCTGACGGCGTATGTTGTTGGTGGCGAGAACGTGCCGTCGCCGTTGCCGAACAAGATGCTCAGGTCGTGGCTGTCCGTATTCGTCGTCACCAGGTCGAGCATGCCGTCGATGTTGAAATCACCGATGGCGACGGTCCGTGGTGATGTGCCGCCAACGGGAGAATTCAACGCCGGCGCAAAAGTACCGTCGCCGTTGCCCAAGAGCAGGCTAATGTCGTTGCTTCCCGAATTCGCCACCGTGACGTCGGTATCGCCGTCGCCGTCGAAATCTGCTACGCGCACACCGGTCGGCGCTGTGCCGACCGCAAAGGATGTGGGTGCTCCGAAACCGCCACCACCCGTCCCCAGGAGCACCGAGATGGTTCCGACGCCGAGGCGATTCGTCACGATGATGTCGATGAGCGTGTCGGCGTTCACGTACGCCGTCACGACGCCGACGGACTCCGATCCGGAGGCGTGGGTGATCGGACTTTGCAAGGTACCATTGCCGTTATTTCGCAGAACGTAGACCTTGCCCTTCACGGCGGTGACCATGTCCAGGTCGCCATCGCCATCTACATCGCCAACGGTTCCGAATTCAGGAGAATCATTGGTGCCGAGCCCATAACTCGATGGAGCAGAGAACGCACCGGCGCCGTTGTTTTTCCACAGGCTCAACGGGTAAGGGCCACTGTTGCTGTGGCGAAGCACGGCGTCGATGTCGCCATCGGCGTCGATGTCGGCTGGCTCGATGCCGGCTATGGCGCCGGAGCCCCAGAAGAGGTTGGTGGAATAGGTCACCGGATTCTTGAACTGAGCCCCGCCTGTGCCGGCAACGATCCGAAACGGATTGGCGGCGAAGTCGATGTCGCCGTCGCCGGTGAAGTCCGCGGCCGCGATGACGGTGGGCGCCTGGTATGGTATTGCGTGGGCGCCGATGAAGCCCGATCCGGAGTTCAGCAACACCGTGATCGTGCTGGGGCTGTTAACCACAAGATCGTTGAGGCCGTCGCCGTTAAAGTCACCCGCAGCAACATGCCAAGGCAGCTCATTGGTCATGTAGGTGACTCGGCGGCGAAAGCTGCCGTTTTGATTGCGCAGTATTGTCGCCGTGAAGCCGTTGTTGTTGACGGATAGGTCGATGTCGCCATCGGCGTCCATGTCCGCAACCGCCAAACTAGACGATCCGCCGCCTGGAAAGCTGACGGCCTGTTGAAATGTGCCGTTGCCGTTGCCCCGTAGAATGCTAACGGTGTCGCTCGTTCCTCCATTTGCTGTCGCCAGATCGATGTCGCCGTCGCCGTCTAGGTCTGCGGCGGCGATGTCCCGCGGGTTACTAACCAGGTAAGATACCTTGGGTTTGAATGTTCCATTGCCGTTCCCGAGCAGTACATGGACGCCCAAGATCTGGCCGGTGGAAGCGACATCTAGCATTCCGTCGCTATTGAAATCTCCAACCGTTACCGCCCACTGATCACCATCGGTAAAGTAAAACACGGGCGGCTGGAAGACACCACCGCCGCTATTCAACAGGATGCTTAGCCCGCTGGGATGATTGTAATCGGCTACTGCGAGATCCAAGTCGCCGTCGTTGTCAAAGTCCCCCGCCGTCACGGCCTTCGAGCCGTCGCCAGCCGGATAACTGACCGGTGCTTGAAACGAACCGTCGCCGTTCCCCACGAGAACACTGACGATGCCGGTGTACACGTGCGGTGTGACCAGGTCCGGGATGCCGTCGCCGCTCACGTCGGCTACGGCAAGATCGCGCGGGTTGTCGTTGTTGGGATAGTTCGACGGCGCTGCAAAGGTCCCGTCGCCGTTCCCAAGAAGAATCGTAATGCCGCCGTTGTTGTTGAGCGCTCTGGCAAGGTCGAGAATTCCGTCACCGTTTAGATCGGCGACTTGAAAGCCTTCGGTCCCGGAGCCACTGCCCGCAGGATAAGTCGGCGCCGAGACAAAACTCGGCACGTCGCGGCGTTCGAGCCGCTCCAACCGAAGCCGTGTTTTCCGGCTTCGGGTTGTCCGTTGAGTCATAACTAAGCCCCTTCCCAAGGTTTTGCGATCAGTTCAATTCCATTGAGTACAACTCAAAATCCGAGCCCGCTGTTTGCGTAAGCGCCCGCGGGGCGCTGGCGCGAGACTCGTTTTGAATTCGACGTCGTTGCGACGAGCGGTTCGTCGTGGGGATTCGTCACCGCCTGCCGATCCGGCGTGTGCCGTTCGTGGCCCACATTCGGCGGCGCGACACCGGGTCTGGCGGACGGCCCGTCGCCAATCGGCAGCGGCGGCCAGTCGGCGGCGTTGATCACGACTGCGATGCCGTCGCTATTGCCGGCGGCAATGTCGGTGAAGCCGTCGCCGTCGTAGTCACCGACCGAAAGGGCGACCGGATTGCGCCCCATGACATAGCCCACCGGCGCTTGCAGAGTTCCATCTCCATTGCCGAGCAAAACGCTGGTGGTGCCGGTAACGATGTTGTTGGCCACGGCAACGTCGACCGCGCCGTCGAGATTGAAATCGCTAACTTCCACGGACTCAGGCGAAGTCCCGGCGGCAAAGCTCACCGCCGCCTGGAACGTGCCGTTGCCGTTGCCGATGAGCATGGTCACGGTGCCGGCGGTCGGGTTGGTGACGATCAAGTCGAGGATGCTGTCGCCGTTGAAATCGGCGGTCGCGATGGAACTGGGCGCTGCGCCGGCGGCAAAGTGCGGCGCTCGGCGGAACACGCCGGTGCCGGAGCCTCGTAGAACCGTTACCGTGCCGCTGCCCTTGTTGGACACAGCGATGTCAAGCCTCCCGTCGCCGTTGTAGTCGCCGATGGCAATGTCCGAGGGATTTGCGCCGACGGCGAATACTTTCCGTGGTCCGAACGTGCCGTTCCCATTACTGAGGAAGACGCTGATCGTTCCGCTTCCCAGGTCATTAGTCAGGACGATATCCATGTTGCCGTCCGAGTTGAAATCGGCCGAGGCGATTGCCGTGGGCGAGAGCCCGGAGTCGATGAACCGACCGGCGTCAAAACCGGCGGGCTTGCCAAGCATGATGCTTACAGTCCCGTTTCCGACATTAGTCACGGCGAGATCGAGCCGGCCATCGCCATCCACGTCGGCCGCAGCGAGATTCCATGCGGTCGGGCCGGCCAGGAAATGAATAGGCGCCTGCAAGGTTCCGTCACCGTTGCCGAGCAAGATAGACACGGTCGGCGACCCGGCCTCGTTGACGTCGCTATTGGCGGCCGCGACATCCAAGTTTCCGTCGCCGTCGAAATCGCCCACGGCGCCGTTCAGAGTGGAATCGCCGGAAAAATGCACAATCCCCGGCTGAAAAGTACCGTCGCCATTGCCAAGATGCACGACGACCTTGCCGGCAGCATCGTATATGGAGATAACGGCGTCCAGGCGTCCGTCGCTGTTGAAGTCGCCCGTGTCGATATCGCCGCCTTCAGGGCTCGCAGACGTGATCGGCGCCTGGAATGTGCCATCGCCATTGCCAAGCAGGACAGCTAACGTACTACCGTGGGACGCTGCGATATCGAGTCGGCCGTCGGCGTTGAAGTCGGCGACAGTGAAGGTGCCGGTGCCGCCCGTTGCGTGCCCCCCTGCCGATTGGAATGTGCCGTCGCCGTTGCTGAGAAATACGTCAACGAATCCCTGCAAAATTGTGGAGGCAATGTCGGCAAAGCCGTCGCCATTGAAATCTCCAGCTGCCACATAGGGGACGTCGAAGTTGTTCGGCGTATACATGATGGGCGCTTGAAGAGTGCCGTCGCCATTGCCTAACATAACGTGCTTCGCCGTCGCGACGTCATCGGCGCCGTCGCCATTGAAATCGGCGATTGCCAAGCTGTGTAGCTGCGGTCCTTCGCCGGCGGCGTAGGCAACCGCAGGCGTGAACGTGCCGTCGCCGTTGCCCAAGAGAATGCTAATGGTGTCGTCGTTTCGGTTACCGACAGCCACATCGGGGATGGTGTCGCTGTTGAAAAAGCCAACGGCCACGACGCGCGGGCTGGAGCCGACCTTGTATGCGGTTGCCCCCGCGGAGCCTGTTCCATCGCCCAGCATCACAACGAGCTTGGGCCCGCCATTATTGGTCGGGTTATTAGTGACACCCAAGTCGGGAATGCCGTCGTTGTCAAAGTCGGCCACTGTGGTCGCCGTCGGAGACTCGCCCGCATAGATGTTAGTTTTCAGTTGAAAGCTACTGCCCGCGCCGCCAAGGACGGTACTGATTAGATTGCTGGGTTTGTGTGTAACAACGAAATCGCCGTCCCCGTCACCATTAAGATCGACGCCCGTCATGGCCGTGGCGGCGCCTCCTGCCGGAAATAGCGACCCCGCCTTATATGTTCCATTGCCTTTGTTCAGCACCAGTACCGCGGCGTTATTCGCCCCATCGGCGGCGGCAATGTCCGGAGCGGCGTCGAGATTGAAATCCGCTACCGTAACCGAGCGCGGGGACGCGCCGGCCAGATAACGAACAGGGGCCTCGAACGTGCCGTCGCCGTTGCCCATGACCGCGGACACCGTCGATTGAAACTGATTGGCGACGGCCAGGTCGACCTCGCCGTCCAGGTTAAGATCCGCGGCGTCTAGCCAAACCGCGCCGCCACCACCATCGATGGCGAGCGGTGACTGAAACGTGCCGGTCCCCGTTCCCAACAAGAGGCTGATTTTGCTGGCCCCGGTCCACGTGGCCACGGCCAGGTCCGCATCACCATCGCTATTGAAATCCGCGACCTCCATTTGGCCCGCGTGATCGTTCGTGGCGAAGGCCACCGGCGGCTGGAATGTGCCGTTACCGTTGCCGCGGAGCAAAAGCACTCCCTTCTCGCCCCCCGTGCTGACGACGATATCCACATTGCCGTCGCCGTCGAATTCAGCGGCCGCTGAGGCGTAAAGATGGATGGCGCCAGTTGCGAAGTCGCTCTTCGGTTTGAAGGTGCCGTCGCCACGATTGATGAGTACGCTCAACGGTCCGAAGAAGCTTGGCGTGACCAAATCGGTGAACCCGTCGTTATCGACGTCGGCCGCGGTGATATTCTGCGGATAGATCGAAACGCCGTAACTCGCCAGCGGTCCGAACGTCCCGTCGCCGTTGCCTAGCCGGACGCTGACGCTGCCGGGATCCAAGTCGTTCGAAACGGCGAAGTCGAGCTTGCCGTCGGCATTAAGATCGGCAATGGTAAGACCATTGCAGCTGCCTGTCGCCCCATATTCGGTCTTCGGCAGGAACGAACCGTCACCGTTTCCGAGAAGTATGCTCACGGTGCCGGATACCATGTTGGCGACTGCAAGGTCCGGTTTGGCATCGCCATTTAAATCAGCCGACTCCACCACGCGAGCTTCCGTACCCACGGGAAACGCCGATGCGCCGAAGAAACTTGGCACGTCGCGGCGCTCCAGGGTTTCCAGTTTCAGTTTTCGGTTACGGGTCTTGGACGCGAGGCGAGAGGGTCGTCGAGTCATCGTAGACACTCCTCCATTTGGTCGGTCCGCCGATGGGGGACTAAACGAGTTCGGTAGAGAATAATTCGAAAGCTGCGGTGCTTGATGCTTCAAGCGCGACACGGGCGATGTAACGCGATGCGTACTTCGGCCTGGGTGGAATCTCGGTTTCAGGTGCATCTGCCGACTTCATCGCTGGGCCATCCGTTTTCTGCCTGGCCGTAGCAATGGGCAGCAATCGGACGTCCATCGAGGCGGATGGTCGCGGCCCGTCGCCAATCGGCAGGGGCGGCCAGTTGGCGCGGTTCAGGAGCACACTAAGCGCGTTGCCAAAATGATGGACCGTGACGCAATCAGGGCGTCCGTCGCCATTCACGTCGATGGCGGCAACGTTGACGGTGTAGTTGCCATCGGCGTAATAGGTGAGGCGTGGCTGAAAAGTGCCATCACCGTTGCCCAAACCGATATGCACCACGCCAGTTGGTCCGCTGTCATCCAGATTTGCGATTACCGCAATGTCCGTGCTGCCGTCGCCGTCGAAATCCGCGACGGCAAGCGACGCATGAAAGCCAGCCGCATAGTCGATGGGTGCTTCAAACGAACCGTCGCCGTTCCCTAGGAACACCTTCACTAAGCTCTGCGACTGCGTCCCCACCGCGAAGTCTACGTTGCCGTCCTCATTGAAGTCCGCGGTCACGATGGCAAATGGGTCCAGGCCGATCGAGACGTTGTTTGCAGCTTGGAATGTACCGTCGCCGTTGCCCAAGAGCACGCTCACCGTTTCGCCATCAAAATTAGCCACGGCAAGGTCGGGTGCGTTGTCACCATCAAAGTCCGCAACAGCCACGCCATCCGGCAAAGCTCCAGTGGCATAAGTGGTAGGCGGCTGGAATGTGCCGTTACCATTGTTCAGGAGAACACTGGCTGTCCCGCCGCCACTGTTATTCGCGGTCACCAGGTCGATGTCGCCATCGCTGTCGAAATCGCCAAAGGCGAGAGCCTGCGGGAAAGCGCCGCTATTGTAGGGTTGCGGATTTTGAAACGTTCCGTTCCCGTTGCCCAACAACACACCCACGTTGGCCGTGAAATTGTTGGCGACGGCAACGTCAAGGTTGCCATCGTTGTTGAAATCCGCCGCGATGATGGAGCACGGGGCGATTCCGCCAGCGCGCGTGCGCGAGGGAGACTGGAAGGTGCCGTCGCCATTTCCCAGATGAATACTGATCGTCTTGCTTGTGGTATTGGCGACGGCGAGGTCGATGTTCCCGTCGGCATTGAAATCACCGCCGGCGACGGATCGCGGCCCATTGCCGCCGGCCGCAAAAGCGGCAGCCACAGAGAAAGTTCCGTCCCCTTTGCCGAGCACAATAGACGGGACGGTGCTCGTCGCCGTGAAGTCGACATTCCCATCTCCGTCAAAATCCGCAACGCCTACGGCGCTCGGGTTGAAACCGGCATAAACGTTAGTGGGCGGCTGCAACGTTCCGTCTCCATTTCCCAAGAACAGACCTATAGTGTCGCCCACCACTATGATGTCGGTAGATCCATCTTCATCGAAGTCGGCCAAAGCCAGGTGTCGGCTGTCTGTAAAGGCGTAGCCAGTGGCTGGTTGGAATGTCCCGTCGCTATTGCCGATTAGTGTGCGCACCATGTGGCCACCGGTGACCGCAAGATCGGGGCTGTTATCGTTGTTAAAATCCCCAGCGGTTATCAAGAAGGGGGACGATCCGACCGAATGCTCGGTCAGGGCCTGCAATGTGCCGTCGCCATTTCCCAAGAACACACTGACGGCGCCCTGAACGGCAACTGCAACGTCGGCGTTGCCGTCGCCGTTGAAATCCGCTGCGGTGACGCTGGGGGCGCCCATTCCAACCCCGTAGACAGGGCCGGATTGAAACGTTCCGTCGCCGTTGCCGCGAAGCATACTGAGCGCTGAGTTTGAAGCGTTATTGGTAACGGCAAGATCGGCTATGCCATCGCCATCAAAATCCGCGACAGCCAACGCATAAGCTTTGAAACCTCCGGGGGCGCTGAGCGCGGCTTGAAACGTACCGTTGCCGTTGCCCAGGAGCACGCTCACGTCTCCACTGTTGTGGTTTCCCGTGGCAAGATCCTGGACGTTGTCGCCGTTGAAATCACCGGTCACCACGGAGAATGGTGCGGAGCCGACGACGTAGTCCACACCAGGTTGCACGCTTCCATCGCCGTTACCCAAGAAGACACTGACGCGACCATTGGTCGGAATGGCATAGGCGACGTCCGCGTTCCCGTCGCTGTTGAAGTCGGCTGTTGTAACGGCTGGCGCATTACCTCCGTCCGGAAACACGCGTGCGGCCGCGAAACTCGGCACATCGCGGCGCTCCAATCTCTCCAGTGTGAGAGCCTGTCGAAGCCTTTTAGTTGCGACTCGAACGAAATGTTGACTCATCGGACAAACTCCTCTGTCTGGCATTTCGGTTTACACTCTAAAACTCCGCTCCGCTCACGACCTTGCCGTCCGAGATGTTGCCCATGTACATGAAGGCGTACGGATTAATTCCATAGGAGAGGCGCTGCACCGAGCCGTCGCCAAAGGCGGCGTGAAACACTGCCGGGTGGGACGAGCCGAATCGGCCGACCAGCGTCGGCGTTCCCGACACGCCGGCGTCGTAGTCCGGCGCCGGCCTCCACTCCGGATAGATGGCGCCGTCGGTGTGGCGAATCGTGTCGTGGTCCCAGCCGGCCGTGTAGCCTTCGTTGTCGTCCGGCTGCCATTCTCCCAGCTTCGCGATGTAAAGCTGTTTTTCGCTGACGAACAGCGTATTGCTCATGCCATCCGTGATTTCGACCATGCGGCGCGGGTATTGGTGGCGAACGACGCCGGTTCCCTCCGAGTTGCTGGCGGCGTAGTCACACATCGCCGTGGTAAACGGAGTCGGAGAGCCGGGGATTTGCGTCTTGGTGCTGGGCGGGTACTTGCCGTCGTGGGCCGTCATCGGTCCACGCCTGGAAGGACAAAAGAAAAGTGCGTTCGGCGTGCTGACGGCAACGTAGGCGCCGGCCTTCCAGGTGTTGTTGCCTTCCATGTACGGCAGGATGGCAAATCCCCAACCCGCCTTCTGGTCGAAACCGATCGCGGGTGCTCCACTGACGTAGCTCGGCGGAAACGTCGGGCCCCAGCCTCCGGCCGGGAAGCAGCCGACGTTGTCGTGATGGCTATGAAACGCCAGGACCAGTTGCTTCAAGTGATTTCGACATTTGGCGCCGTTCGCCGATTCGCGCGCTTTCTGCACCGCCGGCAGCAGCAAGGCAATAAGGACGCCGATTATGGCAATAACCACCAGCAACTCCACGAGAGTAAACCCACGCTGACGCGACGTAGTCATTGGGCACCTCCGAGTACACGCTATGACTTCCAGCACCTCGCTAACGTTTCCGGTAGTACAGACATTTCTGTCTGTGCTCGGCTCCCGCACAGACAGAAATGTCTGTGCTACCGGTTTGTGTTTCAATCAATGGCATCCCAATCGGCCGTCGTCAGAACTACGGCCAGTAGTTCCCTTCCAGGACGCATGGCAGGCGGTATCGGCGTCGCCTGCACCTCGAACGCGCCGATGTCAATCGTGCCGTTCACGATCCGCGGAAACCCCGGCCCGCGCTGGTCCCATTCGGGGGCATCGGTGTTGTCACCGGCGTCGATGGCCGGGCTGCCGGGGAGGAGGGCGTGGGTGAACGTCAGGCCGCCGTTGTCGGCGAGCGGGCCCAGAACCGGATCGATGTCGAGTAGGTCGGTATCGGAGTACCCGCTGCCGCCGACGCTGTCACTGATTAGGTTGAAGCCCGAATTCGAGAGGTTTCCGTAGAGATCATTTCCATCCGGAGAGGCGTTGCCTGCTACGATCGTGTTCGACATGGACAGGGATGCGTAGACCGCTATCCCACCTCCGCCGGTATCCGCGTGGTTATTGACAATGGTGCTGTGGCTGATGGTGACCGCCGAACTATTGGTTAGCAGGATTCCGCCGCCGTGCCCGTAAGTATTGGGATTGATGATCGTCCGCCGCGCCGAGTTCTGGGAGAGGGTACTATTCGTCAAGGTTAAGCTGCCGCCTAACTGATAGATCGCGCCGCCCCAGCCAATTTCTGCCAAAGCAGAGTTGTTGTCGATCAGCGAGCTGCTTACCGTGACTTCGCCGCCTTCGTTGTACATCGCGCCGCCCACGCCGTAGTAGCCGCCGCCCGTGAAGTTCGACGAGATCGCGCTACCGACGATCGTGGCGTTTCCTTTGTTGAAAACGGCGCCCCCACGTGAGATGGCGGAGAAACCATCATCGGAAGCGCTATTGTTTCGGATACTCGAGCTATAAACGAAGAGTGTCCCTAGATTGGCGATGCCGCCTCCGTTGGCGTACTGTCGGCTGTTGGTGTTTTCAGAGACCGAGCAAGTCCACACCCACAACGTTCCGGTGTTGTAAATGCCCGCACCGTCGCCCGCTTGACCGGCCCCGGCAGGCACCACGTTTTCCACTATCGAGGACTCCCTGAGCACGAGGGAACCTGAGTTATAGACTCCCGCCCCTTTGTCGGAGTGGCCGCCGGTCAGAGTGAGTCCGGAGATCTCGACGCTGGCGCTACTCTCGACGAACAATACGCGGGCATTTTGTCGTGCGTCGATCGTGACCGCGTCCATACCGGGACCAGCAATGACGAGCTCGCCCGCGAGACTGGGAAGAGCACTGTTCAACCCGATCGTCCCTGTCACCGTGAAGTCAATGACATCCGGCCCCGGCTCGGCGTTGACCTTGTTGATGCAGTAGCGCAAGTCGCCGCGGAAGCCTTTGCCGACGCCGGCGTCGCTCAGCCGAGTGACGTGGCAAGTGGACAGCATCGTGCGGTCTTCAAGAGGCTCCAATCGTGGCGCGTAGGGTGCGTCAAGTCTTCGCAGACGCACCGTTTGTCGCACGGGTCGGCGGTGCGTCTTCGAAGACTCGACGCACCCTACGGGGAAGTTCGGATGGTTCATGTTGATTTCTCCTAATCGACGTCAGCGAGATTGGCCGTGATCAGAAACGCCCACGGAGCCGGCGGTATCGGCGTCGCCTGCACCTCGAACGCGCCGATGTCAATCGTGCCTTTCACGATCCGCGGAAACCCCGGCCCGCGCTGGTCCCATTCGGGGGCGTCGGCGTTGTCACCGGCGTCGATGGCCGGGCTGCCGGGGAGGAGGGCGTGGGTCAGCGTCGGCCCGCCATTATCGGCGAGCGGGCCGAGCATGGGATCGACGTCCAGAATGTCGGTGGGCGCATATCCGGTTCCCCCGGTTGAGTTGCCGATCAAGTTATGGCCGGATGACTTAAATTCGACAGCTTTCAAATCAGAAGGCGCGCCGTTGTGGGCTTGGTTGCCAGCGATGATGGTATTGCGGGCGTCAACATCGGCCCCGTAAATACCGCCGCCACCATAAAAGGAAGCGTCGGATTTCACATAACGGTTGTCAGTGATGGTACTGTGTCGGAGATACAGCGTCCCATTCATACTTATGATGCCGCCGCCCACGTCCTCTGCTTGGTTTCCGCTAATGGTGCTGTTGACAATTGTCGCGTTGCCGTGATTGTCGATTCCGCCTCCGTATCCATTGAACGCAGCATTAACGTCATTGGCCGAGATCGTACTATTGACAACAAGAAGCGTCCCGTCATTGAAAATCCCACCGCCATGGCATTCGATCCCTCCTGTGCGATTTCCCGTAATGACCACGGAACCGACGGTCAGTGTCCCGTCGTTGAATATGCCGCCCCCCCAACACTCTTCGTCGGAAGTAAGAGCGACGGCATAGCCGTTGGAAATGGTGATGCTGTATATTTGGACGTTCTTACCGGAGTATATAGTGAAGATTCGGTAGTCACCGCCAGAGTCACGCCGCACGGTCACCGTATCCGGCCCCGGTCCGGCGATGATCAAGTCATCCGAAATGTCCGGTAGCGCCCCCGTCAGGTTGATGGTGCCGTGGGCCGTCGCACTAAAAATGATCAGATCTTCCCCGGCATCCGTGTTGGCCCTTGTGATGCAGTAACGCAAGTCGCCACGAAAGCCTTTGCCGACGCCGGTGTCGCTGAGCCTGGTGACGTGACAGGTGGCCAGCAGCTGACGATCTTCAAGCGGCTCCAGGGTCAGTTTACGCCAATCTCGGACACAATGTGATCTGTAAGTTATTGATCTAGAACGCCTTATGACAGAAAACATGCGAGTTTCCCCGGCTGGTTCAGCCCTTGATGAGCGCGCACGCCGAACGCGCGCGAGATCCCCTACTAGTAAAGGGTGATTTGAGGCCAAAACCGGACGCGCGAATTAGCTATTTTTCAGAATTTCCGAATGAGACGTTTATGAGAAACGCCTCGGGGGCTGGTTCCACACGCTTTAGTAGCGGGACGCGCGATGGAGCAATTCGTTTTGCGGATGCCACGTTTTCGCTCACTTCAGCTTTCGGGGCTGGCGCTAATGCCGGCGCCGGATGAGATGACCGAATAAGACTTGGTTTTTCAACAATGGATGGGATCGGCGCGGGCACGGTTGTGCCGGCATCGGAGCGCAATTGTCACATAGACGGATGATCCCGAAGCCCGCGAAGGTTCCGATCTCCGGGCCGAAGTCTTGCGTATGGAAGCCGCCTGCTAGAATCTTGTCGTCCGGTTGTACGACAATTTGCCACGACTGGTCCTGATCGCCGCCGGAGTTGGGGAAGTTGGATCGGAAGGACTCCTCGAAAACTCCGCCCTCGCTGTAGCGAGCTCCCGAGAAATAAGAGAGGACGCCTTGATCGAAGGCTTTGCCGGTAATCACGATCTTGTTGGCGTTCGCCCCGAGCCGCTGTAGGGCGACGGAGTGCGCTATATCGGCATAGGCCAGGTCTGTAATGACCCGGCCGTCATCGTTGACTTCCCCAAAATCCAAATCGAGCTGGCCGTCCGCATGCAATCGGGCCAGGGCGAAGTCTCTAAAGTGATCACCCATTTGCAGATAGCCGCTCTCACCGGCAAGCACGATTCTCTCTTCATTGGCAATCGTCTGCAGGACCAGGGACCAGGCGGAGTCATCGTGTGCGTAGGGCGAGCCCTTCTTAAAGTCGATGAAGCGCATGCCGGGTATGGGCGAGTCCGTGGCGAATTCGTCGCTGTCGAGAGTGCCGTTCGATTCCAGGCGAATCACGGCAAAATCACTGCCTTGGTTCGTACTGATCACGTCGGTGCCGCAGGCCAGAATCTTCTGATCGGCCGTAATCGCCAGGCCGTAGACTTCGTTCTCGTCGTGGCCGGCGAGAACCACGCGGCCACGGGTGCCGAAGGTCGGGTCGAGCCGGCCGTTGCTGAGCAAGCGGGCGATCGCGAAATGTCTCCCCGTCAGGTTGAAAGGATCGTTGACAAAGTCGGCGGTCCCGCCCACGAGGATCTTGTCGCCTTGGATTGCCAGCGCCCACGGCATGCCGTCGAACATCGGCTGGCCGTTTTCGAAGAACGTGATCGTGACTTTACCATTGCAACTGGGGCAGCCGAACGATAAGTCCGGACTGCCGTCCGGGTGGAGCCGCATCACACCGATGCCTCTCTTGTTGCTCAGCGGGTTGGGATACACGTGCGCCGCAATGACGATTCGCTCTTCACCGCCGATGTTCTGCATGGCCACGGCATTGATGGGCTCGATTTGCGGTCCATCGTAGAACGAAATGCTGACTTTGCCGCCGTTTCCGAAGGTAGGATCGAGCTGGCCATCGTTGACGCCGTCGTTGAGAAAGCGCATAAGGGCCATGTTTCCGTTGTGTTCCGCACCGGTCCAACCAACCATGATGATCTTGTTGTCGCTTTGCAGAATCGTCCGCCGGGATTCCCCCTTGTTCACTTCGAAAACGTGCCCGTCGGGATAACCGGGTGTGGTAAAGGACGGGTCCAACATTAAAGTCAGTAGCGAACGCTCTTCGAGCGGCTCAAGGTTGAGTCGGCATCGCATGATGTTCCGGTCAGTCGACATGATTACTTCCTCTGGAATCCGTCATTGATAAAAGCGAAATCAAGCAACTCGGTGTCGGCGATCGCTCTTCGCGGAGCACGAGGGAGCAGTAGTTTGGTCGGCGTTGAGAACGCGTCCGCGGCAGGCGCCGTCGGCAACGGTTCGACCGGGATGGGAGGTGGCGCCCACGCACGTGCCGTTGCGGCGTCGGCACTCGGTTCGATAGGCGGAACGGGAAGCGGCGCCGGCCAAACGCCATCGTTCAACAATACCGTGACGCCACCAGGAATAACGTGGTTTCCAATCGCCAGGTCGGCGTCACCATCGCCGTCGAAATCCGCGGCAGCCAGCGAGCGCGGGTAGGCGCCCGCGAAGAAGTCAACGGCGGGGTGAAACGTGCCGCTGCCGGTGTTGCGGTACACACTGATGTTGTTGGAAAGTTGATTGGCGGACGCGATGTCGAGCGTTCCATTCGCATCGAAGTCCGCGACGGTCAGTGCCAGCGAGCTATTTGGCGCCGCGTAGCTTACGGCTGCCTGGAAAGTGCCGTCCCCATTGCCCTTTAGCGTGCGAAGCGTGCTTCCTTGGGAATGCGGATTGGTGAGAGCGATGTCCAGTTTGCTGTCACCATCGAAATCCGCAGCCACAATGGCGATGGCCAATGATCCAGCGCTATAACTTACCGGAGGTGCAAAGCTGCCATTGCTGGCATTCAATAACACACGCAGGGCATTAGTTTCCGCCACATTGGTGACCGCAACATCTCGGTCTCCGTCGCCGTCGAAATCTCCGATCGCCACGCCGCTCGCAAACGAGCCTGCGGCGAAACTGAACGGGCCGCGAAATCGACCGGTGCCGGTCCCACGAAGGACACTGATGGTGCCTGGATTCGTGTTATTCGTTACGACGATATCCGGGATGCCGTCGCCCGTGACGTCGCCGACCGCGGCAGATTCCGGTGACGGCCCGGCGTTGAAGGTCCGCACGGGGAAGAACGTACCGTCACCTTTGCCGAGCAGAACACTCACCGTATTGGCGCCCCAAGAATTCGGAACGGCCAGGTCAGGGAAGCCGTTCAGATCGAAATCACCGACCGCCAAATTCGCCGGGGTCGGACCGGCCGCGAAGCTGGTAGACGGTTGGAAGCCCCCGCTTTCATTTCCAAGAAGTACGGTAACCTTCCCCGGAGGGAAGGCACTGTTGGTCACCGCGACGTCCAGGTTGCCGTCGTCGTCGAAGTCGGTGACGATCGTGCCGTAAGGAGGCGCGGCCCCGGCCGCGTAAGTTTGCACCGCCTGGAACAAGCCGCCGCCGGCGTTACGCAAGATCGTCACGGTGCCCGTGGTGACGCGGTTCGCTACGATAAGGTCCAAGTCGACATCGCCATCAAGGTCGGCCGCCGCAACATAACGCGGTGTAGTTCCGGCGAGCAGACCGGACGTCAGTTCAAAATCGACCGTGCCGGTACCTGTCAGCACGCTGAGCGAGCCTGAACCCTCATTCGACGTTACGAGGTCGATGCGCGAGTCGCCATCCACGTCCACCGCGATCACGGATCGAGGGAATGTGCCGGTAAAGTGTTGGTCCTCAAAGGCAAATGTGCCGTCGCCGTTGCCCCGCCAAACGGTGACCCGGTTGTAGCCCGTGCCGTGGCTGACCGCGAGATCGAGATTGCCGTCGCCGTTGAAATCGCCTGTCGCCGCGGCGATCGGCATGAAATCTTCGTAAAGGGCGCCGCCTTGAAACGTGCAGTCCCCATTGCCCAGGAGGGCCTTTACTCGGCGGTCGTACCACCACTCGGCGCCAGCGTCGTAGTAGTAGCCAACGGCGATGAGATCCAGATCATCGTCCCCGTCGAAATCGCCGACGACGAGGTCCTTGGGATCGGTGTCGACGCTTACCGTGCCGGCATGGGTGAAGTTGCCGTTGCCGTCGTTGCGAAAGGCCGCCACATTACTGCCGAGTTGGTTGGCAACGGCGAGGTCGGTGTCGCCGTCATCGTCGAAATCCCCACCCACGACCGCGCTCGGGTAACTGCCGGCATTGTAGCTCACGGGCGATTGAAATGTACCGTCTCCGTTGCCTCGCGGGATCGTCAGATTCGAGAACAAGGAGTCATTCGCGACCGCCAGATCCATGTCGCCGTCGCCGTCGAAATCGGCGGCAATCACATCTCTCGGCTTCTCGCCGGCCGCGTAACTGACCGGAGCGTGATACCCGCCCGGTTTCGCGATCAGGATGCTCACCGTGCCCACCGTCGTAGGGTTCGCCACGGCAATGTCCGGCACACCATTTCCGTTGAAGTCGGCAACGGCGACCGCAACGGGGAACGGCCCGGCCGCAAAGGAAGGCGACGTGAAGAAGCTGGGCAGATCACGGCGCTCAAGGGCGAGCAAGAGCGGTCTCACCAAGTACTTGCGAGTCATCGGAAAGTACTCCCTTGGTTTCCGCAACAACCGTGCGGCGAATCCGAGTTGATGTTGTCTTGGCTAGAGGGCGCGAAGGCTCGTCAACGACTGCTCCGAATGCATCTTGGTTTAACAATATATTCATTTGCGTGGCAGGTGAAAGAACGGCATGCCGCGCCGATTCCACATCAGGATCCGGCGGGATGGGCGGAATCGGCATCGGCCATACGGCGTCGTTCAGCAGCACCGTCGCCAATCCGGGATTGTTGGCACCGACAACGGTCAGGTCCACATCGCCGTCGTTGTCGAGGTCATCCGCGGTGATCGCGCGCGGCGTGTTACCGCCGTAGAAGTCTTGCGCGATATGGAACGCACCCGTGCCCGTATTTCGCAACACGCTGATCACGCCGCTGTACTGGTTCGTGTTGGCGAGATCGGTGAAGCCGTCGCCGTCAAAATCCGCAGTCGTTAGCGAAAAGACGCCCTTGCCCACGGTGTAGCTCGACGCGGCTTGGAATGTACCGTCGCCGTTGTTCAAAAGTACCCACACGCTGCCAAACGACGCCTGGCCGTTGGTAATCGCAATATCAGGGTGCGAGTCATTGTTGAAGTCGGCGATCTCGACCGCCGCGCCATATCCTCCGGCGCTATGGTTGACCGGCGCACCAAATGTACCGTTCCCATTATTCATGAGCACGCGTAGGGCGTGAGGGCCGGTGTTATTGGTGACCGCTAGGTCTTGGTCGCCGTCGCCGTCGAGATCGGCGGCGGCCAGGCCTCTCGAAAACTCGCCGGCGGCGTAACTCACCGGGGCGCGAAACCGTCCGGTCCCGGTACCGCGTAATATGCTGACCGTTCCCGCCTCGATATTGTTGGTCACCGCGATATCCTGTTTGCCGTCGCCGGTGAAGTCGGCCACAGCAACCGTTTCCGGCATGGTGCCGGCTGCGAAAGTTCGCGGCGGCATGAACGTACCGTCGCCCTTGCCCAGCAGCACCGTAACTGTCCCCGCGGCAACGGCATTCGGCACCGCCAAATCCGGAAACCCGTTACCGTCAAAGTCGCCTACGGCGAGATTGTGGGGGGTCGGCCCCGCGGTGTAATTCACGTTCGGCTGAAATGACGCCCCCCCGGCGCCAAGGAGAACGCCCACGGTCGAAAACCCGGCGACGGCTAGATCCGGATCTCCGTCGAGGTTAAAGTCCGTCAACACCGCGGCATACGGACTGTTTGCCGTCTGATAGGCAGGCAGCGATGGGAAGTCGCCGGTTCCTGAGTTCCGGAGCACGGTCACGCGAGCGGTGTGAAAGTTGGCAATCACGATGTCTTGGTCCACGTCATTGTCGACATCAGCCGTCGTGACAGCCCATGCATACTGACTAACGAGCTGCTGCAGGACGAGTTGGAAACTGCCGTCCCCATTGCCCTCGAATACGAAGAACTGGGACTCGACGTTATTGGCCGTGACGACGATGTCCAAATCACTATCGCCGTCGAAATCCGCTGCCGCCAACGAGTCCGGCAGCGATCCGACGTCGTAGCTGTTGGCGAGATGGAAGGCGCCGTCACCGTTCCCAAGCCAAATATTCAGGACCCAATCGTAAATTTGATTGGTAACCGCAAGATCGAGGTGGCCGTCGCCGTTAAAGTCCCCAGCCGTCACATCGCGGGGCGTGGGATCCGCATAGGTATGTGCGATGACGAAGGTGCCGTTCCCGTTACCCAAAAGGATGTCGATCTGATTGTCGTAGATGTCATCGTCAAGCCAAAAGCCCACACTCGCCAGGTCGAGATCGCCGTCCGAATCCCAATCACCAACGGTCAGGTCCGTCGGGCGACCGTCGACGTTGATCGAACCGACGACCGTGAACGTGCCGGCGCCGTCATTGCGCAAGATGGAGATGCAATGCACCGGGGCCCAATAATTGGCGGTAGCAAGGTCAAGATCGTTGTCACCGTCGAAGTCGCCTGCGACCACTGCTTGGGGATAGCCTCCGACAGTGTACGGTTCCGCGGCCTGGAAGGTGCCGTCGCCGTTCCCGCGCAGAACCTGCAAGTTCGCCGTATAAGCCGCATCCGTCACCGCCAGGTCAACCACGCCGTCGCCGCTGAAGTCGGCCGCGATCACATCAGTCGGTTTATCACCGGCCGGGTACGTGACGGGCGGCTGGTACCCACCGGGGCTGGCCAGCAGGATGCTCACGGTGCCGCTGGAAAGTTGATTCGCCGTCGCAATGTCCGGAACGCCGTCGCCGTTAAAGTCCGCGATTGCGACGGCAATGGCATTCGGCCCCGCCGGGTACGTCGGGATGGTGGTGAAGCTCGGCACGTCGCGGCGCTCGAGGGATTCCAGGGTCAACCGGCGAGACCGATTGGTCTGCGTCCGCACAAGAGTTTGGCGAGTCATGACAGCAACTCCTCCGAGCAAAGGGTGTTGGGCCTATGTCAGCTCACTGGAAAGAACATCACCAAGCGGATCGTGCCGTGCGACGTTGGCGTATCGCACGGCCGGACGAACGCGGATTACATTCTCGCCGGGTTTCGCCGGGACATCAACAGCTGAGATACTTTTGGACATGGAGTCCCTATCGAATCGGTTCGTCGCCGCGCTCCGTCGCACGGCGATGGGCGTCGTGCCGTAATTTCCCAGGTCGATCCCCGGCCCGTCACCGATTGGGAGCGGGGGCCAGATTCCGTCGTTGACCAGTACCGTGAGGCCTTGGTTAAGTGCCAAGGCCAAGTCATTCCGGCCATCACCGTCGAAGTCCGTCAAGACGATCGGCGATGGCCATTCGTTGCCGCCCTCGGGGTAGGCAAACGATCCGACGGAATAGTGTGCGATGTTTTGGAACGAGCCGGTGCCGGTTCCGAATAGTAACGTAACCGTGCCTCCCGACTTGTTGCCCACCGCCAGGTCAAGGATACCGTCGCCATTGATATCGCCCGTTGCGAGCGATCGGGGGGCCGAACCTACTTGGTAAATCGTTGCGGGGGCAAATGTACCATTGCCGTTGTTCAGACGCACATGGACGGTACCGGTGGTCAGGGGATTTGTGACGGCGAGATCGAGATCGCCGTCGCCGTCGAAGTCTGCCGAAACCACCTCATTCATAGGGGTTCCAGCTGGAAAAACGGCTGCGGGTCGAAAGCTGCCGGTCCCATTCCCAAACAGAACCGTAAGCGAGGCAGCCTCGTCGTTTGCGGTAACAATGTCGAGATTGCCATCGCCGTTGAAGTCACCGGTCGCCAGACTCGCTGGTTCTGCCTCAACCTCGAAAGTAACCGAGCTTTGGAACGACCCGTCGCCGATGCCAAACAGTACTTCAACTTCATCGCCGCCCCAATCCGCCGCGGCGAGGTCGAGATGCCCATCCCCGTTGAAGTCACCGACCGCAACATCGCGCGTGAATGAGGGAGCCGGATAGTTCATGAAGCCGCCCAGAGTTCCGTCGCCATTCCCCAATGCCACGTTGACCCCACCAAACTGACCAGCCCACGCTGTCACGGCAACATCGACCGCACCATCTGCATTGAAATCCGCGGTCGTCAAGCCCCTCAGTCCTCCGCTAATAAAATAGTCGGTCGGGGCATGAAAAGTGGCCTCGGTCGATCCAAGCCGGATATTCACCCAGCCGCCCCCGTTCGTGTTATTGACGCGCGATGCCACCAGATCGAGATCGCCGTCGCCGTTAAGATCCGCCGCTACCATTTCCCACGGCTTGACGATTGGACCAAAAGTCGGCGCCAGTCCGATGAATGCGCCGCCGCCGAGCCCTGGCTGAAGCGTCACCGTGCCGTTGCCGGGTGTTTGGTTCGCGAGCGCTATATCCGGATTACCGTCGCCCGTATAATCTTGAACGGCCAATGCAGATGGGATGGCGCCCGCCTGGTATTTTTCGGCCAGGCCAAAGCTACCGTTGCCCTGTCCGAGCAGTATTTCCAAGCGGTCGAGGTCCGTGTCGGCAACGACGAGGTCCAAAATGGCGTCGCCATCGATGTCGGCCGACTCTATTACCTTGGCGCCGCGCCAACGGTGAACGAAATCGGCGACTGATACGTACCGTCGCCGTTGCCCAGCCAGACCGCCAATGAAGAATCGGAAGAAGCGTTACTAGCCACCGCCAAGTCGATGTCGCCGTCGCCGTCGAAATCGGCCGCCGCCACGTCGCCTGGAGAGTCGCCATTGTATGTCGGCCCGGCCGTCAATGACCCATTTCCAAGACCCAAGAGAATGACAACGTGGTTCGCATTGTTGTAACTGCCGACAACGATTAGATCCATTTGACTATCGCTGTTGACATCGCGTGCGGCCAATGCTCTGGGCTTCGCGCCGATCTCATAACTAGCAACCAACGCGAACACACCTCCGCCGGCGCCCAACAAGATGCTCGCCTTACCTGCGTGGTGATTGGCGACTGCCAAATCAATGATGGAATCGCCATTGAAATCGGCTAGCGCCAGTGCCGTAGGGCTGTCTCCAGCGGCATAGGTGATCGGTCTCCGAAACGCGCCGGTGCCTGACCCGCGCAAGACTGCAACACTATCACTATTGAAGTTGGTCACGACCATATCGAGCCTGCCATCACCGCTAACATCGGCAACGGCGAGGGCACTAGCGCCGGAACCTCCCGTTGGAAAACTCCTTGGAGGGGCAAAGACCCCAGCGCCCACGTTCAACAGTACATTCACGGTACCTGGATTGGAATTGTTCGCGACTGCCAAGTCAAACAACCCGTCGCCGTTGAAATCCGCCCCAACGACATCGGACGGCGAAGGCCCAGCGAGAATTGCCTCCGGCGCCGCAAAGCTCGGCACGTCGCGGCGTTCGAGGCCTTCCAAATGCAACCGGTACCGCCGATGGGGCGTCATGTACCTGCGTGATTTGCGAGTCATGAAAACTTCTCCTCCGAAAAGAAAAGGTGCACGAGATTTGTATGGATTCTTGGTGAGCCGGGAGCGTCAGCGACCGGAGCTCCGGTTGCTGACGCTCCCCGCTGGTCCATCAGTTCAACTCCATTGAAAGCGCATCAAAAACTGCCGCAATGCAAGCAATGTGTCGTGGCGCGCTCTTGAGGCGCCGCGGCATTGCGGTTGTCGTTTCATCCGCGGGAACCGTCGCCAGGCGGTTGCTGATGTAAGATTCCGTATCGATCGGCGCCGGTTGGTGGCTGCCGTGGTCTAGATCGAAAGGCCGCGGACCGTCGCTGATCGGCAGTGGCGGCCAATCGGCGGCGTTGATCACGGTGACAAACCCGTCGCCGTTGCCGGCGACGAGATCGACAAATCCATCACCGTTGAAGTCGCCGGCGGCCAACTGACCGGGATTGCGCCCGGCGATGTAGTTAAGCGGCGCTTGTAACGTGCCGTCGCCATTGCCGATCATCACCGATACGGTGCCCGGGTTGAGGTCGTTGGCGACGGCGACGTCGACCTTGCCGTCGTTATTGAAATCACCCACCACCACGGCCGTGGGCGAAGCACCCGCGGGATAACTAACAGCCGGCTGAAGCGTGCCGTTGCCGTTGCCGAGGAGGATGGTCACGGTTGCGTCGGTGATATTGGTGACGACGACGTCAAGTTTGCCGTCGGCGTTGAAGTCGGCGGTCGCGATGGACGTTGGTGAGTTGCCGGCCGCGAAACTTGCGCCCTCCGAAAAACGCCTGTGCCGCTGCCGCGAAGAACGGTCACCGTCCCGCTACTGTAGTTGGAGGCGGCGATGTCGAGATTGCCGTCGCCGTTAAAATCGCCCACCGTCACATCGGTTGGATTGGCGCCGACCGCGAAGGTGAATTTGGGTTTGAAGGTCTTGTCGCCTTTGTTGATGATCACACTTACAGTGCCCACGGCCACGTCGTTGGCGACGACGACGTCGGGAAAGCCGTCGTTGTTGAAGTCGGCCGTCGCCATGGAAACCGGAGACGGGCCGGCCGGGAAGAGATTCGGCGCTTCCAATTTGCCGTCGCCCTTTCCTTGGAGCAGACTAATCGTCTCGGGATAGAAGTTGCCGGCCACGATGTCCGGAAGGGTATCTCCATCGACGTCCGCTATGACAACCGACCAAGGATTGGGGACGCCGACGTATAAGTCAACTGGCGTAAATGAGCCATCACCATAACCGAGTAGAACTCCTACGGTGCCTCCCGTGCCGTTGGCGGCGGCGACATCGACTTTTCCATCGCCGTTGAGATCGCCGAGCGCCATGCCGTAGGTAGTGCCGCCGGTCGGATAGGCCACCGTGGGCTTAAACGTGCCGTTGCCGTTGCCGAGCAAAACACCAAGGCCTGATGCTCCGCCGTAGATCCGTATGACCAGATCCTGCCGGCTGTCACCGTTCAGGTCGGCAACGAAAACGTCGTCGGGTTGGTGAAGGGCCGTGACAACAATATTGTTAGGCGCTGGAAGGGCCCGTCGCCGTTACCGAGCACCACGGTTGCGGTGTGACTTCCGCTGTTATAGTTCGCTGTGGCAAGGTCCAGCTTGCCGTCCGCGTTGACGTCCCCGACGGCCACCGCGCGTGGTCCGCCGTCGCTCGCATACACCACAGCGGGCGCAAAGGTGCCGTCGCCATTGCCCAACGAAATATGGATGCCGGTACTGTGAACGTCGACTGAGGCCAGGTCCGGGTCACCGTCCGCATTGAAGTCTCCAACCGCGACTCCCCAGCCGGCGCCGCCATAGGGCGGCATTACTGTCAACGTGCCGTCGCCGTTGCCCAGGAACACCGAACGAGGGGTTGCGAGATCGAGCTTGCCATCGCCGTTCAAGTCGGCGACTTCCACGTCACGATGGCTTCCAGTGGGGTCGTACGTCGCCGGTGCAAGGAACACACCTCCGCCCGCCCCCAGAAGAACTCGTATGCCGTCATTCCCGCCGACCACGACGACGTCCATTATTCCGTCGGTGTTGAGGTCGGCCGCGACAATATCATCGGCCGAGGTTCCCGATTCGAATTGCGGCGGCTGGAAGCCAAGAGGAGTGTTCAACAACAGGGCGACGGAGCCACCACCCTCGATTGCCGACACGGCGAGGTCGGCGTCGCCGTCCATGTCGAAATCCGCCGCCGCTGCCGCGGACATCCCAAACCCGACGGTCATTGTCACGGGTGGATCGAATGTGCCATCGGCATTGCCCTCGGCGAGGCTAAACGATTTGGTAGCGTTCGCCATCACTACGTCGGGCAGCCCGTCGCCAGTCATGTCGTGTGACAAGATATCGTAAGGGATCGGCGCCGTGTACTGCCGCGCTCCGGCGAATAGACCACCGGCCAAGCCTAACACGACGGTGACACGGTCATTGGTGGTGTTGGCGGCGAGCAAATCCTCGTCGGCATCGCCGTTGAAATCCCCGACCAGGACTGCGCGCGACGTCCCGGCTACGAGGTAGCTGAGTCTCGGTTCGAAACTGCCGTTGCCCTGTCCGGCAAGCACACTGACGACGGACACGGGAGAAACATTGGCAACCGTCAGATCAACGGCCCCGTCGTCGTCAAAATCACCGGCGGAAATGGCTGTCGGACGCTGGCCGGCATCATATGGAACCGGCGATTGGAACAATCCATTGCCGTTGCCCAACAGAATGCTGACCGTTCCAGCGTCCAGATAGTTGGCTGCGGCGAGATCGAAATCACCGTCGCCATCGAGATCGCCAGTCGCTAGCGCTATAGGTTTCGGCCCTCCGCCAAAAGTCAGCGGCGCCTGGAATGACCCGTCTCCGTTGCCCAAAAGCACGCTTACGGTATTCCCTAGCGGGTTGGCCACGGCGACATCTGCCGTGCCGTCGCCGTTGAAGTCCGCCGCTACCGGCGAATACACATAGGAGCCCGCCGGATAATCTACCGACGCACCGAATGTACCGGCGCCGAGTCCAAGAAATACCTTCACCATGCCGGCGGCCGCATCGATGCCGACCGCCAAATCGGGAATGGCGTCGGCATTGAAGTCGGCTACGGCGATACAGAAAGGTTGTTCACCGGCCGAGTAATTGACCGGAGGTTTGAAGGTGCCGTCGCCTCGCCCGATCAACACCGTAATCGAACCCACCGGAAAGAGCGAATTGGCGACAACCAGGTCGACGATGGCGTCGCCGCTGATGTCTGCAGCCACGACGGCACGCGCGTTGGCCGACGTGGTGTAATGAGCCGCGAACTGCAACGAACCGTCACCGGCGCCCAAAAGAACATCCACACCTCCAGGCCCGTCGAAATTGGCAACAGCCGCATCAAGAGCTTTGTCGCCGTTAAAGTCTCCGGCTGCCAATGCCCACGGTTGGGTGCCGGCTTGGTACGATGAGGCGGCCAAGAAGCTGGGCACGTCACGGCGCTCCAGCGTTTCCAAAACCAAATACCGTCTGCGGAAAGATCGTCGAGTCATTGGATTACTCCTTCCAACACATCCAACAGCGGGTCTGTTGTTTCGGACAATTTAGGTCGTGCGATACTGTGTATTGCCTTTGTCGATGTCGTTGGCGCACTCACTTCATCAGGAACCGACTCCAAACGTGCGGTGATTTTCGCAATGCGTCGCTCCCTTAGGGTCGCGAGAAGCCCGGTTTCTTGAAGAAATCGGGTTTCTGAACTCGGTCTCAGCGGCGGCGGATTCGGCCCGTTTCCGCCCGGCGCCAACCCAGCCGTTACGACCCGGCACATCGAGAACTCCGACGTGTCGTTGAAGGGACTGGTCGCCGTGGCGGTGATGACGTGGCCGACGGGTATTTCAAAGCCAACGACGAACATCGTCCGGCCTCGGCCGGTTGCCGTCGTGGTCAGCGTCTTCGTGCCGAGGTAGGTCTCGCCTTCGCCGAAACCCGACGGATCGCAAACGGCACTGCTGAAAAACTCAATGGTGTACGTGGTGCTCGGCACCACCAGTGCCAGCGACGCCGCGATCGATGTCGTACCGCCACCCGCCACCGCGGAGTTGACCGACGGCGCCCGCTGGTTGTTGTTGCCGGCGTTTATGAGGTCGATGCCGAGGCCGTCGTTGGAATGGATGGAGTTCTGCCGGATGGCGTTGTTGGTGCCGGCGTCCACGAGAATGCCGTGGCCATCGTTGAAGGCGATGATGTTGCCGGCGCCGACGGCCCCGATGGTGTTGTTGAATCCGCCGGCGATTTCGATGCCGTTAACGGCATTGGGCACGGCAATGGTGCCGCTGATGTCGGTGCCGATGTAGGTGTTCTCGATGCGGTTGTTATGCCCTGTTATCAGGATTCCGTTTCCGGGGAACAAATTGACGACCAATCCCTTGATCGTGCTGTTGTCGGCAGTCAGCACGAGGCCGTGCGTAGTACTGCTGACGGCACCGCCCCAGATTTCGACAATCGGAGTACCGACGTAGCCGGGCTGCGTCGTCCCGTCGATGATCACGGCGTCTGTGATGTCCGGTAATCCTGCGCTGGGCGCGATGGTTTGAGGGCCGGTGCCGATGGCGAAGGTAATGGTGTCGAGTCCTGGATTGGCGTTCGCTTGTTGGATCGCCAGGCGAAGGGAGCCAGGGCCGTAATCGTTGGCGTTGACGACTTTGAAATTCAGGTTTTTGTACCAGGCGATTCGGTCGCCTAGCCAGGACGCCGACAGGACATCAAGGTCGCCATCGCCGTCCACGTCCGCTGCAGATACGTCACGCACCCAGGATTCGCCGGCCGCAATCGTATGCCCGACGAAGTTTTCACTGCCGTCGTTCTCATACCAAATGACGTTGTTTTCGTCGAAAACGCCTGCGAGTACGTCGATGTCCCCGTCGCCGTCGATATCCGCCGCCTGGATACTCTCGGCATAGAGGTCCGTGTTTACAATAGGCCGCGCCACAAAGTTCGCGTTGCCGTCGTTTTCCCACCAACTAATACTCGGGGCATAGTAGGACGCGGACACCATGTCCATGTCGCCGTCGCCGTCCACGTCGGCCGCGTCCACCTCATACGTCCATTTCGCGGCGGTATATGCATGGCGAGCGAAACTCTGATTACCATCGTTCTCATACCAAGCGATCTCGTCTTCGTTACGCGATGCGGAAAGAACATCCATGTCACCGTCACCGTCCACATCCGCGGCACGCACATCGAGATAACCTGTGAACCCGGCGTTATAGATTGCGAAATGCCTGAAGTTCTGCGTGCCATCGTTTTCCCACCAATCAATCCCAAACGGAAACGAGCTCGACGCAGAGAGGATGTCCATGTCGCCGTCGCTATCGACGTCCGCCGCATACACACTAGAGATGTAGTTTGCGCCGGAGTGAATAATGTGGGATGTGAAATTCTGATTGCCGTCATTTTCGAACCACGCAACGATTCCATCAGCGCCCACACTCGCGGCAATCAGAACATCGATATCGCTGTCCGCGTCCATGTCGGACGCGTAAATACCTGTGGCGCCATTCGCGCTTTGCGTGATAACGCGTTGTATGAATTCTTCGTTCCCGTTGTTTTCGTACCAGGCGATTTTGTCGTCGAGGTAGGACGCGGAGAGGACATCCATGTCGCCGTCACTGTCTACATCCGCTGCATGGACCGTCCACGCGCCATTCGCCCCGACAGCGATGTCACGAACGGTAAATTGTTGGCTTGCGTCGTTCTCGTACCACGCCAACGTATCGTCGCCATGTGATGCCGAAAGAACGTCCGTGTCCCCATCGCCGTCCACGTCGGCGGCGAACACACTGTACGCTCTTTCCATGGTCGTACTGAGCGTGCGCTTGGTGAAAACCTGGTTGCCATCGTTCTCGTACCAGGCAACCGTTTCGTCGCGGTACGACGCAGAAAAGACATCAATGTCGCCATCGCCGTCTGCGTCCGCGGCAAACACGCTGCGAGCGCCATCCGCACTCGCCGTAATGATGTGGGGGACAAAGGTCAGGAAGCCGTCGTACTCGTACCAGACGATCCTGTCGTCATCCTGCGAGGCTGAGAGCACGTCCATGTCGCCGTCGCTATCGACGTCCGCCGCGAACACGCTCGTCGCATGGTTGGCGGAATCAGAGATGATATGGGTACCAAAGTTTTGACTGCCGTCATTCTCGTACCACGCAATCGTGTTGTTCCCAGTTGACGCCGAGAGTACATCAACGTCGCTGTCGCCGTCCACATCCACCGCAAAAACGCTACGTGCTCCCAGCGCGCCGGTTGTGATGCTATGCTCCGTGAACGCCTGGTTGCCATCGTTCTCGTACCACGCGATCTTGGCATCAAGATACGACGCGGACAGGACATCGGTATCGCCGTCGCCGTCCAAGTCGAGCGCAAAGACGCTATACGCTTTATCCGCGGATGTCGAGATCGTATGAGTCGTGAATTCTTCATTACCGTCGTTCTCATACCAAGCGATTCGGTCATCGTCACGAGAGGCGGATAGCACATCGGTATCGCCGTCACTATCTACGTCTGTGGCATGAAAACTCGTGGCGCCCGCTGCGGCAAGCGTTATAGTGTGCGGGAGGAAGTCGGAATCCCCTACGTTTTCGTACCAGGCAATTTTGTCATCCTCAGAAGATGCCGATAGCGCGTCGGTGTCGTCGTCGCCGTCCACATCGATGGCATACACGCTAAAGGCGCCGTCTGGTGAAAGGGTGTTTGGCGCGCCAAAGCAACCGCACGCTGCTGCGGGCGGCATGACAAACAACGCGTGATCCTCGACCTCGCCGTCCGCCGCCGCGCCGGCGACACCCAAGTTGCCGGTCGTATTCAAACGCAACCGCGCATACGTTGTCCCATCCCGCGCCCAACTGGGCACGTCGAACGAGATCACATTATCGCCCGTCACTACCGCCACCGTGTCGGCAATCTGTTCCCCCGGCCCGCCCCATGAGCCGTCGCCGTTGAAGTCGATCCACGCATCGAGCTTCGCCGCGCCGCCTTGGACGTTAACCGTCACCGTTGCGTCGAGAGCGCCGGTCCGGATCGTGCCGAAGGTCACGCCGTCTTCGTCATCGACACCGGCGGTGTCATCGCCGTCGGCGCCGGCCGAGTGCACACCGTCAGCTTCCGTGTCGCGGCTCGCTCCCAACATCGGCCCGATGGCAACATGCTCGGCCCCGCCTTCCGCCAACAGTGTCTTGTATGGCAACGGCGCGTCGCCGAAGTCGGAGGCGAACACGATGCGCCGTTCAAGCCGTTCCAACAGCGGCCGGTATCGGCGGCTAACGCGGAGCTTCGCTGCAGTACGAGCACGTTGCATTTCAATCTCCTGTTCTCTCGGTCGAGAATCGCAATCGCTTAGTCCAACTTCGGCGAGAACAAATCAACTTCCTCGGCAAGTGTCAGGCGCGCGATGCGGCGCGGCAACGGTTTATGCATCTCACGTCCCACCGTTTCCTGCAATTTGGTGAGTGTTTCCTTACTCTCTCTCACGACTGGCCACGTCAATGGCCGTGGCCCGTCACCGATCGGCAGCGGCGGCCAGTCGGCGGCATTGAAGAGAACGGCGAAGCCGTCGGCGTTTAGCACTACTAGATCGGGGAAACCGTCTTGGTTAAAGTCGCCGGCTCGGATGGCGTTCGGAAATTGCCCCACGACGTATGGCGTCGGATCGCCGAGCGTGCCGTCGCCGTTGCCTAGAAGGACGGCGAGCGTGCCGCCGGTGCCGGCACCGAAATGGCTGACCGCCACGTCGATGAAGCCGTCGTCGTTGTAGTCAGCAACCGCTGCGTCCTCGCCGTTCGCACCTCCGGAATAACTCACGGGCGACAAGAACGTACCTTGCCCTGTACCGATCAAGACCGTCACACTCAATGTGGCTGTGCGATTGGAAACCACCAGGTCCAGGATGCCGTCGCCGTTCATGTCGGCGGCGCTCACGGAGGTCGGCAAGCTCCCGGCGGCGAAGCTCGGAGCGCGTCGGAAATGGCCGGTGCCGCTGCCGCGAAGGATGGTGACGGTGCCGCCGCCGAAGTTCGCCGTGGCGATGTCGAGCCGGCCATCGCCGTTGTAGTCGCCAAGCGCCAGATCGCTGGGCATGGAGCCGACCGCAAATGCTGCGGTGGGCTTGAATGTGCCGTTCCCGTTGCCGAGCATCACGCTCACTGTGCCGGGATCCGTGCCGTTGGTGATTGCCAGGTCGGGAAAGCCGTCGTTATTGAAATCACCGGCCGCGGTCGCGGTGGGATACGGAACGGGGGAGAACAGGGCATTCAGCCGAATCACGCCGTCGTCGTTGATGAAGACACTGACCGACTGCGCCTGCAACACGCCGGTCGGTACCGCGAGGTCCAGGTCGCCGTCTCCGTCCATGTCCGCTGCTGTCAAATCGAAGGCAAATCCGCCAGGAATGGAGTAATGCTGCGTCTTGAACGTCCCATTGCCCACGCCGCGTAGAATGCCGATGCGTTGTGCACTTTGATTGGCAACGGCGATGTCGAGGATGCCGTCGCCATCAAAATCGCCGACATCGCCTCCCGTCGGTGTATCGCCGATCGGAAACGTCAGCGGTACTTGGAAGGTGCCGTTGCCGTTGCCGAGAAACACCTTGAGCTCGTCGAGCGACGTGACCAGCAGGGCGATGTCATCGTTGCCGTCGTTGTTGAAATCGTCGGCCAGGACTTTCCAACTCTGGTAGCCAAGGTAGATCATTACCGAAGGCTGGAACGTTCCGTCGCCGTTTCCGATCAGCACGTGTGCCGAAGTCGAATTACCCGTGGCGACATCCTGCTTGCCGTCGTTGTTGAAATCTGCGATGGCGACGGTGACGGCGCTTCCAGCCGTTAAGTAGTAGTTCTGTGCAGTCTGAAACGTCCCGTTGCCGTTGCCGAGGAGCACGCTTACGTATCCGGTTACCGCTTCCACCGCAACCGCAAGGTCCTGGATGCTGTCACCGTTGAAATCGCCGACCTTGACCTCGGAGGCGTTGTTCCCGACCGGATAATTCACCGTGCCTAGAAACGTGCCGTTACCTGCGTTGAGTAAGACCGACACGTCATTTGAGTTCCAATTAGCTACAGCGATATCGGGCCAACCATCCGCATTGAAGTCTCCCGTGGTGAGCCGGTGCGAACGCAAGCCGGCGGCATAATGCGAGGCAGTTCCGAGCGTGCCGTCACCGTTGCCCATCAGGACATGGATTCCCCCCGCGCTGTGGTAATTGGCGACGGCAACGTCGAAGTCGCCGTCCTGATCGAAGTCGGCGACGGCGGTTGCTTTCGGAGTGCTGCCGGCTAGATACGCCGGGTGCGTCGCGAAGCCGCCGCCGGCTTTGCCGAACACAATCGATCCAGTCTCGTCAAAATCACCGTCGGATTGAGTGGTCGCAAGGTCTAAGTAGCCGTCGAGATTGAAATCGGCCGACGAATAGGTGTGCGAGAACGAGCCCATCGGGTACTTCGTCGGGGTACCGAATTTGCCGCTCGGGTTACCTGGAAATACGGCCACATCGTAGGCCTCGGCCTTCACGATGTCGGGCAGGCTGTCTTCCGTAAAATCCTGCACGAGGAAGCCGGTGGCGACGTTGTTGCTGAAGTACTGTATCGCCGCGCGGAAATTTCCGTCGCCGAGCCCCAGGAGCGAATTGACGTTTCCGTTATTCGTCACCTCGGCAAGGTCCGCGAAGCCGTCTGAGTTGAAGTCGCCAGTGGCCAGTCCGACCGAGTTCCCTCCAACCGCATAGATAACCGGCGGTTTGAAGGTGCCGTCGCCTCGGCCCAAGAGCACGCCGGCGGTTATGTTACCGCTATTCCCCGCAGCGAGGTCGAAGTTGCCGTCGCCATCAAAATCGGCAGTGACCACTGCGTTCGGTTTCGGGCCTGTCCACCACTCCACCGCGGTTTGATAGGTGCCATTGCCGTTGTTCAAAAGGACGCTCAATCCGTAGACGCTCGTGGTATTGTTGGCCGCGGCAATGTCCAAAACGTCGTCGCCATTGAAGTCAGCGATCGCCAGTGAATATGGGCGCACAGTAGCGGGATAACCCACGCGCGGGGCAAACGTGCCATTGCCATTGCCGAGCATGACACTTATCTCGTTCGTGTATGGATGGGCAGCGACGACATCGAGGTCGCCGTCGTTATCCAAGTCGCTGGTGGCGATATCGTAAATGTGTTTCCCATTGGATAGACTCGCCGGCGGTTGAAACGTGCCATTGCCGTTCCCAATGAATATGTTCACCGTTGCAAAACTCGAATCGGTGCCGATCGCGACGTCCGGTTTGAGATCGCCGTTGAAGTCGCCGATCGTCACCGCCGTCGGCTTGTCCGCTCCGACGGCGTAGCTGATTTCCGGAAGGAAAGTGCCGTTGCCGTTACCGAGCAGGATGCTCAAGGTGCCCATGTGTTGCGGGTAGGGCCCAAATTCGCGGCAGCGAGGTCGGCAAAGCCGTCGCCGTTCAAGTCAGCCGCCGCGACCGCCCGGGTGTGATTTCCGGTGGAGTTGGCAGTCGGCGGTTGAAATGCGCCGTTTCCGTCGGAAAGCAGCACGTTAACCCGGCCCGTCGCCGTGAGGCTGCTAATAGCAACGTCATCGGCCCCGTCCCCATTGAAGTCGGCGGACGTGATGTCGGTCAGGCTGACGCCGGCGGATTGCGACGATGCACCGAGAAAGCTCGGCACATCGCGTCGCTCAAGCCGTTCTAGTCGCAGTTTCCAATACTTGCTCACGAGTCGAGAAATTCGCCGAGACATGGATTCACCCCTCCCACAGTGTTGAAAATCCACTAGTCAACATTCCCCGCATCAACGCCTGCGTCACGTCTTGCATGGGCGACACGGACGATGTGGCGCGACGCGTATTTCGACTGGTGACCTATCGCCGACGCATCCACATCAACGGGTTTCGCCGATGGGGCGTCGAAAGTTTGCCAATGCGCTAGCGCGGGCCTAACCAATTCAGTCGGCTCGTTCACGTCGAGCGGCATCGCCAGCCTTGGCCCATCGCCGATCGGCAGCGGCGGCCAATCGGCGGAGTTGAACAGAATCGCGATGTTATCCTTGTTAATAGCGGCGATGTCCACGAAGCCGTCGCCGTTGAAGTCACCGACCGTCAGATCGAGTCCCAGCGCGAGAACCGCATAGACGAGCGGCGCTTGAAAACTGCCGTCGCCGTTGCCCAATCGCACACCGACAGCGCCGGGTGCCACCACGGCGAAATCGAGCTTGCCGTCATTATTGAGGTCAGCCGTAGTGATGCCAGCGACAGGTCCAGTCTCCGTAAACAGTACGACCGGCAGTTGGAACGTGCCGTCGCCATTGCCGAAGAGTAGCCGCACTGATCCCGGGCTCCCCGTGCTTGCAATCAACAAGTCCGCATTGCCGTCAGCGTTGAAATCGGCCGCCTCTATGTCTCGCGGTTGTGTCCCCACATAAAAATTCACTGCGGCATGGAATGTCCCATCGCCATTGCCGAGTAGCATACTGACGGTGCCACTGTTGTTTCCTGTGACAACATCCAGCTCGCCATCATTGTTGAAATCTTGAATGGCAACATGCCGTGGCGTGTCGCCGACCGCATAGGATTGATAGGTCGGATAAATTCCAAGCGTATCGACGGCGAGATAGATTCTCACGCTATTGTTCAAACCCGTGGCGAGATCGAGTAGTCCGTCGCCATCAAAATCCCCCGCGTCCAGGCAGCTGGCCCAAGGGTTCGCAATTGCGGCTGGAAAGGTCCCATCTGGCTGGTGGATCAGTACGCGAATCGCTCCGCCGCTTACCACGGCAATGTCGCGCAAGCCATCGCCGTTGAAATCAGCGACAGCGACGGAACGCGAGTCCGGGCCAGCCACATAGCGGACCGCTGCTTCAAAAGTGCCGTCGCCATTTCCTCGGTACAATCTCGTTAGCGAGTCGTGGACAGTCACCAAATCGAGATGGCCGTCGCCATCCAGATCGTCAACGGCCAAACTTGACGGCTCCCCACTGATGCTGGGCGCAGCCGAGAATGTACCGTCGCCATTGCCGAGCAAGACATCGGTGTTGGGGTAAACAGGGCTGACAATGTCCAGACGGCCGTCCCCGTTGATGTCCGCGACGTCAACGTCGTCGCGTGGAGATCCGCTCAGGAGCTGAACCGCAGGAGCAAAGGTTCCGTTGCCATTTCCAAACCGCAAGTACAGCCCATAGTTGGGGTTGGAACCGCTATTGGTGACCAAATCAATTCGGCCGTCGTTGTTGAAATCCCCGGCCGACAACGCACGCATGTTGGTCTGGGTGAACACGATCGGCGGCAAGAAAGCGCCGCTGCCATTGTTGATTAATATGCGGACGGTGTTTCCTCCCGCGAGCGCCACGTCTAGGATGCCGTCGCTACTGAAATCGTCGACCACGATCATCCCAGCAGCGCCGCCACCGTTGTACCCGACGGTTGCCTGAAAAGTGCCGTCGCCATTGCCCAGAAGGACATTCAAGTTAGAGCCCGCGGCAGCCACGTCGAGATTGCCGTCGCCATTGAAATCGGCAATGCCGACTGCACTCGGATTGGAGCCGGAAGCAAAGCTTGTTGGAGCCCCGAAGGAACCGTCAGCATTTCCCAATAGGAGCGATACCGTCCCCGTGTTATTCAAATTCGGCACGACCAAGTCCAGAACCCCGTCTTCGTTGAAATCGCCCACGGCGACGTCGTCGGGGTTAAATCCGGCGTTGTAAACAGGAACGACAGGAAAGCCGGCTGGCCCACCGATCAAGACGGTTGCATAGCCATTCTCAACTGCAATGTCCGGAAACCCGTCACCATTCAGGTCCTTCGTAATAACCGTCCCAGGGGTGTCGCCCATGGGGTAGGATAGTCCCGAGGTAAACGCGCCGTTGGCCGCTCCTTTGTACGTTGAGATGTAACCGATGTCCGACTCGTAGGCAATGGCCAAGTCGAGAATGCCATCGCTGTCGATGTCCTCCGACTGGATGGCTAAGCCGCCGCCGCTCGGCAATGACAGCACCGTAACGGCCGCGAAGGCGCCGCCTCCAATGCCCAAAGCGACCGTTGCCGCATTGCTGCTCTTGTTCGCTGTCGCGACATCAGCTTCACCATCATTGTTGAAATCGCTGACCGCGACAGAGGACGGTGAATCTCCGACGGCATAGGAGACGCGGCGGCGCAACGAGCCGAGCTGATTTCGCAAGACGGTGATTGTGCTTGTAAAGTTGCCGACCACGATGTCCACATCGCCGTCGCCGTCGATATTGGCGGCCGCTAATGAAGTCGGCGTCTTACCGGCTGGATATACCTTGGGCAGATCGAACGTGCCGTCACCCTTGCCGCGCAACACGCTGATCGTGTCGGTGTTGTTGCCCACGATGATGTCCGCAAAACCGTCACCGTGCAGATCGGTCGCCGCCAGCCCCTTGCCAAATCCGGCGCCGATGAGGGTCGATGGTTGAAAGGTGCCGTCCCCATTGCCGAACACCAGGTGCAGGTTACCGCCTAGTATCGCCAGATCGACAATGCCGTCGCTGTTAAAATCGCCGTTTGCCACGACGGCATTGGGGTTGGCCCCGACCGCATATCCCGTGAAGAAGAACTCACCATTTCCATCGTTGAGTAGCACCGCTAAGCCGCCGTTGATCGCATTGTCAGTCACTGCCATATCGACATTGCTGTCGCCGTCAAAATCTGCCATAGCGAGACCGTGGGCATGGAACCCCGCCCCAGTACTCGCCGGCGTCTGGAACGTGCCGTCGCCGTTGCCGAAGTGCAAGCTCACTGAACTGCTGAGAAAGTTCACGGTGGCGACGTCCAAGTGCCCGTCGCCGTTCAAATCTGCAACACCCACCGACCGTGGATCCGAGCCGACGGCAAAGTTTGTCGGCGATCCGAACGTGCCGTCCCCTGCGGCGAAAAGCACACTCATGGTGCCGCTGGTATTCGCCGTCGTAAGGTCAGGGACACCATCGCTATTGAAATCGCCCGCCGCTACCGCCACCGGGCTACCTCCCGTTTGAAACGATAGAGCGCCCACAAAACTGGGGACGTCCCGCCGCTCCAGCGCCTCCAAAGTCAAGCGCCAATTCCGCACCTTAGCGGCCAGGCGAGAAACTCGTCGATACATTGGACAACTCCTCTAAAGGAAAGTAAGTGAAGTTCGTGCTGAACAATTCCTCGGCAAATCCATCAGGTTGAGTGACAGTTTCGTACCGCATTGCCGGCCGTATGTAATTCCTTGAGTTTGACGTGCCATCGATAGCCGGCGTTCGTCCGGTTCTCGGATTGGCGTTAACCGCAGGCGTTTCTGATGAGCGGCCCATCGGGACCGACGGAGTGCCGCGAATTCCCATTTCAAACCCCGGCCCGTCGCCAATCGGCAGCGGCGCCGGCCAGGCACCGTCGTTGAGCAGCACCGTTACGCCGTTGCCGAGACTTTTGGTGACGGCAATGTCGAGCGTGCCGTTCTGATCGACATCCGCGAGGGCCACGCCGGCAACGATTCCACCCAATGTGTAATGGAGGGCAGTTTGAAACGTTCCAGGACTACCACCAAACAGGATGCTAATGATGCCGCCGTTGACGCTATTGACGACGAGGTCGATGTGACCGTCGCCGTTTACGTCGCCGACCGTAGCAGTGGTCGGCTGGGCTCCGACTGCAAAGCTTTCCGGAGGCATGAACGTGCCGTCGCCGTTGCCTCGCACAAGAGTCGCCAGGCCCACGAATTCCTGATTGGTCACCACCAGATCGATGTTGCCGTCGCTATTGAAGTCGGCGGCCACCAGGTCGAACGGGCTTGAACCGGCGCTGAGCGCAACCTTCGGCCCGAATGTGCCATCTGGATTTCCGAGCAGCACACTAACCGTACCGGATTTCGAGTTGGAGACCGCGAAATCGAGATTGCCGTCCCCATTCAGGTCGACAGCAACAATGCCGTACATGCCAACGGTGTCACCGGCCGTGTAGCTGGTCGGCGGCATGAAAGTTCCGTCGCCATTTGCTAGCAGGACATCAATCTGTTTGTCGCTCGTCACTGCGATGTCATCGATTCCGTCATGGTTGAAGTCCCCCGAAGTCACGGCTTGGCCGCTTCCATTGTTCGGACTTCCGATGAAAGCGCCGAATTCGCCGTTCCCCGTTCCCAGCCCGTAAGAGAATTTCGCCTGATTGGTGAAGGCCGACACCACTAGATCGGTGCTGGTATCGCCATTGAAATCGCCGGTGGCCAAATCGGTAGGGTGCCCCGTCACACCATAGGGTCCTACCAATTGGAATCCGGCGCCAACGGATCCCAAAAGAATGTGCACTTCTCCGATGCCATAGGTTTCCGGGGAGTTTCTAGCGACCGCGAAATCGGAATCGCCGTCACTGTTGAAGTCCGCACCGAGGATTCCTTTTAGATTTGGCACTACAGGCTGCTCTGTCGGAAACTCGGTAAATGCACCTCCTCCTAGGCCAACCTGAAGCGTTACTGTCCCGGTGACGGTGCCCTGCGGACAACAAAAGAAAATCGCATGGTTCGCAACGCCGATATCCGGGATGCCATCACCCGTGAAATCCCGGATGGCGATTGCCGCGGGATTGACACCGGCCGGGTAGTTGACGCCGTTTTGGAACGACCCAAGCCCATCGCCCAGGAAAACTGTGAAAACTTCTGACGAAGTCGCCGCCACGAAGTCGAGATTGCCGTCTTGATTGATGTCTTCGGTTTCCATAGTCGTCGCAGGACCGCCGGTCAGATAATCCACCGGATTTTGAAACGAGCCGTCGCCAGTTCCCAAGCGCACGACGACCTTACCGTCCGCACTGGCTACGGCGATATCGAGATTGGAGTCGGCGTTATAGTCCGCTACCGAGACATCGACGGGTAATCCGTCGCTGTACTGCGGCCCGAAGGAAAACGTGCCATCGCCGTTGCTGAAAAGTATCGCCGTCTTTCCGAATTCATTGTGGTTCCCGACGCCGACGACATCGTAAAGGCCGTCGTTATTGAAATCACCTGTCGAGACAGCCCGGATCTTGGTGTCGATACCGTAACTCGCGGTCTTCTGAAATGCGCCTGCACCAATCCGATCAAGATGGTGGCGTCGCCGGTTTCGCCGTTGGCAAGAACGAGATCGGTGATCCCGTCGACATTAAAGTCCGAATACCCGAGGGAAGTCGGGTTGATCCCCGAGGTGTACGTCACCGGCCGCCGAAAGAGGCCGGTGCCCGAGCCGCGGAGCACCGCTACCGAGTCGTTGGAATCGCCAGGCGCGCTCGGCGGCGCAAACGTTCCATCGCCGTTCCCCATCAGGACCAGGAGATTGTTGGTCCAGTTGATATTGCTTATGAGGACAAGGTCCTGCTTGGAGTCGTTGTTGAAATCGCCGACCGCCAGGTTGGACACGCGCGGCGTCACGTCGTAGTCGACGCTGGGCTGCAAGGTTCCGTCGCCATTGCCTATGAGAATGTGAACGGTCGGCTGAAACGGCGGGTCGGACGCGCCGTCGGTCACTCCAGCAACATCCTGCATTCCGTCGCCGTTAAAATCTCCCACAGCGACTTTGCTTACGTGCCCCATGACGGAGAATTTCAACGGTGGCGCAAAAGTCCCGTCTCCCAATCCGAGCACGACGTTCACACCTTGCGTATCATTGCCGACAACGAAATCGTGGAAGCCATCACCGTTCAAATCCCCTACTTCGAAGTGTAATGGCGAGCTGCCGGGCTTGATGTTCGGATTCCAGAACTTGCCGTCGCCATTGCCAAGGAAAATATAGACCGACTCAGAGCTTGAACTGGTGACCACGAGTTCGACGTTCCAGTCGCTGTTAAGATCCTGGGCGGCCACGGCGGCCGAACCGTTGCCGCCGATTTCATAACTCGCCACGCTCTGGAATGCGCCGTCGTCATTGCCGAGGCGAACGTGCACCGTCGGCGGGGACGGAGTAACGATAGCCAGGTCGATCTTGCCGTCGTTGTTGAAATCCCCCGCCGCTTCTGCGTCGGCCTGTGCCGGCTGCAATGGCATGCGCCGCGATAAAGGCGCCACTTCCGGTTGCGAGTAGGGTGGCAACCCGGTTGCTCGTACGGTTGGCGCTTGCCAGGTCGACAAATCCGTCGGCATTGAAGTCGCCGGACACGAGGCTATTTGGCGTGCCGCTAAGAGGATAGACCGTGGGCGCGCTAAACGTGAGGTTGCCGTTGCCCTCCAAGAGAGTCACGGCGTCCTTCACCGTTCCACCTGGAGGCGTGGAGTTGGCCACGGCAAGGTCCATTTTGCCATCGGCATTGAAATCGTCCGCTGTGATCCCCCAAGGAAAACTGCCGGCGGCGTAGTCCACCTTCACGCCAAGTAGGACGCTCACCGAGTGGGCGCCGTTGTTGGCGGTCGCGAGGTCCAAGTTACCATCATTATTGAAGTCGCCCGATGCGATCCCGCGCGGTCCCGACTCAGTCGGGTTGAGAGGCGCCGTAAGGAAGCTCGGTACGTCTCGCCGCTCCAGCGGCTCCAGCCGCAACTTCAGCTTCCATTTCAAGTTCGCGAGTCGACTGAACTTTCGAGTCATAAGAATCACTCCTCCATTGGGTTCCTTGTAAAGCCAGCCCCTCGCGCAACGGCGCGCCCGATCACGTCAAATCCACCAAGAAGGGATCATCCACCGGCGCGGCCGCAACACGGACGATGCGCCGTCCGACATGCTTCGGCAGGGGTGCGATCACTGTGTCACTCGCGTCCGCCAGGCTCACGCTTGTGTCGCGGAGGACTTGAGGATCCACTGTCGCCGGCGGCGAGGTTTCGGCTCGGTGGCCGGTGCTTAGCGAGGCGTTCGGCCGCGGCCCGTCGCCGATCGGCATTGGCGGCCAGATGCCATCGTTTGCCAGGATCGCAATCCCGTCTTTTCGTGCGAATACCAGATCGAGCCACCCATCCTGATTGGGATCGGTAATGACGATCTCCCTCGGTTCATCACCCACCAAGAAGTGGACGGCGAACTGGAAGGTACCATCGCCGATGCCAAGCAAGAGCGTCAACGTGTCGCCTTTGAGGTTCGTCACCGCCACATCGATGACACCGTCGTTGTTCATATCACCGGCAGTCAGGTACTCAGGGGATGCGCCTACCGGGTATTCGACTTGTGCCGCAAATGTCCCATCGCCGTTGCCGATAAACACGCTTACGGTGCCGGCCTTCACGGAATAAGATTCGCCGCTTCCGCGGTTGACGACGACCAAGTCCAACGAGCCATCGCTGTTCAAATCCTCGGTGATAAGGTCGTAGGACGAAATGCCTGCCGTCAGCGTCACTGTTGATTGGAACGTGCCGTCGCCATTGCCCAGGAGCACGCTCGTACTGCCGGCAAACGTCGGACTACTTCCTTGATTCGCGGTGGCAAGGTCGAGATGGCCATCGCCATTGAAATCAGCTGCCACCAGGCCTAATGGGCTTGGTCCCGCAGGGAAACTAAGCGCGGGCTTGAACGAACCGTCCCCATTGCCCAAGGTGACATTCACGCCGGCATCCGAAATCACCGCAAAATCAAGTGCGCCATCCTCGTTGAAGTCACCCGGCACCATGTCGCGTGTATACCCCGGAATGTAGTATGCCGCCAGCGCCGCGAAACGGTTTCCGTTGCTCACGAAGACGCCAAGCGAATCCCCGTCACGGTTGGTGACGACAACGTCGAGGGTGCCGTCATTGTTGAAATCGCCGGGTGCCAGTTCGACGAAATACAAATCCTCCAGCGGTTGCAGACCGGCGCTGTATATCGTGTGATTCTGAAAGGCCCCATTCCCGTTTCCGAGACCCACTGCTATCCAGGTCGGGTTCGCCGTCGCGATGTCGAGGTGCCCGTCTGCGTTGAAGTCGCGGACACTCATCTGTTTGGAGCTACCGTTACTGGCGGCAGTTTGCGGTGGTTGAAACGTGGCGTCGCCATTGTTCAAGAGGATGAGTATCGGGCCGTATTGCGCGACGGCAAGGTCCGGGCTACCATTCTCGTCGAAGTCACCCACTTCAACGTCCGTTATGGGATACATAAGCGACAGTACCACAGTTGGAGGCTGGAATGAGCCGTCGCCGTTTCCGAGCAGGACGCTAAGTTTTTTTCCTAAGTGGTCAATAACAACGACATCAAAGATGGTGTCGCCGTTGAGGTCGCCAACATTGAGCGCCTCCGGGCCGGGGCCAGTTGTGCTTGAAATGTGAGGTTTGAACGTGCCATTTCCGTTGCCCAAGAGGACGCTCACGGTACCGCTGCTGTAGTTGACAGTTGCAATGTCAAGCAGACCATCACCGTTCAGATCGGCCACTTCAATCCGGCGTGGAAAGCTGCCGACGGCGAAACTAGCCGGAGACTGAAACGTGCCATCGCCGTTGCTGAAAAGCACGGTGATGGCGCCCGCCGACTCATGGTTGCTCACGGCGATGTCGGGGATGGCGTCACCGTTGAAGTCCCCGACTGCGACATCTTGTGGGGACACGCCTGCGCCAAAACTGGACGGCGACGTGAAGTTCCCATCTCCGTTTCCGAACATCACGCTCAGATCGAAATCGTTACTCACAACCACGGCGTCGAGGTTCGCATCGAGATCGAAATCCGCCACCGCGACGTCGCCGGGGCGAATGCCCGCCGGTAGCAACGGCGCCGTTACGAAGCCGCCGCCGCTGCTACCCATGAGCACGTTGAAGTACGGGGAAGAATTGGAATTGAGGCTGAGGTCGAGAATGCCGTCGTTGTTGACGTCCGCCGACACCATGTCGGCCTCACCGTAATACGCGCCGAAGAATGGATAACTACTATGAAACTCATAACCCGCCCCCGCAGCGCCGACATAAAGATCCAATTCGAGATCATAGGCGCTTGCGAGGTCGGCATCTGCATCGCCGTTCACGTCCAACGACATCATGCCTTGCGTGCTGACGGGGAGTGAAACCGGTAGGCCTTGCTGGAACGTTCCGTTCCCCTGTCCGACCTGTAGAGTCACCGTGCCTGCGCCCGTCACTTTGTTCGCGACCACGACATCGGGAATACCGTCGCCCGTGAAGTCCCGAATGGCCGCCGCGACCGCGGCCGGCCCGCCGACATAGGGAACTCCCGGGACAAAATTGCCGTCCCCTTGGCCGAGGTAAACGGTGAATTCTTCCGATAGGTTCAAGGCCAGGATGTCGAGTTGACCGTCGGCATTGATGTCCTCGGTTTCGATAGACTTGAGGCCGGCATTGGTCGGCTGCACGCCGTGAAGCGCGAACGTCCCATCGCCGTTTCCCAGGCGGAAGAAGATGTTGTTACCCACACTGGCCACGGCCAGGTCGAGCTTGAAGTCGGCATTGTAATCGGCCACCGAGACATCGATTGGTAGACCATCGTTGTATTGCGGACCGAACGTGAAGGTGCCATCCGCGTTGCTTAGGAGGATCGCCGTCTTCGGCGCGGTGTTGTGGTATCCAACCGCCACAACGTCGGACACGCCGTCGCTGTTGAAATCGCCCGTCGAAACCGCTTTGACTTTGGTGCCGACGTCGAAGGAGACTTTTTGGTTGAACGTGCCGCCGACTCCGCCGAAAAGTACGGTGACACCTTCATCAACATTGGCAACCACCAGATCGGTGACGGCATCGAAATTGAAATCCGCATACCCAACACCGAAGGGGTTTTGTCCTGCCGGGAATGTGATAGGCCGTCGGAAAAGTCCTGTCCCTGAGCCGCGAAGCACCGCGATGGTGGCGTCGTTTTTGTATACATAGTTCGTCGCAACCAGATCGAGCCGACCATCCCCGGTGACGTCGACTGCCACCAACGAAGTCGGATAGTTCCCGCCGGTCGGATAGCTCTTGGGTGCGCCGAACTTGCCGCCGCCGGCGCCGAGCATGACGCTAACCGTGCCGGGCGCCGTATTGTTCACTACCGCGATGTCATAATGGCCGTCGCCGTTGAAATCGTCATTCGTCACATCGGACGGCGAGGCGCCGGCCAGAATCGCCTGCGGCGCAGCGAAGCTCGGCACATCACGGCGTTCCAGCCATTCCAGCGTCAATCGTCGTCGAGTCATCGGATTACTCCTTCGATTTGAAGGTTATAGCCGCGACGCGTCCGCCAAGGGCGGATTCGGAGCGGAGCGCGTCCGTCGTCGGGCGCTCTCGCGCTCCGCTCCGAAGCTAACCGGGGGACAATCATTCCCAATGGTCCATTAGTTCAACGTTACTGAACTCACATCAAGCGCTGTTTCGATTGTTTCGGCGGACACGACACGGGCAATGTGGCGCGGCGCATACGTCGGCCAGGTCCGAATCGCGGTTTCGATTTCATCCCCGACTTTCGTCACCGGGCAGTCTTTCGTCTGCCGGGCGGCAGGGATCGGTCGCAACTCGGTCGTTGTCCGAACGTCCAACGGCGTCAACCCGCCGCCGACGGGTGGCCCGTCACCGATCGGCAACGGCGGCCAGTCGGCGGCATTGAGCACCACCGTGATGCCGGTGATCTCCGCCACCGCCAGGTCCAACCAACCGTCTTGATTGACATCCGCCAACGCCAACGCCCTCAGATCACGGCCGACGGCGTAATGAAGGGCCATTTGGAAGGTTGCGTCTCCGTTGCCGATCAGCACGCTGACCGTCCCGCCCGCTCGGTTGGCGGTGACCAAGTCCACAATCCCATCGCCGGTGACATCACCGGCGGCAATCGCTTGCGGGACGGCTCCGACGGTGAAGATTTGTGGCGGTAGGAAAGTCCCGTCGCCGCGGCCTTTGAGGACAGATACGGTGCCGGCATTTTCACTATTGGCTATAGCGAGGTCGAAGTCGCCGTCGCCGTCCATGTCTGCGGCGACTATCGCTACGGGAGTCGCGCCTGCCGCATAGTTCACCGCCGTCTGAAATGTGCCGTCGCCATTCCCGAGCAAAATGCTGACGTTGGCGCTCGTTTTGTTGGATACAGCAAGATCGGGATCGCCATCCTGGTTGAAATCTCCGATCGTAATGCCGGACGGATTGGCGCCGACTGCGTAAGCCACCGGTACAGTCGAAAACTCGCCGCCGCCTTTGGCTAGAAGTATGCTCACCGTGGCAAGGCCGACGTTATTAGAAACCGCGAGATCGGGGTCGCCGTCGGCGTTGAAGTCCGCCGCCGCGACCGCGAATGGAAACTGACCTGCATTGTACCCTGTCGGGCCAACGAAGCCGCTGCCGTTGTTGATGAGCACACTCAGGCCGAGTGTGGCAACGAGGTCGGGACGTGAGTCGCCATTGAGGTCGCCGACCGCGACATCATACGCAGTGTTGCCTCCGATGTGGTAGCTGGACGGCTGAAATGTGCCGTCGCCGTTGCCGCGATACACGGCGACGCTGGCATCGTCGCCGCCCCAGATGCCGATGCCCGCGGCGATATCAAGTATTCCATCGCCATCCAGGTCTGCGACGGTTCCTAGCATGTGATCCGTGACGTTGCCGTAGCTCACGAGAGGCTGAAAGGTTCCGTTGCCGTTACCGAGGAGCACGTTTAGCCGTCCTTGCTGATCCGTTACCGCTAGGTCTAAATCGCCGTCGCCGTCGAAATCCCCATTCATTACCGAGTTCGGGCGGCCGCCTCCGGGGTGGCTGATTGCCGTTTGAAACGACCCATCGCCGTTGCCCAGGAGAATCTCAACGGTGTCGGTATCTACGTTGGTCACGGCCATGTCCGGCGTACCGCTGCCATCGAAGTCGCCGATCGTGACCGACCGCGACTCTTCACCAGCGTCAAAGACTTGGGCGGACTGGAACGTGCCGTTGCCGTTGCCCAACAGGACATTGACACCGCCGCCATAGTTGCAGGCGAACGCCAGATCCAAGTCTCCATTGCTATCGAAATCCGCCACGGCTATCTGCCATGGGCTGTTTCCGATGGGATAAGTGATCGGGCTTCCGAAGTTTCCACCGCCGGTGTTTAGAAGAATGGTGGCCTTGGCCGGATTAGGGCCGTTTTGATAGTCGCCGAATGCGATGTCGGGCAGGCCATCTTCGTTGAAATCTCCAACCGCCAGGTCTCGAATGGAGTAGCCGACATCAGTGATGGTTGGCGGCTGAAAGCTCCCGTCGCCGTTGCCGAGGAAAAGCATCAAGTCGTCGCCACCGAATATGCAACAATCCCCGGTCATGCCAGCGACGTCGTTTTTGCCGTCAACGTTGAAATCCGCAATCACGACCGTGAAAAGCGCATTCTGCATGGACGTCAATGGCGCGGTTTGCAGCGTGCCGTCGCTATTGCCCAGCGTCACGCTTACCGATCCCGGCGCGTTTACCGCCGCGCTGACGTCGGGTACGCCGTCACCGTCGAAATCCGTCACGGCAAGGGTCTTGGTGAATTCACCCACGTAGTAGTTCGTTTTCGGGTTGAAGTTTGGACCCGCCGCACCTAGGGCGATACTGAGACTGCCGGATTGACAGCAGCCGTTCGCGACGACGAGGTCCGGATCGGCATCGGCGTTAAAGTCGGTTGCTGCAATCGCGATCGGATTCGTCCCGGCATCGACAATCGGCACCGCGCCATGGAACGTGCCGTCACCGATGCCTCTTAGCAACGTGACGGAGCCGTGGTTGAATGCTTTGTTGGCCACGGCCACGTCGAAAATGCCGTCGCCGGTAAAGTCGCGAACCGTGGCTTCGGAAGGACTCGCTCCACCTGGATAACGAACAGCAGTGTCGAACGTTCCGGTGCCCTGTCCGAGCAGGACGTCAATCGTGGCCGCCTCCGTGTTCGAGACGATCAAATCGATTGCACCATCTCCTTCGATGTCGGCCGCTTCAACCGCTTTGACACCCGCTCCGACGGTATAAGTCTGCGATTGGAAAAAAGTCCCGCCGCCCGTACCTTGCCAGATTGCGATTGTGTTGGCCGCGCTCGCACTGCTTGGGACGGCTAGGTCGAGAATACCGTCTTCGTTGAAATCGGCGGTGGTGATATCGCCCGGTGATGCCGACGTGCTTTGTTGCCCAAAGGCAAAGGTGCCGTCACCATTGCCCAAAAGGATCGCAAACTTGGAAGAGTTGTCGTGATGACCAGCAGCGGCCAGGTCCAGCCGGCTGTCGGCGTTGAAATCTCCGACCGTCACCGCGGCCACCGCCGTGTCGAAGCTATAGCTCGCGAAAAGCTGGAAGGCCCCTCCGCCTTGCCCTAACATCACGCTTGCCGTGGTGCTGAAGTTAATGTCGGTTGCAAGGGCAATGTCCGTAACACCGTCGTTATTGACGTCGGCCAGATTCAACGATCTCGGGTTGGTTCCCGCGGCATAAGTGATCGGGCGGCGAAAGGCACCAGTGCCCGAACCGCGTAGTACCGCGACATTGGCGCTGCCCGAATTGGCAACAACGAGATCGAGTTTGCCGTCCCCACTGACATCGGCGACGGTAAGTGAGCGGCAGCCCGCGCCGCCCGTCGGATAACTCTTCGGTACGCCGAATCCGCCGGCACCATTGTTGAGCAGAACATTGACGAAGCCGGGCGACGACTGATTTGCCACTGCGACATCAAAGAGGCCGTCGCCGTTAAAGTCCGCGTTAACAATGTCGGCCGGGTTCGACCCGGCCAGGTACGTCTGCGGCGCGGCGAAGCTCGGCACGTCGCGGCGCTCCAGTAACTCAAGGTTCAAGCGTCGTTTGCGAGTCTGGTTAGCGAGTCTAGTCATCGGATCACTCCTGCATTTGATGGTTAGCCGCGACGCGCAGTCTTCGGAGCGGAGCGCGAGTCCACGGCGGGCGACGCGCTCCGCTGCGAAGACTCCGCGTCGCGGCTAAACAAATCTAGAATTCACCTGCATTGATCCATTACGTCAATTCCGTCGAAACCAACTCAAGCGCCGGGTCATTCGCTTCGGCCAACGCGATGCGAGTAATATGGCGCGAGGCGTACTTCGGGCGGGGCGCGATCTGTGGATCGTTTACGTGTGCCGTACTCACTACTGATTGGTTCAGAGGTTGAGAATGCGAATCCGGCTTATACGGACTGTGGTTACTGATCGGCGTAGGTGCCGGCCGTGGCCCGTCACCGATGGGCATCGGCGGCCAGTCGGCGGCGTTGAACACGATCGCCACGCCGAATCCTTCAGAGGCCATGAGGTCCGTGTAGCCATCGACATTGAAGTCCGCGGTGACAAGCGACTTGGTATTCGTGCCGGTGGCGTACGTCACGCGCGCGGCGAATGTGCCGTCGCCGTTACCCATGAGCACGCCGACGGAACCGATGACGTACTCGTTTGACACGGCGATGTCGGGCGCGCCGTCGAGATTGAAGTCGCCGATTCGCAGTGTCCGCGGCTGTAGGCCTCCATCGTAGCTGATCGGAGCCGCGAAGACGCCGCCGCCAAGGCCGAGGAGCACGCTCACCGTTGCGATTGACTTGTTGGTCACAGCGAAGTCGAGAATCCCGTCCTGATTGAAGTCGGCGGCGCCGATGCCGAACGGACTGTTGTTAGCGGCATAGTTTAGGCCCGTTTGAAACGTCCCGTTGCCGTTGCCGAGCAGCACGGTGACGTTGTTGCTTTGGAAGTTGGTGACGGCGATGTCGGTGAAGCCGTCTACATTGAAGTCGGCGATCGCCAAGTCATGAGGTCCCGACCCAGACGCCAGGAAAAGGACATTCTTAAAGGAGCCGTCGCCATTGCCCAAAAGGACACTGACGCCGTTTCCGTTGCCCGTGCCCGCCACCAAATCAAACTTGCCGTCGCTGTTGAAGTCCGCGACTGCAAGCGCGTCCGGTGAATCGCCGCCCAACGTATAGGCAATCGGCGCCTGAAGGGTGTTGCCCATCGACAGGAACACACCCACCGTACCGCTGCCTGCAGGCTCCATGGTCATCAGATCGAGATCGCCGTCAGCATTGATGTCACCCGTCGCTAACGACGTGGGCAGCGCGGCGCCCAGGTAGTGGACTGGGGGCGGGAATGTTCCGTCACCTTTGCCGCGGAGCACGGTAACACCGGGCAGATTTCGGTCCTCCATGGCAATGTCGGTGAATCCGTCGCCGTTGAAGTCACCTACTTCGCCTGTCTCCGCTTGCCCGCCGGAAGCGTAACTGATTTTCGCTTGGAAGGTGCCGTCACCGTTGCCGAGCAACACGTCCGCGGTGCTGTTCTGGTAGACGCGGTTCACCACCGCGAGGTCTTGCCTGCCGTCGCCGTTGAAATCCGCGACCATCACGTCATAGGGGTCATTGCCCACGGCGAAATACGTAGGCGGCTTGAACGAACCATCGCCGCGCCCCAAGAAGATGGCAACCGAATTGGCGCCACTGCTATTGGATGTGACAAGGTCGACCTTGCCGTCGGCATCAAAGTCGCCGACGGCTATTCCCTTAGGCGCCTTGAATACCGGGAAATGGCCCGCCGGTTGGAACGTGCCGTTACCGTTGCCCAAAAGCACGCTGATGGAATCGCCAAACAGATTCGGTGTTGCAAGGTCCAAATTACCGTCCGCGTTGAAGTCGGCCGTCACCACTTGGATGGGATGTATGCCGACGGCGTAGGCGACAGGGCTCTGGAAGAATCCGTTGCCGTTACCCAGGAGGACGCTGACCGTGCCGCCGGGTATGTAGTTGGCCACTGCAAGGTCCAGGTTGGTGTCGCCGTTGTAATCTCCGATGGCGACATAAGCGGCGCCATCGCCCGCCGGAAAGTCCACGGGCGCCGCGAAAGAGCCGTCGCCGTTACTCATCAAAATCATCACGCTATTGAAGTGCGGTACCGCAAGGTGCCTGATCGCCATCGCCGTCGAAATCACCCGCCGCGGCGACCTGGGGGGCGCCGCCGGCGGGGTATTGCGGCGCCGGCGGCGCGAACAAGCCTCCGCCAAGACCGGGGAGAATGGTCACGGCGCCGAGACTTGGGTCGTTTCCGACAGCCGCGTCCGGAATGCCATCGGCATTGAAATCCGCGGTGACGACAGCCCCCACATTTAGGCCGGCGCTGAACGTGCCGCCCGCACTGAACGTCCCGTTGCTCTTGCCCTTGAGCACCGTGATGTGGTTACCCTGTCCGGCAATGACATCGAGCACGCCGTCCCCGGTGACATCCGCTGCCGGTGACAACGATCCCGTCGCGATGGCGTAGTGCACTGCCGCTCGGAACGAGCTGTCCCCTTTACCGAGTAGCACGCCGACAAATCCCTGTTCCGTAGCGACGATATCCAGCTTGCCGTCGCTGTTCATATCACCGGCGGCCACCTTTTCGCCGTTCGGCGTATACGAGGTTCGTCGGCGGAACGTGCCGAGCTGATTCCGCAGGACGGTCAGAAAGCTCCTGTTCCCAGCATTTCCCGCACCGGCGACGATGTCCCGGTCGCCGTCGCCGTCAAAATCCCCTTGTGATAAGGATCCTGGATCGATTCCGGCCGGGTAGTTCACTGGTGCGTTGAATGTGCCGTCGCCTGCGTTCATGAGCAGGCGGACAAAGCCCATGACGGTATGGCCAAGCGATTGAGTAGCCGCAAGATCGATGTCGCCATCGCCATTGAAATCGGCTGCCACCAAGTCATTGCCGCCCATGACGTACGTCACGGCGGGTTGCATGGTGCCGTCGCCGTTGCCCATCAGGACGTTGGTTCCGGTTGCGTTGATGACGGCGACATCCAGATCGGTGTCGCCGTTAAAGTCCGCGAGAGTGACTCCGAGCGTCTGGGCGCCAGCAGCGTAGGTGACTGCCGGTTGCAACGTGCCGTCGCCGTTGCCGAGATGCACCGCGACCAGGGTGCCGCCGGCGACGATGACGTCGAGTTTTCCGTCGCTGTTCAGGTCGCCAACCACGAGTTCGTCCGCCGACGGGGTTGCGTAGGCGGTAGCCCCCTGAACAAACGTGCCGTCGCCGTTGCCGAAGAAAAAACTGAGGGAATCGTTTTGGAAAGACGTGGCGATAGTTATGTCAAGATTTGCGTCGCCGTTAAAATCTCCGACAGCGGGGTTGGCGGTTAGAAATCCCAACTGAAACTGGGCCTGCGTCCCTAGCGTCCCGTCGCCATTTCCAAAAAAGATGCGGATCCCCTCCTGGCCGGGGGAAAAGAAGTACGTGCCAACGACGTCCTGATTTCCGTCCTCATTCACGTCCGCCAAGGCGACGTTTGGGTAGGTCCCAGTCGCGGCGACGGCCGTAGCGCCGTAGAAGCTAAGTAGGTCACGGCGTTCGAGCGTTTCGAGGTTCAGTCGGGACTTCTTTGTGCGAATAGACTTGCGAGTCATCGGATCTGTCTCCTTAAAAAAGGGCTCCCGTGGTTAGCAGCTGACCGATCGTCGCCTCGCGACTTTCGGCATCAAACGGCACATCGAACCATTAGTTTCCACAAAGTGTGTTCGATACAAGACTTATGCGAGTCGACCGAGGTTCGGCCGCACGCTGGCGGAGCGCGCACGCCGAGCGGGCGCGAATTCCCCTATTAGTAAAGGGTGATTTGAGGCCGAAACCGGACGCGCGAGTTGAGTATTTTCTCAGAATTTGCCAGACAAACTGATCTGAAGAAGTCCGTGGCCAGTGGCCAGGAACTTGGCCACGTACTCGTAGCGTCGCAAGTGTTTATCGCCACACGGCTTACCGTCACGTTGACGGTCCGTTGCCGCTTGGCCACCCCAGGCCGTTGGAGCGACGCCTTCGGCTACCGAATCAGTCGAGTACCACTGACAGCGAACCAAGTACCGAATCAGCCGCTCCCCCCACCGCGAGTCGGGCAATGCGACGCGGCGCGGATGGCAGTCGGTGAAGTATCGTTGGTTGATGTGTCGGTTGCATCACCGAATCTGTGGACGGTCCGGTCACCGACCCCGGCCGCGAAACGGCTTGCGTCTCGCCAAGCTCGACCGGAACGAACGGTCGTGGCCCGTCGCCGATAGGCAGCGGCGGCCAGTCGGCGGCGTTGAACAATACAGACATCCCGGGCTCGATCGCGCACAAGAGATCGGCGTAGCCGTCGCCGTTCGGGTCGACCACCAAAAGCGGGCCGGCCTTTGTGCCGACCGCGTAGGCGGTTGCTGCGGCGAACGTGCCATCGCCATTACCTAAGAGGACGGAAATCGTGCCGGCGTAGTCGCTGTTGGTAACAGCCACGTCGGGATTGCCGTCGAGATTAAAGTCCGCAACCTGGACGTTGCGCGACAGTGCATTCGCGGGGTAACTCACGGGAGGGCCGAACGCGCCACCGCCGGTTCCCAAGAGAACGCTCACGGTGCCGTCCGAGGCTGTGACGAGATCCACGTTGCCGTCGTTGTTGAAGTCACCGGCGGCTATGGTGTATGGATTGACGGTGGGATAGCCTGAGACAACGACGAACGTGCCGTCGCCGTTGCCGAGCAGGATGGTTACCGTGTCGTTGCCGAAGTTGGCAACTGCCATGTCGGTGAATCCATCGTCGTTGTAGTCGGCGAGCGCCACTGACGTCGGTGTGCTGCCGACTCCGTAATGGACCGCGTCTTCGAACAAGCCGCCGGTGGTCGCCATCAACACACTCACCGTGACGGAGCCCGCATTGACGACCACGAGGTCGGACCTGCCGTCGCCGTCGAAATCATGAGTGGCTAGTGCAGCGGGGCTAGAGCCGACTTGATACGCCACCGGAGCGGCTAAACCTGCGCCGGTGGCCATAAATACGCTTGCCGCATTATTGACCGCCGTCAGGCCAACGAGGTCGGTGTCACCATCGGCGTTGAGGTCAACGGCGACAACGGCGTTGGGCGCGGAACTGGCGAGGTAGTTCAACGGCGGCGCAAACGTGCCTTCTCCTCTACCACGGAGCACAGCCACACCGGGCAAGGCGCGGTTGTCGACGGCGATGTCAAGTATGCCGTCGCCGTTGAAGTCGCCAAGGTCGGCCGACTCGGACAGAGCATTCGTGGCATAACTCACCTTGGGACTGAATGAGCCGTTCCCGTTGCCGAGAAGAATGTCCACAGTGCTTTTCGCGGGGGAGTCGCGGTTGACGACCGCCAGGTCTTGCTTGCCATCTAAGTTGAAATCGGCGGTCAGGATGTCGTAGGGGTCATCGCCGACGGCGAAGTACGAGGGCGGTTTGAAGGTGCCGTCGCCGCGGCCCAACAGAACGGCTGCGGTATTGGCGCCGGCGCTGTTGGACGTGGCGAGATCTGGGATCGCGTCACCGTCAAAATCGCCAACGACCAACGCGCAGGGCGCCTTGTTGATCGGATAGTTGCCCGCTGACTGAAACGTTCCATTGCCGTTGCCGAGTAGAACGCTCACGGAATCACCGAACAAATTCGCCGTGGCCAGGTCCTGCTTGCCGTCGAGGTTGAAGTCCGCTGCCACCACCTGGATCGGGTGAATGCCGACGACATACGCAACGGCTGCCTGGAAACTGCCATCTCCGTTGCCGAGCAGGACGGCGACCTTGCCGTCAGGCACATAATTGGCGACGGCGAGGTCTTGCTTACCATCGCCGTTAAGGTCCGCGACGGCGACGTAGGCCGTGCTTGTGCCCGCGGCATAGCCTTGTGGTAACTGGAAGGTACCATTGCCGTTGCCCAGCAGAATGACGACCTGGCCTCCGAAATCGGCAATCGCAACGTCCTGCTTGCCGTCGGCGTTGAAGTCGCCGGCCGCGCCGGCGTAAGGATTGTCGCTGGCGGGATATTCGGGCGCAGGTGTCGCGAATGCGCCTGAACCGATATTCGGAAGGACGACGACCAGACCGGCCTGGGCGAAGGCAGCGGCCACATCGGGCACGCCGTCCGCATTGAAATCGCCGGCGCCGACTGCTGATATTCCGCCATTCGTCGTCGTCGTGCCTCTACCCGTGAAATAGCTGCCGGCCTGTTTGAACGTACCGCCGCTCCTCCCTTGCATTATCGTCACACGGTCGTTGTGACCGATGATGACATCCGGCCGCCCATCCACGTCGACATCAGCGGATGCCACCGGGCCGGAGGGCGCCGTGTAATGAACGGCCGCTTTGAATCCGCCGTTCCCGTGACCGTAGTAAATCGCCACGTCATCGAAGTACTCGACCGTCGTGATAATGTCGATGGCACCGTCGTTGTTCATGTCGCCGGTGACAAGGTTGCCGGCCACCGGCGGTTCGTACGAGACCCGCCGGCGGAAGCTACCGAGCTGATTGCGCAGCACCGTCATCGCAGTGCGGCCGCCGACGGCGATGTCTTGATCGCCATCGTTGTCAAAGTCGGCCGCCGTCACCCAAGTGGAATGGAGATCGACCGGGTATGACGCAGGCGCGCAAACGTGCCGTCGCCGGCGTTATACATGATGCGGACGAATCCAGGATTATCGTTCGTCGTGTGGTCCACGATGGCCAAATCGACATCGGCGTCACCGTTGAAGTCCGCGGCTACGATGTCGAGTCCTTGCGTATCGTAGATCACAGGCGCTTGCAACGAGCCATCGCCATTGCCGAAGAGCACGCTCGTGTCGACTGAGTTGACCGCGACGTCGAGCTTGGCGTCGCCGTTGAAATCCGCGACGGCAATTTCGTGAGTACCAAGTATTCCCGTTCCATAACTCGACATCGGGACGAACGTGCCATCGCCATTGCCGAGATGCACCGTCACCGTGCCGGGAAAGGCGCTGCCGCCGGCCACCAACACGTCGAGTTCTGTATCGCCATTCAGGTCCCCGACGGTGATCTCGTCGCAGAAGCCGGTGGGATAATTGTTGGGCGACAGCACAAAGGTTCCATCACCGTTGTTGGCAAGAAAAGTGAGACCGCCACCGATAAAGATCAAATCTTGATCTCCGTCGCTATCCACATCTCCGGCTGCCAGATTACTGGTGGGGCCAACCGAATATGTGTCGGCCGCCCCGAGCGTGCCATCGCCGTTGTTGAGCTTGACATTGATCAAACTGACGGCCCCGCTTGTGGCAAGCGTACCGACGTCGAGGAAGGTATCACCGTTGAAATCAGCGACGACGGTGCCACCCGGGTTGAAACCGATCGGCGGCGAAAGGTAGGTTCCGTAAAAACTGAGCAAATCGCGCCGCTCTAGCGGCTCGATATGTAAGCGCGATTTTCTGGGACGAATCGAACCGCGAGCCGAGTTCTTGCGAATCATAAGACAACCTCCTCCAGTCGGTGATTATAGCCCGCTCATCATGTCGTATGGTTGCAATCGTTTCAACATCGCCATTCGCGTCAGCGGCAACGGCTTCGCGACCACTGTAGCAATGCTCGTTGATTCCACGGGAGTAACAACGGTCGGCATCGACACATACACCGTGTCATCCATCGGCGCAGGCCGATGTGATGTGGGTTCACCCGTCATCATTCCGCCGATGCGCCGCGGCGGCTTGCCGATCGGCAGCGGCGGCCAGTCGGCGGCGTTGATGGCCACTGCCACGCCGATCGTCGATACGATCGCCAAGTCTGCGTAGCCGTCGCCGTTATAGTCGGCAATCGCCGTGGCCTTTGCGCCTGGCGCATAGGCGCCAACAGTCTGGAACGAGCCGTCGCCGCCGCCGCGTAGCGTGCTAACGCCGGCGACTCCGGTCACAACCAGATCAAGCTTTCCGTCGTTGTCGAAGTCACCCACCGCCACGTCCATTGGCGATTTAACGACTGCGAAATCTACTGCCGATTGGAAGGCGCCACCGGCCAAGCCCAAAAGCACGCTTACCGTGTTGGAGGCGTTATTTGCTACGGCAAGATCTAATCGACCGTCGCCGTTGAAGTCGCCCGTCGCGACATCACCGGGAAACGAGCCGACGGAGTAACCAACCGGACTCTGGAACGAGCCGTCGCCGTTGCCCAGGAGTACGTTTACACTGCCGTTGCCATTATCCGCTACGGCCAAGTCAACCTTGCCGTCCAAGTTGAAATCGCCGCTCGTTACGGCATAAGGAGTGACACCGGCAAAAGAGGTCCCCACGGCAATGAACAGGCCGTTACCCTGGCCCATCATGGAGATGACGCTCTTGGGAAATCGAATAGTGACCACTGCATCCAGTGTGCCGTCGTCATCGAAATCACCGAGGGCCAACGAAGTGACATATTCTCCCACAATGGACATCTTCGGTGACTGAAAGGAGCCGTCGCCGTTGCCGAGAAGCGTGACCAGGCGACCTTCGTCGTTGTCGGCTATGAGAACGTCCGGCCGACTGTCGCCATTCACATCCGTGACAACAGCGTCCACGAGGAACCCACCGCCCGCGTCATAAGTTATGGGAGCCTGAAACGTGCCGTCGCCGTTGCCCAAGAGAACAATCAAGCCGCCGGAACCGGTGACAGCAATGTCCTGATTGTTGTCGCCGTCCAAATGGCCTGTGACGACGTAGACAAGGGACGGGCCGACGACATGGCCAACAGGCGCCTGAAACGTCCCGTCACCGATGCCCAGGAAAACGGTTACCGTGCCGGGATTCGTGAGTCGGTTGGCTACAACGATGTCTTGGTTGCCGTCGGCGTTAAAGTCGGCGACGGCAATGGACCAGGGCCTGAATCCTGCGGCGTAATTGACAGCGTTCTGGAAGGCGCCGTCCCCGTTCCCGAGTAGGACGCTGATGCTCTGATTGGTGTCGTTGGATGTGGCCAAGTCGGCGTTGCCGTCGTTGTTGAAATCGGCGGCGACGATATCGGCAGGGAATGACCCGACGCCGTAACTGTTGGCAACAGCGAACGAACCATCGCCGTTGCCCAGAAAGATGGCGACGATGTTTGAGGTGCTATAACCGGCTGCTGCAACGTCTTGGCGGCCGTCGCCATTGAAGTCGGCCACTGTCACGCCGTAGAATTCGGCAACTGCGTAACCCGCACTGATAGCGAAAAACCCTTGTCCTTCGCCCAGCAAGATTATCACGCCCTGGCCCACGACAACCGAGTCTTCGACGCCGTCTTGGTTGAAATCCCCTACGGCCATGTCTTGAGGATAACTCGGTCCCACCAAAAGTGGGGCGCTCCGGAAGGTCCCATCCGCCTTGCCATAGAGCACGCTTACCGTGCCGCTCGTATTCGCTGTAACGAGGTCGAGATGACTATCACCATCGACATCGGCAGTGGTGATCGTCCGGCCGCCGGGAGCGCCCACGTAGGTTGATTTTGACGGAAACGTCCCGTCACCGGTGCCGAGCAGCACGGTAACTTCCGCATTGTCCCCGCCGCCTGCATCATTAGCTACGGCAATGTCCAACGCGCCGTCCTCGTTGAAATCTCCAAGTGTCACTGCCCTCGGGGCCATCCCAACGGCATAATGTTGCGGCGCCTGAAAGCTTCCATCTCCATTTCCCAAAAGGATTTTCATTCCCGACCCGACCACCGCAAGGTCGACGATGCCATCGCCATTCAAGTCACCCTGGGCCGCGGCGTCTGGATCAGGGCCTGCCGAATAAACCGGAGAGCCCCAAAAATTGCTGCTGCCGATGCTGCGCAGGACGCTGACCGCTTTGGCCCCGTCATTAACGGAAACGACATCCTGCATGCCGTCCGCATCCAAGTCCACAGCGACGAGAGCGTTGGGAAACATACCACTCGCATAGCTGACGAATGTTGGGAAAGTCAGGTTGCCTTCGCCCTTTAGGACGCTGACAGTACCGCCGTCGTTGGCGACGGCAAGGTCGAGCCGGCCATCGGCGTCGAAATCCCCAGTAGCCACCTCATTAGGAGCAGGCCCGGCGGCGAAGGACTGCGGCGCGCGGAAACGTCCTGTGCCGGTGCCGCGCAGAATGCTGACCGTCCCCGTCGCCGTGTGATTGGCCACGGCCAAATCGGCCTTGCCGTCGTTGTTGTAATCGCCTATGGCCACGCCCCACGCGTCCGAACCGGCGGCAAATGTCTTCTTCGGTTGAAATGTCCCGTCGCCGTTCCCCAATCCCACGTTGACAATGCCGTCCTGATGGGCCGTGACGATGTCGACGTTGCCGTCGTTATTAACGTAATCAACGGCGATGGCCAGCGGACTATTGGATACGAGGAATGCCGTGGGATTCTGCAGTGTACCGTCGCCGTTGCCAAGAAGCAGCAGCACGCTGTCAGCGCCCGCGCTGTTCGTTACCGCGACGTCGCGGAAGCCATCGTTATTGAAGTCGCCGGTCGCTATCGCCGTGAGGTTCGAGCCGGCGTTGTGGAAAATCTCGGACCCGAACGTTCCCCCGCCTTGGCCGAGCAGGACATCTACCGAGCCGTCCGAATTGGCCGTCGTCAGATCGGCGAAACCGTCGCCATTGAAATCATCGGCCGCTATGGCGACCGGAGTTGGCCCGGCGAATGAATCGATGGATGGGCCAAAAACGCCGCCACCCTGGTTCAGAAGAACGCTGATGCCGGGGAAAGTGGCGGTAGCGATGTCCCAAAGGCTATCGTTGTTGAAGTCGGCGACAGTCACGCCAATCGGCGAGTCACCCACGGGATACGACGAAGCCGCGATGAAACTCGGCACATCGCGGCGCTCCAACGTTTCCAAACCTAACCGCGTTCGCCGAATCTTGGCCACGAGTCGAGAATTCTTGGAGGCCATCAAACAACTCCTCGAGAGAAAGGGAAGATCTCGTTTCTAAAACACCTCTAACAAGATGAAATCAAACGCCGTGTCGGTTGCTTTGGCATTTGCGACACGAGCTATGTGCAGTGCGGCACGATTCGGGCGCGACGATTTTGTCGCTTCGTTCTGTTCCAACGACATCATCGCCGTCCAGGATGATGCCTGAGGTGATGTCGGAACGAATCGCACTCCGATTGCCGTGTCAGTGTCCGTCGGTGCAAGTTCGTCTTTGTCCGACGACCCATCGCCGATCGGCAGCGGCGGCCAGTCGGCGGCGTTTAGCAGGATGCCAACGCCGTCGTCGTATAGAGCGCCGAGGTCACGCCAACCGTCGGCGTCGAAATCGGCCTCCACGAGTGAGATCGGCAACGGGCCAACCACGTAAACGAGCGCGGGCTGGAACGTGCCATCGCCGTTGTTCCGCAGTACGCTCACAGTTCCGCCGGGAGAGTTGATCAATGCTACATCGGAATCGCCATCACCATCGAAATCGGCGGCAACTAGCGAGAGTGGCCCGGCGCCGACGGAATAGCTGGCGGGGTTGTTGAACGACCCGTCACCATTGCCCAAGAGCACACTCACGGTGCCGAGGCCGACGTTATCGGAAACCGCTAAGTCAAGTTCACCATCGCCGTTGAAATCGGCCACCGCCACCGAATGGGGCGAGGCGCCCGCCGACATGTTAACGGCGGTCTGGAACGTGCCGTCACCATTGCCAAGCAAGATGCTGATAGTCGCACCGACCGAGTTGGCGACGGCGAGGTCGAGCTTGCTGTCGCCATTGAAATCTCCAGCCGCAACCCCGGTCGGGTTCGATCCGGCGGCGTAACTTGTCGGGTTCGTGAAGCTGCCGTCGCCGTTGCCCAAGAACACCGAGACGCCGGCATTATTAACTGCGGCTATGTCCACAGAGCCGTCGCCGTTGAAGTCCGCCGCGATCAGGGCGGAATAACTAACGCCCGCCGAGTAATTCACGGGAGGCCCAAAACCTGATCCGGTGTTGAGGAGAATGGCGATACCAGGCGTCGACAATGCGATGGCCAAGTCTAGGGATCCGTCGCCGTTGAAGTCCGCCGCCTCGACATTCATGGCGCCGTTAGCGGTGTCGTAAGTGGTCTTTGTGCCGAAGGTACCGCCGGCCTGACCCAAAAGTACGTTCACGTCCGTTCCATCAGCAACTGCAAGATCCGGGTCGGAGCCGCCGTCGAGATTTGCCGCGGCCACCGATCTCGTATTGATGCCGGCAAAATATGTCGGCGGTGTGACGTCGGTGAAGATTCCGCTGCCCAGCCCGGGCAACAACGTTAAGGTTCCCGTCCCAGCGGCGGCGTTGGCCACCGCGAGATCGCCGGTGCCGTCACCGGTGAAGTCTTGTAGTGTTATCGCGGCGGGGCTGATGCCGGTAGCATAGATCGTCACGGGCCCAAAAGTTCCATCTCCATTCCCCAGGCGAACATCCAAGCTTCCAGCAAGGGTATTGCCGTGCATGTGGGTAATAAAGAGATCCAAATCGCCGTCGGCGTTTGCATCCAACGCGTCCACCGTTTCGCTCTTACCTCCGCCATAATTCGCGAGAAAGACAAACGTGCCGTCCCCATTGCCTAGCCACACCCCAAGGCCGCTGTACTGACTGCCGACGGCGAGGTCGAGCCGGCCGTCCCCGTTGAAGTCGCCACTGGCGATGTCAAGCGGGGATCCGCCGCCGTACTGCGCTCCGAACTGGAGTGTGCCGTCGCCGTTGCCAAGAAGAACCACAATCTTCGGAGCGCTGCTATGAAAGCCGACCACCACAATGTCGGCTCGGCCGTCGCCATTGAAGTCACCGACCGTGCTGTCCGATGCGACGGTGCCGATGTCGTAGCTCGCGGCAAGTTGGAAGGGCCCGGCGCCCAGGCCCAACAACACGCTGGCGCCGCTGCCTTTATTGGTCACAGCCAGGTCCGGGATGGCATCGTTGTTGAAGTCAGCAAGCGCCACCGATGTCGGGTTCGTTCCGGTGGCAAAAGTGACCGGCCGTCGGAAGGCGCCCGTGCCGGAGCCACGCAGCACGGCAACCGTCCCGCTGTTGTAATTAGTCACGACCAGATCGAGCTTGCTGTCTCCGCTGACGTCGGAAACTAGCAACGAGCTAGCGCCGGCGCCGCCCGTGGGGAAGCTCTTTGGCGGCAGAAAGATGCCGGCGCCACTGTTTAGTAGCACATTGATGAAACCGGGTGTGGTGTTGTTTGCCACGGCAACGTCTTTAAGGCCATCGCCGTTGAAGTCCGCGCCCACCACGTCCGTCGGCGTTGGTCCGGCGAGAAATGCCTGGGATGCGGCAAAGCTGGGTACATCGCGCCGTTCTAGGGTTTCCAGATTCAATCGAGGTGTCCGGCTGATGTTAGCGAGTCGAGGAATCCGTTGAGTCATTGGAAAGCTCCTCCAAGAATGAAAGCGGAAACGTTCGGTAGCTAGTTCAACTCCGCTGCAAACAATTCAAACACTGACTCCGTTGGCAGGTCGATCCCGACACGCGCGATGTGGCGCGCCGTTTGTTTTGGCCGAAACGGGATATCGACTTCGGTCGCATTGGCAGGTAGCATCACCGATCGGTGCATGAGTTTTGCGCTCGGCAGAGCCGGCTGCAAGTCCTCCGATGCCTGGCCCGCGTCGAATGACCGGCGCAAGCCACCGCCGATCGGCATCGGCGCCCAGGTGCCACTATTGAACAGGAGACACAAGCCGTCGTCGGTGTGCGTGGCAAGGTCCGGCCAGCCGTCTTGGTTAAAGTCGAAGGCGACCATGGCCTTGGCGTATTTTCCGACTGCGTAGCTCAGCGGCGCCTGAAGGGTGCCGTCGCCGTTGCCCATCAGGATCGTAATCCTTCCGCCCACGACTTCATTGGACACCGCGACATCCAGCTTGCCGTCCGCATTGAAGTCGGAGATGACGATCGTCTTCGGGTTTTGACCGGCGGCATAGGCGACCTGGGCTTGGAAGGTTCCATTGCCGTTGCCGATGAGTACGCTGGCTTGGCCGGTGTAGTTCGCCACTACCAGGTCGAGTTTGCCGTCATTGTTGAGATCGCCCATCGCCACCGTCTTAGGTGTCGACCCCGCCGCGAAGCTCAGCACACGGCGGAAGAAGCCGGTACCCGTGCCGCGCCACACGGAAACGGAATTGCTGCCTTCGTTGACGACGGCGAGGTCGAGTCGGCCGTCTTGATTAAAATCGCCCACGATCACATCGGACGGGAATGAACCGACGACGAACGTGATCGGTGATTTGAAATGCCCGTTGCCCTTCGCGATGAGGACGGTCACGGTGCCGGTACTGGCGTAATTCGTCATGACGATGTCGGGAAGTCCGTCGGCATTGAAGTCGCCGGTGGCGATAGCCGACGGATCGGCGCCCGCGGGAAAGTTGACCGGGGCAATGAAAGTGCCGTCACCGCGGCCGGTGACGATATGCATCCGATCCAAATCCGGAACAATAAGGTCCAATTTTCCGTCGCCGCTCACGTCCCCCACTGCAACCTCGAGTTGCGACTGTCCGACGAAGTACTTAACACGAGACTCGAATGTGCCGTCGCCTCGGCCGATAAAGACGGAAACTCCGCCGGACGGGTTGGCGACGGCGATGTCCATCTTGCCGTCGCCGTTGAAGTCGCCGGCTTCGCCGCCGTCACACGCGCCGGCGGGTTGGAAGATCGGGCCTTGGAAGCTCCCGTTGCCGTTGCCGAGCGAGATTCGGATACCGCCGGCCAAATTGTTGTCGCTGAAGGCAAGATCGAGGTTGCCGTCGTTGTTGAAGTCGGCCGTCATGACTTGCTTCGGGTCATTGCCAGTGGCGAAATCGATCCGCGGCGGGAAAGTGCCGTTGCCATTGCCGAGGAAGACGCTCGTTGTTTCACTGACGAAATTAGAGGTGGCGATGTCCACGCGGCCGTCACCGTTGAAATCCCCCACTACCACGTCGCTTGGTTGAATGCCTGTTGGGTAAGTCACAACCGGCTGAAACGTGCCGTCACCGTTGTTCATGAACACGTTGATTGCCGAGGCGTTCTTCTCGCTGAGGACCACATCGCCCGCGCCGTCGTTGTTGAAATCGCCGACGGCAACACCGGTGGGTTGATTCCCCGCTGCGTAGCTGGACCACGGCAGAAACGTGCCGTCACCCCGGTTGATCAGAATGGTCACGCTCGGTGTCGTCGCCACGGCGAGATCCGGATATCCGTCGCCGTTAAAATCTCCTTGTTCCAAATCGACCGGCCCGCCGACGATGTACTCTGTTGGAGCGCCGAGCGCTCCGAAGCCGACGCCGAGATACACCAGGATCGAGTCTGCCCCACTGGTCGTCGCGGCCACAGCAACGTCGCCGAAGCCATCCAGGTTGAAATCGGAGTATACCCCAGCAGGCATGTGATACCCACTAGCCTCATACTTCTCGGGGTAGACAAAACCGTTGCCGACCGCGCCGAGCAGGACGGTTGCCGTGCCGTCCAACGAGCCGGAGTTGTAGGCGACATTGATGTCGGCCTGGCCGTCGAGGTCGAAATCCGCGTTCACGGCCGCGGAGATTAGACCGCCGACGTAGTAGCTGTGGAGGGTGCCGAATTGCCCACCTCCCGCGGCGGGAAGCACGTGCACATAACTACCGGTCGCCGACACCACGTCGGGCAGGCTGTCGGCCGCGTAGTCGTCCACCAGGATCTCGGTGCCGCCGATGTCGTGAAGCACGGCGCCTTGAAAAGTACCGTCTGCGTTACCCAGCACCACGTTCACGGAGTTCCCGCTGTCGTCGGCGGCAACCAGGTCGTCGACGCCATCGTTGTTGAGGTCCGCCGTGGTGACCGCTCGCATCGACCCCCCGCCGATATAGGCCACCGGCGGAAGAAACGTGCCGGTGCCTTGTCCGATCAAGACGAGCAACTTCGTCGTGTTGGGATTAGATACGGCGATGTCGAGGTCGCCGTCGCCGTTGAAATCGGCGGACACCAGCGAACTGGGGCTGACGCCGGCTGGGGTAGAAATCACGGGCGCGAACGTGCCGTTGCCATTGCCGAGCAGAATGCCCACGGTGCCCGGATTATTGGTGGTGCTTGCAGCGATGTCGAGATCGCCGTCATTGTTGAAATCACCCAGCGACAGGGCAATCGGTGCCCCGCCGGCGCTGTATGGCACCCTTGGCGCAAATGTGCCGTTGCCGTTGCCGAGGAGGACGTTCACCTGGGCGGGGAAGGGATTGGCCGTGACGAGATCAAAATCGCCGTCACCGTTGAAGTCGCCGGCGGCAACCGCATACGGAAATGAGTCGGCGAAATAGTCCACGGACGAGATGAACGTGCCGTCGCCGTTGCCAAGGTAGACCTTCACTTTGCCGAAGTTGGCGTCATCGCTCACCGCCAGGTCGGGCTTGGTGTCATTATTCAGGTCCGCAATGGCAACGCCTGACGGAGCTTCCCCGGCGGCCAAGTTGACCGCCGGCTTGAATGTGCCGTCACCCCGGCCGATCAGCAAACTAATGGTGCCGTTCGGGAAATTGGAGTTAGCTGCGACAAGGTCCAGAATGCCGTCACCGCTAATATCTCCCGACGCGATGGCGCGGGTGTACAACCCAGTCGGATAGTTTGTACTCGCCTGCAAGGTGCCATTGCCGGCGCCGAGCAGCACGCTGACGCCGCCAAAGCCGCCATAGGTGGCGACGGCAACATCGGCATTACTGTCGCCGTTGAAGTCTCCCGTGGCGAGTGCCCGCGGCAAATTGCCGGCCGAGTACGCCGACGCGCCGAAGAAGCTCGGCACGTCACGCCGTTCCAGCGCTTCAAGCCGCAGCGCTAGGTTCCAGTTCTTGTTTGTGAGTCGGGAAAATCGTCGATTCATTGGGTCACTCCTATATTTAACGCAATTCCATCGATATCACATCAACCGGCGAGTCGGTTGTTTCGGACGGCACGATACGGGCAATGCGGCGCGCGGCGGGCTTCGTACGAGGCGAGATCGTTGCTTCGTCAACGGCGAGGTCCAGCGGCATTGACGGTCGCGGCCCGTTGCCGATCGGCAACGGCGGCCAGGTACCGTCGTTGAGAAACACGGCGACACCCTGCAACGTTGCACCGGTCACATCGAGGAAGCCGTCGCCGTTGAAATCCGCCACCACGACCGAGGTGACGTTGGGGGCGAAGCTCATGGGAGTTTGGAACGTGCCGTCGCCGTTGCCCAATGGCAGATTGACGCCGCCGGTGACGATGTCCAGTTTGCCGTCGGCATTGAAATCCCCGACCGCCACGGGACCGAAGGCGGCATGCTGAACACCAGCTTGGAACGTGCCGTCGCCGTTGTTTAGGAACACGTTTGAGCCGCTGATAGTCGAGGCAACGAGGTCTTGATCTCCGTCGCCGTCAAAGTCCTCGGTGGCAAGGGAAGATGGATTATTGCCAGCGGCATAGCTGCTAGGTGTGGCAAACGGCCCCGTCGCCGTTGCCCAGAAGAACGCTTACCTTCCCCGCGGCAATACGGTTGGTGATGGCTGCGTCGGGTATGCCGTCATTGTTGAAATCGGCCACGACCACCGAATACGGCGCGTCGCCGGAGTAGGAGGAAGTGACTTCCCCAAATGATTGGTTGTTCTTGTTCAGCACTACACTGATCAACGCTGGAGTCGTGGTGTTCCACTCCACACCTGTCAGGTCGAGTCTTCCGTCGTTGTTGAAATCCCCAGCATTTATGGCATACCAGTTATCGGTGTTGGTGACATAGCGTGCTTCCGGTTTGAACGTGCCATCGCCGTTGCCGAGGACAACACTTACATACCCTCCTTGGAGGTTTTGATGCCGTTCGCCGGCGGCCACGTCAAGAGCGCCGTCTCCGTTGAAGTCGCTGACGATAAGGTCGGTGCCTGCGCCGACCCTTTTCCCGTTTTGGAAGGTGGAGTTGCCGTTGTTGAGGAGTATCAAGATGTCGCCGGTGTCCGAGTCGCTCGTCACGGCAATGTCATCAGCGCCGTCGTCATTGAAATCGCCGACACCGATAGAGGCAGGTGAGTTGCCAACGCCTGAGACAGCGTGCTGATAGACAAAAGCGCCGTTACCGTCGCCAAAGAAAATGCTGGCGAATCCGTCTAAGCCTCCGAAATGGACTGAGGCGAGGTCTAGATTTCCATCCACATTAAAGTCTCCGGATGAGAGGTCATCGGGGCCGAACCCTGGCGCGGAGTAGGTTGTGGTCGGTTGGAAGGTGCCGTCGCCGTTGCCAATGAGAACACCGAGGTCGGCGCCATTCACATTGGCGACCGCAATGTCTTGTGCGCCGTCGCCATTGAAGTCCCGGACGATTATGGCTGCCGAATCCGACCCTCCGGCTGCATATGATTGCTGACCGCCGAATGAGCCGTCGCCGTTCCCCATTTTGACAATAACAATAGTCGAGCGCGTTACGGCCAGGTCCATGTTGCCGTCTCCATCGAAGTCGGCAAACACAATATCGCTTCCCCCCCCAATTGGAATGCTGTTTCCTATTGCAAAAGTCCCGTCGCCGTTACCCAGGAGGAGGCCCACGATGCCGGTCATACCGGGTGTGAGCACGGCAAGATCTCGATTTCCATCGTTATTGATATCTCCTACGGCGATGCCATGGGCCGACCCGCCGAAGTCATACACGGCAGACGTAATGAATGTGCCGTCGCCTCTGCCCCTCACGACATTGACCGAATCCCACGCACCAGCGATTGACAGGACAAGGTCAAGATGGCCATCAAGGTCGACATCCTTCAATGTAAGCGAAGTGGCGGGTGTCAGACCGATGAGGTAACTAACGAACGCTTGAAAGGCGCCGTCGCCGTTGCCTAAGAGCACCGAGGCTTTCGCCTGCGACTGGCTGCCCACCACGAGGTCTAGCTTGCCGTCCTCATTCAGGTCGCCGGAAGTAACCGTGCTTGCGGAAGGGCCCGCCGGATAAGACACAGGTGCCTGAAATGTGCCATCACCATTACTGATAAGCAAACTGACGTTGCTACCATTGGCCACCGCGAGGTCCTGTTTACCGTCGCCGTTGAAGTCGCCGCTTGCTTGTCCCTGGGGAATGGCGCCTACGGAATAGTAGGGCGTGAACATGAAGTTACCGCCGCCGGTGGCGCGGAGAACGGTGGCGGAGTTCGCGGCCTTGTTTGCGGCCACCACATCCGACAGGCCATCGCTGTCAACATCGAATATCGTCAATGATAGCGGCGCGCCGCTGATGGAGTAATCCACGGGCGGTGCAAAGCTCAGATTGCCGTTGCCTTTCAGGGCCGTTAGGAAACCACTCTCTCGCGCCACGGCCAAATCGAGCGATCCATCGGCATCGAAATCGCCGGTAGCGATTGCGTGCGGATATGATCCCGTTGCGTAAGACTGCGGCGCTCGGAACCGACCCGTGCCCGTGCCCCGAAGAATGCTGACGCCGCCCGTACTCGAGAAGTTCGACACCGCAATATCCGGCTTGCCGTCGTTGTTGTAATCGCCGATGGCAACGCTGTTCGGCTGCGAGCCCGCGGCGAAGTCCTTCTTCGGCTGGAACGTGCCGTCACCGTTGCCGAGCAGCACGCTGACGTTATTGCTGCCGTGGTTCGCAGTAACGATGTCGACAAAGCCGTCGTTGTTCACGTAATCCACAGCGACCGCGTAGGGCTGCGTGCCGGTGGTGAACGAGACAAGGGCTTGAAAATCGCCGTTGCCGTGGCCCAGCAAGACGCTAACCTTGCCGGGGTTGGCGAAGTTCGCAACCACGACATCGCGATGGTTGTCGCCGTTGAAATCACCTGTCGCCACGGAGAACGGCGTTGTGCCGGCCTGAAAATCCGTCCGCGTCGGGAAGCTGCCGTCGCCGCTTCCGAACAGGAAAGTCACATCACTACCTGAATTGGCGACAACCATGTCGGCGTTGCCGTCCTCGTTGAAGTCATCCACCGCCAGGCTGACGGGAAAGCTGCCGACGGCGTAGTCTAGCTTCGGCTGAAATGTGCCGTCGCTGTTGCCGAGGAGCACACTGACCGAATTGGCGCTGTTATTGGCCGTTGCCAGGTCCAACGCGCCGTCGTTGTTGAAGTCTCCCCAGGCGACGCCGCGCGGCCCGGCGCCGGTGATGTAGCTGGGCGCGGCCAGGAAGCTCGGCTGGTCCCGGCGCTCCAATGCTTCCAGCATCAATCGTTGAGACTTGAAAGGGTTCTTCGGTCGAGCAAGTCGTCGAGTCATTTATCACTCCCCCATTTTTCGTTTAGTCCGCCTGTGGCGGACTAAACGTTTTGTCAATCAATGGCACGGGTCCACTAATTCAACTCCGTCGAAAACAAATCAAGCGTCGCGTCAGTCGCTTTGGCATCCGCGACACGGGCGATGTGGCGCGGCGCATTCTTCGTGCGGGCCGAAGTAACACCTTCCAATTCAACCGCAGACGCAGTCGCCGGGCGATCGAAAGTTTGCGCTGGTGTAACAGCCGGTTGCGGATTCTGGGCAGTGTGGCGGAGGTCTATGGGCGCCGATGGCCGTGGCGCGTCACCGATCGGCAGCGGCGGCCAGTCTCCGGCGTTCAGGGGCACGGCCAGTCCGTAGCCTTCTGAAAGCACGAACTCCGGATGGCCATCGTAGTTGAAATCACCGGCTACAATGGAATACGTATCGTGACCAACGAAGTGCCGCACTTGCGGCTGAAACGTGCCGTCACCGTTTCCGAGGAAGTAGCTGAAGCCATCGTCTGCCATTCCGAGATCGAGGTCGCCGTCGCTATCCACATCAACCGTGACGATCTGAGTTGGAACGCCTACCACGGAGTAAGTAATCGGCGCAGCGAACGCCCCGCCGCCCGTGCCGAGGAGAATGCCTAGCGTTGAGATGCCCGAATCAAAGTCGCCTGCTACGGCTAAATCCAGAATGGTATCGCCGTTGTAATCACCGACGACGATGTCAACGGGAGCATTATTGGCGGGAAAAGTTCCCAAAACTTGGAATGTCCCGTTGCCGTTGCCCAGCAAGATGCTAATCGCGTCGCCGCTCCTGCTTCCGGCCGCAATGTCGAGATCACCATCCCCGTTGAGGTCGGCAATCACAACTTCAGTCGGTGATGCCGTGACGGGATAAAGAACGGGGTTCTGGAAGGTTGCATCCGGCAGGCCAAGCACGATACTCACGGCCCCGCCGACCGCGATCGCAAGGTCCGGCGTGCCGTCTCCGTTCAGGTCGGCCGAGGCCATCGTCTGCGGTGAGAAGCCGGACGGATAATAGACCGGCGCCGCGAACGTGCCGCCAGTCTGCATGAAGATGTACACGGCGTTGGAGGCCGCACTCATCGTGGCGAGATCGAGTGCGCCGTCCGCATTGAAATCTCCCGACGCAATGGAATCAGGCGAGGTTGTCGACCCGCCCGATTGCAGGTGCAACGCCATCTGGAAGGTGCCGTTGCCGTTGCCGCGGAGGACGGCAACACCAGTAGTCGTGCGGTCTTGAATGGCAATGTCCAGGTTGCCGTCGCTGTTGAAGTCGCCGACTTCACCGCTGCCTCCAAAGCTCCCAGTCAGATAGGGCACGGCCGAGGTGAAAGTACCGTTTCCATTGCCCAGAAGGACGCTGACTCCGCCGCCCGCGGGGACGGCCAGGTCCGGATGTCCGTCCGCGTTGAAATCTCCGACCATTACGTCATATGGGTCATAACCGACGCCCTCGGTAACGGGCGGCATGAATGACCCGTCGCCACGGCCGAGCAACGCGGACACGGAATTGCTGGTAAGACTGTTGACAATCGCTAGGTCCGGAATGCCGTCCGAATCAAAATCGCCGACTGCTAACGATTTCGGACGGTTTTCAAGCGCAATCTGCCCGGGCGTCGCGAAAGTACCGTCCCCGTTGCCCAACATCACCGACACCGAGTAGCCGTAGAGATTGGCGGCCGCGAGGTCTTGCCTGCCGTCCAGATTGAAGTCGGCTGCGACAATTTGGATGGGCGAGTCGCCTGCTGCATAGGCGACTGGGGCGCTGAATGATCCGTCACCGTTTCCGAGAAGGACGTTGACGGTTCCCACCGTCACGAAGTTCGCGACACCGAGGTCCAGATCGCCATCCCCGTTGAAATCGGCGACGGCGACGTACGCCGCATTGCCCCCGGCCGGATATGACACGCCGTTCTGAAACGTCCCGTTTCCGTTGCTCAGCAAGATCATAACGCTGCCCGGCGTGTAATCGGGAACGGCAAGGTCAGGAATGTTGTCGCCGTTGAAATCGCCCGCAGCCGCGGGATACGGATTGTCGCCCACCGGCACAAATGGCACCGGGGGCGGAGGCGTATAGTTGGGACCGGTTCGCACATAAACGACGCCACCGGCCAAACCGCTCAGTCCCACTACGTCTAATTCAGAATCGCCATTGAAATCGGCGACTTCGATGTCGCTCGCAATGAGGTTATGCGTGCCGCACAGCTTAAAAGTGGCATTGGCGGCGCCGCACATGAAGCTCCCCGAACCGGTGGCAACATCGGTGAGGCCGTCATTGTTGAAATTGACCGGAATTAGCAGGCCACTTCCTCCGTTGGAGTGAATGGCGCCTCGAAAGGCCCCATTACCGAGGCCGGTCATGACACCGCCTTGCGATGTCGTGATGTCGAGGGCGCCGTCGTTATTCACATCGCCGACCGCGACCGAACCGGGCGTACTGTGGATCGCGTAGGAGGTGCGCCGACGGAAACTGCCGAATTGATTTCGCAGCACAGTGACCGCACTATGTTTGTCGCTGCCGGCGACGATGTCTAAGTCGCCATCGCCGTCAAAATCTCCGGCGGCCAATCGGATCGTGTCTTTAGCGGTCGGATAATTCTGAGGTGACTTAAATGAGCCGTCGCCGTTGCCGTAGAGCAAGGTCACGAATTTCGTCGGATTGCCGCCGGCAAGGTCGATATTGCCGTCGCCGTTAAAGTCATGGGCAATGTACTCGAAACCGCTGCTCGCAGATGTTACGGGCGGCTGGAATGTCCCGTTGCCGGCTCCCAGCCGAACAATCGTCGCGCCGACGCCGTTTGCGGCGACATCGAGTTCGCCGTCGGCGTTGAAGTCGGCGACCACGTTGCTGTAGACGATTTGTCCCATCAGGATCGAGAAAGGGAACACGAACGTTCCATTGCCGTTCCCACGAGCGATCGAAACGTCCGGGCCTGCGTCGGTGTAAAGCACATCGAGCCGGTTGTCGTTATCAAAATCGCCGACGGAGACGCTGCCCGGAAAGGTGGGAATTGTGCTCAAAAGCGGAGCTTGGAAGGTTCCGTCGCCATTGCCCAACAAGGTTCTCAGGGAGCCACTCGTGCTGATGACGAGATCGACTTTCGCATCGTCATTGAAATCGGCGGTGCGCAAGGCGCCGAGATCTTTGTTGATGTTGTACTGCGTCGCCGGCCCGAACGCGCCGCCGCCAGTTCCGAGCACGACTCTGACGGTGTCGAACTGCGTGTTCACCGACGCCATGTCGAGCATGCCGTCCGAGTTGAAGTCTTGCAAGACCATGTCGGTCGTAGCTGAGGCCCCCGTCGGGTAAATTGAACCCGCCAGGAAGCTCAACAGCGTCCGCCGCTCCAATGCTTCCACCGTCAATCGTTGAGACGTAAATTGGTTCTTCCGTCGAGCAAGTCGTCGAGTCATTGGGTCACTCCTCCATTTTTTCTAGCGCAACTCCATCGATATCAAATCAACGGGCGAGTCGGTTGTTTCGGGTAGTGCGATACGGACTATGTGGCGCGGGGCGGGTTTCGTGCGCGGCGAGATCGGCATCGACGGGAGTGGCCCGTCGCCGATCGGCAACGGCGGCCAGGTGCCGTCGTTGAGAAAAATGGCCACGCCCTGCGTCGTTGTTCCGGCCAAATCGGCAAAGCCATCGGCGTTGAAATCTCCCACCTCGACAGACGAGGCTATGGGAGCGAAAGTCTGCGGCGTCTGGAAAGTACCGTCGCCGTTGCCGAGCATTAGGTGCACGCCACCTGTAACGACGTCCAGCTTGCCGTCGTTGTTGAAGTCGGCCACTGCGACCGGACCGAAGCCCTGAAGTTGGATGGGTGGCTGGAAGGTGCCGGCGCCATCGTTCAGCACCACGACCGGATTTGTGGAAGTGGAGACGACGAGGTCAGGAGCGCCATCGCCATTGACGTCTGCCGCGACGACAACAGACGGGTTGCCCCCGACGACAACGGCGACCGGGGCGGCGAAGGTGCCGTCGCCGACGCCGAACAACAGATTGACGGTGCTGGCATTTTGGAAGTTAGCGGCGGCGATGTCTTGCTTGCCATCGCCGTTGAAGTCGGCAACGGCTAGATCGTAGGGAAATATGCCGGCCGGGTAGCTGATGAAATCGCTGAAAGTACCATCGCCATTGCTCAGGAGCACGCTCACCGTGCCCGGCGTGTTCGTGTGATTGGCAACGGCGAGGTCAGGCGCTCCGTCAGCGTTGAAATCGCCCACCGCCACATCGAAAGGTTGCACGCCGGCAGCGAAGAGTGGTACTTTGAAAGTACCATCTCCGTTGCCTTTGAGAATGTTTACCGAAATGGTGTCGGAGTTGAGTGCGGCAATGTCTGAATTGGCATCCTCATTAAAGTCCCCGACCAGTACGGCGCCATAAGGGGCGCCGCCGGCTACATAATTGGTAGGCGCTCGAAATGACCCGTCGCCGTTGTTAAGCAACACAGCGGTTTTGTCGTCTCCTTTGGCGACGGCCAGGTCTTCCGCGCCGTCATTGTTAAAGTCTCCCGCGGTTACGGACCACAACGAAGTGCCGATGACATAGGTCGTCGGAGCGGAGAAACTACCGTCGCCGACGCCGAATAGCACGCTGACCACACCGGTGTCGCCGGCAACCGCCACATCTTGTTTCGTGTCGCCGTTGAAGTCGCCGACCGCCACGGCACGAGGAGCATCGCCGGCTGCATAACTCACAAAGGGCTGAAAAGTCCCGTCCCCGTTGCCCATGTGGACCGAAACTCTGTCGAAGCCCCCCGCGGCAGTCGCAATGTCCTGGTTGCCGTCACTATCAAAGTCGCCGATTGTTGCGCTGAACGCATCGTCTCCTCCATAAATGGTCGTAGGCCCGAAGGTGCCGTCGCCGTTGCCCAAGTTGATATAGAGGTCTCGGTAAATGTTGCTGATGATGGCGAAGTCATCGTTGCCGTCGTTGTTGAAGTCGCCGACCGAGATGCTCGTGGGCTGCAAGCCGGTCTCCTCAGTGATTTGAGACTGGAAACTTCCATCGCCGTTGCCGAGCCTGATTTGCACGGTGCCCGGATGTTGGTTGGTCACGACCGCAATGTCCTGTTTCGCGTCATTGTTGAAATCACCGACCGCCACACCGGAAGCGCCTCCCGGGCTTACGGAATAAGTGGAAAGGGGGAAGAATCCACCGTCGCCTTTGCCGAGGAGCACGCTCACCGAGTTGCTGCCCGCTGTCGTAAGGTCTTGATGGCCGTCGCCGTTGAAATCGCCGAGGGCGAGACTCAGGGCGCCCTGGGTTTTAAGATTGGGATACACGAACGTGCCGTCGCCGAGGCCGAACAGAACGTTGACAAAGCCCGCCGAGTTCGCCACGACCAGGTCGAGCCGGCCGTCTCCATCGAGGTCGTGTGTCTCGATCGAACGAGGAAGGCTTTCAATGATGTTATAACTGGCGCCGGCCTGGAATGTGCCGTCGCCGTTGCCGAGCCGAATGTGAATCAAACTTCCGGCAATGACGGCCAGGTCTTGGGCGCCGTCAGCATTGAAGTCACCGCTGGTTTGTTTGGACGGGTTGGTCCCGGCGGGATAGACCGGCGCGAACACAAAACTGCCGGTGCCCGTGCCCCGCAACACGGTTGCCGTGCTGGCGTCTTTGCTGGCCGCGACCACGTCGGGAAGTCCATCGGCGTTCACATCCAAGATCGTGAATGACTGTGGCTTGCCGCCGACAAAGTAACTCACCGGCGCCTGAAAGCTGAGATTACCGTTGCCCTTCAGGCTACTTACGATTCCGATGTCCCGTATGACGGCTAGATCGAGCGCGCCGTCGCCATCGAAATCGCCCGTCGCCACCGCATTGGGGAATGAACCAGCGGCATACGCTTGCGGAGCGCGAAACCGGCCCGTACCTGTGCCACGGAGAATGCTCACCGTGCCGGAACTCGTGGAATTGGACACGGCAAGGTCCGGCTTGCCGTCGTTGTTGTAGTCGGCAATGGCCACGCTAGTCGGTTGCGAGCCGGCGGCGAAGTCCTTCTTCGGTTGGAACATGCCGTCGCCGAACCCGAGGAGGACGCTAACCGTGTTGCCACCAAAATTGGCAGTAACGATGTCGAGAAAGCCGTCGGAATTTACGTAATCCACCGCTACCGCGAATGGCTGCGATCCGGTCGCAAACGAGACCAGGGCCTGAAAATCGCCGTTACCGTGCCCCAGAAACACACTGACGCTGCCCGCAGTTGCGTAGTTCGCAACCACGACGTCCCGATAGCTGTCGCCGTTGAAATCTCCGGTAGCTACCGAAAAGGGTGTCACGCCAGCCTGAAAGTCCGTACGCGTAGGAAAGCTGCCATCGCCGGCGCCGAATAAGAAGGTCACATCGCTGCCGGAATTGGCTACCACGATGTCCGCGTTGCCATCCGCGTCGAAGTCATCCACCGCCAAACTGAGGGGGAGGCTACCCACGGCTGTGTCCAGCTTCGGCTGAAAGGTGCCGTCGTTGTTGCCTAGTAGCACGCTAACGGAATTGGCGGCGTTGTTCGCCGTGGCAAGGTCCCAGACGCCGTCGTTGTTGAAGTCGCCGAACGTTACGCCGCGCGGCCCCGCGCCGGTCGCAAAAGTCGATGCCGCGGCGAAGCTGGGTACGTCCCGGCGCTCCAATGCTTCCACCATCAATCGTTGCGACTTGAAAGGATTCTTCCGTCGAGCAAGTCGTCGAGTCATAAGATCACTCCTCCATTTTTCTAGCGCAGATCCATCGATATCAAATCAACGGGCGAGTCGGTTGTTTCGGACGCCACGATACGGGCGATGTGGCGCGGGGCGGGTTTCGTGCGCGGCGAGATCGGCATCGACGGTCGTGGTCCGTCGCCGATCGGCAACGGCGGCCAGATGCCGTCGTTGATGAACACGGCGACGCCTTGCGACGTTGTGCCAGTCACATCGAGGAAACCGTCGCCGTTGAAATCCGCCACCGCGACCGAGGTGACGTTGGGGGCGAAACTCATGGGAGTTTGAAAGCTGCCCGTCGCCATTGCCCAGTTGCAGATTGACGCCGCCGGTGACGATGTCCAGCTTGCCGTCGGCATTGAAATCCCCGACCGCCACTGGACCGAAGGCGGGTTGCTGGACGTCGGCCTGGAAGGTGCCGTCGCCATGGTTTAATAACACGTACGAATCGCCAATAGTCGAGGCAACCAGGTCTTGATCGCCATCGCCATCGAAGTCACCTGCGGCGAGGGAAAATGGATTACTGCCGGCGGCGTAGCTGCTAGGCGACAGAAACAAACTACTGCCATTTCCCAGGAGCAAACTTATTGTGCCCCCGGCGATTTTGTTAGCCACCGCGGCGTCGGGATTGCCGTCGTTGTTGAAATCGGCCACGACGACCGAATGAGGCGCATCGCCCGCGTATGAGACGCTAACTTCCCCAAATGATTGGTTGTCCTTGTTCAGCACCACACTGATCAAAGCGGGGGTCGTGTGGTTCCACTCCACGCCTGTCAGGTCGGGTCTTCCGTCATTGTTGAAGTCCCCGGCATTTATCGCCTGCCAGTTATCGGCGTTGGTGACATAGCGTGATTCCGGCTGGAACGTACCGTCACCGTTGCTGAGGACAACGTTCACATATCCTGCTTGGCCAGATTGATGCCGTTCGCCGGCGGCCACATCAGGAATGCCGTCGCCATTGAAGTCGCCGAGGACAAGGTCCGTGCCTGCGCCGACCTTTTTCCCGTTTTGGAAGGTGGAGTTACCGTTGTTGAGTAGTATCAAAATGTCGCCGGTGTCCGAGTCGGTGGTCACGGCAATGTCATCAGCGCCGTCGCCGTTGAAATCGCCGACACCGATAGAGGCGGTTGAGTTGCCAACGCCTGAGACCGCTTGCTGAAAGACAAAAGTGCCGTTACCGTTGCCCAGGAAGATGCTGACGGATCCGTCTTGGTTTCCGTCATGGACTATGGCAAGGTCTAGATTTCCGTCCACATCAAAATCTCCGGCCGCGAGGTCCCTTGGTCCCGACTCGGCCGTGGAGTAGCTTATTGTCGGTTGGAAGGTGCCGTCGCCGTTGCCAATAAGAACACCGAGGTCGGCAGCGTTCAGGTTGGCGACCGCAAGGTCTAGCGCACCGTCGCCATTGAAGTCCGCGACGGTTAAGGCCTGCGGCTGCGTCCCTCCGGCCTGATGAAACTGCTGATTGCCGAACGAGCCGTCGCCGTTACCCAAGACAATGACAATAGGGGAAATGCTGCTTTGCGAGCGCGCAACGGCCAAGTCCTTGTTGCCGTCTCCGTCAAAGTCGGCAATCACAATGTCGCTTGGGGACAAACCAATCACGATGTTGTTCCCGATTGCGAACGTCCCGTCGCCGTTGCCCAGAAGCAGACCCACGGCCCCGGCCATGCCGAAGCTGATCGCAGCGAGATCTTGATTACCATCGTTATTGATATCCCCTACGGCGACGTCATTGGTTGGCCCGCCGAAGTCATACACGGCAGACTTGATCAACGTACCGTCGCCTCTGCCTCTCAAGACATTGACCGAATCCGATCCTGCAACTGAAACCACAAGGTCGAGATGGCTATCAAGGTCGACATCCTCTAATACCAGCGAGGTGGCGGGTGTCAGAGCGATAAAGTAACTAACGAATGCTTGGAAAGTGCCATCGCCGTTGCCCAAAAGAACGGCAGCTTTCGGCTGCGACTGGCTCCCCACCACGAGGTCTAGATTGCCGTCCTCATTCATGTCGCCCGCAGTGACCATACTTGCGGAGGGGACGGCCGGATAAGACATAGGCGCCTGGAATGTGCCATCACCATTACCGATGAGCAAACTCACGTTGGTTCCGTTGGCCACCGCGAGGTCCTGGTTACCATCGCCGTTGAAGTCGGCTTTCGTTTGGCCTTGAGGAACCGCGCCCGCGGGATAGAACGGCGTGAAGTTGAAGTTGCCGCCGCCGGTAGCGCGAAGAACCGTTACTGTGGCTGCAGCTTTGCTGGCCGCCACTACATCCGGCAGGCCGTCCGCATCCACATCAACGATCGTCATGGACTGTGGCGTGCCGCTGATGGGATAGTCCGCGGGCGGTGCAAAGCTCAGATTGCCGTTGCCTTTCAGGGCCGTTACGAAACCACTTTCTCGCGTCACGGCCAAATCGAGCGATCCATCGGCATCGAAATCGCCGGTAGCGATCGCGTTCGGATATGATCCGGTTGCGTAAGACTGTGGCGCTCGGAACCGACCCGTTCCCGTACCCCGAAGAATGCTGACGCCGCCCGTGCTCGAGAAGTTCGACACCGCAATATCCGGCTTGGTGTCGTTGTTGTAATCGCCAATGGCCACGCTGTTCGGCTGCGAGCCCGCGGCGAAGTCCTTCTTCGGCTGGAACGTGCCGTCGCCGTTGCTGAGCAGCACGCTGACGTTATTGCTGCCGTGGTTCGCAGTAACGATGTCGACAAAGCCGTCGTTGTTCACATAATCCACGGCGACCGCGTAGGGCTGCGTGCCGGTGGTGAAGGACACGAGGGCTTGAAAATCGCCGTTGCCGTGGCCCAGCAAGACGCTCACTTTGCCGGGGTTGGCAAAGTTCGCAACCACGACGTCGCGATGGTTGTCGCCGTTGAAATCACCGATTGCCACGGAGAACGGCGTTGTGCCGGCCTGAAAATCCGTCCGCGTCGGGAAGCTCCCGTCGCCGGCGCCAAAGAGGAAAGTTACATCGCTGCCGGAATTGGCCGTGACAATGTCGGTGTTGCCGTCCTTATTGAAGTCATCCATCGCCAGGCTGATAGGAAAGCTGCCGACGGCGTAGTCCAGTTTCGCCTGAAATGTACCGTAGCTGTTGCCGAGGAGCACACTGACCGAATTGGCGCCGTTGTTGGCGGTGGCGATGTCCCCGTTCCCGTCGTTGTTGAAATCTCCCCAGGCGACGCCGCGCGGCCCGGCGCCGGTAATGTAGCTGGGGGCCGCCAAAAAGCTGGGCTGGTCCCGGCGCTCCAGATGTTCCAGCAGCAGCCGGTGGGATAACCTTGATCGATGTTTTTGCGAGTATTTCACGACATATCTCCTAACCGATTTCGATTTGTGATTTTGTAGGGTGGGTGGAGTCTTCGGAACCCACCGGCGGGGAGCGGTGGGTTCCGAAGACTCCACCCACCCTACACCTGTCACTGTTCCGGCCCCAACACATCCATCGGCGGCACTCGTCGCAGCACCGCTGCCCTCGAGGCTGGTAATGGCCGATTCCCCGGCCCGTCGCCGATCGGCAGCGGCGGCCAAATGCCGTCGTTGAGAAACACGGCCACGCCGACTGATGTTGTCCCGGTAATGTCGACGAAGCCGTCGCCGTTGAAGTCCGCTGCTGCAACGGAAGTCGCGGTGGGGGCAAAATTCATCGGTGCGCTGAACGTGCCGTCGCCGTTGCCGAGCAGCACGCTAACGCCGCCGGTCACGATGTCCGGTTTGCCGTCGGCATTCACATCGGATACCGCGACCGGACCCGAACCGCCGTATTGCACGGCATTCTCAAAAGTGCCGTCGCCGTTGCCCAGCAGCACATAGGCCCCGCCCGAACTAGCGACAGCCAGGTCTGAATTCCCGTCGGCGTTGAAGTCTCCGACGGCGATGGAAAGGGGAGAAGTTCCTGCGCCATGAAAAGTCGGCCCGGAGAAAGAACCGTCGCCGACGCCGAGCATGACGGTAGCGAATCCGGCACTTGTCAGGGCGAGGTCTGGAACTCCGTCGTTGTTGAACTCGCCGGCCACAATCGCACGCGGGTTATTTCCTGCGGAGAAGAAACTGATCGGCCCGATGCCGTTGTCGCGGCCAAGCAAAACACTCATTTGCTGTGCGCCGAACGCCGCGTCAAAGCCTCCGAGGTCAGGAATGGCGTCGCTGTTGAAATCTCCAACGATGATCGTTTCCCACCCGACGCTTGCAGTGGGGTACTCGAATGCCGGCTGAAACGTGCCGTCACCATTGCCGAGAATAATGTTCACCCAGTGGTAGCGCTCACTCCCTGACGCCAAGTCGAGCTTCCCGTCGCCGTTGACGTCGGCGACCACGACATCGCTGCCTCGGCCAACGTCCATGGCACTTTGGAATGTCCCGTCGCCGTTGTTGAAGATCACGCGAACTTCATCGTTGTTCACGTGCGTGGCGACTGCGAGATCGTCGGCGCCGTCGCCGTTAAGGTCACCTACCGCAATGGACCTTGGCGAATTGTGCACATTGGGGATGACTTGTTGGCTTTGAAAAGTGCCGTCGCCAATTCCGAAGAAGATGCTCACCGTGCTGCTGTTTTCGTTGGCGACGGCAAGGTCTGGAATGCCGTCGACGTTGAAGTCGCTTGAGGCGAGATCTTTTGCGCCGGTCCCGGCGGCGTAGCCGGTTGTAGTGAAGGTGCCGTCGCCATTGCCGATGAAAATGCCAAGCTGGAGACTATTGCTGTTAGCAAAGGCAAGGTCTTGTGTGCCGTCTTGATTCCAATCGCCAACGATGACGGCGTTTGAATTGCTGCCGCCGGATGAATACATTTGCGGTGGTCCAAATGTTCCGTTGCCGTTCCCTAAGAGAACACTAACCCCGGTGCCTTGTCCGTGGCTAATGACCAAGTCATGCTTGCCGTCCTCATTGAAATCCCCCACGGCAACATCGCGTGGAAACGTCGCAACGGGAATGGTGACCGGCGCCAGAAACGTGCCGTCACCGTTGCCGAGCAACATGCTTACCATTGCGGCCTCATTGACCACAGCCAGGTCTGGCCGGCCGTCCCCATTGAAGTCGCCGCTGTCCGCGTTTTGAGGCGCCTGGCCGACACCAAACTTAGGAACAGTTTCGAAAGTCCCGTCTCCCTTACCCCACAAAACGCTGACGGAGTCCAAATCGGCAATCGTGGTCGCCATGTCGAGATCCCCGTCGCCGTCGAAATCTCTCAGCGTCACGGAATTGGCGGGCTCAAGGCCGACGGAGTAGCCCACTTGCGCTTTGAATGTTCCATCGCCGTTGCCCAAGAGTACGCTGGCCGTGGCCACGGTGGAAGAGGCGACGACTAGGTCCGGGCTACCGTCCTCGTTCAGGTCGCCGACGGCGAGGGCTTTAGGGACCGCCCCCGCGAAATACGCCGTAGGCGCCTGAAACGTCCCGTCGCCAATTCCTAAGAGCACATGAACACTGCCGGCGATGACGGCGAGATCTTGCTTGCTGTCGCCGTTGAAGTCCGCACTGACCTGTGCCGAGGCATTGATTCCCAGGAGAGCGAAAGGCGTGAAGAAGAAGTTGCCGCCGCCGGTAGAGCGCAGGCCCTTGCCGAATTGCCATCCTTGTTGGCCGCAACCACATCGGGCAGCCCGTCGGCGTCCGCGTCCAGGACGGTCAACGACAAAGGCTTCCCGCCGATCAAGTAATTCACCGGTCCCGCGAAGCTCAGATCGCCGTTGCCTTTCAGGGTGGTAACGAACCCGCTGTCGCGTGTCACGACCAGATCGAGGTTGCCGTCAGCGTCAAAATCCGCCGTCGCCACGGTGTTGGGAAATGAACCGGTGAAAACTCCCTGCGGGGCTCGGAACCTTCCGGTGCCGGTGCCGCGGAGGATGCTCACCGTTCCGGAGCTGAGATAGTTGGCGACGGCAATGTCCGGTTTCCCATCCGAGTTGTAATGACCGATGGCCACGCTAATAGGCTTCGCGCCTGCGGCGAAGTCTTTCTTCGGCTGAAACGTGCCATCGCCGAATCCAAGCAAGACACTGACAGTATTGCCGCCGTAGTTGGCCGTCACGATGTCGAGAATGTCGTCCGTGTTGACGTAGTCGACAGCCACGGCGTATGGCTCGGGGCCTGTGTTAAATGAGACCAGCGACTGAAAATCGCCGTTGCCGTGACCCAGCAAGACACTGACTTTCCCCACCGTGGAATAATTTGCGACTACGACGTCCCGATGAGTGTCGCCGTTGAAATCGCCGGTGGCCACAGAAAACGGCGTCACGCCAGCCTGGAAGTCGGTGCGTATGGGGAAGCTGCCGTCGCCGGCGCCGAATAGGAAGGTCACATCGCTGCCCGAATTGGCGACCACCATGTCCGTGTTGCCGTCCTCATTGAAGTCATCCATCGCCAGGCTGACGGGGAAGCTGCCCACGGCGTAGTCCAGCTTCGGCTGAAATGTGCCGTCGCCGTTGCCGAGGAGCACGCTAACTGAGTTGGCGAGGTTATTGGCGGTGGCAAAGTCTGAGTTGCCGTCGTTGTTGAAGTCTCCCCAGGCGACGCCGCGCGGCCCGGCGCCGGTGATGTAGCTGGGTGCTGCCAGAAAGCTTGGCTGGTCGCGCCGCTCGAGAAGTTCCAGCAGCAGCCGGCGGGTTGACGTTGAACGATGTTTGCGCGAGTTTTTCACGAGATACCTCCTAAAGATCTTGATTTGTAGGGTGGGTGGAGTCTTCGGAACCCACCTGTTCCGCCGGTGGGTTTCGAAGACTCCACCCACCCTACGACGCTCACAGTTTCGGCCCCAACACATCCGTCTGCGGCACTCGTCGCAGCGCCGCTGCCCTCGAGGCTGGTAATGGCCGATTCCCCGGCCCGTCGCCGATCGGCAGCGGCGGCCAGTCGGCGGCGTTGAGCAGTACCGCCACGCCCAGGATGTTGGTGCCGGACGCGTCCAGAAATCCGTCGCCGTTGTAGTCGGCCACCGCAACGGAACTGAGGTTAGGCGCGTAGCCGAGCGGTGCTTCGAAAGTGCCGTCGCCGTTGCCGATGAGCACGCTCACGCCGCCAGTAAGCACGTCCTGGTTGCCGTCATTGTCGAAGTCCGCTACTGCAACCGGACCATAAACGGCAAACTGCACGGGCGCCTGAAAAGTGCCGTCACCGTTGCCCAGCAACACGATCGTACCGCTCGAACTGGCCGCGACGAGGTCTTGATTGCCGTCGCCGTTGAAGTCGCCGACCGCGACAGAGTGCGGAAAGCTTCCGGCGGAATAGCTGTTCGGCGCCGCGAAAGAAGCATCGCCGTTTCCCAGGAGTACGCTGACGGCGCCGTTGGAAATCCGGTTGACCACGGCCGCGTCTGGTTTGCCGTCGTTGTTAAAATCGGCTGACACGACGGAACTGGGACTATCTCCCGCAGGAGACATCGTAATTTCGCCGAAGGACAGGTTGTCTCGGTTGAAGAGAATGCTCATGGTGGCAGGCCCGCCATCGCCGTTGAAGCCTGCGAGATCGAACCTGCCGTCACCGTTGAAGTCGACCGCTTTCAGGACCTCCCACTCATTGATGATGATTGGATACTTTACCGCCGCCTTGAACGTGCCGTTGCCGTTGCCAAGAACCACATTGACGAAATTGTTCGATGGTGTGCTGCTTGCCAAGTCCAAGTTTCCGTCTCCGTTCAGGTCGGCGATCACAACATCGGTGCCGTCGGCGACGATGGTCTTGGTAGGAAATGTGCCGTTGCCTTGATTCAGGAAAACAACAATGTCATTACTGTTCTGATGGGTGCCGATCACAATGTCGTCGGCGCCGTCGCCGTTCAAATCGCCGACTTCCAAGGAGTCCGGCAACAGTCCCACGTTGGGAATGACTTGCTGGTAGAAAAAGGTACCGTCGCCATTGCCCGTAAAGATGCTGATCGAGGGGCCGCCGCTGTTGAGCACGGCAATGTCTTGATTGCCGTCGACATTAAAATCTCCTTGGGCCACCCTGGAGGGACACCCGGCGTTGGTTGCATAGCTGTCCGGCGCTGGAAACGTACCGTCGCCATTGCCGATGAGAATGCCGAGATGGGTATTGCAGTTGGCTACGGCGAGATCCTCTGTGCCGTCCTCGTTCCAATCGCCGATGATGACCGCGTTGGCATTATTGCCTCCTGACCAAAAAGAGTGTTGAGCCCCAAATGAGCCGTCGCCGTTGCCCAAGCGAACGTCGACTGAATTGCTTTGTATTCGTGCTATTACCACGTCCTGATTTCCATCGCCGTTAAGGTCGCCGACGGCGATTTCGTTGGGCCCCGAGCTAGCCGTATAGGTATTGGCCAACAGAAACGAGCCGTCGCCGTTGCCCAGCCAAATCTGCAGCAGGCCGGGATTGTTGATCGTGGCGGCGAAATCCTGTTTGCCGTCGTTGTTGAAATCGCCGACGGTCATCTCGTTTGTCGGGCCACCGAGCGCAAGGGTAGGCGCGGTAAAGAATGAACCGTCTCCCTTGCCGCGCAAGACGTTGACCGTAGTGGCAAGATTCATTGAGGCCACCGCATCAAGATGCGTATCGCCGTCCACGTCTTCAAGAGTCACTCCATTGGCTGGACCAACCCCGATGGTGTATGCAACCGGCGCTGCAAACGAGCCGTCGCCATTACCGAGGAGCACGCTGATGGTTGGCTGACTCGAGCTCGCCGTCACCAGGTCGAGGTCGCCGTCTTCGTTCAGGTCGCCGACGGCGATGGCGCGGGGTGATGCGCCCGCGGCGAAAGAGAGGGGTGTCTGGAACGTGCCGTCGCCGTTGCCCAAGATCACGCTGACGGCCGAGAGCCCGACTACGGCAATGTCCTGTTTCCCGTCGCTGTTGAAGTCGCCGTTGACATGAGCCACGGGATTGGAACCCGCCAGATAGCTCGGCGTGGAATCGAAGTGCCCCGCCGGGGGTAGCTTTCAAGACGGCGACCGAGTTGGCGTCCCTGTTGGCCGCGGCAACATCGGGAAGTCCGTCACCATCGACATCCGCCGTCGCGAGTGCCTGGGTCTTTCCGCCCATGAGATAGTTCGCCGGCGCCGCGAAGGTGAGGTTGCCGTTGCCTTTCAGGGCGGTGACGAAACCGGTGTCGCGCGACACGGCGAGATCAAGCGCGCCGTCCGCATCGAAGTCGGCCGTCACGACGGCATTGGGAAATGCGCCCGTCGTGTAGGTCTGTGGCGCCCGGAACCTTCCGGTTCCCGTGCCGCGGAGTACGCTGACGGCGCCCGTGGCCGTGTAATTCGAAACGGCCAGGTCCATCTTGCCGTCGTTGTTGTAGTCCGCGATCGCAACGCCGGTGGGTGTCGTGCCCGCGGTGAAATCCTTCTTCGGTTGAAACGTCCCGTCGCCGAAGCCGAGCAACACACTCACCGTGTTGCCGCCGTAGTTGGCAGTCACAATGTCGAGAAAGCTGTCCGTGTTGACATAGTCCACCGCGACGGAGTACGGCTGGGCGCCCGTGGTGAATGAGACCAGGGCTTGAAAATCGCCGTTGCCGTGACCGAGCAACAGACTGACTTTGCCGGAACTGGAGAAGTTGGCAACAACGACGTCGCGATGATTGTCGCCGTTGAAATCGCCGGTGGCCACGGAGAACGGCGTAACGCCGGCCGGGAAGTCCGTCCGTATCGGAAAGCTGCCATCGCCGGCGCCGAATAGGAAGGTCACATCGCTGCCTGAATTGGCTACCACGATGTCCGCGTTGCCATCCGCGTTGAAGTCATCCACGGCCACGCTGACAGGGAAGCTTCCTACAGCGGTGTCCAGCTTCGGCTGAAACGTGCCGTCGTTGTTGCCGAGGAGCACACTGACCGAATTGGCGCCGTTGTTCGCCGTCACCTGATCAAGGATGCTATCGTTGTTGAAATCGCCTAAAGTCACGCCGCGCGGGGCCAAGCCTGTGAGGTAACTGGGTGTCGCGACGAAGCTCGGCACATCCCGGCGTTCCAGCGCCTCCAGCAACAGCCGAGACCAGCGATTTCGCCGCCGATCATTGGAAACCGTACTAGCGCTTCGTTGACAAAAGTGAGACATGACAAGTCCTCCATTGGTTGCAGTTTGTGACAACTTCACTCGGGCCCTACGTCGGACGTTGCAGCTGGAGTTCCGGAATCGCAACTACCCGCGGCCGGCAGCCGCCGTCGCACGGCCACAGACACATAACGCCTTGTATTGCTTGATATTAGAGCGATCACGCTCCGCCATTCTTGGGCGACAACGAGTCCGGTTCGTGCGCAGATCGAGTAAGCGCCGGTTTCCCTATTATTAAAGGGTGATTTGAGGTCAAAACCGGACGCGCGAGTTCGAGTTTTTTTGGAATTTCGTCATTTAAATGACCGGCCGACACCCTGGCGCGCCATGCTACGGAGAAATCCGGGCAGACAGCGGCAGAGACCTAAAGCATTGTGAAACCAAAGATTACGGCTGCGCAGGCCTCCTTTTTCGCCAATTTTCGTGACGGGGCCGTCTAGCGATGAATTGATTGAGAGCCGGCTGACGCTTCGCAACCGCTTTTGCAGACGCTCTGTTGCACACCCCGTGCTCGAACACCTTGCTAATCACGTCGAATAGCCCGAGGCATGCAATCGGCGGAGAGGTCTCTGTTTCAAGTAAGCGCCTAATCTTGCTGGTCGTGGTGAGCAGTTTGGGCGGCTCGAAGATGCACGGCAAAGCGCCCACTTTTCGCTTGCGTAATCGAGCCAAGCAAACCACAATGTCGTTCATCGCATGCACGCGTGAAGCGTTTGAATTCTGCCACGCCAAGGAGTCCCCCTATGCGCCGTATTCTTGAGAAACGTCGGAGAACCTCTCCGGCTGCGGTTGCGCGGTGGACGCGCCTAAGCGTCGAGGCGCTCGAAGATCGTGAAGCGCCCGCGGTCGTGACATGGATCGGCGGATCGGGCGATTGGAACAACGGATCGAATTGGGATACGGGTTTGGTTCCCGGATCCAACGATCACGCCGTCATCGACAAGCCCGATATTCTCGTGATCCATTCGGCCGGTACCAACAGCATCCAGAGTCTGACCATAGCCAATAACGCGTTTGAGTTAACCGGTGGAACGTTGGACGTTGCCGGAGTCGTGGAAGGTGGCACGGTACTCCAGTTAAAGGGCGGAACCTTAGCCAATGCGACCGTCGACGGCGCAACGAATGTCCTCGTTTCTTCGTCAGGCTCCCTCCGCAGCGTGACGATCAACAGCGTTTTGAACCTTGCCTACGTAGCTAGCGCCGTGAGCATCTACGAAGGATTAACTCTCAACGGCGTGGCGTATCTGGGCACGCCTTCTAGCAGTGGCGCGCTCGGTGACCTGGTCTTCGATGGAACCCAAACGCTTGACGGAACAGGGACCGTGGTTTTTGGGGGAGCGCCCGGAAATGACATTCGGGTAGTGTCCTCGAATACAACGCTGACCATTGCGCCGGGCATCACGATCAAAGGAAAATACGGCGCTTTCAGTGACGGTGACGGCATCAACAACGTTCAGTTGATTAATCATGGCACCATTTATTCGAATGCCGGCGGTACCATCAGACTCCTGAATGACTCATGGATAAATCACGGGAGTATCATCGGCGGCAGCCTCGAACTCTACGGTAATTGGTCCACGACTACGCCCCTTCAACTGGTCGAACAAGGGATCTTCACGCTGAGCGGCACCTGGACGAACGAGCTCGGAATTCACGTCGAGGACTCGGAATTACGGCTGGAGGGCTTTTGGACGAACCTGGCGGATATTACTGCCGTCAATTCGCGAGTCTTTTTCGGCAGTTGGGGAAGTGAATGGACCAACCTTGGCTCGGTCAACTTAATCGACTGTGTCACATCGCTTGGCACCTTCAATAAGACCTTTACCCTTGCAGAGCTTGGTGACTTCAACCGGAGCGGTGGCACCGTTTTCCTTCACGGCACTCTCGACAACACTAACACCACGCTGCAATTCAATGCAGAATTAGGATCGTGGTATCTAACGGGCGGCCAGATTCACGGAGGAACGATCACCAGCGCGGACGGGGAAAGGCTTTTGTTCAGCGCTTCCGGCGGACGGCTCAAGGGCGTCGTCATGGCGCATGATATGGACCTCACCGTCGATTCGGCGTTTGTGGAAATCACAAATGGAATTCGCTTCACGAACATAAACATTGCACTCGGAAACGCTGCCGAGAGCGGCGCACAGCTCAAGTACATTGGAACGCAATCCTGGACCGGAACGGCAAATCTGGTGGCGGGAAGCAAATCCACGAATGCGATTTTCGGCTCGGGCTCATTAACGTTGGGTCCGGGGATCACCATTCGTGGTCATTCGATGACGCTTGGAAATGTGGGCGGCGGCCTGGTGACTCAAGGGACAGTTTGGGCGGACCAACCGGGAGGGTCCTTTTGGTTTGGCGCGGAAAACTTGACCAACTTCGGGACCATCAAGGCGTCCAACGGCGCCAGCCTGGTCCTGACAAATACGTGGAATACGACATCCCCGATCAATTTCTCGGGCAATGGAAACCTGACACTTGATGGCAGCTGGACGTATGGCTTCCCTCTGAACTTTACCGGGCAGAATCTGACGCTGAATGGCACTTGGACATACGGCTTTCCGCTGGATTTCACCGGACAGAATCTGACCCTTGGCGGGGCGTTCACCTGGACAGGTCCATTGTCGGCTGTGGATGCCGTTGTGAAAATCGGGACCAACGCGAATTGGTCTAATACAGGAGTGATTAGTGTAGACCAATGCGACGTAACTTTGGGCGGCATCTATTCGGTAAATTCTCTCGGGACCTTCCAACGCATCGGCGGCACCGTTAGCCACGTCGGTTTTTTGAACAACGACAACCAGACACTCAACTTGAACGCTACAACCGGCTCGTGGGTACTTAGTGGCGGGACCATCGCCGGCGGGATCATACAAGAATCGGAGGGCGCGTATCTTTACCCCACAGCGGCTGGCGGCCTACTGTCTGGTTTTGTCACGTTCAATGGCGATCTTGACTTAAGCCACGCCAACACCGTCCGCGTCGATGTATCGGGTGAACTAACCCTGAACGGTACTGCATACATCGGCAATGCCGCCGGCACAACCATGGGTGTACTGAACATTGCCGGTGGGACGTTATTGACGTCGAGCGCGGCAACGATTGTCTTCGGCGGAAGTACACCCAACACTTTTTTCGTTCAAGAAATCGGTCCTAACGTCACGGTGCGCGGCAAGAACGGCACGATTTTCGGAGGCGTTAACTTCACCAATCTGGGCCTCATCCAGGCCGATACGCTTGGCGGCACGATCGCGATCATCGCCTACGGTTGGAACAACTCCGGTGGCACGATTCATGCCATCAACGGCGCCAACTTGACGCTCAACGGAAGTTTCACCATCACTTCTCCGCTGTCCATTAACGGCGGCGGCACACTGTCGCTGATCGGCGCCTGGTCGAATACGTCCGCGGTATCTGCTGTGGGCGGAAGAGTGAATCTCGGTCTACAGTGGTCAACGATGGCCTGGTCGAACTCGGGTACTATCTCCATCACGGACACGATCCTGTATCTTTACGGCGCCATGTCGACCCCGGGCCTCGGCGACATTCAACGCTCGGGGGGCACCATCTATCTCGCCGGCGATCTGAATAATGCCGGAAGCACGCTGACGATGAACAACGAAACGGGTGATTGGATCGTCGAACAAGCAACTATCGTCGGCGGCACAGTACACACTAGCGGCGCCGATCTACTAGTGCGCTACGGTGAATTGCACGGCGTAACGTGGATTGGCAACATGGACCTGTCACAGTTTCCCTCGTCCGTGGTAGAACTTGACAGCAGTTTCCGATTGGACGGCACTGCTTACGTCGGCAATGCATTCGGTACAACCATCGCTCAAATACGCTTGTATTCGACGACTATCTCAAGTAATTCGACCGCGACGTTTGTGTTTGGAGCGCACCTCTCCAATGAATTCTCCATGTCCGGTCTGGTCACTCTTACACCTGCGGTCACGGTGACCGGAAAATCCGCGCAGTTTGAAGCCGGAGCCAGCTTTGTGAATCAAGGAACGATTGTTGCAGACGACGCTGATTCATTTTTCGAGTTCAAGTTCGGCACGTTTGTCAATCAGGGACTGCTTCGCGCTGCCGACGGCGCCACGATTCGCGTCGGCGGATCGTGGTCCAACACAGGGACCATCGAAGTGATTAATGGTAACTTCGAGATGGGCGGAAGCTTCACGACAGCTGGATTGGGAACCCTAGTTCGTTCTGGCGGCTTCGTTTCGCTACATGGTATTCTGACGAATACGGGGAATATTCTGGCTTTCAACTCGCTTACTGGCTCGTGGCTTCTCCTAAACGGAACGATCATGGGAGGTATCATCACGCATTCCGACGGGGCCGCCCTGATTCCGACATCCTTGAGCGGAACATTGAACGGTGTAACTATCAACGGCGACCTTGACCTTACGCAAGGCTCCGGCGTATCCCTTATCATCTGGAATGGACTCACCCTGAACGGGGCTGCATATCTCGGAAACCAGACCGGCGCGTCCGATGGCAACCTCACGTTCTCCGGCTCCCAAACGTTGGGCACTGCGACCGGTGCGGTCATTGTGTTTGGCGGACACACCGGCAACGGGATCCTTGGATCGGGAGCATCGTCGCAAACGCTCACGATCGGCCCAAACGTGACCGTGCGCGGCAAGAACGGCCGGATCACCACCGGAAACATGACCCTCGTAAATCATGGGACGATTTCGGCCGACACCCAAATGGGTGTGATCCAACTGATCGGGAAGGCGGTAAACAACGTCGGAGTGCTCAATGCAAGCAAGGGCGGGACGCTTTCTGCCGAGGGGATTACAGGGACGTTCACAAACAGCGGCCAGGTAACCATCGGCCCGCGCAGCAAACTTGCGCTTCTCGGCGCGTACACACAAACGGCAGGCGCCACCACGCTCCAGCGTGGCCAGTTCTCGGCGACCACAGTGAACATTATGGGTGGCACCCTAAGCGGAACCGGTGTCGTGATTGGTAATGTCGTCAACGCCGGGCAGTTGCTGCCCGGCGGCCCCGCGAAAGCAGGAATGCTCGTTATCAAAGGCGACTACACGGAACTAGGGACGCTCGTCATCGACATCGGCGGAACCGCGGCCGGAGTTCAGCACGACAGACTCGTTGTCCAGGGAACTGCCATCTTAACGGGAGGTTCCCTCAGCGTTGGACTCATCGACGGTTTCGTCCCCGATCCCAACGTTCCAGATACCTTCGGCATTTTGTCATTCACATTGCACGCACCGAATGATGAATTCAATTCTTACATAGGGCTCGACTTAGGTGGAGGCCTTTCGCTGCAGCCTGTGTACGGACCGAACGAACTAACGCTTGTTACGTCACTTACGTGAAAACCGCGGAGGTTCAGTGCGTAGGTAGAATGAGCGCCTCCTCTCGGAGCGGGCCATCTCCGTCACTTCAAACCGCCTCTTCCAGCGCCACATCAATCGTTGCGTCGATTTGATCCACACGCGTCACCCGGGTGATGCGTCTCGAAACGAGTTTTCGGTTAGGCGCGGATTCCACGGAGGAATCCATTTTGACGCTCTGCCGCGTGTGCACTTCCGTCGTGCCCAGTTTCGGATTTCGAGCCTCGGGATCGCCGTTCTGATCGGTGAATCCAACTGTGTCGGACGGCCCATTCCCGATCGGCAGCGGCGCCCAGTCGGCGGCGTTGAAGACGACCGCAAAACCGTCCTGATTCTGTATCACCAGGTCCGGGAAGCCGTCCTCATTGAAGTCGCCTGCACGTAAAGTTCCAGGGAATTGCCCGTCGACATAGGGCGTCGGATCACCAAGCGTTCCGTCGCCGTTGCCGATAAGCACGGCGAGCGTTCCGAGCGTCGCGAAACCGAAATGGCTCACCGCCACGTCGATGTTGCCGTCGCCGTTGAAGTCGGCAACAGCAACGTCTCCCACGTTCGCGCCTCCCGCGTAACCCACCGGCGACAAGAATGTACCTTGCCCCGTTCCGATTAGGACCGTCACACTTGGGTTGGGGAACAAATTGCCCACCACAAGGTCAAGGATGCCGTCGCCGTTCATATCGGCGGCGTCCACGGACACGGGAGACGTTCCGGCGGCAAAACTCGGCGCCCGGCGGAAGTGGCCGGTGCCGCTGCCGCGAAGGATGGTTACGGTTTGGCTGCCCGAATTGGCAACTGCGATGTCCAGTCGGCCATCGCCGTTGAAATCGGCGAGTGTCAAGTCCATCGGGCCTGAGCCTACCGCCCACACGCTTCGCGGTTTGAACGTGCCGTTGCCGTTACCGAGCAAGACGCTGACGGTGCCGGGGTCTTGGTTGTTGGTGATAGCAAGATCGGGGAATCCGTCGGAATTGAAGTCACCTGTGCCGGCCGCGGAGGCGAACGAGCCGGGCGAGAACAATACATTCGATTGAAACACGCCGTCTCGATTGAGCAGAATGGCTACGTGGTCCATGATTCCGCCTTTGTCGACGGGCACGGCGAGGTCGAGATCGCCATTGCCATCGAAGTCACCGGCAGCCAGATCAAAAGCCGAACCATTCGGGGTTGTGTACTGTAGAGGACTCTTGAAGGTGCCGTCGCCATTGCCGCGCAGGACGCCGATTCTTTCGGAATTCAAATTCGCCGCGGCAATATCGAGATTACCATCCCCATCAAAATCGCCGACATCGCCTCCGGTCGGATAATCGCCGGCCGACGACTGAGCGGTGGAATGGAACGCGCCATTGCCGTTCCCGAGGAGCATGGTGACCACATTTAGCTGCGATACAAGCGCGGCGACATCGACGTTGCCGTCGTTGTTGAAATCGCCGCCGACGATCTTCCAGAGTTGGCCACCCACGCCGTACGTAGCTGTGGGCTGGAAGGTGCCGTTGCCGTTGCCGATGAGAACACCGACGGTGCCGTTGTTGCTCCCCGTGCCAATATCGTCGTTGCCGTCGTTGTTGAAATCGGCGACAAACACGGAGTGGGTCGTGAAGCCACCTACACCGTGGACTTGTGGCGCTTGGAAACTCCCGTCGCCATTTCCGATCAAGACGGTCGCGGTGCCCGGTGAAAACCGAACGGCAACAGCGAGGTCCTCAACGTTGTCGCCATTGAAGTCCCCCACTTTCACCTCGGCGGCATTGTCACCCACTGGGTAATTCACCGCGGCAAGGAATGTCCCATTTTCCGCGTTTAATAAGACGGAGACGTTGTCGGAACCCCAATTGGCCACCGCCAGATCGGCCCAACCATCGGCGTTGAAGTCCCCCGTGGTAAGTCGGTGAGAAGTGCCCCCGGTCGGATAGCTTACGGGTGCTCCGAACGTGCCGACGCCATTTCCCATAAGGATCGTGGCACGCCCAGCGCCGTCATAGTTCGCAACGGCAACGTCGAGATCACCGTCGTTATCGAAATCAGCGATAGCGGTTGCGTGGGCATCGGCTCCGGCCGCGTAGGGCGAATAAGGAAAGAAGCCGCCGCCGGGCGCACCGAACAAGATCGATCCGGCTTCCCCGAAGGAACCGCCTACCTGAGTTACGGCGAGATCGGGCACGCCGTCGACATTGAAATCCGCGGATGCGAAAGCGAATGAATCAGACCCGACCGGATACCTTGTCTCGGCGCCGAATTTACCGCCGGCGAGACCCGGAAGAACAGCAACGTCATCCCCGGCCGATTTCGCAATATCAACCCGCCCATCGCCCGTGAAGTCCTTCACGAGAAGTCCCGATCCGCTGCCAACCGAATACTGGACGGCGGCGCGGAATGTTCCGTCACCGAGGCCCAGCATCACGCTCGCCGTACTGCTATTGGTGGCGTCGGCGATATCACCGATCCCATCGGCATTGAAATCCCCAACGGCCACGCCGACCGAATACCCGGCGGACGCGTAGGCTACCCTCGGTTTGAAGGTGGCGTCGCCACGGCCCAGAAGCACACTGACCGTTGTGTTGATCGTGTTGCCGACCGCGAGGTCGACGTTGCCGTCACCGTCGAAATCCGTCGTTGCCACTCCGCCTGGCCTCTGTCCTACCGTTACATCAACAGGTGCCTGGAATGTGCCGTTGCCGTTATTCAATAACACGCTCAATCCCGGGACGCTGTTGACGTTATTGGTTGCGGCGATCTCCGGCGCATTGTCGCCGTTGAAATCACCCACGGCCAACGAATAGGGACGCATCCCCGCGGGATAGGCGACGCGCGGAGCAAACGACCCGTCGCCGTTGCCGTGCAACACACTGACCTCGTTCGTGTATTGGTTTGCGGCGACGATATCGAGATCACTGTCGCCGTCCAGATCACTGGTCTCCAGGTCGAAGATATGCTTCCCGGCCGCGAAACTTACCAGCGGTTGAAACGTTCCGTTGCCGTTTCCAAGAAACACGTTGACCGTCGCAAAGTTCGCATCAGTGCCAACGGCGATGTCGGGAAGGAGGTCCCCGTCAAAGTCGCCGACCGTCACGGCGGTCGGCTTTTCGCCGACGGTGTAGCTGATTTCGGGTAAGAAGGTGCCGTCCCCGTTTCCAAGCAGGATGCCCACCGTCCCGATATGTTGCGGAAATGCTCCTAAGTTCGCGGCAACGAGGTCGGCGTTGCCGTCGCCGTTCATGTCGGCCGAGGTCACCGCGCGGGTGTGATTGCCGGTGCTGTATGACGCGGTCGGCTGAAATGAACCATCGCCGTTGGCCATCAGCACGCTAACCAAGCCGGTGCCGGTCAATCTGCCGAAAGCCATGTCGTCGGCGCCGTCATTGTTGAAATCCGCCGCCGTCACACTCGTGATAGAGTCACCGACGGTGTGTACGGATGCGCCGTAAAAGCTCGGCACATCGCGGCGCTCGAGCCGTTCCAGCAACAAGCGCGGCTTCCAAGTTTTTTTCGGGAGTCGAGAAAATCGGCGAGTCATGGGAATCCTCCTCCATTTTGGTTGGTGTTCACATCGACTGTGTCGAAAACAAATCAAACGCCAAGATGTTCGGTGCAATCCCCGCGATGCGGGTGATGTGACGGAACACGTGCTTCGGCGTAGGTGATGGCAAGGGCAAGCTCTCATTTGCGACCACCATGTTCGGGCGGTGTGTGCCTTGAATTGTCGCAAGGGACTGCGGCTTCGCCGAGGCGCCGACATTAAACGGCGCGGCCGGCCGTGGCCCGTCGCCGATCGGCAGCGGCGGCCAGATGGTATCGTTGACGAGTACGGTTACAACTATGCCGCCGATGGCCAAGTCGAGGTAACTGTCACCGTTCACATCGGCGACGGCCACAAACACCGGCGAACTGACGGCGTAATTCGTCGCGGGGGCGAATATGCCATTTCCAGAATTGAACAGCACGCTAACGTGGGGTGATTGGCTATTAGGAACGATGACGTCGAGATCCGAGTCGTTCTCCAGATCGCCCAGCGTCACGGCCTGGGGCTGAGTGCCAACCGCGTAATGGGTCGGCGCGGCAAACGTCCCGTTTCCGTTGTTGCGCAGCACGCTCATCGTGTTGGAAACCCGATTAGCGACGGCGAGGTCAAGGTCCCGGTCTCCGTCGAGGTCCCCGATCGCAATCCCCGAAGGCTGTTGGCCTGCCACGTAGGCAATGAAGGGCGCAAACGAGCCATCGCCGTTGTTGGAAAACACAGCCACGCCATTAAAGACAGCTACTGCGATGTCGAGGTCTTGGTCTCCATCTAGGTCACCCATCGCTACCGATTGAGGATTGCTAAGTCCTGCATAGTTCACGGCCGGCGCGAAAGTCCCATTTCCATTGTTCCTCAGGATGGAAATGGTATCGTCGGTGAATTCGTTAGCGGCCACGATGTCGAGATCGTTGTCGCCGTCTAGATCCCCCATTGCTACCGAGATAGTTTCATCGCCGGTGGCATAGATAGTGGATGCGGCAAACGTCCCATTACCGTTGTTCAGCCACACCCTCACGCCGCCGGAGGAAAGTTCTGCGATGCCGCCGGCAATGTCCAGGTCGAGATCACCATCGAGGTCCCCGATCGTAAGAGATTCGACGTCCCCGGATGCGCCATAATTCGTCGGCGCCGCGAACGTCCCGCCCCCGAGGTTCAGCAGCACAAACATGCCGCCGCTTGAATCGGCGACCGCCAGGTCAATATCGCCATCGGCATCCAGGTCTCCGGATGTCACGCCATGGGCGAAGCCGTCGACAACGTAAGTCTTCGCCGCGAGGAAAACTCCGCCGCCCAGGTTTCGTAAGATGCTCACGTCGTCGGACGTGTTGGCGACGGCAAGGTCAAGGTCTTGGTCTCCATCGAGGTCGCCGATCGTCACGGATTCAGGTTCGGCTCCCGCAGCATAAGTTTGGGGTGGTGCAAACCATCCATCCCCATTGTTCAACAGCACCGCTACGCCGGCACCGACACCCGCAAGGTCAAGGTCCAAGTCCCCATCCAAGTCCCCGAGTGCAACGGCGACCATATTGCCGCTAGGCTGATACGACGCCGGATAGAAGGATCCGTTGCCTTCGTTCATCAGCACTCCCACAATCTCGATCGACGATCTTGGAAACACGATGTCTCGGTACAGATCACCGTTGAGATCCCCCAGCGCGACGAAATTTGCGCCGGTCGCCGTATAAGTCGCCGGCGCCCCAAAAGTGCCGTTCCCCTGGTTGTGCAGGACGCCGACGGTGGAGCCATTGGCGGTGACGACATCGAGGTCGCTGTCGCCGTCCATATCGTCGATGGCGACCCAACTTGGTTGACCTCCCGCGGGAAAGCTCGTCATATCGGCGAATGTTCCATCGCCCTGGTTGTAGAGCACTTGAATCACGCTCGTCCACGCTGCCACGACGATGTCAAGATCCTGGTCGCCGTCAAGATCGCCAACGGCAATGGAGCGTGGATCGATACCCGCGGGGAAGTGAGTGGCCGGACTCAGTGTGCCATTCCCTTGGTTGAGCAACACGCTCACCGTGTCGGCGACGAAGTTCGCCGTGGCGACGTCCGTATCCCCGTCACCGTCGAAATCACCGACGGCCACCGACCGCGGACTGCTTCCGACGCCGTATTGCACCGGGCGACGGAAGCCGCCTGAACCATTCGCACGTAGCATGCTGACGGTGTTTCCATCTCTGTTGACGGAGACCAGATCGAGGTCCTGATCCCCGTCCATGTCCGCCATCGCCACTTCAACCGGCCCGTTCCCGGCGGGAAAGCTCGGCGCGGAAATGAAACTTGGCGTGGTACGATCCTCGAGCCGATCGATCCGAAGGCGAGTTCTGAAGCTTCGTGAACGCATCGCAAACACCTCCTCTTACGTGCTAGAGCAATGAATCAAAATCAGCGGTGGCGAGAACTGCGGCGAGTAGATTGACGTCGAGACGACTACTGTGCCCCCTTTTCCGGAACCGATACCTCCACCTACGCGTACGAGTCCCTAATAGTAAAGGGTGATTTGGAGCCAAAACCGGACGCGCGAGTTCGTGTTTTTTGAAATTTCTCTATGTGACCTCTATGAGAGACCATCTTCGATGCCGGGGTTCCAGGTCAGGCGTGTGGCGTGGGCACTTGCTAAACGTGCAATGTAGCGGGGCGCGTGCTTGGGGTTCGGGGATGTCGCGGTGGCGGTCGGATCGACGGCAGCCGTTTCCAAGCTATCCGCGGCCCGCACTTCCGTTTGGTTCGAGCGAGTAACCTTGTTCGATCCGCCGAGTGGCGCAAATCCGCCTCCGGCGGACGGCGGATTCCCGATGGGCGCCGGCCAATCGGCCTCGTTGAGGAGCACCGCCACGCCGTTGGCTTGCGCGATGAGGAGGTCCTGCCAGGCGTCGCCATCGACATCGGTTAGCACCAGTCCAATGGGACCGGTCATGCCGGCGTAGTGCAATGCGGTCTGGAAGGTCGCCATCACCGTTGCCGATCAACAGGCTGATCGTGCCGCCGCTGGAATTGGCGACGACCAGGTCAAGCGTGCCGTCGCCGTTGATGTCCGCGGTCTGAATGTCCTTCGGTGTCGAACCGACATCGTAGCTCACGGCCGGAAGGAAAGTGCCGTCGCCGCGGCCTTTCAAGACATTGACCGTCCCAATGAACAGGTTGTTGGCCACCGCGACGTCGATCTTGCCGTCGCCATCGAAATCGGCCGCGACAATGCCGAACGGCGACGTGCCGCTCGCGTAATCGGTCGCCGGCAGGAACGTGCCATCGCCGACGCCGATGAGGACGCTGATTGTCGTGCCGAAGGAATTGGCGGTGGCGAGATCGGGAATCGTGTCGCCGTTGAAATCGGCGGCCGCTAAGTCGGTGGGATTCTCGCCAACCGTGAAGTCGAGCGACTGGCTTTCGAAGGCCCCGCTGCCACGGCCGAGCCAGACACTAACAAAGCCGGGATTCTGCGACATCGTTTCCGCGATGTCGAGGATGCCGTCGCCGTTGAAATCGGCCGAGGCTAGAGCGGTCGCCGGCGATGTGAATGTGCCGTAGTTGCTTATGGCGACGAAGGTCTCCCCCGAGTTCATTAACACACTTAACGAGCCGCCCAAATTAACGATCGCCAAATCCAGGTTTCCATCGTTGTTGAAGTCCCCGACGCTGAAGTTGTACGGTCCTGAACCGGCCAGGTAATACACCGAGTTCTGGAAGGTACCGTCGCCGTTGCCGCGGAGTATACTCAGGCTCGGATTGTCGAGAGCGTTCAGATCGGAGTTTGACACGGCGATGTCCAGTCGCCCGTCACCATCAAAGTCTGCAATTTCGGCAAACATACCAGAATCTCCTGTGGCATAACTTTCCGGTGACTGAAAGGTCCCGTCGCCGTTGCCACGCAGTACGCTGGTCAAGGCCTGTACACTGTCGTAATGGGCTACGACGAGATCCAGGTCGCCGTCGGCGTCTAAATCCGCTAAGTCCACATCCCTCGCATCGTCGAAAAGTGGCGTCACAAGCGGAGGCTGGAACGAACCGTCGCCGTTGCCGAGCAGGACTTCATATTGCTCTTCGCCCTGTCCGGCCCCTGTGACCACATCCAGCGCACCGTCACTGTTCACGTCACCGACGGTGAGCGCACTAGGGTGGTCGTCAGTAGCGTATGGTGTCGATGGTTGAAACGAGCCGTCGCCGTTGCCGAGCAAGACGCTGATGAATGAGCTATAGGTGTGCCCGTTGACAAGGTCGAGGTCGCCGTCGCCATCGAAATCGCCAGCGGTAATTCGGTTCGGCCTCGATCCGACGGGATAGCTAACGGGAGCTCCCAAAACTCCGCCGCCCTGATTCAGAAGAACGGTTACCGTATTCCCGCCGCTCGTGTCGTTGGTGACTGCGACGTCGGGGAGTGCGTCGCCGTTGAAATCCCCAGCGGTTAGTGTTCGCGTGGCGCCGCCGGCGAGATACGTTACGCCCGGTAGAAACGTTCCATCGCCGTTACCGAAATGGATACTCACGCAACATCCGCCGGTGGCGCCGGCGAGGTCGTCGAAGCCGTCGTTGTTGAAATCGGCCACGACGACGTAACCGACGTTGATGGCCCGTTCGGGCGCAGTTTGGAAGCCTCCGGCGCCCGTGCCAAGCGCGACACTCATGGCGCCGGGCGCCGACGTGGCAATGGCCACGTCACTCAGCCCGTCGCCGTCGGCGTCCAGGGCCGTTATCCCGGTCGGGTTAAGTCCGGCTTGGAAAGACTTCTTGTTGGAAAAGCTCCCGCCTCCCGCCCCGAGAAGTGTAGTTAGGGTAGGTTTGTAACCATCGCCGAAGTTGTTGGTGACCGCGATGTCAGGATCGCCGTCCGAGTTGAAGTCCGTGGTGGTGATGGCGCTGAGGTTGGCGCCGGCGTCAAATACGTTCACGGCGCCGTGAAACACGCCGCCGCCGACTCCCTTGACGAGTGTCACTGTCCCGGTCCCCGGCGCGGCATTGGCGACCGCAATATCTGCAATGCCATCGCCGGTGAAGTCGCGAATGACCGCCTCCGATGGGTTGACTGCGGACGGATAACGATCGCCGGCCTCGAACGTGGCATTGCCATTCCCCAGGTACACATCAATTGAACCGTGATCCATATTGGAAACGATCACGTCGAGGGCGCCATCGGCATCCACATCGCTTGTTTCGACGGCTTTCTTTCCTGCGGCCCCGGCATAGTGAATGGGAGATTGAAAAGTGCCGTTACCGTTTCCCTCCCAGATACTCAGCCCGGCGAACGTCGCGCCTACCACTGCGAGGTCCAGATCACCGTCTGAGTCGAAGTCGCCTGATGTCACGCCACCGGGCGCGCTCGCATTGTATGTGGCGCCGGCGTGGAAGAAGCCATCGCCGTTGCCCATTAGCACCACAACGTGGTGCGCATTCGTGGCGGTGCCCACGACAACAATGTCGCCGTCACCGTCCGCGTTGAAATCGCCGATGGTCAAGTCCAAGGGCTTCGTTCCGATTTGATAATTGGCAACTAAAGCAAACGCGCCACCTCCTTGGTTAAGGAGTATTCCAGCAGCACCGGTCAAATCATTGGCCACCGCCAAGTCCACAAGACCGTCACTATTGAAATCCACCGTAGCGATGGCCCGCGGATTCGTGCCGGCCGCGTAGGTGATGGGACGACGAAAAGCGCCGGTGCCGGAGCCGCGCAACACCGCCACGGTACCGCTATTCTGGTTCGTCACGAGCAGGTCCAGCTTGCCGTCGCCGTTAGCGTCTGCGACGGCGAGGGAATTGGCGACGGAGCCGCCGGTGGGAAAGCTCTTTGCTGCCGAAAACCCGCCAATGCCGTTGTTGAGCAGCACGTTGACAAAGCCCGGCGTGGTGTTGTTGGCGACGGCCACGTCATGAAGACCGTCGTTGTTGAAGTCGGCGCTGACTATGTCGGTTGGCGCCGTCCCTGCCAAGAATGCCTGCGGCACGCCGAAGCTCGGCACATCGCGCCGCTCCAGGGTTTCCAAGAACAATTGTCGCTTCCGAATCTTGTTTGCGAGTCGCGTCATGAGAACAAACTCCTTCGTAATGGTTCGAGATTCACGTCTGTTGCAGCGGAGCAGACCATAGGGAGTCCGCTGTTTGAGCTACATCCAAAACAATTCCATCTCGACGTCCGTTGCTTCCCTCAGGGCGACGCGGGCGATATGGCGCGAGGCATACTTTGGTTGCTGCGCTAGGACGGTTGACGTTTCATCCATCGGGCGAGCTTCAGTTCGGCGTGTCGTCGATTGGTCCTGTGCGGATGGTCGCAATACCTGAATTGGTTGGCTGTCATCAAGCGGGCCGATTTGACGCGGTCCATTTCCGATGGGCAGCGGCGGCCAATCGCCCGCATTCAAGGCGACCGAAACGCCGTACGTTTCCGTCGTCACCACGTCCGGATGGCCGTCGTAGTTGAAATCCCCGACTGCGATATCACTCATATCAGCACCGATGTCGTATTGCACCTGCGGCTGGAAGGTACCGTCGCCGTTATTGATGAAGTAACTGAAATCATCGTCTATCACCGCGAGGTCAAGGTCCTGGTCGCCATCCACATCCAGGGCCACGAGCACATCCGGGCTTCCCGCGGCGACATACGTAACAGGCGCGGCGAAAGCGCCGCCACCTGTGCCGAGCAGGATGTTCAGTGTACCTGCCGACACGACGGCCAGATCGACTACACCGTCGCCACTGAAATCGTGCGCTGCAAGATCATAAGGCTCGTTGTTCGCCGCGTAGCTGCCCGCGATTGTAAACGACCCATTGCCGATGCCCCGCAAGATCGTGACGGTGTCGCCGTTCGTATTTGCTGTGGCGATGTCGAGCTTGCCGTCCGCATTGAGATCGGCAACGAAAACTTCCGACGGTGAACCACTGACTGCATAGGTAAGCGGGGGGAGAAATGAGGCGTTCGCGGCGCCGATCAGAATGTTCACCGCTCCCGACCCGACAACAGCGAGATCGGGCGTTCCGTCACCGTTGAAGTCCCCCGAGTCCATCGCTTCTGGACCTGTCCCGGTCGGGTAGTGCAAGGGCACCGCGAAACCGTTGCCCTGCCGCATGAAGATGAAGACGGAATCCGCGATTGCGCTCATGAGTGCCAGGTCGAGGGCGCCGTCCGAATTGAAATCTCCCGAAGCGATGGAGTTTGGCGCGGCCGACGACTGCATGTGTAAGGCCGGCAGAAACGTGCCGTTCCCGTTGCCGCGAAGAAGCGCAATCCCCGGAAGCGTTCGGTCCTCTACCGCGATGTCGAGGTTGCCGTCACCGTTGAAGTCGCCAAGCTCGCCGCTCCCTCCGTAGCTTCCCAGCAGATAGCCAACGGGCGCATTGAAGGTGCCGTTCCCATTACCCAAAAGAACATCGACCCGGCCGCCAACGAAGATAGCGACCGCAAGGTCCTGTCGACCGTCGGCATTGAAATCACCGACCATCACGTCGTACGGGTCGGTGCCAACCGGATAGGTAACGGGTAACTTGAACGAGCCATCGCCGCGACCGAGAAGCGCGGAAACCGAGTTGGTGGTAAAACTGTTGGCAAACGCCAGATCCGAAATCCCGTCCGCATCAAAGTCGCCGACCGCCAAGGACTTCGGTCGATTGGGAAGCGGAATTTCTCCTGGAGTTCCGAAACTTCCGTCACCGTTGCCTAGTAAAACCGTCACCGAGTAACCAAAAAGGTTAGCGGCGGCCAAGTCTTGGTTGCCGTCGAGATTGAAATCGGCGGACACGATTTGGATCGGCGAGTTGCCGGCTGGATACGCCGTCGCCGCGCCGAATGAGCCATCGCCGTTGCCGAGAAGGATGTTGATCGTTCCGCCGACAACAAAGTTGGCAATTCCCAGATCTAGCTTGCCGTCGCCGTTAAAGTCGGCGACGGCCGCATAGGCAGCGTTGCTGCCGGCCGGATACGACACGAGATTCTTAAACGTGCCGTCTCCGTTGCTTAACAGGATGCCGACGGTTCCTGCATATTCCGGCACGGCCAGATCGGGATATGAATCGCCATTGAGATCGCCGACGGCCGCCGGATAGGGATCGTTCCCTGCCGGGTACTGCGGCGGTGTGATCGAAGTAAAACTGGGACCGGTTGCTACCTCGACCAATCCCCCCGCGGTTGTAATCAGCCCAGCGATGTCGGCGTGGCTATCACCGTTGAAATCAGTCACTTCGATGTCGATGCCTGTGGCAGTATGCTTGCCACAGACCTTGAACGTCGCATTGCTCGCGCCGCACAAGAGGTCTCCAAATGCGGAAACGAGATCCGTCAGGCCGTCGCCGTTGAGGTGCGTCGTGGCAAGCGTTCCCTGAGTACTGGTCGTATGAACGGCGCCACGGAACGCCCCATCGCCGACGCCGGTGAGCACGCCTCCCTGGACCGTCATGATGTCGAGCGTCCCGTCGTTGTCGAGATACCCCACAGCGACGTGGGTTGGGTGATTATGAATGGCGTAGTTGGTACGGCGACGGAAACTGCCGGACTGGTTTCGTAGCACCGTGATGGCGCTTTGTTGGAAGTTGCCCGCGGCGATGTCGAGATCACCATCGCCGTCGAAATCTCCCGCCGCGACTCCCGTCGTATCCTTCGCCGTGGGGAAACTCACTGGAGGCTTGAACGATCCGTCGCCGTTGCCGTAGAGGAGCGTAACGGCCTTTGTCCCGGGTCCCGCCAAGTCGATATGGCCGTCGCCGTTGAAGTCATGGGCGATGTAGTCAGTCGCACTGCCGCTCGAAGTGATAGGAGGTTGAAACGTCGCGTTGCCGTTGCCCAAGCGAACGATCGTATTCGGCCCGGCGTTCATGGCAACGTCGAGTTCCCCGTCGGCATTCAAGTCCCTGGAAACGTTGGCGAAGACGTTTTGACCAGTCGAGAACAAGATTTGCAAGGTGAAAGTTCCGTCACCATTGCCCCGCGAGAGCTTCATCGCCGCGCCGCCGTCGGTCCAAGCCAGATCGAGCCGGCCGTCGTTGTCGAAGTCTCCGGCTGAAATGTCGGAGGGCGTGTCGTTATTCAAGCTCGACAACGGCGGCTTGAAGGTACCGTTGCCGTTGCCCAGGTAGGTCTTGAACGCATTTCCGTCGGCGACGACCAGATCCATTTCGGTGTCGCCGTTGAAGTCGCCACTCGTCATGTCTTTGACATCCGAACCGTTATAGGTCGTAACCGGCCCGAAGCTGCCGTCCCCGTTGCCGAGCAAGATCCTTAGCGCATCGGGCGAAGGAGAGATCCCCGCCATGTCGAGGGCGCCGTCACCGTTGAAGTCATGCAGGACGGGTTCGGCAGACGCATTGGTCGAGTACACTGCACCCGCCAGGAAGCTCGGCATCGTCCGCCGCTCCAACGTTTCAATAAGCAGGCGTTGTCGACGGTTCATGGCCGCGCGTTTTGAAGTTCGACGAGTCATTGAATCACTCCTCCTAGGAAAACGGACGCGCATTGGTTTTCGGTAGCACAGACATTTTTGTCTGTGCCTTGCGTTCGCTGACCGATTCGTCTCTTCACACAGACAGAAATGCCTGTGCTACCGGTTGCCATTTCAATCAAGGACGTCCCAGTCTGCTGTCGCCAAGATCATTGCGAGAATTTCCTGTGTCGGGCGCGGGCTGGACGGTATCGGCGACGATTGCACCTCGAAAGCCCCGATATCAATCGTGCCGTTCACAATCCGCGGAAACCCCGGCCCGCGCTGGTCCCATTCCGGGGCGTCGGTGTTGTCGCCGGCGTTGATGGCTGGGCTATCGGGGAAGAGGCCCATTGTAGACGTGGGTCCTCCCCAAGCGCCGAAACCTGCGAATTTGGGATCGACATCGAGAAGATCGGTGGCGGCAAAACCGCTGCCGGTACTTGAGTTGCCGATCAAGTTGAATCCGGATGATGTCAGCGTTCCCGACACATCGTTAGGATTGTCGCCTGCGAAATTACTCGCCACTATCGTGTTGCGCATGTAGACATTGCTTACGGCGTGGATTCCCCCGCCGCCGCCATCATTATGGCTGATGGTGCTGTGGCTGATCACATTGAGGCTGCCTCCCGCCCGGATTCCGGCAATTCCTCCCCATGGGCTCGTGTTCGAGATTACCGTGCTGTTTAGGACCACCATCGAGCCGTTGTTATAGATTCCGCCGCCGCTGCCGAAAGAATCAAAACTCGGGGCGGCGACATTGCCGGAGATGGTGCTGCTATAGATGGACAGTGTGCCCTGGTTGTAGATTCCGCCGCCATTGCCGTTGAAGCCATTAACGCTATTCGACTCGATAGTGGAATCGATAATGGTCATGGCACCCGCGTTGTAGATGCCACCGCCGCTAGCAGTGGCACTGGAAAATGCCTCGTTGCCGCTCAAGTTGCATTCGACGAGCGTCAGGTTGCCGGTGTTGTGGATGCCTCCGCCTTGTGCGTTGCTGCTGCCGATCCTTCCATTGACCATCGTCAGTCCGGAAATCTGCACGGTCTGACCTGGCGGCACCGTGAAGATGCGGTAGAAGCCGCCCGTGTCCCTCCGCACCATGAGGGCGTTTGCCCCCGGGCCCTGAATGTCGACGGCTGTGAGCGAGGGCAATACGCCCGTCAAGTTGATCATCCCGGTCACGTGGAAATCAATGATGTCCGCGCCGGGGTTGGCGTTGACCTTGGTGATGCAGTAACGCAGGTCGCCTCGGAACCCCATGCCGATGCCTTGGTCGGTCAGACGCGTGACGTGGCAGGTGGACAGTAGCGTCCGGTCTTCGAGGGGTTCGAGGCGGGGGCGAGCCTTTGATGTTTGCGAGTGCATGACAAATCCTCCGTTCGAAGGGTTAAGTAAGCAAATCAAAATCGGCCGTCGCCAACACGACGGCAGAAAGATCAAATCCAGGGCGCGTCATCGACGGCATCGGCGACGCCTGCACCTCGAACGAGCCGATGTCAATCGAGCCGTTCACGATTCGCGGAAACCCCGGCCCGCGTTGGTCGAATGCAGGCGCGCCGGTATTGTCCCCGGCATCGATGGCCGGGCTGCCGACGAGGAGGGCCATGGTCAACGTCGGCCCGCCGTTGTCGGCGAGCGAACTGAGCATCGGGTCCACGTCAAGCAAATCCGTGGATGCAAAGCCGCCTCCTTGGTTGCTGTTGCCGATGAGGTTGTGACCGGCGGACACAAACTGGCCGATAACATCCTCCCCCAACTCGGACTCGTCAGCGGTATTCGTGGCGACGATGGTGTTTCGTAGGGTCGTCGTAAAGTCTTCATAGCTCCACAAACCACCGCCCACCCACGCGTCATTGCCGGCAACGGTGCTGTGGTCGATATTGGCTGACGGCCCGAAGGACATTATGCCGCCACCACCAAAGCGAGCGGTGTTGTTTGCTACCGTGGAATTGCGCAGCACCATCGTCCCGTGGGTGTAATTGCAAATGCCGCCGCCGTAGCCGAAGGAACTGGAGAAGCTAAGGGCGGCGTTCCCGGCGATCGTGCTGCTGTCGATCCACATCATACCATCGTTGAATATTCCGCCCCCATACGAATGCTCAGTTGAAGATAAAACGCTCACCTGATTATCGAACACGCTGCTGTGGGACATCGACATGGTGCCGATGCTATAGATCGCACCTCCTTTGATGTTCGATTCGTTGTCTGACAATACCGTGTGATCCAGCGTCAACGTGCCGGCGTTGAAAATGGCGCCGCCGAGTCCCTTATTCCCAGAGAGAGTTGAGCCGTAAATGCTCAGCGTCCCCGTGTTAAAGATGCCGCCGCCGTAGATCGAATAGGTGTGTTTTTCGATAGTGGAGTCGTAGATCGCCAACGTGCCGTCGTTGTATATCCCGCCGCCGTTGCCTGTGGCCCCGTTCTCGAAAATATGGACGCGATCCAGAGTCAGCGTCCCTGCGTTGTAGACACCACCGCCATCGCCGCCCTGTCCGCCATCGGTGATGGCGAGGTCGGAGATCGCGACAGTCGCGCCAACACTCACCGTGAAAATCCGTGTAGCCACGCCGAATGCACTTATCGTAAGAACACCAGGCCCCGGCGCGTCTCCCTGGATGTCGATGTCCGAGGCAAGGTTTGGCAACGCCGCAGTCAGCTGGATCGTCCCGGTCACGCGAAAGTCGATGATATCCGCGCCGGGGTTGGCGTTGACCTTGTTGATGCAGTAACGCAGGTCGCCACGGAACCCCATGCCCCCGCCCTGGTCGGTGAGCCGCGTGACGTGGCAGGTGGACAGGAGGGTGCGATCTTCGAGGGGTTCGACATGGAGGCGAGCCTTCGAGGTTCGTAAGCGCATGTGACAATCCTCCGAAAGAGAGTTAGGTAAGCGAATCCAAATCGGCCGTCGCCAAAACAATTGCCAAGAGATCAAAGCCAGGGCGTATAGCCGGCGGTATCGGCGATGACTGCACCTCGAATGCCCCGATATCAATCGTGCCATTCACGATCCGCGGAAACCCCAGTCCGCGCTGGTCCCATTCGGGTGCGTCGGTGTTGTCGCCGGCGTCGATGGCCGGGCTGCCGGGGAGAAGGGCCATCGTCGGCGTCGGGCCGCCGTTGTCGGTCAGCGGGCCGAGCATAGGATCAACGTCGAGGATGTCGTTTGGTCCGTAGCCGCTGCCGCCGTTGCTGTGGCCGATCAGGTTGTGGTCGGACGCGGCGAGCGACCCGCGTATGTCGCCGTTGTTGCCGGCAACGATGGTGTTGCGCATGTAAAATTCCCCCTCGGTAACGACGATGCCGCCTGGGAACCCGGACGCCGAGGACGATGTGTTCGAGCTGATCGTGCTGTGACTGACGATAGTCAAACCTGTACTGTGGACGGCGCCGCCATATTCCCCGTCATTGCCGTGAACGGTGCTGTTGACCAGCAAGAGAAATCCTCCCCAGTTATCAATGCCGGTGCCGGGAAAGGCCCAGTAACGGACCTCATTATCAAGAATGGCGCTGCTGTATATCGAGGCCGCGCCGTGATAATTGAAAATGCCGCCGCCGCTGGCGTAAAAGTCTCCTTCGACGATATTCGACATGACGGTTGAATCGATGACCGTTAAGTCGGCGCCGGCGTGGTTATAGATGCCGCCCCCCTCAGCGGTGTGCTCGGAAGACAGCACACGGTTTCCGCTCACAACGCATGCAACGACTGCAAGCTGTCCGTGATTTGCGATCCCGCCGCCGCGGGCAAAGTAGTCAGCATCGACGTAGTTGTCCCGTACCAAACTGTCTTCGACGGTCATGGTCCCGGCATTGTAAATCCCGCCGCCGTACTGTCCGGATAAAAGATCGGAGCCAATAGCGTTATTCTGAATAGCGGTGGCACGAACGGTGAGCGTTCCCGTACTGAAAATTCCAGCACCTCGTGGTCCATAAGGCGCATTGGCGTCGAGGGCGCCATTCTCGAGCGTCAAACCGGAGATCAGCACGTTGCCGGGACTAACGACCGTCAGGATCCGGTAGCTCTCGCCAGTTGCACGCCGCACCTTTAACAAATCCAAACCGGGCCCCGCGATTTCAATGTCCGTGCTGAGTTCAGGCAATGGGCCGTTCAAGTTGATCGAACCTGTGACCGTGAAATCAATCGCATCCGGCCCGGGCTCAGTGTTAACCTTGTTGATGCAGTACCTCAAATCGCCTCGGAAGCCTTTGCCGACGCCTTGATCGGTGAGCCGCGTCACGTGGCAGGTGGACATGAGCGTGCGGTCTTCGAGGGGTTCGACACGCGGCGCGTAGGGTGCGTCAAGCCTTCGCGGACGCACTATTCTTCGGTTGCAGAAACGGTGCGTCTTCGCGGACTCGACGCACCCTACGGATAATTGTCGATGGTTCATGTAGGTTTCCCCTTATCGTCGTCAGCGAGATTTGCCGTGATCAAGAACGCTAACGAATTCGGCGCGGCCGGCCGCGGGCCGTTGCCGATCGGCAGCGGCGGCCAGTCGGCGGCGTTGACTACCACGAACGGGCCGTCATCCACGACCACGTCCGGAAACGAGTCGTTGGTGAGATCGGCAAATAGCAGGAAATCGTGACCCGACGTGTTGGTGTCGTAAAACGTCGGTGCGCCGAATGTCGCGTCGCCGTTGCCCAGCAGAATCCCGATCATCGACGTGGCAAAGGCCGTAATGCCGATGTCGAGTTTGCCGTCTTGGTTAACGTCGGCCACTTCGATGGCATGACCGCCGAGGGGAACCGTCGAGTGGAGCACAAAGCTTCCATCTCCGATTCCCCGAAAGATTCTCAACTGACCGCCCTGGTCTATGGCCGCCAGGTCGAGGTGGGCGTCACCATCGAGGAACCCGGATGCCACCGCCGTGGTGAGACTTCCGGCCGCGTAGCTGACAGGCGCCTGGAAAGTTCCGTCGCCGTTACCCAACAGCACGCACACCTTTCCATTTTGGGTGTAGCTACTGGTGGCGCTATCGAGGTTGCCGTCGGCATTGAAGTCGCCGGTCGTCACGGTACGTGGACCGTCACATGTATTGGTGTTAATCGGCGATGCGAACGTACCGTCGCCGTTTCCTAGAAGCACGCTGACATTATCACTCGTTGCGTTGGACGCAAGGATATCGGGTGTTGCGTCGCCGTTGAAATCGCCTGTGGTCAGATCAAAGGGACGATTGTCGGCGGCATAGGTGACAGGGAGTCCGAACGTGCCATCGCCGACGCCTAACATCACCACCACGCCTTCCGGTCCGGTGTCCTTGTCGACAATGGCGAGGTCGAGGATCCCGTCGCCGTTGAGTTCGGCGGCAATCAGTTCGTCTACACCGTTGTCCGTTGGGTAGATGGCGACCTGGGCGAAGGCGCCGACTCCGGTGCCTAGATACACGCCCACAGCGCCTTGAGTTTGAGTGGTACTTTCGTCGGTCCCCGCGAGATCGGGCAGACCGTCGGCATTGAAATCGCCCGTGGCGACTGCTTTGAATTCAAAACCGCTGAATAGGTTGAGGGCGGCGGCGAACTTTCCACCGCCGATGCCAACGAACAAGGAAACGTTGTTGTTCTCCGAATCGGTAACCGCGAGATCGCGGATGCCGTCGCCGGTAAAATCTACCGCGGCGGCGCCCGTCGGTTGTTCGCCCCCGAGGTAGCCCACCGGCGGTTTCAGGCTGCCGTCGCCATTTCCCAACAGTACAGCAACGGGGCTATGCGGCTGGTCGCCCACCACGACAACATCCAGCACGACGTCGCCGTTCAACTCCTCGATAAGCACGCCTTGGGCGCCGAAATCGCCCGCGGTGCTTGCGGCAGGCCCGAACGTTCCGTCTCCGATGCCCAGAAGCACACTCAACGGAGAATCGTTGGCGACGGCCAAATCCAAAGTCCCGTCACTATTCAAGTCGCCCAGCGCCACGTCTGAAGTGCCGGCGCCGGTGAAAAATACCTGCGGTGGCTGGAAAGTGCCGTCGCCCACACCCAATAGCACGTTGACGGAGTTGTTGGATTGCGTTGCAGCGACGAGATCGGCTTTCCCGTCCGCGTTCAGGTCGCCCGTCGCTACCGCCACCGCCCCGTTGCTGCTCGTCGCGAAGGACGTTAACCCCGAAAAGGTGCCGCTCCCTGTATTGAACAAGAGCGACACCCGGCCGCTGGGGTAATTGGCAAATGCCAGGTCCGGAGCGCTGTCGCCGTTGAAGTCCGCCGCGACCACGGAGCGGAGATTTCGGCCTCCACCGTAGTTGGTCTGCGTCGGGAAAGTACCATCCCCCGCGTTCAGGAGGACGGTCACGACCCGGCTCGTAAAGCTGGCCGCCGCCAGATCGAGGTCCCCGTCGCCGTCCAAGTCAGCCACGGCTACCGACCTCGGCGTGTTCCCCACCGTGTAATCCTGCTTGGGACCGAACGTCCCATTGCCTTGATTGAGGAGCACACTCACGGACCCTGCCGTGCCGGAAATCGCGTTGGCGACCACCATGTCGAAGGCGCCGTCGCCGTTGAAGTCGCCGACTTCGACATCCCTCGGATGCACCCCCGTCGAGTAAGCCGGCGGGAGCATGAAGCTCGGCAGGTCACGCCGTTCAAGGCGTTCGATGGTTGGTCGAAACCGCGGTAGTACTTTTTCAAGACGTGAACGCATAGCTCCTCCATTTGTTAGTCGTTTAGCATGGTCCATCCAGCTGCGCGTCTCACAACGCGGCCGCACAGTTTAGGTGGTTGCAACCGATTACACCACAGGGTGTTAGACCGATGACGCCGACTGGTGCGAGTCATGGCGTACTCCCGCGCGGTACGTACCCAGGACGCGAGCCAAAAGCCCCTATAGGTATAACGTGATTTCAAGCGAAAACCGGACGCGCGACTTGCAGGATTCTTGAGAAATCGACAGTTATGATCTTGGATTAGGGCGGAAAGGCTGCGAATCGCTCGGGGGTTTGTCAAAGCGTTTTCCAACTACGTGTCCGATGAGGGCGCCAGTAACTCCACCGACGATCAAGCCAAACAGAACCCCAGCCGTGTTTTTGAGTTCGTCGCCCCAGCCTCCCTGATCATCTCGGTACATCAGGTAAAGGACTCCGCCGAGGTAGCAGAGACCAAAGCCGAGAAAGAATCCGAGCAGTCTGCCGACGGCCGACCAATTCGCGACTTTCATAACGCTCCCAACACTCATTGACGACGATATCGGCCAAGCAGGAATCCCACCACAGCCCCGACAACGGCGCCCACGAGGCCGCCTACGGGAACGCCGATGAGTGCAAAAAGAAAAGCCCAGCTTCCGTATTGATGTGAGAGATTGATGTAGTGCCAAACACTGGCGATTATTCCCAGCGCCAGGCCGCCGCCGGCGCCTGCGCATCCGCCGAGCCAGCTAACCGTTGTTCGATGTCCGCGACCTTGATGTGCCAACTGTTCGCGCAGTTCGCGATTCTCACGCTCAAGACTACGAACCTCGGCAGCATCACGTTCAATGGAGCCATCAGGCATGGACGAACCTCCGTTCTTTAGCGCCAACTTAATACTCGAAAGATTCCTTCACGCCGTTTGATCCGGTCGGGCAACGTCAGCAGTGAATCGCGATACACGCTCAAGAGGATGCCGCTGCCGAAGATCACGCCACCGCCGACCATGAGGTATATCGCTGCGGTGCTCATTTTGCTCCATGGTAGGTAGATCGGCAACGTCACCACGTAGACCGCAACCAAGATCGCCCCGGTGAGGGTTGTCGATTTGAGTTGGAACATGTTGCCGGTCGCCAGGAGGATCAGCCCGGCGGCGAGCATGCCGAGTTCGTCCGGCCAGTTGAACACGTCCTGCGAACGGTAACTGGTCACGGCGATCATCAGCGGGACGGCGATAAGGGCGCATCCGAGCGCCAAACTGAAGCTCACCAGATCGTTGTGCCGGTCTTGCTCCCGGTACCAACCGATGTGTCCGAGTGTCAGAAGCCCGGCGCCGAGGATCAAACTGGCGATTTCCAACCGTTGGCCCAACGTCAGTGTGGAAAACACTGCGAGAACCAGCATTGCCAGCACGCCGTTGCCGATGGACGTCACCACGTACCAGCGGCGCCATTCGGTGTGGCGAACGAGAGCGATAGCGGACAGGCTGATGACAACCAGCGTCAGCAACATTCCGAGGAGCTCGCCTTTGTTCTCGCGGTGGCCGGCGCCGAGATGGCTGATGGTAATCAACGCGCCTGCAACGAATGCCAAGGAAAGAAGCGCGTTGGCACACTGAAAAGTCGAGCGGGCCACTCCGGTGAGGTTGAACCGTTCCAACGCGGTGACGCGATGGACGATCAAGAGAACGAGGCCGACGACGGCGAATGTCAGCGTGTAATAGGAATCGGCGAAGTCGCCGTAGGCCAAGAGCTGCCAGACGGCAGCGCACGCCATCGCCGCCGCCAGGTAGACGAGGTTCGATTTCTTGTGAAGCCCGGCCGAAAGGGCATAGAAAAACGCCGCTTCGGCGAAGAACGCGGCCAGCGCCAGATTGGTGAAGTCGCCGCGAACGTCGAAAAAGCCCCTCGCGGCCGTCGCCAGACTCGATACGAGCAACAACAACATGGCCGAGTGAGCGACGATCGCGAGAGGCCGTTCGGCAGTGTGCCCGCGCTGAAGCCGCGCACCGATGAGATAGAGAATCGGAATGGCCATCAACAGCGGCGCTTGTTCATGCCACTGGTGCAGGCCGATCATCCACAGAAAGCCAACCGCGCCGGACATCGTCGCGGCTGCAGCGCCGAGGAAGTACGTCAACGACACGTCGGACCGTGCGTGCCGGGTAACATACGCTCCGAATTGGCACGAAATCGCGGCCAGAGCCATCGCCCCGACGTACGTCCAGGTCAGTGGACGTCCCATTTCGACGGCTTGCCAGACCAACCACGCGCCCAGGACGACCGGCGTCACGATCAAGACCAGCCCCAACGGTTGGCAGGCCCGCGTCAGCGATCGGCTCAAGAAGCCGAGTGACTCCTTGGATTCAGGATCCGCGGCAGCCGCTCGGCGAGCGACAAGCGGTTGCGCCGAATTCACGGCCAAGGCGGTGAGCGACATCACGATGATCACTAGTTCTTCATTCAGTTGCACGTTCAGCAATTGAATCGCCAGCAGTTCGGCCCAGAGCAACGTGACGGCGGCGAGATAGATGTACATGCCGATCCGGCGTACCACCAAGTCGGAGTACAGGTACGCATAGGTACCGGTGAGCACGATCAAGAGGGCAGGGATTCGCAGGCCGCGGTCGGTGGTAATTGGAGAAGGCGCTTCGAGACCAACGTCCTGGAAGGACGGCCCGAAGTAAGGAAAGAGGTAGCCGACGACTTGCGCGGTCAGCAACAGCAGAAGTCCTGCGCCGAACAGCACATGGCCGGACCAGAAGAATGCCAGGCCGAATCGTTTGCGGGTGAACCCTTCACCTTCGGCGGCCGGGAAGCGCGTTCGGCGTGAATGCCGATCAATCCCAAGACGACGAGAAGAACGGCCGGGTGGGTGATCTGCCAGAACTCGTTCGGGCCGTCGACGTCCGCGAGGAGGAGGAGGCTGGACATGGCGATGCCCCCCATGAAGACCCACACGAAGAGCGGATCGCGCAGCACCCACGCCGAAGCGGCGTACAGGGCACAACAAACGAGGGCCGCCACCCAGATTCGTTCATAAAGCGTAAGTGGATGCAGACCCTGCGCGTGGTAGAACCACAAGTTGAGAGGCATGATCAAGCACGCCAGAAGCGTCAAAGCACGGCCGGCGGTCTGGAAGCGGGTTTTCGCGATGATCACCCACCCCGCCGCCATCACGCCGATAGTTGCGGCGCCCATGAGACTGGCGACGAACACTTTGTTCTCGAAAATCCCGATCGTATACAGCCAAATCACCAGGCCGACGACAAGCACGACGGCGCCAAAGACCATCAACCATTGGATGTTCTTCGGGTCGAGCAGGATCTCCATCAAGGAGCGTCTCGGTAAGCGCTTTTGCGGCGTAGCCTGGGTCATCGGGTCAAGGTTTCCGATTTCGCCTGAAGACATAACTGCCTCGCATTGGTAAAGGACGATAACTGTGGGCGCAGGGGTAGCCTCCGGTCGCTGACGCTCCCGGCTCGCCTGTTACGTGCCCGTCTGTTATGAACTGGGCTCTGCGGCGCTTACGTCGGCAGGTAACCGCCGAAGTAGTAGGTGTTGGATTAGTCCCAGAACACTCATGCAAAGTACGAAGATCACGGCTTGATAAACCGGCACCGCACGAACGTCATCGTGAATGAGGACGAACGCTTCCAGGCCGACGTAACTGGCCATCGTGAGCGCGGTAGTGAACCACACCAGACCGAGACCGCCGCGTAAGGGAGCGCTGGCAATGAGCACCAGGTAGACAGCGATCACGGCGCTTCGCGGTCCTTCGCCGAGGAACAGGTAGATCGTAAACAGGCTGACGTCCAACGCCGTCCAGCCGTACGCCACCAGCGTTGCCGATCGGCCGGATGGGCCACGGCTCAACATCTCGAAGCCCCATGCACCCACCGCCCACACGGACATCAACACGGTCAAGGAATAGTGATAGAAGCCGCCTTCGCCGGGTGCGTCCAGCCCGAGCAGAACCAGGTGATTGATGTAAAAACCAGCCAGTGCTGCCCAGGTCGTTGCCAACGCTGGGTGCTTTCGCGACCATCGTCGCAGCTTCCCGATCGGTCCCGGCGGCCGAGCGCGGATTGGTTCACCACGCAGGAAGCACTCCAAGTCTTCCGCCAACTCGCGGGCTGATCCGTACCGGTTGCGCGGCTGCTTCTCCAAGCACTTCAGGCAAATCGTCTGGAGATTCCGCGGCACTTCCGCGTTCAACAATCGTGGCGCGACCGGTTCTTGCTCGAGCACTTGCAGCAGCGTTTCCAGATTGTTCTCGCCCAAGAACGGCGGCCGGCCTGTGAGCGCTGCGTAGAGAACGGCGCCGAGGCTGTACACATCGGAAAGCGGTCCGACTTCTCTGACTTTACCTTCCGCTTGTTCCGGGGCCATGTAGCTGGCGGTGCCGAGTATATCGCCCGTCGCCGTCGTTCCCGCCGAGCTGTCGAGCCGCTTAGCAAGGCCGAAGTCGGTAATCTTCGGGCAAAAGGATGAAGGATGAAGGATGAAGGATGAACCGAACTGAATAAGGTTGGCTGATTCTTCCTTCATCCTTCCTCCTTCATCCTTTTGAAGAAGGATGTTCGCCGGCTTGATGTCGCGGTGAACGGTCCCTTGGCGATGGGCGTGTTCGACGGCGCGCGCCAAAGTCGCCACCAACTCGGCGGCTTCGCGCGGCGGCAATGGGCCGCGAGAAAGTCGTTCGGCAAGACTCCCGCCCTCTACCAGTGCCATCGTGAAGTAGTGAAGTCCTTTGCATTCGCCGACTTCGTGGATGGAAACAATGTTCGGATGTTCCAAGCGTGCCGCGGTCTCGGCCTCCATGCGGAAACGGCGAACCGCGGCTTCTTTCGCGAGCTCTCCCGAGAGGATCATCTTCAAGGCAACAGTTCGATCAAGACTAATCTGGCGTGCACGGAACACGACACCCATGCCGCCCCGACCGATTTCCGCGAGCAACTGGTAGTCACCGAAGATTCGGCCGGGCGCGATGACGGCCTCGACGTCGCCCGGCGCCGGCGAAGGTGGATGGCCCTTGCCAAACGGCGGTGTCGAGCGGGCAAGGTTCCTTGAGCCGGGCAATGGCGCCGCCAAGACGATCTTCATCCGCAAAGTAGGTTCGCAGAGCATCCGCCAAATCTGGGTGTCGACGCAGGAGTTCTTCTCGGAGGGCGGGCTTTCCGGTTTCGCCGGTTTCCAGGTACTCGGCGAGGATTTGGTCAAGGCGGCCGACCCGCGATTCCTGCGCATCCGCCATGGTTAAGTCTCGGCGAGGTCTTCGCGTAGCTGTTGCAATCCACGACGCAAGAGCGAAGCAACCGAGGCCGGAGACTTTTGCAATTGCTGTCCGATTTGTGCGACAGAACACCCCTCCAGGTGTTTGAGCACGAGCGCTTCCCGCTGCAACTCCGGCAGACGCGCCAACGCCTCCGCCAGCCGCACCGCCTGCTCGTCCTGCATCATTTGGGTGCTCGGCGTCGGTTCCGCGCCGGCCAGGAAACGGGCCAGATCGGCCGAGGAGTCGTCGAGCGCCTGAGTCAGCGAGCGTTCCATTGCGGCGTTTCGCTTGTCGCGCCCCAAATGGCGAGCGGCGTCGGCCATCGTATGGGCCAAGATTTGTCGCAACCATGCCGCTTTCTCCGCCACGCTCTGACCACGAAACTGGTCGCGGGCCTGGTGCGCCTTCAAGAGCGTTTGCTGCACCAGGTCGGACGGCTCCACCTTGCCGCGCAACCGGGCCGTGAACCGCGTCCGCACCAACATGTGCAGATACGCACGGAACTGTTCAGGGGAATCGGCCGCCTCGTCACGGGTGGAGGCCATCAAGCCGCCCTCTAAAAGTAAGGACGTCGCGCAGAGAGAAATCGACCAGAGAAATCTTAGGAAAGTGGACGCAATGGGTTAGCGACGGGTCGTGGGCCCCGTCGCAAATGTGTCGGCTGCGTCTGTGTTTACTACGTCGGCGGCAGGAATAGCGAGCTTGCTCCCACGGTAACACCGCCTTGAATTCCGTCGGCGAAGGCTTCGAAGATCGCCGGCGGCTTGATGCCGATCGAGTTTCCAGCTACTACGCGGTAATGCGGGGCGCCGACGGAGGCGCCGGTGATGATTTCGGCATTACCGTCGCCGTCGAAGTCGGCGCCGCCGATAAAGACGCCGACGTTGAAGTTTAACTCGTAAGCGAAGAAGGAGGTCAACAGGCTGCTGCCGTTCGGATTGAACGTGCCCAGTGCGATGTCCTTCCCGCTGAAGACCTTTACGGCCGGATTACCGACAGTGGCGCCGGTAATGACGTCGCCGTAACCGTCGCCGTTGATATCGGCGACCGCCACGTTCGCGCCGACGTTGAAGTTCAATCCGAAAGCAAACCACGAAGCCAACAGGCTCGAGCCCGCCGGATTGAAGCCGCCGAGCGCGATGTCCTTGCCGTTGAAAACGCGCGTGTCCGGGTTGCCGGCTGAGGCGCCGGTGACCACGTCGGCATAGCCGTCGCCATTCACGTCGCCGACGTTGACTCTCGAGCCGACGTTGAACTGAAGGCCGTACGGGAACCACTCTGCCAGGAGGCTGGCGCCGCTCGGGTTGAACGTGTCGTCGGCGATGTCCTTGCCGTTGAAGACTTTGGTGTGCGGATTGCCGGCCGTCGCGCCGGTGACAAGATCGGCGAAGCCGTCGTCGTTGATATCGCCGATCGCGACATTGGCGCCGACATTGAAGCCGAGGCCGTAGGCAAAGAACTGCACCAAGAGCGCGCCATTGGGACTGCCCGGATTCTGGGCCAGGAGCTTGCCGCTGTAAACGCGCACGTCCGGGTTTCCGACATTCGCGCCGATGACGAGGTCGTTGTAGCCGTCGCCGTCGACATCACCGATGGCGACGTTCACGCCGCCGGTGTAGTTGCCGCCGAACGGCGAGAAAGCAACCACCAACGTATTGTCCGGATTATAGAAGCGCACTTTTCCGGGGGCGCCGCCTACCGCGAAGTAACTGATCGGCTGCGTCAGTTGATTGACGATGGCCGAGGTGCTCACGGTGAAGTTCGCGTCGCCGTTGTACTTGGCCGTCACATAGCGGACACCGCCCGGCAATGTGTTCGACGAGAACACGGCGACGCCGCCGGCGCCCACGTTGACTGTTCCGAGCGGCGTGGTGCGATCAAAGAACGTGACCGTGCCGGTAGGAGTAAATGAACCCGTGATCGCCGGCGTTACGGTTGCGGTAAACGTGACGAGATCGCCGAAGTTCGAACTAATCGGCGACACTTGCAGCGCGGCCGAGGTAGCCGTTGCATTCACAGTGAGGGACTGAGGCCCGGATCGCGTCGGAGCGTAATTGGAATCGCCGCTGTACTCCGCAGTTACCGTAAAACTGCCGGCGGGAAAGTTAGAAACATTCAAAACAGCCGTGCCGCTGCCATTGAGAGTCGCATTGCCGAGGACCCCGAATTGTGTACTGAAGGTAACCGAACCCGTCGGAGTTACAACGCCCGTCTCCGGAACGACCGTCGCGCTAAGCGTCACCGTTTGGTTCACGCTCGACGGATTGGGATTAACGGACAAGAACGTCGTGTTCGCGCCGACCACATGGACCAACGGAATGGACGTACTCGACGTGAAATTGACATCGCCGGTGTAGATCGCGGTGATCAAATGGTTCCCGACCGTGTTGAACACGACCTGAAGCTGGGCCGATGCGCCGCTGATGGCCGCCGAGCCCAGGAAGTTCCCTTCGTCGTAGAACTCGATGAACCCGGTCGGTGTGAGGGCCCCACCGGCGAAGGAGGTCGCGATCGCCTCGAGGGTCACCTGTTGTCCAACGTCGGACGGATTCGGCAGCGATTCTACCAACGTGACGGAGGCGCCGACAACGAGATTCTTGGCCGGCGCGCCACTGCCGGTGAAGTCGGTGTCGCCGGCATAAGTCGCCGTGATCGAGTGCGTTCCTTTAGCAAACGTGGTAACGAGCACCGCTTGTGCCGAACCGTTGAGGGCCACGGTACCGATCAGATTGCCGCCATCGAAGAAGGAAACGTTTCCCGTCGGTACCTGGGTCCCGGGCGCTACCTTGGTCACCGTCGCCGTTAGCGTGACATTGTCGGGTGTATTGGCCGGGCTTGGATTAACAGTCAAGTCCGACGTGGTCGCGCCAACGAGAACTACCACGGGGGTCGGACTGCTGCTCGGGGCGTAGTTGTTGTCGCCTGAGTAGGTACCGGTGACCGTATAGGTTCCGGGGGGGAGCGTGAACGGATCGAAGATGAGGCAAGCGACGCCTTGATCCAACGGCGCACTACCGAACGGGTTGCCGTTGTTAAAGAACTCGACGGTCCCTGTCGGGAACAAGCCAGGAATGCCCGTTACGATCCCTGCGAACATAATGAAGTTCGCGGTATTCGCCGGATTGGTATAGCTCTTCATCTCCAGGCTACTGGCCGACCGCACCAGTTGATTGATCGTGTTCGAGGTATCGGGGTCGAGAACGTAATCGCCTTCGACGAAGCCCGGATAGCTAACACTAATGGGGTGGGTGCCCATCGCCAGGTCGTCGGTGGTAAAACTGGCCACACCGTTCACCAAAGCCACCGTGGCCAAGGTGGCGGCGCCGTCCTTGAAAATCACGTTTCCCTGAGCCGGATTCGATCCGGGCGCGATGCCGGTTACCGTAGCGGTAAACGTCACCGAGTCGCCGACAATCGACGGATTCAAACTGCTGACGAGTACGGCATTGGTTTGCGTCGGTTGGTACTCGTAGGCGCCGATGTCCACGATGGTGTTCACCGGGCGGTTGAAACCGCGCTGATCGTCCGATGGGGCCCCGGTGTTGGTTCCGGCGTCGATTGCCGGGCTTCCAGGTAATAGAGCCAGCGTCCGAGTCGGACCGCCGTTGTCTTTCAAAGTGCCGAGCAACGGGAGAATAGGAGTCAAGAAGTTTCCCACTTGGTTGCCGTTCTCCCCGTCAACGAGCCCGGCGCTTCCCGTACCGTCGCCGATGAGGTTGTTGAATGCGATTTGCACCTGTCCCTGAACGTCGGGTCCGGACGTGCTTACGACGTTCCGGGCGACGATGGTGTTTCGAAGGGTGATTTGCGGGACGCTGCCCAACGTCAGGAAGAGTCCGCCGCCCCGACCGGCGTCGTTGCGCGCGATGGTGGAATTGGTTATCGTGATCTCGGTGTTGTTGTTCCAAATGCCGCCGCCGTCGCTGTTCCAAATGCCGCTGACGACGGCCTCGTTGTCCGTGATCGTCGAGTTGGTAATGATCAACTCGCCCCCATCGGTGTAGATGCCGCCGCCGCTGCTCGGGCCGACGTTTCCCGAAATGATCGAGTTGGTGATTTCCGCAAGGCCTGAGTTGTAGATGCCGGCGCCGAGGCCCGGCTCGAAGTTCACGAGTGTCGTGTTGTCCGACACCGCGCTTTCAAACATGGTAAGCAAACCGACGTTGTAGATGCCGCCGCCGTTCACGTCCGTGCCGGTGTTGAAGATCACCGACGAATTGTCCAGAGCCAGAATCCCTTCATTAAGAATACCGCTGCCCAGGCTGCTGACGGCGACATTTTCGGTCACGACGGTATTCGTCAGGTAGATTTCTCCGGGAACTAGCAGGGCCAGATCCCACGTGTTATAAATGCCCGCGCCCAAGCTATCCGGTTCCAGAGCGTCGTTGTCGGCAATGACACAATCCGTGAACGATACGATCGCTCCCCGGTTGAAAAGGGCGCCACCGGCAATGGGATCGAGGATCTGGGGAGGTTGCGCGATGCCGTTTGCAAACGTCAATCCGGAGATGTCGACGGTGATTTGTTCTCCGATGCCGTTGAATATGTGCATCACCTGGGCCGTATCGTTGCCGCTCACCGTGATCTTGTCGGCGCCCGGGCCGTCAATCGTTACGTGTTGGAATATCTGCAGCGTTCCGCTAAAGAGTTTGATGGTCCCTTCGAGACCTGGTGCGAAATCAACCGTTCCACCGTTTGGTGTTTGCTGAATCGCGTACCGCAGCGACCCCAAGCCGCTATCGTTCAGGTTCGTTACGGTGGTGGGAACCCAGCGGGACTCCAAGTATTCAATCCGAGGTCGGAATCCCGTTCGTTTCGACAAGGAACGGCCCGGACGGCGAGTTGGTCGGTACGACGGAAGCATCCGGGAGACAGTGCGGAACCAGCGCATGGTAAGGGAGCCTCTTGGAACTGAAAAAGGAATGCATCCATGCTAATTAATATGACGACCGCAATTCTAACAGCAACCAGCCCGTATATTCCAATAAAAACACGGAGATTCCCCGTTTTTTCCCGTCTACCCAGGCGGCAAAGGCGCTGAGGTTGACATGCAGAACGGCCGGTTAGAACGTGGTGTTCCAAGAAACCGTGTATATCGACTTTGCGGACTAGGAGAACGACGAACTTCGCCAAAGAGTTAACGGCCGCCTCGACGTGGAACGGCCTCGGTCTGTATCCTCCGAGAGAGCTGAGCCTCTGTACATTTTTGACTAACCCTCAGGTTCCGAACATGCACACCGACATCGTATTGGCCGTCTTGTTTGCACTTTCACCCATGCGTCCCACCGTGAATTCCGGCGACGAACCGGCCCCAACACCACCGACACTGCCGCAACCCGCCCTCGTCGACGTCGTTCCGGAGACGATCATCATGGACCTCCCGCCCATCTTGCCTTACGAACGCATCAACCGCTATGACGTTTGGCAGTACATGGGCGTCGATCGAATGGGCCGCTGGCGCCCGCGTGTGATCCACTCTCCGGTGGGCGCGTATTATCTCTACAACGGCGCTCCGTATCCCTTCACCGTTACCCACACCCTGGACTTCATGCCGTACGCGAACTGACGTAAGGAAAAAGGAAAAAGGAAAAAGGAAAAGGCAAAAAAGAGGTCCGCGCACTGTAAAAAGGAACTCAGGCGTGCGGTTTACCTTTTTCCTTTTCCTTTTTCCTTTTCCTTTCCGTGCCACGACGTACCGACATTCGAAAGATACTGCTGATCGGCTCCGGTCCCATTGTGATCGGGCAGGCGTGTGAGTTCGACTATTCGGGCACACAGGCCTGCAAGGCGCTGCGCGAGGAAGGTTACGAGGTCGTGTTGGTCAATTCCAACCCCGCGACCATTATGACCGACCCAGAAACCGCCGACCGCACCTACGTCGAACCCATAGCCTGGCAAGTTGTCGCCAAGATTATCGAGCGCGAGCGGCCCGACGCCCTTCTGCCCACACTCGGCGGCCAGACCGGGCTCAACACGGCGATGGACTTGCACAAGCACGGCATCCTTGACAAGTACCACGTGGAAATGATCGGCGCTCGCGCCGACGTCATCGAAAAGGCCGAAGATCGGCAGCAGTTCAAGTCGGCGATGCTGCGCATCGGTTTGAAGGTTCCCGAAAGCGGCGTCGCTCGCAGTCTCGCCGAGGCCCAAAGCATACGGGAGCGCGTTGGGTTGCCGTGCGTGCTCCGCCCCAGTTTCACCCTGGGCGGCACCGGCGGTGGCATCGCCTACAACCGCAGTGAGTTCAATGAGCTTATTTCCCGCGGCTTGGAGCTTAGCCCCACCCACGAGGTGTTGATCGAGCGCTCCGTCATCGGTTGGAAGGAGTATGAGCTCGAGCTAATGCGCGATCGAGCCGACAACGTCGTTATCGTTTGCTCGATTGAGAACTTCGACCCGATGGGCGTGCACACCGGCGATTCGATCACCGTCGCCCCGGCGCAGACGTTGACCGACAAGGAATACCAGCGGATGCGCGACGCCGCCATTGCCGTCATTCGGGAGATTGGCGTGGAGACCGGCGGCAGCAACATTCAATTCGCGGTCAACCCGGAAAACGGCGACATGGTCGCCATCGAGATGAACCCGCGCGTGAGCCGTTCCAGCGCGCTCGCCTCCAAAGCGACCGGGTTTCCGATTGCCAAGATCGCCGCCAAGCTCGCCGTGGGCTACCGACTCGATGAGCTTCGCAACGACATCACGCGCGAGACGCCGGCCTGTTTCGAACCAACGATCGACTACGTCGTTACCAAGGTGCCGCGCTGGACGTTCGAGAAGTTCGCCGAAGCCGACCCCACGCTCACCACGCAAATGAAATCCGTCGGCGAAACCATGGCCATCGGCCGAACGTTCAAGGAATCGTTGCAAAAGGCCCTGCGCGGGTTGGAAACCGGCCGATTCGGCCTAGGCTGCGATCGCGCCGACCGCTGGAACACACCGAATCAGCCGAGCATGGAGGAGATCATTTCCCGGCTGACCACACCGACGGCGGAGCGGGTCTGGTACATTCGCCATGCTCTTAAAGCCGGCATGACGGTTGACGACATCTACCAGCGCACCAAGATCGACCGCTGGTTCTTGTATCAGATCCGCGACATCGTCGGCATGGAGGAGCGGCTGCGCGAGTGCCGCAAGCTCGAAGATGCAACCAGCGAACTATTGTTGACCGCGAAGCAGTACGGCTTCTCCGATCGGCAACTGGCGCATATCTGGCACACCTCGGAACCCGAAGTCCGCCGCACTCGCCTGGACCACGGAATCGCGGCGGTGTTCAAGCTCGTGGACACCTGCGCCGCCGAGTTCGAGGCATTTACCCCGTATTACTATTCGACGTATGAAGCACCTATCCGAACGATGAACGAACCGACGGATTCATCATTCATCGTTCATCGTTCATCGTTTGGCGAAACTGAGGACGAAACCCGCCCCGCCACCGGCAAGCCGCGAATCATGATCCTCGGGGGCGGCCCCAACCGCATTGGGCAGGGTATCGAATTCGATTATTGCTGCTGCCAGGCCGCGTTCGCGCTTCGGCAAGCCGGCTACGAAACCATCATGGTCAACTCCAATCCGGAGACGGTTTCGACGGATTACGACACCAGCGATCATCTTTTCTTCGAGCCGTTGACCGCCGAAGACGTGCTTAACATCTACGACCGCATGCGACCCGAAGGTGTCATCGTGCAGTTCGGTGGACAAACACCGCTGAACCTGGCCAAGGCCCTCGAAGCCGCCGGCGTTCCCATCATCGGTACCAGCGTCGACAGCATCGATGTGGCCGAGGATCGCGAACGATTTCAACGCCTGGTCGGCAAGCTCGGCTTGCAGCAACCACCAAGCGACACGGTGCTGGACCTCCAGCACGCCTTGGTGGTAGCCCGCCAGATCGGTTATCCCGTGTTGGTGCGGCCGAGTTATGTGCTCGGCGGCCGCGGCATGGAAATCGTCTACGACGAAACCACCTTGCGCCGTTACGTCGAACGCGCCCTCGAACTTTCACCCGGCAAACCGATTCTGATCGACAAGTTCCTGGAGTCCGCGATCGAAGTCGACGTCGACTGCATAAGCGACGGCGAGCGCACCATTATCGGTGGAGTTCTGCAACACATCGAAGAAGCCGGCATTCACTCCGGCGATTCGTCCTGCGTCATCCCGCCGCACAGCTTACCCGCCGAGATCGTCGAAGAGATCAAGAGACAAACGCGCGAACTGGCTCGACATCTGAAAGTCAAAGGGCTCATGAACGTGCAGTTCGCGATTTCAGGAGTCAGGAGTCAGGGATCAGGAGTCAGGAGTCAGGAGTTGGATGATTCCGGGTTCATCGTTCATCGTTCATCGTTCATCGTTTACGTTCTCGAGGTGAATCCGCGAGCCAGCCGAACTATTCCGTTCGTCTCGAAGGCGATCGGCATTCCGCTGGCGCGTTACGCCGCACTCGTCATGGTTGGCAAGACGCTCGACGAACTCGGTTTGACGGAAGAAGTCGTGCCGCGGCATTATTCGGTGAAGCAGAGCGTCTTTCCATTTCGGAAGTTCCCCGGCGTCGACATCATCCTCGGGCCGGAAATGCGCTCGACCGGCGAAGTGATGGGGATCGACGACAGCTTCCCGATGGCCTTCGCCAAAAGCCAACTTGCCGCCAGCGCGCCCTTGCCGCAAGAGGGCACGATTTTCGTCTCCGTCGCCAACCAGGACAAGTCGGCCGTGGCCCCGATCGCGCGGGCGCTTGCCGACATGGGCTATCGTTTGATTTCGACGCGCGGCACGGCCGCCGCCCTTCGCGCCGCCGGCATCAGCGTCGAGGAAATCGCCAAGATTCAGGAAGGCCGTCCCAACTTGCTCGACCTCATGGCCAACATGGCAGTCGCCATGATCATCAACACCCCCAGCGGCCGCGGCGCTCACTCCGACGAGGGCAAAATCCGCGCCGCCGCCGTCGCTCACGGCGTCACCTGCCTCACCACCCTCGCCGCCGCCGAAGCCGCCGTCGAAGCGTGTAGGGCGCTGCGGCAGCGGGAGCTTACCGTGAGGACGCTGCAGGAGCGGTTTGTGGGGAAGGGGGAAGCACCCTAGCATCTTCGGAGCGCGGGCGGTCAGGGTCAACTTCTTTGTCATCGACCGTGCTATTACTGTTAATACGGCATAGCGCACACGACGTGTCGGAGTACCGCCACGTCGTGGCACGACCAGGTTTGGAAAGATCACGCTGAGCGGACCTTCGCTCACCCGCCGGAATGTGGTCCGTCGGAAATCTAACTACTATCCGTGACAGTGCCACGACGTGACGGTACTCCGGCACGTCGTGCGACCCGTGCAGAATTCTCGCGTACAATACCGGACATGTCGCTCCATCGCAAGAAACTCAAACGCTACGACGAACCCGGGCACGCGCGATTCCTAACCTTTTCCTGTTATCGCCAACTCCCACTCCTTTCAAAGGACCGTTCGCGCACCTGGTTCTTGCAGGCCCTTTCTGCCGCGCGCATCAAACACGGCTTCGAACTTTGGGCTTGGGTCATCATGCCGGACCACGTTCATTTGTTGGTCGTTCCGAAGGCTCCGAGTGCTCGAGTTACTTCTATTCTTAGTGCCGTGAAGAAAACCACCGGTACCAAGGCCATCGGTTATCTACGTCGCAATGCTCCCGAATTCCTCTCTCGACTGGCGACTCGTGGCCCGAATGGCGGGTGGTATCGTTTTTGGCAAGCCGGGGGAGGATGGGATGAAAATGTCACTGAGCCGCACCGCATTCAGGAGATCATCGAGTACATTCATACCAATCCTGTGAAACGCGGCTTGGTCGAGCGACCGGAAGATTGGTATTGGTCTAGCGCGCGGGCATGGCTGACGGGTCATGACGAACCGATTGCCATTGATAGGACGATACCGCCGTCGTGCGAGTATTTGAGGTAGGGGTTTCAGTCGCTGAAGGGTGGCACGACGTGTCGGAGGTACCGCCACGTCGTGGCACGCCTGCCGTTTTGGCAATCGTCCATTTGTTCCTCGCCCTTACGGAAGTATGTTTCGCGGCCCAATACAATTACCGGCCGATTCCAACCCGAGGTCCCAATGTCTCATCGACGCACACGACGAACGTACCACCTGCAACCCAAACTCGAAACCCTGGAGGCCCGTCGGCTCCTGAGCGCCTCGTGGGCCGACTTCAATGGCGATGGGTTTTCCGACCTTGCGGTCGGCGCGCCGGGTGAAACCCTGGGCACCGGCCCATCTGCCGGGGCGGTGAACGTCATATACGGGGCGGCGGCCGGGCTCACTAGCACTAACAGTCAGTTTTGGCACCAGGACTCGCCCGGGATCGTTGATACCGCGGAAATCGCAGATCAATTCGGCGAGTTCCTCGCGGCCGGTGATTTCAACAACGACGGCTTCGATGATCTGGCGATTGGCGCTCCAGGCGAAACGATTGGCTTCCAGGGCGGCGCTGGCGGCGTGCAGATCATTTATGGCTCCGCCAACGGGCTCACTGCCACCGGCAACCAATACTGGACGCAGGACTCGCCGCGGATTCGTGAAATCGCGGACGCCGGTGACCGCTTCGGGTCCAGTCTTGCCGCGGGGGATTTCAATGCGGACGGCTTCGATGATATCGGCATTGGCGCTCCTCTCGAAGACATCAACAATCTTGCCAATACCGGGATCGTCCACGTTCTCTACGGCCGTTCGAATGGAATTCAGGCGCCGGGCAATCGCACGTTCACGCTCGACACCCCCGGCGTGGATGGAACCGCCACGTTTGACGACTTCTATGGCACCGCTCTGGCAACCGGGGATTTCACCGGGGACGGTTTCATAGACTTGGCAATTGGAATTCCGCGTGTGGATCAAGGCGAGTCGCCCGGAGGCGCGGTGAGCGTCCTCCACGGTTCCGTCGTTGGACTCACGGCGACCGGCAATAACTTTCTGGTGGCCGGCACACCGTTCGACGCGTTCGGCGGCGCCATAGCTGTGGGCGACTTCACCGGCGACGGCCGTGATGACCTGGCGATCGGCGCGCCCGGCAACAATGCCAACGGCGAGAATGCATCCGGCGCTGTCTATGTCGTCTTTGGTGACGCGGCCGGCTTGAGCATGGCGAACAGCGATGTCCACACGCAATCGGATGTGCCCGGCCAGGCGAGCGAAGACAATGACGGTTGGGGATTCGCCCTTGCCGCAGGTGATGTGAATGCGGACGGTTTCGACGATCTCGCCGTTGATGCGCCGTTCGAAGAAATCGACGGCGTCTTCGCTGCCGGGGTCGTCAACGTCTTGTTCGGCTCCAGCACCGGCATGAACACAGCCGCCGCGGTGACGATCACCCAAGAGTCGACGGGCACCAGCAATGTTTCGGAAGAGAGTGATTTATTCGGTCGAGAGCTAAACATGGGCGACTTCAATGGAGACGGAGAAGCCGACCTCGCTATCGGCAGTCCTTTCGAAAATCTCGGCACGCTTGCCAACGCCGGTACGGTCATCGTGGTGTACGGCGCCGGTTTCTTGAATGGGCAAGAGTGGAATCAGAATTCACCCGGAATCGAAAGCGATGCCGCGGCCGACGAAGTGTTTGGCAGCGGCCTCGGGTGGTAACGTGATGCCGTGGCACGGTCAGTAGGCCGTGCCGCAACACGTGTGCCACTGCGGTGTCACTGTTTCCTGACCGTGACACGCCACAATAACTTCGTTTCATTCCTCTCCTGTTCGAGACCGAGTCCGTCGCGCTCGACATGGCGCGGAAAAATCGTACCCTGTCTGCAATTCACATGCTAATGGGGACGCGTCATGTTCTACTCCATCGTACTGGCTTCGGTTATCACAGTTTTTCTCGGCAATGCGCATATCGATGCCGACGTCCTGATTCGCGGGGCTATGCTCTATGACGGCGCGGGAAAGCCCGGCGTCGTCGGCGATCTGGCTATCAAAGGCGATCGCATTGTCGGCATCGGGAAGTTTGACGTAACGGGGAAGCCGATCATCATCGACGGGGCCGGGTTGATTGTCGCTCCCGGTTTCATCGACCTGCACAGTCACAGTGATATTGAGAGTGCCAACGAACCGAGCTTGGAGGGCCCGATCACCAAACCGGACACGCGCGCGAACCTGAATTATCTCACGCAGGGTGTGACGACGATCATCACAGGAAACTGCGGCTTCGGGCCCGTGGACGTGGCGGCGTACCTCAAACGACTCGATGACGAAGGAGTCGGCACCAACGTCGGCCACCAATTGCCGCATAACAACCTGCGTCGTGCCGTCATGGGGGTGGCGAATCGCAAGCCGACGGGCGACGAGTTGGAAAAAATGAAGGCCCTGGTCGACCGCGCCATGCGCGACGGGGCCTGGGGGATGAGCACGGGGCTGTACTACACGCCCGGTTCCTACGCGGACTTGGACGAGTTGGTCGAACTGGCCAAAGTCGTCACCGCTCACGGCGGCTTTCACGCCAGTCACATCCGCGACGAAAGCATCGGCCTGTTAACTTCGGTCGAGGATACGATCACGATTGGAAAGCGTGCGGGCGTGCCGGTGCATATCTCTCACATGAAGGCGTTCAGTCCGCGGGCGTGGGGCAAGGCCGCCGATGCCATCGCCATGATTCAGCAAGCCCGTGCAGCCGGGCAAATCGTGACGGCGGACCAGTATCCGTACACGGCCAGCAGCACGTCGCTCCAAGCCGATTTAATTCCGAGCATTTTCCGAGAAGGAACGCGCGAGGACTTGCTTGCTCGTCTCGACGATCCCAGAGTCAGGAAAGCCATCGAGGACAAACTCGCCGACACGGAGGGCGGGCGAAACATTCGCATCGCGCGACACGCAAAGAAACCGCAATGGCAAGGGAAGACTCTCGCCGCCATCGCAGAAGAAGAGAAGAAACCCGTCCTCGACATCGTGTTGGAGATTGAACGAAACAACGGCGCGCAAATCGTCAACTTCAGCATGAAGGAAGAAGACATTCGGCTCATCATGAAACAGCCGTTCGTCGCCACGGCCAGCGACGGCAGCGCCCGTATGAAGGACGACACGGTGCCGCACCCGCGCAGCTACGGCACATTCCCGCGAAAGATCGGCCGCTACGGCATCGACGAGAAGCTGCTCCCCCTTGAACAGGCGATCCGCAGCGCCAGCGGCCTGCCCGCCGACATCCTTGGGGTGCCGGAACGGGGTTATCTTCGCGTCGGTTACTTTGCCGACGTCGTCGTTTTCGACCCGAAGACGTTCCGCGACACGGCCACTTTCGACGATCCTCACCAGCACGCGACCGGCGTTCGGCACCTTTTCGTCAACGGCGTGCCGGCCATTCAGGACGGAAAGTTCACGGAAAAGCTGGCCGGGAAGGCGCTCCGGCATGAATCCAAGTCGAAGCAGCCGTCAAATCCGAAGTGAAGCTCGGGCGGCTACCAGAACCTGTTGTGGCACGGTCTCCGGACCGTGCCACGGAGTCGTACATGAACGGCGGCTACCAGAACCAGAAATCGATCTGCTCGACATCGCCGCCGTCGACGGTGATTATTTCGGTTCGAAACGGCTCGGACGCCCACATGCCGGGCGCCGTGATGGCATATCGGCCGGGCGGCACTTTGAACTCGTAGGCGCCGTTCGCGTTCGTCTTCATGGACTTTTCAATCCCGTCGCCTTCAAGAAAGATCGTTGCGCCCGGGAACTTCTGTCCGAACCAGTATAAGGGTGCCGTGAATCTTGGCGTAGCGGCGCACGTCCTTGGTTTGCGAAGGTCGCTGCTCATCGTCCCGTGCGCATAAACTTGAGGTTCCCAACACGAGGATCGCGGAAAAGGCCGGTATTGCAGTTTTCATAAGTCTCCTAGTTTGGGCACTTCGCCGATGACGTTGACATAGAGCGGCTTGAAGGTGGTCAACTCACAGTCGTCGAGCGCTCCTCACCAAATCAGGCTGGGCAGATGTATTGCGGGCCGCAGCACTTCGCCGATGACTTTCACCTGCAAAGGTTTGGTTCCTCGTGTCTCGTCCGAACCGGTAAACGCAGGCGCCTCCCAATCGAGGCCCATTTCCGCCAGACGTTCGCGCACGCGGCGGAGGTCCCAAACCAATACGGTCTGCCGGCCGGTGATTGCCGCAAGTTTGGTTCCGTCCGGACTGACGGCGGCCGGTCGAGGGCCGATGGGTTGGAGCGTTGAAAGGCGGGCGATTTCGCGGCCATCCGCCGGGTCGGCCAACAGGATTTGTTGAGGTGTGACGCTCATGGCTATGATTTGGCCATCGCCAGTGAAGGCGACGCTGGGGAAACAAAGCTTTGCGGGGAGGAAGCGTTCGCGCTTCCACGTGTCGGTTCGCCAGAAGTGATAACCGTGATCGGAACCTTCTTCATCGCCTGTGGAAATCACAAGCCAGCGACCATCTGGGCTGAAAAAGGGCCAAAAAACTTCGTCGGAGAGAACTTCGCCAGGTGGGAGAAGGCGCGCCAAGCGATGCTCCCGAAGGTTCCAGAGTTGAACATCGTTTACTTTCCATCCGCCTGCCGCAACCCATTGGCCGTCTGGACTCACGCTGATTCCAGTGACCCGATCGTGCTTACTTTTGAGCACTATCGGGTCCCGAGGCTTCTGGTCGCGAGAGGAAAGATCATATACCAGCACTTGAGAATTGTTTCGGTTGTTAACAACCAGGCCGCGTTGGCTCGGCAACCATTCGGCATCTTGCCAGTCGCTACCAGCCGCGGGGATAATGGGAAGGAGTTCGGGCGGGCCGATCGTGAAAGTGTCGGCGGCCCGGCCCGGTTGGGATCGGATAGGCCAGCAATAGGTTCCCTGCGGGCTATGGGTGATCATGCTTTGGCCGTCGGGATGAAATAACGTTGGGTGAGAAAGGCCCGACGCAATGTGAGCCCGCTGTTCTCCATTGGCCACGTCCCACAGCCGAACTCCGGTGCGGTCGCCCGTGGCCAGGAGCCGGCCATCCGGGCTAAAACTGGGGCCAAGAGCGATGAGACCACTTTTCCACTCGGCCATTGAGCCCCGGAAACCAGGATGCAGCGTTCGGCACTCCTGCCCGTGTTCCACATCCCAGATGCCGATGCCCGTCCCGTCGTGAAACGACAATTGGCGGTCGTCGGTTGAGAACCGGGTGAAAACACTCGGGGCAGACACCAGGGTTTCTCCCGCAACCGGGTCCCAGAGGCGGGTCGTCTTGTCCCAGCCGGTCGTCGCCAACAAATGGCCCGCATGGGCAAATTGAAGGTGAAGAACCGAGGTGGTGTGACCGTGCAGCACCGAAACGAGATCGCCGCCCGGCATGTCCCAAACGCTGACGCGCCCGTCGAAACTGCCGCAGGCAAGCAATCGGCCGTCGGCACTCCACGCCATCCCAGCAACACCGGTGGGGGCACGCCATCTCGCCAACTCGCGCCCCGTTTCCAAGTCAAGAATACAGATGGTCTCTCCATCGGTGTCCGCCAGAGCGACTCGTTCTCCGGCTGGGTCCACACACATATTCACCGGTGTGGCAGGCACGCCGAAACGCCGAAGTTCGCGTTGCTCCGCCATGTCCCAGATCACGAGCTCCTTGGCCGGCGATACGAATACCAGCCGCGGGGCATTGGCGTAGACATTTGCCATCGGCCAAACAGCCTCGCCGGCTATTCGTTGGGCAAAAATGCGTTTGCGCCGCGCGATATCCCAGACATGCATGACGATGTTTTCGTCTTCTCCCGGCCAATAATAGGCGATCAAGTATTGTCCATCGGCGCTGAAATCGGTCTTCGCATGCCAAAAACGTGTTCCGGGATGCGGTAGTTCGAGCAACTGTTGATCGTTGTCGACGCGACGGATCCGTGTGTGGCCTGGTTTGACATAATCGACCGTAGCGTAACGCTCTAATTGATGATCGAATTGCACGCGCACCGTGCGTCCGATATGCCGGTGGATGGCAACGCGCAGATCGGTAAGCCCGAGCGCTGCAATAGCGTGGTTTCGGATTTCGGGTATCCGATCATTACCCTGGGGATGGTTCCGAAGCTCCCGTGTTGCTTCGCCGAGAAGCCGAAGACTCTCGAAGCGCTGGCCCGGTTGGCCGGTTCCCTGCAGGGCCGCGGCTTGCGCGACGAGCGAATTGCCGAGCTCGAGCCGGGCGCGATCTCGCTCGCCAAGCGCCCAAACGGCAAGCACCGAGGCAACGACCGTTCCGATTCCCAGCGCTGCCGTCACGGCGGTGGTGAGTCCTGCGATCACCGGATTACGCCGACACCAACGCCAAGCCCGTTCGCTCATGGCAACACGGCGCGCCCGGATCGGCTGGCCAGTCAGGTATCGCCGTAGATCGTCGGCAAGCGCCAGGCGCCGGCATAGCGTTTGGCCGGCTCTTTCTGCAGGCACTTCAAGCAGATCGTGTCCAGATCGCCCGGCAACTGTGGACGCAACCGCCGCGGCGAGACCGGTTCCATCGAGCGCACCTGACTCAGAAGTTCCAAAACCGACTCTGCCTGAAACGGCGGCCGACCGGTCAGCAATTCGTACAGTATCGCACCCAACGAATAGACATCCGCAGCCGGGCCGATGTCACGAGTGTGTCCGAGTGCCTGTTCCGGCGCCATATACGCCGGCGTGCCGAAAACGGCGCCCGTCGCCGTGTGCGGACCGTTCGTTTCAACACCCGTCGTTCCGGGAAGGCGCTTCGCCAGACCGAAGTCGGTGATTTTTGGAGTAGTTGTCAGTTGCCAGTTGTCAGTTGTCAGTTGCCGGTTGTCAGCGGTCCGCGGTTTCCGCGCTACATCCGCACTAACAACTGACAACTGACAACTGGGAACTGACAAAAGGATGTTGCCCGGCTTGAGATCACGGTGAATGATGCCGCGGCTATGAGCATACTCCACGGCGTCTGCCAGCGTGCGAACCAACTCGGCCGCGTCCTTGGTCGAAATCGGTCCTGACCGAATCCGTTCCGCGAGCGTGGTTCCTTCGACATACTCGAGGATCAAATACGGCACGCGACCGACTTCGCCGACTTCGTAGAGTTGGACTATGTTTGGATGCTGCAGGGCGGCGATGGCCTCGGCTTCGGTGCGGAATCGCGCCCGCTCCATCGGTCCGGTCGGCCCATCGTAACGCAGCATCTTCAAGGCGCAGAGCCGGTGCAGACGCTGGTGGCGCACCTTGTAGACCACGCCCATGCCGCCGTGACCGAGTGTTTCGAGAATCTCGTACCCTGGCACACGCGGTGATGCGTGTGGGGATCCTGCGATCGGGTCGCCGTCCAACGTCGGCGCTGCCTGATTCGGAACTCTGTAGACCGACTCCAGAATCCGAATGCGGCGGGCCACTTCTTCGGTCAGTTCAGGCCGGTCGCGACAGAGATCCTCCACGGCGATGCTCTCGCCGCGTTCACGACATTCCTCCCAGGCGAGAAGTATCTCGCTTACCGGACCGAGCGGCTCGTCCTTGTACTGGCTCATGGGACTTTTCCGCCCCCGCCGGTCTGAACCGATTCCGTCACCAGCTTTTGGAAGTCGTCTCGAGCGCGGAGAATGTCGAAATCTTTGTTTTCGGCGCTCTCAGCGGTCTTCTTGTATCCGGCCGCGACGGCCTTCTTGAGCCAGCCGATGGCTTGTTCGGATTGTGCGTGCACGAGCGCTGTCGCGTCGGCGCCTGACTCGGCGCGGAATACAGCGGCCGTGACGGCACGCAGGCGCGCTGCGAAGAACAGGCTCTCGGCGTCGGTGCGATTCAGCTTCTCCCACATTTCCGCCGTCGCCTGGCAGCCGGCGGCGTCTCCTGCCGTTTCGAAGTGCCGGAGCCGAATTTCCATCACCTCCCAAAGAAGTTTTGGATCGATCGGTTTGCCCATCGCACGCTGAACGCAGTCGTCGATAGTCGAAACCGCGTCTGCGCTTTGGCCCAGGTCGACCAGGCATTTGGCGATTTCACGCATGCTCTTGAGCGTTTCCGGGTGGTCGTGCCCGAATTGCTTCTCCCGAAGAGCAAACGTCTCGCGGTGAAGGTTCAGAGCGTCGGTATGTTGATCAAGATCACTGTACGTAAGCGCCAGGCTGTGCATGCTCCGGTAGGTATCCGGATGATTCGGGCCGATCTCCGGGTGAGCTCTCCGCAGTGCCAGTGTTCTGAGACGGTAATCGAGGGCCTTGTCGTGTTCCTTCAACGCGGCGTAGCTAAAGGCCACGTTGTGCATCTTGTTGAGCGTGTCGGGATGGTCGGGACCGAGTTGCGCCGTTGCCAACTCCAGCGTTTTCAGTCTCAACTCAAGCGCTTCTTGGTGCCTGTCATGGGCGTTGTAGCTGACCGCCAGATTGTTCATGCTCAGAATCGTGTCAGGATGATCCTCGCCAAGGTCGGGGTGAGCTTTCCGTAGCGCCAGGGTCAACTCACGAAGCTCAAGGGACTTCAATTGATCGCCGACGGCTTCGTGGCTATTGGCGAGATTACTCATGCAGAGGAATGTGTCGGGGTGGTTGTCGCCAAACGTGGCTTTGGCAAGAGCAAGCGTCTCCCCACGCAATTGCAAGGCCTTCGCGTCGTCTCCGACGCCGGCGTAACTGCTGGCAAGGTTGATCATGCTTGCAATCGTGTCAGCGTGGTCCTCGCCGAGTTGAGTTTTTCGACGTGCCAACGTGTCGAGGTGCAGCGGAAGGGCTTCGCGATACAAGCCGAGCGTGTTGTATTGGGTAGCCACACCATTCACGCTCTTGAGTGTATCCGCGTGGTCGGCGCCCAAGTGTTCGGCATACAGGGTCCGGGCAAGCTGACATTGCGCCAACGCAAGTTTCGGTTCGCCCAGGAAACGAAACGAGGTGGCTATTGTCATTCGCAGTCGTGCTTCGATGAGAGGCTCGTTGGCGAAGCTGGAATCGATGAACGGCAGGGCCGCTTCGACCGCTTGGCGAAGCGCGACGTCTCGGCCTAGCCCGCCTTCTTGCCCCTTCGGCCTCGCCGCTGCAAAGATCTTGTTCTCCACGAACTTGAGCACGGCCAGGATTTCCCGCTCCCGCGCTAGTGCGGCCTCTTTCGCTTTTTTCTGTTCGTCCGCCGCCCGCGTGGCAATGATCGCCAAAGTGGTGCCGCCGATCGCCATGATGACGAGCAATCCCAAAACGACGGCGAACAAGGCGGCGACTGCCGGCCGACGTTTCGCCCATTTCACCGCCCGCTCCCATGTTCCCACGCGTCGAGCTTGGATCGGCTCGTTGTTCTGGAACCGGCGCAAGTCATCGGCCAATGCCGCGGCGCTTACGTAACGACGCTCAGGCTCTTTCGCCAAACATTTGAGGCAGATGATTTCCAAATCATGAGGAATGCCGGAGCTTAGGCGGCGAAGCGGCAAGGGTTCCTGAGATCGGACCTGCTCCAAAAGTTCCAGTACGCTGCCGGCTTGAAAAGGCGGCCGACCCGTGAGTAGTTCATAAAAGATGGCGCCGAGTGAATACACGTCGGTAGCCGGCCCGATGTCGTGTGTGCGACCTAAAGCTTGCTCGGGGGCCATGTACGCCGGCGTGCCGAAGACGGCGCCGGTCTTGGTGTGCAGATCGGCATTGGTTGCATCCGTGTTTTCGCGCAAGCGCTTGGCGAGCCCGAAGTCGGCGATCTTTGGAGTAGTTGTCAGTTGCCAGTTGTCAGTTGCCAGTGGCCGGTTGTCAGCGGTCCGCGGCTTCCGCGCTACATCCGGACTAACAACTGACAACTGACAACTGGGAACTGACAAAAGGATGTTGGACGGTTTCAGGTCACGGTGAACTATGCCGCGGCGATGGGCATAGTCTGCCGCATCAGCCAGTTTTTCGACCAATTCGACCGCTTCCGTAGTGGGGATCTGTTTACCGCGGACGTGCTCGGTGAGGTTCGGGCCATCCACGTATTCCAAAACGATGTACGGCCGACAGCTAGTCTCGCCGACCTCGAAAAGTTGCACGATGTGCGGGTGTTGCAGGGCGGCCACGGCTTCCGCTTCCACCTGAAAACGCAGGCGCTCCATCGGCCCCGCCAGGTTGTCATACCGCAGCATCTTGAGGGCACAAAGACGATTCAATCGTTGGTGCCGGGCTTTGTACACGACGCCCATTCCACCGCGACCCAGCACGCCGAGGATCTCGAAGCCGGGAACATTGGGCTTCGACGCGCCTGGTGCGAGTGGCCCAAGATCGTCTGCATCCGTGTCCGATGATGCTCGATTGGCGACGCGGTAAACGGCCTCTAGCGCTCGAATACGGCGTGCGACTTCATCCCGCAGGTCCGGTCGGTCGCGACAGAGTTCATCCGCCGTCCGCGTTTCGCCGCGGCTGCGGGATTCTTCCCATTCGATTAGGAGCTCGCTTATCTCATCGAGCGGCGGCTCCGTGTACCGTTTCATGCGAATCTCTCAGCTACCGGGCAGGATTCCCTGCATGGCGTCATGAAGTTTGAAACAGGCGCTCTGCCAACGGCGCAACACGGTTCGCGGCGAAACCCCGAGAATCTCGGCCGCCTCGTTTTGTTGCATTCCCTGGTACCAGACGAAATCGAAGACTTCGCGTTCCTCGTCGGGAAGCTCCTCGGCTCGGCGATGGAAGTCGGTCCAAACGGCCAGCCGGCTCGGTTCCAACGAGCTGTTGCCAGAATCCGGAAGTTCCTGACCCGGGACGCTGCTGTCGGGCGATGGCGCCCCGCTGTCGTGGTGGCCGGCGGCGCCTTCGGGGCCGAAGTGATGGCGAGACAGGTCGATTAGCTCGCGGCGGATCTGGGCAGTGGCGAGACGATAGAAGTCGCGCGGCGTTTCCGGCGCAATGGCGCCGAGTGCTCGGTGAAGCCGAAGCATGGCACTTTGCAGCACATCGTCCGTTTCCTCCCAGCGCCGAAGCCGGCCGTAGCCTTTGAACATCGCCCGAGTCAATTCGGTCAAACGGTCGCAGGCAGCGCGGATAAGGCCCTCGCGGGCTGCTTGTTCACCCTGGCGAAGCCGGGCCAGGCATTGCTGAACGTAAGTGGTATTTTCGCTGCCCATGCGCGTGTGGGCCTCGTTCAAGGACTGGGATGGCTACCAGTATATCGTACGGCCCAGGGGATTTGAAAAAACTTCGAGGAAGTTGTCACTTGAAGCGAGTCACCCACGCTGGAACAGATAGGAAGATTCGCGGGAGGGAACAAATCATGTTGCGCCGGACCAATCGCCGCTCGTCGGTAACGCCGCAGGTAGAGACCTTGGAGCATCGGTTGCCACCGGGGGATGCGCTTCTTGGAATGCTATTTCTGGGGGGAGAAGAGAATTTGGAATTCCAGAATTCAGAATTCAGAATTCAGAATTCAGAATCGGGGTGTGATTCAATCTCGATTCTTCGTCCTTCGTCCCTCGAGTCCTTGTCGCCTGATTCAGAGTTCGGGGTTCAGCGTTCGTCGTTTGCTTGCGTAACCGCGGACGACGGTGATGCCGAGTCCGTGGCCAACTGTACGCAGTCCGTGGCCACCTGGCCAGGAAGTGGCGCCGCCGTAAGTCGTTATGCACCAATCCTTCGACGCTATTCACAGGAGTCCGTGGCCACGTGGCCAGTGGTGTCCACCCCGGCGTCTGATAGCGCCATTCCAGGTCATGTGCCCGGTCAAGCCTCGTTCCCGAACTCCAGTTCGGGAACGCCGGTCCGCGAAACTCCGTTTCGCCGGCCGGCGGGGTTCGAAACAGAGTTTCCAGGACCTGCGTTCCCGAACCGGAGTTCGGGAACGAGGGATGTGGACGTTGGCGAGAGGTATGAGTCCCTGCCGTTGTACTTCGAGCAAAACGTCGGCCAAACGCATGCGCGAGTGGATTTCATCGCGCGTACCGGCGACTACACCGCATTCATCACGCCGACGGCGGCGGTATTTGCTGTGCAGAATTCAGAATCCAGAATTCAGAATTCAGAATCCGAGTCAGAGCCACGACCGTTAGGGAGTGGTTTGCGGGACGAACCGCTTGCTGACGCGCACGGCTCGGACAACACCGCTTCGTTTGGCGTCGCCATCCACATGGAGATCGCCGGCGGGAATTCAGACGCCCAAGCCTCGGGCGTAAGCCCGCTGAGCGGCAAAGTCAACTACATGCGCGGCAACGCCCAATGGCGCACCAACGTTTCGACATTCGGCGCCGTGCAATATGACGACGTTTACCCCGGCATCGACCTCGTCTATTACGGCAAGGATCAGCAACTCGAATATGACTTCATCGTTTCCCCCGGCGCCGATCCAAATGCGATTGCATTGAACTTTGCCGGGGCCGACGGGGCGGAGATTAATCCGCACGGCGATTTGGTGCTGCACACGGCGGCCGGCGATCTCGTGCAGCAGAAGCCGTATCTCTACCAGGAAGTCAACGGCACTCGCCAGGAAGTCGCCGGCAACTTTGTACTCAGTACTCAGTACTCGTCACTCGTCACATTCGATATCGGCGCCTATGACCTGACCCGACCGCTGGTGATCGATCCGCTGGTGATGGGCTACTCGACGTTCTTAGGAGGCAGTGGCGACGTCGATTACGGCGGGGAAATCGCCGTCGACAGCGCTGGCAGCGCGTATCAAGTCGGGTCTACGTTCGCGCCGAACTTTCCCGCTACGCCAGGTGCATTCGACACCACGCACAACGGCAGCTTCGACGCGTACATTGCGAAGTTGAACCCGGCAGGCAGCGCCCTCGAGTACGCCACGTTTCTTGGCGGTTCAGGTTCTGACTCGGGCGTCGCTCTCACCCTCGACGACGGCGGCAACGTCTACTTGGCGGGGTATAGCGGTTCGATGGACTTTCCCACGACCCTTGGCGCCTTCGACACCAGCTACAACGGCGGCTTCGGCGACGTCTTCGTTGCCAAGCTAAGCGCGGACGGCGGCAACTTGGACTATGCCACTTTCCTCGGCGGTTTCAGTCAAGACTATGTTTCCGGGATCGAAGTCGACGAAAATGGCCACGCCTACGTGGCCGGCGATACCCTCTCGTCCGACTTCCCAACCACGCCGGGCGCCCTCGACACGACGTTGAGCGGCGCCGTCGACGGCTTCGTGGTCAAGCTCAACGCCGGCGGCGGCTCTCTCGGGTACGCGACATTTTTGGGCGGTTCGGACCACGAAACCGCCACGGCGATGGCGATGGACCGCGCGGGCAACGTGTATGTGACCGGCCAGACCCTTTCCAATGACTTCCCGGCCACAGCAGGCGCGTTCGACACAACACATAGCGCCGGGTCCGCTGGCTTTGTGGCCAAGCTAAATCCGAACGGCAGCAGTCTCGTCTACGCGACGTTCCTGGGCCAGGCCGGAGATGATTTTGGCCTCGGGATCGCCATAGACGGCAGCGGCAATGCCTTTGTTATTGGCGGGACCGGCGGCGCCTTCCCGATTACCTCAGGGGCCTTTGACACCACGTACAACGGCGGCACCTACGACGCCTTCGTCACGAAGTTAAATGCCTCAGGCAGTGGACTCATCTACTCCACCTACCTGGGCGGGTCAACAACGGACAGCGTGACGGGGATCGCCATCGACAGGAACGGCAACGCATTCGTCATCGGCACAACTAACTCGACAAACTTCCCGACCACGTCAGGCGCATTCGACACCACTCACAATGGAGGCGCTAACGACGGCTTTGTCACCAAACTCAACCCTAACGGGACCGCCCTTGGCTACTCCACGTTCCTCGGAGGGATGGGGTGGGACACCCCGAATGGGATCGCCGTAGACACCACGGGCAGCGTCTACGTGAGTGGCTTTACCGATTCGTCGAATTTCCCAACCACGCCCGGCGCCTTCAAACGCCGCAATCGCGGCACCAATGACGCCTTCGTGACCAAGTTGGCGGAGGTATAAGCGTTCGTGAATCTATCAGAAAACCGCAGCCCGGATCGTCCGGGGTACGCGCACACCAAAAAGGAGAATCGATCCATGTTTCGTTCATCGCGTCGCAAGTCTGTCACAAATCCAATCAAACGCCGGCCGAGTTTCGCGCCGCGAATCGAGGCGCTGGAGCGCCGGGTCGTGCCGGTCGTCAATGCGCCGGCAAGTTTCCCGGCGACCATCAATCCCGGTGCGGGATATGACGGTGTAGTACAGGTTTTTGATGGACTCAACGGCGGCTGCTCAGGCACATTGCTTTGGACAGGCCGGCACGTTCTCACGGCCGCACATTGTGTCGACAACAATATTAACGGGAACAACGCACCCGGGCCTCTCACCGTCCAGTTCGATATGGTCGGGCGTACCATTCAGCTGAGTGTGCCGTCGGCAAATGTTACGATTCATGACGAGTGGGATGGGATAGCCAACACGGGAAGCGACATTGCCATCATGCGCCTTAGCGAGTTGGCGCCCTTCGCGGCCGAAAAGCGCTCCCTTTATCGGAACACGCAAGAAAAAGACCAGAACATGACCTTTATCGGTTACGGCGGTACGAACCGCACCAACCTAATGCAAAATGGAGACTGCCCCGGCCCTATCGGCACCATTTGCAGCGGGAACTCTGGCAGCACTACCGATCCGCCTCCGTATGTGCAACCACCCGTAAATCCCGTTATCAAGCGGCAGGGCTTCAACAAAGTCGATTCTGTTCTCACGCAGCCGGCCAACAGTGACAATCCATTTGATGACTATCTGAGATTCGACCTCGACAACCCGAGTGGACCTAACGATTTTGGCATCGCCGGCGAAGCCATCTCTGCGCCCGGCGACTCCGGCGGCCCTTTGCTTATCTCTGGATTGATCGCCGGCGTGTCCTCCACCGGTAACCAGCCTACCTGCTACTCATGCACCGCTAGTTACACACGCGTATCGTCTTTCGCCGGTTGGATCGACGACACGGTCAAGAAAAGTTACAACCTCGTGCTCGACATGCGCAATCAGATGGTCGGCGACGACGGGACCGCGGATACCATCAGGTTCGTAACGGGGAACATCCCCATTTTAGGCGAGCGCTTGTACATCAGCGTCAACGGAGTTGCCGTCTTCGACGATTTCCTCGGCGCCATCCGCAGCATAAGGATTCTAGGCTCGCACGATGTGGAAACGATCCAGCTCGACCCGAACAATACCCCCATTCGCGTTCCCGTGACCGTGAATGGTCGTGGCGGCGTGGACGAACTCCAGATAACACCAACGCGCGACAACTTGGACCTCATCCAAGCCAACGTCAAGTTTGACGGGGGCACGTTGCTGGGCGACGATTGGGTTACGCTGAACGACAGTAAGAATGCCGGCAGCGGTCGCAAGTACACCATCACGTCCACGACCGTGGAATTACCGGGCGGGAAGGCCACCGTCACTTACGAACGTTCGGCGCGCCTGTGGCTGGATCCCGGCACCGCGCCGGATGCCACGGTCAATGTGTACAGCACGATGGCAGGAGGGGATACGAATATCTGGGCCGCTCCGAACATCGTTGTCGGCGGGCCTTCCATCTTTTGCAACAGTGGTTGCAGCAATACCACCGAGGATGTTCGAGGCAACCTGATTATCTTCAATCCCTTCCAAAAGACGGCCCTCACGATTGACAATGCAGGCGACGGGACGCCGAACACCGTCGACATCACCGACAGCGAGATCAGCGGCTTGACGGAAAACCCCATTTCCTACGGCTTCGCCCAGACTTCCTCTTTGACGATCAACGGAGGCTTCGGCGGAAACACTTTCTTGGTTCACAGCACCGGAACGAGCAACTTGCGGGGGCCACTCCGCCTGAATACGGGGACCGGCGTCGATCAAACCTACGTCTACAACAATCAGACCGACGTTACCGTTAACGGGCAAAACAGCATCGATCCCACGGGACAGAACCTGAAGGACCAGGTCCACATCGGAGCAAACCAGAGTTTGGCAACGATTCAGGCGATGGTGACCGTTACCAATTTTGGAAACTGGTCCGCCGTTACGCTGGATGATTCCGCCGACGACACCGGCGACACGGTGAACGTGAGTAACTCCGGCCAGTACACCTACATCAAAGGCCTCGCCCCCGCCTGGATTCGGATGCGGCAAAGAGACCTGAGCGCCCTCACCATTTCCGGAGGCTTCGGCAACAACACCTTCATTATTAACGACACCCCGCTTAGCACCATCCCGGGCGGCATGACAACCAACATCCTCGCCGGCATCGGCGACGATACGGTCAATGTGTTCAAGACGACTGGCCCCTTGAAAGTGGACGCCCAGACCGGTGCGAACACGCTTTACGTCGGCTCGTACTCGATCGGGCTGAACAACATCAACGGCGTCGTCAGTCTCAGCGGTCCAGGAGGAGTCAATACGCTTCTTGTTTACGATTCCGTATCGACCACGACCCACGATTACATAGTGGACAAAAACGTTGTCCAACGCACGGATAAAGCGGCGATCAACTATCAGGACCTCTCCGCCCTCACCTTGACCGCGGGCTCCGAGTATGACCAATTCATCGTGCAAGACACGGGCCCCACGACGACCATTTTCACGAACGGCGTCTTCACAGGAACTAGTGACTACATTTCGGTCGCCAAAACGACGGGCGAGCTCAAACTTTATGCCGCTGGGCAAAGTTGGATCGACGTGGGAAACAACCTAAGCTCGCTCGACAACATTCAGGGTAAGATCTCCGTCCTGCCGTCGGCCAATAACCAGATGACGCTGAGCATGCACGACAATGCGACAACCGCGCCACGTTATTTCGCGGTTTCCGGGACAGCCTCAGGCCAAACGTACAAACGCGCTGTTGCAAACGGCGGACAATGGCAGACACTGGTGCACGTAATCTCCGTTCCCGTCGGTGATTTCGAGTACTACGGCGGCAGCGGCGGGACGACCGTTTTCGTGGAGAGTACGGCGACCAACACCGATTCAGTATTCAATGGCCAAGCCGGCGCGTGGGATACATTCGCCATTGGCTTTGGCGCGGACATGGGCAACGTCCAGGGCGCGGTGAGTTGTTTTGGCCAGGCGGCCGACCACGATTTCGCTTACTACTACGAGTATCACAATCCCAACCCGCAGGACTATTATGTGCGCACCCTCTTTGGAACCACGATCGTGGGCCGTCCGGGAATTGCCGAAGTGCAGTACGGCGGCTTGGAGCAGATCAGTTTCTATACGCCACTGGTTGGTGGTAGTACAGTCGATGTGCGCGGTGTGTTCGCGCCGACCATCCTAAACCTAGCGGCGGGCGAGGGAGATATTGTTACGGTTGGGGCCAATGCGAATCCTGACCTTCCTGGCAGTCTGGCGGACATCCAAGGGCCGGTGTTGATCGGCGGCTACGGGCAGCCGGACGGCACTCGCGCGGATCTAACATTGCTCATCGACAACTCGGGCAATGCCGACCTGACGCCGCTGCGAGCCGAGCTGTTCACGTCGCCCGCCACACATGTCGTCGGCCTAGCCCCCGCCAACCTGGGCTGGGATATCGGACGTAATTCCTCCGTATCGATCCTCGGCGGCGCTGCCAATGAGACGTTTGCCTTGCGAAACACCGATTTCGTCGCGCCCATCTTCATCGACGGTGGCGGCGGGGTCAATGAGCTGGATTACGGGTCGTATAACCCCGCGATGCCGGGTTTGGTGAGCTGGTGGAAAGGCGAGGGCAGCGCTCAAGACTCCGTCGGCAGCCGGCATGGCACGCCAGCGGGCGACACTACCTTCGTGCCCGGTAAAGTCGGACAAGCGTTCAGCTTCGACGGCGATGGCGACTACGTACATGTGCAAAACGCGGCGACGCTGGAGCCGACGACCGTGTCCGTGGAAGCGTGGGTCAACTCGACCACTCTCACGGAATTCGGCGAATACAACTATATCTTGGCGAAGGGCGCCAAGGGGTTCAGTGGCGCCTCCTACGCGCTTGTCACCAGCATCAATTCGGGACTCTGGTTCTACATTGGTAACGGCAGCGCCTTCGGGTACTCGCCGGACGCCGGCACTGGTGTCTGGGACGGCAACTGGCATCACGTCGTCGGCACCTATGACGGCACACACGTTCGGCTCTATGTCGATGGCGCGGAAGTAGGCAACGGCAACGAGGCGGTCAATTTCCTTGGCTACGGACTGCCGGACTCGAACGACCTGTACATCGGCACCTATAACGGCATTGCGGGGTACTCATTTGACGGCCTCATCGACGAGCCGGCTGTCTTCAACAAGGCCCTAAGCACCGAAGAAATCCAGAAAATGTTCGAGGCGGGATCGGACGGCAAGTCGGTCCTCGCAAAGGGCGTAACCGTCAACCTTCGCAACAGCACCGCCACCGGACTGGCGGGCGGAATCAACAAGATTCAGAACGTCATCGGTAGCTCTAGCCACGACATTCTCGTTGGCAACGGCGGCAACGTCCTCACCGGCGGCGACGGGCGAGACCTTTTGATTGCCGGACTCACGGCCAGCCAACTTCTCGGCGGCGACGATGAAGACATCCTCATCGGCGGCACAACGTTGCACGACACCAACGCGGCCAACCTCAAGGCCATCCAGGACATCTGGACAAGCGGCGCCAGCTACAACGACCGCGTGAACAGTCTTCGCGGTGAACTGCTCGCCACGGGCAATGTGTTCTCCAACGGCGTGCAAGACACACTCTTCGGCCAGGGCGGCACCGACTTCTTCTTCGCCGGTCAAGAGCAGATGGACGCCGTCGAAGGCGAAGAACTGGTGGGGATCTAGTCGCACTTCTCTGCGTTCTCTGCGATCTCGGCGGTAAGTCCAAACCGCAGAGAGCGCCGAGGGCGCAGAGATCATCTGGCCAATCATTAACGCGATCAAATCAACCAAGGAGAAGCAAACCATGTTTCGTTCATCACATCGTTACGTCGCCAAGAATTCCGTCCCCTGCAAGCCGCGATTCGCGCCGCGGCTGGAGGCCCTGGAATCCCGCTACGCGCCCGCCTGTAGCTTCAACCCGAGCAACGGCATCCTGTACGGCGGCGCCGGCGACACGGTTCTGCTCAATTACGTCCCGTGGTCCGACGGCCAGGACATCTACTGCAACTTCCAATATGTGGGCACGAATTACTCCACCCTATACTTTTACACCGAACCCCAATCTACCTTTCTCGAGATTGACACCACGCTTTCTACGAGCGCGGGTAGCTATTACGTAGACTACTCCGGCGCGAGTTTTGGCAACACCATCTTCTTCATGAATTGGAAGCCGGCGGACGTCGCGTTCATCCTCGGCAACGCCGCAAATACCGTGACCGTCGGATCGGGGAACCCAAATACGACCGTGGTTGGCTGGAGCCAGAGTCAACCGGCCAAAGTCTTCTATTCCGAGGATTCCGGAACTGAATACTTCAATATCACCCAAAATGAGATTCACCCCATCAGCTCCGCGGGCGATGTCGATTTCTACAACGTCAACGAAATCACTTTTTTCGGCGACCAATCCGACACCCACCTTACGGTCAAGAATACCGCCGGCTCCCTGGGCACCATGCCGTTCATCTACATCAACGACTTCGGCGGGCTTGACACGCTGACGCTGGACGTCTCCGCCCAATCCGCCAATGAAAAGTACTTCTTTGACGAGGTGAGGATGTACATGCCCGATTACCTCAAGAATATCGTGTGGTACAACGGGATTGAGAAGATCACACTGAAAGCGGGGAGCGGGAACGATAATGTAACCATCGGCAACAACACGCTCGCCGGCCTTCCGGACTTGACCATCGATGGCGGAGGCGGCGTAAACCATCTCACCGCGGACAACTCCAGCGCGGGTGAATGGTACACCATTGACCACGGCATTCTCGGCACGGCGACCTCAGCCACCGTCGCCAACTACTCGAACATCGCCCACCTTTATCTCGAAACGGCCGTAGGCAACGACACCGTATACATCGGCTGGGGTAGCGGCATGCTTGCAGGGCTTCCGATTGTGCATGTGCTGGATCCCAGCGCCGCGGATTCCGACGTCCTGTACTTATTCAACGGCAACAGCAGCGCGAATACGGTGTACGACGTCAATATTACGGTGCCGGCCGCGGGCCAGGTCAGTGCCATGGGGGTGCACACTACCACTTTTTCGTTCCTGGAACTGATTGGCATCTACGCGGGTAACGGAAATAACACGATTGACGTGGCGAAAGCCAACGGTCAGTTGAGCCCGATGGGTCTCGTCATCGGCGCGGGTGGCGGGACGGACACGCTCAACATCTACGACAAGTACAATCCTAGCGCCGCGACGTACACGGTCGCCTCCTTGGATTCGGGAATGGGTTCGGTGGACGTGAACACGCCGTCGTTCGCGGCGGACTTTGTTTCTGTAGACGAGGTGAACCTTTACCGCAGTCTCATACTCGGCTCGACCGTTAACACCAACGGCTACAACCCGGCCCACTACGTACTGAACGTCTTTCCGGCCAAGGATGACACCGGCGGCGCACCGCCCGATGAAGACCCCATTAACCCACTCGTGCAGCCGCCGATGCCCGCGCCGCCTGGACCAAGCGGCGACGAGAAACCGCTCGTAAGACGAAAGTTAGCAACGATGCCGGTCGGCCGGCGCTCAGTCCCTTTGACGCCGGATGCGGATGAGTGGCTTGCCGAGACGCTCCAGATCCGGCGTTCCTAACCTCGTCGGGTGAGGGTTTTTTTGTTACCCTCAACTTGCTCGATTCACTCTGCGGCCTCCGCGCTCTCCAGCGGTTCTCTCTTAGCCGCCGAGAGCTCGGGGGACGCAGAGAAGTACACGCCAACGCCGCGGCCGAATCCCACCCCATAATTTTCTCATTTTTTGCTTGCTATTCGTTCGACCGCGGGTACTATCCGGGAATCTACTTACCTAGTGCTTTCACAGTCATGGAACAGCGGCGCATTCGCCGTTGCCCGTGATCTCCTTTGACAAGGAGTCCACTCTTGGCACTCACGCTCTCCGCTCGGCGCAGACGCATTCTTCCGTTCTATGTCCACCGGCCCCTTTTGGAGCTGCTCGAAAGACGATTGCCGCCAAACGATTTGGTGGCGTACACCGGCTTTGGAGCGCTCGCAGCATTGCAATGGTCCGGCCCGATTGATGAAGGCCAGGGGACGTCGCGAATCGGACTGCATTCACAGGGACACAAGCCACAAACATTTCAGATGCCTGAACCGTCAACGATTGAGGCGACCGACACGCATGTCGTACAGCCTGACATTTTTGAAAAGCATCGGACAGTCGTTTCGGACGCTACACTCGACTCGGCTGCAGTTCAGCCTGATCTGGAACTGGGAGCGCTTTATGACGTGCCAACGGGCCGTCGTCCGTTGCAGCACTGGGCACCGGCGCTTCAGCCGCGGCAGCTAGAAACGCAAGATATCCGGATTGTCGCTCCGCATTCAACCACTGCTGCCGGCGCACTGCGCGCGCCGACTGCGTCATTCGGCAGTGAAGACGGGGCGAAACCAGTCTTTGTTGGAGTGTCGCGCAATGCCACAACCCAATCCGATGCAACGCCCGCGGTGCAGACGGCGCAGCGCACCGTTCAACGCGACGCGCGGCAGGTCAAGGCCAGCCCGCGTCCGGTTACTAACGCAACACGGATTGACCTCACCGCGAAACTCGCTCGACCGATAGGTGACGCGCCCGTCACGAACGGTCAGCCGCGGGCGGATCCGCGCGGTCGTGAAAGGGGTACGGATCTTGCCGATGCAGTCCATGACGTCGCGAAGGGGGTTGGAGCACAAGCCGGCGATTTCTACACCTGTGGCTTTGGGGGCATTGCCGGTACAGTCAACCGCTACGGCTCGACGGGTGCGCTTGAAGCATCGGCTGTCTTTCTCCCGAACTCCAACAATCGAGTCCAGCTCCACGGCTGCGACGTCAGCCCGACGACGGGTGAAGTTTACGTCGTCGGCGAAGAACGAACTAGTGTCGGAAATGTATTAGTCCACAATTTCGTCCACAGGATTTCCGGCACCCTCGGCGGTGCCCCCATCCTCCCGTCCGCGTATTCTGCGACCACTTACGATGTGACAAACGATTTCGTTAGGCGTCTCGAAGCGATATCGGTTTCGCCAGGGGGTTCGGATGTCTTCGTCACCGGCACAGTAGACATCTCCTTATCGGGAACCGAGGAAAGTATCATCGATTTCCACTTCAACGGCACTTTGACGCCGATCGCTCTCGGCGGTTGGAACTTTGGCTCGGGCGTATATACACAGGGCAAGTCAGTGGATTCAGACGGTGTGAACCGTTACTTTGGCGGCCGTCTCGGTGATGGCTCCATTGCAGACGCCTTCTACTTTGCCGTCGACTACGACGATGCGACTCTTCCGTGGGGTGGCGGAATAACCCTCGGCTGCGAGACGCTCACCGGACCAGGAACAGACAATGGCATGCATGGCATCGAAGTGGATCCAACAGGAGCGGACCTGTATCTCGGCGGCACCACGCAGTTACCCGCCGGCAATCCGGGCATATCTGCCGGAGACGGCCAGAATTATGATGTCATTCTTGAGGGGAAGACGGATACTGCAACGGGCCTAAACTTCCAGTATGGCTATTGCTACTTTGGCAGCGCGACCGACTGGGGCGCTTCGGATACCGCTGTCGACTACGCAAACGCGCAACAGATTTTGGTTGGTTGGTTCGATGACTTCGCGGGTGGCGCTAACAAGGAAGCCGACATTGGCGCGTTTGATGCGACCGACACGAGCGGCTTAGGCAACCTAGTTGGTACCCGCACCGTTGGCGATTTCGCTAGTTCAGATCCCAACGCCACTCCCGACGATGAGATGCGTAACTTCGGTGTAGCAGTGGTTGGAACTAGGGTCTGGGCTGGCGGCGAGACCGAAGTGGGAACTGCGTCGCTCGGTGAATACGGGAACGACTTCGTCATCAACGACCACCCGCCGGACCCAGGCGCCGGTCATGACGTCTGCTTTGGCTTAGACTGCAATCCGCCCCATGACGGCCCACCGCGGGATGGCCATTACATCGGCGACTTGCTGCCGGTTGGTACTGACATCCCTGCGACGAGCCTCATCATTAACTACGATGCCGGCGGTGTGACCGATTCCGGACCTCCGCAAGATCCGCCTGCCATCCCGCCGCCGGGTAGCGGCGAAGACTGCGGCGCGGTTGGCAGCGGCAGGGGTGGTGGTCCGTGCAATAACACGCTGGTTCAAAATGCGCCCGGCGCCTGTTGCTCCGGTGACGGCGGCGCTTCCGAAGGGCCGATTCGGTACTTCGACGGCACCATTGTTGGGTTAGCCAGCACCGATCTGCACTCAAACGGATTCGGGCAGCCGTGGGGGCACACGCGCAATTGGAGCAATCACCTGGGCTACGCCGCAGATCATGCCAACGGCTCAGGCCAAATGGTGACCCAGATGCCGTTCCTAATCGAAGTCGGGACTAGCGGGACCGTGGCCCTGGTTACCAACGGCAGCACATCGCTTTATTTCGACTTTGTGGCGGGCCAATATAACCCTAAACACTTCGGCAAAGAGAAGCTCACGCATTCCAGCGGTGAATTTACCCTGACAGACACGGTCGGCAATCGCCTCGTGTTTGACGACTTCGCTGATATCATTGTCGCGCAGCGCGGGCAGATCAAACGACACTTTGACCCGGCGAGCAACGAGACGATTATCAACCGCGACGGGGCCGGCCGAGTTCAGGAAGTGCAACGGTCGACCACAGTCGGCGGGGCCGTCACGGAATCTTTCCTCTACACCTACGCCAGCGGGCGCGTGTCGAACGTGCAATTGCGTCGCGGCCCAACTACTTCCGGACCATGGACCGTGATCCGCCAGGTCGATTACCACTATTACGGCGGCAGCGATCCCAACGGAAACAATGGGGACTTGCAACGCGCCATCGTGAAGGACGGCTCCGCCAGTTTGATCGGCACCAAATATTACCGCTACTACAAAGCCGGTCAGCAGAACGGCTTCGAGGGCGGACTGAAGTACGTCTTTAACGACGAGTCCTTTGCGCGCCTGGACCAAGCGATTGGCGACCCATTGACGGCGACGGACGCCCAGGTCGCGCCCTATGCCGACATGCACTTCGAGTACGACAGCTTGCGGCGCGTGACGAAGGAAACCGTTCAGGGCAAAGGTTGCTCCAGTTGCAGCGACGGCAGAGGCACTTTCACTTTCGATTACCACACTAATCCCGCCGTCGCCGCAGGGTACAACGTCTGGCAAATGCGGACAACCGAGACCCTTCCTGACGGGAACCAGAACGTTGTCTATTCGAGCTCGCATGGACAGGTGATGCTGAAGATCTTCCGCGAGACAAGCACCGACCGAGAATGGAAGACGTTTTATCAGTACGACACGCTAGCCGACAACGAAGGCCGGCTCTTGATGAAAGCCAACCCCTCGGCGGTAACTGGTTATGACGAAGACTACCTGAGCCTAATCGACAACAACGGCGGCGAACTGGAGTACATAGCCGATAACGCCGGGTTGATCGAAAGGACTGGCTATGTCACCACAGGCACGGGCGCGGGGTATTTCCGAGAGCTGACGCTGCACCGTGGCGAATCAGATACCCTCGGTGTCAAGCAGCGTACCGTGAGCTACACCAGCCACACGGATACCGTACACGGCGTCACCGTTGTTTTGCCGCTAACGGACACGCTTTACAAGAGCGCTACTGGTGGTGGGGCAGAACCCGTAACGACGACCTTCGGCTACGACATTCCGAGCAACTCGACGCAGCCGGAATGTAAGTCGACAACCTACCCCATCGTCGGGACTGGGCAAAACGGCTCCGGTGGTTCGGAGAGCTCTCTCACGTATTTCAATGCCTTTGGCCACGGAGATTGGACCAAGGATGCCGATGGCTATATCCACTATCGGGAGTACGACTCCGCGACCGGCGCCATGATGAAGATGATCGATGATGTTGACACCACCCAGGTCCCGGACGAGCCGGTCGGCTGGGTGTCGCTGCCGGGCGCCAAGCATCTGACTACCATTCTCACGCCAGACGGGCTTGGTCGAACCACGAAACGTGTGGCGCCCAATCTCGACACCACTTACTTTGTCTTCAATGACACCAAGCACGAAGTGCGGACCTACCCCGGCTGGGATGACCCGAATGATAGGCCAACCGGTCCGACGCAAGTAACCCGCGAAGACTGGGACTTCGGATACACCGAGACGTTGACCTTATCCACCCAGCCGACCGTGGACGGCAACGGCGTGCCCATCGCCAACCAGCCCACCATTAACATGGCCGATGTCCAGACCTTGTCGCGTACGTACAGCAATCTTTCCGGGCAACCGATTTCAATCGACGGCTACTTCTCCTTGACGGGGCTTAGCTACACTCCAAATCCGACACTGGGCGCCGAGGGGCACCCATTTCTACCGGACTCGCCATAGCTATGACGAACAAGGACGGAGGTTCTACACAGTCACACCGACAGGGACAGCGACGCTCACGCGCTACGACGGCCTCGGACGCCAGGTGAGTACATGGGTCAACGTACGCACGCTTCCACCGTCGGGAACTCCGTTTCACATCACGGTGCCCATCAAGGTGGAAGAGCGGGAATACGACGACGGGAACATCGGCGACGGCAACTTGACGAAGATAACCGAGTTCCCGGGCGGGACCGGCGCTCCGCGCGTGTCCGAGTCCTTCTACGACTGGCGCAATCGGCGAGTCGCCAGCAAAGGCGGTGTGCAGGCCAACGAAAACCTCAGCCTCACCACGCAACGGCCGATCATGTACCTCGAATACAACAACCTCAACCAAGTCGAAATCGAAGAGTTGTACGATGGCGACAATGTCAACATTGCATTCACGAACGGCGTGCCGGACCGTCCGAGCAGTGTGTTTCGCCAGTCGAAAGCGGAGATGAAATACGACGACCGCGGCCGGGTGTATCAAACCTGGGTCTACAGTGTGGTGGGCGGCACCCCTTCTGCCGCTGCCCTGATAACCAATAATTTCTACGACCGGCGCGGCATGCTAGTCAAGTCGGCAGCGCCCGGCGGGTTGGTATCGAAGATGGTGTACGACGGCGCCGGGAGACTCGTGCGCAAGTATGCCACGGACGGGGCCGGTGATAGCGGCCTGGCCGATGCCGACGATGTGGTCGGCGACAACGTTTTCGAGCAGATCGAAACGCAATACGACAAAAACAGCAACGTCGAATTCACGATAAACCGGTTGCGTTTCCACAACGCTGCTAACAATCCCGACGGCAACCTGTCCGTCGCCAACGCGCGAAACAGCTTTGTTGCCTATTACTATGACGCCGCCAACCGACTCACTACGATGGTGGAGGTCGGCACCGCCGGCGACTCTGACTATTCGCGTCCTTCTACGCCCGACTCGGCGTCAGATGTCGTCTTGGTCACTAGCTACACGTATGACGCTGCGGGCCGCGTCGACGAGGTTACTGATCCGGGCGGGCAAAAGACGAAGAACTTTTATGACAAGCTTTCCCGCACGACAAAGACCATCGAGGCCTTCGTCAACGGCGTTCCCGACCCTGCGAGCGATCGTATCACCGATTACACTTACGACGCCAGTAATCGCGTCGTGACTCGGACGGCCGACGTGCCCGGCGCCCCCGAATTCCAGACCACGCAATACGTCTACGGCGTGCGACTCTCGGATGGAAGCACGATCAATTCCAACGAACTGTTGGCGGCCGTCCGGTACCCCCACAAGACGACCGGCCAACCGGATGCCAGCGAGCAGGAACGTTTCGCGTACAACACGAAGGGCCAAGTTATTCGCAAGCAGGACCGCAACGGCTCCGTCCATACCTACAGCTATGACGTTTTGGGGCGCCCGACTGCGGATACGGTGACGGTATTGGGCGCCGGGGTTGATACGACCGTCCGGCGGTTGGAGATCAGTTACGACTCGGCCGGCCGGGCGGCGAAACAAACGAGCTTCAGCGCCCCAACCGGCGGCAGCACCGTCAATCAACTCACCCAAGAGTACAACGGCCTCGGACAGCTCGTCAAGGAGTCGCAGTCGCACATCGGCGACGTGACTGGCGGCACGCCGAGCGTGTTGTATTCCTATAGCGTGTTGGGTCCAGCGAACCATAGCCGGCTGACGGGCATGACCTACCCGAACGGCAAGGTGCTCACTTACAACTATACGACTACCCTCGACAACAGCATTAGCCGGCTGACTTCGATTTCGGAAGGCGCGCTGGTGCGCGAGGAATTCAGCTACCTCGGTCTCGACACCGTCGTCGCGCGCAAGCACCCGGAAAACCTTGTGGACCTGACTTACATCAAACAGGGGGTTGAGCCGAACGGCGAAGCCGGCGACCAATATGCCGGGCTGGACCGCTTCGGCCGCATTGTCGACCAGCGTTGGCGCAAAAGCGATGGCAGCCACCCGGATCGTTTCAAGTCCGGATTCGACCGCGATCATAATCGCATGTACCGTGAGAACACAGAGAAGACGGACTTCAGTGAACTCTACCACTTGGGTGCGGCCCAAAGCGGTAAGTACGACGACCTCAACCGATTGACTGCGGACAAGCGCGGCACACTTAATGGAAGCAAGAACGATCTGACCGGTCCGGCAAGTCGCAGCCAAAGCTGGACGTTCGATGCGATGGGCAACTGGTCCACCCTCACAACCGATGGCACGCCCCAAACCCGCACCCACAATAAGCAAAACCAGGTCACAATGGTTGGAGTGACGCCACTGACTTACGATGCCAACGGCAACCTGAAGGTGGATGAGGCAGGCCGCACCTACATTTACGACGCGTGGGACCGTCTGATCAGCCGAACCGCGGGCGTCAATACCATGGTTTACCGGTATGACGCGCTCAATCGCCGCATCAGCGAAAACGACGGTGTACCGCGCGATCTGTACTACTCGAACAACTGGCAGGTCCTTGAGGAGCGCGTCAACAACAGCCCCAGCGCAACAGTTCAATACGTCTGGAGTCCGGTGTACATGGACGCGTTGGTGCTCCGTGACCGCGACACCGACGGCGACACTTCGCTGGACGAACGGCTCTACGTTCAACAGGACGCCAACTTCAACGTCACGGCCGTGACGAACATCTCGGGCGCTGTAGTTGAACGGTACGTCTATGACGCCTATGGGCGGGCCACGTTCTTGAATCCTGGCTATGGAACTCCGGGCAGCAACGCCGTGGAGTGGAACTATCTCCATCAGGGCGGCCGATACGACGCAATGAGCGGTCTGTATCACTTCCGTCGACGCGACCATTCATCGAGCCTGGGACGCTGGTTGCAGCAAGACCCGATCGGTTACGTCGATGGACTAAATCTCTATCAGTACGAGAAGTCCAATCCGGTCAACTTCGTGGATGGCTTCGGACTGAAGTGCCTCGAAGGCTCGCGGACTCCGATTGCCAAGGACATCAAGGGCGCCAAGCAACTCGGCTGGCTCTTTGTCGGTTACCAGCTCAAGATTGAAGGTGGACTCTTTACGACCGTGTGTGACAAGTGCTGCCCGGACGGCCGGCAGATTGAAGACACGGAAGTCAAGTTGGAAGCCACGGCGGCCGCCGAGATATTCGGCGGGCTCGGAGTCGCGATTCAGGAGAAGGAGTTCGGCTTCGAGATCTTTGGCTATGCGGGCGCCAAGCTGACCGGCTCGGCGGCCGGCAAGATCGCGGGCGCCGCAAAGACGGACGTGTGCGCCGGCAAGAAAGACTTCGAGATCAGCGCCTGCGCCAAGTTCGAAGTCCAAGGGAAGCTCTCAGGCGGCGTCAACGTCGGTATTGGATACGGTTGGTTCAACTATGAAGTGGGGGCCGAAATCTTCGGCACCGCCACCACCAGCACCGAAGCGTGCGTCAAGTACAGCAACACAAAGGGATTTAGCGCCACGGCTACGGGGTTCTCCGACGTTGAATATCGTTGGGGCTTCAAGTTCTGTTGGGGAGGTTGCTACACGATTTACATGAACTAAGGTGCGCGGAGGCGCCCATGTCAACTAACGGCCTGTCGGAACTGGTCATTTCCGTCGTCTGCGGCATCGTCTTGCCGACGGTCGACGTGATGAAGCAGTTCGCCGACGCGATGGCACAGCGTCAATATGCCGACGCGCTTAAGTTTGCCAATCAAGCAGTCGCGGCGGAGCCGACCAACGCCGCTGCCCATCACGCGCGTGGAACAGCACACGCCGCGTTACGGAAGCGGACCGAGGCCATCGAGGATTTCACCAAGGCCATCAGCCTCGATCCGAAATTCGCGGATGCGTACCAGCGTCGAGGCAGCGAGCATTTCAAACTCGGCCACATCAACGAGTCGATCACGGACTTCGACAAGTTCATCGAACTTCGGCCCGACCAGATGGCAGGTCATTGGCAGCGCGGCATTTCGTACTACTACGCCGGCCGGTTTGACGAAGGTTGGAAGCAATTCAAGGCCTACGAGCAGAAAGACACGAACGACGTCGAAAACGCCGTCTGGCATTATCTCTGCTTGGCCCGCGTTTCGAGTCCGGAAAAGGCCCGTGAATCATTATTGAAGATCGGCCGAGACCGTCGCATACCGCTGATGACAATCTACGGCCTCTTCAAAGGCGAGGCCAAGCCTGAAGATGTTCTCACGGCGGCAAACGACGGCGCCCCGCCGGCCGCGGAGCGAAACCAACGGCTCTTCTACGCGCATTTGTACCTCGGCCTGTACTACGAGTCGTTGGGAAACAAAGAAAAGACGCTGGAGCATATAACGAAAGCCGCCGAGGAGTTCACGATTCCAGAATACATGGGCGATGTGGCACGCGTCCATCTGGCACGTCTGCGGAAATGAGCGAGCCGCGGTGCGTCAGCGCTCGGGTTGTGGCACGAATCTCCGGACGCTAACGCGTCTCGGCTCGCCGGTTTTTTTCATTTCTTGAAATTTGTCACAGATCGGCGCTTGCATGAAAGCGTGACAGTGTGGCATGATGCGCGGCGTAGGCGCGCGAGGTTCGTCTGTCCGAGCCGCGCACGCAGCGAGTCTTCGAGCGGAGTGAGCGGCCAGTCCGGTCGACCGCCGCCAGAGATCCCTCCACCGAAGTGTGCGACATGCTCGCGATTTGTCACCACGGGCGCGACCGTCAGCGCATCGTGCACCGAAGTGCAACAAGGCGCATTCGACCATTACGCTGGTGGGTAATGGCAGAAGCGACGTTAGTGCATGGGCGTGCCATGAAGTGCAAACCACCATAACTAATGGTGGTTAATGGACGGATCCCGACGATCGCGCATAGATCGCCCTAGTTGCCCGAAGTCGTATAAGGCGAATTCCCTATGACTTAGGTCAAAACGTGAAACTATGAGAGACGTTTACATGTCAGAATTGTCCGGCAAATAGGCGGTTTTTTTGTTGATTCCCGCTTGCCTGCACGGATAAGATTCAATCACTAGCCCTTTCGGACGTGGCGAGGCCGACTCGCCATGTCTCTGGTCTGGTGTCCCGGGAACGGGGACATACGGACGAAAAACAAGAAGAGGTAAATCTTGATGCCGCTTTCGCGGTCTCGGTTGTCCCACTCCCTACGCACGCAACGCGGCGCGCCTGGTTTTGCAATCCTGGTTTGATCCGGCATGCGGTCGGATCTTGAAGGAGCACGTGCATGGATTTCTCCCGTCGTTGGTTCTGGCGTCTCCGGCTGGAAGCGCTCGAAGATCAATTCCTACCGACAACAGTCACGAACCTGAATGACAGCGGGCTGGGCTCGCTGCGCAATGCGCTGGTCTCCACGCCGGCAAACGGACAGATTGACTTTGCTCCTGGGCTTTCCGGAACGATTGTCCTGAGTACCGGTCAGCTTAACATCGTCAAGAACGTCACCATCGACGGCCCCGGGACCGACGTGATCGGCGTGAGCGGCAACGATGCGTCGACTGTTTTTGGCATCTCCAGCGCCAGCCTTAATGTTGCCATCAAAGATATCTCCATCGTTGACGGGTCGGCCGCGTTTCAGGGCGGCGGCATTCTGAATTTCGGGACGCTCTCGCTGGATAACGTGGTGGTCACGAGCAGCACGGCAGTGGCCGGCGGCGGCGGCATCTACAACGGCGGCACGTTGACGATCCACAACAGCCAGATCACCGGCAATCAGGCCGGAACCGATATCAATCCAGGAACCGGCGGCGGCATCATGAACACCGGACTCCTGACCGTAACGAATAGCCTGGTGCTGTCGAACATCACGGCGGGCGGCGGTGCAGGGGCCGGCGTCCACAGCGCAAACACGGCCAACTTCATCAACACGGTGATTGCCGGCAATCAATCTCCGGGCAACGGCGGCGGCATGGCGACTTTCGGGTCGCTTACCCTTTTCAACTGCACCGTGGCCGGCAACGGCGCCACGCAGGGCGGCGGCATTTTCGTCAATTCGGGCAACGGGTCGCTCAAGCTAACCAATACCATCGTCGCCGTTAACTCAGCCGATTCGGCGGCCGATGTCTCGGGTGCGGCAACGGCCTCCACGTTTAATCTCATCGGCAACGGCGACGGAAGCTCAGGCCTGGTGAACACGCAAGGCGGCAACCAGGTTGGAACCTCCGTGACTCCGATTAATCCGCTGCTTGGAGCTCTTCAATTCAATGGAAGTCCGACGCTATCGGTAGCGATCCTTCCCGGTAGCCCGGCAATTGACGCAGGCACGAACTCCGGCGCGCCTGCGACCGACCAACGCGGCTTTCAGCGCATGGTGAACGGCATCACCGACATCGGCGCCTACGAGCATCAGCCACCGGCCACCGCGACCACGGTCTCGAGCAACGACAATCCGTCCTCAGAAAATGAGCAGATTACTTTGACGGCGACGGTGCAAGGAGTGGCGGCCTTTTCGAATACGCCGACCGGCACGGTCGCATTCTTCGATGGCGGAAATGTGATTGGTACGGCGCCCCTCATCAACGGAGTCGCGAACCTGCCGGCGACTCTATCGCCGGGTGTTCATAGCATCACGGCCAACTATCAGGGATTCGCCGAGGGCGATTACACGCTCAATTCCAGCACATCGCCTGCCTTTTCGCAGAGTGTGTTGGCTTCCAGTGTGACCGTTGTCGGCATTGACCCGGCCTTTGCGTTCGTCAATCAGACGGTGACCTTGAGCGCGACGGTAAGCGGCGCCGGTCCGACGCCGACCGGCACCGTGACGTTCTTCTATGACGGCACGAATCAACTGGGCACCGCAACTCTTAGCGCCGGTGTTGCGAGCATCAATGTTGCGACGATTCCCGGCGGCGCGCATTCGATCACCGCGGTCTACAACGGGGACGCCACGTATGCCGACGGGATTTCCTCCCCGGGCAATCTGCACGTTAACCCAGTTGGAACGTCGGCCGTGGTTCTCAATGCGCCCAATAAGGTCAAGGTCGATCAAACGGTTATACTGACGGCAACTGTCACTCCCGACTTGAGCGGCGCATTTTCCCCGGCGGGGACGGTGAGTTTCTTCAGCGATGGCCAACTGATCGGCGCCGCCAATCTGGTCGGCAACACGGCGACGCTTCAGGTATCCACGCTCAAGGTCGGAACGCACGCATTGAGCGCCCAATACGACGGAAACAACAACTTCCTCGCAAGCCTGTCGCCATCGGTGAACCAGACGATCGAGGCGATATCGTTCTTTGCCGTGGGCGGCGCGCGGGACGAGTGCGCCTCTCCAATCCAAATGACACCTTAGCCGCTAACTTCCAGCCGTTTGGGCCTGGTTTTGTTGACGGAGTGGCGGTTGCAACCGGCGACGTAAACGGCGACGGTTACTTCGATCTGGTGGCGGCCGCCACGGTCGGCAACCCGCACGTCAAGGTGTATGACGGTAAGGCGTTTGCCACGGGAAGTTTCAACCCGGCAAACCCCGATGCAAGCTTGCTTGCTCAGTGGTTCCCGTATGCGTTGCAGTTCAACGTCGGGTCCAATGTTGCCGTCGGTGATGTGAACGGCGACGGTTTCGCTGAGGTCATTACCGGCGCCACCGTTGGCAATCCTCACGTGAAGGTCCATCGCGGGGACGCCATTGCCAATGGGACATTCAACTTCGGAACAAGCCTCTACGCGTCGTTTTTCCCGTATGCGTTGCAGTTCAACGTCGGCGCCTATGTCAGCGTTGGCGACGTGAACAACGACGGCTTCGCCGAGGTCGTCACGGGCGCGACAGTGGGCAATCCGCACGTGAAAGTCTATCGAGGACAAGCCATGGCCACCGGCACGTTCAACGATTTTAACCCCGACGCCAGCCTGATGGCGCAGTGGTTCCCGTATGCGTTGCAGTTCAACGTCGGCGCTGCTATCGCTGTGGGTGACACCGATGGCGATGGCTTCGCGGAAGTCATTTCGGGAGCTTCCGTGGGCAATCCACACGTCCGAATTTACAGCGGGCAGAACCTCGCAACGAGCGGCACGGCGGTAATGCTCGACGAGTTCTTTGCGTACGGGCTCAACTTCAATGTAGGCGCGCGTGTCGGCGCGGCTGACTTCGACGGCGACAACCGCGTGGAAGTCCTAACCGGCGCATCGGTCGGCGCTCCGCATTATCGCGTGGTGAAAGCGGACTCCAGCGGCATCGTGCCGCCGGCCTTGTTCGAAGGAATACCGCCTGACCTCGTCGGAGGGATTTACGTAGGGGCGTGAGGTCTATTGTGATTGCAGACCGCTAACGCCTTCACCGCGGAAGTCATTCGTCTTTCGCCAATAGATGATCTTCTTCGCTTTCATGGTGCGGGGTTTCTCGCCCTTGCCGGCGGTCTGGTAGAGCCGTGCCTCGCCGCCTTCGCCGCCTTCGAAAATGATGCGGTCCTGGACTTCGTCGTACTTCACCGACTCGGCTTGAGCGCGGAACTCGTTGGCTTTCACGTCAACCGTTCCTTCCGCGACCATTTCTTGTGTGGTCCGGCCGTCGACTTGGCGATGGCTTAACACTTGGAGCTTGTTGCAATGAATGTAGAGGCATCCCGGTGGAAGCTTGTCGAGATCGATTTCCATTTCCGCCTTTTCCGCGGGGACGTGGACCGCATGCACATCGCCCCAAAACGTGACGGTTCGGTCTTCTCGCTGCTTCGCGTTCATGCGATCACGAAACGTCACATGCGTAATCGTGTACTCCTGCCGCGGGTTGTTGGAAGCCCCGCTGGTCGTCGTCGGCTTCGCGTTTGCCGTGCCGGCGGGCTTCAGCCCGTCGTTGACCGAGCCCAACTGAAACAAGCGCACGACGCCCGGCCCCGGAATGTCCGCCGACTTGTTCGTGTTGTCCAAACTCACGCCAGGCGCGGCCAGGCGACGATAGCCAATGCGCTTGGACCTTGCCACATCTCCTCTTCAATGAAGACGTCTTTGTCGCACAAGAGAATGTCGACCTTTGGAGATGGTCCGCCTTTGTTGCCGCCCTTTAGTGACACTGGGCGGTCAAAGTTCACGCGCATTTCCATGCACAAGAGCCGGGAGTGTTCCTGAGTGGCTTGCACGCCGCCGGTGAAATGGGCGCCGAGGCCGTCAAAATCCATTTTCTCTTTCCAATTTATCGTCATCTCGGTCGGCTTCGGCAGTTTCACGCCGTCGAAATTGGTATCCGTCAGCATTTGCATGGCGCCTTCGCCGTTTACCAGAGCGCGGTTGCTGCGCTGGTCGATGTTCACTTCGGGGCCCATGATTGTGAGTTTGTTGAACTGCACGCGAGCTAACGAACTTTCGGTCGAATGGGAGCTAACGACGAGAATGCCGCCGTCGGGCGAATGATTCAATTGCAGCGTGTCGCCGCGAATGTCGGTCCCCTTGTCGTCCTTCGCGTCGGAATCCTGATGAACGTGGACAGAGCCTTCGCACCAGAGACGTTCGAGTTCGTGTTTGTTCCCGGCGCGTAGAACGTGCACTTCGACGGAACGGGCGCTCAAAGAGAGCGGTTTCTTCGCCTTGCCCGGGTCATTCGTGTCACGAGTTTCACGAACCTCAGTCCGCGTGGGCGTTTCAGGTGTGGCGCGCGCCGTATCCTCTGAGACCGGAGGGAACAACTCGACCTTCGCGGGGAGGTCTTGGAACCAAATCACCAGGTAATCGGTCGGTTCCTTAATGTGCAGATCGTCCGACTTGGCGACCACACGTCCCTTGGCTTCGAGATGGTGCGGCCGAACTTGGCGCGCGCCTTTGTCGTCCCTCGCGTCTGGAGACTTCGGGGCAAGCCAGACCTTCAATCGATCCGCGCATCGACTGCCGAACTACGGGATCTTCGAACGATGCATCGCCGGTGAGGATCAAGCAGTCGTACGCGCCTTCCTTGTGATAATCCAGTTTGTCTTTCCAGTAAGCCTTGAAGGTGCGTGCCACGCGATTGTCGGCATGGTCCAGCATGGATACTTCGCCAGGGCCGATGGCGATGGCATGGGCCGCTTCCTGCTTGTCGCTCGTGGTTAGCCAGAATTCGCGGGCAAAGATCTCGTTGCCGTCCTTCATTGCTACGGTGCGCGGACTGCCTTTAATGACGGTGGTTTTCTTGGCCGCTTCGTAGAGCAATTCCGTGCCGTAGACGGCGAGCGACTCTGCATCCGAAGTCAACACCACCGACTTGCCGGTCGCTTGAGCGCTGACAATTTCAAGATTGGGCGTGGTGCGATTCGTGGCGGTCTTTTCACTTTCCGCCTTCTCAACGGTGTTCGTCTTACGGCGGAATTCCAGGGTTAGCTGATCGCACTCGAGTTGGTCACGTTTCCCTTTCGCGTTCTCGACTTCACGGACTACGCGGACAATTTCCGGCGTCCCCGGCCGAGAGGGAATGTCGAACGTCGCCTTGTTGGCTTGAAGGTCGTAACTAAACTTGCCGTCCGTGGTGACAATGAGCTTGGCGCGTTCCGATGGCGGCTTTGCCGTACCGGGTTGCGGTTTCGTTTCGGGTTTGTTCGACATCAAGAAGCCGGCCCCGCCTTCGATCCAATGGTCCATGCGAACGTTGGAGCTTAGCTCGACGCGATCGACGTCCGGCTGTTTGATTCGTCCCGATTTCTTGGTGGGATTCGATTGGTCCGCAGCTTCCTTATCGGCGGCCAGGAACACGTCCATGCGATTGGCCGAAACGGTCGTCGGTTCCGGTTTGGCCTGATGGTCGATGAGCTTCACCGGATCGGAAGTCCAAATGAGCCGACGTGCCTCTTCGTAGTGCACTCGGCCGTGGGTGAACATTTCAAGATCATCGGTCGACTGAATGGTGCCGCGATTATTGACGAGACGCACGTCGTCACGAAGCTCGCCGCCGATGATCTTGCACTTGCTTAGCTCGGCTTGTGATTTGATCGGCTGATCGAGGCGTAAGTACGCTTCCTTGCAGCGGACGCTGTTGATTTCCGGCGGTTCGCCATCGGGCGAAGCCTTCATGATGGCGATACTGAAGGGCGCCAGCAAAACCCAGTCGTTGTTGGGCGCGGGCATGATTTTGATGTCGTCAACGGCAATGACAAGGCCGCGCGCCGGCATGTCGAGCATGATAAGCCGATCCAGTTCCGGGCTTCCTTCGCCAAAAGCCTGAGTGAGCTTGATTCGCGCGAAATTGATCCGTGGTTTAATGGGTGCTACTGGCACCCGCGCGTCACCGCTCGGCGGCCAAAAGGCTTCCGGTAGAGGCGTGAGCCCGTCGATGCCGCCGAGACCGAGCACATTGGAGTAAACTTGATAACTGAAGACGAAGAGCGCGAACCCGGCCAGTAACAACAGAACGCGCTTGGATGTCCACACGGCCCCGCCCCTTGTTCCCGCTATTTCGCCGGCTCGGCGTTTTCAACAAGGCTCGACCATTTTCCCTGGCATCGCAGGATCAACTCGATGGTTTCTCGAACCGCGCCACGGCCGCCCGGTTGTTGTGTAACGAACTGGGCAACCTTTCGCGCCTCCGGGCAAGCGTCGGCAACCGCGACGGCCAACCCGCAATTCTTCAGCAGCGACAGATCGGTAAAATCGTCGCCGATGCAACATGCTTGTTCCGGCTTCCAGCCTCCTGTCGTCAACACGCTCAGGTACACGGCGCGTTTGTCGTCAACGCCTTGGTGAAGTTGCACAATTCCCAGTTCCGCCGCGCGACGTTCGACGGCCTTCGATCGTCGACCGGTGATGATGACCGTCTGCTTGCCGAGGGAGCGCCACGCCTTCATGCCTGAACCGTCTCGGACGTGGAATTCCTTCGTTTCGGTTCCGTCGTCCGTGTAGATGATTCGTCCGTCGGTCAGTACACCGTCGACATCTAACACCAATAGCTCGATCGCTCTGCATCGTTCGGCGAGGGTTTTCACGCCACTCGTGCCCTCCGATCCGCATCATCGGCCGGCAGAAAGGCAATGACGTCGGTAATGTCGATCAATCCGATGGGCTTGCCGGTCGAGTCAACCACTGGAAGCTCGCTGATCTTGTGTCGCTGCAGAAGTTCGACGGCGTCGACCACGGGCGAATCCGGTGAAACGGTATGCGGATTGGCCGTCATGACCTCGCGGATGGGACGATCGAGCGAATCATCCCGTCGTTGTTCAATAAGCCGCGCGAGATCGCTGTCGGTAAATAGCCCACACAATGTGCCGGCGACGTCCGTCAACATGACGGCGCCGGTGCGCCGGCCAGCCCGGCATGCCTGAGCGAAAACCGCGCGCACGGTGTCTTCGCACCCTGCCACACGTAATGCCGCCCCACGCCGCATCACTGCATCTACCCGTAACAACTTTCGGCCCAGACTGCCCGCTGGGTGAAAGCGTGCGAAATCCTCGTGGGTGAAGTTTCGCATCCGGCTGAGCACGAATGCCAGGGCGTCGCCGAGGGCAATCGTCAAAGTCGTACTGGTGCTTGGCGCCAAACCGAGAGGGCACGCCTCGGCCAACGGGCCAATGAGCAGCACCACCGCGGCTTGCTTCGCCAGCGTGCTTTGTCGATTGCCGGTCAGGGCGATCACAGCCCGCGTGCAGCGCTTGAGCGGGCGAATCAAACGCACGATCTCTTCGCTCTCGCCGCTGTACGACAACACGACGGCCACATCGTCCGGGTGCACCATTCCCAAGTCGCCATGCACCGCCCGTGTTGGATCGAGAAAGTAGGAGCGCGTCCCCGTGGAATTGAGCGTGCCGGCAATCTTCTGTCCGACATCGGCGGACTTCCCGGTTCCCGTCACCGCGACTCGGCCTCGGCATTGAAAGATCAAGTCGACCGCATCAAGAAATGTGCCGTCGAGTCGTGCGGCCAATTGATCAAGGGCAGCGGCCTCGGCTCGAATGATCTCGCGAGCATGGGTGATTCGTTCGTCGTCGCACCTTCCGCGCGGTGAATCGGGAAATGGGAGCGTGCCGTTCATAGAGCGTCCTTGCTACCCGCGACGTAAGTCGGTAGAACACAGCGACTATAACCGCCCAACGAGGAAATGCAATCGCAGCATGACCAGCCCAGCCGCCTTGCCTAAACTCACTAGTCTCCCGTGTCGATGGCCGACACACCGATGACTATTTTTCGTATACTCACTCCATTCAACATTTATGCAGGTCCATTTAGCCACTGAGGCTGCGCGGCGCGTCAGTCGGTCGGCTAAATGCAGATGCAGGAGAAACACCCTATGTCTATGTACGTTGGCGAAGCTCTGGCGGGTGGCGGCGACGAAGTGGCCCATATCAATTTGCTGATCGGGTCGAAGGACGGTCCCGTGGGAACGGCATTCGCAACGGCTTTGGCCCATCAGAGTCAGGGCCATTCGAACTTGCTAGCGGTCCTCGAACCCAACCTCCCATGCAAACCGGCCACCGTCCTAATCACGAAGGTGACCATCAAGGACATGAGACAGGCGCTACAAATGTTCGGTCCAGCGCAGAAGGCGGTCGCCAAGGCCGTCGCCGATTCCGTTGGCAGCGTCATTCCGAAAGATCAGGCCGAGCATCTCGTCATCGTCTGCGGCGTATTCATCGCGCCGACGGCAAAGGACGACGTGAAGATTTACGATTACAACTACGAGGCGACGAAGCTGGCCATTCAACGGGCCATGCGCGGCGAGCCGAAGATCGACGAGATTCTCGACAAGAAAGAAAAGGCCAAGCACCCGTTTTCGCCGAAGTAGCTGTTGCCGATGGCCGACAAGCGCACGATCCTGATCCAGCTCGACAGCGATCCGCAACCAAGCAGCTTTGACCGGATTGTCGCTTTCGACGCCGGGGCGGATGAGGTGTTGAGTTACGGCGCCGTGAAGGTCGAACAGGTGCGCGACCTGGTTCACGGCGCGATCTTCACGCGCGGCCCGAAAGATCTGAAGCACACCGCCATCTTCATCGGGGGCAGCGACGTATCCGTCGGCGAACGCCTTTTGGAAGAAGTCAAGCGACACCTGATCCCACAATTCGGACTCCGCGTTTCGGTCCTCCTCGACGCAAATGGCGCCAACACGACGGCAGCCGCCGCGGTTCGTGCGGCAGGGCGCCACCTCGATCTGCCGAATGTTCCGGCCGTGGTGCTGGGCGGCACGGGGCCCGTTGGGCAGCGCGTGGTTCGACTCCTCGCGCGGCAGGGAACATCGGTGCGCGTCGGCTCCCGTCAGCGCTCCCGCGCCGAAGCCGTCTGCCACGCCATTCGAGAAAAGGTTGCGAACGCCCGGCTTGAACCGTTCGCCACGGGAACTGCCGAGGAACTGACGGACGCCTTACAGGGCCAGGCGCTCGTGGTCGCTGCCGGCGCCGCCGGCGCCGTTCTGCTGCCCGCCGATGTTCGAGCACGGTGCCCCGATCTTCGCGTAGGCATCGACTTGAATGCCGTGCCACCGCTCGGCATCGAAGGCGTGGAAGTCACCGACAAGGCTTCGGATCACGACGCCGTCATTTGTTACGGCGCGGTCGGCGTCGGCGACACCAAGATGAAGATTCACAAAGCCGCCATCGCGCGCTTGTTCGAGAGCAACGACCAGGTGTTGGATGCGGAGGAAGTGTACGCTTTGGCGGAGCGGCTGTGACGGCAATCACCGTCAGCTGTTGGGCACGGTCACGGGTGTTGGGGCACGGTCTCCTGACCGTGCCCCGTGGACCGACCGAAGGTCTCCTGTTGCGTGAGGGATACCTGCGGTCGGTCCTCCGGCGGGGTCATTTTCACGGTACGGGCACCACTGGACTCGGTTGTACGGGGGCCCGGCATGCGCGCTTGCCGAACTTAGTTACGAAGCCGGTTCCGGATCCATCGTAGATCGTGTCAAAGGCACCCGCCGTCGTCGGGAAGTTGCTCGAACTAGTTGAACCGCTGACGAAGGTGTTGGCGATAGCGTCCATGGCGATCCCGTAAGCTTTATCGAAGCTGGATCCGCCGAGGTAGGTGGAATCGACGAGTGCGGCGCCGGTTGCGCTGAGCTTCGTGACGAAGGCATCCTCGCTCCCGTTATAGCTAACGTCGAAGGCACACGCTGTCGTCGGGAAGTTGTTCGAAAGAGTACGCCCGACAACATGGGCGTGACCGGCGGCGTCCACGGCTATCCCGAAAGTCTCGTCTTCGCCGTTTCCACCGAGATAGGTGGAATAAACGAGCGCCGACCCGGCGGAGTTGAGCTTCGTAACAAAGGAATCGCCGAAGCCCCCGTTGTAGCTCGTGTCGAAGGCGCCTGCCGTGGTCGGGAAGTCAAAAGTATCCCCGCTGACGTAGGCGTTTCCGGCGGAATCCACGGCTATTACGCTAGCGTCGTCGCTGCTAAATCCGCCGAGGTAGGTAGAGTAGACGAGCGCCGACCCGGCGGCGTTCAGCTTCGTGACGAAGGCATCGGTACTGCCCCCATTGGGGCTCGTGTCGAAGGCGCCCGCCGTCGTCGGAAAGCTACCCCCAGTTGATCCGCTAGCGTAAGCGTTCCCGGCGGAATCCACGGCTATCCCTTTGCCGAGGTCGTCGCCAGATCCCCCGAGGTACGTGGAGTAGACGAGGGCGGACCCCGCAGCATTCACCTTCGTGACGAAAGCATCGTTGGGCCCACCGTTATAGGTGGTGTCGAAGGCGCCGGCCGTCGTCGGGATACCCGAATTAGTAAAGCCGCTGACGTAGGCGTTGCCTGAGGAATCTAGAGCGATGCCGCCATTCGCGAACTCGGTGCCGCCCCCTCCGAGGTACGTAGAGTAGTCGAGCGCAGAGCCGGCGGCGTTGAGCTTTGTGATGAAGACGTCGCGGTCACCATTATGACTTGTGTCGAAGGCGCCGGCCGTCGTCGGGAAGTCGGTCGACTTAGAATCCCCGCTGATGTAGGCGTTGCCGACGGAGTCGACGGCTATGCCGCTTGGAGCATCAAGAGCGGATCCGCCGAGGTAGGTGGCGTAGACGAGGGCGGACCCGGTGGCGTTGAGCTTCGCAACAGTGGTGTCGAAACCCCCGTTGTAGGTCGTGTCGAAGGCGCCCGCCGTCGCCGGGAAGTCGGTGGAACTGGCACCTCCAATGACGTAGGCGTTGCCGGCGGAGTCGACGGCTAGCCCTGTGCCTCCGACGAAATATGTTGAGTAGCCCAGCACCAGCGGATCGATCACCAACGGCTGCGTCGAGTCGTAGGCGCCGACTTCGAAGCGCACGCCCGTCCCATCCAGCACATACCGGCTCGCGATTTCCTGTCGGTTGCCGACTTGTTGCTGATACGTCAACGGCTTCTGCTGCACCACATCACCCGCCGCCGTGTGCAACACCAGATTGCCTTGCGGATCGACCTCCACGCCATCGGCGCCGGCGAAATTCAGCGCGATCACATTCGGGTCGGCCCCCGGCGCCACGATGAAGTCGTACTCCAACGCGCCGTTGTTGCCGTAGTACACCAGATCGATTCCGGGATAAACGTCCTGGTATTCCACACGGCCGAAGGTGGCGATGCTGGCATGCCATTGCGACGGATCGTTGCCGATGAAGTAGTTGACGATGCCGGGCAGCGAGTTAACACCCGCCGCTCGCCCGGCTGGATTGGCGCCGACGATCTCCATGTATACCGCAATCACGGGCGAGCGGGGCGTGTCAACGCCCTGAAGACTCGCGTCCAGGGCGTTAAGACGCCCCGCTCGCCAGTCTGCTGATTCCGGATTCTGACTTCCGGATTCTGAGTTCTGCACCGCAAATACAGCCGCGGTCGCCGTCAAGAACGTCGTCATGCCGCCGGTGCGGGTGACGAAATCGACGCGATCGTCAAACTGGCCGACATTCTGCTCGAAGCTCAACGGCAACCCGCCGTAGTTCTCGGCGATCGTTTGCTTCTGTGTCTCGGATACGGTGCTCTCAGCGCTCGTGTGACTGTCCGTCCCCAGCCCGAGGGGAACCGCCGGCGGTCCAGCTTCCGACCGCACCACCGAAGCACGGGCGAGGGCACGGCTGTGGGTGGAAGCGGTCGTAGTCAAAGCCGAGGCATCAACGCTCTCACCGCGGCGGGTCACCACGCCGTTGTCAGTACGCTGGCGCACCGGCCGCGAGCGCGGGCTGGCGCCCAGAGGATCTGCCAGGGCAGCGTCTGCGAACAGCGCCGCTTGGAGTAGCTGGTCAGGGTGAGCCATCGTGTCCAGTGTCGACGCGGGCTGCAGTTGGGGCACGGTCTCGTGACCGTGCCACGGCGACTGACCGAACGTCTCCTGTTGCGTAAAGGAGACCTGCGGTCGGTCCTGCGGCGGGGTCAGGAGACCCGCGCCGAGCTGTGGGACACCCGCGCCGAGCGCGCGGAGGCCTGCGCCGAGTCCGGGCTCACGGTCCTGCGACAACAGGCCCGTCTCGACGAGGCCGGTCGTGAACCACGAACCGGGCTGTATCCGACTTTCAAGGAGATGGACATTCAAGCGCGTACGATTGAGCCAATGGTGATTGTGAGCCATTCGACAACCTCCGAACGTATCAATTGACACGGTGACCTTCTCGCATCCTCCCTCACGCTTCGGGTTAGTGTAATTCATACCAACCCGAAGCGTGAGCGAGGAAACTGACCCACGACCGAGTCTTCGCTATTGACGGCGATTTTCCGGTCGCGGGGTCACCATGTCAAACAAAAAGCGCGGAATGTTACGTCGGCGAGTGAGCTCACTCTCAATAAACCGGTCTCGTTATTTTTCCTTCCAATCCGGCAACCGACCCGGTGTCCACGGCGCGCCGACCAGGTCCAGCGCCTCTTCCAGACGTTTGAGATCACCGTCGATGAGCGTCCGCAGTTTCTTCAGTTCCTCGCCGAATTCTTCGCCGGCAATCCGATAGCCATCCTGATCCGTTTTCGTGGGAACCGCGAGGGAGTAGCGCTGGTTGCTAACGATGGTTGAGACTCTTTCTGAAATCGAGTCCGGCGTATTCTCGTTCCGCGCTCGTAGCGCCACATCGCCACGCAACGCGCAGGATGTCTCGATTGCGTTTCTCCAGCTCTCGGGCGAGATCTTTCCATTTGCTCTCGACGGCAGGTGTGTGATCGAGCGCACGTTTGATTTGATCGAGACGGGTAGTGACATTATTCGCCGCTTCGAGAGCGCCGGAAACCGCTCGCTGAAGTTTGGCGACCTTTTGCTGAAATTCGCCGAGCGTCTTTCGGTCGGCGAGGATCATCGTGTCCGCGCCTTCGATGACCACTTCGAATTTCTCCGGCCCGATGAGCGAAGTCGTCTTGCCGTCCACTCGCTTCGAAATCTTCACTTGATAGGCGCCAGGCATGACCAACGGGCCGCCACGTTCGGGACCGAACAACTCGTCTAAGTCGCTGTCCGGCGATCTGGGTCGAGGCAGGGATACGGCCGGCTCGCGCAGGCCCAGTTCACCCGATGCAACCCCTTCGTCACGGGGCCGCGCAGCGTTCGAATCACCGTACCCGCTGAGTCCATCACGTCAATCAAGATAGTCGGTTCTTCTTCTTCCGTTTCGGCACGGAGCTGATCCTTGGTCGGATAGGCGGCTCCGGGTTTCTTTTCGTTGTCACGTCGCGTTTGTTTCTTCGTCTTGATTTCGTCCTTCAGATAATAAGTGAACGTCGCTCCGAACGGTGGGTTCGGCGCGGTGTAGAACGCCGCGCCCTGAAATCCTTTGTCCGGCAGGCCGTACGGTCGCGACGGAATGTAGAGCAGTGCGTTCTTCACCGGAAAAAGTGCGGAGTCCTTCGCCAACGTTTCCGCATTGAATCGCCGCAGCGGTGTGTAGTCGTCCAACACGTACATGCCGCGGCCAAACGTGCCGACGACCAAATCGTTCTCGCGTTTCTGGATGGCGAGGTCGCGGACAGCAATGGTGGGTAATCCATTCTTCATGCGGATCCACTTCTTCCCTCCGTCGAGTGTTACGAACAAACCGAATTCGGTGCCGACGAAGAGCAGGTCAGGATTCTCGTGATCCTCCGCGATCGCCAGAACGGGACCGTTGGCGGGAAGATTGCCCATGATCGGCGTCCATGTCTTGCCGGCATCCGGGCTTTTCAAAAGGTATGGAGCAAAATCCGCGTTCTTGTGATGGTCGAAGGAAGCGTAGATGGTGGTGGCGTCATGCTGCGATGCCAGTAGGCGGCTAACATACGTCTTTTCCGGTACGCCGGGGAACTGCTCGATCTTCCGCCACTCCTGGCCATCATTCTCGGTGACGTGGATCAAGCCATCGTCGGTGCCGACGTAAATCAAACCCTCTTTCTTGGGCGATTCAGTCAACGCTACGATGTTGCCATAGAGCGATGTGGAAACGTGCTTCGATACGGCATCGGCGTGCCAGACTTTTCCCATGATCGGAAGCTTGTCGCGGTCGATTTGACGAGTGAGGTCGCCGCTGATCGCCTTCCACGAATTACCGCGGTCGTCGCTGCGGAACAGCTTGTTGGCTGCGAAATAAAGCCGGGTGTGCGAGTGCGGACTGATGATGAGTGGCGAATCCCAGTTCCAGCGAAGCGGTGGTTCACCTTTGCCGGCTTGTGGCTGGATGCCGACGCTTTCGCCCGTCCGGCGGTCGAAGCGGGTAAGCCCTGCGTATTGATACTCGCAGTAGATAATGTTCGGATCGGTCGGGTCAACCTTGCAATGGAACCCGTCCCCGCCGAGTGTGACGAACCAGTCGGCGTTCGTGATGCCGCTGACACTTCTGGTTCGTGCCGGGCCGCCTAGCGTGAAGTTGTCCTGGGTGCCGCCGTAGACGCTGTAGAACGGAGCCGCATTGTCAACGGTGATGTCGTAGAACTGGGTGATCGGCAGGTTGGCGATGAAACTCCAATTGGCGCCGCGGTCGAAGCTCTCATAGACGCCTCCATCGCAACCGACACGATAGAAGCTGGGGTTCTTGGGATCGATCCAGATGCAGTGGCTGTCCACGTGCTTCCAGCGTTCGCCGAGCGGGCGCAGCGTCTTGGCGCCGTCATCCGACACCATGATGAACACGTTCATCACATAGAGCCGTTCGCTGTTCGCCGGGTCGACGACGATGTGTGCGTAATATTGGGCTTGCGAATCGAAGTCGTTTCGCTTCTCCCAAGTCTCGCCGAAGTCGGTAGAGCGAAAGATGCCGCCCTTCCGGTCGACAGATTCAATGATGGCATAAACCATGTCGGCGTTCGTCGGCGCCGTCGCCAGTCCGATGCGCCCCATTTCTTCGGTCGGCAATCCGGTCTTCAGTTTTTTCCAAGTCGCGCCGCCGTCGGTCGACTTGTAAAGCGCACTTTCAGGGCCGCCGTTGATGAGCGTCCACACATGTCGGCGCCGTTGATACGCCGCCGCGATAAGCACGTCGGGATTCTGTGAGTCGAATACCACATCGGTGATTCCCGTGTTTTCGCTAACGTTGAGGACCTTTTTCCAGTTCTGGCCGCCATCGGTCGTCTTGTACAATCCGCGGTCGCCGCCGGGCCCCCAAAGCGGCCCCTGGGCGGCCACATACACCACGTTGGAATCGCGCGGGTCGATGATGATCTTGCCGATGTGCTCGGACTGCTTGAGCCCCATGTTTTTCCATGACTTACCGCCGTCGTCGGACCGATAGACACCGTCGCCGTAGCCGACGCTGCGTTGGCTGTTGTTCTCGCCGCTGCCGACCCAAACCGTGTTCGGGTTCTTCGGATCGAGTACGACGACGCCGATGGAGTAAGAGCCTTCGTTGTCGAAAATCGGTGTCCAGGTCGTGCCGGCGTTGACCGTTTTCCACACACCGCCACACGCCGCCGCGACGTAGTACGTTCCGGGGTTCGTGGGATGCATCGCCAAACCGACGACTCGGCCGGACGTGACCGCCGGCCCAATGGACCGCAACCGCAACCCGCCGATGGCCGCTGCCGGATCAAACGCCGGCTTTTCGGCGTCCTGCGTTTGGACGGGAATGGAAATCGCGAGTGAAAGAGTCAGGCAGACAACGAATTGACGTAACATGGTCAAAGCTCCCAGGAGAGTGCGCACGGTGGTGTGGGGATTAAGATGCGAACGGCAGGGCGATTTGGACACTGGGAAACGGCGTTTTTTGTTGATGGAGAGGTGAGGTAACGCTGGGTAGGTTGGAACAATCAATTCAGCCGACACCGGGTGCATTCGGCAAGCCGTAAGAACACCGAACCGCGGCTACCGTCTCAACGCGACCAGCCGCGCTATCTCGCAATCCCGCTTCAATCAATCGGCGCACATCGAGATGGTAGATCAAGTCTTCCCAAGTAGCATCGTCGGGAAGTTGATCGATTATGCGGTGGGCGTCGTCTCGCATCACAGGCGGCTTAGACATGTTGCCTTTCAGCACAGGTGTCAGCCAGGTCGTTCCGGAATCGTAACCGGATTCGTAGCGAGCCAATCTCCCAGACTCACCGAGACGGACTTGGCACTCTCGGGAACCTTGAGTTCAAGCGTAAGCTTCGCTTCCATTGTAATGCCTCCGTTTGCTAGGGCGAGAAACCGATTTCGGAGGGTCCGTACTTGGTGGAAAGAATCTATCCGGCAAGAATAGTGGAGCCGTAAAGTTGCAGGTGGAAATTCCTTCGAAAGTCCGCCAGATCTTTGTGCCACTTTCATCGAGTACATGAATTAGCGCGACATCTGGATTCTTAGTGAATACAAACTGGCTAAGACCGTCCTCAAAATAGCATGTGAAGTACAGGGTGTAATTGATTACAAGTTTGCCATTTTTGTAACTCAGTTCGTCAATCTGAGCGTTAAGACAACCGTCGCTACTCCACGATTCGCGTGCCAGACCGGTGGCACTCCGTACATGCGGAGCCACGAGCACCATGCCACCAACGATGAAGGCGAACAATCCAGATGCGACGCATCGCTTAAGATTGACGTGGGATAGGAGTGCCACTTTCACCCCAACAACTCCCCCACCACCCGCGCCGGCTCGACGCCTGTCAGCCGTTGGTCCAATCCCTGGTACTTGTAGCTAAACCGCTTGTGATCGAAGCCCAAAAGTTGCAGGACGGTGGCGTGGAAGTCACGGATGTGGACGGGGTCTTTGACGATGTTATAGGAGAAGTCGTCGGTTTCGCCGTAGATGGCGCCGCCTTTTGTGCCGCCGCCGGCCATCCACATGGTGAAGCAGCGCGGGTGGTGATCCCGGCCATAATTCGTCTTGCTCAGCCCGCCTTGCGAGTAGATCGTGCGGCCGAACTCGCCGCCCCAAATCACGAGGGTCGAGTCGAACATGCCGCGGTGCTTGAGGTCTTGTATGAGGCCGTAACATGCCTGGTCGACATCGCGGCATTGGTCGGGGAGCCGGCCGGAGACGTTGGCGTGTGTGTCCCAGTTGTTGTGATAAATCTGCACGAAGCGCACACCGCGTTCAACGAGTCGGCGAGCCAGCAGGGCGGTGTTCGCAAAGGTGCCGGGCTTTTTCGCGGCGTCGCCATAAAGCCGGAAGGTCAATTCCGGTTCTTGACCGAGATCCGTCAACTCCGGCACACTCGCCTGCATGCGGAAGGCCATTTCGTATTGCTGAATGCGGGTATGCGTTTCCGGATCGCCGACTTGCCGGTAGTTCAACTCGTTCAGCGCTTTAAGCCCGTCGAGGGTCTTGCGTCGAACCTCCGGTGAAACTCCCGGCGGATTGTTGATGAAGAGGATCGGATCGCCCGCCGTGCGGAACGAGACGCCGGCATGTTCTCCCGGCAAGTAGCCGCTCGACCACAACCGGGCCGAGATGGCTTGGGTCTGTTCAGTGTTGCTCGGCTGCGCGACGAGAACCACGAACGTCGGCAGGTTTTGATTCAAGCGACCCAGGCCGTACGAGGCCCACGACCCCAAGCACGGCCGACCGGTGATTTGATTGCCGGTCTGCATGTAACTGATGGCTGGCTCGTGATTGATGGCCTCAGTGTGCATGCTGCGGATGAAACACATGTCATCGACCATCTTCGACGTCCACGGCAACAGCTCCGACACCCACATGCCGCACTTGCCCTGTTGCGCAAACTTGAACTTCGACGGCGCGACGGGAAATCGTTTCTGTCCCGACGTCATCGTCGTCAATCGTTGGCCCATGCGGATGGAGTCGGGCAGGTCCTTGTCGTAGAATTCGTCCATTTTCGGCTTGTAGTCGTACAAGTCCATCTGCGAAGGGCCGCCGACCATGTGCAAATAAATGATCTGCTTCGCCTTGGCGGGGAAATGCGTCATCGTCTCCGCCGCGTGGCTCCGCTCGCCATCGAGAAGCGACGCCAGGGCCGCCCAACCGACGGCATGCGAGCCGGTTTTGAAGAAGTGACGCCGGGTGATGTTGGTTTTGAATTCGTTGAGGAGGGTCATGGAAACATTCCCGTTTATTGCGGATGAAAGCCGAACCGCGGTTTGGTCGAATCAGCCGGTTGGTCCATCATCTTCCGAAGAACATCAGTGATAACCTTGAGCTTCTCGTCGTGAATTTGCACGGTCTCTGCGAGTGTCATGATTTGAGTTAGGAGCTCACCTGGCGTTGCCAGAAGTCGACGGAGACGGACAAAAGTCCGAATAATCTCGATATTGACTTGGATCGCAGTCGGGGACCGCAAAACACTTGAGAGCATCGCCACGCCCTGTTCGGTGAACACCCATGGCATCTTGCGACGCCCGCCGTGGATCGTTTTTGATATCACAAACTGTGATATCAAGTTCTTAAACTCTTGCAGCGTAAGCTGAAACGCAAAATCACCAGGGAAGCGCTCGACGTTCCGCTTCACGGCTTGATTCAGCACCATTGTGGAGATTCCGTACAACTTCGCCAAGTCGGAATCCAGCATTACGCGGTAGCCGCGAAGTGCGTATATCCTTTGCTCAATCTGGTTTTGCGAAACAATCGCTAAGGCGTGTTTGCTGGCCATGTTGCTGTATGGTGCCGCGTTCGGTTACTTGTTCAGGGCCTCATCCAGGTTCATCAGCTGGTTCACCACCATCGTCCACGCGGCGAGGGTTGCAACATCCAACTTTTCGTCCGGCTTGGATTCGCCCACCGTGATCAGTTTCTTGGCTTCGTCCGGGTGAGCTTTGTAGTGGACTAACAAGTTCTCAGCCAGATCGACGACGACCTTCTGTTCCGGTTCGGAAAGCGACCGGGACAACAAGCGTTGCGCAATGAAATCCAAACGCGTCTCCGTTTTCTCGCCGCCTTCTTTCAACGTCGCTTGTGCCAGATGTCGGGCGGCCTCGACGAACTGCACGTCGTTGAGGGTTAGCAGAGCCTGGAGCGGAGTGTTAGTACGATCTCGGCGCACGGTACACACTTCCCGGGCCGGCGCGTTGAGGATGTCCATCGACGCCGGCGGCGCGGCCCGCTTCCATAGCGTGTACATGCTTCGACGATAAAGCGCCTCGCCGGTGTCGCGCTTGTAGTCGCGTGTATTACTTCCGATCATCGCCACGGCTTCCCATACACCGTCGGGCTGATAGGGTTTCACGCTGGGACCGCCGAGCTTCCGCACCATTATCCCGCTCGATGCCAGGGCATAATCACGAATCATCTCGGCATCCATGCGAAAGCGTGGGCCACGCGACATAAATCGGTTTTGCGCGTCCTTGGCCAACTTTTCCGGCGTCGTAACCGCGGCTTGCCGATACGTCGCGGAGGTAACTAGGAGCTTGTAGAACTTTTTCATGTCCCAGCCGGACTCTCGAAACTCGACGGCCAGCCAATCGAGCAATTCGGGATGGCTCGGTAATTCGCCGCTGATACCGAAATCGCCGCTCGTGCGAACGATGCCGGTTCCGAAAAGTTCCTGCCAGAAACGATTGACCGTCACGCGCGTGGTGAGCGGATGGTCGGGCCGCAAGAGCCATTGTGCGAAGCCGAGCCGATTCCTTGGAAGTTCGCCGGCCATCGGCGGGAGGAATGCCGGTGTGCCGGGTTTAACTTCATCCTTGCGTTTGTCATACTCGCCGCGGAAAAGGACATGGGCCATCGCCGCCTCCGGTTTTTCTTGGCTCACATATGCGACCGTGCCGCGGGTCTTGATGGTTGCTTCTTCTCGCTCAAGGGCATCGAGGCTTGAAACCAGCGATTGGTAGGAGGCATCGACACCGAGAAGCCACCAGTCGAACAACTCATTTTTTTCTGGATCGGTCCGTTTGTCGGCTGGTTTCGATGCAAGGTAGGTGGCGCGGGTGCCTTTGGCGATTTGATCCACCTCAACGCCGGTGAGCGCGCGGGCATAAATCCGCATGTCCTGTATGAGCACATTGATAACGGGCGCTTCGGTATGCCGTTGGCCAACCTTCAACGGAACTGCGGTGCGAGTCGTATTCTTCAGGGAGTCGTTGGTGATGTTCAGTTCCTGTTTTTGGCCATTAACATACACGTTCACGCCGGAAACTTTTGTCGACCCGTCGTAGGTGACGAACACATGATGCCAGCGGTCCGGCGTTAACGGTGTTCGACTGACGGCCTTGATGGCGTCGCCAGGCCAACTGTGAATGATGTGCGTGCCGACGTTGTTCGCCTCGATCCACAGGTCCCAGCCACGATGTTGATTCGGATTGTCCATGCGCGCGAAGAGCGCGCCGGTGATTCCATTTTTAGGGAGGCGCACCAAAGCGCCGAACGAAAACGCCTGGTCCTTGTCAAAATCGCCGGCGTTATCGACTTCCACAATTGTCGCCGGTCCCGTCTTGAGTGCTTTCGGTTCGATGTGTCCGTCGCCCCATGCTGCTGGTTTCTCGAAGTGGAGCTGGCGGAGTTCGCCATCGTTGAGAACGGTAACGCTGTTGCCAGCGCCTTCGCTCAGTAGTGCGTGGAACTTCAGCCCATCGCGCGTGACTTTTTCCATCGCCGCTCGCGGCTTAGCGTTTGCTAACCAACCATCGAACTCCGGTCGCACGCTTTGTTTGCGGGAATCGGCTTGCTGCCGCAGCGCCGACAGCTCTTTCGATAACTCTGCGAAGCGAGCGCGATCCTCGACTCGCGGTACAGGTAGGATTGGCGGCGTGTCCTTGATGTTGCCGTCCATGGCCTTCTGTGTCGTGTTATTGAAGAACGCCGCCAGTTCATAAAACTCGCGCTGGATCAGCGGATCGAACTTGTGATCGTGACACACGGCGCATCCCGTGGTAAGCCCCAGAAAAACTTGCGAGGCGGTTTCGGTTCGGTCGCGAGTATAGAGAACCAAGTATTCGTCATCAATCGCGCCGCCTTCATTCGTCGTGATGTTGCAACGATTGAATCCGGTCGCGATTCGTTGCTCCAGGCTCGGCTGTGGGAGCAAGTCGCCGGCAAGTTGTTCAACCGTGAATTGATCGAACGACATGTTGCGATTGAAAGCATTTATGACCCAATCTCGATACGTCCACATCTCCCGGAAGTTGTCGAAGTGGATACCGTGTGTGTCCGCATATCGGGCGTAATCGAGCCAATATCGGCCGCGGTGTTCTCCCCAGTGCGGCGAGTCAAGTAACCGATCCACGTAACGCTCATAGGCGCCCGGGGCCGCGTCGTTGACAAACGCATCCACTTCGGCGGGGCTCGGCGGCAAGCCAATCAGGTCGAGACTCAGCCGCCGGGAAAGCGTTCGGCGATCCGCCTCCGCCGCCGGCTGGAGCCCGCGTTTTTCCAGCTCGGCGAGAACGAAATGATCAATGGGATTGCGAATCCAACCAGTAGTAGTCTTCACCTTCGGCAATGCCGGACGGTTGGGTGGAATGAACGACCAATGCGGCTGATACTCGGCGCCGGCCGCGATCCATTTTTTCAAAGTCTCTTTCTGGACGTCGGTCAGTTTCTTGTGCGACTTCTCGGGCGGCATCCGTTTGGCGACGTCCGCCTCGAAAATCCGCTCGAGCAGGTGGCTCTCGTCCGGCTTTCCGGGAACAATGGCCAGCATCTCGACGGCCTGATCGCGCACATCGAGCCGCAAGCTTGCCTTTCGCGCCGCACTATCCGGCCCGTGACAGGCGAAACAGTTTTCCGCAAGGATCGGCCGAATGTCACGGTTAAACTCGATGTCGGCGCCGCGGGCCGTTGTGCCGATGCCGCACACGAATGCAAGTCCCATGGCGACTGGGATGTAGACTGCTATTCGAAAGACTTTCCGATGGCTCGTGAGACGTTTCATCGTCTCTGTCTCCTGTTGTTCGCGGTGCACGGTCGTTTGGCGGGACGCTAAAATATCAAAGCGCGGGGGACTCCAGGGCTTTCACGTCCGGAAGTGTGATTCTACCCGTCGGCGGCGCGGAGGGCAATCAGCAATAGAGCTGATAAGCTACGGGTGAGCCTTGATCATGCCGCCTGAACCGGCTAGCTTGAAAGCGGTCGCTGCGGGGCCGGGATATGCGGCAATTCAAGTGGATCGAGTGGAATCTTCAGAAGATCGATGCGCATGGCCTCTCGGCGGACGAGGTGGAAGCTGCGTTCGACCGCGTCTTCAGCCTTGAGGAACGCCAGGATGGCTCATTCCAGATGTTCGCCTCGACACCGTCGGGCCGCCGGATCTGGGTCGTCTGGCGGTACGATCGAGAGGGCGACGAGTTCCCCGACGTCTTTGGCGAGTTGAGTGAAGTGCCGATTTTTGTGATCACCGCTTACTGAGAGGGACAGCCAATGACCACCGCCGGAGTTGACAATCGGAGTCCAGAGCGCCGAGCGCGAGACGAGCAGATCGCCGAGGGACCGCCCCTGGTACCCCTGGACTTCCCTCCTGGTGCGCGCCCGTCGCCCTTAGAGGCCCACCTGGCTCGGCGCCATCGGCCGCTTGCGGTGGCGGGTGTAGTGGAGAACGGATTGGTGCGTCCACTCGATCCCACGGTGAAGCTGCCCGAACACTCGCGGGTCATCATTGTAGCGTCGGAGCCGACGTGAGCGGCGGTGGAGCTGCCCGTGCGCGATTGGTGCCACAACCGACAGGGCACGGTCGTTTCCGTTACCTGTCGGTTGTGTTTTTGCGTTTCAGATCAGCTATCGATCCCTACTTCTGCCAAACGGCGCCGCCTTCTTGCAGGCCCTTGAAGCCGCCGCGGATGAAGTCGCCTTCGCCGCCGCTGGGGAGGAGTCGGCCTTGGCCGGTGCCGAGTTTCTCTTCCTCCTCCTCATTGATGATGATGCGCGGCGTCACCATGATGAGCAGGCTTTCGGTTTCCTTGCCGTAGCCGACGTTCTTGAACAAGCGATTCACGTAAGGCAGCTTGCTCAGGATCGGCGGACCGAATTCATTGCGACCTTCACGCAGCGTTTTCAGACCGCCCATGATTACCGTGCCGCCGTCCGGCACCAGCACGGTCGTGCTGATGTTGATCGTGGCGAACGACGGTTGCTGCACGTATTGCGTGAATGGAATCGGTTGGCCTGTCACGCCGTTATCGAACACCGGCGTGATGAATGCCGTGATCGGGAACAATGCCGTCACCGGCGAGGCCAGGTTGGTCAGAATCGGGTTCATGTTCAGCCGAACGTAGCGTCGATCGGCGGAAATAACCGCTTGGATCGCCAGCGACGCGCCCAAGGGGAACGCATTATTCTGCGGTGCGTAGATCACCTGGCCGTTGATCTGGAACGCCTGCACCTGCGTCACGAAGAACTGCTGCGTGTTGATCTGGATGGTGGACGTCTGGCCGTTGAAGAGCGTCAGCTTCGGCGCCTGCATGACGTTGGTGCGACGGTCGGCCTGGGCGGCCTCCATGAACATGTACACCTGGATGTCGCTCAGAAATGCCAGACCCAGCGACAGGCCACCGTCCAAGCCGAGCGAGTTCGGAAACCCGCCGAAGGGCGGAATCGCCGGAGCAAAGCTCGAGTTAATGAGCGGAATGTTCAAGTCGTGCGTGAACGCGCCTGGAGGCGTGGTGCCGCCCGGAACCAGTCCCGTCACGAAATTCGACGGCCGAAACGTATTGTTGAATCCGTTCGGCTGAAACTGATTCGATACGATCAGGGGCTCGTACTTGGTGTTTCGCGTCATGAAGTTGACGTTCATGTCCAGGCCGATGCGTTCGTAGAAAGCCTCGGACAAGCTAATGAAGCGAACTTCAACAGCGACCTGAACGTCCTGCAATTTACGTAGGGCGGCTAGCAGTTCGGCCACCTGTTCCTGGATGTCCGGCGTCTGGTTGACGACGAGCGCCATCGTCAGCGGCCAGAACTCGATCGTGCCCGGTCCGCCCATGTCGCTCCAACTTTCCGGCTTGATAGTCGTGGTGATGAGCTTGATCAAGATCTCGTGCAACCGCGAGTCGGCGTTCTTGCCGTCCGCAGGACTACCTGATGCCGGTCCGTTGCCGGGGTTGCCGACATTGGCCCCGGTTCGCAGCGAGTTCCCACCTAGGAAGGGCGTGGTCAGACCCTGCATGCCTTGCGTATTGTTGACCTTGTCCAATTGTTGTTGGAGAGTGGTGCTCAAGGGGTGATTTTCCACCGGAATCACCAGGTCAAGAATCTGGTACGACCGCGCCACCAACTTGCCGCGGGCATGGGCTTCGGTGGTCACCAACAAGACCTCGTCCTTGATGATGTAAATCAGCTTGGCGTGGTGCAGGATCAGGTTCAATGCCGACTTCGTCGACACACCTTCGAGGTGCATGGTGATCGGCTGATCAAGGCTGATCTTCTCGGCCTCCAGCGCCGGCATGTCCGGTACGATGTTGATGCCGGTCATGTCGCGCAAATCCTCGAGGACATGACGCAGTTTTTGATCCTTGAAATCGAGGCTGATGGGCAGGCTGAGCTTTCGTTCGATTTCCAGTTCCTTCTCAGACTTGGTGGAAAGACTCCATCCTTCTTTCGGGAACTGCTTGCGATCCTTGATCGACGCCCAGCGCTCATCGTCGTACTTGATCGGCTGCTTACTCGTGACCGGTGGCCCTACGGTCTCGGCGTCATTCAGATTCCTGACAAACATATCTTCGCGCTCGGTCTTGATCTTGTTGTAGTCCGTGGCGTTCTTCTTCATCTTGGCAATGTGCATGCCGGAGGACGCGGCGTTGTGGTCCGGATCGAGTTCGTGTGCCTGGGCGGCTGCCATTTCCGCCTCGGCGTATTTTCCTTCGCTGAAGAACTGATGGTACTTCTTCATCAGTTCCTCCACTTGCTGCTTCTTGTGCGCTTCAAGTTGTGCTTCTCGCTGCATTACCGTTTGGAAGGCATGCACTGAACCAGTCCGTTCTTTCTCGTAGTCAATTTGCGCCTTGAGCTTTTTGAAGCCCTGCAGCCGCGACTCGACCGGGCGCTGCAGCATCGCCAACCGATCGGGATCGAGATTCGATTCCTTTAGGACGTTGAGATGATCCTGCAACACTTCGAGCGCCTGTACCGTTTCACCGTTGCGGAACCGGTCCGAAGCCTCGCGTTGTGCCTTGAGCCCTTCATCGCGCAGCTTCTGGAACTGGATTTCCTGCATGGCCTGCACCTTTTTGCCGTATTCGGCATCCGGTGCTTTCGTCTCGGCCGGCTGCGGCGAAGTCGGCGCCGGAGCTGGCGTCGGTAGCGCCGGAGGTGTCCGAAGCTCTGGCATGGTCGGTGTTGGAACTTGCACTACCGTACCCGGCTGCATTTCCGGCGCGGCCAGCAGTTCCTTCAACTTTGTCTGTTTGTCCGGCGGCAACAGGCCGACGTCCACCGAACGCAGGGCCTGGTTGGCCTGCGGATAGTTCTTATTCGCGTGAGCCTCGAGACCCGCGTCAAATGCGCCGTGGGCCGCGTGGATCTTGCGGTTGAACTCCTCGGCGTCGATGGAGTGCAGCACCGCATCGGCCTGCGGCTTCATGCCGTAAGGGCCGTTATAAACTTGGACGGCGAAACCTCGCGCGCTTTCCAAGTCGCCGCGCTTCAGTTCCTGCCGTGCCTTTTCCAGCAGATCGGCCCCTGGCTGAGCAGCCGCGGTTTGTGCAGTCGTAATCGGCGTTGTCGGGATTGGGGCCGGCGCTTGATGGGCAGGCGCGGTTACGGTGGCCGCTAATGCCTGATCGCGCGTCCGATGTACCCAGCTCATCTTGGCGTCGATCGGATGAGTGTCCAACGCGAAACCAGCGGCGAGCTTCTGAGCTTCGACAAGCAAGCCTTCGGCCATTTGGTAACGCTGGTTATCCGATTGCGCGGTTGCGGCCATATCGGTGGCCGACTGCTGCAAATGTTCGATTCGTTTGTTGGCGGCATCGACGAATTGGACGAGGGCGCGCTCCGGTGAGTCGTCGCCGGGGCCGAATGTGGCGCCGACTTTCTGGGCTTCAATTGCCTTTTGCCGTGCCTCCACGAGGCGACCGTCTTTTTGCAATTGTCGTGCTTCGGCCATTAGCTGTTGCGCCTGCTGCGTCTTATTGTCGACGGGCGCGGATTGGACAGGCTGAGTTACGGCCGGCGCTTCCATCGTCGCGACTGGCGCCGGCGCGGCAGGACGCGTTTCCGCATTGACGGTATGGCTCGCGTTTACCACTTCGGGAACTTTGTTCATACGGCGCGTCTGTGCCGCGGTGATTTCGGCCAACAGAAACGCCGGCCGATCACCTTGTTCCCACTGTCCGGCGCCGCTGTGCATCTTTTCGGCGCGCTGGGCGAGAATCTCCGCCGCTTCCAGATCACCCTTCTCAAACAGCCGGCGTGCCCGGACCAACATGCCCACCGCCTCGTCGCGCTCATTCTTCAATTGGACGGTTCGAATCTCGCGCATCAGTTTTTCTGGCGTATCACCGGATGCGTCCCAATCGTTCTTCCCGGCAGCGTGTGCCTCTTTGGCGCGCAACTCGGCCTCCTGCCAGTGTCCTGCCGTGAGTAAATCGCGCGCATCCTTCAGCATGGCGACGGCGTCGGGCATCGCCGATTTCTTCGCCTCAGGTAACCGGTTGCCGTCAACCGGTGTCCTGTTTGCCGTCATCGCCTTTTCGGGCGTCGAAATCCGCGTCTCGTTTTCAGTAACCATCTCGCGCGGCCTTTCGGGCATGGCTTTGGGCGTAGTTTTGACTACAGCCGGTTTCTGGCCGGCCTTGGCCAGGCGACTTCGGACGGTCTCGATGTCTTTGAGCACCTTGGAAGGGCTGTCACCAAAGACCCGAGACATGGTCCACGTCGGGCCAGCGGCACTCTGGGCGGCTTGAGCGAGCTTCTCTGCCTGATCCAGGTCGCCGGATTGAAACGCCACTCGGGAAGCCACCAGCAATTTCTTCGGATCACGCATCACCTTGGCGATGTCGTCGAGAACTTTGCGCGGGGTGTCCTCCGTGGTGTTGTACGTGACTTCCATCTTTTCGGTTTCACGGGCGATCGCCTCGGCCGCTTCATAATTTCCCTTGGCGACCATCTGACGGGCTTGTTGAAGTTTGCCGCGGGCGACCAACAACGGGTGTACGAACTTTTCTTCCTGCCCGCGAGCGACCACGGCGCCTAGCCCCATCTGCTCTGCGAGAATGGCGGCGCGGTCCCCATCGGTCTTGGTGAGGAACGGATTCGTCGACAAGGAGTGCAGGAGCGTTTCGGCGTCGGCGTGGTGACCGGCTTTGGCGGCGTTCTCGGCCTGGCGGATCTGTTCCGCGCCATCTTGCCGCGCCTTTAGGGCGGTGCTGTTGAGCTGGAGCAAGTTACCGAGTTCCATCCGTTCTTCGCCGGATAACCCGTCCTTGCCTTGTTCGGCTTGCTGAAAGTATCGGGAAGCCAACTCGTACTCGCCGCGGCGGTAGCAATCGACGCCGCTGTTGAGGGCGGCACGGGCTTGCGACGGCCTCGGAGCAGTCTGGCTTGCCTCCTGCCCGGCGTGAGCCAGCACCGCCGACCCGCCCGCGAGTCCGCCAACGGCGGACCCCAAAGCCACACTCACCGCGACGCTCATCCATCTGTTGTTCAATGCCCTTGCCACCTTGGACTCCTTTCCCCCGAACCGGAGCGAATTGCGTCATGCCAATTCCAAATCGCGGTCTTCAAAGCGAAGCCGTCTCCGTCAAGGAGTCGACGCTTCCATTTGAAGCTCGCCATTTGCATTTCCGAATGAGCAATGCCCGATCTGTCCACGGCCCCCCACGACAACGGTCCGACGCCTTCCCCACGGGGCGCGCGCGACCGCGAATAAGCCGACACCACGTTTTAGAATGGGACAAAAATGCGGGCGGACCCTAGCCAGCCGTTCGATGCGTGTCAAGACTAGCTTGGCGTTTTTGTCGACTCGACGATCACGATATTAAGCAATTCAGGTAAGCGACTAAGGCCAGCAAACGTCACGCGATTCCGAAATCGAGCAGGGTGCGATGGCTGCAGAGGACGAGTAGGTTGCTGCTCAGTCGGGACAACACTTCGCGTATCCAGCTTGCGGCGTCACACATCTGCCGCTCGTCGTTGTTCTCCCGGCGAGCAAGCCATGTGCTTTTCCGTGCTGACGGTGCACTTGCAACTGAGGAATTGGCGTTTCGTTGATGTGGAACGTTGCTTCACTCCAAAACTTGTTGAAAACGGCATGAATTCCATGTACCGTTTAGGTTCCGCATTCTTAGATCGCGGACGTATCATGCGCGCAGCGCCGGGACAGACGGCACACTTTAGAGGGAGGCCAAGTGACAACCAGCCATTCACGGCGCCGCGTTCGACCACAGCTCAGTTTGCTTGAATCGCGGTGCCAACCCAGCTTCGTCGCAGGTGTCAACGTCGATACTAGCCTCAACCCATGGGAAACGACGACCGGTGATTTTAACGGTGATGGCCATATCGACCTGGCTGTTGGAAAAGTTAGCGGAAAGACCCTCATTTTTTTGAACGATGGTTCTGGCGGGTTTCAGGAGTTCAGTAACTTCGACACCGGCAAGAGGCCTTACGAGGCGAAAAATGGGGATTTCAACAACGACGGTGTAGTTGATTTGTTGTTTGCATATGATTGGTCAGGTTCTAGTGGCATCTTTGTCTCGATCGGAAACGGGGACGGCACGTTTCAACCGCCGCTTTACACACACGTGGCCTCTTCATACGCCCGCAGCGTGGATATCGGCGATTTGGATTCGGACGGCGACCTCGATGCTCTCTATAGCGCGGGCGGACTATCGACGAGCACCACGCGCGTGTTGCTTGGCAATGGCAACGGCACCTTCCAAGTCGGCGGTGTCTACGCCACCACTGGCCTCCCCGGCAACGTCGTCATTACGGATTTGAACAACGATGGAGAAAGGGACGGAGTGGTTGATTGGACAGCCAATAATGACAATCGCGGTGGTATCGACGTTCTCATTGGAAACGGAAATGGGACATTCCAATCGCCACAATCCATCAAGACCGGCGAGGGAACAAGTGGCACGATCGCTGGTGACTTTAATGATGACGGTAACCAGGATGTCGCCGTGACACTCTGGCAAGATTTCGTGATGAAAGTACTATTGGGTAACGGCAACGGCACCTTTCAATCGCCAGTGTCATATTCAACGGGACGGTATCCGAACGGTTCGGCAATCGCGGATTTTAATGGTGATGGTTCACTAGATGTCGCCGTAGGTAATGGCTATGACTGGACACTGAGCGTCCTACAGAACAATGGCGACGGCACGTTTCAACCGCCGCTCGTGTACGCTGCCGGGAAATCGCCTAAGGACGTGGACATCGGTGACTTTAATTCGGACGGCCGCCCCGACGCGGTCGTTACCAACGGCAACGGCGGCAATGTAACGATTCTACTTACCCTCGCGAACGGCCAATTCCCGACGCCAAACTTGTACACGATCGGCAAAGGCACCAATGCCATAGCCAGCGGCGACCTCAACGGTGATGGATACGCCGATGTGGCCGCAACCAGTGGAAGCGACTCCAACGTCGCAATCCTGTTGAACAACGGATCTGGGAGCCTGGCGGCGCCGAAAACCGTCTTCATGGGTGTCGCGCCCTCCGATATCGGCGCGGGCGACTTCACGGGCGATGGAAAGCTCGATTTGATCACGACCAATAGCATTAGCAAGACCGTAAGCTTATTTCGAGGGAAGGGCGACGGGACGTTTCGCAGACCCATATTTTGGTCATTCCCCTACGCGTTCGGTTCACTGGTCGTCGAGGATTTCGACGCGGATGGGAAACTGGATTTAGCCCTCACCTCATCGAACGCAGGAGTGGCCGTACTCCTGGGCAACGGCAATGGGACATTCGGGCTAGGTGGAGGGTCGGCGGCGGGCTCAAATGCGACAAACATGGATGTCGGCGATTTCAATGGTGACGGCATCGTGGATATCGCAGTGGTGAATTCGTCGCAGAACGATTACGTGGTCCACGTATTAATCGGCGCCGGTGACGGGTCGTTTACTCCCATTGTCTCCAATGTCGGCGGCAATGATTTGAGAGGAATCACGACGGGTGATTTCAACAAGGATGGAAGGCTGGATGTCGCCGTAGGCAGCTACTGGTATGGACGAATCTGTGTTGCCCTTGGCAACGGAGACGGCACGCTTCAGCCGGCCACGCTTTACGGAGGCTTAGATAAGCCGGTTACTTTGGATTCAACCGACCTTAACGGCGACGGCGCCGCCGACATCGTCGCCGGAAACGAAGGCACGTTCGACGTGCGCGTCCTACTTGCGGATGGAGTGGGCGGGTTCCATCCCGTCGCCGCCTATGCGATAGGCGCCAACGCGACCGACATGGTCTTGGTTGACATGAATCAGGATGGCGGTCTCGATGTTGCGGTCGCCTCCTATGGGGTTGACCAGGAGTACGTAGGTAAAGTCGCCGTGTTGTTTAACGCCAACGACTGGGTCCCCGTGCCGATACCCACCTTGCCTCCCGTGCCCGATCGAATCGTGCCGCTGGATGAAGAGCGGCCACTGAGTCAAACGAGCCAGCGTTCGAGCGCGCGGGGAGAAACAATAATTGCCGACTATCAAGAGCCCATTCTTGCCATGAAACAGTCAAAGGAGACCGGTTCTCGCAAGTTGGCTCAGGCCCGTCAGGGCCAAAACGCGCCAGAGCCCGGGCACCCGGCTACGTTGTTAGTGGCATTGGAGTCAGCTCACGAGCTGCTTCCGCACGCTTTTCGATAATTCTTAAACGCGCTTTTTTCATAGCCTCTACGGCCCAAAGGATCTGCGACGCCGTCGTTGTAAAATCCCTCCTGCTTTCGTTGACGCTAAACCAGATGTTGGGTATCATGAGGCTCCTGACACTAGATGCTGGTTCACGAAGTATTCAACTGTTCATAACCAGATCTTCTCTAATTTGCCGGGTTCCACACCGAGGAGGGTCGTGGGGATGGGTGCGTTGCCGGATTGGCAGATCGAAAAGGACATCGTTATCAAGCCGATGGCGGAGGGAGGTATCAAGCCCGGCGCCATCTCGTACGGCGTCACCAGTTATGGGTATGACGCGCGCGTCGGCCGGCATTTTAAGGTGTTTACCAATGCCCGTTGTGCGACGGTTGATCCCAAGAATTTCGACACAGCGTCCTTCGTTGATATCGAAGGCGACTTCTGTTTGATCCCACCTAACAGTTTCGCCCTGGCCGAAACGGTGGAGTATTTTGAGATCCCGCGCGACATCATCGCCATTTGCGTCGGCAAGAGCACGTATGCGCGGTGCGGCATCATTGTAAACGTCACGCCGCTGGAGCCGGAATGGCGCGGCAAGGTGACGATTGAGATCAGCAACACGACACCACTTCCGGCAAAGATCTACGCCAACGAGGGCATCGCACAGATTCTTTTCCTCCGCTGTGATGCCGTGTGTAAGACGAGCTACGCGGACAAGAAGGGCAAGTACCAGGATCAAAAAGGACTGACGCTTCCGTTCGTCGTCGGTCCGCGCACGTAGTCCGGTGTCCTTTGTCCGTGGTCCGTTGACCGAGGACGAACTAAATCTAAAGGATTGGATTTACCTATGCAGATCACACGTCGCTATACCGTTGCCGGCCAAGACCCATTCGCGAGCTTCAAGTTCGCGCCGCGAAACTCCCGCATCGTCAATCCGGATGGTTCCGTGGTTTTCGAGATGAACGACGTTCTCGTTCCGGAATCGTGGTCGCAAGTAGCGGTGGATGTGTTGGCACAAAAATACTTCCGAAAGGCCGGCGTGCCGGCGCGAACGGAGCGCGTGCCTGAGGCGGGCATTCCCGAATGGCTACAGAGAAGCCGTGCCACCGCCGAAACCACGAATTCAACTCAAGAATCGGATGCGAGGCAGGTCTTCCGCCGACTCGCTGGTTGCTGGACCTATTGGGGCTGGAAGGGCAGCTACTTCTCGACCGAAACCGATGCGCATGCATTCTTCGATGAAGTTTGCTACATGCTCGCGGCCCAGATGGCGGCGCCGAATTCGCCTCAGTGGTTCAACACCGGCTTACATTGGGCGTATGGAATCGAAGGACCGCCCCAGGGTCACTACTTCGTCGATCCACAAACGCGCGAAATCAAACGCTCGACATCCGCCTACGAACGGCCGGCGCCACATGCGTGTTTCATTCAATCGGTGAAGGACGATTTGGTTAACGAAGGCGGCATCATGGACCTGTGGGTCCGTGAGGCCCGCATTTTCAAGTATGGCTCCGGAACCGGCAGTAATTTCTCCGCGCTACGCGGCGACGGCGAATCGCTTTCCGGCGGCGGCAAGTCCAGCGGTCTCATGAGCTTTCTCAAGATCGGCGACCGCGCGGCCGGCGCTATCAAATCCGGCGGCACCACGCGCCGCGCCGCCAAGATGGTGATTCTCGACCTCGACCATCCGGACATCGAAGAATTCATCAACTGGAAAGTAGGGGAAGAGCAAAAGGTAGCGGCATTGGTAACCGGGTCGAAAGTACTGAATGCCCAACTCAACGCCATCATGCGCGCCTGCCATCAATGGCGAAAACCCGACGAACGCTTCGATCGGACCAAAAACGCGGCTCTTCGCAAGGCGATTGCCGATGCCTCGGCCGCACTCGTGCCGCTCAGCTACATCGAGCGTGTCATTCAGCTTGCTCGTCAGGGTTTCACAGCGCTTGTGGTTGAGGAGTACAACACCGATTGGAACTCCAAGGCCTATTTCACCGTGTCCGGGCAAAATAGCAATAATTCGGTGCGGGTGGACCACAACTTCATGAGCGCCGTCGAAAAGGACGGTCCGTGGAATCTCTACGGTCGCACGGAAAAGGAAAAGGCCCGGCGTGAAGGCCGGCCACCGCAGCCGCGTAAGGCTCTTCCCGCCCGTGATCTTTGGGACCAGATCGCTTACGCCGCATGGTCGTGTGCCGATCCAGGGCTGCAGTTCGATTCCACCATCAATGAATGGCACACGTGCCCAACCGACGGACGTATCAACGCCTCAAATCCGTGTTCCGAGTACATGTTCCTCGACGACACAGCGTGCAATCTGGCATCGTTGAACGTGCTGCGTTTTTACAACGCGCAGACCAATCAATTCGATGTCGAGTCCTACCGTCATGCCTGCCGCCTCTGGACCATCGTCCTGGAAATCTCGGTCTACATGGCGCAGTTTCCCAGCGGCGTCGTCGCGCAAAAGTCTTATGAGTATCGCACGCTGGGATTGGGTTATGCCAACGTCGGCACGTCGCTGATGGTGCAGGGAATTCCCTACGATTCGGATGAGGGCCGTGCCCAGTGTGCCGCTCTGACGGCGCTCATGCACGCCACGGCATACGCCACATCCGCAGAAATGGCCGCTGAAGTCGGCACGTTTCCGCGCTACGCCGCCAACCGCGACGCCATGTTGCGCGTGATTCGCAACCATCGACGGGCAGCCTACAACGCGCCGGAGCATGATTATGAGGCTCTGAGTATTTTCCCGACGGGTCTCGATGAACGCGCTTGCCCCGATTATTTGCTGCAAGCCGTGCGACGAGAGTCCGACCGGATGTTGGAACTCGGCGAGAAACACGGCTTCCGCAATGCGCAAGTGACCTGCATCGCACCGACCGGCACCATTGCCCTTGTCATGGACTGCGACACGACGGGCGTCGAGCCGGACTTCGCTCTCGTGAAGTTCAAGAAACTCGCGGGAGGCGGCTATTTCAAGATCATCAACGCTTCCATTCCGCCGGCACTCGGTCGGCTCGGTTACACGCGAACTCAGATCGACGACATCATCCGTTATTGCCGCGGCACGGCGTCGCTTTCCGGGTGCCCGCACATCAACCCGGCGAGCTTGAAGGCGAAGGGATTCACCGACGAAATGCTCCAGCGCGTGGAGGCGGCACTCCCCTCGGCGTTCGAGCTGCCATTCGTATTCAACCGCTGGACGATTGGCGACGAAGACATTGTCCGCGACTTGCGGATTCCGAAGGAACGGCTGGAGGCGCCGGCTTTCGACTTGTTGGCCGCCCTCGGTTTCACTCGCGAACAAATCGCCGAGGCGAATCTACACGTCTGCGGCTCGATGACCATCGAAAGCGCGCCACATTTGAAGGCCGAGCATTATCCAGTGTTCGATTGCGCCAACCGCTGCGGCAAGCTCGGCGAGCGTTTTCTTTCAACCGAAGCGCACATACGCATGATGGCTGCCGCCCAACCGTTCGTCAGCGGCGCGATCAGCAAGACCATCAATATGCCGCATAGCGCCACCATCGACGATGTCAAAAATGCCTATCAACTCAGTTGGCGGTCGATGCTCAAGGCAAACGCACTGTATCGTGATGGGTCGAAGCTCAGCCAACCACTTAATACCGTCGCGGACGTGGAGGACGTACTCGCCGCTGTGCCGCAAGCGGAGCCGGTGAAGGTGGCCGAGAGGATTGTCGAGCGTTACATCGGCAAACGCCGTCGTTTGCCGGACCGCCGCGCCGGTTACACGCAGAAGGCGCGCATCGGCAACCACAAGATTTACCTCCGCACCGGCGAATACGAAGACGGCACGCTCGGCGAGATCTTCCTCGACATGCACAAGGAAGGCGCTGCCTTCCGCAGCATGACCAACTGCTTTGCCATCGCCGTGTCTCTCGGTCTCCAGCACGGCGTACCGCTCGACGAGTACATCGATGCATTTCTCTTCACCCGCTTCGAGCCGAACGGAACCGTGCAGGGAAATCCGCACATCAAGATGACGACGTCGATCATCGACTACATCTTCCGCGAGCTAGCGATCACTTATTTGGGCCGACACGACCTGGCCCACGTCGAGCCTGAAGACTTGCGGGGCGATGCTTTGCACCGGGAAGAGGATGACGATCTGGATGTCGACGCCGACGAACCCAGCCCCGAATCCACCACAAGAGCCGGTTCATCGAAAAGCTCATTTACCGCTCCGCGAAGCGAGCACCTTCATCCCATCGGCGAGAACCACCACACCAACGGCCACAAGCCGACGTCCCGTCCTGTCGCCGCGCCGTTTCGGTTGGATGAGCGCATCCGCCAAGCCCGGCTGCACGGCTACGAAGGCGACCCATGCAACGAATGCGGCCAACTCACCCTCGTCCGCAGCGGCGCCTGCTGCAAGTGCGACACCTGCGGGGCAAGCTCGGGGTGCAGTTAGTAAGCTCTTGCGACATGGCGGGCGCAGCGAGGCGTCGTTACAATGCACTTTGGTGAGTGCAATGATCGATCTAATTCAGAGTAAGCGAGCCGAACTCGAGAAGCTTTGCCGGCAGCATCACGTGAGGACGCTAGAGTTGTTTGGTTCTGCGGCGGTCGGCGACTTCGATCCGGCGAGCAGCGACCTTGATTTCCTTGTCGAGTTTCTACCGACAGCCGCCGAACGAATCTTTCATGGGTACTTTGATTTCCGCGACGCACTAGAGGAACTCTTCTGCCGAAAGGTAGATTTGGTGATGCCCGGCGCCATTCGAAATCGGTATTTTTTGGGCACCGTGAATCAGCAGCGGAAGTTGCTCTATGCAGCGTGATGCACCCGCGCTTCTGGAAGACATCCGACGAGCAGTAGAGCTAATCGTTCAATTTACGGCCGATCGCTCGATCACTGAGTACATGACGGATGTCATGCTTCGGGCTGCAGTCGAACGCGAGTTTACCATCATCGGAGAGGCACTACACCATCTGGAGAAACTGGATTCCGTGATCGTGGGCCAAATCAGCGACTATCGGAAAATCATCGGGTTTCGCAATGTACTGGTTCACGGTTACGAAGCAATCGACGACGCGATCGTCTGGATGACGATTGAGAAGGACTTGCCGCGGCTCGGCAAGGAAATTACGAAACTGCTAGCGCTGTGCGCTCCTCCATAAGTGACCCGCGTTGACTTTGGGGCCGCTCATCACGTAACGTACTCCGGTACATTCGCACCGCGAGATTGCACTCGGGCCTCGTCCTGTGTTCGAATGACGTTTCTGCCACGGAGTTACCGGTTCTCATGGCATTCATTACAAGAACTGCCGTCTGCGGCTTTGTGCTTGGCGTATCAATTTGCTTAGTTTTTGAGTTCAACGCCGTGCGCGGGCAGTTTCCCAAGCTGTCTTGGTCAAGGAATAGAAATGAAGACAAGGCGTTGGTCCATGCCGAGGGGCAGTTTGTCCAAACTCATCCCGACAGCAAGGATGAAATCCTCCGCCGGACGCCCGACCGGAGCCGGGCGGTCGTTCTGATCCACGGCTTGCGCCTGCATCCACTTCGGCCGGCAGAGGCGACGCGGTCACGGCTGCACGGTTGGCAACGACCGCAAAGCGCCATGGTCCGGGCCTTAGCGCCGCATGCCGATGTCTTCGCGTTTGCGTATTGTCAGAACGTCCCAGTCGAGGAGATCGCCGACTCACCATGCCTGGTGCACGGCATGGCGTCCTTGAAAGAACTCGGCTACGACGAGATCGTGTTGATCGGGCACAGTGCGGGTGGACTGATTGCGCGTCAATTCGTCGAAGACCACTCGGACATCGGCGTAACCAGGGTCATTCAGGTTTGCGCTCCGAATGCCGGAGCGGGATATGCGGACTTCAAACCAGCGGCGCCAAAAGCGCAGCAGCCGTTTCTGAAGTCCTTGACCAAGGAAGCCCGCACCCAGTGCCTGCGCGGACGCTGCGATAAGACGATTCCGGTCGAAGTTGATTTCCACTGTGTCGTCGGATGCGGCGCCGCGCTGGGCGACGGCGTCGTTTCGATCCGATCACAATGGCCGGCAGACCTCGAGGCACAGGGAGTTCCGGTACATCGACTGTGGACAACGCATTACACCGTAATGCGAAGTCCGGTCGAGGTCAGGCGAATTGCCGAGCTGGCGTGTGCGTTACACAGAAAAGAATCGGAAATGCGATCCTGGCGGGCCATCATTCGCCGAGGCGCAGCGCTGCTTTCATGGCCATGACCAACACCGGAATAATCATGCCGAGAATGAGGGCGATGATTGCAATCGCCACTAGGAGCTCGATCAGCGACTTACCTTGCCGAGACTTCGTGCCGCCGAATTGCACTGGACTCGCTCCGTTGGGCGAACTCTCCTCATGCTCCTGCGCGGACGATGGCTAGAAATGAATCGACCTGCAAGCTGGCGCCGCCGACGAGGGCCCCGTCGACATCGGGTTGTCCTAACAACGAGGCGGCGTTGTCCGGTTTGACGCTGCCGCCGTATTGAATTACGAGCGATTGCGCCGCGGCCGGAGTGAACATTTCGGCGATTCGCCGGCGGACAAAGGCGTGTGCTTCTTGGGCCTGTTGCGGCGTGGCATTTCGGCCGGTGCCAATGGCCCAGACCGGCTCGTACGCCAGCACCAGTTGGCTGAGTTGTGCGGTTTTCAACCCGGCAAGACTTCCGGTCAATTGTTGGTCGAGGACGGCTTCCGTGCGGCCGGCGTCGCGTTCTTCCAGCGTCTCGCCGATGCAGAGGATAACCGATAATTCGGCCGAGAGCGCCGCGTGGACTTTGCGGTTGACGAATGCATTGTCTTCACCCATCTTGTGCCGTCGCTCGCTGTGGCCGAGGATTACATATCGACAGCCAACGTCGACCAGCATCGACGGGCTGACTTCGCCCGTGAATGCACCCTCTTTTTCCGGGTATAGATTTTGTGCACCAAGCGCGACCGGAGTTCCGCGCACAACCTCGGCGACATGGCCTAGGTACGGAAACGGGGGACATACCGCAACCCGAACCCGCTCCTCCGCTCCGACACCACGCACAACCGCCGCCGCCAGATCGCGCGCCGACGCGGCGTTCGTGTACATCTTCCAGTTACCGGCAACAAATTTCGTTCGCATTCCGACGTGCTTCTGGCAACCGACAACTAACAACTGGCAACTGACAACTCAAGTCACCCGACTACTTGTGCCATCGGATACGATCCGAGGATGGAGACCTGCTCGCAGCGCGATTCAAGCGCTGTGATGGCACGGCGCACCTTCGGGTCTTCTTGGTGTCCCTCGAAATCGACAAAGAACACGTACTCCGGTTTGGCAGACTTGGCCGGGAACGACTCGATCCAGGTGAGGTTAAGCTTGTTCTGCTTGAATATGTTCAGCGCTTCCGCCAACGCGCCCGGGTGGTGCATCGTTTTTATCATCAGCGCCGTCTTGTCGCGGCCGGTCCGATCCGATTCTTGATGACAAATGATCGCGAATCGCGCCTCGTTGTACGGTGAGTCGGAGATGTCCTCAAAGAGAATGCGCAGTCCAAACCGTACCGCCGCTTGCCGGCTAGCCACTGCCGCGGCGCCCGGTTCCCGTTGAGCCAGTTCCGCGGCGGTTGCGGTGCTCGCCACTTCGTGGATCGACGCGTGTGGGATGTTCTTCGACACCCAGTGCCGGCACTGTGCCAGGGCTTGCGGCTTACTGTAAACTCGCCGAACTTCCTGCTGCTCGCAATTAGCGAGGAGATTGTGATGGACCCGCAAACGGGCTTCCGCGAAAATCTTTAGTTGCGGTAGTCGGAGGAACATATCGAGCGTATCGGCAATTCGACCGTCGGTCGAGTTTTCCAAGGGAACAACGCCGTAATCCGCGTGACCGCGATTAACCTCTTCAAAAACGGCTGAAACGCTCCCGACGCGGATGTATTCGACTGCCAACCCGAACCGTTCCAACGCTGCCAGGTGGCTGTAACTATATTCTGGGCCTAGATATGCGACTTTGGGTAAGCGTTGCAGCGCCCTCGATCCGCTTATGAGTTCCCGGAAGATACCTTTGACGGTCACTTCGTCCAACGGACCCTTGTTTGCTTCCAGTACGTGGGTCAGGACTTCTTCGTCACGAGCGGGGCTGAAGACGGGGGTTGCCGGGTCAGTTTGATAGCGAGCCAGGTCTGCGGCGAGCTTGGCACGTTCGTTAACTAGTTTCAGGATTTGGACATCCAGCTTGTCGACATGGCCTTTGATGCTCCGTAGCGCCGCCGCACTCTTGTGCGGAGCACTGTTCGAGCTAGTGTCGGATCTGCGGGACATTGGACTACTCGTCAGGTGTAGAGCAGCGCAGGACAACCGTTATTTAATCAGATCACAAACGGGCGTCAATGATCCGAAAGTCGATAATTTGACGTTTCTCCCTACGGAATTGCGGGTTTGTGGTAGGTTGAACCTAATGCAACCAAAGGATTTAGCTGATCCGAATGTCTGCCAATTTGACAGTATGCCCAGCATTAATTGACGAAAGATGACTGCGGAAAAGAGCCGGAACGCCTGTCGTAACTTTTTAAATTGAAAAGGTTTAGAGCTAGACGAGCGCTGTTTGAATCCCGGCACGCTTCTTGCTAATCGAACCATATTAGAACTATCGAGTTAAGGTATTTCAGAGCGAATAACGGCTCCAGCGTGGGGCAAAACGTCCGTAGTTTGAAACCAATATCTGACAGTAAGCCTATCCAGCATAGATGCTTAGGTCGAATCTAAGATAGGCGATAAATCAAGAGCAGTTCTGAAAGGAGCAATGCAGTGGCTGAAGGCGAAAAACTCATCGGCATCGATTTGGGTACGACGAACTCCGTTGTCGCCGTCATGGAAGGCAGTGAGGTAAAGGTCATCCCTAATCAAGAGGGGAACAGACTTACCCCAAGCGTGGTCGCGTTCACAGACAAGGGTGAACGACTTGTCGGCGACCCGGCAAAGAGACAAGCGATTACCAATCCGCGGCGAACAATCTTCTCGATCAAACGTTTCATGGGTCGCCGCCATAACGAAGTCCAAGCGGAAGAAAAACTGGTTCCGTACAAGATTGTCGGCGGACCGGATGAATTGGTTAAGGTCGAAGTGGACGGCAAGCAGTACACTCCGCCCGAAATTTCCGCGATGATCCTTCGCAAGTTGAAGGAGGCGGCGGAAGCATACCTCGGCCAGACGGTACGTAAAGCGGTGATCACCGTTCCCGCGTATTTCAACGACGCTCAACGGCAGGCGACGATCGACGCTGCACAGATCGCCGGCTTCGACACCGAGTGGGAAATTGAAGACCCGAAAACCGGCAAGAAAACTCGCCAGCGGATGCGAATCATCAACGAGCCGACCGCGGCATCGCTAGCCTACGGGTTGGAAAAGAAGAAGAATGAGAAGATCGCCGTCTTTGATCTTGGCGGTGGCACGTTTGACATTTCGATCCTGGACGTCGGCGACGGCGTGTTCGAAGTGAAAGGGGTCAATGGCGACACGCACCTGGGCGGCGACGATTGGGATCAGGTCTTGATCGACTATATTGCCGATGAATTCAAGAAGGACTATACGATTGATCTGCGCAAGGACCAGATGGCTTTGCAACGGCTCAAAGAGGCGGCGGAGCGCGCCAAGAAGGACTTGTCGCAGTCGGCGACCACAGACATCAATTTGCCGTTTATCACCGCCGACGCTTCGGGTCCGAAACACCTGCAAATGTCACTTACTCGAGCCAAGTTCGAACAGCTTACCGAGCCACTCGTCGAGCGTTGCCGGCAGCCGGTAATGCGAGCGTTGTCCGATGCGAAATACAAACCGTCGGACATCGAAGAGATCGTGCTCGTGGGCGGCATGACGCGCGTACCAAGAGTTCAAGGATTGGTGAAGGACATCTTCGGCAAGGCAGGACACCAGGGCGTCAATCCGGACGAAGTGGTCGCCATCGGCGCCGCCATTCAGGGCGCTCAGCTCATGCTCGGCGGCAAGTCGGAAGTCCTTTTGCTTGACGTTACGCCGTTGTCGCTCGGCATCGAGACGCTTGGCGGAGTTATGACCAAGCTCATCGAGCGCAATACGACGATTCCGACCGTGAAGAAACAGATATTCTCGACGGCCGACGATAACCAAACCGCGGTAACCGTTCGCGTTTTTCAAGGTGATCGCGAGATTGCCGCCAATAATCGACTTCTGGGACAGTTCAACCTGGAGGGAATCCCTCCGGCGCCGCGCGGCGTCCCGCAAATCGAAGTGGCGTTTGATATCGACGCCAACGGAATCTTGCACGTCTCGGCTCGAGACACGGCGACGGGCAAGGAACAGAAGATCCGTATCGAAAGCTCAAGCGGAATCAGCTCGGCCGAAGTCGATCGAATGCGCAAGGATGCGGAGACTCATGCCGACGAAGACAAGAAACGGCGTGAACTCATCGACGCCCGCAACACGGCCGATCAAATGGCCTGGCTCATGGAAAAGACGCTCAAGGAAAATGCCGACAAGGTATCGGAAAGCGACAAAGCGCCGATCCAGGCAGCCATTGAAAAGGTCAGGGAAGCCGCCAAGGGTGAGGATGTCGCCGCCATCAAACAGGCGGTCGACAACCTGCAACAAGCCTCGCATGCCATGGCGCAACATCTCTACAAGCAGCAACCGGGCGCAGCCGGAAGCCCCGGCCCCGAAGCCGCTGCGCCAAGCGGTGACGGCCAGGCGGACAACGGACGCGGCAAGGACGACGTGATCGATGCGGAATTTGAAGTGAAGAAGTAGCTGCAACTTCAACCGAGCTGCCGGCATGGATCCCGGCAGCTCTGCCTCTCTATCTGTTCCCACCCGGATTGTTTCTTGCGCCATTGATCTTCATGTTGCAATAGTTGACAATGCTGGATAGCTTGCGTTTGCAACTTCCTCCGCACCCTGCGCGATCCGTTTTTCGAGGGCACTCATGAATCGCTCTCCCTGGCGGCGTGCGTTCACTCTCATTGAGCTGTTAGTCGTCATCGCGATCGTGGGAATACTGATTGCGCTTCTATTGCCGGCCGTGCAGCGGGTACGGGAAGCCGCCAACCGTGTTCGGTGCATGAACAACGTGAAACAACTCGGGCTGGCTATCCACCAGTACGCCGATTCTCGTCAAGGCGTCCTCCCGTCCTTGTACTCGCCCAAGGCCCAGTCGGGCCCGTGGTGCTATCAAGTTTTGCCGTTCATTGAACAGGGCCCGCTTTACCAGCAGGGACAGCAATCCGGTTGGAGTAACACGTATGTGCACGGAATGGTGATCGTGACTTTCCAATGCCCCACGGACATATCGGCGCCGACCGGCAAGTGTCCGCACGGTTGGGGCCTCACGAGCTATGCGCCTAACTTTGAGGCATTTGGAAAAAAGAAGGTCGGCTCGGATTACACCGCGCCGTACCGATTGAATGTGATCCCCGACGGTACTTCCAACGTCATCTTCGTGGCCGAGCGCTTTCGTTTGCCGGGCACCGGCGAGGCGTGCTGGGATGAGTTTGCACCGAGCAAATACGGCGCCCAGTTCGCCTGGAATTCGACCTCGGTTCCCCAGGTCGCAGTGCCGCCGAAATTGTCGGACTACCTGAGGCCTAACTCACTCCACCCGGCCGGATGCTCGTTGGGGCTAGCCGATGGAAGCGGCCGGTCTGTCAATCCGGGAATCACGCAAGTGACGTGGTGGAATGCTTGCCGTCCCGACGACGGCGCCCCGCTTGGCAGCGACTGGTAACTCGAGGGAGCGCCTCATGTCAGCAGCCGGTTGGGCACGCGCTGCCGTTACGATCATTCTTATTGCGGGTTGCTCGGGCGCCCCCACGGCCCGAAATAATCTCGCCGGCCGCGTATTGTTAGACGGCAATGTGATCAATGACGGGATCGTGACGCTGCACGGGCCGGGCAGCGCCGAGGCTATCAGTTCCATTCGTGTAGATGGCACCTATTCCATCGACGACCCGCCTCTCGGCATCTGCCAAATCACCGTCCGTGACGTGCCAAGCGGCGACGGAGGGCCCGTAGCGCACGGGGAGCAACCGAAGTCGCAGCCCTCGCGGATTCCGGCGAAGTACGAACGCACAGGCAACGGCCTGCAAGTCGAAGTGAAGCCCGGTCAGCACAGCCACGACATCGCCTTGTCGCGGTGACTTAGTGCATATGGGCGGCGACCGATACCGCGACGCCAACGTCGGCGCGTGTGGTCAGGACGTTCTTGACCGTCCGGCGGTTAGGTCGAATATCCTTGGAGTCGGTATGACCGTCCGGGTCAGGCCGGCTCGCCTCCGGATGTACGATCACCGGCGTGGCGTTGGCTGCATTCGTGAATTGCGGCTGCACAACGTTCCAGTGCAAATTCTCTGGAACGTCGTCATTCTCCGCCGCGGCTACAGTAATCGATTGGGCTTCAAGAGCGTTCAAGGTTAGCTCGAGTTGCCAGTCGTGCTTGACGCCCTGGAAAAGCGACGCCTCCCATTCCAATTGCAAAAGATCGCCGGCCCCTTCTTTGGCTAACGGTACGTCACGCTGATTCGTGTACGCCGGTCCGGGATCGAACGCGTAGGTGGTCAGCAATAGCCGACTTTCGAGATCCTCGATTCGCAATCGCGTTTTCGCCTTTGCCGCCGCTGCTGGATTGTTGGAACCGATCATGAAGCCCTCCTCGTGTGCCCTCGGCCACCGGGTCGAGAATCCGCCCCAGAGCATGGCCGAGCTTAGGAACGAAAAAATGCCGCAGTTAGCGCGGGCCTGTTCCGCGCTCGCCAGGAACGCTGCATCCGTAGAACCGAGAGGGGCGCCGGGGACCGATGGTCGATGTAAGCGCGAGCCATCATCGGCCATTCGAGCCGAGCGAACATAGAGGACGGGATTTCGAAAGGGGAAGTGACGCCGTTCCGTCGGCACGGGCGCTAGGGCACCCAAGGAATGGTAGGTTATGAATCGGGATGGGTCAAAAGGGATGAGGTGCCGGTTTGACGAGCGGTCATGTCCGCGAACGAACCGGCCATCAGCAGTTAAGCCATCGCCACGGCTCGCGCGTGGGCAATCTCGCGACTGCCGATTGGCCGGACCTGATGAGAGAATAGAGATACGACCGCTAGAGTTTCTCCGTTGAGCGTCATGAATTCGACTTCATAACCTTGGCCGTCGTGACATAATACGACCGTGCCCACATCTCCGGCTTTGAGGCCGAATTCAGGTAAGTCGGTCGTCAAAACGACGCGATCAAGTTCGTGAATCACGGGGCACCCCTTTCCCGGAGTGGATAGGCCGTCACAAATCGCGCAACTTTCTCGCCCTGACGAATGAAACCAGACGGACCGTATGAGGGGCGTCCGCCCAATGGGCGAGCACGGTGAGGCCGTGTGTCTTCACCTTGCCGAGAAATCTGAGGTGGTGCAGCTGATCACCGGGAAGCGCTGGCGAGCCGTCGCGCGCTTGGTCGATCGTCCGGGGTTGGCACACGAAAGTACGAGGTCGCAAGGGTCACCAGGGCCACCGTGCGCCCTGTCATATCGAAGAACTCGACGCTGAAACCTTCTTCTTTGCCCGCGACGTTATGACGTTCGACCAAAGTCCCAACGTCGCCGGCGCATAACCCTTCTTCCGGAATATCCACGGTAAGGATCACGTCCTGGTACATGTTCACACTCATACGTCACCCTGGATACATTGTAAGCAATCGTGCGTAATCCGTTCCCAGATCGATTTGCCAGATGCTCCGGAACGTCACCGATCGACCGGTGGGAGTCGCAAGCGGCGCCACGATCTCAAACCGGGTGCCGTAGTCTGTCTCTCGCGTACGATCGACATCGGCTGACAGATGCAACCGGCGCAGATCAGCTTCGAGCTGTTGCCAGTTCTATTCGGTATCCTAGAGAAAGAAGCAGATTGGCTTTCGACGATCCGCGAACATGTTCCGGATTAAGGAGGTAGCTACATAGCTTGCCCTGGGCGATGAACGCCTTATCCGCATTCGGCAACTTCACTTCGCCGTCCCCTCTTCCACAATCCGGATCTCCTCTTCCGTCAGCCCTTACAAGTCGTACACCATCCGGTCGATCTCGCGGCCGGTGGCGGCGATTTGGGATACCTCGGACTTCAAAGGCACCTTGTCGCCCGCGACGAAATTCTAGTCATCGGACGTGAATGTGGCAGGACGCCGCTCGACCTGCATCGAACACTTTGGCGATGTTCGGATGGTCCATCATTGCCAATGCCTGGCGCTCTTGTTCGAATCGAGCGATGATGTGCGCCGAGTCCATCCCCGGCTTGATGACCTTGACGGCCACGTGGCGCCGAACAGGGTCGGATTGCTCAGCGACCCAAACGATGCCCATTCCGCCTTCGCCGAGATTCTGCAACAGCTTGTATGGGCCAATGACGTCGCCGGGGCCCTCGACCCTGTCGCGGCGCGCTGAGGGGTCCGCCGCTTGCGCGCCCGTCGCCTCGCGCGACTCCATGAAGCTTGCCGGGTCGTCATGAGCCTGCAGGAGTGCCTCAACCCGCAGCCTTAACGCTGCGTCTTGGCCACATTCCCGCTCCAGTATCGCCGCACGCCCAGCGGGGTCAGCGGCTTCAACCGCTTTCAAAAACACGGCTTGAACACGATTGACGTCAACGGCCATCGCATGTCTCCACGGTCCTAGCCCTAGGCGCCCGAACGGCGACACGGCCATGCAACCACGAGTTACGGAACGGGGCTACGGCTTCTCGTTGATACCAAGTAACTCGGCCGCCTCGGCGCGGAAGCGTTTCAACTCGGCATCGTCCTTCTTCCTTTTGTCCATCCAGGCGACGGACTTGTCGAACCACGCACGGGCCTCGTCCTTTTGGCCGAGTTGCCAATTCGCCATCGCAAGGAAGAAGCCCTCGGAGGCCCTTGAGGGATCATCGGGCTTACGTAGGTTAATGGCCTTTTCAAGATCCGCCACGGCGCCTTTCCAGTCGCCGGAAGTGTAGCGGGCGACGCCAAGCGTGCCGCGGTAGCCGGCGTTTGTCGGTGCCGCTCCCGCGGCCTTGGAAGCGAATTCTACCGCCCGTTGCGGTTCGCGAAGCTTGGCGTCGGGAACAGTAGCGAGGAGCCAGGCCAGGCTATTCAAGTTATGCACCGTGTCGAAGTGTTCGGGGCCGAGCTTGGTCTCCCGAAGCGATAACGTCTCTTCGTGAAGCTTTAGCGCCTCCGCATGCCGTCCTACGGCTGCGTAGCTAGTGGCCAGGTTGTGCATGCTTCGGAGCGTCTTGGGATGCTCGGGACCGAGCTTGCTCTTCTCTAGCGCCAGCGTCTCGTCGCGGAGCTTCAGCGCTTCCGCATGCCGGCCGAAGGCTTCGTAGCTGTTGGCAAGCCCTTCCATACTTAAAATCGTGCCCGGGTGTTCGAGTCCGAGCTTGCGTTTCCGAAGGGCCAGCGTCTCTTCGTGGAGCTTCAGCGCCTCCGCATGCCGACCAAGGTGGTTGTAGCTGTTGGCCAGGTTGGCCATACTCGAAAACGTGCTCGGATGGTCGGGTCCGAGCTTGCGTTTCCGAAGCGCTAGCGTCTCTTCGTGGAGCTTCAGCGCTTCCTCGTGCCGGCCGAGGGCATCATAGATGTTGGCCAGGTTGGTCATGCTCAAAAGCGTGCTGGGATGGCTGGGTCCGAGCTTGGTTCTCCGAAGCGCCAGCGTCTCTTCGTGGAGTCTCAGCGCGTCCGTGTGCCGACCGAAAGAAGCGTAGCTGACCGCCAGGTTGTTCATGGCATCAAGCGTGCCAGCGTGGTCGGGGCCGAGCGTTGTTTTCCGAATCGTCAGCGTCTCTTCGTTGAGCTTCAGCGCTTCCGCATGCCGGCCGAGGTGGAAGTAGCTGTTGGCCAGGGCGAGCATGCTCGTGAGCGTGAGAGGATGGTCGGGTCCGAGCTTGCTTTTTCGTAGCATTAGCGTCTCTTCTCGGAGCTTCAGAGCCTCAGTAAGCCGGCCGAGGTCATCGTAGCTGGCGGCCAGGTTGTGCATACTAATGAGCGTGTCAGGGTGGTCGGGTCCGCGGTGCCGCGTGTAGAGCATGCGGGCTTGCTCGTATTGCTCGGCCGCTTTCTTGGCGTCTCCCATGTAGGTGAACGAATTGCCGACCGTAGTTCGCAGCCGGGCCTCGATCAGTGGCTGGTTCATAAAGCTCTTATCCACGAAGGGAAGCGCCGCATCGACGGCCCGGCTGAGCGTGACTTCGCGGCCCAGCCCTCCATCCTGACCCTCCGGCCGGGCGGCGGCGAAGATCTTTTTCTCGACAAAGTCAAGCACTGCCCGCGTCTCAGCTTCCTTCACCTCAGCTGTTTCCTTCGCCTTTTTCTCCGCGTCCGCGGCCTCGAGAGCAATTGCCCTCGCATGAGTGGCGACCACTGCCTGCCAGATTGCCACAGCGGTCCCGAATAACAGCGCCGCCACGACTGTCGCCGTCGTTAGCACTGCCGCCCGGTTTCGTTGGGCGAACTTCTTGAGCCGATACGCCGTCGTCGGTGGCCGAGCCAGGATCGCTTCACGGCGCATATAACGCTCGATGTCCTCGGCGAAGTTGCCCGGTGTGCCGTAGCGCCGATTCCGGTCTTTATCCAACGCTTTCATCACAATCCAGTCGAGGTCGCCGGCCAACAGGCGAGAGAGTTGCCTAACGTCCGTGCCGCGGTTGCCGGCCAGGATCTCGGCACTTCTCCGGAGGCTGACGCCCGTCGGCTCGCCATAAGAGCAGACAACCGGGTGCTGGGCCGCGGTGGCTCTTCCTCGCGGATCAGACGCTGCATCTCGGCGTAGCCTGCTTGACGTAAGCGTTGAATATCGAGCGGCGTCGTACCCGTCAGAAGCTCGTAGAGCAGCACGCCCAGCGAGTAGATGTCGCTGCGGGTGTCGATGTCCAGGCCGCTCATCTCCGCCTGCTCGGGACTCATGTACGCCGGCGTGCCGATCATTTGCCCGTAGGCCGTGAACAGCGTGCTGCTCGGTCAGCTTCTGCACCGTCGCCTTGGCCACGCCGAAGTCGATCACCTTGACCACCGGAACGCCGTCGTGCAGCGTGACCATGACGTTCGACGGCTTGATGTCGCGGTGGATGATCCCTTTATGATGGGCGTGTTGAATGGCGTGGCATACGTCGAGGAACAGTTTCAGGCGCTGCTCGGCCGGCATATGATTCTTGTCGCAGAACTCGGTGATCGGCACGCCCTTCACCAGCTCCATGACGAAGTAAGGTCTCCGGCGTAACGCGACCGGGCTCGCCATTGGTGGCGCCGGCATCGAACACTTTGGCAATGTTGGGGTGATCCATGATCGCCAGGGCTTGCCGCTCCGACTCGAAGCGGGCGATCACCTGGGCCGTGTCCATGCCTGCCTTGATGATCTTGAGGGCAACCATGCGGCGGACAGGTGTCTCCTGCTCGGCCATGTAGACGACGCCGAAGCCGCCCTCGCCGATCTGCTGAAGGAGTTTGTACGGGCCGATGACGTCGCCAGGGCCTTCGGCCCCGTCGCGGCGCTGACGGGCCCGCCGCTTGCGCGCCCGTCGCCTCCAGCGACTCCATGAAGCTGGCCGGGTCGTCATGGGCCTTCAGGAGTGCGTTAACCCGAAGCCTTAGGGCGTCGTCTGTGCCACATTCGTCTGCTAGAATCGCCGCGCGCTCGGCGGGGCTTTCGATTTCGACAGCCTTCAGAAATACTGCCTGAACACGATTGAGGTCGGCGGCCATGGACTGTCTCCACTTAGGTCCACCCTACAATGCGCCGTCTGCGACTTCTTCTGTCGAAAAAATTTAGCCGTTCGCAAGCGCATCTCGGAGCCAGGCACGGGCAAAGGTCCACTTTTGTCGCGCTTGATACACCGTGATTCCGAGTGCCGCGGCCACCTGTTCATGGCCCGCCCCCGCAAAGTAGCGTAGTTCAATCACCTTCGCCGCCACCGCGTCTTCGTCCGCAAGTCGCTTCAGCGACTCGTCCAGAGCCAAAAGGTCGTCGTCTGAAGACTCTGCCGGATGATTGGCGAGGGTGACGCGCTTGAGCGCTCCCCCGCGCTTTAGGCGTCCTTTGCGACGGGCGTTTTCGATCAGAATACGTCGCATGGCTTCGGCTGCCGCTGCGAAAAAATGGGCGCTCCCGGCCCAACGGGCACGATCTTCAGCCCCAATTAAGCGAAGGTAAGCTTCGTGGACGAGGGCTGTGGCTTGCAGCGTTTGCCCCGGCCGTTCTTGTCCGAGGCGCTGAACGGCGAGGCGGCGTAGCTCGTCGTAAACCAACGGAAGCAATTCGCGTGCGGCTTTTGGATCACCTTGTTCTATGGCATTCAGGACGCGGCTGGCTTCGTTCATTGCGTCAACAATACCCAGCCGCCGACCGCCTCGCAAGGATTGCAATTCATTTTGATCCCTACGCTTCTCGCGTTTTTCTTTCGACAGATGTTCCGTTGAATGGCGCATTGATGTCCGTGCAAGGCGACGGAGTTTGACCGGGAAACCCAACGCCGGGCAGTGAGGTCTGGGCTACCTGCAAATACCTTTTTAGGAGAAGAAAACCATGCTACGTTCGTCGTTGAGGGTGCGCGTGTCCCGAAACCGATTCGCGCCGCGGATCGATGTTTTGGAGCACCGTAATCTGTTATCTGGCGGCATCGCCGAATATCTTCTTCCCAACCCGGGAAGCGGACCGACCGGAGTCGCCCCCGGACCGGATGGCAACATGTGGTTCGCGGAATGGGACGGCAATCGAGTCGGACGTTTGGAGCTCAATGGAACGATAACTGAGTTTGATGTTCCGACGCCGAACGCCGTGCCCCAGGACATCATCGCGGGGCCTGACGGCAACATGTGGTTCGCGGAGTATGCCGCGGACAAGATCGGCCGGGTCAATCTAGGCAATGACCCCATCGACATAACGGAATTCGATGTGGACGGAGGATGCGCGCCCTCGACACTCATGATTGGCCCTGACATCAACGTCTGGTTCTCATGTAGCCTTTCGGAATCACTGGGATTCATTACGCCGACCGGCGATGTGACGATGTACTCCACATCTGCCGGTTATGGAACTCGATTCATGACCATCGGCCCGGACGGAAACGTCTGGTTCACGTTGCAGGACAGCCCCATCGTCGGCAACATCACCCCCCATGGACAGACCGTGTCGTTGCACACGTTGGCAATGGACTCCACATGGGCGCGTGGAATCACCGTCGGCTCGGATGGATACCTTTGGGTTGCAGGACGCACTCCCGGCGCGTTGGTTCGGATCGACACCGACGGCACTGTCTTGGACGTCGTCAACGATCCACCCGACGATCCCTTTGATCTCACACTCGGGCCCGACGACGCACTTTACGCCAGTATCGACGACAGCATGATTGTACGCCTAAGTGCGACCGGCGATTATTCCGAATACACGACACCGACCTCCGGCGGGATGTCATTAATCACCGTTGGCCCGGACCAGAACCTCTGGTTCAGTGAGTACGACGCCAATCAGATCGGTAAGCTCTACGTTCTGGCCCCCACGGGCAAGGAGTTTGACATTCTGACCGGGGAAGGAGTTCAGGGTGTCGTGGCGACATTCCACGACGACCAACCCGGCATGCTCCGTACCGACTACAGCGTCACGATCAATTGGGGCGACGGCATGACATCGCCGGGCCGTGTCCGCACACTCGGCGGCGGCAACTGGGCCGTGACCGGACTGCACACGTATGAGACCGCCGGCGCCTACTCCGCCACGGTCACCATAACCGACAAAACCACCAACGGCATGACTTCGGTGGCGGTGACGACAGTGAACGTCGTCGACGCGCCATTGCCCGCGCCGCCGGCGGATGAGCCGGATCCGGGAAATGCCAGGAAGATGGCCACGGACTCCCGTCGCGATAACCCGTTACCGGCATGATCCTTGGGTTGATGGGCCGCGAGTTTCTGGCCACGTGGCCACACGTTGGTGGCCACGTACTGAGCCGTTGAAAATGATCGAGAAAACCACGCTGCTAAGCTGGTTTCTTGCCATAAGGTGTTTAAGATCGGTCCATTCCCCCTGGCGTTCGTGGTGTGCGCGAGCTGACGACAATAAGTCTCGATGGACTACGATAATCCCGGGTTGAATTGCAGGCCACGCTTTCCTGAAACTGACATCATGAGTCTGAAAGTACAAGTTGATCGGGAAGATGACGGGCGATGGATTGCCGAGATTCCGGAACTGGAAGGTGTCATGGCCTATGGGAAGACGCGAGGCGAAGCAATTACGCGCGTCCAGACACTGGCTTTGCGCGTTATTGCCGACCGACTGGAACACGGCGAGAACGTGCCTGACTTGGGGCAAGTGTTTGCTGTCGTCGCATGAGCACTTGGCCCGCAACTATGGCATTTGTAAATCATCCTTAGAAAGGAGGTGATCCAACCGCAGGTTCCCCTACGGTTACCTTGTTACGACTTTAGGAATGAAGAAGACACGACGTCTTATGGATGGAATCTACGTCCTTGGTGCCGGAGGCATCGGCTGTGCCGTTGGCTATGCGTTGTGCGCAGCCGGCGTCGAGATCACGTTTGTAGATATCAATGATGAAAAAGTGAAATGGGGTGGGGTTCACGGTGTGGGCGTCGACTCTCGCCCGTTTCTCCCTGCCCATTTCATTTCGTTTGACGACTGGAATCCGCCGCCGAGCGCAGCGTTCCTGTTGTGTACCAAGTGTTACGACAACGAATCTATTCTCGCGCGGCTTCCTCCCTCGGCGGCACTCATTCCGATTCAGAACGGATTCGATTCTGCCCTCGAAGCTCGGACACATCGCCTGGAGGGAATCGCGTCGTTTGTCTCCGAATGCACGCCGAACCGAACACACACGCGAATCACGCGGCCCGGTCGGCTGCACCTGGGTGTACTACATCCTCATGGGACTGCTTCGACTGTTCCGATCCTTGACCTACTCCGATCAAACAATCTGTTCCGCGTTACGTGGGGCCCGGAGATATTGCCGTACAAGTACACCAAGCTCATGTACAACTCAGCGATCGGCCCACTCGCATCGTTGGCCGGGATCGATAACGGCAAACTTCTTTCTCTTCCCAGAGCGAGACGGTTGTTCTTCGCGTTGCTGCGAGAGAATTACGACATCTTGTCAAGCGCCGGGGTTCCGCTCGGTAAGATAGGGCCGTTTCATCCCGACAGGGTTAACCGGATTCTGCGACGTAAACTGCTGTCGAATGTGCTCGCTTGGGCGTTTTATCCCTCCTTAAAAGGCACGTACTGTTCGATGGCGGGAGACTTGGCGACGGGTCGGACCGAAATTGACAACTACAACGGCCGGCTCATCGAATTGGCAGGCGACCGGCCGTGTCCGCTGAACCGACGAGTTTATGATTGGATGAAGCAGGCAGCGTCGGCGCGCACCCGAAGCGGCCGGCATGTGCTAGATTCAATTTACGATGACATCATTAGTGCACATGCCAACTGCTCATAGCCCGCACCTACCGCTACGATTGTCGCTTGACGCGCCGTCTCACTTCTGACACCAAGCGTAATTCGTAGATGACTCTTCGGTAAGCACGCTTCCACCCGATCCGCCCATTCAATCAAACACACGCCGCTGCTTTCGAAGTATTCGTGCGGGCCTAGTTCGAGAAACTCGGCCGCGCGCGAAGGCGGTAGACATCGAAATGATAGATCGGGAGCCTTGCTAGATATTCCTGGATAAGAACGAACGTCGGGCTCGTTACTACGCGACTATTGGAGATACCCAGCCCTTCTGCGATCGCCCGGACGAGATGGGTCTTGCCGGCGCCGAGTGGCCCGACAAGCGCAACCACAGCGCCGGGGAATAAGAGCGCAGCCAGGCGGCGGCCAAGGGCTTCGGTTGCGGCCAGGTCGGGAAGATCGACCGTCATGTGCCAACGAACAATTCCTACTCGGAAGGCTTCTTGTGTTCGCGTTCCGTCTTTTGACGCAGGAACGCCTGAATGAACTCGTCTATTTCACCGTCGAGGACGCTTTGAACCTGTGACGTCTCGATTCCGGTCCGCACGTCCTTCGACAGCGTGTACGGTTGCAATACGTAGTTGCGAATTTGGTATCCCCAAGCGACTTCGCCTTTTTCGTCGTAGACCTTCTCCACTTCGGCGCGGCGCTTTTGTTCTTCGATTCGATAAAGCTTGGCTTTCAAAAGCGACAGTGCCATCTGATCGTTTTTGTGCTGGCTGCGTTCGCTACGGCTCTCGGCAGCGATGCCGGTCGGGGTGTGGGTGTAACGGACGCCGCTTTCGGTCTTGTTCTGATGCTGGCCGCCCGGGCCTCCACTCCGAAACGTGTCGCGCTTCAACTCATCGGACTTGAGCTCAATTTCAACGGTACCTTCGATCTCCGGCATGACATCGACGGCGGCGAACGAGGTTTGCCGGCGCTTGTTGGCATCGAACGGGCTGATGCGCACTAGTCGGTGCACACCCGCTTCGCTCTGCAGCGACCCATATGCATATTCGCCGACGACGCGCAAGGTGGCGCTTCGAATGCCCGCCTCGTCGTTGCGCAATTCGTCGATCAGCTCTACTTGAAATCCATGGCGCTCTGCCCAGCGACCGTACATGCGCACGAGCATCTGTGCCCAGTCACACGCCTCGGTGCCGCCGGTGCCGGCTTGGATCCTCAAGTAGGCGTTGCTGCCATCTTGCGGACCGCTCAGCATTGCCCGTGTCTCGAAGTCCTCGAGGCGTTTTTCCGTTTCGCGGAGCTCGCGCTCCAGGTCCGGTTCGAGGCTTTCCTCTTCATCGCAGAGGTCCGCAAGCGCTTTGAGATCGCCGGCCGTCGTGTCCAGCTCTTCGAACGGCTTAAGGAGGGCGTTGAGCGGTTTAAGCGCCTGAATGGTCTGTTGCGCCTTTTCCTGGTTGCCCCAGAAATCGGCCTGACCCATTTGCGAACTTAAGGCCGTGCGAACAGCAGTTTTTCCAGCCACGTCAAAGACTGTCTCGGAGATGGTTTAGCCGGCTCAAGACTTCGTCGGTGCGGCGACGCAGATCGGGATTCATAGGATTCCTTCGATTGAATACGCGGTGCGGCTCAACTCCGGCCACAGTCCGGTTAAGATAGCATATCCGTCTAGCAAGTGAAAGTTCGATGCGTGAAGACCATGAACCGATTACAGAACCAGACGGCGTTGATTACCGGCGGTGGAAGCGGCATCGGCTTAGCCGTGGCACGTGCATTCCTCGACGAAGGGGCACGCGTCGCGATAATCGGACGAGATGACGCGAAACTTCGCCAAGCCGCGGCCGCGTTGGACGGAGGCGATCGGCTCGCGTGCTTCGCCGCCGATGTAGCCGACGAATCACAAGTTGACGGCGCCGTAAGGCTAACGACCGAACGATTCGGCGCGATTCACATCCTGGTCAACAATGCCGGCGTGAACGTCAAAAATCGCTCGTTTCGGCTGCTGTCAGCGGACGATTGGCGGCTCATGCAGCGGACCAATTTGGATGGAGCGTTTTACATGACACGAGCGGTGTTTCCGCAAATGCTGGAACGGCGCGACGGTGTAATCGTTTTTGTCAGTTCCGTTGCTGGGAAGAGCGTTTTTAGTCTTTCGGGGGCAGGGTACAGTGCATCGAAGTTCGGGATGAGTTCGCTTGGACTTTCGCTTGCCGCCGAAGAAAAGGAAAGCGGAGTTCGGTTCAGCGTGGTCTATCCCGGCGAGGTGGATACGCCGATCCTCGATTATCGCCCGGAGCCGCTCACACCGGAGCAACGCCGTTCCGTCTTGAAAGCGGAAGATGTGGCAAACGCCGTACTTTTTATCGTGACTTTGCCCGCGCGGGTATGCGTTCCGGAACTCGTCATCAAGCCGACTGGCCAGCGGTATTTTTGAAATGAATGTGTCTGTCGGCAGGAATTACAGGCGCCTATTTGTTTTCCGTCACTTCAATCACGATGCAGGAGACATTGTCACGTGAGCCCAGGTCGAGGGCTAATTGACCCAGCGCATCAGCGCATTCCTGCATGTCTTCATGTTCTTGTACGCACTTTAGCATTTGCTCGTCGGTCACGGCGCCGGAAAGACCATCGGAGCAAAGTAGTATTCGATCTCCCGGTTGAACGGGCAGCAGCTTCACTTCCGGTCCCTCGCCCACTTCCTTGGTGCCGAGGTATTTCCAGAGTACGTTCTTGAACCGGTGTCCCTTAGCTTCTTCGGGCGAAATGGTCTTGGCTTCCACAAGGGCCTGCGCGAGGGAGTGATCAACCGTTAACTGTTCAATCTCATTGCCGCGGATGAGATACGCCCGGCTGTCACCCACGCCGGCAATGAACATTTCCTCGGTTTTCCGCCACCCGGCCAGGACGATCGTGGTGCCCATGTTGCGCAGGTCGCGGTCCAGGGCCCCCATGGCGATAATCTCATCATTTGCTTGCACGACCGCTTTGCGAACGACTTTTTTGGCGTCTTCTGGGTCGGAGGAACGCGCCATCCCGGATTTGAGCTCCCGCGGAATCACCTCAATTGCACGTTTGCTCGCAATTTCGCCGGCCGCCTGGCCCCCCATACCGTCTGCAACCAGGCAAACGGTCAATTCGGGGTACTGTTTGACTTCGATGGCGTCTTCGTTGTTTTCTCGGTAGTTCCCGAGCAGGGTACACTTACCGATGTTCAATGCCAAGGCCATAAGGCAACCTCATCTTGCGGCCAGACCTGCCACTCTTCAATCGTAACTCCGCTTCGCGGATTTGCCAGTCCGGGGCAACATTTTGCGCTGTGCATTTTATTCTGTCGCGCCCATGTCGGGGGGACAAGCCGGTTCTCGGCGTCGTATCTTGAGGCGCTCGACGAATCTATTGTTTGGGCTGCTTGACCTGATTTCTCCATAAATTCTATAATGCGCGACAGTCTTTAGCCAGGACTCAATTGGCTGGTTGCAGGCGGAAAGCGAGGCAGACGTGCCCGTTCACATGGAACTTAAGCGGATTATCATCAGCCACGTCCACGATCCTCAGGTAATCGTCCTTCAAGAAGTTGAGGGCGACCGCAGCTTTCCGATCGTAATCGGCATGTTCGAGGCGGCCAGTATTGATCGCCGTGTCAAACGCATGCCGTCTCCACGGCCGCTGACCCACGACCTCATTGTCGGTGTAATCGACAATCTAGGTGGTGAATTGCAGGACGTATTCATCAGTGAGTTGCGCGAGCATACCTACTTCGCAAAAGTACGAATTCGGCTGAACGGCGAATTGGTCGAAGTCGATAGTCGGCCGAGCGACGCCATCGCTCTGGCGGTGACCGCACGTGTGCCGATTTTCGTGTCTGAAGAAGTACTCGGCGAAGTCTGCGGCGAGTGACTACGCCAGGTATCTATCCAACCCGACTAACATCTGTGCCGCGGCCAGGGGCGACTCGGACATCAGGCCGTGAAATGCTCGTAACGTTGCCTCGGCTTTCTCACGAAAATCGTCTCGTCCGGCAACATTTGCAAGGCGAAGTAACGCGGTTACGGCCATGGCATTCCCCGACGGAGTCGAGCCATCTTGGATGTCCTTCATGCGCGCGATCAGCGGTTCGTGGTCACGCCCGGTGAAGAAGAAGCCGGTGCCGGTGGCGTCACTGAATTGATCGATCATGAGGCTCGCCAACTCCACCGCGGCATCGAGCCACGTCCTGTCGCTCGTTGCTTCATAGACCGATACCAATGCATTCACGAAGAATGAGTAATCCTCGAGATAGGCATTCAACTTGGGTTCGCTGCCGGCCGTGTAGGTTCGAAACAGCCGGCCGTTGGGAGCGCGCATGCGCGTTAGGATGAAGTTCGCGGCGCCAACCGCCGTTTCGCGGTAATCACCGCGATCGAGGACTTTGCCGGCCTGGGCAAAGGCGTCGACCATTAGACCGTTCCATGCGGTCAAGATTTTCTCGTCACGCCCGGGCCAAACACGCTTGTTCCGAACCGCAAGTAACTTACGTTTCGCCTCTTCGAGCGTTGCTTGGATTTGCGTCTCCGGCAGATTTCGGAGGCGAGACAGTTGAGTCGCGCTGCGTACGCGGTGCAGAATGTTGTGTCCTTCCCAATTGCCGTCCGGTTCGACGCCATATGCTTCGGAAAACAGGTCGGCGACTTCTGGCCCTAGCACTTTCGCGATCTCTTCGGCCGACCACACGAAGAATTTGCCCTCGACCCCTTCGCTGTCGGCATCCTGGGTGCTGTAGAACCCACCCTCAGGACTGGTCATTTCCCGCATCAGGTACGCCAGCGTTTCGGTGACGACGATTTGGTACGCCGGTTCGCTTGTGGCAACAGATGCATCGAGGTACGCGACGGTGAGCAACGCATTGTCGTAGAGCATTTTTTCGAAGTGCGGCGCCAGCCAGCGGGCGTCGGTGCTGTAGCGATGAAATCCGCCGCCCAGTTGATCGTAGATTCCACCCTGGGCCATTCGATCGAGCGTTAAACGGGCCATTGCCAGGGCATCATCGTTGCGGAAGCGCTTGGCCGCGCGAAGCAACAGACGCACGTCGACGGCATGAGGAAACTTGGGCGCGCCACCAAATCCGCCATGCACTCGGTCAAAGTTGTTTGAAAGCGCTCGAACGGCGTTGCGGATGAGGTCGGGACCGACCTCGCCGGCCTCGCCGCGGACCTGCCCGATCTCGTTAATGTGCCCGGCGATTTGTTTACCTTGTTCTGTTAACTCGTCACGCCGGGTTTTCCACGCTTCTGTGATTGCCCGTAACACTTTGCTGAAGCTCGGCCGGCCGTAGTGGTCGTCCGGTGGGAAATAAGTGCCGCCGTAGAACGGCATCTGCTCCGGTGTCATGAACACCGACATCGGCCAACCGCCTTGACCGGCGAGAATTTGTACCGCTGTCATGTAGATTTGATCGATGTCCGGCCGCTCCTCACGGTCGACTTTGATACTTACGAAGTTTTCGTTCAGGAGCTGTCCGATGGCCTCGTCCTTGAAGCTTTCATGCTCCATGACGTGGCACCAGTGGCACGCGGAGTAGCCGACGCTCAGGAAGATCGGTCGATCAAGTTGGCGAGCGAGCGCCATCGCTTCAGGTCCCCAAGGATACCAATCGACCGGATTGTGCACGTGCTGGCGAAGATAGAGACTGGTTTCGCCCGACAAGTGATTCATGGATGTTCCCGCATAGACGAGCTTCGTGTATGGCTAATGATAGGGAATGCGAGAACTTACCGTTGTCGAGGAGCAGTGTTCGTAAGCAAGAGCGCCTGAGTCGCCCACCCGGTCGTCGACAACCGTTGCGCATAGCTTACGCATTTCACGAGACAAGAATTCTACCGCCCGCCGCTCGGGAGTCCGCGACTTGTGACGCCGGGACGACGAATGTCAGAAGAAGCTGAAACAACATCTCACATTAGTGGTTACTGCTTTGCAGCGGCACGCCACCTCATCTAGAATGGGTGAGTCCATCCCACGCCCTATGATAATGCTCAAACTCTTGGGAGTCATTGGATGAATCAATTGGTGTTAGCAGCTCTGCTACTGATAGGCCCGCCGGGTTCGCCCCAGCAGCCGGAGCCAAGAAAACTCACCACGCATGACGTACCGTATCGCTTGACCGACACGTTACACCTGCTCGTGCGAGCCAAAATAAACGGAAAAGGGCCATTCAACTTCATTCTCGACACCGGGGCGCCGGCGCTATTCGTCGCTACCGAGGTTGCCAAACAACTGGGAATCGAAGGCGACAAGAATCATTGGGCCACGCTGGACAAGTTTGAAATCGAAGGCGGCATCGAGCTTCCAAAGACGAAAGCGCGAATCGAGACGCCGTTTCAGCTTGAAGGTATGAACGGGATCGGCCTCGCCGGTGTCACGCTCCATGGCATCATAGGCTACACGGTGTTAGCGCAGTACCGAATGGAAATCGACTTTACTCGAGACAAGATGGCGTGGACTGAACTTGACTTCGAGCCCCCCGCACCCGTCGGCATGGGCGGCAAAGGCGGCGGCATGGGTGGGCTCGACGCGCTCGGCGGCGTAATGAAATTTCTCGGCGCGATGATGGGCGCCAAGGCAGACCCTACGATCAAGTATCGTGGCTTCTTGGGCATAGAGGTCGAAGATGCCGAAGGCGCCGTTATCGTTCGTGACGTGTTACCGGAAGGACCGGGCGCAAAAGCGGGACTGAAGCCAGGCGACCGCATCACGCATTTTCACGACAAAGCGGTGAGCTCGCGTGCCGCTCTGGCCCGCCAGCTAAACGGATTGAGTCCGGGAAAGGAGACACGCATCGTCATCACTCGTGACGGTGCCAAACAGGAACTCCGTGCCGTCGTTGGAGAGGGGCTGTAAACATGAGCAATCGCATCGTAATTCTCGTGTTCTTTGCGGTAAGTTGCCTTTGCTTTCCGCCGCTCACCCGTGCGGACGCGCCGGAGGCCGTCACGGTGCCGTTCACGCTGCTGAAGACCCGACACATCGTTGTCGAGATCAAGGTCAATGGCAAAGGGCCTTACCGCGTCATCTTTGACACCGGGGCGCCCGTCATGCTCTTGAATAACAAAGTCGCCAAAGAAGCCGGTCTGATCGACAAAGTCGCCAAGCCGTCGTTATTCAACCCGTTTGGTTCCATGGGGCAGATGAAGATCAAGGCGTTCGAGCTTGGCAGCCTGAAAGCGAACGATCTTCCCACGGTAGTCATGGATCATCCGACGGTCGAACAATTCTCCAGGTTCTTCGGGCCGATTGAAGGAATCGTCGGGTTTCCGTTTTTCGCGCGTTACAAAATGACCGTCGATTACCAGGCCAAAACACTGACGTTCATTGCCAACGGGTACGACCCACCCGACGCCATGGAAAAACTGATGAATAGCGTCATGGCCATGAGTTCGAATCAGCCGAAGGTTAAGACCCTCGCCGCCGCGGCGCAATGGGGTGTGGTTTTGGACAAAGCGGACAACAATCAACCGGGAGTCCGCATAAAAGAAGTGCGACCCGGCAGCGCGGCCGCCGAGGCGGGGATCAAGTTGGACGACCGAATACAAACGGTCGACGGCCGTTGGACCGACACCATTCAGGACGCATACGACGCTGCGAGTTATGTCCAACCAGGAACGGAAGCCAAACTGGTGCTCCAACGGGGAGCGGAAAGAGTTGAGCTCAAGATCAAACCGCGCCGGACTGTAACTTTCGCCGCTTGCGGCTTAGCGAGGATACCAAACATGAAGAGGATTGCGGGTTTGACAGCAACCGCGCTGGCGGCCGCGGTCATCTTGGCCTCCATGCAGTCGCCTTCCGAAAATGCGCCGCCAAACGTTGGCAAGAAGATTCCCGATGTCGCCCTGAAGGACACGAATGGAAAGACTGTCGCGTTGGGAGATCACAAGGACGCAAAAGCCATCGTGGTCGTGTTCCTGGGTACGCAATGCCCCATCAACAATCTCTTCGCACCACGTTTGAATGAGCTCAACAAGGAATATCGCGACAAAGGAGTCGTGTTCTTGGGGATCAACTCGAACGCACAAGACACGACCGAGCGCATCGCCGATCACGCACGGAAGTTCGAGTTATCATTTCCGGTGCTGAAAGACGAGGATAACCGCGTTGCCGACCAGTTTGGCGCCACCCGCACTCCGGAAGCATTTGTTCTCGACGCGACACGCACCATCCGCTACCAGGGCCGAATCGACGACCAATTCGGCATCGACTACAAACGGCCACAACCGACGCGCCGAGACCTGGCATGCGCGCTGGATGAAGTCCTCGCCGGAAAAACGGTCAGCAAACCGGTGACTGAAGTAGCTGGATGTTTCATCGGACGAACAGGAGAATCGAAGGCCGAAGGGACGGTAACGTACGCCAAACACATCGCACCGATCATTCAAAATCAATGCCAGGAATGCCATCGTCCCGGCCAAATCGGACCGATGCCATTGATGGATTACGAGGATGCGAAGAGTTGGTCGGCGATGATTCGCGAGGTGGTCGATCAACGGCGAATGCCGCCATGGCATGCCGATCCGCGTTTCGGAAAGTTCTCGAACGATCGCAGCTTGAGCCAACAAGAGCGTGCCACTCTACTCGCGTGGATCGACAACGGAACACCGAAGGGCGACGACAGAGATGCGCCCAAGCCCCGGGAGTTCGTCACCGGCTGGACTATCGGCAAGCCCGATGTCGTCTTCCAGATGGAACAAGAGTTCAACGTTCCTGCGGACGCGCCCAAGACCGGGATTCCTTACAAGCATTTCTTCGTTGAAACCAACTTCACCGAGGATCACTGGGTGGAACGGGCGGAGGCAGTGCCCGGAGCGCCGGAGGTAGTGCACCACATTGTCGTTTTCATTGTGCCGCCGAAGAGTACCTTCTTCCCAGGCAACCCGGAAGATCCCGTACTTACGGGCACGGCGCCGGGCGATATGCCGCTGATTCTTCCCGAGGGCACGGCCAAGAAAATTCCCGCCGGTTCCAAACTTGTCTTGGAAATGCACTACACTCCGAATGGAAAGGCACAAAAAGATCGGTCTTCCGTGGGATTGATTTTCGCGAAGGAGAAGCCGAAGCTTGCGATCCAGACGGAGCCAATAACGAATCCTTTCGCTGTGAAGATTCCGCCCGGCGATCCGAACTTCCAAGTGGAGGCATCATGGCGCTTCCGCGATGACGGATTCGTGATGAGTTTCATGCCGCACATGCATTTGCGCGGGAAGGACTTCATGGTCGAGGCGATTTACCCGGATGGGAAGAAGGAAACACTGCTGTCGGTGCCCAAGTACAACTTCAATTGGCAGAGCATGTATCGCCTAAAGGAGCCGCTGCGTGTTCCCAAAGGCACGGAAATCCATTGCGTGGCCCACTTCGACAACTCGGCCGATAATCCCAACAATCCAAATCCCACGAAGAAGGTTTTCTGGGGCGATCAAACTTGGGAAGAAATGATGATCGGCTGGATGGATTACGCCTATGACCGCCCGGCCGTTGCACCCGTGACGGCCAACGAACGGTAGGGATGATCTACTCGCCAAACAATCTCCAGCACCCGTCAGGTTCCAGAACCTCGCATGGCGTGAACGTTGCTTTGTACTCCATCGAGCCGCAACCCTTCACGTAGAAGCCGAGGTAGACGTACGGAATCTGTCGGATCCGCGCTTGCTCAATCACGCTTAGGACATTCCAGATTCCCGGCGACCGAGATCGTTCGTCGGGATCGTAGAAGAAGTAGATGGCAGAGAGCCCGTTCGGTACATCATCGACATAGCCGACGCCGATCAGGCGATCTCCGATGTAATAACGCCATTCTTGAGTCGGGAACGGGTTTGCTACGAAGGAATTGATGTAGGCGTCCATATCTCTCGTGCCGTGCACCGGCCACTGCTTCACATCACTTTGAAAGGCGTGAAAGCGGTCATAAAGGTCGAGCTTGGCGCGGTTGACAGCCGGCGCCCCAATTTCCAGTCGGATGGTTCCTTCATTGATTTTTCGGACCCGGCGTTGACTCCGATTGGGTTGAAAGTCAGAGGTGAGCACCCGTAACGAACGGCAAGCATTGCAGGCCTGGCAGCGCGGCCGAAAAAGGGCGTGTCCAAACCGACGCCAGCCTTCTGCAAGGCGCTGGGCGTATTCGGCGGCGGTCAACTCGGAGACGATCTCGTATTCCAGCCGTGACGTCTCCTGCGGAAGATAACCGCACGAGCTGGGCGACGCCATGAATTGGAATGCGATTTCCATGACCACATTCTAAACGATCACAACCCACAGACGTTAGTGATGGAATATGATGGGTTAGAGCACACGGAGTAATCGAGTTTGCGAGATCCCGCATTTGGTCGTCCCGACTCGACGACGTCGAGTAACCCGAACCCGTGGTTCACCGCGGGGCTCACCGCGCTTCTTGCGCTGTCATTTTTCACGTTTCCCGAGACCATCGCCGCGGCGGACTTAGACCCATCTTGGGTGCAATCCCTGGGACACTTTTTCAAGAATCGACGCCAGATCGGCGTCGACTACATTTTCACCTACGGTCCGTTCGGCTTCTTCATTCACCGGACCTACGATGCAGATTTGTTTTGGATTTCTTATGCATGGGAAGTAGTCCTCAAATCGTTGTGTGCGTTCGTCATCGTGTGGGTGATAATGCACGCCCGTAACAGGGGATGGTCGCTGCTGCTTCTCGTCGTAGCGGCCATCGTTTTCGAACCAGGTGTACCTGAAGCACTCCTCAACGTCGCGCTGCTTGCAAGTTTTATCAGCATTGCCCGACAGACCCGGCACTCACTGATTCTTCTTCTGCCCGTTGCGGGTCTAATTGCACTCATCTCACTCGTTAAGTTCACGTTCTTCGTCTATGTCGTCGCTGCGTTGCCGTTCGTCGAGTTCGCATACCGTAGGAAACACCCGCGCGTGTGGCTGTCGCCGCTCGTGTGTTGTGTGGCGGCGGTGATGGGTCTATGGGTTGCTGCTGGGCAGTCGCTTTGGAATTTCCCCCGCTACGTCTACGGTTCGCTGCAAATCGCCGCCGGTTACAGCGAGGCGATGGCGTATCCGGCTGGATCGGCCGAGCTGGCGCTAGGCGTCGCGGTTGCCGTTGTCTTGGCGCTGCTTATCGTCGCTGTTGCCATCTGGCCGCGACTTGACGCCGAACGAGTCGCCGGTCTTGTGATTTTCGGGGCGTGCTTGTTCCTAACCTGGAAACACGGATTCACTCGAGGCGATCCGGTTCACAACGCCGTCTACTTCCTAACGGCTATGTTCTTGGCCGGATTCGTACCTATTTTTTTCGCACCCCAAGACGCCGCACGTACAGTCACGTTGGCGAGCGCAGGTGGCTGCATGATCATTTGCCTGATGGGACTCGAGAAGTACACAAGTATTCGTGAACTAGTCGCTCGCCGGCCACACATCCTCAAGGAGAACCTCGTCCGCTTGATTAATCCCAATGCGCTCCACGAGCAGCTTGAGTCCCAGTTCGCATCACTCGAGCGCCGTTGGCAGTTGCCGGCAATCCGCGAACGCATAGGAGACTCACCCGTTGATCTGTTCTCTTTCGAGCAGGGTGTGATCTTGCTCAATCGCCTGAACTATGTGTCCCGGCCGGTACTGCATAGCTACTCCGCGTATCGGCATTATCTGCTCGCAGCCAACGCCCAATTCTTGCGTAGCGCCGCAGCGCCGATGTACATCCTCTATCGTTTTTCGACGATCAATAAGGTGTTTCCATCACTGCCCGACAGCGCCGCGTTTCTCGAACTGTTCTGGCGTTATCGGCCGGTCCTCGGCGAAAGGTCGTTCATTCTCTGTGAGAAGTGTGCGGAACGCCCGCACGATAACCGGCCGGTGGGTAAGGTCGTTGATGAAAGGACCATTCAATTCGATCAGCGAATTGACATGTCAGGAGTGTCGGAGCAATTCTTAACGATGTCGTTTGAGTTTAAGCCTACAACGATAGGCCGACTCAAGGACTTTTTCTCATCGCGTGGCCGGGTGATGATTCAATTGGATTTCGACAACGGCGAGTCGCTGCAGTATCGGCTGACGCCGGCGATTGCTGGCAGTGAGTTTCTGTTTAGGCCGTTCGTCGCCGAACGAAATGACGTGCTGAACTTGTACGGCGGCGTAACGGGCAAGACCATACGCGCGTTTCGGCTGATAGGCAATGACCCCGGTTCCTACGCCGCGGACATTGAAATGACGACCCGCGCCTATCCGCAGATGGTCGGTTGTCCTATCGACTCGCAATTGCTCGCCAAACTGCGTTCTCAACCCGAAGAGATTCGGGTGTTCGAGGGCGCCCTCGATACCGCTGATTCAGACACCATCGCCGGCTGGGTAATTGAAAAGAACGTTCCCGATGAACCAGTAAACGTCGACATTTTCCTCGATGATACGTTGGTGGCGGTTATCCCGGCGAGTGAATCAAAACCGGGGATCGGCAATCATGGATTTGTACTACCAAGTCCGGACATTCTCAAAGATGGTCGGCCTCACAAAGTCCGTGTGCAACCGGCTGGGAGTTCCCAGCAGCTTCGCGGATCGCCAAAGACTTATCACTTCGGGCGATAAGCGAGTCAGCGGTCACGGCTATGCACTTTGCCGTTCTGCATGACGTCGACACGCTGTTCGAGGGCGTCGAGTCGGGCTGACAAGTCGGCAATGCTTCGCTGGTAGTTCACGTTACTCATCAATCGTTCGGCCAGGAGATCATCCGAGATCAGCATGCGCTGGAAGAAGAGCATCAACAGGGTGCTTAGATAACGGCGCCCCATCTGGCCGAGGCGAAGATTCGACGATCCCCACGTCCGTCCGTACCAGCTAATCGGAATCTGGATGATGTGATAACGGCGGATCAAGGCGCTAAGCGACATTTCGATGGTGATGTTGAAATGGCTCGCACGGTATGGGCCGCAATCGCGAATCACTTCCGTCCGAAAAGCCTTGAAGGCGTTGGTGAGGTCGTTAAACCTCGTCCAGAACATCCACTGAACGCATTTGTTGACGATCCGGTTGACGATCAACTTGAGGCGCGGATAGTTGACGACCTTGCTTCCTTTGATGAACCGTGACCCGAATACGCAGTCGTACCCTTCGGTAATCTTGCGGTAGTAAGCAACGACGTCCTCCGGGTCATCGGACAAGTCGGCCATGTAGATCACGACCACGTCGCCGCTGACGGCCTCGAGTCCGCTTCGAACTGCCCGTCCAAAACCGCCGGGCGGTGTTCGCCGGACGACCAAAATGTGCGGATCTTCCTTCATGTAACCGCGTACGACTTCCTCGGTCGAGTCCTGACTATTGTCGTTGACGATGACAATTTCGTAGGGGATACGGTGCTTATCCCAAATAACGGCGCGAAGTTCATCAATGCACTTGCCAATGTTCTTTTCTTCGTTGTATGCAGGTATAACGATGGAAAGTTTCATGAACGCCTTGCCGCAACTACGAGGCCCTGCTCTCCAAAATGTATCGGTTCAACTATACTCAATCCGTGCTCGAGATGCAGCTGCCGAATGAACTTCTCCTCATATGCAACCGCCGCTTCGGGCACCGTCGGGTTCGTTGTTCGGTAACCATCACCTACAACGGCGAAGTCAAGAATCTTGTCGGCCGCGTGTTTCAGTGTGCCTCCGTCCAATACGAAGTAACTGATCAAGGATCGCCCGCCGGGCTTAAGCACTCGCGCAATCTCTGCGAGGTAATGCTCCATCTCGGCGGGAAGCAGATGGGTAAAAACCGAACCAAGAAACACAACATCGAACGAGCCGTCGGCATATGGGAAACGATACTCGGATGCACTGAACCGCCCGTTTGGATTGTAATACCTGTTTCGAATGTCGGCATGTTGAAAGTGAAAGTTCGGATGCTTCGACGACATGTATTCCGTGCACCAAGCAATCGTGTCCTTGGTGACGTCAAATCCCTCGTAGAGGCCTCCGTTCTTCAGATGGGTGGTCAAGGGAATGGCGAGCCTGCCGACGCCGCATCCGACATCCAGCACGCGACCGCTGGGACGAAGTCTGCCGTACAGGCGGCAGACGCACGCCACATCCTTGCCATGGTCGAGAAATGTTTCGACACTCGGATGACCGGTTGCTCGAACCATGGCTAGCGGCGGATCGTCAACGTCGGCCGCCGGCCGTTCCGCTCGCCGCGGCGCTTCGAGCAGTTCAACATCGGTACCGCTTACCCGAACCCGGAACGCAGCGGATTCCCGGCGCATGTCGAAAGAGGCTTGATAAATGAAGCCGTGTCGGCCGTCACCCTTGCCGGCCTCCAGCAAGTCGTCGCGAAACACGTCGGCGGCAATAGTCGTCAAGAGTCTTTCGTCGTCGTAGATATCCACGTGGACGGTCGCGGCCGGATCGAATTCATCCCATACCCAGCCGTCGACACTATTCGCATATAGATGGTCAATGAAACCTTCGATCTCGAGATAGTCGGCCGTCTTGGCAGAACTCAAATGTGGCTCAGTCATACAACTCGTCATCCAATAAGCGGCCTGAGCACGTCGGCATGACTGTCGATCCATCCGTGAATCTCGCGCACGACGTGAGCCACTCCACGGGTTGGCTTCCAAGCGAAATCGCGCTGCACCTTTCGAGAGTCCGTGACGAAGACGCGCAAGTCAACCGAGGCCGTCTCTGGAACTGACGAAATGGGGATTTGGCGGCCCGTTGTTTCTTCGCATACCCGTGTCAATTCGAGTAGTGACACGGACACATCGTTGCCGCCGCCGACGTTGTAGATGCGTCCATCCCACTTATCCGGAGCTTGCATTTGCCGTGTTAGTAAGTCAAACAAGTCCTTGACGTGAAGAAGATCGCGAACCTGCTTTCCGTTTCCTCCGAACCCGGTGTAGCGGAGCGGCTTCTGAAAGTAATGGCAGGCGACCCAGAGCGTAATGACGCCTTGATCGACTTTGCCCATCTGCCAGGGTCCGGTGAGAATGCCGCAGCGGTTGATCAACGCCTTCATGCCGTAGTTGTAAACAAACTCCTGGAGAAGTTGTTCACCCGCCAATTTGCTGCTGCCATAGAAAGAGCGAGCGCCATCAAGTGGGAAGCTCTCGGAAATCCCGTGTTCCGAAAAGCCGGCTACGCCGGATTTCGCGACCCAGCAAAAACGCGTGTCGCTCTCTTCGTAAGGCAGGTCATTGAGTGCCGCGATCGGGTACACGCGACTGGTGCTTAGAAACAAGAACGCGGCGCCTCGCCGACGGGCGAGCTCCAAGCAGTTTATGGTGCCGCCTAGGTTGGTATTCAACACATAGAGCGGCGACCCACCGACACCAGCCTGAACGGATGGCTCGGCCGAGCAATCAATGAGCAAGTCGAACTCGGGCAGCGTCTCCAAATCTTCCGGGCAGCGGATGTCGCCGTGAACAAACGTAACGTTCTGTTCAAGCAGCCGAGGCAGATTCAGTTCACTTCCACGGCGTTTCAGGTTATCGAGAGCCGTGAGGCGCAACCCGGGCATGGCATCGCGAAATGCCAGCGCGAGATTAGAGCCGACGAATCCCGCGCCGCCCGTAATCAGAACGCTCTGGAAACTCATGAAGGCTACACACGTGAAGACATGGATGTAAGAATCTGTTCCATGATCTTCGGCAAATCATAGGTGTACTTCCATGTCGGGTAATGTCGCTGGAACTTGCGAGTGTCGCTGATGTACCAAATATGATCACCGATGCGATTGGTTTCCGAATGTACGACGTTCATCTTCTTACCGGTCATCTTTTCGGACATGGCGATGGCTTCTTGCATGGAGCAGTTGCTGAAACGTCCACCGCCTGCGTTATAGACTTCGCCGGGTCGTGGTTTCTGGTGATAATTCCAGAACATGTTGACCAAATCGTATGAGTGAATGTTGTCCCGAACTTGCTTCCCCTTGTAGCCGAAAATCGTGTACCGGTCGCCCGTAATCGCACATTTCACCAAATACGAGAGAAACCCATGCAACATCGTCCCGGAGTGGCCGGGGCCCGTCAGGCACCCGCCGCGAAAACAGGCGGTATTCATGTCGAAATATCGGCCGTATTCTTGCACGAGCGCATCAGCCGCCAACTTTGAAGCGCCAAAGAGCGAGTGCTTGGTATGGTCGACCGACATAGTCTCGTCGATGCCGTGCTCCGCGAATGGATGGCTCTTGTCGACTTCCCATCGCGTTTCTTTCTCGACGAGCGGCAGGGAATTTGGATTATCACCGTAGACTTTGTTGGTGGACGTGAAAATGAAGCTCGCTTTCGGACAGTACTGCCGTGTCGCTTCCAGGAGCACGAGCGTGCCGTTGGCATTGACGGTGAAGTCGGTGTGAGGATCCTTGGCGGCCCAGTCGTGCGACGGCTGTGCCGCCGTGTGAATAACCGTCTGGATGTCGCTTCCGTACTTCGAAAAAAGCGCTTCAACCCGTTGGCGATCTCGAATATCGATGTCGTGATGTTCGTATCGCGGTATGGTATTTTCCAGTTCCTTCCGGCTCCATTCGGTCGAAGCGTCGTCGCCGAAGAAAGTCTTGCGCATGTTGTTGTCGATGCCGACGACTTGAAAGCCCTTGGCGCTGAAAAAGCGCACGGACTCCGCGCCGATCAAACCGGCCGAACCAGTTATCAACGCAATTGCCATGAATCGCTCGCCCTTTCGATGGCTGAGAGTTCTGCCGGCATTCTCAAACTGTACATTATGTTTCCCCGCTTATTCCGTGAAGGAGCCGTTGATTGCGTTGTAACACCGCGAATGCCAAGTACCACTCCACCATAAACCCACCATTGTTATGGCGGAATGCGTTTTGTGGCACGATCTGGCGCGAGTGTTTTCGCCACATCGCCACCGTTAACCACCGTCTCTTACGGTGGAATGCGCTTTGTGGCACGCCAATGCACGATGGCCTGCCTTTCGCCCTGCCGGTGCTGCATTGCGAGCCTATCTCAAGCGAACCAGGATTAGTCGGTTTCCATCGCCACTCGGCGTCACTCCAACCCGGTGCGCACCTCGCGCGCCTGTGTGCGCATCATGCCACGGTGTCACGCTTCCATGCAAGCGCCGTTCTGTGACAAATTCGAGAGACTGAAAAAAAAGGCCGCTGTGAATAGACCTGAACAATAAGCTCCGGTGAACAGGCGTGGACAGATTTGGGCAGCGATGTGACGCGCGGCCCTCCGCCTGCCCGGTGTTTCCGTTTTGTTTCAACCGGTCCTAAACGGGCTCGATGTTTAACAGCGCAGGTTCAAAGTGAACCGACGAGGTATGATTCTGCTCCATCCAATTCTTGGCGCGATTGCTAACGAATAGCGCTTCCCCCACGCGAAAGAAATCTGTGCCGTCCCACAAACTTTCCTCAACAATTGGCGCGAATCGCTTCGTTCTGTCATACTCCATGTAGATTCCGCGAGGATGTGAGTATTCCGGCATGTCCGGTCGGTATAGGGTGAGTTCCCTACACTCCAAGCACCGTGGCCAGTTGATATACCCGCATTCTTCGCAAACCATCGCGTGTTGACCGCAATGGGGACATAGGTTCGAAACGCCATCGAATTTCCAACGATGGTGTGACTGCCCGCCATCGCCTGTGAAATCGAGATAATGAAGCTGCGGAACTCCGGGTCGTCCTTGAGCGTCCGGCCGTGGCCGAAAGTCGCTATTGTTGGTCCCGATTTCAACGATGTTGCAAACGGCGTAGCCCGTCAATTCGCTGTGCGCTAGTTGCCGGGAAAAAGGACGCGGTATGATCGGCAAAAGCTCCTCAGAAACCGGCACAAAGTTCCCGAGGATGTTACCGCCGAACAAGTCGAGGGCGATCCGCCTATGTCCCGTTCCTGTCTCGTGGCGACTGTCTTTCGCGCAACACCGTGCCTGACGCTCACAGCGCAAGTCGGCTGCAAGCGCCGCATAAACCGATTTGGGTTCGGCCGCAAGCAGCGTGTGCGCCCACAATGAGACGGACCAAAGAGCGTCTTTGATCAGCCTTCCGCTGTCGTCGTAGAAGATCCTTCCAGTGTGCATTTTCTACTTGCTAATCTCGAAGGTTCTTATCCACGTACGTTCCGATGTCGCCCTTTCGACTGCCGTCAAATCTACGGTCGGGTTCTCAAACTGTACATTATGTTTCCACCCATATTCCGTGGCGGAGAAACTCCCGCGGACAGGCACGGTCGGATTTGGCATAATAGGCCGATGCAACACCCATGACGGGAGAATCTTAACGTGACCAATACCATGCTTCAGAATGAAATCCTCCGCCTCGCCCCGCGAGTCCGAACTCCGGGACAATACATCGGCGGTGAACTGAACAGCGTCGTCAAGGATCATCGACAAGTTCGCGGCAAGCTCTGCCTGGCCTTTCCAGACACCTACGGCCTGGGCATGAGTCACCACGGACTGCAGGTGCTTTACAGCATCATGAATAACGATCCGCAGTGGGCGTGCGAGCGCGCCTTTGCGCCGTGGCTTGATTTCGAGGCCTTGTTGCGCGAACAAGGGCTGCCGCTTTACAGCCTGGAGACGTTCACGCCGCTCCGCGAATTCGACATGATCGGTTTCAGTCTTCAATACGAAGTCTGTTACACCAACCTGCTCACGATGCTCGACCTCGGCCGCATCCCGATGTACAACACCGACCGTTCCCTCGATGATCCACTCATCATCGCCGGCGGCCCCGGTGCGCAGAACCCCGAGGTATTGGCGCCATTCGTCGACATCTTCGTCATCGGCGACGGCGAAGAAAGTCTGCCGTGGCTGATGGAACGCTGGATATCCTTGAAGGAAAGTCGGCGAGCGGCGGGTGTTGACCCGCTGGTTGCTCGTGCCGACATCATTGCCGAGATCGTCGGCAGCACCACATGGGCTTATGCGCCCATGTTCTACGAGCCGGAGTATCATGCCGACGGAACCATCGCGGCCGTCAATCGCACCCGGGGTGACGTGCCGCGCGAAGTCACGGCCTGCACCATTAATCAGGACTTCGACGCCATCCCGCTTCCGACCAAGCCGATCGTTCCATTCGTCGAAACGACCCACGATCGTATCGCCATCGAAATCATGCGTGGTTGTCCGTGGCAGTGCCGTTTTTGCCAGTCGACGGTGATCAAAAGGCCGCTCAGGGTGCGTTCGATCGACAACATTGTGCAGTCGGCGCTGGAAAGCTATCGCAACACTGGCCACCACGAAATCAGCCTTCTGAGCCTGAGCACCAGCGACTATCCGGAGTTCGAAGCGCTAGTTAACCGCATGCACGAGGTGTTCACGCCGCTCGGCGTCAGTATCTCGCTGCCAAGCCTCCGAATTACGCACCAGCTTCGGTCGTTACCCAAACTCATGCAGGGCGTCCGCCGCGCGGGCCTGACACTTGCGCCCGAAGTTGCCCGTGACGATATGCGAGTGCAAATTCGAAAGCCCGTCAAGAACGACGATCTCTACGAAGGCTGCCGGGAAGCATTCAAGAACGGTTGGCAGCGCGTCAAGCTGTACTTCATGTGTGGCCTTCCGGGCGAGCGTGCCGTCGATCTGGATGGGATCGTGGATATGGCGGAGCAAATAGCACGCATCGGCAAAGATACTCGTGGCCGATTCGCCGAGGTTACCGCGTCGGTTTCGAACTTCGTGCCCAAGCCGCACACACCCTATCAGTGGAACGGAATGCAAACCCGCGAGTACCTCCAGGGGGCGGGCCAATACATGAAACAGCGCTGCCGAATACGCTCCGTGCGCGTGAATCAACACGAAATCGAATGCAGTCTGCTCGAAGGCGTCTTAACTCGTGGTGATCGCCGCATCGCGCCGGCTTTGGTCGAAGCTTGGCGTCGGGGTTGTCGCATGGACGGCTGGCGCGAGTGTTTCAAACCGGCTGTCTGGTGGCAGACTTTCGCCGACATGGGCATTGACCCGATGTGGTATTCACAACGAAGCCGTGTGATGACGGAAGTCTTGCCGTGGGACCACGTCAACGTAAAGAAAGGCCGCGCGTATCTCGAAAAGGAACAAGAACGGAGCCTGATGCAGTTGGAGGTGATGGCGAATGCGCTCTAAAGCAACTGCCGAAAAACGAGTGCCGACATCCCGGCCAATGACCGCGGAAGACCTAGGCCGTTTGGCGGCCGATGGTAACCGGCACGAACTCGTGAAGGGAGAGCTTCGAACAATGCCACCCGGCGGCGGTGAACACGGGTTTATCGGAGTGAAAGTGGTTCTACCACTATGGCAGCACGTCAAGAAGCGGCGGCTCGGCGTCGTCTTAGGAGCGGAAACTGGTTTCATCATCTCACGTAATCCAGATACGGTTCGCGCACCGGACGTCGCATTCGTACACAAGGATCGAGTGCCGTCGACTGGCGTGCCAAAGGGATATTGGCCGGGCGCTCCAGACCTTGCCGTTGAGGTCATTTCGCCTTGGGATACAAAACGCGATATGGAGGCGAAGGTCCAAGAGTGGTTGGCAGCGCAAGTTGGACTTGTATGGGTAATTGATCCGCCCAAACGACGCGTCACGGTGCATCGTCGAGGTCGAAAAGCAGTCGTTCTCACCGAAGAGGACACGCTGGATGGCGGGGATGTCATACCAGAGTTCAGCTGCCCGATCGCCGATATTTTCACATAAACCAGCTGCGTTTCTTCACATTTCTAACCGCCGGTCTTCATCGGCTCTAAACAAAAGCGTGGTATGGTTTTATCGGGATCAACAAGAACCCGAGGGTCCGCTTTTCATGACCACGCTTATCATTAGCGACCTCCACCTCGGCTCGCGGAACAGTCAGGTGGGGCCGCTGACGCAGGTCCTCAACACCCACTTCGATCAACTCATCCTGAACGGCGATACGATCAACAACCTGAATCTGAAGAAACTAAAGCCCAAGCACTGGCGTATCATCGATCGCTTGCGCACCATCGCAAGCAGCCGGGACCTGGTGGTGATTCGTGGCAACCACGACTTTCCTGCCGGTTCCCAGGACGAAACTTTTGGACCACCGAACGTGTTGTCCACGTTGTTAGGCGTGCCCCTTCGAGAGGAATTCCGCCTCCAGGTCGGCCGGCGTAACTATCTCATCCTGCACGGCGACCGCTTCGATCCGACGCTGCGCTGGCCCATCCTCACCGATACCGCCGACTTGTGTTACCGCGCCGTCCAAGGGATGAACACGAGGGCCGCCAAATGGCTCAAACGGAGCGTGAAACACTTGGGTGGCGCGATCGAGTTCGTCAAGCGGCGTTCGGTTGATTACGCTCGCAACATGAATTGCGACGGTATCATTACCGGTCACACGCACTTCTTCGACGATGATCGAATCGGCGACGTCCATTACCTGAATACGGGGTGCTGGACCGATTGGCCTTGCACCTACATTCTTGCTCACGATTCGCATATCGAACTATGTCAATGGAACGGCAGCTTGTCAGTGACTCGCTCGCTCCGGTCGGCGATCCATCCGAGAAACCGGCTTGAGCTGGAAGCCATCTCCATGCGACATGCGAAAGAAATGGCGCCGTCACCAAATTGAACCGGGCAGGCTAATCTGCCGCATTCTCTAGCCGTTCAAACGCAGTCTTAGCGAATCCGTGCTGCGCAACCGCGACATTGAGTAAGACTCAGAATAAATAATCGAACTTGAGCCGGAAGTCCGAAGGAAACTATAATTGAGCTGTTGAGCATGATACGTCATGCTGTTGCTTACCTAGCTTGCCCAAACGTGGGGCTCGAATGTCAAAAGGCTGGATACGCGCAACGTCGGCGCTGACCTTGGTGGTGTTCATCATCACCAATGGGGCGCTGACCGTGCATGCCGGCATTTGCTTCGCCCAATGCAATTGTGTGCCGACGCGTACCGGCGACGACACTGCAACAGATTCTTGCGATGGCGACGAGTCGCAATGTTCCCACTGCCAGTCGACTCGCGATATGGACGCCACATCCGAACAATGCACTCTGGCAACGGATGAACGATGCTCGGACGATACCATGTGTCCGTGCGGTGGCACGGGCACGTGCCCTTGTCCTGAGGGCTGCGTCTTCTGCGGCGTGGCCAAGGTGCTGTGTGTTGGCGTCGACATGTTCAGTTCATCCGGCCATGTCTTCCTTGAATGTTGCGTTCTTGAGTCAGCGCCCGTTTATCTCCCACCTCCAGCGGGTCGGCTGATTCGCCCGCCTCGCGCCTAATTCATCGACTTGTCTAATCGTGCGCACCAATTGCGTCGGCTGACGGTGCGCCGAATCCGCCAAACTACAATCAGCGGCGATCTGCGGCTAATCGCGATGATCGCGCGGAGTGACTGTCTCGGAGACAGCAGATGAACCCGAATGCAGTCGAGGCTGCCTCGACGGAACCAAGCGCCGGCACGACGGCCCAGCGGCACACGCTGCGCACGGCTGTGGCGGACGGTTCCCACCGCACTAACGGTCGTGGCACTGGCGGGACTCGGATTCTGGGGGCACCACACCGGTTGGCGGTTCGGATCGAACGCCGAAATGGATCAAACCGCAGGTGGCCGCAACGTTGAACACGTAGTTCGACTGGTGGCGCCGCCAACACCGTCTTATGGATGGTGTTCCGCCCACGGCGTGCACGACTGCCCGCTGGATCATCCGGAGGTTGCGCAACTGGATAAGCCACACACGGTGTCACGAGGCGAACTAGATCGCAGTCAGCGTGCGCTTGCCGTTCGCCCGCGACACGAAAACTCCCCAGCGTTTCCGCTTTCAGGCTGGCGGTTACGATTCGAGTCGAAGGACGCCGTCGATAAGGCAGGAATAGACATCACACCGGCGTGGACAACAGCGATCACCGAGGCCGTAAGCGCCAGCGGCGAAGTTCAGTTCGATCCGACACGAATGGCCCGTGTCACATCACGCGTGCCGGGGATTGCCCGCTTTGTCGGAAAAAAGGTCGGCGACGCGGTGCAAACGGGCGAGGTCATTGCTTTGGTCGACGCGGCGGAAGTCGGGAAGGCGAAGTCGGAATTGCTGCAAGCCTTGGTGCAAAGTCGACTCAAGAAAAAGGCGCTGGACAACCTCCGCGCGGCCGGGCCATCTATTCCGGAACGCCAGTTGAAAGAGGCCGAGGCCGCTTGGCGCGACGCGGAGACCCGTCTGCTCTCATCGGAACAAGGTTTGGCCAATCTGGGGCTTCCGATTTCTGTTTCGGATTTGGCCGCCCAATCAATCGACGACGTGGCTCGCCGCATCCAATCGATCGGCGTTCCCGAAACAGCCGCTGCGCAACTGGTCTCCGATTCTCGAACCGCCAACCTGTTGCCGATCCGCGCCCGCTCGATGGGATGGTGCTTTCCAGCGATGTCATTCCAGGCGAGGTCGTCGATACGTCGGATGTCGTTTTTACGATCGTCGATGCGACACGGGTGTTGGCGATGTTACACGTAAGCATGGACGATGCCCGGTTTGTCACCGTTGACGCGGCGGTGAGGTTCCGCCCCGATGGCACGCGCGATGAAATCATCGGCAAGGTGGTCTGGATTGGAACCGCCGCGGATGAAAAAACCCGCTTGGTGCCCATTCGTGTCGAACTTGGGAACGACAATGGCCGGCTCCGAGCTTCCACACTCGGCACCGGTCGAATCGTGCTTCGTGAAGAACCGCAGTCGCTGGTCGTTCCAAGTGAGGCGGTTCACTCTTTCGCGGGGAACGAAATCGTCTTCGTACGGCATAAGGACTTTTTGAAGCCCAACGGTTCGGCAGAATTCATGGTTCGTTCGGTCCGGACCGGCGCTCGCGATGGAACGAACACCGAGGTTGTTGTAGGCCTGTTACCGGGAGAGATAGTTGCGACCAAGGGCAGCGCGTTGCTGGTGAACGAGTTGAAGAAATCACAACGGAGCGGATCATGAACGATACCGAACAACCGAATCCATCGACGGAGGCGCAATCCAAGCGGCGCTGGCTCGGCGGATTGCTCCCGACAGTGCTTGCCATTGCCTTCGTTGCAGGCATCGTGATTGTCGGCCAACGAACGGGCTGGACCCTCCCGTCGTTCTCCGCGTTAACCGGTAAGGACGACTCCGACACCGCCGAGTGGTGTACGGAGCACACGGTGCCGGAAATGGAATGCGTTGAGTGCAATCCCTCGCTTATGCCGCGCGAGAAAGAGTTCGGCTGGTGCCGAGTTCACGGCGTGCCCGAATGTCCGCTGGAGCACCCGGAAGTCGCGCAACTCCCGACTGCACCGGTAGTCGCCCAAGCCGATCGTGAACGTGCCGCTCGTTCGCTGGCGTTCGCTCCAAGAGTAGAAAACAGCAGCAAATGTAAGCTCCATCAACGCCGGATTCAGTTCGCCACGGCTGAGGCGGCCAATCGGCTCGGTGTCGACGTGCAGCCCGTGAAACGTGCGGCGATTACCGAGTCCGTCGTCGCCGGCGGCGAGATTGCCTACGATCCAAGGCGCACGGCTCGAATCTCATCCCGAGTTCCGGGATCAGTACGAAGAGTCGAGAAGAAAATCGGCGACACGATTCGTCAGGGTGACATCTTGGCTATCGTTGATTCTGCGGATGTCGGTAAGGCCAAGGCCGAGCTACAGCAGGCAATGACACAATTGGAAGTCAAAACCCAGCACCTCGCGAGGCTGCGGGAATTGGAAGGGACGGCCGTTTCTGGTCAGAGCGTGCAAGAGGCAGAAGCGGGGCTCGCCGAAGCCAAGGTCCGAATGCTCACGGCCGAACAAGCGTTGCTCAATCTCGGACTGCCCGTACACCTCAATGAATGGCAACGACTTCGACCGGAAGACCTGTCGCGTCGCTTGCAGTTTCTCGGTCTACCCGACGCCGTCGTGCAATCGCTCGGCGCCGAAACCGCGTCGAACAATCTCATCGGCGTGGCTTCGCCGATCAATGGCGAAATCATCTCCCGTTCCGTAATGTCCGGTGACCACGTCGATGCCGGGCGCGTGCTCTTCGTTGTGGCCGACACGCGGCAAATGTGGCTCACCCTCAACGTCAGGCTGGAGGACGCCGAGTTACTGAAGCCAGGTCTCGCCGTGCAGTTTCGGCATGAAGGACACACGGGCTGGGATCAGGGAACAGTACGGTGGATCAGCCCAGCCGCCGATGAAAAGACTCGCACGGTTCCGGTGCGCGTCGAATTGCCAAACACCGATGGCCGTCACCAGGCCCACACGTTTGGTTCCGCCCGTATCGTCCTTCGTGAAGAGCCCGACGCGATCGTGATACCAAACCAGGCCATGCACTGGGACGGAGACTGCAATGTCGTGTTCGTCCGCGACAAACACTACACACAGGCGGATGCGCCAAAAGTTTTTCACGTCCGAAAAGTTCGACCCGGAGCGAAGGACGGAGACCAAATCGAAATCATTGCGGGTGTGTTGCCCGGCGAACTGGTGGCCACGGGCGGCAGCGGTTTGTTGAAAGCCGAGTTGCTGAAGAACAAACTCGGCGCCTGCTGAGGCGAGCACCACCATTAACGGTCCGGTCGGACCGTTGAGACGATGAAGTTCGCGGGATCGGAGGATCCGCTGTGTTGAATTGGATCATCGATTTCAGTTTGCGGAATCGGTTTCTCGTCATCCTGGCTTCCATCGGTTTCGCGGTCGCCGGAGTGATCGCGCTGCGCCATCTCGACATCGACGCTTTTCCTGATACGACTCCCATTCAAGTTCAGGTGAACACCACGGCGCCCGCTCTCGGGCCCGAAGAAATCGAGCAGCAAATCACGGTTCCCATCGAACGAGTCCTGGGCGGATTGCCTCGGCTCCAAAGATTGCACTCGATTTCCAAGTTTGGTCTTTCCCAAGTGGTGGCAACCTTCGAGGACGGCACCGACATCTACTTCGCGCGACAACTCGTTAATGAAAGAGTCGGCGCCGTGGAGTTGCCCCAGGGCATTAAGCGTCCGGCCTTGGGACCAATCTCGACCGGTCTCGGTGAAGTTTTCCACTACACCCTCACACTCAAAGGTTTCGATCTCTCGAACGCACCTGAAGCCGAACGTATCGACAAACTCACCTACTTGCGCACGATCCAAGATTGGGTCATCAAGCCGAAGCTCTTGTTTAAAGGAGTGGCCGAGGTCAATTCTTGGGGCGGATGCGAAAAACAATACCAGGTCAAAATCGATCCTGAGCGTCTGGTCAAGTACGAACTTACTTTCGATCACGTAATCGAAGCGCTGCAAAAGAACAACAAGAACACCGGCGGTGGCGCGATCCGGCAGGGCAGCCAAATGGTGATCGTCCAGGGCGTGGGCCGCGCCACAAATGAAGAGCAAATCCGGAACATCGTTATTGCTGCCAAGGACGGGGCCCCGATTCGGGTCCGCGATGTCGCCGACGTCGGCATCGGGCACGAAATCCGCCGTGGCGCCGTCACGGCCCAGGGCAAGGGCGAAGCCGTTCTGGGTCTGTGCTTCATGCTCATGGGAGAAAACAGCAAGACGGTTACCACCGAGCTTAAGAAAAAGCTCGACGAAATCCGCCCGACATTGCCGCCTGATGTCGAAGTCAACGTCGTGTACGACCGCACCGAACTTGTCGATTACGTCATCGACACCGCGCGGAAGAATTTGTTCGAAGGCGGCCTGTTGGTAATTGCAGTGCTGTTCGCCTTCCTGGGCAACTTCCGGGCGGCGGCCATCGTTGCCCTCGCCATACCTTTATCGATGTTGTTCGCATTCTCCGGGATGTTGCGCTTCGGCGTCGCCGCGAGTCTTTTGAGCCTTGGTGCGATCGACTTCGGCATGGTGGTCGATAGCTCGGTCGTCATGGTCGAGAATTGCGTGCGCCACATCGCGCACGGAGATCTACGCCAGCGAAGCAAAATCGATGTCATTCGCGATGCCGCCGTGGAGGTTCGGAAACCGACTCTGTTTGGCGAATTGATCATCATGATCGTCTACCTGCCGATCCTCACGCTGGAAGGCGTCGGAGGCAAGATGTATCGCCCCATGGCACTTACTGTCATCTTCGCACTATGTGGCTCGATGATCCTCTCGTTGACCTTGATGCCCGTATTGGCGAGTTTCTTCTTGCCGCGGCGGATTAGCGACCGGGTGCCGCTCTTGATGCGGCTCGCCCATGCGATTCACAACCCAATCCTGAAGCTGTGCATGGACCACCGATATGTCGTGATCACGATCGCCCTTTGTGTGCTCGTGTTCGCATTCGGGATGATTGCTCCTAACCTCGGCAGCGAGTTTATTCCACGTCTGTCGGAAGGTTCCATTGCCATCGGCATTGTCCGGCTGGCTGGTACCGATCTGGAACAGTCGATGGAAATCAACACCAAGATGGAACAGATCGTTCTCAAAGCCTTTCCCGACGAAGTGCGCGATGTTTGGAGCCGCGTCGGCACCGCCGAAGTGGCCACCGATCCGATGGGCGTGGAATTGACCGACATGTACATCATGCTGCACCCGCGAGATCGTTGGAAAAAAGCCAAGTCGCAGGACGAACTAAGGCTGCTTCTCGACAAAGAACTACGCGACATCCCCGGCCAACGACTCTCGTTCATGCAGCCAATCGAGCACCGCATGAATGAGATGCTCTCCGGGGTCCGCACACTTCTCGGTGTGAAAATCTATGGCGATGACTACGCCGTCTTGGCGACGAAAGCCACGGAAGTCAGCAACATTCTGAAGACGATAGACGGAAACGCCGACGTAGCCGTCGAGCAGGTAACCGGGCAACCCGTCTTGCAGATCCAGATCAAGCAAGATGAAATTGCTCGTTACGGCGTCCCCGCAACGGCCGTATTGGATGTGTTGCAAGCCATCGGCACCTACGAAGTTGGGCAGGTAGTGGAGGGACAATTGGGGCAGTTGCGATTTCCCTTGGTCGTGCGGTTGTCGGAGCAGCAGCGGTCGAGCCCGGAAGCCATCGGCGCTATCTTGATCAACACACCCTCGGGGGAACGCATCCCGCTATCTCGGTTGGCGCGGATCGCCCTCGTGGAAGGGCCGTCGACGATCACGCGCGAATGGGGACAACGGCGGATCACCGTCACATCCGACATCGTCGGCAGGGACATGGGGACCTTCGTTGCGGAGGCAAAGCGAAAGGTCGCCGACGCGGTGGCGCTTCCGACCGAGGGTCGCTATTCTCTGGTATGGGGCGGCCAGTTCGAGAACTACGAACGCGCACGCGATCGCCTGATGATCGTTGTTCCGGTGGCGATCGCGCTCATCTTCGTTCTCTTGTACTTCACGTACCAGAACATTGTTGACGCCCTGCGCGTTTTCACCGGCGTTCCCTTCGGGTGGGTCGGCGGAATCATCGCGCTTTGGTTGCGCGACATGCCGTTCTCGATTTCCGCAGCGGTCGGCTTCATCGCCCTGTCCGGGGTTGCCGTGCTCGACGACATGATCTTGATTTCTTACGTGCGGCAGCTTCGTCGCAAGGGGATCGGCGTGCACGAAGCGGTACGCCAGGCGGCCGTGACCCGACTGCGACCGGTTCTCATGACCACGCTCGTTGCCAGCCTGGGTTTCTTACCAATGGCGTTGAGCACTGGGCAAGGCGCGGAGGTGCAACGCCCACTTGCCACGGTTGTAATCGGCGGCGTCATCGGCGCCATGGTCATGTCCTTGCTCGTGCTTCGAGTTTTGTATTTGGTTTTCGATTGGCTCGCTCAAGGCGCTTTTTGGATTCTCACCCGAGTGTTTCGGGTAAGCCAGGTTACTGCGAGTTCCATGTTGGGCTTGCAGGAGGAACAGGCGGACGGCGGTGTATCGCCGGAATCTATGCGGAACGGGTCCGCTGGCGGCACGCCCAAACTCACTCAGGTTTGATGGAGGAGATAATGTCGAAGTTTCTCTCAAGGTACGTCGGATTGGGCTTCCTCGCGGCACTTGCCTTCGTGGTGGCGGGTTGCGGTAAGGTGGATAGCAAGGGGGCCAAAGCCGGCAAACAGGACACACACCATCATGGTGACGGCAAACATGACCACTCTCACGACCACGACCAAGCCAAAGCCGACAAGAAAGTCGACGACCATAGTGGTTGGTGGTGCGACAACCACGGTATCCCCGAAGAGGAATGCAGCATGTGCAGCCCCAAGGCCGAGAAGGAAGCCAAAGAAAAAGGCGATTGGTGCAAAGAGCACGAGCGCGCCTTGAGCCAGTGCTTCCATTGCAAGCCTGAACGGCGGGAGTTCTACGCTGCCAAGCACCGAGCGAAGCTCGGCAAGGAGCCGCCTCCGATTCCGGAATTCGACGACAAGAAGCCAAAAGAGGCGGAAAAGGAAAAGAAAGAAGGCGATAAGTAACCAGCTTTGGGGCTTGTGGGGGGCTTGGGGATTTGCCGGAACGACTTGTGTTTGACAATTCCGGTCTACCAGCTGCAGAAGGATTCGGCGTGCGCCCACTGTGCGCGTCGGAGGGAAAAAGTCGATAAAAGAAAGTGTGCGCACAGGTCGCGTCACGCCAAGGACGGTCTAGGAAATGGTCCGAAGTCGTAACAATGCGACGCTGACGGTTGCCTTGGTCTTCGTCTCTTTGACGTCGGCGGTTGTCGCCCAAACGCCAAGTGCAACGCTCCATCGACCGCAACCTGCCGCAACTCCAATCGATTCTCCCCAGAAGCTGGGCCTAGACGACCTGACACGGTTTGGACTCGGGCAGAATCCGCGCCTGGCACAAGCCGCATTTCGCGTCGACTCCGCGCGTGGCCGAGCGCTTCAGGCGGGTTTGTATCCGAATCCGACCGTGAGTGTAAACTTCGACGAGCTTGGCGATCGCACCGGCCCAGCCGGCGTGAACACGTTGCCGTTGGTGAGCCAAGAGATTGTTACGGCCGGGAAGCTCCGACTAGACCGGGCCGCGGCCAATCGTGAAGTCGATCAAGCAAACCTCGCCCTCATGGGGCAAAGGTACGGACTCTTAGCAGCGATTCGGCAGGCCTACTTTGATGTTCTCACCCTTGAACAGCGCATTGAGATTCTTCGCAATCTGGTTCGCACGGCCGATCAGTCGGTCGGCACGACGCAGAGGCTCCTCGACGCCAAGCTGGTGGCTCGACTAGATCTCATTCAGCTCGATGTGGAACGCGAGCGCCTGCGAGCGGAAGCCGAAGCGACTGAGCGAGAACTGCCGGCCGCTTATCGGCGATTGGCAGCGGTGATCGGCGGGCCGATATTCGGCGGCGCCTCACTGTCAGGCACGCTTGAAGCCGCACTTCCTGATTACGACTTAGAGAGCACCCAACAATACGTCCTCAATGTACACCCAGAACTCCAGTCCGCGCGGGTTGGAGTGGATCGCGCTCAACTTTCTCTTCGACGTGCCCAGGTGCAGCCGATTCCGAATGTTACCGTCGGCGCAGGTTATGTGCGCCAGAATCAAAATCGTTCAGATGATTGGACGATTGGCGCCAGCATTCCCGTACCCATTTGGAATCGCAACCAAGGCGCCATCCAGGCTGCCCACGCACACCTGGCGGAAGCCCATCAAGAAGTGGTGCGCGTCGAGAACGACCTGGTCGATCGAGTGGCGACGGCCTTTCGCGACTACGCGGCGGCTCGGCAACGCGCCGAACGATACCAGAAGTCCGTCCTGGCGCTCACGCGTGAAACTTACGATCTTTCGCTCAAGGCGTACCAAGGCGGCCAGTTCGAGTATCTTCGAGTGCTGGAAGCGCAACGCGCCATGACGCAGGCGAACCTTGAGTACGTAAGAGCCCTCGGCGACGCGTGGAAGTCCGCGAGCATCCTATCAGGACTCACTCTTGAGGAACATTGGCCGGCGCGGCCTCCGGGCGGGATTCCATGCGAGCCGGGTTTACCGGTCGTCGATCCGGTCGGCTGGACGAGCCGCCGTTAGTTGCTTCGACGAAGCACTTCCTGAACGGCCGGGATTCCACCGGCATGCTCTGCTAGAATGAAACCAAGGCGGTGAAATCATGAAAACAAAAGTGGGCACTTCCGGACTACTAATTTCGCGGGAGCTCTTAGGCGGCGCGGATGAAGTGGAGATTCGGAAGGAAAATGGCGCCATCGTCATAACTCCCGTGGCATTGGAAGATCCGATATGGCGCCTAGGGTCGCATCCAATTATGTGTGAGGTGACCGACGCCTCCACGAACACGGACCGATATCTGTACGGCCCATGAACACGTACTTCCTTGATACCGGGTATGTGCTTGCCCTTGAATTGGCGAACGACCAGAATCACACTAAGGCCAGTGAACATTGGCAAAGCGTTCGTGCAGCAACGGCCCGTTTGCTTACTTCGTCATATGTCTTTAATGAAATCGTCACGTTTCTTAACCATCGCGGATTCCACGCCAAGGCAGTTGAGGTTGGCAGCAACTTGCGAAGCAGCCTGAATGTGGATTTTTTCCACGTCGGCCAGCCCTTGTTTGATGCCGCGTGGGAGTACTTCAAACAGCATGCCGACAAGACGTACTCGCTGACGGATTGTGTTTCGTTTGTGCTAATGAAGAATCTAGGGATCGCGAAAGCACTCGCGTTCGACCGGCACTTCACACAGGCGGGTTTTCAGGTCGAACCTTGACGGCAAGATTCACCCGATTTGAAAAGCATCCAGTTGCCGCCGACCCCTGCACCGCTCACGTAGCCGTCATTCCCTACCGTTTTTCCAAACAATTTCTTGCGGTGGCCTGAAAGTGGACTTATAATCTGGCCTTCCTACCGAGTCACTCCGCCGTGGGTGTGGGTCCGCGCGGAGTCCGGTTGGTAGCCCGCATACGTTCAACGCTGTCTGTCTGCGACAAAACCGTGCAATGTTGCGCGGTGTTCGTGGGCATCTGCACCGAGGAGTTGCACCGTGAACCGTCCGATTTCTTTCCTAGCGCGCGTCCGACGGAACCATCCCAAAGAACTTCGATCCGAACGGCGAAGGCGTTATTTTCAGCCGCGAATCGAGGGTCTCGAATCACGCGCGGTGCCAGCCTTGCTGCTCAACGAATTCAGCGTCAACACGCCGGCAACGGACAATCCGTTTGAGTATATGGAAGTGAAGGATTCGCCCAGCGCGACCATCCCCGCGGGCACTTACCTCGTCGACTTCGAAGGTGACGGAACTGGCGCCGGCATTGCCGATATGGTGGTCAATCTGTCGGGAATGACGGTTGGTACGAATGGCCTGCTGATGGTGAAGTCTCCAACCGGCGGCCATACTCCACCCGCTGCAACCACCGTTGTGACGGACGCTCAGCTAGACACCGTCGGTGGAGGACTGGAAAATGGAACGATTAGCTTTCTCTTAATTTCGAGTGGAACCGCGATCACCGAGACCACTGATTACGACACGAACAACGACGGCTTGTTCGATGCCCTGCCGGGCGGCGCCGTCATTCTCGATGCCGTCGGATGGAGTGATGGTGGTGGCAGCGACCGTGTCTACGGCGGCGTGAGTTTGACGCAAGCTTCCGGCGTAACGGATGCAGCGTCGCGATTCAGCAACAACTCGGCCACGTCCTCCCCTACCGCATGGTACAACGGCGACCTCACCGGCATCGACAATACCGCGGTTGATTACGACGCAACTACCGGAAGTGCTAACCTGCCGACCAACGCCAAGATTACTCCCGGCGACGCGAACTTCGCATCCAACCAACAAAGCACGACGACTAGTGTGGTCGCGGATATCAACCCGACCGTTTTCGGCGAGATGGTGACTTTCACCGCCACGGTCACGACAGGAACCGGCACTCCGACCGGTACGGTTGAATTCTTCGACGGCGCAACCAGTCTCGGTACAGATACGTTGGATGGCAGCGCACAAGCAACGCTCGGCGTGGGTAATCTTCCTGTGGGCAGCCGGAGCATCACGGCGACATACGTCGGCGACACCAATTATTCCGGCAGCACTTCTTCGCCGATAACTCAAACGGTAAACCAGGCGAGCACCACCACGGCGCTTGGCTCGTCCGTCAACCCGTCCGTGTTTGGCCAGTCGGTTACCTTTACCGCAACGGTCACTGTAGTGGCGCCCGGTGGCGGGACGGCTACGGGCACCGTCGAGTTCTTTGACGGAGCAACGAGCTTGGGAACAGACTCACTGGACGGCAGCGGCCTAGCCTCAATCGATGTGTCGACTTTGACCGTCGGTGGACACAGCATAACGGCGACCTACGGCGGCGCGACCGCATATGTCGGCAGCACGTCGTCGCCGTTATCTCAAACCGTTAATCAAGCGAGCACGACCACGGCGCTGGGTTCGTCCGCTAATCCATCTGTATTCGGCCAATCGGTTACGTTCACGGCGACGGTTACGGCAGTCGCTCCCGGGTCGGGGACGCCGACCGGCACCGTGGAGTTCTTCGACGGCGCCACCAGTCTCGGCACCGACACGCTCAACGGTAGCGGACAGGCCTCCATTAACGTGTCCAGCTTCACGGTGGGAAGTCACAGCATCACCGCGACGTACGGCGGGGCAACGGCATACGTCGGCAGCACCTCCTCGCCGTTGTCGCAGACGGTGAACAAGTCCAGCACCAGTACCGCCGTGGTTTCATCCGTCAATCCGTCGGTGTTCGGCCAATCGGTTACGTTTACGGCGACGGTGACGGTAGTGGCGCCGGGCACCGGAACTCCGAGCGGCACGGTAGAGTTTTTTGACGGCGCAACCAGCCTTGGCACGGACACGCTCGATGGGGGCGGTCAAGCATCCATTGGTGTGGCGAACTTGAGCGTTGCGGGCCATAACATCACCGCAACGTACAACGGCTCACCACCGTATTTTGGCAGCACCTCGTCCGTGCTGACGCAGACGGTGAACAAGGCCAGCACCAATACGGCTGTTGTAGCGTCAACCAACCCAACGGTGTTCGGGCAAACGGTGACCTTCACCGCAACAGTGACGTCGGTAGCGCCCGGGGCGGGCACACCGGCAGGCACCGTGGAGTTCTTCTTCGGCGCGACTAGCCTCGGAACTGATACGCTCGACGGCAGCGGCGTGGCCCAGCTTCCCACGGGTGCTATTCCTGTCGGTACACATTCGGTAACGGCACAATACCTGGGCGACAGCAGCTACAACACCAGCACATCGACCGGACTGAGCCACACGGTCAACAAAGCGAACACCACCAGCGTGGTTATTTCGTCGGGCAGCCCGTCATTACACAATCAGCAAGTGACGTTCACGGCGACGGTTTCTGCCGTCGCGCCAGGCTCGGGTGTGCCCACCGGCTCCGTTGAGTTCTTCGATGGCGTAACCAGCCTCGGCACGCAACCCCTGAATGGAAGCGGGCAGGCGTTACTGAACACGACGGGCTTGAGCATTGGCAGCCATTCGATCACGGTGTCATATCTCGGCAGTAGCAACTACAACACGAGCACTTCTGCGCCGATCACCCAGGTCGTGAATCAGCTGGTCGCCACGTGGGTGGGAGGAGCATCCGGAGATCCCACGAGCTGGAGCAACGGCGCCAACTGGGACGGTGGCCTGGTTCCGACCGATGGTGACGAAGCGATCTTTACCGGCTTTGGAACCCAGAGTTTCGTCTCCGTTATCGACCCGACGCATCCCGGTACCATCGCCGCGATCACCATCGACGGAACATGGGGTGGACAAATCACCGTCAACCGGTCAATGAGCGTCACGGACCGCCTCGACCTCGGTAGTGGCAGCATCGACGGAAACGGCGCCGTGAGCTTCGACGGCGGTACATGGAACTTCGGTTCGGTAGACGTCGGAACGGGTGGTTGGACGAATAACGGCACTTTGGTCGCAAACGGATTCTTCGTCCAGATCATCGGCTCCGGCACGTTCGTGAACAACAGCGTCTTCTCGCAGCCGACCGGTGGGACGACGATCTCGGCGACCTTTACCAATAACGGCACGGTGGACGTGGCCGGGCTACTGCAACTTACTGGACCATTCACCAACTTCTCCGGGACCACCCTGACCGGCGGGACGTACAAACTGACCGGCACGTTGCAGTTCAACGGTGCGGACATTCAAACCAATGCGGCGACATTGGAACTAACGGGTCCGGGATCATCGATTCTGGATCAGTCGAATAATAATGGTCTGGCCAACTATGCTGCTAACACCGCGGCCGGCTCGCTTACCCTTGCGACCGGTCGAGCCATTACCACGGTTGGACCATTTGCCAACGCCGGTACGTTAGCGCTCAAACCCGGCGGACGCTTTACATCGACGGGAGTGATGACTCAGACGGCAGGACAGACGCTTCTGCTCGGTGGTGGACTCAAAGTTCCTAGCGGGATGCAGTTGAACGGTGGGTTGCTGTCCGGCAAGGGAAGCGTCCTGGGCAATGTGACCAACAACGGCGGGACCGTGGTGCCCGGCGGAACGGGCGCAGCTGGCGTTCTTCGCATCAATGGTCATTACGTGCAGGGACCGGGCGGCACGCTCAACATCGAGATTGGCGGTCTAACGCAAGGCGTGGACTACGATTTGCTAAGGGCCCAACTTACGGCGACGCTCGATGGCACCATGAACGTATCTTTCCTGGGGCCTATGTGCCCACTAACGGCGATGCGTTTCAAGTGATAAGCACCAACATCGGCCTCTCCGGCACGTTCGCGACGATCAACGGCCTGGTGTTCGGCGGCCAGCAGTTCACACCCAACTACAATCCCTTTGATGTAACACTGGTCACCTCTGCGTTCCCGGCTCCGCCGGCGCCCGGGCGTCGACAAGCACCGCAATCGCCAAGCCCAGTCGCGGACCAGCCAGACTGGATCAGAGTACTTCAAGCCACGCTTGTTTCGGCAGAGTTGGACAATGATGACCGAGGCTAAATAACCAATAATCCGAGTCGCGCACTTAGCGAGTCTTCGGGCGCAGTAAGCGGACTTGCTCCGCCTGCTCACTGCGCTTGAAGACTCGCTGCGTACGCGGCTCGGAGGGCGCTTCGCGAAACGAACTCCGCCGTGTACAATACTGCGGTTTCACTGGAACGGGTATCTGTTATCCCGAAGGCGCAGTTGCGGTAAGGAGTACAGCCGACATTATGAGCGTGGACGCCGAGAACGAACCAGCCGACCATCCGCTCCTCGACCGGGTTCGCGTACCGGGCACATTGTTAATGGGTGTCGGTTTTGCGAATCTTCTTGGCGGTCTGTTATTGCTCCAAACCGGGATTCAGGCGTCGAAGAAGACGCCCGCTGAGTTTCGTGAGGGGCAGCGCGAAGCAATTGAGTGGATGAAGGAACTTGGTTTCACCGTGGATGGCGCAGGCCGGCCGGAGATGGACGTGGCTGCCGAGGACTTACAGCACCTTAACGTCAGGCTGTGTATCGGTTGGGCCGTTCTTACGTTTTTCGGCGCGTTTATCACGACTTACGGCGGTTACAACTTACGTAACCTGAATTCATACAAGATGGCGCTCTGCGGTGCACTCATGGCGGCGATCCCCTGCACCTCGCCGAGTTCCATCTGTGGACTCGGCTTGGTCGTGGGCATTTGGTGTCTTATCGTGTTGATGAACCGAGAAGTGAGATCGGCATTTCCTTAGGAACCTCCATGGCTAAGCGATTGATACGTGTCGGTCATAGTCCAGATCCCGACGATGCGTTCATGTTCTACGCGTTGGCGCACAATAAGATCGACACCGGCGATTTGGATTTTCGGCACGAACTTCACGACATTGAGACGCTGAATCGGCGGGCACTCCATGGCGAGCTAGAGGTCACCGCCATCAGCATCCATGCTTACGCCTTCATGCTTGAAAAGTACGCGCTGCTGCCTAGCGGTTGCAGCATGGGTGACCGATACGGGCCGATGGTGGTTTCCAAGAAACCAATGAGCGTTGCCGATCTCCGAACTGCGAAACTGGCGGTACCCGGTACGCTCACCACCGCATTCTTGACTTTGCGATTGCTGGCGCCGAATGAGTTTCAATTTGAAGTCATACCCTTTGATCGGATCATCGGCGAAGTTGCCGCGGGTCATTTTGACGCCGGCCTGATCATTCACGAGGGCCAGTTGACGTTTCGAAACCAGGGGCTGCACCTGGTTTGCGATCTGGGAGTCTGGTGGCAGGAGAAGACTGGGCTGCCTTTACCGTTGGGAGGCAACGTCGTTCGCCGCGACCTCGGGACCGACACGATTGACGAGGTTAGCCGATTGCTGAAGGAGAGCATTCGCTACTCATTGGCTCATCGTGATGAGGCGCTGGAGTACGCGCTGCAATATGCGCGCGACATGGACAAAAAACTCGCGGACGAGTTTGTCGGAATGTATGTCAATGACTGGACGCTGGACTACGGTCCGCGCGGGCGGGAAGCGGTCCGGCGCTTACTGGAAGAAGCCCACCGGGCGGGAATCATACCATCGGCAGTGAACGTCGAATTTGTCGCGTAATTCTGTTACCCTCCCAGTGCGCATTCCCGCTTCTGCCCACCGGATCGTTTGAATTGTAGGGTGCGTCAAGTCTTCGCAGACGCACCGGCCACCCTGTTGCAATCCGGTGCGTCTGCGCGGACTTGACACACCCTACGAGAAATTTGCAGGTGCAACAACGGAAATACACCCATCCTCCCAAGTTGCCCTAGCTATGTCGCGGCCGATATGCGATGATTCCGAGCGTTACTTAGTTGGAAGTATTTGGGCCAAAGGGACTTGGTCCATCGGCCCATATCCCCGCCGACCGGTAGGACAGGACTCATGCCGGCATCGGATTCATTACTCGATTCAAATTCGTCGCTCACAGCTTACCGCCGGGTGCGATTATCGCGCTTGCTGATATGGGGATGCGCTGTGGGTTGCTTGGTGGCCGGCGCGGCCGAAGCGGGGCGAGTTCTGTTCGGTCGGAACTTCCATGAGGTAATTCCCGGTCAAATCTTTCGATGTGCTCAATTGAGTGCCGCGGATTTGGAGAATACGTCCCGTGTCTACGGCATTCGCACCGTGCTCAACCTCCGGGGACACGGTGCTGCGGCAGAATGGTACCGGGACGAATGCCGCGCCACGCAACGGCTCGACGTGAATCAGGCCGATGTGTGTTTTTCAGCCAGCCGGATGCCTTCCGCGACCGAGGTCCGGAGACTCATTGAGATTCTGGACCGGACCGAATATCCGATTCTCATGCACTGTCGGCAGGGCGCCGACCGGACTGGATTGGCGAGCGCAATCGCGTTGCTGTTGCATACGGATTCGGATCTGGAAAGCGCCTGCGGCCAATTGAGTTTGCGTTACGGACATTTCGCAGTCGGCCGCGCAGGACATCTCGACCGTTTCTTAGAACATTACGCGGACTGGTTACGCAAACGCAGCCAATCCCATTCCCGAGAGGTCTTTCGCCATTGGGCCACGGCCGAATACAGTCCTGCGGAATGCCGCTGTGAGTTCGAGGTGCTTGAACTTCCATCGCGCATCCGGCGCGGTGAGCAAACAGTAGTCCGCCTAAGAGCACATAACCGTGGTCTCGGGCCGTGGCAACTGCGAGCGGAGAGCCACATCGGGTTTCATCTCTGCTTTGTACTTCGTGATCGGAATGAACGCGGTGTTACTTCGGGCCGGACCGGTCTATTCGATGCAGTCGTCGAACCCGGCCAAAGCATCGACCTGACATTTGTCATTCCTCCCATCCATGAACCCGGCCGTTATCGTTTGACGGCGGATATGGTGGACGAGCTCCATTGCTGGTTTCATCAGACGGGGTCCGAGCCTCTGGAGCGAGAACTGGAGGTCGAATGAACGCGACCTTGAGCCAAACAACGGCGAACGCTTCCCTGATTCGTGGAGAAGGCCGTTCGACGCCACAGCGTTATGATGCCATCGCCAAGAAACTCCGGTTACTGGTCAGCGTGGCATTGCTCGGATGGCTCGGTTGGCAAACAGATTGGGGACGAATCCGCGACGCGTTTACCAGTCTAAAAATCGAGTGGTGGCTTGCCGCTGTGGGGGTTTATTTCGTCGCGCAACTCATCAGCGCACTTCGCTGGCAATTGCTGGCCCGGCCGCTCGGATTTCACGAGTCGTTTCGTCAGTTTACTGGAATTTACTTCATCGGTATGTACTTCAATTTGTTGCTGCCGACGGCCGTGGGCGGCGATGTGGTACGTGCATGGTGTCTCGACGGAAAGAGCCATCGGCGAATGGCTGCGTTTCTAAGTGTATTGGTTGATCGGCTAAGTGGTCTCTTCGTCCTGGTGTTGGTGGCATGTGCCGGCGTAGTTCTTTCTTCCATCCCGATTCCGGGGTGGATTGCCCTAAGCGTCTGGGCGAGCGCCGGTTTGTTTGTTGTTGCCGTATTAACGGTGCCGATTCTCGCGCGGCTGTTCCGACATGCCGCGCCACTCCGCCGCCTCGCCGATGCCCTCCGTTACTATTGGAGGCATCCGCGCGTCCTGCTCTGGACGACGGGAATCTCCGTGGGCGTGCAGCTAGCAAACGTAATTCTTGTCTGGTTGGTTGGCCTGGCGCTTGGCCTGGGAATCCCACTAACCTACTACGCCGTGTTCGTGCCGCTTGTTACGCTTTTGACACTGTTACCGATCAGCGTGAACGGCATGGGCATTCGTGAAGGGAGCTCGGTTTTGTTTTTGGCGCCCATGGGAGTCGGCGAAGGGACGGCACTCTGTCTCGCCGTGCTCTGGTTCTTTGCATTGACCGCCGTGAGTCTCTGCGGTGGCATGGTGTATTTCTTCAATTGGGTTCCTCGGCCTGAGGTGATTTCTCCTTATGAAACTGTCGATCGTCATTCCGCTCAAGGACGAACGGGACAACCTGCGGCCGCTGCATGATCGGCTCTGCCGTAGCCTCGATCGGCTTGGCACTGATTACGAATTGGTGTTCGTGGACGACGGCAGCGTTGACGGCTCGTTCGCCGTGCTCGAGAGTCTTGCGGCAGCCGATCACCGAGTCAAGGTTATCCGCCTGCGCCGGAACTTTGGACAGTCGGCCGCTCTTAAGGCCGGCATCAATTGGTCGGACGGCGACATCTTGGTGACGATGGACGGTGATCTCCAAAATGATCCCGAGGACATTCCGAGACTCTTGGAAAAGCTCGGCGAGGGCTACGACGCGGTTCTCGGCCTGCGGGCCAACAGGCATGACAATTTCCTGATTCGCAAACTTCCCAGTTGGCTCGCCAATTGGCTGATCCGCCGTGTCACCGGCGTCCCTATCCGTGACATGGGCTGCACGCTCCGAGCCATGCGTCGGGAACTGGCGGATGCGTTGCCGCTCTATGGTGAAATGCACCGCTTCGTTCCGGTGCTCGCCCAGCAACACGGCGCTCGCCTCGCACAGATCCCCGTGACACATCACGCTCGAACCGCCGGCAAGACGAAGTACAATCTGACACGCACATTCCGCGTCGTACTGGACTTGATTACGGTCAAGTTTCTACACGGCTATCTGACGCGACCCATGCACATCATGGGGCTGGCTGGCCTCGTCGCGATGGGCCTCGGCGCTGTGGCGCTGCTGCTTACCGTGTGGATGAAGGCGCAGTACGGCCTGTTCATGACCGGCAATCCGCTCCTGCTCCTGAGTGTAATGCTGGAACTTGTTGGCGTGCAACTCATTTCTCTTGGTCTAATCGGCGAAGTCCTTACCCGTACCTATTTCGAGTCGCAACAGAAAAGCGCCTATGTGGTTCGCAGCACACTCAACCTCGAGCCACCGGTCCGCCGCCGGGCGGCCTAGTACCTACCGAAGCACGAAATGCCATACATAGCCCTTCCTCAGGATGCGGCTCGTTTTCGTTTACTCCTCCCTGGTGTCTGAACTTCTAAAATCATCTGTCCCACGAACCTTGTTCAGGTTGAGCGCCATGAATGTTTTAGCCGGAGGAATTTGTCGGTATCTTTTTCGTTTCCTCCTCTTCTACTGGATTTGCTTCATCTTTCCGTTCCCATTCGACCTCGTCGGTTTGCCGCTTCAGCTCGTCGACGCGACAGACCAGCCGGCCTGGATGAAAGTTGCGGGAGAGTACTACCAAGAGGGCTATTCGTGGGTCTCCAGCAAAAAGCATGACGCCTGCAAATGGGTCGGCGACCACATTCTGGATGTCAACGTCATCATTCAGCCGACCGGCAGCGGCGATACCATGCGCGCTTACGTCGGCTGCCTCTGTGCGGTTGTCATCGCTGCCGCTGCCGCCTTGTTGTGGACGCTGGTTGTGCTGCTGGTACGTTGGTGGAAACCTGACTGGCGCCCGGATGCCTTGCTGCACGGCTTTGTCAGAGTGTTGGTCCGTTTTTTTCTAATCAGAATGCTATTTGGTTATGGCTTTGCCAAGGTCTTCCCGCTACAGTTCTCCGAACCCAATTCCTTTCGTCTCAGTCAGCAACTGGGCGACATGTCTCCTATGGGCTTGCTGTGGACCTTCATGGGATTCTCGACGCCTTACCAGATGTTTACCGGAGCGGTGGAGGTGCTGGGCGGATTGTTGCTCATAACGCGGCGAACTACTCTCCTCGGTGCACTGGTCGCCATAGTGGCAATGACGCAAATCTTCGTCCTGAACATGTGCTTCGACGTGCCGGTGAAACTCTATTCCTTGCACTATCTCATAATGGCCATTTTTCTAGCCGCTCCTGAACTGCCTCGGATCGTGAAAGTGTTGGTGCTTGGCTGGGCTGTTGAAGCCAGACCTTTCAAGCCCCTTTTAGGAAACGTCAAGGTCGATCGATTCGCCGTCGTGTTTCGCACCGTACTGGTGGCCGCCATGCTCTACAGTCAAATCCGTGCAGGCTATGTTAGCTTGAGCGACAGGCACACCCCCGCGCCTATATCTGGCCGCTGGGACGTAGTCTCCATGCGGGTGGATAAGAATGAGTCGGACACCGGCGCTCCCATGGCTTGGAGTTGGCTCGACTTCAGCAACAAGTTCACACTGAGGTTGTCCGGGCCTAAACCACCCACCATGGCTTACCGGATCACATGGAAGCCCGAAGACAAAACATTCACCCTTACCAAGTTCGGCGAGCCTTCATGGTCGGCGACTTTTGCCTACGACATGCCTCAACCGGATAGGCTCGAACTCCACGGACTAATGGATGGCAAGGACATCATAGCGACACTGAAACCCTCGCCGGAGCAGCGCTACGAGTTGATGAACCGGGGCTTTCACTGGATCCAGGAGAGGCCTTACAATCGGTGAAAAAAGGCGTACCCACTACAGCTTTAACGCAAGTTGGCGAGATTCGCCCGCGTTCCAGAAGCCGGCCCGGCAAGCCGTGTTCTCGCGTCCGGCCGTGGCCGATCATGCAAGCTGGTATTCAGGCATCACCAAGATGGCGTGACACGTTTCTTTCAAACGCTGCTCGCGGGCGGCGCCGCGAGCGTCGTCCTCAGTAAAGAAATCGACGAGTTTCTGCCGCGACGATGCACTCACATTCCTGCTCTGCAAGAACAGACCCAAAAGGAAGTCGATCAATTGCTCGGGCTCGACTCCCGCACCGTTTTTGCGTGCAAGTTCTGTTGGGCTTACACGAATTCGACCGGTGTCCGATGTTCCTTCCAATAGCACCGCCGCGGCGTTATGTCGGGCCAGAAGCGTGGCCGTATTCAGCCACGCCCTCCCACCTTCCCACCCTTTCACATTGGGAGGTGCGAACAATTGTTGCCCTAGACTCTCCATCGCTGCCTCTAAGGTCGGTACCGCCGCATCGGCGCGGGCGACATCAACCTCGGAGCAGTGAATCAAACCGCACAGATACTCAGCCGGGCCCTTTACGCGCTGACGATAGGCATGCGCCGAGAAAAAATGACACGAACGCAAGATCACATTAATCAATTCGCCGGTGTCGTAATTAGATTGGCGGTAGCGGTCGGCGAGAGGCGCCAAGAGAGAGTCCGGCGGAACGGTTGTTTCATCAATGAAGTGTCGATACAGCTTGCGGACCAAGAACATGGCCGTGGATGGCTGCGCGAGAACAATGCGAATGACATCGATTCGGCGCCGCCGCCCAGGCGTCCCAAAGCATCCGCAGCGGAACAGCGTACCAGAATCGCGTCGTGCCCCAGGACTTTAATCAATGAAGGCACTGTCGCCGGGCCGATCTCGATCAGGGCCTGCATCGCCGGGCCGCGTAAAGACTCATCCGGCCCAGACAGTGCTTCGATCAGCTTGGGAATGGCCGGTTCCGAAGCTCTTCCGAGGGTGCCCAGCGCGAGAACCACTTCCGAGCGAAGCCGCGAATCGGGGAGTTCGAGCGCGTCCAGCAGTGGACGTACGCCAGCGGGGCCGATGCGACCCAGGAGACGAACCGCGACAACGGCGACGTCACGGTCGTCCTCTTTCGTCAACGCCACCAGGGCGGGGAGCGCCGAACGAGCTGCGGGGCCGACATTCTCCAACGCCCTCAAGACCGGGGAACGCATGTGCGATGGACCGGACTCCAGCATCTCGATCAGGGCAGGCACGGCGGCATCAGCGCCGGCAGTCCCCGGGTGCCCGAGGGCGATTGCCGCGGCGACACGGTTGTTCGGATCGGGGTCTTTGAGCAAAGCGGCGAAAGCCGAGCCGGCTTCGCGGGCCTCAGGAACACGCAGTTGACGTAATGCCTCGGCGGCCTCCAAGCGCTCTTGCCCCACGCCCTGCTGCATGAGTTCGACTAGGCGTGGGACCACGGTCTTCGCGTGTTCAGGGCCGAATCGCGACAACGCCTGCGCCGCTTGAAGCTGCATGCCGGGTTGTGAATCTTTCAGCAGCGCAGCCAACACCGGTACCGCTTCTCGTGCTTCTTCGGCTTCCATCTCTCGGAGTGCATTGGCGGCCATAAGTCGGGTTGACGGCGCCGGGTCTTGCAACATCTCGACCAGGTGCGGGATCGCTGCCCTCGCTTCCTTAGCGCCCATTCGCGACAGCTGCCGAACCGCCATGTTGCGGTAGGCATTGTCCGGCCGGCTAAGCATGTCAACCAATGCGGGAACGGCCGTTTTCGCCTCGGCCGGCGACAATTCTCGCAGGAGCTCTACGATAGAGTAAAGGCGCCGACCATCCTGAACGCCGAGTCGTTCTTTTAGCGCCGCAACCCCGGACTTCACGCCGACCGGTCCGATGCGCCGGAGCGTGCTCACGACCTGGCGGTCGATGGGTTGTTCGACATCGCTGAGTAAGGCCACGAGCGCAGGCACGGCCGTTTCCGCCTTCGATCCGAGGGCACCGAACGTTTGCAGCACTTGCGTTCGCATGCCGGTTTCTTTCAGCAGTTCAATCAGTGCCGGAACCGCCGCCTTCTTTTCGTCGGGTCCCAGGCGCGACAACCCCTGGGCCGCCGAAAAGCGAGTGGCCGCTTGCGAGTCATCCAAAGCGGCAGTAAGAACTGGAATCGCAGCGCCCGCCTCTTCTGGCCCAAGTTGTGATAGAGCAATCGCGGCCCGTAGTTGATTCTGAGCATCGGTACCTTGGAGTGCTTTATGCAGTATCGGGCTGAAGAGCGTAGGCTCTACATCCTGATGGACAAGGATTAGAGCAGCCTCCAGCCGCAGCTCAGCATCTGAATCATTCAAGGCCACGACCAAAAGTGCGATCGCCTCATTGCCTCCATACATCATGTGTTGGAGTGTCGTGGCCGCCTGGCGTCGTACCTGCTGCTGCGGGTCCTTGAGTAGCTCGATCAATGCCGAAACCACGTCGCGCCGCTCGCCCGGAATGGCGCCAAGTAGCTCGATGGCTTGGGTTCGTAGTTGCACGCTTGGATTTTTCAACAGCTCAACCAGGACGGGCTTTGTCGAACGCAATGCCTCCGGGTTCAATTGCCGTAAGGCGCTCGCTGCTTGACCGAAAACCTGAGCGTCTTTCAACAACTCCACCAAAGCGGACACGGCTGCGGCGTCTTCCGACCTGCTTTGACCGATGAGTTGGGCGGCCTGCTTGCGACGCTCCGGGTCCGGGTCTTTGATTAGCTCGACGAGTGCGGGGATCGTTTCTTTGGGCGGCCTGCCCATCCCTCGCAAGATATTCGCTACAGTCCTTCGTGTGTTCTGATCCTTATCCTTCAGTAACGAAATGAGAATCGGCATCGCCTCGCGGGAAGCGAGCCCTATTCTCGGCAAAAGACCAATCACTTGTTGGCGTACGCCGGGATCTTCGTGCTTCAATGCCTCCAAAAGTGCGGCCGAGGCTTCCTTACTCCCGGGGCCAAGTCGGGCCAGAATCTGCATGGCTTGTGAACCGCGACCCCTTTGCGTTTCGCGCAGGGCGTCGATTAACACGGGCACGGCCTCACGGGCCATGCCGAGTTCCCAGAGCGTTTCGGCGGCTTTGATCCGAAGCGATTGATCGCGCACCGACAGAAGCGGGACGAATTCCGGGGCCAGTGCCTTCCGGTCTTTGACGATTTTGCCGATGGCAGTAAATGCCGCCATACGAACCCCGTCATGTTCATCCTTGAGAGCAGTCAACAGCGGCGCCGTGACCAATTCGCTGTCTTCGATGCCCACGTGCTCCAAGGCTTCCGCCGCACGAAAGCGAACTTCCTGATCACGATTGCCGAGCGCGTCGATGAGGGCAGGCACCGCGATTCGTGCCTTGGGGCCCAACACTTGCAAGTACTTTCGAGCCGTCGCGCTTGCCATAGCATTGCGTGAACTCAACTCGTCTACCAAGACCATGGCAGCGGGGCGGGACGACGTAACGAGATGGAAAAGAGTACCGGCCGCGTGCACGCGAACCTCCGCGTCGGGGTCATCCAGGGCAACCGTGAGCGCCGGCATCGCAACCGCCGGGTCCGCCTTGATTCGAAGTAAACCGGACGCGGCCTGTGCGTGCACAAACGGATCCTTATGTTCCAGCGCCGCGATGAGGGCCGGGGCTGCCACCGCGGGCGCCTCACCTCCAGCGGCGGTCAATGCCACGATCGCTCGTTGCCGCACCGCGCCATCCCGGTCCTTGAGTGCCTCGACGAGCGCCGGAACGGCGGAGGCTGCTGGGGGCCCTAATCGGCCCAGCGCATCCGCGACACCTTGCCGCACCGACGGGTTCTCATCTTTCAACGCCTCGATCAAAGCTGGTACTGCGGTGGGGCCGATGCGTCGGAGCGTCTCGGTTGCCCACGAATGAACCCGGTTAGGGTCAACGACGCGTGCCACTCCGGGACGGATGGGCGGTTGCCGCGGGTCGGGTGGTTCGACGGTCCTTGGCTCAGCAAGCAAATCCAGCAGCGCCGGCACGGCTTCCAGCCCGAACCTTTCAAACGCCTTGGTGGCTCTTGCCGGACCTTGTGGGTTACTCGGCCGCAAGTGCTCGCGCACATAGGGCAAGGCGGCCCGCACAGTGGGTCCGACTTCCTTGAATGCCTCGATCGCCTTCGTACGCAAGGCCGCATTCGTGTGACGTTTGGCCACGATGAGTTCCGGCAGAAAGTCAGCGGGCTGTCGGCCGATCTTGCACAGTGCTATCGCGGCGTGGCCTCGAACAGCGCTGTCCGCGTCGTTCAGCGCCTCCTTGAGTGCCTGACCCGCGTCGCTCCCGCGATTGCCGAGTTCCCCCAAGGCCTCTGCTGCTCGTGCGCGGGCTTTGGGATCGGCATCCTTAAGAGCTGCGACCCACTCAGCAATCAATTTCGGCTCGTCGCGTGTTGGGCTACCCACTTGGATCGCAGGCCAGAGGAAAAGCGCAAATGAAACTAACACCTTCAGCGACAAAGGGCACCTTGGGCCGAAAGGCCTACTACGCAGGACAAGTTATCGGTGTCGATCCCTGCGATAATACCAGAAACACGGTAGCGAAGTCACCAACTTGTCCAGCCTTGCGTTTCGTGATAATCTCGTGGAGATTCCCGGCCTGTTCGACTGTCGGCGGGGCCACGCTGACTTTCGACCACAACGGCAACACGACCGACCAAACCGGCAAGGCGTTGACCTACGACGCGTGGAATCGGTTGAAGTCAGTCACCGGCGCTTCCTCGTCCGTGACTCATAGTTACGACGCATTGGGCCGCCGTATCAAAGAAGTCCGCACCGGGCCGGCGTTGACCACTGATCTCTTCTATTCCGATAAATGGCAGGTCGTTGAGGAATGGAAAGACGGAGCTAATCACGCCCAGTACCTGTGGAGCCCGGTCTACGTCGACGCCATGATCCTCCGCGACCGAAACAACGACACCAATCCTGACCTAGAGGAGCGCGTCTACGTCATGCAAGACGCGAACTGGAACGTCACCGGCATCATGAATCCGGCGGGGTCGGTGCTGGAACGTTACGTCTACGATCCATACGGCGTGCCGACGCGGCTAACGGCCGGCTGGCAAACACCGGGCGCCGACACGTACAACTGGAACTACCTGCACCAGGGCGGGCGTTACGACGCGGCGAGCGGCTTGTATCAGTTCCGGCATCGCGAGTGATCACCGACGTTGGGGCGGTGGATGCAAGTGGATCCGATGAGCTACCGTGCGGGAGACATGAATCTCTACCGGTATGTCACCAACAGTCCTACCAGTCATAATGATCCGCTAGGGCTACGAGCTGCGCCGGATACTTTTGTAGAGTTCCTCGACAAAGTACTGATTGGGTTCGACCAATTATTTTCGCCACCTTGTTATCAACCTAATACTTTCCAATGCAATAACTGCAATGACGAACAATCCAAGTACGCACGCGCGCTAATGATCGCAGCCGGTATTCAGTATGCAGACGACGCAGGAGGGGGAAACGCGTTTCAACACTGTTACGTGTCATGCCAGTCCGTGAAGGCCTGTGGTTTCCGGTGTGCAGCGCAATATTGGACGGATCGCGAAAAGCCAGGGGAACCCGGAAAGCCATTTGCACCAGATGCTCTGATGGACCTTGAAAATAACACGATGGGCTTCCTGAGTGCTAAGGACTCCAGAAAAGATTGCTGGGACTCCTGCAAGGATAAATGGGATAGTGGGCAGCTGGTGTGCTTAAATGATCAAAAGAAGCAGATGAAGTGTCCGCCTTCGGGCAAGTAATGACGAGTAAAGGGTCCGAGGATCGATTCAAAGGCTACCATTGGAGACCGGCATAGCGAAACGCTAGCAAGCCTGTATGGGGCCAAGACGAACCATGTTCGAGAAGCTCAAGATCAAGCGCTGGATTCTGACGTGTGTCGCAGCGTCACTGTTGCTGCTTATTGCCGCGGTGTGGCTGGTACGGTACTTCTCGTTACACGTCTCACCTTTAGCCTTCGACAGCCAGGCTTGGTGCTCAGATAGAACTTGGTTGGGATATGACAGATTTCACGCCACACCACGACAAGCTATGATGCGGGATCTCATCACGAAAGTGCTGCCTGGCAAAAACAAGCGACAAATCGAGGAGCTATTAGGCCCTTCACTACGGGACAAGACAAGCCCGCCCGATTACTTTAGCACGTTTGATTGGGACTTGATCTATCCTATCGGGAAGGAGCGTATTTTTTACTATGACCATAAAGGGGTCGCAATGAGTCCAGATTGTGAATACCTACACATACGTGTAAATCAGAAACAGGTTTTCGAAAGCTGGTGGGTTGACGGTTCCGACCGATGGCCCGAGATCGTCGGTAAGCAGGGAAGTGAAACGTACCGCCTTCAAAGGTGAAATCGAGTCGATTCGGTAGCTAAACGGGAGTGCGCGATCAGCGCTGGCGCACCACCGGCGGCAGCCATTTGGAAAAGAAAAGGGAAAAGAAAAGGAAGGGAGAAAACAAAGAAAACAAAAGGAAAACAAAAGGGAAAACGAAAACAAAAGAAACAAAAGGAAGAAACAAAAGGGGTCGGGAAGAAACAAAAGGGGAAGAAACAAAAGGGGTCGTTAATTAGCACGACTAATAAAGACTCCCGACCCCTTTGCTTTCCCCGACCCCTTTGCTTTCCCCCCCTTTGCTTTCTCCCCTTTGCTTTCCTCCGGCGGACTGGCTCCCATTCTTCCGAAACCTCGGTACATGGTCGGGAATCGTCCTCCTAGAGAGATAGAAAACAAGATCATGTGCGATGGCAAGGGGAATGTAACGATCCATCTTCAACCGTTTACGGATGAGCAGGTGAGATGTGGCCTAAAAGAGTGCATTACACTTCATGAAATGAGTCACATCAACGACTTTTTAAGTACGCGTTATCGAGATATTTGCAAGAATGTCAAAGAGCCAATGATCATTTCGCCACAGCACAACGAAGACCTGAGGTTGACCGAAATCAAGGCCCATCAAGTTGAAATAGCGTGTTACAAAGCGAAGAGGAAAGAGTGCATACCGGGCTGCGACGACATGCTTAAGAAGCGACTTGAAGAAACCGAGAATCGATTGCGTAACTGGCGGTTGAGGCCATAACCCGAACGCTTCAAGAATGGAGATTAAGCATGGATTTTACATTTTGTACGATGATCTGCATTTGCATCATTGATCCGCCAGCTTTTCTGTCCGATGATATGCCGGCGCTAACGGTAACTGTCAAGATCGCGGCCAAAGAAACAACAGTCTTGGACCTTGAACTCGTCAACAAAACCAAGAAATCACTTCGGCTACGTGAGCACGATCTTCCGTGGGTAGGGGCCTATAGCATCATACTAGTTGCCACTCAGGATGTACTTCCTCCAGAACGACTAGAGCCGATACTGACATTCGACAATCCCGCTGTGCGCGAGGTCACGCTGGCGCCGGGCCAAAAGCTGAGTGGTCGAATCAAGCTCACCGATCGATTTCGCTGCTTGCAAGACTCGACAAAGGAATGCGATGTCATTATTTTCTGGTACTACAAGGCCGAGTCAGTAGATAACGTAAAACTCGGTCGGTTCGGCGGTTGGGTTCGGATACCAAAGCATAAAGCCCAGTAGGCCTCGTGCCGGTGGAGAAGAAGGACATAATGCTCTATCTAGTGTTATTGATATGTTGACATCCATATGTCAATGATGAACGTGCCACGCCGCCCACCAACCGGCGTTGTCACCCACTTCTCACAAACCCCCGTGCCGTCGCGCACAAAAATGCCACCGGATCAACGTTTTTCCATTTTTGAGCCAGTGCCCTGGAAGCCAGGCCACCACGTCGTCGTGCGGCGAACTGTGGCGAGCGCGCAGCACGAACGCGGAGTAACTCTCACCGATTCTAAACGAGTTACAGTCGAAACGCAGCTTAGCAGCGGTTTTTTCTCCGCGCTTGTGCCCGACAAAGTCCGTGGCCAGCAAAAAAGTGGCCACGTGGCCACGGACTTGAATTTGTGGATTCAAACTATTGGCAGATTTGGCGTTCGGTCGATGCGAGTTCATGGCCAACACCGTGGCCAGTGGCCACGCCTCGATCAAAGCCGGTACTGCGGTGGGCCATCGCTGAGGCCGAACACCTGACCGCCGCAGAGGCGGCTACGTCCGATGTGCTATACAACGGTGCCGCCGTTTACTCGTTAGCCGGCTCTGTCCTCAAGAACGAAGATCCGACCAAGTCCGAAGGGTACGCCGCGCAAGCGCTGGCATTGCTCAAGCGCGCCGTTGCGAAGGGCTTCACGGACGTGACCTACCTCCGCAAGGACCGCGGTTTCGAGCCACTACGTTCGCACGATGGGTTTCAGAAGCTACTCGCGGAGTTGACGAGTCAGGACAGATGAAGAACTGCGTTAACTCCACATGCCGGCGCTGCTTGGCAACAACGGGATCCACCGGTATGATTGGCACATTGGAGAGGTGCCAGAGCGGCCGATCGGGCCGGTCTCGAAAACCGGTGTCTGGGCAACCAGACCGAGGGTTCGAATCCCTCCCTCTCCGATTCCAAAGAGTCGAGCGTCATAAACCATTGCAGTCTAAATGTTTCTGACACGACCGTTTTCTGGTGTACCCCACTTGTCCCGGTTTTGTCCAGGTTTGAAAACTCGCCAATGAGGTTGCTCGCGGGGAAGCTCTCTACGGCGACAGCGTAAACCGTCTCGAACTTGTTCGTCGTACCCATCTCAATCCTCCTTCATGTCGGCATTGGCCGCCGACTCGACAGCCCCGAACGGGCACCTTGACCATGAACTCCTGAGAGACCTCGTCGGTGAGCTTGTAATACACGCTCGCCATAGAACGGTCTGATCTGTGGCCCATCCATGCATCAACCACCTCTCGTGGCACGCCGGCATTAGTCACAAACGTGCGAAAGAATCGACGAAGTGAGTGAATCGTAAAGCCACCGTGTGCCTGTCCGGCGGGAACACCGAGCTGTGCAAGTAACTTCTCAAAGCATTCGTTGAGCCGCTTAGTGTTTATCCAGTGGTTGCCGTCGGGATACTTGCGACTCGGCGGTTCCGTGAATAGCCATGGCCTTCTCCGTTTAGGTAGTTTTTCCAGAAGCGGTAGGAGCCTTGGATGAATGGGCACTCTTACCGTGCGCTTCGTCTTCGCCCCTTCCGCCGGGTTAATGGTGATCCACTTCTGTGGGAGATCAATGTCCTCCGGACGTAGTAAGCGAAGCTGACCTGACCGCATCCCGGTAAAGGCCAACACAGCAAGCTGGGTCAGGCGTGGCTCTTTACTCGCGGCCAAGATCTTGATGATCTCGTCCAGTGTCGGCGAGCCTTTCGGTTCCATTTCGGGTTTACGTAGCCTGTAGTCGATCAAGGGACTGATCGCGATGAGCTTGCGGATGCGGCACCACTCCAGGAACTGCTTGATCACAATTCCTTCGTGGTACAGAGAGCGCATCCCGTGATTCGTCTTGCGAATCGCTCGAAACTTATCAAAGAGAATCGTTGTGATCTGAGCCAGCCGTGGAGCCCGATTGGCTTCCAGAAAGTCACGAAATGCGCAAAGCTCCCCCTGGTAACGAACAAGAGTTTTTCTAGCACGGCCTTCGGTTCTGAGGAAACTTGCGTAATCTTCGATGCTTTGGCGCAGTGTGGCCGTTGGCGATGGGCGGTTAACCTGAAACTTGCCGCTGATGAGATCGGCATCCAGCTTCACGGCTCTTCGGATTGCTTCTTTCTGGTTTCGCGTTTCTAGAGATTGACGTCGGTGTTTGCCCTCGAACCAAAAATCCGCGCACCAAATCCCCTTCTTACCTCGCCGATGGATCTTGACGCGATCACCAATTGGGATGCGTCTGTCGTTTTCATTCATTTGTCCAATCCTTTCCGCAAAATATCAGATGAATCGCCCGGTCTCGCCAAATGAGGACGTGCTTGCCCCGTTTTCGAAATGCGCCGTCAAGACGACCACGGGCAATCCACTCGTAGATGGTTTTTGGGCTTAACTGGAGGAGTGACGCGAGTTTAGTCGGAGAGAGTATTACTGGTGCTGACTCGCAAGTCAGACGTGGGTGACGTGTGCTCACCGCGACTCCCCGCGGACATCGCAACGGCAGATGACTGTTTGCCGTCGTCGACTATGGCAAGGGAGGTGAATGCGGTCTAACGGACTTGACTGGGAGGTGACTGGGAGGTCAGACGACTTCCCGTCTGATGAACTGTGCGCCCTTCGCTGAGTGAAAACGGATCTTGTCGAGATTCTTGTTTAGAGATCGCAGTGCTTGGTGCAGCCTTTGCTGCTCGCGCGGCAGGGGACTCCGCATCGTACGCTTCCACTTGGCTCTTTGAAAGTCGTCAAGGATTCGTTGAATGTTTGAGGGTGCGGCCATCACACGGACGTTCCGAATTATTTCTCCCCGAAAACAAAGTTGCCCTGTCTCGCGATCCCATGTCGGTCGGTCTGTAATATTCTCGCGACGTCCAGCGCGTTCGCCGATTTCGCGAAAGAGCCAATCATGTGTAGTCCCGTCCAAGGTGCCGATCGCCCGAGCCACCTCGACTATCGCGCGCGCTCTGGAACCGCCGTGTACTTTCTGCCACATACCAATGGTACCGAGCTTGGCGAAGGCTTTTACCATGTCGCCGCCGAGCTTTTGCCGGTCGCGCGCTCTCAGTGCACGCTGCCACAGACGTTCAGCTGCCGCAAGGGGCTTGATACGCAGGTAATGAGTGCGTAGTTCGTCGCTGACCTCTTGCGCCAATTCCGCTGGAAGGAGAATCATAAGGGTAACGTGAGGCTTGTATTGTTTGCTGGCCAATCAGGATGCGAAGCAAGCAGGTAAGCGAAGTCTACTTGACGCGGAGCAGACTTTCCAGGCCCAAAAGGCAGTGAGTCAACGCCCTTACGCTTACTTATGATCGGGTTCGCGAGGCTTAGCTCGCTCTATCCCGGACTCGCGAACTGCTAGCTCGCGTGTATGGGGCTTCAGAGCTCCAACGTCCCGAAGATATCGTCGAGCGATCATTCGCGCTACGAAATCGAGTAGCTTTTCGACTTCCGTTCCTTCACAGTGACTTTTAGCGATTGGTCGAGGTGACTCAACTTCATTTTTCACAGCAACCCTCGTAGGTAATGGTGATTGGTACAGCTTCTAATCTGTCGATTCGTCTAGAAATGGACCGAGACGCAAGCCGAAACAGGATCCGACTCCTGTGAAGGCAAAAAGAAAGTCAGCTTCCTCTTATTTATGACGCAGATTTTGCCATTTATTTAGAGCGGGGAAGCAAACGGCAACTACATTTCATTTGGAATATCCGTCACCGATAACCGCTCTGAAGGGATGGGGCGGGCCTTTCGCCAATGATCCACATAACTCGGCAAAAGGCCGTTATTGCCGTTTCTATGGCTGTGATCTCACGCCCGTCCCGTGCTAAATTTTCGCGATTTTCGCGTCATATTAGACGAGAGATGTCTTAGCTCTGCGTCCGCCGTGATAGACGCGCATGCTGTAGGCGCCCATTCGTGCCGTCCGGCCGAAGCCACTCCAAACGATCCGTCTTACTGCGGTGTCGCAGCATCACCCGAAGGCGGAATGGATGTGCCAACAGCACCGTACCGTGATGTGGGAGTATTCGATAAAGCCACCGGTACGAGCTCGGCGCCTCGATGACTGCAAGACAATGAGCATTAAAAGGTTTTGGTTTCCATCACTTTTTTGGGAGGACTAAATGAGACTCTTGTACATCAACAACGACGGCGGCGGATTTGCGGATCATGTCGAGGTTGAGCCGGGGACGACGGTGACGAAGTTCTTCAGTCAACGGCTGCCCGGTGCGCAGCCCGGGGATTACCTCATCCGCGTCAACAGGCTGCCGGCGAGCGCCGACCAAGTCCTGCAAGAACGCGATCGCATCAGCCTAACCCCGGTAAAGATCCAGGCGCGTGTGTGCGGGAAGCGACACCGGTGGCATAAGCGACGATCCACTTCTTTCCTGCCGCATCGATCGATGCGGCAGCTTTTCTTCCTTCCATCACAATCACGAGGACTCACCATGGCAATTGATCGGCTCCGCCTCCGCGCCGCCCAGCGCGTGCGTGACGCCTATGTCACCTACAGTATCACTGCGACCGAGCGAGATCTTTTCGAGCGCCTGTCGAGCTATGAAGATGTGTTGGATAACTTCCGACCGGTGTTGCGCGAGGCCTTGAGCGCCGGCCGCCATATTTACGCGCTTCATGTGCGACGGTATGGTCAGCACCTCATCCACACGATTCGGGGTGTCGTCGCCGAAGTGCTCGAAACGCCCGCCTGCTCCCACGCGGCCATACCCGGCATCCGAACGCTACTGGAAGAGTTCGATCAGCTTGCCGCCGAGTTCGATGACTTCATCGTGGATTGTCGCGGCCACCGGTTGCATGTGACCACCGAACCGATTGAACTAGAAGGCGTCTACCTTGGACCATTTCGCATCGAACTTCACTGGCGCCGACTCGTCAATGGTCCTGGAGCCCGTTGCTTCGACATCGAAGCATTAGAGCCCAATCCTTCCGCCGCGAACACCGAAGTGACTCATCCGCATGTAAGTCACCGCGACCTGTGTGCTGGGGAAGGCGTCATGCCGATTCAGCGCGCGTTGGAAGATGGTCGACTGGCCGATGCCTTCTGCCTCGCCCACCGCATTCTGACCACTTACAACGCGCATAGCGCATGCGCCGCTCGAAGACTGGGGAGGCTCGGATTGTGGCCGTTGCGGAGGACACATACCTGACGGCGACTCCTGGTTCTGCACCCAATGTGAACGAGAAGTCTGTGCGGATTGCAGCCACGAGTGCGAGCATTGCCCCCACATCTATTGCCGCGCGTGTTTGATCGCTTGCGACCGCTGTGAATCGTCTTACTGCGACAACTGCACCTCAACACACAGCGAGACCTGTCCTGAGATCGATGTGGTTCCAGTAAGTTCGAATATGCCACTGGCGACAGGCAACGGCGTCGAACGCGTAAACCTCATCTCTCATACCAGAGAATCGAATGAAGTCCCGCTCGGATCTATGTGATTGTTTGTACTTTTCGCCATTGGCGTGGTTGAAACTGCAATGGTTCTGCCACACCGGCGACACCGAAGTCGGCGGTTTTGGAATCTCGGCGGCGAACAATCCCTTGTACATCGAAGAGTTTGTTACCGTCCGGCAGCGCACCACGGCGGTCACGGTGCGATTCGAAGATGCCGCAGTGGCCGATTACTTTGATGCCCGTGTTGACCGTGGCCTCAAGCCAGAGCGCTTTGCCCGAATATGGTTGCACACGCATCCTGGCCACTCCGCGGAACCGAGCGGCATGGATGAAGAGACGTTCGCGAACAGCTTCGGTGTTTGTGACTGGTCGGTGATGGCCATTCTGTCGCGGACGGGCCAGACCTATGCTCGCCTCGCTTTGCAGCCGGACCGGGCGCCCAGATCGAGTTGCCAGTCGCCGTCCATTGGGCCGACTGGCCGGGCCAGGCGTCGGCCTCGCCCGGGCTCGCTGCGTTAGTCGAGGACTGGAAACGCGAATACGCCGCCAATGTCTCTCCCATTCACCTGCAACAGCCACTATCGCCACGGAAAAGTCAGCCCATCGCGCCAAAGGAACCTGCTTGGTGGCAGGTAGAGCCCTGGCACGAAATGCTGGACGGAATTCCCCACGAACCGGTGTACGCCGAGGAGGCTTATGGACCATTCCAGTAGCCAACTTAAAGATCGTGATTTGCGCCAGCGCGAGCTTGTGCCGCCCGAACGACTGGCGACCTGTCATGGCATCGTAATCGGCGTCGGAGCGATTGGCCGTCAAGTCGCCTTACAACTAGCGGCGGTTGGTATCCCGCGGATGACGCTCATCGATCACGACGTAGTCGCAGTCGAGAACCTAGCGGCCCAAGGGTATTGGCCCACCGACCTGGGCAAATCGAAGGTGGAGTGCACGCGGGATATCTGCCGCCAGATCAACCCGGACATTGCTGTTAAGGTTTGGACGGAACGATTTCGGGCGTCGAGGTTGCGCCGCATCGGAGCCGATGAACGCTTGATCGTGTTTGCCTGTGTCGATTCGATCACAACGCGGGGGACCATTTTCGAAGCGGTGCGGCCGCGGGCCGCGTTGTATCTCGATGGACGGATGAACGCTGAGGTGCTGCGTGTCTTGACCGTCGCCCGTCCAGCTACGTACGGCCACTACCAGCGAACACTCTTTGACGTGCGCGAAGCCGTGGCCGGCACATGCACGGCCCGGTCGACCATTTACACTGCCTCCATCGCCGCGGGACTCATGATCAGTCAATTCACCAAATGGCTCCGCGGCGTGCCGGTCGAACACGACGTCACGCTCAATCTCCTATCGATGGAATTGACTAACGGCTAAGCAACCTTCGCGTTGTCTTCATCCCTTCGTCTCCGCCTTTTGCACTACACCCATTGTCCAAAGTTCGTCTTGTTGGCTCACCTGAAAGGAGCGTTCATGACGCAATATCAGTTAGATCGCGCGGTGGCCGAGGCCACCGGCGAAACCGTTTGCACCATACAACGATTCGGCTTCCAGCTTCTTGATGTACCCCCGCCACAGCGCGTACCTCACGAAGATTGCCCACCCTGCGCCGCATGTCGTCCACTGGATTCGAGACTATCGCGGCGGCTGCGCCCGCCCATCTCAAGGCCGCGGCGGTGCACCAAGGGCACCAAGCGAGAAGTGCGTGTCTTGGGAAATCGACGTCTGATCCACGGCACCTAGCTAAGGGGACAGGTATGGCCCCGATGATCTTATTCGATGAAATGCATTTCAGCGTTTATGTGCCATCGCGATTGCGTGACCAGGATTGTAAGACGATCGGACGGATACTGCACAGTCGGCGCTTTCACAATGAACTGACGCGTCTTATTCACGACCTGTTCCGTCGCTGGCCCATGCTAGAGGTGACCCGGATCAAGTTGACGCGATGAACTGGCACCTCGGGCTGCAGCCGTTTAACCAATCCAATCGAGTTCGCTTGCTTCGCCGTGATTTCGACGGGCTGGTCGCCCGCGCGACATCACGAGAAGCGTCTCAATCAAAAAAGACACAGAGAGGAGGATGAGTGAGCGCCAAACACAAGCTCAATGCCGCGTATTTCCTGGGCTCCTTGCTGATTGCCGGTTTGATCGGTGCGATAACCCGCTCATGGGTCGTGTTCGCTTTGGCATTGGCGGGCACGCTGATCGCCGCCTATCACTCCGGCCATCTACGCCGATGAAACCTATACCGCTCGTGTCCAGCCACTTCGGCTGAACACGAGCGGTGAAGGATGGCCATCGGCTCCTATTTTGAAATCCTTTGCTTAGCTATCAAAGCATAAATCCTCTAGAACTTCCGACGACAGTAGTCCACACAGTTGATTCTTCTTCTTGAGTTGTTTCCCCATGTTAAAGGGAATTCGCGTATGATGACATGCCTTCGCATCGAATGTGCTACGGCTGCATTGGTGTCCTCCATCGGCAACGTAAACCCCGTTTCAACGGTATGACTTGACATCGCGTTTGTAATCACCTGAGCATTTCGACTCCGGTCAGCCGCGGCCATGATGAAAATGGCGAACGACAGGTCCAGTGCTGTTGACTCATCGCTAATCGGAAGAGGATTCAACGCCCTACCGGTCTCTTACGGGGTGTCCCGTCGGCGTCAATAATCACAATGCGCTGCCGAAGCTTGTTCCTTCACGGCCATACACGCTCAAACGGTGGCCACTTGCTTCCATCACTGCGAAGACATAAGTGCAGAGTGTTCCGGTCGGGACGCGCCGCTGTTCTAACTTGGTGGTTACGCTCGGTCGCGCAATGAGATTTGGTGGTTTGCTTCCAAGAGATTCTGTGCGCCTTTTCAAGTCTCTCGCTGCGACCTGCGGCCGCGATAGCTTTTCTATGAACATCCGTGGTCCGGCGCGTCGTCCCGAAGGCGGATTCAGAGTGGTAAGGCCGCGACCGACCACGTCGACGCCAGCGCCCGGCGCGGACGTTCGACAAGACGGTTCACCTGTCGCCCCGACGCCGGCGCCTCGGCGGCGAAGGCAGCGCCCACACGAGGCGTCGACGTAGATCGGCGGGGCGTGGCGCCCGGCGATTTTGAACATCCAAAATTCCGCACCCCGGCTGTGAGGCACAAGCGATCCCTCATGTCTCTAGAAAACGCCGTGAAAAACAGGCCTAACGATGCTTGACCCAGTAGTTGACAACTCGGACTTGTCAACAACCCGGTCAAAGTTCGAATGACATTCGGGGACCCGGTCGATGAATCAAAAAAACTTGACCGAGTGTTTACAGCTCGCCATAGGGCGTCGACAATTGATTTTTGCCGCGGCTCGCACCTCCCTCAGTCCAGTAGATACGCTTTGACAAATAGCACGGTGGCATGAAACTGATAATCGCCATTCGATTTCTTGAAGAACCCATGACCCTCGTCTTTCGCCATTAAATACCAGACCGGCACTCCGTTCTTTCTAACCGCACTGATCATCTGCTCCGATTCGCTCGGCGGCACGATGGGATCGTTTTTGCCCTGGACGATGAACAGCGGCTTGGTGATCTTCGATGCATTGTTAAGAGGAGCAGTCCGCTCCAGGAATGACCGCGTCTCGCCATCTCGCTCGTCCCCATACTCGACGCGTCGCAAGTCTCGCCTATAGGGGGCAGTGTTCTCCAGAAACGTTTTGAGATTGGAGGGACCGACAATGTCCACGGCACAACGAATGCGTTTCGGGTATCTAGTGGCGGTTGCCAGCGCCATGTGGCCACCATAACTGACGCCGGTTACCATCACGCGATCGGCATCGAGATCGGACTGCGTTTTTATCCAATCCAAGAGCGCCCCCATATCCTTGTAGGCGTTCTCTCGGAGCGCTCCGTTATCAAGCTTAAGAAAAGTTTTCCCGTACCCGGCGGAGCCTCGGATGTTCGGAAAAAGCAGAGCGATGCCCAGTTCGTTGAGATAATAGTTTTGGGGTCCCATGAAATACGGTTGGAACTGCTCTTCAGGACCGCCGTGGATATTGATGATGACGGGACGCTTACCAGTAAATCGCAAAGGCGGACGGTAGAGGAAGCCGGAAATCACACGGTCGTCAAAGCTCTTCCAGTGTACTAGCTCAGGGTCGACGAAGCCGGTGGTGTCCAACCCTCCGGTCTCGCTAAACGTCCAGCGTTCCAGTCGGCCTGTGGTCGTGTTCAGGGAATAAGCATCAGCCGGCGTCCTTGCCGAATCTCGACTGAAGCCCAGCTCCTTTCCGTCCTGATGCCAATGAATGCCGAAAATGCCATTGGGAAAGTGATCCAATGTTTTCTCTTTCCCCGTGAGCGCGTCGAGCAAGTGCAGCACGGTCAATCCGTCTTCGTTCGTCACGAGCGCCAACATCTTGCCGTCGGGCGATGGCTCAAACTCCTGGACATCCCAGTTGATATGCCCGCTCAGGGAGGTGTACCGGCCGCTAGCGAATTCGAGGAACGCCAGACGCCGAAACTCCGATTCGCGATCGGTCACGACGTAGACACCTTTACCGTCTTTGCGAAAACGCCCGTCGCCGTGGGCGATTTTCTCGGCACTACTCTTGGGGGTGATGAGCGTTCTTTCGCCACCTGCCACGTCGAATAGCCAGAGGTAGCTTTCGTTAACCGAAATTGTTTCTAGCACGAGGATCTTTCGATCGTCGGGCGACCAATCAAGAGCTTTCCAGCCGCCGCCTTCCAACGGCGCCAGCATGCGGTTGCTCTCGGGCTGAGACGGATCGACGACGTATAAGTCGGTGTCCTTACCGTTCCGCCGCGTGGAACTGTAGACGATTTGATCGCCGGCGTTGGACCACACGCCGGGACTGTTCTTTGATTTTCCGTCGGTTAGGAGCGTGATTGCTGAAGTATCAAAATCATACCGGTAGATCTGATAATTCTGATCGCCCCCGGTGTCCTTGTTAAAGATGAAGAAGTTACCTTTAGTAGGCTGGTAGGAAACCCCCATCGTCGGACGATCGTCGAAAAAGGTCAGTTGCGTGCGCGCCGCCCCTGGGAACTTCACTTGATGAACCTGAGCTGTGTTGCCGAAGAAGGTGGCGATCAGAATCTCCCGTTTGGTCGGGTGCCAACTCAGGAGCTCGGCAGCGCGCCCTTTCGTGTAGCGACCGACCTCGCTGGCCAGGGAGGCGGGTATTTTCGGGATCCCTTCGGTGACTAAGTTATCGCCCGGCGCGATTCCGTTGTTTTGACCGAAGGCCGATGTCGCCAGCAGCAAGTGACACGTCACGCTGTGTATCATGCGAGCTTTCAAGAATCTTAAGTTCATGACGGCCTCTAGCTCACCACGGTTCTACATATTCTACTTACCAAACTGGCATCGCACTCTGATCGCTCCGAAATGGAACCACAGCGACCGCCACAAGACCTGACCATCATTCTCCCGTCGCGCGCTTCGCCATCAAGTCAAGTATTTGCTTATTGCTCCAGCCTACGGTGTGCTTGCGGCGTGGAGCGATGATGATCTCGCCATCGAACTTGGGATTGTCCGCGCGGTCCATCGCTTGCTTCAGGCGGTGCACGGCGTTGTTGAGGTAGTAGTCATCGGCATCGCCCACCCACACGTGAATCTTTTCCGCTAACTTGGGACCAAGCGTCGACCAGTTGCGTTCCAGCACGAGTCTGAGGTCGTACTGCCTCCAATGCTCGGTCACGGATCGATCAATTTCGCCCGTCTTCGGATGCCACAAGGGCTTGGGCAACCCGTCGTCGCCGCGTGGGCCATAGGCCGCGTTCCAGGCACACCAGTCCTTGCCTCCTACCGCCCAGTTGCCGCCGCGACCCAGGACGTTCTCCATCTGGCACTCGTGGCGGACTGTGTAGACTGTGTCGCCATCCAGCGTTCGCATCGCGGGCCGCTCGAACCCGAAGCGATTGACGTACGCATTCTTGTCCTCATAGATGTCGATCAGCTCGTACGCGCGAAAGTCCACCGAATCCGGACAGCTCGACCAGCATCCGTTGAAGTAGTCCGGATAGAGGATCTGCAAGGCCAACGACACCCAACCGCCTGTCGAAGCGCCCGTAGTGAAGCGGCGCTTGGCGCCGCCGCAGCGATAAGTCTTCTCGATGTGTGGAATAACCTCCACTGTCAGAGCGTCGCCGAAGGGACCATTGTTGGCGGAGTTAACTTGATAAGGATCGCCATACGGTCCAGCCCCGTCGAGCAGAATTTGGACGAAACGCGGATCGGGCTTCATGAAGCCGCCCGAGGTGTACCGCGTTCCGTATCCGCCGATGTGGACGCAAAGCAGGTACTGCTGGTCCGCCTGCCGCTCGAACTCACTTGGCAGGATCACTGTCAGACGGTAGAACATCGGCCGCTTGTGAAAGTCAGACAGCAGCTTCGAAGGAAACTTCAAATACTTGACTGTGGTGGTGTCTTTTGGAGGCAGTTCGTCGGGAAGCCGCTCGGTTAGGGTAAGCTGATGGTTGTCCTTTCCGGCAGGGTTCCACGAGACGTGCGCCGGCTTGCTGTACAGGTTGCCTGGAGCGTTCGGCAAGTTAATGTCGCGGTTGGTGTGAAAGACTGCCTGGGCGAGGTACTCGCCCGCGGGGACATCGCTCAACTTCGCCACCGGGAATGGCGTCGCTGTGTCATCGATCACGGCGTGCTTCATGGCCGTGAACTCGTCCATATCGACGCCGAAATAAGGCGCTGTTCACAGGCCGGTGGAACCAAGTTGAAACCGCGGCTCGTTCCCCCGTGGCCTCCGCCCCGGGAAATCCGTCGTTGGGTAGAGGATGAGAAGCACCCGCCCCGTCTCGGCAGGCGACTTGACTTGGCGCGGATCGATACCGATCTGAAACGGCGACTGGGCACTCGCGTCCGCACTGAGGCCTAACCACCAAGCAGCGGGCAGAAGCAATCCCAAGCGACGCATCGTCACACCTCGGCGAGTTATTCGGATGTGGAAGAACAGCTTATTCGGTGGGGCCCGCAATACCACGTTGCTCGCTTGAGTGGGCGCGCGACTCTAAGGCCTTTTACACCACGGAGCCTTTGTGTGTGGGACCGTTCACGATTTCGTTCGATTTGCGGGCGGATATCCGGCGGGAGGCGCTCGGAAATGCCGTTCCCCATTGCCGCTCAGGGACAGGGCGTGCGGCGTTAGGGAATAGCGACGCTCCCCGAAAATCCGCACCGAAGGGGCCAAGACATTAGTAACTGCTAGATCGAAGAATCCATCATTATTCATGTCTCCGGCCGCGATATCCACCGGCGAGGAGCCACCGACATACCCCCAAGGGGCGCATGTCAAAAGGGCGTTGAACTTGTTCGGCATCATTTCCAAAATTGCCACCACCTTCGTCGTTTCGTGCGTGCCTGATTGTCGTCCCTTGTTCCCGCATCCCCACGGCGAGTTTTCGGGGATCGGTGCCACAGGAACCACCAGCCCAACGCACTTCTTGAAAGCGGTCAATATCCCAGAATCGGATCGGGCGCACTACGGGGTTCGGGCCAATGGCGGCGTCGTGCCGAGCAGGTATTTAGAGCGCCTAACAAAATGACCTAGGTCGAAACAGTTACGGTTGTTAATGTCATGGGCGTACAAGGAGGTACGATCATGGCCAAGGTACTGCTGGACGATTCGTTATGGGCGGAACTCGAACCCCATCTTCCGAAGGCCAAGCCCCGACGACGACGATTTCCAGGTCGCAAGCCCATCGGCAATCGACAGGCTCTGACGGGCATTCTCTTCGTGCTCCAAACGGGCATTCCCTGGGAGTATCTGCCGCAGGAACTTGGTTGCGGCAGTGGGATGACTTGCTGGCGACGCCTGCGCGATTGGGGACGGCTCGGCGTCTGGGACAAACTCCACCGGGTTATGTTGGCCAAGTTGCGCGAGGCCGACAAGATCGATTGGTCTCGCGCGGTTGCGGATTCCGCGTCCGTGCGCGCCGTTTTTGGGGGGCGGACACCGGCCCCAACCCCACCGATCGCCGCAAAAAAGGCTCGAAACACCATGTGGTCACGGACGCCAACGGCATTCCGTTGGCAGCCCAGGTCAGTGCCGCGAATCGTCACGACGTGACCCAACTGCTGACGTTGGTCGATGCGATCCCGTCGATCGGCGGGAAGCCCGGCCGACCTCGTCATCGGCCGCAACGGGTTCAGGGTGATCGGGCTTACCATTCGGAACCGCATCGCAAGGAACTGCGTAGACGCGGTATCACGCCGGTGCTGGCCAAGTGCGGTGCCGAACACGGCAGCGGACTGGGGGTATTCCGGTGGGTCGTCGAACGGACGCTGAGTTGGCTGCATCAATATCGTCGCTTGCGTGTCCGCTACGAACGTCGCGCCGACATTCATCGAGCATTCCTTACGTTGGGATGTAGCTTGATCTGCTACAAGTGCTTGGTTGGGTCATTTTGTTAGAGGCTCTTAGATGATTTGTCAACTTCTTGGCTTCCCGCCCGCGATGAACACTTTTTGTATTGGAAACCGCTTCACCAACTCCAGCGGCTGGCCGAAGTTCGTGGCGAGGACATCAGCGGGGTTGCCCGCGATCCATCGCGACAAGTCGATCGCGGCGTAGATGCCTGTGTTGAAGCCGATCAAAATGTGGGCGGGGTGATTCCCCACGTTCTCGATTGAGTGACCGTAACCCTGTGGAATGTAGCCAACGTCGCCTTTTTCCAGTCGTTCGGCGCGGTAGCGGCCGTGGGAGTCGAACAGCGTCACGCTAACTTCGCCGGTGATGATGTAGTGCCATTCGTCAGCAGTTGGGTGCCAATGCAGTTCGCGGAGGGCGCCCGGTTCCAGATCGAGCACCACACCCGTGAACGTGCGCGAGATCGTGAACTGGGTGGCATCGATCCGCCATTCCCGACCGCCGTCGAAAGCGCGGTGCGGTGGCTGCGCGAGCATCCGGTATTTGTGGGTGTGCGGCGGCGGCTTCGAACCTTGCAGCGCCGGCGCGGGCTGCTCCGGCGGGATCGGCCCGCGCGCGAAATACACTTCATCCCTTAGAAAGCTGGCGAATGCCGATTCCGGCAGGCCGAAGTTCTTGGCGAGCAATGCGGCCGAGGCGTGGCCCATCCAATCGGTGATACTGAAGGTGCCGAATTCGGAAAAATATCCGTTATCGAAGATCAAAATGAAATGGCACGGCAGATTGCCCAAGCACTGCAACATGTGGCCATGCCCGCGCGGGAAGTGCCAAACATCGCCGGGCTCGAAGTCGTTCGTTTCCGCGCAGCCCTGCGGACCGATCACGGTGCGGCTCAATATCAACATTGCTCAAAAGGACAGGACTCGCCACGAAGCGCTGCCAGCGCGTGGCCCCTCCGTAGGCGGCCCAATGCAGGCCGGTTTGTCAATCGTGCCTGAGCATCGCGTCTAACTCCATTCCCTTTTGCAACAGGAAATCGACGACATTGGTTCGGCCGAATTCGCAGGCCCAGGCGAATCCAGCCTGCATTTGTTGCTGCGTCGCGGGCGGCTTTAGGCTGCCGTCATCCCTGAAGAAGCTTCTCGCAACATCGAGACGTCCGACTCCGGCCGCCCCTTCCAAATCCAACCGCGCGCCGTGACTTGCCAAGAACTCGGCTGCCTCTCCGCGCCCGTTATGCAGGCAACCATTGACAGCGCTGCCGCCATCGGGACCGTCGATGATAGCGCTATGGTCGATCAGCAGTTCCATCAGCGGGAGCTGCACGCCGGCGTCTTCTGTGGGACAACTCGTCGCTGCCAATCCCAGCGTCGTCGACCGCCATATGCGTCGGACTCCGCGTTGACGTCGGCGCCGGTCTGCACCAGCAGCCTCGTGATCGCGACAATGTTCTTCCGGGTTTTCTCGCGGAAGTCTTCGACGCCGTTTGCGGAGACGTAATGAAGCAGGGTAGACCGGTGTTCGCGTGTCGAACGCGCCCGCACGAGTTCGGAATTCTCGTTCAACAGCTTTTTGAGCGTTGCCAAGTCGCCGCTGACGATTGCGTCTACCGCCGCTTCACATTTGGAGACCGGTGATTTAGCGAGTACCAGTTCTTCAATGTGCTTGACAAACTTCGGCCAGCTTGCGAAGCCGTGGCCTCGCGCGACGAAGAGTTGCGCATCAGCCAACGCGCATCGCCTAGCCCGTTCATTCGTTTTGATGAGTTTGTGCCACCGTTGCTCCATGCGCTGCGATTCGAAGTCGATTTGTCGTCGGAATTCGGACGTAATCGTCAGTCCTTGCAGCCGCGCAAGCGATTCCACCCAGCGCGCTGGCCAGTCGCGTATTGCACCTGGGTTGCCCGACTTGCAGGCGCGTTGGAAGTCTTTTGCGAGCTTCTTGTACTGCTCAAGGTTGGGACGAGGTGGAAGAGGAAGCGCGTCAGACACACGAATCTCACGTCTCGGCAAACGGCGTCGACCAACGTCCGGATCATTCAGTGCGTGTCGTCTTGGTGCAAACGACACCGCACAAGAAGACCGGCGGCCGCAAGGGCGGCACCGCCGGGCCACCGTCCGATGGCATCATCCGCATCGCGACCAACTTGCTGGGATGTCCCGGCCGAAGTGATCGCCGACATTTATCAACACCGCAGGGCGATACGAACTGTTCTTCCGTTTTTTCAAACACGTCCTGGGCTGCCGGCACTTGCTCAGCCAAGATCCGGTGGGGATTCAGATTCAGGCCTACTGTGGCCATCATCGCTTGTTTGCTCATCCATCTGTGGACCGGCGGTCGGCCCACGTTGCGAACCTATGAGATGTTCTGCTTTTATTTGTCCGGTTGGGCGGATTTGGATTAACTGACCGCTCACGTGCGGAAACTGCTTCAAAAACCGAGCTAATTCATTCCGGCGGCGAAACACGTTCGACCGGACGGGTGGCTTTATGCTGCGCCTACACGCGCTTTCCACACCGCACGGCCACCGCTCCACCGGCCCTTTCTCCACGTGCCATAGCGTGGCAACATTTCTATGCGGAGAGTTATATTCCGCGTATCGGATGTTTCAGTTCAAGTTTAGCTCAGGATAATTGGTAACGAAATCAAGTTTTGACAGGAGTTAGCTCCACTTGCCAGGTATCCGCGTCGGCACTCGAGGTCGGTGGCGCCGCAGGGTGTCCGTATAAATATCCTTGCCCATAAGTACAGTCCAGTTCCCGGCACACTTTCGCCTCGTCCACACATTCGACGCCTTCGGCGATGACGTCTACTCCCAGCTGTCGCGCGAGCCGATTGATCGAGCCGAGAAGGTGTTGCCGTTGTGGAGACCGATGGATGTCGCGGATGAGCTTCGTGTCGAGCTTGATGTAGTCCGGAGACGCATCTGCGAACTCCATGAGTCGGGCCTGCCCCGCCCCGAAGTCGTCGAAGGCCAAGCGCACGCCTAGTTCTCGTAGTTCCTCGCGGAGTCGACCGAGCGTTGACAGATCCGCCACCGTGTCCTCATGGATTTCCAAGACCAGTGGGCGATCGGCCGACAAGCACTCGCGCACTTTGCATAGTGAATCCCAGAAGAGTTCGTCTTCCAGCTCCGCCGGGTGTACGTTGCAGAAGAGCGCGGCGCCCTCGGGTAGATGGACCGCTTCCTTGAGAGCGGCGCTGCGGAAGAGCCTGCTCAGCTCGCTCGCCATTCCGCACCGATCTGCGAGGCGGAAAAGGTCAAGCGGCTGCGCGCTCAGCGTTCCGTGTGTGCCCCGGCCGAGAGCCTCATAGCCAATCGTCTCCTCGGTGACCATGTTCAATATGGGTTGGAACAGAACCCGGACTAGCCGCCGTTGCATCAACTCCTGCAAATGAGGCCGCCCGTACCGAACGCTCAGCGGCAAGCCGCCCTGCAAGAAGACGGTACTCGGATTTTCGTTAGGCGGGCCGACGGCATGCTGCGAGAGGAAGCGGAACTCTCTGTGTGCTAAATGCACGATGTCGCCGTTCGCTAGTGCAGCGTCCTGGATGCGGCGGCCGTTGAGGAATGTGCCGTTGGTGCTCTGCAGGTCGCGCAAATGGAAACCGTTCCCCTTCTTGTAAATCTCGGCGTGCTCGCGCGAGATTTCGGTACACGGTATATTAAAATCAGCGTCGTTCCGCCCGAGACGGAATGGTAAGGCGTCAAGCGAGATGTATTGTGTGGCGCCGCCCGAATGCGATACGTACTCTAAACTCGGAGCTGCCTTGTCTGTGAGCTCTTCCCATGGGATGGTGTGGGTTTTCGCACGGCTCTGAGCGGCAAGCGCTGACATTGTTTCTTCCTGTTTCCGGTTGGAATGTCTTGGTGGATTATCTTGTAGAAAGGAAGTCACTAGGCGTTTCGAGGAGCCAATCATGTTCCGCGAGCGAGACATCCGTTAGAACACGACGTGCACGCGGGGACTGAGTAGACCAACTCCTCTCCACTTCGATCATGGCCTCAGCGGCGGCGACTGAATACACGCCACGCTCGTGGCCTCGAGAGAGGGAGCGATTTTCGCCCGAAGTCTCCCGAGTCCTTGGATCAGAAAGAAATGTTGCCGTACACAATGAACAGTCACACCCGCGCCCGTGTTCTCCGTCGTGGCCATGATCGCAGCCGTCTTCCGGATAGCCGTGCGCATCGGCGCTCATGGCGTTGACCGTATATCTTTGTCCTGCGACTCCGTCGATGTCGCCCGTTCCAGAGCCGTGCCAGACGACCACGAAATCCCCGTTGCTGGCTATTGCGACCGCGGGCGCCATTTGTTGGCCGGCCTTGGTCGTGTTGACAGCGATCTCTTCGCCTAGTGCCATCCCTTGAGAGTTGTATTGCTGGGCGTAGATTCCGTAGTCATCGCCGTCATCGCTCATCCACGTGATGACGAAGTCGCCGTCGGCGTCGATTGCGACGGTGTTGTCGGACTTCGAATACAGACTGCTACCGCCAAACTGCTGAGCGCCGTCGGTGACCGTGTTAACTGCAAACTCAGCGCCTAGGGCTACTCCGAAGGCATCGAAACGTTGCGCGTAGATACCGAATCCGCTGCCGTCCTGATCTTCGCTTTGCCAAGCGACGACGGAGTTGCCCGCGCCATCCATACCGATCGCGGGAGTGCCCTGGTTAGACCAGGTCGTGGTGTTGACGCGGAATTCCGCACCTAGGGCTTGCCCGTTCGCGGCGTAGCGCTGACCGTAAATCTCTTCGCCACTGTAATCTTGGCCGTCGCTCTCCCAAACCACGACGAAGTTTCCACTCGCATCCATGGCAACCGCGGCCGAATCTTGGTCATTGATCGTAAAGCTGTTGACCTGGAACGCGCTGCCCTGGACGATGCCGGCCGAATTGAAGCGCTGAGCATAGACGGCATCACCGCTGCCGTCCTGGCTGTCGCTTGTCCACACGACGATAAAATCGCCGTCCGCGTCCATGGCTACCTCGGGTTCGGTCTCATTGCTCCAAAAGTATCCCTGGTGCATCGGTTCTTCACCTGGGTCCGGCATCCATGGCTGGCTATTGACCATGAATTCATCGCCTAGGGTCCAGCCGAACGCATTGAACTGTCGAGCGAAGACGTCGTAGCTGCCGTTTTGGTCGCTCGCCCACGCCACAACGAAGTTGCCCGAGGAATCCATATCTACCGACGGATCAAATTGCGTTCCCGCCGTTGTGCTGTTCACTCGGAACTCGGCGCCGAGAGGATTGCCGGCGGCGTCGAACCGTTGTGCGATGATGTCGCCGAAGTCGTCCTGCTCGCTCCGCCAGACCACCACATAGTTGCCGACGCTATCCGCGGCTATTGCGGCCGAATCCTGTACGCCGGTCGTGATACTGTTAGCTTGAAACTCATCCAGAACCCGGGTGGCCTGTCCGCCGCCACCCTGAAGGGGGTTCCCATTCGCCGTCTGCGTATTGGGAGGAAGCTGTGTCGGTAAATCCGCTCCGCCAAAGCTCATCGCAATCGCGTATTTACCGGTCCCGAAAGGTGTCGTATCGGCGCCCTGGACTTTTACGTAAATCACCTGGCCGGCTGACACTTGATTCACGAGCGTCACCGTCGGGTTGGCGCCATACTGACCAAGGGCATTGGTGGAACCCAAAACCGTCGTCAAATCGGCTGCATAGACCGTAATGTTCGGAGAGAGCAGGCTCAGTCCGCTACTCTGCGCCCGGAACTCAATCGTGTCAGCGGTCGCTAGCGGAGCTGTCACCTTGAAGAAGTCCACATCCGAAGTCGTGCTGATATCGCGGTTTTGCCGGAGGATCGTAAGGTCCGCTTGAAGGTGTTGGGTGATGTCGGTCGCGGTTATGAACGAGTTGTTATCGCCCACCGTGTCGTTGTAGTCCGCAGTACGGAGATTACCGCCGTTGTAGATGGCCCGTACTCCGTAAATGTCGTCCCAGTCGATGCCCGTTCGATAACCCGTATATGCCGAGTACATGGTCGCGGTGACTACATTGCTATGTGCCATGCCCAGGGTGTGTCCGAATTCATGCGTGGCCACTGTAAACAAATTGTGTTGTGCGATAGGTGAGCCAATCGTCCAGTTTTGCCCGGTATTAAACTGGAAATCGCCGGCCACTGAATAGTTGTTGGCCTGCGGCGGCACGTAGGCCTGCGCCAAAGTCGTGGTGCCGAAGTTGTAGCCGCCAATGCGGATGTCGGCCATCGACGGATCGCCTTGCTGATAACTTCCCGCGCCGATCGATGCTCCGTTGTCGGTAATAAGAGTGAAATTGATACTTCCATGCTTCGCCCAAACCTGAGCGGCTCGGAGAATCTCTTTCTGCCATGTGGCCGTCGAGCCGAACCTGTTATTGAAGTCGCTGATGAGGTTGCTGGTGATCGGACCCTGGCCATCGGACCCCAGAATGGTGCCGTCTGGTACAAACCCGATGGTGATCAACTCTGGGTGCGGCCATGCGTTACCGGAAATCGAATATGGAACCAGCCGCGATTCCAACGTCTCCAGACGCGGGCGGAAGCGCTTGTCGGACGGACGGCGGAGCGCGTTTCGCACTTCTCGGTTAACTGGAGTGATTAAACCCATCTCTCTTTCCTTTCAAGGAACGCGATCAAAGGCGGGCAGGCTCAGTAAGCCGGCAGGTTGTTAAGGCGGGCGGCGATGGCGTGCCGCATCTCCGGATGGCGCCCGAGGCGGGAAACCGTCCGAAGACCTTCTGCAGTGGAGAGTAGTTTAGCGCCGCCCCAACCGCCAACAGAATGGAATTTGTTATGGAATCGTAAGTGCGTGGCGGACGGTTACTGGAGAAACCACTCTTCTTGGTGAGGGCGAATGCGCGGTCCCCGTACGAACCGGCGCCCGACTTCCTTTGGACTCCCTACCGTGCCGTAGTGATGCGTGAACCGCCGGAACGAGATTAATGGGACGAGTTCGACAGTGAAAATCCTAACTAAACTACATACGAACCCATGCAAAACCCGGCGCTGCCGGCGACTTCGGACACGGTTCCGTCCACATCTCGAGATTCTCGAGCGCCGCCAGCTACTATCCAACTACACCGGGTCAATCGCGTACCAATTATTCACCGAAGTAGATCCGAACGATACACTCGATCTAGCTCAAAACGTAAGCACGCTAAGTCAGACGACACCAATACGAGTGACTGGTACGATTGGCGGCCCACCCGGCGAGGTTGCGGACGCTGACTGGTATCGCTTTGTGCTCGCTACACCCAGCAAGGTTTGCCTGACGGCTCTGGCCCCAGACGACAGCGATGCAGTTAACGCCGTTCTCAGTTTGTATAGCGAAGACCCTTTCGATTTCAGCGACTATTACACGCCGTTAGGACATCGTTTGCTGGCGCAGGATGATGGAATTGACCACGGAGGGGCAACGCAACTCGAGCGAGCGCTGGCTCCCGGTACGTACTACGTGGCCGTCACCGGCAGCGGAAATCGATACTTTCATCCGTTCCTTGCCGATAGCGGCATCGCCGGCGACACCGGCGTCTATACCTTGCAGTTGATCGTGACGGAAGAGGTTGGGGCTGACTCCACGGACGATCCTGAGGTCTTGGCGGTCGATCCTTCTCCGGGTGCGCACGATGTTGGCGATGTCACCGGTCGTGGTTTGGTGCAAGTTCCGGGTACCATCGGCGATGACTCGGCCGATCAGGCGGCGGACGTTGACCTTTATCGGATCCAAATTGCCGGGCCGGGACATTTTGCACTGGCCGCCGAAGTTTTCGCCGGACGCATCGGTTCACCCCTTGACCCGGCACTCACCTTGTATAGAGCCGACCCGACGAATGGGCAGCTCGTCCTGGTCGCCTGGAACGACAATACTCTCAACGACGCCAAAGCCACCAATGATTCTGAGCCGCTTTATGCCGACGCAGTCATCTTCGCGGCGCTGACGCAAGGCGAGTACTATTTGGCGGTATCGGGTGCGATCATTGGCGCCGGCATGATCGACCCATCTATACCGCACAATCTCCAGAACGGGAACACGACGGGTGAGTATGTTCTGAACATATTCGTGCAACGTGACGATGAAGCTCCCACTGTTGAGTCGGCTGTGCCGAGCGAAGGCCTGGACTTGAGTGCGCCACCGACACATTTGGTAGTGCGTTTTTCCGAGCCGGTGAATTTACAACAATTGGCGCATCAGCAGTATCAAGAAACCGCTGCTGCCGAGCTGCCGGCGGTTTTCATCAAAGCCGCCGATGGCAGAATCTACTATCCCCGATTGTTGAATTACGATCTGGAAACCGGCGAAGCGACTTTCATACTGCTCGACGGTTTGCCCAATGGCGAGAACCAACTGCACCTTTCGGGTCCGCTTGGCCTCGCCGATCTGGCCGGCAATCGATTGGTCGGGAATGACGTTTCCGGCGATTGCGTGGTTCGGTTTACAATCGACGGCCCCACGCGGGGTAGCGACGGAAATCCCTTAGTCTGGTCGGCGCAGGAACCCAACGACGACCTTCAGCATCCACAAGTTTTGGGAGTGCTCTTTCCCAATGAGCTCCAAGGCGGCGTCAATATCGTGCGCGGTTCTCAGAGCACTCCAGACCATGATCCCGTGGATACGGCGGATTACTACCAATTCGAAGTGCTTCAATCGCGGGTGTACTTTTTCAGCTTAGCGGGATCGGGCCTCCCCGCGGGGACCCAACCAAGGCTCACTGACGCTGCTGGAAATTCGATGTACCTCTTGTCTCAGGCAGGAGGCGCCATCCATTCGGTCACGCTCAGCCGGGGACTTTACGTCATCCACGTTGGCGGTTGGACGCCGGAGCAGGCGGGTAGCGTCGTCTACCAGCTTAAGATTCAGCTAGGCCCGTCGCATGAGAATCCAACACCGCTGACGGTACGGGCAGCGCCTGCGTATCGAATTGTTCTCGCCGACATTCCGGCGGCTGATCTCCCGCACTCGCCGCCTCCAGGGACGGGAAACCCGCCCTATCCGTCCGTGGGACCGACACAGCCTGTGAAGCTAGTTGTGCCGACGCCGTCGCCCGACGATCAGCGCCCGGGTGGGGTTCAACTTGCCTACCGAGACATGACCGTGGAAGGCTGGCTGTCGGGAATCAACCTTTCGCATATGTCGTTAATGCGAAACGACGCGCCGACCTTTCTGAATTCCATCGGTGCCATGAATCTTGGCGATTGGACGGGCGCGCCATCCCTGCCGGGTCTTCCAGCAGGCGCCTTACTGGGACTTAGTCGCGGCCCGGTCGGGGGATTTGGAAGTTCTGATACCGATCAACGAGTGCGTCCCCGCTTGGTTCTAGGTGAGGTGGACGCCAATCCGGTTAATGACTCACCCCGTTCCGGATTATCCTCCCGCGATGTGCCGCGAATACCCATTGATGCTATCCTTCGCTCGCTCGAAGCCTTCTGGCAGCAAGGCGTCGACCACCTATTTCAACACGCCTGGCCGGGATGCAAGTCTTTGAGCGCGCCGGTGAACGAACAGTCCACCGACGAACCTTCGACTCACGAGGAAGACGCGCCGGGGGCAAGTAAGATCGCCGATCCAGATAGCGATGTCACGTCGTTGCGAGAGACGACCGCCATCGACACGACGTTTGCAACGAGCGCGTGGTTAGGAGCGGGTCTTGCCCTGGCCGCCTTGTCCCGTGAGGATTTCCCGGAGAGATTGATTCAAAGGTTCCGGAGGAAGTCGCGCAAGAAAAACCGACGAAGAAAGACCGTTCGAGCGGAGTGATGATCCAATGAGTAAATCGCGCCTCACTCATCAAAGCGACAAAACCAAAGCTCAAGTTCGGCGGCCTAGCGCTTTTCCGGTGCGTGCTTCGCATGCAACGTCAGTCGTCGTCCATGAACCGGTAGTCGGTGACCAGGTGTTCGGCTTCCAACTCCACGATCAGCTAGGCGAGGGCGCTTTCGCGCGCGTGTTCTTGGCGACTCAGGCCGACCTCGCCGGCCGACCGGTCGTTCTCAAAATCTCGGGGCTTCACGGAGACGAGCCGCAAACGCTGGCCCAGTTGCAACACACCCATATTGTCCCCATTCATTCCGTTCATGAGGACCGATCCCAGGGGCTGCGCGCGGTGTGTATGCCCTACTTCGGAGGAGCGAACCTAGCCAGCGTCTTAACGATGCTGGCGAGCGAAACCAACCATCCCACTGAAGGCGCACAACTCGCTCGCGCCTTGGGCAAAGTGAGTTGTCCAGCTTCGTTGTCCGAAAAAGCTCGCCTTGATCACTCGGGAGACACACGAAATCCGGTTCCCCACCCGCCCTGGGACCGGCTCTCTTTCGAGCGCGCCGCGGCGTGGATCGTCGCTCGATTGGCGGAAGCGCTTCAACATGCCCACCAGCGCGGGGTGCTTCATCGCGATGTCAAACCGTCGAATGTCCTTATCGGCGCCGACGGCCAACCGATGCTATTGGATTTCAATGTTTCCGAACATGCCGCGGCGTCGAGCGACGATCGTCCGGCCAAACTGGGCGGCACGGTCGCCTACATGGCTCCGGAGCATCTCAGGGCGATCGAATCGAAGGATCCGGTTCAAGCCCGCATCGTGGACCAACGTGCCGACATTTACTCACTCGGCATGGTCCTGTACGAGATGTTGACCGGCCGCCGACCCTTCAATCAGACAGGCTCCTATTCTGCCGCCAAGTCCCGCGTTGTCGCCATGGCCGTCGAGCGCAGTGAATCAACGCCGTCGGTGCGGCAGAAACGACCGGACATCGCATGGAGCATGGAAAGCATCGTCCGAAAATGCCTCGCCCCGGACCCCAATCTTCGGTATCAGCACGCGGAAGAACTTGCTGATGATCTGCGCCGTTTCCTCGATGATCGTCCGCTTCGCCACGCTCCTGAATTGAGCCGAAGCGAAAGCGTAAAGAAGTGGATGCGGCGCCACCCCCGGTTTGCTTCTTCGGGATCCGTGGCAGCCGTCGCTGCCGTGGCGCTCGCGCTTGCCGGTTTCGGACTCATCAGCGTGCGCGGCCGACTAACGCACACACACGGCCAGCTTGAGGCTGCCCAGGCGCAGGATCGTAAACGGGCATACGAGGCGGGGCACTTGCGCGCGCTGTGCCTGGTGAATACCACGAATAGTCTGCCGGAACACGTGCGCACGGGGCCGCACAGTCATCTTCGGCAAGGTTTGGCCGCCTGCGCCGAAACCCTTGACATATACGGAGTGCTTGACCGAAATGATTGGCAACAGGATTCTCACTGGCGCCGCCTCGCTCCCGATGAGCGGCGTCAACTGGCAGAGGCCACTCGTGAGTTGTTGTTGTTAGTGGCCTGGGCGCGAACATCTTTGACTCCTGACGACACCGATACGTTGAGATATGCCTTGACGTTGATCGACCGCGCCGAAGCCATTGACGATCTGGCCCCATCACGTGCCCTCTACGAAGACCGCGCTCGCTATCTCGCCAAGCTAGGCGATACCGAGTGCGCACGGGACGTTCGCGCCCGGGCTAACCAGATTCAGCCGGCAAGCGCTCGCGACTACTATCAATTGGCCGCCACTTATGCTCATCATGGGAAACACCGTGAAGCCATCGCGGAACTCGATCGCGCTCTCCAGTTTGACCCGAAGCATTACTGGTCGCTAGTACAGCGGGGCATTTGTTACCAAGAACTAGGCAAGCATTCGTTAGCGGTGGCTGACTTCAGCGTCTGCGTGGGGCTCTGGCCTGAATTCGCGTTGGGGTATTTTAACCGTGGCTATGCTCTCGAAAAAACGGGCAACCGCCTGGAGGCCACTAGAGACTACACCACCGCGCTGGAACACAACTCCGATTTCCTGCTCGCATGCGTGAACCGTGGAAATGCCCGCCTCGAATTGAAGCAATTCTCGGAAGCACTGGGAGATTTTCAAAAGGCGGCATCGGAAGGGCTGGACGATGCAGAACTCTATCTTGGCATGGGCGTGGCGCTTGAGGGTCTTCTGCGGTTCTCGGAAGCGGATGCCGCTTTTCAGAAGGCATACGCCAAGTCGGAAGCGGCGCCTCCGAGTACGCGGACATATCTGTCTTGGGTCTACGGCTTCGCAGTGTCTCGACGTCTTCCAGACAAAGCACGACAGGCCTTTGAAGAAATCCTCCGACACGATCCGCGACATCCGCAAGCTCTGTACGGTCAGGGCATGGGCTTCGCGGAGGATGGACGGGAAAACGCAGCGATCGCGTCGTTTGACCAGGCTATTGATGCCGCCCCGACCTTCCTCGAACCGCGGCGATTTCGTGCGATACTGTTGGCACGCCAAGGAGAATTGGATCGCGCCAGCCAGGACATTAATTGGTGTCTGGAGAAAGAACCCACGAACGGGGCAAATCATTACGCCGCGGCTTGCGTCGCTGCACTTGCGTTCAAAACTTTATCCCATGAGGCGTCCGCGAAGCAAGCGGCGATGCAAGCACTCGCGTTTCTAGAAAAGGCATTCGCTCTTGGTTACGGGCAAGACAAAGCGTTGGAGGACCCTGATCTTGCGGCGATCCGTAAGGATCCGTCATTCCGAGACATGCTTCGGCGGGTGCACACTGACTCCATTGGGTTCGACACGATGCCGGCGCCAACGTCATAGATCTCAGGCCATCACACGGTTGCGTCCCGCGCGCTTGGCTTCGTAGAGTTTTTCGTCGGCTTTTTCGATCAACTGCGCAGCCGTTAACGGGGATTCTCCCACCGTGGCGGCGACGCCGATGCTAATCGTTAATTGGAACGGATCGCCAGCAAACACAAAGCGCTCTTGCTCCACCAATCTCCGAAGCCGTTCAGCGACTTCGTACGCGTACTCAAGGCTCGTCTCGGGCAGAACGACGACGAACTCCTCGCCGCCGTAACGGGCCAGTAATTCGCTCTCTCTGACGACAGTCTTCGCGAGGCCGGCCAGCGTGCAGAGCGCATGGTCCCCGCACACATGCCCTCTTTCATCGTTGATGCGCTTAAAGTGGTCTAGATCAAATATGAAAAGGGCAAGTGACCGTTTGTAACGCTGCGATCGCCCTAACTCGCGCTCGAGAGACTCCATGAGGTAACGTTTGTTATGAACCCGCGTAAGCGCGTCAGTAATGGTCAGACGATAGATTTCTTCGTGATAATCGTTCTCGACGTTTCCGCCTGATAAATACCGAAAAATGTAGTTTCCTACGTTGAGGTGATCGCCGTTCTGAAGCAGATGCCGCGTCGCCGGTGCGTCGTTGACGTAGGTGCCGTTGGTGCTGTCCAAGTCCGACACCCAATAGCCGTCGGGACAGACATCGATTCGGGTATGATAGCGCGAGGTCGATTCGTCATCGACATAGATCTCACAGTCATGGGCGCGACCGATGGTTATGGGTGCATCACTCAGAATGCGACGGACGCCGGCTCCAAGGCCAGGCGGATAGATTTGGATCAGGCACGCGTCTTTGGTTCCGGCGATTGGCGACCCAGGAGAAACCATTGTGCGAATCGAGGTCGTATTCCCGGGCGAATTCTCGGGTCGGAGCACTGATGGACTCCTCCTAAAGAAAAACGTCCAACTTCCACGCCGAATGAGGCCGCCGTTCATGACTTGAGATTCTTCGGTACTGCTCGGCGAGTCATTTAAGTATAGGTCGCCTTGCGTCAAGTTTTGATGCATGGCGACTGTGAATCTTAGGCCAGAGTACTGTGCAGGTTTGCCTGTTTTCGTGGACCATTTGAACGCGCATTGTCTTTCGCATGAAGTATACTTCATCGAGACCTAAAGATGCAGGAATAGCAGCCCCTACACCTGCGAAGGGATACACCGAGATAGGCGCTGATGTCCCTCAATGAATCCGCAGACTGCTCGACCTCAGTGTGCACGGTAGGCGCCCCGCCGTGCGCGGCTACCCAAAATGCCTGCCTGGTGCAAATCTATCCATCCGGTCCCGGTGCGGGTATCCGCCATATTATGGGCGAATTACCTTTGACTATCGGTCGGGCCGAGGACTGTAGTGTGCGCTTGGAAGATGAGACCACGTCGCGACATCATACTCGGATCGAGCTCAGTCCCCAGGGCTATTGGGTAGTAGATTTGCGAAGTACCAATGGGACGTATGTCAACAATGCGCCGGCAACGCGCCACCTCTTGCAAAACGGCGACCAGGTGCACGTGGGCAATTATATCTTTCGTTATCTCGCCGGCGGCAATGTTGAAAACGATTATCATGAAGAAATCTACCGGATGACGATTATCGACGGCCTCACCGGCGCACACAACAAGCGCTACTTGATGGAGTTTCTCGATCAAGAATTGGCTCGCTCGCAGCGTTTCAATCGGCCGCTTGCTCTCGTGCTTTTTGACCTTGACCACTTCAAAGCCATTAACGATCAAAGAGGGCGTTGGTGTGGCGACTACACGCTGTCCGCCGTCACGGCGCTTGCGAGGACCGTCATAAAACGAGGGGACTTACTGGCCCGTTACGGAGGCGAGGAGTTTGCTGTCGTTCTGCCCGAAGCGGAGCCGGGTCATGCCCGCGAGATCGCCGGGCGGATCAGGGCTCTGATCGAACAAGAGCAGTTCGTTTTTGATAAGGCGTCATACCGCCTCACCATCAGTCTCGGCGTTGCCTTTACGACGGGACGTAATGCCGTGAAGGCTGACGAGCTCATCCGGCAGGCGGACGGCAAACTCTGCGTCGCCAAGCGACTCGGACGCAACCGCGTTGTGGCGTGATCCTCTGTGCCGGCACGTTCATCCGCTTCAACCCATCATTGCAGCCAGCTAGAAAAACGGGACGCAGCCAATCCCGTTCGGCACGAGATTTGCGCTCTGGTTTTTCACCAAAGAATCGGCAGATTTTGCGGGAATTGGACTTGCGCCAGGGCGGTCGAGCGCGCATACCTAGAGCATGGTGCGCCGCCAAGCCAGTAAGATCCGCGACAGCGACATCGTCGGGCTGAAGTATTTCGACCGGCTCATGCCGCTGTTGGAGCGCTTGCACGATGTCGGGACGCAACGGGATCGCGCGGGCAATCGCACGCTGTTCTTCGACCAGTACTGCGCCTACATCCTGTTGTTCCTGTTCAATCCGATCGTCACGTCGCTGCGCGGCATCCAGCAGGCCGGCGAACTGAAAAAGGTGCAGAAAAAACTGAGCTGCCCGCGCGCTTCGCTCGGCTCGCTCTCGGAAGCCACGCAAATCTTCGACCCCGAGCCAGTCCAACAAATCGCCCGTGAACTGGCCAGCCAACTCGAATCCTTGGGGCAGGATCGCCAGTTTCCCGAAGTCAAGCACTTAATCACCGCGGTCGATGGCACGGTCGTGAAGACGCTATCGCGCATCGTGCAGGCCGCCTACTTGAAATCTCCTAGCGATGGCCGCTCGTTTAGCGCCTGGCGACTGCATACGCACTTCGAGATCGAACGCGGCCTGCCTGTCCGCATTGACGTCACCAGCGCCGGCAACCAGGGACTTTCCCGAAAACGCTGGCCGACTGAGTTATTGTAGGCACTAATGTCATCGCGCCCATTGTACGCGTTTCCGATCTGCCTTTGCTGTTCGTGTGCGCGCTGATTCCGTTTACTGGCGCCACTATGGTCCCGCTAATTTCATGTTCTTGCCGTAGAGCCCATCAAGGTCACCGACCTTGACTTGCCCCGCAGCGCCGCAATTTTCACGCACGCCTGATATAACTCCGGCGCAACGGCAAACAACCGGGCATGCCGATTGTTACCAGGTCGCCCGGAAAATGGAGGCGTTCCCTTTCCGTCTCAACAAGAACGCCGTAACGTTTTGGCGGCAGTGTCGGCGAGGCACTGAACGGCCTGGATCCCGACCTTCTCGAAGGTTCAGGCGGCATCATGCTCCCCAATAGCGCGTTGCACCGAGGCCGCGACTCCCCTATCGTGGAGGTCGGGACCGGTACCAAAACATGATGGCTGTCGGTTCCCCCGTCCATCGACGTGACGAACTCTTGAAAGGAATTCGCCGCTCGTGCCCACATCCAAAACATCGACATCGATGGACGACGGCCTCATTCGATTGGGAGTGATCGGCTGCGGCGGGTTCGGGCTGTTCGCGCTCCAGCAGTTCACCCAGGTGCCCGGCGTCAAGCTCGTCGGCATGGCCGGCACCCACCGGCCCGCGGCGCTGGCCGCGGCCGCCCGGTTCGGCGTCGAGAACGTCGACGACGTCGACGGACTCCTCCGGCGGGACGACGTGGACGTGGTCTACATCGCCACCCCGCCGTTCCTCCACTACCCGCAGGCGATGGCCGCCCTGGAGGCCGGCAAGCACGTGATCGTCGAGAAGCCGCTGGCCCTGACCGTCGCCCAGGCCGACGAGTTGATCGCCGCCGCCCGGCAGCGGGACCGGCTGCTGGTCGCCAACCTCATGCAGCGGTACAACCCGCTGTTCGACGCCGTCCGCCGGCTGGTCGAGGCCCGGGTGCTGGGCGAGGTGCTGCACGGGTCGTTCGAGAACTACGCCTCGGACGAGAACCTGCCGGCCGAGCACTGGTTCTGGGACCGCGGCAAGAGCGGCGGCATCTTCGTCGAGCACGGGGTCCACTTCTTCGACCTGTTCGCCGGGTGGCTCGGGCCGGGGCGAGTCGAGGCGGCCCAGGTCGGGATCCGGCCGGGGACGGCGATCGAGGAGCACGTCCACGCCACGGTCCGCTACGGCGACACGGCCCTGGTCAACTTCTACCACGGCTTCCACCAGGCCGGGCGGATGGACCGCCAGGAACTCCGGCTGGTGTTCGAGCGGGGGGACGTGACGCTCTTCGACTGGGTGCCGACGCGGGCCCGGATTCACGCGCTGGTGGACGAGCGGCAGACCCGGGACTTGTGCGACCTGTTCCCCGGTGCCCGGCTCGACGTGGCCGCCTCCTACGGCGGCAAGGACCGCGCCTGCCGCGGCCGGGGCAAGGAGATCGACGCCTACCAGATCATCGACCTCTCGTGCGGGGACGGCCAGGCGAAGTCGCCGCTCTACGGCCAACTGCTCCGGTCCATGATGGAGGACCAGGTCGCCTGGATTCGGGACCGCAATCACCGGCGGGTCGTGACCGAGGCCAACGGCCGGGATTCCCTGGCGATGGCCTGCGAGGCCGACGCACTGGCTCACCGGGCGGGGGCCGACCGATGACCGTCCGGCGGCTCTCCACCCGGCTCCTGCTCCGGCCCGAGGACGTGCCCCCGTCCCGCGACGATTTCGAGGTCGTCGGCGTGTTCAACCCCGGGGCGGTCCGGGCGGGGGACGAGGTCGTGCTCCTGGTCCGGGTGGCCGAGCGGCCGCGGGAGCAGCGGCCGGGTTCACCGGCCTGCCGCGGTGGGACCCGGCCGCCGGGCTGACGATCGACTGGGTTCCCGACGCGGAACTGGAGCCGATCGATCCGCGGGTGGTCCGGCGCAAGGCCGACGGGCTGGTCCGGCTCACCTTCATCTCGCACCTGCGGGTGGTCCGCTGCGGGGACGGGCGGGCCGTGCGGGAAGTCACGGGCGTCACGTTCCGCCCGCAAGCGGAGGTGGAGGAGTTCGGCGTCGAGGACCCGCGGATCACCCCGCTGAACGGCCGGTTCTACTTCACCTACGTGGCCGTGTCGCGGCACGGCCCGGCGACGGCCCTGGCGATCCACGGCCGACTTCCGCACGTTCGAGCGGCACGGGGTCATCTTCTGCCCCGAGAACAAGGACGTGGTTCTGTTCCCGGAGAAGATCGGCGGAGCGTACGCGGCGCTGCACCGGCCGGTGTGCGGCACGCCGTTCACCCGGCCGGAGATGTGGGTCGCGCGGTCGCCGGACCTGATCCACTGGGGCGCGCACGCCCCCCTCGACCGTCTCGGGCGGCGAGTGGCAATCCGGCCGCGTGGGGGCCGGGCCGCCGCCGATTCGCGTCCCCGACGGCTGGCTGGCGATCTACCACGGGAACCGCCACCGGACCCGGCCGGGCGAGGTCGGCGCCTATTACGCCGGGGCGCTCCTCCTCGACCCGGACGACCCGGCCCGGGTGCTCCGGCGGTCGCCCGAGCCGTTCTTCGTCCCGGAGGCCGACTTCGAGGTCGCCGGCTTCGTGCCGAACGTCGTCTTCCCGACCGGGGTGGTGCAGGACGGGGAGTCACTGCTCGTCTACTACGGAGCCGCCGACGCGTTCACGGCGGTCGCCGAGTTCTCGCTGCGGGAGTTGCTCGACGCGATGACCGCCGCGGACTGAGCACGGCACGGACGGGTCATGGCGTTGAGCACGTCGTCGAGCGGGACGGTGGCGAACGTGCTGGCGTAGTCCGACATCGCGTAGGGGATGACCAGCTCGCGGCCGTGCGACGACGGCGCCGCAACTGTAGACGACGTTCGGCACGTACCCCTCGCGCTCGTTGGCGTTCGGCTCCAGCAGCGGCGTCTCCAGCCGGCCGATCACCCGCGAGGGGTCGTCGCGGTCGAGCAGGAACGCGCCCATCGCGTACTTCCGCATCGGCCCGACGCCGTGGGTCAGCACCAGCCAGCCGGCCTCCGTCTCGATCGGCGAGCCGCAGTTGCCCAGCTGGACGAACTCCCACGGGTACGTCGGCTTGGCGATCAGCTCCTTGCTGTACCAGAAGTGCGGCATGTCGGAGTACATCAGGTAGATGTTCTCGTTGTCCTGCCGGGAGAGCATCGCGTACTGCCCGTTGACCATGCGCGGGAAGAGGGCGAAGCCCTTGTTCCGGACCTCCGGCCCGTTCAGGGTGCTCACCTTGAAGTGGAGGAAGTCCTCGGTCTCGAGCATCTGCGGCAGGGTCACCCGGCCGTCGTACGCGGTGTAGGTGGCGTAGTAGCACGACCCGGCCGTCGTCGTGGGTGAACCGGACGAACCGGGCGTCCTCGATCCCGTTGGTCTCGGTCGGCGACGACGGGAAGATGATCCGTTCCGAGACGTTCAGCTCGGGGCCGAAGCGGATCTCGTAGTTGGCCTTGGCCAGCACGAGCATGGTGTGGGCGATCGGCTCGAACTCGCGCTGCCGGGCCCGGTTGCTGCTTCAGGACGTTCCGGAGCGTGCGGCTCCAGGTCGTCGAGCGTGAAGTGGTCGCCCAGCGCGGCCATCACCTGGTCGGTCAGCGGGCCGTTGATCCCCAGTTCGGTCAGCTTGCGGTGGAAGAGGGTCTTCTCGTAGAGGGCGTTGGGCACCAGGTCCGGGGCCGCGACGAACCGGGTCGGCTCGTCCATGCGGATCCGGTTCTCGGCGTCGATCACGCCGGAGCGGAACGTGATCGACGAGATGTGCCCCTCGCCGGTGGCCCGCAGGCTGAGGATGAACCGGCGCGACCCGTCGGGCAGGCCCGACTGGTCGGGGTGCCAGACCATCGACGGGTTGAACAGGGCCGCCGACTCCAGCGCGTATTCCTGGGTGAAGTAGGCGCCGATCAGCAGGCGCCGGTTCTCGCTGAGCGGCTGGTCGGTCAGCAGGTGCTTGCGGACCTGCTCGAACCGGTGCAGGAAGAACTCGCGGGTCCGCTGGTGCCGCTCGCGGAACTCCCGCATCACCTTCTCCAGCAGGCGCTCGACCTCGGCCTCGGAGAGGGACGCGACGCGGGCGATGATCTTCTCGACCCGGCTCTCGTTCGCCACCTCGAACGGCCGGATGACGACGCGGGAGTTGGTCGGCTTGAGGATGATCCCGGTGCGCTTGACATCCATGTAACGATGCTTCCGACCTCGTTTCAGGGAATGGCGGCCCATCCTTGAGACGGGCGAAACTACCGCGCCTGGCGGAATGCCGCCAGGGAGCTTTCGAGCAGGTTCATCTCGGCGAGGGAGAGGAGGAAGGCGAGGGTCGATTCGGCCCCCTGGTTCCGGTTGACCCGGTCCTCCTGCAGGCCGTCGCAGCACCCGCCGGTGCGCCGGGTCGTACAGCTCCTGGCCCAGGTCGTTGCGGCCGAGGAACCACTCGAACGCGGAGCGGGCCTCGTGTCATCCAGGCGGGATCCTGGGTCGACCCGGTACGCCTCCAGGCAGGCGGAGACCGTCGCGTTGGCCTCGATCGGCTGCTGGTCGAACCGGGCCCGCCCGTGCCCCTTGCGGTAGAAGCCGTTGGCAGCCGATCGCCCGGAAGTGCTCCTGCGGGGCCGTCTGGACCGTGACCAGCCAGCCCAGGGTGTGCAGGCCGACCTCCAGGGCCCGGGCGTTGCCGCTCTCGCGGCCGCTGGCGATCAGGGCCTGCGGCAGCCGGGCGATGTCGTAGCTGAGGATCTCCTCGAACCACGGCCAGTCGGGCGTGGTCGTCCGGTCGTAGATGTCGAGCAGCCGGGCCGTCAGCGCGTCGCGGACCTGGGCGGCGAGCCGGTCCCCGCCGAACCGGCGGAGGTACTCCCGGATGCCCAGCAGGCCGAAGGCCCAGGCCCGGGGCGAGGTCGTCTCCAGGACCGCCGGCAGGGCCAGCTCGAAGTGCGGCGGCGGCCCAGGACGGCAGGTCGGGCCGCCGCGACCGGCCGACGCAGGTGCCGAGCGCCCAGAGGGCCCGCCCGTGCGAGTCCTCCGACCCGACCTCCTCCAGCCAGCGGCGGTCGAAGCCCAGGAAGTTGCGGAACCGCTTCGCGCTCGCGGTCGAAGGCCGCCTGGAGGAACGCGGCGTAGGTCGTGGCGAGCCGTCGGACCTCGCGGCCCGCCCTGGCCCAGTTCCTCCAGGAGCACCGTCAGCAGCAGGGCGCGGGCGTTGTCGTCGGTGCAGTACCCCTCCGCGAAGTTCGGGATGGTGTGCGTGGCGTGCTGGAGCATCCCCGTCGCGTCGGTCAGCCGCGCCAGGTGGTCGAGCCGCCAGTCGGGCAGGTCGGCCTGCTGCTCGGCGAGGGTCCGCACCGCCAGCGGCTTGAACGGCTGGTCCTGGCGGCCGAGGCGGGTCCGCTGGAACGACTCCATGTAGTGTCGGCCGACTGCTCCCAGATCATCTCGCGGCCCAGCCGGTACGCCTGCTCGCACATCGCAGCCCGCCGCGGCTCGTCGCGCAGCAGCCCGCGGACCTCCCGCGCCAGCGCCTTCGGGTCGGCGAACGGCACGAGCACCCCGCGGCCGTCGGCCAGCAGCTCCTCGGCGTGCCAGTACGGCGTCGAGACGATCGCCTTGCCGCAGCCGAACGAGTAGGCCAGCGTGCCCGAGGTGATCTGCGCCGGGTTCAGGTACGGGGTCACGTAGACGTCCGCCGCCCGGATGAACTCGGTCAGCTCCTTCAGCTCGACGAACCGGTTGTAGAAGATGACGTGCTTGCTCGATCCCCAGGTCCCGGGCCAGCCGCTCCAGGCTCAGCCGGTAGCGCTCGCCCTGCTCGCGGACCAGGTCCGGGTGGGTCGCCCCCAGGACGATGTAGACGAAGTTGGGGAACGCCTCGAGGATCTCCGGCACGGCCCGGAGCATGTGCTCGATGCCCTTGTTGGGCGAGAGCAGCCCGAACGTCAGCGCCACCAGCCGGCCCTCGACGCCGAACTGCTCCTTGTACGGGTTCGGATCGACGAACGGCGTGTCGGGGATGCCGTGCGCGATCAGGTCGATCTTGGCCTCGGGCACGCCGTAGATCTCCCGCAGGAACGTCCGGGCCCGCTCGGTCATGACGACGACGCGGGCGGACAGGTCCGCCAGTTGCGTCAGGACCCGCCGCTGGTCGGCGTTCGGCTCGCGCAGGACGGTGTGGAGGGTCGTGACGACCGGCATCCGCAGGTCCCGCAGCAGGCCGAGGATGTGGCTGCCGGCCGCGCCGCCGTAGATGCCGTACTCGTGCTGGAGGCAGACGACGTCGGTGTTCGCGAAGTTCAGGAAGTCGGCCGCCCGGAGGTAGCTTTCCAGGTCCTGCTCGTCGATCTCGAACCGGACCTCCGGCGGGTAGTCGTACCCCTCGGGGCGGTCGTTGACCGGGACGACGAAGCACTCGGCGTCCGGGAAGCGGCCGGCCACCGAGGCGTGCATGTCGTGGGTGAAGGTGGCGATCCCGCACTTCCGGGGCAGGTAGTCACCGACGAAGGCGATCTTGCGGATCTCGGAATTGAGCACGATGGAGAGACTCCGTACCGGCAGCATCCTGACCTGCTCCTGCAAGCCGGACTGAAAAGAATCGATAATCCCGTCAGGCCTACTTTACCACACCGCGGCTCTCGGTGGCGCCGTTAGCCGGCTTAGCGCCTTCACCAGCGGCGGGACGGCGTACGAGTAGTACACATACGAGTCATTGGCCCAAGCCGACCACCAGATGTTTGCCGTAAAGTGGACCCATAGCACCCAAGCGAGCCGCTTTGTCAATGCGATGTCAACCCCCGCGAGTTGACAAAGCGGGCGGTGTGACCTACGGTGTTTTGTCGCTACCGTCTCTCCTAGATGTGGCTGGTAGAAGGTTGGTGGGCATGCTGGAGATGTAGCGCAATCGAATTCCGCGCAGGTCACTGCAAAGAGTTCGTGGCAGAAGTCGTCGGATGACTAGATGAACGGCAGCTCGGCTGTGCCGGGCGGCCTGTTAACGAGTAAGCCGACGTGATCGAACACCCTTCCGGTGTTCGATCACGTCGGCTTTTTTTTGTTTTCCACAGCGCGATGCGGTCGCATGGACCAAGGACGAATCGCCCGACCGCGAAAGTACTCGCTTGCGATCCTAACCGCAACTGGAACCCCTACGGGGATCGCTTGTCCGCGCCGCGACCGCCCCACGAGTCGACGAAAACGGTCTGCAGGAGAACCGACATGCTGCTCGCGTATTTGACAACCGATGAAGTCAACTGGCAACTGGCACAGCAGTTGGTCGAAGGGAATGGGACCATTCTTTATCCTCTCACCTTCCACGACCAGCCGCTCGACCGCCCATTCGACGCGGTGCTCTACGATTGGGACCATATACCACCGGACGACCGCCTGGCGATCTTCCCGAAGCTGCTGGCGGACGGCAGGACGTTCCGCGTCGCCCTGCACGCTTATGGCCTCGATGACGGCCACGCCAAGGCGCTGCGCTCCAAGGGCGTGGCGATCTTCCGCCGCCTCGACGCAGGGCTGTTCCGCGACCTAGTGCCGGTCTGCGAGACCGCACTGACATCGGCGGTGGTCCACCGGCCCCCCCACGTCGCGGCCTACAATCACAAGAAACAGAAGTACGACGCAGCCGTCGCCGATCGGGACGCCGTGCTTCACTTGGAACCCAACCACAATGCGCTGCACAACGTCAAAGGACTCACCTATAAAGGCAAGAAGGCCTACGATGAAGCGATTGCATCGTACCGTGAAGCAATCCACCACAACCCTGATAGGGCCACTTACAACGCCAATCGGGGCCTGAGGTCCCATGACCGCGCCGACATGAACGAGTCCATTACCGATTCCACCACGCCGATTCGGCTCGACCCGAAGAAATCAAGCCATGACTCCAAACGAGCGGCTGCGTACGACGAAATCGCCGAGAACGCCGCCGATCAGGCCCGGGAACTTCTCAAACGACACGTCGTCACGCGTGAAGCGCTGGACAAACTGCTCTATCGGGACACCGTGCTCGTGTTTGATACTTACATTCGAGGCATACTAGCCGAGCTCGAAGCGGCCAAAGACCAAGCGATCCGATGTGCCGGAAATCTGGAAGAAAAGGTTGCCGAAAGGACGCGGGAGCTGGCTGAACTGTCGAGAGTCGATTCCTTGACCGGTCTACTGAATAAACGTGCCTTTGTAGATGAGTTCCGTAAGGAAATGGTGCGCGCCAAACGGAACTGCACCCCTGTCGCGGTCGTCTACTTCGACGTGGACGGTTTCAAGCAAATCAATGATACCCAGGGTCATCAACGGGGAGACGAGGTACTTCAAGCGATCGGGAAGGAAGTCCAGGCGATAAAACGCGAGATGGATGTGGCCTGTCGGTGCGGCGGCGACGAATTTTGCCTGATTCTGCCGAACACTGATGCGGAAGGGGCTCGGCAATTCTCGCAACGTTTCCTAAGAATCGAAGAAACGGCACACATCCGTCTAAGCATCGGGATTTCACATACCGGACCCGAGCACTTTGCAAGCCTGGACGAGTTATTGGCCCAAGCCGACGACCAGATGTATGCCGTGAAGCGGACCCATAACGCCCGGACGAACCGCCCATCGTAACGAAGAAAGCGGCGGGCGCCGTGTCGTTCTTTGTCTTACCGTTCGGATCGCTGAATCAAGACCATTCGTTTCAATTGTTTTCCCCGTTTCAGAGGCGCTATTTTTTCCTTGTCTCGCGGAATAGAGGCGCCTCAGCCAAGGTGAAGAGCACGATCTCTTCCCCAGTCACCGTGCTGATATCGTGGTGCAGGCTCTTCACCTTGACGCCGGTAACTTCTTCCACCATTGCTTCCATTAGCGGCCGCGCCGTTTCCAGCAGATGAGTCCGGACTTGTTTGAGCAGGTCCCGTCCTTTCTCCGCCGCGAGCGTCTTCACAAGCTGTTGCTCGGCTGCGGTCAAGACGCCCTCGAGGCGGACCACGAGGAGATCATCAATAAGGTGGGTGTGGATGTCCTTGGGCCCACGGCCCATGTATTCCTGTTCAAAGCGCGCGATCCCTTCGCAGACAGCGGCTTCGATTTCTCCTTGCGTTTTCATCCCAACCTCAACGCGTGCAGAGATGAACGGCGACGAGTCTCCGTTTCCGCACAGTTTCCGCGGCCGCCTGGGATCATGATACCTCGACGAAAAAACGCGTCCACTTGCCTTTACCGCTCTAACCAGTATGGTATTAGCGGAGCCCAATTCAGTTCGGCTCCGATGAATAGGAATAGTAGTCGTCGGATGACTAGATGAAGGGTAACCCGGCTATGCCGGGGGGCTCGTTGACGAGTATGCCGACGTGGTCGAATACCTCAGGGTATTGCACCACGTCGGTTTTTTTTCGTTCATAGCGACACAGACTAACCTAAATCAATTCGATTCCTGTGGGATCGATTCATCGACGCCGGCCCAACCCTTCTTCGAAGGGCCAGCGGGCAATGGGGTTCCAGACTAGGAGTTTCATGATGATGTGTTTCTCGAAATGGCTCAGCGCAACGTTGGTGATCGCTTTGTCGGCCGGTACTGTTGCAGCGGCGGACAGCGTCGCTGGTGGTAAGGTAAAGTCGATTGACGCCGACAACAAGACCTTTGTCCTGACAGATTCTGCCGACAAGGATCACACCTTCAAGCTCGGCGACAGCTTTGTCGTCAACCGGGCGGGAAAAGAAAGCAAGAGCGCCTTGGAGGCCGGCGATGCGATCCACGTTAGCTACGACAAGGGCCCTGCGACCTGGACGGCCCAGTACATCTTAGTCCAGGACGGCAAGTTCAAGAACTGCGAATTGATCCGCGGCACTGTCAAGGGTTACGACGCAGACAAGAAAGAACTTACCTTCACCAACGAAAGCGGCAAGAACTGGACGTACGCGATGGGCAACGCCATGGTGCGTCTCAACATGGAAGACACCAAGATCGAGACCGTCAAGATCGGTGACCAACTCCTCATCCTCGTGGACACGGTCGAAGCCAAGCCGATTCTGCGAAGCGTGATGGTCAATCGCCTGCGCAGCTAGATGTCAATCGCTTAGAGTGAGTCAGATAAGAGCTGATTTCGCTCGAGAAGTTGGATTGCAATGTCGTCGGATGACGAGACGAGAGTAACCCGGCTATGCCGGTGTGGCTCGTTGGACGAGTATGCCGACGTGGAGGAACACCGAAAGGTGTTCCCCACGTCAGCTTTTGTCTTAACCTACCGTGGCGCGAGAGGTTCGAAAACGCAAGCGTGGAGTTGATCAGCAACAATTTGAGCAACCGTTTCTAGACAGCCAGCGCGAAGGGTGGTGACGACATGAGCGAGCCCCGAATTGCTTCGGACGTGGCCATCGTGAACCCACACGACTTGGACACGGTGACGTCGCCGGACCGTCACCCGCCGTTGTCCGTGGTCAGCTTCGGCCTGACTGACGCCGGCAAGGTCCGCGCCACGAACGAGGACCAATTTCTGATCGCGGTACTGCTCAAAGCCTTGCAGGTCCAGCAGACGAGCCTGCCACAGGCGAAGGTCCAGCACAGCAACGACCGGAGCTTCCTGTTCATCGTGGCCGATGGCATGGGCGGCCACGCCGGGGGAGAACAGGCCAGCGCCATGGCCATCGACTCGGTGGAAACCTTCATCCTGGAAACCTTCAAGTGGTTCGCGCAATTCAAAGGACCGGAGCAAGACCAGGTGCTGGCCGACTTTCAGACCGCCCTGGGTCAGGCCAACGCCCGCGTTTTGGCCGAGGCGGCGGGGCATCCGGAACTGCGCGGCATGGGGACCACCATGACGCTGGCCTACAGCCTGAATGACATGCTGTTTGTGGCACACGTCGGCGACAGCCGCTGCTACCTGTGCCGCCACGGGATTCTCTACCGGCTGACCCGCGACCACACCCTGGTGGAAGAAATGGTCCGCCGAGGCGCCCTGTCCGCCGAAGAGGCGGCTCAGCACCGCTGGCGCCACGTCATCAGCAACGCCGTTGGAGGCGTTTCGCCCGATCTCAAGGTCGAGGTCCACAAGCTAAACCTGGAAGGCGGTGACCGGGTGCTGCTCTGTTCCGACGGCCTGACAGAAATGCTCCCCGAGGAAGAAATCAACCAGGTTCTCCACACCGAAGCTGAACCCGAGCGGGCCTGCAGGCGACTCGTGACGCGCGCGAACGAAATGGGGGGCCGGGACAACATCACTGCCGTGGTCGCACATTTCCGCGCCGCGACGCAGCCCGAGATGCGCGCCCGTAACCGAGTGGCACTGGAGGACAGGAACGGCCCGGCCGATCCGGTCGCGGCTGCGATCCCGTTGGGGGCGGACCAAGAAACGACAAGCCGGGTTTCACACGCTCTCGTGTGTTAAGCCTGGCATTGAGGACTCTTTTCAGACCCATCGAGGAGGGATTGATGAAACGCTTATTTTTCGTGCTCGTCTTAGTCGGTGCCGGCATCGTCGGCCTGGGTTTTTACCAGGGGTGGTTCCAAATCGGGTCGGACAACGCCGACGGCAAGTCGAACGTAACGCTCTCAGTGGACACGGACAAGTTCCAAGAAGACAGGAAAACCGCGCAGGAGAAGGTGCAAGACGTGGGAAACACGATGAAGGACAAGGTCCGGGGGCCGAGCGAGCAGACTGTGAATGGCACGGTGGTCAGCGTCAGCGCTGACAAACTGAGGATAACCAACACGGATGGAAAGGAACAAAGTCACACGCTGGCTGCCAACGTCAAAGTGACCTGCGACGCCAAGATCTGCACGGCTGCAGACCTCAAGGCCGGGATGCGAGTCCGGGTGACCACCGAGAATGCGCAGCCCCACGCGGCGACCCGGATTGAAGCTCTCGACGACAATCGGGACTTCGAGAAGGGCGTCTAAGCCATACGAGAGAAGCCTCCACTGAGAGGAGCAAGTCTTAATGACGACGAGCGATCATGCTGAGTCGAAAGCAAGAGAGCCGATGCCGAAGCAATCCAAAGCCATCGCGTTTGACGTGGACCAGGCTAGCTTGTTCAGTCTCCGTAATGCCTTACCGGACTTCGTAATCGAGGAGGTCAACGGAGCCACAGCCGCCTCCCTCAATAGCGATTGGAATCCAGGAACCGTGGACCTCCTCGTCGTCGGAGCACGCGAGAAACTGAACGAGACTCTAGACCTGTGCCGGTTTCTTGTTTCTTCCGGGGTTCTGGCAAGAGACTCCCAGAAGGCAACCGACTCCCAAGAGGAGATGCCGAAAAGATTGGGACTGCACAGGAGCCGGCGCCACCGCGAGCGGCGACCGCCCTCCCCACTTCTTGTGTTAGTGCCCCCGGGGCGAGAGAGCATTGTTAAGGCCGTGTTGAAGGCGGGCGCCCAGAGTTGTCTCGTGATGCCCATCGACGCCAAGGAAGTGGCGAGCATGCTGATTCGAGCGCAAGAAGGTAATCAGCCCGGCCGGCATACGCTCAACCTCGAACGTGCCCAAACGGAGGACCGCTGGCGCGACGACGGCGGTCAGGGGTAGAACATCGTGGCATCACCGAAGCTTGATCCTGCCGGACCGTCGTACATGCGACGAGGGCTCCTCTGACCGCCACGGAACAATCGCCGGCCTTCGGCGAATGGATTCCGGTCCATGGGATCGAGGATATCGTGAAAGCGAAACTTCAGTCGTCGCTGGAGTTACGGAAACCAGTTTTTGTGTAAACCGTGGAGAACGTGAATTGGCACACCTGATTGGGGATCTTGTCGCAATCCCGAGACTACCATTGACAAGCCGTGAGAGTCACGGATTTCTGCGTCGGATGTCGTCCGCACTCGGTCGCGCGCTTAGCCGAGGGATTCTGGGTAAGTCATCTCGTGAGTACATGAAGCAGTTCAGTCGCAACGACGAACATGAGGATAGGGCAAGAGCGGTCCAGCAGGGTTGGCCTCAAAACGGCGTTCGTTCTCCGGAGTCAGAATACGAGCCAGTTCATGGGTGGAGCCGGCGACAGTGCCATGACTATCTGACACGCAACCCTGGCTACAGGTCTGCGTATGAAGCCGAACTACAAAAACACCCGCACGCATGAGCCTACGGGTCATTGATGTCGAGGCAATGATGAAAATGATTGAAAGGGACTATCAAGAAGCTCTACAAAAGTGTCAAGAAGGTAAATTTTCTGAAGCACTTCGGAGGCTGTACCAGATGCCTTTTCGTGAACGGGTGCCTTGGCAGTTATTTCCCAATTGGGCACGTCCGAACGACCCCGTGGAAGGGGGACACGAAGGTGGAAGCGTTTGACCCAAGAAAATCGGCTTCGGCCTCGGAAAAAAGTGGAACGTTGAGAGGAGCGAGCGAACATTGTTGAGTGAACATTGTTGATCGAGGGAGGATCTGCATGAGACTGTACAGATATGCTTGGGTGGGAGTTTTCCTGCTCGTGCAACCGACGCTCCAGGCACAGGACATGACGCAACAGGATCTGGCTATCGCGGAAATCCAGAAACTGGGCGGCACGGTGGAAGTCGACGCTAAACGCCCAGGGAAGCCCATCATCGGAGTGGATCTAAAGCACACAAGAATCGTCGATGCGAGCCTCGAACACCTTAAGGGATTGTCCGAGCCGGAAATCTTGGGGCTGCGTGACACCGTGGTCACTGATGACGGGATGGTTTACGTTAGGGGCTTGACCAATATCGAAGTGCTGGAACTTGGCAGAACTAAAGTTACAGACAAAGGCCTGGAACACCTGAAAGAGTTTACTCAAATCCAAAGGCTGGATCTCGGTGGAACCCAAATCACGGATAAAGGTCTCAAACACCTCAAAAAGCTAACCAAACTCCAAGGCGTGTCGCTCAGTGACACCAAAGTCACGGACGCCGGCCTACGGGACCTGAAGGAGCTGACTCGTCTTGAAACACTTGAGCTGACAAACACGGTTGGCATCAGTGACCTGGGATTAGTGCATCTGAACGGGTTGACCAATCTCCAAACGCTGAACCTCGACGGTACTAAGGTCACCGACGCGGGAGTCCACGCCCTTCGCAAGGCGTTGCCGAAAGTGAAAATAGTCATTGAACTGAATCGCGGTGAACGGTGATCCCAGGAGCTCTTATGGCCTATATGGAAGAACAAAAAAACGAACTGCGGGACAAGGTCGGCAAGCTGGTCACGGACCAATTCGAGGGGGACTACCACAAGGCCTTCGCCCACTACGACAGCGACGTAAAGGATGGGCACATCACCAAGCGTGAGCTGACCAAACTCTTGAGCGACGCTGGGGTCGGTAACTGGCTGACCCGAAGCGCATGGGCCTCGGGAATCATCGCGGAGATGGATACGGACAAGGATGGAAGTATCTCAGAGGCAGAATTTGAGGACGTGCTCAGGGACTGATCTGGTTGGGTGTCGAACCGCGGTGAGGATCCGGGGCGATTTTAGTTCAAGTCCGCCGCGGCAGCCCCGGTGATGCTTGATAATTCCGAAATTCTTCGGGCGATCATGACGCCCGAGCAGGCAGAACTGAACAATCTAGACATTGATACGCGCGCCGACATCTACTCGCTTGGAGTCATTCTCTACGAGTTGCTCACCGGCGCACCGCCGTTTACTCATGAGACGCAGAAGTACTCGTCAAACCCGGCGCGAATCTCAAACTCCGCGACATGCGCGGGTTCCGAACGTCCCAATGTCGATCGCGCCATTCACGATCCGCGGAAACCCCGGGTGCGGATCGGCAGGGCGTGAGCCGCCCACAGCTGAGCATGTCCAGCCAAGCACAGATTCATAAGGACTTGATAAAGTTGTGAGACAGACCTGTGTTTCAACGTCCCTATCAATACAATGAACCCGTACTTGGGTCTCGCGAACGGTTCTGTGGTTGTCGTATTTTCACACTTCCTCTTGCTTGTCCCTCGTTAATGTGTGGTTTTCCGGGTGTTGCACGTTCCGAGCATGATGTGGCGCCCAGTCTGTGTTTTCTTCTAGGAGGCCCAATGGGCAAAAAGCTGTATGTAGGCAACCTGGCCTACGGCGTTACGGACAGTACCTTGGAGCAGATGTTTGGCCCGCACGGTGGCGTACAATCGGCGCAAGTAATCATGGACCGCGAGACCGGGCGCTCCAAAGGGTTCGGGTTCGTCGAAATGAACAGCGACCAGGAGGCGCACGCTGCGATAACGGCCTTGAATCAGAAAGAGGTCGAAGGTCGCAGCATTACCGTCAGTGAGGCGCGACCGAAGACCGAAGGTGCTGGAAGTCGAACCGGCTCCGGCGGGGGCGGTGGATATGGCGGCGGCCGCCGCTACTAGCGATTTGCTCCTGTATGGCGAAGCGTCTCGGTCCGTCACCTACGGATAGAGGCGCCGTCGCCATTCCGAGCGCTGGCGTGCGAGAATAAACCGACGCTTCCTAGAACTTACGAGGAACGAAAGTGTACAAAGCCTTCCAAACGGGAATCGTCCGTCTGTCAGCATGGATTAAGACCGCGAAGTCGGCGGATGAACGGCAGGTGCTTTGGTGTTTGGCGCGGCTACCGGACGCCTATCGCGAGTTCACGCGAACCTATGAGAGCCGCTACGCCGAGGACATCGCTCGCCACCAGCAGGCCGCTCTCACGCGGTTGGCCGGAGAAACGGGATCCGCCGGCGGACTTTTGGCCGATAAGCTGCGCCGCAAGCTTCAGTCGCTTAACGAACGCTTCGGATTGCCGGCATTGGCGATGCCCCACCAGGTGCGCCTTCCGAAACCAAGCTGTATCCGGAAGGGCAAAGCTCCCGTCGCGTCGGCTTGAGCGATGAGAAGCAACCGGCGGATTTGCGGCTCACTGCTGCTATCGGCACGGCGAGTGTCCGTGCTGCCGGCGCGGGTTCGCCGATGCATGATCGATGCGGACGATGTGACCAGCGCGCGCAACACTGCGGAGGCGACGCTGTGCCGTCGGTTGGTAGCCGCCATAGATTGCAGAAATCGGCGGCGCGTCGAAGACATGGATTTCCCCACCTCTAGTATTCGTCGTCGCCGCGATTGCCAAGGGCTTTTTGAAGCAAATTCTGCAGTTCGCCAATCACCTTGGGATCGATATCCATCTCGACTTTGCGCTCGCTTTGAATCAACAAGGCGAACTCACATTCAGAATGGGAGGTAAACGTCGTTTTGAGCTCTCCGAGCGATTCAATACGGAGTTTGCTCTGCCTGCCTGCCATCGTGCTATCTCCAGATGAAGGTTGACGCCAACGCTTTTATGCAGCCCCGAGAATAGAGCCAAGTGTTTTTACACAAAAGAGTCTGGGAGGATTCGGGTGCGCGAGTTTATTACTATGATAGGTGCAGCAAGCGTGGTGCTTGCGCAACACGTTTCAAGAAAGGATTTGACGATGGCTAAGGGCAACAACTCCCAGGGCAAAGACAAGAAGAAGGCAAAGGCAAAGTCCTCTGCCAAGCCCTTGTCAAAGGCAGCTGCTAAGAAAAAGTAGGCCGCTCCATTATTTTTCATGAAAATCGCGCTTCCGCATGCCCAATCTCCCGGTGTCGAGCCGCTTACTCGTCCCGATGACCTTTTCCGCGCCATCGGCTACGTCACGCCGAAGGACAAACTGGAAGGGAGGGCTGAATCCATCTTCGCCGAACGCGATCGCAAGTTGGCCGAAGCCCGTGAACGCCGGAAAGCGAACCGTCCCGCTCAACGTCCCCTGGCCGGCTTGACCGGGCTGCCTACAACGACCCCGACCGGAGCGGAGGATAGGGCAACGCTGGGAACCGACCCGAGCGCCGACTCCGGGGCCAAAACCGAATGGGGCGGCACGACGCCGCCCTCTGCTATTCGGGATTGGCATTCAAGCGATAAATCCACCGTGTCGTGTCGGATACCATCACTTACGCCGGCCGATAACGTGGCCGGCCGCATTCCGTCAAGACCGAAAGCTACTCGATACAAGGCGCCTGCGTTCGGAGTGAGGACAAGCAACGCTTGCCCCGTATGCGCATCCCATATGCGGCACGTTCCATCGTCGGACACGGTTGCCAAACGTCGGCCGTCCGCGCCTGTTAACGGCGGAGCAAAAGTGAGGCGCTCGGCGGGCCTGGTGGCGACCGAATTGTGAGGCGCACAACTGTGCACTCCGGCAATCTGAGAGGATAGGGTTTTCTCTATCACCCAGATCTGCATGGAGGCACTGAGGTGTACGCCGACATGGAACGCTGGACTGAGATCCGCCGCAAGGTCTTGACGGGCGAGCTGAGCAAACGTCAGGCCTGCCGGCACTTTGACATCCACTGGTTGACGCTGCGGAAGATTCTTGCCCATGTAGAACCGCCCGGCTATCGACGGACGCGGCCACCGCGACGGCCGACCATCGAACCGTTCCTGCCCATCATCCACGCCATTCTCGACGCCGATAAGACGGCTCCAAAGAAGCAGCGACACACGGCGCATCGCATCTGGCAAAGACTGCGCACCGAACACGGTTTCACTGGTGGCTATACCACGGTCAAAGACGTCGTTCGCGAGTTGAAGATAGGTCGGCAGGAGGTGTTCCTCCCTTTGTCGCATCCGCCCGGCGAGGCCCAAGTGGACTTCGGATTCGCGGAGGTCGTAGTGGCGGGCGTGCCTACGAAGGTAGCGCTTTTCGTTCTGAGCTTGCCCTACGCGAATGCGGTGTTCTGCCAGGTGTTTCCACGCGAATGCACCGAGGTTTTCTTAGAGGGACACAAACGGGCCTTCGCGTTTTTCGGAGGCGTGCCGCGGCGGATTGCTTACGATAATGCCCGAACGGCGGTGGCCCGGATCACCGATAGGCGCCAGCGGCAGGTGACGCGCGCGTTTCAGCGCCTGCAAAGCCACTATCTCTTTACGCCTCACTTCTGTCTGGTGCGTCGGCCCAACGAGAAGGGACACGTCGAACGGTTGCTCGACTATGCGCGGTCGAATTTCCTGGTGCCAGTGCCTTCGGTTCCTTCCCTGGAAGCGTTGAACGCGCTCTTGGTCGAGCGTTGCCGACAGGACCTGGATCGGCCGGTCCGAGGCAAGTCCGGAACATCCGCCACGTTGCTGATCGAGGATCAGGCGGCCTTTCTGCCTTTGCCGTCCCGACCTTTCGAAGCGCGACGGCTGACCCAGGTAGCCGCCGATTCGTTGTCGCTGATCCGCTTTGACACCAATTCCTACTCCGTGCCGACACGTTACGCTCACCGCCGGTTGACGGTTATCGCCACCGTGGATGAAGTTCGCGTGGTCCACGAGGACCGGCTGGTGGCCCGGCACGAGCGCTGCTGGGACCACAAGCAATTCCGCTTCGATCCGCTGCACTATCTAGAGCTCTTGGAGCGGAAGCCGGGCGGATTCGATTATGCCCGACCTTTGGAACACTGGAAACTACCCGACTGCTTTGGCCTGCTCCGCCGACGCCTGGAAGCGGCCGACACGACCGGATACGGGACGCAGGCCTTCATTCGGGTGCTACGCCTGTTGGAGACGTTTTCTCTCGCGCAGTTGGCGGATGCCGTCGATTACGCGCTCGACATCGATGTGATCGATCCCGAGAGCATTCGACTGATCGTGGAACACCGAACCGAACGGCCGGTCGATCTCTTTCGTCTCGACGGGCGACCGCACTTGCAAACGGTGCGGGTAAGGCCCACCGACGTGTCCGCCTACCAGGCTCTTCTCGTGGGACGGGCACTTGCTCATGACTCCCACCGAAGCCAAAAGCACGGTACTGCTCAAGCACCATCTCAAGGCCCTAAGACTCCCGACTGTCCTGACGGAGTGTGAGAAGGTGGCCCAGCGCTGCGCAGCCACGAATGCGGACCACCTGACGTTCCTACTGCAACTGTGCGAATTGGAACTGATCGAACGCGAACGCAAGGCAGCCGAGCGACGACTCAAAGCGGCCCGCTTCCCCACCGCCAAGCTGCTCGACCAATTCGACTTCGCCGCCCGTCCCAGCGTGAACAAGCCGCTCGTCCTCGACCTGGTCCGTGGCGACTACTTGACCCGTCGAGAGAACATCTTGCTGGTGGGGCCCAGCGGCACAGGCAAAACCCACTTGGCCACGGCGCTGGGTATGGCCGCCTGTGCTCAGGGCAAGCGAGTACGCTTCTGGCGCGTGACCGAGTTGATCACCACCCTAAGGGAAGCGGATGAAGACCGGCAATTACTCCGTCTTCGAAATCACTTGTCCAAACTCGACCTGTTGATTCTCGATGAGTTGGGCTACGTGCCGGCCACCAAGGCTGGCGCCGAACTACTCTTCGACGTGATCGCCACGGCCTACGAACGTTCGAGTGTCATCCTGACCACGAACCTGCCGTTTGAGAATTGGACCGAGGTACTCGGCAACGAACGGCTAACTGGCGCGGCCCTCGATCGCCTGACGCATCGTTGCCACATTATCGAAACCAGCGGCGAGAGTTATCGCCTGCAAGATGCCAAACGCCGACGTCGAACGGATTCCAAGACCTAAACACTACCCAAGGAGCCGCCACCCTGTACCATAATTGACCAAGCGCCTCACTTTTCGACCGCCGAGCGCCTCACTTTTGCTCCGCCGTTAACAAGCGAAAAGAAGAACGCGCATCAAAACTCGAATTATTCAAATCGTGGTTTGTCCCGTCAGCAACAATCGGCGGTATCGTTCTTACGTTAGTTGCAGTGTACTTCATCTGCAAGCTATTCCTTGACCACAACCAGCCTCAGAAAATTGATATGATCGTCGGCCTAATACTCGGCTTCGCTGGCGGCGGAATCACCGGATTTGGGCTTTGTAAAGCGAGTCAAAAAGCAAAGTAGCAACGCGCGTTTGTCCGTCTGCACAAAAAGAAACCGACTTGCACAAAAAGTCTGTTATTTAGGCAGGTTCTTGTGCAAAGCCGTGCAAGAATCGGTGACCCAGTTCACCAGCGTTCATTCCAGTGAACGCCTGTGCGCGAAATGTGCGCAAATGTCGCTGAACCAGTACACCCACTACAGGAATATCAATTGGGATTTGGCGATGATACAGATTCTGGCGAAGAGCAACGGACCAAGCACGCGTCAACGTCTGCCCAAAGTTGCTGGCACGACAAACGTTCCGTCGGCGCTAGTTTGGCAAGCAGTTCACTGTCGCGGATCTCGGCGAACGCGGGATCGTAATGCCACTCGCGAAGCCTTCTTTGAATAGTGGCGCGGGTTTCGTGTGAGCCGTCCGACAAGCGGGTGGCACAAAAGGCTAGATCGGCCTGCAGCCAGGACAGCGCTTGTCGCCGCCAATCCGAGCGTGCCGGTTCGTCCAGATTCACGTCGTCCTCACCTTGACTTGCGCCGGCCAGGGCGGCTGCGCGCGGCGCGGGGTCGGTGCGGATTCTTCAGGGATTCCGCCAACCCCGGTTGAACTGAGAAGGCATCGCGATAAAAGCGAGCGGCGCCGGCATAGAGCTTCCTACACCGGAAGCATACTTCAGCAAAATGTACCAAGTCCACTTCGGACGCACGGGCCTCGCCGCGCAAGACCGCCATGAGCCGTCCATCGATTTCGATCAAGCGGCGGCACGCCCGAATGTCGTTCTGCACCCCTTCCCAGTTCGGATCGGAGCGCGGGAGCAACTTTAGCGCCTGTTGGTAGGAGGCGATTGCTTCATCGAAGTACCCGTGTTCCGCCAATGACTTGCCGAACGCGCGGTTCACTCGGATTGGATTCTTCGAGAATTCAATGCCCTGGACGTAGACGGCGTCGGCTTCGGCTTTTCGATTTTGGGATAAAAGCGTAAAGCCCAAGCTCCCGTAGGCGTCCGCGTCACTCGGTTCGGAAATTATGGCAGCGCGGAAAGCGGCGATGGCTTCCGGGAATCGGTGTTGAGCTCGCATGACCATTCCGAGTTGCTGATACGCCTCGGCGTAACCGTCTTTTCGCTGGATGGCGTTAAAGTAGGCGTTCGTGGCCTCTACAAACCGCCCCTGTGCGCTCAAGGTCCACCCAAGATTGTAGTAGGCCACCGCGAGACCGGGCTGAATGCGGATGACCATTTCGTGGGCGGCGACTGCTTCCTCGAGTCGATGCTGTCGTGTCAGGGCATTCCCAAGGTTCGAGTAAGCGTGGGCGTAATCAGGTCGGATTCGGATGGCCTGCCGATATACAGCAATGGCCTCTTCTCTGCGTTTCAGAGCATCGAGGGCGAGCCCGAGGTTATTTAGTACGCCGGGGTTTTGCGGGCGGAGTGCCGACGCCGCAGTATAGAAGCGGGCGCCCATTTCCCATTGCGGTGGTTCTGCGTGAGTGAGACAGATTGCCAATTGTTGAGTTATCCAAAAATCTCCTGGATATTTTTCCTGTGCCCGTCGAAGCAACTGCAACGCGTCGGCGTTCCAATTCGCGTAACGCAGTCGTCTCGCCATCAATTCAATGATGACCGGTGGAAGTTCGTTGACGTCGATCGAGGCTGCGAGGACCCGCACCGCTGCGGCGTCCTTTTCGAGCACCGCCGCCAGCGCCCGTTGCTTCGTAGAAGGGGACGCGAAATCCGGATCAGCCGATGCCACAACCTGCCTCAATCTTTGCCGCTCTTCGTCGCTTTTCGTCAGTTCCGCCCAATCGACAAGTGCCGTACGCAATGTAGGCCAAATCACTCGCTCCGCGATTCGCGCTGCTGCGTAGTTCACATCGCCTGCGGTTGGGTCCAGGAGGTAGCGCTGAAACGCTTCGCGATACCGCGGCACCGCACGGCCTTGATCGAATCGGTTGCTCTCCACATCGACCTCCGCCTGCTCGAGGCGAATTTCCTCCAATTCCGCCGCGAGACTCAGGTCGTTTCGGAAATCGGAGACTTCTCGCCGCAGGCGTTCGTTAGCCGGCCCGGCATCGAGACGACCCTCGGCTTGCCGCAACGCGGCGTGTGCCTCGGATAGCTGCTCTTGCCCTTGAAATCTGGCCGCCTCCCGGAGTAATCCTTCGACGGCTTCTGCCGTGTCCGATTCTTGCGCGCTAGCTCCTGCTGACGTGCCACGCGTTTCTGATCGATCCACCACGCACTGCCTCCTGCGACCACGACGAGTGCCAACACGGAAGCTGCGAGCCACGCCGTCAGCCGGCGGCGCTTACGCTCTTCCATTGCTTTCGCCTGAGCCTCGGCCCGGGCCAGCTCCGCCTGCCGCAACCGTGCGTCGACGGATTGCAAGTAGTCGCGCAGTGTGGCGGTCATCTCTCCAGCGTTTCGTGGCCGGTCCTCCCGCTCAAAAGCGAGACATCGCCGTGCAAGTCGAATGAGTTCCGCGTCGGCGTTCGAACAGGCAAGCCTGGTGTGGGCGTTTGCGAGTTGGTCGATCTCCGAGGCACGTGTAGTGAACGGCGGCATCCCCGTAAGGATCTCACATAGGATGGCCGCCAATCCGAAAACGTCACAACGCTCGTCGAGTCGGTTCACCTCGCCTCGCGCCTGTTCCGGGGACATGTACGCGAGTGTTCCCATGACGGCGCCTGCCTGTGATGCGCCATCTCCGTTTACGCGAACCGTGCGTATGGTGTCCGATGACTTGTTGTCTTGTACGGTGTCGTTGTCACGAGCGATCACCTTGGCGAGGCCCCAATCCATGACCTGCACTTCACCAAAAGCCCCAACCATGATATTCGCCGGCTTCAAATCCCGGTGAATGACAGCCCGACTATGGGCGTATGCGACGGTCTCACACACTTGCTCGAAGATTTTGAGAAAGCGCGGACGGCAGTCGGCCGGATCAGCGCGTTGTTGCAGGAGTTCCGCGAGCGTTTGGCCTTGAATGAGCTTCATGGTAAAGAACGGCCGGCCGTCCGGTAACGATCCGAATTCGTGAACCGGCACGACACCCGGGTGCTGGAGTTGGCCGCCTATTTGCGCCTCTTCGACAAATCGCCGCCTTACTTCCATGTCGTTGCGATGCTCGGGGCGCAGGACTTTGACGGCTAGATCTCGGCCGAGAGACAAATCGCGCGCGCGAAAGATCACTCCCATGCCGCCGCGACCAACCTCGCCCAGTAGTTCCAGATTTTTCGAGCGGCCTGTCTTGAATTCCGATTCTGTCTCGGTCATTTCGGGCGAAGGGAGCGCCGTGTCCACAAATGGTCTGTCCGCACGATTCACGCTGTCAAACATCTCGTCAACTTCGAAGAGTCGTCGTAAGCGATCTCGCCATTGCGGGAATCGTGCGTACCAATCGACCGGCGCCAGCCGTTGACCAAGCTCCCGGCGCGTATCGAACTCGCGGTAGACCAGCTCCAAAGCGTACTCCGTGTTTTCAATTAGCTCAGGGTAGGCCGCGAACAGTTCCTCAACACGACACGGTTCGCCGGCGCGGAGAAGGCGATCCAGTTCGACGCATGCTTGACGGAAGTGGTGTTCAGTATGCTGTGTGTCGCTTGAGCTGTGTTCCATGTTTTCACCGGCAGATGAAGATGCGAGAGTCAGATTTGGCCGCCGCCCGAGCATAGCAAGTGTTTCCCTACGACGCAAGCAGCGTCCAACCTGCCAATCTAATGCCATACGCATCGAAAACCGAACCCTCAATTCTCGAAGAGGAAGTTTATTTTTCGTGTTTCGCTGCCCGCGACTCGCGGCATTGGATGGGAAACGACGTTATGCGGCATTCAAGTGTGCAAGATGCGGTCGCGACCGAAAACTCACGACTGCTCGCCAGCCGTACTAACAGGAGAACAGGCCATGAAACAGTGTCGCTTGCCAACTGTCGGTGATCATTCACGTCGGGTCAGCAAATGGGTACACCCACGAATCGAACGCCTGGAGGAGCGCACGCTCCTTTCGATCAATTGGTGGAACAAGAATGGCCTCGGCGACACGTTCACAGCCGACGAACGAAATCTCATTGAGCAAGCGATCGAGGATTGGGAGACGATTCTCCCGCTTGTGTCGTTCAGCGTGTTCATCACCGGCGGCAGCATGTCAGGAGTGGACATCACGGATTGTGGAGGAGGACCGGCCCTCGGATGCGCGGGCGAATATATGGAGTCCGGCGGATTACCGACAAGCGCCAGCATCACGATTGACGCGGACGCGATGGGATTGGGCTGGTTCATCGACCCGACGCCGACGGACAACGCGGAGTTCCCGACATTGGTCACTCCTTACTTCGCGCAGGGTGGGCCCGCGGGAATTGACATGTACTCGACAGTTCTCCATGAGCTGGGCCATGCTATCGGATTCGCCAATGCCTACAGCAACTTTGCCGGGCACACCTTGCCCGGCGCCGACGGCGAGGGCATTTTCATCTTTTTCAACAGCAGCTTTACGGCCATCTTGCCCCAGGGCGATTGGTCCCACATCGACCCCACCGTGCCCTCCCATCCCTGGCAATTTGGAGATCTGATGGGCCCCACGATCGGGGTCGGGCAACGGAATTTGATCACATCTCTCGACGTGGACATGTTCCGAGAAGCCTACGGCGCATGGTACTCAGGCCCCGGCACCGAGACACTTCCGACCTTCCATGCCGTCTACAACTCCGACACGGATGTTCTTACGATCAACGCCAGCCCCAACGGCAGCGATGTCACCATCGGGTATGTCAATCCAGACCAGGTGCATGTCAACGTCGACGGCCATCTGTCGGTGTTTTCCAAAGTCTCCTTGAGCCAGATCGACTTCGTTGGCGGCGCCGGAAGCGATCATGTGACGGTTTCGCTGGACACGAGCAGCCCGATTCCGGATGGCGGCCTGACGTTCACCGGCGGCGGCAGTGGCTACGATATTTTGACATTCGAGGGAACTTTTTATGACGAGAAATTCTCCATTACTTCCAACGATCTCAAGTGGGAGGGCCACTCGTTTACGTATTCGGTCGCGGACGCGGACGTTGTCGAGCTATGGGCCGGTGACGGCAAAGACGTCGTCGAGGTAGGGGGCGTGCCGACCAACGTCGACTCGATCTGGATTCACGGAGGCGGCGGCGATGACCAGATCCATCTGAGCCCCGTTTACCAGAACCTCGATTACCTTACGGTCCCTCTGGCGGTCAACGGGGATGCCGATTCCGACACGGTAACGGTCAACGATCAGGCGAACGCCTCGCCGCACACTTATTCGATCAACGACCACGAAGTCAAACGCGATTCGTTCTCGCTCCTCGCCTTCTGTGAAGACTTGCAGGTCAACACCGGCTCGAAATCGAACAAGATCGAGGTGGCGGCGACCCATCCCGGCACGAAAACCACGGTGCATGCGGGACAAGCGAGCGACGACTTCGTTGTCACGTGGCCGTTCGGAACGCACACCGTCGATCATATTAAGAGCCACCTTACGTTAGATGGCGGCGGCGGCGCCAACGAGCTCGAAATAGACGACTCCGGGAATATCGGTAGCCGGATCGTAACCGTGACGGACACGACGGTCGGAGCCGACCCCAACGACACATTCTTCGCCCCGGACGGCAAAATCACCTACCAGTCGATGGACGAGCTTCGTCTGTACATGGGATCCGGCGTCAATACCGTCATCGTCACCGGCACGAAGACGAACACGGACGTTTCGATCTTTGGCGGCGGCAGTGCAGACGCGTTTCTCGTTGACTCCAACGGGACCAGCCCGGGAGGGACCGTTGACGGGATCAAGAGCCTGCTCGAATTCGACGGCGGCGGCGGCACCAACACCCTAACCTTCGAGGACTCCAGCGACAACACCGCCGATACGGTGACGGTTACACCGACAACGGTTGGAGCGGGGGCGAACGACTCGTTTCTCGGTACGAACGATGGCGCTACTTATGTTGGGATCGCGGTCCTGACCTTGAACATGGGTTCCGGCGCCGACACACCGATAGTCCTGGGCACCGGCGCGGAGTTGCATATCAACGGGGCGATGGGAGGCGACTACTTTCTCGTCGATTCCAACGGGACCGCGGCCGGCGGGCTGGCGAATGGCGTGAAGCACGCCCTGACCATTGACGGCGGCGCCGACGGCGGCACACTGGTCCTTCAGGACGCCAGCGAGCGTCGCCTGACAAACGTGACCATAACCGCAACCACCGTGGGGGCGACTGCGGGGGACAACTTCTTCGGCCCCGGTGGGAAACTCGTCTACAGCAGCCTCGGGGAACTGACCCTGTACATGGGTAAAGGAACGAACCAAGTCAACGTGGAAGCGACCGCGACCGGAACGGCCACGAATGTCTGGGGCGGTTCCGGCAACGACTCTTTCCTCGTGGATTCCAACGGCCCCGCGCCTGGCGGAACGGTGAACGGTATCGTGAGCGGCTTGGCAATCTACGGCGGCGCTGGTGTCAATTCCGCGCTGCTTCAGGATGGGGATGATCTAAACGTTGACAAGCTGACGCTAACCGACACGCGCCGGCGCCGGATCGAGCGATTCGTTCTTCGGCAACTTTGGCAGCTTGAGCTACAACGGACTTGCCAGTCTGACCATTAACCTGGGCCGATCGGGGAGTGAGGTCAATGTGCAAGCGACGGCCGTGGGAACGGCAACGAATCTCAACGGCGATGCGGGCTCTGACCAGTTCTTGATCGATTCCAACGGCCGAGAAGTGCCGGGCGGCACCGCCAACAATGTCGTGAGCACCCTGACGGTGCAAGGCGGTGGCGGGCTGAACACCCTGAGCATGGAAGACACCAGTGACGTCACGCCGGACACGGCGACATTTACCGCGACCCAAATCGGGTCCGCGCCGAGCGACAGTCTTTTTGGCCCGCTCGGGAAGGTGATCTATTCCGCGATGGGTTCCGTGGAGTTGTTCGGCGGCAGCGCCGGCAACACCCTTCATGTGACCGGAAGCCCTGCGGGGACTGCCCTGGCGCTCTATTCCGGTGCCGGGATTGACACCGTTTTCGTCGCAAATGCATCAAACTCGCTCGGCGCCCAAATGGGGACACTGTTTGTGAACGGCCAGGGCGCTAGCGACAGCGTCTTCGTCACCGATGAAGCGGACAGTGGGGCGCACAGCTACGTTCTCGGCGCCGGCACTCTCGCGCACGACTCCGTCACCAAGCTCACGTACAGTGCCATCGAATCGTTGGATTTCGTTGCGAGTAACTTCAACGACCTGATCACGGTCGATGGCACCGCGAGTGGCACGCCGACCATCGTTCGCGCGGGCATCGGCACGGACACGATCAACGTCGGCACCGCATCCAAGTCGCTCGACAATCTCATGAGCCCAGTAAGCATCTACGGACTGGGCGGTCCTGATACACTGAGCGTCACAGACCAGGCGGCCCTCTTGGGGCATGCGTACGCACTTACGGCCTCAACCCTGGCACGCGATGGCGCGACGTTAGTCACCTATGGCAGCGTGGAAAACTTGGGAATCACAACGTCTGGATTCATCGACACTTTTCTCGTCCAGGGAACCGCTGCGGGATTGCCGGTGACCGTGACGGGTGGCAACGGCGTTGACATGCTCGCGGGGGCGAACAACGCAAATCACTGGTTAATTAATGGGACGAATGCCGGCGACCTTAACGGCACAGTCGCCTTCAACGCCTTCGAGTGGCTGACGGGAGGTTCTGCTTCCGACCAATTCGAGTTTAGCAATGTGGGCAGCGTTAGTGGACTCATCAACGGATTGGGTGGTCCCGATACTCTGGATTACTCGGACTACACGAGCAACGTCGCTGTTAATCTCCAAACAAACACGGCGACGGGCACCGGCGGATTTGCCGGCATCGAGGACGTTATCGGCGGCAACGGCTCCGACCAACTCATCGGCGAGAACGCCGCCAACACATGGAATATCGTTACTTCCGACCGAGGTAACGTCAACGGAACGTTTACATTTGCCTCGTTCGAAAACCTGACGGGCGGCACGAACATCGACATGTTCGTATTCAGCAACTCCTTTGGAGTGAGCGGCAGCATCAATGGTGGCGGCGGAACCGGCAAGAATGCCCTGAACTACTCGGCCTATACCAGCTCTGTGCAAGTCAATCTCACTACCTCCAGCGCCACCAACGTCGCGGGCGGCGTGAGCGGCATCGCGGATGTCTACGGCGGAGCGGCGGACGATATGCTCATTGGCAACGGAGCGACCAACGCCCTCTACGGACTAGCCGGCGATGACGTTTTGCTCGGTGCCGGAGGCGCCGATGACTTGAACGGTGGCGCCGGCCGCGATCTTCTCATCGCCGGTCTCGGTGTCGATCGACTTTCAGGCAACCAGGACGACGACATTCTGATTGGCGGTACTACTACCCACGATGGCAACACCGCTTCTTTTGCGGCGATCATGGCCGAATGGACACGAACTGACCTCACGTACGCGCAGCGGATCGATCATCTCCGTAACGGCGGTGGTTTGAACGGTCAGATCAAGCTCAACAGTTCGACCGTGTTTGACGACAGCGCCAGCGACTTTCTCACTGGAAGCACCGGTCTCGATTGGTTCTGGGCCACACTGAGCGGTGCTCAGCAGGATTCAATCGCGGACAAAGAACCCAATGAAGTTGTCAATTAAGGGAGATTCAGCAATGTTTCAACGGGAAAACAACCTGAAACGCGCTTCGTCGTTAGTTCACCAGCCGGTTCCGGCTCGGCCACGGCTGGAACCGCTCGAAGATCGGCTGCTGCTTGCAACATACACCGTAAGTCACACTGGTGATTCCGGCGTCGGATCACTTCGGCAGTCGATCATCAACTCCAATGCCAACGCAGGCAAAGATACTATTGTGTTCAACATTCCCGGTACTGGTGCGCACTTCATCGCGCCCTTGGCTTCATTGCCCACCATTACTGATCTCGTGATCATCGACGGTTTCACGCAGCCAGGCGCCAGCCCTAACACCGCCGCCGTCGGGAACAATGCCGTCTGGAAGATTCTTCTGATAGGTAACAACGCATTGGGAAGTGCCCTCACCATTACGGCGGGAAACAGTGAGGTACGCGGGCTAAGAATCTACGGCTTCAGCAGCGCTTCCGCTCTAAGACTTGTGACCAACGGCGGCAACACGGTCGATGGCAACTATTTGGGAGATACTAGCACGGGAAATGCCAACGGCGTCCGCATTGAATCTGCCAACAACACGATTGGCGGCGGCGCTCCCGAAGAGCGCAACATTATCTCCGGAAGCAACGGCTACGGTATCCATCTCACGGGCAGCGGCGCTACCGGGAATAAGGTCCAAGGAAACTACATCGGCACATCGTCCACGGGTGGCACCAAGCAGCCTAATGCGTTGAGCGGCGTCTTTCTCGACAACAATGCCCACGACAATACCATCGGCGGCGGCGAGTTCCTTGGAATCGACTCGGTGGGCAACGTCATCTCTGGAAATGGCGGCTCCGGAATCTACCTATTCGGAACGGGCGTTACAGGGAACAAGATCTATAGCAACTACATCGGCACGACCGCAACCGGCACTGCAGCGCTGAGTAATACCGAATCCGGCGTCCGCATCCGCGACGGTGATAACAATCGGGTCGGGACACCGCCAACGGTGAACGGCGGCTTTTATACCTTTTACAGCAACGTCATTGCGGGTAATGGGATTCACGGCATCTTTGTCCAAAACGCAAGCGGGACGCTGATCCAAGACAATTACATCGGTACGAATGGCGCCGGCACCGCCGCCATTTCCAACGGCGCCAGCGGCGTCGCAATTTCCAACGGGGTAAGCACCATCGTCGGCGGCACGGCCAGCGGCGCCGGCAATCTCATCTCCGGCAATGGGGATGACGGTATTCTGCTCGATGGTCAACAAAATGCAGTCGAAGGCAATTACGTCGGCACGAACGCCGCCGGCACGGCGGCCCTACCGAACGGTTCCGACGGTGTCGCTATCGTAGGCGGCTCGGCGAACTCCGTAGGCGATGGGACGGCCGAAGGCCGGAACGTCATCTCCGGCAACGGCGCGAGCGGCGTGTACATCACAGGCACCGCAACGACCGGCAACCAAATCGAAGGCAACCATATCGGCACGAACGCCGCCGGCACGGCCGCTCTCGGAAACGTCCTCGACGGCGTTATTCTCTATAACGGGACGCATGACAACACGGTCGGCGGCGGCGAGATATTCGGTATCGATTCCGCCGGCAACGTCATCTCCGGAAACAAACGCTACGGCGTACACGTCTACGGTAGTCACAGCAACGACGTCTACAGCAATTACATAGGAACGAATGCCGCCGGGACCGCCGCGGTGGCCAACATTCTGGGCGGCGTAGCTATCGTCTTCGGCGATAACAATCAGGTCGGAAAACCGCCGGTCACCATCGACATCTTTGTCTTCTACTATGGCAACGTGATTTCAGGTAACGCTAGTGCCGCCGTCCGTGTCGATGAGGCGAATGCAACGCTCATTCAGGCCAACCACATCGGTACCAGTGGCGACGGTACTGCGGGCGTCGCTAATCTCCGTGGCGTCTCTCTCGCGCACAAGCGATCGGCACTACGATCGGCGGCACCAGTTCCGGTGCGCACAACGTCATTTCCGGCAATAACCGCGACGGCATCGAGATTCTCGGGGCGAGCGGCACACTTGTCCAAGGAAACTACATCGGGACGAAGACGGACGGTGTTGGCTCGCTCGGCAACGGTCAATGGGGCATCGTGTTGAACAATAGCGCCACGAACAATGCCGTCGGCGGCACCGCCGCCGCCGCCAATCGGATTGCTTTCAACGGCGACGGTGGCGTTGACGTGCTCAGTGGAACCGGCAACCCGGTGCTCGGCAACTCCATCCATTCCAATGGAGGCCTCGGCATCGACCTGAACGGCGACGGCGTGACCTTGAACGATCCGCCACCGGACGCCGACAGCGGCCCTCAAAATCTACAGAACTTCCCGCTGCTCAACTCGGTCTCAGGTGGCGGCGGCGCTGTTACCGTCCAAGCAACGCTGGTGAGTGTGCCAAATGCGACTTACCGAGTCGAGTTCTTTGGCAGTGACAGCTGTGATCCCTCCGGCTACGGCGAAGGGCAGTCGTACCTGGGAAGTAAATTGGTAACAACAAATCCAGCCGGCCGAGTGCGCTTCGCCAGCGTCCTGACCACGTCCGCCGCTTACATAACCGCCACGGCGACCGACGCCGCCAATAACACGTCCGAGTTCTCGACGTGCACTGCGGTGAGCAGCAATTTGCCGACAACGGATGGGGGCGGTTTGTCGGCAATGGCCATGCACCTCGCCTTCGAACCGATCTTCCTCGAGGTGACTGACACAACGCCGGAACAGTCGTCGTTAGCTGAGAGAGCGTCGTCATATCCGGTTGACGAAGATGCGCCGGCCCAACTCGGCGTCGAATCGAGCAGCCTCAAAAGGGAGGTTCTCCAGACCCGATCGAATTCGGCCCGCATTGGGTTGGCTTCGACACAACGGTTCGGCGCGGAGATTTTGGACGATTTCTCCTTCTAGCGCGGCGTCGCCCGGGACAAGGCTGGCAAAAACACGGATCCGGGAAAGGTGTCGGATCCGAGACCGGTCCGCCCTTGAACCTACTGAAGGCCCCCCGATACACTGACCAGCGGGAGTTTGCCTCCCGCACTTCAGACATCGGGGCACCATGCCGGAACCACCAGTAGATTTCGCATCATTGATCCAGCGCGCCCGCTCCGGGGACCATCACGCCATCGAGGAGGTGGTCCGGCGTTACGAGCCGGAGATTCGAATGGTCGCCCACGTCCGGCTCGGCCCTATGTTGCGGCCATATGTCGACACCGTCGACCTGGTCCAATCGGTCCATAAGAGCCTACTCCGCGGGTTGCGCGGCGGCCGCTTCGACATTTCGGCGCCTGAGCAACTTGTCGCCTTGGCGCTGACGATGGTGCGTCGTAAAGTCGCGCGCCAATGGCGACGACACAAGCGCCACGAGCGCGGCGCCGGCCAAACGACCGATACGTGTGATCTCGCACAGTACGTCACGGCCCATAGCACTCCGGTAGACCCCGCTCAAGCCGCTGAGCTCAGCGACGCGGTCATACACGTCTGTCAACAACTCAACGAGGACGAACGGCGTTTGATTGAGCTGCGTATTCAGGGCTACAGCACCGCCGAGGCAGCGCGCGAGCTCGGCCTGGATCCCGACATCCTGCGCGTTCAGCTCAGTCGCTTACGCCGACGCCTTCGTAGCGAGGGCGTGCTTGCCGAATGGCTGTGAATTACCATCGGGCCTTCAGTCTTCGAATCAGGCAACCTGACCGCACGATCTCACCTTCGACAAGAATGAAATCGCCCGCAGCAAACGATGCCAGTCTGGGATCGTCGTCGAGGATGACTTTGCCGCCGTGCTGTTGAAGGCTCACGCCGAGCTGTGTGTCACGACATTCTGGACTTTTCTGCGCGAGTTCTCGCCAGGGTGGCCGATCCGGTCGGTGACGCCATCGGCTGAGGCGTCACGGCGCGGAGGGCAACGCCCATCGCTCAGACTCGATGTACGCTGGGTGCGAGATCTGGTGGTCATAATTGGTCCGCCTATCACAAATCGCAAGACTCCGCGCAAGCCCGCTAACGCCGGCCGCTCAGGTGCCGACGTTTGGTTGGTCTTGTGAGCCACGGATCAGAATCGAAATCGGCCGTGAGCAAGGGAATGAAATCGCACCGGCCCTGATTACTGCGGGGTGCCGATCTCTCGGAAATCGGGCCAAATACCACAAAGTTGTTGTCCTCGTTCAGTTCGGAAAGGGCATTGTCGGCGTCCAGAACGACGATGCCAAACTTGCCCGTGGGGTTCTCTCCCGTGTTCAGTTTCATTTGCAATCGGACGTGCTCGATCTGCTGCGATGGGAGTGGGCCCAGGTTGACCTCCTTGAGGAGAAGGTCATCGGGGCTCCAAGTTGCATCATCGGACAGGAAAAATCGGATCACGGAAGATGGAGTGAGTTCGATCCCTGGATTGAACACGGTGACCACGCCCCGAAGGTTGCCTCTGCCGTTATTTTTTGGGGACCAAGTCAGGTTCAGCCACTCTCCGCTGTAGCCTGCGTTACCAATCCCAGAAGTGCCCGGAAGGGCAACGCCGAAGAAGTCGTTGGCCTCAGCCTGGTCCTCGATGTTGAGGCTATCCTGCGTCCAAATCTCGTCGTTCGCGGCTGTGAGGCCGGACGGGGTCCCGTAGATCACACTCACGGCCCCAGAGTTGTTTTCCCGAATCACGCCGACGGCCAAGTCAGACTGGCCATTGCCGTTGAAGTCGTCCGCCGCCAGCGCGAAGCCGAACTGGTCCTGGGTCTCGGCCACGTCCTCGATGTCGGCGACGTCCTGATGGTAGAATTGGTTGCCCGCGAGGATGAGGCCGGTCGCCGCCCCAAAGATCACATGGACAGCGCCGGCATCGACGGCGGCCCCAAGGTCTTCACGGGAAACCCCGATGGCCAATTCGTCCCTCCCATCCCCGTTGAAGTCGCCGGATACCAAAGCCACGCCGAACAAGTCGCCGGCTTCGGGAGCGTCGGCGAGGGCGTCTTGAGTCCATAGTTGACTGTTCACCGCCGAGATTCCGGAGCCGCTTGCGCCATACAGCACGTGCGCCGCGCCCGCATCCGCCGTGTCGACCAGGTCTTCGAACGGGACGCCAATGGCCAGATCGGAGACGTCATCGCCGTTGAAGTCGCCGGCGGCAAGTGAGAAGCCGAAGCGGTCGTTCTCCTCGGCTCCGCCCGAAATGCCCTCGCTTTCCTGAGTAAAGCCGGCGTAGTCGCAAGGGAAGCCATCGAATGTGCCATAGAGGACTTGTGCTGCTCCGCTCTCTTTATTGAAAAGGCTAGTTTGGTAGCCGGGAGCGCCAATCGCCAGATCATCGAAACCATCATGGTCGAAATCGCCCGCGGCGAGCGAAGCGCCGTATTGCTTGTTTTTCATTAGGGTGCCACCAATTGCACAGAACAGCGATTGGTTGCCCAGGTCGGTAAGGCCCAGCGCTGACCCATAGATTACATCCACGCCGCCCACATTAGGGGTGTCGTTTCCCGCGTCATCCCCGGAATTCCCGTACGCCTCGCCGGGCCTTGCCACGGCCAAATCGTCGTGCTCGTCATTGTTGAAGTCGCCAACCGTCAGCGCGGCGCCGAAGTGGTCGTCCTTTTCGTTCATTCTCCCGAGAAGATCCTGATGCCAGATCTGAGTCCCCGTGGCGGTCAGGCCCGTTGCGGAGCCGTAAAGCACCTGCACCACTCCACTGTCCTGAGTGACGCCGTCCTCGAACGGGATGCCGATCGCAAGGTCGCTATAGCCGTCGCTGTTGAAGTCGCCCGCCGCTAAAGTCCTGCCGAACTGGTCCCCGGCTTCAGAGGCGTCGGCGACATTCGGGCTATCCTGAGTCCAGAATTGATCGTGTTGAGTGAACTTGCCACCGGCGGAGAGGCCGGAGGACGTGCCATAGATCACGGACACGGCCCCGGCCAGGTTGTCCTCTCCGTGAACGCCAATGGCGAGATCGGCGAAGCCGTCGCCGTTGAAGTCGGCGTAAACAGATAACAAGCGGCGCGCTTCCAGGGGTTCGAGATAGAGCTGCAGTTTGCTTTTCTTGCATGACATGGTAATGTTTTCCGTTTAGTTCTAGTTGGTGTGAGACTGTGTTCCAAAACGGCGCGTCGGAAGCCCGCCACACCGTTGCTACTCAGCTGGCTAACGCCGGCCGCTCACGGTGCGTCGTTTTTGCGTTTTGGTCACGTAGGAATCGAGTTCCTGGTCGGCGGTGATGAGGTGGGCGACGTCTTGAAGCCCGCTGCCGCCATGGGGCGCCGTCTTGCTGTTGCCAGCATCGAGTCCGCTCCCGAATCGGTCATTGATTTCTGAGACGTCGAGGACTCCTGCTGTGTCTTGGCCCCACGATTGTCCGCCGGTGAAGCCGGTGCTGGAGCCGTAGAGAGTCCAGACACGGCCGGCATCGAGAATGGTGACGCCGATGTCCTCAAAAGGAGCGCCTATGGCCAGGTCAGCCTTGCCGTTGCCGTTAAAATCTCCGGTGCCTAGACTGTCGCCGAATTCGTCCCCTTCCTCGGAGCTGTCGCCAGTGCCCACGTCTTCCTGAGTAATTTCAAAGGCGCCGACTTTTGTGATCCCCGTGCTGCTTCCGTACATGACGTTGACGGCGCCGGCTTCGTCGGGGCCAACAACGCCGACGCGCTCGGACGGGGTCCCAATAGCAAGATCGGTACGCCCGTCGCCGTTAAAATCCGCGGCGGCCATTGTTGAACCGAAAAAGTCGCTCGCATCGGAGGTCCCACCTGCATCTCCTTGATTAAAAAACTGTTCTCCCGTGGCCGTTATGCCAGCTCCCGAACCGTAGAGCACGTGGAATGCTCCCGCACTAAAGTTGCCGCCCGCATCTTCGTTTATGACCCCAATTGCAAGGTCTCCGAAACCGTCTCCGTTGAAATCTCCTGCCGCGACGGCCCTGCCGAAGACATCGGCATTAAAAGCGCCGTCGCTCACGCCCGGTGATGCTTGAGTCCACAATTGGTTGCCGGTGCTCGTTAAACCAGCCGCCGTGCTGTACATAACGGTAACGGAGCCGGCAAGCTCCGCGATGCCGATAAAGTCATCGACGTCGGCAAAGGGAGTTCCGATGGCCACGTCATCGCGGCCATCGTTGTTGAAGTCTCCCGAAGTGAGTTCGGCGCCAAAAGCGTCGAAGTCGCCCGCGACGCCGATCATGTTTCCGCTTTCAAGACTAAAATTCTGATTGCCGACGGGAGTGATGCCGCCTGGCCCGCCGTAAAATACACTAATCGCGCCCGCATCCTCGACGCTGCCGACATCTTCCTCCGGCGTGCCAATAACCAGATCGGCGAAAGCATCGCCATTTAAGTGGCCCGTTGCCAGGGCCGATCCGAATTGATCGCCGAACTCTCCAATCTCACGCACGCGCGGGCTATCCTGGTGAAAGACTTGATTTCCGCTGGATATTAGTCCGGCGCTCGAGCCAAAAAAAATGTGGAATTGACCCGCGCCAGCCACGGCTCCGATCTGCTCGCCGGGCGCGCCGATTGCCAGGTCGGCCCGGCCGTCATTGTTGAAATCTCCACCGGCAAGGGCGGCGCCAAATAGATCGCCGGTTTCCGCCGTATCCAAGACACCGGCGCTGTCCTGTGTCCATAACTGATTGCCAGTCAACGTTAGGCCGCCTACGGAACCGTAGATGATGTGTACGGCTCCGGCGTCGACGACACTGCCCACATCTTCCTCGGGCACGCCGATCGCCATGTCTTCGAAGCCGTCGCCGTTGAAGTCGGCCCAGACGTTGGATAACAGCCGTCGGGCTTCAAGCGCCTCCAACCGGGGCTGCCATCGCTTCCGTCCTGCTCGCTGGTTTTTACTGATCGTTTGCATGATTCGCTCCCCTTTTGAACTTGCATCATTCCCGTTGCGGGTGACCGGTACTTGATTTCAACCCCTCTACCGGCACTAACGAGAAATGGGGTCGAAAAGCACCACGGAATTTGAAGAAATCTCGAAATGGAAGCGGCAGCGGCTAGTTACGGCTTCACGGAAGTGGTTATCGACGACTTCGCAAGCTTTTGCCGCCAAGAATTTGCGTCATCTGTTCGGCCCCATGCATCGTAAAGCTCAACAATGATCTTCGCGAACAGTTGGCTCGGTTACCCCTCGGTCCGCTGCATTGACTCGTTCGGCCCTATTTGGATTGCTTGATTTGGTTTCCGCCAACGATTGAAACCGACTGACGACTGATTTGGTTCAAGCCGCATTTGAACCGGCAAAAGACTGCTACGACGCAGCCTACTTTCTGGCGCGGTGCATTCGGCTGGCCGAACAGGACGCCGAACTTACAGCCGCGAAGCGGATGGACCTCGCTCGATCCTACGCCGACCGCGCCATCGAGACCCTGTACCAGGCGGCAGAACGAGGTTTCAAGGAAGTGGCGCGCAGGAAGGAAGCTTCGAAACCTTGATCTTGGTAAGCGTGGCGTCGTTACTTCGCAAATCAGTGATTCTGCGAAGCGCCGATCAGCCGAGTCCGTTGAGATCAGCTTTGGCGTGTAAGGTTGGCTCGCTGGCCGAAGTATCTTATCAGCGCAGAGAATCGCGGGAAGCGCCTCGGTCGATCACCAACTAACAATCGAAGAATTTGCGTAGCGCCGAAGTTTCGGCGCTGGGCCTTTGAACTGAACAGATGTGCGTACAAGTTTCGGTGGCCCACCATAGCACCCAGCAAACCTGTCGTGTTTGCGAACGGATGACCGCAAGCGTTTTCATTTCTTGTATCGTGCCTTTTCGCCCGCCAATTCCTTTCGCCACCGGGCCGCCTCCGTTTCCTTGCCCCAGGTCTCGTAGAGCTCCGCCAGCCGCTCAAGGGACTGGATCAGGCAGGGCCTCGAATCGCTCGGGATCGTGGCTTCGCGGGCTTTCATACCTTCGTAGCCTTGCAGCAAGCGCGTCTCGGCGTCCGTATGCTTTGCCTGGCCCAAGAGCGCACCGCCGAGCAGCGATTGGGCGTGGAACGTCGTCCAAGCATCCGGCTCCTTTGCTGTCTGGATAGCCAGGCAATCACGCGCGACCGGCTCGGCCTCCGCGTATTTCTTCTGCTCCAGTAAGTTGTGAGCCAATGACGCCAGTTGATTGGCATACGCGAGGGAATCGGCCCCAGCCTGATCTCGAAGGAACGCGGCCGACTCGCGCAGCAACGGTTCGCCGAGTTGCGGTTGCCCCTGCTTGCCATGCAAGTCGACCAGTTCGTTAACTACGGTTTGCGTCAGGGGATGACCCGGGCCCAGCTTCTTTTTCGCTGCTGCAACCGCTTCACGCAACAAGGGCTCGGCCTCGTCGTATCGGCCGCGACCCGTGTAAAGAGCGGCGAGGTTGGCCATGCTTAGAAGCGTATTGGGATGGTCCGCCATCTGCCTGGCGCACCATCCCTCCAGAGCCTGCTTGAACAAGGTCTCGGCGTCGTCGAACCGGTCCCTTAAGGTATAGAGCGCGGCGAGATTGGCCATGCATTGGAGCGTGTGGGGGTGGTCGGCGCCCCGAGCAGCATGCCAGTGCTCCAGCGCCTCCTTGTGCAAGGCTTCGGCGTCGTCGAACCGGCCGCGGTTGGTGTACAGGATGGCCAGATTGGCCATGCTCCCGAGCGTGTCGGGGTGGTCGGCGCCCAGCTTGGTGCGGCGGCTTTGCAACACCTGCTCGAACAGGGGTTGGGCCTCGTCGAACCGGCCGTGATCCCGGTATAGCGCGGCGAGGTTGTTCATGCTCCCGAGCGTATCGGGATGATCGGCCCCTAGCTTGGCCAGGCGGGCGTCCAGCACTTGCCTGTACAAGTCTTCGGCTTCGCGGTGCCGGCCGCGCATCGCGTGCAGCAAGCCGAGATTGTTTATACACTGCAGCGTGAGGTTGCTTAGGTCCTGGAGTGTGCTGGGCCGGACGGCGCCGGTTTCGACTCCCTGAACCTGCAGCACCTGCCTGTACAAAGCCTCGGCCTGATCATACCGGCCGCGTGACCAGTGCAGGACGGCGAGATCGTGCATGCTCTGGAGCGTGTCGGAATGGCTGGCGCCGAGTTTCGTTATGCGCAATGCCAAGGCGCGTTCCAAATGTTTCTGCGCTTCGGGATACTCGCCGAGGGCCCCGTATGCCTTGCCCAGTGTGCGCCTGATCGCCGCTTCCGTCAGCTCCTGACCCGGGAATTTCGCGTCGATCTCACGGGTAGCCCGGTCGAGCACCTCGCGCACGGTGATGTTCCGGTTTCGTTCTCCGCCCACTGCTTGCTCGGCGACATCGGCCTGGCCCAGCAGGTCCTGTTGCAGAAAGTCGCTGACTGCCTTGGCGATGGCAGTCTGCTCATCGGCGCGTTCCTTTTCAGCTATCGCCTTGTCGCGCTCGCGGCCGGACGCATGCTCCGCCTGTGTCGCCCGCACCGCCTGCCAAATGCTCGCTACGAGGCCCAGTGCCACAAGCAAGGCAAAAGCCCCCGTCGTCCCGAGCAGCTTCCGGTGCTTGTGCGCAAGTTGCGCAGCCGGTAGCCGGCCGACGGCGGGCCGGCTTCCACCGGTTCCTCGTTCAAGTAAGATTGGATGTCCCGCGCCAGCCCGTTGGCCGTTTCGTAGCGCCGCACCCGGTCCTTTTCCAAGCACTTCATCACGATCCAATCCAGCTCGCCGCGCAACAGCCGGCTGAGCCGCTTCGGGTCGCTCTGGCGGTTTGCGGTGACATTAGCCGCGGTGTCCCCCAGAGCGCTGATTCGCGTGCTCGGCTTGGCCGGCTCCTCTTCCCGGATGATCCGCCGGATCTCATCGAACGCCACCGTCCCGAACTGCTCCCGCTGGAACGGCGTCGTGCCGGTAAGCATTTCGTACAGGAGCACACCCAGGGCGTAGATGTCAGCCCGCGTGTCGATATCCAGCCCGCTCATGTCCATCTGCTCGGGGCTCATATAGAGCGGCGTGCCGACCATCTGGGCAAAGTCCGTGAACAGCGTCTTCTCCGTGAGCCGCTGGCCCATCGCCTTGGCGATGCCGAAGTCGATCACCTTCACCACCGGCACGCCGTCGTGCCGCGTCACCAGCACATTCGTCGGCTTGAGGTCGCGATGAATGATCCCCTTCTGGTGAGCATGCTGCACCGCCTGACAGACGCTGACGAATAACTCCAGACGCTCGCGAACAACCAAGTGGTTGCGGTCACTGAATTCAGTGATGGGCACGCCGCGAACCAGTTCCATCACGAAAAAGGGACGGCCGGACGCTGTCTCCCCACCGTCGAGGATGTGGGCGATGTGCGGGTGGTCCATGAGGGCCAAGGCCTGGCGCTCGGCTTCAAAGCGGGCGATCACCTGTCGGGTGTCCATGCCCGGCTTGATGACTTTCAACGCCACCAGCCGTCGGACCGGCTGCTGTTGCTCGGCCATGAAAACTACGCCAAAACCACCTTGTCCAATCTGTTCTGAAATCCTGTACGGACCGACCACGGTCCCCGGCCCTTCGATGATCAATTGCTCATTCGTAGCCTCAAAACCGGCCGTGGGAGACTCCAGAAAACTCTGATCTTCATCGTGTATACGGAGTAGGGCTTCGATTCGCGCCTTTAGCTTCGGATCGTTGCCACAGGCATGCTTAACGTACGAATTGCGCGTTTCACCCACGGACATCCGACGCGCGGTTTGAAAAATGGCTTCTTCATCAGAGTTCGACGTGGACATCCGACTGTTTCCGTGAAAGCCGGCGAGTGGGGACGCTTAACTCGTGCGATATACGCCCGGCAAATTGTACCACGACGCTTACGCCGGTCGTCTCTGCCTGGCGGCACCTGAAAGTTTAGTCTTGGGCTGAAGATGTTATTAAGGTGAGGCCGCTGGCTTGCATCATACGCTGCCGGCTCGGTCGCCAGCATTTCATGTGACGCGGGAATCGGTCTCGTCAGTCGCCAAACTAATCCGGCAAACTCGACACCCATTCACGAATCAGCGCTACGCCCTCCTCATCAACAAGTCGGCGTGACAGTTCCGGCATCATGAATCGCGTTGAGGTCGATTCCAAACGATAAACCAAAAGCGATTCGTCCGGCTTGCCGGGGACGATGTCATAGCACCGTCCGACGGTACCCTGCATTGCGGCACCCGGCCCTTTGAAGACGCCCCATTTGTAGCGATCAAGTTGCGATGCCATGAGATCCAACCCCGAGGCGCTCGCGGGGCCGTTTGGATTATGGCAATGGGCGCAGTTGCTCTCTAACCAGATCCGCGCCCGTTCGTGGAGTGTCCCGGTCTTTGAGTCATTCCAAACGGCAGCTCGGGGTGTGCACTCTAGATCGACAGCGCCTTTCAAGATTCCCACTTTCGTCCAGTGCGCGAGCTGATTTTCGCGGCCGGTAGCGTACGTGAAATCCCGATTCAATTGTTTGGCTCGCGGCCCAATCGGCGCCATGCGTTCGTTACGTTCATGGCAACTCGTGCATTGGTTCACGTTGGGAATCCGATACTGGTTCGTGCGTTCGCTGCCGTCGCTGTGAATCCATCGAACCGGCCGCATGCCGCCGACGACGTTCAGCTCCGCATCTGTTTGCTCGTCGTTCCAACTGTAGGGGTATCCGATCCAGCCCTCGGGACGGTGGATCAGCAGACGCGTTTCGATTAGGCGCTGGCCCTTTGATGGGTCTCGCATATCGTGTGCGTACGCGAAGGTTATTGCAATGATCGTGCCGACCGGAAAGTCGAAGACATCATCGTCGTGATACCGGGCGCCTTCGCCGGATGGCAGTCTTACGAAGCGATACTTGGCGGCGTAATCCGAGAAGAGTGGTGTGTTGATCTCATACGGGACCACCCCGGCGACCGGTGATTGAGTAGCGCCACTTCCTTCGAACAGTCCGTAATGAGAAAGCTGTATCAGTGGTTCCCACCGCGGCTTGGGCGCGACCACGACCGCCGTTCGACGATTGCAAGCCGAGAACAGCACGCACAGCGCGGCGGCAAAGCTCAACGACAACCGCCGCTGCCTCGTGATATTTTTCTCGGCTGCAACTCCACGCGTCATGGATTGATTGTCGATGCCACCTATTGCATTGTCAACAACCAGGTCGAGTTTTTGCTGTATCTCAATGGCACGGCCAGCTCCAACAGTGGAGGTCTTGCTTCCAAGACTGGATCGATCACTTTTGTTCCGGGCGAGACCATTCAAGTGATAGAGACAACAAAAGAGAAGGCAACGAGTACTTCGTCGTCGGCGCTCGTCGAAGAAATGTGCGCAGAAACTCGAGATCTATTGGGGAATCTATCGCCCTTTTTCGCACTACACTTAGAGCCTCTAACAAAATGACCCAACCAAGCACTTGTAGCAGATCAAGCTACATCCCAACGTAAGGAATGCTCGATGAATGTCGGCGCGACGTTCGTAGCGGACACGCAAGCGACGATATTGATGCAGCCAACTCAGCGTCCGTTCGACGACCCACCGGAATACCCCCAGTCCGCTGCCGTGTTCGGCACCGCACTTGGCCAGCACCGGCGTGATACCGCGTCTACGCAGTTCCTTGCGATGCGGTTCCGAATGGTAAGCCCGATCACCCTGAACCCGTTGCGGCCGATGACGAGGTCGGCCGGGCTTCCCGCCGATCGACGGGATCGCATCGACCAACGTCAGCAGTTGGGTCACGTCGTGACGATTCGCGGCACTGACCTGGGCTGCCAACGGAATGCCGTTGGCGTCCGTGACCACATGGTGTTTCGAGCCTTTTTTGCGGCGAAAAGGCAGGTGGGTTCGCGACAATATCGAGTTCGTCGACATCCCACAGCTCGCTATCATCAAGAACCCCCATACCGGGCGGTCGATGAGTAAAGGATTCCACAAGAAGTCGGTACATCAGTTTATCGGCGTGTGGCAGTCTTGGGAGGATGCCGGCAAACTGCCAGTGCCGTCACCTTTGTCGATGCGCCGGCCAGCCTGACGGCCGTCGGCGGCACGCAAAAGATCACGCTGAATTGGTCCGACGTTTTCGGTGAGATCGGTTACGAGATCGAGCGTAGTCCGACGGGCATCGATGATTGGACCCAACTCGGCAGCGTCAGCTCCGACCAGACGACCTACATCGATAGCGGCCTGGCGCCCAAGACTACCTATTATTACCGTGTACGCGGCTACAACATCTCGGGCTACGGCGAGTTCTCACCGGTGTCCGGGGCCACCACGTCGAAGTTCGGTGTCGAACTACCTTCCTCAGACCCAACCCCGCCGCCGACACCCATCGTCCTGAACCCGCCGCCGCTTCCTGCGCCGCCAATCCGAGATCCGGAGCTGACGACGCTTTCAGGGGAAAAGTCGACTCGTCGCCGTCTCGTGGCGTCGCCGATCGCTGTTGATTCCGTGTTTACCGACCCGCTCGGAGGCCCCGTTTTGGCGGCCGAAGTCACGCGGTAAACCGCCGAATGCTATCCAATCAAGCCGTGGAGCGGCGAATCGCGCCGCTCCGCCCAGGCCTGACGAACCCAGTCCTGCAGGCAGGGTTGCCTGCCTTTCGCCCCATTTTCCATTTCTTGTGAGACAACGTAGCCACGAAAGGCGCTTGTGTAGGTAGCGACGAACTCACACCGAAAAGAGGGGAAACATTCATGGCGCGTCCATTTCTCAGCGTGCGCACGCTCCGGTCCAAGTTGGAGCGCCTCGACGTTCCTCGCCGCGTCAAAATCTGGCGGCCGACGCTGGAGCTTTTGGAAGCGCGTGGACTATTGTCTGTCCCGTCGCCCGCCGCGGCCATCGAGTTTTGAAAGGCGTTTGTCGTGCGCTATTCTATTTCGAAGCTGAGTGACTTGCCGGCTTGATATTCGTCGATTAGTCTGTGCGCATACGGTGAATTTTAGTTGCAGCAGACTCATGATCTAATGGGCGGGCCTGGCCCAGGTCCTTCCTCCTGCGGCTAGGGCCTTGGGTTGTGGCTTGTTTTTGGTGGGTGTCGTGGTACGGCTTGCTTCCTTGATGAGGTCCATGTACACGTCGTCTATGCGTTTGATGGTTAGCGTTACGCACTGCCGCAGCTCGGTTGACATGATGGTGACAAAGGCCTCTCGCAGCTTTCGTATGGTCGCCTTACTATGGTTGGTCCCCACTACTCCGTCGAATATCTGTTCGCATAAGCCCCTGATATCCGCGTGCATTTGGGCCTCAGTATATCGTTGCTTGGTTTTTGGGTGTACGGGCCCACCGAGATTTGCGCACACGCGTTCACTGAAATCCTCGCTAGTTTTTGCTTTGTTCCGAGAATTCGTCGATGCATGGCGCAGAGGAAGCGCACACGAGAATTCATTCGCACGTCCGCCTTAGGCCGCGCGAGTCACCATCACGCGCGGAAGATGTCGACGGCCAGACCGGAAGTCAACGCAGAGTTCAAGTTTCGCGCCCGGTTGACCTTTGACGAGTACCCGCGGCTGCGCACACGGCGACGCTCGGGGCCATCCTGAACGCGGCTCGAAACGAGGACGGCGACAAGCCGGACGCGTGCCGTAATAGATCTCATCCGGCGTCGCCCCTTTGATTGCCGTGTGCGGACGATCGGCATGATACCAGTCCAAAAAGAGTCGCAACTCTCGCTCAAGACTTCGCCGCTGCAAGGCGACTATCGGCAAGGCATGTACGCATTCTTGCTTGACAGTTCGAATCATGCGTTCGACCACCGCAAGGCTGCCTTGCTTTCCAACCGCGCCGAAGCGCTGCCGGATCCCGCGGCGACGGCACCATTCGGAAAAAGCTTCTCCGCTGAACTGCTTGCCCTGATCGGTAATCAAATGCCGAGGCGCTTTGCCGAGACGGGACACCATACGCCGAAGGATGTCCCGCATCTGTTTCGCCGTCGGCGGCTGAGCAAAGATGGCCAAGCCATGCACGCGACGGGAAAAACGATCCATGATCACCGCCAGCCACCAACAGAACGGCCAGCGCTGCGGCAACGCCAACGGCGACCACGACGTCCAGAAGCCTGCCGATGTCGGCACTGTGGTGAGATCGACGTGCCAGACGTGATCGGGGTATCGTGCGGTGACTCGGCGGGACGATGGCATGGTTTGGGGAAAACCGTTCGGTCGAAGTGCCGGTGGCTCTCGACGCATGCGACCGACCGTGCTCGCTGCCAGGTGCAATCCGGCTCGGGCCAAGATCTGGGCCGTTTTGACTTTGCCCAGTCGGGGGCACAAGACGTGCAAACGCTGCACGAGCGCGCGGATGAAATCCGGGAACTTGTTCACCGGTGGATGAGTTTGCAGCAATGTCTTTGGTCCCTCTTCATCGAGGCGTTTCATCCAAGACATTATCGTCGGTGTAGTGAGATGGAAGACGCGTGCGGTTTGAGCCAACGACCAGCCACGGGCCGCACGCAACTGGAGGATGGCGAGACGTTCGGAGGGAAGATAATGAGGCCGTTGCGCCGGAGGGATTCGAGTCAGGCGAGCGTCCTTGATCCGACCTTCTTCGCGAAGGAGTCGAATTTCATGTTCCCGTTGATCGACGCGCGCGGCCAAGCGAACGCGTTGGTTGCTGCTGCTGGTGGCCCAACTTCGGGTGGTCACGAGGGCGAAATGGGCCAGCGACATGACTTGGAGCATGGCTGCCTGCACGGAACGCGCCCATTGCTTGGGCAGCGGCGTCCGCGAACCGCGTGAGGCTTTGGGCATGACAGAACTCGTGTCAGGTTGGCTTGCTGGCCGACGTATCTTATCGGCGCAGAGAATCGCGGGAAGCGCCTCGGTCAATCACGAACTAACAATTGGAAAATTTGCGTAGCGCCGAAGTTTCGGCGCTGGGCCTTTGAACTGAACGAATGTGCGTGCAAAGGTGCAAAGGTCGGTAGACCACTACAGCGGGCGCAGCCCGCAAACCGGCCGCAGCTGGACCAGTCGTAAATGGTGCCCTTAGGCACCTGCAGCAGGTCAGCCACCTGGTCGCAAGTCAAAATCGGAGGAAATCACGCAGCGTACGACGGGTCGGAGGACAATGAGGCGATTTCCGCGGTGGATCGGGATGTCTCATCACTCAAGGGTCGAGCAAGTTCGGCCAGATCAATCCGTAGGATAACGACTGGCGTTACTTTCACCGGCGCCTGCTTACCCTTCAGCGGATGCCAGTCGAAATAGTGAAGCTGCTCCGAGCCGCTTGGGTTGGCAGTGGTCCCCAGCGGGACGACCTTGAGATCTCCTACGTCGACGAACCACTGGTACGACGTTTTGAACTCGCCGTGTAACGGTGCAAACCTGGGTTCCCAACTAAGCTGGGTCATACCCTGCATGGCACTTCGCGCGAAATCAGCCATGCGCACTGCTAGCGGTGTCTTCACTCCAGATGTTTTTAGTCGGAGAACCATGCCCAACCAGAACGCCTGTGCCGGCTCCAAATCACGGTGATGACCCCGATCGGGCGAAACCTTGACGCCGCGGGGTAGCAGTCCCTCTTCAAGGACATATCGAACATGCCGATAGGGCACTGAAAGGCGCCGGCATAGTTCTCCTACTTTCATGGCACACGCTCGTCACATGGGCTACTGGGAGAAAAAGTCTTAAGTGCAATTGTACGAACTGCATTCAAGTTCATGCGTGATCTCAATCGGAGGTATTCAACCCTACGTTCGGCTCCGGCGAGGCAGGATCCAGCGTCGCTCGCTGATACTCAGCCCACCACCTCTGCGCTAACAACCGCCCTAACAGTTTCACCAGCTTGCGTTGTACTTCATTCGGGTCTCCGCACGTATCGCCCACTCCCTCGTTTCGGTTCGAGCGATTTGTTTCGATGATTGTCATATTGTCTCCTGGTTTGCCGACAAAACCTCAGTCGGTATTTCGTGCTTTGCATCGCGTGTCCTGCGACTTGCAACGAAACTGCACCTATAGGTTCGTATCCGTAAGAAAACCTGCATTCCAATTAGCACCGATGGCTCCTGCGCCGCTCGTGTTCAGCCGAAGTGGCTAGGCTCGAGCGGCATAGGTTTCATCGGCGCAGATTGCCGGAGTGATCGGCGGCGATGAGCGGGCCCACCAATGCCAAGGCGAACACAGAGCGGCTTGCCGAGCCGGCGCGCCTCGCCGATGTGATGCACAATGCTTTTGAGCGGCACACGGTCGTCGCGCGCGCCGGCCCCACATAGGCAGGAGCCCGCAACGCCTCCAGTGCAGCCAGCGGCGGCTCGCGACGCATCTTTTCCCGCCACGAGCCGACTACCACCACCATAGCTCGGTGCGCACCCAACACAGCGCACGCTCGGCAATGATCGTCCCGAGCGGACGCGGACCGGTATAGATGCGGGCATGACCAGTCATTCCCGGGCGGAGTTCGGATGCGTCCTTGTCAACGCGGCAATGAACGGCGAGAGTGCTTTGGGCCTCGCCGGGATCGGCAATGGGGGCAATGCGCGTCACTTGGGTATGCAACGTCGCGAACGACAGGGCCCTCGGTCGCAAGGCGACCGCCTGGCCTGCGCGAAGCCGAGTGGTGAATTGCTCCGCAACCGTGATTTCAACGGCCAACGATGCAGGTTCTTCAATCACGCAAATCAGGTCGCCTTCGCGCACATACTGACCCGCTTTCTCCTTCAGGCGCGGCGTGGTCACGACGCCGGCCAGGTGGCTGTGAATCGACAGCTTATTCTGGAGTTTGTCGAGATACTGCGTTTCCTCCTGAAGCCGTGCCAGATTCGCCCGCACCGCTTCGACTTCTAAAGCCCGCGGACCGGCTTCCAAAAGCACCAGTGTGGCGCGTACGTCAGCCAACTCCTTTTCGCGCCGGGCAATCTCCGTCTCGGCCTCAATCGTCCCCTTCGCAACACGGACGTTCCTCTCGGCCTGTGCCTGACCTAACAAGGCTTGACATACATGGTAGCGCCGCTCCGCCTCCTGCAGTTGCTCCGCGGAAAGGGCGCCTCCGGAGAGGGCCTTGGCGCGCTGCACGGAGTCACGTGCTGCCTTGGCATCGGCTTGGCACTGAGCAATCAACATGTCCATCCGGGCCAGTTCCTTTTCGCACACTTCCCGAAGCCGGGCCATATCTTTCCGGGCTAGATCGTGCCACGCCTCCGCCCGTTCCACGCGGCGGCGCTGCTCCACGATCTCCTCTGGGCGCGGCCCCAACTCAAGAAGGCGAAGCTTGGCCTCGGCCTCACCGATCTCGGCTTGTTTTTGTGCAAGTTTGCTCGAAAGATCGGGTATTTCGAGTCGAGCGACAGATGCTCCCGGCGAAACCACGTCTCCTTCGTCGGAATAGATCTCGCGGAGAAATCCCGCGACGGGGTGCGCAATTCCGTCCGCGTCAGGGCGCGCACCTGGAAGGAACCACTGGCCCAGTCTTCGATTTCGACCGAGTACAGCACGGCCATTACGGCGCCAAAAACGAGCAGCCAAACGAACTTCCGTTTGTGACGTTGCCGAATCATGTTCGTTACCTCCCCAGCGGAAAAATCGTGAAACAAGGAGCGCGTGGCGACGAGGCCGACAACGCCGATAACGCCTATTCCCGCCCAGCCCCAATGGGTTCCGACGAATCGAAACAACATCGCAAGCGTCAGGCCAAGAAACACCAGCGAATAAATCCATGTGGCCGTGCCGAAGCCTAAGAGCAACCGCTCACGTGGTTTTGATTCGGGCCGCTGCGCGCCCCAGAGCAGCCAGCGAAGCCGGCCTTTGAAGGAATCCAGGGCACGTCCTTGCAGGTTCGGGATTTCCAACCAATCGCTGAGCAAATAGTAACCGTCCAACTTCATGAGCGGGTTGAAGTTGAACAACGTTTGAAGGCCGCACACCGACAGGACGGTGAATGCAAGGTAGTGGAGAAACGTGCCGGGCAGCGTCGCTCTCCAAGCGAAAACGGCCAACGCCCACAAGAACAGCTCGAAGTAGCCGCCGGCGAACGTCACCCATAAGCGTTTCGACCGTTCCTTGAATAGCCACGCGTCGGACACATTGCAGTAGAAACACGGGAGGAGGTACATCATTAAGAAACCAATTTCGCGTACTTCGCCACCGTAATGCTTACACGTCAGGCCGTGGGCGCACTCGTGTAGCAGCGTCACGAAGAATATCGTGAGCCAAGCCAGGATGGCGATTTCCCACCGCAACGCATCAACGAATGTGCTGGCCAGCTCTTGTCGGTTCGCCCAGAGTACGAGGACGGCCAGCAGCACACTGGCGGCAGAGAGGATCACGAAGGCGGGCGTCCAGAAGAACCAGATCCGCGGCGCTAGCCAGGTGAAAAAACGATCCGGGTCCCAAAGGCTCGTGCGCCAATGCAGGATACTTTTCGCGCCCGGTTGGGTCGTACCCGGAAGTGACTGCGCCGCGGTCGGGACTTTGGCGGTGGGTTCCAATAACCCCTGGGCCCGTAGCACGTCAACGAACGCATCGAGTTCACCCGGCGGAAGCGACTCACCAAATCGCGCTTCATACCCCGCACAGACGTCGTCCACCATCTGCACGCCGTCAAGGTTGGTCAGCAAAAAGTGCTCTCGTTGACCGAGTTGGAAGAATTCGCCCGTGTGGGAATCCTTGACGACGTATCTGCCGTCGTCCCCAAGCGGCTTGATTACCAAGTCGGGCCGTCGAGCCGGCAATAGTGTGACGACGGCCATGGGATCAATCTCGCATAAGGGCCGCAAGATTCTCGCGGCAAACGATGCTCCGCGGGTGCCGCTTGCCCAGGACCCGCTCGAAGATTTGCATTGCCCGCTGGTATAACGCTTCCGCTTCCTTGTGTTTCCCTTGGGCGTTGCAAAGCACGGCAAGGTTGTTCAGGGTGAGGGCCGTGTCGGGATGTGCAGGGCCTAAGAGTTTTTCCTTCAAAGCCAAGGCGCGGCGGTAGAGCCTCCCGGCCTTCACGAAATCTCCCTTGGCCTGAAAGAGTGCCGCCAGATTGTTGAGGTTGACCGCGACTTCATAGTGCTCGGGACCGAAGACACGCTCAAATAGGGACAAGGCCCGGCGGTACATCGACTCCGCTTCGCTATACTTCCCCCTCTCGACGAGAATTGCGGCCAAGGCAGCCAGGTCGGCGGCGACGTCGGGATGGTCCGGACCCAACGCCTTTTCGCGAATAGCCACCGAACGCCGGGAGAACGGCTCACCCTTGGCAAAGCGCCCGCGGGCGTGCTCCAATCCGCCCAGGTTGTGGTAGACGGATGCGATTTCGGGATGATCGGAGCCGAGCGCGTTTTGCAGAATGGGCAATGCCCGGCGGTAGAGGCGGCTTGCTTCCGCGAACCGCCCCTGGTACTTGTGCACCACCGCCAGGTTGTTGAATAATGTGGCGACCACAAGGTCATCACGCTCGTCAGACTTCACCGCAATGGCGAGCGCCCGTTTTAGAAGCGACTCCGCCTTCCGATAATGTCCCCGATCGCGCTCTACCTCGGCCGTTTCCGTCAACAGGCAGACACGCCGCTGCCGGGCCTTACGACGACACAGGGTTTCTTTGCCTAAACAGCACATGTCTGCTTGCCGCCATGGATTTCGGAGGGATCGTTACCGTGAAGCACGCAAGAACGTCTCGCTGTGGTTGGCGGAGAGCTTTGGTGCGATCCGCTCTTCGAGCTTGACGATTTGGAGCTTCGGTTTTGGCGCCTGCCTATGGGCTGGCATCATTTGCGGCGTTTGCCGCTCGTGTTTGCGTGGTTCCATTTGGAACCTCCTTTCTTGGGTACTGAAATGGGTTGGAAACCTGTGTCGCTTCTGTCGTTGGAAATCAATGCGTAAAATCGAGCCGATCCCAATCAACAAAATTGGAACTCAGAGAGGGCGAGAGAAGGCGCGAATTGCTTGCTGCTCGGTCTTTCGGAGGTTACTCTAATCGCATGCACGACGTGACTCGCATCCTGTCGGCCATCGAGAAAGGGGACCACCACGCGAGCGAAGAACTACTGCCTCTCGTCTATGAGGAGCTGCGGCGGCTGGCGGCTGACAAAATCGCGCAAGAGCGGCCGGGGCAGACTCTGCAAGCAACCGCCCTGGTACACGAGGCATACCTTCGGCTGGTGAACGTCGAGGATGTGCAGCGCTGGGATAGCCGGGGACACTTCTTTGCGGCGGCCGCTGAGGCGATGCGTCGAATCCTTGTCGAACAAGCCCGCCGTAAACACAGCCAAAAGCGCGGCGGGGGTGCGCGCCGCGTCGGGCTTGCCGAAGCCGAGTTTCAACCGACCTCCGAGGATATGCCGGCGACCGATCTCCTCGCCTTGGATGAAGCGCTTCAGAAGTTTGAGGTCCTAGAACCCATGAGGACACGCGTGGTAAAGCTGCGCTGCTTTGCGGGCCTGTCGGTTCCCGACATAGCCAAGGCAATGGGCATCTCCGAAGCGACTGTCAGGCGCCATTGGGTTTACGCACGATCTTGGCTGTACCGCAAGATCGAGGGACGTTGAATCCTTCGTGCAGCCGCAAATTCATTCGAAATTCGTTGAGCGGCGCCGACGTGTTTTTTCGCATTGATAGTGGGTGATTGTGAGACAGGCCTTCGATCATGGACCGTTCCGACCAAATCGAATCGATTCTAGCCGACGCCTTGGAAATCGAGTCGGAGGCCGAGCGGCGCCAATTCGTCGAACGGGCCTGCGGCGGGGATGCGGAACTACGAAGAGAAGTTGAGGAGCTGATCGAAAGCCACGTCCGCGCCAGCGGCTTCTTCGAACGCCTGGCGGTTCGCGGCCCTGAAATCACCACTGAAACCGCACCGCGGGAACGGCCGGGCACGGTCATCGGCCCTTACAAACTGGTGGAACAGATCGGCGAAGGCGGCTTCGGCACGGTCTTCGTGGCCGAGCAACGCCAACCCGTCCGCCGCCAGGTCGCTCTGAAGGTGCTCAAACCTGGCATGGACACAGCCCAGGTCGTGGCCCGCTTCGAGGCGGAACGTCAGGCCTTGGCTTTGATGAATCACCCCAACATCGCCCAAGTCTTCGATGGCGGAGAGACCGCGACAGGCCGCCCGTACTTCGTCATGGAGCTGGTCAAAGGCATTCCCATCACCAAGTACTGCGACGAGCAGCAACTTTCACCGCGCGAACGCCTCGCCTTGTTTGTTCCGGTTTGCGAAGCCGTGCAACACGCGCATCAGAAAGGAATTATCCATCGAGACATCAAGCCCTCGAATGTCCTTGTGGCCGCGTACGACGGCCGACCGGTGCCCAAGGTGATCGACTTCGGCGTGGCCAAGGCATTAGGACAACAGCTCACGGAGCGGACGCTGGTTACGAATTTCGGCGGTATCGTCGGAACATTGGAATACATGAGCCCGGAGCAAGCGGAGTTCAACGCACTGGATATCGATACTCGAGCCGACATTTACGGGCTGGGCGTACTGCTTTATGAGCTATTAACAGGCACAACGCCGCTGACGAAGCACCGGACAAAAGAAGCGGCGCTGACCGAGATCTTACGACTTATTCGTGAAGAAGAGCCACCGACACCCAGCACCCGCCTGGGTGAATCGAGCGATTCGCTGGCGTCGATCTCAGCTTTACGAAAGCTAGAACCGAGCCGATTGACGAAGGAGGTCCGTGGCGAACTCGATTGGATTGTCATGAAGTGCTTGGAAAAGGAACGAACGCGGCGGTATGAGACGGCCAACGGACTCGCCCGAGACATTCAACGATTTTTGAACAATGAGCCACTTGAAGCGGGGCCGCCGTCTGCCACTTACAAGTTGCGCAAGTTCGCGCGGAAGCACCGCACGGTTATCTGGGCGACGGCTGCATTTGTCATACTCCTTGCCGCTGGCGCCATCATAAGTACCTGGCAGGCGGTACGGGCGACGGTGGCGGAAAAAGCCGAACGGCAAGCCAAGGAGTCGGCCGAGAAGCGGTTGACCCAGATCGAGAAGGGGAACGAGATCCTCACAGCAATCTTTAGGAATTTGACTCCCGGACTGGAAACCGAACAAAAGCCGCTTCGGCTCTTGCTAACCGAGCGGCTCGAAGAGGCGGCCAGCCAAATCGAAGAGGAAACCGTCGGCGATCCGCTAGTAGTTGCGGGGATGCAGAAAAGGTTGGCACAGGCTCTTGATGCGATGGGTTCTCACGAAAAGGCAATCGGCCTTTATAACAAAGCCCGGGCGACTTTCATCACACATCTAGGTCCGGACCATCTTGAAACACTCAAAACGATGAGCGGCCTCGGCAGTGCCTATTACAGCGCCGGAAAACATGACTTGGCTCGGGCAATCTTGGAAGAAACTCTCCCCCTCATGAAAGCCAAATTGGGACCTAATCATACGGAAACGATTACTTGCATGGGGAGCCTTGCCGCGCAGTACCGATTAGCCGACCAAACGGACTTGGCGATACCACTGCTGGAGGAAGCGCTCCGGCTCCGAAGGGAGACGCTGGCGCCGGATGATGCTCGTACGCTCAACACGATGAACAATCTCGGTTTGGCCTATCTTCACGCAAAACAGGTCGACTTGGCCATATCGGTACTCGAAGAAACGCACAAACTTAAACAGATACGGTTTGGTCCTGACCACCCTCAACACATCACTACCCTAAACAACCTCAGCATTGCCTACCGAGGGGCCAAGAAACTTGATTTGGCGTATTCACGACTCGAAGATGCACTCCGAATTGTCAGGGAAAATCATGGCCCCGATCATCCCCACATGTTAACCACCATGAGTAACATTGCCTTGACTCACGAAGCTGCCGGGAAGCAAGAGGAAGCGATCTCCATGCTGGAACAAGTCGCGCAGGGCGTCGAAAAACGCAAATTCGACCATGCGTTGGCGGGAAGACATGTTAGTAACCTCATCGATCGCTACGAGAAAATCAAGCGATACGATCAGGCGGAAATCTGGCGGCGTAAATGGCTCGCCGTCGTGAAGGAGAAATCGGGTCCTGGTTCCGTAGCCTATGCCGCAGAACTCGCATCGCTCGCCGCCAATCTTTTGCATCAGAAAAAGTGGGCGGACGCGGAGGCAGTCGCGCAGGAGTCCTTAGAAATCGGTCGGCAGAAGGAACCGGATGCCTGGGGAACATTCCATGCACAATCACTTCTCGGCGCCGCCTTATCGGGTCAAAAAAGGTATGCCGACGCCGAGCCGCTCTTGCTTCAAGGTTACCAGGGTATGAAGTCCCGCGAAGCCTCGATCCTTAAACCATCCAGGGCATCCAAGCCAACCAAGAGTCCCCTCATCGAGGCCTCGGAGCGGCTCGTTGAGCTTTATGAGGGATGGGGCAAGGAAGCCGAGGCCGCCCGCTGGCGAAAAGAGCTGGACGCGGAAAAGGCGCGGCAGAAATAAATCCACCCCAGTCGAATCGGCCCCGAGTTTTGCTCTCACTAACAACAACGATCAACTCCCTCAAAATTCTCTGAGCGGGTCGGCTCGTTTTTCGGATCATTGAAGCGGACGCATAGGCGAAACGCGCAACGTAGCCGAACGGCGAATGATCGCGCCATCGGCGTTTGACAACTCTTCTCTTGCCATCTCCGAATTACTGCAATTTTCTTGATTGGGCTCGGCCAATTTTTACGCATTGTTATCAAGCAAGCCCGATGCACGGCCTTTCCTAAACGCCACGCGGCCGTGTCGGAAGTGTGCCAAAGCTCGCTACGTGGAACTTCCACATACTCTTTTTCCGGAGACCCATCGTGAAACACTCGTCAGCATTCCGCAGTCGTGTGGCCCGTTCGCGCCGGCCGCTTTGGTATCGCCCGATCCTCGAGTCTCTGGAACGGCGGCTGCCGCCGGGAGACATGCTCTGGACCCTGATCCTCGGCGGGTCCGGGCCGACGTTGGACATGGATGCCAAGGAGCTTGAAAAGGCAGAGGCGGCGTTACGCTTCGAAGAGGAACCGAAATTAGTTGGCGAAATCCTCCAGCCAGCTCAGGCCGTGAAGGTGGCCTCCCAAGCTGCGGCAACGGAAGAGGTCCTGCGACCTCGTGAGAATTCGATGCTGGATACTAACAATCAGCGCACAGGTCCGCGGAGAATGATTTCAGCGGCGAACATGGCCGCCATGAACTGGGCATCTGGAGAGTCGTTCGCCGGATTGGCGGCCCCGGTACAAAGGACCATGTCATCGTCGGTAGTTGCCGGTAGCGCGCATTTCAATGCACCCTACGCAGCCAACGCCGTCACGGCAACCGAAACGCCGAACTCACTAACACCGACCGAGGCGAACCAATCTGAAATCCTCGACAACTACGGCAAACTCCCGTTGAGCTTCGAGCAGAATGTCGGCCAGGTTGATGACCGGGTCGATTTTGTCTCCCGGTCTGGCGGCGCGACGGTGTTTCTGACGCCGACGGCGGCTGTATTTGCGATGTCAGCAATGTCAGGGGCGGAAACGTTAGCGACAGACCCTGGGCGCCCGTCAATCGCACCCGTCGCTCACGCTTCCGGATCGGAAAAATCCGTCGCCCTTTACATGGAGATCGTCGGCGCGAATCCGGCTGCACAACCGTCGGCCGCCGATAAACTCCCTGGCATAACCAATTACTTCATCGGCAACGACCCGAACGAATGGCAAACCGACATCGCCAGCTTCGGCCGAGTAGATTACGACGACGTCTATCCTGGCATCGACCTCGCCTACTACGGGAAGAACCAACAACTCGAGTACGATTTCATAGTTTCCCCGGGCGCCGATCCCAATGCGATTGCTTTGAACTTCGCCGGCGCCGACGGCTTGGAAATCAATCCGCAAGGCGATCTGATCGTCCATACCGCCGCAGGCGATGTCGTTCCAGCAGAAGCCGTTCACGTATCAGGAGGTCGGCAATTCGCGCCAAGAAGTGGCGAGCGGCTACGTCGTAGAAGGTGATACCGTGCGCTTCGATATCGGCAGCCACGACTCCCGCCTGCCGCTCGTAATTGACCCCATGGTGCTCGGATACTCGACGTTTCTCGGCGGCTCTCTGGATGACGTTGCCAACGGGATTGCCGTGGACGCCAGCGGCAATGCCTACGTTACGGGATCCACTCACTCGACCACCTTTCCAACAAAGCCGGGTTCTTTTGACACGTCGCATAACGGCGGTTCCATTGACGCCTTCGTCACCAAGCTCAATAGCGCAGGCACTGGGATTGTCTACTCAACCTTCGTAGGCGGATCCAGTTTCGACCAGGGCGCCGCGCTCGCTGTCGATGGCTCCGGCAACGCTTACTTGACGGGTTCCACGCATTCCACGAACTTCCCCGTAATCGGTTTTTCCTTCGATACCACGCACAACGGGGCCAGCGACGCCTTCGTGGCTAAGTTGAATCCGTTTGGCTCAGGACTGAATTACTCCACGTTTCTCGGAGGCTCAAGCAGCGAAGTGGGCACCGCGATTGCCATAAATAGCAACTCGGAGGCCTTCGTTACCGGGGAAACTCAATCGTCGAATTTTCCAACGACGCCCGGCGCTTTTGATACCACTTTTAATAGCATAAGCGGCGGCGACGCCTTTGTAACCAAGGTCACTTTGATTTCTTCTGTTTTTGACCTCGACTATTCCACTTTCCTCGGCGGTTTGGACATCGATCAAGGGACGGGCATTGCGATAGATGCTTCTCAGAACGCCTACGTGAGCGGATACACGAATTCAGGCAACTTCCCCACCACAACCGGCGCCTTCGACACAACCATGAATGGGGGGTTAGATGCCGTCGTCACCAAACTAAACGCCGCCGGCTCAGCACTTCTATACTCGACCTACTTAGGAGGCATCGGGAGCGACTCTGGGAATGGACTCGACATCGACGCCAGCGGCAATGCCTACATCACGGGGTCGACTTCGTCCGGGGAGTTTCCTGTTACATCGGGCGCTTTCGATACTTCAGGGAGCGGTATCTACGACGCCTATGTTTTCAAGCTGAACGCTGCCGGCTCGGCGCCTGTCTATTCGACCTATCTTGGCGGGACTCAAGTCGAGTCGGGGTATGACATTCGGGTGGATGCCGGCGGCAATGCCTTTGTCGCCGGTTTCACGAATTCGTCGAATTTTCCCAACACCCCAGACGCTTTCGATAAGACCCACAACGCCTTCGCAGACGCGTTCGTGACCAGGCTGAATGCGTCGGGTTCCGCGCTTGTCTATTCAACCTATGTGGGCGGATTAGTCAACGAGCATGCGTATGGCGTTGCGGTAGACGACAAGGGCGGCATCTATGTGACAGGCGACACCACTTCCAGTAATTTTCCGACAAGTCCGACGGCCTTCGACACCACATACGCAGCGGGCGGCGACTATGATGCCTTCGTGACGAAGCTTCACGGAATTCCCGCGCCCTGCGGGTGCTTCAACTCTCACACCATTTCCACCGCCGCCAACGGCGCTTTTGACGTGTTCGCCGCGGACATCGATCGCGACGGCGACACGGATGTACTCTCCGCGTCCTATTACGACAATAAGATCGCTTGGTACGAGAACATCGGCAACGAGAGCTTCACAGCGCGCACCATATCAACTGCGGCTATGGGCGCCACAAGCGTGTTTGCCGCCGACATCGATGGCGACGGCGACACGGACGTCCTCTCTGCCTCCCAACAAGACAAAAAGATCGCTTGGTACAGGAACGATGGCAGCCAGAGCTTCACGCCGCACACCATCAGCACTACGGCTATGGGTGCGAAAAGCGTGTATGCCGCGGACGTCGATAGGGACGGCGATATCGATGCCCTGTCCGCCTCCTTTTTTGACTCGAAAATCGCCTGGTACGAGAACACCGGCCTCGGGAGTTTCACCACGCGCGTCATCAGCACGGCAGCGAATGGCGCCATGGCCGTGGCGACGGCCGACCTGGATGGCGATGGCGACGTGGATGTGCTATCGGCGTCCAACTTTGACCACAAGATCGCCTGGTACAAGAACAACGGCAGCCAAGTATTCACTGCACAAACCATTACGACGGCCGCGCTGAATGCCTCGAGCGTGGCGGCCGCCGATGTGAACGGCGACGGCTACATTGATGTCCTCTCTGCGTCGGGTGGCGATAACAAAATCGCTTGGTACGAGAACATCGGCAACACCGGCGTCTTTACCACGCGCATCATTACCACAACCTTCACCGATTACCCCACGGACGTGTTTGCGGCCGACATCAACGCCGACGGGAAGACCGATGTCTTGTCCGCTTCCTATTTCGACAACAAGATCGCCTGGTACAAGAATGGGGGCGGCAGCAATCCCTCCTTCACGCCTCACACCATCACAACGAACGCAAATCTGGCCCGTGCCGTAATCGCTACGGACGTGGATCGTGATGGCGACCTGGATGCCTTGTCCGCGTCCTTTGACGATGACAAGATCGCCTGGTATGAGAACCGGAATCACGTGCAAACGGCCCATGCAATACCCGTTTTTCCGTAAAGGCTCAAATGCGGCCGGCTACGATGTGGCGACACCCCTTTTAGCCTGCGCCCCGAAAAGAGGCACTTCGATTCAGTGGAACCAAGATCCGTCATCACTCCCCGTCTGTTTGAGGCAGGCATGCTGCCACCAGCACCTGTGCCGAGGTAGTTTCCTTCGATTCGATTGAAACTCGGCGCTTGTGGACGATTGGCATCAATTCGTGGGCCGTGCGGTACCATTCACTGGCGGAGCCGACGTCGATTATCGACTATTCCTTATGAGGAGCCGCCAGTTCGCCCTACCAAGAACCGCCCTCGATACTGCCCGAACCCAATCCTATTTTGAAGGAGTCTTGCGCATGCGAACGTTCATTGACTGCGTCGTCCGTTTCGTTCAGGAGGAAGATGGCCCTACCGCCGTCGAGTACGCGGTCATGCTCGCCTCGATTGTTCTGGTCTGCTTTGTCGCCATTACGGCAGTAGGAACCAATGTGAACAAGACGTTCAGTAATGCATCGCTGCAAGCTGCTGCCAGCTAAGCCAACGAGGTAGACTGACTAGGATGAAGGAACCAGAGTCCGTTACGGTGTTGATCAAGTCGCCATCGGCGCCGCGTCCGTTCTCGGTCAGCATATTGATCCCGACGGATCCGAGTGAAAGCCCCGGCGCACTTTGTCACACTACTCCCGAGTCGATACTTCTTGTTACGCGCGCGGTGATCTCAACCGCCGTGGAATCTCTATTTGCACCAGGTCTTCAAATACTCGGCCACTAACGCGGCCGACTCCGGCCGTTCCGTTGGGTTCTTGGCGTGCAGTTGCTCGATTAACTGGATCAGTTCAGTGGGAATGTCGGGATTCAATACTCGAATGGGCGTGGGAGTTTTCTCTGCCACCGCGTGAAGCAATCCTAACATCGTATCCGCATGAAACGGAAGGCGACGGGTGCAAGCCGTATAGAGCACACTTCCCAAACCAAAAAGGTCGGATGCGGAGGTGAGGGACTTACCATCCACTTGTTCGGGCGACATGAAATTGGGAGTACCCACTAATAAACCCTTCTGCGTAAGCTGAAAGTCTCCGTCCATAGCACACGCCAAGCCAAAATCGGTAATGCGAACTTGCTGAGTGTTCTTTTCGATGAGAAGGTTGGCGGGCTTGATGTCGCGGTGCAAAAGGCGCAATTCATGGGCTGCCGCCAATCCAAGCGCGGTTTGGCGGCCTAGCCTTGCAATCTCGGGCGTGGTGAACGCTCGATGCTCCCGCCGCTCTAATTGCACTCGTTTCCATAGTTCCATCAATCCTTTAGATTAATTCGTATTTTCGACGTCACGCAAGAACGTCGATCATACCTCTGGCAACCGTTCGAGTGAAAGACCGTCCTACTGCTGCAGCTTGATGGTCACTCGACGAACTGCCACTGCGTCCACCCTGTCGCTTGCGCCTAGATTCGGTATCAAAATCTTCTCGCCCCTGAGTTACGTCGAAAGTGCCGAGTGCCAATCCGCTGTCGCTCAGCTTTGTGCGTAGAGTCGGCATCAGATTTTCCAGAAGCTGACAAGTAGCCGAATCAGCGGCCATCAGGTGCGCCGTAATAGTATTCTCGGACATGGCGAGACGGACCCGAATCGTTCCTAGTTCCGGCGGATCGAGTCGGATGGTGAAAAAGGTCTGTCGCGACTGGCGATCAATCTCAAGACGAGTCAGCATCTGATCGGCAATCTGATCCGCAGCGCTTGGTCGGGCCGGTGCATGAAACTCCACTCGATTCGCCACAGTCACGCCGTCAGGTTTCGTGACGCCTAGAGCCGAAGCCGCTCGTTCATCCCCTGAGTTCGTTTGCCTCAGTCCTAAAACTTTGACTTCCTTTTCGATCAATGCAGGATCCTGAATTCTGAACAGTCCTTTCGATTCGGAGTCCAAGAGTGGTTGGACACGCGGCTTAATTGCGTTAGCCGTTACCCTGAGAGGTAGAAAGCCAGTTTCTCTCTCAAGCTCCGAAGGCTTGACTCGTTCGTCCGATGCGGAGTTCGGCTGAGCATGAAGACGCGGCTCAGTCGCCCACGGCACTATCCTGCGGAGTAACCCGCTGGTTTCTTTTTCGTACGATGCAGGTTCTGAAGACCTGACCAGCCCATTCGAGTCGGAGTTGACGTGAAAATAACCTCGCCGATCGTCGAGGATCGGTTTGGCGCTCGCCGTTTCTCTCGGTCGGGAGACACTAGTTTCTGCGTCGGGAAGCGCAAGCTCCGTAGACTTGACCAAGCCACTCGACATCGAATCGAGTCGTTCCCGAATTCGGGGGTCATCGGCGTCTTGAGTCTCGCTGAGTGGCAAAACGGCAATCTCTCGATCAATCAATGCGCGACCCTGCGACGCCACCGGTCCATTCGGTACGGAGTCCGTGTCCGGGTACACATCCGGATCAGTCGTAATCTTCGTGGAACTACGCGATTTGGTTTCGCCGCTCGCTACGTCTCCTTCTGGTCTCGGACTAACCTGTAAGGATGCTTCGGAAGCCGGCGAAGCGGACGGAATAGTGACGTCCGCAGTTGGCGAATGTGTTCGGGTTGCGAAAATGAGCGTCGCTGTTTCCGACTTCTCGGAGACGACCGTCGCCGGTACAGAAAGATACGGGTCAAATGGTGTCGCCGAATTCGACCGATCTTGATCGGTAGCAAGCTTGTTGGCGTCAGCGAGTGCAAGCCGCTCGTTTACGGTCATGGGCACGCTAGCGAATGGGATTGGATTCTCATTCGTTGAGCGGTCGTAAAAAAGTGCCGACGGGCTGCCCGTATCCATTGTTTTGTTGTTGGGGCAAACTTTTGCCCACGCCTCGTCGACCGAGTCTGGTTTCGCTCGGTCCGATGGCACAACGGGTGTTGGCTCTGAACAAGGTTGGACTACGGCACATGCGAACCGGGACATATCTTCTAATTCGTCAGCCAGGGGATCCCCGGTGCAGAAAAGATCGGCTGCGGCAATCGCGTCATGGGCAGATAATGGCGACTGAAGGTCCTCAAATACCGGAAATTCGACTTGAGTCATGCTGCCGCGATCCTGAGCGTCACATCTGAAGGCTTCCCAGAGGCAGTTTTCGAAGCGTTGCTGCCCACTGCATTGCGGATTTACACTTGAGGGACCATCACCCAGGGCGGAGCTAATAGGCGAACATGATTGGTTGGACACACTTAGCGCGTCGAGCAATCCGTTTGAGAGCATTGCGTCTTTGTCGTGTAGCGGAGCTTTGCCTCACGCACACGGCACGCAGTCCTCCCACGTACCTGTGTTAAGGCGGATAGATTGCTGATTCCATACCACGGGTCGTCTTCGGAGGTGGACAAGAGCTTGCAGCGCTCTCGCATCGGCCCGCATTCGACTATAGCTCATGCTTGTCGCTGAGGTCGAAGGTACGGAAGTTTTGTCGATGTGAATGAGCAGGCCCGGCATCTGCTCTACGGATGGACTGTGCGATTGTTAAGTCGATAGACCCACGCAAGGATCTCGGCGACGGCGTTGTAAACGCTGGCAGGAATCTCTTGGTCCAGGTCGAGAAGCGAAAGAACCTGTACCAGACCCTTGTCCTCGCGAATCGGGATGCCGTGCTTCCGTGCCAACTCTACGATCCGGGAAGCGACTAATCCATCACCTTTCGCAGTTACACGCGGGGCGCGGTCCTTCGACGTTTCATAGCGCAAGGCCACTGCCTGATTCCTGGACGATCGTCTGCGAGTCATTTCTTAGGCCTTTACGTCCAAAAGCTGGACTGTCGTCGGGATACCGCTTTCGAGAGCGTCAAACTTTTGTCGTGTCGTTAGAGAGAAATTGCGGAGCGTTTTCACCAGGAGCACTACATCTTTGAAGCCGGCCGTTTCAAGCGACTTTTGCAACGCGGTTAGTTCCGAGCGGAGTTCTTTTACAACCGATGGATTCTCCACGTAGATGATGGCCCGCACCCCTTGATGCGTTACCTGGGCGTCGATTCGTGTGTCGCCGAAACGATCAAGCTCGAGATGGAAATAAAGGCTGTACCCCGAGGTTTGGCGCGAGCGAGGTGTCTCCTCTTGATCATCCGCGTCGATCATTACAAAAGCCGTGGAAACATCCTCACCGTTCATGAAGGGAATGCGGAACTGAAAGGGCTCGCCCTGGAGTTTAGCGAGGACATTTCGGGCTTGCTGCTCGTCAAAATGATTTACAACATCCACAACGGAACGACCCAGACGTGCCAACTCTGTGCTGGCGGCATCGGTCTTCGCCGTTGCAGCCGTTTCCAGTCCACCGGTCACCGAACTACGATCTATATCCCGTAGCGCTTGGAGAAGAAGCCCTTTGAGGTCGCTGTTCGCGACACGGGCGAGGACTTGTGGTCCCTCGGAAAGGCGACGAGCCAGCTTGGCTTCATATTGGAGGCCGCCATCCCGGAACCATTGGGCAATACTTTCGACATCCGCAGACCTCGTCGCTGCTAAGAAACCTTTCAGTGCCATGCCCAATTGCATGAAGCTCGGCGGTAGCTTGCCGGCCTTCGACGGTTCTCCGGCCGTCAATAACGTGCGATAGTTATCAGCTATGGTTTGTCCTGGTGAAGCAACTTGCGCAATCCGGTGGGCGAGTAGCTCTACGACGGCATCTTCGACGGTTTGTGTTCCGGGTCGATCGATAATCTCAGGAGAAACTGGCACGTGTCCATTCTGGTCGCTAAGACGTGAACGAGTGGCGACGTGAATGACAACGGCCTGGCCCGGCTGGGGGGTTGACCGCTGATCCGCCGGCAAGCTCACGACGACTTCCATTCCCGCTTCGAGAGTCGGAATTCCCGCGACGGTGACAACCGAACCATTGACGTTAAGGACCGCTTGTCCCTTTGACACTTCCATGACGGTTGCGTGGATGCGTTCGTCCTGACCCAGCGAAGGCAGGTTTCCGTTTAGGATCCGCACGCGCTGAACGGCGTGCCCTACAATGGCGCGGTTCGGACCTAAATTCGGCGACGCACCGACAATCTTCATGGTTTTCGCATAGCTTTGTCAGGGGTATCGTGAGACTTCTGCCGAAACAACGCTTGAGGGCGTCGGCTAGGTACGTGAAGCGCCATCGGCGCGCTGCATCCGCTGACCACGAATTGCGGCGTCGAGTTCTGGGGCGAGCCTTTCTTTTTGGGCAATTGCCTCGTTTTCAGCGGCCGTCACATGGCCCATGAGGCCTTCAATGAGCTCGGCCACGCGGGTTAATACGTGCTTGAGTTCAGGCCCCGGCTTCTCGCCGCTAAGATGCCAAGCGTCTTTTGCCTCCGCGATCCGCGCCTCTATCAAGGCCACCTCATTGAGGGCATGGCTTATCTCCTGCAACTGTTCCTCCGGCGCTTGTCCGGTCTGCAAGTTCTTGGGAAGGCGCTTGGCGAGTTCGAGCGCGCGCTCGTACCGCGTGGCTTCTTCCGTATAGGCGGCCGTAAGGACTTGCTGGAATGGCGTGGAAAATTCGGTCATCGCTACTTCATTGTCTTTTCCCGGCGCTGCCGGATCTGTTGAAGCTGGCTTTCGAGATCGCGACGCCAACGGATGGCCTCCAGTTGCCACGTCGCACAATCGGCCAAGATACGATCCTGGTCCGCGCTGATTATTTCGCGGTAAAGAGCGGCGGCTTCGTTAAGCCGACCCAGTTTCCGAAAACAACAAGCGATTTGGTATTGAATCGCGATCCGATCTTGATTTGACTGAACGGTCGATTCCATCAACCGGTAAATCCCGAGAGCTCCTTCATGGTCGCCTGCCTGAAATAGTGAATCTGCAAGAGCGGGCAGGTCGACTACCTTCCCGGCTGTGGGTGGTGGAGTTGGCAATGCATTCACCGCGGAATCGGGCGGGTCGCCCTTCGCCACAGGCGGCGTCGGCTGTTTTGTCTCTATCGATGGCGGCGTCGGATCGGTTTCAGAACGCGGTGCGCTGACGCCCTCCGCTATGGATCGGCTCCCGACTTTGAGCAACAACTCGGCCATCCGAGCCTGTAGCTGCGTCCTTTCCACTGCCGTTGGGTTTATGGTTTCGTCGACGAACTTGTCTGTTTGGTTTCGGGCGGCCTTGAAACTCTGGCGCTCGTTCCGCAATCGGTCGGTCTGCCTAATCAGGTCTGCTGGGTCTTTGCCGATTTCTGGCCGAACGGGACCGACCGGGAAGGGAAACTCGATAGGCTGCGGTTTTAAGGGAATCGGGGCAACGGACGACGGCATGGGTAAGGGCGTCCGCTTAGGCGGTAAGGCCGGCGGTTCATCCGCGCTAACAATCCATCCCGAACACAGAATCACGCATGTGGAAATACAGCGCATGTTAATCACTTTTATCGGCAAATCCCCTAAATCAGGAACACTCAGAACCATTTAGGACTTAAAGCGGGTTACAAAGCTCGCCGCCGCCACGAAGCTTGTCAAGTATAGCCCGAATCCTCGGTGCGATATTGTGAGTCTCGACGATCCCGGGGAGACGGCAAGTGGGAAGGACGCTAAAGCTCTGGAATCTGCCCAGAATAGCAGGCGGCGGCTTGGTGAAAATCTCCGGTCAGATCAAATGCTCGGCCCATGATTTTGAGCAGTGCGGAAACATCAATTGCTCCGCGATCCGGCAACACCAGTTTGCACCACTCTAGGCACCGGTGCGGTTTATTCTCCTCTAGCGCAATTTCAGCCAGGCGTAGCCTGGCTCTCGTCGACCACGGCCCGCTGGTTGCATTGGCTAATGAAGTGAAGCGCTCGATAGCCGGAGTCCGTTTCCCGGCGCCATACCAATAGTCGGCCAGATGATAGGTCAGTTCCGCTTTAGGTAGGCCGCGACTTCGTTCGACAGCGTCAACGTAAACCGTCGCCATGCGCTCCCCGAACCCAAGGTCTAGGTACGCCTTGCCAACTAACAGTTCACCGACGGACGGAAGGACGCTCGCGTCGTGAATCTGCACCAGGGCAGCAAGTAGGCTACTCGCAAGGCGATTTTTCTCACGTCGATCGGTACTGGCCCGGAACCGCGCATAAGTTTCTAAAAACGATGCCATCGATCGATAGGGCTCTTGTTGCAACGACCGCTGATTCTCCCGTATGACTGCAGCAGCGGCCTGTGGATTGGTGGTCAGCATATAGGCGGCCGCTAACGTTAGGGCGATAGACGGCTGCGCGGATGAACCGGCAGCTGCTGCGACGCTGCGGCGAAGCGGCGATACGGCCTGTTCCGGTGAATCCAGCTCGAGGTACAACCGTCCCAGGCGCCAATAAGCCAAGGCTGTCAACTCATGCGCGGGTGCTCGGTCCACCACGTAGAACAATGCTTGCGCGCAGCGGGCAGATTTCCCGTCCGCGCGTGTGCGAGCCCGAGATTGTAATGGGCCTCGATTTGCGCCGGCGAATGTGACGCTTCTTGAATCAGTCGCTCGTACCAACTAATCGCTTCGGATGCGTTCCCAAGATCGGATTCCAGATTTCCTGCCTCGAGGAATGCGAGAGCTGCGAGATGATGGTTGGCCAAACGCTCCACGGCGTCTTGAATCGCCAGCTTTGCGCTCCTATGTCGATAGTACGCCAATTCTTGCTCCGTTGCTTCCCTGTCCGTTTTGAGTATGAGTGCATCCTTTTCAATTGACCAGATCAAGTCGAATCGGCTAGCGAGGAAATGAAAGACGCTTCCGAGTTTTTCGTTGGACGTGTCCACCGTCACGGTCCGCCCGGACACAATGTCCCGCGCTGCGGCTGTCCATTGGGCACGTAGTCCGGAGAGGCTGGCAAGTTGCTCGACGAATTGCAGAATCGGCAGGTGTTGTGCGCTTGCCCTCACCAATGCTTTCTCGGTTGAGGCGCTATCGAGTTGTACCATTATGCCGTGGCTAGGGGTTGTTGACGGTAGAGCGACTTCATCGTTGTTGCCGTCGACCCATTCAAGCGCGGGCTCAAGGCTCCAGTCACTTGCTCTCGCTGATACGACGGACTCATGGTCAACAGCGGATTTGCGAGGCTGGCGTACCTCCTGCGCCGACGCCAGAGCGAGAAGGTAACGGGCGTCGGACAGGAACGGTCGATTCAACAGCGCAGTTTCACCGGATCGCAGGAGCACATCGCACAAGATTCGCTTTGCCTCAACCGGCTTTAGGGTGCGCACGAAGACACGGGCTTGGGCGACGTGTGCCGCCGCCGCAGTTCTTGCCGAGGTTGTCTGGCTCGTAAGCTCACGGTATTCAGCGAGCGCCTGTGCCCATTGTCCGGTTGCTTCAAAGGTCAGGGCCACCCGATACTTCAAGGCATCGCGCATAGAAGCGCCGGCAGTCCCGCTCAACCGCCGGTACATCGTCAACGCCACGTTGTACTCCGTGCCACGGAAAATCTCGTCCGCGCGCGCGAGATCATCAGCCGGCTCGGCTCTCGGTGGAGGATTAGGCACGGTGCGAGCAACCTGCGGTGCGTTAAGTCGACGCAGGGCAGGCGCGGCCTCTGTGTGATCGGGCTCCGGCGAGCTACTGTTTCGGGACCAAATGTAAGCCAAAACCGCCAGCAACGCGATTTGCGCGAGAAGAATCGACGGCCAGAAGAGCTTCCTCATCGGGAAACGCCGCCACCATGGTTCGGTCGGCGGCGCCTCCGTGGTCGGGGGCGCCGATTCCGGTTCTGGCGCGTCGGCGGAAGCGGGGTTTTCAGCCATGGTTCCGGCAAAATCCAATGTATCGTAAAGCTCAACCCATCCTTCCCAATCAATCGACCTAGAACATTTTTCGCTTTAGGTCAAATTCCAGACAAGTTTTTCCAGGAACGTTCGATAAGGGGAGTGGAGAAACAGGTCCGTTCATAAGGACGAGGACATGAACCAACTTAATCCATTAGCTGGTCAGCTCTTAGCAAAAACTGTCGAAGTGGAGGCTACGCACGGGTCGCGAAGGACAAGCGCGCCTGCGAGCCAGGCGGAAGAAGAAGTGTACCAGCCAACTCCCGAATTCGTGCGGGCCATGGAGCTGGTAAAGCTGATTCCACAGGTTCGCCAAGAGGTCGTCAACGAAGTTGCTCAACGCCTTGCGGCCGGGGACTACCAGAGTCCCGAGACGACGGAAGAGACCGTTAAGGCAATCATGTCCGCGGAGTTGTCGCAAGAGTAACCACACTGTGTCGGTTTAACGCCTTCCCCTAGGGCAGCGCTGCCACGAGATGCAGGCGCTGACTTTTTGGTTTTCACTTATCGTTCCAAACGATCCGCAACTCTACGATTGCAGTCCCGAGAATGCCACACGCCCAACAGCACGGCTCCCTTCCGCGTGACATCGGGAACTTGTAAGCAAGTTTCAGTGAACGCGTTCGATAACGGTTGGCGTAGCGGTTAGCCACGCATGGTAAACCGCTGTAACCTTCACCTCAAGCAACTCGAACGAAAAGGGGAACAGTAGAATGAGTCTGTCAATCGCCAACAACACCGCATCGTTGAATGCTCAGCACAACTTGCACCTGTCGAACATGGCGCTCAGTAAGTCACTGGAGCGGCTTTCGTCTGGTTTCAAGGTAAACCGCGGCGCCGATGGTCCGGCCGCATTGGTAATCTCCGAACAGCAGCGCACCAGATCGCGGGGTTGCGAGCCGCCATCGATAATACGAGCAAGGGAGTTGCCATGGTTCAAACCGGCGAAGGTGCGATGAACGAAATCAGTAAGTTGCTGTTGAAGATGCGTAGCCTTGCCCTCGATTCGGCCAACACGGCCGTCCACGATGCCAACAGCTTGGCGGCGAACCAGGCTGAAGTCCAGAACGCCATCGACACCATCGAGAGTATCGCCACCCGAACCCAGTTCGGCACGAAGGTCCTGTTGGACGGTACCGCCAACGCCGAAGATTTCCAGATTGGTCCGAATGCGAATCAGACCTTCACTGTCGACTTCGGTGACATGACGACCGGTACCCTAGGCATTGACACTATTGACGTGTCAGTCGATGCCCAAGCCGCGATCGCCGACATTGATGCGGCAATCAACCTAGTTACAACCAAACGTGGTGAGCTGGGCGCGATCCAGGCAAACACACTCGAGGCAACCGCCGCTAATCTGGCCGTGACGTTGGAAAACACCATCGCCGCCGAATCGGTCATCCGCGACACCGACTTCGCACAAGAAGTGGCCTCGTTCACCAAGTTCCAGGTCCTTGTCCAGGCTGGCGCCACCGTACTCGCGAACGCCAACCAGACGTCCCAGGTCGTCCTCGGGCTGCTTCGGAGCTAGACTTAGCGCAGCCTAGTTGAAGTACACCAGGGCCGGGAAGGGTGGAGCGCATCCGCCCTTTCCCGCGCTGCCGGTTGCTTCGCGTCTCTCCCTGGAACCAAAATGGCTTCAATTTCCAGTAACGCGTTCTCAGTTAGTGGTCTCGCGACCGGTCTGGACACTGCCAAACTCATTGAGGGAATGCTTGCGATCCAGCAGAGCAAAATCGACCTCCTCAAAGGCAAACAGACCACGGTGGTAGCGCAACAGAGTGCGTTCGCCGCAGTCGAAACGCAGTTGCTCACGCTTCAGGAGAAGCTCGACCCGTTGGCCAAGACGGTAAACGGCGTATTCGATTCGAAAACGGCCGTGTCTGGCGACACAACCTTAGTCACCGCGGCTGCATCGGCTATTGCCTCTCCCGGCACCTACTCGCTCCATGTGAACCAACTGGCCCGGAGCCATCAGATCGCCAGCCAGGGCTTTGCCAGCCTCGACAGTGAAATTACCGAGGGCACGATTCAGATTGGACTTGGTGCGGCGTCATCGACCATTACGATTGATGCTTCGAACAATACGCTGCAAGGATTGGCCGACGCGATCAACCTTTCCGGCGCCGGTGTGTCCGCAGGCATCATCAACGACGGTAGCGCCCAGCCCTACCGATTGTTGCTAACGGCCACCAAGACGGGGACCAGCAACTCCATCGCCCTGGTCAACAACCTGGCGCCCGATAGCGGAACCGCTGTCCGGCCGGATTTTGCCATTACCCTTCAGGAAGCCGCCGACGCATCCGTGACGCTCGGTTCTGGCGCAGCGCGCTGACCATCACCAACGCCAGCAATCAATTAGATGGCCTGATTTCCGGGGTCATCGTGAACCTGCACGGCGCCGATCCCGCCAAAGAAATCACCTTGACGATCGACAACGATACGGCCAAGGCGCGCACGGCGGTGTTGGATTTCGTGGACTCCTACAACGACCTCATGGAATTCGTCGATGAGATAACGAAGTATCAGAATGGCGCCGCAGGAATCCTCCAGGGTAATCACTTCGCCATCTCGATGCAGGATCAGGTGAGCAACGCGGCACTCGACAAGGTAGCCGGGTTGAAACAGCAAATGAACCACCTGAGTTCCGTGGGGATCACCGTTAACGACAAAGGTCAACTTGAGGTCGACGAATCCAAACTGGACGATGCCCTCGCCGGAAAGGTCGCGGGCACCACCTATGAAGACGTCCGTCGGCTGTTTGCCCTCACCGACAGTCAATCCACCAACTCCGGCGTCAAGTTCATATCGGGCTCGGCCAAGACCAAGGCGTCCACGACGCCGTATCAGGTCGACGTGACCCAAGCCGCGACCCAAGGTTCTATAACCGGAACGAATACTCTACGCGCCATCGATCGACATCGTAGCTGGAGTCAACGATACCTTCACCATTGAGGTCGACGGCAAGACGTCAAACACACTAACGATCGGGGCCGGAACATACACGCAGGCCGAAATCATCCAGGCCGTGCAAACGCTGATTAATGCGGACAGCCAACTCGGAGCCAAAGAAGTCACTGTCGGACTAAGTACGGATCGAATGACAATTAGTTCCAAGATGTACGGATCCGTTTCCGAGGTGACGATAGGCGCCGGGACCGCGGTCACGGCACTCGGTTTCAACGGCACGGAGACCGGGCAAGGACAGGACGTAGCGGGGAACTACATAGTTGATGGCCAGGTCGAGGCCGCCGTGGGGACCGGACAGTTCTTGAAAGGACTCTCGACCAACGCCAACACGGCGGACCTCCAAGTCCGCGTAACGCTCACGCCGACGCAGATCGTGGCGGGTCACGAAGCCGAGATCACCATTACCAGAGGCATCGCGTCCAAGATTGACATTGTTTTAGATGGGCTACTCGACCCCGTTAACGGTCGGATCAAGGCTGTGACCGACGGACTTCAAGACGATATCGACAACGTCCAGGACGCCATCGACCGGCAAAACGAAATCTTTGAGCTTAAACGTGAAGCATTGGTGAAGCAATTCGCCGCATTGGAAAAGGCCGTAAGCCTGCTCAAGGCTACCGGGGACTATCTGGCGGCGCAATTCAAGTCGCTCCCGTCAACCCAAAAGTAAAGTGAGTAATCATGAATCCGTACGACGCGTACACAAGAGGCGCCCCCAGCCAAACCCGAATCGATACATTGCTTGGTTTGTATGATGTGGCAATCGATGCTCTGGACCGGGCGCTTAATTCACTCCGCGCCGACGATTCGGTAGCGGCGAGCCGGCACCTGGCACGATCTCGGTTGGCCGTTACAGGGTTGGCGGCCGGCGTCGATATGTCCTACGGTATCGTCCCGCAGAACTTTCTCCGGCTTTACGAATACGTGCTTCATGTTCTCGGCAACTCAACCGTGAAGAACCTGACCGCTGCGCAAGAGGTTCTGCAAACCCTTCGGGACGGGCTTCAAGAGATTCGCTCCGAAGCCATCGAATTGGAGCGATCGGGTTCTATCTCACCCATTGGCCAAATTCATCGACTCCTGGCGACCGCGTAAACCCACACTAAAAGGCTGCTGCCGTCCTCGCCGCCACTCTTCCAAATCGCGAGAGCCCCGCGCACGGCCTACGTTACCACTCTCGGCTCTTCTGTTAATGCTACAGGTTGGAAAGACCCGATAAAACGAACAGCCCTCGCGATCTGCATAACAGGTCTACGCTGAACGGCAACCGGGTAATTTGGGGAAATCAACGGCGATCGGGCCAATTGGTATCGCAATACCATTCCTTGTGAAGGGATACGTCCGTGATCCGTGGTCTGTATAGCGCGGCGACAGCACTGGATAGCCATATCCAGCATCAAGACGTAATCGCCCACAACCTAGCCCATGCAAATGTCCCGGGCTATCGGCGCCGGGGCGTGACCATGGAGACCTTCGAAAGCTCTCTAACGGCGGCATCCCAAGATAACTCCGGTCATCCACACGGGACGCGCATATCCCAGCCGTACGTTGGATTCGAGCCGGGCACCATCGAATTCACGGGCAATCCGTTTGATGTGGCCATCCGCGGCGATAGTTTTTTCGTGATTCAGGGGCCGGACGGTCCACTTTACACCCGAAATGGTTCTTTTACACTCGGACAGGATGGCAAGCTGACGACTCGGGATGGCCTGCCCGTTCTCGGTGCAGGCGGACCCCTTACACTGCCGACGAACGCAGCGGCGATCACGATCACTGCGGACGGACAGGTTTCCGCGGACAACAATATTGTCGGGCAAATCCGGCTCGCACGCTTTGCTGATCCGAGCCGTCTCACGCCGGCGGGCACGACCTTTTTCGAAGCCCTTGACCGAACCTCTCCGGAACCATCGACCGACACCGTCCAACAGGGGTACCGCGAGGGGTCCAACGTTCAGGTCGTTTCGGAAATGGTGTCTTTGATCTCGGCCCTGCGTCATTACGAAGCGTCACAGCGAGCGCTGCGCACCATTGGCGAAGCGGTCCAACAGAACACCCGCCCCCAGGGAGCGTGACACAAAATGATCAAAGCACTTTTTACGGCCGCAACCGGCATGAACGCTCAACAGAAGCTGGTGGACAACACCGCCAATAATTTGGCCAACGTCAACACGACGGGTTTCAAGCGCAGTCAGGCCGACTTTGCGGATTTGATCTATGTCACCGAACGCTCGCCGGGGGCCGACTCGGCTCAAGGGTTACAAGTACCGACGGGACTTCAGATCGGAAGCGGCGTCCGTGTGGCTGGAACCACCAAGCATCATACAGAGGGCGTCCTGGAAAATACCGGCAATCAAATGGATGTTGCTGTCGAAGGGGCTGGCTTCTTTCAGATCACGCTCCCCGACGGCAGCATTCGGTACACCCGTGACGGAGCGTTTCGGCTGAACCGGGATGGTAGTTTCGTGACTTCCGATGGTTTCTTGATACAACCGCAGATTAGCATCCCGCCGGATGCCGTCTCCATCGGCATCGGTGCGGACGGCACCGTATCCGTCATTACGTCGGGTGCACCCAACACGTCGACGCCTGTCGGTCAAATCACGTTGACCCGTTTTGTCAATCCCGCGGGTCTGAGTGCCGAAGGGCGAAACCTCTTCGCGGAAACGGCTTCATCGGGCGCACCGCAAATTGCGACTCCGGGTCAGAACGGCGCCGGCTTCCTTCGTCAAGGATTCCTGGAACGATCAAACGTCGATGTCGTCGCGGAACTCGTCAATCTGATCCTGGCCCAGCGGGCATACGAGTTCAACACACGAGCAATCCGCACCGCGGACGAAATGCTCTCCAATACGAACAATTTGACGAGGTAATCATGGCTCGGTGGAAGATGTCGTTTTGGGGGGTAGGCACGTGTGTCTGGTTGTCGATGCCAGCCTTTGTTGAAGCAATGCCGCCCGATGAGAATCTGCTCGTTATCAGCGCGCGGCCAAACGTAGTGGTGAAACACTCGCGCGTAACGGTGGCCGACGTGGCTACCGCCAAATCGAGCCGCTTGCCGCTACCGGCAAACATCGCTCAATTAGATTTGGCCGAAGTTACGCCAGCCAACCCCCGTGTTCAAATTTCTAAAGACCAGATTGCGTACCGCATTCGGATGGCGAGTCTGGATCAGAGCCGATTTCGTGTCGAGGGCGCCGCCGAAGTAGTGGTGACCCTCGAACCAACCACGGTTACCGACGACGAGATTATTACCGCCGCGCAGCGCGCCGTCCTGCGGCGCTTGCCCTGCAAGCCGGACGATGTCTCATTTCAACTCACGCGACCTTCGCAAGGCCCGGTGCCGGTGTACGCGGAAAGGCCGGACATCTCACTAGAGGCGGACTTGCGATCCCCAACGGTTCCGGTTGGTAAGGTATTTGTCGACGTGCACATCGTTGTTCGTGGAGAGCGACATTGCTCGATCCCCGTTAGTCTCGACGTAAAAGGTTACCAGGCTGTTGCCGTCTGTAGCCGCCGGATCGACGGTGGCGAAACCCTGCGTGATTCGGATTTCTCTGTAGACCGGAGGCCGTTGCAAACAGGAACAAACTTCCTTTCAGCCGACGCTTCACTAGCAGGCAAACGCGTCAAGCACGTTCTGCAACCGGGGCATATTCTTTCGATGCACGATGTCGAATCAACCGAAGAAACTCCGCTGCTTGTCAAGCGACAGGAGCGCGTCAAACTGATCGCGCGTGTGGGGCCATTGCTGGCGCAGACCGTAGGAGAAGCGCTTCAGGACGGACGGGACGGGCAACGCGTGCGCGTGCGCAACATCGATTCCAAAACAGTCGTCGTCGGTCGCGTTACGGGGCGATCGATCGTGGAAGTTGAATACTAACGACACGTCGGGAAGGAAACGAGGATGGCAAAGAACGTCAGTCGCGCGCCCGCGCGCTTTGTCCGATGGGGAGGCGTCGGCCTCATGGGACTATGCATCAGCTGTCCGTACTCTTGGGCGGACTCGCTTTGGGCCCGGCGTGATCCACGCGCCGCCTTCTTGTTCTACGACCTGCGCGCCCGTCGCGTCGGCGATTTACTGACTATCATCGTGCGCGAATCGACGGACATCGCAAACTCCGACGCGCGGAAGATGGAAAAGGAATCGCGAGCGTCCGGGCTCTTCAATTTCAAGGGCGACACAAAGGCCGGGAAATTCCTCGCACGTGACGCCACCGTGAACTTCGACGCGTCGGGCTCCGCTCAGCGCGGGTTCGATGGCAAATCCGACTACAACGTCGATCGGAGTTTCCTTGACCGATTCACAGTCACGGTCGTTGATGTGTTGCCGAACGCCAACTTGGTCATCGAAGGTTGCCGCCGCCAAGTAGTGAGTGGCGAAATGCGCACGCTGCGAATCACGGGCATTGTCCGCCCCGCGGACATCATCTCGGGAAATGCCGTACTATCCCAACAAGTTGCGAATCTGCGCGTAACCTACGAGGGTTTTGGACCGGAATCGCACTTCAGCAACCAGGGGTGGCTTAGCTGGCTTATCAATTTCGCCTGGCCATTCTAATCTGAGACACCAAGAGGTGGCCGCATGTTTAACGGTCGTCGGATTCGAAGTGCGATTGGCATCGCTTGGATAGTAATCCTGGTGTGCGCACCGCCAGTTTCGGGCAGTGTGCGAATCAAGGACGTGACGCAATTCGAGGGCGCGCGCATCAACCAACTTTACGGATTTGGTCTCGTCGTCGGACTGGAAGGGACCGGCAGCAGGAGCCTGTTCACCCAACAAGTGGCCGCCGACATGCTGCAGCGGCTGAACGTCACGGTTCAAATCTTCACCAATCTCCCCTCCGACAACGTCGTTCGTTCGGGAAACATTTCGGCGGTGATGGTGACGGCAGAGATCGGCCCCTTCGCTCGATGCGGAAGTCGAATCGACGTCATGGTCTCTGCGTTGGACGACGCTAAAAGCCTTCAGGGAGGAACGCTGATTTTCACGCCGTTGCGCGGAGCCGACAATGAAGTATACGCGGTGGCCCAGGGGCCCCTCTCGGTCGGCGGTTTCATTTTCAGCGGCCAGGCGGCTACCGTTCAGAAGAACCATCCAACCGTCGGTCGAATTACTACCGGCGCCACCGTCGAGCGCGAAGCGCGCGGGAACATCGTTTTTAACGGCTGTCTACGCCTATTGCTACAAGATCCGGATTATTCCACGGCGCAGGTCATCTCCCAGGCAATCAATGAACGCTTCCCGGGGGCGGCGCTGGTGATTGATGGCGGCACGGTGCAAGTCGCGGCAGTCGGAGCCAAATCCGGCGAGTTGGCTCGTTTTGTCGATGAGATCGGCACGATCAAGATCCACCCGGATGTACCAGCGCGCGTGGCCATTAATGAAAAGACGGGAACGATCGTGGCAGGCGAACAGGTGAAGCTATCGATGGTGGCTGTCGCCCACGGTAATCTATCAGTCACCACTACCGAGACGCCGCAAGTATCGCAGCCAAACCCGTTCGGCAGAGGCAGAACCGTGGTGGTGCCCCGGACGAATGTGGGCGTGGCGGAACAGGGAGGTTTCCTACAAGTACTGCCGCGCACCGTCACCGTGGCCGAGTTGGCGCGGGCCCTCAATGCCCTCGGTGCAACACCTCGCGACTTGATCGCTATCTTGCAGGCAATGCGAGCCGCAGGGGCGCTCCACGCGGAAATCATAGCCATGTAACTTCGTAACGCGTTGCGAGACTGCATTGTGCACCCACGGCGGCTTGGTTTCAAATTCTGAGCCATATTACAGTGAGGGATTCAATGGACTTCGCAGTATCGGCCGGACGGCTTTCGCTCCCGTTGGGTCCGGATCCGACCCAGTTGACTCCCCCGCAATTGAACGATGAGCGGTCTGTTGCAAAGGCCGCCGCTGATTTCGAGAGCATGTTGCTCTCGCAATTGCTCAAGGAAATGCGCCAGACGCTCGAACCGGACGGCCTTTTCGGCAGCGACGGCGCCGACGTGCACGGTGGACTCTTTGATCTTTATCTCAGTCAACACCTCGCCTCGTCCGGAGGATTCGGCCTGGCGCACATGATCAAACAGCAACTATTGAGAAACGCATCCCATGAGCCCGAGCAACCCCCCGCAAAACCGGCTCCCCTATGACGAGCGCCTCGAACAGCGCTGCCTTAGCTATGTGGAGCAAGAGGCTGTTTCACTTCGTAACGTCCTCGAATCTCAGCGGCTGATCCGCGTTGCGTTACGTCGCGGACATCGCCAAGGCCTGGCGGCGGTCACGGAACAGCAGGTCGAAACTAGCCAAGTCATTGGCGACATAAACTCGCGGCGAACAGACTTTCGTAATTATTGTTCCGCTGTTCTTCGAACCTCTCCCGATTCCATTACGTTGACGTATCTAGCCGGTTGCCTCTCCAGGGAGGCTGCCAAAAAGCTCCGCCACGCCCAAGAACAACTGCGGCATTTGGCGCGCGAGATCGATGCTCTGAATCGGGAGAACCGAGTCCGAGTCAATCACTATCTCGACTTCCTGAAGCGGTTCTGGGACGGAGTTCACGGCTGTGACCCGAGTGGACCACGCTACGGTCCCATGGGAACTCAGGTTGAGGCGCGTCGGACGCTGCTCGAAGTACAAGGGTGATGCCATGACGAACTACTCGATCGGGCTCTCGGGCTTAACTACAAGTCAGCGTGCCTTGGAAATTCTCGGCCAAAACCTGGCCAACGTGAACACGCCGTCCTACCACCGCCAGACGCCGGGACTCGCCGCTTTGTATTACGGAGACTTAGTCGGCTCCGGCGTTGAAATCGCCAACGTCGGCCGAGCCTACAGCCGTCTTTTGGAAAGCGCGGTGACCCGCAGCACCGCCGATGCGAGTGATCTCGCCACCCGCCTGCAGTCGCTACGCCAACTGGAATCGACTTTCTTACCCGGCGACAGCTCGCTAGGCAGCTTGCTGACAGGGTTCTTCAACGAATTGGAGGCCCTGACAAGCCATCCGGAAGATTTGACCCAGCGTACGATCGTGATGAAACGCGCTGGCGAACTCACCGACCGGTTCAATTCGCTCACGGGGGAGTTGAACCAAATGCATAGCGGCGTCGACAAACAACTTCAGGCTACTGTCAGCGAAATCAACGATGTCACTACGGAAATCGCTCGACTCAACGACGAAATCCAACGTGCGGAACTTCAAGGCCAGCAAGCCAACGCTCCGCGCGACATACGGGATGAACTCTTGAGCCGCCTCGCCAGGTTGATCAATGTGCGGACGGTGGAAGTAGAGTCGGGCAAATTGAACGTTTTTTCCGCCGGAGTGCCGTTAGTCCTCGGCTCGCAAACCATCCCGCTTCAGCTGGGAAAGGACGCAGCGGGGAAGGCGTTCATTTCCTCCGTGGGTTCGACCAAAGCGCTTGCAGTCGGGAGCGGCAAGCTCGCCGGCGACCTTGATGTTTACAACAATGTGTTGCCGGAATTCCAGCAAGAGATTGACGCGCTGGCACAAGAACTAGCTCGTTCATTCGACCAACTCCAGGCCACGGGCATCGGACTGAACGGCCCGCTCAGCGCCGCAACGAGCCATCGAAAAATCTCGAATGTGACCGTTCCATTGAACCAAGCCAAACCGGTGTTTCCGCTTCAAGCCGGGTCGCTGTTTATCTCGGTGACTGATACCGCGACCGGCCAGCGGACGTTGAGCGAAATCGTCATTGACCCCGCAACTCAGAGTCTGCAAGACCTCGCCACCGCGATTAGCGGCGTGACACACTTGCAAGGATCGGTTGATCCCCAAACCGGCGCCTTGAAGATACTAGCCGAGCCGGGGTACGCTTTCGATTTTGCGGGTCGCATCGCCACCACGCCGGAAGCGATCGCGATTACGGGAACAACAGTTCCTCAGGTGGCGGGAACGTACACTGCCACCGCGAATGACATTCTGACTTATCGCGTCGTCGGCAGTGGAACCGTCGGCGTGTCCCCGAACCTGAGCCTAGAGGTTAGCAATAGTGCCGGTACGATCGTTGGGACATTTAATGTGGGCGCAGGCTACGAGCCCGGCTCAAAGTTGTCGCTCGAAAACGGGTTAACCGTTCAACTCTCGGCCGGCACAGCCAATGACGGGGACTCGTTTGTGACGACCGTTGTTGGGCAGCCGGATACCTCCGGCGTTTTGGTGGCGTTGGGTTTGAACACCTTTTTCGTCGGGTCAAGCGCCGTCGATCTGGCGGTGAACCCAGCATTGTTGGCCGATCCCGAGTTGCTGGCGGCATCGCGCAGCGGCCAACCCGGAGATAGTTCGAACCTCCTTCGAATGACAGCGCTCCGTGACGACAAAGCGCTCGGCAACGGCAGCCAGACATTTAATCAGTTTGCCGACGCCATGATCGGAGATATCGGGGCGCGCGTGCAGGACACAGCGCAGCGCCATGAAGCGATCGAGGTACTCGGGCAGCAACTGGAAGCCGAACGACAAAGCGTTTCCGGTGTGGACCCCAATGAAGAACTCGTCCACGTGATGCAGTTCCAACGTTCGTTTCAAATGGCCGCCCGGTACATTTCTGTAGTAAACGAAACCTTGGATGACTTGTTGTTACTCGTTGGCTAGCAGTCGGGAGTAGACCTATGGATATCCGCGTGACCCCGCAGACACTCGTGAGACGCGCGATTTCCGACGCGCGTCGAAACTTTTCTCGCTTGGCCAATCTTCAGCAACAGGCCGCGACTGGCAAACGTCTACTTGCACCGTCCGACGGGCCGCTCGACATGGTTACGGTGCAAACGAACAAGACGCGGGACATCCGACTGGAGACCTATGTCCAGAATATCGGCCGCGGCCGTTCGGTGCTCGGCGTGAGCAACTCGGCTGTGCTCGACGCGAACCAAATCATGAGCCGAGCCCGCGTGCTGGCTCTTGAAGCGAACAATGGTTTTCACGACACGGTCAGCCTGGAGGCCATTGCTCAAGAGGTAGATGTGCTCATTACCCGACTCTTAGATACCGCAAACACACAACAGGACGGCCGCTATCTTTTTGGCGGCACAGCCTCGCAGGCTGCACCCTTTGTAGTGACCGCCGCGGACAGCAGCGGCCGCCCACTGAGCATTCAATATGTGGGATCGCAGGAGCACGGCGAAGTCGCAGTTAGTCAAGGAAAGACGATCTCAGTTCTTTATCCGGGAAGTGATGTATTTCAACAGCGGGATCGACAGGTAACCGCATACACGGGAAACACGGGGGCCGCTCCGGGAACAGGCACGGACAGTGCGACCGGTCAGGGGACGCTCATTGTTCAGCACACAGCGACCACCTACGCCCCCGGTTCCGGAGTGCAGCCCGGCACAAGTTCCGTGCAAGCTGACACGATTATCGGTCCCGCAGGCGCCCACTCGCTCACGATCAATGACACAAGCGGCACCGGGGCAGCCGGCACGGTATCTCTCAATGGTGGCCCGGCACTTGCTTTCGCCAACACCGATACCGACCTGAAGGTCGTTGGGCCCGATGGCGAGGCAGTTTTCCTGAACATGACGGCGATCCTACCAGGTTTCAATGGAACGGTGGCTATCACCGCAGACGGCACGCTTTCGGTCGACGGCGGCGCCAGTTCCTTGACGATCGACTACACAGGAAATCAAGTGGTGATGAATAGCCAGGATGGCGCCGTTACCAATGTGGACAGCTCTAACATCCGCCGTGCCGGCGTTGAACAGCTGGACTACATGGGTAGTTACGATGCGTTCCAAACTTTAATGGCGCTGAGGGACACCCTCCGCAACATCGGCGGGTTGACGACGGCCGAGCAGTCGCAAGCGTTGAGTCTGCGACTGGAAGAAATTGATCGGGTGCGCGTTGGCGTGCTCAGTGTTGTCGGCGAGCAGGGCACCGCATTACAGGAATTCGACGCCCTCGAGACGCACCTCCAGGAAACTCAATTAGAGATACGGAAGTGGACGGAGGAATTGGAAGGAGCTGATCTGAGCGAAGTCATACTCAACCTGCAAGCGCAGACCAATCAACTGGAAGTGAGTTTAAGTTCGGCCGCGCGCGTGCTGGATCAGAGTTTATTCGATTTTATTCAATAGGCCCGACGAGCCTGGACCATTCAACAAAGCCAACGACAACGCGGAGGTTTTTTGATGGTTAGTATCTTCGAATCAAAGCAACTGGCGGATCCCACCGGCAGCCGTGCCCGACTGGAGAAGCTCAAGGCAACTGTTGGAAATTTCGACAAAGTCCCGATGATTCCGGAGGCCGCTGCCAAAGCCATGGCAGTGCTCAACAATCCGGAGTGCTTCCTGGGCGATCTTGCGGACGTGATTAAGCAGGATCCAGTGTTGACGATGGGTATCCTCAAATTGGCCAATAGCGCCCTTTACCATTCCGGTCAGACCATATCATGCATCGAACCGGCGATCGTCCGGCTTGGTATCCGCGAGTGTCGTAATCTCATTTTCGCCGTGAGCATGCGCAGCCTCTTCCGGAACATCGGTAAGTCGGTCAAGGAAAAATCCGAGCTGATCTGGAAGCACTCACTGGTTACGGCATGCCTCTGTCGGCGTCTGAACGAGTGTTTGCGCCTGGGGTTCAAGGGCGAGGAGTTCTCGTGCGGGCTTTCGCACGACATCGGTAGGCTCCTCTTCGCGATTACCGTTCCCGACTTATTTGGCGCCGCTGACCCAGTCGATTTTCGAGAGGCGCCCGATCTTCTGTCGCGGGAGCGGGAAATGCTCGGCTCGGACCACTGTTTTTTCGGCGCCTGGTTTGCGACTGTCAATCAATTGCCCTCCACGCTAATTGACGTCATTCAGTTTCATCACACGCTTGCCGAGTCAGCGAATAATCAAACGCTGGTCGCGCTTGTGGGCGCTGCGGATCACATGGCGAATTACTTGGCGGCGACACCGGAGGCGCCGTACGAGCCTAATGACAACCCTGCTTGGTTGTTTCTACTCCGCGATACAAACGAGACGGAAAAGGCCCGACTGTCCGCCGCGCTTCCCGCGATCATGGCCGCCGCTGCAGAAGAAGCCGAGAACGTCAACGCCTAATACCTCGTCGCGGCGCCGAAGTCTCGCAAGAAACTTCACGTTCGTTCGATAATCCTCTGTGCGGTTCGGGACGCGCTCCTTCATTTCGTAGGTACGACCTATGGCTGTTATCGGTGGTTGCATATTCGTCTTGGTCGCTGTGCTAGTCGGTTTCACGATGGCAGGCGGGCACATCGGCGCATTGATTCACCTGTCTGAGATTGTGACGATCGGCGGCGCATCTCTCGGCGCACTTATCATCATGTCACCAAAGAAAGTCCTGATGGACTTGATTCGCGGCGTTCTACAGGTCATCAAAGGGTCTCCCTACAATCGCCTAACGTACGCCGAGCTTTTCGAGATGCTCTACGCCCTTGCCAGAACGGTTCGCAAGGATGGAGTGATTGCGTTGGAAGCCCATATCACCGACCCGCGCGAAAGCTCGATCTTCCAACGTGCTCCCCGGATTAGCCGGAACCATCACGCCACCGAGTTCATCTGCACGGCCTTGGCCTTACTGGGTAATGACAAGACAGACCCCGAACAACTGACGACCACTCTGGAAGAAGAGGTCAAGGTCATTGAGCGTGAACACCACGCAGCAATCGCGGTGCTGAACAAGACCGCCGATGCCTTGCCGGGCTTCGGCATCGTCGCAGCAGTCTTGGGAATCGTCGTTACGATGGGGGCCATCGACGGCCCGGCAAGTGAGATCGGCCACAAAGTCGGCGCCGCACTGGTTGGGACATTTCTGGGTATTTTGCTGTCGTACGGTTTCTTCGCGCCGATGGCAGGGCGGATGGAACACCTGGGCGAGGCGGAGACGATCTTCTTTCGAACTGTTTCCGCCGCAGTTGTGTCGATGAGCAAAGGCGAGAGCCCTCGCGAGGTGGTCACCCGCGCCCGCCGAGCCGTTGGGACCGATTGTCGTCCCAGCCAGGCCGAACTGACTCGTATCTTCCAGGAAGGCGGCGCCTCATAGGACGGCTAGTGCAGCGCCGGCTGGGCTCGCTTTTTTTGACAGGCGGAGTGTGAATAATGGCGGCGAAAGGTGGCGGCGCTTGGAAGGTGGCTTATGCAGATTTCGTCACCGCGATGATGGCGTTCTTTCTCGTCATGTGGATCTGCGGCCAAGACCAAAGCCTCAAGCGCGCGGTTTCGCACTATTTCCAGGACCCTTTTAGTGCCTCGAAGGTCGGCGACTCGAAACAACCCAACCGAAAAGGATCTTTTTCCGACTACGTGACAACAGGCAGTGTACCTACCGCCGAACACGTCGCCGGAGGACGCGGTAGAAATTCCTTCACCCAAGACGAGACCAGCATGGCCACCAAGCTGGTCAACAATTGGATTCAGATGGACGACACCGCCAAAGCCTATTGGCGCGACCAAGCCGAATCTCAACGCCAAGCCGCACGGCGATCCAAGGATCCTACGGCAACTGTTGAATCGGTCGAAAAAGCGGCGATCGAGCGGCTATCCAAACAACTCCGGGCGGAGTTTATTCGAAGCATTCCTGATGTCCCCGCCGGCGTGCATCAGGGCCTGTTGTTCGAAGTGGTCGCGGGGGTGAACTGGACAGAAATAGCAGAAGACCTACTTACGAACTAGCAGTTTCATGACATGCTCGGAGCGGGTGGTTGCAAACGTTGCGCCGAATCGGATCGAGCGCGAACGTCTCGATGACTTCTACAACGCCAAGCATTCACTCAGCGTTGGGCTCAGTGAAGACGGTACTGATTTCGGCCAACAACTGGCGACTGAAAAGAACGACCAATCGTAAGCGACTGTAATTCAAAGACTTCTAATGTGGGTTGTTCTTTCGACACCCATTTGTCCCGGTTTTGTCCAGGGCCTCAACTGATGTGTTTTCGGATTCGAAACGCAATTAGCGGAGGCGAGCCGTGCGCAAGTCAGAAAAACCCGGCCCCGCCGTGATTGTCTCGCCACAGATCACAGATGGGACCGGGTATCGTAGAAGACAACCGGAGCTTTCGTTATGGTCCTTAGGGTGTCAACCGGGACCGCAACTGCCGACGGCTGCCTATGTGGGCACGGCGATGGGGTATCGCTGCAAGACTTGTGCCAGTAGCGGAACGCTGGAGTATCCCCAAAACCAGCACCCCCAGCCGTCCACTGTGGATCGGCTGGGGGATTACGCGGCCTCATGGAGCAACAGCTGCGTCAAAGCCTAGCAGTGTCGTGAGATAATGTGCAAAGTGGATGCCGTAAGGCGCTATTGTCGTGTTACCGCGCCGACTCATGAGTCGATAGTGGCCGGGCGGATGCTTCCTACGACTCACCCTTGTGATACTTCGAAGGCTTGGCAGAGAGGATCACTTAACTCTCAGCCTTTTCCTTCCGTCCCTGCCTGTTGCTTCGCCCGACTTCCGGACCGTTCGGCGTTTCCGTCGCGGCCGCGGGAAGCCCCGGAATAATGAGAAGGAAACGAGCAGATCGCCTGCGCCAAGGGTATACACGCTATTTTACCCACTGCTTCGAGAAGTACCGATCCCAGGAATCAGCGAGCACCACCGCTACAGGACCTTTGATGTCCGTGCGTTGAGCTACCCGTAAAGCGGCAACCACAGAAGTTCCCGATGATCCACCCACCAGGAGGCCTTCTTCGCACCACAGTCGCTTCGCCATTGCGAAACTCTCCGTGTCCGATACACGTTGAACTTCATCAATCACGCTTAGATCAAATACCTCGGGAACCACACTTCCGCCTATTCCTTCTACTTGATACGGCGCATCGACGTCCGGCTCCTTGGCCGAGACAAGATGCGCCAGCCGCGATCCAATCGGATCGGCAAGAACGATACGAATGTCGGAGCGCTGATTTTTGAGGTATCGGGCCACGCCCGTGATGGTTCCTCCGGTGCCAACTCCCGATACGAAAGCGGCGATATGACCCGCTGTTTGCGCCCAGATTTCCGGCCCGGTCGTCTCTTCGTGAATGCGGACATTCGCCGGGTTGGCAAATTGGTCCGTGAGAAACCATCCATTCTCACTCGCCAAACGACGGGCCGCTGCTTGGAAATTCTGTGGATCATGCGGCGGCGCGTCGGGCGTTATGATGATTCGCGCGCCCAAAGCAGCGAGAGCTACACATTTGTCCTGTGACATCTTTTTGGGCATCACGCAGACTAAGCGGTAGCCGCGCACCGCGGCGACCAATGCGAGTCCCATTCCGGTGTTTCCCGCGGTGGCTTCGACAAGTGTGGCGCCGGGCGTCAGCACGCCGCGTCTTTCAGCGTCGTCCACGATGGCTAATGCGATCCGATCCTTCACGCTGCCGCCGGGATTCAGATGCTCGCATTTCGCGAGGATGGGCACCGGAAGATTGTTGCCCACATGATGCAGGCGCACCAGTGGCGTACGACCGATGTGATCAAGGATTGATCGTGTGGGTGGCATCACGCACTGTGCGTTGTGGTCTCCGTGTAGCTTAAACGGCGATTCACTCTTCGAGTCCGTTGGTCCGCTGCTCTGCCAGCAATTCTTGAAATCCACTAACGGACTTTAGCGGGCGAAAGGCGGGGTCATTGGCTAACTGACCGACGTCGGTGAAACCACTGCGAATCGCCTGCTGCAGAATCTCGATCGCGTGTTGGGCATACGAGTCGCGTTCGGCGGAATGATACGCCGGGACGAGCTCGATGCACAAGGCGACATCGCGTGCCACTGTAACAAGTCTGGCCGGTTGTGCAGGCCAGAGCTTCTGCTGATCCATCGAACTGGCGACCGCCTCAGCCGGTTGTTTGAGTTGCCGGTGCAGGCGGGCCAAGTGTTCGTAATGATTGCTGAGATCCTCCCGATACTGGGTTAGCTCCGGGGCCGCGGCCATTGCCTCGCTCTGCAGTCGAATCGCTTCCCGATGGGCCGCGATTGCTTCGTCCGGTTTTCCCAACTTGGCAAAGGTAAGCGCGAGACCGTCCCAGGTTGTCCCAAGTCCGCCTTGGCAACGGTGGTCTTTTGAATCGATTTGTAACGCCTTCTCGAACCGCTCGCGAGATTTCACATACAGGCGCAGGGCGTCGGCTGCATCGCCAATCTCGAACCGAAGGCGGCCCAGATCGCGGTAGCTCTCTGCCACGTCCTTATCGACTTCTGCCAGGGTGGGCCACAGTCGGGCGATCTTCTCACGCATCTCCAAAGCCTGTTCTTCGAATCGCTGAGCCTCGGTCATCTGCTGCGTCTGGCGTTTGTGATTACCCAGACTGGCATAGGACTTGGCCAACATGCGCTCAAATTCAGGTACCAGCGGGTTGTCAGCGACCACCCGCTCGGCTACCTCCACGGCTTGCTGGTAGGCACGGAGGGCTTCCACGGGCTGATTGGTGCTTGCATGAAAGGAGCCAAGCTTCAGGTAGGTGTTGACAAGGAGAGGCGGATAGTCCGGGACACCGGGATGGGCCCGGACAAGGTGAAGAAACCATTCGCGGCTCTGCTCAAAGGCGTACAGGGCCTTGTCCCTTTCGCCCTTCTTCCGCAGCTCATTGCCGATGTTGTGCCAAACGGACCCTAGGTTGCGCTCGTACCGGGGCACTCCGGGATGAGTGCGTACAAGTTGTTCGGTGATCTCCTTAGCCCGATAAAAATTGAGAAGCACCTCGGCCTGCGGACCCGTCTTGCTCTGCATGTGGCCGATGTCGAGATATGTGTCGCCCAACAAAGAGTGATAAGCGGCTTTTCCCGGGTTCGCGTGAATGAGTGTTTCAAGTCGCGAACGCACGTCGAGGTGTAAGCCAATGGCCGTCGCGTAATCGCCGATATTCCGATGATAGAGCGCCAGGTCAAAGTAGCTCCGAGCAAGTTTGGCCTGCCGTTCTTCATCGCCCGGGTCGGCGTCCAGGAGTTTCTGCCGGAGCGAGAGTGCCTCGTGTAAGGCGTTGCGGCAATCGTCAAACATTCCAAAGTCTTCGTAGACGTCGGCGACCTTCGCATAGGTGTCGGCCACTTCTTCTTGCATTGCGGGGTCGTCACCGCGCTCACGGAGGAATTCTTGATAGTAGCGCAAGGCGGTCTCAAGGAGGTCACTGCGCAGCCCCTGCATTCCAGGCCGGCCGAGAAGCTTGTTCTCGCTGACGTGTCTGAAGTAATCATTCACCGCTTGGTGAGCCTTTTGGCGCCGCTCCTCGGCGAGGTCGCGCTGTCGGTCGGCCCGAAGCCATTGCCACGTTGCGACTGCGGAACCCGAAAGGAAGACGACGATCAGTGATGCCGCAAGGCCGGCGATGACCGGTTTACGTCTTGTCCAAAGCGCGATGCGTTCGCCCGTGCCTACCGGCCGGGCGCGAACCGGTTCGGCGTTCAGGAAATGGCGCAGGTCTTCCGCGAGTGCCGCAGCGCTGACGTAACGTCGCTCGGGTTGTTTGTGCAGACACTTCAGACAGATCGTTTCCAGGTCTCTGGGCACGCTAGGCCGCAAACGGCGAGGCGGCACCGGTTCGGCGAACACAACTTGATGCAGCGTGTCCAACGCCGTCTCCGCTTGAAACGGCGGCCGGCCCGTGAGTAACTCGTAGAGGATGGCGCCTCGCGCATACACGTCCACGGCCGTGGTCATGGCTTGGGCGCTGCCCCGCGCCTGCTCCGGGGCCATGTACTGCGGCGTGCCCACGATGGCGCCGCTCTGCGTCAGGCTCTTGGTGTTACCTTCTAGTAGTTTGGCCAGGCCGAAGTCGGTGATCTTCGGAATAGTTGTCAGTTGCCAGTTGTCCGTTGTCAGTGGTCTCCGGGCTGCATCTTCTCTAACAACTGACAACTGACAACTGACAACTGACATCAGGATGTTCGCCGGCTTCAGGTCGCGGTGCAAGACGCCGCGGCTGTGGGCATGCTGAACACCATCGGCGAGGGCGGCGACGAGGGCGGCGGCTTCATCGAAAGGTATCGGATCGCTACGTTGGCGAAGCCACGAAGCGAGCGTCTCGCCAGGACAGTATGCCGAAGCGATGTAGCAAATCGCGCCAATTTCGCCGGCCTCGTAGACCGATACCACGTTGGGATGGTCCAATCCGGCGGCGGCTTGGGCTTCTTGGTGAAATCGGATGCGAAGTTCGGGCGTCACCAACGTGTCGGGACGAGGAATCTTCAGCGCTACCTCGCGGCCGAGCTGCGGATCGTGGGCCAGAAAGACGATGCCGTAGCCTCCCTGCCCAAGTTCCCGACGGATTTCAAAGCGGCCCAAGCGCGTACGTGTCGCCGACAAATCGGGAGCTGTTTCTTGCGACGGCTCGGTGGTCAGTGTTTCACTATCAGAGGTGGGCCACACGCGGCGCAGCCGTCGAAGGCAGGCTAAATTCTTCTCGAGACGGATGTGGACGTCGGGTGGTGTCGACGCCGGCGATCCGGCCGCCAACCCGTCGTCGTATGCGGCCAGCCATGTCGCCAGTTCTTCTTCTGTAAGCTCAAATAGATCAGCTTTCATGGCGGTTTTTCCATCGTCTCTTGCAGGCGCTCGATGGCCCGGAACCACAACTTGCGGACGGCGTTCTCTGTCCGTTGAAGTCGTTGGGCGATTTCCGCAAACGAAAGCCCATCCTGGTGCCGCAACCGTATTACTTCCTTGTAGTCATCCGGCAGTTGTGCGAGGTCTCGCTCAAGGCTTTCAGTTTCCTCCTGCGCCATGGCCTGGCCACTCGGCGACGGCGTATCGGCTGCGACCCCGGGGCCATGTCCGCCGGACGGTGTCTCGCGCTCAAGAGCTACTTCGCGGCCGACCTCGCGCTTATGGGTGCCGCGGTAGCCGCGGGCAAAGTTCGCCACGTTATGTAGCAACATCTGCCGCAGCCACGCTTGCAACTCGTCGCTGGAGTTTCCCTGGAAGCGAGGGAAGTCGCGCATCGCTTCCATGAAAGTTTCTTGCACGAGGTCCGACGCGCCGCCTTTCGCCCGCAGCGCCGGGTCGAGCTGGCGATTGGCGATGAGGAGCAGATAAGCGCGATACGCTTCGAGTGCCTGGCCCATCGCCTCGCGCGAGCCTGCACGCGCAGCCGGCAACCATTCTGCGACATCTTGCGAATGCTCAGCCATCCGCTATTCCACCAAGCCCGAAAAACGCACGAATTAGCCGAGGGGTAACGCCTTGCAATATAACTCCGCCGCACGGCGCGGTCAACAAGCGCATGTCAAACGAGGAGTTATGACGGATTGCATGAAACGGAAGCCTTTGTCCAGAGAACCGGAATCTCTGCGGCTAATTCTGACTCCGTTTGGTGCTTAGTGCGGTAGGGACGCGCTAACATCGAGCGCGGACCGCGCCGGGCAACGAAAGGAATAAACCATGAAGTTTCCGAGATCCATCGCGTCGCTATTTCGGAGTTCCTGCTGTCGCCTCATGTGTGAACCGCTCGAGGACCGCTGCTTGCTGTCATACACCGTTACCAATCTCGGGCAGGGCTACGCCTACGGCCTGAACAACGCTGGGCAAGTGGTCGGCGTCTCCAATGGCCAGGCCGTCCTGTGGCAGGACGGCACTCCGACCAGTCTGGGAGCGGGTTACCCGTATAGTCGCGCCAGAGCCATCAACGACGTAGGCCAGGTGGTGGGACGCGGGAAAGTTGACAATACGTATGAGGCCTTCCTGTGGGACAACGTCTCGGGGTTTCGGGCACTCGGCGCTCTGCCCGGCCACGCCTACAGTGAAGCCCGCGCGGTAAATGATGCAGTCCAAGTCGCGGGTGAAAGCCGTTCATCGACGAATATTCCTCCCCGAGCTGTTCTCTGGGACAGCGCCGGGGGCATCCAGGACCTGGGGCCTTTGGCCAACTGGCGAGCGTCGCCGCGGCGATCAACAACGCCGGCCAGGTCGTCGGCTGGGCTGAAAGCGGTTCCGGGTCGAGCGCCAGCGAAGAGCAGTCTTACCAGTATCTCAATGACAGAGATGCTTTCCTCTGGGACCCGATTACGGGCGCCACTCTGCTCGGCACCCTGCCCGGTCACTTCACCAGCAAGGCCGAGGACATCAATGAACTCGGCCAAGTCGTCGGCTCATCGGGCGATCTCGGCTGGTCTCCCTATTCCCGTCCGTATCGGCCGCTGGAAGCGGTCCTCTGGGAAAACGAGGTGACGACCGGCCTGGGCATGTTGCCGGGCGACCTGCGCAGCGCCGCCGTCGCCGTCAACAATAGCGGACAGGTCGTCGGCTACTCGTACGCTTCGACCAACGTATTCTTCGCCGGCCGGCCCGTCCTCTGGGACAACGGCGTCATCACGGACCTTTCCACACTGACGGGCTATACCATTACCTCGGTCACGGACATCAATGACCTCGGGCAGATCGTGGTCAACAGCGGCAGCCTCGCCTTCCTGCTCACGCCGGACACGGTCCCCGAGTTGCACATCAACGACGTGACGCTGACCGAAGGCAACGCAGGCATCACCCTGGCCACGTTCACGGTGACGCGCTCCGGCCCGCTCGGCGGCACGACCACCGTTCTCTATGCCACGGCAAACGGCACCGCCTTTGCCGGCAGCGACTACGAAGCGGCCGACGGCACGCTCACCTTCACCCCCGACGAGACGATCAAGACCATCTCCGTACTCGTGAACGGCGACCGCCTCGGCGAGCCGGACGAGGCCTTCCTCGTCGACCTCAGCAGCCCGACGAACGCGATCATCGCCGACGGCCAGGGCGTGGGCACCATCCTGGACGACGAGCCGCGCATTAGCATCAACGACGTCACCAAGGCAGAGGGCAAGCTTCGCCACACCACTCTCTTCACGTTTACGATCACCCTTTCGGCTGCCTACGACCAGGCGGTGACAATGTCGTTCAGCACCGCCAATGGCACGGCCACGGCCGGCACCGACTATGTCGCCAAGACCGGCACGCTGACCTTCAATCCCGGCGAGACGACGAAGACGATTACGATCGCAGTCAAGGGTGACAACAAGACAGAGGCCAATGAGACGTTTTACCTGGATTTGTTCGGCAATAGCAGCAATTCGTTGTTCAGCAAGTATCGTGGCATCGGCATGATCCTGAACGACGATTGATCGCACGGTTGAAGAAACCGGCGATTCTTCATCGAAAAAATTCATTCCCGCGCGGCTAACTCCGACGGCGTTTCGGGCTTAGTGCCGTAGAGACCCAAACCGAGTGTGCAACGACAATTCTTCGCCAACCTGTGAAAGGAGTTTGATCGTGTTCAACAACCTTTTCCGCTCCGGCAACAAGACTTCCAAGCTGCATCGGACTCACGGGCGTTGGCGGCCGCAGTTGGAATCATTGGAAGCACGCCTATCGCCTGCCTGCTTTCTCACCGGGGGAACCGTGAGTTGTGACGCCGGCAACGACGCCGTCGAAATCCTGCGCACTATACGGCAGCATCTTCAACAACAATGTCTTCCTGGGCACGGCGTTTGGCACCATCACGGTCAAGGGCGGTGCCGGCATCAACAGTTTGTTTGTGAACGACTCCACAAGAACGCTCTTCACTACGTACACCTTAACGACTTCGCCTTCGCCGCGAATTTATCTCGGAGACGCCGTAAATCCACTCCTGAACGTAGTCTATACGAGCATCAATAGCTTCCTCCGGCTTGATACGGCCAGCGGCTCCGACAACAGCAACGACACGATCAACATTGACGGCACCGCTGGCGGCTCGCCCATCACGATCAACAGCGGCAAGGGCAACGACAGCATCGCGGTCACAGCCGCCGGCAACGTCTTGACGGTCGACGCGGGCGTCGGCACCGACAGCTTGACGCTGCACAACTACAACACCTACGACGAGAACTACACGCTCACGTCGACGTCGGTGGCTCGTGACTTTGCGCCGATAACGACCTACGGCGCCGTGGAAACTCTGACGGTCAATGCCGGTACCGGCACCAACTGGATTACCGTGGTGAGCACCGCGGCCGGCACGGCGACTACCGTCAATGCGAATGTGGGCAATGACACAATTAACGTCGGCGCTCCCGGCCTGTACACGTTCGGCGCCCTGACGGTCAACGGCCAGGTCGGCAGCGACACACTGAACGTCAACGACCAGGCCAACCCCACGGACCAGACCTACACGGTGACGAACACGACCGTCAGTCGCACCGGTGGCGGGGTGCTGCCCGTCACCTACGGCACGTTCGACAATCTGCTTCTTAACGTTGGAAGCGGTAATGAGCAAATCAGTGTAGACAGCACCGCGGCCGGCACGGCGACTACCGTGAATGGCAATATCGGCGACGACAATGTGTTTGTTACTTACCCCAGCGGAAACCTCGGCAACCTGGGAGGGCCGCTAACCGTTAACGGCCAGGCCGGCACGGACGCGCTGACCTTCTGGGACGACTTCAATACTGCCAATGACAGCTTTACGATCACCGCCGCTACTGTATCGCGCGCCGCAGCTCAGACGGCCACGTATACCACGGTGGAGAACCTCACGGTTCACGCTGGAATAGGCAACAACCAAATATACGTGAACAGCACCATCTCGGGGACCACGACGCAAGTCAACGCCGGCAGCGGTAACGATCACGTTCATCTAACGCAGTCATCCGAGAAACTCGTTAACTTGGCGGGTCCCTTAACGGTAAACGGCCAGGACGGCGACGACGACCTCAGCGCGCGGGACGACTTGAGCGGCGGCGGCGTGAACACCTACACCATTACCGCCGGTTTGATTACGCGCACTGGGGGAGTGTCGAACATCACCTACAGTTCCTTTGAACATGCTCAGATCCAGTCGGGCAACGGGGCGGACACGTTCAACGTCACCAATAACGAAGGAAACTTGGAGGGGATCCCTGGCCTGACCATCGTCTCGCGCCTCGGGTCTGACCGTCTTCGGATCAGCGATCACAGCTATCCGCACGGCGACACCTATTTTGTTACCTCCCTCGCTTCTGGTCCGCACTACGCTCCGTACTACACCGGGACTATGCACCTACCGTCGATCGGCCTGGCTATCGGCTTTTTGGGAATTGAAACGCTCGACCTCTATCCGAGTCCCCACCCGAACACAGTCGTTGACACCAGCGGTTACGATCCCGCCCATTTTGCGCTGAATATCATCATGACACCACCGCCGTTCGGCCCGGGGACTGCGCCTGGCGGTGTCGGAGGTTCCGGCGGTGGGCATCGTCCGGCGAAGCCCCTCGATAGGCAGGCGAGTTGGCCGGGGCTGACCGTAGACGACGGCGGACTCCTCAACCTTCAAGGCTCACCCAAAGGCGCGGCCACATGGGCCGGGCGCGCTGCCATCGGACCGCCGCCGATTGCGGATGAACTACTCGGCGATCCATTCCAGAAAACCTACCCCTCCGCGGCTAATTTTGATCACGTTTCGGGCTTAGTGACGTAGAGACCCGTTACGAACGACCAACGACAATTATTCGCCAGCCTGTGAAAGGAGTTTCGCCGTGCTCAAGAAACTTTTCTGTTCCGGCAACAAGACTTGCAAGAAATATCGAGCTCGCGGGCGGTGGCGGCCGCAGTTGGAATCTCTGGAATCACGCCTGGCACCGGCCTGCACGCTGACGGGGGGCACGGTAAATTGCGACGCCGGCAACGACGGTATCTACACCAACTTAACCGACTTCGGTGTCCATGCCAACAATGTCTACCTCGGCAGTTGGTCAGATTACACTCTCACAGTCAACGGCGGAGGCGGCAGCAATAGCTTGTTTGTGGTCGGGTGTTGCTCCGATACCTACACGTTCACAACGACGCCATCGCCGCGAATTATCGAGGTCGAGTATATCATCGCCTACACGGGCATCAACGGCTCCCTCCGGCTCGATACACCCTATTGGTCCGGGGAGGGCGTCACGATCAATGTCGACAGCACCGCTAAGGGTACGCCCGTCACAATCAACGGCAGCGACGGCATAGACACCATCGCCGTCACTGCCGGAGGCAACCTCGAATCACTAGGCGGCGCTTTGACGGTCAACGGGGGCTGGGGCACCGACAATCTGACCCTGCACGACCAGCTCAACGGCTACAACGATACCTACACGCTCACTTCGTCGTCGTTGGCCCGTTCCTATGCGCCGACCATCACCTACAACTCCGTGGCAGGGCTGGCGGTCAATGCCGGAACTGGCAACAATCTCATCAATGTCAGCGGCATGTCCGCCGGGGCGACAACTACTATCAATGCGAATGGCGGCAATGACACGATAAACTTCACCTGCGCAGGGAACACGACAGCCATCCTCAATGCGAATGGGGGCGATGACACGATCAACCTTGCCAACCCCTTCCTGGGCGTCCTGACGGTCAACGGCGACGGTGGTAGCGACACTCTGAACGTCAACGACCAGGCGAATCCTTTCGACCGAACTTACACAATCACGAACACGGCCGTCAGTCGCAGCGGGAACGGGGGCGGCCCCATTTCCTACAGCACTTTCGAAACACTGGTCCTGAACGTGGGCAGCGGGAATGAACAAGTCAGTGTGAACGGAACCGCGGCCGGCACGGCGACCACGGTCAACGGCAATATCGGCAACGACAATGTGGCTGTTATCTTCCCTAGCCTAGCAGGGGCCCTCACAGTCTACGGCCAGGGGGGGACCGATACGTTGACGTTCTGGGACACCACCAATCCAGCCAATGACAGCTACACGATCGCCGCCGGCAGCGTATGGCGCTCCGCAGCTCAGACGACTATGTACGCCACGGTTGAAGACCTCACGGTTCACGCCGGAACAGGTAACAACGCCATATACGTGATCAGCACGAACTCCGGGACCACTACGCAAGTCAACGCCGGCAGCGGCAACGACACCGTCGCCCTAACGCACTCGTTTGCCAACCTCGCCAACCTGGGTGGTCCCTTAATAGTAAATGGGCAGGCGGGAAACGACAACCTGAGCGCCCGGGACGAGGCGAGCGGCTCTACCACGAAAACTTACTCGATCACTGCCAACTCGGTTTCGCGGAGCGGGGCTCAAAACGTCGCTTACAATTCCTTCGAAACGATCGGGCTTTTCTCGAGTCCGGGCGCGGATACCATCAATGTTACGGCGCATACAGGGGACTTATCGGGGATCCCTGATCTGTTCATCGATGCGAACTTAGGGACGGACAAACTTCAGATCAGCGATCACAACTATCCGTATGGCGACACATATTTTGTTGCCTCGTTCAGTGGTCCCTACTACAGCGGGACAATGGACCTACCGTCGATCGGGTTGGATATCGACTTCAAGTCGATTGAAACCCTCAACCTCTATCCGAGCCCGCATCCGCACACGGTTGTGAACACGAGCGGTTACAGCCCCGCCCACTACGCGCTGAACATCATTATGACACCCCCGCCGTTCGGTCCTGGGACCGCTCCTTCCGGCGGCGGCTCGGGCGATGGGAATCGACCGGCGAAGCCTCGCGATACGCAGGCGGTGTGGTCGGAACTGACCGTTGACGATCCTGAAGTCTCCGATCTCCAGAGCACACCGCAGAGCGCGGCCAAGTGGACCAGGCGCGCTGCCATAGAGCCGCGGGCAATCGCGGATGAGATGAAGAACCGCAACACCCACTATTGGAACGGCGCGATTATAACAAAAGCCAAATGAGATCATAGAAGTGTCACCATTGTTAGGAATACAATTCTCTACGTAACCTTCGGCCTACTTGACTTGATGCCGCGTTCCTATCGCCGCCTCCGATAGAGGAGTTCTCCACCATGCTTACTGCCAATCTGAAGACCGCCATCGCATTGGTTCTGGTAGCGAGTGTAGTCGCAATCGGAGCGAGCGGACCGGTCGTGCCGTGCAACAACGATAACGACGATAAGTCGCCGCCGCCGATGGTTCGAAGTGACGGCACTAACAACGAAGCGGGACGCAGTACTGATTCAGATCGTGACGGCGACGGCCTTTCGGATTTCCAGGAGGTTCATAAGTACTTCACCGATCCGGACAATCGCGACTCCGACGGCGACGACAAGCCGGACGGCGACTTGCATGAGAGACGCGAGTACACATATACGATTCGCACGGTTATCCGTGTGTTGTTGCCGATCCATGAAGCCGAAATCGCTAACGACGATTATCAGGATGCGCGAGTAATCGCACGAACCGACCGGTATGCCGAACTCGAAGTAATTCACTACCCCTTGAATACTGTTGCGTCCGGCATTGTGGCGAACCCGGATTGGCGAGCTGATGCGTCGCCGATGGGTGAATACTTGAAGCCCGGTCTGACGACAAACTGGGATGCTGCCATGCGCGAACGGTTGCTCAAGGACCTGGCCGCCGATGACATTCACATCGAGAAGCTAACCGATCGCCAAGTGGTCCAGCGAGTATCGGCATGGCTTCTGAAGCGGGTGAAGTCCGGCAGTTACTTCAACATCTTTCACGTACATTTTGTTGACGGCAAGCCTGAGCCGTTTCCTGGTCAAGAAAACTCGGTGGGTGATCGCGGCGACCCCAAGTGGACGCTGGAGGAGCAATGGGAACACGAGTTATTCGGACGGCAGATGTACCAGCATCGTTCCTGCGGCACCTGCACATCGACGGCTATTCTGCTGACTACGGTGATGAAGGCGGTTGGCATTCCGACGCGCATGATTCTCTGCACGCCACTCGTTGACGCATCCGGAGGTGACAATGTCGAACTCGTACGGAAAGGGCTGACACACCACGCGATGAGTGAGAGCATTTTGTCCGCACTCAAGCCGCTCAAGAACGCTAACGCTTCACATACCTTTTGCGAAGTGTTTGTCGGAAAGCGTTGGCGGAGATTGAACTTTAGCGTGCTGGGACAGAACACGCTGGATCGCAATCTCTTCGGCTTGTTGACACATGTCAATACCTTCAACGATTTCGCCGACGCCCGCCTCGCGGCAACGTGGGGAGGCGCAAGCCCGATGAGATTTTCCGTTACGCCAATGCATATACGGCCCTGGAAGTGTCTGATCTGTTCGGCCCCCATAGCCGGATCGAAAACCCGCCGGTCAGCGCCGCCAAGCCGCTCTCCAACCTGGTCGTCAGCAAGGTGTATTGGCTCGAATCGAAGGACCTCCCCGACTGCATCAATCGGGAGAAATTCAAACAAGACGGTTCAGGCCATTTGTTTTTGCATGCCGAGAAGCCGACCCTCGGCGACAAGGCGGAACACTATCAATCGTTTTACGGCGATGTAGGCAAATCGTTCGTTCTGACTGCAACCGGAAATCCCGACGTCCGCGCCGCTGCCGAACGCGGGTATTGGTTGAACTCGACCCTTGACTATCGGGAGTTCTATGTGCGTGTCCCACCTGACGAACTAAAGAAACTGAAGCCGGGTGTTGCTTACCAGCTCAAAGCTGTTGACCAGGGCGACGCGGCGCGGTGGTCAATTGCACCTAACGTGACCGTAACTCGTCCGTAAGGACCGAAACGGCCCCGATGCAGCCTGCGCGGCTTTGCCGGCGACCTTCCGGCGAGAAAGTCTCACTTTTTTTTCGATCGCGCGTCCGGTTTTGGGTGCAAATCACCCTTTAGTTAGTAATAGAGACTCGTGCGCACGCTACCGATGCGCTTCCAGCGAAAGCGTCGTTTTTCGGGTGAAAAGCAGAAGACAAAATGCGTAACTACCTGTCCATTATGGAGTTAAAGCATTGATCAAACAGTGTCGCTGAACGGTAAGACCGATCGCTCATGTCAGCTGTGCCGGAACGCCGGGGCAACTAACAGAGCCACCTACCCAATAACACGCCCCGAAGGAGGGATTGTTATGCGATCGAAATTCATATTGCGTCGGAACGGCCGAGCAACACCAATCCGGACGCGGCTTTTGCGAACCCGCATTACCGTCGAATACCTCGAACGCCGCGATGTGCCGAGCTTCATAACGGTCCCGACCTACGGCACTGGGGATTCGGTGACGGACGTGGTGACGGCCGATTTCAACGGCGATGGGGCGGTCGATGTGGCCGCGGCTAATCACAGTAGCGGCGGCGGCATCGGTGCTGCCGTGTTGCTCAATGCCGGTGATGGTACATTCTTGCCGAAGACGACCTACCCGACCGGCAAAGAGCCCATCTCCGTCGCCGTCGGTGACTTCAACCACGACGCGGCACCGGATTTGGCCTTTGCAAGCTCGGTGAACAACAGCGTCAGCGTTTTGATCAACCAAGGTGGTGGCACCTTCTCTCCCTTTTTCGAGTATGGCACCGCCACGGCACCCTCGGCCGTAATAACCGCCGACTTCAACAACGATGGCAACCTGGACTTGGCACTGAGCAACAAGACTAGTCCTGCAGGATCGGTCAGCCTCCTTCTCGGAAATGCAGACGGAACGTTCCAAGACTACCGCAGTTTCCCGGCAGGCAAGTCGCCGACCGCGCTGGCCTCCGGCGACTTGAATGGCGATGGGAGACTCGACCTCGTGGTAACCGATGCCATCGATGGCTCGGTCCGCATCCTCCGCGGTTCGGGCACGGGTGTCTTTCGGCGGCCTGTTCCGTTTGCCGCGGGGCCGTCGCCGCGGAGTGTCGCCGTGGGCGATGTCAATGGTGACGGGGCGCTCGACCTGGCGGTTGTCAATGACCAATACCAAAACGGCCAGTTCAACGTCCTGGTAAATAATGGCGATGCGACGTTCGGTTCGCCCATCATGCAGTCATACGGCCACGAACCAACGGATGTTCTGATAGCGGATTTTAACAGCGATGGTGTTACCGATCTTGCGATCGGCGACGACGGTGCTTTGGGGAAGATCGGCATTGCCACCGGGCACGGCGATGGAAACTTCGACTTTCCCATTAGTTATGTGAGCGGATCGTCGGCACAGGCAGTGGTCGCCAGCGACGTGAATGGCGACGGTACGGCCGATCTTATCGCGGCCAACAACTTTTCGATTGGCATTCTAATCGGTACTGGAGCGGGCGCCTACGCTGCTCCATTGGAAGCCGGCGCCAAGGGCGGAGTCGACTCCTTGGGCACGGGCGATTTCAACGATGACGGCCGGCCCGATCTCGCTGCCCTGGAAGATGACCATCCAAATGGAACCAACGGCCGTGTCGCGATCCTCTTGAATTCGGGCGGCGGCCATTTTGAACGAGTGGGAAGTTACCCGCTCAACAACGACGCACGCCAAGGCGTCACGGGTGACTTCAATGGCGACGGCGTCCTGGATCTCGCGATGACACTAGAGGACTATCCCACCGGCGCTATCGGCGTGCTGTTGGGCAATGGCGACGGGACCTTTGCAGCACCGATTGAGCACCCACTGGATGCCTATCCGATATCGGCAGCAGTTGGGGACCTGAACGGCGACGGCTTTAACGATGTGGTCTTCAACAACTACATCGGTGTCGACGTGGGTGTGCTCATATCCCAGGGCGACGGCACTTTCGAGCCCGTGGAATTTTTTGCGGCGGGCGCCGAGCCCAGCCGTCCATTGCTTGGCGACGTCAACGATGACGGCGCGTTGGATGTTGTGGTGACTAGTGCAAACACGGCCGCCACTGTGAGTGTCCTGCTCGGCAACGGCGATGGCACGTTTGCCGCTCCGCTTTCCGTCTTTTCCGGCGGGATTGCTGCCGGTGCCGCGGATTTCAACGCGGATGGCAACCCCGATCTGGTCGCACTCCTCCCGGCGAAGGTCAGCAAAGTGCACATCGTCTTGGGAAATGGGGACGGAACTTTTCAGGCGGCGATAAGCTATGATGCCGGACCGGCAGCCTATAACGCCGCCATCGAGGACTTCGACAATGATGGCGTGCTTGACATAGCCGTGTCAAGCAGCACCTCCGCCAACTTCACGGGCGTACCCAGCCTTAGCGTCTTTCTTGGCCGCGGCGATGGTACATTCAAGCCCGCGCAGACCTACCTCACAGCAAATGTAGGCATTTACGAAATGGTCGCCGCCGACTTCACCGGTGACGGATTCATCGACCTCGGCGCTGAGCATAGCGGCGGGGAGGACGACGTAGCAATCTACGTGAACGACAGCGTCTGGGGCCCTGCGCCGATCGACGGTGGACCAGGAATGGACGCAATTTCCTCTATCGCAAACCAGCAAGGTTCCGAAACGATTTCGCCCGTTTCGAACGAAGCGGGGCTGGACCAGGTCGACGATCCAGAATCGGAACAATCCGCGAAGGCGAAGCTACAAACCAAGCCCGGCGTCCGAGTCATTCGCGCGATTGCCACGCACCACGTGCAACGGGTGGACGACATGATGATGAACTGGGACATCTAACTTACACTTAGGATTCCCGAAGGAGTATTTGTCATGCGATCGCGAGTCAACTTACATCGAAATCGCCGGTCGAAGTTGAAAGGTCAATTGACCGTCGAGCGCCTCGAGCGCCGCGATATGCCGAGCTTCTTCACCGCGCCGACTTTCAGCGCCGGGGGCGATGCCAACGTCGTGGTCGCCGAGGATTTCAACGGCGACGGCGTCCGCGATCTCGCCGTCGGCAATCAAAGCACGGTGAGTATCATGCTGGCCGGGCCTGGCGGCTACCAAGCACCAAGCCCCAACGCCGCGGGCAGCAGCATACGCGATGTTATTGCCGCCGATCTGACCGGCGACGGCATTCTCGATCTGGCGGTTGCCAATTTCACCGCGTCGTCGAACCTGCGCGTGCTCAAGGGCAACGGAGACGGAACTTTTCAGCCGGCGGTGGCCTATTCGGCCGGCAACTTGCTCCGAGCCGTCGTAGCGGGAGATTTTGACGCCGACGGCGACCTCGATCTAGCCGCGGCCAGCTTTTGGAGCCGAAATCTCGCCATCCTCAACAATGCCGGCGATGGCGACCTTTACCACGACTACGGTGGCCGTCGATACCTATCCTCAAGACCTAACGGTCGGCGATTTTGATGCGGATGGCGATCTCGATCTCGTGACGGTTGGCTATTTCTGGGACGATCTGACTTACGACCAGCACATCGTCGTAGTCCTTGGGAACGGGAGCGGTGGCTTTGTGCCCACGGCCGTCTACGAGGAAGAAGAGCCACTCGCTGTGGCCTCAGGCGACTTCGACTCCGATGGCGTTCTCGACCTGGCGGTCGGTGGCTTTTACGGCAAGCTCAGCGTATGGCTTGGCACGGGTACCGGTAGTTTTGCATCGTTTCAGTCGGAACACATTGGAGGCGCGTCCTCGATTGATGCAGAGGACCTGACCGGCGACGGGAAATTGGATCTCGTGGTCACAGGGACGCCCTTCGGAGGATACCCTGTTGTCGGCCTGTTTCCCGGTGCCGGCGACGGAAGCTTCTCACTCGTCGGGGGCTACATGGTCACCGGCACAGCCAGCTCTGCCATTGCCGCTGATCTTGATAATGACACCAAGCTGGACGTCGTCGTGGCAAACGGGTTCGCCGATGTCGTCACCGCGCTACGCAACCTGGGCAGCGGCCTGCTCCACGGCATGGCGTTCTATCCGACCGGCGGTATTCCGCACGCTTTGGTTGTCACTGACCTTAACGAGGATGGTTTCCGGGACCTGACCGTGACCGATAGGTTCGGAGGCACGCTTCACGTGCTCCTTGGGGCGCCGGGTGGCTTCCAGCCCGCCGTGACCTACGCGGCCGGAACGAACCCGCGCTTTCATGCGGTCGGCGATTTCGATCGCAACGGCACCCCTGACCTTGCCGTTCCCAACGACACCAACCCGGGGACCGTTACGGTGCTGCTTGGCAAGGGGGACGGCACGTTTTTGCCGCCGCGCGTCTATTCCGCTGGCCCGTTTGCAGAAAAGGTGGTGGTCGCTGATTTCACAGGCGATGGTATCGAGGATCTAGCGGTTACCAATAACAGCGCCACAGGCACGGTCAGCATCCTGCGCGGTACGGGGACGGGTCGTTTCCGGGCCGGGGTGCCTCACGCCGCCGGTTCACGTGCCTACGGCTTGGCCGCCGCCGATTTTGACGGCGACGGTGATCAGGATCTGGCTGTCACCAACGATGCCGCCACGGACACATTGCGAGTACTATTGAACACCGGCAATGGCGCCTTCCAGGAACTCGTCTATCATGCCGGCGCCGACGCCGAGGGAGTGGTGGCAGCCGATTTCAATCAGGATGGCCGCCCGGATATCGCCACGGTTAGTGGTGATTTTAACGCGTGCACGCTAAACGTTTTCTTAGGTAACGGCGACGGTACGTTCCAAACGCCGGTCGCATACGGCCTCGGCGGAATAGCCCTTGCTCTGGCGACGGGAGACCTCGACGGCAACGGAGCCGTGGATATTGCCGTAGCTAGCCAGATCAACGATTCGGTTCATGTATTTTTGAATGATGGAACTGGTCAGTTCCAATCGGCGGGCGAATTTGATGGCGGGGACGTGGCGAATGCAATCGCTGTAGCCGACTTGAACAATGACGGCCGCCCCGACGTCGTCGTTTCCTCTATCCTAATGACGGATGGCGTGGTGATTCTGACCAACGATGGCGTTTGGCCGGCGCCGATCGGCGGTGGACCGGGAAGGGAAGTGTTTTCCACCATTCCCACCGAGCAGAAATCGATACCGATCGCAGTTCTGTCGAATGAGACGCGCATAGACCGAATCGACCATCCCGCGGCGGAGCATCCGACTCACGCAAAGCGACTGACCAAGCCAATCGCCCGAGTGATCCGCGCGGTGGCTGCGCGAAGCGATAAATCGGGCGACCACATGATCATGAACTGGGACATCTAACCAATACCTGAACTGGAGGAATTGTCATGCGATGGAGATTTGCATTTGAGCGAAAAGGCCGATCAACCCAACCTCGACGTCGGCAGATGAGGAGCCGATTGACCCTCGAACGCCTCGAGCGGCGCGACGTGCCAACTTTCCTGACGGCCTCTTATTACCCTAGTGGCGGCGCAGGCGGGTCACCCATCGCTTTCGCGGTCGCGGATTTCAACACCGACGGCGCACAGGATTTGGCTGTAGCGAATGCCAACGGCTATATGGACGTGAAGTTCAATACCGGAGATGGCACTCTAGTTCATGATGCGGGTTACGCGGCGGCCGGCACCGAACTACGGAGCGTGACGACCGGCGACTTCAACAATGACGGTTTCCCCGACCTCGCCACAGCCAGTTTGGGTGAGGGGGCAAGCATCGGCAGGATTGGCGTCTTCCTGAACGCCGGCGACGGCAGTTTATTGCCGAAACAGGAATACAACGCCGGTGGCGGCCTGACGTCAATCGCGACAGCCGACATGACCGGTGACGGCAAACTAGATCTCGTGGTGACTAGCGGAACTAACGGCACGGTCAGCGTGCTGCGCGGCACGGGGACAGGAAAGTTTCGGCGGGTCGGGACTTTTACGGCCGGGGCGACGCCGAAATCCGTGGCCATCGGAGATTTCAACGCCGACACCATCCCCGATGTTATCGCTGCCAATTCCGCAGGAAGCACCGTCACCGTCCTGTTTGGTACGGGTGGCGGTCCATTAAGCGGGCCCGTCGCTTACCAGGCCGGGCCGAATGTCAGTGCTCTGACTGTGGGCGATTTTGACGTCGACGGCGCACTCGATGTCGCGGTCAGTAATGCAAACGGGCAAATCAACGTTCTCATCGGTCGGGGCGATGGCACATTTCGACCGCCGGTCAGCTATGGCGTAGGCCAAGAGCCGGTCGATTTGTTCGCCGCCGATTTCAATGGCGATAGTTTCCCTGACCTCGCCATTGCCGACAGGTTCTTTCCCAAAGGCGCCACCCATGTCATGCTCGGCGTCGGCGACGGCACTTTTGGCGTGCCGATGAGTTATGGCTTCGTAGCTGATGCACAAGCAGTCAATGCGGCTGACTTATCCGGCGACGGCATTTCCGACCTCATTGTCGGCGTAGATCATAACTTTGCCGTGGCGTTCGGCGCCGGCGATGGTACTTTTCACGCCGGGCACACGGCGCCCACCGGTGATGAGACGACTTCCGTCGCAACTGGTGATTTCAACTCCGATGGTCTACCGGACGTAGTGGTCGCCAACTTCAGCGGTGACGATCTCAGCGTGTTCTTGAATGCCGGTGGTGGATTCGTCCAAGCCGCGATGAACTTCCCGTCAGACAACGGACCCAGGTCGGTCGTAACCGCCGATCTCAACGCAGACGGCATTTTGGACCTGGCTGCGGCATGCGATTACGCACAAACCGTCGTCGTTCTTTTGGGCAATGGAGATGGAACATTTCAAACCAAAATCAGCAATGCGATAGGCTTGGCCCCCGAGGATTTGGATATTAGCGATTTGAATTCAGACGGCGCTCCCGACATTGTGGCGGCGAATTCGTTTAGCGATTCCATTAGCGTCTTGTTGGGAAACGGCGACGGCACGTTCGAGCCCGCCGTTGACTACGCCGCCGGCGACAACCCTTCTAGCGTTGCGTCCGGCGATTTTAACGGCGACAGCACTCCAGATATCGCCGTCGGCAATTCGGACCCGTCTGGAACGCTATGGATTTTCCTTGGCGCCGGTGACGGCACCTTGTTGTCGCCGGTGGCCTATGACGGAGGCAAGACGCCGAACGACATCGTTGTCGCCGATCTAGATGACGATGGCAGCCTGGACCTCGGCATGTCGCATTACAACGCTCAGTCTGATGACGTTGCCGTTGTCCTGGGCAACGGCGATGGCACGTTCAATGCGCCTGCTTTCTACTCCACAGGAGGCGATCCGTTCGGCATTGCGGCCGGTGACTTCAACGGCGATGATGTTCTCGATCTTGTTGTGAGCAACAGCGGCCTTTCCGATGCCCCGGCGGGACTTGGGCTGCTTACGGGCATTGGTGACGGGACTTTCCAACCGGCGCAACAGTTCGTTGCCGGTAGCCAACCATGGGATGTCGCCGTTGCCGATTTTAATGGGGACGGTACACCCGATGTGGCCATCGCCAATCACGGTGGGGGTCCCGGCGCCGTGACTATCATACTTGCCGCGGATACTCTGCCGGCGCCGCTCCCATCGACCAACAGCAGACCGGTCGCCGACCATTTCGATGTCGACGGACAGCTCGACATCTTGGCGCCAAACGTCTCGGCGGCAACTACAAACCTGTTGCACGGCTCGGGAAATGCGGAGCAACCTGGGAATCCATCCCCCAAGCCCAGTGTCCGAGTCATCCGCGCGGTGGCCGCACCCGGTGACATACTGGCGGGCGACATGATTATGAACTGGGATATCTAACCAACATTGGATCTCCGAAGGAGGATGTCATGCGCTTGAAATTTCCATGTGAGCGAAACGGCAGATCAACACAACCTCGACCTCGACACTTGAGGAGCCGATTGATTCTCGAACGCCTCGAACGGCGTGACCAGCCGAGCTTTCTGGTCGCTAGCGCCATCGCAAGCAGTGGGAACGGGGCGCCGACGACCGTCGCGGCCGCGGATTTCAATGTCGACGGTGCACGGGATCTGGTCGTCGCCAATCATAACGGCTATGTGCGCGTGTTTCAGAATGCGGGTTCCGGCACGTTTACTCCGACCACGGAACTTACGGCGGCCGGCTACGACGTTCGCGGCATCACGACTGGCGACTTCAACAACGACGGCTTTGCGGATTTCGCCACCGCGAGCTTTGGACTCGGCGGCAGCGTGGGAAGAATCGGCGTGTTCATCAACCGAGGCGACGGCACCTTCCCTCCCAAACAGGAGTACAACGCCGGCGGGGCGCTCACTTCGATCGTTGCCTCCGACCTGACCGGCGATGGCCAGCTTGACCTCGCGGTTACTAGCTGGAACAACCAAGCCGTGAGTGTTCTACGCGGGACCGGCACCGGCAAATTCCGGCGGATTGGCACCTTCGCCGCCGGCTTGGCGCCCCAGTCGGTTGCAGTCGGCGATTTCAATGGTGACACCATTCCGGACCTGACTGTTGCCAATAACAACAGCGTCAACACGGTGACGGTGTTGCTTGGGGTGGGCGGCGGCGTATTTCAGGCCGGCGCGGCATATCCGGCCGGCCCATCTCCCAGTGCGGTCGCCGCGGCGGACTTCGACGGTGACGGCGACCTTGACTTGCCCGTTTCCAACGAAACTCAGACTAACGGCAAGATCAATGTCCTCCTCGGCAATGGCGACGGTAGCTTTGCCGCGCCGGTCGAATATGCAGTCGGAGTCAACGGCTCGGACATCGTCGCCGCTGATTTGGATGCCGATGGGGATGTGGATCTAGCCGTGGCAGACTACAACGGGCTCGGAAAGGTTAGTGTTCTGCTTGGTAATGGAAACGGCACGTTTGCCACTCCGATTGGCTACCAGGCTGGCGATCGCCTCACTTCGTTGGTGGTAACGGAACTAAACGGCGACAGCGAACCGGACATTGCGGTCGCATCCAAAGGCAACGCCACCGTGGGCTTGCTGTTTGGGACAGGCGGTGGGGTGTTCGCGGCTGGGCTCACAGTTTCGAACTCGGCGGACGAGTATTCCTTGGTAACGGCGGATTTTAATGGCGACGACATACCCGACCTCGCGGGGTTCGTGACCTTCAATAATGGGACGCAAGCGAAGCTGCGTGTTTCCCTAGGAATCGGCGGCGGTCAGTTCGTCCAACTTGGCGAGGCCGCCCTTCCCAATAATCCGGCAACAATGAGCGTCGGGAATATTAACAACGATGCAATTCCGGATCTTTTGTACGGCGGTTACAACGCAACGCTAAGCGTGCTACTCGGCAATGGGGACGGGGCCTTTGCGTCTGCGATCGGACATGCCAGCGGCGCCGGTATCGCCCGTATAGCGGTCGCCGACCTAGATGTGGATGGCAATACCGATGTCATCACCGCTAATTTCTACAGTGATGACGTTAGCATATTGCTCGGCAACGGGGATGGTACGCTGCAAGCTGCGACTAACTATGCAGCTGGTCCAAAGCCCATCTCAGTGAAAATCGGGGACTTCAACGGCGACAGTGTGCTCGACCTTGCGACAGCCAACCACGACAAAGACATCCGAACGGTTAGTCTGCTGTTGGGAAACGGCGATGGTACGTTCCAAACGGCCGTCAGTTCGCTTGCAACCGGAGTGAATTATCCAATCGATCTGGCACCCGGCGATTTCAACGCCGACGGCCAACTGGACCTGGCCGTCGCGGTTTACGGCAACAACGGCCCCCTGAATGTGTTGTTAGGCAATGGCGACGGCACTTTTCAAGCGCCGGTCGGCTACGTGACGAGCGCGTCATTCAAGCGGGTTGTCGCCCACGACTTCAGCGGCGACGGCAATCTCGACCTGGCGATCACCAACGACACAGGCAATGGCGGCCTACCGCAGTTGTATGTGTTAGAAGGCAATGGCGACGGCACTTTTGATACGCCGGTACCCTACTACGTTGGGCCTGCCCCTTATGACATCGTCATCGCCGACTTCAACTCCGACGGCCGATCCGACCTCGCCATAAACAATGGCGACGTCCACTCGATGCCCGACAATGTGGTGATCTTGCTTAACGCGGGCGACTGGGACCCGTCGCCGATTGGCGATGGACCCCAACTGGATGTGTTAGTCACAGCCGCAGCGGAGCAAGGGTACGAAACGATTACGCCCGTTTTGAGCCAAGCGAAGGTTAACCAATTGAATCTTTCGGAATCCGTGCAACCCGCGAATGAGAACCCGCAACGCAAGCCAATCGGCCGAATCATCCGCGCCCTTGCCAAGCACAGCGACATAATGCCGGACGACATTATCACGGGCGCGATCAGCTAACCGGCCTCGGATTCTCTTGGAGGAGTGAAATCATGCGGCGCCGAATGAGTCGATCAAGAGTAAGAGTGACAAGCAGACTAAGCGTCGAACGGCTTGAACGCCGCGACTTGCCGAGCTTCGCGTCGGCGCCGACCTATCCCGTCGGCGTACAGCCACGCTCGCTGGCCGCGGGCGATTTCAATGCAGATGGTTTCGACGATCTTGCCGTGGCTAGTGGGTCGGGCGGGGTGGATGTGCTTCTTGCGGCAGGCGATGGAACATTTGGAAGTCCGACCCACTATGCGACGGAGATCAACACGCGGTTTATCACGGCGGCCGATTTGAGCGGCGATGGCATCCTGGACCTGGTGGCGGCAAACTCGATATTTCCGAACGATTCAGTCAGCGTGATCATTGGCCGTGGGGATGGATCATTTCTGCCGGCGGTGAACTACGCGGCCGGTGAAGCCGCGTCGGCCGTGGCCGTGGCCGATTTCAACGGCGATAATCTCGTCGACCTGGCTGTGACCAATGACGCCGCCGTGGCGAACGTGAAGATCTTCCTCGGAATCGGTAGCGGCGTGTTCGGCGCCCCCGTGAACTATCCGGCAGGCTCGTATCCCTATGCCATCGTTGCCAACGATTTCGACGTAGACGGTGATGTCGATCTGGCCGTTGCGAATTTCTATGAAAACGCGGTCCGTGTGCTCATGGGCAATGGCGACGGCTCCTTCGGGCCGAGCATTTCTCAACCCGTCGGCATCAAGCCGGTATCCCTCATAACAGAAGATTTGAACAACGACGGAAACCAGGACATTGCAGTCGCCAACTACGGCAGCAATACGGTCAGCGTGCTGCGCGGGAACGGCGACAGTACATTTCAGCCCGCAACGAATTTCTATGCAGGGCCCAGGCCTGTAACCCTGGCCGTGTACGATTTGGACGTCGATGGCTCCCTGGACTTGGTGGCCGCCAATGACCAGAACGCCAGCGTCACGATATTGCGTAACCGCTTCGGCTCCTTCCGACGACGAGTGACTTTTGTCGCGGGACCCTCCCCATATGGCGTTACCGTCGGAAGCTTCAATCAAGACGCGGACCCGGATCTGGCTACGGCAAACGTCGGGACCAATAGCATTAGCGTGCTCTTGGGTCACTGCGGCGGCGCTTTTCATGCCGCGACCGCCTCCTACACAGATGGCTCTCCCGAAGGCCTCACGGCCGCCGATCTGAGTGGTGACGGCGACCCGGAGCTGATGTTCTCGACAGGATACAACACGGGGACCCTGAGTGTCATGAAGGGCGGCGTCGGCACTACGTTCCCGTTGCAACAGAATTATTCCGCCGGGACCTACCTGAAGAGTGTGGCGTCAGAAGACGTCAGCGGCGACGGGGTTCTCGATGTGGCCGTGACCGGCGGCTTCTCGGGCATGGTCAGCGTCCTCACCGGCACAGGCGACGGCGGCCTGGCGGCGGCCCAGGCATATGCCGTCGGCATCGATCCTATCGATTTGACCTTTGCGGATCTTAACAATGACGGTTGGGCAGATATCGCCGTGACGGCTTTCTCGTATTCGCCGTCTGGCGGCGGCGTTGCGGTGTTGTTGAATCAGGGCGATGGCACCTTCGGCCCGACCACATTTTACACCGTCGGTAGTCCGAGCTACTCCCCAGTCGCCATCGCCGCCCGAGATTTCAACGCCGATGGCAACGTCGATCTGGCTGTGGCGAACTATCTCGAAGGAAATGGAAGCACGGTAAGCATCCTATTCGGCAATGGTGATGGCACGTTTCAAGCCGCGGTGGGGATTCCTGTGGGCGCAGCACCGCATGACTTAGTTGTGGCGGACGTTAATGCTGACGACATCCCGGATATCCTCACCACCAATCCCAAGCATGACACAGTCTCCGTGATGATCGGCAATGGCGACGGCTCATTTCAGCCTGCTGCTAGTTACGTTGTCGGTGGATCGCCGTATGCCCTTGTTGCTGCCGACTTCACCGGCGACGGCCACCCGGACATTGCGACAGCGAATCTCAGCAACGGCACCGTCGGCGTGTTGCTTGGCAACGGCAATGGTACCTTCCAAGCACCGCTCAGTTTTGTAGTAGGAAACAACCCTGTCTCAATAGCGGCTGCCGACATCGACGGCGATGGTTGGCTCGATCTTGCCGTGGCCGACACGGTGGCGGATCTCAACGCGTTCGGCAAGATCGCCGTCGTCCGCAACGATGGCCTCTGGGGCCCGGCGCCCATCGACGACGCAGCCCACCGGCCGCTTGGCAATTACCACGATTGGCGTGCGGTAGGGACAACGTTGCCCGACAGTCGCGAAACGGTTGTGCTGCCCCTATCGACAGCCGTTGCCGCGGGGTTACGAGATGATGTCACCCTTCGACCAGTCGAGTTTGCCGTTAACGAGCACGATGGCGCCAGCACGTACGGCACAGCGCATTGGCCTTTACGGACCGACGGAATCCTCGACGTGTGGTTCGACGCCACTCCGGATGACTTGCGGTGGGCTCTAACCACATGAGGTCGCCAACCCCTTGGAAGCTGCGGAACGATTGGTCAAGCGCTACACAAAATGGGGCAAGACGGATCAGGCGGCAGCCTGGGAAGTTACAATGAACAAACTGAAATCTTCTGACAGCACGCCGGCTAAGAAAGAAGATCGATAATGCAATTTCGAATTCTAGTTGCGGCATGTTGCGTGGCCTGGGTGTTGCCTGCATCGGTTCTCGGCCAGAAGCCAAACATCCCCGGCTATTACATCGGAGGCTACTCCGGCGGCAACAACCGCGGCGGCTATGCCGGCTACTACATCGGTGGCCATCCTAACATGAACGGCCGCGGTGACGCCGGCGGGTACTACATCGGCGGCTACCCGGCCGTCAACGCCGACGCCATTCCTTCCTCCGGCTATCCTTCGAGCAGCCGATATCAAGGCTACAGCACCCGATGGTTCCCCGGCTACCCCGAGCGGTATCACGCCGTTCCGCCAACCCCCGGTGTCGCCTTCATCGACGTGCAACTGCCCGCCGACGCCGAACTTTGGTTTGACGATAAGAAAATGGCGCAGACTGGAAGCTACCGAATGTTTACGACGCCGGAACTGCAACCGGGCAAGATCTTCGGATACAAGGTTCGAGCGCGGTGGTTCGTGCGCGGCCATCCTGTCGACGACACACGCGAAATATTGATGCGGCCAGGTGAGCGGCGAACCGTGAGGTTCACCGACTGATTCTTGACTGTAACTCGTTTGACTCAATTCACGAAATCCAATCGTCTTACGTCTCCAAACGCTGCTGCCGACCAGCCCCTCAAGAAAAACATCATCCCATTGTCGATTTTGGCCACGACCAAACGACTAATCAGTGTCCAATGGTGATTGACGATGATGGGAGGCAGTCATGAAGAACCCAAGCCAAACAAATGACAGCGTACCTCTCGCTTACCGTATGCCGGTTTGTGTAATGAACGTCGGCGACGACCTTTTCACGACCGATTGGCCGGAAACTGACACACCTTGGCCGATGCCAGTGAGCGACGATGCGTCCCTCGATTGCAGTGAAGAGGCAATTCCGGAACGCGACCTCAGCTACCGCCTGCCGGCCGGGACCGCGTGTGAGGAACAGACGGTTGAGGTTGTATCCGCCGAATTGCGACTGGACCTGGCCCGTCGCCTCGAAGAGCTCGGCATGAACTCGGCCCGAGCGGCTGTCGTGGCGAGTCTGTGATTCCGGTTACAAACTGATCTGAAGAAGTCCGTGGCCATTGGCAGCGAACTTGGCAACGCACTCGCAACGTCACAAGTGTTTATCAACGACTAGCTTACCGTCAGGATGAAGGTTCGTAGCCACCTGGCCACTCCCGGCCATTGACAATCCTCGCGGGCGGTCTTCCACCGCACCAACGATGTGTAAGTGCGTGTCGGCGTTCGACGCCTTCTGACGTTGCATGACACATCCGACGATTCGGAACTGGCACGCCGCCGCGCTGTCTGTCACGGGGTACTGGGTCAAAATCGAAAAACGCCCGGCGGCGGCTACGACCGGAATATCACGACTCCGAGTGCACTGTTCGCGATGATCGACTACATACATTTGAATCCAGTACGGCGCGGATTGGTCCCGAAGGACTCCGATTGGAAGTGTTCCAGCGTCGTGGAAAGTCGGACTTTGTTGATTCCGGATGCGATTGACGTGGGGTTACTCGGTTCGACGCTGGCATGAACCGGGCTTCGAAGGCTCAGCCCCGGCCAGCCGACGTGTCGGCAGCGTAATACCGAGTGTTATAATGATAGTTAATGCACTGCTGAACGCAGGCTCGGTCCTTGTCGCCGCGGCCGCTATTGTTCCTCGAATTGTCTACTCAAATCACAAACATGGACGTTCAATTAGCCAACGAAGTTGACCAGCAGTTTCAACAAGCTCGAGGGCTGTTCGATCAACGGATTCAGGCACATCAATTGATGTGCCGAATTTACTCGGCCTATGCCGGTCCACTGAATAAAGATCACAACTGTCTGGGCTGTAATTTCAACGAGATAACCGAACAACTTGCGACATTTCTTCGAATCGTCGGCCAGCAAGCGAAGCTGTTTACGCTACAACACACCTACTCTCTCTATTTCTTGCAGTTGAATGCTTTATGGGAGCGCATTTCCGACGTGTTTGATATCATTTCGGTTCCGGACGGATACCGCGCTCGACACTATCAGGCGTTTACACGCGCCCGGCGATGGGCGAATTTCTTCAAACATCCCAAAGAATTCGGCTGGCTCGTACATCACCCCAAATACACCGTTGAGAATACCCTGCATCATCAAGGTCTGATTGCCAGCCCCTGCGGCTACTTATTCGTCGATGATGATTTCGTGAAGGACTTCTACGCATGTGATCGAGTCAAAGGCCTGGCAAAAAAATTCGAAGGAAACGGACTCGCCGTGGCGGTGGTCTTTCCCAATGCTCTTACCCTCACTTCGGGAATCGTTGATTCCCTCGTGAATTTTGTCGATCTTGTGACGAAGAATCCCGTGTACTTTGAAATGCTGAATGATAGGGCAACGATTTCCGATTTCTACGCGAAGCAGTGCACGTAGCCGAAACAAGCAGTTAATAATTGCCAGAAATAAAGTCAAACATGAACGGACACCAATACCTGTCGATACCTGTTTCGAATCAGAGGGGTACGTGGATACACTTCACGCGGAGTCGGTCAACTGGGCGATAGCGCACCTTCTGCGCTTCGGTGATACGGACGTGCTCCCGGTGCCGTTTGAGTTCCAGGCAATACGTACCTTCAAGACCGATGTGGTTGCCCATTTAACCTCATTGGATCTTGAGGCTTATCGGACTCGGGCATACGTTCGCGTTCTAACGCCCAAACACCCAATGGGGTTTCGAGTGATCTCACAGCTCGACCCTATCGATACAGTCATTCTGACCGCAATCGCATACGAAGCGTCGGCGGCGGTAGAGGCGTTCCGAGCCGCGCCGGAGCTCAAAGTCGCATGTTCGCATCGTCTCGCCCCCCAACCTGACGGCACTTTGTTCGTATCGGATTCCGGCTGGATCGACTTCCACCGACGCTCAACCGAATTAGCCAACCCGAATTGGGTAACACATGTCGTTTGCGCAGATGTTGCAGACTTCTACAACCAGGCCTATCATCATCGGGTTGAGAACGCACTCGAGGCAGCCGGTGTCCCTGCTCTCCGGGCAAAATGCGTGGAGCGATTACTGTCATCCTTAACAGCGGGAACGTCACGAGGGATTCCTGTAGGGCCTACGGGGAGCGCGGTTCTTGCAGAAGCCTTGCTTGCGGATGTAGACGCATTCCTACAGCGGAAGAGAACTGTACATACTCGCTTTGTGGACGACTTCAGAATATTCGCACCGAGCTCCGCTTCTGCCCTCAAATCGCTTCACGATCTCACAGAATACCTTTACAGCACACATCGATTATCGCTGCAGGGGTCTAAGACCAAGATCCTCCCGCTTGCATCGTTTAGAAACAACGAGCTGTACGATCCTGGCGAAGTTGAGGAAGCCTCAAAACGCCAGAAATTGGTCGCAGCGGCACTTGAAAGCACCGGGTACGCAGTACCCTTCGATGAGCTAAAGACGATGGGCATCGCTCCGACGGTTGACTTCATGGCGGTCGCGTCGGTGCTGTCGGATCTATTCGATGAAGCTACTACGGGGCCGTTACGAGTCGGCTTGGCCAAGCATGTTTTGCGTCGCGCGATGGCGCTCCGCGTTCGTGCGCTGGTCCCGAAGGTTGTTGCGGCGCTTCCGCGGTCGCTCCCGGTTCTTCCGGACGCAGTGAACTATCTGGTACGCGTTGCCAACGACAAAAACTATGCCGAGATCGGCCAAAGCCTGCGCGCCCTTCTGGAAACTTCCGACTACCGGGAACTCCCGGTTGTTCGAATTTGGTGTTTGCACGCGTTTGCGGTGATTCCTGAACTTTGTGAGGCTGACGTCGCGTTTGGCCTCGCCGAGGCATCCACGGACCCCGTTGTTTCCGGCAGGTTCAGTGCCCTCCTTGCAAAGGCACATCGGACAATCGATTGGGTGCGGGAGCGAAAGGAGACTTGGGCGAATACCCCGCCGCCAGTCCAACGGGCAATTGTCTGGGCAGCCTCGGTCCTTTCGAGCGACGAGCGGAGAGCTTGGCTGGACGGGCCGGCGAATGCCGGTGATCCGTTACTTCGTTGGGTTGCGCTTACTACCCGGGTGTAGCAACACTTCGAACGGAGAAATGGGGAGGGGTGAACGGGACATCGTAGATAATTGCACCCAACGAACGAAAACCGTTGACCGGGCAGACATCACGGCGTTTCGAGAAATGACGTTGTTGCAGGCGGCCCGGCCGGGGAGCTTGGTCGTTCAGCGGCTGGGTGCCGCGAGGGCATTCGAGATGACGCCGAAGGAGGCTGTCGCTTTTGTGGCGGCTCATGGAGTCGTGCTCGAATCAGCACGGGGCCCAGTACCCAGCCTCGCCGAGGTGATCGCAGGAGGGCCGATTCGAGGGAGTTACTGGGCACATCCAAAGGCCAACGACATTTTCCTGTGCTCGCGTGCTATCCGCAACGCCGCGGATGTGCTGGTCTGTCGCCTCGTCGGCGGTAAGGTGACCTTCGTCCATCGCCGGCTGTGGCCGGCGCTGGTTCGACTCGCGGGGCGGTTCGATGCCGACCGGCTGGCAGCCATCGAGGAAGAGCATACACCTGCGGGAAAGCACGAGGTTCATACCACCGTGTTTCTCGATTGGGTCCCCGCAGAAGTGCGGCGCGCTGCGGAGGAGCTAACGGAGGAAGAAGCAGCTTCGCTTCTCCCCATCGTTCCTGATAAGAATTCGTCCAAGAGAAGGCGGGAGGGCCGCCGAACCCGTTAATGGCCTCCGGCGCGACGTTTCGTGCAAATCCCCAACGCAGGACTGACGGGCAATCGGCGGGACGGTGGAGCCGTGCAGTTCTTGGCACCGGCGAGCGTCTCAGACTGGTTCGACTAAAGTCGCCCCACATGAGGCTCCCTGACATGGCGAAGTTTTACACCGCATTGAACGAGACCCTGCGCGAGTTTATCGGGGCGCAGCGCATGTTCTTTCACGCCTCAGCGCCAAACCAGGGTCGCATCAATCTCTCGCCCAAGGGCCTTGACACCTTCCGCATCCTGAGCGACCAGCGTGTGGCCTACCTGGACCTGACGGGCAGCGAGTGCGAGACTGCTGCCCACCTCGCGGAAAACGGCCGGTTTACCATCATGTTTTGCAGCTTCCAGGACAAGCCCCTGATCCTCCGCCTTTACGGGCTAGGGTCGGTGGTCCATACCCGCGACTCTCAGTGGCCCGGCCTGCGCGCCCAGTTCCCGCCGTGGCCCGGCGCGCGACAGATCATGGTCATGGACATTGAGTCCATCATGACCACGTGTGGCTTTGCCGTGCCCCTCTACGAGTACAAGGGTCAGCGGGAACTGTTGCCGGAGTTCACGTGCAAAATGGGCGAAGAGCGGATGGACGAGTATCGGCACGAGCGCAATCAGAAGAGCATCGACGGGCTGCCGACTTACCTGTTTGAAGACCCACCGAAGTAAGCCGCTCGACTTGTCCCGGGGAATTGGAGCGAACATGCACTACTTGCTATTTTACGAGAAGGCGCCAGGCTACGCCGAACGCGAAGCGCCGCTGCAGGCCGCTCATCGGGATTATGTGCAGGCCGCCGCGCGCCGCGGTGAGCTGGTTCTAGGTGGATCGTTGGCCGACCCAGCGGACGGGACAGCGGTCTTGTTGTTCCGAGCCGACTCCGCCGCAACGGCTGAGGCGTTCGCGGCAGCGGACCCGTACGTCCTCCACGGGATAGTCCAACGGTGGCGCGTGCGGCCGTGGCTGACAGTCGTGGGCGAAGGCGCTGCCGTCCCATTTTCCTCGCCACGGTCAGGATAGCCGGGATCTTGTCGAACGCCCTGGTTCGCGAGGGAGGGTGCGCATGTCCGGAGAGAGCTACGCCGACCACCCGCTCGGGCTGCTCCTCAGCGCAGCCTATCGAAAGTTCCGCGCCGGCGAACCCGCTGCGGCGCTGGACTTGCTTGAGCCAGTGCTCGAGTATGACGAAATGGCTAATCGTGCGTCCGCGATGGCGGGCCTTCTGTGGGGGCTGGCCGGGGACTGCTACTTTCGGATCGACGAGGCCGACAAGGGGTTTCACGCCTACCAGCGGGCAATCAAGCTGGACGGCGACGCGGGCTGCCGGGCTCTGTTCGCCTGCCAAGTGGCAAGTCACCGTCGGGCGGAGCACGCCGAGGAAGCGCTGCGCTGCCTGCGGGCCGCACGGGCGTCCGATTGGCGGGCCCTGAGACGGCACCCGGCTCACTTCCTGAAACACAGCCTACGCCTAGAGGCACTCTACTTTCGCTTCGTGCGGGTACCCCTCGCGCGATGGCGGCTCCGCCGTCTGGCGGCGCAAGCGCGACGTGGACAGTAAGCCGAACAAATGGCCGCGAAAGTAAGATAGACGATCATGAGCCGAGTGTTGCTTACCGGGATGTCCGGGACGGGGAAATCTAGCGTCGTCGGTGAACTCCGGCGGCGGGGCTTCACCGCCATCGACATGGACGAGCCGGGCTGGTCCGTGCGCGACGCCAAAGGCAATCAACTATGGTGTGAGGAGCGGCTCCGAGAGGTGCTCGCGGCTGCTCACGTCGGCCCTCTCTTCGTGAGCGGCTGTGCCGAGAACCAGGTGAAGTTCTACCCGCAGTTCCGCCACATCATCCTGATGAGCGCGCCTGCCGACGTAATCAGAGAACGGCTAGCAGGCCGGCCGAACAACCCTTACGGGAAGCAACCGGAAGAGCTGGAGGAGGTGATGCACCATATGGAATGGGTCGAGCCGCGGTTGCGGCGAAGCGCGACGCACGAGATCGTGACTACAATGCCGCTCGATCGTGTGGTAGCTACAATTCTATCGCTCGCGCTGGCCTCGGGATGAACGCCGGCGTTCGGTTTCCTTCTGCCCGACTCGGATTCCATCATTGAGGGACACACATGGTTCTACTGGTCTGCTGCTGGCTGGTACTCGGGCAAGCCCCGTCCGATGAGAAAGACGCGGCGGAGTTGCGCATTCCGTTTGAACAGTTCACCGTCAAGGACTCGCTCGGAAGGACGATCACGGCTTACCTGTCCAAGCCACCGCGCGGGAGTGGCGACAAACAACTGCCGGTGATCCTGTTCGTGTCAGGGTCCGGTTGTCAGTCCGTCTGGACCCGGCACGAGAAGGGGATCAACAGCGGCCTGCAAGGCCTCGTGTATCAAGTGGCCAATGGCCGTGCCCGGGTACTGGTCGTCGAGAAACCGGGCGTCAAGGCTCTCGACGCGCCGAAGCGGTTCGGCGGGGCGACGGATGGGTCGCGGGAGTTCCTGGAGGAGCACACGCTGCCACGGTGGGCGACCGCCAACGCGGCGGCGCTGGGCTCGGTGCTGGCCCGACCGGACATCGACGCGAAGCGGATCTTGGTCGTCGGCCACTCGGAAGGGGGCATCGTCGCCGCGCGGGTGGCCGCCGAAGTGGCGGCCGTAACTCACGTCGCGCCGCTGAGTTGCTCCGGCGTGAGTCAGCTATTTAGTCTGGCCGAACTGGCGCGCCGGCGAGCGCCCGAGGGCCGGGGCGACGCAGCGGTGCAGTCGGTGTACGACCAGTGGGCCAAGATCCTCGCCAAGCCCGAGAGCATCGACGACTTCTGGATGGGACATCCGTACCGCCGATGGTCCACGTTCCTCAAGTCCTCGGTGATCGACGAGCTGAAACGGAGCAAGGCGAAGGTCTATCTCGCCCACGGCACAGCCGACGAGGCGGACTCGGTGGTCGGATTCGACGTCATGCGCGCGGAACTCATGGCCGCCGGACGCGATGTAACGGCCGAGCGCGTCGAGGGCGGCGATCATGGCTTCGGCGTGAAAGGGCAAAGTGGCATTGCCAAGGTGTTCGGCAACGTGGTGGAGTGGTTCTTGCGATAGTCTCGTCGTGACCGCAACTCGATGGGCACGCCTCGGCGGCGCAGTCACGGCGAGACCTCACGAGAAGTCCTTGGCTTGCAGGCGCTGTGCCTCGGCTTGCCGATAGCGCAAGCGCATCACGTAGGAAAGACTGCCCAGTAGAACGAGCCCCAACAGACCGGGAAATGCCAGGCCGTACCAAATGCCGTAAGGTTGATTCTGGGTTAGGGCAAACACACCCGTGATCAGCAAGACCAAGCTGTATGCCATGAGCAGGCCCCATAGGCCGATGATCAGTGGTTTGCCTTTGCCGCGCGGCGCCAAGATGCCCACGAGCGTGCCCCACGTTCCGCCAAGAACGCCGAGCGCCGTTCCAGGAATCCAAGCGTACTGATTTGCGTCGAACCAGGGTTCCGTCATTTCTCTTTCCTCCGTTGCAGCGATTCGCGGTGGGCATCGAGCAGTTCGCGGCCCAATGTTGCCGGTAGTTTCAAGTCGGCCACCAGCAGCCGGATTTTTCGTTCGAACGTGTCCTGAACTCTGGGATCTTCCACCGCGCGGACCTTGGCAATCAGGCGATCCAGCCGGGCCCGTACGGTCGGATACGACACACCATACTCCGCGGCCAAGTCCTTGAGTGAGCCGGATGATAATAGAAATCTTCGCAAGAACTGGAAATCTTCATCGTCCAGAGCCGTCGACCACGCGGGTACCTTAGAAGTTGCGTCACCCATAAGGCTCCAAAAGCGATATTCAATAATATCAATCTAACATTAAATAAAGTGTATGTCCATAATATTTAGTTCAGATTAAATAATATTCATCTCATTGCTACCCCGGACTCCGTGAGCTATTCTTTCGTCGGTGGAGTGTGTGACCTTAAAAGAGGCCCCGCATGTCCACACGCCGTTGCGCAGCCACCCTGTTTTTTCTCCTCCTCGGGTGTGCGTTCGCCCAGGCGAATCCTCAAGATCCAGTCAAGAAAGCCGAGTTCGAACAAAAGCGAGCCGAACTAAAGGCCAAAGCGGAGCGCCGCCGCGCCGAGATGAAGGCGGAGTTCGAGCGTCGCAAGGCCGAACAGAAAAACACGCCATCGGCAACGAAGGTGACTAGTCGACCGCCCTCGGAATCGAAGGCCACGATCGCCGCGAGTTCGTTCGACGCAAAGACCAAGATGTTTCGTTGCCCCGAAGGGCAATTCACCGTTGTCATGCGCGAAGACCCACGCATGCAAGAAATGAAGGCCTCGGGCGTGACCATGAAGATGTTCACCATTCAGGATCGTGACGGCGCCTACGCCGTGGCGTTCGCCGATCTTCCCATCCCGGCCAACGAAGCGGCAGGCAAAACCCAAGAGCGGTTGGACGGGGCCCGCAATGGCATGTTGCAAAATGTGAAAGGTAAGCTGACTTCCGAAACGCCCGTGATGCTGCAAGGAAGATATCCCGGCCGAGAGATCCGGGCGGACATTCCCAGTATGTCGGGTATGGTTCGGGCGCGCATTTACTTGGTGGGACCGCGGCTATACCAGGTCGCAGCCATCGGTGTCCCAAGCTGGGTCAATTCCGAAGAAGCGAGCAAGTTTCTTGGTTCGCTCGCATATACCTCTAAAGACCAGTGAGCAGATTGCGCTGGTGTAATCCTTATACGGGACGACGGGCTAACGCCCGCCGCTCCAACAAGCCCCGGAATCCTAACGCTACTGTCGCATAGAGTCCTTCGCTCTTTCCTAGAATCTCCGTGGTCGATTGCGCTCGGCGTGACGTCCTATATCCTTTAGAGGGCGGCTTCGTGGCGTGGCGCGCTAAGGTCGTCGCGGATTTGTAGCTCGCGGAGATGCTTCAATGAAAGACGATCCAAATGCCGGTGAGCGGGACGCGCGAGAAGATCTGTATTTCCTCCATCAACAGAATCAAGACCTTACGCGCTTCAGAACGGCCCAGGTTGGGTGCTTTTCGGCGCTGGGCGGTGGAGTTCTCGGCAGCGTCGTGTGCGTGCTGTATTACTACCGTCGCATTCAGGGAGAACCGAATGATATGTTGTGGCTCGAAGCGTTGGGTGTTATCCCCATCTGGGGGATTATCGGCGCGTTCGCTGCTGGGGTGGTCGGCGTTTTGGTGGCTCGACGACTAGGCGCCCGACGGTATTGAGTACACATCCAAAGATTGAGTGCGACCGGCAAAGCGTCCGTGCTAATCGCTTCGTGAGTTACTAATCCGTCGCAACACACCTTTACGAACGTTCGATCTCTACTTCGCCGACTCAAAGTAGCCCCCTCTGTCATTAGCGACACCTGCGCGAAAAAAACCAGAGAATCTTCGTTTTCCCTGATCACGTGGACCCCAAAAAGGGGTTTAGCTCTGTGAGGGGTCGTGAAGGGACGATTACCGACTTGCGTCCTTACCCGATGGAGGATGGTTCGATGGTCCGCACACGATCTGTACGATGCCTAGGTTTGTTCCTGGAAGCGCTGGAAGCCCGCAACGTGCCGAGCTTCCTGCCGCCGGTGATGTACCCATTGCGTTTCGATCCTAAGGACATGGCCGTCGGTGACCTGAATGGTGATGGACATACCGATGTTGCATTGACCGTTCATGATAACCCCGGCTACGTAGCGGTACTGCGCGGCAACGCGCAGGGTGGTTTTCCCAGTCCCCCAGTGCGGTATCCCGTGAATTCACTACCGCACGGGCTGCGCTTGGCCGACGTGAATCATGACGGGAAGCTGGACGCGATTGTAGCACACAGCGGAGTCAGCAAATTGAGCGTGCTGCTCGGTAATGGCGACGCCACCTTTCAGCCGAAGGTCGATTTCCCAAACAATGGCGGCGTTCGGCTAACGGTCGCAGACTTCAATCAGGACAGCCATCCAGACGTGGCGCTGGCTGATTCCCTCGGCTACAGCGTCAACGTGTTGATGGGCCGAGGCGATGGCAGTTTTGCGCTACCGGTGACCTATCCGGTCGGGATATATCCCGCTAGCGTGGAAGCCGCCGACCTGAATGGCGATGGATGGATGGACCTGACGGTTGACATTCATCTGACCGATTCGATTAGCGTTCTCCTGAATCGTGGTAACGGCAGTTTCAGGCCCGAAAGCAATTATGCCGTTGGCCACCGTCCGAACGGTCACACACTCGGTGACATCGACAAGGACGGCCATACTGATCTGGTAGTTGCCAACCTGGCCGCGGACTCGATCAGCATTCTTCGAGGGAACGGCGACGGCACTTTCCAGCCCAAAACTGATATCAACGTGAGCGCGGACGCACCCGTTTATCCCGTCATGGCCGACTTCAATCGAGACGGAAAACTGGACGTGGCGGTTGCCGGCGCCAATTTCTACCGCCGGCAAAATGCCAGCGTCCTTCTCGGAAAAGGCGACGGCACGTTTCAGTCGGGATTGGATTATCCGGCGGCATCCAGCGCGTACCGCGTCGCAGCGGCCGACGTCAACCACGATCGCTACGCCGACCTCGTGGTGATGGATCGTGGGTCACAGACCGTCAACGTACTCCTGAACGGCGGGGATTGGATCCCGCCCATTCCTGCTGTCGATTCGAACCATGAAGAGTCGATGGTCAAACTCCAGCCCGCTCACCAGAGCGCCGAACCTATCGGCCGCGCGGTGACTGTAACTGAATCAAGCGATAACGCGGGCGCTCCACGTCCAGTGGTTCTCTTAGTTCATCGTGCAGTTCCGGTGGCGCCGGCTGAAGGGTTCCTTGTCGTGGCATTAACGGATGTCATCTAATTGATAAGCCTGTTGGCGAGCCGGTTGCGTTGGCGCCATGCGCGTTGCGCAATCCGGCTCGCCGTTGATCTCAAAGGCCAAGGAGACCTCAGGGCATCGTAGCCGCCACGCGGCGCAGCTCACCCTCCAGCTGCTCGTACTCGCCCAGGTGCGCGCGCATGAGGCTCTTCCATAGCTTCCCGTGGTTTGGGGCATGGAAATGGAGAAGCTCGTGGGCGATGACGTAGTCCTGGAGTTCTTCCCGGAGTTCCAGGAGGGAGGCGTCGAAGGTAAGCCGGCCGGTGGTTGAGCAGGATGCCCACTTCGTCGTCATCGGGCGCACGGAGATCGACGTCACCCGCGCATCGAGCTTCTCGGCCCAGCCGCGGACGCGCTCTTTGAACTCAGCCTTGTCGGTGATCGTCACGCTCATTGAATCAGGTAGCCTTCGCCAAGAGAGAGAATAGCTTGTCGACGATCCGCGTCACTTCGTCGAGATCATCCATCTCCGCGTAGACGGCGAAGGTCACCGCCTTGCGCAATTCCCGAAGGTCCGCCTCGCTCTCGCGCCAGTTCGGGTGCTCCACAAAGGCCTTGGCGACCTTCGCGCTCACTCCCTCCGCGTCCTTGACGCCGGTCTCCTTGAGCAGTGGTGAACACGAAATAGCGCAGCGAATCATAACCCTTCTCGGCCTGCTCCTTCTTGCGCTGCTCGTTCCGCTTGATCTCGGCAAACAGTTCGTCCAGCGCCTCCTGCGTCGACGTCTGCCGGTCCTCGTAGCTTTCCTGGACCTGCTTGGCCCGGTCGGCCATCGCGATCAGGAACGGGTCGCCCGATTCCTCTTCCGCCGTCTTCTCGATGCTCTTGATCAGGTTGATGACCTTCGTGTCGTCGCCGCCATGCTTCTGCTTGATCAGGTCGATCGTCTCCGCGTTGATGGCGACAAAATCGGTCACGGCGGCGATGGGGCTGGACGTGACGTGCTTCTGCACCAGCTCGTTCGTCTTTCGCTGGAACGCCTCGATCAACGTACACCTGCTTCGTGTACGCCTTCGCCACCACCGCGTAGATCGAGGCCAGCGAGGTGTAATCGTCGATGTACGGGCGCAGGAACACGTCCGGGGAGATGATCTCGTAGAGCATCTCCAGTTCCTTGAACTCCTTGAAGAACTCCTTGCGCCGCTCCTTGTCGCGGAAGTGCTCGATCAGGTCGTCCACGTCCTTGTCGTTGAAGCCGCGCGTGACGAGCTTGAGATACCGCGGCGCCTTCTGCTCCATCTTGTTCTTGAACAGGACCTTGAGCAGCCCCAGGTCCTTGACGATCGCGTTGATCTCGTCGCTGTCGAACGCCAGCGCCTTCTCCAGCTTGTCGAAGATGCCGACGAAGTCGAGCACGAAGCCGTGCGGCTTGCGCGTCTCGCGCCCGTCACCTTCGTCCACCTCGTAAGGCCGGTTGACGCGCGCGATCGCCTGCAGCAGCGTGTGGTCGCGCATCGGCTTGTCGAGGTACATGGCGTAGAGCACCGGCGCGTCGTACCCCGTGAGCAGCTTCTCGGTGACGATCAGGATCTTGGGGAGCTTGCCCGCCTTGGCGAAGTCCTTGCGGACCTGCTTTCTCCTTCTTCTCGTCGATGTGGTGAGCCTTCAGCTCCGCCGTGTCGTTGTTGTTGCCCGTGTAGACGACGGCCGAGTATTCCGGCGGCAGGTACTTGTCGAGCGCCTTCTTGTACTTGGCGCATGCCGGCCGGTCCACGCCCACGAGAAACGCCTTGTAGCCCAGCGGCTCGACGTTCTTCACGTAGTGCTCGGCCACGTAGCGGGCGATCTTGTCCACACGCTCGTCGCCCTTGAGGAAGTTCTTCAGATTCACCGCCCGATCGAGAATCTTGTTCAGCTCCTCGATGTCGGTGATCCCCTCGGTCTCGGCGACCGACCAGAACTCCTTCTCCATCAGCTCCGGGCTGGCGAGCATCTCGTTGGGGGCGAGGTTGTAGTACAGTGGCAGCGTCGTGCCGTCCTCGATGCTCTCGCTGATCGAGTACTTGTGGGTGTACCCGCCGTGGTCGGCCGTGCCGAATGTCTTGAACGTCCCCTTGCCGTACTTGGTCAGGTCCACCGGCGTGCCGGTGAAGCCGACGAACACGGCGTTCGGAATGCCGGCCATGAGGTAGTTGCCCAGGTCGCCGCCGGTGGTGCGGTGGGCCTCGTCGATCAGCACGAAGATGTTCGGCCGCGTGTTCAGGTCCGCGGGCATCCCCTGAAACTTGTGGATCGTCGAGACGATGATGCCCGCGGTAATCGTCCTTCAGCAGCTTGTTCAACGCCGCGATGCTGTGGGCGTGCTGGATGTTCTTGATGCCCAGCATCGCCAGGTTCCGCAGCATCTGATCTTCCAGCTCGTTGCGGTCGATCAGCACCAGCACGGTCGGCTTGTCCGCCCCTGCCGCCTTGAAGAGCAGCTCCGCGGCCTTGATCATCGTGAAAGTCTTGCCGCTCCCCTGCGTGTGCCACACCAGTCCGCGCCGCGCTTCGGTCTTCGGCGGCGCGGACAGACAGCGGTCCACGACGCGCTCCACGGCCGTCGTCTGGTGCTGGCGGAGGATGAACTTCTGGAGTTCCTCGTCCTTCTCCGCGAAGAGGATGTAGTCCTTCAAGCAGTGCCAGCACGTGTCCGCGGTCGCAGAAGCTCTTGACCTTCGCCTCCAGGTTCCCCTTCTGCTCGTTCTTCCAGTTGAAGATGTTGCGGCGGATCAGGTTCCAGGTGACGCCGTAGGAAAAGCCGATCGCCTCGGTGGCGGTGAAGACCATCTGCGGCACGAACATTTCCGGCGTCTCGGCGTGGTAGCGGCGGACTTGATCGACGCCCAGCGCGATGGCCTCGTCCTTGGTCGCGTTCTTGCACTCGATCACCAGCACGGGGATGCCGTTGATGAGGAAGACTACGTCCTCGCGCGTGCCGTGCTTGCCGTTGTGGCAGTAAAACTCCTCGGTCACCTCGAAGACGTTGTTCTCCGAGTTGTCGTAGTCGATCAGGATAAGGTTCAGCTCCCGCCCCTCGCCCTTGTCGTAGAAGGTCTTCGTGTTACGCAGGTAGCCGAGGAAGTCGCGGTTGCCGGCGATGTCGGCGTGCAGCCGGCGCAGGTCACCGACCAGTGCCCCCGGACCTTCGGCGTACTTCGGGTTGAGCTCTCGAACCTGCGAATCGAGCAGGTCGTCGAAGTAAGGGGACGCCTCCGCCGCCTGCTCGGCCGGCGTGGTCTTGGTACGGTCGAACCCGCGCCGCCTCTCCGCTTCGCACCGCGACACGTACGTCCAGCCGATCGCCTCCGCGTAGGCGAGGATCCGGGCCTGGACGGTCTTGTACTCGGTAGGCTTCTCAGCTTTCCCTGTGGAGGGCACGGGATCGGACTCTGCGGCCTTCTTCTTTCTCCGCTCGATCCTCTCGGCACGCAATGCGGCAAGCCGTGCTTCAGCTTCGGGAGTCATGGGCACATCGAGGATCGACCCCTCCTCGCGAGGGATCTCCCAGAATGCCATGCCCAGGTAACGACCTTCGGCTTTCGCCCGATCGTTCATCCGCTTCATGATCTCGTCATTCGACATCTCGTCATTCGACATTGGAGTGCTCATAGTCTTGGCATGCAAATGACGTATTCCTGAACTTCGTAGTGAAGCGCCGGATACTTTCCCCTTAATCTCCCCACTAGAACGGTGGCAGCCTGCTCAAACTTCTCATTGCTCATCCCCAGACTATCGGTGCGGTAAACGACCAAGCTCCCTTTCCCTTTCAAGGCGAACGTGGCGCCGTTGAAGCCGCAGTCTTGTACCACATCGACGATTTCCACGGCTTCGGCCAGAATGATTGCCGCATTCAGCCTGACGGTAAGTCCCAGTCGCAGCTCCGGATCGTGCTCTCCTTCCCGCAGTTTTCGGGCGATGAGGATCGTCTCCTGGGCGTGCCGCTTGCCGAATTCCGCGGCCGCCGCTAACACGTGATCGCCCGCTCCCTCGACATGCACATCATACGTCGGTTCCATCTGACCCTGGTAAATACCGAATGCCTCGTGGTCCAGGTGAAGAACCGTCACCCCATGCCGGACAAACGTCTCCCTCAGTTCGTCCTTGCTTTGCGACGTGATCTGCAGGGCAAGAGCCGCCGCCTCGCTGAATTCTCCGGCAGCGAAGTGGCCGTTCATTCGCTTCGTGAGGTCCGCGATGATCGCGTCCGGGTTCTTCTCCTGGGCACTCGTGATGCCGACCTGGTGTTCGTCGGATGGTTGCTCTGGGGACGGCATCAATGTATTTTACGGCGACGTGCCGTGCGAAGTCCATCGACCAATAGCGACCGCGATGCCTATTTGAACGGTCTGGTGCATGCCGGTTTGCCGGCCGTCACACGACTCCCGCCGCTTGGCCGGCTTCTTCCAGTGCCCAGAGGTCGAGATCGTGGACGCGGACCTGCGCGGTCATGAGTTGGTGGAGGAGCGTGCGGAAGAGGGCTGACAGACGCTTGCGCAATCCGAGATGCACGGCTCGCTTTGCATCCGTTTGCCGCAGGGCTTGACTGATATGCCTCTGCTCAGGAATCGGCGGCAGCGCAATCACCAGGTCCAGGAGTTTGCCGGGCGATGTATGGCGCACCTTTGATCCTGTCGCCGTTAATCCGACCTGTGCCTTAATCTCGGCTCGATTGAAAAAATAAAACAGGAACTCTTTGATGAGTTTTTTCTCGTTGAGGGAAGTGACCAACCCAAGCCGCTGATTATGGAGATAGGTTCCCTCCGCAGGCACGAGCGCCGCTGATCCGAGTAGGCCTGCCTTTTGCTCTGTCATTGCTATCAAAAGATCATTCGCGGCAAGCGTGTAGCCCGCCGGAACTTCTCCGATGTAATACTTAGAGCGCCTAACAAAATGACCTAGGTCGAAACAGTTACGGTTGTTAATGTCATGGGCGTACAAGGAGGTACGATCATGGCCAAGGTACTGCTGGACGATTCGTTATGGGCGGAACTCGAACCCCATCTTCCGAAGGCCAAGCCCCGACGACGACGATTTCCAGGTCGCAAGCCCATCGGCAATCGACAGGCTCTGACGGGCATTCTCTTCGTGCTCCAAACGGGCATTCCCTGGGAGTATCTGCCGCAGGAACTTGGTTGCGGCAGTGGGATGACTTGCTGGCGACGCCTGCGCGATTGGGGACGGCTCGGCGTCTGGGACAAACTCCACCGGGTTATGTTGGCCAAGTTGCGCGAGGCCGACAAGATCGATTGGTCTCGCGCGGTTGCGGATTCCGCGTCCGTGCGCGCCGTTTTTGGGGGGCGGACACCGGCCCCAACCCCACCGATCGCCGCAAAAAAGGCTCGAAACACCATGTGGTCACGGACGCCAACGGCATTCCGTTGGCAGCCCAGGTCAGTGCCGCGAATCGTCACGACGTGACCCAACTGCTGACGTTGGTCGATGCGATCCCGTCGATCGGCGGGAAGCCCGGCCGACCTCGTCATCGGCCGCAACGGGTTCAAGGTGATCGGGCTTACCATTCGGAACCGCATCGCAAGGAACTGCGTAGACGCGGTATCACGCCGGTGCTGGCCAAGCGCGGTGCCGAACACGGCAGCGGACTGGGGGTATTCCGGTGGGTCGTCGAACGGACGCTGAGTTGGCTGCATCAATATCGTCGCTTGCGTGTCCGCTACGAACGTCGCGCCGACATTCATCGAGCATTCCTTACGTTGGGATGTAGCTTGATCTGCTACAAGTGCTTGGTTGGGTCATTTTGTTAGAGGCTCTTTAGTCCGCTCGCCCTGATGTCGGAATCCACCCACCTCATCAAAGTGGCCGGGAGTCATCAGGATTCGTTGGCCCTCCGAACGGAAGTAGGTACCGTCGAAGGCATATCCGTGTTTTATCGCTAACAAGTCGCGCAGTGGCGCCACCGTCCAACTCTCCGGCACCGGGCCGATCTCGGTCTGTTTGACCGGCTCGCCGCGGGTGCCCTCGGTGAAGAGCTTGTGCATGAGGGCCTTCTTGAGTTCGGCGGTAAGGGAGATCAGCCGCTCCTGCCGCTCGATGGCCCGCTGCACCGCCCAGAGCACAGTCGCGATCTGACTTTGCTCTTTCCGCGGAGGAAGGATCACCTTTTGTGTCTTGACCCGGGTTGAAGTGATGGAGGGAACAGTGCCCGGGCTTGATAGTGTTGCAAGCTCGATGTGCTGAAACCAGAAGAACAGGAACTCGGGCGCACAAGCCTCGCTGTCAGTGACGGTCACGCCCATGACGTTGTTGTCCACGACTGCGGTGCTCGCCAGAATTCTCTTTTTGTTCGTGTAGATCGTTGCTCCGATCTTCGGGAACGCGATGGTCTTGGCGTCGAAAGCGCGTCCACCGAGTTCACCAAGCTCCGTCTCGGAGATGTAGTTGTTGGCGCGGTGCATCCACGTCGAATTGCCGTCAGCATTCATGTCGGAAACTTTGTAGAACGGGAGTTGTCCGTCGCTCCGTCCCTGCAACGCAACTGGGAAACCCGTTCCCCCCCGCGCTTCAGCGAAGGAACCAAGCGTCCGCTCAGTCCAGTCAGCTGGCCACATTGACATTTAGATCCCCACCTTGGCAAGCACCGCCCGCAACCCCGCGTTCGCTTCCGCCGCCTCCGCATCCAGTGCCTGCAGCTCCTCCAGAATCTCCACGATCGGCCGGTGCGTCTCGGCGTCGGCGACGTGGATGTAGCGGGACGGCGAGATGTTGTAATCCTCCTTCGCCACCTGCTCGCGTGTGACGATCTTGGCGAACTTCTCCTCTGCCTGCCACGCCAGGAACGCCGTCGCGATCCGCTCGATGCCGGCGGCCGGGATGAAGTTCTTCGGGTCGCCCTTCTCCACCACCTGGCTGGCGTTGACGAGGAACAGCTTGCCCTTGCGGTCCTTGGGCTTGTTCCGGTTCAGGAACAAGCAGGATGCCCGGCGCGCTGGTGTTGTAGAACAGGTTTTCCGGCAGGTAGATCACGCCCTCGATCACGTCCTGCTCGACGAACCACTGGCGGACGGCTTTCTCCTTGTTCTTGTTGGCGTTGCCGCTGCCGCGGGAGGCGGCGCCGGTGTCGAGCACGATGGCGGCCCGGCCATCGCGGTTCAGCGAGGCGAGGATGTGCTGCGCCCAGCCCCAGTCGGCCGACTGCGCGCCGGGGAAGCCGGCCCCCTGCGGGAAGCGGCCCAGCTCGTCGGCGTCGTAGTCCTCTTCCTTGAACCAGTCCTGGTTCCACATAGGATTGGAGACGACGCGGTCGAACGTCTGGAGGCGATTTCCGGCGCGGAACTTGGGGTTCTTGAACGTGTCGCCGATCTCGATCGTCCCCTCCATGTCGTGGATGATCGTGTTCATGTTCGCCATGGCCCAGGTGGTGGCGACGTACTCCTGCCCGTGCATCTTCAGCGGCGCGTACTTCTTCTTGCTTCGCAGCTTCATCTTGTCGTCGAGCACGTGCTCGCAGGCGATCAAGAGGCCCGCCGAGCCGCAGCAGGGGTCGTAGATGCTCAGGCCCGGTTCGGGGTCCATGATCCGGGCCATGATCCGGGCGACTTCCGGCGGCGTGAAGAACTCGCCGGCCGACTGGCCGCTCCCCTCGGCGAACTTGCGGATCAGGTACTCGTAGCTGCGGCCGATGATGTCGGCCTCGACGTCCTTGAGGCCCAGACGCTTCTCGCTGATGCGCTCGATGAGGTTGGAGAGGCGGTCGTCGTCGATGTCGCGCTGGCCGTGGGTCGTCGCGTTGAAGTCCATCCGGTCGATGATGCCTTCGAGCGCCGGATTGGCCTTTGCGATGTCGTGCAGGTAGGTCGTCAGGCTCTCGCCGATCTTGCCGGTCAGCTTGCGGATAACGGACCAGACAGGGTCGTTCGGGGTCCTGCGGCTTGAGCGGCAGGTAGAAGCGGACGAGCTTGTGGTCCTTTTCGACGAGCTTGAACGCCTTGGCGCGCGAGCCGACCTCGACGGCGATGCGGTTCAGCTCGTCGTCGAAGACGTCGCAGAGCCGTTTGGTAAAGATCAAGCGGAAGAATGAAGTCCTTGAACTTCGGGGCCTCCTGCGCCCCGCGGATGCTGCACGCAGCGTCCCAAATCCAGGACTCGAGCGACTTGTCGTTGGAGTGGTTCATTATCCGTGGGTGGGCTTAAATGCGAGGATCAGAACCTATTGATACGGAGACGCAAGCATTCTAGCAGCCGCAGGCTGGAACCGTAAAGCAAGAAGGCCGACTAGAAGCCGCAAGCACGCGCCGAGCTTCACAACAATCCATCCACATCAATCCCCGCCTTCAAGGTCTGCCACGAAGTTACGAAAATCATCTCGTTCCCGCAGCCCTGCGAAAGCAGAAGTCGTTTTCAGATCGTCGATGTGCTTCCGCTCTTTGAAATGGCCATGTTCGCGGCACTTGTGGAGGAGCGTTAATGCCCCGGTGGAGTATCGTTCGTTCAGGTCGGATTCGCTGGTGTGTGCGGATGCAAGTGCATAAATGGATGCGCATTGGTAGATTCGTTCACCGCTTGCATTCGGCTCGTTAGCCAAAGCGTCCGCCTCGGTTACGGCCTTGGCCGGCTCGACGCGCGCGTAGCACAAAGCGCGTTGGAGGCGTAACGTAACTTGCAACGGGCCGTCGTCAAGGAGGAGCGACTGATTCCAGTCTTCGATCGCATCGACGAAACGTCCCATGTTGCCGAATGCCTGAGCACGAGCGGTGTGGGCGATGCGCAGGTTTCTCCGTGCGCTCAACATCCGAGGATCCTGCTGGACCAGTTTGGACAAAATGTCGATTCCTTGTTGATAGTGCGGAAGGGACTCCGCGGATTTGCCGCACAATCGAAGGCTGGTCCCCAGATTACAACATGCACTGCCCATCCCGAGCAGGTACTCCGGCACGTCGGGAGCATCGACAACCAACGGTTTGTAAACGGCCAGCGCGAGGATATGCTCGGCTTCAGCTTCGGGAAAGCGTTGTCGACGATCGAGGACTCCGCCAAGCAAGCTATGGGTTCGCGCAAGGTCGCGCCGGTAGCTGGAAATGGTTGGAAACTCGTTCGTCAAGCCCTTCTGGATGGCCAGAGCACGGCGAAGCTCACTCTCGACGCTGGAATCATCGTTAACTTCGGCGAAAAGATTCGCCAATTCCTGATGTCCCTTCGCCAGATCGCTTCGGTATTCCGGTTCGTCGGGAAAATCGCCGACCAGCTTCTCACGGATCGCACTCGCTTCTCGAAACTCCGTTTCCGCTTTATCGCGCATCTGCCGACTTCTGAGGATGGCGCCGAGATTGTGACGGGACTGAGCCAATTGGTAGCGGATTTCCGCCCCACGGGGTTGTTCGCTGACTAATTGGAAGCGAATCGCTAGCGCACGACGGCACTCGGATTCTGCTTCGTCCAAGCCGCCCGTGTCATGTAAAACGCTGCCGAGGTGGGTGTGCGCAATCGCCATGTCGCTTCGGAAAATGAAAGAGTCTGGGTGCTCGCGTACTAGCCTGTCAAGTACCGCAAGGGCTTCCCGTAAGTGCTTGGTGGCTTGGGTCCGGTTCCCCGTGTCCCGAAACAGCCTCCCACGGTTCACGAGCGTCTTTGCCAGGAACTTGGGATGTTCCGTACTTCCGGGGCATTCATCGGCCAATTGAGCAAAAGCGGCCTGGGCACTTTCGTACGATGCCATTGCTTCCTTAGTCTCACCCAAACGGCTTTGCAGTCTTCCCACGTTGAACAGCCCGACCGCCCGAATGGCTCGCCCTTCCTCGGTCTCGTCACGGAGGATCGCGAGCGACTCATATTCCTCGATGATCTTTCGCAGAAATGCCCTGTCCTTCTGGTTGAGTTTGACCTGTCGCGCCATCTGTTGCTCGACAAAATCGTCGGTCAATGCCCGGAGCGCGCTCCGCGTCCGCTGAAACGCTTGTGTAGCCTGGCCGAGCGCCTTCTCCTTTTCGTCGCTTTCTTTTTTGGCAAGCGTGCTCTCGCCTTCGGCCCGGATGAGTCCAATTGTCGTACCCACAATGCCGGCGCTGAGCGCCAGGACGATAATCATCGCCGCCACTACCACACCCCGGTTGCGCCGAACAAATTTTCGTAATCGATAGGTGCGACTGGGCGGTCCCGCCAGCACAGGCTGGTCATCCAAATAGCAGCGAACGTCCTTGGCGAGGGCATCCGCGGTCTGGTACCGTCGGGCCCGATCTTTCTCCAAACACTTGAGCGTAATCCAATCGAGATCGCCGCGCACGTCCTTGCAAGTAATCCCTTGCTCGCGCGGCGGGCTGGTGAGGTGTTGGCTGGGCGGTGTCGGATCGACTTCACGAATTATCCGCAGTAACTCGTAGATTTGAACGTCGGCCGGGCGCCGGGCAAACGGCGTCTCGCCGACCAGGAGCTCGAACAAGATCACGCCGAGGGAATACACGTCGCTGCGGGTGTCGATGTCCTGCACTTGGGGATCGGCTTGCTCCGGGCTCATGTATTCTGGCGTGCCGACCAGCATCCCGGCTTCCGTTCGCAACGTCGCGCGCCTGTCGACGGCCCGCGCGATGCCGAAGTCGATGATCTTGGTCGTCGGTTTTCCGTCGTACTCTGCCACCAGGACATTCGACGGTTTCAAGTCGCGGTGAATGATTCCCTTCTGATGCGCGTGCTGCACGGCCTGGCAAATCGTGATGAAAAGTTCGAGCCGTCGGCGGAGAGGGATTCGTTTCCTGGCAATATGTCGTAACGGGCTTGCCGTTGACCAGTTCCATAACAAAGAATGGCCAACCGGACTCCGTCATGCCGCCGTCCACCACACGGGCGATGTTCGGATGATCCATGCGGGCCAGTGTCTGCCGCTCGGCGTCGAAGCGGGCGACGATGGTCTCCGAATCCAGGCCTGGACGCAGGACTTTAAGCGCGACATCTTGCTCCAGCCGCGGATGCATGGCGCGATAAACCGTTCCCATACCGCCGTGGCCCAATTCTTCCTTAAGTCGGTAGCCGTTGATCACCGCGCCGGCCTGGGCAGCATCGCCGACGACGGCGGTGGTCCAGAACGCCTGCGGGAGCGTCGGAAATCGACTCGCGTATTCGGCCGGCGCCGGTGTTTCCCCGGCATTTCGACGGTAGTGGAGTTCGACGCGCACCAGTTCGCCGAGCAACTCCGTTCGCTCTGGATCCTGGATGTCGCCGAGATATGCCTCGATCGCGGGCTTAGCACCGCTCTTCCATGCCAGTTCGAACGTGTCGCAGATCTGTTCTTGAGAACAGATCTGGCCGCGCAGTGCGTCCAAACCGCAAGCGTCGATTGAATTACTCATGCGGCGGCTCCTGCTGCTTCCCAAATCGTGCGGATCGCGCGCAGTTTGCGCTCGATCGTAGCCGGCGATTTGTCCAACTTCTCGGCGATTTCAGCAGTGCTGTAGCCTTCCATTCGCCACCGCGCGATTGATGCCAGCTCGGAGTCCTGAAGCGAAGCGAGTAGCTGATCGTATTCTTCCGCCAACTGTGCGGCGAATTCCGGCGTGGGTTCGTCGCCGATAATCTGCTCGAGTCCCGCCGTTTCTTTAGAGACGCCGTTTGAGCCGATGAATGCCGATTCGCCACGGACTGCGCCACCGCCGCGCTTCTGCCGAGCGGAGTCGCGAACCAGATGCAAGGCTTTCCGTGCGGTTATCGTTGCGAGCAATTGCCAAAGATTGTCGCGGTCGTTCAGGTTTGGAAATCGGCCGCGTTCCGCACCCAAGCACAAACTGTGAAACGCGCTGAGCGCGAGATCTTCTTCGTCGGCCACTCGTCGAGGCTGATTACGCAGCTTGACGCGCGCCAACCCGATAAGCCTTTGAAAATACTCGTGCCATAACCGCTCCGCGGCAACATGGTCGCCCGCTCTAAGCTGGCCTATCCAGGTTGTGATCGATTCGGCTGCCATCGGTTCTAAGCTCGTGTCCACGTCATAAGTGCCTGCGCCCGAAGGACATTCTAGATCGCGTCATCACCCGTTCGCAACTGTCGACGTGGCGAATTCTCGAAAAAAACAATTCCGGTGATGGGTCCGCGACATTGATGGGCATCTCCTCTACGTGAACTCGTTACTTCGCAGCCGGCACGCCGGTCCTGACCCGGCCTGTCGGTATCAAACCTGGTCAGGCATTGGACTCATATCATGCGTCAGCTCCGAAAGTGGAAATCATGGCAGCCCAAACTGGAAACCCTCGAAGCTCGGCGGCTTCTTTCCACCTACGCCGATTTCAACGGCGACGGCTTTGATGACATGGCCGTCGGCGTTCCGGAGGAGAGTGTGGGAGCGATAGCCGACGCCGGCGCCGTGCATGTCCTTTACGGCAGCGCGTCGGGACTGTCAGTGACCGGAACGCAATTCTGGACTCAAGATAGCACCAGTATCTTGGATACCGCCGAGGAGAATGACGAATTCGGCTCGGCTTTGGCAAGCGGTGATTTTAACAACGACGGTTTCGCAGACCTGGCGATCGGCGTGCCGGGCGAAGACATTGGTGCGATCGTAAGCACGGGCGCCGTGCACATCCTTTATGGTTCGCCCAGTGGGCTGACGGCGACGAGCAATCAGTTCTTTCATCAAGACAGCCCACGCATACGTGATATTAACGAGACAGCTGACAATTGGGGGAGATCGCTAGCCGGTGGCGACTTCACGGGGGACGGTTTCACGGATCTCGTGATTGGCGCGCCGTTCGAGACTGTGGGTACGGTGGTGGGAGCAGGCGCTATCACCATGCTTCGCGGCGGTCCGGCTGGGATTTCCGGGCAGGGCAACCAACAAATTCACCTCGACACCGGGCCCATGACCGGAAGTGCTGCGGCCGGCGATCACTTCGCGTTGAGCCTTGCCGCAGGAGATTTCAACAACGATGGCCGAGACGATATTGCCATAGGGATTCCGGACAAGGACACCTCCGGACTCGACGGCGCTGGCGCGGTAAGTGTCATTCCTGGTTCAGCAACGGGCCTCGCCACCAACGCCAACCAGTTCTTTCATCAGGATGTCGTGGGGATGAATGACGCACCCAATGATCTTGATCAGTTCGGTCGGTCCTTAGCCGCTGGCGATTTCGATAATGATGGCCGCGATGATTTGGCGATCGGTGTTCCGGGCGAAACACACCTCGTTACGATGGCCTCAGCGGGCGCCGTACACATCTTGTATGGCACGAATGGCGGTCTCGACATCAACACAGAACAATTCTTCAAGCAAGGTGACGCGGGCGGCATCCCCAATTTTCTTGATTACTTCGCGACAGCGCTTGCGGCCGCAGACTTCAACGGCGACGGACGCGACGACCTGGCCATCGGCACACCCCATGAAACGGTGGGAAGCGAATTCTTCGGCATAGGCGGCGCCGGGGTCGTGAACGTCATGTACGGCAGCGCGAATGGCCTTACTTCTTCCGGGGCATTGCAGCTTGCTCAGGAAGACACCGGCGTGGCGAACAGCTCAGAGGAATGGGATCAATTCGGAGAAACGCTCGCCGCGGGCGACTTCAACGGGAATGGCCGTGCGGATCTCGTGGTCGGCACTCCGTATGAAAACAGCGGCGCTCTTGTCGACGTCGGAGTCGTATTCGTCCTGTACGGCAACGCGTCGTCATTCTCCGGCGGCCAAATTTGGGGTCAGGACTCGCCGGGGATGCCCGACTTGGCGGAGGCGGGTGATTTCTTCGGCGGCGGCGTCGATTCCAGCGGCGGCAAGTCGGCCCCCGACGGCGGCCACGGACGCCGCGACCTTTCCCATCTCCTCACCGCCGATTTCGACTTCGACACGCCCATGAACAAACTCAACAAGCGCCGCTTGCTGAGCGGCCGGCGCTAGCGCGATCTATGGCGGCAAGTTTCTCGAGCTGAACAGCTTCGGAGCTTCGCACGGGGCGTTCCCGGCAGCTACCGAGCTTGGCAGCTCGCTTTGGAGGTAGAAGCATGTTTACGACCCCCATCTCCCGAACGACTCGGCTTGTGGCAGCGCTCACTATCATTCTCAGTCTCGTTTACCCTGCATCAGCGCGTGATCGGGTTCCGTTCAAAGGCCACGCGGAAGGAGTCGTTACGGCCACCGAGATCATCGAGGATGGCGTTCTCTTGACGATTGTTGCCACGGGGCAAGCAACGCACCTGGGTCGCTTCACTCGCGTGGAAAGCGTAGTGATCCACCCGGATGGCAAGCTGGAAGGGAAAATTACTTTCACGGCCGCTAATGGCGACCAGCTTTACGTTGCCGTGCAGGGAGGGTTTATTTCCGCGACTACCGCGGAGGGCACATACACGTTTACGGGTGGAACGGGCAGGTTCGCCAACGCATCGGGTAACGCGAGTTTCACCGGTGTCACACCCGACGGCATCCACGTCAGTGTCACATTCCACGGGGCCATCAAATTCTAGGATGGACGATCTCGTTGGAAGCGGACATGTGGATTTGGCCACCTGGCAGGCGCTGAGCATCATTGACGACTAACGCAAAACCAATCGGAGTCTCTTCATGAGGAATTCTCATTCACGGCGGCAGACTCATCTGCGTCTTGAAGCACTTGAGCGCCGCGACCAGCCGAGTTTTCTAGCCCCGGTAACATTCAAAGCCGGAACTGATCCTAACGCCGTCGGCGTGGCAGACCTGAACGGAGACGGCAACCTCGACATGGTCTCAAGTAACATGAACAGCAACAACCTGACCGTGCTTCGGGGCAACGGTCACGGTCGTTTCCGGAGTGTAGGCACCTATCCAGCCGCTAAGGGGCCGGCGGCGGTGGTAGTCGACGACTTCAACGTGGATAGCTTCCTTGATGTGGCGGTGTTGAACATTTCGGATGACACCGTAAGCGTTTACTTGGGCAACGGAAACTTGACATTGAAGCCCCCCACGACTTTCGGTGTGGGCAGTGATCCTAATTTCCTTGCCACGGGCGACTTTAATAGTGACAACGCGCCTGACTTGGCCATTAGCGACTTCTTTGGCAAGGCGGTCCGCATCTTCACGGGAAACGGAGATGGCTCATTTTCCAGCTCCGGAAGATACTCCGCCGACTACCCAGGCCGAGTGACGGTCGCGGAACTCAACGGCGACAACCATCTCGATTTGGCGGTAACCAACGTCGGCACCGGCAGCGTGGGTGTCTACGTGGGTAACGGCGACGGCACGTTCCGGAACGCCACCAGTTACTCGAGTGGTCCAGGCACTGATCCCTGGCCTTTGGTGGCTGGAGATTTTGACGGCGACGGCGATGTCGACCTGGTTACGTCGAACCGTTTCGGCACACCGAAATCAGTGACTGTCCTCTTGGGAAATGGCAATGGGTCTTTCCAAACCGCGCAGCAGTATCTGCTCAACACTGGGGTTTTTGCATTTTCGTTGGCTACCGACGATTTCGATAGCGACGGGGACCTCGATCTTGCCGCCGTCAGTGGCTACTATATTCCAACTGCTGTCGTGAGCGTGTTACTGGGAAATGGCGACGGGAACTTCCAAAGCGGCGTCACCACACTGAGTAAGGCGAGCGGCCATGTGACAACCGGTGACTTCAATACCGACGGCCATCCGGATTTGGCCGTGGCTGGAGGATTCACTACGACGTATGTCGCGGTAATGATCAACGCAGCGGACTGGCCGGCGCCGCCCATTCCTCCGCCCGACGGCGACCTGCCGATGCCACGCCGCTTACGGCCAGATCAGGCGCGAATTCCAGCTCCGCACCCGGCTGTGATCCACGCCGTAGGCTTCGTTACCAACCAACCGGTGCCACGCACGAAGCGAGTGCCGCGACTCGTCGCCTTATCGCAGCCCGCGGAGGCATCAGTCCAGGTGATAGGCGATTTCACTGCGAAACCGCCCCGATGGTATATGTAGTAAAACACAGCAACGTCCGGTGAGGTCCTGCCGCAAAACACATCCTCACCGTTCGGCCAGCCCTGGTGCTCGGAGTGCGCTTACCCCGCTGCCGCGATGATAACGATGCCACCGAAAATGAGCGTCGACGCCAGCACACGGACCGAGCCGCCGCGTTCTCCCAAGAACCAGACGCCGATAATCGCGCCAAACACCACGCTGACCTCACGCACCGCGCCGACATATGACACCGAGCTTAGGCGCAGGGCCATCAAGACAAGCAGATAGGCCACAGTGCCGAACACAGCGGCGCCAAGAAGTCGCATCGCCGAGCTACGGCGGACGTCACGACCATTGAATACTTCCGCGCAAGCGCGCTCCGTCGTTCGTTGGTGAACCACATCGGCGATAAGAAGAGCCAAGTCACGAACAAGACGAAGTACAAATAGATTAAAGGATCTACGAGTTCTACACCTGCCTTGTCGGTGACCATATAGGCCGAGATCAACAAACCTGTAATGAGCGCCCAACGAGTGGCGGCGCTGCGGAGGTGAAGCAGCGGTTGCCTCCATTCAGCCAGCCTGGGCAGGTTGATGAGGTAAATGCCCACGACGATTGACGCGACACCGATCAGGCCTAATGCGGACGGCCGCTCCCTCAAGAAAATCCCGGCCCAGACGACTATGAATAATGGCGCCGAGCCACGAGCAATTGGGTAAACCTGGGACAAATCGCCGAGTGTGTAAGCTCGGCTTAGAGCGTAGAAGTACATTGCTTCCAGCGCTCCGCTGGCAAGGATGAACAGCCAGCCCTCCAGGCGGATGTTGCTAACCAAAAGCCAGCACGGCGATCCCAATACGCAAGTCGCGCCGAGCATCCACCAAGTAAAGGCCAACTTGTCTCGGCTTTGTTTCAGAAACAGATTCGCCAAGGCGTGCAACAAGGCCGCGACAAGAAGAAGCCCTACGCTGGAAACCTCCATGTCACTCCCATTGCTTGCCCACTGCGTAAGGGCCCGCTTCGTCGCCGAGGGTGGTCGCTATGGAAGCGGGTACGGCCCATTGGTGGCGCCGGTCTTGGAGTCCATGTACCAATAGCCGGCGGCGTCCACGCCGCAGCCGACTTTGATGCCGGCGGCCTTGTTGGAGGCGAACCAGGCGGCCATGTATTTGTCGTAGTCGAGGCCTTTGGAGATCTTCGCTGCCATGTTCGCCGCCAGCGTATTGCCGCCCTGTGAGTCAAGCGGCGTCGTATCGTAGTTGCCGAGAATCACTCGTAGCGGCCCTTGTTTCCAGCACAGCAGCTTCGCCCATTCCATGCCCGGACCGTTCATCGAAACCGGGTCGATGTACATGATGCTGCAACCGGCGATAATCAGGGCGTCGATGTCCATCGGACTGTTGGAAAGTGTCTTGCCCGTACGCCAACTCTTGAGGAGATCGGCCGGGGTTAGCCACGTGTCGTACGTAGGGTGATCAACCAGATTGCCGCCTAGGGCGTGTCCCGAATAGTAGAAGATATCGGCGGGGCTGCGGATGAAGGCCCACGTCTTGCTCTTGAGCGGGTTCAATTTCAAGCTTGGTTTCGGGACAACGCTCACCTCAAGGACCTCGACGCCGCCGGAGAGAATGAGCTTACGCGCGTGCGGCTGCTCCTTGGCGTCATTACCCTTGTCGGCGCCACCCGTCTTTCGTTGGACGGCCGAGCCGCGCATGGCCCACTTGGACGCGAGTCCGCCGCGAAAGTACCGGTCGCTGGTGCCGTCGGTGCGGACCACCGTGGCGACTTCCTTGAATGCATCACCATCGCCCATGAAGCTGCCGAGTTCTTTGATCGCCACATTGCGCAGGTACCACTTGCTGTACTTCGACGCCCTGGGAATCATCAATTTGACAGACTTGATCGTGGCCTTGCCGCCCTGTTTGTTGCCCGGCTCCCGCGTCCGGATCTGAACCTCGATCTCATCCGGCATCGGGTCGCCTTCCACTTCGACTTCGACATTCACCTTGGCTACGTCCATGCCGATAATGTCCGTAGTTCGCGCCAGCTCGCCGTTGGCCCAAGTGTCGCGATACAGCTTGACGTAATTGACTTTGGTGGCCACGCTAGACTCCTAACTCGCAAGTTCGTTCCTCCAAAGTCTAATCCAATTTGCGGCGGCTCGCCGGACAACTTTTCTGGTTGGAACTTATATCATTTCTGTTCGTCAATGACTTGACAGCGACCCTTCTGAAGAAATGAATGGCGTCGCGTTTCACGGCTGAGGAATGCACTTTTGACAGTGGTAAGCGCGTGGGCGGTGCATAGAACATAAGTGGGATCGCCAACCTTCACCTCTGTCAGGCCCTTGATGACGCGATCAAACCGCGTGCTTCCTTGAATGGAGAAAGATCATGCAACGATCGTTGTTGTTTACTGGAATTCTCGTCGGCTGTTGGGTCGTAGCATCACAACTTTCTGGTCGGCCGGATGCGCAGGATCCTCCTGCGAAAACCGCTCGCGACCAAGAGGCCGACACCAAGGTGCGACCCTCGACGGATCGTTCCGCGGATGAGGCATTGATTCGAGCGAACATTGAGGCGTTTGTAAAGGCATATAACGCCGGCGACGCTAAGGCGATCGCCGCATTGTTTACACCAGACGGTCAGATCGAGGACAAGGAAAAGAATCAGACCGAGGGGCGCGAGGCGATCGCTCAGGTCTTTGCGGAACTGTTCGAGGCAAATCCGAAGAAAAAAATCGAAGTAGGCGTTGATTCAATCCGGTTCATCGGAAGGGAACTGGCGGTGGAGGTGGGCACGACGAAAGAAATTGCGGCGCCGGGCGAACCCCCCCATTACGATCGCTACACGGTGCTTCACGTCAAGCGCGATGGCAAGTGGCAGATGGCATTGGCCCGCGACGAGGAAGGCCCATCCGCCACACCCCACGAACGATTGCAGCCGCTCGCGTGGCTTGTAGGCGAATGGGTCGATGATGGCGGCAGCGCCGTGGTCCATTCCACATGTCGCTGGAGCGAAGATGGAAATTTTCTTTTGCAAGATTTCAAGCTGCGGGTCCACGGTCGCGACGAGATGAATGTTTCCCAACGGATCGGCTGGGATCCACTAACGAAACATATCCGCTCGTGGGTCTTTGACTCGGACGGCGGTTTCGGCGAAAGCGTTTGGACCCGCGACGACGACGGCTGGATCATGAAAGCTACGGGTGTTCGCCCGGACGGAACGACGGCTTCGGCGACCAATCTCATGAAGCCGATCGGAACCGACGGTTACGTGTGGCGCTCAACCGATCGCGTTGTTGCGGACGAGCGCCAACCGACGATGGAAGTGAAAGTGGTCCGCAAGTCTCCAGAACCAAAAAAATAAGCGGCGCGACCTTTCAGGCACCTGACTTCATGCATCGGAGCATTAGCCATGAACAAGCGGATTTGGATAGCACTCGGAGTTTCTTTGGTGCTGCTTTGGGCGGCAACAGAGGGTCCTTGCGGGCCGAGGGGGTGGCGGACGTGGCGGTGGCGGTGGCGGTGGGCGGGGGGGAGGCGGCGGTGCCCGACCCAGTGCCGGTGCCCGGCCCAGCGGAGGTGGCGCCCGGCCAAGTGGCGGTGGCGCCCGGCCAAGTGGCGGGATGCCGGCTTCTCGACCCCCGAATCGCACACCTTCGTTTAGTCCGTCCGGCGGCGCCCGACCGGCCCAGCCAAACAGACCAGCCCAAATGCCGAGCCGACCCGCGCAAGTGCCCGGCGGGAGCGGTAGGCCAACGCAGTTGCCGGGCGGCGGCCGACCGAACATTGGTTCCGGGGCGGCCCAACTACCGTCGGGGGCTCGTCCCGGTGGAGGGGGTCGACCTTCGACGCTACCATCCACCCGGCCTGACATCGGCGGACGGCCCGGTGTCGGAAGAGGTCCTGGCGTCTCTACGCTGCCTGCAATTGGCGCGGCGCCGCTGCCGGCGCCGCACTTGGTAGCAGGATCGGTGATCGCCCGGGATCCCTGCCCGGCATGGGCGACCGACGTCCCGGTGCTAGCCAGCTTCCCGCCCGCACGCCGGACCAGCGCCGCGATGCCCTTCACGATCGGCTTGACGGCGAAACCCGTCCCGGACAGCCTGGGCGCGACTGGAACCAGGTCCATCAGAGTTGGCAACAACATCGTGACGACGTGCGAAACGATTGGCAGGACCATCGTGATCATGCGCGCGACGACTGGCAGAATTGGTTCGGCGATCACTACGGCAGGTACGGCGGCTGGTATGGCGGATACGCGCCGGGGTACTGGAACCGTTGGGATCACCTATGGGACAATTACCCCGTCGCGTCGGCGGTCGGCTTGACCTGGTGGGGCGCCAATAGCCTGGGCTACATGTTTGGCTGCTCCGACTATTACAACCCGTACTACGAAGAAAGCATGCCGGTTTACTACACGGAACCCGTGGTGACGCTACCCTTGGGGTCCGCCCAAGAGTCAGCGCCGGAAACCGCATCCAACTTGCCGCCTGGAGTATCACCCGAAGCGGTGGCCAAATTCGATCAAGCCCGCGAGGTCTTTCTCGAAGGCAAGTACAACGATGCGCTTAAGCTGGCGGACGAGTCTATCGCCAAGATGCCGCGAGATGCCGTGCTCCACGAGTTTCGTTCCCTGGTTCTGTTCGCACTAGGGCGATACGCCGAGTCGGCCGCGGCCATCCATCCCGTCCTCGACGTCGGGCCAGGTTGGGACTGGAAGACAATGAGCAGCCTTTATCCGGACACGGCAACCTACACGGCCCAGCTGCGCGCTCTAGAGGAAGCTCGAGGTAAGGAGAAAACAGCTGACTTGTACTTCTTGGCTGGATATCACTATCTGACACTCGGACACCCGGATACGGCATTGGAGCAATTCCAGAAAGCGCTGGAACTAAAACCGAAAGACGCCGTTGCCGCCGCGCTGGTCGCCAATCTATCTCCCCGCGGCGCACAGCCAACCCAGACAGCACCGACCGCAGTCCCCAAATCGGTTGCGCCCGACAAGATCGTCGGTACTTGGACTGCCGCAGGGACCGCTTCCGCGAACTATTCCATGGCCCTCAACAAGGACGGCACGTTTACCTGGGGTTATGCGCGCGGCGCTCGGAAACAAGATGCCAAGGGAGTCTACACCATGGAAGGCAACGTCCTGGCGATGGAACCCGATTCCGGCGGCGTCTTGCTGGCGGAGCTGACGGCCAAGTCGCCGGATAGCCTGCAATTCAAGATGATCGGCGGTGCCAAGAACGATCCCGGTCTGGAGTTTAAGCGTGCGCCGTCCAAGTGAACGAGAAGGAAGAAGTGAAACGCTATCAGAATAGGAACGGTCGACGGCATCTTTAGTCGCCTTCGAGAGAGAGCTATGTCCGACGAATTGAAAGACGAAGTCCATCCGAAGATGAAACGCAAAGAATACGAGAAGCAGTTGCGAAAGCTGCAGACGAAACTGTGTGAGCTCCAGGACTGGGTTGTCCACGCCGGGCTGCGCGTCATCGTCGTATTTGAAGGACGCGATGCGGCCGGCAAGGGCGGAACGATCAAGGCGATCATGGCGCGGGTCAATCCGCGCGTATTCCGCTTGGTGGCGTTGCCGGCCCCGTCCGGCCGTGAGAAAACCCAGCTCTACGCTCAACGCTATTTGCAGCATTTCCCAGCGGCCGGCGAAGTCGTTATCTTCGACCGTAGCTGGTACAACCGCGCTGGCGTGGAATATGTGATGGAGTTTTGCACGAAAGACCAGTACAAGACTTTTCTCAAGAACTGTCCCAAATTCGAAAGTTACATCATCGACGCCGGGATCATTCTCATCAAGTTTTGGCTGGAGGTCGGCCAAGAAGAGCAGCAGCGTCGATTTGAAGCGCGTATCGAGGACCCACTGCGCCAGTGGAAGCTGAGTCCGATGGACCTCGAATCGTATTCGCGTTGGTACGCCTACTCCCGCGCGAGACATGATGCTGGAGGCCACCGACACCCAGGACGCACCGTGGTACGTCGTCCGTTCGGACGACAAAGAGCGGGCTCGGCTGAATTGCATTTCGCATCTGCTCAAGTTGATCCCTTATAAGGAAGCACCCCGTGACAAGATCAAACTGCCGAAGCGATCGACTAAGGGAGAATACGATGATCAAGCCACCCTCAAAGGTCGAAACTTTGTGCCGGAGAAGTATTGAATCGGCGGCGGACAACAAGCGGCCTAGGTAGACAGCACTGTCGCATGTTCGTGAATCAAGTCGTAAACGTGAGGCCAACCGGTTGCACGAGGCGGCGGTATGTCGGTGTTGGTGCTGTTACCAAAGCAAATGACGTGATGCCCGCGCGCTCTGAGGGACTCGACGTTCCCGGGACTATCCTCTACGTAAACGTCGGCGCCGACCTGGTCCTTTTCCTTCATAAAACACAAGTCAACGTAAGGAATTCCGTGATGATCCAGCCAACCCACGGTTTGGCTTACCGCGGCTTTGTGGAAGTAGAACATGAAAAGCCGGTGAGTTATGATCCGAATTCGAGCGCCTTCATCGGAAAGTAGGCGAAGGTACTTTCGAGCTCCCGGGATCATCGGCGAAGCTTCGAATAACGAACGTTGCAGCACGGCAAACCGGTGGAGACTCTCGTACTTGTCGGGTTTGACCCCCCACTCCGCGAGTCCGAACGAAACTTTTTCCGGGAGATCCTCGATGTTACATTCGAACCATTCGGCAGCGATCTCACGCATTCGACCGTAAAAATCGGCGCAGACTCCGTCAAGGTCGACACCGACGACCAAGCCGTTAACGCTCATCTAATCATCGGCTCCTTCTGGACGTTGGCACACCGCACTGCACCATCATAATAATAGGTGCCCGAGTCATTTCGTACGGGGTACTTAGGAAGTATGAGGGGTAAGAGGCAAGGACGGACGTTCCGATTACCGAAGATGAGTAGACAATGACCGGCAACCGGACTAAAATTCCACCGGTGCTCTTCATCTTTGGTGCACTTCCCCTCTCCAGTAACAATCTTCGGAGACGGCGAACATCAAGCGTGCGGAGTAGGTGTTTTCCAATCCTGCACGTGAAATGCCGGCCGCCTAAGCCTGTCTTGCACGGGGATCCACAACGAGGTGGTTTGTTTGTACATGCCAGTCATTGAGAGAGATCGAACCAGGAAATCAAGCGACGGGCTCGGTGCGGGAAGGCTGAAGTTTGCGAACGACAGCGCTTTTTATCAACAAGTTCAACGCCGCGTCACTGACTACTTCATCCGCACCGGAAAGCGCCAGCGCGATTGCCCGCGGATGTATCTCAAAACTGCACTAATCATCGCCTGGTTCGTTGCCTCGTACACCCTTCTGCTGTTTGTGGCGTCCGTTTGGTGGACAGCAATACCGCTCGCAATCTCCCTCGGCCTGGCGATGGCCGCGATAGGGTTCAGCATCCAACACGATGCTTCACATCGCGCCTACTCGGATCGTCAATGGGTTAATTCGCTCCTGGCTCTAACGTTGGACGTGCTCGGAGGCAGCTCGTATGTCTGGCGGCGAAAGCACAACACGATTCATCACAGCTATTCCAATATCACCGGCCACGACGACGACATCGACGTTGGCGTGCTCGGGCGTCTGACGCCGCATCAGCCCTGGCTCAGGATTCACCGCTTGCAACATTACTATCTGTGGGGCTTGTACGCCTTGCTGCCGATCAAATGGCAGTTTTACGATGACTTTCGCAACGTGATCGCCGGCCGAATCGGTGGTCACCGCCTGGCATGGCCGAAGGGGTGGGACTTGGCGAACTTTATCGGCGGCAAGCTCGTCTTCTTCTCGCTCGCGTTCGTGATTCCGCTGTTGCTCCACTCGATTTGGGCTATCGTGGCACTTTACTTGCTAGCGTCATGCGTTCTGGGAGTTGTGCTCAGTGTTGTGTTTCAGCTGGCGCATTGCGTGGAGGAAGCCAACTTTCCTATGCCTGACGACGGCACCGGGCGTATGGCCGCGCCATGGGCGGTCCATCAGGTTGAAACCACCGTAAACTTCGCCCCAGACAACCGTTTGGTCTCCTGGTATGTCGGCGGATTGAATTTTCAAATCGAGCATCACCTCTTCCCCAACGTCTGCCACATCCACTACCCCGCAATAGCGCGCACGGTGGAAGCTACGTGTGCTGAATTCGGCGTACGTTACGATGTCCATCCAACTCTGTTCAACGCCATCGCTTCGCACTTCCGCTGGCTACGCCGCATGGGGCAAGCGCCCGCGCTTCCGTAGCGGCTCAACCATATATAGGCAGCGGTCGCGGTTCCGCGCGTTCTGACGTTCCGTGTCACGTTAACCGTGTAAAGAGATGTCACGCGGATGCGCGGTCAGGCACAGGGCACTGGCTCAAATTCGAAAAACCGTTGAGCCAGTGGGTGATTTCTCTTGACACGCACCCGTAGTCCAAATGTTTTTTGGAGTTTTGATTGCAAGGCGCCGGTGTCGCGGTTAGCATCTGACCATTCGTTCGACTCCGTTGCGTTAACAATGACGTATCGCGATCCCCTGACGGAGGACTTTCAGATGCACACTTCACGTTCTTCCATACTGCCTTCTAATTTCGGTCAACTCATCTGGCCCTGTGCCGTAAGCGGCTAATCACCACGGCCGCACTGGTTCCGTAGGCGCACGTTGTCGTGCGGAATCGGTCGCTTGTTTTGCATGGATTTTAGGAAGATCGGCAACACTAGCCTAAAGGTGACATCATGACTCGCGTTCGGAAACTTCGCCGGATTCGTCCCATCAGCGTCTTTCGGCCAGTGGTTCTTAGGCTTGAAGATCGGCTCCCGCCGGGCGATGGCTTGATGGGGCTTCTGTTTGCCGCAGGCCTGGGTCACGCGGCGGCCAGCCTCACGAACGAAGCTGGCTCCCCCGTTGTGGCGTGGTCTGAGACCACACCACAACTTCAGACAACGCCACAGTTCACCGCGGCGGTATCCGACGTAGCCGTTGTTTCACCGGAGAACGTGGCCGCTGCTGCCGCGCCGATGTCATTATTGGATGTCACTTCCTTGCCCGAAACGAATGCCGACGAACTTGCCGGTGCAAGCGTCGCCTTACTTTCCGACGGGCTTGAGGATATCAACACATCGTCGTCTCAGCGTCGAGCAAACGACAGCGGCTTCGGAAATCCTGAAACGAGCCCGATAAAATCGGCGCTGGACGGGACTTTTGAGTCAATTACGAGTCCAACTCCGCCGATTGCCAAGCTTCCGTCGACGATGTTCGCAGCAACAAATGCACCGCTTGAGAACTTAATCCATCAGTTACGGCCGTCCGGTTCGGACAACGATGGCGGCACGAACGCGCGCTTAGCTTATCATTGGTATCAGCCTTTTGCACCGGACTGCGAAGATTGCACGTGCGCGGGTGCCGTGAGTCTCATCGAGGAGGCTCAGGGCGCTTGTCCTACGGACAATCCATCCGTGTTCGCGGAAACCGGCGTGCGCATCGGCGACGGCGCATTGAAAACGTCCAGCACTGACTTGTCGTCCAAGGCCTTCGGCAAAAATTGGACTCAAGGTCGATCGTGGACAAACATCGCCAATTTCCCGTCGAGCACGAACAACGGCAACGGCGTTGTCGATAAGACCGAGACGTTTCTGGAGGAAGTAACCATTGACGAGCAGGTGTACGTACTGGGTGTCTTGGACCCGACTTCAATGCGATTTTTCAAGCCTATTGGCGGCGGACAGTACGAGCCTGCCCTCTTCTATCACCAGCAAATGACACTCAACGAAGTCGGTAACGAGTTTCGGCTGGTGGATACCGTCGGAAACAAGATAACGTACCACGACTTCTCCGTGACATCGGACCAGCAAGGGAAACTCAAGACTTTCACGCCGATCAGCGGTCCCGAATTGGCCGTGATACGAAGGCAGCACCGACCGTATCCTTCAGGTTCTGCGGAGCAACTCGGCAGGCTGGAAAGAGAAGTGGGAATACAGTTACTTCACGAGCGGGGCGAGCGCTGGCAAGCTCCAATTCGTCACGTTGACTCAAGAATCGCCCAGCCAAGTCGTGACGCCCATGCGGAAAGTCGAGTACCAGTACTACACCAATACTTCCGGGGAAAAAGGCACGCCGGGGGACCTCAAAAAAGCCATTGTAAAAACCGGCAATGATGTCCCGTTGAATACCAAGTACTACCGCTATTACAACGGCGAATCGGGCGGAGGCGACGGACAACTGAAGTACGTGTTTGAAGCCGATTCCTACGCTCGGCTGGAAGCAGCTCTCGGCACGAGTGTCGATCAACTTTCGGACACTCAAGTCGATGACTTTGCTGATCGATACTACGAATACGGCGGAGATGACGTTCCTGCCGAATTCCCTTACGCGGTAAGTAAAGTTGTCATGCAGGGGGCAGGTTGCTCCTCGTGCAGCGGTGTTGGACAAGGAACATTCACTTACAAGTATGAAGTAAGCACCGTGGGCGGTTGGCATATTAAGACCACCGAGACGTTACCTGATCACAGTGATGCGGATGGAATCGTTAGCGAAAACACGTACTGGACTGACGATTACGGCCGAATCATGCTGCAAATGGCCACGCGGAAAGCAGGCGGCAGCGCGCCCGAGCAGAAGTGGCTGACGTATTACGCACATCCGTCCGCGGTGAGCGATTACAACGAAGGCTGGCCGAGCCTCGTTAGCGATCCGACGCTGCCGGACGACGACTATTTTCATCTCAGACAAAACGCCGGCTTGGTGGAGAGGTTCGCGTACTACACGAGTACGGACACCAATCTAAGCCTCACGGTTGCCGGTGGCGTCAAAGGCTTTTTCAAGGAGCATACGCTGCACCGAGGCCGCGAGGCCAGTGGAGGACTGAAGCAGCGGAGCGCGAAGTACTTCAAGCACACGACGGTAGTGTCGGGGATTACCGTGTATCCGGTCGGACGAACCTATAGCTTCCGCGCGGGCACCGAGAACCCCGGTGTCGAAACCAACTACGGGTACACTTTCCTGGATAACAATAGCCTTCGGATTATTCAGCGAAGTATCCATTACCCGTCAATCGCGATCAGTCAGAATGGCCCCATAACGACCGATTCCGAAATCACCAACTACGACGACCGCGGTCGGCCATTGAGCTTCGTAGACGCCAACGGAAAAATCACCAACTACGAGTACGACGACCTCACCGGTGCCATGACGAAGATGATCGTGGACCAGGCGAGCCTAAACCTGGTCACGACTTACGTCGTCGACATCCTCGGCCGGACCACCAAACGCACCGACCCGCGCGGAAACATCACGTACTTCGTTTACAACGACTCCAACCATGAAGTGCGGACTTATCGTGGCTGGTTGCAGAATAATATGACGATAGGGCCGATCGAGGTAACCCGCGCGCGTAAACACGCCGCCTACCCGCTGCCCACGGACACGTTGAGTTACGTCGAAACGTTTACCATGTCGGTGACGCCGAACGTGACCGGCAACGAACCTAACGGCACGGAGCCCATCGCGAATCTCCAGTCGCTGACGCGCACGTTCATCAACAAAGGCGGCCAGGTTCCATTTGTCGATTATTACGTAAGCATGAACACCAGCAGTTTTACGAACGACACTGACGGAATCATCGACGGTGCGACCCGCTACCGCTGGGAGTATGGGTACGACAAGCGGGGCCGGCGTGACCGTGTCCTGCGGCCCACCGGTACCATCGAGCGCACGCTTTACGACGGCCTGGGCCGGGTCGTTTCCACATCGGTCGGCACCGATGACGACGGCGTTGACGCAAACATGACGCGGGTGCGACATTTCATTTACGATTCGTATGCCGCCTACGACCCGATGATGACTAGCGGCGACATGGCCGACAGCCGGCTCACGCAAGTGGCCGAGCTTCCCGGCGGCGGCGCGGCCAACCGCGTGACGCATCATTTCTATGACTGGCGCAACCGGCGCGTCGCCACGAAAGGCGGTGCGACCAGTAACCCCACAACGGAAAGCGACAGCGTCCAACGTCCGTTCACATACGTCGAATTCGACAACTGGAACCAACCTACCATCGAGGAAAGCTACGACGGCGATCAGGTAGCTGTACTCGACGCCGATTCGAACGGCATCCCCGACCGGCCCGCCGTCGGAAAGCTGCGTGCGAAAACGGTGACTTCCTACGACGACCAACGTCGCGTCTTCCGTACGGAGGTCTTCAGCGTCAACCAAGACAGCGGAGTCGTGTCGGCCAATGCGCTCAAGTCGGATACGTGGTACAGCCGCCGGGGTGAGACCATCAAGACCACGGCTCCGGCGTCGCCGGTCACGAAACATCTCTACGACAATGCCGGTCGCTTGCGCACAACATACATCACCGATGGCCGCGTCGATTCCACCTGGGACCATGCGGCCAGTGTCAGCGATGACAACGTCCTGCTTCAAACCGACATTCGGTACGACTTCAACGACAACGACATCCTGTTGACCACCAAACAACGGTATGACGTAATAACTCTGGCCAGCGAGTGCAGCATGTCACGGTTCGGGCCGCTAAGCTTTCCGGGTGGGGCGTGCCCAAAAGCGCGCACGACCTACGTCGGCCGGTGGTACGACCGCGCCGACCGGCTCACCGATGAAGTTGACTACGGCACCTACGGCGGGAATGTTCTCAACCAACCGCCGGCCGACCCGCCGGCCGGAAGCGACATCGAATTGCGGACGAACTACAGCTACAAGAACGACAACAATCAGGACACCGGCCGGCTGCAGAAAGTCACCGACCCGCGAGGCATCGTCACCAAGACCGAGTACGACATGCTCGGGCGGACGTTGAAGACGGTCGAAGCCTATGTGGACGGCGATCCATCGGGCGGCGATGACCGCACCACCGAGTACACGTACGACGGCAGCGGCCATGTGCTGACGTTGACCGCCAAGATGACCGGCAGCGACTTGCAGAAGACGGAATACGTTTATTGCACGACTACGCCATGCCCCGGCACAAGCGATGTGCAATCGAAGGAACTTTTGCTCACGGTCAAGTATCCGCACAAGACCGACGGCACGCCGAGTGACAATTCCAACGACCAGGAAAAGTACCTCTACAACGCGCTCGGCGAGGTAAAGAGGTTCACCGACCGGCGCGACACGGCGCACGAGTACGAGTTCGACGTCATGGACCGGATGCTGCACGACAAGGTAACGGCGCTCGGCGGGGCGGACGGCACGGTGAAGCGGCTCGAAACTGCCTATGACACGGCGGGCCGGCCGTTTCTGTTTGGAAGCTACGCTGACTTAACGGGCACCACGCCCTTGAATGAAGTCAAACGCGAGTTCAACGGCTTCGGGCAATTAATAGCCGAGTCGCAATCGCATACGGGGGCGGCGACCGGAAGCACACCTAAGGTGCAGTACGCCTACAGCGAGATGGATTATTCGGGCAGTTACGCTAATCACAGCCGGCCGAAGAACATGACCTATCCCGACGGCCGGGTGGTAAATTACAACTACCTGGTGGGCTTGAACAACGATATCAGCCGGCTGACGTCGATCAGCAACGGCGGGTTCATGACAACCTACGAGCAGTACACGCACTTGGGTTTGAACACGGTGGTCAAGCGCACGCACCCCAACGCCTTCGTGCAGGTGGGCCTGGACTATGTCGGCGAGGACAACGGCGAGGCCGGCGACCCGTACATCGGCCTCGACCGCTTTGGCCGGGTCATCGACCAAAGATGGATCAAGAGCAACGACGTCGACAACCCGCTCGACCAGTTCAAGTACGGTTACGATCGCAACAGCAACCGTCTGTACAAGGATAACTGGGTCACCTCCGGCCCGGGAGCGGCGTATGACGACTTGTATCACGGCGGCGGTGCCAGCGGGCCGCACGTTGACGTTTGATGCTTGGAACCGTCTGAAGTCTGTCAGCGGCTCGCCGGGCGTGACACATTCCTACGACGCCCTCGGCCGCCGTATCAAAGAAGACCGCGGCGGTGGAAGTTACGTCGACCTGTACTACTCCGACAAGTGGCAAGTCGTCGAAGAACGTAAGAACGGCTCATCCAACGCGCATATCCAGTACCTCTGGAGCCCCGTCTACGTCGACGCCATGATCCTTCGCGACCGCGACTACAATGGCTTGTCCGGCGACGCTCTGGAAGAGCGCGTCTACGTCATGCAAGACGCGAACTGGAACGTCACCGGCATCATGAGCGCGGCTGGGTCCGTGCTGGAACGTTACGTCTACGATCCATACGGCGTGCCGACGCGGCTAACGGCCGGCTGGGCAACGCCAGGCATTGACACGTACAACTGGAACCACCTCCACCAGGGCGGCCGGTACGACGCGGCGAGCGGGTTGTACAGCTTCCGGCATCGTGAGTATTCACCGACATTGGGTCGGTGGACGCAGGTAGATCCGATAGGGTACGCAGCAGAGGACATGAACCTCTATCGGGATGTGAAAAACAATCCTCCAAATCGCACAGACCCGTCAGGTTTAGAGCGCCTAACAAAATGACCTAGGTCGAAACAGTTACGGTTGTTAATGTCATGGGCGTACAAGGAGGTACGATCATGGCCAAGGTACTGCTGGACGATTCGTTATGGGCGGAACTCGAACCCCATCTTCCGAAGGCCAAGCCCCGACGACGACGATTTCCAGGTCGCAAGCCCATCGGCAATCGACAGGCTCTGACGGGCATTCTCTTCGTGCTCCAAACGGGCATTCCCTGGGAGTATCTGCCGCAGGAACTTGGTTGCGGCAGTGGGATGACTTGCTGGCGACGCCTGCGCGATTGGGGACGGCTCGGCGTCTGGGACAAACTCCACCGGGTTATGTTGGCCAAGTTGCGCGAGGCCGACAAGATCGATTGGTCTCGCGCGGTTGCGGATTCCGCGTCCGTGCGCGCCGTTTTTGGGGGGCGGACACCGGCCCCAACCCCACCGATCGCCGCAAAAAAGGCTCGAAACACCATGTGGTCACGGACGCCAACGGCATTCCGTTGGCAGCCCAGGTCAGTGCCGCGAATCGTCACGACGTGACCCAACTGCTGACGTTGGTCGATGCGATCCCGTCGATCGGCGGGAAGCCCGGCCGACCTCGTCATCGGCCGCAACGGGTTCAGGGTGATCGGGCTTACCATTCGGAACCGCATCGCAAGGAACTGCGTAGACGCGGTATCACGCCGGTGCTGGCCAAGCGCGGTGCCGAACACGGCAGCGGACTGGGGGTATTCCGGTGGGTCGTCGAACGGACGCTGAGTTGGCTGCATCAATATCGTCGCTTGCGTGTCCGCTACGAACGTCGCGCCGACATTCATCGAGCATTCCTTACGTTGGGATGTAGCTTGATCTGCTACAAGTGCTTGGTTGGGTCATTTTGTTAGAGGCTCTTAGTCTCGTGTGGCCCCGAAGTTACCGATTGGTTCATGAAGGAGATTGATTTGTTCAGAGCGGCCGCCGAAACGATCGGCAAGGGTGCTGAGCCGTTGAAGCCGCAAGAGACATTCTACCGTCTCGCACGATTAGCGGACTATAAGCTCCGGAATAGGAAAAATATAGAGCCGTTCGACTACAGTAAATGCCCCGATCCGGACAAGAACTCCGTTACGCTCTGTGGAGTCTGTATCGGAACAAATCAACTGGGTAACATTATGTACGGGATAATTGCTGTCGTCGCCAACTTGGAGGATTTCGCCCGTTCCGTCGGTCGGAAACTGACGGAAAAACCGTGGACAGAACAGGGACAAGGATATCGACAGAACGCTTTTGAATTGGGAGTGGACTTTCAGAAAAACGATAAGGACAAGTCGAAAGAGAGTTTTTGCAACAAGGTCAAAGCATCGGAAAAGAAGTTAAACGGTGCGGAGTTCGAAACGGACGCATGCAAGAAGAAGCCATGCGACGAAAAACACACAGGCCCTAATACCTACATGAAGCGGTCGCCTATATCAGACACATTCGGAAACTAGCGCGGCCGAACCATGGTCCGTGCGCAAAGCAAGGGCGCCATGAATTATGGCAAGAATCTAGTCGGTGCTTTGGTGATCGTTCTGCTGGCGGCACTTATCGTCGCGATAGTCGGCCCACAAGTGCAGCCGGTTCCCAAAGCGATCCGAGTGCATTCAAAGTCTCGGCGGGCACTGGATGACTTCATTAATGAAGTCAAAAGAGGCCGAGGATTTGAACGTGAAAACTATTATGCAATACCTTCCAATCTCGATCGTGCAGGCATTTTCGCGATATGGCGAGAAAACGATTTTGTGTTTTTTATGCTTAACCCGACGTGGATTGACGGCCCCGAACACGTCCTGGTATTTGATTTGACTTCGCGACGCCAAGCAATCACTGCACTCGTGACCGCATACCCGCGTAGATTTATCTATCGCGTGGAAGAGCTCAAAGATGGTTGGTACTACTGGATGTATAGTTAGGGGAGAGCAAAGGAGACGCAGCTCATTTCAACATTGAGTCGCGTCTCCTCTTCTTTGTCCCCAATAACATAGCACCGGTTTTTTTTTTCGGTTTCCCGAATTTGTCACAGAACGGCGCTTGCATGAAAGCGTGACACTGTGGCATGATGCGCGAATAGAGCGCGCGAGGTGCGCGCCAGTTGGGAGTGATGCTGATGTGGCGACTGGATACAGATCAACGCTGGCCTGCGTGCGATAGGCTGGCAATGCAACACCGCAACGGCGAAAGCCAGGCCATCGTGCATCGGCGAGCCACAAGGCGCCATTCACCATCACCAATGGATGTTAATGGTGCTGCTGCGAGTGCTTCTCGTGGCCAGATCGTGCCATAAGGCGCATTCCACCGCTACTATGTCGGGCTTATGGCGGGTCAGGTCCGGAAATGAGTGGCGTTCCGGCTCGTCATGAATTGAGGCACGTCCGACCTGATTCAATTTGACGAACCAGCGTGCGTGAATCTAATATGGAGCAAGACACAGTCGCCTGCACCCGATCACCAGCATTTGCCGAGAAAGCCGAGAAAAGGGGGCGCAGCTCATTAGAAAACGGGAAAAGAAAGAAAACACTCGATTCAGCTTCTTCTGCCTGGCCTTGTAAACCACGCCCATGCCACCGCGACCCAGGACGCCGAGGATTTCGTATCCGGGTACTGCCGAGGGTCGCTTACCACTCGGTGACTCGGCGAGCTGGCTCGTTACGGAGAACTCCGTATTGTCTTCGGCGTCCGCCGCGCTCTTGTCAACCGTTGCAGCCAGCGCAGGTGCGTTGTGGACTGCACCGGCCACTTCTTCCGTTGTGTAATCGATCGTAAGCGGCGACGTGTCCATTTTCGGCGGTACACCCGTCACGTGTGTCTTGTCACGAGTGTCGGCCGATTCGGCGGCAATGGGCTTGGTATCTTTCGCCGACGAAAGATCGACGGTTGCATGCTCGTTCTTCGGCGCTTCGCTCATGCCATTTCCCGACAGGCCCGCTGCGCTTGCCCGAGGACACTAGCAAGATTATGTCGTGACGTTGATACGAAGTCCACGTTGTTTGCTAACTTCGAGAGCTGTTCCGCGTTCCGGGGCGCTCTGCTCGGCGTGTACTTGCTGTCTATTCACACAAAGGCAACCCGTCGTTTCGGACACAGAGGCGTTGCCAGACGCCCGGTCCGGTGGCACTGCTGTCCGACGGAATTCCGTACGAAATGAGTCGTACAGAACCGTCGCAAAGCACCCCGTTCATGCCGTTGGAGTGGGCCGAGCCGAATTGGTACGCGACAGGTTGTAACCACGTAGGTGAGATCAAGTCTTTAGCGGGTGGGTCCAGGGCCCAGCGAGTTTCATCCTGATCCCAGCCACAGGTGTATCCTTGATCGTCGTCAGGCTGGTTGCTGCCGACGAAGTTGGCGTGCATGCGCTTTTCCGAAATCAACAACGTATGTGACGTGCCATCCGTAATCACGCCGTTGAGTCGCACCGTGACACTGCGATTGGCGGTCTTTCCTGGGCGTCGAACAACAGTCCCGTTGCGGCCGTTGCCGGGCGAGCCTGCGATGGGCTCGATCTTTTCGGTGCCGCCGTTGCCGGCGTAGTCGATCATGCATGAGTTTCCGTAACGGTAGTCGTACACCAGTTTTTGGCTGGGTGTTCGTCTGCTCGGGCAGAAGTATATCTGCAGTAGCGTGCTACGAACGAGTTTATCGTCGGCATTTCTCCAAAGTTCGCCTTGTTCGACATACGGAAGAATCTGGTATGCCCAACCCCAATTCTGCTTGGGTCCCACGGCCGGTGACGCGCTGTTCCATTGCCTCGGATAGCCAAACGGATCCCAATGTTCGCCGCCATCGGGGAAATGGCCGATCAAATCATGATGATGGTGAAAAGCGACGCCGATCTGCTTGAGGTTATTACTGCACGCCGTGCGATTAGCCGCATCTCGTACCTTTTGCACAGCGGGCAACAACAGGCCGATGAGGATCCCAATGATTGCGATGACGACCAACAGTTCAACCAACGTAAACGCGCGTCTATGCTGCGATGGCATGCTACGACTCCGATGTGCCCATGAACCTTTGATGCGGATCCGAGAGTTCTTCGCGCGGGTTGACTCGCAGAGAGCAAACGCATTGTAACCAAGCCGATTTTGCGTGCAATGATAAAGTACTCGTCGGTCGTCGAAAGGCTGGGGCGAATGGCCCACGGCACTCTTCTGATTGGCGCATCTGTTTCTTAGGGGCTTGTAGCTTCAAGGCAGCGCCGCCATACTGGCGGAATGCGTAATACTGCGGCCTGGGTCTGCGTCCGACGATATAGGACCACGCCATGAGGGCAGCGAAGACAATACTCCTAGTGCTGGCCTGCCTGCTTTCTTTGGCCGGAGGCGGATCACGTTGTCATGCCAGTGACACCTCGAAGGCGGACATCCGAGATTTGCGACGGCAGCTGCTCGATCTTCGCTTCAAGGTGCTGACCCAAGAGGGGGAATGCGAGGCGCTTCGCCAAGAAAACAAGCTCATTGCCAATCCGTTCTCCGCTTTGGACGACGCACGAAACGAGAGAACGGTTTCCCCTGAGCTTCATGGGACCTGGGACAGAATCTTCCAAATCCTAAAGTCCAGCAGTGACCAACGGCTTGCAGCGCTCGACAAACTTTTGTCGCAGGTTGCCCAAGAGCGAGACGACGCGGCCGCGCACTGGCGGTGGGTGAGTGAGCAATCGCTCGCAATCGTCGATGATATTGCCGCAGCGGATGAGCGTTTTGGTTCGGCTGTCGAGATGCCGGCCGTCATCCAGCCTCTCGGTCGAATCGAAGTGGCGCTGCTGCTTTTGGGGTTACCGGTCATTCTCGTCGGCTGGGCCGTTGCGCTCCACGAGGCGCGACACGGCATCCGGCGCTGGGTTCGAAGCGGTTCACGGCTCTGGCCATTGTTAGTGAGCTTGATCGGCATTGGAACGGCCGGCTGCGCCAGAATAGGCGGATCAAGCGAGGCGACGATTGTGAACGCTTCCCTCAAGCAGCAGGCCGAGTTGTTAACGGCGGAAGCTAAAGAGCTACAGGAGAAGTCGCGCCATCTCAATGACAAACTCGCGAAGGCGCATGTTGACGTGGAACGCAATCGGCATCGCCTGATTGAGGCCCGGATCGATGATGTTGCCGCTGCCGGCCCGAGGCGGCGGATCGCGGACGACCTTGGCGCCTTGGAAAGCGCCACCCAGGTCAGAATCGGGAGGATTCTCGCTGATTCCTTTGTAATCAAGGGCGTGGCAAAGCAGGGCCTGGAAGAAGTGGCCGAACTTGAGTGGCGTCAAAAACAATTGGACGAGCGACTGGCACAGGGGCGGTCGGGCTCGGTGGGGCGTGGGGCGATGACGCTCGGATTGTGCGTGGCTGTTGTGGCACTGGCGTTTGCTCCGCTCGTTGCCGTGCGCCGTCGAAATCGAAAACAGCAACTGGTTGATACGGCGACCTGTCCCCGATGTTTGAGCGGCCATTCATTGAAGCTCCTCACCGGCAATGCACGCGATGCACGCCAATTCGAGCCCCGGCACATGGAGTGTCGCCAGTGCAAGTATCACTTTCGCGAAATGTACCGGCATGTCCAGCGCGAGTGCTTCGGCGTGGTCGGCATCCGCGGAAGCGGCAAGACTCACTGGTTGGTGACCGCTTACGAGCAGATCAAGAACGGGCACGTTTCCGCCCGAGCGGCCTTGCAAAAAGTCCCGTCCTTAGCGGACGAACAGTTCGAGCGCTACATCAAAGAGGTTCTTGAAGCCCATCAGCAGATGCATCCGACGGGCCCGGGTGTGCCGTCGCCGCTGATGTTCTCGGTTCGCGACGTAGATCGCTGGGGTCGCGCCGGCGCGATGATGAATGTTTTCGATTTCGCGGGGGCGGTTACGAGCCAAGACATCTATGCCAGCGACGTGCGCCGACGTGCTCTCTTGATGGACGGCATCATTCTCTTCCTCGATCCGACACAACTTCGTCCCCATGACGTCGATCTAGGCATCGACAGCCAGATTCTGGCCCTTACGCAACTCCATGAGGAACTACGCGACTTGCGCCGGATGCGAATGGGGCGAGTGATACCGGTTCCGGTCGCGGTTTGTGTCTCAAAGCTCGACCTGTTGCTGAATCGCAATCCGCTTGGCAGCCGTTCGCGGGCGTTGATAAAAGGGTTGCGAGGGACGTTGTCCGAGAAGCCGTCGCTAAGTGCTTTGCACGCGCGCTCCCGCCTTTTGTCGCGCGAGATGCAGCTTATTTTTCCTGGCTGGAATCTGCAGCGCACTTTGCGCGAGAACTTCGGTAGCCGGTGGTTGTTTTTTCCACTAACCCCGGTTGGAATTGAAGAAGACGAGCTTGGCGTCGAAGACTTGAAGCGGCGAACCTTTGCTCCGTTCGGCATCGTCGAGCCGCTCTTGTGGTTGCTTCACATGCGCGGTTATTGCGTATTCTAATTCGGCGGCTGCGGTGAAAATGCGATGAACTGGCCGAGTCCCATTGATTTTCGCGACGCCCTGCAGAACCCGACGCAATCATTGCGGGATCGACAGCTTCAGGTATGCCGGCCGGAGAAAAACGCGCTGGGAGTGCCCAAACCTCGCTCCGGAGGATTCGCCAGCGTCTACAAGCTCGTCAACGGTTCGACCGCCACGGCGGTTCGTGTCTTTCACTACCCCAATGAAGAGCGCGAGCAGCGCTACCAGGCTGTGGCGGAGCATCTCCGGCCACGCCGCCCGAAGTGCCTCGTCGGTTTTAACTATCAAGCCGAGGGCATCAAAGTCGGCAACAAGTGGTATCCGTTGCAGACGATGGATTGGGTCAACGGCATGACACTCGGCGCCTGGGTCGGGCACCGCGTGGCGGCGGGCGATCGCACCGCGCTTCGCCGGATGGCCGATCAATGGATCGACCTCCTCGCCGAGCTCCGCGCCGCCAACATCGCCCACGGGGACTTGCAGCATGGCAACGTGATGGTTCTTAACGGCGCGCCGGTATTGGTCGACTACGACTGCATGTGCGTGCCGAAGCTCGCCGGTCGCCGGTCTTTCGAAGAGGGGATGCCCGCTTACCAGCATCCTAAGCGCGGCAGCCAAAAGCTATCCTTGGATGTCGACCACTTCGCCGCTTGGATTATCTTCATCGTCTTGCGTGCTCTGAGTCTGGACCTGTCGTTGTGGCAGCGATACGTAGTCAAGCCTGATAATGAGAACCTTCTTTTCTCGCCACCGGACATTCGCCAGCCAAGTAAGTCCACGTTGTGGACGGACCTCCTGGCCCTTTCCGATCCGGAAATGAAGGAATGGTGCACCAAACTACGCGAATCGATATCCAAGGACTTTCACAACATTCCGGCGTTTCAAATCGATGTGAACGGCGCCCTGGAAAAGGTGTGCAAGACCCAAGATTGGGATCGCATTTGGGAGACTGCCTCGAGCCCTTCGTTCGCTCAGCGCACTCGCCCAAGTCACTTGGCGCCGATTATCGAAAAAGCGCGGAAACTGGTCGAGAAACGGCAACGGCTTCAAAGTGCGCTCGCTACGAATGATCGCCGCCAGATCGCCCGCGCTTACGTTGCCGATCTCGCGTCGGAATGGCCCGCGTGCAAGCCCCTTGTTGACAAGGCTCTTCAAGCGGTCGAAGCCGTTAAGTGCCTTGACGAGTTGGATGCCCATTTCCGCAAGGGACCGGACGAATTCGTTCGCTGCTGGGAGCGGCTCGAGAAGAAATTGTCCGGGATTCCTGAAGCGGACAAGTATCGTGCTGATGTCATTCAGATCAAGCAGCGGCGCGGCGCCTGGGACCGGTTTGTTGAGGTTGCGCAGCGGAGGGGCGCCAGCGAACGTGAGATTGCCACTGCCTGGGAGTACGTAGAGACGTTGGGTCTTACGACGCAGAGTTCCCATCCCGCAGTGGCGCGCGGGAAACTGGCGAAGGAACGCGTTGCCGCCATGGCGGAACTACACCGAATTCGGGACACGAACGAACAGCGCGCGGATGAGCTTTTCTGTCGCCAGTGGGATGCCAAGCAGGCCATTCTTGCATCCTGCGCCGAGGCCGTCAGTTTGCGCGACCGCTATCAGGTAGCCAAGCTGAGATTGGCGTCGGTGGCGGCCGTGCAAAAAGCGATAGCCAAGGCTGAGAAGAATCCGATGCGGTTCGAAGCGGAAGTTATAGCGGCCGCGGGTCGGCTGCCGCAGAGGTACGGCCATACCGAGCAGCACCGATTGAACGAGACCCGAACCCGCGCGGCAATACTGACTGCCTTCGATGAGGCCTATCACGCGCAACCCATCCGGGATGCACGCCTGGCCCGCGCTTGGGAGGATCTGCAAAAGTCCGGCTCCAAGTTACCGAAGGGCGCAACGGCGGAGCGCTGTCGCTTGGCTGTCAAGCGACGCGATCTCCTTCGCGAATTGTCCGACATCGCGCAAACCCGGCCGATACATGAACAGGATGCGCAATGGCTCCTACTCTGGGACGAGGAACTTCTGGCAACGTGCGCCGACGCCGACGGCGATTTTCGACGACGTTACGACTTGGCTTGCAAACGCACTCGGTCGTGGCAAGAATTGGAAAGCGCTCTCCAAACCCGTGACGCCGATAAGGTTCGAGACTTATCGGCCAAGAACGTGCTTCGCGATTACCCGCTGTGCCGCCCGTATGAACGACTCATCACGGAGCTGGTGCAGAACGCCGACCAAGTGGCGAACCTGCTCAAGGCCATCAAAGATAACTCAAGCAACGAGGTGCTGAGTCATCTCGATCTGACTTTGCTTCGCGATCATCCGGAAATAATTCAGTTAAGCGATCGGAAGTTTGTCGAATCGTGCGTCCGAAAGGCGCTAGCCAACGGCGTGGCGCTGCGTCCCGGTACTCCGTTCTGTGTGCCGCCCGATGATGACCAACCCTATCGCATTCGCTGGACCTGGGCAGATTCTCGGCTTATCAACTATTGCGTCATTGGAACGGACCCTGTGAGATTTCTTAGTACGCCGGAACAAGCTCGGGATGGAACGGTACAGCTCGAAATCCACGAGCACCGCCGGCTTATGTCGTCAGGTGGATTTCCAATAATCGCTGAGCCGGGTGATAAGAAGATCATGGTAACGCTGTGGCCCGTTGTCGACCTAGGCTGGACCCGAATGGTCGGTGTGCCCATCCACGCCGGCGAAGTGCATCTTCATAACGGCGTCCACGGCGCGTCGTCCAAATGGTCGCTCCGCCGATTGCTCACAGGATAGCGGCGCAAGAGCAGACGAGATTGATCGAATAACCTGGAAACCGGTACAGTCTTGAGGTTGGCTTACTAGCCATGTGTTTCCCAGACGCAAAGTAGGTAAATGGCGAAAAACTCTGTACTGCTGTTGCTGGCGCTCCCCATCTTGTGCGTGGGGTACCTCGAGTGTCGCCGCTTTGTGCTCCAAAACGTAGCGACATCAAGTGGCCAAGAGAGCGAACTTGCGAGCATCAAACAGGCTCTAACCCGTGAACGAGACAACGCCGTCCAGATCACACGAATGGATGACTTCTGGCGCTCCGGAATGCGGATGCAAAAAGGCGCGACGGCTAATGTGCCGTCGCGGTTTCAAGACTTGGCCGAGGCCTTCCAATCGCACGGTAAGAACCACATAGACTTACGCCGATTCGCCACACGTATCCGTGATGGCGAATCGTCGGAGTTGCCCGAGCACGAAGAACTGCGATCGATTCTGACTACCCGCGCCGCCCTGCGCAACGACGAACGAGACATCAGCCGGCGACTCAACAGTTACGAGGCCGGCGGGTCGGGGCGGCGTGATGCCCTCGTGGATCGCCTGGAGCGCTATCGCAATACTACCGGGCACGACGCCGGCTTCTATGCGACATGCATGGCTCGAATCGCCTTTTGCGACCTGCAAAGGACCTATACGGACCAAATGCTTAACGAGATCCACGCGCAGTTCCGGCGCTGGGCGCGTCGAGCAGAGGCGTCATTGCCCGAAGCCAACCGTCTGCGCGAAGCAGTGGCGGCATGGCAGAGTTTCATCAACACGCATCCCGCCGACCAGGCAAAAACCGAAAAAGCGATTACCCAACTCGCCGAGTGGAAGAATGCCCGGTTCCTCCTCGGGATCCTGCAAGAAACCCGGCCATCAACCATTTCCTCAACCGTGCAACAGCTTCGCCGATTAGGTGACTTGCTCAAGGATGAGTCTGTCTCGGCACGTTTCCGGGAAACTGCGCACGCGGTCGCTGTGAATTTGTGCGAAGACGTGCTGCCCCTAAACAAACCGTTGGACACCAAGGTGCTGGTCCACAGCCGCGGCGCCGAGGCGCCGAAGGAAGTCGATAAGACCAAAGTCGTCATCACATGGAGAAGTAGATCGCCTAATCGCCAGTACCTGGTGCAATCCAGCGTCCACGACGGCATATCGCTCGAGGAGCAGCATGAGAACGAGTGCACGATCGACCTGGCCGAAGTGGAGTGCGTCGTCGTCGAGGGCGCGGTCTTAGAACATCCCGAGCCGCCGCGGAAATTGCTCAGCCCAACGTTACGCAGCGAGGCATTCCATCGATACAACCAACTACGCAAGGACCTAAAATGGACGGCCGGTTCGCTTCGGGAACTGCAGAAGGAATGCAATGCCGATCGGCGGCTCGAGCCGGAATTGCGTAAGGCCGGCCTGTTGCCGCGCATTAGCCAATTGCTCGATGTGGTCGGGGAACAGAAAGATCTGTTTCCCGATGGTGATACATGATTAAGTTTCGCCCGTCGCCAAGCTATTGACCCTGTACCTATTTGGAGGAACGCACCATGTCGATGACCATGACTGAGACCGACAAGTATGTCAAAGAGGTGAGCCGGGCGAATCCCGGTTGTATCATCTTTCTCCTCGACCAGTCCTTCTCGATGACGGACGGGCTGGCGGGTTCGCCCAGGCCGAAGATCGAAGTGTTGGCCACGGCGATCAACCGTTTCCTCGGCGACCTCATCATTCAATGTGAGAAGGGAGAAGAGAAGCCGCGCAACTATTTCGATGTCGCGGTTATCGGTTACACGTCCGACAAGGTCACCGGCGAGACGGCGATCATCAAGTCTCTCCTGCCGCCGTCGCCGCGCGGCGGCGATGTTGCCAGCATCGTCGACCTTTACGATAACCCCCTCGACAAACAAACGGTGCAGGAGGAGAAATCGGGCCAGCTCGTGGAGACGGTGTTTCCGATTTGGTACAACCCGCCGCCGCCAGAACAGATGGCCGGCACGCCGATGTGCAAGGCCATGGAGTACTGTCACCAGATCGCCAGCAACTGGTGTTTCGAGCATCCGGCCAGTTTCCCGCCGATGGTCATTCACATGACAGACGGCGAATCGACCGACGGCGACCCGGAGACGGCCGCCGCCAACCTGCGGGCGTTGGAGACGAACGACGGCAATTTGCTGCTGTTCAACTGCCATCTTTCTTCCAGCCCCGCGCTGGGCGTTCTCTTCCCCTCGTCCGAGACCGAACTACCGGACGATTACGCGAAGATGCTCTTTCGACTCTCCAGCACGATTCCGGAGCGCTTGCGAGTTATGGCGGAAGTGAAATCGATCAAGATGCCGCCGGACTGCGCGGGATGGCGTTCAATGCCAACGCCGTGCAGATGCTGCAACTCATCACGGTCGGCACCGTCGTGGCAAGGAACTTGCGTTAGGCGTGTCGGCGCTGGCCGAGAAGGGTGTCTTCATGCCGCCGCTGGAATGTGCCTACGATGTGAATGCACTCTGGGCGCCGAAGGAGGGGAACGAGGAATCGCAGTGGGAAGACGGATTCGCCTTTAACCCCTCCGCCGGCGTGCTGGCCCTGGCCGACGGGGCCAGCGAAGGCATCTACGTCAAGAAGTGGGTCGACATCCTGGTCAACGACTTCTGCGACGTCCGCCCCGACCTGGATGACTCAGTCGCCTACGCGGAATGGTTGGGACGGTGCCGCAGTTTGTGGTTCGAGCAGATCGACTACGCCAACCTGACCTGGCCGAAACGACCGAAGGTGGACCGCATCGGCGGTGCGGCCACTTTCGTCGGCTTTCGTTTGGAAGCGCCGACCGCCGAGGGTAACCTCGGCTGGAAGGCTTGGGCAGTGGGAGACGCCTGCCTCTTTCACATCCGGCACAATCGGCTTGTTCTCAGTTTTCCGCTCTTCTGGAGCGATGAGTTTGGCATGGGGCCGAAGCTTCTCGGCACGCAGTCGGACGACGTCGCGCCGGAGCTGTCCGCCATCGGTGGGAGCTGTCACCCGGGAGAGCAGTTCATATTCGCGACGGATGCCGTCGCCGCGTGGCTTCTGCGCTCTGTCGAACGAAACGCCGAGCCGGACTGGATCGATTTTCACACCCTGGACGATTGCCTGTGGCGCTTGGACATCAAACGACTTCGCACTGAGCGGAAAATTGCCAACGACGACTGTACGTTGCTCTCATTGCGAGTTACGGAAGCCACGGACGGCGCCGCCGATCATCCGGATTTCGGCGGCGCTCTTACTGAGTTCCCTTCGGCTCCCCAATCGTCAGAGTAAACGGAAAGTTCGGGTACGGCACCTCGACTGCCGTCACTGTATACGTGTACTCGCCGGCTGGCCCATCTGGTATCTCAACCGTGAACGTATCCTTTCCTTCTTTTTCATGCCGCCGACCGTCGGGAGATACGACAGTGAGACGCAACTTCGCGCCTTGGTTAGCGAAGCCGAGCGCGAACTGGAGCGCCGCCGGTTTCGACAAGTGGTACTTTTGCGTCACCGAAGGGCTGCCCGCTGAGGCGCTTAACAGGCTCTGCTGCTGCGGCGAAAAGCCGCCGGAGACCATGCGTTTCGCGATTTTGGCTTCGATCTTTGCCGTCACCGCTGCAAAGACGAGATGCTTCAGGAGTTTCAATTCCGTTTCGGTGCTCTGCTTCTCGTTGTGAAACGATGTGAAGATGACACTCCCTTCCCGATGTGCAAACTTCACTAAGAGCGGTGCCTCAGTGGGCGAGCCACGCATCGGCCTGTATTCACCGCGGAGATAGATTTTGACATCGGGCCCGGCAAAAGCCGCGGGACGCCATTGCGCCAAATCAAAATGCAGCGGCACACTCCGGCCAAGTTGATCCGCCAGGCTCTTGTCCACGACATCCGCGGTAACTTCACCGGCCCGGCCTTCGTTCACCGTCGCGCGATCCACAACCTCCGGGAATGCCTCCGCAATAAGACGAAACCGCAGGTCGGACGCATAGAGCGTTCCTCCCTTGGCAACGAATTCACGCAAGCTTTCCACGGTCCGACGATCCACGTCCTTTGTCTCAGCACATGTGAGAAACACGACATCGAACTCGGCGAGTCTTTTCGGGTCGTCCAAGTCGGCCATCGAAATCGACGAGTAGTGATAACCCTGGCCAAGGGTATCCAGCAGCTTCCCCATGTTGTCGTACTTCGGCGGCGTCACCGCGAGTCGCAGCGGCTTCGGCGGTTCCGACGCGGCGACTTCCTCGACTTTCAATTGGGGCTGCTGTTTCAGTTCCACTGAGCCCTTGCGGTCGAGTCCGAACACGGCCGCAACGGCGACCAACAAGGCAGCGCCGACACCGATGTCGGTGATGAGTTGATAACGTGTGTTCATCGTTTTGCTCTCTCGGTGAGGACCTTAGAACATCAAGTCGTCCACAAGGCAGTAACGAGTGCCCGGCGTTCCCGGCCAGGTGCGGCCGCACTTCGGGCATTGATCGGGGTTCATTGCCACCGGCGCTGTCCGTACCGCGGCGGTCGCCGTGGCTGTTTTGGCACCGGCGGAGACGGTTGCGCGTCGGGGCACCGATGCTATCTGCGCATGTGGCGCAGGAATGCTCTGCGCGGGGATTGCTTCAGGCGCGTGCGCGGTGCTGCGACGCTGACGCTCGTTAAAGGTCACGTAGTTGGTTCCGAACGCGATCACATCGCCGTCCTTCAATATCTGTCTTCCCTGTAATGGCTGCCTGTTCAAGCGTGTGCCGATTCGAGTGTTGTTGTCCTCGACCACAAAGCTTCCGTTGGGCTGGCGCGTGATCCGTACATGCTCGATTTCCAACTCTTTGCCCCATTGTCCAAGGAAGGGCATCGCGACATGTTCCCCGCGGCCTAGTACCGTTACCGGGGCGCTCAAGATCAACTGCCGGCCGGTCCGGTAGCCGTCGACGACGGTCAGCCATGCATCCTTCAGCACCACCTGCACCAGGCCAACCAACGCGCCGATGGAGATTCCCAGGACGACGAAAGCCGCCGCTCGGCTCGGCATACCGCTCGTTGAGGCAATCACGTTGACGATGAAATCAAACAAAAGGCCGCCGACAAGTCCGCCCAAACCGCCGCCGATCAAGCCGTTCCGAATCTTGTTCTTCGAACGGTCGTAGAGACCCTCGGCCACACCGATTCCCATTCCCATAATGGCCCAACCGACAGCACGAGGAACGCCGATCGAGAACAACAGGTCGCCCAAAAATCCACCGATGGCGCCGCCGACCAAGCCGCACAACATTCCGGGAACGAGCCGCGCCAATAGTTGCTTCCAATTCGCATTGGAGAACCCGGCGACGAGGTTCAGTCCTCCGCCGATGGTGGCTCCTACCAGTGCGGCTACCAGGACGACTTGAAGCCGTGACGCCGCGGTGTCATTGCGGAGGAGAATAAACTCGCACACCAGCCAGGCGACAAACGCCGCCCAGCCGCCCACGATCGCGCTGTAATAGATGAATCGGTTGAGTGACATGATGTCCCCGATGCGAGAAGGATAGTCACCGAAATCCTTAGGTCAATCTTTCGATCATAACCATTCGCCGGCGGTTCTTCCAGTAGCTAGGGGAAGTAGAATTTTGTTTTGGCAGGCTGACACCCCGGGTAAAGCGGGGCACAACTAGTGCGCACTTCCTTTCGCGAGCCTACGGAAAGTTGCTGCGCAGTTCTTGGGAGGCCCACATGTCAAAATGGGCAAGTGCGCTCAACCCCAATGATTGCCTAGTTTTGTGTCTTTTTCCGAGTCGCGCCGCTTGCGATGAGTGATCCGGCGCGCGGATTGCAGTTGCTATCGCCGACGCCACACCGTTTTTCTTTTGATGGAGGAAACCCATGTTGGTTCTTACGCGCAAGGCTGGCCAACGCATCGTGATTGGAGATATCACGGTACACATCGCGGAAATCCGTCACAATCGCATCCGGGTTGCCATCGACGCACCTCGCGACATCCCCATTCTTCGGGCGGAACTCGCCGAACCGGTGTATGAGGAAATTCCGTACGAGAGCTCGGATGGAGAACTGCTCGCCGTACGATAAGTTGCGGGCAGGGTACGCGCTTTGCTTGATTTCCCACCGGGAGCCTTGGAATACACCATGCACGAGCGCCGAACCCTCATAAGCGCTGCAGCAATCGTCTTACGTCGGATGGACGATATAAACGCGCAGATACTCGCGGGTAGCGTGCCCATAGGAAGTGCGCTATGCGAAGCGGAGCGACTGCGGCTTCAGTGGGGATTGTTAATGGCAGAATGGAACGATCGCCACACGATCGAGTCACACCCTGAGCTCGAGTAAGCGCGTAACTGCGAACAGCATGCTCATGCCCACCGCATGCCTTCCTTTCGTGTGCCGCAAATGAACACTTCCATTCCGAGTGCCTCGGCCATTGACGCCTTGGTCAAAAGGACCTTGTCGGCTGCCGCCGCATCGTTTGCGTACGCGACCTGAATGTGATTGCTCTTATGCCGAGCCATCATTTGGTCACGAGTAACACCGTAGGTGATGGCATGCATGATGGGCCATTGGGGGGTCGTAGCTTCCCAGCGGCGTTGCGTTTCCTTGTGCGGTAGTGCAACAACTACGGCGCGCCCGACGTCAATTTTCAGACGATTGTCCTCGACATAGGTTCGGGACCACACAATCTCGCCGGGCTTGGAAATCCCTTTCAGCGTCCCGCCGCCATTGGGGAAGTACATGGCCGGTTGGCGCTCGCTCGACGCTCCGTTCCAACCACCCACGAAATGCGCCGGCGGGGCCGAACCACTGATCAGAAATACCCAAACGTATTCAGTGGTTGTGCCCGACTGATCCCAATCGCCCCAACGCAAGTCATGGAGCGTGTTCTCCACGGGTTGCTGCATCGCCTTATGAACGCGATAGGTCATGAGGCCGTCCAATCCGGCACACTCATCGACTTCGTTGAAGTGCGGCAACGGTTCACCTTCGTAGAGAACGCGTGACCCGTCACGGCTTCGCACCGGAGGCCGATCCGCGTTATTCAATGTTCCCTCTACCAGATCGCTGGCCGGCATTAGGCCCTTCAGCCCCTGTTGATACTGAATGCCTATGGTGGCGCAACCGAAGTCGTCGGCCATGCGCACGGCGCCGATGTACATCTTGCATTGCATCAAGATCTGGGCGTCCGTCAGGTCTGTCTCATGATCAGGCCCGGTAACGAAGTGCAACCCGCGTGTCTCCATCCAAAGCCGAACGGCAAGCGCCTCCGCGTCGTCAACTTGAGTGGACTCGTAGTAGAGCACCGACTGACTGAGTCTTTCTTTGAACACGCCGACCGGATGCAAGAGTTCGTCGGGGATGATCGCGTTGTACATCCCCATGCAACCCTCGTCGAAAACGCCCATAATTGCTTTCTCACGACGGAGCTGTGCTGCCAACGCTACACCGAGCGCTTTTTCATTTTCAGCGACTTTCACGCGTGCAAGCGGTTGGACGTGACTGGTGTCGTAGGCGATGCTTCCGGTTACTAGCCATTGTCGCAACCGCTCACGGAACGGCGTAGCAGTGAAGTCTTCACCCCAGATCGTGGCGTATTTGACCCCGGCTTTGGTCAACGAACCGTTCAGGTTGAGCATGCCCACCAGGCCGGGCCAAGTGCCGGACCAGTTGGCGGCAGTGAGGATCGGGCCACGATGGGTAATCAGGCCGTGTAGGACATGATGAGAGTATTGCCACACGGCTTCGGCCACGATGAGGCGAGCTTCCGGGTCGATACCTGCGAAGACGCGCATTCCCTCCTTCTGCGAACCAATGAAACCGTGTTTTTCGGCCTCCTTGTACGGATGAGCGCGCACCACGCGGAACCCGCACACAGCGACTGCCTCGCTCAGGGCGGACTCCATCTCCCGTTGCGCCGGCCAACATTTCTGATTGGCTGAAAGTCGCAGATCGCCACTGGCAACTAGATAAACGTCTGTCACGTCAGTCAGCCCGGTTAAGGCGTCAATGTTGTACTAGAAACGTCGTGTTTTCCAAGACACGACGCCTTCGCATTGTCACCCGAAAAAAAGTCATATCGTTTCTCTCCTCTGCCGGCACTATGTATGGGAGAAATGGAGCACAGGCCAATGGCCAATCGGCGATTCGGACAGATTGTTGGGCATTTGCGCCAGCTCGTCGGCTCGGCCGCCGAGGATGTCAGCGATGGACAATTGTTGGAACGCTTTGCCGTCCGTCGAGAGGAGGCGGCGTTTGATGCCCTGATGCGTCGGCATGGCCGTATGGTGCTCGGCGTTTGCGGTCGCGTGCTTAACAACGAATCGGACATTGAAGACGCCTTTCAAGCCACCTTCCTTCTCCTCGCGCGCAAGGCCGGATCGATTCGCGAACGGCAGTCGGTCGGGAGTTGGCTGCATGGCGTGGCCTACAGGCTCGCCGTGCGCTCCAAGGCAGACGCGGCGAGGCGACAAATCCATGAGCGACGGCGCGAGCACGAGCGTGTCGCCTTGGAACCCTTGTACGTCGTGGCCTGGCAGGAGTTACAGCAGGTGCTGGACGAGGAAGTCCAGCGTCTTCCCGATAAATACCGCTTACCGTTGGTGCTTTTTTACCTGGAAGGCAACACCCAAGAAGAAGTTGCCCAGAGATTGAGTTGGCCCATCGGCACGGTGCGAGGTCGACTTGCGCAGGCTCGGGAGTTGCTACGTCGGCGACTCGAACGCCGCGGCCTCACGCTTGGATCGGGTGCCCTGGCGACGATGCTGACCGTCGCGACCACCTCGGTCGCAGTACCGACACAGTTGGCAGCCTCCACGGCGCTGTCTGCCTCGCTGACCATGGCCGGTCAGGCCGCGGGAGTGCCGGTCCGAGTAATTGGCCTGGCGGACAGTCTGATTCGGACATGGTTCATCGCCAAGCTGAAGACTATCGGTGCGCTCGTCCTAACGGTCGGTGTGCTTGCCGGCGGTGTGGGACTTGTTGCGCATTACCGAAAGACGGCCGATATCCGTGAGCCATTGGCGCCGAACACTCAGCCGACGCTTGTTGCGGCACCGGTCGCGCCAACCGTTGCTAAGCCCTTGCCGAGAGATGCATTCGGCGACCTCCTGCCTGAGGGTGCCTTGTCTCGGCTCGGCACCAACCGGTTGCGCGCCGGCCGCCAACTCTACGGCTCCACGTTCTCACCTGACGGCAAATTGGTGACGGCACCCGGCGAAGACGCGGTTCTCTTTTGGGACGCGAGCACCGGCGAAGAAATCTTCCGCCTCGAAGGTCACCAAGGCCGAGTGTTTCCGATTGCCTTTTCGCCGGCCGGTGACCTGTTGGCCACGGGCGGCGCCGATCAGACGATACGGCTCTGGGATGCATTGACGAGAAAAGAACTTCGTCGCTTCGAAGGACATGGCGGCGTCGTCGCTGCCATTGTCTTCTCTCGCGATGGCAAGCTCCTCGTCTCCGGGAGTATGGATAAGACGGTTCGCGTGTGGGACGTCGCACATGGCGAAGAACTTCGCCGACTTGGCCGGCCGAACGTGTCGCTCGATCACTTTCCCCGTGGCTTCTTTCCGGATAACCGAAGCGTCATCACACTCGACCACAAAAACGTCGTTTACATTTGGGACGTTACAACAGGCGAGGAACGTCGGCATTTCGATCCGAAGCTGGATGCGTTGGACCGGGTTGCCCTTTCCCCCGACGGCGCGCTCCTGGCTGCCAGCGTCCAAGACAAATCGGCCGTACGGATTTGGGAGATTGCGACCGGCAAGGAATTCCCGCCGTGCGAGGGGCATCGCACTTCCATAAGATCGTTGACGTTCTCGGCTGACGGAAAGACGCTTGTCACCAGTGCAGGCGACCGCACAATGCGATTCTGGGACGTGGCCACGGGGACGCAAAAACGGCGGCTAGATTTGGACCACGGCCAGGACGAAGGACTGGTGTTTTCGCCGGACGGCCGTGTCTTGGCCTCCGGACAACTGGGCTCCATCCGCCTTTGGGATGTGGACTCCGGCCGCGAACAGATTGAAATGAAAGGCCATCGAGCCCAGATTCGAATGGTCGCATTCGCCCCGGACGGCCGCTCGGTCATCTCTGGAGGCCGCGACAACACCGTCTGCTGGTGGGACACGCCGACCAATCGCTTGGTCCATCAATGGCGCGGCGGCCTCGGCCAGAACGTAGCCGCCCTGGCGCTTTCACCCGACGGCCTGACACTGGCATCCCGGACGACACCCGACGGCGCCATCACTTTGCATGACTCACGTACCGGGAATGAGATCCGACAACTTCGCGGCCACAAGGGCACGCAAGCTTCAATCGACGTCTTGCAGGCTGCCTATTCCCCGGATGGTCGAACCTTGTTGTCCGGTGGATTCGACCAAACGGTCCGACTCTGGGACGTCGCGGAGGGCCGTGAGTTACGCCGGCTGACGGGCAAGCTGCCGCAGGTGACCGCGGTTGCATTCTCGCCTTGTGGGCGCTTCGTCGCTTCCGGTGGCCTAGATGGAACTCTGCATATCTGGAATCCCGAGAGTGTCGATCCACGGCACCGCTGTGCCGGCCCTGCCGACCCAGTGCGGGCCGTGGCTTTTTCACCCAAAGGTGACACACTCGCGGTCGCACACGGCCGACATTACGCCGGCGGTGACGGCGTCATCTTGTTGTGGGATGCGACAACGGGCAAGCAGATTATGAAACTCGAAGGCCATACGGTGCGCTCTCACGCGGTGGCGTTTTCACCAGACGGACGCGTGCTCGCCACAGCCGGCGCCGATTGCAAAGTCCGTCTTTGGGACGTGGCCACGGGATGTGTTATCCGTACGTTCGAAGGTCACCGGGGCGCTGTCACTGCTCTCGTCTTTTCACAAGACGGTCGGCATCTCGCCTCGGGCGGCATGGATACGACTGTACTGATTTGGCCCATGAATGTGGATGAAGACCGGGTCAAGGTATCCGGTGGTTTCAAATAGAATCTAATCGGAGGAGAACTTGTCATGACTCGCCGTACTCGTCGCTGCCGGAATTGGTCGTTCGAACTACTCGAAGATCGTTGTCTGCTGTCGGCTACACTGGCCGCCGATGTCAATCCCGGGACTTCGGACGCCGACCTGGATTCCGCCGTCAGTTTTGCCGGGGCGCTCTACTTCGCCGCCGATGACGGCATCCACGGCCGGGAACTGTGGAGAAGCGACGGAACGCCTCAGGGTACATACCTCGTCAAGGATATTCAACCGGGGCCCTTCCAGGCGTATGTGCGCGACCTCACCGTCATGAACGGTGTCCTATACTTCGCGGCCAAGGACGATGTCCACGGGGTTGAACTATGGAGAAGCGATGGAACCGAAGCCGGCACCTACATGGTGGCGGACATCGAGCCGCAGCAATTCCTCGGGTCGACCCCGCATAGCCTCACCGTGATGGATAACACGCTCTTCTTCGTCGCACAAACGAATGAATTCGGAAGCGAACTTTGGAAGAGCGACGGCACTGCCGCCGGTACCGAGCTAGTCATTGACATCAACCCGAGCGGATACGGATCGCCGGGCGGGCTCACCGTTGTGAACAACACGTTGTTTTTCGCGGCCGACGACGGCGTTCACGCCAACGAAATATGGAAGACCGACGGCACCGCAGCCGGCACCGAGAGGCTTACCGACATTTTCTCGGGAGTTCCGTTTTCGGACCCCGCGTTCCTGACGAAAGCGGGCAACCTGCTGTACTTTGTGGCCCAGAATGCCGGGACCAGCAACGGCCTTTGGAAGAGCGACGGAACCCCGGCCGGCACCTCGCAGGTCAAGGACATCCTACCGAGCGGTGATGCCCTTATACATAACTTGACCGAAGTCGGCGATACGCTCTACTTCTCAGCCAAAGAGGGCGCCAACGGACAGGAGCTGTGGAAGAGCGATGGCACACCCGCCGGCACGGTACTCGTCAAGAACATCAAGCCCGGCAATCAGGACGCGCATCCGGAGAACCTCATCAACTTCAACGGGACGCTTTTCTTCACCATCGGCCGGCGTGAGGGATTCTATGCCAACACCTACGTTCCGGAACATCTGTGGAAGAGCGACGGCACGCCGGGCGGCACCACGTTCGTCCGGCTCATCAACGTGCGCCAGAGTGGCCCGCAGCAATACGCCTTTGACGCGGCGCCCGCGGTCTTCAATGGCGCGCTGTATTTCGCCGGGGCGGATAGAAATCGCGGTGTTGAATTGTGGAAAAGCGACGGCACGACGCAAGGCTCCGGACCGGTCAAAGATATCTTTCCAGGAACCGGTAGCTCTAGTCCTGTGTCCATTACGGACGTCGGCGGAACGCTATTCCTCACCGCAGTCGACGCCGCGCACGGCGCCGAACTCTGGACAACCAACGGCACTGGCGCCGGTACCAACTTCGTCAAGGACATTAACGAACTGCCCGCCAGTTCATCCCCGGCCAACCTCGTGGCGGTTGGTGGAACGACGTATTTCACCGCGTTCCACCCGGCGTTTGGCCACGAGCTTTGGAAATCGGACGGCACGCCCGAGGGCACGGCCTTGATAAAGGACATAGTTCCGGGCGCTAATGGAGGAAGTCCATCCCGTGTGACCGAAGTGAACGGCGTCTTGTTCTTCGTCGCGACCACTGCGGCAACCGGAAGCGAGCTTTGGAAGACCGATGGAACGGCCGAGGGGACCGTCATGCTCAAGGACATCGCACCGGGAACATCTAGTGGGAATCCGACTGCGTTGACGAACGTGAACAGCACGCTATTCTTCAGCGCCAGTGACCTTGTCAATGGCAACGAACTTTGGAAGAGCGATGGCACCGCGGCGGGAACCGTGCTGGTCAAGGATATATATCCAGGCGCCGGAGGGTTCGGCGCCGTCCACCTTACGGCCGTGGGAAATACGCTGTTCTTCGCCGGATTAGACAATGCGCACGGCTACGAGTTGTGGAAGAGCGACGGCACCGAAGCCGGCACGACGATGGTCAAGGACATCAACCCCGGAAGCGCGTTGTCATGGGGCTTCAGTCTCAACACGTCCACGGCCGTATTGAATGGAGAATTCTACTTCCCAGCCCAACACCCGGATACGGGGCTGGAACTATGGAAGAGCGACGGCACCGAAGCCGGCACGGTCCTGGTGAAAGACATGAATCCCGGAACGGCCGATGGATTCGATCGCACCGGAATCAACAAATCAGATTTGACGACGTGGAACGGCAACCTGTACTTTTCTGCTACCGACGATGTGAATGGTCAGGAACTGTGGAAATCCAACGGGACCGCCGCCGGCACGGTGAACCTCGATGTTTCCCCGGGCAGTTTCAGTTCTTTCCCGAAGAACCTGACGGCCGGCGGCAGCGTGCTGTTTTTCACGGCAAGCCTCGGCGGGCATGAGTTGTTCAAGACCAATGGCGCGATCGGCGGCCACAATCTCGTTAAGGTCATCCACCCCGGAAGTCTTCCGAGCGATCCGGCGCCGGAGAACCTTACTATGGTGAATGACACGCTCTATTTCACGGCGGATCACAGCGTCAATGGGCGCGAGCTATGGCAGAGTGACGGCAGTTCACCCGGCACGTTCATGGTGGCGGACATCAACCTCGGCCTTTCGGCATCGTCGCCGCAACATTTCGTGAATGTTGCCGGCCAACTGTTCTTTGCCGCCACGGACAATCTCAGCGGCCGCGAGCTGTGGACAGTCGACGATCGCGGCATCACGCACAATGATCCCGACGAGTTCAAAAGTAGGCGTCTCCGTCGAAGCCGTTAGCATCGTGCATCGGCGGCGTGACTACGGTCGGCCCACCTCCGGGCGACGAGTCTCGTCCGGAGGAAAGCCGATGGCAAAAACTACCAGCGAGGTGACGGCGAGAACGGCGCCCACCAAATAGGTGGGTTGGAATGCCTCGGCGACTTGTTCGCGGATCCATCCGACAAGCAAATTGCCTACAAGCAATCCAAAACCAATCATGAAGTTAAACAATGCTTGGGTACTGGCACGGATGTCCGCACGAGCCTGGCTGTTCATGAACACCTGCCCGGCGACGAAGAAGCAACATATGCACACTCCGTGAAGGGCGAGTGAGCTAATCACGAGCCACAACGGATGACCGGCCATCAGGACGACGAAAGCAGTTCCGCATGCGCCCAATCCCAGTGTGAGCGTTCCCTTCACTCCGAGCCGGGTCTGCAACATGGGAAGCAAGGCGAGGCTCAAGATTTCGGCGCTTTGGCAGAGTGTTAACATCGGGCCTATGTCGGCCGTTGGAATCCCGCGGTCACGCATGAATAGCGGGGTTACCTGGGAGTTAAACGGGAGTGTAAGACAAACTCCCACCACGCAGAGGCAATAGGTAAGCATGGCTCGGCTCTTCATGAGTCGAAGTGCCGCGATGGGCGCGAGCCGATCCGAGAACGTGCGCTGCGGAATTGTGCGCGGCAAAGTGAGTGCGTATACACCCAAGGTTACGGCGAAAATGCCGCCGATGCGAAATGTGTCGGCGAGTTCCGATGGACGGTCGCCGAACCCCAAGAGCGCCGGTAGCCAGTCGGAAGATGCCAGCCACCACCCACCCAACCAGTTGATGACGATCCAACCGACGGTTCCCCAGAGCCGGACCCGACTGAAGTCGCGTGAAGGATCCGACAGATGAGCGAAGCAAAGCGCTACACCTAAGGACATGGCGGGGGCCATGACGAACCAAAACGCAAGGGCGGCAACGAACACTGCAACCGGCGCCGTCAAGTTCGCCATCAGCCAGAGCAGGATTCCGGCGACAAGAGCGCACGCGGACAAAACACGTTCCGCAGGCCACCAACGATCGGCGGCTTGGCCGGCGAGCATCGGCGATGCCAGCGTTCCCAGCGATTGGGTCGCGCAAGCCCATCCGGTTTCGACCGGACTGAAACCCAGCTCATGTAGGCGCAAGCTAAAAATAGGAATAACGGCGCCGGCCGGAGCGTATTGCAGAAACAAAAGCACCGACAGTCGAACGCGGAGCAATCGAGGATTGGACTGGGCCGAAGTCATCCGACCATTCTAGAAGAGTTCGGCGCCCAAAGGCCGAAGGCCAAAGTCGGGACACGGCTTTGGCCTTCGGAGATCGCTTACACGTTTTCACGCTCACGTGTTACCAGAATCGCAGCATCCACCAGTCGTGGCTGTTGCCGCGGTTGCTGTACCACCAGTAACCGTCTTGCCATTCCAACTGCACCTTGCGCCATCCGGGTGGAATTTTGGGGAAAGGATACATCGGTCCGATGTACGGCCAGGCGTTGTGCGGATAAAGCTGCGGAGTAGCGACGCGGGAGTAGTTATTGTACGGGGCGTATGACGGCCATGCGTGCGGCGGCATCTTGGGCGGGTTCACGTCGTAGTAGGACGGCGGCGGTCCCTGCATGATGGGCGCCGGTTCGGGCATTGGGCCATTGCCGTTCGGTACCATGCCCGGAGGCATTCCGCCGGGAAACACCGTCGTGCCCGGTTGAGTTGGCGCGAGTGCCGGCGGCGGCGCCTGTTCCTGGACTGGCAAACTCACGGCCTGCGCCTGGTGGACCATTCCCATGGTTTCCATGCGATCCCGAACATACTTCACGCCAGGAACGCTGCCCGCGACTCGTAGTACTTGTGCACGTTGCGCGTCATTGGCGACGGTGCCGTTGATCTCCGCGATTCCGTTCTGAAAGACTACCTCGACGTTGAACTTCTTTAGTCCATGACATTCGGCTAGCCGTTCAGCGATCATGTTGGCAACCCGTTGATTGCTCGCAGTGATCATCATCGAATCGGAATTGCCGCGGGTCATTTCCTGCCCCGTGGCGGGGGCTGCGATCGACAGCGCCAATGCCGCGGCCCAAAGGCGACGGGAATATGCCATCACGTTACCGTCCTCCTGACGAGTACACCGGTTAATGAGCATTGCAAACTGAATCCAACGCTGACTCTATCGGCCAACCACGCCGACAATCCCGTAACTAGATCATTATGCAAAAGGGCGGCAACAATTGAGGACTCGTTTCCTTGGGCAAAGATGGCACAATCGTTGAACTCAGAGAAGCAGACGTTCGGAAACCCGTGCGTCCGCGCGGACTTGGCGCACCCTGCACGCTACACGCCTAGATGTAGGGTGCGTCAAGTCTTCGCAGACGCACCGACCGCCCCTGCTGCGATCCGGTGCGTCCGCGCGGACTTGACGCACCCTACAATCAATACGCAACTCATGTTTCCTCTAGATTACGTCGGCCGGTTTTCACACGGGCGCGGTGCTTCTTGGCGCTGAGGCGTCGTTCTTTTGATCCGCGCGTCGGGCGTGTTGGCTTGCGTAATTTGGGGGAAATAGTCGCCCGCAGTAACCACTCCTTCAGCCGATCAAGAACATCCTGCCGGTTCTTGTCCTGATCTCGAAAACGCTGCGACGCTACGACGAGGTCGCCGGTCGTTGTAATTCGATTCGCCTGTTGAGTTAGGAAGCGCGACTTAACGTCGGCCGGCAGAGACTGGCTGGCGACCACATTCCAGCGGAGCACGGCCTTCGACGCAACTTTGTTGACGTTTTGCCCTCCCGGTCCGCCGGCCCGCACAAAGGACCATTGGAACTCCGTCGTCGGAATTCGAATTTGACTCGTGACGATCAGCACCGAATCCTCCTCGAATCAATTTCTGCCAATCAATCGTTTGAGCCAACTGAGTGGGCCGACGATCATTCGCCCTAACCGCCAGGTCCACGAGCGTTTTACCGCTTCTAGTTCCCGCTTCAAAATCAAGTCAAACGGGCCGTAGTTGAACGGTGGAACTGTCGGTCGCTCTGCAAGCTGCGTGGGCGATTCGACTGCCGTCGTCGCGTTGCAAACCGGATCATGGGCACGCAAGACGGCCTCACGATGCTCACTCGTCATGGCCACTTGAGCGATCGGCCTTTCGGTTGCGCCGCATAACCATTCGGCGCCTTGTTCACCGAGGGGAAACTGATCGATGGACTCCGCGGTTCGCTTTTCGAGGAGCACGAGCCATTGATGTCCCGGAACCTCGGGTGGTTTGGTTAGTCGAACGGCCAGGCCTCGCCCACGGAAGGCGTCCAGCAACCAGCGGCGGTCATAGACTACCGCCGCAGTCGGATCGATCTCATCAACGTATAGGCATACTTTGTCGTGTGTTAAGAAGGGAAAACTAGTGCGATCGAATAGGAGCCACGTGGTGTAGGCGACTCCGCCCGGCCTGAGGATCCGAGCGATCTCGTGAAGGTAATACTCCGTTTGGTGTTTGTACACGTGGGTGAAAACCGAGTGCGCCAGTACCAAGGAAAACTCACTGTCGCCCACGGGGAATGGCTCGGCCATCTGGCGGCTGTTTTCCGGGCCATAGGGCAGGCTGAAAACGTCATGGTGAAAGAACTGAAAGTGGGCGTCGATCCGCGTCAGGTGTTTCGTGCACCAATTGATCATGCCGCGATGCACATCGATGCCGACGTAGCGGCGCGGCCTCGGATTCTGCTGCAACAGTTGCCGCGCGAATCGGCCGCACCCGCACCCGAAGTCAAACACCGCCTCGTACGCTGCGGCCGGCACTTCGGGAATTATCAATTCGCCACCGGCATTATCGAACGCCTCGACTCGGCTGGGACCGATGAGGTAGCGAAACTCCAGGGGCGGGATGGGAATGGCCGGTGTTTGCGTCATGGGTCGGTGCATGAATCAAGCATGGGTATTCTTGCGGTCCAACGGGGCGTAGCGTTCAATGATAGCGCGGGCCGCACGTAGACCATCGACGGCGGCGCTGACGATTCCGCCGGCGAAACCGGCGCCCTCGCCGATGGGATACAAACCGACGATGCCCGTCGATTCCAACGTGGTTGGATCTCGGAGCATGCGAATCGGCGAACTGCCGCGAGACTCGGGGCCGACCATCGTGGCGTCGGCGAGGAACCGGCCGTGCCAGCGCCGGTCGAGGATCGGAAGGCTTTTATGTAACGCATTGCGGATCGGCGGCGGAACCAATTCGGCGAGGGACGACAACACGACGCCCCGCTCATAGCTACACGGCGGTTGGCGGTGTGTCTGCCGCTCGGCCAGAAAATCCGCCGCCGATTGCAGCGGGCACAGATAGTCGCCGCGGCCGACATGGAATGCTTTACGCTCGTACTCCTGTTGTAATCGGATACCGGCGAATACGTCCGTGCTTCCAAACATGTCCGGATGGACGGTGATCATCAGACCGCTGTTCGCGAACGGCGAATCCCGATTGGAGAGGCTCATGCCGTTGGTGCAGAAGTAGCCGGCCTCCGCGACGCTGGGAATGATGTGCCCACCCGCGCACATACAGAAGGTGAAAAGATCATGGGCGCCGCGGACTACCAGCGTGTAGTCGGCTGCACCGAGTTGGGTTTCCCAATGGTTCGGCCCATACTGCACGCGGTTGACGTTTTCCTGCGGATGCTCGATGCGAACACCCATTTGAAAAGGCTTCTGCTCCATCGGCACGCCGCGCCGCCGCAACATCTCGTAGGTGTCGCGGGCGCTGTGGCCGATGGCGAGCACGGCCACCGACGTTGAAAACGGTCCCGACGACGTCGTCAAGCCGCGGAGCTTGCCGTCCTCAATGTCCATGTCTTCCACTCGGCATGAAAAGTGGAACTCGCCTCCCAAGTTCTCGATTCGCTGCCGCAATGCCTTAACGACGGCCGGCAGCCGGTTGCTGCCCAAGTGCGGGCGGTAATCGTAAAGGATGGACGGTTTGCCTTTGCACTCGGCGAATAGCTCCAGGATACGTCGGACATCAGGCCCGGAATTTCGGCACGTGAGCTTGCCGTCGCTAAACGTCCCGGCGCCGCCTTCGCCGAACAAGTAATTGCTTTCCGGGTCGAGCGCGCCGCCGGTGTCAAAGGCGCGAACGTCGTGAATACGATCCCGGACTTTTCGGCCTCGTTCGAAAAGTAGTGGACGATAGCCGTGTGCCGCCAGGAAATACCCGGCCGCCAGGCCGGCCGGTCCGGATCCGATTACGATCGGCCGATGCGGCAATCGTTGAGACCCGGGCGCCGGCATGGTGAAGGGTGGCTCGACGTGGGACTCGATGGTCGCTCCATTAGATGACGAAGCGCGTGCCTTGGCCGTGATGAGGTCCTCACCTTCCGGGAACGTAACTTCGACGGAGTACACGAATCGAAGGGCACTTTTGCTTCGGGCATCGAGGCTTTTGCGAAGGATGCGCCACTGCGACACGTCGGGTAGTGGCAGGCCTAGAATGCGGCTGATTCGCTCTGGAAGAGCGGTCTCCGGTTCGTCCAACGGCAGGGAAACACCGGAAATGCGAATGGGCATGGTATTTCCAAGTAGGTGAGCGGAAACTAGTCCTTCACCGCCAGGTCCGACAGGCGTACCTTCTGGAACTGTTTCCGCACCACTTCGGCGGCCTGTTGGTAGATGCCGTCGAGGCGTCGGTTCAGAGAACCGTTCGCTTCTTCGTGGGACAGCGATCCTTGACCGCGAATCGGACCATCGACGGCTTCGAGTATCTCTAAAAGGGTAATATCGTTGGCGGGCTTTGCCAATCGGTAACCACCATTCGGTCCCTTCACGGACAGAAGGACGCTCGCCGACACCAGCGGCTTCAGGACTTTCAACAAGAACCGCTCCGGAATTCCACGTGCTTGGGCCATGTGGTGCGAAGCGACCGGCACATTCTGTTTCTGTGTCGCCATATGAACTAGCGCGTGGATGGCGTAGGTAGCGGCACGGGTCAATCTCATTTGGTTCGGCCTCCCTCGGACGTTCCGTGCAATCGCTAATCGACAAAAGGGCTGGTGCACCGCACCGAAGACAGGGCGACTTCAAACCCCAGATAAGTCCGGTCACTCTGCACGCAGACCGAACTGAGCTATCATTATAGCCGACCCATCTACACGGACCAGACAACCGCGTCAGTGCAGCATGATTGCCACGGGTGTGCCTGGTCGAACACGAAACTCCGCCGCAGCGTTTCCTTGTGCCACGGCCACTTCCAATGTTCCCGAGCTGGAGGTGAGCACGATCGGCGTGCCAGGCGTCGTATTAGCATAACTTCGAACGTGCGTTGCCAAGATTTCTTTCCCGACATGGATCCGAATCGGCCTATCGTTGGGTGTCGGGAGCCATTCGCCGGGAATGTTCGTGATGAGGTTGCCGAAATGGTCCACGAAGACCACTTCACCGCGCAGGGTATCGCCATCTCTCATTGCGGCTGCAATCTCAAGCCGCACCCATTGGAGTGTTTTTTCGCCGAGATTGGCGGGATCAAGTCCGCGACTGAGCCAACCGGCGACCGGCGCCAGGATGTCCCGGCCGTGAAATGTCGAACTCACCGTCGGCCTCCAATATCGCGACTCCTCGACCCGACGAACCATCGAAGGCGGCGGCAACAACGTCCAGCACCCGTTGTCGGGAACGAGTAATCCCTGCCCAGCGCATTCGACGTAGAGCAGCGCTCGATCTGTTCCGACTTCAGGATCGACCACCACTACATGAAGGGCGCCCGACGGAAAGTAGGGAACCGAATGAGCAAGGAAGTAGGCAGCGTGGCGCACGTCCTGTGGTGGAATCTGATGGCTCAAGTCGACGATCCGAGCGTCCGGATTCACGCTGAGAATCACGCCCTTTATCGCCGCGACATACGGGGAATCCTCGCCGAAATCGGTCGTCAATGTGATAAGGGACGTAGTCATTTGTAACGTCATGCCATGCCGCTCCACCGCGGAACGCCGCGGTTGATTACACCCTGAAACAGCGCAAGTAACGATGCGCCCAGTTTTTGTGAGTATCGACCAGACCTCGCTTCCCGATATCTCCGTTTGTTGACGGTGTCGCTAGATTCCACGAACGTTCTCCTGCAAAACTTGGCCCGCCATCGCAACTCGCAGAGAAACTGCCACTATCAATTCTCCTCATTCGGAAACCGAAACCTCACCACCATTGTCTCTACCAGATGTCACAGTCGCTCGTCAATAAGTCGATCAACGCCAACGGATGCCTCACTGTGCCACTTCGAAAAATGCAATCGCCGATCCTTTGGCCCCGTTCGATTTCGGTTGCGTTCCCCGTTCATAGAATATGGGGCGTAGTTTCACACGAGCCGCTTTCATGAGGAGACAACCGATGTCGTTTCAAACGGGATGCGTTGGCGCATGCGTCGCATCACTGGCATTAATGGGCGCGATGCGGTTGGATGACCAGTCTGAAGCAAAGCCTATCCTGCAACGCGCGTTGAAGGCGATGGGTGACCCCGCGAAACTGGAAGAGCTTAAGAGCGGTGTCGCCAAGGGAAAGGTGACCGGCGATGCGGGCGGTCAAGAACTGACGGCGACGTTTGAAGGATCGTGGCGCGGGCTCGATCATTACCGGATCGAGGCCGAAATCAGTCACGGAGGTCAGAACGCGACGGCGGTTATCGTCATCAGCGGCAATCAAGGATGGGCCAAGTTTGCGGAGAAAGACGACAATCCACCTGATGAAGTTATCGGGGCGATCAAGAATGCCCTTTATGCGATGCGCACGCCGCAGTTCCTGGTTTCGCTGACCGGCGCGGCGTACAAGCTGTCGCCCACCGGTGAGGACAAAGTCGGCGACAAGCCGGTGCTCGGAGTAAGGGTGTCCCACAAGGACTTCAAAGACGTGTCGCTGTTTTTCGATAAGGAATCCGGCTTGCTCGTTAAGTCCGCGGTGCAGGTGACCGTTCGCGAGGGGAAGGAAGTCCCCATGGAGTTTCATTATGTCGATTACAAGGACTTCGACGGGATCAAACAACCAAGCAAGGTGACGATAAAAGCCCAGGACCAGGAAGTGAAGGAGATCACGATGCAGATTGACAGCGTCGTCGGGGGAAAACAACTGCCGGATTCCACCTTCGAGAAACCCTAGACTTTCGCGCGAATAAGAACGATGGCATTATCTCAACGGCTTTTTGGCGCAACTCTGTTGCCATTCTTGTTCCTCGCAGCAGCGCGCGCCGCCCAGGATGATTCACGTTCGGCCCTCTGGGCCGCGGTGCGCGGCGGCGACGCGCCGGTGGTTGCTGATCTGCTCAAGAAGGGAACGGATGTCAACGCGAAGAATGAGATGGGAATAACCGCGTTGTGGATCGCGGCGGGGAAGGGGAATCTGGAAGTCGTCGAAAGTTTGCTCAAACATGGCGCCGATGCGAACGCTCGAGACGGCATTTGGTATCAAACGCCGCTCAGTTCTGCCGTAGGCGGCGGACACAAGGACGTTGTCAACGCGCTGCTACGAGCCGGCGCGCGACGTCGACGCGGCATTGCTCACAGCGGCCGCGCGTGGGAATCTCCCCATTACCGAGTCGCTCCTGGCCACGGGTAAGATTCAATCCGAGGTCCTCAACGCGGCACTTCTGAATGCACCGCAAAATAACCAAACCATCAAGGACACGCTCAAGAAGGCGGGCGGCGAGGAGTTCAAGCCGGCGTCCGATGAGCAACGGACTCTCTGGAAACCGTTGGCAGGCACCTACGAAAATGACAACGGCGGCAAGCTGATCATCGAGGTCCGGGAAATCGGCGTGGTTGCCCGAGGCGGGGCAGGGGCCGTCCAAGTTCTCAAGCCGGCGGGCCCGGATACTTTCACGTCAATCGGCCAGGAACAGATGAAGTTCACATTCGAGCGCAAGGACGAACACGTTCCGCGACTCGTCGTCAATCGCTTCACGGCTGAAACTAGCTACTTCCGTGCGGAGTCGAAAGCTGCCGCGAAAGCCGTTGCTCCAGTGCTGGAGCCGAGCGATCTCAAGGTTGCACAACCGCTCAATTGGCCGTCGTTTCGAGGCCCGTACGCTTCCGGTAACGCGGACGGTCAACATCCGCCCGTAACGTGGGACGCCAAAGCGGGGACAAACGTTCGCTGGAAGACGCCCATCCCGGGTCTCGGGCATTCGTGTCCGATCATCTGGGAAGATCGTGTATTCGTAACGACAGCAATCAGCGGCAACCCCGAACAGAAAGTCAGGATCGGAAACTACGGCGACGTCGGCTCCGTCGACGATACCACCAAACACATTTGGAAAGTGTTCTGCCTGGAGCGCGACGCGGGCAAGATTCTGTGGGAGCGCACCGCCTTCGAAGGCGTACCCAAGACGAAGCGACATCTCAAAGGCAGCCAAGCCAATTGCACCCCGGCGACCGACGGTAAGCGTGTCGTGGCCTGCTTCGGCCCAGAAGGACTTTACTGCTACGATTTCGAGGGCCGTCTCCTATGGAAGCGCGACTTAGGCACTCTCGATTCAAGTTTCGCTATCGACCGTGAATACGAATGGGGCTTCGGCAGTTCGCCGATCATCCACGACGGCCTGGTGATCTTGCAGTGCGATCTCAGCAAAGACTCATTCGTGGCCGCCTTCAGCCTGGAAGACGGGTCGCGAATCTGGTCGACGCCGCGGGATGAGATTCCGTCATGGAGTACGCCGACCATATGGCGTTCACCGGATCGCGTCGAATTGGTGACCAACGCCGCTCAGTACGCTCGTGGATACGATCCTGCCTCCGGAAAGGAACTGTGGCGGTTGGCGAAGAAATCCGAGGTCACGATCCCCACTCCTGTGGTTGGCCCGGACCGAGTGTATGTCACGAGCGGGAACCGTCCGATCCAGCCGATTTTTTCGATCAAGCCGGGCGCCATGGGCGACATCTCGCTCAAACCGGATGAGGAGCAAAACGCGCAGATTGCCTGGAGCAAGATGCGCGGCGGACCCTACATGCCGACGCCGATCCTGTACGGAAAATACCTCTACACGTGCTCAAACGCCGGGATGCTGACTTGCTACGATGCGGACAACGGAAAGGAAGTCTACAAGGAACGGCTCGGCGGCGTTAGTTACACGGCGTCGCCGGTTGCTGCCGACGGTCGGTTATATTTCGCCTCCGAACAGGGACAGGTGCGCGTCGTCAAGGCCGGCCCCAAGTTCGAGTTGCTCGCGGTCAATGAAATGGACGATATTTGCATGGCTACGCCGGCCATCTCGGACCGCACTCTGTTTGTGCGGAGCCAACATTTTCTAATCGCCTTAGGACAGAAGTGACGCTGAGTCCGTCGCCGAATTCGCCAGAATTCGGGCGGGTGGACCCGAACTCTGGCGAGTTCGGCTACGGATTCAAGGCTTGCCAGATAGTCAACTAACAACTCGATCTGGAGATTCTCGTCATGGGTGCACTCACAGCTTACCTGGCGCCTTGGGTACTCGTGTCGGCGTTTACATCGCAAACGCCGGTTGGATCCGACGCTCTGTATCGGTATGTGCAGAAGCCGGACCCGGCGTATGCCTGGAAGATCAGCAAGACGGTCGAGGGCAATCCGTCAAAGACGCTCATCGTGCACCTGACGTCGCAAACCTGGCGAAATGCCGATGAAGTCGATCGGCCGGTCTGGGAGCATTGGCTCGTCATCATCAAGCCGGAGAAACCGGTGTCTAACAAGGCATTCCTGTTGATCGGCGGCGGCGAAACGATCGCCCCATGCCGACGCGAGCGGAAGCAACGGCGCAACAGATTGCGGAAGCGACGAACACGGTGGTAGCCGAGCTCCGCATGATCCCCAATCAGCCGCTTGTCTTTCACAAGGACGGCAAACCGCGCAAAGAGGACGACCTCATCGCCTACTGTTGGGACCAGTTCCTGAAGACCGGCGACGAAACTTGGCTGCCACGGTTGCCGATGGTAAAGAGCGCCGTGCGAGCAATGGATTGCATTCAGGAAGTCATGAACAGCGAAGCCGGCGGCAAGGTGAAGATCGACAAGTTCGTCGTGGCGGGCGGATCGAAACGCGGCTGGACCACCTGGCTGACCGGCGCGGCCGATCCACGGGTCGAAGCCATCGTGCCGATTGTCATCGATGTTGTGAACGTCACGCCGTCGATGCGGCATCACGGCGCCGTCTATGGTTTCTGGGCCAAAGCCGTCGGCGACTACGTCAACCACCGCATCATGGCGCGATCCAACGAGCCCCGGCTTGAACAACTCTATCGGGCGGTCGATCCGTATCACCATCGCGACCGGCTCACGATGCCCAAGTACATCGTGAACGCAAGCGGCGACCAGTTCTTCTGCCCCGATTCGTCGCAGTTTTACTTCGATGATCTCAAGGGCGAAAAGCTCCTACGTTATGTTCCGAACGCCGACCACTCGTTGAAAGGGAGCGACGCGGTGCAAACCATCGCGGCGTTTTATCAGATGATTCTGAGCGGCACGCCGCGGCCGAAAGTTTCGTGGACGTTCGAAAAAGACGGCTCCATTCGTGCGCAGGCCGATCAAAGTCCGAGGCAGGTTTTGTTATGGCACGCCACCAATCCGAAGGCCCGTGATTTCCGCATGGATACCATCGGCAAGGCGTATGTAAGTGAAGAGCTTAAACGGGAACCGGACGGCTCGTACGTCGGTAAGATTAATCCGCCGAAGGAAGGATGGACGGCCTACTTCATCGAGATGACATTCGATTCCGGCGCGAAGTACCCGTTGAAACTTACTACGTCGGTGCGCGTGACGCCGGGCAAACTACCGTTTGCGGACGCCGATCCGAGCAAGTTGCCTTATGAGACCAAGGCCGTGGTCAAGTAAGTGCGACGAGGTTACTTGCGTCGCGCTTTCGCGGGGCTTCGCCTGGCCTTCGCGGCCACTGTCCGTTTCGAGCGCTTTGCCCCTCGGCCCGCGCAGCGCGCACTGGTGGATCTTCGACGAGCAGGCCGCTGCACGGTGACCCATTCCTTGCAATGCGGACACTGTCGTTGATAGAAGATGGAACTGCCCCCGTCCTCCAATTTCGCTGTCAAGAACTCCGTTTCGGTATCGATTTCGAATTCTTTCCCACACGGTCGTTCCGGACAGATTACCGTCGCCTGCATGTAGGCACCTCTAATACTGCTTCCAACATGGGCAGACAGGAATGTCTGCCCCACCAAGACTCGCGAATCCAATACAAATCTTAGCAAACGGAGTGCGTTGACCGCGACAGGACTTAATGCAGATTTTTGTACGATCTCCATAGCCCAAACCCGACCGAGAGGCAGGCGCGCGCGTAGTAAGCTCCTCGCCGGAAAGGACTTCGGCAAAGTTTGCTTCGAGTGCACGATCGTGATTTAGGCTTAAGTGCCGACGGGCGTTTTCTCTCCACTATTTGTGACGCCGTCGCAAAGGGAGTATTCCTCAAAGTCGCGCAAACACTCGTTCTCATGTCCAACGATTCACAACATGACGTTACGGTAGCCTACAGCGTGCGTCGCTTTCGGCCCGACGACGCACAAGGAGTGGGCGACTGTTTCCGGCGCGTCTACGGCGACAGCTACATACATCAGGAACTCTACGACCCGGAAGAGCTGATTCGCCAGAATCAGTCAGGCCAAACCATTTCTGTAGTCGCCGTCGAACCCAGCGGACGTGTTGTGGGGCATTACGCCTTGGAGCGGCCCGAGCTCGGCCGAATTGCCGAAGAAGGCGAGGCCCTGGTGCTGCCCGAATGCCGGCATCATCACCTCATGGAGGACATGCGTGGACTCCTGGAACAAGTGGCCCGGGAGATCGGGCTCACGGGACTGTTTGGATGGGCAGTTACCAATCACCTTTATTCCCAAAAGACCCACGACCGTTTCGGGCTGGCGCCCTGCGCCATTAGCCTCGGCGCTCTTCCGCGGACTTTTCACAACATGCCGGAACCGATGCCGCAGCGGCTAAGCGTACTTCTCGGCTACAAGTATCTCCAGCCGCCGGCCGAGTCGGTTGCCTACCTTCCGCCGCGCCATCGGCCGATCTGTGCACGCATCTACGAACAACTTCAGCTGACCGTCACCGTCAAGGACGGCGTGCCGGCGGCGGGAGTCGGGAAGATGACGGTCAGCGCGTCGCCCGAATTGCAGACGGCATTGATTCGAATAGAACGCATTGGCGCCGATACGGCGGCGAAGGTCTCACAGGAACGACGAAAGGCGGTCGAACAGTCGGGTGCGGCTACGATGTTCCTTGAATTGCCTCTAGATGATGCATGTGCGCCGAATCTGTGCGAGTCGGCCGAAGCGGATGGATTTTTCTTCAGCGGCATAGGTCGCTAGTTTTTCCAAAGAAGGCGATGCGCTTAGCCTTCAATTCCTTACCGAGCCGTTAGATATCTCGTTGGTGCAGATCGAAAATCCGCTTGCCAAGGAGTTAATCCAGTACATCGACCAGGAGCGCCGCCGCGGCAGCCGAGCCTGACGATTCCACATTTGCTGGCGGGTCGGGGCTGGGATTCCCACTCCCCTAGATAGAACGCAATCGTTCCCGGAATAGGACTATGTGGAAGCGTAACCCGAGCACAAACCTAGCCACCGCCCGTCCCGCAGAGAAACCTCGAGCAACTGAGCCGAAGTCGGTTACAGTTCTCATCAAGCCGCCGTCTGATCCGCGGCCGTTCTCGGTCAGCATTTTGACGCCATCGGACGCTCACCAAGGCCCGGGTGCGCTGTGCCACATTACGGCGGACTTCATGTTGCTGGCGGCGCGCCACCATCGACCTGGATACCGCCGTGGTAATCGAACTTCCGCTTGAATGTCTGAAAGCCGGCGCCAGAAAGGCGTTGACGGGAGGCGTCTGCGCGTGCAAGCCACTGAGCGGCGACGGGACAGGTTCAACCTGGTTACTCACTTGTCGATTGCAGCCGCCGCTCGACGCTGAGGAACTCGCCGTCATGCAGCGCTTCATACCGTCTTTACCGCGAACGCCAACCTGACGATTGAGTAAGGCCTGTCCGACCCGTGCGGTTGGCGGCTGTGTTCGGCGTGCGCTCGAGACCTTATCCGGTTTCCGAATAATCCAATTTCAGCCCCAACAGCGTGCCGTCCGACAGCGCAACGCTCGCATAGTCGCCTAGCGCGCTCAACGAAAGCGCGACCGCCGGGCTGTCGACGATGTAGGCGCCGATGGACGTGCCGTTCAAATCAAGCACCTGTAGGCGATCGGCCAACCCCGCCGTTAGAATCACACCGCCCTCATACGACACGGCCGCCAGCCTGCAGGGGTCCGGCGCCGTTTGTCGCACCTGCCGTTTGCCGTCAAGTGAATACCATTGCAGGCCTTCGGAATAACAGGCGAGTAGAATGCGCTCACCGTTGCCGCTCACGGCCAACGCGCCGATGTGGGCGACAAGGCCGTCGCGCCACAGCCACTTTCCGTCCATATCGAAACAACCGACGACGCCGTAGTCGGCACATGCCAATAGGCACGGGGCCGATGGGACAAACGCCAGATGATGAAACGGGCGTGGACTTTGAACGCTGAACACCGTAGCCGCGTCTCGATCATAAACGTGTAATCCACCGTTCGCATCGGAAACCGCAAGGAACTGGCCAAAGGAATCGAGGGCCAGAGTGACCGCCCCACGTGGCACAGCCGTTTGCCACGCCGTCGTCAGATCGGGTTTCAGCCACCAAACCTCGCCGCGGCTGCCGCATACGGCATATGCAGAGCCGTCGTCGGCACAGCTGGCGGCGGCGAGCCGACCTGGCGGCTGCACTTGGCCTTGGAGGTTTCCGTTCTGATCGAACAGGTAGAGCCAGTCTTTCTCGTCCCAGACGAGGACTCGGAGTCGTTCGCGCGCGGTCGCCAATCCACGCAAGGACTGCGGCATCCGGCGAGACCAGAACGGTCGGAAAGTCACCGAGGAAATCACGGCCGCATTTCGACCAATCGCAAGGCCACTTGGATCGCAACGAGAAGTTGATTGTCTGCCATGCTGATCGGCGACCGTTCGACAACGAGGTCCGGCGTCACGCCTTTTACCGTATAGGGCGCCGATCCCGGCGAAAGGAAACGCGCCAGAGTAACGCGGACTCCCGAGCGGGCCGACTTAAGCTCCAGCACGCGCTGCACGGACCACTTTCCAAAAGTCGGTTCGCCGACCAGGGTCGCTCGATGATGCGAGTGGAGCGCGCCGGCGACGACTTCCGCCGCACTCGCCGTCTCGTTGTCGACCAACACCACCAGCGGTAACTGTAAGGCGCCGGCATGCGACGCCTTGTAGACACGGACGTGCTCTGGTACATGGCTCTCGGTGGTGACGATTACTTTACCCTCGGGAAGGAAACGCTCCGCAACCTGAATGGCCGCGGGGAGGTAGCCGCCGGGATTCCCACGAATGTCGACAATGAGCACCTTCATGCCGAGCATCTCAAGACGCATCAGGGCATCGTCCAGTTCGTGCGCGGTGTTCTTGTGGAAGTTAGTGATCTGGAAGTATCCGACGCCCGGTTGTTCAGGAAGGATTTGCGCTTGGGTGACGCTGGGGGTTCGAGTCGTTTCCCGGGCCAATGTGATGCCTTCTTGAAGGGGCGCTCCTTCGCGATGGATTTTCAATTCCACGGAGCTGCCGTCTTCACCGTGGAGCACCTCATCCAGCATCTCTTCGGACGGATCGGTAATGGCCTTGCCGTCGACGTGAGTAATTTGATCGCCGGCTTCGATACCGGCTCGCGCAGCAGGACTTCCCATCTGAATTCGTGACACCAAGACCTTGCCGCCACGAATCGTCACGTCGATGCCGACGCCGGCGCGCTCGCCTTCCAGCGAGGCGTACACTTCTGCCAACTGACTCGGCGTCAAGTAAAGCGTATGTTCGTCCAAGCCGTGACAGGCGCCGCAGGCAAACTCGAAAACCGTGACCACGGGTTCTAGCCCGATGGCGTTGCGTGCGGTCTGGGCGATGCGCGTGATCTCCGTTTCGAGCTCGCGCTGGTTTTGAATCAAGCGGCCGTCCCACTGATCCTTCAATTGTTGGCTCAGTGCCTGGACGGACGTGATCGAAATTATGGGTGAAAGCCGTTCCTGGCGGAAGATGTCGTTGCCGAGTGCCAGGCGTAGTTCATCCAGCCCGTTGTGAAAGACTCGCGTCAGATCAGTCTTTTCCGGATCGACATAATGGCCGCGCAGCTTGTTGAGGATCTCGCGATAGATCAGGAACGACGTGCGGAGGTCTTGTTCGGCCAGTTGCTCGCGGTAGCTTGGATCGCGATGTCGCTGCACCAGAATCGCCAGCCGATGGCAGCGTTGGAATCGCTTCCGATATTCGACGTGAGTTCGGTCTTTGGCCAAGAGCTGGGCGTAACTGTCCCGCGCCTTGTCCCAGAGTCCGGCCTTTTCAGCACGTTCCGCCGCCTCGTGCAGGTCGACGACGACTGCGTCGGCATGAGCCCCATAAACAACGAGCATCGTGCAAAATACAGCGGCCCAAGATGATAGCCACCGATTCGACGCTCGTAGTTGGAGCAACTCACACCTCCATGTGAAACAAGGACGGTGCCGGCGTACACATGCAGTATAGCCGCCCAACTCATGCCTCGTCAAACAGACGATTGACATTGTTACATGGTTTTTACCTTGGAGGAGGTTGGTGCAAAAATTCGCGGTTAGGAATTTGCTCCCGGTACGCTACGGACTCTTCTGTGAATCTTCGGCCTCGATCTCTGTTAGGATCTTTCGCCACGCTTCGCCATCGTGACCATCGTCCGCAGCCCAGCGCTTCAGCATTTCGGGACCACCGGGCAGCAGGGCAATCTTTCGAGCCAGATCCTTTTTGGCATCGGTTCCGTGGAACTGAAACCGGTTCGTACGAATCCGATCCACCTTGTGCAAGTAAATGTCCACCACCCATGGTGCGATGGGTTGTTGGCCGAGCGCGCCCAGGACGACTTCGATCTTAGGTTGCAGTTCGGCGTGTAGCGGCGGAGGTTCCCAGATTAGCGGATATTCGGACCGGTCCCGTCGCGACATCTCGGCCAATGCTTCGGGAATCTTGCCTTCTTCAAACAATGCTTCGACTTCACGTTTGCGCATCATCGCCGGCTGAGTAGCCGGCAGAATCGGCGCCCAAATCAGTACCGACGCCAGCGCGAGCATCATTAGCCCGTTGAACCGAGAAGAAGATTGTTGCTCCAAGGGACCCTGCCAGGCGAGGTCCTTTCGAGTCAGTGCGTAACCGAAGCCGATGAGCCAGAGCGGTAGGGAGAAAATACCGGCTTGCAGCACGAGGCACGCCGCTTCACGCTTTAGCGACTCGTTGTCCGACATCATCAAGCCACCCATCATGTCGAGAAGCGGCCACGGCAAGAAGCTCAATCCGATCAGCGCTTCTACGTCAGCGAGGAGCATGACGACGCCTGCCGCCGCAAACCACGGATAATTCATGAGCACGGATGTTACGCGGATCATCAATCCTACGCGCCATAACGCAACTAGGCCAAGCGTCCACAGATTGGCCGAGGTGGCTTGAAACGGCGTTAGAAAACGTTCGTAAGGAATAACGTAGAGCCATGCGATCGGGCCAGTCATCCAAAACAATCCCAAGAACATCAGGTACGCGGCACCGAAGGAGGGGGCTGGTTTCGCACTCTTCGCCTTGAGAATTCCAAAGGACACGCAAAAGAGAAGGAATGAAGCCACGAGCGACACGGCGAATGGGATCAGTAGATACCACGGCTCGTGGAGCAGGTCTTCTTGATCGTATTCGCGAGCGATGCCCGCCGAAAGAACGAAAACGCCGCCGACAAGGACCGCCTGCCGATCGGCGGCGATATCGAGAATCGCCTGCCGATCGCCGATCAAGAATCGAAACCAGGTTCGGATGGACACGCTCGCAACCTCGGATTTCGCCGCCAGGTTTCCCGCCGAAGTGCCGGGCGGCGACAAACTTGCTCGCCGGAAAAACAACCACCTCGCGGCCCATGTCTCCTTCTTAAGTCAGCGATAGAATAAAAGCGTCATGGCAACCCAAATCTCGATCCCCCGTGATCGGTTGGCATCGTTTTGCCGGCGTCATCGCATTCGCAAGTTGGCCTTATACGGGTCGGTGCTGCGGGACGATTTCCGACCGGACAGCGATGTGGACGTGCTGGTTGAGTTTGAGCCCGACCATGTGGTAGGCCTGCGCATTGTAGACATTGAGCAGGAGCTATCTGAGATTCTCGGCGGCCATCGAGTCGACTTGGTAGCAGAGAAGTATCTGAATCCGCGGCTCCGAGAGCGCGTACTGGCCGATGCGGAGGTCCAGTATGCAGAAGGATGACCTGGTTTACGCTGGCCACATGCTGGATACGGGTCGCAAAGCAATGAGTAAGATCGGCGGAAGAACGCGCGCGGACTACGATCAGGATGAGAACCTGCGCATGGCACTGGCACACCTGATTCAGGTTTTGGGAGAGGCGGCTCGCCGCGTGTCGCCGGCGTTTCAACAAGCCCACGCTGAAATTCCCTGGAAACAGATCATTGGAATGCGACACAAGTTGTCCACGACTACCTTCATGTCGACTACGACATCGTCTGGGATGTCGTGACCGCCGACCTGCCTCCGCTCGTTTCCCACTTGGAGAAGTTAGTGCCTCCACTGTCGGCCTAGACGCGAGTGCGGCGGCCGACGACAACGGGCACGGCCTCCAACGCGAAGAGCCTATTCCCCGATTATCTTCACCAACACTCGCTTCGGGCGGTGGCCGTCGAATTCGCCGTAAAAAATCTGTTCCCATCGGCCGAAGTCGAGCTTTCCTTTCGTGATGGCGACGACCACCTCGCGGCCCATGATCTGCCGCTTGAGGTGGGCGTCGGCGTTGTCCTCGCCGGTGCGATTGTGGTGGTAGTGGTTCGGGTCCGGGTTAAACGGGGCGAGATGTTCGAGCCAAACCCCGAAGTCGTGGTGAAGGCCGCGCTCGTCGTCGTTGATGAAGACGCTGCTGGTGATGTGCATACTATTGCACAAAACCATCCCCTCCTTGATTCCGCTCGTCCTAATCGCTTCTTCGACTTGCGGCGTGATGTTGACGAACGCCATCTTCGATGGGATGTCGAAGGTCAGATATTCTGTGTGGGATTTCATCGGACGTTATGAGCTATTATGTCTGCCGCACCATGATGGCAAACCAGGCTTTTGGCCCGCCTTCGCTGAACGTGAATTGGGTTGCCTTCGGATTCACTTCAAAGCGGCAGGGCTGGATCGACTCCACCTGCCAGCCGGGTGCAAAAGCGTCGGCTAGTTCGTTCTTTGACACCCGGCGCGGGCCCTGCGTGCCCGGCTCCTCGTCGCTAAAGCACATGAGAAACAGGCGACCACCGAGCCGGAGGACCGTTCGCAATCCCTCAACGTAGCGGCGGCGGTCATCGTCGCCAAAGACGTGGAAAAGCCCGCAGTCGATGACGTTGTCGAATCGTTCGTTCCAGTCGCTCAGGGTTAAAGCATCTTTGACGTGGAACGTGGCATTGAGGCCGCGCTCCGAAGCTTTTTGGCGGGCCCGGTCAATCGGTCCCGGCAGATAATCGATACCGATAACGGTGTTCCCTCGAGCGGCGAAGAACAGGGCGTTTTCACCCGTGCCGCAGCCCGCATCCAAGATTGCACCACGGATTCGATCGGCGGCGTCGCGAAACGGTTGCTGGGGACCGCCGATATCCCATGGAGCTTCCGCCGCATAGAGGTTTTCGAAAGTCTCACGGGTCGGGATATCGCTCATGTGAAATCCTCTTGGCGGGACCACCTGCAACATTCTACCATCAGTGCGCAAAAACTAAGCCGCAAGCGGCAGAGATTGCCGCTTGCGGCTTAGTAGATGAGATAAATCTGTCGCTAATCCCAATCGTCGTCGAAACCACGCTGACTGATATGTAGCACACCCGATTGTCCGACGCCGCCCGGGCCGCCGTGCACCTGGCAATGGTAGAAATAGTCTCCGGGTTGTGTGAATACACGCCGGAATCGATAAGGCTGACTGTGAAGCCCGGAATCAAAGAGTGGGGTAGCGCTGTCTTCGGTGACGGTGTGGAAAGCAGAGCCTGTAAAGGTCCATACGAATTGATCACCTGTCAAGCCGCTCTCGTCCGCAGGTGTAAATGCCCCTAGGCTTACAACAATTACATACCGTTCGGCCAAAGCCGTTGCCGGAATGGCCAAGAGCCCAAGTCCAAGTGCCACGGCGGCAGCGAAGCGTTTCATTGCAAAGCTCCTCTCTGGGTTGGTACAGCAAATAACAGGCGGAGCGAAGCGCCTCCTAATATACTCCCAGTCCTACCGGAAATAAATAACCTGTTGCATTTTTCTTTCAATTGTCCGTTACAACAGCTGCCGGACGGCCTCGGCCGAGACTTCTTCCAAGGTCCGAACCACACGATCCGCGCCGGCGTTCTTCAGGGCGTCCGCGGAATGGTGGCCGCCGATGCTGACGGCCAAGCATTTCATTCCAGCTGCCTTGGCCGCCTGGACGCCTGCCACGGCATCTTCGATCACTATGCATCGCTCCGGCGGCACGCCGAGTTTCTCCGCGGCGACCTGGAACACCTGGGGATCGGGCTTACCACGCTCGGTGTCTTCCATGGAGACGAGCACGGTGAAGAAACGTGCGGTTTCTGTGATGCGCAAAATCAGGTCCAAGTTGGCACGCGGCGCACTGGAGCCGACGGCTTGGCAAAACCCGGCAGGTTGAAGGCCTTCGAGAAGCCGGCGCGCGCCGGGAAGCAGGGTGACGCCTTCTTGAGCGGCCTCGCGGTAGAGGATTTCCTTGCGGTCACCGATGTGCGCGACTTCCGCATCGGTGAGCGGCGTCTGCAACAGCTGCCGAATAATCTCCGGATTACGCCGGCCGAAAGTCGCGGCGAAGTCGGCGCGAGTGAAATTGAAGCTCTTCTCGCGCCAGCATCGCCCAGGCCTGGAAATGCAACTCTGCGGTGTCGACGAGGGTGCCGTCCACATCCCAGATGACGGCAGCATTTTCGATAGATGGATTCATAAACAAACCAGGCCGGACATTTCTGTCCGGCCTGCGATTCGTTGTACGAGCTTGGCTTGGTGGTTAGTAATCTCCGCTCACCAGGTCGTTCCCGCGGCGCGTCGCCATCGCCGCGAACGTAGGAAGAGGCACAGATGCGTTGATAAAACGAACAGAACCATCGGCGAACGCACAGATCGCACCACCGGGATGCAACGCAAACACCTCCGCGTCTGGCGAGAGGTAATTGGCGCAATTGACGGCGCAGCTACCGGGAGAAGTTGGGGGGTTACTGTTGGTGTTCGCACTATGCAGCAACATTCCAGATGCGGGATCACCCCATCCGGGGTTTAGGCCACCCGTGGTACTCTGCAGCCCCTTGAGGGTCCACACCTCTGGCCTGGCCGCGACTTCCACGAGCGTCAATGTATTTGACGCGCCATCGTTGATGTCTGAGATCCGGATCTTCGGCGAAGGGAATCCGACGGGTACAAGTATGCCTTCTAGTACAGTCGGCTTGGGTGGGGGCAGCAGAGGAAGAATCGAGTTATGAATCCCAAACATAGGTGCGTAGTCACTCGCCGCAGCTCCAGTGATAGGGTCAGTACGCAATGAGGGTGCTGAGGGACATTGCGTCATCTTGAGAGCTTCTTTGACGACGTTGAGATTGCTAATCCCGCTGTTAGGTGGGGTTTCAACTGCGCTTTTCCAATCGAGGTCCCATTTGTATCGGCTATGCAGCGGTTCTTGTTCCAACTGCGGCAGAATGAATGTCGCCCACCCATGCTGAATTGCCGGACTAGGTTGCTTCGTTTGGGCACCGGGTGGAAACGCGTTGTGCGTCGCATAGTAATTTTGCATCGCCAGTCCAAGTTGCTTCAGGTTGTTCTTGCAGGTCGTCTGATTCGCGGCCTCGCGGACTTTCTGCACCGCAGGCAACAGGAGTGCGATGAGGACGCCGATAATGGCGATCACGACCAACAACTCAATAAGAGTGAAGGCCTTACTTCCACGTTGACTGCGGCCGGCGTGCATTGGAACTCCCTCCGACATATAGAGATAAGAACGAATCACTAGCCAGGAGAACAACGGCTATATCACGTGACTTATCCATCCTACCGAATCATTTTCGGCAATGCTACATATAAAGGGTAGTACGAAACTAAATCGGTCCGGCCAACGACTTAGAAAAAGGGGCGAATACACGCGCCCTCGATTGGAATTAAACGATGGCAGCGATTGCGATGATATTTGGCGGTGTCTTGATTGCCTTGGGCGCCGGTGCGTTTATGTATGCGAGCCAACAAGGTGGCAAGCCAAGTCCGACGGCTTTGATACCCGCCGGATTCGGCCTCATTCTCTTCTTGCTTGGTATGCTCGCTCGAAAAGAAAATGTTCGGAAGCACGCCATGCACGCAGCGGCCGCCATTGGATTGATTGGCGCCATTGTGCCGGGAATGATGGGTCTTCCAGGACTCTTCAGAATGATGCGCGGCGAAGAAATCGAACGCCCTGCCGCGGCCGTGTCGCAGTCGGCGATGGCAGCGATATGCGCCGTTTTTGTGTTGTTATGCGTGCGCTCATTCATCAGCGCCCGAAGGAATGTCCCGTAGTTTTCGCGGCGGCAGTGCGATTTGATAAGATGAGGTTATGCGCCGAGCTTCCACCCAAAAAGCACAGTCACCTGAGCGTACCGAGGTGAAGATCTTAACCCGCCTGTTTCTAAACGGCGACCGAGGCATTGATCCGCGCCTAGCCCGCCACATCGTTGAACTTCGATTTGATGACGATGACAAGTCCCGAATGAATGAGTTAGCGGCGAAGAATCAAGAAGGAGCGATTTCCAGAGGTGAGCTTCAGGAGCTTGATAGTTACATCAGGGTGGGAGACCTGCTAGCAATTCTCAAGTTAAAGGCTCGGAAGATTCTAAAAGGAAAAGCCAACTAAGAGCACCGCCGTTCATGGACGAGGGCCTGGCACAAGCAGTGCGGACACGGGCGGGCGGTCGTTGCGAGTACTGTAGATTACCAGACCTCGTCGTCGATGTTCCGTTTGAGGTTGAGCACATCATTCCTAGGCAACACGGTGGTACGACAGATTTATCCAATCTTTCGTATGCCTGCCTGCATTGCAACCGTCACAAAGGCCCAATCTCACGGGAATAGATCGCGAGGGCCCTCGCCCGCGGCAATATCGCCTCTTTAATCCAAGGCGCCACAAATGGACTAAGCACTTCCGTTGGGTTGGCCCGCTTCTTTCCGGCCGCACTCCCGTCGGCCGAGTTACGGTCCAAGTCCTCGCGATAAATAATCCGCTGCGGGTGATCCTTCGCAAGGAACTCATTGAGCAAGGGCTTCTGTCCTAATCCACGTACGGATCGGCGCCGATGTCCTTGAGGATTTCCTGGCGTTGCTTTTCGTAGGCCATCAGGTCAAGGCGCTGTCGTTTGTGACGGCGTTCCATCTTGCGTTGACCCTTCATGAAGAGTCGGCGAAAGCCCTGCCAGCGGCCTCGGCCGCCACGTTGGCCGCGTTCTTTGAGCGCATCCTGCTTGTCCGGACCGAGGGCTTCGAGCAATTCGTCCTCGAGTGACATGAAGAACTGAGCGCTGCCGGGGTCTCCCTGCCGTCCGGCGCGGCCGGCGAGCTGGCGGTCGATGCGGCGGGCTTCGTGGCGTTCGGTGCCGATGACGTGAAGACCGCCGGCCTCGGCAACGCCGGCCTCCAATTTGATGTCGGTGCCGCGGCCGGCCATGTTCGTCGCAATCGTGACCTTGGACGGCTCACCCGCTCGGGCAACCAGCTCGGCTTCCTGTTCGTGGAAACGAGCGTTCAAAACTTCGTGCGGAATGTTGGCTTGCTTCAGCTTCTCGCTGCAGATATCCGACCGTTCGACCGAGCGTGTGCCGATGAGAACGGGCCGACCTTGGGCACGCATCTTCTTCACTTCTTCAACCACGGCGTCGAATTTGGCGTCCTCAGTGGGAAAGATGCGGTCGGAAAGCTGTTTGCGAATGACCGGCATATTCGTCGGCACACAACAAACCCAAATCTTGTAGACCCGGCGCAGCTCGAGGAAGTTCTGGAAAGCCGTGCCGCTCATGCCGGACAGTTTCTTATAGAGTCGGAAGTACCGCTGGAACGTAATCTGAGCCGCATGGTCGGCAGCGATGTGGATGGGTTTGCCCTCCTTGGACTCGACCGCCTGATGGAGTCCCTCGCGCCAGTGGCGGTCGGGCATACGGCGGCCAGTGTATTCGTCGATGATGACGACCTTGTCGCCTTCGAGCATGTAGTGTTGGTCGCGGCGGAAACGATGCCAGGCGTGAATGCCACGTTCGACATGTTCGTAGAGTTTGTCCATGGCATGCGAATGTTCGCCGACGGGCGGGTTCGACCAACGGCACATTTGCCGGCCTTCTTCGGTCAATTCGATCTTCTGCTTTTTTTCGTCCAGAGTGTATTCTTTGTCACGCTGCATCGGCCGGGCGAGGTTGTTCGCCCAGTGGTACACCACTTGTTCAGCCGGTGATGCCTCGCGCGTCGGTGCACTGATGATGAGCGGCGTCTTGGCTTCATCGATGAAAATGTTGTCGCCTTCGTCCACCAGCGCGAAGTGATGGTTTTCGCGCTGAATGCGTGGATCCATGGGCCGGGAATACTGCCCCTTTTGCGCGGTCCACGGCGCCCAGAACGGCGATCCGGTGCCTTTCGCGGAAGCGAGTTTCAACCGGTCCCGCAAGAAGTCAAAGCCGAACTCGGACGCCATGCCGTACGTGATGTCGCACTTGTACGCTTCGGCGCGTTGGCTGTCCTCCATCTGCATTTGCAACACGCCCCACGTGAGCCCGAGCATTTCGTAGATGGGCCCCATCCATTCGGCGTCGCGGCGGGCGAGGTAGTCGTTGACGGTCGTGAGGTGGGCGCCTTTGCCTTGCAACGAATTGAGAACCAACGGCAACGCCGCGACCAAAGTCTTGCCTTCACCGGTTGCGACTTCGGCAAATGCACCGCCATGAATAATGGCGCCCGCCGCCAGTTGGACATCGAACGGCCGAAGCCCGATCGTCCGTTTCGACGCCACGCAGACGAGGCCAAACGCTTCGGGAAGGATCTTGTCGAGGCTCTCGCCCCCGCGGGCGCGGCCTTTCAACGACAGGCCCTTTTGTTTGAGTTCCGTGTCGGAAAGTCGGTCGAATTCCTTCTCGTAGTGCCGCGTCGGTGCGATTATGAGCGCGGCCCGGGCGATGCGCCGCTGCGCCGGCCCGCCGAACAACGCCTTGAAGTGGTTGACCCAACGAGGCCCAAACCGGCTCATCGACTGCCGGACCGGGCCGGCATGCGCATTCGGCGTCGTTCCGATTAGGGCGGGTGCTGCACTACCCATCTGAGATTCCCTAGTTGTCAGTTGTCAGTTGTCAGAAGTGGCTAGGGACTTTACTAGTCAGTTGTCAGAAGTAGTCACCCGTAGGGTATTTGCAACTGACAACTGACAACTAACAACTGACAACTACTTATTAGATCAATCCGAGATCAAACGTCGATGAAATCGTACGCCATGTCCACCACCAGCACGAACGCCACTTACAATGCACTTTCACCATCGCAAGCGTTCCCGGATGAATGCTCCAATCGGGCTGGTTGAAATCAATGGAAACCAGGAACTGTTGACTCTGTGGCGTGCTACCGCCGCCGGCCGTTTGCTTCACCGCCACCGGGCCGCCAAACTTGGTCGTCAACTGGTCCGGCACGGACTTCGCTTCCGACTCCTGCAGCAGATCAACCTTTCCGTCCCACGTCTTTCCAGCGAAACCTTGCACCCGAATCGTCACCGGCAGGTCGCGCTTATTGGCTCGGGCAATCGCCAATTCGTCGCGCAGATGACGGTGATCGGCGGTGGAGACAGGGAGCAGTACTTGAAGTCGTTTGGGATCGCCGATCGTGCAGAACGGTTCGGACTCTTGCTTCGCCCATTGTTTGCCGACGTCGTCCTTGCGTGGGCATGACATCACGATTCCGTCGCGCGGTGCCCTAAGCTCGAGGGCCTTGCTTGCCTCTTGCCACACGTTCAAGCCGCCCCTGGCCGCCGTCAATTGTCCCGCCGCCTGGGCAATCTTAGTTTCCATCTGCCCCCGTTCCTGGGTTTCAGAGGTCTGATCTTTTTGTTCGCGGAACGTCCTCAGCTGAATCTCCAAACCCTCGACTTTGCTGCGAGCGGAGGCAAGTTGGTTTTCGACGTCGATACTACGAAACCTCGCCAACACATGGCCTTTGGACACCGCTTGCCCGTCGTACACATCAAGGCGATCGAGAATAAGACCCTCGGTCGCGAGATTGGGCACGTGCACCTTGACGATGGCATCCGGCGCCAACTGCACCATTCCGGTGTCCCGAACTCGGCTGAAGATCGGCAGCGGCAAGAAAAAGAAGGCCGCCAGGAATGCCACTAAGACAAGGACGGAAATCGTGACACGTTTGGATTTCATATCGGGCAATCTCCCTCGGCGGTGAATGTTCTTTCCCATGCGGTAGATCGGCCAACCGACCATGGAAGCGCCCGCGGCGACTGCCAACAGCGTGCTGACCGCTCCTAGCTTGTACGGTTCTAGGAAATAGTAGAAGAAGTACAGAATGCTAAAGGTAATCAGCCAACGGTATACGTAGCTGGTTACGGCATAGACGATAAATAGAATCTTTCGACTCGTGGCCATATACGGTTCGGGCTGGAGCTCGATGCCGAGGCAGTGCTCCTGAACCAGGCGGGAGAGGTATTTGTTGGAGCGATCGCGCAGGTTGGGAATTTCCAGCCAGTCCGCCAGGACGTAATAGCCGTCGAACCGCATCAGCGGATTGGCGTTGAACATGATGGTGCTAATGCTGCACACGATCATGAGGCTTTGGGCCATCTCGTGCCAGAACTCGCCGGGCTTCGAATTCCACCAGTAAAACGTGGCAAGGGCGGCGATCAAAAGTTCCACGTAGATTCCGGCGTAACTGATGATGATCCGCTTCCATTTGTTCGGCAGCGTCCAGGCGTCCGACACGTTGCAATAGAGACAGGGCGAGAGGCACAGGAAGAGCGCCCCCATTTCATGGACTTCACCGCCGAACGCCTTGCAACTCAGGCCGTGCCCGAACTCGTGAATGATCTTCACCATTCCCAGGGCGAACCACAGATTCATGACGGTGCCGAACTGGAAGAACGTCTGCATGTCCGGCAACTTGCTGACAAACGACTCGAAGTTGATGAGCACGAGCATCAGGGCGGCCAGCATGATGCCGTGACTGAACACGAAGAACCAGTTGGTAAAAATCCAACCAAACCACGGCATCATCTTCGCGAGCAGCTTGTCCGGATCGTAGATCGGAATCTTGATGTAGAGGATGTTGGTGAAGTACTGGAGAAGCTCGTTGCGTTTTCGCTTTTTGCGGCGGTCGTAGAGTTGCGTGCCGGCTTTGGGCGATTCGTTGTGGGCGAGGCCCGCGGTCAAGAGTTGTTGGGCGAAGCCTTCCAAGTCTTCGAGGGTAAGGCGTTTGGGCCGAAAGCGCTTCTCGAACTCTTTCTGAGTTTCGTCGAGCGTCGTCCGGCCGTTCATGTTGTTGATGATGAAGTGCTCTTGCTCTTCGAAACGGTAATAGCGAAGGCTGACCGGGTCCTTGACGACGTAGTAGGTCTTGCCTTCGTACTTTTGCGGCGCAATGTCCAGGTCGCAGCGAATGCGAATGCGTACCTGTTTGCGGCGTTCAACGTCGCTAGCCGGTGTAACCTTTTCCATCGCGTTACCGTGTGAAAAGTGATCGGTTGCCGGGCTGTCCATGAGGTCAGGACAACCGGCAACCGAAGTTCGTCAACTTTCACCGCGTCATTCCGCTATGTGAATGACCATCTGTCCTTGAGTATTATGTACGAGACCCGGTTTCAGGACACGGGCCCGGATACGCACCTGGCCCGTACTGGATTCCGCGGTCGGGTCCGTCATGTCAAGCGAGGCGACGATCTCTTCGTCGATCTCGGCCGCGGTCGGGGTTTTCCAAATGCACAGGTCCTTGTTTTTGTGACCCGTGACGATGAAGGCGCCGTCTGGGGAAAACGCGGCACAAGTTGCGGCAGACGCCGGGTCGGAAATCAACTTCCTCACCTCGTAGCCGCGACGATCGTTCGTCGTCGGCGCTCGCCAGAGTTGAACCTGGCCTTCGGAGCCATCAGAGGTGAGGATGCAATCGCCGTTGGGCGAGAACAATGCAAAGTTGGTGAACGACGCTGCCTTGCTTGGCCGGTGCAGGTATCCTTCGTTCAATCCCTGCGGAATCGACAGCACTTGTAGCTCCTTGGCGTAGTCGAAGAGCACGCGCGAGCCGTCCGGGCTGGCGGTCAGTTGGCTGACATCGCCGGAGCGATTCGTCTGAAGCATTTCGCGGGTTTCGCCTTTCTCGCCCAGCTTCCACACGCACAGGGAGTTGTCACGCCCCACGGAAACTAACTGTGCTTTTGGCGTGAATTGCAGCGACGTGATGATGCCGGTATGGGCGTCGGCAATCGTATAGCGGTGTGAGCTGTCGTCCAGGTTCCAAACTCGAATGTGCCGGTCCTCGCCGGCGCTTGCGGCGAATCGGCCGTCGGGGCTAATTGCCACGCACGTCACGGCGCCACTGTGCGGCGGATTAAATTCCTTGAAAGGTTCGCCCTCTTTATCGTCGATGCGGCGAGCCCAGACCTTGCCATCGGCGTCGCCGACGATTCCCCAGTTGGTGCCAGCCGTGGCCGGTGCGCAGGCGACCGATGTTGGCGAAGCGCTGTTGGGGAGCCGGACGTTCGTGAGGACTCGGGGTGACTCCGGCATCCAAACCCGCAAGTAACGGTCTTCACTCGTGGAAACGATGAGCAACTTACCATCGCGGCCTCTGCCGACGGCCAGGCTCGTGATGTCCTGCGTGTGGCCTTTCAGTACCCGAAGAGGAGACTGCGCCGCGGCCGCTTCAATCACTAACCGCATGGGCTTGCCGTTCTTCTCGGCTTCTTCCAAGCGGGAAAGATACTGTCGGCCCAGGAGGCCTTCGCAACGGAGTTCCTTGAGATTCAGGATCTGGAAAACCGGTTCCAGGTTGCGGACGGATTCGCCTTTGCGCTTGTAGATCATCTTGATCATGCCGTCCGTGCGTGCCTTGATTTCATGAAGCTCCATCATCGTTTGCGCTTGGTCGCGCTCCAGTTGCGCTTGCTTGTAAGCCTCGGCCTTGCTCATCCATTCTGCCGTTTTGGTTTGATGAACGAGAATAGAGGCCCGGTAATCCTCTTTGGACGTGGCGCCGCCGCTGCCTAATCCGCCGCCTTTGTAAAGGCGTTCTTGGGACGCCCAGCGTTCGCGAGTTTCTTCTTTGGTTTTCGAGGCGGCCTCGAGGTCGTTCTTGGCGACGTTGATTTTCGCCGACTTGATCGCGAAATCGTCTCGCGCCAGTCGATCATCCAGCCGGGCGAGCATATCCCCTTCTTTGACTTCGTCGCCTTCGCGGAGTTCATAGTAATGACGTACGCGCTTGCGTTTGTACTTTTGAGTGTCTTGCTTCGCTTCACCGTTTATGACCTTGTCTTTGGGGTCATCGACCTGGTTGGAGACGTCGATCATTTCTACTTCATCGATTTTCTTGATGCGGTCTTTCTTGTCGGCGGGGATCTTGTCCAACTCGGATTCGTCGAGGTACTTCCCGATGAAATCGATCACGCCGTCTCTCTGAGCAGGGACTTCCTGTTTCTGGTCTGCGGTCAGCCGGCAATCATCGACCACAATCGGATCACCGGACGATTTCCGTTCCGCGGTTGCCTGCCGCGTGCTGGGCGGGATCGGCGTGGCGGCGTAAAGCGGGCCGCCGATGTCTTTGTCGCGCTGATCCACCGCGTCCGGGCTGCGTGTAGAAGTCCCCGTCGCGGGGACGTCGCCGGAGCATGCGGCGAGCGGCAACAAGACGGCGCCCACACCAATAACAGATAACAATCGACGCAACATGTTAATTTCTCCCGTTGCCCGGCTCTAGGTTGCCGGGCTGTTTATTTGATGATTTGCGGTTCGCTTAAAAGAAGAACACCACGTTTTCGTAGAAGAACTCCCACAGGCCATAGAACAACGAGTAGCCCATCGGACGATTGCCGCAACGGATTTTCGTGTGCACTTCCGTACCCGCCGTGAGCAAGTCGCGCGGAATAGGCTTCGTGATGCCGGCACCCTTAATACGCACCGTCGCTAACACCGTCGGCTCGGTGGCGTTCGGATCGTCCTTGTCCGGCACCGCTTCGCCGGCGATCTTGTCGCGACTGAGTTTACCGGTGAACGTGTCGGTTGGCGTGCTGGCTAAAAGGAGATCGACGTCCAGTTCGTTGGTTTGCAGCTTGTCGAATGCCCGTTTGATTTGGCCGATGTGTTTTTGGGGTATCTTCAGTTCGATTTCCCAATCGCCCTGGTCATCGCCGACGCGCAAGATCGGTTGCGTTGGCTTGACATAACTATTGGTGAACTGCTCATGGAAACCCCAGTTGAGGATCTTGCCGTTCATCGGAGACTTCAGGTAGAACTCGCCCGACTCATTGGCGGCGTTGATCCGCGTGCGCAGTTCTCGGAGCTCACGCGATTTGGAATCCAGTTCAACCCTCTTGGACTGTATCTCGGAAATAATGCGCAGTTTCTCGCCTGGCTGCGGTTGTCCTCCCGCGGATAGCTGGAGATTGAGGGATTCGATCACCGCCTGGAGCTGTGCGATGTTCGATAAATTCTCTTCGATCTTCATTCGGATGTTCATGTCGCGCATCAGCACCAACAACGTTCCTTCCCGGACGTTGGACCCGGGCTTGACGTTGCCTTCGAAACGAACCACCGTGGCGTCGACGGGGGAGAAAATGTACTGCCGCTTCTCCGGCAACAACTGGCCGGTGGCGCTCATCTTGAGCGGATAGGGACAGAAAAGCATGAGGCCCAAAAGGATGGTGACGATCGCGAGAATGGAATACAGGATGGCTCGCGTTTTGCCGCCCAGGCCCTCTTGAACCTTGGCAAGGGGACGCCAGAGGAACCGAAGCGGAATGCGCTTGTGTTCGACGGCGTTGTACAGTGCACTGGTCGCGTGTTTGCCGACGACCTCGAGTCGGGCCATCAGCTGTTCGGTGGACGCGCCGGGTTCAAAACATTCCATCAAAATGGCAGAGCGCGGCGGTTTCTTGCCGTCCTGTTCGCGCTCGTCCTTGAGTGGCAGGGCAACGAGTAGCTTACTGCTGCTCTCGGCCAGATATTCGTCGAGAGCGTGAAGAACCTTGGGCGGAAGGGCTTCGTCTTTCGTGCCGCTATAAACGAGCTTCTCGCCCCAGCCGATCACGGCATCCATCAGTTTCCGCATGAGCACGACGAGATTGGATCGCTTCTCAACAATGTCGGCGCCGCTAATCGCTTCGATCTTGACCTTTCGGCCTTCCCGGACGCCGACGCTGACACGGTCGCACTCGATCAGACGGCGACCCTCGTTGACGATCATGTAGCTGACTTCGGTCGGATTCAGGCTACCGTGAACCTGCTTGGCAAATCCTTCCAGCTGCGTCCACAGTTGCTGTTGGCCGACAATCTGCCGAAGTTGCCGGTTACGAAGATAGATCGATGCGAGGTGGGCCAGCCGACCGAGGAACTGCAGAAAACCAGGGATCGCCTGCGGATTACGCCCGGGTTGTTGCCAAATCTCTACGAGCCCCGAGATATTTTGTTCGACAATGATGGGCACCATCAGGATGTCGTAAGCCGTCGGGTTGCCGGCGGCGGCCTGGTTGCCCTGCGCGGCGCCGGTGCTGGAATGCGGCGGGATGTGCATCGGTCTGCCTTGCGTGACCGCCTGCCGCAGGAGTTCGTCGTGGCTCTGACGAATGTTTTCTTCATGTAATCCGACTTGCTGCAAATTGATTTGGTGTTGCAGCTGGAGGTGTCCTTGCGCGGTTCGGACCCACACCGCGCCGGATGGCGCCGCCAATCCTTGCAACGCCCGTTTCAAGAACTCACCAAAGTAATCCTGCGGCGGGATGTCCATCTCCGATAGATGGCCGACTTCTTCGAACAGCCGGTTGATCTGCCGCCGGGTTTCTTCGATGAGATTGGGATTAACCTGGGGGTTGGTATCTACACTCACGGAATCGCCTCGTAGGTAAAATGAGCCGCGGTCATGCGACGGTATGCAATTGTAAGACAAAATCCGGCACGGGGATGCATCCGCACCCTCGCGTCACGGTTGGAATCGCTAAAACGCCTCGCGTCGAGGCGCCTATGGTAATCGAATGGAAACTCCAGATTACTCTGTCCCGTAGAAAGCGTGTATTCTGTCAGATATTTCGGCGCCCGGCAACTCAATTCCACCCGTCATTCCGAGATTTTCGGACGCTTGAGGCATTGTCCGGGGAGCCGCCTATCCGGCTCTCCTATGGTATACCGTTAAGCGTAAACAACCTTCCGCTTTTTAAGGGCGACCATGTCAGAACCGTTAACCATCCGCTGCCGTGAAAATGGTCCATTCGTCATTGTGGGACCGGTACGCGTCGTCGATCACGCGGGTATCGAATTTCCGATCCCTGCCGAGAAGGACAAAGTTGCCCTTTGCCGGTGCGGGCACTCCGCGATCAAGCCTTTTTGTGACGGCTCCCACAAGACCAGCGGCTTCCAAGCTTGCGAGCTAGCGGCCAAGCCGGCGGGGGCGTAACTCGACGACTCAGATAGCTCTCATATAATTCCGATTGTGGATCCCTGAACTTTAAGCCGCAAGAACACGATCATACTATGCGCGAGTGGCTTCGAAACGTGTACCTGTCCGTCAAGACGGTCGGGCAGGGCATGTACATAACACTTTGGTATTTCTTCCAGACCTACCACCGCAAGGCATTTACCCAGCAATTCGAGTATCCGGAACTTCCCGTGGCCGTTAAGCCGCGGTACCGAGGTTTCCACCGTTTCGACCTGACCACGTGCATCGGTTGCGATAAGTGCGCTCGGGCATGCCCGGTTGATTGCATCTATATCGAGAAAATCAAGAACCCGGTGGGCAAAGGTTTTCGCGTGAACGGGTTCAAGATCGACTACACGAAGTGCATGTTCTGCGCATTGTGTGTCGATCCGTGTCCGGTTGATTGCATCTACATGGGATCGACCCACGACCAGAGTTGCTACAGCCGAGATGGATGCATCATCGACTTTGCCAAGCTGCCCATCGAGGTAGCATGGGGCCAGGCGACGCTCAACCCGACCGCGGTGGCAGCATCCAAGCTTCAGGCCGTGCCGGTCTGGACCAAGCCGCCCGATCCGCCGCCCCCCCCGAAGCCGGCGGCTGCACCAGTGGCGGCGAAATAGTCTGAACGAAACGGTACCGAGGAGAAAGCATGCCAGCCGGCCGACCGACACGAAAGAAACGATACTTCACTGTTGCCGAGGCCAATGCTACCCTGCCCTTGGTGCGCGCGATCGTGGACGACATCACCACGCTGGCCCAGCAGCTTCAAGAACGCCATGAGCTTTTGATGCGTGTGTTGCCCGATGGCCGGACCGCGGGAGACGCCCATCGCGAAGAACTGGCGCACGTGCAAGCGGAATTCGACCGTGAGCAGGAGCGGATGCAGGAGTACGAACGCGAGCTTCGTGAACTGGGTGTTGAACTAAAGGACTACCGCACTGGCTTGATCGATTTCCCGTGCTGGATGGGGAACCGCGAAGTGTATTTGTGTTGGCGGCGCGGTGAACCGGAAGTGGCCCACTGGCATGAACTGGATGCGGGTGTCGCGGGACGGCAGAAACTGGCACTCGAAACTGTCCCTCGCTAAGGTGACGAATATGACGGGCTTGGTCGCAATTCTGTTGATCTTCCTCGGCGTTGGCGTCTTCTTCGTCTTCTTTCATTTGGTGTTGGGCCGCGTCGTCCGGCCCACCCGGCCGGACCCCGACAAGCTCACCATTTACGAATGCGGCGAACCGACCATCGGCAGCGCTTGGGTGCAGTTCGACTTACGCTACTACGTCATCGCCCTGCTGTTCGTCATTTTCGATGTGGAGGTTGCCTTCTTCTTTCCGTGGGCGGTCGTGTTCGGCCGTTCCATATCACTCGCGGACGAAAACCTGCCGCCGGAACAGCGGGCGGCTTACACGGCTGAGCTAATACCGGGATTCAAACCGACGCCGGTGGAACCTGGCATCGAACCCGCCGCCGCCAAGAGCTTTGCCTGGCTCGCACTTATCGATATCCTCGTGTTCTTCGGTGTGTTGTTGGTCGGGTTCGCGTATCTGTGGAAGCGTGGCGACATTGATTGGGTGCGCAGCATGGCGGCCGAGAGAGCAGCGGCCGGGCGCGAAACCGGTCCGCCTGTCTTGTCGGGAATCACTCGCTGAGAGGTTGCAAACGAAATGGGATGGATAGACGGAAGACTGGAAGAAAGCTTCATCACCACGACGCTGGAACAAGCCATCAACTGGGCCCGCGAATCGAGCATGTGGCCGATGACGTTCGGGCTCGCTTGCTGTGCCATTGAGATGATGGCGACGGGTGCATCGCGTTTCGACATGGACCGCTTCGGCGCCGGCGCCTTTCGTGCCACGCCTCGGCAAGCGGATTTGATGATCGTCGCCGGCACCGTCAATTTCAAGATGGCGAGCCGCGTTCGCCGCCTCTATAACCAGATGCCGGACCCGAAGTTCGTCATCGCCATGGGGGCCTGCACGTGTGGCGGCGGCCCTTACTACAAGTACGGCTACAACGTGGTGAAGGGCGTGGACCTGGTAGTTCCCGTCGATGTCTACGTGCCCGGCTGTCCGCCACGGCCCGAAGCGCTGCTCGAAGGCTTGATGCGGATTCAGGACAAAGTTCGCGGCATGAAGTCGCTCACCAAGGAACAGCCGATCGAAGTTCCGATCCCGGCACGTACCGGCTACACCTTGCTGCCGCCGGAGCTTTCGGATCCCGATCCCGTGAAGGCGATTGAGAAGCAAAACGAATATGCCCGGCGCACCAAGGAACGCGCCACACCTGCAAAGGCCTAACGCTGCTTGCGGCTTAGCGATACCATCATGACTCCATCGGAAATCTCCGAGACCCTCGAACAACGGTTCCCCGGGCGCATCAAAGACAAAAAGCTAGACGCTATCGATCCCTTCGTGGTCGTCGAAGCTGCCGACATCGTTGAAATCTGTCAGTTTCTCCGCGACGACTCGCGGCTGCGTTTCGAGTTGCTGAATTGCATCAGCGGAGTCGATTACCTGGAACCTGATCCGAAGAAAGCGCCCAAAGCCGGGTTCGAACCCCATATGGAAGTGGTCTACCACTTGTCAAGCTTGACGCATCGCCATCGATTCGTGCTAAAGGTGATGCTGCCACGTTGGAAGGGCGACAAGCCCGGCGAACTTCCCGAGGTTCCTTCCGTTACCTCGATATGGCGAGCCGCCGACTGGCACGAACGAGAGGTTTATGACCTGTGCGGAGTGCGTTTCACCGGCCATCCGGAATTGACGCGAATTCTGCTCTCCGACGATTGGCAGGGACACCCGCTGCGGAAGGATTACGAATTCCCGCTGGAGTACCATGGCATTCGCGGAAGGTAAGGAGAAGTCATGACTAGAAAAGAAAGCATCCTCCGCATGATTGAAAAACTGGACGATGATGTGAGTCTCGACCAGGTAGTGTACCACTTGGAGTTTATGCGAACGGTCGAGGCACGACTGGAGGAAGCCGAGCACGGTCAATGGGTGGCCCACGACGAGTTCTTTGCTAGTTTGCGGGGGGACAATGAAAAAGGCAAAGATCGTGTGGCTTCCGAGCGCAAAAATCGATCTGGTGCGAATTCAAAACGAAATAGCCAAACAAGTACCGCGAACCGCGGCAGCGTTCGTAAGACGACTGGAAAACGCCACAAGAAGGCTTCATGATTTTCCAGAGATCGGCGGATTGGTCCCGGAGTTCGAGCATATTGGCCTGCGGGAATTGATCCGAGGGAACTATCGCATTGTGTACCGCTATAGCGAGCGACGTGTGGAGATCCTAGGAGTCTTTCACGGTGCGCAGCAATTGACCGAACGCAAACTCCCTGAGCTGTAACATGGCTACCGCAACTGCCGTCAGACACGACCCCACCGTCATCGAGTTCGACGTGCGCACGGACGAGATGCTGGTGAACATGGGGCCGCAGCATCCCAGCACTCACGGCGTGTTGCGGCTTGTTCTGCGGACCGACGGCGAGCTCATTTCCGAAGTCACGCCGCATCTAGGTTACCTCCACCGCTGTGCCGAGAAGATCGGTGAGAATGTAACTCCAATCCAGTTCATCCCGTACACGGATCGCATGGACTATCTCGCCGGCATGAACATGAATCTCGGCTATTCGATGGCGGTCGAGAAGCTATGTGGAATGAAGATACCGGAGAAAGCCCAAGTTATCCGGGTCATCATCGCCGAACTCGGCCGCATTGCCAGCCACCTGGTGGGCATGGGCGCCTATGGCCTAGACTTGGGCACTTTCAGCCCGTTCCTGTACGCCTTTCGTGAACGGGAAATGATCCTCGACCTTTTTGAGGAGGTCTGCGGTGCTCGGCTCACGTACAGCTACGTCACTATCGGCGGCGTGCATGATGATTTTCCGGATGGATGGCTTGATCGCTGCCAGAAGTTCCTGGACTACCTGAGGCCGCGGATCGAGGAATATCACACTCTACTAACGCGCAACCATATTTTCGTGAAGCGGACGGCGAACATCGGCGTCATGTCAAAGGCGATGGCGCTCGACTATGGCTGCACGGGTCCGATGCTCCGCGGCTCACTCAATGCCAGAGACGGCGATCCCGCCTGGGACCTCCGCAAGATCGAGCCGTATTGTGGTTACGAACAGTACAAGTTCGATGCCATTATCCCGCCCTTCGACGAGGCGCCGGAGGAAGCGGTGATCGGCGACAATTGGCATCGTTTCTATGTCCGCATGCGCGAGGTTTGGGAAAGTATCGGCCTTTGCGAGCAAGGGCTGAAAAGGTATGCCTCGGCCCAGGGATCACACCGCATCGAGCAGCCGCGACATCTCCCGGCCGGTGAGGCGTACCTGGAGACCGAATGTCCGCGCGGTCAAATGGGCTTCTACGTCGTCGGCCGGTTCACCAAGGATCCCGTGCCCTTGCGGGTGCGTGCCAAATCGTCGAGCTTCTGCAATCTCGGCGTCACCAACGAGATCTGCCGCGGATGCCTCATTGCCGACGTCCCGGCGATCGTCGGCAGCATCGACATCGTCATGGGAGAAGTCGACCGATAACCGTTTGACTCTCCCGCATTTGCACGCTACGGTTTGTTGGGCTCGTGGCATTTCGACTCGTCCCTTCTTTGCGAAGTACGAGCCCTCAACAAGGACGGCTGTCACACTCTCCACGTACCCATCCCCCGAATCTTGTAGCTCCCGTCGCCGAGAGGCGCAACGGTTCCCTCCCATCATTTGCACCTGAACGGCCCCGTTCCAGGTGGATTGGGCCAGCGTGGTCCCATCCGCTAGCACGTCATCGTCGATTGTCAAATTCGGCCACGTTCTTGGGGCGGATTCCCGACCCGGTGGCCGGGATGGAAACGAGGAGGGCTCTATGATTGCGACTCAAACCAAGAAGAAAACCAGACTCCGCGTCGAAGACCTCGAAAGCCGATTGTTGTTGACTATCTACAACGTCGGCCCGGGACAAACCTACACCGCACTTAACCAGGTGCCCTGGGATAAGGTCGTAGGCGGCGACACGGTAAAGGTGTTTTGGCAGGCCACCCCTTACCTTGACAAAATCGTCCTCAATAACAGCGGAACCCAGGCGAAGCCGATCATCATCATGGGGATCGTCGGCCCCAACGGGCAATTGCCGGTTATCAGCGCGGCGGGCGCCATCGAGAATCCGCAGGCCAAATTCTGGTCTAGCCAGGTCAGCGCTCAGGGCATCTTTACCATCGCTCCGATTGGATACACCAATCAAGTGAGTTGGATTACTATTGCGAATTTCGAGCTCAAAGACGCGCTTCGCGAGAATTGGTTCATCAACTCCAAGGGCCAAAAGATCTGGTACAACTGGGGCGCTGCCGGTGTCGCCATGTATCACGCGACCGACATCACAATTTCGAACTGCATCATTCAAAACAATGAGAACGGCATCTTCGGCAAGAGCGAAGGGTGGACTCAAGGCGACCTGCGCAACATTACCATCAAGGGAAATACATTCAAAAACAACGGCGTGCCCAACAAGGATCACTACCACAACACCTACATCGAAGGCATCAATACCATCTACGAGTACAACAAGTACTACTCGCCGAAGGCGTGGTCCGCGGGCTGCAATCTCAAAGATCGTGGCTGCGGCACGATCATCCGTTATAACTGGTTCGAAGGCGGAGTTCGCATCCTCGATCTGGTCGATCCCGAAGACGGAGCGCCGTCGTTTCTGCAGGACCCGCTCTGGGGAAACGTCTACGTTTACGGCAACATCATCGTCAACCCGCAAGCGGGCGCGGCGTCGATGATACACTTCGGCTTCGACGGACTTTGGCAGAACGCCCAGAAAAACCTGTACTTCTATAGCAACACCGTCGTCAACATCAACGACCAGACGGCCGGCGGGCGCTGGTACACTTACGTTTTCAAGTGTGACAACGACAACTCGACGGTGTGGGCCTCTAACAACATTTTCCACAGCTTCGCTCCTGTGGCCGGACATTGGTCGGGAGATTTCTACCTCATGGCGGGCGGCGGTCGGCTCAACTTGGGGTTGAACTGGGTCCCGACTTGGACGCAGAACGGCAATGTTTACGCCATCAAGGGCACGCAAAACCTCCTGAAAGGGAGCGACCCCGGCTTCGTTGATCAGGCGAACAAGGACTTCCGGCTCAAGAAGGACTCGCCCTGCCTGGTCGGCAGCGCGACGTCCAACTATCGTTCGAAGAAGTTCATTCCGAAACCGGTGCAGTACGAATATGATTTCAAGACCGGCACCTGGGTCGTCAAACAGGTGTGCAACGCCCTCGGCGCCATCGGGTAATGTGGTCGCGAAATGATGCTTAGCCGCGACGCGGAGTCTTCGGAGCGGAGCGCGGTCGCCCCCCAGCGCTCCGCTCCGAAGACTTCGCGTCGCGGCTAACCCTCGTATTCGTGTGGAATGCTCGTAAATATCGCGGTAGAATCTCTTCTGCAACGCGAACGTTTCCCACCGTAAACGAGCTTTCTCATGCGATTGCTAATCGCCTGCTCGGAATGCCAGCGCCAGTACGATGCCACCAAGCGTCGAATCGGCAGCCGTTTCCGGTGTCATTGCGGCAACGTCGTAACGGTACAGCAGCCGCAGGGTCACGATGCACGCGTGGTTCGCTGCTCGTCTTGCGGCGCTCGCGGCGCGATGCCGGGCCCGCCTGTTCATATTGCGAATCGGACTTCACGACCCACGAGCAAGACCTTACCACGGTTTGCCCGCATTGCCTGGCGTTCGTCAGCGACCGGGCGCGATTCTGCCATTACTGCGGCACCGGCCTGGTGCCGGAACTCGATGCGGGTACGGACACGGAATTCACTTGTCCGTCGTGCAAAAAAGACCGGCGGTTGGTCAGTCGCCGCCGCGGTTCCGAAAGCGTGACCGTGCTTGAATGCGGGACCTGCGCAGGCCTTTGGATGGGTCGCGAGGCTTTTCACCAACTCGTGGAACGCGTTCAGAAGTCGGCCATTCCGGCCGGCACCACGACCGAATCCGCGCGAGCGCGTGCATCGAAAACAGGGGTCCGCGCCAAGGACGGCGCCGAGTGGTCGTATCGACCCTGCGCCATTTGCGGGGAACTGATGAACCGCCGGAATTACGGACGCGACAGCGGCATCATCATCGACGTTTGCGGCGACCACGGCGTCTGGTTCGATGCCGATGAGCTCGCGCGCATACTCACCTGGATCCGCGCCGGCGGTGGCCGCAAGACGGGTGCGGACGATGCGTTGCCCGATCGCCGTGCCGGAAAGAAAGTTCGCCTGCAACGTGGAGAGTCCGACGAGCCATTCTCCATTTTCGGCGCCTTGATCAGCCTGCTGTCCGGGGCACCCTTCTGATCCTCCCGATGCCTCGATTCAACCACCGCAAGCCATAAGATGCCCTTCAGATTGTGAATGTCTCTAGAATCCGGGGGATGTACATGCGCCGTCACCTTGTTGCCATTTGCACCTTCACGATCACGCTCTGCCTGGCTGTCGCGGCTTCGGCACAGCAAGCGTCGGGGCCTCCACCCACTCGGACCGACACGATCAAGGAGACGCTGCACGGTACCGAGATTGCCGATCCGTATCGCTGGCTGGAGGACGGCAAACATCCCGAAACCCGCACATGGATTGACGCCCAGATCAAGTACACGGAAGCGGTGCTGGGTAGGCTCCCGGGGCGGGACGCACTGAGAAAACGTATCTCCGAACTCGTTCGTGTTGACACTATGAGTGCTCCGACGGTTCGCAGCGGGCACTATTTCTTCTCCAAGCGGGATGCCAGCCAGGACTTGCCGGTCTTCTACGTCCGGCATGGATTCGAGGGCAAGGACGAAGTGCTGCTCGACACCAATACACTTAGTCCCGACAAGACGGTGAATGCCACCCAGATTGCGGTGGCGGAGGACGCCTCATTGTGGGTCTACGGTATACGGCAGGGTGGTGAAGACGAAACAACGATTCAAGTCATGGACGTGGCCACCCACAAGGATCTGGCCGATCGCTTGCCGAAAGCTCGGTACTTTGGTGTCTCACTCAAGCCCGACAAGAGCGGATTCTTCTATTCCCGAATGAACGCCAAGGAAGGTCCGCGCGTTTACTATCACACCCTCGGCACCGATCCGACGATGGACACGGAAATCTTTGGCAAAGGTTACGGCCCGGACAAGATAATCAACGCGAGCTTGACCGCTGATGGTCGATGGCTGCTCCTTACGGTGCTTTACGGCTCCGCGGCACGGAAGACCGAGTTGTATGTCAAGGATGTTGCAAAGGATGGGCCAATCACGGCGATCGTCAATGATATCGACGCCCGCTTTGCAGGCCGGATTGGCGGCGACACGTTGTTCTTGCAAACGAATTGGAAAGCGCCGAACGGTCGACTTCTCAGCGTTGATCTGCAAGCGCCGGCGAAGGAAAAATGGCGTGAGATCGTGCCTGAGACCAAAAGTGTGATGGAAAGCGTCTCGCTTGCCGGCGGCAAGCTGTTCGTCAGTTACTTGGAAAACGTCTCGTCCAAGGACAAGATTTTTGCGGCGGACGGAAAGCATCTCGGCGATGTGCCGTTCCCTGGAATCGGTACGGGCGGCGTCAGCGGTCGTTGGGAGAGTAACGAGGCGTTCCTCAGCTTTACTAACTTCGTGACGCCTAACGCAATTCATCGCTACGACACCGACAATGGCGCCCAGAAACTCTGGTTTAGGCCACGCGTTCCCTTCGAAAGCGAGGACTTCGAAGTGAAACAAGTACGGTACCGTTCGAAAGACGGCGCCGAAGTGCCGATGTTCCTGGTGCATTTGAAAAAACTCAAGCTCGATGGCGGCAAACCGACGTTTCTGACGGGCTATGGCGGTTTCAACATCAGCCGGACGCCGAGTTACTCCGCCTTGGTGGCGTTGTGGGTTGAGGCCGGCGGAGTTTACGCCCTACCGAGTTTGCGGGGAGGCGGTGAATTCGGTGAAGAATGGCACCGTGCCGGCATGTTGGAAAAGAAACAGAACACCTTCGACGACTTTATCGCGGCCGCGGAGTGGCTTATTGCCAACGGGTACACCAAGCCGGAAAAACTCGCGATTGCCGGCGGCAGCAACGGCGGGCTGTTGGTCGGGGCAGCGCTCACGCAACGGCCAGAGCTCTTCCGTGCCGTCGTCTGCTCCGTGCCTCTGCTCGACATGGTTCGATACCACAAATTCCTCGTTGCCCGCTTTTGGGTGCCGGAGTACGGCTCTGCGGAAGATCCGGAGCAGTTCAAGTACATTCACGCCTATTCGCCGTATCACCGGGTGAAAGCCGGCACGAATTATCCGTCGGTCTTGTTCATGACCGGCGATTCCGACACGCGCGTCGATCCCCTGCACGCACGAAAGATGGCCGCACTGCTGCAATCAGCCGCCGCTGCCAAAAGCGATCGGCCGATTTTGCTTCACTACGACACGAAGAGCGGACACGCGGGCGGAAAACCTGTGAGCAAAACCATTGACGATATGACCGATGAGTTTTCGTTCTTGTTTTGGCAACTCGGAATGAAGTCAGACATTGATTCGTTTGATCAATCCAAGGTTCCCATCGAAGTTCAACCGCAAGACCCGTCTTTGAAAAAGATCGTTGTGATTGCCGGGCGGCCGAGCCATGGGCCGGGGGATCACGAGTTCTTCGCGGGTTGTGCTTTGTTAATGAAAGTACTCCAGCAAACACCGGGCGTGTTCCCCGTTATGGCCCGGGACGGTTGGCCCAAGGACCCGAAGACGTTGGAGAACGCCAAGGCGGTGGTTTTCTACATGGACGGCGGCAACGGGCATCCGCTGATCCGTGAACGGCACCTTGAGGTCGTTCGCAAATTGATGGACGACGGCGTCGGGTTCGTGAACCTGCATTATGCGGTCGAGTATCCCAAGACGCATGCGCCGGACATTCTTAAATGGCTCGGCGGTTATTACGAAACCGGTTTTTCGACTAACCCTCACTGGAAGGCGGACTTTCAATCGTTGCCGAATCATCCGATTACCCGGGGCGTGAAGCCCTTCGCCATTCAAGACGAATGGTACTTTAACATTCGGTTTTCGCCGGATGGCAAAGGCATTACTCCGATATTGAAAGCAACGCCGCCGGACAACGCTCGAGGCACCGAGGCGGCGAAGGCTCATGCAGGACGCGAAGAAATCGTGGCGTGGGCATTGGAACGCGCGGGCGGAGGCCGTTCGTTCGGCTTCACCGGCGGCCATTTCCATCGCAATTGGGGCGACGAGAACTTTCGCCGCCTGGTGGTCAATGCCATCCTCTGGTCTGGCGGCATCGAGGTGCCCAAGGACGGCGCCAGAGTGTTGCTCGAACCCGACGATATCAAGAGAAACATGGATCGGAAGGGTCGTTAGCCACATGTCACCCGAATCGCGTACAAGGTTGTTGAATCTTTTTAAGGAACGTGCTCTCACCTTCGGCCAATTCACCTTGGTGTCGGGGAAAACGAGCACCTATTACATCAACAGCAAGAAAGCGCTGTTCAATGGCGAAGTCGTTGCGCTTCTGGGCGAGGCTCTTTATGAGATGACGAAAGAATTGAACATTCAGGCGATCGGCGGCATGGACGTCGGCGCCATTCCCATGGCGACGGCGGCGGCATTTCACTATCACAAAGCCGGCCGACCGATGGAAGGATTCTTTGTTCGTAAGCAAGTCAAAGCCCACGGCAGCAAGGAACGCCTGGAAGGCGTCGTGAAACCAGGCTGGCGCGTCGCGGTGATCGACGACGTCTTCACCCAGGGTGGCTCCGTCGGCCAGGCGGTCGAAGAAGTCGAGCGCGTGGGTGCACAGGTGGTCGCAGTGATTTGCATCGTCGATCGGCTCGAAGGCGCACGCGAGCGACTGGCGGACCGATATGCCTATCTACCCATCTTCACGATTCGAGACTTTGGAATCGAGGTGGCGAGCGGGGCGTGTTAACGCCCTGAAGGCGGAAGTTTTCAGGGCGTTTACACGCCCCGCTCGCCGGCCTCGTTTTTCACGCTTGACCTGGACCGGCAGGTGCACGGAGAATGACGGAAAAGGGGCGCCAAGCGCATGAAGCTATCCTTTCCCATCGCAGTCGCCGTTTTCGTCCTCGCGATCGAACCGGCACACGGACAACGACCGCACCTTGAGTTCGTGGAAGGTCTGCGCCAACGTCGTCACGCCGATTTGGCATTGGAGTACCTGGAGGGTCTGAGCCGAAAGCCGCTCCCGCCTGACATTGCACGAAGTTTGCCTTTGGAAATCGCACTCACTCGCGCGGCGGTTGGCAAAAGCGAACCCGACCGCCAACGTTGCGTGCTGCTCCTCAAGCAAGCCGGCGCTGAGTACCAGGACTTCATCGCCAAGAATCCTCAGACTCCTCGCCTCACCGAAGTACGCCTCGAAATTGCCCGGATTGCCGCATTACTCGCGAAACAATCGTTCGATCAGGCGTCGGCAGCCGATCGGGCGACGACCCGCAAACCATTGCTCGACTCGGCACGAGCCCAGTTGGAAGCAGCCGCGGCTCAATTCCGCTCATTGCTCGAATCCATCGATACGAAGCTGCAGTCACCCGATCTGCCCGATGACGAGCGCAAGCGACTGAGCCCGATCCGACAGAACGCCGAATTGGATCACGGAATCAACTTGATTAACCTGTTCGCGGCCTTCGACGACACCTTGTCGCCCGCCCGCACCGAAGCGGCCAAGCAAGCCGTGACCGTATTAAAACAGCTTGCCGACCGAGATCGCAATTTGCCGATTGCATGGCAGGCGCGGGCATGGTTGGGCCGATGCCTGTTCGAAACGCAGGACTATCGCACGGCGAAAAGGGAACTGCAAACCGTCATTGACGAAAAAAATCCCGCCGCTGCCGAGGGTAAACGCCTGGCCCGTTACTTCCGACTACTCGTGATCGAGAAGGACGGCGAAACGAAAGATCCGAGTGCCGTGAAGCTCAAGGAGGCGGAACAGTGGCTCAACGACTACAAGGCCCATGCCGACACGCCGGAGGGGCTCAGCGTGCGTTTTCAGCTTGCCGAAGCGTCCGTCGATCAAGCGAAAAAGAAGTCTCCATCCGACTCGCGGCGACTCCTCGACGAAGCGGAACGATCCTACGGCGTGTTGGAACGGTCGACGACCGAGTTTGCCCGCACGGCGCGGGAGCGCCGGCTGGGGATCGTGTATACGCGTTCGGTTGATCGCACCAAGGGAGACATCGGCCAACTGAAGGATTTTCAGGAGTGCTGGTTGCGAGCCCAGGTGGAAATCTATCAGCGGACCCAGGAGGACCAATCACCGTCGAAAGGTGAAAAAACAGAAGAGAAGAGCAAGAAGCGTGACCAACGACTAAAGGATTTGGTGCGGGCCCTGGAGCGCGCGCTCGATCTCGCCGACGCATCGACGCCCGCTTCGGACCGGGATGAAGCGCAGTACACGCTTGCGTACTTGTGCCTGACCGAAACGGGCGACCCGTTTCGCGCCGCGATTCTCGGTGAGGAACTCGCACGGCGTGATTCGCAATCCAACCGCGCCAGCCTGGCGTCCGGCTGTGCCATCGAGGCATATGCGCAATTATTGGCCGAAGCGGAAGCCAACGGCGGCCGATCGGCGACTGTTGATCAAGAGCGGCTTCACCGCCTTGCCGAACGCATGGAAAAGCTCTGGCCGAACGATCCAGCCACGGACCACGCCCGGTTTCACGTCGGCAACATCGCCATCCGGCAGAAAAAGCATGCCGAAGCCATTGAGGCGTTCCGTCGCGTGGCGCCCACTTACGCAAACTATGCGATCTGCCAATACCGCCTGGCGTACGCCGCCCTGCAAGCGCACAAGCAGAACGCACAGCCGGCTGAAGGCAATCCGCCGTACCAAGACCAGGCGATCGAGGCATTGACCCGGATTCCGGAGGCCATCGATCACACCGACCCGGGAAGCGCCGCCGTGTATTTCAATGGGAAACTTGAATTGGCCAAGCTCCTGTTTGCCAATAAGCGCTTCGAAGAATTGGGCCGGACAGCCGAGCAGTTGGAAAAGACATACGCTGTTGCGAAGCCGACCTTGGACCCGGCGATGCTCAGCGAGATCGAGCCGACTTTGAAGTGTTTGCCGGTTTATGCTCAGGCCGGGCGCGCGGATGTGCATTTCCGGGCCGGCCGTCATGCCGAGGTCATCAGCCTGCTGGATCCCATTGTCCGCCAAATCAAAGAGAACAAATTCTCCGATCTAAAGGACACGCGGATCGTTCGATTGATCCAAAGTCTCGCACTTTGGTCTCAAATTCAGAGCGGTAATGGAAAGGAGGCCGAAGATCTTCTCAAGAACATCCTCGATAACAAGACACAGAGCGACCTGGAAGCAACATCGACGGTTACGAACGAACTTCTCGCTCTGGTAGGCGGGCGGTTGGATGAGCTTCGAAAGAAAGGAAGCGACGGCGCCGCGGACCTGCAGCGCGCCCGGGAGAACTTTGACAAGTTCCTGAACGCCATGGCCCTCGAATCGGTGGAAACTCGATCTCCGGAAATGGTTCGGTTTATGGCCTTCAGCTATTCACTCTTGGAAAACCACGCCCAAGCAGCAGACTTTCTCGGTCGCCTTCCGCCGCCGTCCAGCGGGGATGGTAAGGCGAGTCCCGAGAAAGAGACGGCATACCAGTCTTTCCAACTGCTGCACGCGCGCGAGCTACGGCTGGCACGGCGTTTCGACGATGCACAAAACAAGCTTCGTGACATCCTGAAGGCGGATTGGGGAAAGAAAAGCACCGACGTCAAAAAGGAACTCTTGAGCTTGTGGGAGGACAAAGGTGAATACCAGGCGGCGGCTCGTGGTTGGAACGATCTGATGACAACCGTCCGGCCTCAAATGGAACAAAACGCCCGCTTGAAGGATTTGTACTACGAATGCTACTACCACGTCGTTTATTGCCTCTGTAGCGGCGCCGCGGCGACGGCCGACGCCCGAAAAAAGAACGACGACGTTCAAAAGGCGGCCAATTGGTTTGTGAAACTCAAAAGAATCAAACACGACATGGGTAGTCAGGAACTCTTGTCCCGCTACGAATCGCTCCAGGAGCGAGCGCCGGAATTCAAGAAGGCCTGCGAAGAACTAATGCGGAACACCAAATGAACCAGCGAATTTCAGCAAGCGGCTTTGTCTGGAGTGCACTGCTCGGTTGCGCCGTTTTCGGACGTGCAGCGCACGGTCAGGATGAGATTACCTACCTGGATCGTGCGGCCAAAAAGGAAGCGAAGGTTACCGGGTCGATACAGTCGGAGAATCCGAGCCAAATCACGCTCAAGGCAGGGACCGCCGGGACGCGAACGATACCCGCCAATGACGTGATTGACGTCGTCTACGAAGTGTCTCCCACGTTTCGTGTGGAGTATCGCAACGCCGTCAGCCACGAGAACGCCGCAGACAAGGCCGTCAAGGAAGAGGTTCGGAAACAAGAAACACAGGAAGCCGTCAAACGATACGAGGCGCTCTTGAAGGGTGGTTTGCCCGACAACGCGAAACGCCACATCGACTACAAGCTGGCGCGTATGAAAGCCGTTGAGTCGACGCCGGCGTCGTCTGGCCGTGATGCCATCGCGGCGTTGACGGAATTCCAGCGTAACCATCCTCAGGCATGGCAACGCTACCGTGCCGCCCACTTGCTGGCGGCGCTTCATGTGCGAGATGGATCAATCGACGCGGCTCTACAAACGCACGAAGACTTCGCGGGAACTCCCAATCTCGACGCCGAGCTCGCCAAGGACTGCCAACTCAAGATCGCAAGAATTCTCGTCGATGCCCGGCGTCTTGATGCAGCGGAAACGAAGCTCAAAGGCCTGATAAAGGATGACAAGCTAGACGACGAGCACACTTTGCGCGCCCGCCTATTGGTTGAAGAATGTCGAGCGGGCCGAGGAAAGGCCGACGACGCGATCAAGAACATCGAACAAATGATCGAAAAGACCTCGGAAGCCGAGTGGAAGGCGCTTGCCTTCAACACGCTGGGAGATTGTCACCGGCTGGCGAATCAGCCGCGTGACGCCATGTGGTCCTATCTCTGGGTGGATGTCGTCTACCATGCGAACCGGCAAGAACACTCCCGAGCCGTTTACCATCTGATCCAACTGTTTCGAGAATTCAAGGACGACAAACGGGAGAAACAGTATCGGGAAAAGCTGGCCGGCCCTGTGTTTGCGGGACTGGATTACCAGCGAAAACTGCTTGCCGAAAAGTAACTCGTTCCAAATCGAAAAGTTCCGGCGGACGCAGCCGGCGAATTCGACTCTCCCGATTGGAAGCCTACCTGCCGTTACGAGCCATCGCGGCTCCCTGCCACGGGATTCTGATCCAACGAGACTAAGGAATGAATGTAGCACCGAACGCATCTGACTCGGACACTGTCGAACTTGGCGCCCTCGATGAGCGGCGAACTGGTGATCGTAGCTCATGTGAAGACATCCGGCCGGTGCGACTACTGGCGCGACCGAGCTTTCGGGCGTTGCCGGGCTTCATCCGCGATTTTTCCAGCCGCGGAATCGGCTTGATCATGATGAGGCCTTTCGAGGCCAATACCATGCTGGCCGTGCAGCTTCAAAAACGAGGCGCGGGTGTTTCCGGCATACTTACCGCGCATGTGCGCTACTCCCGCCAATTGGGAGACCATTGTTGGTTCATCGGTTGCAGACTCTCGCGCCCCTCAGCGATGAGGAGCAAGACGGACTACGGCACGGAGACGTGGAGAAGACAATCTTGTGGGGGGACGTCGACTGGGAAGAATAGTGTGCGTCCGCCAAGCTCACGAGCCGGGGCCCGTGAGCTTGGAAACGGAGGTGGTTACTATTTGCCGAATACCTTGTCGTCGAGCTTTTCCATTCGCTTCATGTCCAGAAGTTCCGCCTCAACAAACGGCTTCCCTTCTCGCTTGATTACGACTTTCATCGGCGATTTGAGTCCGTCCACGTCCTTGTAGTTCTCGTAGAAGCTTTCTTGTTCAACTTCCTTGAAGCCCGCCTCGGCCGCCTTGACCTTCGCCACGGATTTGACCAGCAGGCCCGTTTGTTTGTCGAAGAAAAGCTGCACGTCGCGATGGCCGGCCTTGCTCACTTTGACACCGACTGCCGGCTGGTTGTTCACTTTCGTCTCGGGAATGCTCGTGAGCTTATAGCTGGGATCACTCAACGGCAGGAGAGTGTTGACCCAGCCGGAGTAGTGATTTTCCTTTTGCTCTTCCAGTTGTTCCTTTTCCATCTCTTCGCCATTCATGTAGCCTTTGTCGCCGTTCAGCGCGATGGTGAAGACACCTTCGATCTCCATGCGGAACTTGTCGGGCCATTGAACGGAGTATTTGCCGGTGTACGGCACGCCCTCGCCCATTCCGAAGTACATCCCTTTTTCGTTCCAAGTCATGGCCTTGTACTTGGCGAGTTTCTCGGCGCCTCCGGACGCCTTGATCGCCTTGTCGATGATGGCCTTGGTGCTTGCCGCATCGTCGGCCGACAACGGTCCCGCTACCAGCAGGACGGCAACGACCAAGCTAAGAAATCGCAGTTTCTGCATCTTTCGACTCCTCCACGATGTTCGACGTGATAGATGGGTTTCCGTGGCGCCGGGATCCACCGTCACCACACTTGCTCACAGAGGTCTTATGCGCACGGCCAGGGGTTCGCAAGGGGCAGCCCTGCAAAAGAAAGAATCCCAGGGCCGATGGGTTCGCCCCTGGGATTGTTTGAAGTTTGACCAACTAGTTACCGACCGCACAGCCGAGCAAGAAGTCCGCATTTGCGACGACTACGGCAACCCTCATCGTAACCGCAACCCGAGTCGCCGCAAGCGCCCGTCGGAACGCGAATCGTGGTTTGGTACGATTCCATTTCGCAATAGGTCTGCGTGACATCCACGGTTTCCTTCACAGTCTCGCAAACCAACCGTTTCCGCGTTCCCGTCCGCTCAACGGGCTTGTAGTTGCACACGTTCACGGTGACTTCGCGCGTCTGCGGCACGGTCTCGCAAACCTGCCGAGTGCCCGTCTTCTCCTCGGCTTTATAGCTACAGACATTGATCGTGACTTCGCGCGTTTGCGGCACCGGCTTCATGACCGTGCAGGTCACGGTCTGCATCTCGGTGACCCGCTTGCAAACCGTATAGCAACAGCCGGAGCATGGGTCCACGACTTTGACGGGGACGACTCGGCAGACGGGAACTTCCTTCGTCACCTTTTCCGGGACACACGTGAAGTAGTTGATGGTGCGCTTTTCCGGCGTGACCACCGGAACCATGACCGTGTATTTGTAGGGAACTTCCTTCATCTGCTGGGTGTAGTACGTTTCGGTGCGCTTTTGTGGCGTAACTTCGGCGACCATTTCTGTGTACTTGAACGGCTCCTCGACCACCTTGCTGACGATTTTCCGAATCTCCGTTGGGACGGTCTTTTGTTTGTAGACCGGCCGATACGCAGTGACCGTCTTCTCGATGTACGCCGGGCCGGCGCAGGGTTGCGGTTCACAGCAGCTTACCGGCGCACCGCAATCATTCCCGCCACAGCGCGAACGGCGTCCGAAAGCGTCCGCCTGCGGGGCCGCGAACGAGAAAACCCCCAGCGCAGCAGCCAAGACCAGTGCGTGTTTCATGCGAGTCATCCTCCCAGTAGGTGCAAAAAAATTCAGTAACTGATTCGTAGCGTTTCTGTGGAATTGCGAATTTTATGCCGCATCTGATGGCCGGCAACACACTTTTCCGATATTTCCTGATTTGCCTAAACTAACAAGCCGCTACAGACGGATCGTCTTAGGAAAGGCTGTGCCACCGTTCATCTAAGGTGAAAGGGAGGTGGGTTACTGGTTGAACTCAAACTCTTTGGTGTTGATAAGCGCCCAGAGGATGTCCTCGTACGCTAACTTCTTGTTCTGCGCGTGGCGCTGAATCCGCTCCAAGGCGAGGGTGAGTTGTTCCGGGGTTGGCTTGTGGCCGAACGCCCAATAAAAGAGTTCGGTAACCTTGTCCGGATCGGGTCGTGAATCTTTGGCGAAAACTTCCGCTCTGCCGCCGGCGCGGACGAGGCGATTCTGTACCTCATCCGAATTCAACAAATGAAGTGCTTGGGCAAGGTTGGCTTCACTCACCCGCTCGCATTCGCACGCGCTCATCCGTTGGGGTCTTCCGAACACGTCGAGGAAGTACGATTGGAATGACTCGTCCGGCAACATGATGGCCCGGCGCGGCGCATTCTTGTCCTGCGGCAGGCCGTTGAAATTCGCCGGGCTATCCGTCACCTGGCAGACCGCGTCGAACAACACTTCGGCACTCATCCGCCGCGGGTAGAACCGAGCATATGTCTGCTTGTCGAGCTTGTTAAACTCGTTCGGCGCCGAGCTAAGCTGATAGGTCCGACTGTTGCAAATCGTGCGGATGAGATGCTTGAGGCTGTAGCCGTGATCGACGAGGTCTTTGGCGAGCGCGTCCAGGAGTTCGGGATTGGAAGGCGGATTCGTTACTCGCATGTCATCGAGCGGGTCGACCAACCCGCGACCAAAGAAATGCGCCCAGTAGCGATTGGCCACGGCGCGGGCAAAGAATGGATTCTCCGGGGCCACCATCCAGTCAACCAGTCTTTGTCGCGGGTCCTCGCTGCCGTCGTCCGTCATCGGCTTTCCGTCAAGTGGCTTTAACACCGCCGGCTGTCCGGTTCGCTTGTTGCGCACCGAGATGCCACCGGTCGGCCGGTGGAAGACCACTTGCATTTGATTGAACGGATTCGGACTGGCGCTCGGTCCGGTTACTTGCTTTCGGCCGAGCTTACCCACGAACGCCGCCAAGCTCCAATAGTCGTCCTGGCTCCATTTCTCGTATGGGTGATGATGGCATTGTGCGCACGCCATGCGCATACCGAGAAATACCTGTGATGTATCGTCGACGAACTGTTCCGGGTTGACGATTTCCTTGTACCAGACCGTCGGTGGATGCTTCACTTCGTCGCCGGTGGCCGTGAGTATCTCGCGCAAAATCCCGATACGGCTTATCGGACGCGATGGACGTTCGGATCCAGTGATGAAAAGCAAACGTCCCTTCGGCCGCATTGGGCTGCTGTTTCCGCTTCACGTGTAAGATGTCTGCCCACTTGCTCGCGAAATAAAACGCGTATTCGGGCTTCTCCAACAACGCATCGATCAACTTTGTCCGTTTCTTCGCGTCTTTGTCCGCAACAAACGCCGTAACCTCGGCGGGCACCGGCAGCGTTCCCGTTATGTCGAGCGAAACACGTCGAATGAACTGCTCGTCGGTGCATATATCGGACGGCACTAATCCGAGTTGTTGCCACTTTCGCAGCGCGTGCTGATCTACCGCCGTCTGAATAGGAAATTGATACTCGGGAATCTTGTCGCCTAACGGCACCGTGGCGCGGAAAACCGTGACCTGGCCTTGATACCGAGCCATGACTGCGGCTTCGCCGCTCAGGGCCTGCGTTTGAACTACACCGTTCGTGTCGACGGTGGCAATCTCTGTGTCGTTGCTCTCGTATTGGGCACGGCGCGTGATGTCTTCGACGGCGCCGTCGCTGTAGTGGGCGTACACTGCGAATTGTTGCTTAGTTCCGCGAACCATCGTTCGATGTTCGGGAAAAACGGAAATCCGAGTAACCATCGGATCGGTTGGCTTGCCGTACACCATTCCGGCGGCGATCCAGCGCCGGATCAGGTTGTATTCATCCGAGCCGACTTCCATGCGCTTGCCGCCGGCATGCGCCACTGTGCCGGTCGCCTTGAGAAGCAACAAGCTCGCGTCCGGCGCCGCCGGAAACAGACGCCGCCCGCGGGACTCCTTCACGAGAGTCGTGTAATCAAGATCCGGCTCGAAGCCGAGCAGCGACAGGCGAAAGCCGTTTTGTCCGCTGGCTTTCCCGTGACATCCACCCGCGTTGCATCCAAGCTTGGTGAAAATCGGAACGACTTGGTTCGGGAAATTAATGGCTAGGTCTGCACCGACCGCGCCAACCTGAAGGGGAATCTTCGCGGACTTATCGCCATAAGCAACCGTAATCTCGGTGTCGCCGTCCGCCAACGGCATCACGCGCCCCGCGCCGGTGATGCGGGCAATCTTCGGATCTGCAACCGAGTACTCGACATCTCCGGTGAGGTCACGGAGCACTCCGCTTGCCAGTTTGGCGGTCAGCACCAACTGACGCGAATCATCGCGCCCTTTGAGCGTTACTTTGTCAGGATGAATGGAGAGTGCCTGGATTTCCGATGGGACCGCCGCCGGCGCGTTGGTCGGTTTCTCATCTGCGGCGGTACCTTCCGCTGACCACAAGAGCGCAGCAAGACCGATCCAAATCAACCCGTTCCTATGCGATCTGATCATCGTGATCTCCGAAGGACGAAGGCACGCGGGGGGAGTTAGCCGGCAGAATTACTATTGTCTGCGACCCGGCTTAAGAATGCAACCTGTATTCCAGTTTTGCGCTCAGGGCGCTGAGGTAAGTTCTTAACTTCGTCCATCTGACGTAAGCATACCGCATCCCGGCGATGTCGCAAGTCGCTGCTATCCGGTGACCTCGAGACCCAGCAGTGTGAAATCGTCGGGTTGCTCGACGCGGTGACACAGGTCGTACGACAAACGGTCGACGAGCTCAGCGATCGGCTTATCTCGATGAGCGTTTACACAGGCGAGAAAACTCTCCGTCCCTGGGGCCTGACCTTCGAACGCGACCGCGTCGGTTCCGTCGGTGTAGAACAGGGCTTTGTCGCCCTGCTCCAGCTTACAAGTCCGAACGGTAAAGTGAGTCTCGAAGACGCCGAGCAAGCTGCCGGGCGCTTCAAGAAGTTGCGCGGGGCGATTGGCGGGGATGTGCACCGGATGAGGATGGCCGGCGCGCGAGAAGCTCAAGGTGCCGTCGCTCACATTGAGCAGTGCATACACCATCGTGATGAATGAATCTTCGACGATTCCCTGTTCAAGCAAATCGCGATTCAATCGTTCCAATACTTCATCGGCAGGCACGAGGCGGTATTGTCCCTGAAAGATGTCCTTGGCCCTCACCCCGCGTTTGAGGAACATCGTCAGCAGGCTTGCGGGAACACCGTGCCCCATGGCGTCGGCCACATAGAAGCCGACATGATTCTCGTCGAGCCGAAACACGTCGTAAAAGTCGCCGCCGACTCTGCCGCACGGGCGGTAATGAACGGCAAAGCCCACGCGCGGCACTTCCGGAAGCAGTTGCGGCAAGAAACTGAGTTGAATACGTCGCGCTAACTCCAGTTCTTGATTCACACGCTGATGGGTGAGATGCAGCCGTTGATTCGCGATCTGTAGCTCGCTGGCTTTGTCGGCCAGATCATCCAGCCGTTCCTTGAGCGCCAAAAGCGGCCGCACCTGTGCAAGGAGTTCATCGCACGTAAATGGCCGCGCGAGGACAGCGTGTGCGCCGACTGCGAACCGTGCGAGCCGAGTTGGAGTCAGAGAGTCCGGGATCAGGCTTAAGATCGGCACGTCACGGAACGCGTGCGGGCCCGAATCTACATGGGCGTCGTCAATAATTAGGTGGTAAGGAGCCGAAGGGTCCGAGCGATCGCCCAGAGTGTCCACGTCGTGGCCGGCATTTTGCAGTGTCTCGCGAACCTGTTCCGTTTCTTGAGCCTCCATTCCTCTAAGCAGGATTCGAAATCCGGAAGCGGTGCTCATGAAATAGTTTCATTCGCTGTTGACACAGTAACGCCTAGTTTTATAATTACTGAGTCCTTGATTCTCAGAGAAGAATCCCGCTTACGACACTACCGGAAAATGTCTATGGTTAACCGGATTATCGATACCAACGAGGACAGGTGGCGCTCTATCTAACCTGCTTGGACGGATAGGGCCAAACCAAATTCGGTTTGGCTTTTTTATTTCCCGTAGAGAACGAAGCGGGTATAGCTCAGTTGGCTAGAGCGCAGCTCTGATAAAGCTGAGGTCCTTGGTTCGAATCCAAGTACCCCCATTCGATCGATTTATCGTTTCGCGCGCGGGGATGTAGCTCAGCTGGGAGAGCGCGTGGTTTGCAACCACGAGGTCACGGGTTCGAGCCCCGTCATCTCCACTGAGAAAAAAGCGATTGCGTGTGGACGGTTTGATGAGCCGTCGCTAAATAATTCCGATACCCTTTTGAGATTGTTGAATCTCGAGCGCGGATAAGTCGATCTAAAGCCGTTACTGGTTGCGAATCGCTGCATGTTGGACGTGCGTCGATTCCTGGCCAGTACCAGGAACCCGGTTGCGATGGCGTGACTGGTGATGCTCTTTGACAATTCGGTAGCGGCAAGAGTTGCAAAATCACAAGAACTCGGCGTGGCAAGCGCAAGCGAACCACGCTTAGGGTTTGGAGTGATTCTCTGCATGAGCCCTTAGGAGAAATGGATCGTTACTGCCCACTTCCATCCGGTTGTGGGCACGTAGCTGGAATGCAATCCTTTCTCTTGTCCGAGCCCGAAGCGCAGCGCGGGTCTGACGATGAGAGGACAGGATCAATGCGGCCAAGCTACTAAGGGCGTGTGGGGGATGTCTTGGCGCCAGGAGGCGATGAAGGGCGTGGAAGACTGCGATAAGCCCGGGGGAGCTGTCAAACGCGCGTTGATCCCGGGATCCCCGAATTACCGTGCACTGAATCCATAGGCGCACGGGGCGAACCCGGGGAACTGAAACATCTCAGTACCCGGAGGAAAAGAAAGCAAACAGCGACTCCGTCAGTAGCGGCGAGCGAACGCGGAATAGCCCAAACCAGCGGGACTTGTCCTCGGTGGGGTTGTAGGACCGGTGTTTAGAATGCGAGTACCCTAGCCGAACCGTTCTGGAAAGTCCGACCATAGCGGGTGATAGTCCCGTAGGCGACAGGGGAAAGCGGACGATCCGGCACCTGAGTAGGACCCGACACGTGAAAGCGGGTCTGAATCTGCGGGGTCCATCCCGCAAGGCTAAGTACTCCCTGGCGACCGATAGCGAACCAAGTAGCGCGAGCGAAAGATGGGAAGAACCCCTACAAGGGGAGGATAGTGAACCTGAAACCACATGCCTACAAGCGGTCAGAGCCCGGCTATGCCGCGCAAGCGGCAAGGGCTGACGGCGTGCCTTTTGCATAATGATCCGGCGACTTACCGTCACCAGCAAGGTTAAGCCGTTCTGCCGCGGAGCCGAAGCGAAAGCGAGTCTGAACAGGGCGTCAAGTTGGCGGCGGTAGACGCGAAACCACGTGAACTACGCATGGCCAGGTTGAAGTGGGGGTAATACCTCATGGAGGACCGAACTCACTAGTGTTGAAAAACTAGGGGATGAGCTGTGTGGAGGATTGAAAGTATCATCAAACGTGGAGATAGCTCGTTCTCTCCGAAATAACTTTAGGGTTAACGTCGCAGGTAGTTGGCAGCGGGGGTAGAGCGACTGAATTCGAATAGGGGGCCTACCCGGCTACCCTTCGAAACCAAACTCCGAATACCAGCTGTACCAAGCTCGGCAGCTAGACGGCGGGGGATAAGCTTCGTCGTCGAGAGGGGAACAACCCAGATCGCCTGCTAAGGTCCCTAAATCATGCTCAGTGCGAAAGGAAGTTGGATTCCTGAGACAGCCAGGATGTTGGCTTAGAAGCAGCCATCATTTAAAAAGTGCGTAATAGCTTACTGGTCGAGGAGTCCTGCGCCGATAATGAACGGGACTAAGCATGATACCGAAGCAGCGGGTAGTAGCAATACTACGGTAGGAGAGCGTTGCAGTTAGCCTGCGAAGGGGTACGGACAACGAGCCCTGGACGGTACTGCAAGTGATCATGCCGGAACGAGTAACGATAAAACGGGTGAGAATCCCGTTCGCCGAAAGCCTAAGGTTTCCTGGGGAAGGTAAATCCGCCCAGGGTTAGTCGGACCCTAAGACGAGGCCGAAAGGCGTAGTCGATGGACGGCAGGTTAATATTCCTGCACCAGCCTGTGGACGGTCGACGGCGTCAGGACGCTGTCTGGAAGGAGATCGCCCTGCTAGACGTGGGCGTCCCGCAAGGGCGAGGGCATTTACGATCCCGAAGTCCTCGGAAGCGAGAGCCAAGAAAAGCCGATGCCGGACGAAGCAGACGTGCCCGTACTAAAACTGACACAGGTAGGCGAGATGAATATTCTCAGGCGCTCGAGAGAACGCTCGTGAAGGAACTCGGCAACATAACCCCGTAACTTCGGGATAAGGGGTGCCCTTGGGGGTGTTAAAGCCTCGGGGGGCCGCAGTGAAAAGGATCTGGCGACTGTTTACTAAAAACACAGGTCTGTGCGAACGCGTAAGCGGAGGTATAGAGACTGACGCCTGCCCGGTGCCGGTAAGTTAAGGAAGAGGGTTAGCCGCGTAATGGCGAAGCTCGCAACCGAAGCTCCGGTAAACGGCGGCCGTAACTATGACGGTCCTAAGGTAGCGAAGTTCCTTGTCGGGTAAGTTCCGACCTGCATGAATGGCGTAACGACTGGATCACTGTCTCCACGAGCGACTCGGTGAAACTGTAGTTGTTGTGAAGATGCAACATACCCGCAACTAGACGGAAAGACCCCGTGAACCTTTACTGTAGCTTAGTATTGGGTTTAGGCCCAGCATGCGTAGCGTAGCTGGGAGGCTGTGAAACCGGGTATCTCCGGTACCTGGTGGAGCCGTCGCTGAAACACCAGCCTTGTTGTGCTTGAATTCTAACCCCGTCCCGTGAATCCGGGCGGCGGACAGTGCTAAGTGGGCAGTTTGACTGGGGCGGTCTCCTCCTAAAGAGTAACGGAGGAGTTCAAAGGTACCCTCAGCCCGGTTGGCAATCGGGCATCGAGCGTAAAGGTAGAAGGGTGCTTGACTGCGAGACCGATAAGTCGAGCAGGTGCGAAAGCAGGACTTAGTGATCCGGCGGTGCTGGATGGAAAGGCCGTCGCTCAACAGATAAAAGGTACTCCGGGGATAACAGGCTTATCTCCTCTGAGCGTTCACAGCGGCGAGGAGGTTTGGCACCTTAACACATCGGGGTGCTGCGGAAGTAATCCGTGTACCAACAAATCGGCTTATAACGGTGAACCCGTCAGTGGACTGTGAATGCTGACAATCAGCAGGCCACGCGGCAATACCGTGGGAAGTCTCCGCCAGTGCAGGATGCCGTCGAGACTGAACGATGGGCACTCCGATCTCGATCGCAATGGTGGATGACCCCGTAACGACTGACCCGAAAGGGAAGGCTTCGACTGCAGACCGAGGCAACACGCCGACTCCTGTCACACCAAGTCAGATCATGGTCGCCGAAAGCTACGATCGACGACAGGATGAAGATATAGTCTACGCCACGCGAAATCGTGGAGGTTTAGTACGATGTCGGCTCATCGCATCCTGGGGGTGGAGAAGCTCCCAAGGGTTTGGCTGTTCGCCAATGAAAGCGGTACGTGAGCTGGGTTTAGACCGTCGTGAGACAGGTCGGTCCCTATCTGTTGTGGGCGCAGGAGACTTGAGCGGTTTTCTCCCTAGTACGAGAGGATTGGGAGGGACGTACCTCTGGTGTGCCAGTTGTCGCGCTAGCGGCAGCGCTGGGTAGCTACGTACGGCCAGGATAAACGCTGAAGGCATATAAGCGTGAAACCCTCCGCAAGATGAGGTCTCCTGCCCCTTTGGTACGAAGGCTCCTGGAAGACCACCAGGTCGATAGGCCGGGTGTGTAAGGCGAGCAATCGCTCTCAGCTAACCGGTACTAACAGCCAAACGCTTGACCGCATTGATCCTTTTCTCTGATCACTCTTCATGTAAAAAATGAAGAGATGGCCAGACGGCGAGACTGCTCCCCGCATTCGGCGAGCCGGCCTCGGCCGCCTCGCCGGACCAAGGGACGCGGTGCTCTCCACTCTGGCTTTAGTTGGCTCATTCAGAACCAACTCTTGTCGCTGCCAATTGATATACACACTTGTCAGTTGCTAGTTGTCAGTTGCCAGTAAGAAGCTCTTTCTTGCTGACAACTGGCAACTGAGAACTGACAACTATGCTTATTTCCGGTGACCATACCTAGGTGGTCACACCCGTTCCCATTCCGAACACGGCCGTTAAGCACCTGGGGCCCATGGTAGTGGCAATCGCCGCGAGAGTAGGTTATCGCCGGATTTATTTGAAAAGCCCGGTGGCGAAAGCCACCGGGCTTTTTGCATGCACGCGGATGGATAAAGCGTCCGTTGGGCGGTGGACAGGTTTCAACCCGTTCCCTCCGGTCGATCGATGTTGGCGGCGTTAAGACGCGGTTGTCATGCACCAGGTGTGGACTTGATCGGCGGGGTTTGCTAGCTTTCGCGCTACTGTGGAACTAGCCGATCCCAAGTTGGATTTTCTGGGGTACACTAGCGAGTTTCAGTGCGTCATTCGCTCAATGGCGCTTTTTGCGTCATGAGTGTTTCGAGACTCGGGGGCGCCGCTGGCCATGCGACGAAGCGTCTTGATCGCGCCGTCGCCGCCGATGCGCTCCAGGACACGAATGGCCCGCCGCAGACGCAGAGCGTTATTCGACCAGTGAACAGGGTGCGCCAACAACACGTCGATCTGCCGGCGAACTTCCTCCGACTTGGTTTCGAGTCGCGCTTGCCGAAGTTTCGGTTCTGCTAGTTCACCGAGCGCGGCCAAATCAACGGACGCGGCACGACGAGTAGGAAATGCATCGCTGTCGAGGTCGTCGATGAGTTTCGCCAGGCGCGCGGCGTTCAAGGGTGGACTCGGTGTCATTCGCTTGCCGAGTTCCGCCACCACTCCATCACCGCCGGCGCTGAGGCGTGCCACCGCCTCCTGGCCTTCCGACGGGTCAGACGAAGCGAGCTGCGCCCAAAAACGATCGACCTCGCCCGCCGGCAGCCGTTCACGCTTGATCGGCGGCATGCAATCCGCAACGTCCCACAGAAGTGCCGTTCGATCGGCGCTGACCGAAGCGAGCACACGCCCGTCGCGGCGAAATGCCAGCGATGCGATGTTGCCAAGGTGACCCCGAAAAGCCGCTAACTGATCACCCGAGTCCAGGTCCCAGAGGTAGATCGGGCCGCGTGGCGTACCGGTGACCAGACACCTGCCGTCCGGGCTAAACGCGGAGGCGACGCCGAACGCAGGATACCCATCATGCACGTCGTTGGGACTGATCTTCCAGGAACGCAGCGACCGACGCGTGGCCACTTCCCAGACGGTGACGCGCTCACCTTGACTGATGGCGGCGTAGTGACCATCCGGCGAGAACGTGACTCGACCAACGGAGCTTCGGTCACCCCATTCGTGAAAGCGCACCTGGCGAATGGCGTCCCAAAACTCCACTCCATTGCCGAACGCCGCCAACGTACGTCCGTCCGGCGAGATCGAAAGTGACGGCAACGTGGCCGCCAACCGGCCGATCTCGACTTCTTTCTCGGCATCAATCAGCGCGATGCCACGCATGCGCATGAGCGGATTGAATGGGTCGTTTCCCCGGTTCTCGTATTCGATGATCGGAACCGCCAAAGTGCGACCGTCCGGAAAAAGGCGCGGGCCATAGTTATAGTCGGCCTTGGTTTGGAGAGTTCGGAGCAATTTACCGTCGGATAGGTTCCACCACGAAACTCGGCTGCCAACGGCGGCGACTTCCTCGCGGTTTGGCATTAACACGAACTGATGAATCCGTGCATCGCGTTCACCGTTATGAATTCGCCGGCCGGTCCGAATATCCCAAAAGTTCACGGCGTCGCCGCCCGAGATCAGTACCTGACCGTGCGGGCTGAATGCGATGGTCCAGTTTCCGTCGAATCGGCGCTCGGCGAACAACTCTTCGCCGTCGGCGACATCCCAAAGGCGGACGGAACAGGCGTGGTTCCCTGTGGTGGCCGCTACTGCTCGGCCGTCCACAAAGGCAACCGCGGCGGTCGATCCTTTCCCATCCGCGAGCTGGTGCAGCAGCTTTCCGGTCCCCACGTCATACAGCCGGCATTCACCCACGTGCGTGCCGACGAGCACTGATTTTCCGTCCGGTGAAAACGCACAACGCAGTGCGGTGCTCTTGAACGTTCCTAGTGCGCGCGCCGGCCCAAGCTCGATGGGGCCGGCAACTTCTTTCAAGCCGTGTACCGAGCGCAATGAAACGGCCTGTCCCGAACTGACTGCGAGAGTTTCGCCGTTCGGCGCGAACGCCAGTGCCCAGCCTCGTTGGCCCGCCGCCTGCCCGCGTTTTTGCCCTGTCACCGGGTCCCAGAAGCGCAGTGTGTCGCCACCGGATACCAGCAATTGTTTGGTCGGGTGATGCGAGACGGACCACTCGCCGTCCTTGTGTCCGGGGATGGTGTGTCGTATTGTCCCCGCCGCGACGTCTACCACAACGAGGTTTGGGCCCGCCAGCGCAAGGCTATTCCCGTTCGCCGCGAACTCCATCGCCACCGCCCGCGAATAGTCCCATCGTCCGAGCGGCATCCGCAGCAACATCTCGCCGCTTTGGACCTCCCAAACATAAACGAACGTGTCCCGTTCAATCGTCGGACGCACCGATACCGCGCCAACTCGCTTGCCGTCTCGCGAGAGGGCGGTCGCCCAGGGGCCTTCATCTCCCGGCAGCTCCTGTCAAAAGAGACGCTTGCCGTGAGCCATGTCCCAGACACAGACCGAACGATCCGTGAACGTCGAGGTCGTTGCTAGACGCTTTCCGTCCGCGGAAAAGGCCGCATGGTCCAGCCGATCCGCGTGCCCAAATCGACTCGTGCCGATGCGTGCGAGCGCCCGCGGGGGCAGCGGCTCACCCAGCGGGTCGGTGCGCGGCGGATCGTCGGCTCTCATCGCCGACGTCCCCCAACATAGGAACGTGAAAAGAACTGCGACTGCCGTCATGACAAGAACTCATAGAATTGCTTCCCCGCCGTCTGAGCTTAGACACGAGGCGATCTAGTGTCAATCAAGATTCAGGAAACGCGCCTTGTCTGAGACGACATTTTCAGCCTGGTCGAATTATTCTTGCAGCTTCCCACCGAACCGTCGGGATTGCCGTGGACGGCAGCGGCAACGTCTTCGTAATCGGGGAGCACCACTTCGAGCGACTTCCCGACCACACCGGGCGCGTTTAAGCGACGCAACCGGGCAGGTCAGGGGGCCGCCTTCGTATCCAAGTTCAAGAAAGTATAAGGCCGGTAACGCCGGGCTACGTTTGCCCCCTAAAATGGTTTCGCTGGACCGGCGAATTGCTATAGTGGAGCAGTTGCACACCGCCAAGCGGAGAAACTGGTGCAGCCAACGAGAGCCGCAACGATGGCCGTCAATGCTACTGAACCCGCCTCCACATCGACGGCCAGGGCGGAGCCGGTGAATCCTGCCGTTTCGGACGGACAATTCCGCAAGCTCGATCCGCGCTTCATTCGCGTCGAGCAGATTGAGACTTGGATCTTCACCGCCGTTCTCGCGGCAGTGTTGCTGATCGGGTTGGTGGTGCAGTGGTTTTTCGGCTGGTTCCCTGCGCCGGTTCAGATTGTCCTTGGCGTGGCCGCGGTTGGTCTGTTGGTCGCGTTACATTTTCTAATGGCTCGGCTACCCATGCGGGGGTACGAGGCGTCCAGCTACGCGATTAGCGATCGCAGTGTCGAGATTCGGCGGGGGATTTGGTGGAAGCACGTCATTAATGTCCCGCGCTCGCGAATTCAGCATATCGATGTCGCACAAGGCCCGCTTGCCCGGCGCTACGGTATCGGCAAGCTTGTTTTGTTCACGGCCGGAACCGAGCACTCGTCCGTTGAGCTCGATGGATTAGCCCATGAAACGGCGCTCGCCATCCGCGAATTCCTGTTGCGTGGAGGTGGAAGCGATGGCGTCTGAAAGCCTCGACCTCCGTTGGCACTATTTGCATCCGGCATCGCTCATCTTTCATTTAGCCGGCCTGGCCAAAGCGCTGATTCTTCCAGGCCTTGCCGTGATCTTGCTGTCCCGCGGAGATTCCTGGGAACTGTGGCTCATGTTGCTCATCATCCCGGCAGCCGGTTACAGTCTCTTACGCTATTTCACACTGCGTTATCGATTCACCGAAACGGAACTTATCGTGCACGAGGGATTGTTTTTTCGCAAAGAGCGGCATATTCCCTTGGCGCGGATTCAAAACGTCGACCTCAAGCAGGGTTTCTTCTATCGTCTATTCGGGTTGGCTCACGTTCGGTTGCAAACGGGAAGCGGATCGGAGCCGGAAGCGGACCTCAATGCCCTGTCGCTGGCTGCGGTGGATAGGTTGCGATCCCGAGTTTTGGTTCGCCGAAACGCCCTCAGCGAGGCAGACGGCGGCGCAGACCTGGCCGGCGCCGTAGCGGTTCCAAGTCGCGATGAGTCGGAACTTCTCGTGCATCTCGGTCCGAGCGAACTGCTTCGGCTCGCTTTGATTTCGGGGCGTGGATGGGCGCTCATTGCGGTAGCCGTCGGCCTGGCTTGGGAGTTCGACGTATACGATCGGCTCGAGCAAAACGGATGGTTTCCCGTGATCTGGGACAACGTGCGCCAGTATTCCGTTCCATTGATTGTGCTTGTGGGTTTGGCGGTCGCGATTACCACGATTCTGGTGTTTTCGATCGTCTGGACATTTCTCCGACTCCATGATTTTCGGTTGGTTCGCACTGGCGATGGCCTGCATCTGACTTGCGGTTTGCTGACCCGCCGAGCCGCAATGGTCCCGCGGCATCGGATCCAATTAGTCAGCATTCATGAGTCCGTGTTACATCGCCTGCTGGGGCGTGTCTCCATCCGCGTCGAAACGGCATCGGGCGGCGCAACGAGCAACGAAGGGGACGAAGATGTGATGATCAGCCAGAAATGGCTCGTGCCATTGCTACCGCGGACGGAATTGATGAATGTGTTGCGAGCGATTCAGCCCGACGTGGACTTATCCAACCCGGCGTGGCAGCCGCTGGCCCCCAAAGCCCGAACGCGAATGCTCAAGCGGAATTTGAGCATCGCCTTAATCGTCAGTGCCGTGTGTGCCGCGGTGGCCTGGCCGTGGGGCCTGTTGGCCGTCGTTCCCTTGGGCGGGTTGGCGATATTTTTCGCGGTTCAATCAGCCAAGTGCATGGGCTATGCGCGCATGCCAACGGGGATCGTCTTCCGCTCCGGCGTACTCAACCGAAAAACGAGCGCAACCACGTTCGACAAGGTCCAAGTGGTGGCGCAAAGTCAATCGCCGTTCGACCGTAGATACCGCATGGCCTCCGTGCGGGTTGACACGGCCGGCGCCGGCGCCGCCAATCACCACATCGCGATCCCGTATCTCGACGAAAACGTGGCCCAGGAGCTCCGGACGGAAATCCATGACCGGGCGCTGGCATCCGAGTGTCGTTGGTAAACGCTTTTTCCGTGTCAGGCGAGACGTCGCCGGGCGTCATGGCCGTGGTACAATCATCCGGAAGGAGGCACGAAAATGTCTGCGAGCTTAGCCATAGTCCACAGCGACCCCGACATTCTGGGGGGAACACCGGTGTTTGTCGGCACACGTGTCCCGGTTCGCACCCTGCTTGAGTACCTGGAAGCGGGCGAGTCTATCCATGAGTTCTTGGAGGACTTCCCCAGCGTTACCCGCGAACAGGCGGTAGCTGCTCTCGAACTCGCGAAGCAGATGCTGGTGTCAAATGCGCATCCTGCTTGACGAGTGCGTGCCGCGCCGACTACGGCTCGAACTTCCTCGCAACATCCGAGAGCACAAATGGGTGACAAACTGATTGAAGCAACCAGAGCTAACGGCAGTATCCATGCTTCATTGATTCGGGCTGCTTTGGAGCAAGCGGGTATCAAATCGTGTGTAGATGAGGATTACGAAGTGATGGTGTCCGGCTGGGCGGGTGACCCTCGGGTGTATGTTCTTGAATCTGATCTTCCTAGGGCGACGGATGTGATTAAGCAACTGGAAGAGGAAGCCCAGGCAAACGAATCAACAAATGATTAGCCCACTACTGCTTTCTGCATACATCAGGCCAGCCGTCGCCTTGCGTAATCCGCCCACGGCCCGATTTGATCCTGGCGGATGTATATCTGCCAATGTTGTCTCGCGGCCTCGGAACGGCCAAGTTCGTCTAGCAGATCCGCCAAGTTGAAGCGGGCTTCCAAGGCGTGAGCGTCGGCCCGCAACGCTTCTTCGTAAGCCGCGATCGCGTTCTCCGGGTCGCGAAGTTCCTCAAGCACCTTTCCGAGATTGTTCCAGGCGTCGGCTCGGGTTCGGTCAAGTTCGACCACTTGCCAATAACGCTCGACGGCACTGGTCTTTTTGCCTTGGGCATAAAGGACGTTGGCCAGGTTGAAACAAGTTTGCGGATCGGGGCCGCCCATTTGCAACGCTTGACGATACGCGCGTTCCGCCTCGGCAAACTCGTCGGCTACTTCTTTTTGGTAGCCGAGGGCGAACCACTCTGCGGCAGTCTGAGGCCCGGTTGCAAGTGGAACGGTGAGCGTGGTATTCTCTTCATCTCCGAAGTCGAGAGTCCGTTGGCCGCAGGGCTCGATGAGCTGGTCCTGTAAGCGGACCAAGAGCCGGCCCTCTTTCTCCAACAGACTGAGCTTCGCCAAGGACTCGTCGGCTTCAGGCAACCACTGACACAGTTGCTTGATGCTGCGGCGCAAGCGCTCGACCGAAATCCCTTGTTCCAAAAACTCGCAAAGGGTTTTCGCCCAGCTTACCTGGCGGAAATCAAAGTAGTGAATGTCTCGAACGGTCTCGCACGGTTCGATCAATCCCCATTCGATCCATTGCCTTATCTTTTGGCCGGGGACTTTGAGTAGGCTGCTTAGACGAGCGAGGGAAATATGACGGGTTGGATCGACGACGGTGTCGATGCCGGCTTGTTCGAAAAACGTGGTTTCACGAAGAATAGTGACCGAAGTTAGTGCTTTCGCGCGTTCCAGTTTCTGCGAAATGCGCCCGTCCTCGCGGAGGGGCCAGCCCTCCTGGCCGATGACCAGAATGGTCGTGCGGCGATTTACCGAGGGCGACCAGATTCCGCCGCAGTCGCGCACCATGCGGACAGCTTGGGCGCGAGACATCGTCGCCAACTTACCGGTGAATGCGACGCGCTGGCCCAATAATGTCCCGGCGTCCTTGACCGATTCGGCCATCACTGCAACCGCCTATGAAGACTTGCGTTTGCGAACTCGCTCTTCGCCGCCTTTGCTTGGCGCCATGCGTTTCGGCGGCTTCGCCGCGGCCTTCTCGGCGGCCCCGGTTCCCTTCATTCTTTCCACGCTTTGTCGGAGGGCGTCCATCAAGTTGATTACTTGCGCCTCCTCGTGTGCGGGCGGCGTGACGATCTCTTCGCCCGCGACCTTGGCTTCGATCAACTTCGTAAGCCGCTCCGTGTACAGATCTTTGTATTCAGAATAATCAAACTTCTTGGCGGTTGCCGTTTCGACAAGCGTCTTGGCCAGCTGGCGTTCGGGGGCGGAGATTTCCTGCTTAGTGACCTCTTCGTTGAACGTCGACGCCTTGGTGACCTGATGCTCGTAGTTCAGAATGGACATCGTCATCATGTTGTCGACCGGCCGGAGCAATACCGTCTGCTCGCGGCCGTGCATTACCACCTTGGCGACTGCGTTGCGTTTCTCCTGGGCCATGGCCTCGACCAACACGGCGTAAGGCTTTTGGCCAACAGGGCCGTCGGGTACGAGGTGGTAATTCTTGCCGCTGAAGTAGATCGGGTCAAAAGTTGTGGGGGAAACGAAGGAGTCAATCTTGATGGCCTTGTCATCTTCCGTACGCAGCTTGTCCAGTTCGTCCGTGTCCACGATCACATACTGGTCCTTGGAATACTCGAAGCCCGACACGATCTGGTCCTGGGAAACTTCGCCGTGGACCGGACACGTCTTCTTGTATCGAATGCGGCTGTGGCATTCCTTGTGCAGTTGATTGAGGTGGATTTCGGCGCCGCCGCTGGCGGTCGCGGTATAGGCTTTGACCGGCACCGACACGAGGCTGAGTTTGAGAAACCCTTTCCACGCGGATCGCGCAGCCATAAACGTCTCCCAACGGACGGGTACGTCCTTGCGGTCCGTGCAAAATGAACGAGTGCCAGAAAATCACATGCTGGGAAGGTTTTGCAGCTGACGTAGGGCAAAGCCCCGCATCTATTTTGGCCAGGGCGAACCGATCCTGCAAGAGATTGGCTGTCGATCACGAAAGCTGAATCGTTACAGACGGACATGCGTATCGATTACACCTATCGTTCGGGCAAAACCGCCTCCCTTCCCACGCGCCGCCTTAGCCATAATGGGGGGATGCATTCGGAGATGCTATGGCGTTAGAAAAGTATCAGGCCAAACGACGATTCGACGAGACGCCGGAGCCTGAGGGCAAACCAAGCCAATCGTCGGGTCCGCTGCGTTTCGTCGTCCAAAAGCATGCCGCGTCGCGGTTGCATTACGACTTCCGGCTCGAAGCCGGCGGGGTGCTCAAGAGCTGGGCGGTTCCGAAAGGCCCTTCCTTGGACACCGCCGACAAACGGCTCGCGGTCATGGTCGAGGATCATCCGTTGGACTACCGTTCGTTCGAGGGCGTCATCCCGGCAGGCAACTATGGGGCAGGTACGGTGATGGTTTGGGACGAAGGCGTCTACACGGTGCCGCCTGCGACCGACCGTGACGCGGCCGAACGCCTGGTTGCCGACGGTCTTGCCAAGGGTGATCTCAAGCTGGTGCTCGACGGCAAAAAGCTGCGTGGGGGCTTTGGCCTGGTCAAGATGCGCCGGGGGGAGCAGAATGCCTGGCTCCTTCTCAAGAAGAAGGATCAATTTGCAACCCAAACGGATGTGTTGGCTGAGGACCGCTCGGCGGTATCGAGCCGGACCATGGACGAAATCACCGCGGCGTCGGACCGGCAGTGGCAAGCCTCACGACGCAGCCGGCGTGTCTCTCGGCGATTACCCATCCCGGAGGCGCCCGGGCGCCGATGCCACATGGCATTCGACCGATGCTGGCGACGTTGGCATCCGCGCCTTTTGATCGATCAGGTTGGCTCTTCGAGGTCAAGTGGGATGGCTATCGCGCGATTGCCGAGATCGAAGGAAAGCATGTTCGTCTGTATTCGCGCAATCATAACTCCCTGGCGGAGAAGTACGGTCCTGTTGTCGAGGCACTTCGTCAAATCGGACAGGACGCGATCCTGGACGGCGAGATCGTCGTTCTCGACGAGCGCGGCGTGCCGCGCTTCAACCTGCTTCAGAAGTACCAACAAACTCGCAAGGGACGGCTGGTCTATTATGTTTTCGACTTACTCTATTTCAACGGCCACGACTTGCGAAAGCTTCCGCTGCTTCGCCGGAAAGAGCTCCTGAAGCAAGTACTTCCTTCCAGTCCTTCCTTGCGCCTCAGCGAGTACATCGAGAAGGACGGCAGTGCTTTTTTCGCGGCGGCGGAAGCGCAGGGCCTCGAGGGCATCATTGCCAAACGCGCGGACAGTCCTTACCACGAAGGCTCACGGAGCGCCCAATGGCTGAAGATCAAGATCTCCCAAAGACAGGAGGCGGTCATCGGTGGCTTTACCGAGCCTCGCGGATCGCGCAAGGGTTTGGGATCGTTAGTACTCGGCGTTTACGAAGGAGAAAAGCTAGTTTATTGCGGGCACGTGGGCACCGGGTTCGACGAACCAGAGTTGCTGAAGTTGCACAAACTGCTTACGCCGCAGGTTCAGAAGGCGTGCCCTTTTGCCCAACGACCGGCGACCAACTCGCCGGCGCACTGGGTTCGACCGGAATTGGTATGTGAAGTGTCATTTCAGGAGTGGACGCCCGACGGAAGTATGCGGGCGCCGGTTTATCATGGACTTAGAAACGATAAACCGGCAAAGTCCGTGCACCGTGAGGTCGCGACATCTGTCGCCACGCCACCGGCTGCACCAAAGGCCGACAAACCGATGACACGCAAAACGGCTGACTCAAAAGTGAAAGCCTCGCCGACTAGTGTAACGCCACAAACCCCGGCTGCCAGCTCGAACGTGCGTTTGACAAACTTGAACAAAGTCTATTGGCCGGATGAGGGCTACACCAAGGGGGATCTTATTGCCTATTACCGCGAGATCGCGCCGATCATCGTGCCCCATTTGCATGATCGACCGATGTCGCTTAATCGCCACCCCGATGGCATTGGTGGCAAGAATTTCTTTCAAAAGGACGTCAGTCGCCAGCCGCCGCCTCCGTGGGTGCAGACGGTCAAGATCGCGTCGGACAAGGACGGGCGAGAAATCCATTATGCTCTGTGCCAGAATGAGTCCACGCTTCTCTACCTGGCCAATCTGGGCTGCATCGAGCTAAATCCGTGGTTTTCTCGACAGGGATCGCTTGACCGCCCTGATTATGTGGTGCTCGATCTGGACCCGGAGGACGTGTCGTATGAACGGGTCATCGAAACCGCCCGGTCCGTGCATCGTCTGTTGGATCGAGCCGGTGCCGCGAATTACTGTAAGACATCGGGGAAGCGCGGGCTGCATGTCTATGTGCCCCTCGGCGCTCGCTATCAATATGAACAGGCGAAGCAGTTGGCCGAAATCGTCGCCCGGCTAGTGCACCAAGAGTTACCCGCTTCAACCAGCATCATTCGTCAACCGGCACTGCGACAGCACCGTGTTTATTTGGACTACGTCCAGAACGGCCAAGGGAAGACCCTGGCAGCGGCCTACTCCGCACGTCCTTGGCCCGGTGCAACGGTATCCACACCGCTCAAGTGGTCGGAGTTGCGACGGGGACTAGACCCGGCCAAATTCACGATTCGCACGGTTCCACAGCGAGTGGATCGCATAGGCGACCTCTGGACTCCGGTCCTTGGCCAAGGCATCGACCTCATTCCGTGCGTTGAGCGCCTCCTAAAGCTCGTCGAAACGCGACGAGGCAAGGCTCAGTAACGACTTGGCGTGGAGATTCTCCCCACCCGACTTACGGACGTTGGTAGGATATTCCAAGCGGAGATCACTCGATGCGCTTCCTCGTCGGCACCAGCGGCTATTCCTACAAGGAGTGGAAAGGATCGTTCTATCCCGCCGATCTGCCCGACAAGCAGATGCTTCGATACTACGCCGAGCGGTTCGGGACAGTCGAAATCAATAACACGTTTTACCGCATGCCCGGCGTCGCGATGCTCAATAAGTGGGCAAGTGAAGTTCCTGACGATTTCCTTTTCGTTCTCAAGGCATCGCAGCAAATCACCCATTTCAAGCGACTCAAAGACGCCGGCGATTCGCTGGAATATTTGTCGAAGACGGCCGGCACTCTCAGTAAGAAGTTAGGCCCATTCTTGTTCCAGCTTCCGCCGCAAATGAAAAAGGATTTGCCGCGCTTGAATGCCTTTCTCGAGGTAATTCCGAAGGACCGGCGTGCGGCCTTCGAGTTTCGCCACGCCTCCTGGTTTGATGACGAAGTGTTGGACGCGCTTCGGGCCCATCACACGGCGCTCTGTGTCGCCGAGGCGGATAATGATCTGGAAGTCCCGTTCGTTGCCACGGCCGACTGGGGCTATGTGCGCCTTCGCGAAGGCGACTACAGCCCGAAAGACCTACGGGAGTGGGCCAAGCGCATCCGTGACCAAAAGTGGAAAGAGGTTTTCGTGTTTTTCAAGCATGAAGACGAGGGCAAAGGCCCCAAGTTCGCCGCACAATTCCTGGAGATTGTTGGATCAACGTGAATGCTGTTCATTTCTCATGCCTCGGTGTTGTCCTGGCCGTCCTCTTCGCGGCAGCCGACAAAAACAGTGTGCCGGACGGCGACTTCCGCACCACTGTGAAGCGGCTCGTTGCCGTCCGCGACCTGGAAGCAAAGACTCACACCTGGACCATCCATTTACAAGTTGCGTCGGAACCAGGCGTCAGGCCACTATTCATCTACACGCAGCCGGATGAACTCGTCGTCAAAGTAGACAACGAAACGGTCCTCAAGCCGATCTCGCCTGGAACCGGGCGCATCGGAATTCCGAATCCCGACCGGATGGAGATTCCGATTCGGGTCGAGGCGCCGACGCAGCCCGCAGCGAAGATCGAACTACTGAAAGGCAGTTACACGGTCCTCGGTTCGAAGCGCACCTTGGATTTCGTGTTCGAATCCGACAAGCCTGGACCGCAGAGCCAATCAAAAGACGGCGTCACGGCAAGCTTGCACGAGTTCAAGGCGACAAAAACTCTGTGGACGGTCCGCGTGCAGCTGACTTACCCGGACGACACCCCGGACTTCGAGAGCTTCGAGTCCTGGCTTGGTAACAATGAAATTCTGCTCCATCACAAGGACGGCAAGCGTCAATTTCCGCCCAACGGTGGTTACTCCGTCGACGATTCCACCGGCAAGACGGCCATCGTCACCTATCGTTTTGTCGAGGATAAGTCGCTAACGCTGGGAAAACCGGAAGACTGGAAGATAATGTATCGGACGCCAGCCAAAATCGAGAAGCTGCCGCTTCGCTTTGAGTTCAAAGATCTTCTGGCGCCGTGATGTCGACAACGCGGGATTGCCGAACGCTCCGGTAGATGAGGAAGCCCACCCCGGCCAGCAACAAATACGGCATGCTTACCATCAGATAGATGGCGTGATTGAACGCGCGGGCCTGGTAGTACGCATCATCCTTGTCCGTCTGCGACGAACCGGCGGCCTCTTGGCACATGGGGCATGCCTGAAGCGCGGGAGTGGCGCCCATCAGGGCGAGGCACACGATGATGACACGTACCAGTTTCATGGCTGAGCTATTCTAATCATGCCTCACCGACCTGGAAAGGGCTGGTAGAGCATGCAGTACACCACGACTCCAGTCACAGAAACGTAGAGCCAGATCGGCAAAGTCCAGCGGGCGATCCGGCGGTGGCGCTCGAATCGGCCGCGGAGGGCCTGGTACGCCGTGAAGAGCGCCATCGGCGTTGCGATGGCTGCCAGGATAACGTGGGAGACCAAGATCAGAAAATACAATGTTCGCACGGGCCCGTCGCCGGCATATCGAGTCGATTGCCCTAGCCGGACGGCGACGTGATAGTAGATGTAGGATGCGAGGAACAGTGCTGAGACGCCGAGGGCCGACAGCATGCATGTCATGTGAATGCGAACCCGCAGACGCCGAATTGCCAAGTACCCGGCGATCAAAAGGACGGTGCTGATCGCGTTGAGAGTCGCGTTCAGTGTCGGAAAATGGAAGCCGCGAACTTCGTCGACCGCGCGCTTCAGTTCCGCCAATTCGCCGATGGGTTCGCCGCGGTCATTGGTTGGCCTGCCCTCAAAGAATCCGCGAATTTGTCCGCGGCGGTCCACGAGCACGAGCCGAGTGCTGTGAACAAATTCGTTGCCGGGCGTGCGCGCTTCGCCCTGGTTCTCCTCGACGGCCAAGAAAAAGCTTTCTCGGATGAGCCGATACAGTTCCTCGCGATTTCCCGTTAGCCACCACCAGCGCGTTGGCTCCGAGCCGTGCGATTCGGCAAAGGCGCGAAGGACATCCGGAGTGTCATGTTCCGGATCGACCGTGAAGGACACGATATGAACGTCCTTCTTGCTAGCGAAGTCGCGTTGCAGATCCATCAATGCCTGGCTGATGAGTTGGGGACAGCCCGAGGTGCAACGGGTAAAGACAAATGACGCGACCCAGACGCTTCCACGAAGGTCGGCGCGACTTCGACGATTACCTAGTTGATCCGTGAAAGTGAAATCGGCGATAGTTCCAAGGGCTTCGCGGTCGGGCTGACAGCCGGCGAAAAGCGGAATCGAGATCGCGGCGAGCAACAATAAACACGCCAAACGAGACATGCGCTCAATTCTGATGTCCCCACGCCAGCACAATGTCCGGCAGGAGGACGACTACCAACATGGTTGCCATGATGCAAACGGGGATGATGACGAAATAAAGCCGTCCCCAGTCGAAAAGCAAGTGCATGAAATAGGTGGCAACCAGGATGGCTTTGATGACGGCGACGCCCAGGATGAGCATGAATCCGGTCGTGGATGACAGATTGCCGCTGGTAACCTGGTTGTTGACGACGAAGGAAATCAGCGTAAAGACGCACAAGGCGCCGAAGATAATCAGGTACGGGCGGGTACTGGTAACGTGTGCTTCGGTATTATGCTCGGTCATGCGACGGCTCCGACTCCATTACACCAGGTAAAGCAACGGGAAGAGGAAAATCCACACAATATCGACAAAGTGCCAGTAAAGGCCTGTCAGTTCAATCATGCTCTCGTGCTTCTTGCCAAGCCGGCCGCGGAGGGCAATCCACAGAATGACGACGAACACCACAAGTCCGCCGAGAACGTGGAGCGCGTGAAAGCCGGTCATAGCGAAATAACACGAGGCCCATAGGTTTCCGTAGGGAATAACGTGCTGAATCGGCAAATCCGGATACTTGACCAGCAACGGGGCGTTTGTGTCCGCGGCGTGGGCTGGGTCGTGATGGGCCGGCAGCTTTTCCGTGCCTTGAACCGCTCTGAAAACCTGAGGCACGCTCATCTCATGTAGACGTGCCAAGAGTGCGTTACAATCGGCTACGGCTTGTTCCTTCTTGTCGAAATGAAGCTGGCCCGGGTTCTTGACGATATCGTCCAGTCGTTCGCGGACATGGTCGACGTAACGCTCTCCCATTGGACCGTCGAGACGTTCGAAGATTCTGCCCGGCAAAATCTGATGCTGGAACTTCGAGTTATACTCATACGCCTTGACGACGAGAAAAACGGCGCCGAGGGCGAGGGTAACGCCCATGTATATCGTGGCCGTCTTCGCATCGCCGCGGCCGATCGCGTAGTGCGCCAACACGACGGTCAAGCTGCTGCAAATCAGCACGAACGTGTTGAATGCGCCGATCCACTCAACGAGATGAACGTCGTGCGGTGTCGGCCATTGATCACGGGCCTGGCCGTTTCGCAGAATGATGTAAACGCCGATCAGGCCCGTGAAAAACATGATTTCCGTAACGAGAAACAACCACATCGCCAGCTTGCCATGATTGATGGGAAGCCCCATGTGGGTCGGCGGGTGTTCTTCCATCACTGCGTGTGCCATATCAGATTCCAGTTGTCAGTTGTCAGTTGTCAGTTGTCAGTTGTCAGTTGCTAAACGTCCGGTCAACGAGCAGCACTCCGAGTAACACAGGGAGATAGATCAATGAGGCACGTAGGACCATGCGAGCCTCAATGTCGGTGCGCCGACGGCTAAATCGGGCGCAGCACCACAAAAAACCTGAGCCGATCGCGAGGGCGGCCAACAAGTACATTCGGTTGGGTGTATCCCAGAAGGCCGGCAGCAGACTTACCGCAATCAAAGCCAGGCAATAGGAGACCATCTGCCGGCCGGTCATTGTTCCGTGATTGTCCACAACGGTCAGCATCTGCATGCCGGCGCGGGCGTATTCGTCGCGGTAGATCCAGGCGATCGCCAAGAAGTGCGGCACCTGCCACAAGTACACGATCAAGAACAGCACACCGGCACGGGCATCCAGAGACCCCGTCACGGCCGACCAGCCGATGAGCGGCGGCAGCGCGCCCGGTACGGCGCCGATGAGGGTGTTAAGCGTGGTTAGCCTTTTGAGCGGTGTATAGACAAAGACGTAACTGACGAATGCGACTCCCGCCAAAATCGCGGCCAACGGGTTCGGCAAAGTGACCGCGAGGTAAGCAACGCCGAAGATGCCAAGCGTTGCACCGAATGCCGCTACTTCAAGGGGTTGTAATCGTCCTACCGGGAGCGGCCGGTTTTCCGTCCGTTGCATGAGACTGTCGGTTCGGCGTTCGAGTAGTTGATTCAGCGCGCTGGCGCCGCCTACGACCAATGCCGTGCCTAAAACGGCATGAAAGAGCAGGGCAGGATCGGGAAACCCTCCGGCCGCCAACATCGCTCCAGCCGCCACGGTAAACAACACCAGCAACCCCACGCGCGGCTTCGTGAGCTCGACATAGTCGACAAACCGGCCGCGGCTTAGCGGCGTCGCCTCAGGAATCAGTGTGGATGCTGTTTTCATTCCGCGGCGTTCCAATGTTCCACCAAATCGGTTTCGCCAGTCTCGGCATCGCTACTGTAGACGCCGATTGCCACTGCCACGGCGGTGGCAAGGCTCAGGTAACCAACGAGTACGTGGCTCGTCCGAACCAATGCCTGAACCGCCATATGCGAAGGGACGAAGTATTTCACCATCCACGCCTCGATTCCAAGGCATAGTTGCAGCCCGATCAATCCAGCCAACATGATGCCGGCGTTTCGGCTCCACTGCGAACAAAAGTCCGAGGAACGAATCGCACAAACCAGCCACGCCACGCCGAACACGACGGCGAACGCCATCAAGAGATGCCCTCGCTGGCCGAGTGTAGAGTATTGGTGGCGAAGAACTGATCCGAGCATGATCTGTCCGAAAATCAGCGCGACGACGAACAACGACATTCGACGTAAGCGACTCATCGACGGCGTTATGTCGACCGGAATGCTTAGCCGGCGCCAACGGTTCGAAGTGAAAATGGCGATGCTGACCAGCGTTGAAAACACGACCGACGCAAACGTGCCGTGAGTCATCGCCAGGTCTGCACCGACGATTTCGTTCAACCGGACTCTGAATCCACCAATGAGGCCTTGAACAATGATCAGTCCCAACGCGGTCACGCCGAGCCAACGCAGCCAGCGTCTGGGCTCGGTCCGAAACAGCAGAACGACCAACGCGATGGCACAACAACCGACAATGTAACCGGCCAGTCGATGGCCGTGTTCAACCAAGAATCGCGCGTCGGCGTTCTGCCAGGGGACGAGCAATAAATGCCAAGGATAGGTCGGCCAAATCGGGTCAGCCATTCCCGCTTGAAACGTCGTTACGATGGCGCCGAGCGCAAGCAACACGAACGTAACGCAAACGGTGAGCACCGCCCAGACGTGCGTCCATCGCGGCGCGGAGCGAACGCGCGATTGAACGGGGGGCACATGGTTGGTCAGCGCGAGGCTCATTCTGCTCTTACGCGTTAACGTTGAGTCTGTGGGTGATAGTCGGAATCACCATTTTCGTCGCCGTAGTCATAAGGTCCGCGGTAGACCACCGGTTCGGTTTCAAAGTTCCCGTGCGGCGGCGGCGACGGCGCGGTCCATTCCAGCGTATTGCTGTGCCACGGATTGCGGTCGGCGTGTCGGCCACGAAACAGACTGCCGAAGAAGTTCACGACGAAAATGATTTGCGCGGCCCCCAGCACCAGAGCGCTGATGGTGATGAATTCGTTCAGAGGCTGCAGGTTTCTTTCGAACAGGGTAAACGTGGGATCGAATATGCGCCGGCGCAGCCCGGCCACTCCGAGGATGTGCATCGGGTAAAACACGCAATTGGATGCGATGAACGTGATCGCGAAATGCACCTTGCCCCACCACTCGTTCATCATCCGCCCGAACATCTTCGGATACCAGTAGTAGATGCCCGCGAAGATTCCGAAGATGCTGCTCATGAACAGAACGTAGTGCAAGTGGGCGACGATGAAGTACGTGTCGTGGATGTACATGTCGACCGGCGTCGCCGCCATGAAGATGCCGCTCAAGCCGCCGATGACGAACAGGCCGACGAACGCCAGCGCGATTGAGCATTGCGGCGTCGTGTACTGAATGTTGCCGCGCCAGATCGTGCCCAGCCAGTTAAACACTTTCACCGCTGACGGCAAGGCGATCATGATCGTGGCGATCATGAAGCCAGTGCCGAGCCGCGGATCCATGCCGCTCTGGAACATGTGGTGGCCCCAGACGATGAAGCCGAGCCCCGCGATGCCCGCGATGGAGTAGACCATGGCCCGGTAGCCGAACAGCGGCCGACGAGCGAAGGTCGAGATGATGTCGGAAACCATGCCCATCGCCGGCAGGATCATGATGTAGACGGCCGGGTGCGAATAGAACCAGAACAGATGCTGCCACAAAAGCGGCTGCCCGCCGCCCGGTCCGGTGTTCCAGTTGCCGAAGGTAAACGCCCCAGGCGGCAGGAAGAAGGACGTATTGATGGTCTTGTCGAGGAGTTGCAGGATCAATGCGACGGTCAGAACCGGCAGCGCAAACGCTTGCAGGATGGCGGTGATGAACATCGCCCAGATCGTCATCGGCATGCGGAAGAGCGTCATGCCTGGCGCGCGCAGATTGATGATCGTGGTGATGTAGTTGACCGAACCCATCATCGACGAGATGCCGACGAAAAGCAGCGCCGTCAGCCAGAGGATCTGGCCCATGCCGGAGTTGGGGGCCGCCGGCGATGCGGCGCCTTGCCCCGCGGGCATGGTGACGCTGGCGAGCGTCGGATACGACGTCCAGCCGGCCGCCGCCGCGCCGCCATCAGCAAAGAAGCTCGCCAGAATCGTAATGAACGCGGGCCACATGAACCAGTACGACATCATGTTCAGCTTGGGGAACGCCATGTCCTTGGCGCCGATCATGAGCGGAATGGTAAAGTTGCCGAACGCTCCCGACAAGGAGCGGGATGATGACGAAGAAGATCATGACCGAGGCGTGCATGCTGAAGAGCATGTTGTAGACTTCGGGCGGCATCCGCCCGCCGGCGCTTCCCGGCCACCAGAGCTTTCCGAGAATCGGAATCTCAGCGTGCGGCCAGCCGAGTTGTATGCGCACCAGCAATGCCAGGGCGCCGCCCAACAAGAGGAACAGGACACCGGAGAACAGAAACTGAATGCCGATGATCTTGTGGTCCTCGGAGAAGATGTACTTCCGGAGGAAACCCAATTCCTCATGATGGTGTTCGACCGCATGCGTATGTGGATGGGTGCTCATTTTTTCCTCTTAGCGGGACGCGGTGACCGTTGGTTCGGACGGAGTCGTGCGGCGTTGCTCGGCCTGCGCTGCCCTTAGCCATTCCATGAAATCCGACTTGGTTTCGTGCACGTAAAGCCGGCCGACCATTTTCGAGTGACCCCACCCGCAAAGCTCGGCGCACGCAATCTCCCACACTTGCTTCGGGTCGATTGCCTCACCTTGGGCATTTTCGCCGTCACCGTCGAGCCACCGATTGCCGAATTTCCTGGTATTGGACTTTTTCGCTTCAAACCAAACGCGGATTATCTTGCCGGGAACCGCATCTTGCTTTAGCCGTAACTCCGGCTGATAGAAGCTGTGCAGTACATCTTTCGTGCCCAGATGAACCAGAACACGGTTGTCTTTCCAGACATGCACTTCGTTGACCACCCAGATGTCGTCTTCATGCGGGTTTCGGCCGAAGTCCTGCGCGAGCTTGGCATCGGAGACCCACGACTCCATCCGTTCGGGGCTTGGGTAGCGAACGCGCCATTCGAACTGGCGGGCGCTGACTTCCATCTGTTGGGTGGCGCCTTCGGGCGCTGGCATCATCGAGTAGTACTTGATCTCTTCCCACGTTCCTACCTGGGCGATGGCGATGTAAAGCAGGATGGCGGCGGGGACGACGGTCCAGGCAATTTCGATTCGCCTTTCGGTCGAGTGCGACATCATCGGCGCTCGGCGGACACCAGGCTCACCCGCGTAGCGGAACATGAAGTAAACCATGACGGCTTCGGTGAGGATGAAGAAAAAGCCGGTGATGGCCAGGATCAAATAAAAGAGGAAATCAATCTGGTGGCCGAATGACGAAACGTTCTGCGGCAGCCACCATCCCATGGCAGGGGAAATAATCCAAAGTACGACGGTTGCCGTTAGCACGGCCCCGAACAAAATGCTCCAACCTTTTTGCACAAGCACACCTCGACGTTCGTACAAGCCGATTCATCTCGGAATCAGCGTCTAGTCGATTTGAATCCCGTACTCCTCGCGCATCTTCTTGTAGGGCAAGACCTCGAGAAAATTGACGAGGTCCCAGATGCCGTCGTTTCTGGTCTGGGTTTTGAACGAATCAGACGCCAGCACATTGGCGAAGCCCGGCATATTGGATCCGTTGACGCCGGCGTGAATCCGCCAATACAGATCGATGCGACGCCGGCCTCCGCGGTACATACCTTTGGTTACATCGATCGGCCGACCGATGGTTCCCCACGAGTCAAAGAACTTCACGGACTGTCGGCCATAGTCCTTGTGGCAAGTAATACATCCGGCATCGCCCGGCTTCCGAAACAGGTCCCAGCCACGGATGATGGACTCGCGGCGTTGGTCCCCGCTCGGAATCGGATAATTCGGGTCGGGTCGAATGATGTTTTGCTCTTCTGCTGCCTCGTTCCAGAAATTCGCAATCAAGGTAACGTAATCCGCCGTCGTGGACTTGATGTCGGAAGTCGACAGGCCCTTTTCGATGATTTCCTGCATGATGAGGAATTCGGCGTTGCCTCGGATGCTCAAATGGATGACGTAACTGACGATCGCTTCTTGATCGCTTTCCGGAATCAGGCCGAAGGACGGCATTGCAGTCCCTTCGATTCCTTGTCGTACGGTTCGGAGCAAGTCGTCCCGTCGCGGCTTGCGGGCATTTCCGCCGAGCGTGGACGTGAACTTGAAAATTCCTTGGCGAAAGTCGCGCGGATGCGGGTTGACCCATGGCGCCGTCGGCCCGCGGCCATTCCCTGTGACCCCATGGCAATGGAGGCAGTGGGCGCGGTAGTGAATGCTCCCCGCCGCCAGCGTCTTGTCGTCGAGGCGGAGTTTGGCGCGAATCTCTTCCGAAATGCCACCCACCGTCGGCTCGGCCGGGGCCCCGAATAGTGCTTCGAGTGCCGATTGCAGTTGTTCATCCGCCAACGCGCTGATGTCCGTCGGGCTGATGAACTTTTTGACCATGTCCTCGCGTTCCTGTGTCGGCAGACCGCTCAACATGAATTTCGGAAAATCACCTGGCTTGTCCCAGTGCGTTGGAACGGCGGATATGTTGGAGACTAAGAGCGGGTCGTCACGGAGGGCATACTTCATGTCCGCCGGATACTCGTCCGTACAACCCAGAACACTAATCAGGCCGAAGAAAGGGAAGACGAGGAGCGAAACGCGGCCGACTCGCTTGGAAGATTGGAACACAATCACTCGCAAGGTCTCCTGAAATAGAACACACTAGGATGCGGCTATCTTGCGATAGAGTTGTCGACAGCGCATCACCACACGCATTCGCCATTTAGGATCGCGCGGAACTTCCTTTTTGTAGCGGCGGCGGGCTGTCCGTCAAGAAAGGATGAAGGATGAAGGATGATGGATGAATCGAACATAACGAGCCGGAAGCGTAAGCGACGGATAAGTCGAAGCCGCGCCCCGTCAAAGGCGTAGAATGGGCCACGGAACGGTAGGTGCCGTGCAAAAAAGAGAAAAAGGACCGATGTGTTTCTCGTTTGCGAGAACCTAGGGCGGATAATCGGATGCTCTACAAAGTGGGACGTTGGCTACAGCTGCTGGGACTCTTGATCGCACCTGTTGGCGTCGCGGGAAATCTCGCACGCCCGGATGAGGTGAACGTGAAAACGACGCTCGTCATCGCCGCAGTGGGGATCGGAGTCTTCGTGATTGGATGGCTTTTGCAACAGGTGCGACGGCCGTGAGGTTGGGCGTTTGCGGGGAACGACCGAGAGGAGGCATGACCGGTTGGAATAAATGACATGCGTGCTCAAGGTTGGTAGACTAAAGTCGTAAGGTCACTCCTGAATCTGAAAGGAACGTTCGATGCCAACCACCATGAAAGATCTGGGCATTGATCGCATGAGTATCGACGACCGGCTCGCCTTGGTTGAGGAGATTTGGAATAGTATTGCCGATTCCAGCAACAGCCTACCACTCACGGAAGCGCAGAAAGTGATGCTCGACCGTCGCATGGCGGACCTTGATGCGAATCCGAACAACGCTCTAACCTGGGACGAAATCAAGGAACGTCAGTTGATACGGTCTGGGCTATCTATGTTACGCTTTGTCGAGTTGTGCTACACTCAATGCGACGGTAAGAATCTTGTAGGCGATGCACAGGATCAAGCATGATTCGGTCACTTCCTGTACCCGTGCGACTGAGTTCGGAGGCTGAGTCATACATCACGGAACTAGGAATGCAGCTTGAGTTTGAACAGATGCTGGAGCACACTCTTCATAACGTGCCGGGATTGCAAGCCCTGGAAGTCTGCGTACAACGCCCTGAGGATCTTGGCGGTGACCCGTGCGTCATTATCGAGGCCGTCCGCGAACAGGGGAACCCTGCCGACGACTTTGTGGCCAACGATTGGAGCCGGTGGCAAATCCAAACTTTCCCGCCTGAGGTTTGTAGCCATTTCATCTTGTTTTGATCACGACAGGCGCTGATGCAAGGCAGAGCCTATCTCGACGTGGCCCGCCAACTCGTCAGCGGAGCCGCCGAAGTCCAATGGCGAACGGCCATCGGACGCGCGTACTATGCACTTATGCTTGAATGCCGCGACGGCCTGTCGCGATGGGGCTTTGCTCCGCTGCCTCGGGACAACGTACACACGTTTGTCCGCCTTCGCCTAAACTACGCGAAGGATACGGATCTCAAAATGATAGGTCGCACGTTAGAGCGTCTAGGCCGTTTGCGGAACTTCGCCGATTACGATTTGCGACCTCAACTAGCGTTCGCAACGGTTGCAGAGGCGCTGCGTTCCATCCGTGACGCGAACGGCGCAATCTCAGTTCTCGATGCTATCGAAGCGGACGCCACACGACGCGCCGCGGCAGAAGCAGCGATTCGCGCGGCTTTTCCTTGAAGCGATTGCGCATTTGGCCACGCCGAGCGTCAGAGGAACGACGCTCACTTCGGTTTCCCAATCCCCTCCAACTGTCGCACGGTCTCCGCAGTTCGCGGGTATATTCGCAACGCGGGTGAGTTTCCACTCGGAACATATCCAGGCGACGGTGGAACGCGAGCAACTTCGAATGCATCACCGGATTTGACCAAGGGCAAGATGTACTCACCCGGACTTTGCCAGCCGGCGCACTGCGGTAGATTCCGAACCGAAATACTCTTCAGTTTTAGGTCTGCCTGATCGGTCGGCCAATGGACATCGGTTACGTGCACCAACGGGTGCGGTCGAGGTCCGTCGGCTTCGACGCGGGCAATGACGTCCAGTGTGGATACGAGAAACTGCGGCCGGGATAGCACAATCGGCCGAGTAGTCGTCGCAGCCAGATAGGCAAGCCAACTGATCCAAGAGCCGAACAACAGAATGGCCAACGCGAGCCGCACGGACGCCTTCATGGCTTACTCCGCGTCTTCGATTTGAATCTCGTAACCGTCGACGAGTGCCGCGTCGAGATCGTAAACTCCGTGAAAATCCTCGCGTGTATCTTCGTCGGTCTTGCTCATCAATTCGGCGTCGACGAGATTGAAAATGATCTCGCCAAAGTCATCGGTTCGATGGATTCCCCACATGCGAAAAACGGTTCGGGCCATGAGGCCGAACTGGCGTTGGGCGTACACGCGGATTCCATCGAGCAGTTCTCGGCCGCGGATATGGTGTTGCGGGCCAGGGGTTTCGCCGGCGGCTTGGCGCGGCAGACGGTTCAGCTGGATTTGCGTGAACTTGAGAGCCTCGAAGATGAACTCGTAGGCTTCGTAGGCATATCGCGCGTCGCGCCGAACCACCTCGGCGAGTCCGGTATGATACATGGTCATGACCAAGTAAAAAGGAAAAAGTAAAAAGGAAAAGTCCTAACTCGCGCTGGCCGTTTTTCGCTTTTTACTTTTTCCTTTTTCCTTTTACTTAAGCTTACTCAGTATTTCGGAGGCCGGGACAATGACACGCCGGCCATCCTCAAATTCGACCAACACCTTTCGAGCCAGAATTTCTTGAGCCAGCACCCGGCCCTGGCCTTTGTCGGTGAGGATTCGCGTTCCCGGCGCGGGTAGCTGCCGCTGAAACTCTTCATAAACATCTTGTTCAAAGCGCAGGCAACACTTAAGTCGCCCGCATCGCCCGGAAATCTTCGACGGGTCGAGTGTGGATTTCTGAAGCTTCGCCATTCGCATCGAAACCGGCGGCATCACGCTCATATGCGTGTTGCAACAGACGGGTTTGCCGCAATCGCCGTAGTCCGCCAGCAGTTTCGCCTCGTCGCGGACGCCGATTTGGCGCATCTCGATTCGGGTTTGGAATTCTCGGGCCAAGTCCTTGACGAGATCACGAAAGTCCACGCGCTTTTCGGCCAGGAAGTAGAACACGATCCGCTCGCCGCCGAAAACATGCTCGACGTCGACCAACGCCATCTGAAGTCGTCGTTCGCCGATGAAGCGATGGCACGTGTCGAACTCCAGACGAGTCTTCTCACGGAGCGAATCCGCCGTTTGCAGGTCGTCGGGCGTCATAGCGCGGATGATTTGGCCGTGTGTCGGCTCGGAAATCATGGCTAACGTTTCGGGGCTGGATTCGGACAGGACTTCGCCGGCTTCTTGTCCGCGATCGGTTCTCACCACAACGCCAACGCCGCGACCGCAGTTGGCGTCGTCCTGCGCCTCGAACTCGCCGAGAAATCGCATGAGGCCATGACGTACGATGAAGCGTTTGCTCATGAGGCTTCGGCGGGAAATATGCGAATGTGGGACGCTTGTCGACCATTAGGCCCGGGCAAACGCACCCACACAAAAACAAGGGATGTCGCGAGCTACGCCTTCTTCTTGCAACCGGGGCCTTCTTTGGCGTCGTGCTTTTCCGTGATATGGGCTTCGCCGCCTTGTGGCTTCAGCTCCAAACATTTTTCCGCATTGATGCGGGTCCAGTCGGTCCATTGCGGCGGCACATTCGCTTCCGCGAAAATCGCTTCCACCGGACACTCCGGTACGCAGGCTTCACAGTCGATGCAGTCGACCGGGTCAATGTATAGCATCACGTCGTCTTGGTAAAAGCACTCCACCGGGCAGACGACGCAACAATCGGTGTACTTACAGTCGTGACACGGTTCACAGACAGTGTGAGTCATGCGTAATCGGTCCTTTCTTTCCCCGAGACGTGTTGGATAACCCGTCGCCACGAATCACGGGACAGCCCCGCACCCATATCTATATACCGTCTGGTGCTATGGGTAGCAACTTGGCTTCCGGCTGGCCAGTGGGCAGCTTTTGCCTCACGGCGCGAACCTCATCGTCACTGGCATGTCCGACAGTACTGTCCCGCTTGCATGAACCAGCTCTTGTAAACATATAGTGTACGATTGTGCTCGCCTAATCCGGGAAGACAATCCCGAATGGAGGTATTGATGTCTTTTCGGCAATGGTGGAGACAAGAAGCCGGGGGGCGGGAGGTATTGAGTCTGGCGCTGCCGCTAATTCTAAGCAGCAGCTTCATGACCCTCCAGCTTACCATCGATCGCGCGCTCTTGAGCCAATATGAACTCAATGCCGCGGCGGCTGCGATACCGGCCGCGTTGCTATATTACACTCCTTTTTTGCTGCTGCAACAAACGGCAGGATATGCCAGCACCTTCGTAGCGCAATACGTCGGCGCCAAGCGGCAATGGCGTGTCGGCCCGGCCATTTGGCAGTCGATTTACTTCAGCATCGTTACCGGTTTGGGCTTTCTTCTGCTGTGGCCCCTCGCCAGGCCCCTTGTCGCACTTGGCGGCCATTCTCCCGAAGTTCAGGCGCTGGAAGTGACCTATTTCCAATGCCTTTGTTTCGCGGCACTGCCGGCATTAATCGTGGCATCGGTCAACAGCTTCTTCTCCGGCCGCGGTGACACCTGGATCGTATTGCTCATCGACGCCGTCGGCTTTAGCGTCAACGCGCTCCTCGACTACGCATGGATCTACGGCAAGTTCGGCTTTCCCGAATGGGGCATTGCAGGCGCCGGCTGGGCAACGGTCGTGGGCACCACGGTGTCGGCGGTTCTGGGCCTGGCGCTATTCCTGAGACGGCGCTTTCGGGCGGAGTACCAGACTCTCGCGGGTTGGCGATTCGACGGCGAGTTGTTCCGGCGCATGATGCGGTTTGGCTTTCCGAACGGGCTCCAATGGATGCTGGACGCGTTGGCCTTCACCGTATTCTTGTTTCTGGTTGGACGTTTCGGTGACGGTGAATTGGCAGCGACGAACATCGCATTCAGCATTAACATGGTCGGCATTATTCCGATGCTGGGGCTTGGACAGGCCATTGCCGTCTTGGTCGGCCAAAGGCTCGGCCAAGACCGGCCCGCACTCGCCGAGCGCTCCGCATGGACGGGGCTTCATATCTGTTTTGCCTATGTGGGAACCATGTGTTTGCTCTACATCTTCGCGCCGAACTTTTTCTTCTACTTTTTCCGCAACAGTTCGGATGTCAAGGGCCCGTACGTCGCTGAACTCGTTCCGGTGCTGCTACGGTTTGTGTCGGTTTACATGATGTGCGATTGCCTGAACATCGTCTTTGGTTTCGCCCTGCGCGGTGCCGGCGACACGCGGTTCGTTACCGCCGTCATGATTGCGCTTGCCTGGCCGATCATGGTGCTGCCTACGTTGGCAGCATGGTATTACGAGTGGGGACTTTATTGGGCTTGGGGTTTCGCCAGCGCCTACATCATGGCATTGGGTTTCGTTTTCCTAGGAAGATTTATCGCAGGGAAGTGGAAGGCAATGCGCGTGATCGAGCGGAAAGCTCCAGAAACGTTGGATTCGATGGAAGAGGCGGAAACGGCGGCCGTACTCCCATAAACGGCGCGGGCTTACGAGAGCTTGTTTTCGATTCGCGCAGATTTCCGTTGCTTGCTGACCAGTTCCTGCCACAGCTCCATGGTGTAATTCTTGCGCACCTCGTCCTTGACGCCTTCGAAGGTGGACGACTTGCCCGGTTTGCGTGCCGTTACCTTGACGAGATGCACGCCGTACTCGGTTTGAACGACGTCGCTGACGGCGCCGACGGGAAGGGCAAAGGCGGTTTGAGCGACGCGCTCGTCCACGGCCCACTTGCGCGGGAAGAAGCCAATGTCGCCGCCGCGGGCCGCGCTTTGGCATTGCGAATACTTCTTAGCCGCTTCGGCAAAATCGAGCTTGCCCGACACGATCTTTTCGCGAAGTTCGAGCAAGCGTGCTTTGAGCGGTGCACGTTCCACATCTTTCGCGGCGGGAGAGACGCGGAACACGATGTGGCTGGCTTGAACGGTTACCCGGTCGTAAAAATCGCGGTTCTCGTCGTAATGCCGGCGCAGGACCAAATCGGTTACGTGTTGTTTCGTGTAACGCTCCCACTGCAGCTTCTTGATAATCTCCAGCTTTAGCTGTGCATCTGTTTGTTTGGTGTCGCGCAGGTACTCGGCCAACGTCATGTTCTTTGCTTTCAGGCCTGCTACCAGCCCGGCGAGTTCTTTCTCATACTCCGTTGGCTCGACCTTGGGTGCATTTTGGTTCAAGAATTGTCGGATGAGCACGTCCTCGACGAGTAAATCAAGAGCGTCACTCCGAAGCTGGCGTAGCTCAGCCGGCGACGGCGGCGTGGGGGTAGGCGGAACGGCCTGCAGCACCGCGTCGAGCTCGGCCATGGGAATTGGCTCACCGTTTACCGTGGCCGCTACTCCGGCATCGAGTTTGGCGGTCTGTGCCGGCGATTGCGAGATCGGCACAATGAGCGTGGCCACGCCGAGGAGGCTTGTCACGACCCAAATTCGCCCTTTCCGCCGGTTCACCTACATTTCCTTGCAGAAAGTGGACCCGAAGTTTAGCGCCGGCGCTTATAACGTGTCGGTCGATTTGGTGGGAGATCAGTTTGGGGGTGGATTCGGGCTAGGTGGCAAGGGTATCATGGATCGAAATCTAACGCCGCCGAATCGCCGAGGACACTGGGTATGGACCATCTTTGGGCGCCATGGCGCCTTTCCTATGTCGCCGCCCCGAAAGCGCCGGAAAACGATGACGCTTGCTTCATTTGTGAAGGCCTTGCCGCCAACGATGACCGCGGCCATCTCATCGTTCACCGCACCGAGCGAAGTGTCGTAGTCCTTAATCGATTCCCTTACAACAACGGTCACCTACTTATCGCGCCGCGCACCACAAGGGTCGACTCAACCTGATGGATCCGGCCGAATTGCTGGAAACCATGCAGACCACCAGTCGCATGATTGAGATGCTCGACGAACTCTTGCGGCCGGATGGCTTCAACATCGGCGTCAATCTCGAGCGCGCTGCCGGCGCCGGACTGCCGGGCCACGTTCACTGGCATGTCGTCCCGCGCTGGAACGGTGACACCAACTTCATGCCGGTGCTGACCAATACGAAAGTAATCGTTCAATCGTTGGAATCGCTTTACGATTTGTTGGCAGACCGACTCAAGGGTGCGCCGTAGTAGCCCGATGACTGTTCCACTATTCGAACCTCCCGATGGCGTAGCCCGCGAAGACGAGGTTCTGGCGCCCTACGCAATGCGGTCACGGCTAAGCCGGGGCCGCCGCCACGCCGAACCGCCTCACCATTTTCGAACGCCGTATCAGCGCGACCGTGATCGCATCATCCATTCCACGGCTTTCCGACGTCTTATGTACAAGACGCAAATGCTGGTTACGTCGACTGACGATCACCACCGCACGCGTCTGACTCACACGCTGGAAGTTGCCCAGATGAGCCGCACCGTGGCTCGCCAGCTCGGCCTCAATGAAGACCTGACGGAAGCGATAGCCCTCGCTCACGATCTCGGCCATCCGCCGTTCGGCCATGCCGGCGAAGAAGTGCTCGACGAGTGCATGAGAGACCACGGTGGTTTCGAACATAACCAGCACGGGTTGCGCATCATTGAGCTTCTGGAGTATCGCTACCCCGACTTTCCGGGACTGAATTTGTCCTGGGAGGTACTTGAGGCCCAGGCACTCCATAGCAAGCGGCGAACTGCTCCGGAAATCAAGGAATTCGTCGGCGTCGGCCAGCCATTGTTGGAAGCACAGGTCGTCGACGTTTCCGACAGCCTCGCATACGACACGCATGACATCGACGATGCCTTAAGCGTTGGTTTGATTAGTCTCGACGATTTGAAACCCGTTGAATTCTGGCGGCGGGCGGAGGAACGAGTCCGACAGCGTTATTCGGGCATCACCGGCGAACAGGTTCAGCCGGCGATCGTCCGCGATCTGATCGATTGGCAGGTGAACGACTTGATTGAATGCGCCCGAAAGCAGCTTCGCAGCGAAAACGTGCGCACTATCGACGATGTAAGACGGGCGCCATCTCCGGTGGTCAGTCCGAGTCCGGAAGTCCGTGCCCTCAAGAGCGAACTGGAGGAATTTCTCCGTCGCAAGGTGTACGGTCATTACCGTGTGGTTCGCATGTCGGAAAAGGGCCGTCGGCTCGTCCGAGCACTGTTTGACGAATTCTCGCGGGAACCCGCGTTACTGCGTGGCCGCTACGCCGAACTTGCCCAGAAGGGAGTTGTGCCGCGCACCGTCTGCGATTACATTGCCGGCATGACCGACCGGTATGCGCACGACGAGTACCTTCGGCTGTTCCAGCCTTTCACCGCCGTGTAAGATCAGTTCAGTTGTCAGTTGTCAGTTGTCAGTTGTCAGTTGTCAGTAGCATCCAGTTGTCATTTTCTAGGGTCTTTTTTTCAGCATGACTGCCTCGCCCTTTCATCAACTGACAACTAACAACTGACAACTACTAAGGAGTACTCAATGCTTCTGTGGATACTTCGCGGTGTTTTCGCGATCATCATTCTCGGCCTGGCGACGAACGCGCTGGTGACGCTCAGCGAAGGTCAGAGCCAAAGTGCGATAGGCATCGCCGTGTTCGCGGGGGTTGTCCTGCTATGGGGCGTTGCCGTCGCGATCGATCTTTTCGTCCGCAACAAACAGATTACCACGGTTTCTGCCATCTACTTCGGCACGTTGATGGGCCTTTTGCTGGGGTACCTGTTCGCCGAAGCGCTGGCGCCCTTCGTGACCGAGACGTTGAGTAAAAACCTGGTGCAAATCCTTCGATTGCTGATCGTGGTGATTTGCTGCTACGTCTCGGTGTCGACGCTCCTGCAAACGAAGGATGAGTTTCGGTTTATCATCCCTTACGTTGAGTTTTCCAAACAGGTAAAGGGCGGCCGTCCATTGGTGTTGGATACCAGCGTAATTATCGACGGACGGATTGCCGATATATGCGATACGCGGATCATCGACACCAAGCTCATCGTGCCGCGCTTCGTGCTGCAAGAACTCCAGAGCATCGCCGATAGTTCAGATAAGCTAAAGCGAAACCGGGGACGGCGGGGGTTAGACATGCTGAAACGCATGCAGAATAACCCCAAGATCGAATTGCAGATGCATGAAGCCAATGTGCCGGAACTGCGCGAAGTAACGAAGGTGGATGAGAGGTTGGTGGTACTGGCAAAGGTGCTTGGCGCCCGTGTGGTTACCAACGACTTCAACCTTAACAAGATTGCCCAGCTTCAAGGGGTTGAGGTCATTAACTTGAACGAACTGTCCAACGCCATGAAGTCCGTGGCGTTGCCCGGCGAAAACCTTACCGTGCGGCTGGTGAAGGCCGGCGACCAGATCGGACAGGGCGTCGGTTATCTCGAAGACGGCACTATGGTTGTCGTGGAGCAGGGCAGGGCGTACCTCGGGCAGGAAGTCGTCCTTTCCGTCACGAGTGTGTTGCAAACGCCGGCCGGTCGAATGATTTTTGGACGTGTCGAAGGGAAGCCGGCAACCGTGGCCGGTGAGAGGCAAAAGGCCGAGTCTTCGTAAGCGGATCCGCGGCAAGGAAGGAATAGGTGGCGCGATGGAACGCTGTTGGCTGGCAGTCGCATTGGCCGCCTCGTTGTGCCTTGGCAGCAACGCCGAATCTCAGTCTCCCAAAAAAGAAGCCGCAAAGGATGGAAAGCCCACCGCCAGCGTCAGCGACATCGAAATCGTCGAACGCCTCCTGGCGGCACGTCGTGACTATCAACTCGTGCTCGAAAAACTCCGTAATCATTATGCCGCCGCCGGCGATATGGAACGGGCACGTTGGGCCGAGGAGGAATTGATCCAGTTCCATCGCATGTCGAAACAGGCGTACCGCCTTGAACTGGATGTGCCGCCGCCGACTCTACAGGCCACTCAAAACATTCCCGAAGCGAACGAACTCTACCGCCGGGCGATGACCTATAAAGACAAAGGTTGGAACAACGATTACATCGACAATCAGCGCCGCGCCGAAATCCTGTTCCAGCAATTGCTCACGAATTATCCGCAAAGCGACAAGATCGGCGACGCCGCATACCAACTGGGCGAAGTTTATGAGAGCAAGGCATATAAGCAGTATCGCCGTTCCGCCCAGTACTTCGAGCGCTGCTTCCAGTGGCACCCGAACACGCAACTTGATGCACGGATGCGGGCCGCACGCCTCTACGACAAAATGCTGAACGAACGGGCCCGAGCCATAGAGTTGTACCGCGATATTACCACGCACGAAACCGACGCCAAACGGTTGCAGGAGGCGCAAAAACGACTGACTGAGCTTAGTGCCAAGCGGTAAGCCGGAATCATCAAAGACATCAAGGGCATAAAGAATACACTGATATTCTTTGTGCCCTTTGCGTTTTTCGGCTGCCCGGGGTAGGCGATGACTAAGTGGAAATGGGGCGGGTTGATTCTCGTCGCCGCACTCATCGCCGTCGCATTTCTCCACCCGACTTCACGTACCATAATCGTCGGTCTCTTCCGCGGCGAAAGGACTTATCGTTTCAAACCCACCAGTTATTGGGCCCGTACACTTACCGATCGCAATGAACAGGAAGCAAACGAGTCGCTCGAACTACTGAAAAAAGGCGGCGCACAAGCGGTGCCTGTGCTCGTTGAAGCTCTCGGCAGTGAAGACGCACAAGTGCGATTGAATGCGGCCGCGGCATTGGGTGCGATTGGGACGGATGCCGTCCCAGCCTTAGCCAAGGCCATGGAATCAGATGAGGATGTCGTCCGCATCGGCGCCGCACGTGCACTTCAGCGGATCGGTCCCAACGCGTCGTCCGCGACCTCCGCGCTTTATTCCGCACTTTGGGACGCGGAACCATTGGTCGTAATCATGTCGGTCACTGCGCTCGGAAGCATCGGAAAGGAGAACACGCGCGTCTTGATCAACGTGGTGGAGGGCCATCGCAGTGTGGACGTCCGCGTGGCGGCGCTCGACGGACTCGGCAAAATCGGTCCCGACGCTGCGGAAGCGGTTGAGTTGCTGCGAAAACTCATCGACGACAACAATGAACGGATCAGTAAAGCCGCCGGCGAGGCACTGAAGAAAATCGACGCGGAAGCCGCGAAAAAGGCCGGCTTCGATTGAGGCGCCGCTTCACCGTGTGATACATTTGGATTGGGGAAGCCGTTTCACGCGTTGAGGAGTGTGGTATGAAAAAACTAACCTGGATATCGCTACTTGCGATCGTTGTTCTCGCCGCGACTTGTAGATCGGCACAGGCCCAGGTGTCGGTCGGCGTTGGCCGTCCTGGAATCTACGTCAACACGCCCAATTTCTCGTTCCAGTATGGCCGGGCATATCCCTACCAATACCGACCGTTTGCTTACTACGATGTGCCGTTCTACGGCAATTGGTATGGGCTTTATCGAACCTACCCACCGCTCTATTACGATCGCCCTCCGGCGGACTACGGCTTCCGCTACGCACCACGGCTTCCGGACGACTTCATCTTGCAGCCGAGGTTGCCTCAGCCACGACCCGTCGACGATACCGCCAGCATCCGCGTATTGGTGCCGAGGCCGGACGCACAAGTTTGGTTTGACGACACATTGATGAAACAAAAAGGCGCCGAGCGCCTTTATTCATCTCCGCCGTTGGAACCGGGCGGGAACTACTCGTATAAGATTCGTGCGACATGGACAGAGAACGGCAGAGAAGTAACCCGCGAAAGGACCGTGCCGTTGACACGCGGCGAAGAAGTGGTGGTGGATTTCACGGATGAGCCGATTCCGTGATGGGACGCGTCGGCACTACGTACTACTCAAACAACTGCGGTTGTCCGTTCGATTTCTTAACGGGCATTCCGAGGTGCAGATAGGCTTTCGGTGTCGCCACGCGGCCCCGGGAAGAGCGGACGATGAACTGTTCGCGCAACAGGTAAGGCTCAATTTCGTCGCTAAGGGTGTCGACGGCGAGGTTCATGGTGGCGGCGAGGGCTTCGATGCCGGTCGGCCCGCCTTCGAATACGCCAACCAGTGTTTCGAGATAGCGGCGATCCTGCCGGTCGAGCCCGTGAATGTCGACTTCTTGCATGGCGAGCGCGGCACGAGCCACGTCCAATGTGATGTTTCCGTCCGCCTCACTGTGGGCGAAATGTCGAGCCCACCATAACCGGGCGTTGGCGATGCGGGGGGTGCCGCGGCTACGGGTCGCCAATTCGAGCGCTGCATCTTCCGCCAGCGGTGTTTGCAATTTTCGGGCGTTGATTCGCACGATCTCGGCCAATTCATCGATCGAGTAAAACTCCAGGTGTTCGTGCATCTTGAAGCGATCGCGCATCGGCCCGGACAACAGTCCGCTGCGTGTCGTGGCGCCGACTAACGTGAACCGTTTCAGGTTCATCGTCAGCGTTCGGGCGTTAATGCCTTCACCCAGGACAATGTCGATCCGAAAATCTTCCATCGCTGGATAAATGAACTCCTCAACGACGCGGGGCAAGCGGTGAATCTCATCGATGAAGATGATGGAACCTTCCTCGGCATTCGTGAGGAACGGCATGAGGTCTTTAGGATTGGTCAGAGCGGGGCCGCTGGTCATCTGAATCGAAGTGCCCAATTCGTTCGGAAGCACGGTCGCAAACGTCGTCTTTCCCAGGCCGGGCGGCCCGTCGAAGATGATGTGGGCCATCGGCTCGCGATTCTTCTTGCAGGAGTTCAGTACGATGCCGAGCCGTTGCACCACTTTCTGTTGGCCGATGATCTCGCGCAGCCAACGCGGCCGCAAAGCGTCGTTGCGCTGTTGTTCTTCTTCCGGCGGTTCGCCTTGAACGATGGGCTGCCGTGCCATGAGACGTGCTTAGGCTCCTTGTTTATAAATCGCGACAAGGATTTCTTCGACCGACTTGTAAGTTTGACCGCCGGCAAGGACTTTGTCGAGGCGATTTCGCGCTTCACCCGGACTATGGCCTACCGTCAGAAGCGCCCGATACGCATCTTCCAACACGTCGCCGTCGACCGACGCTGCGGTCTCCGCGGTATCCGCCGACACACTGGTGCGGTCCGGCATCAACGCGAACTTGGTGACTTTTCGGCGAAGTGTGGCCACGGCTTGTTCGGCGGTCGCCGGGCCGATGCCGGGGAGTGTGGTGAGCCATTTAGCGTCTTGCCGTTGAATCGCGTCGGCTATTTCACGCACCGGCCTGACCAATGCCTTGATGGCTTTGCGCACACCAACCTTGTCCACCGTGCAGAACAACTCAAAGAAATCCAACTCCGCTTCGTGTATGAACCCGATGAGCCGTGGGACCATTCGGCCTTGCATCGGGTTGCCGTCGAAGTATTCGCTGGTGTGCAAGACGATTTCTTGTCCCGTGCGCGTTTGCAGTTGACGGCGAATGAACTCCGGCACCAGGACCTGGTATTCCAGATTGCCGACTTGCAGGCGAACTTCTTCGTCCAGCACTCGATTGATCGTGCCGGTCATGCGCGTGATCATTGTGTGACCTTACCCGGAATGGCCTGGACGTAGTAGTGGCACAAGGCGATCGCGATGGCGTCAGCGACGTCGGGCGGTTCCGGAAGCTTGGCCAGACGCAACTCGCGCTGAATCGTGCGTTGTACTTGTTCCTTCGGGGCCCGGCCATTGCCCGTGACCGTCTTCTTGATCCGGGTTGCGTTGTAACTCACCACCGGAATCGAACGCTCGCTTGCCGCCAGGAGAATGACGCCGCGCGCGTGTCCCATCAGAATGGCCGTTCGCGGATGTTTGTAGTGAGCGTACAGCTGTTCGACGGCCATTACGGTGGGGTGAAATTGATCGATAACTTCCATGATTCCTGTGTACAGTGATCGCAACCGATGGACCATGTCCGTCGAGGTATGGCCCACCGCATCCTGTATGATGCCTGCCTCTCTCACCGCGGGAGTTCGGCCGGAAGCTTCAATAACGGCATAGCCAGTAGTATGAAGTCCGGGATCGATCCCGATGACGCGCTCGCCGGTGTTCATAGGAGGGTAAACCGTGCGATACTCGTCGTGGCTACGTCGGAACACGGATGCGTGCTGTAACTTCACCGATGATCGTCGGATCGATGGCTTGACGACGGGTTGAATCAAAGCGGACATTGGAAATCGGCACATCCGCCAAATGTTTCCGTGCTTTCAAAGGCAGCTCTGCCCACGATTCCGCCAAGTCCTCGTCCGACAGCGATGGCATAACATACACGTGGTAAACATCCGGATAATCTTCGGTTGCTTCATCGAATGGACAATCGAAGAGATAGTCCTGATCGTTGTGGGACACGAGAAAGATACGTGGAACATCCCAGAAATCACGATACCTAATCGGAGCCCAAACCTCGTTATCCATGACAAGTCACCTTACGGGGAACCAGAGGTTATTTTATACTCGATCGCCGTCTATACGAGATTTTCGTGGAATAGGATTCCGTTGCAAGCCCGAAAAGCATGATTTGCCATGTTCCACAACATTCACGTGCTGTCGGTTCACGGTGTGATGCCGCGACGTTTCCGGCGCCCATGTTACCGTTCCACCGTTAGCCCGAATTGCTCCCGTCAACGCGACACGGATTTGGCCGTGCGGCAGTGCCGCGGCCGCCGCCTCGATCGTTGGACCGACAGTTGCCGACAGTACTGTTCCGGGGAGGGGAAGAGGCTGAGTTCCTCCATGGATCACCATGTAATCGTCCGGTACGACAAGTGCCGGATCGGTACCGGCCGCTACCGCGCTGGCCAACTCGGCGCCACATCGATGTGGAAACATTTCTGCTTCACTCCAGCCGCCAGCCTGTACCTCCCGATCGGTCTTCCAGGGTTATACCGAGTTTGCCCAAATGTTCTCGAATCTGATCTGCCATCGCAAAATTCTTCGCCTCTCGAGCATCTGCACGTAAGTCGATCAGAAGTTGCATAAGGCCGCTCAGAAGCCGGTCGTTGGCGTTGGTCGGCTTAGAAGGCAGCGATTGGAAAATACCAAGTATCTGGCTCAGCTCGCGGAGCACGCCGGCGCCGGCTTGAAATTGATCGCGATCCGCAGGGTCGAGGTGTTCCTCCAGCTTCTTGAGGTCCGCGAAACGATTTAAGGTTGTCACCAATTCGTAAAGCACGCCCACGGCGCCGCCGGTGTTGAAATCGTCGTCCATGCACTCGAGGAAGGCTTCACGCAAACGGCGCACTTCGGTCACCAGTTCGCCGTTGCCTAAGGAAGCGTCGCCGTCCTTTCGTGTCTTTGCCGTCGTCAAGTCGTAGAACGAGGCGCCAGTGGTGCGTTGAAAACGTTCGAAGAACCGATAAAAGCCGTCCAGAGATCGCTTCACCTCGGCGAGGCGGTCGTCGCTCCATTCGATCGGGCTGCGGTAATGGGTGTTCAGGAGGATGAAGCGCACGGTTTCGGGTTGATGCTGCCTAAGGAGGTCGATCACGTTGACGACATTGCCGACTGAGCCCGCCATCTTGGCGGCACCCAGTTTCAACAGGCCGTTGTGCATCCAATAGTTTGCAAACGGCTTACCCGTAAACGATTCCGATTGGGCCAGCTCGTTCTCGTGATGGGGAAATTGAAGGTCGAGGCCGCCGCCATGAATGTCGAGGGTTTGACCGAGGAGCTTCATGCTCATCGCCGAGCATTCGATGTGCCAGCCGGGCCGTCCCTTCCCCCACGGGCTGTCCCATGCCGGCTCCCCGGGCTTAGCGCCTTTCCACAGGGCAAAGTCGCCGGCGTTTCGTTTCTTGTCGCTGACTTCGATCCGGGAGCCGGCTTCCAATTGTTCCGGATCGCGATTGCAGAGCTTGCCGTAATCCGGATCCTTCGAGATGTCGAAGTAGACGTCGCCGTCCGACGCGTATGCATCTCCTTTCTCGATAAGCCCGCGCATGATATCGATCATTTCGGCGATGTGTTCGGTCGCCTTGGGCATGTGGTCGATGCTCGTCACGTTTAACATTCGCAGGCACTCGAGATAGTCGGTCGTCATTTTCTCGGCGAGATCCTTGACGGTCGTGCCGAGCTCGGCCGCGCGCTTGATGAGCTTGTCGTCGACATCCGTGATGTTGACGACGAAGGTGACCTCGTAGCCGAGGTATGTCAGGTAGCGCTTGATCGTGTCGAAAATGACGGGCCCGACCATGTGGCCAACGTGGCTAGGCTTGTAAACCGTGGGGCCGCACACGTACATGCCGACCTTGCCGGGTTGCACGGCTTGAAACGGCGTCTTCTGTCGGGTGAGCGTGCTGTAAACACGTAACGGCATTCGTAACCTCCGCCACGTTGCGTCGTGAACGGCGTCTAAGTTCTATCGATAAGGATGACCGCCTGGCACGCAATCGCCTCGGCCCGGCCAATGTGACCAACGCCTTCGCCGGTCTTCGCTTTTACGTTGACGTCTGCCACATCGATCTTCAGGAGTTCCGCAAGCCGTCGCTGAATCTGCTGCTTCACCGCGCCGAGCTTTGGTTCCTGTGCAAAGATCACCACGTCGACGTTGTGGATACGCCAGCCGGCCTGATGCAGGCGATCGAGCGTCTCACGAACAAATACCGTGGAATCGCAATCGCGGTATCTCGGATCGGTGTCGGGATAAACGTCACCGATGTCGCCGAATCCCGCGGCCCCCAGCATGGCATCCGTCAGGGCGTGCAACACCACGTCGGCGTCGCTGTGGCCAGCCAGGCCGCGTGAATGCGGAACCAGAATTCCTCCAAGCCAAAGTGGTCGGCCTTCTTCCAACCGGTGTGTATCGTGGCCGATGCCGACGCGCATGAGGTTTCCCGTTGGCTAGGTTCTCGAACGGATTGTAACGATGGAGCGTCGAAGGTGGCAACGCGAGATCATGCGTTATAAGCAAACGGCGCTTCTACCGCGAAGTTCTCGAAGCGCATGAACTGCTTGAGGAATGTCAGCGTCACTTCGCCGGTCGGGCCGTTACGCTGTTTCGCGATCAACACCTCGACGACGCCTTCGTGCTGCCCAGGCTCATAGAGTTCCGGGCGATGCAGCATCATGACGGTATCGGCGTCTTGCTCGATACTTCCGGATTCACGCAGATCGGCCAGGCGAGGGCGATGGTCTTGGCGGTCCTCGGAACTTCGGTTCACTTGTGCCAACGCCAGGACAGGAATCTGAAGTTCACGGGCAAGGAACTTGAGGCGACGCGAAACGGCGGCGACCTGTTCCTGCCGGCTGTCGCGGCGATTGTCAGGCTCGATAAGCTGGAGGTAATCGATCGCAACCAGTTTGATGCCGTGGCGAAGCTTGAGCCGCCTTGCGTTTGCTGCGATGCGCAACATGCCTTGCCCGGGAGAATCGTCGATGAAGAGTTTGGCCGTTTTCAGGGTGCCGCCCGCTTCGATTAGCTTTTGCATGTCGTTACCGCTCACGTGCCCTTTGCGCAGGCGGTGGCTGTCCACGCGGGCTTGGCAACACAAGAGGCGCTCGGCCAATTCGATGCGCGACTGCTCGAGGCTGACCAAGAATGCCGGCTCTCCTTCTTCCACGACCACGTGACGAATGATGTTCATGCACAACGCGGTCTTGCCCACGGAGGGACGTGCCGCGAGGATGACCAGCTCCGAGTTTTGCAGCCCGGCGGTGATGTTGTCCAAATCAATGTAACCCGTCGGGACACCGCTGGTCGTGAGCTGATCGTGCAACTGCCGTTTGTCGATCCGATCATACGTCTCGGTCAAAACCTGGCTCAGCGTGAACGTTTCGCCCGTGATTCCTTGCTCGGCGATATCGAGAATCTTTCGCTCGGCGTTTTCCAGAAGATTGTCGGCCGACATCACCTGGTCGTAGGAATCGCGAAGAATCTCGGTGCTGGCGTGGATGAGGTTGCGAACGATGGCCTTATCCCGAACGATGCGGGCATAGTGTTCGGCATTGGCCGCAGTCGGCGCCGCGTCCCACAACTCACCGAGATAGGCGTAGCCGCCGATGTCCTCGATGTGTTTTTGTTCTTTGAGCCGCTCGGCCAGGATAACGGCATCAACGGGCTTTCCGGAGTCGTAAAGATCGCGGACGGCGCAAAAGATTTTCTGATGGGCGTCTGCGTAGAAAGTCTCTTCGGATGTAATGATCTGCAAAACGTCGCCGATGACACCGTTTTCGCGCAACATGCTGCCGAGGACGCAGCGTTCGGCTTCCGGGCTATGAGGAGGGAGGCGGTCGGCCAGTCCATGGTCCGGCATGGTCGAGTTCCTTTTTCACCACAAAGGCACGAAGGACACAAAGAAAACACAGAAGAGCGTCTTCTTGGTGTCCTTTGTGCCTTTGTGATGGTCGTATTACTTCTTTTCTTGCTGATTAACAACCACGACTTTGACTTCCGTCTCGATATCGTAGCCGAGATTCAGCTTCACGCCAAAGACCGCGCACTCTTTGATCGGTCCTTCCAGACGAACCATGTCCGGGTCGACGTTGAGATTGCGAGCCTTTAGGGCTTTTGAAATCTCCGCGCGCACGACGGAGCCATAGAGGTGGCCCTCTTCATTAGCGGCCGACTCGATGGTGATGGAAGCCTGTTGGATTTGTTTGGCAAGGATATTCAGATCAGCGATGCGGGCTTCACGAGCCTGCAGCACGCGATCCTTGTATCGCTCTAACAGGCGGAGGTTGTGTTCGGTCGGAATCGTCGCCAGTCCGTTCGGGAGAAGGTAATTTCGCCCGAAGCCGGGTTTAACTTCGACCACCGCGCCTTGCTTACCGACATGCGGTACATCTTCGGTCAATACGACCTGCATGCCGCCGTGAGAGCCTTTTAGCACTTGATTTCGTCGTTTGGTCACCATGTAACAAGCCTGCCTTAGAGACTAGAAAGGAATATCGCCTTCGGAACCGCGGCTCGGAGGTGAGTCCAGGTCCGGCGGTAAGTGTTCGTCGTAGCCACCCGCCATCGGTGGAGAGCCTCCGGAAGCTCGGCCGCCTGATCCGCCTCGTCCCATTTGTCCGCTCTCACCCATTCCGCCATCGCGTCTCGGTTCAAGAAACTGGAAATTGTCCATGACGATCGAGAGTTTTTGCCGTTTTTGGCCGTCTTGACTCGTCCATTGATCGAGCTTTAGATGCCCTTCAATGAATATTTGTTGCCCCTTGCGGAGGTTCTGCTCTACACGATCGGCCATTTTGTTGTAGTCGCCGCGGTTGAAGGCATCGACATCCAAGAATACGGGCTCATCTTCCCATTCGTTTGTGGTTGCGTTCTTCCGTCGGTTGTTGACGGCGAAGCCGAACTTGGCGACTTTGCCGCCGGTGGAAAAAGTTCGAACTTCCGGATCACGAGTCAGCCGACCGATCAACATTACTTTGTTCAAGTTGGCCATGGGGGCAATCTCCTGTGCCAGAGGCCAATGGGTTTAGCCCAAGACGTTACCGTTAGTATACATATGTTCGCTACTAGAGGCAACGGACACGAAACTAGTCGTCGCGGCGGCCCCGCCGCGAGCCGCGGTAGTCGGAGTCGCGCGAAGGCATGCCGTTATCTAACAGGTCATCGTCGTGCCCCGATTTCAACGCCATCGCGTGTTCGTCCCGAGCCAGGGTTAACATCGTATCGATCAGCTTGGGATCAACGCGAAGCGTGAGTGAACGCAGCACCATTTCGTTGAGTGCAAAATCCCGCTCGATTTCGACGAGGTTTTTCCCCTCTGTCCGGAAATAAGTCAGGTAGTACAACCCTTTCTTGTGGCCCTTGATCGGATACGTCAGGCGCCTTTCATCCCACGGTCGGCTGGCAAGGACTTCTGCGTTGTGTTTTTCCAACGTTGATTCCAGCTGTTTGGCAGCGCCGGGCACGTCGCCGGCGACCTTATTCGCATCCAAGAGAAACATGCATTCGTACGTGTTCAAGCCCATTGCGATTCTCGCTTGTCTCCGGTCGGTTGTGTCTGTCGATTCAACCGTTATACTGATTCATCGCCGTTTGGATGCCCTGGTGGATCCAAGTTACGACGGCCTGCACGGCTCGGCCGATGGCTTCCTCGATTATCTTGCCCTCGGACGGGCGAAAACGTCCCAATACGTAGTCAACGGCCCCGCCTTCTGCCGGAGCGTCCACCCCAATTCGTAAGCGCGGATATACGGTAGTCCCCACGTGTGCTTGAATGTCACGCAAACCGTTGTGCCCGCCATGCGTCCCGCGCGATCGCAGGCGAAGCGTTCCCAGCGGCAAGTTAAAGTCGTCGCAAACGATCAAGGTGTCTTCCCAGGCCACCTGATAGAAGTCGGCGATCGCTCGCACACATCGGCCGCTCAGGTTCATGAACGTTAGCGGCTTGACCAGCAATACTTTCTGCGAACCCTCGTGCCATTCCGCGACTTCGGCGTGGAACCGATCCTGAAAATGCCCACCGCCAGGGCCTTCCGCAAGTGCATCGGCAACTGCAAAACCGACATTGTGCCGAGTGCCGTCGTACTTGCGTCCGGGATTTCCAAGACCCACGACGATCTTCATGAAGGAAAAAGTAAAAAGGAAGAAGGAAAAAGTAAACAGTCACCTTGAGTGCTCTTACTTTTTTCCTTTTTACTTCTTACTTTTTCCTTCCTCAGAAGGTTCTCCTTCTTCCGCCGGCTTGCGGCCGATCAATTCGGGTTCTGCTTGATCGGCGACCGGTGCTGCCGGTGCTTCGGCTTCAACGAGCTTGGCGATTACTTGGACGACAACGGCCTCGGCATCGGCCATGGCTTTAATGTCGGGTGGAAACACCAGGTCGCGAACGTGGATGGCCTGGCCGACTTGAAGCGTGCCGACATTGACGCGAACGGAGTCCGGTACATGAACCACCGGACATTCAACGGCAATGCTGTGCATCGGCTGATCGAGGACGCCGCCGCCCGCAATCCCCGGCGCCGTGCCGCGAATTTCCACGGGTATCGTCACGACCACCCGCTCGTCCGCTCCTACGCGCCCCAAATCAATGTGTATGAGCTCTTTGCCGAGATGGTCCCATTGGATTTCCCGAATCAACGCCTTTTCTGTTTTGCCTTCGAGTTGGACGTCAACGATGTGAACGCCGTGCCGGACCGCGTGTTCCACCACGGACGTGGACAAGGTTATGGAAACCGTCGCTTCCTTGTGTCCATACAAGACTCCCGGAACCATGCCCTTCCGGCGAAGTTGACGGGCCGCGCTCGATCCATGCGGCTTTCTTGGATTGGCTTCCAGCGTGACAGTCTCGGCCATGTTGACCCTCCGGGCGCCTGCCCCATAACGACAAGAGAACCCCGGTCGGCCGGCGGTTCTCTCGAGTGTTTGCCTAAATCAAGAGGAAGTTATTATTCTAATCCGTCCGCCGAGATGCAAGGGGGGATGGTCGATTTGTGGATGGGATGTGTCGTGCTTGTGCCGCCCTAGGCAGCGATCCCCGGTCGGCGCTCGCGGACGGGATTGATTCCGCGCGATGACTGGCGGATGAACGCGACGAGCTCCGCAACCACGTCGATGGCGCCGAGTTCGCGTTCGATACGGTCGAGCGCGGCTGGAATCAACATCCGTTGCCGAAACAGAATACTGAACGCCTGCCGAATGGCTGTGACGCGCTCATTCGAAATCCCGGCCCGGCGCATCCCAACGACGTTCACGCCGACCACGGTGTCTATGTTCTGCTGGATAACAAATGGTGGAATGTCCTTGGTCGTGCCCGAACATCCGCTCAAGAGGGCTAAGCGTCCGACGCGGACAAATTGATGAACGGCCGAGTTTCCGGATAGGTACACGTTGTCTTCGAGGATGCAGTGGCCACCCACCGCGGCGTTATTGGCAAATATGCAGTGGTTGCCGATGTGGCAATCGTGGGCCACGTGCGATCCCACCATGAAAAAGTTGTTGTTGCCGATGCGCGTGGTCCAGGAGTGACTGGTGCCACGATGCACAGTGACGTTTTCGCGAAAGACGTTGCCGTCGCCGATCTCCACGCTCGTCGGTTCGTCGTTGTACTTGAGATGTTGCGGCCGTTCGCCGAGAGTGGTTCCACTGAAAACGACGTTGTTCGCCCCAAGAGTCAGCGGTCCGCACAAGAGCGCACGGGGACGAATGGTGCATCCCGGACCAATGCGAACCGCGCCCTCGATGACCGCAAAGGCGCCCACCGAAACATCATCGGCCAACTCTGCTTCCGGCGAGATAATGGCCGACGGATGGATTCGTGTGGACGGCGCTGTCGGCATAGGGTCTCCGCTGGTGAGACAAAATGCGCGGGGCAGCAAACGCTGGCAGTCTGGGAGAATCCGATTACGAGCTGACCCGCTTTTGGACGGCATAATCTATACCGGGTTTTTGGACATCGAGGCCAGTCCAATTTTTAGTACGGAAAATCGTCACCCTTGGGAGATTTGGCGAGGTCCAGGAGGAAACCGGCTATTCGCTCGACGAGCACCTCCATTAGCCGGCGACCTTTCTCTGCCGTGGCGGCCATCGGATTACCGAGCCCGGTGTTCGTCGTGGCGATATGCCACGGACGAGTGATCGACACCCACCCGCGATTGACGGCATCCAGTTGCGTGGGCCGAGCGGCGCCCGCATCCGCCTGCTCCAGCTTCACCAGTTGCGGAAAGAACGCCAGGCCGAGGCTCGTCTCCACTTCATCCGCGTGTTCGCCCGGTTCCTTGAAGATTTGCGGATAGACGTCTGTGGCCACTCGGTACCAATCGCACAAGCAAAGAAAGACTTCGGTCTGCGTGTAGAGTTCCCGCATGAGCGGTTTCAGCTCATTGCCGCCATGACCATTGAGCAGAACCAGTTTTTGAATCCCTTGCCGTTCGAGTGAGTCAACGATGTCGGTCAGAATCTTCAGGAGCGTCGTCGGCATCACGCTGCACGTGACGCCGCCGGAAAGCTTCAAGTGATTGGTGTTCACGCCGAAAGGGATGGTGGGCAGCAGGAGTACTTTGGCGCCGGCTTGGTACGCTCTTTCGCAGGCGCGGCGGCCGATTTCCTCGACTTCAAAGGTGTCCGTGCCGTAGGGCATGTGAAGATTGTGCGGCTCGGTCGCGCCGAACGGCAACACGGCCACTTCCCATCGCTGCGAGCGGATAAACGCGTGGTTGGTTTCACTTAACACCCATTCGCGCATGGTGCGGTCTCAACTGATTAGCGTCGCTCAGCCCCGTTTTTGACGTCGTAGCAGAAGATGAGTTCCTGATCTCGGAGGTAGAGCTTCCCATTGGCAACTACAGGGTGGGTCCAGATTCGACCTTGCTTCCGAGGCATTTTCGTTTCTTGGGGAATCTTGAAGCGACCCCGTTCGTGCCAACCGGTTGGGGAGGCGTCGACAAGAACCACCGTGCCTTCGTCTTCGGAGTAGCAGTACAAGCGTCCGTCGGCACAGGTAATGCTCCCTTTGCCGAGCTTGTTGGACCGCCAGGTAATCTTGCCTGTCTTCAAGTCCTGACAAATCCACTGGCCGCGGTCGGAGTAACCATAAACCTGTTCGCCGACTTGGACCACGCCTCCGTGTTGATTGACGAGGTTTCGATTCGCATACACCTCGCGCGCATGAATGCCACCGCCGGCAACGTTCACTTCGATGAGCATGCATCCGGCGTCGTAGCCGGACGTGACGTAGATGAGATTCTTGGATACCACCGGCGTGGGGATGGCGGCGGTGGGGCTGGATCGTGCAAGCTTCCAAAGTAAACGGCCGTCATTTGCTGCGATTGCGGCGACACTTTCACCGGTCATTTGGACGTACTGTCGAAAATTTCCGGTCGTAGCGACGACCAGCGACGAATACGCGGCCGGGTCTTTGAAATCCGTGCTACGCCAGAGAAGCTTGCCGGACTTCTTGTCGAACGCGGCAATGGCGCCACGTGCCCCACCGGGTGTGCAAACGACTTTGTCTCCATCCACCAGCGGCGATTCACTATAGCCCCAACCGGACATCATTTCGCCGCCGAGATCTGTCCGGAGATTCACGCTCCAGATCTTTTTTCCTGTGGGTGCTTCCAGGCATGCCAAAGTTCCGTCACCGCTAAGGCCGTAAACTCGGTCACCGTCCGCCGTGGGCGTGCCGCGCGGTCCGTCTCCCCAATCGTTGACAAAGCGCGGCGCGATTGGAGTCGACCAGGCCTTTTGTCTCGTTTTGAAGTCGAGCGCGAAGATGCAATCGTTGGTGTTATCGGCCCCCATGGTGTAAAGACGGTCGCCGACGATTGCCGGTCCGGACAGAGCGCTGCCTGCGTCAGAAAACGTCCAGAGCAACCGCGGGCCTCCCGTGGGCCATGCCTTTAACAACCCCGTTTCTCGGGAGACATCCGACCGGTCCGGACCGCGCCACTGGGGCCAATCGGCCGCGGACAAGACCTGAAGGGCAAGTGCGGAGCAAAGCACACATGAGACGAAATAGAAGCACTTTCGCATGGTTTAGCATTCCCAACCGGGCAGCCATTGCGGAAGGTTGGCGGCTGCCGGAATTGTTCGAAGCGGCGACGGATGGTCCAACATGATTACGGGGCCGGCTTGCGATGAATAGGCGGTATGAATTCTCACCCTCTTGGATTCATCCTTCAACACCGCCCTTGCGCTGGAAAGAGCCAGTTGCGGCTGATTGCACTCTCGGCTTAAGTGAAGTTGCACTAGATGCCGCAACCGTCCTGGCGTGGACAGGCGGACCACGCTGGCCAAGAGGGCGCCGGCCTGGTCGTTGGAAAGATGGCCATGATCGCCGAGCACGCGTTCAATCAACTCGACGGGTCGGCCGCTCGCTCTTTCCATTTCTACGTCATGGTTAAACTCCAGGCAGAGGATATCGACATCCGCCAATTCGGCTGCGAGTTCGGTCGTCCAACATCCTAGATCGGCGGCGTAGGCGAGCGACCAATGTGGACCGGCGAGGCGGAAGCCGAAAGTCACACCGCCGTCATGGGGAATCGGAAACGGCTTGCAGCAGATTCCGTCAGCGATCTCCCAGGTCTCGCCCGGGGTGTAATGGCGGACTAAGTCCTCACGTCGCAGCCGGCCAAACGCGCGTCCCCATTGTTCAAGGTGAAGCGCATGCCACGGATGGCAGTAAAGGGGAATACGCTGCCGGCGCAAAAGGCCGAGCGTGCGAGAATTCCAATGATCTCCGTGGGTGTGCGTCAGCAACACAGCCTTGACCGAATACCAATTGGCGCCGACGGCCGCGAGCCTTTCGGCGAATCGTCGCGGGCTGAGGCCGGCATCGATCAACAAGCCGAACTCGCCTACCTGAAGCAGGCTGGCATTTCCGGAACTACCGCTGGCTAGAACTGAAAAGCGCGCTGGCAATCCTGCTCCATTCATAATGAATCCGAGGCTGGGTCAACGGCGTCAGGAGAGCTCAATTCAAAGCCGCGGGGTTCCGTGGACGCACACGTAAGAAGCGATCCGCGGCGAGCGTACCGCCACCGATCAGAACCAAGACGGCGCACATGACCAGGATGGCGAAGTTGTACTCGAAACCCATGTTTCCACCTTCCTGCCGGAGATTGAACCCGTACTGGCCATGAACGATGTAAATAGCTCCCGCCATGATGACGGCAATTCCGAGAGCGGCCAATCGAGTGAGAAATCCGACGGCCAAGGCGATCCCACAGACCAGTTCGCCCCACGCCACCAGCATCTGCACCACCTTGGGGAGCGGATGAGGCGAATGATCGCTGCTTCCGTGCCAAGCGGCGCCATATTCTGCACCCGGTCTCTGGATTTTGTCCAAGCCGTGAAAGATAAAGATCACGGCCAAGCCGATTCGAATGAGAAGCGGCACTAAGGTGTTCTTCGCCATCGTGTCAAACATGACAAACTCCCCGTATGTGTATTCGCACCGCCGGGAAAGTGCACACGGACTACAATAGCCGCTTTGCGAGGCAAATGCCAGACACTATGAAGCACCGGCACACGGGTGGATCGACGAACGATCCTTTGCATCGATTCACGGATCGCGCGGAACTTTACGCGCGCTGCCGGCCGGACTATCCCGCAGTCGCGATCGATTACGTTTTGCAGCATTGCGGTCTAGTTCCCGGCTCGATCCTCGTGGATGTCGGCAGCGGAACGGGGATCGCATCCCGCCAGTTCGCCGAGCGCGGAATTCGGGTCATTGGCATCGAACCCAACGCCGAAATGCGAATGCGTGCGCAAAACGTACCGATGGAAGCCGGAAGCTTGAAGCCCGAGTTTCGGGAGGGCACGGCAGAGGTAACACAGATCCCGGACGCCACCGCCGACGGCGTACTGGCCGCGCAAGCGTTTCATTGGTTTCGTGCGGAGCAGGCGCTGCAGGAATTTCACCGCATCCTGCGCCCGGCCGGGTGGGCCGTCTTGATGTGGAACGAGCGGGACGCGTCGGATCCTTTCACTGCGGCATACGGCGCTGCATTACAGGCAGCACCCAACGCGGCCGAGATTGAGAAGAACCGCGCGCATGCCGGCGATGCCTTGCTGCAGAGCAAACTTTTCACGTCCGGCGAGCTAGTATTGTTCAAGCACTCGCAACGGCTGGATATTGACGGAGTGTTAGGCCGTCTGTTCTCCACGTCGTACGCACCGCGCGACCCTGTCGCGGCGAAGGCGCTCGAAGAATCGGTACGGGCCGTTTTTGACCAACACGAACGAGACGAGCTTGTTGACTTGTGTTACGACACATCCGTCTATGTCGCAGAGCGAGTCTAGCCGACCGCGCTTGTCGCCGCGTTGCGGTGTCGCTAGGCTGACCAAGTTCGTTACACCTCAGAAGGGGAGTGAAATGATGGCAACCGGCAAGACCATCCTCATCATCGATGACGACCAGGAACTCAGCGATGGCCTGCGCATCGTGCTGGAAAAGCAAGGACATCGAGTGATGCAAGCCCGCGACGGCCAGCAGGGAAAGAACCTCATTTACCATCAGCATCCGGATCTCGTCATCCTCGACATGATGATGCCCAAGATGGGTGGCTACCCGGTATTGGAACACTTCCGCGACAAGACGGACGCTCCGCCGATCATCATGATCACGGCCAACGAAGGAAGCCGGCACAAGGCGTATGCCGAGCATTTGGGCGTAGTCGACTACGTGCGAAAGCCGTTCGCCATGGAGCGCCTGTTGGAAGCAGTTGAGAGAGGCTTGGCCGGCGGCGAGGAGCGAAAAGCGTTGGAAGGCGACGGGCAGCGTCAAGTGGAACAATGATCGCCGACCGTCAAATACACCTTCAATCATGGATCGATCCATCACACCGGCGGCGAGCATTTTGTTGGTTCGGGGCGATCCATTAGAGGTTTTTGCGGTTCGCCGAGCCGATTCGCTGCGTTTCTTCGGCGGCTTCTATGCCTTTCCCGGCGGCCGCGTGCATTCCGAAGACGAGCAGATTGATGTCAATGCGGATGGCCAATCCCAGTGGCGGGTGAACGAAGAGAGCGCCTTCTGTGTCGCGGCGGCGCGCGAACTGTTCGAAGAGACGGGCGTTCTCATCGCCCGCAAGCCGGACGGGTCCTTTCCCGAGCACGAGGCGCTCGATGCCCATCGTCGAGGACTCGCCGACGAAAGCCTTTTGTTCAGCGACTCATTGCGCTCGCTGGAAGCGACCATTCGGCTGGGCGACTGGACGCCGTTGGGTCGACTGGTAACACCTCCGTTCACCGCCGTGCGGTTTGACACGGCGTTCTTTCTTGCGGAGTTGCCATCGGGCCAAGAGCCGCTCGTTATCCCCGGCGAACTACAAGAAGGCGAGTGGACCACGCCGGACGCATTTCTCCGCCGTTGGGAACGCGGCGAGTGCTTGGTTTCTCCGCCCACGGTGACTATCTTGCAGGCGTTGCGCGATTCAACTCGTGCCCAGGTCGCGGACCGGCTCATCGAACTAGTTCAACAGGCTGCAGACCGCGATACGCATTTGATCTATTTCTCGCCGGACGTGCAGTTCATTCCGCTCAAGTGCCAGGCCTTACCGCCGAGCACCCACACCAACGCCTATTTGGTCGGGGCCGGACCTACCTACTTGATTGATCCGGGGCCTGTGGACGTCGAAGAGCAAAAGCACTTGTTCGCGATTCTGGATGCGAACCGAAGGACGGGGCAAACGCTGACCGCAGTCATCTTGTCCCATCATCATCCGGACCACATCGGCGCGGCGGCGGTATGCGCCGAGCGGTACGGTGTTCCCATCTGGTCGCATCCGCGCACGGCCGAGATTCTGCGCGGGAAAATCTCAGTGGTTCGCGAAATCAACGAGGGAGACCGACTGCCGCTGGGCACGGCGGCTGATGGTTTCACGGATTGGCACTTGCAGGTAATCCACACACCGGGGCATGCTTCGGGCCATCTCGCGTTCTTCGATCCGCATTATGGCCTTCTCTTTGCGGGCGACATGATTTCCACCCAAACGTCCATCGTCATTGCTCCTCCACCGGACGGGGATTTGAAGGTCTATTTGGATTCACTCCGCAAGCTCCGCGATTTCGCCGGTCGATTGCTCCTGCCGTCCCACGGCGGGCCAACTGCTCGGTCTCTCAAAACCCTCGACGACGCCATCGAACACCGGCGCCAACGGGAAGAGATGCTGGTCAATGCGCTCAAGCATGGCCCGCGTTCGGTTCCGGATTTGGCATCGGAGATTTACAAAGGGGTGCCGGCACACCTCATGCGCTTCGCCCATTGGCAAACCGCCGCGGGGTTGAAGAAACTCGAGTCGGATGGGCGCGTGGTGCTGGATGGTGAGGACCGATGGCGTTTGCTAAACTAAGGATGGCGACCTATTCCTTGAACCGATTGGATTCAATCTCACTCAACAGATTCTGAAAGTCCTCGCGCGGAGCAAGAAGCTGAAATGCGGGGTCCTTTTTCAACGATTCAACTTGCGCCGGGTTATTGAAGTGGCCGCGCTGTTTCGCCTGGCCGAGTAGAGCCACCGCCCGCATGGCGTAGTGTTCACGCATCGCCGTTTCCGGAGTTTGCGCCGAAGCAAGCGCATTCGTGGTAGCGCCGAGGTAAAGAAACCTGCCGGATGCTTGTGCGCCGCGACATACATCCTCCGCTTCGGATGCCGCCTGATCCGGGTCGATGCGGGCTAGACACGCCGAGCGCAGCAACCGAGTTTCGCCTCGATTCGCCGAGTCGGCTAACTCCAAGGCACGATTCCAGTCTGGAAGGGCTTCGGAGAATTGTTGCATTCTTCCCAGTGCGTTGGCCCGGCTACGGTGCGAATTGTACAAGTATGTGCGCGAGTGCATCACATCGAGTTTGTTCACCGGCGTCAACACCGTGATGGCCTGGTCATACCATTCGAGAGCTTCTTTCGTCTTGCCGGTGCGGAAGAGATGATTTCCCCAGTTGCAGTAACTGCCGCCCAAGTTGACGGCATATTCCGGATTGGTTGGAGATTCGTCGACGAGCTCTTTGCGGAGTTTGATCGCCATTTGGATTTGCGTTTCCGATTCCGCGAAATTCTTCAGCGCTCGGTTGAGATTTCCCAGGTTGTTGTAGCTGGTGGCAAGTTCGTTTCGGTAGGAAGGAACGGCCGGGAAGTCCGCGGCCAGTTGCTTCCAGACGGCAACGGCAGCACGATATTCCGCTGCTGCTTCGTTGTTCTTTTTGAGCGCCACCAATTGCACCGCATAACTGAAGTGGCCGCTCGCCAGTTGCCGACGGTACTGCGGCACGGTGGGAAAGTCGGCCGCCAATTGCTTCCAATTACCGAGCGCGGCGCGATAAGCCGATTCGCCGTCCTGCGTCTTCCGCAGATCGAATAGCCGTGCGGCCCGGCTAAGTTGAGCGTTGCCGAGGTCAAGGCGACACTTCGGGTTGCCTGGGAAGTCGGAGGCTAGACGTTGGAAGAGTTCCAGGGCAATACGGTGTTCCTCATCCGCCTCTTCATGTTTTTGCGCTTTTTGTAGCGCAGAACCCAAGTTGTGATGATGGTGTGCTTGGAGTACTCGACTCTCCAGATCGGATGGAGAGTCGCCGGTTCGCTGCTGGAGAATTGACGCGACATGCCGGAACTGTTCAAAGGCGGCTTCGTGCTGATTGCCAAGTGAATAAAGGCTGGCTAATTGGCCATGCGATTTCGCCCAGTCGAGCATCCAGCCAGGTTCTTCCGCCGGGTCGATATCCAAGGCCTTGAACTCGTCGATCGCCAAACGTAAGGCGGTTTCAGCTTCGGAGTTCCTCTTGAGGTCGCACAGGACGCCGCCGATGTTGCGATGGCACGCCGCGAGCTGCCGACGGTAACCTTTTTTGGAAGGAAAGTCGGCCGCGAGGGTCTTGTACATTTCAATGGCCTGCTCGTAACTTCGAAGCGCTTCCAGCGATTCGCCTAAGGCGCCTCGCAATAACCCAACGCGCATTTGCCCTTCCGCCCGGATGCTGCGGCTCTCTTCATTCTCGCCTCGCACGGCGGCGAATGCCTCGAATTCGCGAACAATTCGTGCCAGAAATGCGCGGTCTTCGTCGGTTAACGTTGCCTGCCGGGCCATCAATCGCTGGACAACGTCGTCGGTCAGGCTTCGCAAAGCCGACATGGCCCGTATTCGGGCGTGTGTCTCCGCCGTCAACGCGGCCTCGGTGGTCCGTTGCTGTTTCTCAAGTTCATCGAGCGCGGTCTGTTTATTGTCCCGTTCACGATTGGCGCGGATGGCACTCAATGTCGTGCCGACAATGCCGCCCAGCAGTGTCACCAGGATAATGGCGGCGGCGGCTACTCTGCCACGGTTGCGCCGCAGGAACTTCCGCAGCCGATAGGTCTTGCTCGGAGGTCCCGCCAAAACTGGCTCGTCGTCGAGGAAGCGCTGCACGTCGTCCGCCAACGCGGCGGCCGTGTCGTAGCGGCGGGCCCGGTCCTTTTCCAGACACTTCAGCGTGATCCAATCCAGATCACCACGCAGTTCGTTGTTGCCGGCAGCGCTCCAACGGCTGCTCGGCGGCGGCGGATCGACCTCCCGGATCATTCTTAAAACTTCAAGAATCGGCACATCTTCCGATTGGCGCGCAAACGGCGTCTCGCGCGTCAACATTTCAAAAAGCACGACGCCCAACGAGTAAATGTCACTGCGTGTATCGATGTCCTGTGACGCCAGGTCGGCTTGCTCGGGACTCATGTACTGCGGCGTGCCCACCAGCATGCCGGCCTCGGTCTGGATCGTCGCGCGGCGTTCCGTGGCCCGGGCGATGCCGAAGTCGATGATTTTCGGAGCGGGCTTTCCGTCGTATTCGGCGACGAGAATGTTCGAAGGCTTCAAGTCGCGGTGGATGATCCCTTTTTGATGCGCGTGTTGCACCGCCTGGCAAACGCTGATGAAGAGTTTCAGCCGTTCGCGAACGTTCAAGCGGTGTTCGTCGCAATAGCGCGTGATGGGGAGGCCGCTAACTAACTCCATGACGAAAAACGGCCGGCCCTCTTCCGTCACACCCCCATCGATGACTCGCGCGATATGCGGATGGTCCATCCGCGCGAGGGCTTGCCGCTCGGCTTCGAAGCGCGCCACAATGGGACCGGATTCCAGGCCGGGTTTCAGCACTTTGAGCGCCACATCCTGATCGAGCCGCGGGTGGGCCGCCCGGTAAACCTTGCCCATGCCGCCGTGCCCGAGTTCCTCTTTCAGACGGAACCCGTTCACCGCGGCGCCGAGCACGGGCAGCGAGATGCCGACCACGTTGGACAAGAGTGCATCGGGAACGGTCGGGAAGCGCGTGCGGTAATCGGAGGGGTGCGGCGCCTCACCCGACTTCCGGCGGTAGTGCACTTCCACACGGATGAGCTCGCCGAGTAATTCCGTGCGGTCAGGTTCCGGCGTATCGCCCAGGTACTCTTCCACGGCGGGGCGTTCACCGCTCAACCACGCGGATTCGAAGGTGTCGCACGTCCGATCCAGTGATCGCAGTTGGACGCCCTTCGGCCCTGCTCCGGTGGCATTTATCGTCCGGCTCACGCCGCCACCCCCGCTTCTTCCCAAATCGTGCGGATGACTCGGAGCTTGCGCTCGACGGTGCTCGGCGATTTGTTCAATTTGGCGGCGATTTCGTCCGTGTTGAAACCCTCCATCCGCCAACGGGCAATCGACGCCAATTCGGCATCGTCCAATGATTCGAGAAGTCGATTGTATTCTTCCGCCATTTGAGCCGCGAACACCGGTGTCGGTTCGGCGCCGATGATCTCGCCTAGACCGTCACCCGGCGCGATAAACGCGGATTCGCCACGAACGGCGCCGCCACCGCGCTTTTGTCGACTGGCGTCTCGGACCTGGTTGAGCGCTTTGTTCGCGGTGATAGTTGCCAGCAAGCGCCACAGGTTATCGCGGTCGAGCAACTCGGGAAAGCGCCCGCGTTCCGCCCCGTGACACAAACTGTGGAACGCACTGAGCGCCAGGTCTTCTTCATCCGCTTCACGTCGTGGGCGGTCACCGAGTTTCGCGCGTGCCAGCCCGACCAGGCGATGAAAGTACTCGTTCCACAGCCGTTCAGCCGCCGCATGGTCGCCGGCCTTGAGCTGCCCGATCCAGGTAGTAACTGATTCGGTTGCCATGAGATTCCGCGCCGAGGTTTCGCCGTAAAGCCTTGTGGCCGCTCCTATTCTAAATCGCCTAAATCCACGTTCGCAAGAAATCTCCGAAAAATGCGCCAACTTGTGAAGGGCCGCAGCCATCGATGGTTATTTACCCTCTGTCAACTTGGTTTGCACATCCGACTCGGCTTCCCGGACCCGGCCTGTCGGATTCATCGTGGGTCCAAGATAAGGGAATTAGGCTCATGCGTCGGCAGAACAAAAACAATCGGCGAACGAAACTCAGTCTGGAAACCCTCGAAGCCCGCCGCCTACTGGCGACCGTGTGGGCAGACTTCAATAACGATGGCTTCGACGATCTCGCCATCGGCGCGCCTGGTGAGGACAGCGGCGCGGGCCTGGTCCATTTGCTTTACGGTTCGGCGACAGGCCTCACCGCCACGGGGAGTCAAACCTGGGGCCAAACGATCCTTGGAACCGATACCTCCGAAGCGGGCGACAACTTCGGCGCGGCGATGGCGGCGGGCGATTACAACAACGACGGTTTCAGCGACCTAGCAGTCGGCGTGCCCGGCGAAGACGTCGGGGCGATCACCGACGCGGGTTTGGTTCACTTCATTCTCGGTTCCGGCACCGGCCTGACCGGATCAGGTGATTATGTCATGCACGAAGACATTAACCGTGTCCGCGACATCTGTGAGATCGGTGATTTCTTCGGCAAGAGCCTGGCCGCCGGCGACTTTGATAACGACGGCTTCGTCGACTTAGGTGTCGGAGTTCCCGGTCAGGACATTCCAGGCAAGGTGGACGCCGGCGGTGTACACATCTTCTATGGCGGTGGTCAGGGCATCAAGCCGCCGGGAAATCAAACCTTCAACTTAGACAGTCCCGCGATGACTGGAACTGCGGCTATCGGTGACCAATACGGGTCGGCCTTGGCCGCCGGAGATTTCACCGGCGACGGTCACGCGGATTTGGCTGTCGGCATCCCGTTCGCGGATGTCGGCGCCGATGTCGATGAAGGCATGTTTGGCGTTATCCGTGGCAGCGCGTCGGGGCTGACGCCGGCGAGTAGCCAGAATCTCTCCATAGCAGCGGATCCAGGCGCTCAGGCCGGGCGAGCCTTGGCGTCGGGTGATTTCAACAACGACGGCCGGGACGACCTGGTCGTGGGGGCGCCGTTTGACCTGGTAGGAACCGCCTCGGCCGCAGGGTTGGTTGTTGAATTCCATGGGACGGCCACTGGGCTGACTATTCAGCAACAATGGGCGGGTTCCTCGCTGGGACACACCAGTGAAACGAATGACAATTTCGGGGCGGCGTTGACCTCCGGTGACTTCAACAATGACGGCATTGACGACGTCGCCGTCGGCGTTCCCGGCGAGGGCCTTGGTGCGGTTAGCGGCGCAGGCGAAGTAATCGTAATCATTGGCAGCGCACCCGGGCTCAGTGTTAGCGGCGACGTTGCCTTGAATCAGGCCAACGTCAGCGGCGCCGCCTCGGAAGTCGACGATCACTTTGGGGAAGCTTTGGCCGCGGGTGATTTTAACGGCACGGGCGGCATCGACCTGGTGGTTGGCGCCCCCGACGAAGACGTCGCCGCCGTCGTCGATGCCGGCACTGTATATGTCCTTTACGGCACGACTTTTTCCACTACCCAAACCTGGCACCAAGACACTTCTGGGATCGCCGACACCGCGGAAACCGGCGACGGGTTCGGCGGCGGCCTCGACGCCAACGGCAGCAAGTCGGCGCCGAATGGCTCTGGGCGCCAGGAGCTGGCTCACCTTCTCACCGCTGATCTCGATTCCGACACGCCCGTCAACAAACTTAACAAACGCCGCCAACTCGGTGGCCGACGCTAACAACGCTTCGCGCCTTTGCGTCTTTGCGTGAGGTTCTTCAAGCATCTCACGCAAAGGCGCGAAGGCGCAACGAAGAACTTGTAATCTCTTATCACACTTTTTTCATCGGAGAACGAACATGAAACTGCGAAAGAAAACCAACTGGCGCCCGCGACTCGAAACCCTCGAAGCGCGGCGGCTACTGTCCACTGTCTGGTCGGACTTCAACGGCGATGGTCGTGACGATCTCGCCATCGGTGTGCCGGGCGAAGACAGCTTCGCCGGCGCGGTCCATGTCCTCTACGGCTCTTCATCCGGTTTGACCACCGGGGGCTCACAGTTTTGGTCACAAGACGCCTCCGGTGTGTTGGACACGAAGGAACCAGGCGACCGGTTCGGAGCCGCGCTCGCCGGTGGGGATTTCAACAATGACGGGCGCGCCGACCTAGCCATTGGCGTACCCGGAGAAAGCATCGGTGGCGTCGGCGGTGCGGGCATCGTCCAGATTTTGCTCGGTTCACCCCTGGGGCTCACCGCCGCTGGAAATCAGATCTTTCATCAGGATAGTCCACGGGTGCGCGAAATCGGAGAGGCCGGCGACAACTTTGCCTCGGCACTGGCGACGGGACATTTGAATGGGGACGCCTTCGCCGACCTGGTGATCGGCACTCCCTTCGAAGACGTGGGCTCTGCGACACATGCCGGAGCGATCAGCGTTTTTCTGGGCGGCCCCGGCGGCATCACTCCCGTGGGAAATCAGAACTTCAATCTCGATACTGGCAACATGGCCGGCGTCGCAACCGACGGTGCCCATTTCGGCGCCGCCCTTACCACCGGCGACTTCAACGGTGACGGCCGTGATGACGTCGCCATCGGAGCTCCGGATGAAGATGTCGACGATGCCATCGGTATAGCCGAGGATGCCGGCTCCCTTACGGTCATGTACGGAGCTGCAAACGGGTTGACCACGACCGGCAATCTGTTTTGGACCGAAGCAACGCCCGGCGTGAACAGTACCCCGTCATTATTTGATCAATTTGGCGTTGCCCTCGCTTCGGGAGATTTCAATGCCGATGGCCGTCATGATCTGGCCGTCGGTGTCCCTGGCGAAACGGCGCTCATCAATAGTGCCGCCGGGTCCATTCATGTGTTCTACGGTTCCGCAGCCGGAATCACGACGACGGGCGAACAGTTTTTCCACCAGCTCAATGCCGGAGGTTTCCTTGAACCGAATGAAGCCTTCGGTTCAAGCTTGGCAGCGGCCGACTTCAATGGAGATGGCCGTGATGACATAGCCATCGGAACTCCAGAAGATGGCGACGTGCTCTTGAACAACGACGACTTCGGCGTTGTCAACATCATGTACGGCAGCGGCGGCGGCATCACGACGTCAGGCGCTTTTCAAATCAAACAGGAAGACCTCGGCACGGGGGAGAGTTCCGAGGAGAATGATCACTTCGGAGCAACGCTCGGCGCCGGGGATTTCAACGGCAATGGCAGAGCCGACCTGGTTATCGGCGCCCCGGATGAAGACATCGGCATTACGGTTCTGGACACCGGCCGTGTATGGACGCTCTACGGAACGACCACCGGTTTCACCGGCGGCCAATCGTGGGGTCAGGACACGTCCGGAATTCTCGATGTCTCCGAAGCCAATGATCACTTCGGCGGCGGCCTCGACGCCAACGGCGGCAAGTCCGCACCGGGCGGTGGCACCGGACGGCAGGACCTCGCTCATCTATTTACCGCGGATTTCGATTCCGACACGCCCATCAACAAGCTCAACAAACGCCGCCAACTAGGTGGCCGACGCTAGTTCTCCTCTGTGCTCTCTGCGTTGATCTGCGGTTTGTTCTTAACCGCCGAGGACGCAGAGAGCGCAGAGAAATCCTTGCGTGAGGTTCTTCACGTTCTCACGCAAGGACGCCACTGTTGGCGCACTTTTATTGCGGCTGGGGCGCGTCGATCTTCGCCAGCAATTCCTTGAAGTCCGCTCGAATTCGCAGCGATGTGAACTGCGGATCACTTTTGAGGAACTTAACCCGTGCGGGATCTTTGAAAAGTCCCTTGGTCTGGGCAATGTGAAGGAGGGCGACTGCTCGCCCGGCATAACTCTCTCGTTGGTCGGTCTGTGCGGCGTGCTCCGAAGCTAAAGCGAACACGGCGGCGGCGGAGTACACCAAGGACTCGGATGCATTTTCGTGTTGCACGACCTCATCAACTTCCGCGGCCGCTTTCTCCGGCGAAACGCGCGCCATGCAGGCCGCGCGACGGAGCCGGTTCGCCGCCTGCTGCGCAGCGTCTGAAAGCGCGACGACGCGATCCCAATCGGGTATAGCGTCCGCATACCGCTCCAGTTTCTGGAGGGAAAGCGCCCGGCCGTGATGGCTATTTGACAGAAACCGGCGGGCGTTTGTTTTCCCTCCAACTCGGTCGGCGACGGGCGTAAGTACCTGAATCGCCTGCGCGTACCAATCCAGCGACTCGGACGGCTCGTTCTGAATCCTGCGGAGGTTTGCAAGATTGCAAAACGTCCCGCCGGCGTCCAACCCGAATTCGGGTTCATCCGGGAAATCTGATACGAGTTGCTTTCGGAGTGCCAGAGCCTGCAGGTGCTCGCTTTCCGCGTCTTGATATCGCTTCTGTCCTTCCAGCGTAAGGCCGTATCTACTGTGCGCCGTCGCCAGGCGCTTCCGATAGCGCGTCACCCCAGGGTAATCCGCCACGAGTTTTTTGCCGATGCGGAGAGCTTGGTGGTAATCGGCCTCGCCAGATGACGCATCGGGCGAGTCGTCGCCAAGCGTAGCACGGTTGAGATAAGCGAGTACGAGGCTATCGACCTTTCGCGGGTCGGCGTCCGCGCCGGCCAACTGTTTCTCAAGCAAGTCAATAGATCGACTGTATTCCATACGAGCGGCATCCGGTTTCCTCAGTTTCTGGAGCGTGGTGCCGAGGTTGGTGTGACAAAGGACGAGGTGGTGCTTCTGGTCTTTGGAGTTCGGCGAACTGGACTCGATGGCCTGAAACAACGCCACGGCTTGATTGAAAAAGTCTACTGCGTCCGCCGGCCTGTTGAAGCTAATGGCGATGTTTCCTCGGCCGATAAGACTTATCGCCAAGTTTTCCTGATTGAGCGGATTCTTTGGGAAGTCGTCGCACAGCCGTTGAAAGGCTGCGTGCGCCGCCCGCAATTCAGTGTCGGCTTCGGCAAAGCGTGCGGAATCGGCATAGCAATGTCCAAGTTCCATTTGCGCAATGCCAAGTTGTCTGAGGAATATCGGTTCCGCCGGATATTCCACCGTTAGCTGGCGAAACATGTCCCGTGCTTGTTGATACGCGACAGCGGCTTCTGCATGGTGGCCTAAGCGGTGCTTGAGCGACGCAACGCGGGCCAGGCCGCGAGCGCGAACTGACCGGTTCTCCTTGGAATCGCCACGTGTCTCCGCAAGGGCCTCGTACTCCGACATGATTTTGAGGAGAAATGCCCGGTCGGCCTTGCTAAGGCTATCCTGCCGCGCCATCAATCGTTCTACCGCCTCGTCCGTGAGCGTTTCCAAGGCAGAATTAGCCCTGTTGAATGCGGCCTTTTCCGCAACGAGCGCGTCCTGGACGCGATGTTGTTCGATTTCGAGCTCGTCGAGTGCCGTTTGCTTGTCCGCCGTCGCCCGATCGGCGCGCACCATTCCGAGTGTAGTTCCGACGATTCCGCCGACGAGCGCCACGAGTATACCGGCAGCGGCGACAACAGGTACTCGGTGGCGGCGGACAAATTTCCGGAGTCGGTACGTTCGACTGGGCGGTCCTGCCAGCACCGGCTCGTCGTCGAGAAATCGCTGAATGTCTTCAGCAAGCGCGTCGGCGGTTTGGTAACGTCGCGCGGGGTCTTTGTCCAGACATCTGAGCGTAATCCAATCCAGCTCGCCGCGTACCTCCCTTGGCGTAATCCCTTGCTCGCGCGGCGATCTGGTGAGGGATTGGCTTGGCGGCAGCGGTTCCACTTCGCGAATCATGCGAAGTAATTCGTAGATTTGCACATTGGGCTGCCGCCGTGCGAAGGGCGTCTCGCCGACGAGCAGTTCGTACAAGATCACGCCGAGGGAATACACATCGCTGCGTGTGTCGATGTCCTGAGTTTGAGGATCGGCCTGCTCAGGGCTCATGTACTCGGGCGTCCCCACCAACATTCCAGCCTCGGTTCGCATGGTGGCTCGCCGGTCCGTCGCGCGGGCGATGCCGAAATCAATGATCTTGGCCGTCGGTTTGCCGTCGTACTCGGCGACCAGCACGTTCGACGGTTTCAGGTCCCGATGAATGATCCCTTTCTGGTGCGCGTGCTGGACGCCTTGGCAAATGGCGATGAATAGCTCCACGCGCTGACGAAGCCCAAGTTTTTGCTCGTCACAATATCAATTGATCGGAACGCCGCGGACGAGTTCCATCACGAAAAACGGCCGGCCGTCGTCCGTGACGCCGCCGTCGAAGACGCGGGAAATGTGCGGATGATCCATGCGGGCCAGCGTTTGCCGCTCGCCGTCGAACCGCGCCACGATCGGCGCCGAATCCATGCCGGGTTGTAGGCAGCTTCAGCGCCACGTCCTGATCGAGACGCGGATGCGAAGCTCGGTACACGCGTCCCATGCCGCCGTGGCCGATTTCCTCTTTGAGTTGATAGCCGTTCAGCACGGCCCCCACCTGAGAGTGGGGAGCGCCGATTGCCCGGCTCCAGAACGCCGGTGACAAGGTTGGAAAGCGATGGGCGTAATCCGCGGGGGTTGGCGTCTCGCCTCCTTGCCGCCGGTAATGCACGTCGACGCGGATGAGTTCACTCAGCAATTCAGTCCGGTCAGGCTCCTCGATATCGCCAAGAAACCTCTCGACAACCGGCGTATCGCCGCTCACCCACGCGGATTCGAAGGCATCACAGATGTCGTCTAAGCGACGAATGTGCATGTGCTTCGGAGCGGTATCTGGAACACGGGTTGTGTCACTCACGCGGCGGCCTCCGCCAAATCGAACGGCCATACGGACTTACAGTCGCGGCCATTTCTAAATCGCCCGCCCCATTGTCGCAAACAACCAGGGGATTTTCGCCGGAAATCTCAAGAAAGCGTCGCAAATCGTGAAGGCTTTTGGACCTGGATGGTTATTTCCACTGCGTGAACATGAATACTCGCATCCGATCCGGCAATCTGGACCCGGCCGGTCGGACCCACGCTGGGTCCGCTACAAGGAAATTGAATCCATGACTCGGCACAAGAAACTCAACATCAATCGGCGAACAAGACTCAATGTGGAAACCCTGGAAGTCCGCCGGCTTCTGTCGGTCTACGCCGACTTCAACGGCGACGGCTTCGATGACATGGCCATTGGGGTCCCAAATGAGAACAACGACGAAGGAATGGTGCATGTGATTTATGGAACGGCAAGCGGCCTGACGGCTACGGGTAGCCAAATCTGGACCCAGACTTTGCTCGGCACCGATGTCTCGGAAACGGGCGACTACTTCGGACGTGTCCTCGCCGGCGGCGATTTCAACAACGACGGCTTCGCGGACCTCGCGGTCGGTGTACCGGAAGAAGACGTCGGCACGGTCGTTGACGCTGGAATGGTTCACTTCATCGTCGGTTCCGCAGCGGGCTTGACAAGTGCCAATGACTACATCATGCACCAGAACATCAACCGCGTCCGAGACGTCTGTGAAACAGACGATGCTTTCGGGAGTAGCTTAGCCGCCGGGGACTTCAATAACGACGGCTTTACGGACCTCGCGGTGGGTGTGCCGGGTCAGGGTTTGCCCGGAATAGGTGGCGCGGGCGGGATTCACATCTTTTACGGCGGCGGACAAGGTATCAAGCCGCCGTCGAACCAAACTTTCAACCTCGATAGTCCCAATGTAATCGGCACCGCTGACGGCGGCGACCGTTTTGGGTCCTCTTTGACGAGCGGCGACTTCAACAACGACGGGCGCGACGATCTCGCGGTCGGCACGCTAAACGGGGACGCTGGAGCGGTTGCCGATGCGGGCACCGTCAATGTTTTCTACGGCTCGGTCGGTGGTATCAGCCCGGTCGGCAGCCAGCAATGGACGCAAGATTCTGCTTCGATTGGAGAGACTGCTGGGACAGACGAACAGTTCGGCCGTGGGCTCGCTACGGGCGACATCGATAACGACGGCTTCGCGGACTTGGTCATAGGCGTCCCCAACGAAGAGGTATTGTTGGTTTCGAACGCCGGCGCCTTACATGTTATTTACGGTTCGGCGGGCGGACTTACCGGCGCGGGAAGCCACTTCTTTACGCAAAATTCGATCGCCGGGGCTGCGGCTGAGGTGGACGATCGTTGGGGGTACGCGGTGGCCGTGGGCGACTTTGACTTCGACAACTTCACGGATGTTGCCGTGGGAGCTCCGGGCGAAGACATTGGGTCGGCACAAGCGGCCGGAACGGTCAACGTGCTCTACGCCGACAGTTCGGGGTTAAGCGCGACTGGCGCGAGAACCATTATCCAAGACGACCTCGGTACCGGCGATGCGTCCGAGCAGGGCGACAATTTCGGCGAAAACCTTTCCGCTGGGGATTTCAACGGCAATGGGCTGGATGATCTGGTCATCAGTGCCCCAAATCAAAATGGCGCTACATGCTGCATCGGCCGTGTGTGGTCGCTGTACGGGAATGCGTCTGGATTTACCCCAGTCCAATCTTGGAGTCAGGATACCCCGGGGATAGCCGACGTTTCGGAGCCGGGCGACCATTTCGGCCTCGGACTTGATTCCAGCGGCGGAAAGTCAGCACCCGGCGGTGGTGACGGCCGTCAGGACGTCGCCCACTTGATCACTGCCGATTTCGATGCCGACACGCCCATCAACAAACACAACAAACGCCGCAACCTGGGCGGCCGGCGTTAGCCGACCGAGGCGTCAAGGCGCCTTTCTCACGCAAAGGCGCCAAAGCGCAAAGTTACACTGACGATAACTCATCACACTTTTTACCGGAGAACAAACATGAGGCTGCGAAAGACACCCACGCGTACCCGGACACACATAAGCCGGCTTCGGCTCGAAGCCCTCGAACGGCGGGGCACTCATGGCCGCCAACATCGAGATCACGAACGCGTACTTCATTGATCCCTATGGGAATCCACTCACCACACTGGTCGTTGGGGAACAGCCCTTCCTTCGCGCCGAATGGAAGACCATGGATCTCACTAGCCAGGATCAATATAGTGTCCGGCTCACAGTCGACGGAGTTTCACTCCCGTCTACCAATTTCTTTGGAAGTCCAGGCGTTGACGTTCCCCAGAGCATTGTCCGTTTGGGCTTTTTCGCTTCGCCTGGTCCGCACACGTTCACTGTTACGCTGGATGTTAACAATACCGTGAGCGAGGCCAACGAGAGCGACAACACTTTGTCGATTAACTATACCCCTATCGCACCCGACACGTTGCCGGTCAAATTGGTCACGCCTTTGGCGGGAGTGCCGTTTCAAGACTGGGTAATCGTCAATTATGTGGATGTCAACCCGACGGGAGGTAGTGCCGATTTCACGGGCGGCCCCTTCGCCTACAACACTCATAACGGCATCGACTACACTCTCGCCGATTTTGCGCATATGGACTCCGGCGTTCCCGTGTACGCCGCCGCCCCTGGCGTCGTGACGCGCGCGTTGGACGGCTATTACGACCGCTATACCCAGGGCTCCAGCACCCCGCCCAACTTTGTGTTTATCGACCACGGAAACGGCTGGATGACCCAGTACCTCCACCTCGCCATGAACACGGTTGCGGTTAAGGTCGGAGATACCGTCGAAGCCGGACAGATTATCGGACTGGTTGGAAGCTCCGGAAGGAGCTCCGGCGCTCACCTGCATTTTATCGTCGTTCACAACAGCATGACCGTGGAGACGAATTTCGCTCCGAGCGCTTATTGGAAGAGTCCGCTGCCGTACCAGGGCAGCCTCCCGCCACTGTCTCTGGGTCATGGGATTACGAATTATCCACGCTTCGAAGACTGGTGGGAGCGTGGCTCCGGTATCGATCAGTTTCCACCGAGTTATGCAGGTAAGGTCTTTCTTTTCCACTCGCTGCAAAACGTGCACACCGGCGACGTACTCACCGTGAGTTGGTATCGACCCGATGGCGCACTGGAAGACACCACGTCGCTCAACGTGCCGTTTACGATCCCATTCTCGGGGACTTACTGGGAGCTGACGCGTACGTGGTCGTTGCCTGAATATCAAGGCACGTGGAACGTCGTAGTCGACGTCGATGGACTCGAGATGTTCCATACGACGTTTGACATCACGCCGGTTACGGTTCCCGAAATCCGGGTGGCCCAGGGCACGACTTACATTTTGGACGAGCGCACCACGCCGATTGCCTTCGGCAGCGTTGCACTCGGCGATGCGGCGCCGCAGAAGACGTTCGTTATTCAGAATCACGGTTTTGCACCGCTGACCCTGAACAACCCCACTATTCCGCCCGGCTTCTCGCTGGTGGGTAGCTTTCCGACAAGCGTTGATCCCGGCGGAAAAGCGAGTTTCACAGTTCAACTAGACACCAGTCGTGCCGGAGTGAAATTTGGGCAAATCCGCGTCGACACCAACGATGCCGATGAATCCACGTTCGGTTTCAACGTGTCGGGGATTGTGGCCGGGCCCGATCCCGCGGGTGCGCCGCGCATCACCCTTCCAGGGCCGGCCTTCGCAACCATCAACGGCGCACCGGCCAAGCTTCTGGATCCAGGGGCAACACTTATTGATTCCGATTCGCCGCATTTTGATGTTGGATCACTGACGGTTGAATTTGCTTCGGGTGGCTCGGTCGACGATCAGTTCGGCGTCCGCAATGAAGGAAATGGCGCCGGCCAGATCGGTGTTGCGGGCAACGTGGTGAGCTTCGGCGGCTTGCCCATCGGCACTTTTACCGGCGGCCTGAATCTTGTCCCGCTGGTGATTGCATTGAATGACCAAGCTACGTCGGAAGCTGTGAACGCGCTTCTCCGTAATTTGACGTTTAGAAACGTAGCATCAGTGCCATACACGGCGCCGCGTTACGTCCGCTTCACCGTGGTAGATGAGACCGGCAAGGAAAGCAACCAACCGGTCAAGACCGTTCTAGTAGGGCCCACCCTGGAAGCGGAACCGCCACTTCCGTTACCGCCAAGCCCTCGACAAAATCTCGCGGATAGCGCTCCACGTTCCGAGGACATAACGCTCGAGCCTTCAAATCGAGGCCCTGTGTCCATGTTTGTTAAAGACGAGGGTACGACAACCGTGAACGTGACTATAAGGAAACCGCTCCGTGCGCCCTGGTTGCCACGAGTGTTCACTCTCGACCTCGATTTGGATACTCCGGTGGGCTAACGGTGAATTGGCGACAGTGTTTGCCACCCGAGGGGTGACGACACGCCCATCAATAAACTCAACAAGCGCCGATTTCTGAGCGGCCGGCGTTAGCCGGCTGAGTGGTGGCGGCTCAGCGGGCTAACCCCCGCCGCTCGGGCTCGATGGAGATGTTTTCGTACCAACGATCCGCTTTATCTCTAACTTGGAGTATCTAACAATGCAGCACCGTAGAATCAAAACCCATTCGTGGCGCCCCTTCCTCGAAACCCTCGAAGCCCGGCGGCTTCTGGCACCGTTATGGTCCGACTTCAATGCCGACGGTTTCGCCGACCTGGCCATTGGGTCGCCGGGTGAGAGCGTGAACGGCATCAACAGTGCCGGCGCGGTCACCGTGATATACGGCTCGGCGAGTGGGCTGGCCGACGCGAACAATCAGTTCTTTCATGAAGATACCGCTGGTATGGCCGACGTCGCCGAGGGTTCCGACCGCTTCGGTTCAGCTCTCGCGGCAGGCGATTTCAACGGCGATGGTTTTTTGGATCTGGCGATCGGTGTTTCGGGAGAGGACATCGGCGCGGTCTCCGGCGCCGGTGCGATCCACATCGTCTACGGTTCGGAGACCGGATTGGTTCCGAACAACACCTATCTGCATCAAGACACGCCGCGAGTCCGCGAGATCGCGGAGATCGGCGATTTATTCGGCTCGGTGCTGGCGGCCGGAGACTTTAACAACGATGGCCGCGACGATCTCGCTGTCGGGGTGCATACGGAGGATATTGGCACATTGGACAGCGCGGGAATGGTCCAGGTTTTCTACGGCACGCCGGTCGGCATCAAGCCCCCCGGCAATCAGACCTTCGACCGCAATCATCCGCTCATTGACGGTGTGGCCTCCGCGGGCGACGGTTTCGGTCTGGCGCTGTCGGCGGGGGACTTCAATAAAGACGGCTTTATCGATCTCGCCATCGGCGTTCCGGGCGCGGACATCGCCACGTCTAGCGACCATGCTGGTGCGATCACGATCCTCTTCGGGTCCGCGAGCGGAATCTCAGGCACCGATAGCCAATGGATTCACGAGGACACGCCGGATGTGCCCGACACGGCCGAGAGTCTCGACAACTTTGGCGGATCGCTCGCATCGGGCGATTTTAACAACGACGGCTTTGTGGATTTGGCCGTCGGCTTAGTTCAAGAAACGGTCGGCACTGTCAATTCCGCCGGCGCGGTCATTACACTCTACGGTGCCGAGAAGGGAATCACGGGCGAGGATAGTGGCTTCTTCACCGAAGACGTCCTGGGGGGAAAAAACGTTTCGGAGACTTCCGATCGATGGGGACGCACCCTCGCAGCGGGAGATTTCAACGGCGATGGCTTTGATGACGTCGCCGTCGCCTGCGCGAGCCAGGACCTGCTGGGCACGGCCGACGTTGGCTCGGTCAATGTCCTGTTTGGAAGCAACACCGGCATCGAAAGAGATAACCTCCTGATCTTCCAGGAAGATCTCGCCATCGGCGAGGCCTCGGAATTGGACGATCACTTCGGCGAAACACTCAGTGCCGGCGACTACGACGGCGACGGCGATACGGATCTCGTCGTCGGCACACCCGATGAAAAGATCGGGACCCTCGTCGATGCCGGCGCTGTGTACGTGCTTTACTACGACGGCGTCGACCTCTCTTTCGCGCAGGCCTGGACGCAGAACAGTCCCGGAATCCTGGACTCCGCCGAAGATTTCGACGCGTTCGGCGGCGGCCTTGTTGCCGACACGAAGAATGCACCGAACGACAGCGGCGCCGGGCGGGAGGACTTCGCACACCTTATTACGGCGGATGTGGAAACTGAATCGATACTCGCCAAGACGAACAAGCGTCGCAACAGCGGCCGGCGCTAATCCTTGCCCTCGCCATCGCGGCTTGCGTGTAGCTATCTACGAATCTCGCGCAAAGGCGAATGCGGATCCACGCCCAAGAATCGACGAAGTTCATGGCCGAAGCTTGCCGTAGATGTACTTGTCGTGATTGTCAGCGCCGTCCGTGCGCCCGCTATCACCGATGCCGATCACGGCGTCGAGCGGATCGTAATCGTCGTCGATGGGCGTGACAGCAACCCGTACCTCCGTGCCGTCGGGAAAAGTTAACGGCTCCTTGGGTTTCAAAAGTCCGTTTTCAATCGTGGCGTTTATGGTGATTGTCATGGCCGGAACTCCATTTAGATACTGAAAGTCGGAGGAACAAACGAGATTGTACCCGCCCGGCAGCAAGCCGAGAAGTTCAACACACATCGCCGCCCACTTGTCACGTCATGGGCCGAGGAGCGTCAGGTGTGAAAGGAGGTTCATCAAGCACCCCGGGCACGGCCGCTTCGACGACTTCCACGGTTGCTTTGAGTTCCAGCTTGCGAAGGTAGCGGTAGTAGCGAACAAGGAGAAAAACGCACACGACGATCGTAATGACCAGAACCGCCCAGCCCGCGTACGAATGGACAACCGCAAGGAGCGCGGTTCCACCAAAGAAGACAAGGCCCACTCCCACGATGCCGTAGGCGATATCCGCAAACAGAAACCTAGGGAGCGAGTATCGAATCGAACCCGCCGTCAAGAAAACTCCAGTTCGCAAGGGCGGAAGGAGACGCGCGAGAAGCAAAAACTTGACCCCGTGAGCTTGAAAATGCGTTTCGAGCCGCTCTCGGCGCTCTGGTGTGATTAATTTCAGCACCAACCGATACTGAAAGATCGAGGGCCCAAACCAATAGCCGATCCCGTACAAGATGAGGTCGGCGGCGATAATTCCAAGCGCCGTCGCCGGCCAGGCAAGCCACCACGGCACTTCTGGATTTACCGCGGTGACCCCTGCTGCATAGAGAATTCCTGCCTCTTCGGGAACAGGCGGGATGCCAATTCCGGTACACAACAACCAAAAGAAGATGGACGCCAACCAGTAAAACGTTTCAAGGGACATTTAGATCATCGGTGTCGCAACAGCCATGCCGAATGGGCGATAACTTTCGGTTTACGGAGTCGAGCCTCGGGCCGGGCTAAGGCGCCCGGCCCGAAGGCAAAGATTTAGCTTAGTAGGCTGGCGGCGGAGGGGTCTCTGCGGGAGGTACAGTTGGGACTACCGGGACAGGGGCGGGTCCAATGGCTGCGCCAGCGCCGACTCCGGCGCACTGTCCGCCAGCGCGAACACCGGCTGAACACCCAGAAGTCGTCAGGATCACTACTCCGAGCAGAATGGTGAGAATGCGAGCATACATCAACAGTCTCCTTTCATTCCCAAGGGCGATACGATTAGGGACGCTGAAGTGACGCATCTTTAGTGCCGCCGGGAGTGCAAAAGGGGGCCGCAACAAAGTTGGCCTCAAAGAAGGAGAACCGGTTGTGTCATCTGCGCAAAACGCGCTGCGGGCGCAACTGATCATTAGCCCTCTGGCAGTAGCCGAATTCGCCAGAATTCGGGCGTGTCCCGAACTCTGGCGAGTTCGGCTACGGATTCAGGTCGAGCAACGGCTAGAATAGGTACGGACGGTTCCGTTTTCTGAATATGGACGGACTTATGGCAATAACGGGCTTCATCTTTGACGTCGATGGGACGCTAATTGACAGCAATGACGCGCATGCGCGGGCCTTTGTCGAGGCATTTGCGGAGAATGACCGCGCCGTCTCGTTCGAGACCGTGCGCAAACTGATCGGCATGGGCTCCGACAAGCTCATACCGGCAGCCGGTGGTGTCGAACAACGCACGGCGCTGTTTGAGACGATCGCCCAACGCAAAAAAGAGATTTTCAAGGAACAGTACTTACACGGCCTTAGGGCATTTCCTAAGGTGAAGAACCTTCTCTACGCCTTGCATCGGCGTAACGTGCGCCTGGCAACCGCCAGCTCGGCTGACCCGGATGAACTGACTCAGCTACTAAAGCTCACCGGTGCGGCAGAATTGTTTGAAACAAAGACGTCCTCAGGCGACGCTGAGGAATCGAAGCCGGATCCGGACATTGTGGAGGCGGCCATGGAAAAGCTGGCGTTACCCGCCAACCAGCTACTCATGATCGGCGACACGCCATACGATGTCGAAGCAGCCAGCCGGGCCGGCATTGCGATCATCGCCCTGCGTTGCGGCGGCTGGTCCGACAAAGAACTGTCCGGCGCTATCCGAGTCCTCGACGAGCCTGCCCAGCTTCTCGCGGAACTTGATTCTGTATTCACAGCTTCGGGTGCTTCCGAAGCTTAGGCGCCTACGCGCGTGCGGTCGACGCCGCCATATTCTTCGGGATGTAACTCCCGGTAGCGCCGTTCGTGATGATAAGCGAGGCCCAAGAAGGCAATACCCAGACCAATGAAAACGGATGCGATAAGCACGACCAAGGCAATCATCATGGACGGGGCGCCATAATAGACGCCGGCGAACGTCGTGTCCGGCGGATGCTGGTTGGTGATGCCGCCAAAACGCGTGCCGAAGCCGAGGGCGGTCAAGCCAAGCCCGATTAATGCCCCGGCAACAATGATACTCCCGCACAGTGCCCGCATGATAACGCTCCTTTGCACAGGTTCAATGATGGATCGGATCGCTACTGGCCAATGAGGCGAAGGCAGCCTCCGAACACAAGCAAAATGCCCGCCAAGATGATGAACAGACTGCTGCAGCCGCAGCTGGGCCAGAGACCGAGAGGCCCTTTGGGTGAGTAGTAGTTACCGCCTCCGAAGAGCGGCCCTCCGCTTCCAATGCTCATGGTTTCGTCCTCCTATCTTTGGGACACGGTACGGGAACGCCGTTATCGTATTCACTCACAAACTTAATGGCCCCGGCGTTATCGCGCCGGGGCGATTCGTCCCTCGTCGTAAGCTTTCTTCCCAGCAACCGCCATTGGGACCCAATCGTGAAGTTGAGCAATGCGCCGTTCATCGCTGGGATGGCTCGATATCACTTCTGGCATGTTAATACCCGCACGAGACCCGCGCACCATCTTCTGCCAGAACCGGATCGCCTCACGCGGATCGTAGCCTGCAAACGTCATTAGAAATACGCCTATGTGGTCGGCTTCGGACTCCTGCTCACGGTCATAGCGCAGGCGTCCCAATTGCGCCAAAATGCTGCCCCCCAGTGCTGCCTCATGGGCAAGACGTTCGCTGGTGTGATGGGCGAGAGCATGCGCTATCTCATGACCCATGATCGCAGCGAGTTGGTCATCATTTTCCACGATGGAGAACATGCCGGAAAGGACTCCGACTTTGCCCGCCGGCAAGCAAAAGGCATTGGCATCCGGGCTTCGAAAGACCTTAAACTCCCATTCGAAATAGAAACCGCGGATGTGCAGGTTGATTTCTCGACGCAACGGTTCGATCTTCGTGGTGTCCGCGATGCGCCGGCCCACTTCCTTCACTCGTTGAGGTCCGGAACCGTCGGCAACTTCAGGGAGTTGTTGCTGAATCTTTTGGAAACTCTCTCTACCCAAAGCCAGCTCTTGGCGCGGGTGAGATGGAGGCGTTGCGCGCACTGCCCCGGGCCCCGGTTTGCGCCCGGCTGTTCCGCACGGCAACCGGCGGTTACCAAGCAAGCGGCACCGACCAGAAACAAGGTTAAGCGGCGCGATCTTATACCCCGGCGATCGCATAGTGAATCAATGGCCGGATTCCTCCCGTCTGGTAGCGACATTTGACATCCCGTCCTACAGCATATTCCGTGCCGATGTTAGGGATGTCCAAAAGGAAACCAGACGGGACTTCCAAGAAGATGGCTGGTCGATGTTTGGCGTTAAGATCGTAGGTATTCGGAGATGCACGATTGCGTGACTAGCTAGGAACGGGAATCACCGGCGAATCGGTCTATACTCAGGATCCCATCCGTCGTCATCGTCATCGAAATCCCCACGTGTTGCTACGTTGATCACACCCGACATTCCCAGTCCGCCGGGCCCGCCGTGGAAGCTGCAATAGTAGGGAAAACTGCCGGGCGTCAAGAAAATCCGACGAAAGCGAAACGGCGCGTTGTGTAGGCCGGAGTTCCAGATTGCGGTATCCGACGTTGTGGAATGAGGGATAGGGCCCGGCGAAACCCACGCCCAAACGACTTTATCCTGAACGACGCAGTTGACGACCGGCGGACTAAACTGATTCGGTGCTGATTGAACAAGCACGGTGAACGTAGCCTGAGCGGATGCCATCGCGGGTACCGCAACCATAGTCCCCAGTACAAGAATCCCGAGTATGAATCGTTTCACAGCACCCTCCTTGTTTGATTGTTTCCCGTTTGCAGAGTCCTGACATCAATGGGCGATAATCCACTGCCGCTAGGGGCGCCTCACCGGCGTTGGTTCCGGCATCGGCCACTCATCATCGTCGTCCCAGTGGCGACTGACGACCCGAATCACGCCGGCATGGCCGAACCCGCCGGGCGAGCCGTGCAAGATACAGTAGTACCAATGGTCGCCGACGATATTAAATGGCCTGCGGAATCGATATGGGTTAGAGTGAAGGCCTGAGTCAAACGCCGGAGTACCGTTGGGATAGGCGTTGGGGAAAAAATCGGAGGTCACCGTGTGGGCGCCACTGATAAATGCCCACACGACCTTGTCGCCGACGTTGATGGTAACGTCAGCCGGCGTGAATGCGCCGGGGTTGCTTGTCACGAGAACGGTATACGTGTCGGCATTCGCCGCCGCACTTAATCCGAAGGCGAGCCCGAGTGTCAGGATTGGCCAAGCTCGTTTCACAACATCACCTCTTCCACGTCTCATAGCGCGATCCGACGCAGTCCCAGCTTTCCCCGTCCGAAGCTAGGACGTGCGGACAAACGATAGTGCCAGCGTAAGTTAGGCGTAAGTGGATTGCAAACGAAAAGTCGAGGAAAATCCGCGTGTCGGCGTTTGACCTAATCCAAGTTCATCCGTCCATCCCATGGGGACCGGCAGGGTGCGGCAGCGGGGCGTGTGAGGCCAGGCGGGGACTTCCGTTGCGGAAGCTGCTGGAAGAATACGTGCCGCGCGTTTATCGGTTCGCCCTGCGCCTGACGCGGGACCCCGATGCGGCTGAGGGCCTTACGCAGGAAACCATGCTCCGTGCATGGCGGCGGCTGGATCGGTTGCGAGAACCCGGCGCGGTCCGGGTCTGGCTGTTCCGCATCACGGCCAACCTGTGGCGGGATCAACTGCGCCGCCGCAAGTCGCCGGTGGAACGAGCCGAATCGGTCAGCGACAACCACGTCGGCCCATGCGTGTCGGCTGAGGCAGCGATGGCAGGCCGTGAGGCAGCCGATCTCGCGCTGGAAGCCCTGCACGCGTTGCCGGAACGACAGCGTGAAGTGCTGTACCTGAATGCCTGTGAAGGACTCTCCGCGAGTGAGATCGCCGAAGTATTGGGAATCTCTCTGGATGCAACTAAAGCGAGCCTCAGCCTCGCCCGCAAGAGGATGCGGCTAGAGCTCAGCGACCTTTTGGATGAGATGCCTCTGCCATGACGGTATCACCCTGTGAGCTGATCGACGGTTATCTCGGAAAATGGCTCGACGCGTCCGACGCGGCGGCGTTCCAAAATCATCTTGTCGGTTGTGCCGAGTGTCGCCAAGCCGTCCTCGAGCAGGAGGAGATCAATCGGCTGCTCGTCGCTGCGCAACCGGAAGTACCCGCTCGATTGATACGCCGGTTTGAGCAAGATCTTTATTCGATTCGACGTCGCAAGGCGCTGGCGTGGGGTGTCGCGCTTGCAGCAAGCGTTGTGATGGCGTTATTCGGCGTCGATCGGCTACTCCGAAACTTTGATGGTGAACGAGCGCAGCCGGTGGTCGTTGCGCGTGACCAAACTCGGGAAATGGCCCCGCCGACGCGCGTCCGGGTGACGTTTGCATCCGACTCCGAAGTCATTGCCGTGCCTCAGAAAACGCAAAATCCCGGCGTAACCATCATTTGGGTTTATCCCGTCCTGCAGACGGCTGTTCAACCAAATACATCGCCGGGTGAACCAGTTTCGAACTCAGAAAGGAGTGAATCGTGATCACACGATTGTTACGTTCCACGATTGTGTATTTGTTTTCGTTGCTCGTACTTGGCACATTTGCTCCACTTGGCGCCAACGGTCAGGCAAAGGACAAGCCGGCGCCCGATGCCAATTATCGGGTTCTGCAACTTAAGTATTCGTCCGCCAATGAACTCGCCCATATGCTAAGTGAGTTTTTCAATGAACGCCCCGTCCGAGTGATGGCAGACTCCCGTTCAAATACGCTGATCATTTCAGCCAGCGAATCGGACTTTCCGTTGATCAGAGATCTCGTGGAAAGGCTGGATTCGGAACCGCCAAATAAAGACGGCGACAAGACCGAGGTAAACATCATTCATCTCAAGTACATCCCCGCGGACAAGAACCTCGAAACCATGCTTAAGACGGTGATCAGCGCCGCCCGAACCAAGGCAGCGGTTGCGATGGACCCAAATCGCAACGCTATCGTTTTTTCCGGCGATCAGAACACCTTACGGAGCGTCACGGCGCTCTTAGAAAGTCTCGACAAGCCGGTTGCGAAAGAACAACCCGCGCGCGAGATGCAAGTCCGCGTGGTTTGGCTCGCCAGCGCATCAGGCGGAAAGCCTGATAAGGACGTTCCCAAACCGCCGGGCGACCTACACGAGGTCGTGGCCGAACTCGACAAACTCGGCGTTCGGGAACCGTTCCTAATCTCCCAGGCAGTAGTGAACGTCACGAGTAACGGGACTTTTGAATTGCAGGGCACGGCGCAACTCGGTTCAACTCCGTGCGTCTTCGCGATTGCGGGCCAAATCGGGAATAAGCCGAGTGACGTCCCGATGTTGCAAATCAGTATCGACGCAACGAGTCAGGCCTCCCGCGTCGAACGAGGATTCGGCGGTGGCCGAGATACACCACTGTGCCGGATTCAAACGCAGATTTCAGCGCCCACCGGCCACCCCGTTGTGCTCGGGGTAACGCCGACGGGAAACCTGACGTCCGTATTCGTAATTCAACTCTTGCCGAAACGGACGATTGGCGAACGAAAGCAGTAGTTACATCTGTGATGTTGACGACCGGCGGAATCGTGCTGTGCGGCGGGCAGAGCAAACGCATGGGGCAACCCAAGGCGTGGCTGCCATTTGCCGGCGAGCTCATGTTGCAGCGCGTCGTTCGCCTGGTGGGTGAAGCCGTTCGGCCGGTCGTTGTCGTGGCCGCTCCGGGGCAGGAGCTGCCATCCTTGCCGCCTGAGGTGCCCATCGTTCGCGATGAAACACAAGGCCGTGGTCCGTTGCAGGGCTTGGCGGCAGGATTGAAGGCCTTAGAATCTCAAGTCGATGCGGCCTATGTGTCGTCGTGCGATGTGCCCTTGCTACGACCTGCGTTCATACGGCGGGTTATCGACCAGTTGTGCGATTACCAGATTTGCGTGCCGCACATCGATGACAAATATCATCCTCTCGCGGCCGTGTACCGGGTGACTGTGCTCCCGGCTGTTCAAGAATTGCTGGCCGCGGATCGCTTACGGCCGTTCTTTCTCTTCGATTCGGTCCCGACGCGGTTCGCCAATGCTGAAGAGTTGGTCGACATCGATCCGGCACTTGAGTCGCTTGAGAATCTTAATACGCCGGCGGATTATGAGAAGGCAATCAGCTTAGCCAGTTCTCCACGCCGACACCGGCCACCGCCTCAAAGTCACGATCTGCGCTGAGAATGGTTAAGTCCATGAACCGCGCTTGCGCGGCCATCATCATGTCAACTCGGCCGGCGGTACGAAGCTCATGAAATATGGACCCGTACACCATAGTGACTTCTCTCTCGACCGGCCAAATTCGAACACGTTCAAGTAATCGACGCAATCGCACGTCGGAGCGAATGGTGTTTATGAACGATCACGATCGCGACCTCCAACTCACAGAGTGCGGGAACGCACGTCCCAACGCGGATGCCTGTCCGACGGGTTTGTTCAATCCGCTCCCTGAGGGGCGATACGGGACGTATCGCCGCGCTTAGGTGATTCGTATCTAAAAGGTAGCCCTTCATTCACCCAGTCCCATGTCGCGGCGTACCAGGGCTTTCGCGCTCTCGTCCGCCGTTGCCAAGGTAGCGTCGAAGAGCAACCAGTCAACATCGGTAAGATCGGCGGTCAAGGTGTCCATGTCCTTCAGCCACAAAGCGCCTTCCCGCTCGCTACTGCTGTCTTCACGTTCCACTGCTTCGATGGCAAGCTCTTGCCCCTCCGACCACTCCGATGGCAAGGGGTCCAGGGGAGCAACGACACCGTTCTTGACTACTGCGCGAATCATGTTGATTCCCCTTGCAAATGAAAAAATGAGCGCGCTCGGATCGCGACTCCAATTATTCCGACACCGCTTTAGCCCCAGCTACTTTGCCGTCTGACGCCAGGTAAAAACTCACATACACCGGCTTGCCTGCCGTTTCCGCTTTGTAGTGCAGAAGCCGGCTCACTCGAACGCCATGGCGCTCGACTTGGTGACCGCTAACGTCGTCTTCGGCGATAAAGGTCAGGGACTTTACATCACGAAGTGATCGTGTCGCTCGATTTTTCTCCGCGGCGGTAAGCGTCGCGAAGTGATCGCGGTGTTCCGACGTCAACAACGGCGATTCGGCCTTGCCGGCGGCAACGTCGATCGCCAATTCCTTGAGTGCCTCGGTCAGTTTCGGATCCGGGTCCGACATGGGCTTAACCATGCTCAGTGGCATGAGACTCGGCTCATAAAAACCCGCAATGCCGCGCGCGATTCGTGTCGGATCAGAAGCAACTCGATTCGTGAGCACGATAACCGTGAGTTTCTGGTCGACGAACCGGGAGATATGCGTTTGAAAGCCTTGCCACGCGCCGCCGTGCTCGATTTCTTTCTTGCCGCGCTGTTCGCTGAGTGCCCATCCGAAGCCGTAGGGGTGAGTGCGGCCGTTGTTCAGCTTCACCGGCGTCCATGATTGTTGCAGGCTCGATTTCTTGAGCGCCTTTTCCGTGTACAACCCCGCGTCCCATTTCGCCATGTCGAGCACCGTGAATAGCAGGCTCCCATCCGCGGTTTGGTTCAGCGTGGGCGATACCCATTGCTGATTCTTGATCGTCTTGCCGGCGAGTCGATATCCGGCGGCGCGATTCGGTACGATGTCCGCCTCCACGTTAACCAATGCAGTCGTCATTCCGAGTGGATCGAAGACCCTTTCCTTCAGCACGTCGCCGTAGAACTTACCGGACGCTTTCTTAATGATGATGCCAAGCAATGCATAACCGGTGTTACTGTAGCGCCACTGGTCGCCCGGTGGAAAATCGACCTTGGCCTTCGCGGAGAGGGCGACGATTTCCGTATCGGTGTAGTCCTTGCGAAGGTTGAGACTATTCGTGAGGTCCTTGATGCCGGATGTATGCGTCAAAAGGTGGCGAATGGTGATGTCCTTCCAAGCGTCTGGCGACTCCTCGAGATACTTCGTAATCGGATCGTCGAGACTCATCTTCCCGTCTTCGACGAGCGCCATGACGGCGGCGGCGGTGAATTGCTTGCCCACGGAGCCGGATTGGTAGACCGTGTCCTTGGTGGCGGGAACATTCAGCTCGACATTGGCCAGGCCGTATCCCTCGGCTTTCACGATTTCGCCGTTACGAACGACGGCGATCGACAGGCCGGGGATCTTCTGCCTTTCCAGTTCACCACGGACATAGTCGTCCACCTCGTCGGACTTTGCCGACTGTGGGAGGATGATCAATACGACGGTTGCCAACCACAGTATTCGCGCCACAACTTTTCTCCATTCAGTTTTGCAATTTCGGCCTGAAGCCGATTATACTGTGAACGGGCCTAAACACGGATCAAGAGGAACGAAAGATGAGCCGATCCACTCGCCGGACGTTTTTGAAGCGAACCCTAGCGGCGGCGGCAACCGTCACCATCGCCGGCACCAAGTCCTCCGGTAAGGTGCTCGGGGCCAACGACACGATCCGCATCGGCGTCGCCGGGCTAAACGGACGAGGCCGGGATCACGTCGAGGCCTTCGCGACCATGAAGAAGGAAAAGGTGCAGGTCACCTACTTGATTGATCCGGACACTCGAGTGTTCGGCAAGGGTATGAAAAGTAAGGGCGACAAGGACACGCTGCCCCTCGTGGCGTACGTGAAAGCGAAATGCAACGTCACCCCTAAGACGGTCCAGGACGTTCGGCAGGCGCTCGATGACGCAAACCTCGACGCCATCAGTATTGCCACGCCCAATCACTGGCATGCATTGATGACCATTTGGGCCTGCCGGGCTAACAAGGATGTGTTCGTTGAGAAGCCGAGTTGCCACAATCTGGCCGAAGGGCACATGGCCGCGGCCTACGCGGGTAAGTACGAACGCATCGTGCAGCACGGCACCCAGAATCGCAGCGACCAGAAATGGGCCAAGGTTGCGAAGATTATCGAGTCCGGAAAACTCGGCAAGTTGCTCGTCTCCCGCGCACTTTGCTACAAACGGCGTGACGCTGGGCCAGGCGTCGTGCAATCCGTCAAACCCGTGCCCACACCGAGTGAATTGGACTTCAATCTCTGGCTGGGGCCGGCGCCAGAGCGCACGTATCACGAGAATCTCGTTCACTACCGTTGGCACTGGTTCTGGGATTTCGGCAATGGGGACATCGGAAATCAGGGCGTCCATCAAATGGACATCGCCCGTTGGATGATTCCGAAAGCTCGGTATCCGAAGACGGTGGTCAGCATCGGCGGGCGATTCGGCCCCAAGGACCAGGCCGAAACGCCCAACACGCAACTGGCGCTTTTCGATTTCTCCCACACGCAGACCAAGCTGATTTTCGAAGTTCGTGGCCTGGCTACCGAGAATTACAAGGGCGAAGACGTCGGCAACATCCTTCATCTCGAGGAAGGCACGATTGTTGGAAACAGCAAGTTCATTCCCAAGGGTAAGGCCGAGCCCGAGCCGCTCCCGGACTTCGGCGTCGAGATCGATTCCAATCGCTACGAAGGCGGGCACTATGCCAACTTCATCCGGGCAATCCGCACTCGCAACAAGAAGGACCTGACGGCTGGGATCGAGGATGGCTTTTACTCGAGCGGTTTGTGTCTCCTGGCCAACGCCTCGTACCGCGTTGGCGAAATGGTCCCGTTCAATCAACAGGCAAACGCCTTCGGTGACGACAAGGATGCCGCCGAGGCTCTGGGCCGGATGAGCGAACATTTGAAGACGAAGCTTGGTCCAACCGATGGCCAGATGTATCGCCTCGGAAAGCAACTGCGGTACAACCCGGAATCGGACAACGTGAAAGAGACCGACGCCCGGCAACTGCTCACCGGCGCCTATCGCAAGGGGTTTGAGTTGCCGGTGAAGGTGCTTTAGGAACGGCGTCGGAATTCGAACCGGCTAGGCCAATACGGTGCAATTTACGCTAGCGTGTCGTCCAGGATCTCCGTGATGCGCGCGCCGGTCAATCGCACGCTGCCGGGTTGATTGGTACGCACCAGAGGCACCTGAATCCGCCGTTTCTCTACGGCTGGCTTTGCATGGGGCAGTACTGGATAAGTGATGGTCACGACAGCGCCTTCAGGCAACGCCGACTCGCCCTCCAAAACTACCACGCCGTTATGTACGCGACCTGGAATAATCATGGACCTATTGTATTTGTTTTCGAAGCGGTCTCGGCTTGGTCTATGTGCTCCCACCGTTCCCCAGTTGTAGCTCTAGCGATTGCCGGACCAGTCCAATCACGTAGGGCAGGTCATCCAGTCTAGCGAGCGCGACTTCGACATCACCGTTCCCCCATCTGCCCTTACCGGTGACATTGTCACAGAGTCCCTTAGGATCACTTACTTCGTCAAAGCGCATGTTGAGCGTGAGCAGTAGCCGTTTCGCTTGTGGCACCACGTCGACAAAGTTGGTCTCCGCCTTGTACGCGACATAGATTTTCAGAAATTCCTCACTCACGCACGGATCGAGCGCGAGGACGGCCTTGCGGAGAGCTTCGAACACGGGGCGCATGCTCGGCGTCAGAAGGTTTGGATGGTTATCAATTGTGTATTCCGTGGTGGCATCGCGCTTCGGGCGATACGCGTCCAGAATCTCCCGAGGTAGTTCAGGGACGACCCAAACGCCAACCGCGAGTTCAGCGAGCTTGGCAGCGCGGGCCTGGATCGACGCCTCATTCCAAGTCGCAAGCGCGCCGAGGCCCTGATTGAGTTTGAGCGGACTTAGCTTCAACCCTTTCTCCGGGGCATCGGGCATATCGCGTTTCTCGGAGAAAGGGCGGTCACTGTAGTCGGCGTTGTAAGCGGTAAGCGTCAAGTTGCCGAGCGTATGCAACCACGTTTCCTGAACGCGCTTCCAATCTGCACCTAATGCTTCGCGCCATTCAAGCGAGAGGTTCTCGTTTTGCGGCAGAATGTGCTCGACTGTGTACTCGTCCACTTGCACACGCTCTTTGCGACCGTGGTTTTCAAGGCGGCGTAACCAATAACTGCGGCTGCGGAAGTTGTAAAGGTCTCGGGTCTGCAAATTGCGGCGAAACTCCTCGTCGGTGGGAAATTTACGGTAGGACGGCAGACCCAAGAAGTGCGCCTGGATGCTCTCGAAGTAGCGGTCTTTCCGCAGTGCTTTGGTGAAGGTGGCGAAGGTTGTGTTCATCGAATTGGACTCGACTAGCCGCACGCTCGCAAGCAAATCAGCCTTTGCCAGAGCGTGAGTTTTGTAGTCGTGATAGAGCTCAAGGAGAAACGGATAGGCGACATCCACCTTTAGTTCACGAAGATCGTGGAAAGCCAGCTTAAGATCGGGGTCGGGTTCCGCATCAAGTGCCATTGCACAGAAGTGACGGGCAAAATCTCGAATCTCTCTCACCAATGTTTCGACTCCGGCGGCGGCGGAAACACGTGGCCGAGCGTGGGTCTTGAACGCCTCGTACACGTCATCGAGGCGGGGAATCTCACCCGTTTTCACCGTGAGGTAATGACGCATGAAAGCATCAAAGTGAGCCTCATAGGCGTGTGGCCCGAAGTCAGTTTCCATCGGCCGCCAATACTGCTCGTAAAGCTGCCCTTGCTGATCTGTGTCCAGTCCCATGAGGATGTAGTTGCGGATTAGATCGGCCTGGCTCAACTCTTTCCCAGTGGAGTTCATGCTCTCGAAAATGAGCTGTGGGTTGTCCTGGTCGCGGTTAAGTGCGATGTCTACGACCACGAGCTTAGCCAAGCCCTTGCACACAGCGACAAAATCGCCTTTGCACCCAGCTAACAGTTGCTCAAAGAGCGCAAAGTTCTGCGTCACGCGCGGAGGGGGGTTCAGGGGTTGCTCTTGGTTGCCGACGATAGCGGTGAGCGACTGCTTGTCGGTCTGAGAAAGGATGAGTTTGAACTTCCGCTCCCCTTTCTCCAAGGGGTTCAGCAGGTAGTAGCCACGCAACATTTCGGCAGAGAATCCATCCACCGGCTCGGTGTCGCCAAGTGCCTTGGCCAGTGCCGCAATGAGAAGAGTGACCGTGGTCAGCCGCTGCTGGCCGTCGATCACAAGTACCGGCGATTGATGCGTTACGTGGGAAACTCCTTGCTCAATGTATACGATCGAACCGACGAAATGAACCGAGATGTGGTCATGAGTTCCAGTACGCACAATATCTTCCCAGAGTTGACGGCATTCCTTCTCACTCCACGAATAGGTACGCTGGTAGATCGGAATGACGAACTGAGGTGACTGCCTCAGGAGATCGAGGAGCCTGGCTTCACGGGCTGTCATTGGAAATCCTCATTAGGATTGGCCTCGTGCACAATATGGCCCGAGGATGAACCGGCGGGTGGACTCACCTTAATGTAGCGATACGGTTCGCCGTGCCACGATGTGACGGTACTCCGGCACGTCGTGTTAATCGTGCGAAAGCTCAAACCCCGTCCACTTATTCGACTAGCCGATTGCCATGCGCCGTTCACCATTCCGATTGAAGAGCCTATCAAAGCTGAAGAACGAGCCGGTGATGCGCCGCACGACGTGCCGGAGTACCGTCTCGTCGTGGCACGGGATCGAAAGTGATCAAGAAAACCCGACGGCGGAACCTTCACACTTAAACAAAAGACGGAACTACAACGTGGTTTTCGTCCATTTCCATTCGTCCCGCCGGTAAGTACACGATAGGCAAGGTTTGATTTCACGGGCGATTTTACGGTTCCATGCCAACGTCGAGTGTAATACCATAGTCATGTGTCCAAGGGTGACTCCTTGGCTGAGGTCATTTTCCGTCATCCAGAAGGATGCTACATGTCATTGTTCCGCCGGTTGAAACGGACAAGTCGCCCTGCGGTTTCGCGAGCACATCGACGACCCACGCTGGAAGTCTTGGAAGATCGCTGCGTACTGTGGGCGTACGACCCCACGTTTACGTCAGCGGGCTTGCCGTCTGGGCACGTGTTTGTGCCGAACAGCGGTGAAGCGAGTTCCATCCTCCTGCAAGACGACGGCAAAGTCATCTTGGGTGGGTGGGTCGGCAGTGGCACGCAGATGCACTTTGGAATGACACGGGTGCGCGGCGATGGGCAGCTCGATCCGACGTTCGGCAATGGCGGCATGGTTCAGCTCCCGTTTTATGACAACGAATCGTTTCAAGCGATCCTGGCCATGGCCATTCAGCCGTGGGACGGCGCCATCGTAGTGACCGGGCTGACTTCGCCCGCCGCCGGCCAAGGATTCGTCTTTGCGTTGATGCGGTTCGATTCCAATGGCCAACTTGACCAGTCCTTTGGCGGCGTCAACGGCGACGAGCCGGGAAAGGTGAGCTTCAGGTTCGAAAACGAGCTGGGACAGACCATGACGAACGGCCGGTCGATGGCGCTCGCGATCCAAGACGATCGCAAGATCGTTGTGGGCGGCACGGCTGATTTCTTGCCACAAGGCGGAACCGGGGAACGATTCGCCATCGCCCGACTTAATACGGATGGCACGCTCGATCCTACCTTCGGCGAAGACGGCATGAACCTTTTCGAGGCCCGCGACCAGGGCGAAATCCACTCGATGGAATTGATGCCGGCGGATGAAGACGGATTGCAGAAAATCGTCGTGGCAGGAATCGATCGGCTGTCCGTGGCGGCCGGCTATGATTTCGCGGTTGCGCGGCTTCTGTCGGACGGCAGGCCCGATCCGACATTCGCTCCCGACTCACCCTATAGCGGCATCCGACTCATAGACTTCGGGTTTGGCCATGCCGACCTGGCGTGGGACCTTGTTGTGCAACCACACGATGGAAAGATCGTCGTGACCGGCGTCAACGGCTACCTTTCCGAATTCGGCGATGCACACGGGGATTTCGCTGTCGTTCGGCTGACGCAGGATGGGATGCTCGATCCTGATTTCGGCGTCGACGGTAAGGCGGTCGCCGACATCGCCTACTACGACATCGGGTACGGAGTGGCTCTTCAACAGCACGGAAAAAATGCCAACAAGATCATCGTCGCTGGTTACACTCTCGTGCAGGGAACGGGGTTTGTCTTGACCGGCGCCCGCTTTAATACCGATGGCAGCGTCGATGAGACATTCGTCTCGAATTTTACCAACACGGCTGAGCACGGAGACCAGGCGCGCGGTGTCGTGATTCAACCGGACGACAAGATCGTTGCGGGAGGATTTCACACGGAGCTTCAAATCGGCGGGTTCGCGGCCGTTCGGCTGTGTTCCAATCCCCGCCGCTGCGCCGTTCCAATCCAACTCCAGCCGATTTCTCCGCTCCCGGCGCCCGACATAAGTCCGATTCCTTCGAGGGGTCACCAATTGACCACGCCGAGCACCAGAGAAAAAGAATCTCGGCACGAGACGCCAACCACCCACCGTCCATCGTCGCCCGTTCCCTCGCGCTCAAAACTCATCGCGCGCGTTCAGCAACCGGTCCAGCCATTCGTGGCCGACCTGTACTTCTCGGTGCTGGGGCACCTTTCTAACTGACTATGGGACAGGCGTTTCGCCTTCTACGACGTCCGCGGCGTGCGCTGACTCGATAGTTTCGTCGGTGCTGTGCGGATCGACTGCCCGACAGCTTGCGGTGAGGCGCTCGGCTAGGTCGCGTAATTCCGCCTGCCATTCGCCCAGGTCAACTCCCGGCGGACAGACCTGCGCGAATTCTCCACAGAGGAGGATAAGGCGCAGAAAGTGGCGGAATACGATTCCCTCTTGCTTCACCAGGTCGCGGCTCTGGACGAACTTGTTGAAGTCGCCGTTGAAAAGGAGCAACTCGCCGGCGCACCAGACGGATTGGACCCGAATGTCCATCACGTCTGGATAAAGCGCCTCAAAGAGCAGGCGCAGTTTGTCCGCCAACATCGGTGGATATTCTTCGGGGCGGAAGTCGTCGTCATCGTCATTGGGAGGCGCGAGAACCTCGGCCGCGACTAGACCGCGACCTATAAGCTCGGAATCGAGCCGTGTCGTCGCCAGCGGGCCGGATGGAAGATCCTTGGGGACCCGCAGGTAACGCAAGAGGGGACGCGGCACCTCGAGCACGCTTTCCATGGCTTGAAGTCGCTCGTTCCGGTCGGCGATGCCCAACTCGTTAATGAGATAAGCACCATAGAGCGGATGAATGCTGCGAAACACGAGTAGCTTGTCTAATTCGGGAGTCGGCGTCGCCAAAATCGGCGACAGGGGTGCGGCGTCCAGGGTCACGGGTGCAAGGTCAGGGAACACCAGGCCTTCGCTGACCTCTGAACCCTGACTCATGACCCCTGGCTTGGGTTCCAGAATCACGAACCCGCCAGTGTGCAAAGCGAAAAGCATCTGATCGAGGATTTTCTCTTGGGCCTTGATTCGCGACTCGTCCATTAAGCGTTTGCTGAGAACCGAACGCAGGCGTGAAGTTTCGGGTGAAATCTTGAGGAGGTACGCCAGGAGTCGCCACGGCAACGGGCCTTTGCTGTAGAGTTTTCCGGGTGGGGCGGCCTGGAGTTGCTTGAATTGACCTTCGCCCCAGTAGGCAACGCCTTCACGACGACTCGGCTTCCTTCGTTTCAGGGCTTTCTTCGCCTTCAGCAAGCCCGGATCACGCGTATCTTCAGGGATCGAGTCGTACTTCTCTCGCCAGCGGAGAATTTTGACATCGTCTTCGTGGGCCAGCGCGAAGACGTAACCCCGATCGTCAAACTGAGGCCGACCCGCACGGCCAAAAATCTGATGGGCGGTGCTCGCGTCCACTAGTTTCTGTTTTCCGAACGGTCCCTTCACCAACGACGATAGCACCACCGAACGAGCTGGGAGGTTAATTCCCGATGCCAGTGTTTCCGTGCACATCACCACGGCCAGGAGCTTCCGATTGAAAAGTTCCTCCACTACGCGCCGGTATTTCGGCAACATGCCGGCGTGATGGACGCCGACGCCACGGTGTAAGAGTTGCTTCATCTTCGGGCCGACGCCGTCTTTCCATTCGAGCTTGTTGACCTCCGCATGGAGGCGAGTCTTCTGCTCGGCATTCAGCAGCGGCAGTCCTTTGAGTTGTTCGGCAATGCTCCAACATTCGTCGCGATTGAAGCAGAAAACCAGGGCCGGCGTCGTTCGCCGTTCGTCCGTCCCCTTGGTCATCTCGACGAGATGGTCGTTCAAGAACTGATCGGGAACCCACTGAAACGTCAGAGGTACCTTGCGATCTCTGCTCTCGACCAGATCAATTTTTCGGCGGTGGCACCGGCTCAGCCATTGGACAAACTCGGCAGCATTACCGACGGTCGCGGACAGGAGCAACAATCGGATGTGCGGGGGAAGTAGGGAAAGGGAAAGTTCCCAAACGATGCCGCGCTCCGCATCGGCAAAACTGTGGAATTCGTCCATAACGACGGCCGACACCTTGCCGAAGTCGAACGCTTCGGTGTGCAGGAGGCGGTTAAGAAGTATTTCCGCGACGACCACCAACACGCGGGCGTCGGGATTTACCTTTCGATTTCCGGTTACGAGCCCAACGTCTTCGGCGCGGAATCCCCAGCGCACTGCATCGGCTTGCATTTCTCGGAACTTCTGTTCGGTGAGCGCGATGAGCGGCGTGGTGTAGTAGGCCATCGTTCCGGTATGCAGCGCCTCGAACAGTGCTGCTTCGGCGATGAGCGTTTTTCCCGTGCCGGTTGGAGCGCACACGAGCACGCCTTGCTCTGCCGTGAACCAGGCGAGAAGCGCTTCCTCTTGCACGGGGTAGGGAGCGTATGGAAGCTGGTCTAAGTACATGGTGGCCAGATCCGTGCGCGACGGTGTGCTCATGAATCCCTACTCTCCAATCCCTAATCCCTAATCTTCTTTTCTTTATCAATTTCGCCCACCGTCCGCGCCAAGACCCAATCCGGCATCCAAGAGGCCAGCTTCATGAGCAGCGTGGTCTGCCAGGGAAAGTTGTAAACCTTTCGCCTTCGCCCGAGGGCACGAACGATCCGACGCGCAGCGTCATCAGCCTCGATGAGCCACGGCATGTAAAACTGATTGACAGATGTCATAGGTGTTCGAACGAATCCCGGGCAGATCGTCGTCACGGCGATGTTCCGATTTCGCAGTTGGATGCGCAAGGATTCCATGTAGGTATTCACGGCGGCCTTACTACCGCAGTAACCCGACTCGCCGGGCATTCCTTTATACGCGGCCAGGCTCGACACCGCCGCTAAATGTCCGCGACCGCGTTCGAGCATCGCCGGGAGCACTCCTTCGATGGCATAAACAACGCCGAGCAGGTTTACGCGGAACATCTTCTCGGTATCTTCGACGTTGAACGGTTGAATCGTCGTGGGCATCCCGACGCCGGCATTCGCGATCAGCAAATCGGCGGCGCCAAGTTGCGATGTCAACTCGCCGATAGCTGCCAGCGTCGCCGCCCGATTCGCTATATCGGCGACGGAATATGCGCACGTTCCACCTGATTGGCGAATGGAAGCGGCGAGTGCTTCGAGTTTGTCGCGGCGGCGAGCCAAGAGGCCGACTTTGCATCCCTGCGATGCCAGTTCCATCGCCAGTGCCCAGCCTATGCCGCTGGAGGCGCCCGTGATAATTGCCGACTGATCGGCGAACGCTTTCGGCATATGCGGCAGCCTTTACCAATGCAGAAGAACCCGGAGGTCCGTTGCCATCGTAATAAGTATGGTTGATACCTACGCCGTGCCAGCCGAGCGCCGCGGATGTAATCATTGTTACCGGTGAACATCTTAAGGCATGGCATAATGGTGGTGAAGCAATGCGCGGCGGGACTTACTGCGCATACTCCGCGTCTTGAACACGTGAAGAGGCAGACACGATGCGATGCTACGGTGTCTTTCAACTCACAGCCGGCCTGATCGCCCTTATCGTTGCAACGTCCTGTGTTGCCGGCCAACCTCGCCCCAAGGAGTATGATGCCGTCATTCGCTACCGCATCGTTGCCGGTCGAAACGAGCGAATCGCTGCCTACCAAGCGCTGAACCGGTACCTTAAGTCGATTGGTTTCGTCGTCGATCCGAATTTGGATGATAATCCAAGGGATTCGAACGAGACTCGGCTGGTGGGAAAGTTGCCCGCGTCGGTCGATCGAAAGCTCCTGTTCCTCGATCCTGCCGTTGAAGCTCTCCTTTTGACCCCGGCCGGTTACGTGCTTCCCGCGGAGCTAACAACTCCAGTAAAAGTTCAACTGGAATTGGTGGATGGATTACAGCCTGAACAGCAACGGGCCCTCGCGGAACAAGTCCGAACCAAACTGGTTCAACTCGGGTTCAAAGAAGCGGTTGGCTATGATCATCGAGGACACACGAGACTACTCGGGCTGATCACGGCCGGTGAAGTGGCGACACTGCTCAAAGATCTTCGTTGGCAGCCGTCGACCTGGTTGGCGCCGACGGAAGCGGTGACGCTGCTGCCTAAGCCGCTGCGAAACGTTTCACCAATTCGTGTCGTCGAAGTGCTGCCCGAGCCGGAAGGAACCACGGCGCCCGCGGGTTGGGGCAATGTTCCGGCTCGTGTGGCGGTGGACCCGGCTCAAAAACTTACCGCCGCTTTGCGGGATCGCGCCGGCAAGGACGATGCGGCAGCCGAGCGCTTGGAGCTCTTCCTTACTTATTCCCCCGGGCCGGATGACCAAAGCTGGCGCGGTCAACTCCAACGAGCGGCGCCGGGACTGGTAATCGAAGGTCGCCTCGGCACGATGTTGACCGTGAAGGTATCGCTGAAGAGCCTGATGACACTGGCACAAGTGCCCGTTGTCTCTGGCATTAGGGAACCGCGGCCTGCTATTTCGCAATGGGCACAGACGTCACAATCCCGAGGCGACAACGTGGAAGCGTTTCGCCGTATCGGCTTGGACGCGCTGCACACGCAGGGGCATCGTGGCCGCGGAATTCGTGCCGCCGTCGTCGATAACGACTTTCGAGGCTGGGAACAGGCTCGCAACGAGAAGGCGTTACCGAACGTCCGCTATGTGGATCTAACGGCCGAGCGGAACTCATCCCTTCAACCGGACGCGTTTCCCGAACATAACGTTCTCATCGGAGCCGGAACCCAACGCGCCCTTGCCTTAGCCCTCGCCGCTCCCGAAGCCGAAATCACGCTGATCCGAATTGACCCCGCAGCGCCGCATCAACTCGACGCGGCCGTGCGCCTCATTCGGGGCGAGCCCTTCACCTCGGAAAGCATGGCCCAACGAAATGCCGAGCTGCGAGCGGATGCCGAGGCGCTTCGCCGGCGCCGCGCCGAATTAACCGAAGAACGTAGCCGCTTGCTCAACGATTTTCGACAGGATGAGGAAACGGCGAAGCGTCGTGAAGCACATTTTCAGAATCTGGCGAAGCTCGAAAGCGACGAAAAAGACTTGGAACAACGGCAACAGCGCTACTACGATCTCGTCCTGGCCGAACCGCGCGTTGCACGGTATCCAGATCGTCTCTTCGTCGCTGGTTTGGAACAGTGGGTATCCGCTCAGCGGTGATAGCGAACTCTCGCGCCTTTTTGCCGATGCACCACCCTGCCGGTTCATTTGGTTTCAATCGGCGGGGAACACGCGCGGTCAGACTTGGGCCGGGACATTTAACGATCACGACGGCAACGGCGTCATGGAATTCGCTTCCCCGGACAGCGCCCTTCTGCCGAACCGCTGGACGCGCGAGCTAAACTTCCTGGCCTGGCAGGCTCACGACAAGGACAAGTCAGCCGAGCTTCCCGAAAAGACCAAGCTGAGGCTGTCGGTTCAATGGCGTGAGGCACACGATCCTTCCGTCGACACTTCGCGTGAGGACTTGTACCGCCGGCCGCTCGCGGACCTTCGCATGGTCATTCTTCGCCAACGTGATCCGAGCGGCCAACAAGTCGGCGCCGACGAATTCGATGTCGTGGCGCAAACCGAAGGATTGCCCCAACGCGTCAGCCGTCAAACCACGTCGGCGACGTACGAGCACGTCGTCGAATTCGCTCCCGAAGTAGCCGGCCGATATGCGGTCCGGCTGGAGGGAAGAGTTCCGCCCGGCATTCGGCCGCCGGGAGTTCCATCATTGCCGGCACAACTTCAAGGATGGGAGCTAAAGCCGCGAATTCATGTTGAGGCCGTCGGCCCTGCCGCCACCGTCACCGACCGCCCGCTGTTTCTGGACTATGCGACCGACATGGGCAGTCTCGGTGTTCCCGCCGATTCCGACGGCGTGGTCACGGTCGGCGCCACGGACATGAACGGCAACCTCCAACCCTACACGACATTAGGACCGCCGCTCAGCCGATGGCTTCTGCGAAAGCCGAATATCCTCGTGCCGGATGGGTTGGACTTGCAGATTCGAAGTGAACAAAGCTCATACGGAAGCGACATCGCGGCGCCGTTTGCGGCCGGTGTGAGTGCCGCGATGCTGAGTTCCGGAATGCCGTTGTCGAGTTGGGACTCGTACTTGAATCAAACTTGCGGGCAGCTCCTCCGCCTGCCGTAAGGTCCAATCTCAAACGTGCCCGAAGATATATTCTTGCAGAAGATGGATCGTCATCTCCTGCGAGTTCGCCTGGTGTGCGTTGAGATCGCCGATGGAAATGAGTCCCTGAAGCTGTCCGTCGTCGTTGACGACCGGCGTGTGGCGGATGCGGCGAATCTTCATTACCGACCTCGCCTCGTCCACCGTCGTATAAAGTCTCAAACATACGACCTCTGTCGTCATCACCTCGTGAACGGGTGCGACGGAAGGATCTCGTCGTTCGCCGACGACTTTCTGCATCACGTCTCGCTCGGTGATGATGCCGCGAACTCGGCCTTCGTCGAGCACGACAAGACTTCCAATCTTATGTTCATTCATCAGGACCGCCGCATCGAGGACTGTCGCCGATGGGCCAATCGTCAGGACGTGCGAGCCTTTCACGGCTAGCAAGTCACGGATCGTCGCCATACACCACCCCCAGATACAAGAAAACCCCACTCGGTCGTAAGAAGTGCTCCCCTTTGCCCCCGACCGAAGGCCCGACCCCACACCCTGGATTTTTGCGCAACCACCGGAGGAAATCAAGGAGAATTTGATGAGAATGAACCATTTTGCGCGCTGCGCACATGGATCGCGAAATCTAAATGATTGCCTCTGTCTCTGCACCGTGTGGCTCCAATAGTCGGCGATACCATGCCTGCGTTTGTTCAGCGCGGCCGAGAAGCTCCCGAGTGCCCCAGATTAGCGACAGAGTCTGCCGGGTTTCGGCACTTGTCTTCGTTCGCTGCGCGTCTTTGACCGCGTTGGCGCACGGGCCATCGGCATCGAACAAGCAAAGGAGGCCGCCGACATCGATGACCTGACCCGCCGCATTGAAAATGTAGTCGGTACCGGCGGGCGCGAGTCCGACGCGAAACAGCGCTTTGGCGAGGTCGAGATCCACGACACTTATCGGCAGCCCGCTGTGAAATGACACTACGTTGCACGTATCGACGGCGACATTGATCGGCGTCAAACGATTTTCGGCGACTGCTTTGATGAGATACTCTGAGGCAGGCTTGCTGCGGCCCGTCGGCTTGAATCCGCCCTGGCGCAAGAGTTTTCGCACAGTTTCTCGAATCGTGTCATCACTCCGAAGCGGCGCTGGCGCATCGGGAAGGAACAAGTCCAATACTTCGGACGATGTGGTGATTTCACCGACCGGTCGGGAGAACCGAGTTACGAAAGCTCGCAGGTCGAGCAGCGGATGCGGATCAACGTGCAACATAGGATGCGCCTCTCGCCGCTAGTCTAGAGTTCTGCGCGGGTCGCACGACGTGCCGGAGTACCGTCACGTCGTGCCACTGTTCCCCGGGTAATAATCAGGTCTACGTCGGCGCCGCCGATGTGCCACGATGTGGCGGTACTCCGACACGTCGTGCCACCCTTCAGCGACTGAAACCCCTCCTCAAATACTCACACGACGGCGGTATCGTCCTATCAATGGCAATCGGATCGTCACGGCCCGTCAGCCATGCTCGAGCGCTAGACCAATACCAATCTTCCGGTCGCTCGACTAACCCTCGTTTCACGGGATTGGCATGAATGTACTCGATGATCTCCTGAATGCGGCGCGACTCAGTGACATTCTCATTCCATCCTCCACCAGCCTGCCAAAAACGATACCATCCGCCATTCGGGCCACGGCTTTTCAATTGAGAAAGGAATTCGGGAGCGTTGCGGCGCAGATAGCCGATGGCCTTGCTCCCGGTGGTTTTCTTCACGGCATTGAGAATAGCGGTAACTCGAGCACTCGGACCTTTCGGAACGAGCAACAAATGAACGTGTTCCGGCATGATGACCCAAGCCCAAAGGTCGAATCCGTGTTTGATGCGCGCGGCTACAAGGGCCTGCAGGAACCAGGTCCGCGACCGATCCTTCGAGAGAACCGGAAGTTGGCGATAACAGGAGAAGGTCAGGAATCGGGCGTGCCCGGGTTCATCGTGGCGTTTGAGTTTCTTGCGGTGTGGCGACATGTCCGGTATTGTACGCGCGGAGTCGCAGGGATGGGACTAGACTAGAACGACGACGCGGTCAAAGTCACATCCGCGTACTTCCACGCATCTCGAAACTGACGCTCGACATCGGCCGCCTCGGCGAATTTTCCTTGTTGACGCAAACTCTGAAGGAGCCCGAATAATGACCAGCCGTTACGCGGCCATTTCTTGAGGTCTTCCCGGTACACGGCCTCAGCTTTCTCATACTCGCCCGCCCCTAGCAGGGCAGTTCCGAGTGACTGACGAATGGGATAATGCCAGTATGGCGGCTCCATATAAGGCAAATCATCTTGAAGTCGAACGGCCGCTTCAAGTCGCTTGATTCCCTCGGCCGCATCGCCTTTGGCGCCCGCAACTTCTCCTGCAAGTATCGAGTATGCGATCTTGATAAGCGTTGCACCCGGCAAATAGTCGGACTCAAGGGCCGCAGTTTCCTTGTCATTGACGATCTTCTCGAGATCCTTCAACTCTTTCGCAGCGTCGGAGAGCTTGTGCTTTCGAACAAAGGCCAACCCGCGTGCATGATGACTGATAGCTCGTTCGTAGGTGAGCTCCGCGGCCGGCGGCTTTTCGCGCAACACCTCATCCCATCGACCAAAACGGGCAAGGGCAAGCACCGGTGTCGACCGGACCCAGTAAATTTGCGGCATTTCGGGGCTTCCTTTGGCCTCTTTGAGCATCTCGGCTGCCTTGCGTCCTTCGCGGATCGCCTCCTCGCTTCGTCCCTCCATGGCCAGGGCAAACCAGATGAAATGAACGTTGTGCGAGTAGTACATCATGGGGTAGAAGCCCTGGGCTTTGCAGTTGCTGATGTACGTTTCGTCGGCGGCGACTGCGCGTTCGTTGGCGAGGACGGCGTCGTGGTAGTACCCAAGGCGCAGGAAAATGTGCGACGGCATGTGGACCAGGTGGCCGGCCCCCGGACATAAGTTACAAAGTCGATAAGCCGCGGGAAGGCCGCGCTCCGGCTGCGGCGAGGCTTCGACCGCATGAATGTAGTAGTGATTGGCGCCCGGATGATTCGGGTTTCTTCGCAGAACGGATTCAAGCAGCGCGATGGCGTCTTCCGTTCCGGGCCGGGGCCTGCCGTCCTTTTCCCAGTAATTCCAAGGCATCGTGTTCATGATCGCCTCAGCGGCCAGGGTCGCGGCGTCGAGGTCGTCCGGGAATCGCTTGGATACTTCACGCATGGCGTCCGCATACGCCTTTTCCAGAGGCGCACGGTCTTTGACCGGCGTTTCGGTGTACCGTCTGGCGAGCGCTTGCACGTAGGCCTTTTCCTTTTCCGATGCTTTCTCGACTAGCTTTTGGGCCTGCTGAATGGCCTCGTAGGCCTGGGGCACCGCATCTTCCATCATCGGCGCGTTAATGTTCAATCCGTGAGCCAATGCGATCCCCCACCACGCCATGGCGCAGTGCGCGTTGAGTCGAAGCGCCTCCTTGAACGAACGAATCGCCTCATGATGATTGAAGCCGTAAACGAGCGTCAAACCCTGGTCGAAGTACCGTTGCGCATCTTTGGACGCGGCGGTAATGGGATGGTGATGGCTGCCGAGATTAGTAAATAACGGGGCGGTGCGAACGGCGGCCTGGTCATCGTCGCAGACGTATGCTCCGGAGGCGCTGACCATGATGACGGTAAGAACGGCAGGACAGAAATGACGCAAGGAATCTCCTCCTGGAAAGAGATCTTTCCAACTACTTCACACCATCTGCGCGTACACTGCTGCTGCCTCTTCGTCGCACAGTTTCGCTAGCCCAAACTCCTGTATGATATCGGGCGGCACCTTCGCCATGGCGCTAGCCTCATGAGCCATGCATTTGCGACAGAGTGATTCAATCCGCACCGCCGCAGGAACTCGATACCCAACGGGTGACCAAGTGAACAGGTGCCATTGGCCGCCGACGCGGGTGACCCAGAAGCTATTGCCGCGATCAGGCCAGAATGGGCCCACCTGCCGAGAAACGACTAGCTGGCCGGGCATCTGAAATTGGCAGCGGATACCTTCCACGGCCAGAGCGGCAGCAAGTTCCTGGTAGTGATCCACCCATGCTCCCAGCCATCGGACGACCCCCAATGCCCCAAATTCAATCGAACCGAAAGGGCTTTCATCGAAGCCGTTAATTAGACTGCTACCGACGCTCCAATGGAAAGCACGGGCATCGAAACGGGTTCCGACAATTTTGGTCTGACTACTAAACGTTGAATAGTGGGTGGTTTGTCCTCGGCCGATACGATGCAGTCGGCGATAACCGCACCAGCGGTCTGTTCCATTCGATAAGCGAGCGAATCGAACAGGTGTTGCTCCGATAGTAGAACCGTCGGCACCGAGCCTGGTAAACGTTGGGCCGGTTGTACTGCACTGACCAATCTAGAGTCGCGTGACGGGCCGTTGGGAATTGGCGCGGTCACGTCGAAGAATACCGCGCTAAATGGCCCCCAATTGCCGGCCGAGTCTTTGCCGCGAACGAAGATCGTGTGTCGGCCCACGCTCAGGCCGTTTGTAGAGGCGCGACCGAGGGCGCTTTCGATCGTGCTGTTGTACGTACCGTCGACGGCTTGCATGGTTCGCGATTGGGCGCCGGGCAGCCAGGGCGGTGTGTCGATGTAGAACTCTGCGGCGGAGATGGCTTGATTCCCGTTCTTCGTATCGTTGATGCTCGCGGTGACGCGCAAGCCTGGACCGGCTAGCTGTGCTCCTACGGTGAGTGCGTCTGGTCCAAGTGCCGTCATATATGGCGTCCGCGCGATCTTGGCGGCGTAGATGAAGGCGGACTGGTTTTGGTTGTACAACGTGGTGACCGAGCTATACGACGGCAGGAAACCGGAACTGTTAAGTTCGAACGTATAAGCCGGAACGCCGAGCGTGCCATACGCCCAATCGTCCGAGGCGGCTGTCGCCGGATAAAGAGTCTGATAACTCTGTCCGGTTGTGTAGCCGTTGTAGGTGCCAAACTTATTCCCAATCGCCGTCAGGCCGGAACCATTAGGTGGTGACGACGACGTGTGCCCCCACGGCCAAATGACGTAACCGCCATAGGTATGCACGTCGATGAATACGCCGGTCGTGTTTGAAGGAGCGGGATCACTAACGCCCGGTCCCTTCTGATCTGGAATGACGGAGGCGGCGAGGCTTTGAATTCCCTGCGTTTCCGGCTCCGACGCGGCGCTGGTTCCGCGGTAGGTATCGCTGCACGTGTTGCTGCTCGAGCCGACGCCGCCCCACATCCAGTTGAAATTGCGGTTGAGATCGACGCCGTCGCTGCCGCCGTTGTTTCCAGGCCACACGGTGCAACTATTGGGTCGTCCGTTCTTTCGCCAGTACCAGGGGTTACCGCCGCCCAATTCGACGTACCAATGGCCGTCAGGATTCGTGAGCGGCGCCGCCACGATCTCGTGGTGATCGACGATCCACGTAACGTCCGGGTTGGTGCCGTAGTTTTGTGTCAAGTAATCGACAAACTTTAGCACGACTTCGGGTGTACTGATCTCACGTGCGTGCAATCCACCCATGATGAATAACACCGGCTTCGGCCCGGGGATGGACTTATTGGTAATCCGTAGCGCCAGCAGGTCGTAGCCGGCAATGAACTGACCGCCTGGTGTGGTGACGCCGCCGGCGTTCTTCGAATAGCTGTTGCCGTAATCGACCACGTCGACGATTGCAGGGTAGTTCGTCTCCACGGCGTTGATGACGCCGATCAACTCGGTCGCCGTGCGGTACCCGCCGTAAAACGTGAGAAGGTTACGCTCTTCCAATGTTTCGATTTTGGGTCTGCAGTGATTCAACCGCAGATTCCGCGCGTTCGTCATGGTATCTCCAAGTCGGGTTCCACCATTAGCAGGAAACTACTCAATCTCGATGGGGTGACTCACAACCCAAACCTCTACTTGTTCCGTTCTCAACTTCCAACGAATCTTGAACTGTTTCATCCATTTTCGGTTTTTCACAGTATCCGGTGTGTCCACAACGATGCGAACGAGTTCATCTTGATATGTCACACGACGCCGCTTCCAGTACCCGCGAATTACTTGAGTCTCGAAGCTAACTCCTCCGAATCGTGTGACGATTTCCCTCACGGCCTCGCCAAGCCACGAATCAGGTATTGCGCGACCGTCGTTTCGCTTTAGCGGAAGTAGCACTTCGAAGCGGCGCCACTTGCTGCTCATATGTCGCTTTTCCTTTGACAGTAAACGGCAAGTTTTGATCGGCAAGTGCTAAGACGGCTTCTTCTGGAACCAGGTACTCACCGGTCGCAAGGACTCTGCCTGAAAAGCGGCCGAGTAAGAATCCGAGCGCCTTATTCTGCGTTTCAGCATCCGGAAAGGTTATTACGATCATGATTGTTTCTCAGGTCGGTCAATTTCGAGTCGTACTTCTTCGCCATCGTCAGCCAAAATCGTCGGCGGACGCGTCGGGTCGGATTCGACGCGCAGGGTCTGCGTGTGTTCTTTGCCGTCGACGGTCAGCACCACACGATACACACCGACGGACGTCGGCCGTGTCGATTCCTGTCCTTCGCGGATGGTTAGTTCCCGACGTTGTGCCGATCCTTCCCGGCGCTGTTCTTGGCCAACCTGCGGGCGAGTTGCTGCCGAAGCACCCTGCTGGCGTCGCGGAGACTGACGGTTCAAGTCCCAGGCGATCTGGTGCAAGCCCGGCTCGTTCTTTGGTTGCAACTCCCGTACTGTCTGCCCGGCGTAGTCCACCACCTTCAAGCCGATCTTATCCGCCTTCTTGCTCAGGGAGTAGAAAATTTGCGCTCCGGACGGCGGGTTCTCACCCACAAACTTGCGATGGCCCGTGCCGTAGGGCGAACCACGCGCTGGTTCGGAGCGCCAGCGCACCACAGTGTTCGGCTCATACAGATGAGCTTCCGCCTTCAGTGTCTCGCCGGACATTTGTCGAAGCGCCGTGATGTCGAGCACCCAAAGGCTACGACCGTGGGTTGCAGCGACCATTTCGCCCGCTGTGGGATGAATGGCCAACTCGTGCACCGCCACCGTCGGAAGGTTGTTGTTAATCTTGGTCCAAGAGGCGCCACGGTTCAACGACGCAAAGACGGCGAATTCCGTTCCGACCAATAGGAGGTCCTGATTCTTGACGTCTTCACGCAAGCAACGACTCGAACCTTTAGGAAGATTGCCGCGTATGGATTTCCAAGTTTGGCCGAAATCCTCCGTCACGTATACGTAGGCTTCGTCATCGTTGGACCGATGTGCGTCGAAAGCGACGTAGCATCGACCGTCGGCGAAGCGCGACGGCTCAATCGTGGACACCCAGAACGGCGCCGGCAGACCGACCTTGTCGGCGACATTGTCCCATTTCGTGCCGCCGTCGCGAGTAACCCAGAGATTTCCGTCGTCGGTCCCGACCCACAAGATTTCCGGGTTTCGAGGCGATTCCGCAAGAGCGCTGGCCGTTCCGCGCCCGGTGCGATTGATCGCCGGGGAGATCGGCCGAAGGTCGTTGCCGCGGTTGAGGCATCGAAACACATAGTTGCCCGCGGCGTAAAAAATCTGCGGATTGCGGGAGGATAGAATGAACGGGCTGTTCCAGTTGTACCTGAACTTCATGCCTTTCTGCGACCGAGGCCGAATGCCTGCCTGTTCTCCCGTGCGGAGATTGCGGCGGCCCATGAAACCATCCTGACTCTCGTAGTACACGAGATCAGGGTCAGTCGGGTCAACACGGCAGACGAAACCGTCGCCGCTGCCGACCACGATCCAGTCTTCATTGATGGGTCCGCTGCCGTCGAGCGTCCGGCTCGGACCGCCCCAACTTCCGTTGTCCTGTAGTCCGCCGTACACGCGGTATGGTCGGCGATTGTCAACGGCCGCATGGTAAAACTGGCCGATCGAAAGGTGGTTGAGATGGTCCCAGCGTTCCATGCGGTCGTAAGTGGCGTAGAAGCCGCCGTCGCAGCCGACTATCATATGCCGCCCGTCTTTCGGATCGATCCATAGGCAGTGCTGGTCGGGGTGAACGGCGTTGCCGCCGTCGGCCGTGAATGTCTTGCCGCCATCTTTCGAGCGGTGCAGCATCACGCCGAGAACATAGATGTGCTTGTCGTCGCTCGGATCGACACGGACCTGGCTAAAGTACATCGGCCGCGGATTCAGGCTGTTGACGCGCGCCCACGATTCGCCGCCGTCGGTCGACTTGTAAAGACCGCCGTACTCATGGCTGTTCGGGCCTTGTTGATCCTGAACGTTCGGTGCTTGTCCACCGTACATGAAGGCGTACGGCCGGTTCTTATTGCCACCTTCCGGCGATTCCAGCGTGAGCGTGATGTCCTTCGTTTCCTTTTCACGCAGAACTTTCAGTGCGAGCTTATCGCCTTCCTTCCGGGTGCGAACGATATCAGTCAATTGCGGCATGCCGCTGACGGGTTTCGTGTCCACGGCTTGAATGATGTCGCCGTCTTGCAGCCCCGCCTTCTCGGCGGCCCGCTCGTCGAAGATGCGGGTGACGCGAATGCCACCTTCCGTCTCTTCCCCGAAAAAGCCGAGAACGGTCGCCAGACCGAATCGGCCTTGTGGTCCGGTACTAATCAACGGCCGATCTTCGAGCGTAATCTCCACTTCGACCGGATTGGAATCCCGAACGACCTCGACTTTTACCTTGTCCCCCGACTTGCGGGATCGAAGCGATTCGGTGAGTTCCTGATTGCGAACGATCGGCTTCTTCTCAAACGTCTTTACCAGTTCCCCGACCTTGAGCCCGGCTTTTGCGGCGGGGCTTTCCGGCTGAACCTGTGTGATCTTGAGTCCATCTTTGGACTCTTCGCCGCTGATGCCGATGTAAACACGACTCGGCGGCGTGCCCATGGCGATCTTCTGACAATCGACAATGGCGAAAACGATGTTTGGGTCCTTGCGATAATAGTCGAGTCCCATCCGGCCAAGCGGACTGGTGGGTAGACCATTGGTGAGCTTCTTGAAGGTCTTGCCGCCGTCGGTCGTTTTGTGAAGCCCGCTGCCGGGTCCCCATTTGGTGATCGGATCGTAGGCGTCGTAGCCGTCGACGAGCGGCGGCTCACCGCGATGGCTGTCGAACCCGTCGCGCTTGCGCTCCCACATAGCCACGAGGAAGGTGTCCGGCTCGGTCGGATGCATGGCGATGTCAATCACGCCGGTCTTGTCGTCAACATAGAGAATCTTGTTCCACGTCTGGCCGCCGTCGGTAGTCTTGAAGAGCCCGCGCCCGTCGTTCGCGCCGTACAGCCGGCCCAGTGCGCCCACGTACACGATGTCTGGATTCTTCGGATGGACAATGACGCGGCCTACTTGAAACGAATCGCGAAGCCCCATGTTTTTCCAGGTCTTGCCGCCGTCGGTCGACTTGTACACGCCGTCGCCGTACGAGACGCTGTTGCGAGGGTTGTTCTCTCCGGTGCCGACCCAAACGATGTCGCGATTCGACGGCGCGACACACACATCGCCGACAGAAACGGTCGCCTCGCGATCGAATTGGTGGTCGAAGGTGGTGCCGTTGTTCACGGTTTTCAAGAGGCCGCCCGAAGCGGTTGCCACCCAATACGTGGTCGGATCGGCCTCGAAAACGGAGATCGCCGTGATCCGCCCACCCATCGCCGCCGGGCCAATCGACCGCCAATGGAGCGACTTCACCCATTGATCGGGAAGGGTCCCCTCCACAGCCGGCGTCGTGGGCTTCGCATCCGTACGCTTGATTTCTTCCAACTGTCGCTTGAGCGATTCGAGTTGTTTCTCGATGTCGGCGATCTTCTTGTCACGATCCGGGTCTTGCCCGGCCGACGCAAGAACCAGGCCGAAAAACAAGAACGCAAAGACCGACAACCGAGGTAACACGCGGCGCAACTTCATCGTCCAATCCTCGCTATGTGGTTGTTTCCGCAGGAGTAGTGGGTGGCATGATTTATCTAGTATAAACAGTTCGAGGGTGGAAGGGGACTGCTTGCTGGCATTGCATAAGAACCGCGGTGTTTGTCCTTCCTACGGGATCACCTGTTTCACTTCGATCGGACGGTTCACATAATCCGGGTAAAAAATTGACTTGCGACTCGAGTCATGGCCATAATAGGCGGCGCACACTCGTCACCGCCGTTTGCTCTGCCTATCGGGCGGAAAACTCGCGACTGTTGTAGAGGGGGATCCCAATGGGCGATACATCCACCTCCCGAGTTATGAGAAGGGCACGTGCTTGCCTACGATGGCATCGGCCTCTACTCGAAACTTTTGAGCAACGCCTGCCGCCGGGCGACACTTTGCTCGGGTTCTTTTCGACGATGGCGTTTCTTGATCCGGCGCTGTCAGACGCGTTTGCACAGGTCCCGGCATTCGATCTCGAAACGCAACGCTGGGTGACCGGGGCTGAGTCCGCCGCGGCGGACGAAGCTCCGGACGAACTTGCCACCGCTCGACGCATCAACCGAGACATCGAGGACTCAACCCCGGCCACACTCGCATCCGAGTACGTGGCCACATGGTCAGGGTTCACGGCCACGTGGCCAGGTACTTCCGCCATTGCAATGCCTGATAGGCCCCGTGGTTCCGTCGCTTCGAACGAGTCCCTGGCCACGCGGCCACATGACCACGGAGTTATGCCAGGCCGTGCCATCTCGCCTTTCAAGCCGGTCTCAGCCACGATCGGCGCCCGCTTGGACGTCATGCCTACACGGCCCACTCCAGCGATGGCTCAGACTGCAGAATCCGTCGGCCGCGTAAGCATGCCATCCGCGGCGAGCGGAAACTACGGCTCCCAGCCATTCTACTTCGAGCAGAACGTCGGACAGGCGGATGAAGCGTTTGATTTCGTTGCGCGTGGGGCAGGCTACTCGTTAGGCTTAAGCGCCACCGAAGCGATCATGCAGCTGCAATCCCCGAGCGACGGCAATCGGGCAGCGAACCTGCAGCAAGCGATCATGACGGGAGATTCGGCCGGTCTGCTTCCCGACGGGCGACGAATTGGCGCAGATCACTCCGAGCCTGCCGCAGGCCCCGTGGTTCGGATGCAGGTGGCGGGAGGGAATTCCAATGCGCAAGCGACGACCCAAGATCAACTCGTCACCAAGATCAATTACTTCATCGGCAACGACCCGGCCCGGTGGCACACCAACGTCCCGACCTTCGGCAAGGTGCAATACGACAACGTCTACCCCGGCATCGATCTGGTTTACTACAGCAACCAGGGACAGCTGGAGTACGATTTCATCGTCTCCCCCGGCGTCGATCCGAACCTGATTCAACTGAACTTCGCCGGCGCCGACAGTGTCGCAATCAATGCCGCCGGCGATCTCATTGTGCAAGCCGCGGACATCGAGGCGCGGCAGCCAAGGCCGTACATCTACCAGGAGGTGAACGGCACACGACAGCAGGTGGACGGCAACTTCATCCTTTCCGCTGCAACGGACAACGGAGTATGGACCACAGACGGGGTTGCGTTCGATGTGTCGGACTATGACACAAGCGTGCCGCTGGTCATCGACCCGATCTGGCTGACGTACTCTACCTATCTTGGTGGTCCCGGTTACGACTACGGATACGACGTCGCTGTGGATAAGTTTGGAAGCGCTTACGTCACCGGCGAGGCAGGCCCGGGTTTCCCACTGGTCAACCCAGCGCTGCCATACGGCGGGGGCAAAGATGCCTTCGTCTCGAAGTTTAGCCCCGATGGTCAAACTTTATTCTATTCGACTTTCATCGGCGGCCAGTACGAGGACTCCGCCGACAGCATTGCCGTGGACGGCAAGGGTGGCGCCTATATTACCGGATACACCTTGTCGCTTGATTTTCCGTCGACGCCGGGGGCATTTCAGCCCGCCAACGGCGACGAGATATGCTACGGCACCGTGTCGTGCGCCGATGCGTTTATCACCAAGCTAGGTCCAGACGGCGCATCGTTGGTCTATTCGACGTATCTAGGGACCATTTGGCCCGAATCGGGCGACGGGATAGCCGTGGATGCCGATGGTAGTGCCTACGTGATGGGGCAAACCAATTCTGCAGACTTCCCGATTCTAAACGCGGCGCAGCCTACCTACGGCGGCGGAGGGTGCAATGAGGGAATCATTTTCTATCCGTGTTATGATGTTTTCGTCACGAAGCTGAACCCCAGTGGCTCGGCATTGGTGTATTCGACCTATCTCGGGGGCAACTTAGACGAGGCGTATACATTCCACGCGACGGGCGACATCGCAATCGACCCGGCTGGGCATGCCTATCTCACGGGTTATACCGAGTCGTGGAACTTCCCGACCCATAATCCGTTACAACCCACCAAGCTTCCGGGTCTTTCGTCCTATATTACAAAGCTGAGTTCCGACGGATCGACCTTTGTTTATTCGACCTATCTAGGTGGTTCGGTTGCTAGTGACCTAGGACGTGGGATTGCGGCCGATCCCGCGGGCAACGCATATGTGACCGGGGTGACTTGGGCACCTGATTTCCCAACCACGTCCGGTGCGTTCCAGTCCGTGACGCCCGGGGTAGGAGACGTGTTCGTTTCAAAAGTGAAGCCCGACGGTTCTGCGTTCGTCTATTCGACGTTCCTCGGTGGCTCCAATTACGAATATGGATACGCGATAGTTGCGGACCAGTGGGGCAACGCGTATGTAACGGGATCAACCTATTCGACAAACTTTCCAATAAAGATGGGGTTCCAACCGACTTTCGGTGGAGGTCAGCAGGATGCGTTCGTGACCAAGTTCAAACCGACGGGCGAGGCGTTGGCTTATTCGAGTTACCTTGGTGGCGATGGCTCAAGCACAAATGGCGATGATGGTGCCCTAGGAATCGCCCTTGACAACTGGGGTAATGCTTACATCGCGGGCACCACCCGTTCTACCACCTTTCCAACCGTCAAGCCATTCCAAGTCCAGAATGCAGGCAACATCGAGGCATTCCTCACCAAGGTTGGTCGAGTCAGTCGTGAGGCCATCGTAGTAGTCGCGCCATAGCGTCGAATTGCAATTGAGTCCTTTGCGCCTGAGCGGGTTTTGTTGTTCCCGCCTAGGCACAAAGGACTCCATATAGCTGACCTTGCTTCGGCACGGCGCTCTCGCAAGGTCAAGCGGGCGGATTGACAAGAGCCATCTATACCCTGAACAATTCGAATAAGTCATCCAGGGTCGATCTGTCTGTCGGTATGGGCTCGTGGACATTCGAATCGGATGGGGCTTCCGATTCTCCAACCGCACCGGGAAGCAGCGATGCAGGGAAGGCCGCTACCCCTGTAACTTGAGCCACGGTTCGCAGTGGGTTTCCGAACGACTCCGATTCTGACGGAATGAGTGTGGCGGCAACCATAGTGATAAAGTGAGCTAAGCCCATTCCTTCGCCGCCCCCATCCGGCGTCGGGATACTCTCGGGATCTATGCACCCTTCGTCCTCGCCGGGATCCTTACACAGCCGAATCGCGGCGAAATCTGGGCCGCCGGACGCGAATCCGCGAGTATGGAACCCGCCGGCGACGATGCGGTCGTTACTTTGCCTTGCCAACCCCCAGGCTTGGTCACCGCGATCATTGCCGGTGTATGTGCCAGAGAAGTCGGAACGGAACCATTCAACGTCTTCGTCGTCCTCATCTGCGTCCGGCGTAAAGCGCGCCCCGGACATGAACGCCGGGTCCTCGTCATCCTCTGCGCTGTACCCGCCTATGAGAATTCTCGGGTTCCCTGTTGCTTGGGGCTGCAATATGAGGCTGAAGCCGACGTCGGTATAGCCAAGGGGGTAAGTTCGTTTCCCATCACCAAGCGGGCCAAATGCGTTACCTCCACAGTCGCCCTCATCCAGCTCGCCGTCGAAACAGAGCCGGGCAAGGGCGAAATCACTTTCAGGAGTAACGTCCCCGACATCAATACTGGCAGCACACGCCGCGAAACAGGTCGCGCCACCAACGACAATCTTGTCGTCACCGGTGACAACGAGGTCCCAGGCAATGTCGTCATCATCCGTATCAAAGGTGACCGAGGTCGCCCAGTCGTACGGAGTTCCTGAAACGTCGCCCTGGCCGTCGAAATCAATCCAGGCGACGTAGAAATCACGGTCGTCTTCATCGTAGGGCTTGTCCTGACCGGCAATTACAATGACGTACTGGTCCTCGCCGATTTCGACTAACTGGATGCCGTGCACTTCGTCTTCGATCGACAGGTGCGTGGCGCCGGTTTGGGGATCACCGTCGAAATGGACGCGGCCGTCATCCGGATCGTTCATTCCGCTATTGAACGTCTCGTCATAGCATCCCCAATTGTCAGCTCCGCATGCCTCGTCGGTGTCGAGTCGGGCGATCGCGAAGTGACTGGTCGTTCCTCCAATAAAGCTACCACTGTCCATAGGCATAAACGCGTAACCGGCGACCACGATCTTTTGCGTGGTCGCCTCGACCGCCACAGCAAACGCTTCGCCTCTGCGCATCCAACTCGTAAGCTCGGGATCGCCGATGTTTCCAAAATTGATGGTAACCGTACCGGCGGCGTCGTTCCAAAGAGATTCAGGGAATTCGTCGTGGTCTATCCAATCGCGCGCCCTTCCGCCCCAGTCCGTGTCAAGCTCACCATCGTCACAGAATCGCATCAATCCCCAGACATACTCCGACGGCTCTTCCAGATTCACCGCAGCGCGTCCGGCCACAATGATCTTATCCGTGGGCCCCGTGTCGTCACATGCGTCTGACTCCGCCTGCTGAATGGTGATTGCGTTTACTCTTTCGATTTCGGCATTGTCAAAGAAATCGTTGAAGGCGACGCCGCTAGCAGGATTGGAGCCAACGTGTCGGCCGAAACCCGTTCCACCACATCCGCCATTGCCGGTCGTCGTACCGTTATCAAGGAAGCCGTTCTCGCAGAGCCTTGCTATCGCAAATTCTGGCCCCTCGCCGTTGGGCCGCGCCCACCCCGCCACCAGGGTGCGCTCTTCTCCTTCCACACTTTGAATCGCAATCGCGCGGCCTTCCTCCAGGTAGTTGGAAACATCGACTTCTGCGTGGCCGTTGTTAGGCACGCCGAACGGATCGTCTAAACACCAGGGCTCAAGCGGCTCAAGCGGATCCCCTGGGCCGCAAGGTACAATGCGGCCTTCCAACGCCTCAACAACGGGCCGGTATACCTCCCGTTGTTTCTTTCGCGGCCGTTTCCACTCGACTTTTGGGCGCTCAACCTCGAACAATGCTTGTCCAAGTCCCACGATCCACCTGTACATGACGAAATCTCCTTTCGAACGAACGAAGTGAAGTCCGGAGGCGACGCTGCCTCCAGCCGTAATCGCTTTCAATCGCACAACCTGCTCCCGCCTCGCCGGCGCACGCGGTGCCGCCTATTTGCATTACCATGCAGTAGGATCGCCGTCGCTCCGACGACGAACCGCTCCCGCACCGCGAACGCGACCGAGAACGCATGATCAACGCAATCCCGCGCTCGGAACACCGACGCTCAAACCCGGTTTTCGTGATCGTCTTTGGGAGGCTATGCGCTACCGAAATGACGGATACAAGGGTAGCATTGGGGGTTCATTGGGGTAGCATTGGGGTATGATCAGAACGCTTGCCAGCACACGCGGGTGCCGCTTCCTTCCTGGGTGAATCGAAGCTGGGGTCGCACGCTGCGGTTCAGGTTCTTGATTGTCTCGTGTAGGCGCTCCTTGGGAGTGATCGCGACGGAAATGCACGCGGGCCACTTCTGAGACTGGAAGGCTTGCAGAATCGCCTCTTGATTCGGCGCGTCGTGCTTGAAGTGTTTCAAAATTCCACCCTTCCAAAAGAGCGTGTGCAGCGCGCTGTCCCAATAAGGGTGTTCGCCTGTCGAAGGCTTCTGTTCCTCACGGAGAGCGTCGTCGGAAGTGGGTTGCGATGGTAAGGCGAGATCATCAAGGAACTGGCGCAGAAGGCGCTGCCCTCGGGCGTCAGAACAAAACAGCTGCGCGGCGCAACGTGAGATTCTTGGTTTTTTGGAACAGCCGCTTCGAATCGTTGGACCGCGTGCGCTCGAGCGCATGTTCCAAATACCCGTCGGAGATAAGCGAACGGATTGCAGTGTCGGAAATGCCTGTCGCCCGAAGACTGGCGAGTGTGATCGCGAAATCCCAGAGATCAGTTCCCATCTCGCGAGCGCGTGAGTAAGCCTCGTCGAGAAGCGCGAACGTAGCCCGGACGGCAGGGCGCAACTCTGGCCTCAGATGGGCCCGCCGAGTCCTCATGGGCAATGCCCAACTCGGAGAGATTTTCCTGGCCACCCCACGCAAACCGGTCGAGCGCGGGACAGCCTGGAAGTTCGTCCCTGTTAAATAAGTGCGGAAAAGGGGCGGCTGACTGACAGGCGGGCGAAATGTTTTCCGACCGGCCGCCCCCGGGCAGGTCGTCCCGCGGCGGGGTCAGGAGACCCGCGCCGAGCGCGGAGACCTGCGGTCGGTCGAGCGGCGGGGTCAGGAGACCCGCGCCGAGCGCGTTTGGTGATCCGCAGAACGCGCGGAAGCGTGACCGCTTCCTACACATAGTTGAGCCAGTGCCGCCGTTCGTCACGGCTTGTAGATCATGTGCTCGGCGTACTCGTTCTTGACCTTATTCGAAGCGTCCGTGACGACGGCCAGGGGGAAGATCGGTCGCGGCGGCGGGTCGACGCCGAGGGGATCGTTGGGATCGGCCTTGCGAAATTCCCACAGTCCGTGAACCGGCAGGCTCACTTCGTTTTGGTGCCCATCGAACCGTTGGCATCGAGGTTGGCCTTGATCCACGCATCGAGCGCACCGGCATCGTCGGCAATCACGTGTCCGTTTTGGGGCTTCTTGACGTCGTTCACACCGATGCAACAGACGATCTTCTTGTTGCCGATCGTCGACGGATACTCAAAGGTGGTGCCGTTATGCGACTGTGCGTGATTTCCCATCAGGTTGGCGCCGGTTCCCGTTGGGAACTTGCCGAAGAAGCTGTGCAGGTTTGGTCCCCCAAACAGCGTCGCTCCGAGGAACTCGCGAAAGCGGATGATCGAGTTGAGGTTCCTGCCTAGGTTACAGCCACGAAACTCAACGGTGCCCAGCTTCTTGTCACGCACTTTGGTCATCAACCCTAGCAGGCGCGTAACCTCGTCATCGGTCAGTTTTAATTTCGTCTTCTCATCGGAAGTGGCCTTTGGGTCCTTGCGTGCGCTGATGTCCATGAGGATCTTCAACATCTCGTTCGTCGTTTCAAACCCCGCCGCGGCGCCGGCGCGGGTGACAAGCTTGAGAAACAGGCCGTTGCCCGTCTCGTGGCCGTGCACGACGATTACGAAGTCGGTGGTTGCCTTTTCGGCCAGGATGCCATTGAGAAGGTTCTCGAAGCTGTGTACGCCCCCGAGTACCTTCGTTTGCGAGACCATGACATTCTTCGGCGGCAATACTTTGAACTTCGTGAAGTACTCGGTGACCGCGGTGCTGATACCGGAATCGATGCCCAGAGTAAGTGCAATCGCCATCTATAAGACTCCCATTAGCTGCGTCTGTCGCGACGAGCGCTGTCGGGCGTGAGCGCCGGTAAAGCAAAATCCTGCTAAACGAGAAAGCATTTCCCGGGCGGCAGCCGTTCCGCGATCTCCGACTTGTCAAAGGTGTTGAGCGCGGCCAGCGTTGGCCCGTTGGGATCGACGCGACCATCTCGAAACTTCATCTCCACGTGGACGCGTTGGAAATTCTTGATCGCGGCAATCGTTTTCTGCCACGGCAAGCCATCGACCGCCAGAAGCGGCACCGGCCCCCCTTCATCCGCAGGAACCTTGTTAAGCAGCTCCTGAACGGTCATGGAGTCATCTTTGCGGTTCTTACCGCCCAGTCCGACAGAACCCGTGATGCTACGTGCCATTGGAATTTCTCCTCGTGTCGTGCCCGTCTAACAGGAGTATGCAAATTCGCGCTCCGTGCCGGCCACAATTCGCGACAATGTCGCAAATGCCGGCCACATGAGTCGACGGGTTGGCCGGTGGTCGCCTTGATGTGACTGAGAACCGTGACTTCTTAGTTCCGAGCGATCCACATCGGCAACGCCGCCTGAAGTTCGTCGGCGAATTTGCTTCGTGGCCAGACGATGTCACATCCGGCCGCACGGGCGGTGCGCAGAATCTCGGTATCAACGTGCGAGCCGAACGCCACGATGAACGGCAACGTGTCACTGGCCTCGCGCAAGGTCGCTACAAAATCGACGATTTGAAGTCCGGGATTCGAAAGATCGACAATAACGCAAGACGCAGAGGCGTCCTTTAGGCATTCAATGGCCGACGCGCTGGTCTTGCAAGTTTGGATGGGAATTCCAAGCCCCCCTGCGGTCCCCGTGATCCGGCTGGAAAACAGCATGTCATCGCAGATCAGCAGGACGTCGCTCATATCGGCTCCGGGCCAGGTTTGGGTGGCCGGGGCTGGAGTCTTCGGAAGCCCCGGAAACCGGGGCATCGAAGACTCTGCCCCGGCCACCAAAGAGCATAAACAATTCCTCCGGCTGACTATTCGACGGGCAGGTCATCGGGGTACTGATACCGCGCGACGATGACCGTGATGTTGTCCCGGCCGCCGCCCTTGAGTGCCAGATCGATCAGCTTCCGGCAAGTGTCGGCCGCGCTCGTGTTCTGTTGCAGCGCGTCGGCAATGCTTGCTTCATCGACCATCTCGGTAAGTCCGTCGGTACATAGGAGCAAGCAATCTCCATCGTGAAGAGCGATCCGATGAACTTCGGTGCGGACGTTTCCGCCTTGTTTGCCGAGGGCCTGCGTCAGGGCGTGTCTTAGTCGAGTGGTGGCGCCTTCTTCACGGCTCAACACCCCCATATCCACCAGCGTTTGGCCCATCGTCTGGTCGTGCGTCAGTTGCAGCAGCGATCCTTGACGAAAAAGATAGGCGCGTGAATCGCCGACATGCGCGACAAACAGATCCAAGCCGAGGCTGTGGGCCACGGTCATGGTGGTGCCCATGCGGGCCAGTTTCGGATCGAGTTGTGCCTGACGGCCAATCTCCAGATCGACCTCACGAAAGCGCTGCGTGGCCCGTCTTAAAACCTCGCGAGCGTGTTCCTGGTCGACGCGAAGAATCCAGTCCGGAATGTGAAGTACCAGATGAATGAGCGTTTGAATTGCCAGTCGGCTGGCGACTTCGCCGCCGGTGTATCCGCCCATTCCATCCGCGACGACCATTGCGTAACCCTGTTCGCGGGATTGGGAGGGCACGGCGTCCGGCGGGACGTTGGTCATGAGGATTTCAAGAAACCTACCAAACCGGCCGATCAGGAAATGATCTTCGTTATTCGGGCGGGTAAGACCGGCATGGGACAGTCCCGCCACATCGGCACGAACCTGTGAGGAAATCGACAGCGGTGGCTCATCTGCCGCGGAGGATTCGAGGCGATCCGGAACTGGCGTATCGGCGGGATTGTCGGACATGGCTTCATCTCGATGAGGTGAGATCGAGTTCATTGTATTCAACTCACCGCGCGGGTCGTGGATGCTAGAGTATTTCCACTTTCCGTTCGACGACCAGCACTTCCTCCTGGCTTAGTTTGACCTTCAATTCATCCTTGAGTTGCCGAAAGAATTCCCGAGCGGTCCTGGTTTCTTCCGCCAGCACGCGCAAGATGACGATTTCTTCGCGGAACGTCACGGCGCCGATCTTCCACAGGCCTTCGTTTTGTTGCGGGAAGAATGTCAGTCCGCCGAATCGGTCGTGGAGTTGTTTCTTCAGGTCGGCGATGAGTTCCGGCTCTACAACTCGGCCGTCATTGTATCGGAGTGGGATGTACAGGTCATATTCGCTGGCGTCGCGCACGGTGGTCTCACTTCTTTGCGGCGAGCAAATGTTCCAGGTGTGCCTTGACGGATTCCGCCAGGGCGTCGAGGTGATAGCCGCCCTCCAGACAGCTTACCAGCCGGCCATTCGAATGTGACTTCGCGATGTCGAGAACTTGTTTGGTAAGCGTGACAAAGTCGTCCGTGTCGAGTCCCAACGATCCGACGGGGTCCTTTGCATGAGCGTCGAATCCCGCGCTGACGAGGACCAACTCCGGTTTGAGTTTGGCGGCCGCCTTTTCCAGCGTGGCCGTGAACTTGGCGTGGTAGTCGTTGCGGACCGTGCCGAACCGGATGGCGGCATTGTAAATGTGCCCAAGGCCTTTTCCTCGCCCCGTCTCGTTTTCGGCGCCGGTGCCTGGGTAGAAGCCGTTGCCGTATCGGTGGATGCTAAAGAAAACCACGTTCGGATCTTCGTAGAAGATGTCTTGAGTCCCGTTCCCGTGGTGCACGTCCCAATCGACGATCAAGATTTTAGTCAGACCGTGCGCTGCCTTTGCGTGGTGGGCGGCAAGGGCGATGCTGTTGAACAGGCAAAAACCCATGCTTCGTGTCGGCGTGGCATGATGCCCGGGAGGTCGGACGAGGCAAAGGGCGTTTTGATCGGCGCCTTTCAGCACCGCATCGACGGCTGCCACGCACGCGCCGGCCGCCGCCAACCCGACCTTGTATGATTCCGGCGATACGACGGTGTCGGCATCCACACGTCCACCGCCGCGCTCAGCCAGCGATTTGACGGCATCCACTTGTTGACAGGCATGTATGGCGACGACAGCGTCTGCGGTTAACGGCGTGTAGGCGCCGGCTTTGCATCGAGCATCGAGTCCGGATTCTTTGAGTTGGGTCGAAACCGCACGCAGGCGATCCGCACGCTCCGGGTGGTGCGGTCCGGTTTCGTGCTGGAGAAAAAGGGGATCGGTGTAGAGCAACGTCATGCCGTTATGCTATCCGTTCGGTGTCAGGCGGACACCTTCATCGGGGAGGCATGATGTGTCGCGTCGAGTGCGTTCAGTATGTATGTCGCCGCCCGCACACAAGCACCGGGGACGGCGACGCGATTGCATAGCTCACGTAATTCCCGGCAACGGGTTGCATAGGCTCCAGCGTCATTGAGCCAGCCGAGGATGTCCTTGCTCACGGCATCCGCTTCGCATCGGTCGCTCGGGTACTCCGGGAACAGACGGCGGTCCGCCAGAAGATTGACGAGACTGATGTACTTCGTCGTGATAAGAGGCTCGACGATTTTTCGAAGGAGGCGCGGAACTCGGTAAACCACCACGGTCGGTTTCCCGTGATAGAGCAATTCCAACCCCACCGAACCGGAGACCGCGACGCACGAGTGAGAGAGGTGCATGATCTCCGGCGTTCGGCCGGTGAAAGTCGTGATCGGAAGCCCATTGTCGCGAGGATACGTATCCACCGTTGTTTGTTGGGATTTCTTGAAGCAGGCAACCAGGAAGCGTGTGTTCGGCCGTTCGGCGTGAATCATCGTCGCCGCACGAATGAGCGTCGGCAGGTTGCGCTCCACTTCCAGATTTCGTGAACCCGGGAGCAAGCCGATGATTTTCCCCGGAACGGCTTCTTGTTGGGCTATGAAGTCGGCATCCAATTTCTGGCCGTGCAAATCATCAAAGAATGGATGGCCGACGTAGTGGGCGCGAACGCCGCGTTCGCGATACCACGCCTCTTCAAACGGCAGCGTGCACAGGGCGTGATCCACCCAGCGGCGCATCTTCCGAACGCGCGAGCCGTGCCATGCCCAGAGTTGCGGCGGCACGAAGTAGAACACGGGAATGCCATAGAAATGGGCCCGCCGCGCGATCCACCAGTTGAAGCCGGGAAAGTCGACCAGGACGACGGCCGCGGGGCGATGGCGGCCCAAGTAACGGTCGGCTCGCGATAACTGGTACAAGAATGACGGCGCATTCGACAACGTGCGCGAGAACCCCATGACCGCGAGCTGGCACATGGGATAAAGAAGTCGGCATCCCGCGGCGGACATGCGCTCGCCGCCGAATCCGACCCAATCCACGCCAGGTCTTTGGCGGCGGACGGCGCGTAACAAATTGGCGCCGTGCAGGTCGCCGCTGGGCTCTCCTGCCGAGATGAAGATTTGCATCGGGCCTCCGTGCCACCTTTGCCTGAAATGCCTTTACTCGTCTGCTTCCACTAGCGACGCCTCGTAACCGGGGAGCGGCCGTGGCTTGTCGACTCGACGGTAGCCAAGGGCGCGCAACACTTCCAACACCTCGCTCCACGTGGGGAACGGCCGCCGGTTATCACGTTTATATTGATCCATCGCCTTCATGAATGCAATCTCGTCATCCGTGTAATCCCGTTCGCACGTGGTGGGATCAACTTGTCGGCGGCGTTCGCCTGGTTCACGGCGGTCACCTTTGCGGCGGTCGACCGCGACCGGGATGTCCTGTTTGCGGCGTTCGCCACGCTTACCGCGGCGCTCCTGAACGAGTGTATCGGCCTTTCGCTGAGTGTCGTGTCGCATCTCGATTCCCCTCGTAGCCGGCGGGCACGCCGGTACCTGCGCAAACTGGAGCGATTTTGTCCGACCCAAGTATAAACCGAGTTTGTGAATTCGGGAAAATTGGGCGCAAATGGCCGTTATGGAACCGCAGACCGGTGCGAACGCAGCTGCAAGTATATCCATACGGCGAGTCCAATTAGGGAAATCGCCACTCCTCCGTAAAGGCTTGCCAAATAAAGGCCATCGGACTCTGAAACAATTCGTGCCGTATCCGGAACGTGCCAGCGGCTTGTCGATTGCTGTTCAAGTGTCCCGATTTCCCAGCGGGAGGCATGGGCCCAAAGCATCCGCCACAGGACGACGAGACCAACCACGACCAGGATTTTTCCTTTCAGTCCCAAATTCATTGCGGACAACGTTTGTTGCATTCGCACGGCGGCGAGCAGTAGCAGCATCACGAACGGAACGACGATGAAGCGCGACGTTACCCGTTCGCTATTGACGAGCGGAAGCGGCAGGCGCAGCACCGGATAGTAAATGTGGCCGAGGGACAAAAAAACCATCACGATGAGCGGCACATCCAGCGACGGATAACGGTAGGGAATTACCTCCGGCGTTCGAACGAACCGCAAATAGACGCCAAAGTACGCCAGCAACGCGAGCCCGAGCAATCCGACATAAAGGTCGTATTCCCACCAGAAAATATGGCCGGGTGGTAAATAGGTCGGATCCCGAATGACGAGCAAAGCTTCAAGGAGCGTTTCCAATGTCGGATAACCGCCGGCAAACGGCAGGCCGGGGAAGTTCCAGTATGCCACGGCTGCCGGCGCCAGCCGAAAACCGGCCAAAAGGACACCTAGGACCATTGACAGCAATCCCGCCCGCCACGCCGTCGGATTCCAGGCCACGATCAACGCAACGAAAATCCAACACCAAACCACGACGTGGAGCGATCCCTGAAGGAGCATTCCAAAATACACGAGCGCCAGTTTCATTCCGGGGTCGACGGCTCGCTTGTTCTCCATCCAGTCCAGAACAATTCCGCCAAAAAAGGGAAGCAGAAAGTAGCCGCCGCACATGATGTGCCCGGCGCCAAGATGCGACGTGATGTAGCCGTTGAAGGTGAAAACCAGAAAAAGCACGGTGTACGGAACGAGCGACAATTGAAAGCGGCGGCGGCACCATAGACAGCCGACGAATCCGACCGTGTAAAGAACCAGAAAATGAAGGACGATGAAATCTCCGTTCTCGAGTACAGGCAACAGCAAGGCCTGCGGCGACATGATGGTCTCCGGAATCGCCAGAAAACGGCTAAGCGTCTGGGACTCGGCGGCGACGCCGCGGAAATTCGCCACTTGCGGAAAGTGCTCGACGTAATGATCGGGAACAGCCACGTGCAACGGCACGGTCTTGTCCCGATAGGCGTCACGGAAAACTTGCAGATAGAGCCGTTCTTTCGGCCAATCGTACGCAGTGAAAGACAGAATTCCGTTGTTGAAGAATTGGACCCAATGAACGGCGCCCAAGACGTACAGTGCAACAAGCGCGACCCACGTTCCAATGGTCCGCCATTCGCCTCGTCGTCGTAATGCGGGATCGTCGGTTGGTGAAGTCATGTTGCCCTCCGGTGGCAGAACCAACCGATACGATATTTCGTTAATGACACACCACCAAGGCACAAAGAACACAAAGCCGGTGTTTTCTTTGTGATCTTTGTGCCTTTGTGGTGAGACTGAGGTAGGCGACCGTTACTTCCAAAGTGCGTGCGAGGTTTGAATTCGGAGCGTGAAGTGGAACTGATCGTTCGTCGACCGCTGGGTGACCTCGACGTTTTCAAGTAGACCAAGCACCTCGCCCAGGCCGCCGAGGCGTTTTCTTGCTTCTTCCAGGGGAATCTGGTCCGTTGCGGCGATATGCGAGATGATTGCTTCCGATCGGTCGAACAAGTACTGCCGTAACGCGGTTGGGGACATTCGCAGGAGCGGCGTTTCTCCGTCGGTTTTGGCCGGCACGGAATCGGCGGCCGGGCGCCGGAAGAGTCGGATCGCCGCCGGGGAGCTGGCGACAACGAGGTAGCCGTCTTTCATCGCGAACGCGGGTCGAAAGCCAGGTGGAAAGTTCTTGTCCTCGACGAAGTATTTCACCTCAACCTTGTCCTGCATCTCCGTGTGCAAAGTGATCGCGTCGGGTTTGGAAGAGTTGTGAGCCACCACGGCGAGCATGGCCAACCCGTTGAGAAAGTTCCCGATGGCCCGGTCGAGCGGCGGCTCCTGGGTGCCGGGTTGGACTTTGAGCGCCGCGATGAAATACGGCATCCATCCTTTTTCCTCGGCCGGCGGCGACACCACGCAGAATCCCCAGTCCGGACCAAGACCGGGCAACACTTCACGTTCCACATTGCGGCCAATCGATCCCGTGGCGACTTGATCCAGCGCGTCCCGCACGGCTTTTCGGCTCTTGTCGTCGAGAAACCCGGTGAGCGTCTGGCTCAGGCCGACCGTATTGATGCGGCCGGCGACCGAGAGCATGCAGTTTTTTGGAAACCAAGTCCAAAGTTCGGAGGCCTGGCCGGAACGTAGAAGATGTCGAGATGATTCCGGTACTTTTTCTCCATTCACCAGAATCGACACGCTAAATTCCAGGTGGTTGCGGCCTAACTTGGCCGACAACGCGACGCCTTCAAGCGCCTTCCAGTGTGCCAGTGTCGTACTTCGAACTTGGGCGTCAATCTCCGGGGCGTTGGCCGTCTGATGCTCCAACTCCGCATCAAAGGCGCGGGGATTGAACCAAACCGATGCCACTGCGTCGGCGAATCCGAGGCGTTGGAGCCCGGCCATCACCGGCGAAGGACCACGAACCGAAGAGCGATCGCGACTGATCACGCGCTTCAAAAGCGCTTCATGGTGCGTGATGGCCGCGACCGGACCGTTGACGTAGGTGTACGCTGTCTTCTTGCCATCGCTCCAAGCAGAGTACGTTCCGGAATCGTGTTTTCTCGACTCCGCCGGTGGCGGGTTACCCGACGGGTGGGCCAGTGCGGGAAGGCGCGCCAGCACATCCGCAAGCAGCCGGGCGTCGCGGGCTCGCACCAGAATCACTCCTTGTTCTTCTTCCGGCCTCCCGGGTGGGCCGGGCCAATAGGCGAGCACAACGGCATCGCCGGCCAGATCATTTACCAGCCGTTCCCAGCCGACATCGAAATGGATTTTGAAATAATGCTCGACATCGCGGAGTTTCTTCGTTTCGGGTGAGTTCCGCAACGCTGTTCCCAGGGCGGATGCTTGAAATTGCTCGACGAACGGTGACTCACGCACCGTGCGGAGGGTGTCGCGAAGGTTCTGGACGACCATGCAAATGCCGGCATCGTCCGGCACTAGCCGAAGCAACTCGTCGCGCGGCGTGTCCGCGCACCGGCCACTCGCGCACAGTGCTGTAACTGCACACAGTGTGACGGCGATTTGGTTTCGAAACGATATTCGTGGCTTCAGCATTATGATCCCGACTTGCGTTCCGCGTCCACTGAAGGGAAATCCTGGGCGAAATAGTTGAAAAACCTTCCGAAACTGGCAACCGGCGCGAAATGCGCGACGTTCTGCCCCGCCGTGCGCAGCGACGGCACGTCCGGCACCGGTGCGCGAGGCAACGCTGTCGCTTCCTTCAACAGGGCGACGGAAGCCGCGTCGGGGAACAGAATCTTCCCAGGCTCCAACGCGGTCTCTGCCGTTTGATTGACCAGCCCGCTTATCGCTCCCACTGCGTCCTCGACATTGCCGCGGAGCGAAGGGTTGGAACCGGGCGGCGTTTCTTGCTTGACGATTGTCAATTCTGTCGGCGTCGGGCCGCGGTCCCTTTGCCACACGAATTGATACCAGGCGAAAGCAACTCCGAGCACACTTGCCGCCACCGCAATTCGGCCCACGCGGCGCCAGGCGATTCGACGGCTATGCGTTTCCATTGCCCGACACGCGATCCGGCCGGCCATCTCAGGTGGAGGCATTGGAATAGCCGGCGCCGTCATTGCTTGAATTAGTTGCTCCGTCGCGCGATCCAACAGCCAGCATTCACGGCAGGACGCCAAGTGCAGTTCCGCCTCGTGACGGTCCCGCGTTGGCTCGCCATCCAGTCGCCGTTGCACGTGTTTTTCGAATTCGACGCAGTTCATGGGCAACTCATTTGGACCTCTTCGGCGGGGCCGATGGTGTCAGCGGTTCGAGCGGTTCCGCTTCCACCATGCCGCGCTTTTTCAACCGTTCGAGAACATCTATGCGGGCACGATGCAGCCAGGTCTTCACCGTGCCAATCGGGCAGCCGAGGGCATCCGCGATATTCTCGTAACTTTGCCCGTGTTGGTGAAAGAGCAAAAACACCTCACGAAACTCGGCCCGTAAATCGTTCAGTGCACGTTGAATCTCATTCCATAACTCGGACGCATCATCGGGGACCGGCGCTGCTGCTACATCCTGAAGGTAATCGACCAGTTCCGGTCGTCGCGTTCGTTGCCCGATCCACGTTCGGCAACGGTTGACCGCGATTCCCATGATCCAGGGCTTGAGCGGCCGCGACGAGTCCCAGCGGCGTAGGCTGCGGAACACCCGAAGAAACACCTCCTGGGTGACATCCTCGGCGTCGTGCCGATTGCCCAGGAGCCGAACGCCTAATCCATAAACCGCGACGTGAAAACCGTCGACAAGAGTCCGGATTGCGTCCGCGTCCCCTTTCAGGCAACGCCGCACCAGCCTGGCTTCTTCTAGGGACACGCGGAGACTCGTGCCGGAAGCTCGAAAGGAAATACCCGGCCAACACGGCGTGGGTTTCACACACTAGGGATTCGTTCGTGGCCGGGCGTCATTTGTGCTTTGTGGCGTTGGCTTTTTTGCCGAAAAGAAGAAGAGTAAGAGGAAGACTAAGAGTAAGAAGAGGACTAGGAGCGAGAGCAGGACCCAAGATAAGGATCGCTCTCACGCTTGATCGTTATCTTGCTCTTAGTCACAATCACACTCTTAGTCCTCATCCTAATCCTACTCTGCCTTGGCAACGGCTCTGCAATTAGGCAAATGCACGCCGAAAACGCCGCGTTATTCCCGTGTCTCGTGGAAGATAGTAATCACTTCCTCCACCGGCGTGTCCTCAAGCTTCTTGCCGCTACGCTTGAGCGCTTCGTTGAACTTGATGGCCGTATCTTGCATGCGTTCGTGCGTTTCGTCCGACCCGCCGACCAAGAGGAAATGTTCACTCTTGGTAAACCGATGCTCGCCGTCCTTATTGTCCAAGCCGACGCCGAGAAACCCGACGACTTGCTCCTGTTTTCGCTTACTCTTCTTCTTCGCCACCAGACGAACTCCCACAAAAAGGATGTATAAGGTAGGGCGTAACCAACTATAAGTGCGGCAGGCGCGGCCGGTCAACGGCAAAGTTGGCAGTGGGGGCGGAATTGGCTGGGGTGGCGGTGGTTGGTGAAATGCTCGAATCCGCCATTGGACGTGACTTCCGTCGATCCCACGTCGACAATAGAATGGGGTTGGAGGACATCATGACGGGCTCGACGGAAAACACTGGCATCGACTCGACGCTCAAGGCCCATATGCAGGCGGCATGCGATCGTCTCGCCAAGGGCATTCTCCCGACTATGGCGGAACGGAAAGCTGCCGCCGCGAGGATCGACCGCCTGCGGGACGAGAACGCCAAGCGCTTTGGCACACAGGACGTGACGCTCGACGCGGTCCGCGCGTCCCGTAACGGGCAATGAAGTACGTTATCGACACGTCGGTGGACATCAAGACGTTTGTCCAGGAGCAAGATTCGGGCAGGGCCATCCGGCTACGCAACGAGTACCATCAGGGCGTCCATGAGGAACGCTAAGATAACCCTGTGCGGCACTTCCGGCTTACACTCGTGTTCGTCATCTGCCTATTTGTGGTCGCCCTGGCCTACGGAGCGATGGGAAGATCATGGCGTAAAGATCGGAAGCCGGGTATTAAGCCGTTGCCTCTTCACCCTATTCCAAAGTCAGATCGATCCCAAGCTCGTTTACAGCCATTCGACTTTATTCTGCATCTCCTCAGGCTCGTAGAGTTTCCAAATCAGAACTAGACCGCGAATGATTTCACCGAGGCTTCGCCCCTCGTGGTGACAATAGGCGATACCGGCGTGCAGAATACCTTGTGCATGAAAGCGGAGGTAGTCATCGTCGTGAGTGAAAATAACGCGGCCCTGTGCCAGCGCAAAGGCGATGTGCATTTCATCGGAGGCGCTGCGAAGGTTGGCATCGATGGTCGTGGTGACGTCGATCCCACGCCGACGAAGTCCTTCGGCCAACGCCGTGGGACAATGTTCATCCAGGTGGAAGCGGATCGTCTGAGGCATTCCGTTGCTTTACTTTGTCGAAGACGGATGGTGCGCCGTCGCGGAGCTTGTCCGCAAAGGCTTCGGCTTCCTTGATATCGGCCTCGATCTCGTCGCGGTGATCCCAGTAATACGCCAGAGCCGCGTGTATGTCGGCAAGCGTTAGGCTGGGATGCTGGGAGACGATCTCATCGGGGCTTAGCCCCATGCGTTCGTTCCAGATAGCGACGTGCTGAACCTTGATACGATGGCCCTTGATCCGCGGCTTCCCGCCACAGATTGCGGGGGTTATTTCGATATGCTCGGCAATGACCGACTCCCGCCGGTCCACGGGAGCAGCTGTTGTTTCCATGTCTCCCATCATAACCTGGAAGGCGGCGTTTGGGCAATCTGGCATCACCTACGACAACGCGGATTCGTTGATGTCAACGGCACAGCTGGCATGGGGGGGCGACGACCGTTTACTTCCGCTATTCTGCATGCGCGTCTGGGACTAGATAGCGCTGGCACTTTGGTTATCGCTTGAACTGTGATGGATCAGTCAACCCGGATCACCAAGGTTTCCGACGAGAGAATGCGGCGATAACCGCTCTTCGGCAGAGTTCCCACTAGGCGGACCTTGAGCATCTTGGCCTCCGCCGGAAGCTCACTCACAGGGAAAACCAACGTGTCTTTGGCGTTTCCCGGCTTGATGGGGAAGTCTCGCCCAGCCCGGGTAACGGGGATTGGTGCCATGTGTAGCCTTGGTGGGCCAGAACTGTCCCGTCCAGGCTAGTCACTACCAATTCCAACCCGTCGAAGGCTGAAAAAAAGTTTGAACGCACCGTCAACTCCTTTCCGGTTGCGTTATCAAGCATCACCTCGCAGAGGAAGACAATTTCTTGGTTCTTTCGCTCGGCCGATGCCTTGGCTAGAAAAAGCGAGACAGCGGGCTTTGTATCGCCAGCGATTGCAGGCAAGCCACTGATCGCGATTATCCCAACGATGGGAACGACGCAGTTGGAGCTGATGGACATTTTGCAACTCGACTTTAGGTTTGACGGGCCGCCTCGTCTTCCAAACGACCACGATGTTTTTCAATCAGATCGATCATAGTGCACTCCGCCACAATTCTATCTGATCGCGGCGAATGGCATCAATCGCTGGACGTCGTCACCCTTTTGTTTTCCGAAGCTCATCAAAATACCGCAATACCAGACGCTCCGACCGAGCCACGCCTATGACGGCGAAGAGAAGGCCGCCCACCAATTTGAACATCGCAAAGCCCAGCACCCCACCTATGACTATTCCAGCGGCCAGGCCTAAGAGTGAAAAGGCGAAAAACTGATTTTGGCCACGAGCTAAACCTCCTCCTAGGGAGTGCAGGAGGGCGACGAAGCAAATAATGAGGGCAATCCACGCTAACGCAACCACGCCGTAGAAAACTCGGCTCACGGAGAAAGCGCGAGTGGTAAACGACAAGTTGCTGCGAAACTTCTCGACCAGTTTTCGATCAGCATCCAATCGGGTGACTGTCTCAGCGCCTGCACGGAGTTCCAGCTGATTTACATTGGGGGCTTGTGAGGCTAGCGTGTCGTGGAACTGCACCAGAAGGTGTCCCAAGCGGGCACCATCGGAGATCTCAAAAAAGAACATCACGCACTTCACAAGTCCTAAACCGAGGGTCGGACCCAGAATGAGGCCGAGGCTGAAGCCTGATAGCTCCATATTTTGCTGCTGTTGTGCGGCCTGCTGTACGTTGCGGATTATTTCTACACAGCCTATTACCAAGCCGATAAAAACAATGGTGAGAAAAACGACACCCGCCAGAAGCGGCCAACGCCACCGATCAATAACTTCGATGTTGCGGCGTAGCCTTTCGAGATATTCTCGGTCGGCTGTGGTCCAAAGCGACGTGTCGGTCTCGTCACGGTGGTTCATGCATTGCATAAGGCGAAGTCCAAAGCCAGCCTCCTCGGCCTGGGGAAGCAGGTCCCCTACTCCACAAACCGGTAGCTGGCGTGGGTGTCGTAGTCGATGCCGTGCTTTTTCTTGAGCTCTTGGATGTAGCGGATGGTTCTCTTCGTGTGGGGGCTGGCGACGCCGTCACCCCACGGTTCGCACGTGTGAAGCAGGATTTCTTCCAGGCAGCTAGTCAAACTCATGCGCTTGTGCTCGGCCAGGTCTTGTAACAATGCGGCGAGGCGCTTTTCGAGGCGCACCGTGACATCCACGCGCTCAATCTTAACGGCTGGCCCAACGTTGAACACTGGATGGCCGAAGTTGAGTAAGTAACCGTCGCGATCTCGGACGGTGTACTCGCGCAATCCATATGGCTGGTCTTCCGGCGGCCGGACGATTTCCACACCATTGCCGCGGTGGAACTCGTGGAGTTCGTCGGCATCGTCGATCACGAAATACACCGAGCAGCCGTTGGGACTCGGCGTTCCCTGCATGAGGAATATTTGAGCGTGACCCAGATTCACGCCAACAAATGTCGGCGGCTCACCCTCGGCAAACGCCAGTTTGAACCCGAGCTCTTGCGTGTAGAAGTCGATGGCCGCTCGAACGTCGCTAACCGACAACGTGGCATGGTGCCGCTCGCAATCTACGTGCGGCGCTGCGGAAGACGTCATTGATCGTTCCTCGTTAATGAACTGCGCCTTGAGTGAAACGCGCGCTTACACTCGCAGTGGTATGCTATTCGCTTGCACCGAAAACAATTTGACAAATCCGAAAACTGTCGCGGTCTGTCACTTGACCAACGACTGTGACAAGTGTTAGAAATGATCGCGCAATTGGGATGCAAGCCGTGCGCGCATCCTAGGAGGATTGACGTATGAATGTCACAAGCGAGCGTAACCCAGAGCGCCTGTCAAACAGCGTCGCAGGTCACCGCTAGAGACGGTGGACTACGGATACTGCGAAACCACGTCGTTCCATCGGCCACGGCGGTTGCTGTTTCAATCGCCTGCCAAACCGCGTCATAGCGCGGAGCGCCATTACGAATGGTGGTTTATGGATGGTCGGGAGTTGGTTAGACTTGAAGCACCCCTGTGTGAAACGGGCGGCCGTCGTCGTGGCGGATGGCGACCGCCAGGGCGGTGAGGAGCGCGGATCGGGTTGCGGTCGGGTCGATGATGGCGTCGATCCACAGGCGGGCCGCGGCGTAGCGGATGTCCATTTGTTCTTGGTAGGAAGCCTCGACTTTGCGTCGAAGCTCGTCGAGTTCTTTGGCGTCCGGTTCATGGCCGGCGCGGCGCAAGGCGGTGATCTGGACATCGAGGAGGGTGCTTGCCGCCTGTTCGCCGCCCATGACGGCGTATCGAGCCGTGGGCCAGGCCATTATGAAGCGCGGGTCGAAGGCCTTGCCGCACAAGGCGTAGTTGCCGGCGCCGAACGAGCCGCCGGTGATGACGGTCAGTTTGGGAACGACACTGTTGGCGATGACGTTAACGAGCTTGGCGCCGTTGCGAATGATCCCGGCTTGTTCGGATTCGCGGCCAACCATGAAACCGTTGACGTCCTGCAGAAACACGAGCGGCGTCCGGGATTGGTTACAGTCCATGATGAAGCGTGCAGCCTTGTCCGCGCTATCGACGTAGATGACGCCGCCATATTGGAGAGGTCCGGAAGCGGGCTTGCAGCGTTTCCGTTGATTGGCGACGACGCCGACGGCCACGCCGCCGAGCCGGCCGTAACCACACACCAGCGTTTGGCCATAGTCGGCCTTGTATTCATCGAACGCAGCGGCATCGAGAATGCACGGGAGGAGGTCGCGAATGTCGTACTCAATTTGCTTTCCGGAGTTTCGTCCGTTAGTCGCGCCGACGACACCGTTGATATCCGAAACAGGACGGCCGGGCGGCAGGTCGAAGTTCACGGTTGCCCGGTCGGCGGGCAAGATTTCGATCAGCCGTCGCAGTCGGTCGAGGCATGACGGATCGTCTTTTTCGCGGAAGTCGATGGTGCCGCTGACGGCGGCGTGCATCGCGGCCCCGCCGAGTTCCTCGTGGCTGACCGTCTGGCCAATGGCGGCTTTGACAAGGGCCGGACCGGCCAAATAGAGGCCGCTGCCTTCGGTCATCAGCAACTTGTCGCACAGGACGGGCAGGTAGCCACCGCCGGCGACGCAGTTGCCGAGTATGGCGGCGAATTGCGGGATTCCGGCCGCGGAGATGACGGCATTGTTGCGAAAGATGCGGCCGAAATCGTCTTCGTCTGGAAAGACCTCGTCCTGTAGCGGCAAGAAAACGCCGGCACTGTCAACGAGGTAGACGAGCGGCAGGCGGTTTTCCATGGCGATGCGTTGAGCGCGCAGCACCTTCTTGGCGGTCATGGGGAAGAAGGCCCCGGCTTTCACCGTCGCATCGTTGGCGATCATCATGACGCGGCGACCGGCCACCTGAGCCACCCCAGTCACAACCCCAGCCGAGGGAGCGCCGCCCCATTCACGGTACATGTTCCACGCCGCCCAGAGGCCCAGTTCGAAGAAAGTCGTTCTCGGGTCGATGAGCTTGGTGATGCGTTCGCGGGCAGTGAGGCGGTTCTTTTCATGCTGGCGTTTGATCGCCTTGGCGCCGCCGCCTTGTTGAATGGTCGCTTCTTCTTTGCGGAGAGTTTCGACGAGTTGTTGCATGGTAGTCCGTTAGCCGTTGTCTGTTATTCGTTATCAATATCGCGATTCGCCGGCGACTGACAACTAACAACTGACAACCGACAACTGACTAAGTCCAGTCTTTCCGCTGGCGCGATGACGGGATGTTGAGCATCTTTCGGTATTTGGTCACGGTTCGTCGTGCGACGGGGTAGCCGGACTGTTGGAGCTTATCAACGAGTTCTTCATCGCTTAGAGGATTGGCCTTTTCCTCGTTGCCGATGATTTCGAGGAGCTTCTGTTTAATCGTCTCCCACGCGACTTCTTCTCCGGTTGCCGTATGAGTACCACCGCCGAAAAATCGTTTCAGCGAAAAGATGCCGCGCGGCGTTTGCACCCATTTGTCGTCGACGGCCCGGCTCACCGTCGTGACGTGCACGCCCACTTGATCGGCGATTTGTTGCATTTTGAGCGGCTCGATGTGCTCCGGGCCTTTGTCGAGAAAAGCGCGCTGATGCTGTACGATGGCGCGAGTCACTTTCTCCAGCGTATTTCGCCGTTGTTCGATGGATTCCAAGAGCCATTGGGCCGACTGGATTTTTCGTTTGAGCCATTCCTTGGTCTTCGGATCGGCGCCTTTCTCGCGGTACATTTCCATGACCCGCCGGCTGATGTAGACGTTAGGCACCCAGTCATCGACGAGCCGAATGTCGTATTCGCCGGCTTCTGTGCGGTCGACGACAATGTCCGGGACCACGTACGGAATGTTGTCCGCCGTGAATTGGGCGCCCGGCTTTGGATTCAGGTGTTTCAGAACTTCAATCGCTTCTTTGATGAGCGTCAGGTCGAAGCCCGTTCGCCGCTGAATCACCGGCAGCCGATTGTTGCGAACATCGTCGAGATGATTATGGATTATCAGGCGCAAGATATCTCGATGAGGCGTTTCGGGAGTCACTTGCAGAAGCAAGCACTCTTCGAGGTTGCGTGCGCCGACGCCCAGCGGATCGAGTTTTTGAATGACGTGAAGCGCCTTTTCCACTTCAGCCGGCGTCGTCGGCGGGTCGAACTCCTTGGCGATGACTTCGAGAACTTGCTCGGCAGGCGTAGAAGGCGTTTCCGTTGCGGTTGGGCCGACCGTGATGTATCCGTTGTCGTCGATGTAGGTAATGATGTGGCTGAGCAGGCGTTGTTCTTCCGGCTTGGTGTCAAGAAACGAGATCTGTTCGTTGAGGTAGTCGTCGAGCGATTGCGGCCGCGAAGGCATGTTCTGCATCGCGTCGTGTTTCTTGTCGCCTTCCTCATCGATTCCGTTGCGAGATGGACGGTGCCCTTCGTTGAAATGGTCCTCCCAATCCTTGCTTAGGGCTTCCATGCGTTCGAAGTCGATCTCGTTGTTGCCCGCGTCGTCGATCACCAGTTCCGTTTCGGGATTAGTGACGTCCTCTTCCTTCGTGGGTATCGCCTCAACAGGTTCCTCGACCGCCACGCTTTCCGATCCCTCCGCGCCTTCCGTACCTTCCGCCGCTTCCTCACGTAGCTCAAGGGCCGGGTTTTCCTGTAACTCTTGCTGTATTCGTTCCTGCAACGCCATGATCGGCAATTGCAGGATTTCCATAGACTGGATCATCCGCGGCGCCAGGATCATCCGCTGATCCATCCGCTGGCTTAGATGAGTGTCGAGTCTCATTTCTATCTCCGATCAAAAGTTGCGCCGGCCTTCCAGCGCATCCGCAAGCATTTGGCTGTTGGCGAATTCAAGCACCGACCCTGAAGGCAAACCCCGTGCCAATCGCGTAATCCGCACGGCGCTCCCCGCAAGTAGGTTTGAAACGTACAACGCGGTGCCGTCTCCTTCCAGTGTCGGGTTCGTCGCCATGATTAACTCCTGAACGCCTCCCGCACGAACACGATTCAAAAGGGTGTCCACGTTCAAATTCTCTGGGCCGACGTTGTCGAGCGGAGCAAGCCGACCTCCTAATACATGATAATGGCCGCGGTAAGTTCCCGCTCGCTCAAGTGCGGAGACATCCCGCGCTTGCTCGACGACGCAGATTACTGTGGAATCGCGGCGAGCATCCGCGCAAACACGGCAGAGTTCGCCCTCGGCTATATTGTGACATTGTCGGCAAAGACGCACGTCGTCTTTGACGGCACGTAATGCCTCGGAAAGTGCCAGAACCTGTCGGCGATCCGTGGAGAGGATGTGGTGCGTAAGCCGCTCCGCGGTTTTTGGCCCTATTCCGGGCAATTTGCTCAGCTCTTGCGTCAAGCGGGCAATCGCTCCATTTGCCTCCGTCGCCACCATCTCACCTTGCTTACGCGCCGGGAAGGTTCAGTCCCGGCAGGTTAATGCCCGGCGGCAAGCCAAGTGCGGCCGCCATTTTCCCCGTTTCCTCCGCCGCCTGATGTCGGGCTTTGTTCATTCCTTGGTTCACCGCGGCGACGATGAGATCTTCGATCATTTCGCGATCGTTCAACTTCATCGCCTCGTCGCTGATGGTACACGATAACAGTTCAAGCCGCCCGTTGACTCGGACGCGGACCATTCCGGCGCCGGCATCGCCTTCGGCCGTGATTTGGCCCAGTCGCTGCTGAAGTCGCTCAACCTCCTCCTTAATCTTAGGAAGCTGCTTCAACATGCCGGCAAGTTGTCCAATCTCCTTAAACATAGCTTACATCTCCCCGGTCGCGGTCGTGTCGCCGCGACGGTTGCCTGCGGTCTCGGCCGACGCAAAGCCGTCATCCATTCGAACAAACTGAGCGCCCAACAGTTCAGCGGCCCGGCGTAGCAACGGGACCTGCAGCGCGTCGGACATTTGACGCCGGTTTCGAGAAGGTGTCGCGTCCGCAGCCACGGCCGCCGCGGCAGGGGCCGCCGCCCCATTGCTTGCCGACTCCACTCGGACGCTCCAGGAGTGTCCCGTTAGTTTTCGCAACGTCTCTTCGAGACGTTCCGCAATTCGGGTCGACCCTTTCGCGTCCTGTCCATGTCCGTGAAGTGGATTATACCCCGCTGGAAAACGCAGGACTAGAGTGGTCGGTCCGGTGATCGTAACCGAGTCGACGTTTCGTAGGTCGGTCGCGAGAAAGCTCCCTACTTGCGTAAGGATGGTCGGCCATACCTCAGGTAGCGATTGTTCCGTTAACGAGACGCGAGTGGTGTCGGTCGCGGGGCTAACGGGTTTTTCGGGATTTTTTTTTTCCGGCTCCATGGAGACGGGCGGGCGGGCGGCTTGCACTGCCTTCGCTGCGGCGGGATTGTTTTTCGCAGGCGTCGTTGCTGCTGGAACTTTGCCGGATTCAAGCCATTGTGCCAATTGCGCTAGAGCCATCAGGTCATGCAAGCGGGACAATCGAACGACGGCCATCTCCAGTAGTACTCGTCCATGACCACTAGAGCGAAGCCGCGCCTTGGTCGCAGCGAGTATGTCCAAACCGGCGAGGATCGTATCGATCGACATCTCAGCGGCGGATCGGGCGAACGCTTCGCGATGCCGAGGTGGGACGTGAAGGTCTTGGCTGTCGACGCCCGCACTGCTCGCCACCATCAGGTCGCGCCAATAGTCAATGAGTTGGTCCAGAAGCTCACCTAGCTGCGATCCTTCATCGGCCGCACGGCCGATTAGTTCCAGAGCCTGTTTGGAGTCTCGACCGATAATGACGGCGGCCAACTCGGCAATCCGTTCGTCATCCGCCATGCCAAGCAAGGAATGCACTGCTGCAACCGTCAGCCGTTTGGCACCGCCGGAATCACCGAACGCCAGAAGTTGGTCGAGTAACGATTGCGCATCACGCATCGACCCGCTGGCGCGACGGGCAAGCAATTCCAACGCGTCACGGTCCGCGGTAACGCCTTCGCTTTCCGCAACCTGCGCCAGTTGCTCCACGATCCGGACGGCGCCGATGCCCGCAAAGTCAAAGCGTTGACACCGGGAGAGTATGGTGACGGGAACTTTGTGAACATCCGTTGTCGCAAAGATGAACTTGACGTGAGGCGGTGGCTCTTCCAGGGTCTTCAACAGCGCGTTGAAAGCCTCCTTGGTAAGCATGTGGACTTCGTCGACGATGTAGATCTTGTATCGAGACCGACTCGGTCGGTACTGTACGTTGCTCCGCAGTTCGCGGACATCATCGATTTGGCGATTGCTAGCGCCGTCAATTTCCGCGACGTCGATGTCTTCGCCCGTGGCGATGGCATGGCACGAATCGCATTGATCGCAAGGCGTTGTCGTTGGACCGTTGACGCAGTTGAGCGCCTTGGCGAGGATTCGTGCGGTGGAAGTCTTACCCACCCCGCGGGCGCCGGTGAATAGATAGGCGTGAGCAACGCGATTGCTTTCCAATGCGTTGACGAGCGCCCTTGTCACCGGCTCCTGTCCGATGACATCGGAAAACTGCTGAGGACGGTAACGTCGCGCGAGGACGGTGTACTCATCGGCCGCGGCTGCCTTAGTTTCAGCGGAGAGTGGCTTACGTTTGGCCATGGTGATTCAGAATGAATCAGTAAGTGGCGCCCGCGGCAGGTTTCCGCAAGAGGCTGATCCACTGCACAAGGGATCGTCGCTTATGGCTGCACCTTCCGGCCTGACCAGGTTCACAACTACCCTTTGCGTGGGTCCCCTTCCGGTCCCTTACCGCGAGCAACAGTTACGATTTCGCCGATTCCGTAATGTTGACTTTTCGGATCTCGACTTTCTCGACGGGGTGGTCGCCGCGAGTTGGAATCTTTCCAATGGAACGAACCGTCGCCATCGATTCGTCGTCGGCAACTTTCCCAAAGGCTGTGTACTGCCGATCGAGATGAGTGTGTTTGCCAAGGCACACAAAAAACTGCGAGCCCGCGGAGTTGGGATCGCCGGTTCGAGCCATCGACAGGACGCCTGCCTCGTGCGGCGTCGGATTGAACTCCGCTTTGATTTGGTAGCCTGGCCCACCCGTGCCCGTGCCTTGCGGACAACCACCTTGGATCATGAAGCCGTCAATGATCCGGTGAAAGGTCACACCGTTATAGAATCCGATTTTCGCCAGGCCCAGAAAATTGGCAACATGCCCGGGCGCGACGTCCGGAAAGAACTGCAACCGAATCGGTCCCTTGCTCGTGTCGAGTTCCGCAGTGTACGTCTTGTTCTTTAGGTCCAGCGTCTTCTGCGCCTCTTCGACTTGTGGTTTCACGTTGGCCGGCAGAGGACACCTCGCTTTCGTATGGATGCTTAGTTCGGCGCCACTTCCTCCGCGTGGATCGTGACCTTGCGGATAACCACTGGATTGGCCGGCCTGTCTTGTTCCGGAAACTCCGGGTCGCTCCGGACCGGTAACGACAGGATCTTTCGTGCGACCGGCAACCCGTTGGTCACTTTTCCAAAGACGGTGAAATGCCCGTCCAGAAACGGCGCCTTGTTGAGGTTAATGTAGAACTTGCACGCGGCCGTGTCTGCGTGATCTCCGTGACAGGCGCCCACCGTGCCTTCCTCGTGTATCCCTTGAGCGTGAAGCTCCGGCTTGAGCCAATAACCGATGCTTCCGTAACCGGCTTCACCGGTACCGAGCGGACAACCTGCCTCGATAATCTCGAGCTTGTCCCCGGCCCGTTCCGGGATTTCCTGGTTGATCGTTCGCTGAAATACAAGCCCATCGTAGTATCCGCATTGGGCGAGGGCGATGAAGCTGCGGACGTGATTGGGCGCCAAATCGGGCCGCATGGCGATTTCGATTGGTCCTTGGTCAGTTTCGAGTGTCGCACGATACAACAAGCGCTTTCCGTTGGGTGCGATAAATCGGATGTCATTCCATTTCTTTCCTACTTCCGTGTAGAGTTTGCCGACCGATTTCCCTGTCATGGTGAGTTCGGGCGGTCGCTGCCAGTCGCCTGCAGGCTCCGATGTGGTAGCCTCGGCAAATGACTGGTGCATCCGCATGCTCACGGAGTCCGGTGCACTCGCTTTCGTGGCCGTGTCGGCGACGTCATTCGCGGAGCCTGATTCACCGTTGCAACCCTGAATCGTCATACCGACGAGGATGCCCAAGACCACCGCGGCTGTATTTGGACGATTTCGCTGGAATCCCTGATTTGCCATGGTTCTTTCTCCTTTTCGGCGCGGTAATTAAGGGAGGCGCCGCCGAGCCTGTGGCACGGACGCGCAATCCTAGTCGACCATCAGTACGGGGTCAATTGTGAACGAATAGCCGCGTCACACTGGACGTGCTTATGACATTTGGGAAAATGGGAGGAAATCGCTCGTTTGCGTAGGGATGTGGTGACAACATGTATGAACAGCCAAATCCTGGCGGAGTCCGATGCAAACATCTCCGGTGCAAATCGATGCTCGTCTTCGGTGAGAATTTCGAATGTGATCCCGAATTCCAAGCCGGCATGACCGAGTTTTGGTGCCTGCACACTTCCAAGGGCCAAGGTCCCGACGGCGACGAGGTCTCGTTTCCGGCGTGTAGCAACCCCGAGCGCACTTGTTTCGAGGAATACTAAGTTGGCAGCGCCGGTCGTTGATGACAATCCATCGGCTCGAAGCCGGCGCGGAATCCGCATCGCGGTTTTTGGAGTCGGATGTGCCGTCATCGTCCTTTTCAATCTCTGGCTCATCGCGGATCACGAGATTGTGGTGGGTCTAAGTCCCGTCGATGAGCTCTACTTCATTCGAAAAGGGCAGTGCACCTATTGGTTTGATCCCGGCTACCATCACGACACCTCATTCCTCAAGGAAGCGCCCTATCCGCTACTCGTCGCGGCGAGTTATCGGCTCGGCATTCCGCTGCGAATCGCGCATGAGCTTTTCTTCTTGTTGGCGGCTGGGGCGCTGGCCGCTTGCCTTGTGTATCGGCAGACACACCCCGTGGTCGGGCTAACGGTGTTCGCCGCCGCCACGTTGATCCCGGCTCGGCTCTACGTTTTTCGCCAGCCATTGCACGACGCGATCTATTCGTCCGCACTCCTGTTGGCGGTGGCGGCGCTCGTCTGGCAGCTAAAGCGAATGGGTGAAGCCGGTCGATGGCGGCGCTGGTTTGCGACGGGGCTCGCTCTGGGCTTGCTTTGGAATATCCGTCAAGAGCGACAACTCGTTCTCGTGCTGCTTGGGACGTTCTTCGTCGTGGCGTCGACCGTGATGATGCGGCGCGATACGCGGGCAAAGACGGTCGGGGCTTGGCTTGTGGAATGGACACCGGGCCTGGCGATCGCAATGTTGATCACGGCGGGATTGATGGTCGCGAATTACGCGCGGTGGGGAGTTTTCGTAACTTCGGAGTTTGCCGCACCGAGTATGGCCACAGCGTATCGGGCACTTCTTCGGATTGCGCCGGAACGACCGATCCTGTATGTCCCGATCACGAAAGAGGTGCGTGAACGAGCTTATGCAGCAAGTCCAGCGTTCCGCCAGCTCGAGCCGTGGTTGGAAGGACAAACACTGATCGACCGAGCGCCGAATTGGCGTTACTTCCAGAACATTCCCGACGGCGAATACAGCGGCGGCTGGTTCATCTTTGGCCTGCGCGATGCGGCTGCCGCCGCCGGTTTCGCCGAAAGCGCGCGCGACATGGAAGCGTTCTTCGCTCAGGTTGCTTCTGAGTTATCATTGGCGGAAAAGGAAAACAAGCTTCCCACGCGTTCGCTCCTTCCCGGATTGGGATGGGCTGTGAACCCGGATATCGCACTTTATTGGCACATGCTCCTCGGCAGTTGGCGGTCCATGTGGTTCAATTGCTGGTCATTTCGGTCTGATTTGTATGAACCGTTTGATCCACCGGAGACCCCGCCGGAAATCAAGGCGCTCTTCGACCGTGTGGCAAATCGCCGGGCGGTGACGACGAAAACCGATGGTCTACGTGCCGACACGCGGCGCGAATTGGCGATCGCCTTTGCTCGGTATTCTCAATTCGTTCTCGCCGGCGGATGTTTCGTGGGAGGGGCGGTCCTTCTGTTACTCCGACGAGTGCGGTTTGATTGGAAGTACTACATATTGCCGGCATGCGTCTTCGGTATTTACGGATTGGTTCGCATTGCGATTTTCGCGCTCTTCGACGCGGGCGCGTTTCCGGGAGCCGATATTCGTTATCTCTTCCCTGCGACGTTGTCACTCACCATCGCGGCGGTGTGGCTTCTGTCGGAAGGGGTGTATCAATTCTTCAAATCGGTGATCTCCACATACGCGAATGGACTACCCACTAGTTCGCCAACGGCGCGTTTCGCCAGCGGCACCGCACTTTTGGTCGGCGGAGTGTTGCTTGTCGCCCAATGGGGCTGGGAGAAGCGGCAGCCGCCGGATTTTATTGGCCAGGCCGGCTCACTAGAGGCCGTGGAGGAGGGGACCATGCGGGGTTGGGCACGCCTGCGAGAACATCCAAGGCAACCGGTCGACGTTGGCTTCTTCGAGGGGGACAAACTCGTCGGCAGCGTCGTAGCAAATCAGGAAATTGCCGAAGTGACCAGGGACTTTCCATTTGCGGCCGGGCTCGCGTTCCGCTGTCCCGTACCTGCGGAACTGCGAGATGGAAATGAACATCGCATCGTGGCGAAGATCATAGGGACGTCGTGTATCCTCTCGAATACGCCGACCACGATTCGCGTAGATCCCAGCGCGCCGAATCCTTGGTCGGGAATCAGATTCCTCGGGATTGCTTGCTTGCCACCTTCCCATCTTTACCGAAGTACACGGTGATCTTTCGATTTCCGCTTTCCCATTCGTATACCTCACCGCGCCCGACGGACGCCTGTCCTCCCATCGTCACGTCGACGCCGAATTGTGAACCTACGGCGCTGCCGTCGCCCTGTGCCTGTCTGGTTCCCGGGCCGAGGATCTCCTGGACTTCCGTGAGCGCCATGCCGAGAGTCACCTTCTCATAGTTCGCCTTGTTCACCCTCGAATCGCCGCAGCCGGGGATGGCAACGGCAACGCACGCAACCACTACCAATTGCACCAAACGTGACATCGTCACACCTCCAAAAGAGAGAAGATAATGTTTTGGGATGTAGCCACACTCGCAGAGAGTGCAGGCATCAGCCAGAGAACCCATTTTGGTAATTCCGGTTATCTCACCCGCCTAGATCAGAGTATTCGGCAGGCAGGGTTACTGAAAGAGGCGTGACGAAATGATGACAAAGCGCAAAAAAAGAGCAAGGACCGAACGTCCACCTTTCCGCCCGGCCCTTGCTTAGGAGCACTCAATCCCACCGTAAACCAACTCCGTAGAATCGTCAAACGTTTTCGAGAGCTTTTTCGCGCGGGGATTGACACCCGGCCGTCAAAATCGGATCGTTGGCGACAAGGAGTTGTGAGATAGGAACTTACGATTCATGGTCTGGCGGATGGGCTGCGGTTTTCCATTTCCATTTGGTGCTGCTTCTTTAGCTCTTCACCGTGTTGTTCAAGCGTCTTGGTCCCGCGTGTGGGTTGGGATTGCGATTGACATGCGCCGACAAGCGTCGATAACAGCAACGCGATGGCGCCCTGAATTATGGCCGCGTGCAATCTCATCACGGTGTTCCGAGCGCCTCGCTGCCGGCGCGAGTTCCGGCCGCCATCCACACATCCGGATTGACGCCGGTCGCAACGAAACGAACACTTCCGTCGCACCACAGCACGTTGACGCCGCCGGAATGCAGACTCGTTGCAGGAGTCACGAGCTTCCACCAGTCGTTCGGCCGCCAACAAACCGAATTCGGCGGCAACAGGTGGTTGTACCACCCACGCCACACAGTACCTTCGCTCCAGGGATAGCCGCGCCATCGCCAATCCCCATTCCAAGGGATTTCCGCATTGGTCCAGTCTTTCGCCATGAAGGCCGCACGCGCAACGAGAGGATCTTTTGACGGCGGGCTACCGAACTCGAAGCAATCGCGAAGTCGGTCGGCAGGGGCCTGAAAACTATCACCGTAACCGTTGAGCACTTCGGAGAAGGCCGCTGTGTTCGCCGCGCCATCCGTTAGCTCCGAGATCCGTAGCGCCTTCACTTTCGGGCCGCCGGATGTCGCGTAATCGGGGCCGAAGACTCCGTCCCATCCTGCCGAATAAACCCAGCTCCCGCAATTGGCATGGTAACTTGTCCACCCCATCGGCGACTCCATTCCTTTGATGGGATCACTCGGGCACAAGAAGAAAGGTGGCTTGGCAGCAGCGGCTTCGAGGTTCGGCGCGTCGAATGGTCCTTTGGTCAAGTCGAAGAGCTTGTAGGAGTTCGCCATTTCGATGTAAGGCAGTAGTTGAACTTGAGGGGAGAGGTAGCCGCTTTGGCTGGCGAACACTAAGGGCGAGCCGGACGGAAACCGGGTATGCACGTTTTCGAAGTTGTGGAGCGCGACGCCTAGTTGTTTGAGGTTGTTGACGCAACTCGTGCGCGCCGCCGCCTCCCGAACTTTCTGCACCGCAGGCAAGAGCAACGCAATAAGGACGCCAATTACTGCAATGACTACGAGCAGTTCGACTAACGTGAAAGCGCGCCCGCGGGCGACTCGCGATGTGAAAGGTTGGATGAGCACGGGGTCGGCGTCTCCGGGCGGCGGATGGCCACAGTATACGCCGGCGCACAGCCAATCGCAATGGTGCAAACGACAAAGGCCGAGCCGGAAGGTCGTGTCACGACCGTCCGGGTCGGCCTTGAATTGCCTATGTCGTTTGTCGGGCGGACTAGCGTCGACCCATCGTCCCCATGGCAGCCGTTCCGCGCATCCGTTTATTGATATCGGTTTCGAGGATGCCGTACGCGCCTTCATGCTGTTGAACGGCCATATGAAGCGCACAAGGAGACGCTTGGCCGTAAAGAAGTTCATTACCAGTCGGTGGGAAAGCCGAATCGGCTCCGTGGCGACGGGCTGCATGGTCGTGTTCAGCCCAAAATCCAGCACCAATTCCTCTGGTGTGCCGGTCACGCGGCAGAAATTGGCATAAACGGTGGACAACCCGCTGGTATCCACGGCGAATTGCGGCATCTGTTGCGCTGGTTGTTGTGCTTGGCCTTCCGCACCGCCCATTTGCGGTTTGAATTCCTCGGTCATGGTGTGTCCTTGTACAAAAAGGGTCGGAACTCGCCTGTAAACTTGGAAGGTATTGTAGAACCTCGCGCGTGGAACAACTACCTCTTTCATCAATTTGCACCGGCCCTTGTTCGTTACGACCGGAAAATCCCAAACATTTGTTCCAGGGCCGCCGTCCAAGACGGCCACGGCGTGTCTGGAAACAAGCTACGCCACTTGGAAGAGTCGAGCGACGCATCGCGTGGGCGCGGCTCTGGCGACGTAATGGCGGCGCGCTCGACGGCCACGATGGCTGCATCATCCACGCCCAAGAAGTCAGCCAATCTGCGGCCCATCTCGAATCGACTCATGCGTTCGGGACCTCCGAGGTGAAACAGGCCCTCGAGGTTCGACTCCGCCAGAGTGATGATCGCATGAGCCGCTGCGCCCAGGCTCAGAGGTGTGCGCCATTCATCGGTAAACAGGGTGACGGGACGTCGTTCCCGCAGTGAACGAACCTGGTCATCGAAAAACGACGGTTGGCCGATGAGAGAAGGCCCAAACAACAAGCTCAGCCGCACCGCTATCGCTCCGGGGCACGCAAGAGCCAGTTTTTCGGCGTCGAGTTTGGTTCGACCGTAAATCGACAAGGGGATGGCCGCATCGCTTTCGGAGTAGTTTCCGCGTTCACCATCAAAAACGAGGTCCGTTGACGTGAAGAGGAGACGGCCGCCTGATCCGTGGCATAGCTCGGCGAGTGCCGCTGTTGCCTGCGTGTTGATTCGGTTCGCTTGGATTGGGTCACGGTGGCAAGCTGCCACGTTCGTTATCGCGGCAGCATGAATAACGACGTCCGGTCGAGCGACGGCAAACTCTCGTTTAACGGTGTTCGAGTCATTCAAATTCACCGGTCGAAGCTGGACTCCGTATCGCTCGTCGGTGCGCGACCCGCTCCACGCGACAACGTGGTGGTTACTGCGGACGAGATGGCGCAAGAGGTAAGCTCCCAATTGTCCGCTGGCGCCGGTGATCAACAGACGCATTGCGCACCTCAGGCGGAAACGTCCCAAACGATTGTGCCGCATGTGAAGCCATATGAGAAATCCGCGCAATCGGCCGTGGTCGTGGCACATTTGCAAGCAGCCAAACGCCGCTACAATGAACCGCTACCGAATCATCATTTGCGGAGTTATCCCCTTGGCGAAGAACTATTGGATCGGCGTCGATCTGGGTGGTACCAAGATTCTCGCAGGTGTTTTCGACGACCATTTCAAACGTGTTGGAAGGGCCAAACTGGCCACCGCGGTGGGCAAGCCACCCGAAGCCGTCATTGAGGAAGTGCACCGCGCCGTCGAGGCGGCTATCAAGGATGCTCAAGTCGAGCCCGCCGAAGTTCGCGCACTAGGCATGTGCATTCCGGGCCAGGTCGATCAGCGGGTTCAAACGATCCGTTACGCTCCGAATCTTGGCTGGCGGGGCAGCTTGAATTCTCCCGTATCCCGTCACCGACCTGGCCGTGGAAATGTCACTTTGAGAATGACGTAAAGCTCGGAACGTACGGCGAGTTTACTCACGGCGCCGCCAAGGGCGCCAAGCATGTGCTTGGAATTTTCGTCGGCACCGGTGTCGGCGGCGGACTCATCATTAACGGCGAATTGTACAACGGCTTCAATTGGAACGCCGGTGAGATCGGACATACCATCGTGCACTGGCGAAAAGGGACGATACTCGAGGCCATCGCGGGTCGGCGCTCCATGATGCAGCGTGCGGGAGGTCTTCTTGAGGATGCACCCAAGAAAGTGCGCAAAGACTGGAAAGAACTCGATCCGGCGAAGGTGAAGAGTTCAGAACTCGCGTCGCTTTACGAAAAAGGCGACATGGTGGCGTTGCAACTCGTAGAGGATGCAGCGCACGCATTGGGTGCGGCGGTCGCCAGCGCGTTGAATCTGATTAGCCCCGAAGTCGTGGTCATCGGCGGCGGCGTCGCCGGGGCTTTGGGACCAAGCTTCCTGGAACGCATATGGGAGATTGCGCAACGGCTAGCATTGCCTGACGTTGCGGATGGGGTGCGCTGCGTACCGGCGGCGCTGCAGGATGACTCCGGTATTGTTGGCGCGGCGGCCTATGCTCGATCGAGGACGAACGCTCCTCTTGCAGGCGGCGATTAGTCGTTCGTACAATCGAATGGATCTGACGTGCAATCAAGCGAGGCGTAATGGCGGCGGGCATCGAGAACATCTGTGTGGTGATCGGGCGCACCCGCCACAAGATGATACAAATCGAGATCGTCGAGGCGGCCAAGCGCGGCGCCCGAATGATCGAGGTTCGACTAGACTTCCTTGCCAAGGCGCCCGATTTCAAGCGTTTGCTCGCCGAACGGCCTTGTGCCTTGGTCGCCACGGTACGACGGCAGCAAGACGGCGGCCGTTGGACGGGCACCGAGGACCAACGTCGAATCCTTCTCCGACAGGCGATTGTCGCCGGTTTCGATTGGGTCGATTTAGAAACAGACGCGGCCGACGACATCCGACGATTCAAAAACGTCCGGCGAATCATCAGCTACCACAATCTCCGCGAAGTACCGGCCGATTTAGAGAAGATCTACGAAAAGATGTGCGGGCAGGATCCCGATGTCGTCAAGATCGCGGTTTCGGCCCAGCGTTCCACCGATAATCTTCGCGTCTTGGAGTTGGTCAAGAATGCCAAGAAGCCGACCGTCGCCTTTTGTCTCGGCGACATAGGATTTCCCAGCCGAATTCTCGCCGGGAAGTATGGTGCGCCATTCGCTTATGCGGCATTCAACAAGGAGCGCACGATCGCGCTCGGGATTCCGTCCTTTGATGAGTTGCGTTACGTCTACCACTACCAGCACATTCGTCGTGACACGGCCGTGTATGGCGTGATTGGTGATCCGATCGGCCATAGTCTCAGCCCGACCATTCACAACGCTGCCCTCCGTCAACTCGGCGTCGACGGAGTCTATCTGCCCTTTCGCGTTCCGCGCGGCGAACTCAAGGTATTCCTCGAGCAGTACGTTCGCGTCCCAGTTCACGGCTACAGTGTCACGATACCGCATAAGGAAGCTGCCCTCGCGCTGGCGCAGCACAAAGATGAAACCGCCGCACGGGTCGGCGCCTCGAATACGCTGGTGCACGATGCTCAGGGTTTCACGGCGTTCAACACCGACTACCAGGCAGCCCACGACTCGCTAATGGCGAACTTGAGCCCCAAGGCCGGCGCGGACGGGGCGGGATCATGGAACGGCCGACCAGTCCTCATTCTTGGCGCCGGCGGCGCCGCTCGGGCGATGGCATATATGCTTCAGCGCGAAGGGGCCGCCGTGACCATAACCAGTCGAACCCAAGAGAAATCAAGCGATCTCGCCGAAGATGTAGGATGCAAGTATGTGGGTTGGGAGGCGCGTCACAATGTGAAATGCGACCTGGTGGTGAACTGCACTCCGGTTGGCATGGCTCCCAACATTGATGAGAGCCCCCTTCACCCGAGCTTCCTGACGCCGGAAATGATGGTCTTCGACACGGTTTACATGCCCGAGACCACGATGCTCGTCAAAGACGCACGTAGTCGCGGCTGCACCGTCTTGACGGGCGTGGACATGTTCGTCCGGCAGGCGGAAATGCAATTCCGGTTGTTCACGAATCGCGAGCCACCTCCGGAACTCATGCGTTCGGTAGTGAAACGCGCCCTCTCGCCGGTGGCCCTTTCTCAAGATGAAACTTGATCGTCCGCTTCTGTTTCTGATCGGATACCGGGGGACCGGCAAGACATCCGTCGGCCGCTGTCTGGCGCAGAATCTCGGTTGGAACTTTGTGGATGCGGATGAGGAACTGGAACGACGTTGCGGCATTACGATCAGCGATCTTGTTTCGACGCAAGGCGAAGGGTCTTTTCGAGATCACGAAGAGTCCGTGCTTGTTACTCTCTGCGAGCTGGATAAACATGTCGTCGCCACCGGTGGCGGCGTGGTGCTTCGAGAGGCGAATCGAAATCGGATGCGAGCCCATGGGAAAGTCGTCTGGTTAACGGCCGGTGCGGACACCATCTGGAGTCGACTCCAATCCGATCCGACAACGAGTGCCCGGCGGCCGAACCTGAGCATCGGCGGAAAACAGGAAGTCCAAGATGGTCTGCGCGAGCGCGATGCCTTGTACCGGAGTTGTGCGGATCATGTCGTATCCACAGAAGGGTTGGCGCTGAACGATATTGCGGACGTGGTTCTGAAAATGCTAAGCTCCGCGCCGGCTTCGCACAAGCGTGTCTAGGTTGCTCTTATGGCGCTCGCCGACTGGTTGCTTTACCTGTGGGTTTTCGCGCTGGGCGCCGTTGTCGGTAGCTTTCTCAACGTCTGCATCTATCGCCTGCCGCTAGAGAAAAGCATCATCTGGCCCGGCTCACACTGCGGGAACTGTTTCCAGCCCGTTCGCTGGTACGACAATATCCCGATGGTGAGCTACGCGCTCCTGCGCGGTCGTTGCCGAAAGTGCGGCGTCACCTTCTCGTTCCGATACTTCTTGATCGAGTTGCTCACGGCGCTGGGTTTCGTCGGATTATTCCATTTCGAAGTTATAGAGAACCTACACGAACTGGATGCAAATGTACTTGGTGCCGACCGATTCTTGTACGGACGACTCGTTCTCTTCGGCTTCCACGCGGTGTTGCTTTCATTTTTGATCGTGGCGACATTTTGTGATTTGGATCATCAGATGATCCCGCTCCCGATAACGATAGCGGGCGCCATCACAGGCTTGATCGGCGCCTTGCTTTGGCCGTGGCCCTGGCCATACACGCCGGCAGAAGCCGCGGTGCGCAACGTTTTCGATTGGCGGCTGCAACCATTCGTACATGGCGTCTACCCGTGGCCCGTCTGGGGACCGCTTCCTGCGTGGCTGCGCCCGGGCGGCAACTGGCAGACCGGCTTGGCGACGGGACTGGCGGGGGCCTTCGCAGGCACCATGATGTTGCGCGGCATCCGCTTTCTGTTCGGCTTCGGCCGCGGCGGTGAATTAACCGAACCGGAGGACGCCGAAACGGCGCAGAAGAGCGGGTTGGCCCGCGCCTGGTCATGGTTAGGACGTGTCGGCGGCCGCGCGCTGGGCCTGGGGGACGCCGACGTGATGATGATGGCCGGCGCCTTCCTCGGCTGGCAAATGACCATCGTTGCGTTTTTCGTCGGCGTGATTCCCGGATTGGTCATGGGGCTGGGGCAAATGGCATTTCGCGGTAATCAACCATTTGCGTTCGGTCCCGCACTGGCGCTCGGCGTAATCCTCACGTGGCTCGGCTGGCCATGGATTGGTCCGCACGTGCAGATGCCGTTTTTCGACGGTACGTTAATGTTGATTGTCGGAGGCATGAGTTGCGTTTTCATGCTCGCTGCCGGCTACGGCATTCGTCTCATGCGACTTGTGCGCTCGTAGGGAACATCGCATGTCTGCAATCGTCATCGTTGATTACGGCATGGGCAACTTGCGAAGCGTGCAGAAGGCGTTCGAGAAACTCGGACACGCCGCGGTCATTTCCGCCGATCCCATGCAAATCGGCGAAGCCGAGAAACTTGTCCTCCCCGGTGTCGGCGCGTTCGGTGACGCGATCTCCCGGCTTCGCGACGCCTGCCTCGTCGCGCCCATCCTCGAACACATCCATGCGGGCAAGCCGTTTTTGGGAATTTGCCTCGGCATGCAATTGTTATTCACAAGAAGCTTCGAAGGCGGAGAGCACGCGGGGCTAAGTGTATTCGAAGGCGATGTCGTCCGCTTCGCCGACCGGCCCGGACTCAAGGTGCCCCGCACATGGGCTGGAACCAAATCCGCATCCGAAAACCGGCGCCGATTTTCATGGAGGTTCCCGACGGATCGTTCGTGTACTTCGTACATTCGTATTACCCCGCACCGGCAGACCGGGGCATCGTCGCGACCGAAACGGATTATCCGGATCTGTTCGCATCGGCAGTGTGCCACGAGAACGTATTTGCGACGCAGTTTCATCCGGAGAAGAGCCAGTCGGTAGGGTTGGCGATGCTGGAGAATTTCGCAGCACTGTAGTCTGGAACCGCGCCGGGGAGCGGCTAGAATCCTGATATGCTCATCAGAAAACTTCGAGAACTGCATTCCGCTTGGCCGTTTCAGCCGTTCAGCATCTTTCTGACGGATGGCCGAATCCTCGCGATCGAGCATCCGGAGTTTCTCGCACTAACTCCGAAACGGCGCCGACTCATCGTCGCTACACCAGACGACGCTCATGAGGTAATCGAATTGGCTAACGTGATCGACGTGAAACCGCGCCTTGATGTCGGCCAAAGGAATAACGGGATGCGGCCCAACGACGTCAAGGCTCAACTGAAGCGGCAACCATTTGTACCACTCCTCTTCCGACTTTCAAACGGCCGGGAGTGCGTGGTGCGTCACCCGGAACTGGTCATGGTCGGCCGTTCGTCGATCAACATCGGAACGCCCGCCGCCGACCTTCCGCCCGGGGTGTACGATACGTATGAAATCGTGTCGCTGCTTCACCTCGCGCAGATCGTTCCAATGCCTACGGCCCCGCCGACACAGAACGGCGAATCTGGATAGGGCCTGACGCGGAAAAGTCCCTGGCCAATGGCCACGGTGTTGGCCATGAACTCACGACATCGCAACTCCATCATTGTCAATGGTTTATGCTTCAGTTTCTTGAGTCCGTGGTCCGTGGCCACACTTACGTGGCCAGGAACTCCCACGGCTGAAAGAGTGAAAAAAAAACGTCGCTGCTAAGCTTGGTTTCGAGTCTAAGTGGTTAATATCGGGCGAAGGGATTCCGCGTTCGGTGTGCGCGCACACATTGTGTTGCACGGAACGTGAACGACCGGGCTTACCATGCAATTAGATTCTCAGATTAAGCAGCCACTCGTACCCCGCAGAAACATTGTCCAACTGCAGATTTGAGTGAGTTGGACTGGTGTGTGGTTCACGCCGTCGAGGTGACGGCAACCTTGTTTTGTCGACTTGGCCCGGCGGCGCGGAGGCTGTGGCATCCGCCGGCGCGACGATCAAGGCAGTGCTCTCGCCATCTCGAACGCCGACTGATAGTGTCACTTCCTTGATGGGACCAGTATCTTCAAGGTCGCCAACACTTCGAGCCCGCGCTACGGCATCGGAGACGAAGTAATCCCAAGCCTTAGACGCTAGCGGCCTGCCTTGGAGCTCAAACGGAACTAGCGCGCTTCGTTCGTATCCGAGCGAGGGCGACCGTCCGTTCCCGGGTGACGGAATCGGTGATGGGTCGTCAAGAAAGCCGGATAAGTTCACAGTTTCGTCGCCGACACCCGGAAGTAAAGCTGCCAGGTCCGCGAGGCTATACGGGCCCGGACCTGGCGAAAGGTGATAGAGTGGCTGGTCGTTTATGTAAACTTCAACGGCCGGAAACCCGTCCCAGGTACCTTCAAGAGTCCACGCGGGCTTCGGCGTCGAAATGTCGATGGTGACTTCAAAATCCCAATCAATTGAAGGGGAATACCAGACGAATGGGTTGTTGGGCCCGTCAAACAGTCCCGTGTAGAGGCGCGCACGCACCGTTAGAGGCCCTACGCGCTCGACTTCAATCAACATGCCATCTGATGTCGCCTGATCCGTCGCGTTCCACAAATGACAGTCGTTAGCGATGCCATCCATATCGTTGCCGTTAATAACCTTGTCGCTTAAGGCATCTTTTGCGAATTGGAAGGTCCGGCCCGTCGCTTGGAACGCCGTGCCGCTAAGCCCGTCCGAATCGACTGATTCGCTCGGGATGAGAGAAATTCTCTGCCTGGTTCGGTATGACTCCACCTGTGGGTCAAAATGTCGATCATCGCCTGAGTACACCATGTACAACGAGCCGTTCGGGCCGATGCACGATTCACGAGGAGGACCTGGAACATAGTTCCCTGGAATAAAGGTGGTTAAATCTAGCGTGAATGCCACCGTAAGTGGCAGCGTCTTTAGTGCCTCATTAACGAACAGATCGGGGTCAGCAACAAAAATCAAATGCGTTGCGTTGGGAGGCGGGTTGATTAGTGATGAGCCGGGAACATTGACGGGACCGTAAGTGCCTGGCGTGCCTTCGGCTGCTTCCTCGTATAGGAGGCTGATCTGGTCCTCAAAGTTCGGCCCGGCGGCCCAGTAGACTGCAACCTTGGCATCCTGGGAGTACGACTCCGTGACTTCGTAGGTGAAGTCCACGCCGCTGACCGCGTTCCACTTGAAAGCCTTGGGAATGATCTCAGGCTCTACTGGTTCTACCGGGAAGGACCAGCTGAAAGACCCTGTCCAGGTGCCGTCGTAGTACTCGGGCGGTGACGTATATGGATGTGCCTGGATGCCCACCGACACGGTGTAGGACGAGCCTTTGTTTATTCCGTACGTGGTGGTACCGCTTGTAACGTCAATGATGTCCCACCAAAGCGTGCCGTTTATTCCTACAAACGCAAAACACTCTGATAGAGGATAATTACATGCATCTGAGAGCGTCGCAGAAACGCTAAGGTCGCCTGTTGCCGACGCCACAAACGAGAATTCGTGTGTAGCGAAGACCTCGAGATCCGACACCGCGTTCGGGTAGTCGTCTATGTTCCAACTGTTCTCTGCAAGAAAACTGCCTGTCTGAACTCCATTCGCTGGTGGAAAATGATCCGCGATCCCCAAAGCGGTGACCGTGATCGATTCTGGAGGGCAGGAAGCACTTGCGCTACTGAAATGCGCACATGGTGAAAGGAGGTGTCGCGGAAGCAACATAATCGTTTACAACATCACCGTCTCCGTCGAAACACTGATTGATGAAATCATGATCGGTGGCTACTGCAAATGTGACCTGTCGGATGTCGTACAGAGTAGTCAATACCACTCGCTCTTCAAGTACTAAGATGCGCGGAACGTAGCGTAATGGTTCGCAAATCCGTCGCTTCAATTGCCAAGTAGCAAAGTGGAGAGCCCGGCGACCACGAACAAATCCCGCAGAACGTCGCATTATTAAATTCCTTTCGCGCTACGAGTGCTCTAAATCCGCATGTCGGGATGTGAAGACCGTCGGCTAAGCTTGCTTCCGCTTCGACTCATACGGCGACCCCTTCGCCACGATTCGCGCAATCATCTTCGCCAACGGGTACGACTGTTCCACTTTCGACGCGCCGACGCCGACGGGGCCGAAGTTGCCGCCGTGGGCGTCCCAGATGGCTTTGTTGAGGCGGGAGGCGCGGTCGCGGGATTCGTCGTAGGCGGGGTCGGCGAAGACGTCGCGGATGCTGCGAATTTCGCCTTTGCCGTCGAGCGAAATCATGGCCGACACGGCGACGGCGCGAGAGTTGACCGTGGCAATGGCTTCGCCGAATGCCAGCGGCGTCGGGAACATATTGTGTGAACCACGGCCGTCGCCCTGCGTCATGTAGAAACGATCACGCATGAACATGTTCACGGCATTGGCGATGGGCTCGACGGCGAGCAGGACCGGATCGTCTTTGCCGCGGTACTCGCCGCCGGTAATGACCGCGAGCTTTTCGGTCGATGCGGCCAAGAGAACATCGCCCAAAATGGACTCGGCTTTCGCGGCATTCCACGGGGAGGTGCGACTCCAGATGCGCTTGATGTTGAACTTGTCGGTAGCGCCGAGCAGCCGTTGCGCTGCCTCGGCCTCGGTCTCGATGTCGAGGAAGACCCGCCGGTGCTTTTCGACATCCCATATTTCAATGACCGCGCCCTGGGAATCCGTGCCTTCCAGATAACGGCCGAGACTGCCGTCGGTACGGCAACGCTGAATCGCTTCCCACACGGGCAGGTTGAAGGCGGCCGGACCGGCCTTGTCGATCGAGAAAACACCGACGGGTGTCGGCCGAGGCATGGGCAGTTCCGCAAATCCGGGTCCTTGGCCGGAGACGTTGCCGGAGAAGGGCGGCGCCGGAGTTCTGCCTTCACCCTGTCCAGTTCGCCATTTGCTGAACGCCGACTTGAGTTCTTCGAACCGGCGTTTCTCACCTTCCGGTAAATGTCTCGGGAGTAGATTGACGAATTTCTCCGTTAGCCCCGCGAGTTCCTCGGTTTTCTTGCCCGCCATCGCTTCGCCGACGAGGTCCTGGCCGAGGCCGTACCATTTGTAGCCCATCACTTCCGCGACCCAGACCTGGCGGAAGAATGTTTTGTACGCAAAGAGGTGAATCGCGTTGCTGTCGGCGCCCTGGGTGTGCGACATCAGCAAGTGCCCGTCGTCGCCGACAGCGATGAACTTCGACGTACCGAAAATCAATCCCGAGTCCTTCGCTTCTTGCAAACTTGCGTCGGCGACGGGACCAAAATGGCCGGGAGTCGTTGTGTGGCCGACGCGCCCGCCGGCGTCTGCCTTGATGTCGGAAACCGTGAACTTCGCGCGTTTGTTGGCGCCGGCGACCACGGAATCCGCGCCGTCGGGAATCTCACGCAAGCGCTCGCCGAGTTTGGCCGCGGTATGTTCCGCCCGTCCCACCGCTGTTTCGGCGTTCAGGTACGGCTCGAATTCACCGTGCGTCGTCATGTTGCGGATGAGGTGCATCGCCTCACGTTGCAGAAAGCGAGTTTCGGGCGGATTCTGTGCGAAGACGTCCACCACATCGGTGCCTTCGGGCATTCGGCCCTTGTCATACGACTGGTAGGCGTAGGCCACGACCTTGGCGACGCCGTCGGGTGCCGAGCTACTGTGCGCTTCGGCGAATGTCGCGGGAACCAGTCCAACGCGGTAGCCGCCGTCTTGCCCGCCGGGGCCGAAGTAGAATTCGCCGACGGCTTGTGTAAACTCTCCGACGGCGGGTAGTCCCGATTGCGAGCGGCCGATCATCACAGGGTTTCGTCCTCCGGCAACCATGCCGGCCGGTTCATCCTTGAGTTTGCCCTCACCGAAACGGCCACGCGACGCGTACACCGCCGTGAGGCGCCACTCATCGGGATCGGTTACCAGCGCGAGCAATTCGTTGCTGTCGGCGGGGCCGAACTCGAACGTGCGCACGTCGGACTTGCCGGCCTTGAGGTCGTGAATGCTCTCGACGATAGCAGTGAAATCGTTGCCTTCGATCCGATGACCTGAGCCTTTGTCCGGATTGAAATAGAGATTGAAAACCGCTCGGTTGAAAAAGCCCCAACTACCGTTGAGTGCCTTGGCGATGATGATCGGCTCGGCCCCACGCTCGGTAAACGGATAATCCAGCCGCCGGATGTCGAGCGCCTTTTGTTGTTCGGCTGGAGGCAATTTGAGCGGGTTCTTCGCGTTGCCTGCCGCACCAAGGCCCAGTTCGATTCCTTTGTTCAGGGCGGCTAGTGCCGCACCGAGTGCCAATTCACCAGCATACACGTCCGGAGTTTGCCCGCCGGAAAAGTCTCCGTTGAACGTAGTCAGATGAATATGGAGATCCTCGCCGAAACAACGAACCCACAAGCCACGCAGTCGCCGTGCGGAATCCTTACCCTGAAGATAATCCCTAGCGGCGTCGAGCACTTGATCCGGAAGTGCCGGGCCAAGCCAGCAACCAAGATTCGCGCTGATAATGTGAATGTTCGACTGATTCGGATTCATCGGGGTACCTCTTAGTTGCTGAAACACGGTACACGGGCGCCGCCAGATTCCTGTTGTCTGTCGGCGACGTGAAACAAAATAACGAAACGAATTAAGCCTGCCTTGACGCGGGGAAGTGCCAGACCACCTTGCGCGACACCAACGCCCACGCCGATAGAATAAGCCCGACTGACAAGCCGTCAAGGATGGAGTGCAGTTTATACAATAGACCATGCCGTTCGCACTTCACACCGAAACGGAAAACATCCGCTGACGAAAGGAGCCGACCAATGGCGCTGCCGATTCGCTACCTGTTGACCGCCCTGATTGGACTTGCGCTGGCTGGAAATGTTGACGCCGATTTGACTGGCAGTCTCAAGAAGGGAACGCCTGACCTAAAGTCCATTAGCTCGATGGGTTTCGGGCCGGATGGAGTTTTGTTTGTGGGTGATTCGCAAGGTGCGAACATCTTTGCCATCGGCACCGGCGACAGCAAGGCGGCCGGAGGAAATGGGGCACTCAAAGTTGACGGCGTTGACGAGAAAATCGCCAGCATGTTGGGCACCACGGCGAAGGAAATGCGCATCGCCGACCTTGCCGTCAATCCCGCATCCGGCAATGCGTATGTCGGCGTCATGCGCGGAACCGGGCCGGACGCCCTGCCTGTCATCGTGCGGATCGACCGCGGCGGAAAAATCAGCCAATTTGCACTGACGGGCGTCCCATTCTCGAAGGTTGAACTACCGAATCCCGGCGCCGGCGATCGCAATCGCATGCAGTCGATCACCAAGGTGTCGTTTGTAAACGGCAACGTAATCGTCTCCGGATTGTCGAACGAGGAATGGGCCTCGACTCTGCGATCCATTCCATTCCCATTCACGAGTGCCGACAAGGGCGCCAGCGTGCAGATTTACCACGGCGCTCACGGCGCCTTTGAAACGCGCGCCCGGTACAAACATTTGCCGCTTCCGACATCGGCGGCCAGGCCCACATCTTGGCGGCCTACACCTGTACGCCGTTGGTGAAGATTCCCGTCGCGGAACTGAAACCCGGCGCGAAAGTGAAAGGGACAACCATTGCGGAACTCGGCAATCGCAACAAGCCCCTCGACATGGTCGTGTACCAAAAAGGTGGTAAAGATTTCATTCTCATTGCGAACTCAAGTCGCGGCACCATGAAGGTGAAAATGGACGACATCGACAAGGTCGCCGGGATCACCGACCGTGTCGCCGGCACGGCGGGGCTGCCGTATGACACACTCGAAGATCTCAAGGGCATCGTTCAAATGGATCAGCTCGATAAAGACAACGTGCTGGTGCTAATCCAAACGCCTTCGGGGATCAATCTGCAAACGGTCGTTCTCCCGTAGTATTCAAGGCGAGCCGGGTCGCGTCAGCGACCGGGTCTCGCCCACCAGATGGAAGATCCGACATGCGCTGGTTCATGATCGCCATGACATTCGCGGTTGTTGGCAATCGCGCCTCAATTGCGCCGGCATTGACAGCTGTTGAGGATCAGCCCATCACGATCAAACTAAATCGTGACTCAAGCGCGAAGCCAACGTTCGATGTCTCGGGGCTGCCTTCGAGCGAACTGGCACTTCTAGCAAAAAACGCCATGACTCGCGAAGACTTTTCCAAGTTCTTCAACGTTTACGTCTCAAATAAGAATGCCGACGCCCCTCCGATGCTTGGTACCTATAGAGTCGAGAAGGATGTGCTTCGTTTTGAACCTGCATTTCCGCTCGAGGCTGGAATTACCTATGTCGCTAAACTAAGCACCCATCGACTCCCGGGACATGCGGCTCAGAAACGACCATTGATCGTCAATGAGTTCTTGATTCCAAAGCTTGCCACAGGGCCGACAACAACGGTCGAGCGAATCTATCCGAGTGCTAATACCTTGCCCGAAAACCAGCTTCGGTTCTATATCCACTTTTCGTCACCGATGCGACAGGGCGAAGCCTATCAGCACATTCGATTGCTCGATGCGGATGGAAAGCACATTGAGCAGGCGTTTCTCGAACTTGACCAAGAACTGTGGGATCGGGATGGGAAACGTTTCACGCTCTTTTTCAATCCCGGTCGTGTGAAGAAAGGTCTCCAGCCGCGGGAAGAACTTGGTCCGGTTCTCGTCTTGGGCAGAACCTACACGCTCGAAGTGGATAAGGGTTGGCGCGACGCCAACGGGTTACCGTTGAAGGAATCATTTCGAAAGAGTTTCAAGGTGGGGCCGGCGGAAGAGGAACGCGTGCAACCGAGTGCATGGAAAATTCAACCGCCGAAGCCCACAACGCGCGATCCATTGACGGTGCGCTTTCCGCGGCCGCTGGATCACGCGCTGTTGCATCGCTGCTTGTCGATAACTAACGCGGACGGCGTCGCACAAACCGGCAAAATAGCGACGGCCGAGTTCGAATCCTCGTGGACGTGGACGCCGGACAAGGTTTGGACGGAAGGCGGGTACTTTTTAATCGTTGATGCCCGTCTTGAAGATCGCGCGGGAAACAGCGTGGCGCGGGAATTCGAAGTCGATGTGTTTCACCCGGTCGAAGGTCAAATTAAAACCGAACACGTCAAAATCCCGTTCACGATTCGTTAACACGTCAAGGAGACGACGCGGTTCCTTCGAGTGTGATCGTCAACGGCGACTGTCCGGCATGGTTCGTTCGGACCTGGATCTGGCGTTTTGATTCACCGGGCTTTGTCGGCTGCCAGGTGATCGTAATAGTTTGCACGCTCGCTGTCGTCGTCGGAATCTCCGCCTGAACGCCTTCGCCCAGGCCGTCGATAGCAACAATCTTGAAGGGCTTACTGCCAAGGACATTGACGCGCCGTGTCATTACTTCACCGACCTTGATGTCATCGAAGCGCAAATAACTGGGTTTCACGCTGAGAGGCGCTTGGATAACTGCCTCGACGTGAACCGGAACGAGTGGGCTCGCTGGATCATTTGTCTTTAAGAATACTTCATGTTTGAGTAGCCCGGCCGGCGCGTCAGCGTGGAGACTTGCTTTCATTCGATACCCAACCCGGCCGGGATTTCGGTACATTTGCTCAACGGCAACATCGACCGGCAATCCGCCCTTCTCGACTTCATTGATTCGCCAATCGAGCGTGCCGGCATATTCGACGTCGATTATTTGCTGAACCGATTGGCCGCGCTGCACCACGCCGAAGTTAATTTGGCCCGGGTTGAAAACAACATCGGCCCGGCTATTGGCCTCAACGCGAAGTGTTGCGGTCGAAACATACTGGGGGCCAAGCGTGAGATAGATGCTCACGGATTTATGACCGGTGAACTTGTGGGCATCCATCTTTACGTCGAGGTGACCGCTTTCGCGCGGTTGCAGCGACTTGGTTGACGGCGTCAAAGTGACACAACCGCACGACGTTCTTACATTGGTAATCTCGACGGGGACGGCCCAGATGTTCGTCAGGGGAAAGCGGTGGTGCAACTGCGCACCGCGCGGAACGCTGCCGAAGTCGTGAGACGTTGAGCCCTTGAACATCTTGTCGGCCCAGGCGCCGCTTTGTGCACGGGTCGTCGATCCATCGAAGGTAAGAACGGCCAACACCAACACCGCGATCCGCATCAGCAATCTCGAAGGAAACTGCGAGAATGGACACTTCCGATTTCCGGCGATTGTAACGGTTAGGATGAAAGCGGTGAAGACGGGATTCCGCGTGGATGTGGCCCTATGTCGGAAACTAAGCAGACTTGGAACATTGGGCAAGCACTCACGCATCGTTTAGCCGCCGCTCTCGGAGCGGCGTGAGCGTGGCGTTCGCTTGCGCGCCGCTCCGAGAGCGGCGGCTAAACATCAAATCGCAGCCGCCCATTTCTCCTTGATGAATCTCAAACCGTTCACATATACATCTTCCGGACTGGCGTGCAGGTCGCGCCAGACACGAGTCGCCGCTGCAAGATCGGGCATGAACCGGCCAAACGCTTCGATCGTCAGCCAGCCGTCGTACTTCGCCTTCCGAAGCGCCTTGAATGTCTCATCCCAATGTACCTTTCCCGTGCCTGGAACGCCGCGGTCGTTTTCACTGATGTGAATATGCACGAGGCAGTCGGCAATGCCGGCAATGGTCTTTTCCACCTCCTTTTCTTCGATGTGGGCGTGAAACGTGTCGTACATGGTTCGGAAGTTCGGGTGGTTGACTGCGAGAACGAGTGCGCGGGCATCGGCGGCGGTATTCAGGAAATAGCACTCGAACCGATTCAGGTACTCGATGGCAAGCATCACGTTGTGCGTATGAGCGATTTCTGCGGCCTGGCGGAGGACGTCTGCGGCACGTCGTTTCTCGTCGGCCGTGGGGCCGCTGCCCGAAAACACCGCCAAGGGTGAGTGGAACGGTCCGGCCATTACGTCGCCACCGACAGCGGCCGTCATTTCAATCGCCCATTTCAGCCGATCGACGGCGGCCTTGCGGATTCCGGCTTCCGGGCTGATCGGATTGGCATCTGGCGGAACGACCGTCACGGTGGAACACTTGAGTCCTTGGTTGTCGAGTTCCTTCTTCACCGATTGAAAATGCTTGGCATCGCCTTCGAAAAGTGGCACTTCCACGCCGTCGTAGCCTGTCTTCTTCAACTTTGCCAACACGGGAAAATGATCGCTAGTGACGTGGGTCGTCCACAGAAGAAGGTTCATTCCGGTTTTCATCAACGTTCTCCGCAAAGCCCACCGAGTGCAATCGGGGGCTTGGATTTAGAATTTCGGAATCGTGACCCGCTCGCCGCCCTTCATTGCCGACTCGTGTGCGCAAATTCCCACCATGGTCCAATTGGCCGAGGTCGGCGCGTCAGGAAATGCTGGGCGCTCGCCGCGGATCGCACTTAGAAATGCGTGTGCAAGATGTGGATGCGAGCCACCGTGCCCGCCACCTTGCAGAAACGACAGGTGCTCGGCGTCCTGAATGGCGGCCGGTTGGGTGAACTTGCGAATGGGGTCCGGCAGCAATCTCGCAAAGTCCGGCACCTTGGTTCGTTTGGGGATGTCCGGCTCCGCGATCGGCTTTTCCGTCGAACTCTTCGTGTGAATGATCGGTTCCTCGTTCTCGACCTGTTGCCACTCGAAACTCTTTTTGCTCCCGGAAACATCGAAACTCTCGCGGTACTGACGTGCGGTGTCGAACAAGCTTCGGGTAACCTCGGCCACCACATCCGAGCCTTCGATTTTGAAAGTCGCCGTTTCGATCGCGAAGGGACTGTTGTAACGCTTGATGAGGTTTTCCGAAATCCGCCCCGAACCGTGACAAACGACGCTCTCCGCTAACGCCACCTTTTTTCGAGTGGTCCAGATGGCCAGGCATGGGCTTACACAATGGGTCGCATACCACATCGGTGGCAGGCCCGGCCAGTAGTTTGGCCAACCATCCATGTCCTGCTGGTGGCTGCCGCGGAGAAATTGAATTCGCCCAAGTTCGCCTTGGTCGTAGAGTTCTTTGACAAACAAGAACTCGCGGCTGTAGACCACCGTCTCCATCATCATGTAGATTTTGCCCGACTTTCGCTGTTCCTCGACGATCTGCCGGCACTCGTCGACGGATGTCCCCATCGGCACCGTGCAGGCGACATGTTTTCCGGCCTTTAATGCGGCGATGGACTGCGGCGCGTGATCCGGAATCGGCGAGTTGATATGGACCGCGTCGACATTGGGGTCTTTCAGTAGCTCGTCGTAATCAGCGTATCGCTTTCTGATGCCGAACTGTTCGCCGCACTTGTCAAGCTCCGTTCGCGTCCGCCGGCAGATGGCGTACATTTCGGCATGCGGATGGTTCTGATAGATGGGAATGAACTCGGCGCCAAAACCGAGACCCACAATGGCGACGCGAATCTTGCGGTCGGTTATCATGAAGCGTTCTCCATAGGTCGATGTCGGTAGTCGGACGTATTCTATCCGGCGAGCCGAGGGGCGTTAGCCCCCGGAGCAACCATGGAACAAATCAACTCCCGTTCCATCGTCAGTTCGGCGACCGGTTTCATTCGCCGAGGTGGCTTCGATTGGACGTGCAACCCGTACGTTGGCTGCTCGTTCGGGTGCACCTACTGTTACGCCATGTTCCTGCCGCAGAACCGCCGCCCAAAGGAGGATTGGGGCAAGTGGTTCCAGGCAAAGATCAACGCCGTGGAGCTGGCCCATAAACAGGCGCCGAAAGTCGCCGGCCAGGCGGTTTACATGTCCAGCGTGACCGATCCCTATTTGCCCGCCGAACGGAGCCTGCGACTTTCGCGCGGCATCTTGGAGGCGCTCCTGCCGCATCAGCCGCGATTGCTTATTCAGACTCGCGGACCGCTGGTCGTGCGCGACATCGATTTGCTCAAGCAGTTTAAGGCCGTGCGTGTGAACATTTCGATTCCTACTGATAGCGAAGAAGTGCGGAAGACGTTCGAACCGAAAGCTCCGCGTCTGGATAAGCGCTGGCAGGCGGTCGACCAACTACGCGCTGCGGGTGTGCCGGTCGGAATCTGCGTGACGCCGATGTTGCCTTTGGAGAATGTGGAGGGGTTTGTAGATCGATTGTCGGATTTTCAGCCGGACGTCTTGGTCGTTCAGGACTTCCACGACAGCGGCGGTGGTTTTGGCGCCGATACCGGAGCCGAAGCGCGGCGACTTCTCTCTAAATCGAATTCCTATCCAGCACGGTATAGCGATTTCAAAGACCGACTTAGACGGTGCGCCAGGGTTTACGAAGGAGAATCGGGTTTTTTCCCGCCGGGGGAAACTGAATCGCTGTGCTCCAAGTGCGCCATGAGCTGATCGATCTTTTTTCTGTTGCAGCCCGATTCGCAATCACGCTAGATCGTTACCCACTCGTTCGTTCGCGCCGACTCCAGCACCGCGTCGCAAACCCGTTGCGTCCGCAGCGCATCACGGAAATCCGGCATGGCGGGTTTGCCGTCGGAAAGACCGTTGAAGAAGTCGGCCAATTGGTGCACGAAGCTGTGCTCATATCCGATCTGCAGGCCTGGCACCCACCAATTGCCCATATAGGGGTGGTCGCCATCGGTGACATGAATCGTGCGCCAGCCGCGGACGATGCCTTGGTCGCGGTGGTCGAAGTATTGCAGCCGGTGCAGGTCGTGTAGGTCCCAAAAGATAGACGCGTGCTCGCCGTTGATTTCGAAGGTGTACAGCGCTTTGTGCCCACGCGCATAGCGAGTGGATTCGAATGTCGCCAGCGAACCATTGTCAAATCGGGCAAGGAATGCACACGCATCGTCGATTCCGACTTTTTCCACTTGGCCCGTGAGATTGTGCTGCCGTTCTTTTACGAACGTCTCAGTCATGGCGTTGACGTTGCGAATCTCGCCGTTGAGCCATAGGGCGGTGTCGATGCAATGAGCCAGCAGGTCGCCGGTGACGCCGCTGCCCGCCGCTGCGACGTCGAGCCGCCACAACCCTGTGCCGCCTTGGGGTAATTCCGGGCTGATGGTCCAATCCTGTAAGAACTTCGCGCGATAGTGATAAATCCGGCCGAGTTTGCCGTCGTCGATCAACTGCTTTGCCAACGTGACCGCCGGAATGCGGCGGTAGTTGTACCAAACCATGTTCGGAACGGTTGCTTTCTCGACGGCGTCGACCATTTTCTGGCCTTCCGGGCCATTCATCGCCAGGGGTTTTTCGCAAAGGACCATCTTACCGTTCTTCGCCACCGCCAGGGCAATTTCCGCGTGCATGTTATTGGGCGCGCAGATGTCGACGAGGTCAATATCCTTGCGTTCGACGAGTTTTTGCCAATCGGATTCGATCGACTCGTAGCCCCACTGGTCGGCGAACGACTTGGCGTTGTCGGTGTTGCGGGCACAAACCGCTTTGAGAACGGGTCGGTACTTGAGATCGAAGAAGTTGTTGACTTTGCGGTAGGCGTTGGAATGGGCACGGCCCATGAAACCGTAGCCGATCATGCCGACGTTCAATGGCTTAAGCATACAATCACTCGATCAGGACCTCAGCTTGACGCATACCTTTGCCGCATCATATCGAGAAACCGCTTGCTATCTGCCGTCAGATCCCAGGCGTTCGGCCAGAAGCACAGGTCGACGCACCACCAGTCGTTCGGCACGCCGGCCTGGTTCAGTGCTGGAATGAGCCTATCAAAATCCAAAGCTCCGGTACCGAACGGATTGTGCGTGCTCGTCTGGTGTTCGTTCAGCGAGCCGTCACTATCGATCAAGTGAACGTGCGTGATTTTTCCTTTTAGTTTCTCCAACAACTCCAGGGCGCCGCCCTTGAGAATTTCTATTTCGCCGACCTGGTTGGCGCCCACAGCCGCGCACATGTGGGCATGGCAAGTGTCAAACAACACGCCGAAATTCGGATTTCCTTTGGCTCGGACGCCATCGACGATTTGCAGGATGTCCGAGGGTTTGTTGAACGCGAAACCGGGCTCGAACTCCCAGCACACGTTCATGCCGTAGTCGGCGGCTATCTTGCTGCACTTATCCCACACCGCGACGAGACGTTGAACGCCGAGCTTTGGGTCCATTTCTGAGGCCTGAAATGCCTGTGGCGTTTCAACGGTGTCGACGCGAATCGTTTTGATTCCCAGTTCCGAGGCGAATACCGTGTAACCGAGAAACGCCGAAACGTACGGCGTTGGATTCTCGTCGAGGATAGACGGCCCAGGTTTCTTGAAGCTCCACAGGTCCACGGCAATGCCGGAGAATTCCAAACCGTGGTCGGCGACTTCTTTCTTGAGTTTCTGTCTTGCCGCCTTGGTAGGGTGCGACCAGGGTGTCGGATGGTCGCCGAAGCTGCCCAGCTCGACGCCGTCGTAGCCGAGATCCTGGAGCATGTGCACGACTTGGTGGAAGTCGTTGGTCGGCTTCTCCTGATTAAAAAGGTAGGCCCAACTCCCGATGGAGAGCTTTTTCATCGTCCTTTTCTCCTCCGAAAAGTCGTCACGCTCTGCGCTTGTAGTCACCGACTCGCGGCGCGTGCGGGTTGGTGTCCGGCCCGAAGTACCGCAGGGTGACTAACGGCTCGCTCCCCGTGTTGTCGAGCACAACCCCTTCTCGGGCCGCATCGTAGCACACGAACACCTCGTCTTCGGTCAGCTCACCGTAGCGGATCATGGCGGGCGTTTGTAGTCGCTGTTTTCCGATCCATCCACTGCCTTGGACGGCGACGAGGCCGTACGCGCCGTTATCGCGAATCGTCACTTTGACGCCCGGATCAACGGTGAGTTCCTTCGCGCTAAAGAGTTCCTGGCCGTCGAATTTTCCATAGACCACCCAGCGGTCCACATATCCTTGGCTCGCGGAATCGGATACGGGAATTGGTTCCAGGTAATGGTTGTCTTTGAAGTTTGGGTCGACGTTGGCCGCCCAATCGAGTTGATCCACCAGATACTCGAGGTCGTGATTTCGATCCTCGGGTACATCCTTCACGAGCAGGTCCCAGGGCACGGGTCGGCCATCGACCATTGATTGGTACATGGCAAACACGTCCGAACCCCACTGGGGCTCGTAAGTCACGAATGAACCGGGTGCGTGGAGGACGCATGGCGGTACGATCCAACCGCTGCCGGGTTTTAGGCGGTATGCACGACTAAGATCGAGGATGCCGTTGTCTCCATCATTCCAACGTTCAAGGCAATGACGGATGTCCGCCTTAGTCGTGCCGGGTTCAAGTCCAAAAAACGTGTACGGGAAACTGTTGCCGGTGTTGTTCAATTGCGGCGGGAAGTAGTACGCTTCCGGCTTGCCTTGCTCACCGATGAGGGCGGCCTGGGCGTTGCTCTGATGCATATGGTGGGGGATCGGCCCTGCGTTGTCGAAGAACTTACTGTAAACCGGCCAGCGCTGGTACCTATCCCAAATCGTCGGACCGACGATTCGAGCGCCCTCCTGCTCGACGGCATCTCTTAGGGCGAAAACGCGCTTGCCTTTGTGGACAACATAACTGAGGCCTTCGTCCTCCGGCGCGCCTTCGTTTGCGGCCTGCGTCGTCGAGGACAGCCAGCGCTCATCAATACCACCTCGATTTGCTCCCAGTGCGTAAATGTCCTGCGGCGCCAGTTTCAACCTGCGCCCCGGCGTGAGGAACGATCGCGGAACCCAGGTCGGCACAACCGCACGATACCGTTTGCCGAATCGATCACGTGCCGCACCGACACTGTGTCAAGCCGTGGAGCGGCAGGTGTTTGCTTGGTCGGCTTCGACCGTTTGTTCCGCACATTCCGTACATTCCGTAACGGCTTTTTCTTAGGCTTCATCACGCGGGATTTCTTTGCCATTCCATTCAGCTCCTAGCAGTGCGGCTTGCCGGCATCGCGGCCGCTTTTCTGGGGTTAGATGACGAATAGTATAGAAATCCCATCGCTTTTCAGTTGTGAATTTACATGCGACTGTGGCCTCATCGAATTCCCTTCCGTCCCCAGAAACGGCTGAGATCGAATAGAATCGGCGGCGTTACTCATGTTCTGATAAGGAGTTGCGTTAATCTGCTGTCGCCCGAAACGGGACGCCTTCTGCGAATTTCACTTGGGACTCTTCAAGAACGCCACACCAGAGGCGAACTAACTGGTGGCAGCAGCGTCTAGTGAGGTAACAGGGTTTGTGTATTTCTGACGTGAAGTCGGCAGAGGAGTCGAGTCATGATGGCCACACCAAGGGAACCGATCGCAACACGTCCCCAATTGCTTATCGCACATCCCTCGGCCGAATACGTCCGTTCCGTGTGTCGGCATTATCAAGGCCTTGGGTGGGACACGCATCAAACGGAAACTGCGCGCAAAGCGCGCGTTCTCGCTCGAACCGTGGCGCCGACTGTCGTTGTGCTGGCGATCGAACTCCCGGATGAAAGCGGTTGGCTGACGTGTGATAAAATCCTGCTGGATCGACCCCGCCAGAAGGTCGTGTTAATCACCGACTACACCAAGCAGGCGAATCAATGTTTCGCGGAATTCGTCGGTGCAGCGGCGTTGGTGCACGAGGAAGCTGGCGTCGAGGGACTAGCGGCCGAAGTCGGTAGCCGCTTAACATGCAGCTTGGCTTCTTAGTGCGCCGTCGTGCTCATCCCGCGACTTCGAAAATACACTCGATTTCGACCGCGATCCCGCTGGGCAGCGAGCCGACACCGACCGCGCTCCGTGCACCAATGCCCGCGTCTTCGCCGAAGACTTCCGCCATTAGCTCGGAGAAGCCATTGATGACTTGCGGATGATCTTTGTATTCCGGCGTTGAGTTAACCATGCCTAAAGTTTTGACGACACGTTTCACCTTGTCGAGACTTCCCAAGGTGTTGCGTACCGTGCTTAAAATACCCAGCCCCACAATGCGTGCGGCTTCTTTTCCCTGCGCTGTTGTCAAGTCGGCGCCGACTCGACCGGTGATGAGTGTACCGTCCGATTTCAACGGTCCGGTCCCGGAAACGTAAAGAATGTTTCCAACGACTACCGCGGTGCGATACTTTGCCACGGGCTTCGGTGGGTTCGGCAACGTGAGTCCTAACTCTTGAATGCGACTTTCGGGTTTCTGTTGCATGAGGAATCTCTCCACGGAGGTAGGCAGGTAACGTTGTGGGATTAGTTTATGACCCGAAAGGCGGCATTCACCATCGACCGGTTAGAAGCCCCGCCGTGCTAGGTTTTCGACGAGTCGAATGTAGAATCCAAGCGCATCGAAATCTTCGCCGTCGCGAACGAAAACGCCGTCGGGAGTCTGTGCGAAATGATCCGCGTGAATGGTGCCGAGATACTCACCCCAGCGTGCCGACTGGACAGAAACGAGGCCGTCATTAGGTCCTTCGACCGGTGTGAGAAGGTTCCACGCTCTGCGCAAAAAGGGTGTGAGTCTGGCGGGAGGGACGTCCGCCCCGTGAGAAAAGTAGCGAACGTTCGGTGAATCGGCCGTGCGAGAATTGAATTCACGGCATGCATCCGGCCGGCAATCACCGAATCCATTCACGTTGAAACCCAATGCTTCGAGGGCAAGCAAAAGGGGAACGCGCTGGCGGAAGTTGGCCTGGAACCAATCGGCCATGTAGCTCCCGCGGTGCGGTGTGGCAATGGTCGTGAGGCTGCGCACGCGATCTGCCATCCCTAGATGCGAAATCATGAATCGGGCGTCGAGGCCTCCCATACTGTGCGCCACAATATTGACCGGTTCGTCCGTCCAGCGCTTGATTTGGTCGCGTAGCTGCTCGGCTCGTTCCTCGACGCCGCTTGTCGGGCCTACCTTCGGAAACAACACATGGACGCCGCGCGGGTCGAGAAACGCTTCCAGTGCCGAAAAGTAGTTAATGTCGATCGGGCGGTGCATCTTGAGCATGCTGTATCCCAGCATGCCATGACAGAAGACCACGGGATGACGAGGCAACAACGTCGCCCGAGTTGGCCGGGCGGCATTGCGTCGTGCCGGTATGGATCGTTCGAAGTCGGCGAGCGAATTCAGATCGTCCACGGTGGCGCGGTCGGTTTGAGGCGTGGTCCCGGCGGCCAGTGTACCGTCAAACTCGGTTTCCAAATTGAGCAACCACAGGCAACGACTCTCGCCTAACAACCATCGCAACCGATCCAAAGCAGTTGCCACGGTGGCGGCGGCGTTCGTCCGTTCGCCGGGAGCCAATAGGAGATGCCCCGCCGGCCAACGCAGCGACGTGATGGTAATTGCCAAGTCCGGCCGCTGGAACTCGGAATCCGCTGGTACCGCGGCGACATAGTAAATGGATTGGCAGTGACTGGAGCGACGAATGAACTGCAGCCGCGCCGATACATCTGTATGCGCGAGGCCCCCGAGACATGAGACACTTCCGGGCATCCATGTCGTTTCAATGGGAAGCACGATCGCAACGGCAACTGCCGTTTCGGGCGCGACAAGGACGACATTGCAAGATTGTGTCGAATGGCCGTTGAGCGCGAGACGATTCCGTGCGATGCGCCATCCGCGGCGTGCCGGAGGTAGCGGGGCAGTAAGGAGCCCTTCGAAGTTACCGTCACCCTGAACGCTTAGCTCGGCTTGGAGTATATGACCACTTATGCTCGATTCCAGGCGCAGCGGAGGCGGCTCCGAATGGCCGTTCGTACGCCACGGTTTCCACCAACTGCGCTTATGGGCGTGACCGTTGCCGCTGTTGGAGCAAGACGCCACGCGTCCGCGAACCCAGAGCCGTTCGCCGGCCGCCAGTGTGTCGTGAAACTGTAATTGGAGTTCATGGGCCGACGACGGAGATAATGCGGACGCCGCCGCCTCGGGATGGACCGATCCGAGGGGATCCATGCCTCTTTCCCTCTGTCCGTTCCTCCACCATGCTATTATACCTCGCACGATCCAGCGCAACGTGCCGTGCGTAACGAGATTAAGTGTGAATTGAGGGTAGGAGAAGGTGGCTAATGGCGACTTTGCGACTTGGCCTGTGCCGTTCAGGAGACTGAGACCAATGATTGGGTCGCATCCGCGTTCCTTGCCTGTTCGCTGCGCAGGCTTTCGCCTAGCGCCGCCGTCAGGGCGGGCACAGTAACCAAGAGGTCGCCGAGCACCGGGAAGACGCGTGGCCTGGACTGCCGTTGATTCAGTGTCATGATCGGCGCTTCCGGGTCACGATTAAACGCAATGATCGTGGCCCGAGGACCGATGTAATTGAGATGTTGCGGCGCCCCGCTGATGCCAATAGCAATCAGTAGCTGAGGATTGACGCTTACACCTGACTGTCCGATTTGACGGTCGTTGTCCAAGAGGTGTAACTCTTCCGTGACCTTGCGTGACCCACCCACCACATAGCGAACGCCCAAGTGTTCCAAGACTCGAATGAGGGGTTCGATGACGGCTTCGTAGCCATCTTGGTTTCCGATTCCAAATCCAACATCAATGATGAAATCGGCGTCGGACAGGCGAATGAGCCCCGTTGTTTGTTTCAGTTCAGCGACCAGACGTTGGATGTCGCGCTGCCCGTAAAAACGATCTAGCCGAGGCGACCACCGTCGCACTTGAGGCTCGCGGTGGGATTTGACGGCGACGAATGCGACGTCAGCACCAGCCGCCAAGGACATCCAGTATGCCGGCAACGGGTGACCCGCCATCGGTTCGGTCAGCGTTTGTCGCAACGTCAACTTTCCTCCGTCGCGAGTCGTGCTCACCACAAGTGTCCCGTTCGCTTGCTTCAGACCACGGACACGAAGTACCGTGGAACCGTTCTGGCGAGTCCGGCCAGTGAGGCGAGCGAAAGCCGATTCTAGCCAAGGTTCGCCGATGACCACGCGCGGCGGGGAAGTGAATTCCGGCCATATATCGGCGAGTAAGCGAGCGCGGATTTCCTCCGAAGTGCTTTCCGCAGGAACCAACGTGATGCTTTCCACGCCCATGACGATTAGGCTTGCGACTGCCATGCGCTGGGCGGATTCGTCGATCGGCGCGACGAGTAGCACCTCAATCGGAATGCGCCACGTCGCCTCGGCAAGGCGAGCTGCCATGAGTGCCGAGTCCGCCGTGTTCGTGAGTCGGCCTTTCGAATCGGTTGCCAACACAACCATGATGCCGAGCGCGCTCAACGGGCTTGACGGCGTGACATCCTCGATACGGCCGCCGTAGGCTTCGACACGGGACGCCGAGCCTGTCAGCCCCAACTCAGAAAGAACCCGCTCCGCGGCCTCGTCCGGCGACAACGGGCGCAACTCGTTGTCGGAAACGCCGTGCTGGGCGACTTGAGCTTGTTCCTCGAACAACACCTGTCGAATTTGCGCCTTTTTCGGCCAACGAACAATTTCGACCGACTTCGGTAGACTGTTGAAATAGCCTTCGATGGTAAACGCCCTGAGCGGCGCACCTGCGTTGACGGCAATGGCGGCGGGAAGCGGCCTTATTCGTCGGTTCTGCCCGCCCGGTTCAGTAAGTACGACACTCTCGGCGCCCTCTACGGTTTGCACAGTGAACTCGGCTCCTGTGCCGGCATGAGCCACGCCCAACATTTCGGCCGCTAACCGGGCAACGAGACCGTCTTGGCTACCGGTTTCACCAGCACCGCCGATAAGCAAGTCGAGGTTGGGACCTCCAACCACAGTTGCAATTGCAGCGGCAGCGCTGTCCGGCGTAATCGCATCGTCATCCGTAACGATAAGAGTGACTTGGTCAGTACCGCAGCTAAGCAATTCCCGAAGCGACGCTGCCATGGCCCGGCTGCCAAAGGCGACGACGCGAATCGTAACCTTGTCGCCGCCGCTGTCCTTCAGCCGTAATGCCGATTCAACGGCGGTCTGATCAGGCTCGGACCACGTTCGATGAGCCTCCAACAATCGACCGTTAACGACGAGCGGTTGCGGCGCTGCAACCGTCGCGGCGTCAAGCAAGACCAAAACGGAAAGCGGTTTGTCGATGTGACAGTGCGATCGATATGCAAGTGCAGCTTGATGTTGGGTCTCGAATAACAAATCGGCGGCTCGAACCTCCGGGGCGTAAAAGCCACGGCGGAGAAAAGTCAACTCTTCATCGAATCGACTGAGTCGATGGCGAACTTCCCAAAAGCACCTCGCCAGCGCACTGCGGCCTAATTCGGATTGGGGTGAGGCTTCTCCGTCTTCGTCGGATAAACTGCGACGAGCCAGCCACGCGTTTCGGCCCAAGGTACTATCCGCCGCTTTTAGCCATGCGGCGGCGTCGGCGAGGATAAAGCAATTGGCTTGTAGGTTCGGATTCTGTGCCAGACTCGCACCGAAAACTGCCAACGCGGACTGAACGCGCTGTCGTAGTTCGCCTTTTAGCCATTCGAGGTGGATCGCATCCTGGTGCATTTGCTTTGAGACCGTGGGTGCGTCTTTCCAACGGGGCGCCACTTCCGATGCTAGATCGCGCAGGATGAAAAACCGCTGGATCTCGTTGGTCCCTTCGTAAATGGTGAGGACACGCGCGTCCCGCTTTCGCTTTTCGACGAGATGTCGTTGCGTCTGTCCGTCGAGACCGTGGATGTCTTCCGCGAGCTCGATTACTTGATGAAGTAGCTCACTGATGAGCAGCTTGGCAATCGCTGACTCGATCCGGACTGACTTGGTCTGTGGATGCTCGAATCGTCCAGCCACCTCGTAGGCCAATGCCTCCGACGTGTAGCGAATCTCCTCCATCCTTTGGAGACGCCACCGAATCCATTCTGGAATCTCCCCGGTATTCTGTCGGCCGGCGTAATAACGGCTCCATTCGATCAATGCTTCCATCTGAGCCATCGCCGACATGCCGAGGCCGGCCCGTCCGACGTTGAGGGTTTCGAGTGCATTGACTTGCCCGCGTCCTTCCAAGCCCATGACGTTCTCGCGCGGGACACGCACCATTTGCAACGAGATCTCATTCGTCGGCGAACCACACTGGCCAAGCTTATCTTCGTCTTTGCCGACGATAAGCCCTTCGGCATGACGATCCACGATGAAACCGGTGACGCCGTCATCGGTCTTGGCGTAAAGGCACATGATTCCCATCATGCGGCCATTCGTGATCCACATTTTGGCGCCGGTGATTTCCCAGTAGTCGTACAAGAGCTTGCCGTCGCGCTCTCGAAGCTGCGCAATGTCCGTGAAATGCAGCTTGCGCGATCCGAAATCCAAGTATCTTGTGCGACTCGGATCGTCGGTTTCGTAGTCGTACTCGTCAAAAGATATCGGGACGGCGTCGGCCTGCTCGGACCCTCGATAGAACACTCGGTCTCCCCGGAATTCCAGCCGGCGGGCATCGAGCAAGGTCCGGTGTTCCGTTCGGCCATACGGTGTGAAGCGAAATACACCGTTCGCGTCGGCTTCGACGGCGACGGAGCGCAGCCGGGCACGTGTCGCGACGCGCGCTGTATCGGAACCGGCCGAAGGTTCCGTCAATGCGAAGGCGGAGATTTGTCCCTGGGATACCCATTGGAGGAATTGATCGCAGGCTTTGATGCGGCGCTGGAGTTCGCCATGGAATTCGGACGCCGATTCACATAAACGGTCCCATGCTTGATCCAGGGACGAGAACTGTGCTCGAACGGCGGCGGCAGGTTGACCCTGCCGGATGTGTTCGGCGATTCGCTTCCATGTTTTCAGAAATCCCGCAGCATGGGACTTCAATGCTGCGACCGGTTGGACGCGTCCTTCGATCAGCTTCTGTAAACTCTCGACATTGCGAACGCTTGGAGATCGGTCCAAGGCGCCGATCATCGCGCTGAAACGCTTTTGAAATTCGGTGTCGCGCACAAAAGCGCCGACTTCCTTTTCCGCCTTAGGCAGATCCTTGTAGCGGGCAAGGAAAACCGGCGTGGTGCCGAGTCCCGTGTTTACTTGAATGGAAAGCGATATGCCCACATCCACCATTCGCTGTGTATTCGACGCAACGAGGTAGTAATCAACCTTTCGGCGACCTTCGCCGCCTAGTTCTTTGGCAATCGTCATGCGAAAGAAGCCGTGCCGGCGGCAGAAATCGAGGTCGTCCTCATCGGGACGATGTTGGCGTTCGATGTAGCGCTCGTACGGCATGCCATGCCGTTTTCCAAATTGATTTTCGAGCAGACGGCGAATCTCTTGGTTGGTTTTGGCGAGTTCCGGGTCAGTCTGAATCATTTCGGGCACGAGTCGTGGTTCATCGAGACTAACACGGCGTGTGAGGAAATCACCCGAGTCGTATGGACTGGCGCACGCGGTAAAGGCGGTGTACGTTGTTAACGGGGAGCCGCTTGCCGGGTCGACTAATGGTCGGTCATCGACTCGCTCCAGAGAATCCAACCAGTGTCGTACCGTGCCTTCGAATTCGGTCAATGCCGCGGCCGCACGTTCGAGCCAAACGCGGAGTAACGCGATGGGAGTTTCCGCATCATGGCCAGCCTCCAGCCGGGCGTGCGTGCGCAAGACGAGCGCCTTGCTTCCCAACAGATAAGCATTTTGTCGTGCGAGTAGTTCAGCGATCTCTGATGAGGCAAACGAATGGTGATTCGTTCCCTTGGGGCCATTTGCTTGCCAGTCGGCCACGAGACTTCGAATCCGCGAGCGAGCGTTGCGAACTTCATCGAGTTCCGCCTGGAGCGCTTTGCGCTGTGTCAACTCCTCAAAAATCTCGCCCTCTTCCAATAGATATGCCAGACTTTGTCCGTCGGACCGCCAATTCGACAGTAGGTCGTTCCCATGACGGCGGTACACTTCCGTGTTGGGCACTCCGAGAAATCGCCAGGCGGCGGCATCTCGATAGTATTTGGCAAGGATGTCGTCCTCCGAGAATCCAGTGCCACCGAACACCTGGCCTGCGTTATAGGAGATGCTGCCCGGCGAAGTGCCCAGTACTTCCGCGATCAGCGCTTTCACGAGCGAGGCCTTCTCGAGTTCAGCCGACGACCAATCGCATGGGCTGAGGGTGTGCGAAAGAGTCTCGATGAGGAATCGGCCGGCCGACATCTCCGCGACCATGCGCTTGACGGCCCCGAACTTGCCGATGGTGTCGTGCGCCATCTCGTCGTGAAACAAACCGGGAAATTGGACCCGTCCGGTTGCATGTTCAATCGCCCGACGACATAGAACATCCGCCATTCCGCTGGCAATCGCGACCAGGTCTGCGGCAGCGAGAATCTGCTGTGCGCGTCGAATTTCCTTCAAATCGAACGGCACTGAGTTCTCGGAAGCGCCGATGTCATTGAAGCTAAGTCGGGAGATTCCGGCGCCGCGGAGTCCCAACGAGGGGAGTGATTCGATAGAGACTCCCTGTGATTTCGTGGGAATCGCTACGAGATGGTCCGGGAACTGAGCAATAATCAACTCGGTTCCCACGGCTGGAGTGAACAGGGTCTCACCGCTTGGATCGACAAGAGCGAAACAGGCCCACTCGTCAGCGCGAGTCAGTCGTTCTGCCGTGTCGCTCCACGCCGGGGATGCCGCAGCGAGTTGTGCAGCATCTCGAGCCCAAAGGTGGTTGGCAACTCGATAGGCCAACGATGGATCGCGCCGGCCAAGTTCTGCAAGGATCGCCTTCCGAATGGGAGGATGCAAGGAGGTCGAATCGTCCACGGTAATCCGCGGTACGTGGGTAATCAGGTTCCGCAAGACCGTATCCGCGTCGCGCGGTAGTTCTTGACCGCGATCTATGCTCTTCCATAAACCAGGCGGAAGGACGGCATCAAGTCGGGCAACCCAGCGCACCATTTCGTCCGCGACCGTCGCGGCATCCTCTTCGGTTCGGAGCCAGGGTTGAATAGCTCCAGATTCTGGTTCAGTTCGGTTACCGACATCGGCAAGTGCGTCCGTAAGTCGGCGCAGTCCGGCGAGATAGTGAAAGCGAATTTGTCGTCCGTCACCGGCTGCCCAGGCGTAGTGTTGATTCCAGGTGCGCTCGGTTCGCTCATGAAGTTTCGTCACCATAGACGAGATGAGTTCACGAATGGGATCGAGAATCGTCAGGTTCGATGCGGATTCTTTGGCCGCATTGGTCGATTCCGCCAACAGTTCCTGGATCCGCTCGCCGAGTTGTTGAGCGTAACGGGCCAACGTTTCCAAGTACTCTGCGCGTGGCCGATCTACGGTACGCCGCTCATGAGAAAGGGCCTTTTCGAATTCCAGAAGCTTTTGCTCAAGTCGGGGGATCAACGGTGGCGCCTTGGCGACGAAGGTCGCTAATCGTTCGCGCAAGTCGTCGGGCACTCCACTGGAAAGCGCCGCTTTGATCGATTCGACTTCCGCCGTCCACCAGTTGACCGACTTGGGCATTACCGGCGCAGCCGCTCCGGAAGTGTGAGCCGCGTCCATAACCCGCGTCACGACCGGGGAAGAAACCGCATAAGAAAACCGATGTCGGCCGTCACGCCCCCAGTCCACGAGCTGTGGAGAGACACGCCAACACGTTTCGCATTTGATGCAGTTCTCGAAATTCGCGATTACCTGAACTTGACCGGACGGGCCGACACGTGCTTCGTAGACATGAGCAGGGCACACATGCCAAAGGCCCTCATGGACAACTTCGTTCTTCTCAGCCAGATTTTGGGGCCAGGAAATATGAATATGGGAGCTCCTTACCGTGCGATACGGCAATCGCGCGAGACGTTCTTCCCAGCGCCGTGCTGCGAGGGGAATCGTCGGGGTCAGGTCGCAGGTTCGCTGGACGTCGCCAACGTACCGGCGATAGAAACCACGCAGCGGGTGGCTAAGTCGTCGACCGCTCATCCATTCTCGCACGCGGTCCCAGACATGCATGCCGAATGCCATGACACTGGTGGCCAGTGCAATGGCGGCAATGCCGAGCAGGTCGAGTAGGTTTACCTGGCGTGCGAGAAGCCGGCTGACGCGCGGGAGCTTATCCAGAAGCGGCGTGTCGTCGTTGGTGTAAACCCGCTGCGCCGCCGCCGCGGCGACAGGTGCGATTCGCCGAAACCAATGGCGCAAAAGCCACGGTGGCGACCCCTGTGGTTCGGCGCCGCCTGGTGCGGTGTAATGCAATCGGAGGTCCCCTGCCGCTGGGAGATTCGCGCGCGGCCGGCGAAACATGTCTCGCAACGCGTTCACCGTGCCATCTACTACGAGTCGGCTGATGGCGGGTCGATACGCAACATCCCGCATCCGTAATGCATGCGCCAGGTGTCGAAGGTCATGGCGGATCATCTGAATGCGCATCGGTCCAGCGACGTGGCCGACCATCCGGAGCCAATTGGTCCATTTCGATATGAACCATCGATCCGGCCGAGTCCACACATACGCCGTACGCAACGCCAGGTCGATCTGCGCATCAAAAAAGAATCGAGTGCGCTTGACGTATCCAGGCCACCTCCGCAGGAATTCGACGTCCTGCCAGTAGTGTGTTCGCTGTAACGGCTCCAAGTAGTGCCGCTGCAGCGCTTCACGTGTGTACCCGGTTCGCTCTTCACGGATGCGTCGGGCAGCCTGCACCAGTAGCAACCCCATTGCTGTGGCGGGGCCGGTGAAATTCGGATAGGGAAAATCGATGCCGATCGCACTTGCGGCGCCGCCAATGGCCAGGCCGTGATCGATGAGGGTAGGTACATCCTTGCGCCGCCTCCGCGAATAATCTTTGCGCCAAAGACGCCGCGTCGACCGTCCTTCAGCCACGGTTGGAGTGCCGGCAGATTCTCAAACCACTCGATGAGTAGGTTCGGGTCGCCGTCAAAATGGTGATTCAAATTATCCGCAGGAAGTACCAAGCCCACGGACAGACTTTGGCGATTGGCGTAGACGAAGCCGCCCATGTTCAAATGAACGGGCTTGCCGTGCAGCGTGCCGTTGCGAACCAATATCTCGTACGCCACGCCTTCCTCGGCGCTCACACCGAACATCTTCTCAATGTCGCCGGGCGAATACTCGATGACTTGTTTGATACCTTGCAGGAATTTCGGGGCTTCCCGGGGATCAGTGAATCGTTCGTAGCCTTCACGGGTAACCAGGTGTGACGCATCGCCTTCCGCGAGGAATACGAGGTCGGCGTACAGTGGGCCGCGCTGCGTGCAGATTCCGACCATTCTTTCCTTGTCGCGGATCAAGCTCTCGGCGGTTGTGTCGTTCAAGAGCGCGACGCCGAGGCCGATGGCGATCTGACCAAGGTGCTGATCATAAATCGGCCGTAACACGGTGTAGCAGTTTCGAAACGCCTTCGGGTCGCGGTATGTCATGCCCAGAAGGCTCTGGCCGTCAGTGGCGAAAAAGCCGCGTTCCACCAGCCGGCGTTCCCACGCCAACGCTTCCACACCCTCCGGGCCGAGGATTTCCGGATGCGCGAGGTTTTCGGCAAAGTAAACACATCCAGACCAATTCTCGGCGCCGGGGAACGCGCCGGCCTCTACGACGGCCACGGTAAACCCAGCACGAGCCAGGCCGATGGCAGCAGTCAACCCTGCGGCGCCGGCGCCTACGATTACCACGTCATAGTTGGCGGAATGCATCGACAAACTCGATAGGTTAAACCGCCCGATGCGCCGGCATGGCAGAGCATGGCCCGCACTTCGGGCTGGTGAAGCGCGTAAGTGAATTCATTGTATTTGGGAAATGAATGCGATCAGACCTTTGCGGCCAGTTGGAGATCGTCCACGAAGCGGTAGAATTTTTCTCCGGTCTGGGCACAGCGGCGCAACTCGGCGCCGGGCTCAAACCGTGCCCCGTAATTCCGCGAAAGCTCCTCGAATTTCCGAACCACATCCGCCGCTCCGCGGTCATCGACATATCGCAGGGGGCCTCCACGATGCGGCGCCCAGCCGGTGCCGAGAACCATTGCCAAGTCGATTCCGTCCGCGCCAGCGGCGAGTTCCTCTGCCAGACACTCCGCGGCCTCGTTCACCATCGGCAGGACGAGTCGTTCACGAGCTTCCAACAGGCTCGGAATTGACTGGGAGGAAGACGCGCTCATCAACGCTCTAGCTTCGTCGTTGATTACGCCTTTTTTCTTGCCGTCGTATTGATAGAAGCCGGCGCCGCTCTTTTTCCCAAGCCACCCGCGATTCACCATTTGTTCGAGTCCGGGGTGTGGCCGCAATCGCTCACCGAAAACGGGTGCCACTGTGGCGGCAACGTGGGCGGCGACATCGAGGCCAATCTCATCGAGCAGCCGCAACGGCCCCATCAGCATGCCGAAGCGCTCCATGATTCGATCCACTTGTTGGACCGGCATCCCTTCGGCAACCAGTAAACCCGCTTCGTTCAGATAGGGGAACAGGATCCGGTTAACGAGGAAGCCGGTGCTATCTCGGACTACCACCGGCGTTTTCCCAAGTTCGGCGGCGAAATGGGAAAGTTCTGGAATAAGCGTGCGCTCGGTTTGGGGTCCCCAGATGACTTCAACCAAGATCATCTTGTGAACGGGGTTGAAGAAATGAAGACCCGCAATTCTTTGAGGGCGATTCGTTCCGGCTTGGATCTTTGCGACCGAGAGCGACGACGTGTTGGACGCCAGAATCGTGTCCGGTCGTGTGCGGTTTTCTAGCTCGCGGAAAACGTTCTTCTTGAGATTCAGGTCTTCTATGACGGCCTCGATTACGAGGTCTACGTCATTGAAGCCTTTCCAAGCGGTCGTCTTCCCCATGCGGGCGATTTTCTGGTTTGCCTCTTCCTGCGTCATACGGCCGCGCTCAACCATTTTTCGGAACAAGCCTTCGATTTTTTGGACTCCGGCCTGAAGCGCCGCGTCGTTGACTTCTTGAACGACAACATCGAAGCCCTTTACCGCCGCCAGTTGCGCGATGCCCGCGCCCATTGTCCCGGCGCCGACGACGCCGATCTTCTTGATGGCGCGTGACGGCTTGCCGTTTGCCGTTGGCGAGGCTTCCGGCCCTTTGCGGGCGTGTTCGTTCAGAAAGTAAAGCGTAACCAAGTTGCGACATGCCGGTGTCGTGGCCAAACGACCAATCGCTTCGCGCTCATAACGCAGCCCAGCCTCCATGCCGTTCGTCAAGCCGACGCGAATCGCTTCGAGGGCTTCGAGTGGGCCGGGCATGTCGTCGGGCGCCTTCCGTTCCACGATTCGTCGCGCGCCACGGAAGAGCAGCCAACGACCGAGTGGATTTCTTTCCAATAATCGTTGACGCCACGAGCGTGCCGGCGTTCCATCCGGCCGCCGCTTGCCTTGTTGCTGTAATTGTCGGCCAAGTTCGTTCGAGAGAAGAGCGACCGCTTCATCGGTTGACTTTACAATTCGATCGGCGAGACCCCACCGGTACGCCGCGCCGGCATCGAGCATCTTTCCTTGAAGTATGACGCTGATGGCCCGCTCGATTCCGATGGTTCGCGGGAGTCGTTGCGTGCCTCCCCATCCAGGCAAAATCCCCAATCGGACTTCGGGCAATCCGAGAGAGGTTGTCGGCTGATCCACGACGATCCGATAGTCGCATGCGAGTGCCAGTTCCAGCCCGCCTCCCAGGCATATCCCATGAATGACGGCGACGGTCGGGAAAGGTAGCTGGCTGAGTTTGTTGAACAGCAATTGGCCGTTGTGAGAGATGGCTGTCGCGTCCGCCGCGCCTTGGACATCCTTGAATTCGTGCAAATCCGCGCCGGCAAAGAAACCGCCAGGCTTTCGACTCAGGATGGCGAGTAACCGGGTATCTGAAGAGCGGGCCGCATTATCGAATGCGGTTTCCAGCTCCTTCATTACATTCCGATTCAGGACGTTATGCGGACGGCCGTCCACATCGACCCAAAGCAACCGTATCCCGCCCGGCCGATTCTCAGTAGTCACACTCGCTGCCATGCGTCAGACTCCTTTTGCTGCGGTCATCCGCGTTCCACTAGAATCGCCCCACCTTGTCCACCACCGATACAGAGTGTTGCCAAGCCGCGTTGCTGATTACGGCGTCGAAGATTCTTTAGTAACGTTAGCGCGAGGCGGATTCCCGTCACGCCGACTGGGTGCCCCAGGGCGATGGCGCCGCCGTTAATGTTCAACTTATCCGGGTCGATCTCGCCGAGCGCCTGCGACCGCCCGAGTTGTTTCTGGGCAAACTCTTTCGATGCAAAGGCCTTTTGGCATGCGATGACCTGAGCCGCAAACGCTTCGTTCAATTCAATCAAGTCGAGGTCTTTTAGTGCGATCTTTGTTTTCTCAAGAAGCTTGTGCGTGGCGAATGCCGGCCCGAGTCCCATTCGTTTGGGCTCGCAACCCGCATATGCGTAGCCACGCAAGTACCCGAGGGGTGTGATTCCTTCGGCACGTGCGAGCCCACCAGGCATCATCAAGAGAGCGCCGGCGCCGTCGGTTATCGAACAGGAGTTGCCCACGGTCACGGTGCCGTTGCTCGGCCGGAAGAAAGGCTTCAGGTTGGCGAGCGCTTCCATCGTTTGATTCGCCCGCGGACCGATGTCTTCCTTGACCGGTGCGCCGCCGTTTGGAGTGAGCGGTGCAATCTCCTCACTCAATACACAACTTTTCTGCGCCGCGCTGGCCCTGCGATGGCTCTCGAGGGCATATCGGTCCTGATCCTCGCGCGTGATGCCGAAGTCATCCGCCAAGACCTCGGCGGTTTCACCCATCATGAGGCCACAAACGGGATCGGTGAGGCCGACTTTGGCTGCCGGCAACGGTGTAAAGTGCCGGGGCCGGAACTTCAGCATGGATTTCAATCGCGACCACATTCCCTTGCTCCGGTAAAGCTGCAAGAACAAGCCGGTGGCCGAACGATTGAACAACAACGGAATTTGGCTCATGTTCTCCGTACCGCCGGCGACGATTCGTTTCGCTTCGCCGAGTTGGAGAATCTGCGCGGCGTTGGTAATCGCTTCCATCCCCGACGCGCAATTCCGCTGAACCGTGTGTGCGATGCGGTCTTGTGGAATGCCGGCAAGAAGTGCGATCACGCGTGCCGGGTTCGGTGCTTCCGGCGGCGGCGCTCCGTTTCCGAATATCACTTGATCGATTTGGTCGGGCCGGACGCCCGCCCGTGTCATTAACGCGATAGTGACATCACGGCCGAGCTCGTGTGCCGGCGTGGATGCCAGCGGGCCGAATGCTTTGACGAATGGGGACCGGATTCCTTCAACAATCGCGATGTCGAGCACTTCGAACCTCCTTGTAATCCTCTTTTTCTTGGGCGGTCCGGCACGTTTCCTTGACCCTTCTCCAATTGTTGGACTGGCTACGTTCTTCGTCGTCGGAATGGGGCGCTCACTGCCTCCCTTATTCTACTCGGCAACCAACCTGATCGTCGTGAGACTATTCGCAGCGACCGAACGGGATAACCGTTGGTAAGGAACGGCTGAAAACCCCAGTGATCTTCGTGTATCGGATGTTTCACCTTTCGGTACACGGCGAAGCGCCCGGATGGATGTCGCAAGACGAGGTTCCACTTTGGGTCGGCTTGCATGAAGTCGGCCAGTATCGTCCCGGTTAGGATATCCGTATCGTCGACGCACATCAAACCACCGACACGCAGTACGTCCGCGGTGAAATACCAATCAAGAAACGGCGTCGGAAAAGAATGATCGCCATCGATCAGGACCATGTCAAGTTCGGGAAGCGTGGCCGAGACGAAATAATCCTGCGACCGCATCACGTTGGCGTCTAACGCCGAATCAGGAATGCCGTTGTCCGCGCAGAACTTTCGAATCCCGTCGAATTCCACCGGGTCGGGCTGAATGGCAATGTGACGCTGAACTCCCTTCCGCAGTATTACGAGAGTGCTTCTTCCGGCGCCTGTCTCCAATGTCACGTGCTCGGGGCAGAGCTCGCGGTCGAGCAGCACTGCAAGGTCTTCGTGGATTCCATACAGGGTCCGAGCTTCGCCATGAATCGATAGCCTTGCGGCAAGGACCTCTTCAAGTGAAATCATCTACAAAAACTCTCGAACGCACTTACCTCGACGGTGTCGGATGGACGCCCAATTGTGCCAAGCGATCCCGTAAGTCCGCAATATCGGTATACATAATGCCGTGCCAGCCGCATGCTATTGCCCCGTCAACATTTGCGAGGAGGTCGTCAATGAAAACGCATTCTTCGGCCGGACAACCCGCATGCTGCCGGCAGTGTTCGTAGAACGCTGCGCTGGGTTTTCGTTCCCCCACCTCGTGAGAGAGAACCTGGGCATCAAAGTGCTGCAAGGTGGCTGCGAATTGTTTCCGGAACTGGCGCGAGTGTAGTTCGGATGTATTGCTGGCCAGGACGAGTCGGTAATGAGGCTTGAGCTGCGGGATGAATTCATCCATTTCGACGTTGGGCCAGAAGATATCGGCATACGCCCGGGCGAGTTCATCATCGGAACAGCGTAGGCAAGCTTGTTTTCGAACCTGTTGCAGGAAAATCTCCGAGGCGATTCGACCCGATTCGTAGTCGTCTTCCAGCGCACCACCCCAGAGGAAACTGTGAAACTCATCAGGATCGAAAGTGCCGTGCGGAACGAGACGTTTCGTCACGAGTCGGTGGTCGAAAAATGCGACGACTTTGCCAAAATCGAAAACGAGTGCGCGAATCATCCAATTATCCGGTATGTCTCCGGGTCGGCGAAGGGCAACTTACTTTGGTACAGGCATCTTTAGTAGATAGGCATTGGCATCGGGTAATTGTCGCACTCGGGGGCCGCATGCCAGTCCGAGCAGTTCACCGTTGTTCGATACGGCCAGGGAATAGATCGGTCCCAACGGCAGTTGCTCGCCGTGCAAAAACTTTCCGTCACTGAGGTTCCAAACAGCCAGGTAGCCGCTGTTCTTCGGCGCATTGCCGGCGCTGATGATCTTTTGGCCGTCGGGAGAAAGACGAACGCTGTAGATCCATCCCGGATGAGCGGGAGGCGGCGTGGGAAGTCCAGCCGGAGCGGGCGTGTTGGGGTTTATCAATTCGCGCACGACCGAGCCGTCGGCGACGTTCCACACTTTCAGGGTGTGATCGCTGCTCCCGGAGACAAGAAACTTGCTGTCCGGAGTCAGTGCCACGCAGAAGACACCGTCGCGATGACCTTTGTCGAATTCCTTTTCTTTGTAGGGCTTGAACTCACGAACCATGTTCCCGTTCGCTGCATCCCAAAGCTTTATACTCCGATCGAGGCTGCCGGATACAAGTTGCTTGCTGTCGCTGCTCCAAACGACACAGTAGACAGGCGAAGGGGCGGGTGTCGTGTGGGCCTTGATCTCGCGCACTTGGGTTCCTTTAGCAACGTCCCAAATGCGTACGGTGCCGTCGTGGCCACCCGTAGCGAGGAGCGTATTGTCATGATTGAATGCAACTGCGTCGACCAGATTTGGATGTGCGAGATTCTTGATTGGGGCGTCAGAGGCAAGCTTCCATTTGCGGACCTTTTTGTCCGCTCCGCTGGAATAGAATCGCGTGTCGGATTCAAAGGCGATATCGGTGATTCCGGCATCGTGTGCAAACGCTGGTCCCGGTTTGCCGAAATCCGGCGGGTTGGGCTGTCCGGGTGTGAAGACGACGTTCCACGATAAGAGAGACTTGTCCGCGCAGCCGGCCGCGAGCATTTGGTTGTTTGGACTAAAGGCGAGCTTCTGGACCGGTGCAGGGCACTTGAATTCGGCGATCTGCTTGCCGTCCGCGAAAGTATAGAGGCGAACGATTTGGTCGGCGGCGCCGACAGCTACCAGATTGCCGTTCTTTGAAACGGCCACGGCGTGGACTGGAGCGGTAGCACCGGCGAACGATCTGGGCTCCTTGGCGCCGTTGGCCGTGGTCCACAAACGCACTTCCTTGTCGTCGGAAGTGAGGACATGTGATCCATTCGGCGTGATGGCCAACGCACGAATCGGACTGCCGGCGGCTTGTAACGATCTCACCAGAGACACCGTTTGAATGGTGACGGATTTGTCGGCGCTTCCACAGACTATGGCTGAGTTGTTGTTGTGAAAGGCAATCGCGTCAACTGTGCCGGCGAGAGTGAATGCTTGAAATTCCTTTCCGGTAGTCAAGTCCCAAACGCGCGCCCGTCCATCCGCTGCACCCGTTACCAGTTTGGACTTGTCGACGCTGAATGAAAAAGACTTAACGGGCCCTGGATGATTCAACGCCAGCACTTCTTTGCCGTCTGCCGCGTTCCAAATTTTGACTGCGTTTCCAAATGCTGCGCCGATTTGCGTGAAGTCGCGGTTGTACGTAGCACTGATGATGGGTTCTGCGACGGGTCCAAGGGTTTGTGCGACCGCGGGCGCCTGCCCGGCGGGAAGATTCCAAAGTTTGACCGTTTTGTCCGCGCCCGCCGTTAGTGCCTGCGTGCCGTTGCTGTGATACGCGACGGAGGTTGTTCCACCGGCATGGGCATCCACGACATACGCCACCGGGATGTCTTGAAGCCGAGCGTGTTTGTCATCTCCAACCGACACGAGAGTGCGGTTATCACCGAGAAAAGCTAACGAGTGCACCTTTCCCGGGTTGTCGCTGCCGATGAGCAACTTGCCATTGGCGAGATCGTAGAGCGCGGTCCGAGATGCGGGTTGGGCCGCATAGCTGACGGCTAGCCGTGTGCCGTTCGGGCTTAAGGCCATCTTTTCGGCAGCGCCGGCGAGGGCAATGGTCATAGTCGGTTGGTCGAGCGGCCCACCCGGCATGGTAGGTACCATCAGCCATACCTTAACCCTACTGTCGGCGCCCGCCGACACGATTTTCGTTCCATCGTGACTAATCGCAACGCCGGTAACGGCGCCTTCATGGGCGGCGAGAGACCGAAACAGCGTGCCGTCCGCGGCGTTCCAAACCTTGACGGATTTGTCGTCACCGGCGGAGATCACGATGTCGCCCTTGGCGTTGAAGCTGACGTGACGAACGGCCCCTGCGTGTTCGCCCTGCCAAAGTAATGAGGGAGTCCAAAGCCGAGCGGACTTGTCAGCGCTCGCGGTCGCAATCCGCTTGCCATCGGGAAAGAACGACACTGCGGTGACAGGGCCCTCGTGCGAGAAGAACTCGATGAGCTTACCGTTCCCGCTGTAAATTCGAGCGAAGTTATCGGCACCGCCGACTAGGACCTGGCTTCCATCGGCGTTCCACGCAAGTCCACGAACTTCGGCCGGGGTGTCGATCGTCGCAACAAGTTTGTTGTCAGCCAAGGTAAAGATCTTGACCGCTTTTCCAGCACCGCCTACGGCAACGCGCCCGCCGTCCTTGGTGATGCTCAAGCTCGTGACAGGCGAGCCATAGTCCAGTTTCGCCTTGCTCATTCCGTCCGCCACGTTCCACACATGAATGCTGCCGTCGTTGCCGGCCGACAGAATCAAATCGCCCTTGGGACTATAGGCGACAGCGTTGACCGGGCCGGTATGGCCCGCAAGCTTCTTGATCTCCGTGCCCTGAGCCACGTCGAAGAGGCGAATGACGTTGTCGCCACAGCCGGCGGCAATCACGGATGGCGGTGTGGAACCGGGAGGAGCAAAAGCGACGGACTGAACCGGCGCCGGCAAGTCGGCGATCTTACGAAGTTCTTTGCCATCTGCGGCGTTCCAAACCATGAGCGACTTGTCGGCGCCTCCGGCTGCGACCTGCGTTGCATCATGATTGAATGCGACGGAGTGGATAGCCAATCCCATAGCCGGAAACGTTCGTTCGACATTACCATTGCCCAGATTCCACAGTCGAACTTGCTTGTCGACACAGCCAGTAAGCAGCTTGGTTCCGTCCGGGCTTATCGCCGCACAAGTCGCTTGGTCTGGGTGTGCCAGGACCTTCGGTGGCGCATCTGGAATTTTCCAAAACTTGATCGTACCGTCGGGTCCAGCGCTCACGGCCATTGTGCCGGCAGCATTGACACTAAGCGAAGTTACGCCGGCGGCATGTGCGCCGATGACTGACTTTTCCTTCCCGGTTGCTTGATCCCAAAACCGGATGGTCTGGTCGCCGCCTGCCGAGGCAAGGATTTGTCCGTTCGCATTGATTGCCGTTGCCGTAGCAGGGCCGGAGTGGCCGACGAATTGCCGCTCTACCGTGTTGTTGGCGAGATTCCATATGCGAACAATCTTGTCCCCGCCACCTGTAATGAGCCGTTGGCTATCGGGAGACACCGTGGCCGACAGCACTGCCTCCGGATGCGCTAATGCTCGCGGCGAAGTCGGAGGCAACGTCCATACCTTCATGCTTCCGTCACTCCCCACGGTCAGCATTTGCGTATTCTGCGGGTGAATTGCCACACCGGTCACCGGGCCGGCGTGCGCGACAATTTGATGGATCAACTTGCCATCCGCCGCATTCCAAAGCGCCAGGTGGTCATTGGCAGTCCCCGCGGCCATGAACGTGGGCGACATCGCCATGGATTGAATGGGTCCCGCGGCGCCCGCGAATTCGCGAATGGGTTTTCCATCGGCAAAGTTGGAAACTCGAATGAGTTTGTCAGCGCCGGCTGTTGCAACTTGATTGCCGTCCGGAGATAACGCAACCGCCGTCACTCGGTCGGCGTGTGCCGTGAGGGCACGCGGCTGTGGCACGGGTAGTTGCCAAAACTTGAGCGTGCCGTCGTCGGCCGTACTGTAGGCCGCGGGCGCAGTTGGATGTAGCACGAGGCCGGTTATTGGCGAAACGGGTGCATTCACGACCGCAATGGGTTTACCATCTGCTGGGTTCCAGTAGCGGATTGTTCCATCACTGCCTCCGCTTACGAGTGATTGGGCATTCATCGCTACCGCGTTGACCGGCCCCGCGTGTCCGGCAAGGCTAAGCGCCTGCTTGCCATCGGCGCTTGACCAAACGGTGATCGTGCCGTTTTTGCCGGCGCCGACGACGCGTTGCCCATCGGGACTCATGGCTAGACCGTTGACGACGTCGGCGGCAGTCAACTCCTGTGCAAACCCGACTCCAGGGACGTCCCAAATCTTCGCCGTATTGTCGGAACCACCGGATGCCATCATCTGCCCGTCGGGACTGAAGGCGGTGCACAGCACCAGATTCTGATGGCCGGCCGTTCCCCCGAAGGTCTTTACTTCTTTTCCGGTGGTTGTCTCCCAGAGCTTCAGCATCTTGTCAAAGCTACCGGTCAACACATACTTGCCATCGGGGCTGAACGCAATCGCATAAAGGGTTTCGGTGTGTCCTTTGAGCGTGGCTACAACACCGGGATGTGGCGCCGGTTCGTCGGGAGGCAACGATTCAACAAGGCTTGCGAAAGAGCAGATGCCCAAAAGAGCGATGACGGGGCGAACCCAAAATGCAGAAAGCATGTAGTTTGACCTCAGGGAAGTGAGACAAGGCGCAGGCTGGAAAACGGAGTCATGATACTTGGATAATCGTAGCCGAATCAGAAGGGAATTCCAACCGCGGAAAGGGTGAGCGGCGATGACTGAAGCGACAGGACTTGTTAACGAAGTGCGATGATCGCGATCGTAGTTCCCAACACGGACGCTAAGAAGACCGCCGCTGACGTTACGATCCAAAAGCGCCGATTCCGGGCTCGGACCCGTTGTCGCTGTCTGGATGGGCAAGTTCCGGTTCGCGGTAGATCACGCTGAGTGTCGACACGGGGCAGGGCATTATCCGTCTCCGCTGCAGGGGCGGGGACAACAACTTCGTCCGTCGACACGGGCCGCGGAAGAATGCACACATCGCTCGAACTCCGGCCACAGCCGTTCAATTCCGCCGCTGTCGGCGCCGTAGGCTTGGCGCCAACCGCAATCGCCTCGGGTCGGCCCAACGCGCGTATTTTCGCCACGTCGGAATCGCGACGTGGCTGGGACTCCGGCGTTCCAGCCAACTGGGCTGCAATGCAGAGTTTTGGCATTTCCTCTTCAGGCGGAGCGGCGATCGGTTCTGCCGTCCACGGAGCGAGCGACTTGATGATCTCATCCGGCGTTTGATGACGTTTCGCCGGGTCTTTGGCCATCATTCGGTTCACGATGGCGGCCAATCCCTCGGGAATGTTTGGCCGAAGCTCCCGTAAGGGCGTCGGCTCCTTGAGTTGATGGGCCATTAGTTTCTGCGTCACAGTCTTTCCGTCGAACGGAGGCCGACCCGATAACAGAAAATAGAAGGTTGCTCCGAGACTGTAGATGTCGGTGCGTGTATCGACATCGTGGCTGTCACGCGCCTGCTCCGGTGACAAGTAATCGGCCGTGCCGAGAATATTGTTGGCGTCGTATTTTTGAGTTAATTCGTCGAGATTATCTTGGTAGAAGCGCGCCAAGCCCAGGTCAAGGACTCGAATCACTCCTGATCGATCCAACAGCAGATTGCCCGGCTTGATGTCTCGATGAAGTAAGCCGCTGTCGTGAATGCACTGCAGTGCGGCGGCAGCCTGCTTCATGTAATGGGCCGCACGTCGAACACTCAGTGCTCCATGTTTCTGAACGATTTCCTGGAGACTGAAGCCGTCGACGTATTCCATGACGATGAAATGCAGATCGCCATCCTGGTCGCTGTCGTAGGCGTGGACGATGTTGACGTGATCCAGTGCCGCAGCGGCGCGTGCTTCACGGTGGAATCTTGCCAATGCGCCGGGGTCCTCGGCTTTCACCGTCGGCAAAACCTTGACCGCGACGCGGCGGTGCATGACCAGGTGTTCACAAAGATAGACGTTGCTGTTGGCGCTGGAACCCAGACGTTCGAGCACGCGATACTTACCGAAGGTGTACCCGCGCCATTTTCCCTGAAGGAGTTGGCCGACCTGGAAGTTGGTTAGCAGCCCGTCGCGGATAAATTGACGCGCCGTCGTTTTGACGTCGTCTGCAAGCCCATCAGCGCCGATTCCCGCACCATAGGTATCGAGGCGGCGTGCGTCTACCAGGCCGCTCTTGCGAACGAGATCGAAGAATTCCTGGCCGGATGCCGGCGCCACCATAAACTTGCTCCTTCCGGTCGGTCGCGGACGAGCTTCAAAACGGAACGGTACCTGAATAAACCGTAAGTCGAAAACCCCTCCCACGCAAATCCAGGCACGTGATTGGCAGTTCTGTGTTGCCGTAGTGCGGCGTCAAGGGGACAATAGCACAGTTCGATTTCGATTGGGCGGAAGAGGGTGTGATCGATGCCATCGGCAGAGACGATTGCTGCTTATCTCGATGCCGCCCGGGAGGCGGCGCAACGCGCAGCCGAGGTTCTCGAGAAATGGCGTCGGCGTTTTCAAGTCCGTGAAAAAGGGCGCGCCGATCTTGTCACGGATGCGGATTTGGATTCACAACGCACCATTCGAGAGTTCTTAGGAGGCCATTTCCCGTATCACCATTTTCTCGGTGAAGAGGACGAGGCACCGTTAGCTCGGCCGGGGCCTGATTCGCCTCCTACGTGGATCGTCGATCCGCTCGATGGAACCACGAACTACGTGCACGATTGCCCGTTGTACTGCGTGTCGATCGGACTGCAATTGGCCGGTGAATTGGTCGTAGGTGTTATTCTAGATCCATCACGGCAGGAGTTGTTTTCAGCGGCGGCCGGGATGGGCGCCTGGCTTAACGATCGGCCTTTGAAAACGAGCCAGACGAAGACGCTCGGCGAAGCGCTGCTCGCGACGGGTTTCCCTCCCGATTTGCGTGGACATGAACATACCCTTGAATGGTGGAATCGGCTCTCGCTTAGTGCACGGTCACTCCGAAGAACGGGATCGACGGCGCTGAATATCGCCTACGTGGCAGCGGGACGATTCGACGGCTTCTGGGCCTTCGACAACCATGCCTGGGACGTGGCGGGAGGCGTAGTGCTTGTGCGTGAAGCCGGTGGAATGGTGAGTAACGTCGACGGCAGCCCGTTCGATCCGTATACGCCTGACGCACTGATGACCAACGGCCCGTTGCACTCTGCCTTGTTGGAGGTCTTTCAGAAACCGCACGCTGTCCCGCCGGCCGACGGTTGAATTCACCCCGGCGTCTTCAATCGATACAAAGCATCCTTCGCGTCCGGCGCCAACGGATGTTTGTCGTAGGCCGTGACATGCTCGTAGAACTTGGCCGCCCGGACTCGATCACCGATTTGCTCGTATGCCTGGCCTAGCTTGAAAAGTGTGTCGGCGCCGCTCTTGGAGCATTTCCGGTATGCCTGAAAGCAAGCCACTGCCAAGTCCGGTCGCGCGGCTTCATTCAAATACGTATCTCCCAGCAATCGGCAGGCAAGATACCAAGCATCCTCCTCGGCGGAAGAAGCAAACGCGGTGGGTTTGTCGGTGTAGATTTCCTCCAGCGCCGCGCGATACTTCTCTACTTCACCTCTACGTCGCTGAGCCCGCGCCAGAGTCACCGCTGCGGCGATGCTTTCCGGGCGGGCAATGATCGCTAGCTCGGCGAGATGCTGACCCCAGTCCACCACGTCGAGTTCGGTGTTCTTGGCGTCAATCAGCGATCGGCTCTTGTTCAGGCAGTAGTCGGCGTCGAAATACGATCGAACGGAATCAAGCCGGCTTCGTAGCTCATCGGGAGATGTCGAATAATAGTATCGGTCCTTTCGTTCGAGGATGTCCTTATCGCGCGGGTTGTAGAGAAGTGCTTGCTCAACCACTCGTAGTGCGCCGAAGACGTCGCCCTTCTGTTCGTACAGGTCGGCAAGAATGCGAAGCGTTTCCAGACCGCTAGCAACCGACTCGGTGTAGAGATGATAATGCGCGATGGCGGCGTCCGTATCTCCACGCTTGCGCATCTCTTCCGCAAGCGACTTGACAACTGAGAAGTAAGCACGCTTTTCTGCGTCGCCGAGGTTCTTCGGCCCGTAATCCTTGCCGCCGGCAGCGATTGCTTCGTAAGTGATCCAGGCATCAGATGTTTGGCCGGCCCGTTGTTGGGCTTCCGCAACGTTCATTAGTATGGAGGGCGCTTCGGCGGGGAGTCCAACCGCTGCGATTCGCAAGTACTCCGCGCCGCGCCGCCAATGGCCGTTGTCATGAATGAGTGCTAGCCCGAGCTGTCGGGCGTATTCAAAGTCAAACTCCGGTAAGGCCGATTTGGGATTCAACGCGTCCCGGAACTCGGCCTCAGTTACCGTGCTGTAGACGATGCGTTTCAGATCCCAGATGGTTGGGTCGTTGGGACTTGCAGCAAGATGGCACTCGACTGCGCCGATGGCTTCCATCCGTCGACCGGGCAGCGCGAGCTCTGGACTGCCTACGCGCCGGTTGAGTTCGGGGTGCAGAGTTAACGCAAGTTGCCACGCTTTGGCGAGTACCGCGGCACGATTCGAATCGTCCGCGGCGTAGCGACTAGGGTCGAGGACCTGGCGAAGTTCCGCGGCGGCGTCGTCGTACTGTTTACAATGCGTAGCGGCGACCGCGCGCCAATAGTGAACAACCGGAGCAAGCAACGGTCTTTGATTGTGAATCAGGTCCAGAAGTTTGTTTGCTTCAGCTAGTTGATCGGATGTCGGCCCGGCTTCGAGCAACAGTGCAGACACGCGGTCTAAGCACATGCCGTAGTCGACCAAGTCTCGCATTCGCGGATCATTAGTGAGTTGGTTGAGGTCCAGCGAACGGTGTAGTCGCCAAAGGCCCTCACGCGCTAACTTGTTATTCGCATCGAGGGCAAGTGCCCGGCGGAATTCGATGAAGGCCGGCAGATATCGTCCAATTCGCGCTTGTGTAATACCGCGGAGAACGTGCTTGAAGACGCGGAGGCCCGGAAGAATCCGCATGGTGTAGACCATATACAGTGCCGCCGCCAGCAACAACCCGGTCGTTTGATACGCAAAATTGGACGGCGTGATCATCCACATGGCGAGACCGAGAGCGGCGCACACTCCACCAATCTCAATTTCGGTCTCTTCCGCCGTGGCTGCGAATGTAAGGAGGTAGAACAACGGTAAGCCGATCAGCATTCGAAGGCCGAACGCCGTGCGTCGTTGCGCGTTATCGAGCAACTCGAAATGATGAAAGCAGTACAGTAACGCCGCAACCGCCCCGGCGGCCAGAAGCAGGCAGAGTGCGAAGCGCGTCCAGCCGACAGTCACGCGCCGAATCAACCAAAACACGACACCCAACGCCAGGCCGCCAATCGCACAGATCGCCAGCAACGTGTTATCCGCGCCCTTCACAACGACGGCGGCCGTTGCGATCCCTAGCAAGCAGCCGGCATAAACCAAAAAGGGACTATCCAGGATAACGACAACCACGAACGCGGCGACGCGGCCTCTTATTTCATAACCCTGGCGCAACTTCTGAAACGCACCGATGGCTAGGGCAAGAAGCAGGCCGCCAAGCGTTAGTGCAGCGGCGAGTGCAGTCGTGGCGCCACTCGGTTCCTGTAGTGCGACGAAGACAAGGAGACCGAGGTACAGGCCTTTCAGCAGATATTCGGACACCGGCCATGGCATGAAGCTATGATAGGTGAGTCAAATCGAACTAATGCAAGGATGTGCAGCTTACTTACTCATTGGCTCAACGCCTACGATGACCCCTTTGGGGTGGAACAGGTCGACAATGACCGGCTTCGGAGTTTCGTCGGAACCAACGTTTCCGGCCTTGTCAGCCGCTTCCACGCGTACATGGAATTGGTACGGAACTTCCTTCGGCATGTGCCAGACGTACGTACCGTTGTTCTCGATGTTGGCTGCGATCGGCGTCCATGGTCCGCGCGGCTGTTCGGCGTAGGAAAGGGTGATTGGTTGTGGCCCCAGACTTTTGTCGCTGGCCACCCAGCGAAGGGTCAATCGGCCCATTTCAGTCCCCCGGCCAACGTCCACCGACGTTAATCGCGCGGTTGGCTTAGTGAGGTCCACTTCAACCCAGACCTGCGGTTGATCGCCAACCTGGGGTGCGCGCTCTCCGAGGCCCACGCCGCTACGTACGATGAGCGTGAAACCATAAAGACCTTCGCCGTTGACATCCACAACGAACGGCGGCGGTGTTGTACCGTCTTCTTCTTTCCATTTCTGCCAATTACGGCCGCCTGCGTCTTGGGTGTACCACAGTTCGATCGCGGACACTCCTGACGGACCTTTTTCCTTGATTTCGTAGTTGAGCGCAATTCGTTGGCTATTCACCAGGCGGATGTTTGGATTCGATGGCCGCGTCGGCGAGGTTGAGTTCGAGGAATCGGGAAACGACTTGCCTGACGGATCGCCAGGATTGAAGTTGGCCTTCTCTTCGACGCGGTTGCCGGCCCGATCCTCGGCGCTGATCCGAACTTCAATCGGACTATTCGTGCCGGATCCCCAGGTCCGGTGGCCATTGACCGGTAGGTCTGATGCAACGGGAACCCATGCGCCGCCCGCTGTCCGATAATCGAGACGAGCGCCGGTAGTCAAGGGGTTCTCTTCTCGAATATCCCATTCCACGCCAATCTCACCGTCGCGCGCCGGCAGTGTCTTAACGCGAACGATGGGTGGATGGGTATCAACGATCACTCGGAGACCCGGCCGAGCGCCGTCCAATGTGGCAGGGTAGGCGCGATTCTCCAGGTCAAGTGTTCGGACCGCAAACCAATACAAACCGTCCTGCGGTGCGCGAAAATCGAAAAAGCGTTCGGTCGGCGATACCGCAGCTTCTTGTCGCCAACTCGCTCCTCGGTCGGTCGAAACATGCAGTTGGACTTGTTTGAGCCGGCTGGCCCCATCCGTCTGAAAGGGAATGCGAAAAACCGAATCTCGGGTGTATGTAGGCGTATCGTTTGAGTCCTGACCAGCCGAGGCGCTGGACAGTATCAGGACGCAGGCCGCTGCCAGGAATCCATAAGTCGTCCGAGTGGCCATCGAGAAGACCCTAGTTACGTCATCCTTCGCGCGCTCCGTCAGCCCGACGAAACCACTGTTGTCCTATCGACGTGGCAATTCAGTGAAGATAAAGGGATGTATGAGGCGGGATGGCGCCCCTTTTGTTGTGGTGTTGTCTCGCTGGACTAATCGCTATGAAACGCAAAGTCGAGCACCGTTAAGTGGGCGGAGGCTCGGAGCTTTGACCAGCGATTCAGGGGTTTTTTGCAACAGCGTTTGACCGTTTGTACGCCGATTGTTACGATGGACTACTTCACCCTTGAAACAATCCATAAAACAACAGACCGTAAGGGATCGTTGGGTTTCTGTCGTTTGGTGAATTGGAAAAACTGCCCCGAAAAGGGGAAGGAGGGCACTGCGTGGCTATTGTGCAGGTGAAGGAGCTCATCGAGGCCGGCGTCCACTTTGGGCACCGCGCCAGCCGTTGGAATCCCAAGATGCGGCCGTATATCTACGGGAAGCGCAACCTAATTCATATTGTTGACCTTCGCGAAACCGTAAGAGGTCTGTTGCGGGCACACCGCTTCCTGTCTCAAACCGCCGGCCGCGGCAGCCTGGTGCTCTTCGTCGGAACCAAACGACAAGCCAAGGAATGTATTGAACGTGAAGCCGCCCGGTGCGGGATGCCGTATGTGAGCGAACGCTGGCTGGGAGGTACCCTTACGAACTATCGCACGATTCGGGACCGGCTGAAGCGACTGAATGAACTCGAAGCGCTTTGGCTCCCACCGGGTGAACACCCGGCGAAGACCGACATGCCGGCCTACATGCGAACCATGTTGAACGAGGCGGGCAAACTTGAATTCAACAAGTCTCCCGAAAATGCATCCATTCGCAGCTACAGCAAGAAGATGGTTGCGACCCTCAATCGGGAATTGTCGAAAATCACACGAAACCTCCAGGGAATTCGGGAAATGAGTCGTCTGCCCGATGCCCTGATCGTCGTTGATCCCAAACGCGAAGACATTGCCGTTAAAGAAGCCCAACGCATGGGCGTCGCCACTGTCGCATTGATCGACACGGACAGCGACCCGGACACGGTCGATCTTCCCATCCCCGGGAATGACGATAGCATTCGCTCCATTGAATTAATGATGGCGAAGCTCGCCGACGCGATTCTGGATGGCAAAGCGTCGCTGCCTCCCGACCAACAAGCGAGCCCCAAGCCGCGCACTCCATATCCCGGAAACAATATGGGCGCCGCCTCCGTGAACCCGGCGCCATCCGCCGCCGTCATTCAGTAGAGCAAAGAACTAGGAACGAAGGAAAGGACCCATGGGTACTTCTGCCGCCGACGTCAAGAATCTGCGTGATCGAACCAACATGCCGATGATGGAGTGCAAGGCTGCCCTTACGGAAGCCGAGGGGAATCTGGAAAAGGCCGTCGAACTGCTGCGAAAAAAGTTCAAAGACGCCGCGGATAAACGAGTGAGCCGAGAAACCGCCGAAGGGCGCATTGCCGCCTACGTCGATCCTGCCAAACAAATCGGCGCCATTGTCGAAATGCGCTGCGAAAGCGCTCCGGTAGCGAAGAGCGAACAGTTTGTTGCCCTTTGCAACGACATCGCGAAGCAAATCGCTTCGCAGAATCCAGACACCGTCGAAGCCCTCTTGAACCAACCATTGGTGGGCGATCCCAAAAATACGGTTTCGAATCGCATCCAGGAAGTTATCGGCGTGATTCGTGAAAACATGAAGCCCGCGAGGTTCACACGGCTGACGGGAACACTCGGCAGCTACTGCCATCACGACGGCAGCGTCGGGGCATTGGTGCAAGTGGAAGGCGAGAAAGTCGAACCACAAATGTTGCGCGACATCTGCATGCACATCGTTGCCAAGAATCCGCTGGCCGCTCGCATGGAAGATGTTGCTACCGACGTCGTTGATCGCGAGCGCGAGATTGCCCAATCCCAAGTGAATGCCGACCCGAAGAACGCCAACAAGCCTGGAAACATTCTCCAAATGATCGTCGAGGGTAAGCTCAAGGCCTGGTATGCGGACAATGTGCTCGTCATGCAACCATTCGTCAAAGACGATTCAAAGACCGTAGGTGATTTGCTCAAAGGCGCCGGAGTCAAACTCGTGCGGTTCGTGCGCTTCAAAGTAGGCGAAGTAGTTTAGGCCCAGATCAACAGATCATTTGGCCGGTTCCCTTATCAAGCGGTGTTTCCGCGGGGCCGGCAATCACTTCCCCTGTCGGTTGAAATCTCGAACCGTGACACGGGCAATCCCAGCTTTTCTCCGCTTCGTTCCAATGAACGAGGCAACCCATATGGGTGCATACGGCCGATAAGACTGTCGTCTTACCGAAGTCGTCGCGATACGCAGCGACTCGTTTCCCTTCAAGCCTGAGAATCTTGCCTTCACCGCGGCCGAGAGATTCCAGCGACTTGCCTTCGGTTGCCGCGACGCGGTCCTTGATCATGTAATAGGGATAATCCAGGTTTTCCTTGACGTAGGTCCAGACGCCGCCTCTCGGCTTCTTGCGGTTCGGGTCGAAGAGTTCTCGCCACGGATTCTTGCGGCCGATGACGGCGTCGCAGGCCATCATCGCCGCCAGCGTCGCGAAAGTGATACCGTTGCCGGAATATCCCGTCGCCACGAATTGACCCTCGGTGGTGAAACCGATCAGCGGCATACCATCCGGACTTTCGATTATCTGCCCGGACCAACGGCTCTCCGGTACGGCTTTAGGTAAAAAACGACGTAACGTTTTTTCCAGGGAATCGAATCGATCCGAAGTCTGCGTGACTTGTCCGGTCTTGTGATCGAGTCCGCCGAAGACGACCACGTCGCGATCCCGGTCCACGATCGATGCGCAGGTAGTAATAGGGGTCGCTGGTGTCCCAGAACAATGCTTCTGAGACAGTCCCACGTGGCATCTTGGCGCCGATCGCATAGCTCGTGTACGGCGCCAGCTTGGTTTGCAAAAGAGTTGCGCTCGGCAGATCGCTCAGGCCCATTAAGGGAACGTCGGTGGCGATGATCACCGTTTTGCACTGGATCGTGTAGCCATTGGCCTTAACGGTAACGACGTCTTTCTCGGCGTCGCGCTCAAATTCCTTTGCCTCAGTCTCCTCAAAAACATAACTGCCGTTGCCGTGAAGCCGTTCAAGCAACCCTGCAAGATATTTAAGCGGATGAAACTGCGCCTGATTCGGAAAGCGAACGCCCGGCCGATTGAAAATCGGCGCTGATTCAACGTAAAAGGCAGGGAACCCAAGTTCGTTCGCAATGTCCGCATCGCGTTTAAGTTCAGACGACTCATCGCGATCACCGTCGAGAGAGCTAATCAAGAACCCCGGCACCCGCGCGAACCCACACGGGATCTTCTCGGCTGTAACGATGTCCTGAATCTGCTCGATCGCCGCCAGACCTCCATCCCAAACAGCTTGAGCGTGATCGCGGCCAATAGTCTCGACGAGATCGTGGATTCGCTTGTCGGTCACACAAGTGAGATGGGACGTGGTGTTTCCCGTATCAACCTGAGCACATCGATCGCGTTCGATGACGGCAACCTTTCGGCCTGCCTTTTTCAGAAGGTACGCAGCGGAGATTCCCGTGATGCCGCCGCCGACGACGAGTACATCCACTTGGAGATTGTTGTCCAACGAGGGGAAGCGCCGTAATTGTATCTCTTTCCAATGAGAGAGTGTGGCCATGCTTTGCTGCCTTTATGTGATGTGGCTGCCAAGTTCGCGGCGCGCACCACTTATGAGGTGCAACTGTCATGCCACATGCCCCGAAAGGAAAGGGTATGGTGCGACTTCGCCCTGTGGTGTACCACCATTCCTGGTCAGCGCGAGCTGAATTCGAGCTTCATTAGGTCGCCGACCTCTTCTTTGATCAGCGTCGCGGTCACTCGATCGCCTTGAAATGCTACCGGCGAGTTATGAGTGTAAATACTACTACCGGAGATTCGCTCGAACTCGGCCCAGGCGTGGGCCGGGCCGACGGCGCGCACTTCTGAGTCGATCGGCATCCGCCAAATGCCACGGTCTTTCTTGTAATAGAGGAAACCATCGCGCGAAAAGGCGGGCATTCGTTCGTTCGTCGGATCGGACGTAAGCCGGCGCGGCGCCTCTTTACATTCCACATCGGTCACCCACAGATCCCAACTGCCTTCACACACCGCTTCATACGCAATGTACTTGCCGTTCGGGCTCCAAGCGGGGTAGCTCGGCATCGCGGAACCGGGCAAGTTCAAGAGCTTGATTTGCCTTGCCGTGCCTGTGTCCCGATTCATGGTTACGATCCCCAGTTGTCGTTTGCCTTGTTTCGGAAGGAAGGAGCACGCGAGGGAACCGTCCGGCCCCCAGCTGGCGCCGCCGGCGGATCGGTATTCTTGGGGGAGCACCGGACTGAGTGGATGCGGCTTACCGCCGTCCTTGCTCATGATGTAGACATCGTTTCTTTTCTCTCCCTCCACATCGAAGCTGATCCAACGCCCGTCCCCAGAGGCGCGCGGCACCGATGCCAGGCCGTCCTCTTCGGTGAGTTGCCTAGGATTGCCCCCAACGCGCATTCGCCAGATGTCGCGGTGGGTGCCGCGTAGCGATGAGAACAGCAAAGTCTGATCATCGGTCCAGCACGGCCAGCCCGGTTCATGCTCGTCGAAACCACGATCGGTAAGACATTTGCCGCCCGACGTATCCTTGATGACCGCATCGGGGTTCGCAGGAAAGGTCCAAAGTCCAGTGATCGAGCGCGGTTTTACGGCGATGAATTTGCGTCCGTCGGGGCCGACGGTAAAGTCGCGAAGGCCTTGGGCCTCCGTGAGCTTACGCGGTTTGCCAATTTTCTCTCCGGTTTTCGGGTTCACATCCACCTTCCACAGGTCGTAGTTTCCATCTAGCGGGGAGATGAAGAAGATAGAGTCGCTGTTCGGCCCCCAGTGGGGTGAACCTACTAGTTGTGCTACTTCATGCGGCGGTTTTCCCGAATGAAGGTCACACACATACAGTTTGGCCGCAAAGCCCACGTGCGGACTCAGGAATGCGAATAGACTTCGCGAGGGCGAAATCTCGCCGGCTTGACCGGGCCCGACTTTCGCCGTCAGGCACTCCGGAATCGGATCTTTGATCGAGATGCGATAGACTTGCTTTTCTCCCTCGGCGTCAAAATTCGTGTAGACCAGATGCGTGTTATCCGCCCATGCGAGACTGAAGGTGTAGAGGATCCCGGATTTGACACTGACGATCTTGTCGGGCTCGTCGCTGCCGAGTTTTCCCATCACGAAAATGCCGCCGTTGTCCCGCTCGGAAAAGAAAGCAAGGCGCTGCCCGTCCGGCGACCATGCGGGATAGCAGTCGGCGCCTTTATACGTGGTTAGCGGTTTGGGTTTGTCGCCGGTGCGATCCGTGTCGACGACGTAGATATCGTCGTTTCCGGCATCGTCCGAGACGAACGCAACGAGATCGTTCGTCGGACTCCAGGCGGGCTGTTTCATGATCGTGCCTGTTAGGAAATGTGTGATTTTTTTTTCACCAAACGGATCCGGTCGCGGCCAGATCCAATACAGGATGACAGCGACGGCGACAGCAAGCCCGAGTGCTGCCGCACTGATCACGGTCCAGTGAAAGCGGCGAAGCACAGGCCGTGACGCCGCCATGGCCCACGCAATTCCCGTGTCCGTTTCTCGTTTCAGCTTCTTGAGATCGGCATGCAACTCCGCGGCCGTCTGGTAGCGCTCTTTTCGATCCTTTGCCAGCGCCTTGGCAATGATCCGATCCAACTCGGGCGGCACGTTCGGATTGAGTCGGCTAGGCGGCTCCGGCGTGCGATGAAGAATGGCGTCAAAGAGAAGAGCCACCGTTTCGCCCGGGAACGGATGTCGCCCCGTCGCCATCTCGTAGAAAACCACTCCCAGTGAAAAGAGGTCCGTGCGCCCGTCCAGGTCCTGGCCGCGCGCCTGCTCTGGCGACATGTAGGTAACCGTTCCCATCACGACGCCCGGCGTGCTGAGGTTTTCTTCCGTGGTGCCGGGAGGCTGCTGGCCAACCAGTTTCGCCAGGCCGAAGTCCAGCACTTTGGCCTGCGAGCGCGACGTGACGAAAAGGTTAGCGGGCTTGATGTCCCGGTGCACGATGCCGTTGGTGTGCGCGACATCGAGGGCGTCAGCGATTTGCACGGCCAAGTCGAGCATTTCGTCGATGGGCAGTGCCTGGCTCGACACGCGATACTTGAGCGTGTGTCCCTCCATCAACTCCAGAACCAGGAACGGTTGGCCTTCGTGTTCGTCGAAATCGTAAAGCGTGCAGATGTGCGGATGGTTCAAGGCCGAAGCGGCACGGGCTTCGCGGCGAAATCGTTCTAGCGCCTGCGGGTCATCCGCCGAGGCCGGCGGCAGGAACTTGAGTGCCACGCCCCGGCCCAGCCGCGTATCTTCGGCACGGTAAACGACACCCATGCCGCCGCCGCCTAGTTTTTCCACGATCCGATAGTGGGAAATACGTTCGCCGGGAGCGAATGCGGGTTCCGTCGGCGGCGGGCGCTGTGGATCGGACGATCCCGTGACGCCGCTCTGCCGAGTGTCGCCGGCGCCGTGCGGCGGCCTTTCTGCCAACAGACTCAAGAACGCTTGCTCAGCCCCCGTACGTGGACGGGCTTGATTAGCAAACAACTCCTTAAGCCCTGAGCCGGACGGACTCAGCCGCTCGAGCGCCTCGAGACAAGTGGGGCATTCGCTCACATGACGGCCGACGGCTTCGCGATCCACATCGCTCGACTCGTCCGCCAGAAAGCGTTTCAGTTGTGCCGACGTCGGGCACCCCGTCATGGTGCGATTCCAGAGGCGTTTGGCTGGGAGTAAAGGGCGCGGTGATTTTAGGTGCTTCGGTTGCTGGTCGCAAGGGCGGCGCCGCCGCCGCCTCCGTTAACCACCGTATCTAGCGGCGCAATGCGCCTTGTGGCACAGGCTGGCAGCGTCCGGTTCGGACCTCGCATTGTCCATTAACACACCATAGTAATGGTGGAATGCGCCTTGTGGCACACATTGGCAACAATGGCGGCACCGAAAGAGGGCCGACTCCGGGCTGGTGGATCTTTTGTGCTGTGGTGCCGCGTTTGTAGGCGTCCATGTTCCACTGCTCCCAACGCGCACGTCGCGCACAAGGGATTATTCTAAACAGGTGGCACAGGACATGGTCAAGTGACGTATGCGTGCCATCTGGTTATTTCTGCGATTGTTGCAGGCGAGTGTCTGAGGGGAGACCGGCGCGGAGACCAATGGCCACGTGGCTCCTGGCTTTGGCAAGTCTGCGGATCAGAAAGCCGGATCAAGGCAATCGCTTGAACGTCACGTTTAGGTTGGCGGGTATACTGAATCGCGGTGACTCTCCAACAGCAGCCGACCGAGAGGATCATTCACCGCCGGTATAGGCGCCAGGCGCCGAACTTTGGGAATGGACAAAGGCTGCGAAAAGGCCGCGTTCGAAAGGGCCTCCTCCATCAGCGATTGGCGCGTCGGTAGTGTATCGCTCAACGAATCCGGGCCCTTGGGATGTGTCGTAAACATCGTCGCTGACCCGAAGCCGGGGCCACCGGGCGGCGCCGGGATCTCTTCAGGGCTTTCCTCGCAATCGTTGGACGAGGCGCACTCAACCGCGCCCACATCGGTCTGGCTGTGCTGCGGGATGGGCCGGGAAAATCCGCGTTGATCGTCGCTGATCAGGACCGGGGGACCGCCCGCATCGATCGCGAGGCTTTCTAGGAATGGACGCATGGTCGCCGTAGGCCCGCCATACGCCGTGCTCAGCTCGTCCAGCAGTGGATCCGTCACGCCGGTTTGATCATCAGTCAGATCGTCGGCGTCCGGTGTGTCGTCGAAGAGATTGAACCCGTCCGAGATGAAACTTCGCGGCCCGCTGAAGACGCTTGTGCCGACATCGGCCACATTGGCGGCCACGATCGTGCTGCGAAGCGTCAGCTGCGTGTCGTCGCTCATTTGTTGAGACACGTGAATGCCGCCCCCCTCAGTATTATTCACGTCCGCATTGTGGTTATCAGCGGAATTCTCTACGATAGTGGACCATCGTATACTAATGTTCACCCATTTTACCCATATACCTGGTCCACCTATCCGACAAAACGGTGGACCCTCGTCATCGCAACCTTCGCCAGTGATCTGGGTATCGATGAGGTTACTGGCGATGGTGCTGTTGAAGATGCTCACCTCCAAAACCTCGTGCGTCGAATCATCGTCGCCGGCTACTCCTGCTATGGACAGTCCGCCGCCCAATGCCCGGCTATTGTCCTGAAGCATATCGACGACGGCACCGTGGGCGATTCGGGCAGTGTTCCCGGAAATCGTACTATAGGAGATGTCCAAGCATCCGTTGATTAGCGCGCAACTGGCACCGATGCCGGCCCCCTCGGCGCGGAACGGCGCAAAGCCAGGATCGACCGCGTCCACGGTGTTACCGCCCACGGTAGTCTGAAACAGCATAACGGGCCCATTGGCCTCATTTGTGTATAGACCACCCCCCAGGAACCACGAGTCCTCCTCGTCTTCTTCCGGACCGTCGCAGGAGCGGACCGGGCCAACCTCGTCGTCCTGGTTGCAGATTCGGTTTCCGGAGACCGTGCTGCTTTCGATGGTGAGCGTGCCGAGGTTGTAGATGCCGCCACCCAGCCTCCTGGCCGCGCCCAGTAAATCGGCGAAGATTTCGTTGTCATCGATGTGGCTGTCTTCAACCGTCAGCGTGCCGCCATTGTAGATGCCACCGCCGACTGCAAAATTAAGCGACGATGACGACGCGGCCCAATTGTTAGATACGACCACGTTTGACAGAGTGACGTCAGCCACATCGATGCGTATGCCACCGCCCACTGCTTCCTCACCTACCGTTGGTGCGACACCGCCGGAGATCGTCAGGCCGGAAATGGTCACCACCGGCGAGCCCGTATCCAGTAAAGGGTAGATCGTGAAAATCCGATAAGGGTCGGCGAGATTACTTTCGCCGAGAATCGTTATGTCCTCAGCGTCGTCGCCGCCGACTATGTCTAGATCTCACGTAATGTCTGGGAGGGCAGGCGCTCGATCCCTAGGACGCACCGGTGCGCCTTTCCGCTGGTTATCGCGGCTCCTCTTGCGGAGCAGTATCGTTCTCGACATTAGTTGTCCCTCCGTCCAAATGCAGGTCGAACCAGCACGACTGAAGTGCACGCTGCAGAGGATTCGGCTCGGCCTGACCAGCCCTCCAGCTGCGAACTCGAACTCGGTGCATCAAACGACACGCCAGCATGGTAACGAGCCGGCGAAGAATGGCAAGGAGAAATCCAAGAAAGAGTTCGGATTCTCGATATGTTCACAATCGCCTGAATCCTACAGGGCCGCGAACTTGGTGACGAATCCGTCAGTGCTGTTCTCGCGATTCCGACGCTTGAACGCGTTCGGTGTTGTCGGAAAGTTACTGGACCTCGTCTCCCCTGCTATGTACACGCTACCGGGGGTTTCCACTGCGATCGCCCAGCCTCTGTCCGTGTTGAACCCACCAAGGTAGCTGGAATAGACCAGACCGCTACCCGGCGCGTTTAGTACGAGCAAGTAGGCATCTTCGCCGCCGTTGTACGTTTGATCGAAAGCGTCCGGGGTAGTCGCAAAGTCGAAGGAGGCGCTCCCTGTGACGTACGCGTTGCCGCTGATGTCAAGCTCGATCGCATGCGCAGAGTTACTGCCGCCACTAAGATAGGTTGAATACTGCAACGTGCCGCCATCCATCGCCAGCCGTGTTACAAAACCGTCACTTACGTCGCTAGGCAAATGCGTTGTGTCGAACGCACCTGGCGTGACGGGGAAGTCAACCGATAAGGTAGTTCCAGCCACAAACGCGTTGCCCGTGTCATCAACCGCGATTCCGTTTCCACCGTCGCTCTTCTCTCCGCCCAAGTATGTCGAGTAGAGCAGTTCGCTGGCGTCTGCATTGAGTTTCGCGACGAACGCGTCGGTGTCGCCGTGGTATGTCGGATCAAAGGCGTTCTCCGTTGGAAAATCAGCCGATTGCGTGTCTCCAGTAAGGTAGGCATTCCCGTCGCCGTCGATGGCGATTCCCATCCCGTCCTCATTCTCCGAACCACCCAGATAACTCCCGTAGATGAGGGCACTGCCATCCGAGCTTAGTTTGGCCGCGAAAGCATCCCCCGGCGACCCGCCAAAGGAAACATCGAAGGCGCCAGCGGTCACCGGGAAATTCATCGAAGAGGTGCCTCCTATGAGGTAAGCGGCTCCACTTGGGTCGACAGCGATGTCGTTGGCCCCGTCGCTTCCAGCGCCTCCGAGGTACGTGGAATAAGCAAGAGCACTACCGTCCGCGTTCAATTTCGTAACGAATACATCCCCTGTGCGGTTGTACGATGTATCGAGAGCGCCGGGTGTGGTGGGGAAGTTCCGCGAACGTGTTGACCCGCTCACGTAGACATTGCCACCGGCATCGAGCGCAATCGCGCCAGCACGATCACCGTCGGCCCCTCCTATGTATTTCGCATAAATCAAGGCCGAGCCGTCCTCGTTTAGTTTGGCAACAAACGCGTCGTCACTGCCGCCGTTGAAACTCTCATCGAAAGCGGCCGCGGTGGTCGGGAACTTCGCTGATGGGGTCTCTCCTGTCACGTACGCATATCCCTCGTCGTCCACGGCAACTTCGTAGACGAAGTCGTGCGCGCCCCCGGCGCCCAAGTAAGTCGAGTAACCGAGAACCAAGGGGTCGATGACCAACGGCCGGCTCGGATCATAGGCGCCGACATCAAAAGACACAAGGGGCGAGGGGCCAGGGGTCAGCGGGGAGGAAGACAGGCGGAAGCTGCCCGCCACCTGTTGCCGCGTGCCGTTGACCTCCTGGTAGATGTACGGTTTCTGTTGCCGGAGTTCGAAGTTGTCAGTTGTTCCGCCGATGGCGGATCCGTTGTCCGTAGCATCTGAAAGCACGAGGTCGCCGTTGGTGTCGATCTCGACGGAGGCGGCGCCGGTGAAGGTCAGTTGGATTTGGTTCGGGTCGGCGTGCGGTGAAACTACAAAATCATATTCAAGCTGTCCGCCGTTGCCGTAATAGACCAGGTCGATGCCGGGATAGACGTCGTCGTATTGGGCCTTGGCGAACGTCGGCACGTTGGTGTGCCATTGGTTCGGGTCGTTGCCGAGGAAGTAGTTGACTTTGGTCTCCAGTCCGCCGTGGCGGACCGCTCGCCCGTTGGGATTGGCGCCGACAATTTGCATGCGCAACAGTTGGGGCGAGCCGGGGTTACCAATTGTGAAACACGATCCAGGAATTGAACTTGCGCTGTCAATCTACCCGCAAAGCATTCTCTTTCAAGGAGATGCGTTGCTGCATTACATGGTGTTTCATCGAAAGCGAGGCTAAGCAATACTCCTACCGACGGCCTGGCACGGAACTACCCGAACTGGCCCCGCCCCGGCCATTTTCCCGAGAACCATCGCCTTTACCAGCGAGCAAGTGTATTGCCTCGTGGAACGGGGCCTTTATCAGAAACACTGGCGGTCACACCGAAGCGAAAAAATGACGTTTTGATACCCACCAAGTTTCTTTGGCGCGGGTCGTCGATCTGCTCAGTATTTTTCTCTCACTTGCTTGCATTCGATTGCGGGCGCGATATAAGAGCGGAATTAAGGGCGTGACGAGCGACGCACACCCCAATCTGGAAGAACTTGTAGACAAGATGCTCAAGAGCACGGCCTGGGTGCAGCTCATCGGAATTCCCCAACTTTTATGAGACTAAGGAACAGAAGGACAAGCAAAAAGAATCGATTCAAGCGTCGGCAGAGAAGAGCTTCGGAGAGCGGCGATACTCACGGAAGCAGTCTATCCCGTCGTTCTTCGGCATGGTGTACGGACCTCGTGGGTCGATTTGGAATTGGACGTCTGGAACGTGCTGCGGGAAAACGTCAAGGAATGGGGACGGAAGTCCGCTGCGAAAGGCGAGTGATGCGTGGTGAGAGGTTTTCACCGGCATGATGGGCGTGACCCTGTTCGGCGACTTCCTGACGCCGGTGTTCTTCTACGTCGTCCGGTGGCTCAGCGGACAAGAGAGGCGCGTTCACACCAATCAATAGAAATGAGGTGCTGCATGAGTACAGCTATAACTGGATCGCAAGACCGCCCGGCGGTGGACGTCGCTCTGCTCGTAGTGCGCGTCATTGTCGGGATCATCTTTGTCGCCCATGGCGCCCAGAAGCTCTTCGGGGTTTTCGGTGGGCCGGGTCTGACGGCAATGGTCCAACCGCCCCCGAATGGCATGGGGCTGCTCGGTTATCCCGTGACCATCGGTGAGTTCTTCGGTGGCCTGGGGCTTATTGTCGGATTCTTGAGCCGCTTCTCCGCGGCTTCGTTGATCGTCATCATGTTCGGGGCCATCGGTCGCCGGTCCCGGAAAGTTTGCCATCGGGCGCTTCTTGCCCCTGCCAAAAACGGCCGGGACGGGAAGCATAGGTCAAAGCTTGGTTCTTCGGACGAGCAGGCACGAGAAACTCCCTTGCTGATGGCGACGTTTAATTACTGGATAACTTTGGGCGATTGTCCGTCTTTGCGTTGGCGCTATCGGCTCCCGATTTAGCCAAATGGCGAAACTGCCACAGGAAGGCAGCCAGCCGATCCACCATATGCTCCGGTGCCAGACGTTGGGCGACAACGACGTTGGGTACTTGGCTCTCTAGGGATGGACTGGTCATCTGTCGTGCCGCGATCCAAAGTACTGCCGCGGCTAGTTTGCGTCCGGAGAGGGAAGGTCTGGCACGATCGGCGACCCCCACGATGTCATCGAAGATATCGCGGGCCGCGGGCAGGTCGGCCGGAAGCAGCGCCGCACACCGGACCGTTCCCATTGATAGATACGCACAAAGGCAGCGATCTTGAGAAGCAAATCCGGAGTTAGAGGCGTACGCGGAGGCACGTCGAGCGCTTTCAGGAAACAACTGACGAGGTCGGTTTGGCGATGGGCTTCGCGGACAAATGGCACCAAATAATTGACCACATCGTCGCGTTCATCCGAATGGTTCTTCATGCGAAGTCCTTTCGCGTGGTTATTGTCGGGCTAACCCAAAGGCCCCACTCCTCAATATCCGAACCAATCGAGCTGCGAAAGGGCAGATTGACACAAACCGCAGTGCGCCGCAGATCGCCGCGGCGCGTCACCAATAGGTACCTCTGAACCATGTCAAGCAAACTTGTGGAAATTCGCAATAACCAGGGAAGAGAGCATTGAGTTTTTCGGCGATTCTTAGACGGTCTGATACGTAACAAAAAGACTCGCACCCCGGCCCGCGATTCGCGGGCCGGCCCTCCTCCGATAATGGGTAGTCTGCTACGTTGCCTTCCTGCCGGGTTTCCTGGTCTTCGTAATCACCGGCGGCATATGCACGCCTTCGACAAAAGTGGTCACCTCGGCCGCAGCTAACGCCCGTCGTTCGCCGGCGCTCCATTGACTCGGATATTGGCACACCGGCATTTGGTGTTGACGATACAGTTCATTCAGCGGACTTTCTTCGATGATGACTCGAACGGATCTTCGTCGCTGGATCGGAGCGAGCTTGGCTTTCCGTTGGCAGTTGGTGAGTTTGTCTTTTAAGACCTCCACCTTTGCATATCGGTAGGGTTCGTTGTTCGCGAGGATCAAGTAGGCGATGGTTACTAGCTTGCGCACCGTGGCGATTACCGCCACGTTGTACTTCTTGCGCTTGCGGAGTCTCCGGAAGAAAGCCCCGATCGGTCCGGGATGATCTGACGCAGCCTGCACGGCTTGCACCTGCTACCAGCGGATGTCCTTGAAGAAAAATGGGAGAATTGCCGTCCGCTTTTGAGCATTTTGGTGTCTATTGAGGTTGGTTTTCTTGCGCGAGCCGTCGTCCGGAAGCGGACGCCGGCGGACGCCGACCCGGTGGGCCCGCCGGTTGTGGTGCCGTGATGTGGGACCGTGCCGGCACACCCGCAAATAGCGAAAACGATTCTCGTCGTTCTTCGATACAACGACAAGCTTGAAAGGTTCACCAACAAAAGGATTGCGTGCATGACTTACTTCAATCGCTCTCAGGGATCTGTGAGACGAATCGTAGAGTCCAAACGAGCCAGTAATTGATGGCGGCCGAGAGTTGAGCCTCTGGAAGACCGTCTTCTGCTTTCATTTTGCACCGTCGACCGTCTCACCGATGCCAATCCACCGAATGGCGATGGAGTAGGCCAAACCGGCGATCTGCGCTTCTGCATCAATCTCGCGAATAGTAACACAGACGATACGCGCATTACGTTCTCTGATTCCGGAACCATTCAGCTCTCTACCAGACTGCCGTCCCTCACCACCAATATCCACATCCACCAAGTGACCTGGCGGGCCGATCATCGTGCGAGGCGAAAACAAAAGTGACCTCCCTTGCGAACCGAGAGCCCTGCAAGGCGAACCTTACCGCGTTTTCACAATTGCAAGGAGCGCCAAGGTAACCATTGATGGCCTTACCATAAGAAATGGTTACGTCGTCAACGACGAAGATGCTCCAAATCCTGGCGGCGGGGGTCTCTACAACGAAGGAGACCTCACGCTCATCAACACTACCGTGGCGGCCAACGTTGCGATAAACAACGTGGCTGAGGACACCTCAGGTGCTAGCGCCGGAATTGGCGGCGGTGGAATACACAATAGGGGAGTCCTGAGGATTGAACAGAGCAGAATAATCGGAAACTTTGTGTGCGGTACCGGCTTCGTAGATGGCGGAGGTATCTACAACAGAGAGGGAACACTTTTTATCAGCTCCACGACGGTTTCCGGAAACCGATCTGACGGAACTCCCAAGACCGTCAGCAGTAGCGTGAAGGCGCGGGGCGGCGGGATCTTTAATCGTGAGGGTATTCTAACGATCGACAGCAGCACGATTTCCTCAAACGTTTCCCAAGTCACGGGTCGTCGGAACGGGACGGCGGACGCGGCCGCCGAGGGCGGCGGGCTTTCGAGCAACGGTCAACCGTACTTCTTGTCCAACAAAGTGACACCTGTTTTTTGCCACATAACAACAAAGGGTTGCAAGTTCTTGTTGGCCAACGAAAAAACACCTGTTTCACGTGATTCATCAGTCGCCGATAAGCAGCACTTCAAACCATTCTGTAACGTGTCACGCGTGCAGATCATCAATTCCACAATCAGCGACAACATCGCCTTTTCGAATATGACCTTCTCGGATGACCAAGGCCAACCGAAGAGTCCGAGTAGGAGCGTTGGCGGCGGAATTTTTGACAAATGGACCACTTTCGTTATTAGATTTAGCACTATCGCTATGAATTCCGCCGTCGGTGGAGATCTAACGAATTCGGTCCAGGGCGGCGGGATTCTGGTGAGCCGCTCCGTCGTTGGCGCCTGCACGACGGACTACACGACGCTCGACCTTTACAGCACCATAGTTGCAAGTAACTGGGTAACTGGTCCCAGCAACACCGAAGGGCCAGACGTATCCGATCCTGAGGGACTTGGCATCTCCCTGGGGCACAACCTAATCAGTAACACTCAGGCCGGCGGAAACGTCAGCTTTGACTGTGACCCGAAGCCGAACCGGAAAATGGACATATGCAACGAACCCGCGCGTCTTATTGCACTAACCGATAACCTTGGACCGACACAGACATTGGCATTAGCGCCGGGCAGTCCCGCGATAAATAATGGCGGCGATGCCGGCGCCCCACCTTGGGACCAACGCGGATTCCCTCGGGTTTTCCCTGAGGGTTCTGATTTGATTGACATCGGTGCCTACGAATGCCAAAGTCACGATTGCACCCTGGAACCGATTCGAGCGCCACGTAGCGGTGGAGGAACATGGGCGAACGCGCTTGAAACTGTATCACCAGTTAGCGATCTCCAAGTTCCTGAATCTGACTCGGCGTTTCGCGAACCGAGAGGATTCGAACGTAGCGAACTGACCGAGGAAGGCACGACCAGTGTTCAATCCTCATTCGTCCTCCGGGCCCGCACGCGGACCCAGTCGATGCAGTCAAAGCTCCACTCCGGTGTTCCACCGTCAACGTGTTTCACGAGCCTTGAGTTTTTCTTGTCAAATGCGGGCCTGATGGCCGCACATGTCCGGGGGACAGAGCGACGAGGTCGCTGACGCAGATCAAAGAGGACGTGGCTCGGATTGTTGTGTATCGCGGTTGGCACGGTTCCCCCGCCGCGCCGCGGGTCACGCACTCGCAGCGAGTTGATCCGTCTCCATTAGTCGATCCATGTCGAGGTATCTCCGGGCGCCCCATTTCGTCCCGGCCACATGCCGTAACCGAGCGGCCACGAGCATCAGGGCGGATCGGCCGTCAGGAAAATTGCCCACGACCCGCGTGCGCCGACGAATCTCCCGCATCAATCGTTCGAGTACGTTGTTCGTTCGCAGCCGGGCCCAGTGCTCGCGCGGAAACGCCATGTAGCTCAACGTCTCGTCGACTCCGGTTGGCACCAACTCGGCCGCTTGGCCCAGCTTCATCGCTTCCAGTTTCTCGGCCACCTGTCCGGCCTTCGTCTGAGCCGCGGCACGGTCTTCCTGCGCGTGGATCGCTTTGAGCATCGCCATCACTTCTTTGATCCGCCCTATAGTGGTCCACCGAGTTTTGTATTTACATTCGTACAGTCCGCGAGATACTGTCAAATCCTGTGTTCTGAGAAATCGGAATCAGGCGGCTTCCTGCAATACTCCGTCGAGAAAAATCCTTCCTTTGAGAAGCAGTTCCAGGTGCTCATGGCCATTGAGCCGTCGCCAGCGCTTTTGAGCGGCCTGGGCCAACTTGAACATCATCGCTAAGCTCGTTTTCCGCGTACCGCTCGTTTTTCGGTGACGAAGACGAATCGTCGCGAATGTCGATTCGATCGGGTTCGTGGTTCGTAGATGTTTCCAGTGCTCAGCCGGGAAGTCGGTGTCCGTTCTGGGAAATGCCTCCTACCTAGGTGGGGGCGCGATATTCAATGGAGGTGCGGACTATGGCACCGGAATCGCTTTGGATTCCAGCGGCAACGCGTTCGTGACGGGAATTACGTTCTCTGCTAACTTCCCTACGACGCCCGGTGCCTTTGACACAACGTATAATGCCGGCGGCAAAAGCGACGCCTACGTAGCCAAGTTCAATGCAACAGGATCCGCCCATCGTCGTTTGAGGTCGGATGACTAATTTCACCACGGTAATTCAAGCAGTTCTGACTTCCCCACGACTTCCGACGCTTTCGACAGGACGTACAACGGTAAGAGAACCTGGCAACGTGGTGTCCGGTTTTGGGTAAATATGTGTCCATGAGTGTAGTCCGAATGCCGTATCCGTTGGTGCCCGCCAACAGGTTGTCAGCCGCTGTATGCGCCACGGCAATGAATGACTGGCCTCAGTCGTGTTGAGGTCCGGCCAGGCAATTACAGGAATGCGAGGTGCAGGATGGAGTTCCGGCGAGGTTCACTCGATTTCTCGCTGCCTTTGAGCGGCAGTGGGCCACGTACCGCATCCACAACGCTCGTTTTCTCGAGGCCCGTTCTGAACGCCGCTGTCGGGTTGACCGGTTACAGCGCCGCGTACTCCGGGTCCGACCATCACGTGGGCCGCCTCGATGTCCAGGTTGGCAGGACGGTGAACAACAACACGGTTACCGTGAACGGTACGTTCGGGGTGCGCGACTGGTCGGGGAATTGGGACGATGCATATCAGGGCTCGATCGATTTCGCCGTCGTAGCGGAGCTCGAGTCCGCGACGGTGCCGCCGACGCGCCGCTCGGACCTGACCATCACAGGCGTCGAACTGAATCAAGCGGTACAATTCTTCCGGGCCAACACGTTCCTAGACCCGCTGAATGTCCAGCCCGACAACTCGATCTTTCTGATCGCACGCAAGAACACTGGCATCCTGGTCTACGTCGATTGGGACAACACGGCGGGGCTGCCGGCGATCGGCACGCTCTCAGGTAACCTGACGGTGCGCACGGGATCGAACACCTTGACCCTGAACCCGATCAATCCGGGCGGCGGGATCGTTCCGCGACGCGATTCCAACATCAACCCGGCGATCGCTAATCACACGCTGAATTTCATGATCCCCGCCGCCCAGAGCGTCGGGACGGTGGAGATCACGTGCGAGGTCTTCGATCAAGCGACGCCGAATCTGCGGAGCGGCGCGTTCACGCGGACGCTGCTGTTCGTGCCCGTCGATCCGCTGAACATCTTCCTGGTCGGCGTCGCGCTGACGACGCCGGTGGCGGCCGCCGCGCCGACGCAGGCGGCCATCGCGACTGCGATGAGCATCCTGAACAAGGCGTATCCGCGCGGCGACATTCAGGTCGTCGGGTTCACGACCATCACGTTTACCCAGAACATCATCGGTTGCCCGTCGAGCGGATGCGGCAGCGGTTGGGGGGGCCTGCTCGACCAGTTGAGCGATATGCGCGGCGGCTCGGGCGACATCTACCTCGGCGGCCTTCCGGCGGGCGTTGCGATCCCGCAGGGGGCGTGCGTCATCGGCTGCGCGCCCCTGGGTGGCGGCGTGGCATCTGCATTCATCGATTTGCCGCTAACGATCCCGCATGAAATCGGACACGCCATGGGGCGCAGGCACGCGCCGTGCGCCGGCTGCAGCCCGGCGGCGCAGGATCCCGATCCCAACTTCCCGCAGTACGGCTCGTTCAACTCCGATTCGATCGGCGTCTTCGGCTTCGACCCCGCCACCAATACGGTATTCAACCCGGCCAACACGCTGGATTTCATGACTGCCTTTCTGCCCGCGATCGGCTGGATCAGTCCGTACACGTATGCCGCGCTGCGCGGCAACGCGATCGGCGTACCCGTTCCCATGGGGTGCAAGCGACCGGGTGCCATGACCAATATGCTCTTCCTGCGGCTGGAGATCTCGCGCGACCGCGAGGTCTCGGTGGAGGCGTCCTTCAACCACACCGCGCCCTTGCAGGGCGGCGGCTGCCGCACCGAGTTCACGGCCGAGTTCCAGGACAAGGAGCGTCGCGTGCTCGACTGCGCGCATCTGAGCTGCTCCTGCACGGGGAGCGACTGCCACTGCTGGCCGAAGCGCATCCGCATGGCGATGGCGTTCCCCTGCGGCGCGAGTTGGCTGGTCATCTACGAGGGCGAGAAGAAGCTGCACGAAGAACCGATCCCCGAGCCGCCCAAGGTGGAGATCCGATTGCAGAAGGCGACGCCCGAGGGCCACCTGCTAACCTGGGCCTCGCTGCCCGATGACGACGTGTGGTACGTCGTGCACTATTACGACGAGCGCACGCACGTCTGGCGCGGCGTCGCTCCGCGGATGCAGGACAAGAGCCTGCTGTTCCCGAAGGCGCTGTCCGTCCCCCGTGGCGGGCTGCGGGTGCGAGTTCTCGCCACGCGGAAGATCTCGACCGGCCATGCCGAGACCAGGCTCGAGCTGCCGCGAGGCGGCGAACCCGTGCCGCCGACCGGCGGGACCGTCGTCCTGGTCGGCGTCGATCCGGGGCGGAACGATCCCCAGAAACTGGGCGATGTGGTCACGGGCATCGCGATAGGTCTTGGCGGAACCCAGACGGCCCCGGACAACCTGTTCTGGTATGACGAGCACGGACGCGAGGTGGCGCATGGCGACGAAGTCGATCTACGCGCGTTCGGATTCGGCCAGCACGTATTGCGTCTGGTGGACCGAGAAAACCTGCGGTCCAAAGCATGGATGATCGAAAAAACGCCTGAAGGTATCTTCTACCGGCACGCGATCTCTGATCCGAAGGTGCAGCTGCGGCACGAGCATCATGTGCATCCGCACCAGCCGCCGCAGCCGTGTGAATAGGAGGAACCGATGCAGACCGTGAACAGTTCCGTAGCGTTCGGGCCGTTGTCCGGCAGCGGGCCGCGCGTTCAGTCCACCACAGTTACGATGCCCGCAGCGGTGACCCAGGCTACGGCCGTGTTGACCGGATTCACCGCCCAGTTCTCAGGCGGCAACGACCATCACCTGGGGCGGCTCGATATCCAGGTGAGCGTCCCGGCGGGGGGCGTCTCGGGCACGAACGTGACCGTCCAGATCACTTTCGCCCTGCGCGACTGGAGCGGTAACTGGGACGACCAGTACGATGGCCAAGTCTTCTTCACCGTAATCGGCGAGTAGGCTCCGTGCTAACGGCGGAGTAAAAGTGAAGCTTGCGGCTGGCGAAGCTTGGGAAAGGGGGAAGTAGATGTAGGAAGCATCGCGGAAACCTTTCATTTGAACCCTGTGGGTGACTAATCCCATCCGGTAGAGCTGAGAGGGCGCGGCGTCTCGTGCTGTGCGATCCGCGGACCGCCTCAGCGGAACTTCTGCTGAAGTCGAGTCAACGAGCGAAACGACCCAGGCCGAGACCAGCACACACAAGGAGACGGCGATGCCCATCGACAAAGTGAGAGTTTCTCGAACAGTCGGGGGAATTGAGTTGAGAATCTACCCTCCATATCCAGCGTCCTGCTCCGTCGGCCAAAGCAGGCTGTCCTCTGCCATGGAGCGCGTGCCGCGGGGGGATATAAATAACGACGCAAACAGTCGGCCTGGGATCGGCGATGGGTTCTGTTCCAGTTTGGTGCAGACATCCGAGTTTCGACGAATTGACTGACGCCAGAAAAAATGGCGTCCAGTTCGAAAGAAACCACGGCGATGTAAGGAAATCGCTTCACGGTGTGTCGAAGATCATTACCGTTGAGATGTACAGAGAGTACAATGTTCTGAACTAAATAACTCCTCGCGTGGAGCATAGCGCGCGAGGATCGATCTGGTAAGGAAAGTAGGCTTGGTTCTAGGTTGGTTGTTTGCAACGGCAACCAAATCCGGAGACCAAGCCATGGATGGTAGTATTCGGTTATCCGCAGAGGAACGCAAGACCTTGTTGCAAATCTATCGAAGAGCAACGATGGCACGACGATCTCTGGTGTTGTTGCTGTTGGCCGATGGCTGGTCCTACCGTGCCATCGGCAAGGCTGCTTTGGCGAGTCCCACGCTGGTGCGCAACGTGAAGCGCAATTTCGCCGATGGAGGCGGATTCAGCGGCTGGTGGCCCGCTTGCCCGATAACGAGACGGTCGTTTTTCAGGACGAGGTCGATGTGCATTTGAATCCCAAGATTGGTTCGTGCTGGATGCCTTGCGGCGCGCAGGCCGAAGTGCGAACCCCCGGCACCAATGATAAGCGGCATTTAGCGGGTTCGTTGCATTGGCGAACGGGGACGCTCTTGCTCTCGGAACCGCACGGCCGGCGTAACTCCCAACTTTTCCTGGCTCACTTGGATGACCTGCGCTGCCGGCTTCGCAACTATCGGAAGATTCACGTGGTCTGTGATAACGCCCGGTTTCATGACCGCCGGGCGGTATGGGAGTATTTGAAGTGTTGGGGCCACCGGATCGAACTACACTACTTGCCCAAGTATGCTCCCGAAACCAATCCGATCGAACGCATCTGGTGGCATCTGCACGAAACTGTCACCCGCAATCACCGCTGCCACAACATCGCAGAACTCTTGGACCGTGTATACGCATGGGCCGATGCGCAAACGAGCTTTTTCCTGCAGACGATGAGCTTCCGACGAATCTACAAATTCGCCGCTTAGCGTTACGCTCACGGCGAGGATTTATTTAGGAAACAAACCGCACTTCGGTCATTGGGTGAGGTAATTCAGAGCGACCATGGATCGGTTCACACAAGCCGCATCACTCGCTTCAGTAACTCGGCGCGAACCGCCCTTGCGCCCGACGCTGATGTTTGTCCGCATGCCTCCACATTCACTTCAGCCTGACTATTGCGCGGTCGGTGCACCGCGATTCAAGTTCCGGCTATCAGACTTGTATTTCCGAATGCGTTCGGGGGCTTGCTGCCGCGCCTTGTCTGACCGATCGACTACTTAGTTGATTCAAAATGGAGTCCACGTCTAATGACGTTCTTTGTTGGAATCTCAGGTGGGCACCATGAAAGCTCCGCTACTGTTTACGATTCGTCCCAGAACCGGGTATTGATTTTACCTGCGGGCAAACCCCTTAATCCACACCACTTGGATTCGGCTGAGTTTTCGGCGAGACTAACCGCACTTATTCTAGGTATCGCAAGAACCGTAGGGTTTCAATCGATCGACGCCTTACGCGCGAACTGTGGAGGCCTTGTGCTCGCCCTACCAGGCGCCGGCACACCGAAGGATTCCTCCTCCTATCATGAGGTGCTTTCTGAAATCGGCTTGGATAACGCAAATTTGTACCGAGTCGTTGATGACACTTGGGTCGGACTATACGCCGAAACTCGGACCCCTTGGGGAATATGCGCATTTGCAGGAAGCGGAGCATCAGTGTTTGTGGCACTTGGCAGTTTTGTGGCAACTAAATCTCAGAAAATTGATGGCTGGGGCCCCATCATTGGAGATTTCGGAGGTGCGTTTGACCTCGTTGCTGAGTTCTTTCGCGAACTCGGGCGTAACTTAGATGAGAATCCCGATAAGACGCCACCGCTTTTCGAATCGCTACGCAGGCGGTTCCCGCAGATACCACCCATTTACGATGTGCAGCGATGGTTCGACTATCAGCTCGTCCACGCAGGTGCAGAATGGCCGGCGACATTCGCGCTACTGGGTGAAGGCATAACTGTCGCGGCAGCATGCCAACCACACCCGGACCCATTTGCTGTTGAGCTCGTCCGGCGTTCGGCTAAAGATCTGTGCGCTCCATTCAAATCGCGTACGCGCGATTTCGGCCACAAACGGAAGATATGCCAATAGTCTTCCAAGGAGGAATGCTTAGGCATTCTTTGCTCTATCGAAGAACCGTTTTAGAGTGCATTGGCAGCGAACTTGCGACACGTGCTAAGCTCGCGCGTTACAGTCCAGTGCAAGGCGCGCTTTTCATGGCCTGCCAAAACGACCAACTACAACGAAAGTTGCTTGCCTTGCCCGATCTTCGACTGTCAGTCCACGCCTCGTAATTCCACAGGTGAAACTATGCCCGGTAGCGAATTAGTTAGTTCCACGCTGGTTCATTCCCTTCTAGAAGGCAAGGGTGCGCGAGTGCAAGGACACTCGATTGAAACCCTTTTGACCGACGAGCCATCCTTGCGTTTTCTCTTGGACGCAACGCATGACCGAATGCGTGCGATGGAAGATGCAGTTCAGCTGTTTCAAAGAATTCCATTTGAAGGTCCATTACACCTTCTCGTCGATTATGATGTACTTCGCAACTTCATTGAAGTAGAGGATCTTGCTCCTTGGAGAGCAAATGAAGTGGTTCGCTTTTTTAACCACTCTAGGCTACCCTATGCGATTCCGTCGGGCGCATTGCATGAATTGATGGAACACGTAGTGTGGTTGCTCGGTCTGAAACACAAACCTTTGGCGTCTCAAGAAGCATGGATTGATCCTCTAGGATACCTTGCTCGAATACTTGAAGTCGATCGCAGCGACCTTACACAGGCGGGCTTAAGTCCGGAGTTGGAAGAGCGTTTTGAGCGCTCTGAAATGCGCTTGTCGCGACTTGTTCAAGTGCTGACTGATTCGCGCTTTGACCCAAAGGCTAATCTAGAACACCACCTCGATGATGAGGAACGCGCATATGATATCTTGCGGTCGGCACGTCGCGACCGCGAAAAGAATAACCGACGAGACGCTGTTAATCTGGCCATTGTGCTTCACCGCTTGCATAAGAATGTCGAGATTCGTAGAGCCAATCAAGAACCATTGCCACACTATGTGTTGCTGACCTCGACTTCGGCCGTTATACGCGCCGCCTCCGAACTACGTGAGCGATCACTTGGCTATTGGCTAGTGGCTACGCCGCAGCAAATTCTAATTCCGGACGTGCTTGGACTAGGACGGCGTCGAAGAGCTAGCCTTAGTATTGCACGCAGCGTTGGAAAAACTCTCTTCTCACTTAGCAGTAGTTTGTCCGATCAACTCACAAGCATTGGTCGAACTTCGTTCGAGGGCGAAGACGCCGCCAGGTCTCAACGCATCCACCAACACGTGAAGGATATCCGTGTCGCAGTTTCCTCCTTTACCGGGGAATTTGTGCAACTCGAACAAGAACGCGAGACTGCACTATCCGTGAAACTGGCACACGAGCGTCAGCTGGCGTTGCCGTCCAATTTGGCACCTATGTCATCAAGGTTCAATGCTTACATAAAACTACTTGATCGCCTCGCCGAAGTTTTTTCTAACTTGGCGGAATCGGAGTACGAGATTAGGAACATGCCCCCACTCCCTGGGGCGCACTTTGTCGAGGCACAAGTGAACCTAAAGACGGACTCGCCGTTGTTTTATGGTGAGACCGGCATCCTTTTTCGGATGTTCGGCGATCACCGTCGTTCGTCGCACGAAGTCCCGAAGCCATCAATAAAGTTAGCCGGACAATGCCGAGGCGAAGCAGCGTCGTCGGATCATCTCAAGCCGAATCCGGGTCGTTCGCCGGGTGAGTACACTCACTGGACTGCCCAATGGCAGGTTACGTGCGATGAAACGCGCCTACTAAGTGCGCTTCGCGAGCGATTTACGTTGCCGAGCCAGTTTTGGATACCTGAGGAATGCCGCGAATCCGAGTCCATAGAAGTTCCTGTAAAGCCATCCTCGCCACTTTGGAAACGGGGGGTAATAATTTCCACTTCTAAGACAACCCTGGGTGTACCGGCTTCACACCTGACGAAAAAGGGCACATGGGACGTTCTGCGGCTTTCGAGGATCCAAGAGATGCTGATTGAACATATTCCTTCAAAGGTCAAACAGGCTCGGATCCCTCCGTTGGCGGGTGGCCTTGCCCGGGTGCAAGACCAACTCAGCGAGTCAGAGCCGTTTGAAATCTACCCAGAAATTCAGGAGATACGGCTCAATAGTCGATGGGCTGACATTATCTTTGATATTGTACCGCCCGAATGGTCGACGTTCCGGCGTTTTTCAATGATATCGCACTGGGATCTGAGCGCCGACGTTGCCTTCTTTTACGATTGGTTAAGTACGCGCCTTGCCGCCCAACGAGTCCTTGAGGGAAAATGTCGGGAATTACTTCGCGACGTCTTTCCTTCCTATCGGGAGCAGTAAGTAATGAGCTTACCCTGTATCTACGACCGCAATGGTCGCTGGCAGAGCCTGCTGGAATTCCGGAAGTTGATCAAGGAAGCGAAATGTTCCCACATCTGCTTGGCGAGACCGCCGGCTGACTCACATTCACAGTTCGCCGTGGACCTATTCCTCAACGCAGCGCATCCTTGTTACAAAAGGACTAGCGACGACGACCACAAGGCCCACTGTGGGCGGGAATTTGAATCAGAGTTGTGGCTCGCATCCGTGGCGCTGGAGAGAGGAACACGTCGTCGGCCTCCGGAACCCGTTACAATAGTCGGCCAACTTACGTCGCGTCACCCGGACCGGCTTCGCTTTGTTACGGAGGCTGGCGAAACTGTCGATAGTATTCCCGTCCCTAGTATGTTCGTTGGTCCTATCAGAGACGCGACTGATATTGGAAGCGACCAGAACGTGGATGATCGTTCAGTAAGAGTCATCTTATTTCCGGGTCAACACCAACAGTATGCCACCGTCGAATTCTTTGGAAACGTATGGCCGTTAGGAGCTCAACGTCGCGCGACAAAGACGAAACAAGCAGTGTTACAAGTTACCATCCCGCCTGGGTGGAGTCCATCAACGCGACGGACCTCGTCTGATCCGGACGGACATATCTTTGAGTGCTTGCTCGGGCTACACAAATTGACGCTCTCCGACTATTCAGTTGTGGGAAACTATGTTCGGTATGACAACAAAGTGCGCAACTATCTGATCAATTGGCGAGATCGCATTATCGCACCATTTGTTCATAAGTCGGACGCCCGTGAGAATTTCCTTATTTGGGCAGCGTCCAGTAGCGGCAAGTCGTACTTGGTGGAGGAAATCGGTTCTTACCTAAGCGGTAAAGTGGATTTCCTGCCGATAAACATAGCTAAGATCACCGAGGATGAGTTAAGAGAGAAGGTTGCGCAACTAAATGGCGCCAGGGGACCGGTCCTGTGCCTATTGGACGAGGTTGACACTCGACCTAAAGAGGAATGGCTTTTTCCTGAGATCCTGCCGTGTCTGGACTTAAATAAGCAATCACCTGGAAAGTTTGTATTCGCTCTAGTGGGAAGCACCGGAACCGGCATGGCATCACTTGTTGATTCAATTAAGCAATGCTTCAGAGGTGACGACGTGGAGAAACGAGTTCCAAGCGACAAACGGTTCGAGATCCCAGAAATCGTTACGGAGGTGGACAGGGTGACGGTGGCATTAAGCCAATTCCGACACAGAGCAGAAAAGGCCTCTCGACGTCTCGAGTCCGTCGAAAAAGCGGCGCTGTATTACGTCTTGGCAAAAAAGCTCCGCCCACACCAGCTGACGGATTTAGCGATAGACGCTGTGGGCAGAATGTCTGCGGACGAGACCGTCTTACGGTACAACGACCTTTTCGCGAAGCAAGATTCCGAGAATCAACGCTTTTGGGCTGACCACCGTGCGCCATTAGATGAACTCGCCCAGACTCGGATTCTGATTACCTGACCTGCTGAGTTGAGAAAGGACGGGGGTTTTCCCCTCAGGGAGAGATGCGTTGGACATCGACGTTCCCCGGTGTGGCAAGGCGCTGTGGGGACGTTCTTCGTTGTATTCTTTCCTCCAGGCCTCGGTCTTGGTCCGGTAGACACGTTTGTGGTTCACGGTCCAACCCTCGCGCCGCAGCAGAACGTAAAGGCGCCGGTAACCGTAGCGAACCCGGCTGGCGGCCAAGTCCCGCAGGCGCATCCGTAACGGTTCCTGGGAGTCCTTTCGACACCGGTAATAGTGGCTCGACCGGGGAAAGCCCAAGGCGGCGTTTACCCGTCGCTCGCTGACCGGATACTGTGCCTTTAACTCGCCGACGCATTCCCGCCGCATCGGCGGGCTCAGAGTTTTTTTGCCAGCACGTCCTGGAGCATCTTCTTGTCCAAGCTCAGATCCGCAACCAACTGCTTGAGCTTCTTGTTCTCCTCCTCAAGCTGGCGGAGGCGACGTAGCTCTCCGACACCCAAGTCGCCATACCGTTGCTTCCACCGGAAGAAGGTCGCTTGACTGACGCCTAACTTCCGACATATGTCCTCGACTGCCAGTCCAGCCTCCGCCTGCCGCAACGCGAAGGCGATCTGCTCCTCCGTGAACTTCGACTTCTTCATGGCTTTGAGTCCTTTCTCTCAAAGCCAAATCATATAAGCCACTCGCGATATGATGGTCCAGTTTTCCGGGAGCATGTCAAGGTTTGCGCCGACACCAGCGCCAGAATTGCTCGGCGCGGCCTACTGGCCGAGCCAGGATCGGCCCTCCGTCCAGCCAGCGCTCAAGGTCGTCAGCCAGTGCGGCCGCGGATGCATAGCGCTGGCCCGGTTCCTTTCCCAAGCATTTCAAACAGATCGTTTCCAAATCGCGCGGAATGCGGTCGTTGAGCTTGCGCGGCGGACGCGGCTCGTCGTGTACCAATTGGCGTAGGACCATTGTCGTCGCACCTCGAAACGGCCGCTCCCCGGTAAGCATTTCGTAAAGCACCACACCAAGGCTGTATATGTCCGTACGTGGGTCCAATGTGGCAGGCGCAGTGACTTGCTCGGGACTCATATAAGCAGGCGTGCCAACGATTCGGTCCGACTGGATCGCGCTGTCGCCGGCGTCCGGCAGTAAGCGCGCCAGGCAACATCATCCACAACGTAGAGCCGGTTGATGCAGTTCGAAACTCACCCCGTTCGGCCAGCAGACTTCGCGGCGGTCCTTCACGTCGCCATGAACCGGAATAGCATAGCGTGGACCGAAGCATCAACATGTTCGCATCCACAAGAGGAGGTTCGTCGTGATAGTTGACAGCCGATGGGTGCTCCACGGCGGTGAGTGAACTTCGCGGTTGGGCGCCTGCTGACCGCCATTTCGGTTTTCAAGGTTCAAGTTTCTTGCAAGCGGCTCCGGCAACTAAGCCGAAGCGTTCGGCGACAAAGATTGACCGGTCGGAGGGCATGATAAGTATCAAGGCGCTGCAGTAGCCAGCCAGTGCTAAGAATGAACAATCTCAACGTTCCGAACAACAGGAGTCGCTCGTGTCCATTTCCTCGGTCCTCGGTGTCGCTATCGCCCTGGTCTTCGTTTATCTATTGTTGAGCCTGATGTGCACAGCGGCCAAGGAGGTGCTCGAAATCTGGCTGAAGAAACGTGGGACGGACCTCGAGGCCGGGATCCGAGGACTGCTCAATGACCCGAAAGGCACAGGCCTGGCCAAACAGGTCTTTGAACACCCTCTGATCTTCGGCCTGTTCGACGGTGATTACAAACCCGCACGCACCTGGAAGGACTACTTTAGAAACTGGTGCCGCTCCAACCTGCCGTCGTACATTCCCGCGCGCAACTTCGCCCAGGGGCTGGCGGATGTCGTGCTGCGGCCCCAACGGGTTCCTGCCGAGGTAAGTTCAGCCACCCCGACGCCACCAACGCCTGCGGTCACGGCGCCCGCACCCCTCGTCCCTGCGGCCGCCGGGGCGGGGGCCGCCGCCCGAAACGACGCGGAGCCACCCACTTTACACGAACTCCTCAACCTCCTTCCGGACACCCAGGTCCAGGTCCGCCGCGCTCTGCTGACCCTTGCGGACGGGGCAGGGAACGACGAAAAACGCCTGCGCGAGGGTATCGAAGCGTGGTTCAATAGCGCAATGGACCGGGTATCAGGCTGGTACAAGCGCTGGGCGCAGGTCGTCCTCATCATTCTCGGTCTGTTCATCACCATCGGGTTGAATGTGGACACGATCGCGATCTGCGACAGCTTGTCGCACGACCCGCAACAGGTGCAGAAAATCCTCGACGAAGCGGAAAAGATCACCAAAAAGGAGGGGGAGATAAAGCAGAAAGAGGCCGCGACCACTCCGCCCTCGGGCAAGGACAAGGATCCGTTCGACCCGGCCCAGCAGTGGAAAACGGAACTGGGTCAGCTCGAGGGTCTTGGCCTGCCGATCGGCTGGAATGCACGCAACATACCACAACGCGGCGATTACTGGGGCTGGCTGCGCAAGGCAGGCGGCCTGCTCCTTACCGCGCTTGCCATCTCCCTCGGTGCGCCGTTCTGGTTCGACCTGCTCAACCGGATCATGATTGTGCGTTCGACCGTGAAACCCCACGAGAAAAGTCCGGAAGAGGGGACAAAGGGCCAGTAAAATGACAGGGCGAGCACTGCCGACGGGCCACAAATCATCTCTTGTCGTCGTTGCGACGTTTGGACAGCAGCACACCGGGCAGTCTTCGATGTACTCCTGCTCGGCCCCCGCTGACAGTCGGTGGGTACTACGATCTCCTCGCCGCAGGACTCGCAGACGTAGGTGCCCCTCGTCCTTCATCGCTCACCCGCCGACTCTCTGGTACTGTTTCGTCTGATTCTTATGCAATTGCTCCTTGCTAAATTCTTCACGCGATTTGCTTTCGAGGCGAGGGTGACCCCAAATGCTGCGACATGGACTAAGGCATAAGATCGGTGCCGTCAGCGCTGCCAGCCCCCGCTTAAATGAGCTACACTTTGAAGTGCGCGTGATTGGTTCCGCGAATGCTGGAGAACCGATTCGTATGAAGCAACCAAAGTCCGTTACAGTACGTTTGAAGTCATCGACACCTCGACAATTATCCGCAGACTTGGTGTCACCACCTGAGTTCCGGCCAAGTCCAGTAGCCATCTGCAGCATCGCGGCCGATGCGGTTTTGTTTGTTAGCGATATGGCGATCGAGTTGGGAACGCGTGTGGCGATCGCGCTCCCGACCGATGGTCGAGAACCATCGTGCACAAACTTTGTAACAGGTTCTGTCGCGGCCCGCAAGACTTTGAGCGCCGCTCAGGGCGGTGCTATCTGGTTATTTACGTGTCGCCTAACCAGCGCAATGCCACAACTGGAGATTCAGCGCTTACGTCGCATGCTTCCACCCGTTCGATGATGCGATCCCGCGCATCTGGTAATCACATCACGGTTGTAGCGCATGAGAACAAACGGCAGGCTATGTTTATTGCTCGATCTTCAAGGTTGGAGAGGAGGCGACGTAGCCGTCTTAAGAAATGCTTTCTTTTCAGAATCGTGGCGCATAGGAATAATGTGAACGCATCGCTTATCCCGAGATCCTCAATATAGATCCTATTTGTTTGAGTTGAAAAATCGGCGGCTGCGGTGATGCTAGGACCGCGGGTTGGCTCCACTAAGACACCGCGTGGCATTATTGTTCCTGCGTACAAATAATCGCCGTTCGCCGAAAACCTGCAACCCAAGGAGGCACTCAGTTTAGACATTTTCCCGAGTTCCTTTGAGCGGAGAAGGAGTTCGGTTGTGCGGAGCGTGCCGGCCGCAATGATTACGGTGCTGGCCTCAACAGTCTCGCTAGTGTCTTTATCTAGCCGTCGAATGCAGATACGGTATCGATCACCTGGAATCGCCTCAATGTAGTCTGCCTCGCAAAGGGGGAAGATTTTCGCTCCATGATCCATAGCAACACGGAGATAGTTGTGATCCAAGGACTTCTTCGCACCGCTCCCGCAGCCTAGAAGGCAATGGCCGCGATAATCGCATGACCTGTCTTGTGAGATTGACGTTTCGAAGTTCACCGCCAAGGGGACGCACTCCGCTTGCCGTCCCGTGGCGTGAACCGCCTGCTTAAAGGCGACGGTTTTCCTCGGAAGCCTAGGTAGTTCCGGCGTAGTTCTGATGATTTGGACTCCGAGCATTGCTTCAGCCAGATCGTAATAGGGATCTAATTCCCGACGTGTTATGTGATAAGGCCATCGCTGCTCACCTCCGGACGGTCGGCTAAAGATGTCTGCGGGGGCACGCAGGCTTACGCCAAAATAGTGGAGCGAGCCTCCACCGACCCCGCTCCCCTGAATCACGTCAACGTGTGGGAATGCCCGGTACTCGAGATAGCCAAACCGCTTCTTTTTTTTGTCCCAGATGGCGTCCTTGGCCTCGACGAGGCTTTGAGGAAACGAAGAAAACGGATGATGATTGCCCCGTTCCAACACGCATACACTGCGGCGACTTTGGGCCAACCGGCACGCAAGGACGGCTCCACCAAAGCCCGAGCCAATCACGACGGCGTCATAACTTGGCTTCATGTCAACATGGTTTCAAAAGAAGGAAGCTGTGAATCCACACGGACGATTGGAGTTCCCGGCAGGCTGCATGGCCCAAGCCGTCCTCCCGCAATTTGAACGGATTGGCTGATCACCTGCAATGTCGCTGCGATTTCCCCGCCGCAACAGTCCTTCACACAAGGATCTGTGCATGGCCGGTCACGAGGCAAAAAACGTATTCGAAATCAACCCCACTCTAGTCGACGCCCACGAGTGCATCCTCATGTCCGTTGATGCGGGAATCCCCGTTTCGGTCTGAAGAACACTACCGCCGGAGTCGCTCGAACACCGCCGGTCGTGACGTGATCCATCGCATTCGGCTTGCCATCGCGCCGCTCACCAAGATATTGGAGGACCCGGCCGCGCGGATCAAGTTCAATGGCGAAGCTTGGCTCGCGCGTTCCTGTGGCTATCGACTGCTAGTTCCTCTTAGGCCCCGCAGCCGTCGTCGCCGTCGAGGTAGTGGCGCTGCAGAATGACCCTACTTCCGCCCTTTCAAGTGACAACCGATTGATCATACGAGGTAACGGCCTTCGTCGTCAGAGCTAGAACGTCTATTCAATAACTTCACCGCCACGCCTGTGCAGGTAGCATCTGATTACTTGATTTTCCCTCAAGTGATCAGTAAAACGTGTCCGTCTCAATAAGGATGCAGGTAACCGCTCCCGACCCTGAGATGGGATTGGCCGGTTTGGACGCCATGATGTGGCATGTCCAACCTCTGTCTCCTTAGGAGCGCCCATGAAGACCTACACAGCCGACTTCGCCGTTAAGCCTAACCCGTCAAACGACGTCATCTTTCAGAAGTTGCCTTTCAGGACCATCACGTTCAAGAATCGCCTAATGCGATCCAGCATTTCCGGCCGGTTTGACAATTACGACGGGTCCGGCACTCACGTGCGCATCAACTGGGAGGAGAAGTTCGCCGCCGGTGGTGTGGGCGCCATCATCTCCTCATTCGTGCCGGTCCACACGCGCGGCCGCATTTTGCCGCATTACGCGATGATTAACCACGACGGCACGATCCCCTTCTGGCGGGAGCTGGGCGAACGGGTCCACCGTCATAACTGTGGTTACATCCTCCAGCTAAGCCACTCCGGCCGGCAGCAGGACCAGGGCGGTGTCGAGAACTTGCCCTTCAAGGCCCAAAGCTCCACCAGCAGGCCCGAGTCGATCCACGGCTTCCTGTGCCAGTCGATGAGCAAGGAGGAAATCCAGTACACCGTCCGATGTTTCGCGGACGGCGCGAGGCGCGCCCAGGACGCCGGCCTCGATGGCGTCGAGACGCACAGTGCCAACGGCTATCTTATCAACCAATTCCTAAGCTCCGGAATCAATGACCGCAAGGACCGGTACGGTGGCGGCGTGGAGAACCGCGCCCGTTTTCTCGTTGAGATCATTCGGGCCATCCGCCAAGCAGTCGGCGACGACTTCCACGTCCAGGCCAAGATTAACGCCGTCGATCATAACAACGTCATGCCATTCCAGAAGCGGGGCAATACGCTCAAAGATTCCATCGAGATCTGCAAAATGCTGGAGGCCGCCGGCGTGGATGCGATCCATGTCTCCGGCGGCAGCACGTTTCCGCACCCGCGCAACCCGGCCGGCGATTTCCCCTTCGACCATGCCGTCGATTGGTACGACGGCCTGCTGTCCAGCGGCATCCACACGCTCCGCAACTACTTCCTTTTCCGCTACAAGCTCCTCCGCCCCATCTTTCGCTGGATCTGGTTTCGCAACCAGGGCACCAAAATCGAGGGCATTAATGCCGAGGATGCCAAGGCCATCAAGGCGGCCGTCAAGGTGCCGGTTATCGTCACTGGCGGTTTCCAGACCGCCTCCGTCATCGCCAAGACGATCAAGGATGACCCCAAGTCCGCGCAGTGCGCCGACGCGGTTAGCATCGCGCGGCCGCTGATCGCAAACAACGACCTCCCGCGCCTGTTCGCCGCGGGACTGGATGAGGCCCCCAAACCCTGCACCTACTGCAACAAATGCCTGCTCAACGACCTGGAGAACCCACTGGGCTGTTACGAGCTGTGTCGCTACGACGGCAACTACGTCAAGATGATGGAACAGGTCATGTCGGTGTTCTATCCGTCGCCGTACGGCGTCACACCTCCGCCCCACGCCGGCCTGATCGCACCACACCCGGTTGGCACCGCCCCGGTGTCGCTCAGCGTCTGCACAGAGCGCGTCCACAAACCGTGCAGGAAATACCCGTATTCAGCAACGCGGGCGGGCAACGGAAGGATTCGCTGATGGCAAACATCGACGTTACTGCCCCGGTTTGGGACGCCACTGTGCGTCGCCGACGGATACGGCTGTTCATTCTGCTCCTGCTACTGCTCGCCGTCGTCCTCGGAGGGGTCTATCTCTACTTGTGGCTGACAGCGAACTACTCGATCGATTTTTCCGACGATCGCGAGCACTTCAAATATGGCTCCATTGGCTCTGAGGAGGGCCACGTGCCTTATCTGATCTGGAAAGCGCTTCCCCGCGTCTTCCCCGAATACTTGCCGGAGCGCGCGGGCAATGGTTACGAACGATTCGGCTTCATCGTCGAAGGCGGCCGGGACGTGCCCGTCGGCTTCTCGAAACGCCGCGCCCGCGGCTTGGACTTGGTCGGATTGAACTGCGCCGTCTGCCACACGGGCACGGTCCGCGCTGCGCCGGACGAGTCGCGGTCCATCGTCCTGGGCATGCCAGCCCACAGGCTGGACGTGCTGGCCTACTTCCGCTTCCTGATCCGATGCGCCGAGGACGAACGCTTCAACACCGAGGTGTTGCTCGACGCCATCGCGCAGGACGGCCGTTTAGGCTTCATCGACCGCCTGGTACAGAAAGCAGCCGTTTCCCCGACGCGCGACGGTATTCTGCTAACGCGCTGGCGCATCCGCTACCTGGAGGCCCCCGAGAACTTCGGACTGCGCACCCCGGACCGCCATCCAGTTAAGTACCCCGACTGGGGCCCCGGCCGGGTCGATACGACCAACGCTCTCAAGGCGCTGCGGCTGGGCTGGGACATGGGCAAGGAACAGTGGGTAAGCTTCAACGACCTGCCGTCGCTTTGGAACCAGGAGCCACGCAAGGACATGGGACTCCACTGGGACGGCAACAACAGCTCGCTCGATGAGCGCAACCTAAGCGCGGCGATGGGGGCCGGCGCCTACCCGACGACCCTGGACCTCCCTCGCATCGAGCGTGTCGCAGCCTGGTGCCGCGCCTTACCGCCGCCGGCCTACCCGTTCCACGTCGATAAGGTAACGGCCGCAAAGGGGAAGCCACTCTACGACCGCCACTGCCAGAGCTGCCACAACTTCAGCGGCGCCGAGGTCGGCAAGCCGATGCCGCTCGCTCAGATTAAAACGGATCCGCACCGCTTTCATTCAGCCTCCCCCGCATTCATAACCGACGCCAACAAGCTCGGCTCCACGGAATTGAACGCCTTCCTGCCCGACGACTACAAGCTGAAGAAGGACCTACCCTGGCGTTTCAGCCACTTCCACAAGACGGTCGGCTACGTCAACGTGCCGCTCGACGGGGTCTGGGCGCGGGCGCCGTACCTGCACAACGGCTCCGTGCCGACGATGCGCGACCTGCTCACCACACCCGCCCGACGGCCAGCGGTCTTCTGGAAGGGCAGTGACGTGTACGACCAGAAGAACCTGGGCTTCGTCTCCACAAAAGGAGGCGACAACTACTTCGAGTTTAACACGCGCTTGCCCGGCAACGACAGCGGCGGTCACGAGTACGGCACGGACTTGAACGACGAAGAGAAGGACTGGCTCATCGAGTATCTGAAACAACTGATCGCCGCAGACTAAGGGGTACGCTACGCCGGGATGGTTTCGCCCAGATACGAGGAAGGTCGGACTGCACCATGTTAGGATCGTTTATCTTGCGACTACTGGCGGTGGTGTACCGCGTCGTGAACTGGATCGTCGCCTGGCACCGGCTGCCAGGCTTCCTGGCGGCCGTGAACCTGGGCCCTTACCGCGCCGCGCTCCAGGCGAAAAACTTGCATAGCACGTCGGCCGACGTCATCCCGGAGAACCCGGCCACGAAGATGACGCCGGTGCCGAAGGCGGAGTACCTCTACCGGCGCACGTCGGACGGTTACTTTAACGATTTGACCGACCCGAAACTGGGCCCGACAATGGGGGGCGCCCACACGCGCTTCGGCCGCAACATGCCGCTGGACCGCTGCTACCCGGAAGCGGAGCTGCGGCTGCTCGACCCCAGCCCGCGGGTCGTCAGCTGCCGTCTCCTGGCCGGCCGCGACGACCAGCACCCCTTCGTCCCGGCTACGACGCTCAACCTGCTTGCCGCCGCGTGGATCCAGTTCATGACGCACGACTGGTTCCACCACTCCGCGCCGCGGCGCGGTAACGAGTTCAAGGTCCCCCTCGACAAGGCGCGGAACGACCCGTGGCCGGAAGACCCGATGCTGATCCGCCGCACGCCCCCCGACCCGACGCGCATCCCCGGCGCCACCGACGGCCCGCCCACCTACCTTAACGACGGTTCGCATTGGTGGGACGGCTCTCAGATCTACGGCAACACCGACGACGAGACCAAAGATCTGCGCGACCGGAACAACCCCGGTCAGCTCCGCCTGATAAACCGGCTGTTGCCCATCGACTGCAAGACTCAGCAGCAGCAGGCCGGCCTGGTCGATAACTGGTGGCTGGGCCTGAGCCTGATGCACACGCTCTTCGTCCTCGAACACAACGCCATCGCCGCGCGCCTGGCGCTGGAATACCCGGACTGGGCCCGGGAGGATGGCGGCAACCGCCTGTTCCACACGGCGCGGCTGATTCTGACGGCGCTGCTCGCCAAGATCCACACGGTCGAGTGGACGCCCGCCATCCTCGGCCACCCGGCCATCGACATCGGCCTGAATGCCAACTGGTGGGGCCTCGCCGGGGAGAAGGTCAAGCGGCTGATCGGCCGCATCAGTGACAACGAAATCATCAGCGGCATCCCGGGGTCAGAGACCAACCACCACCGCTGCCCGTACTCGTTGACCGAGGAGTTCGTCTCGGTCTATCGCCTGCACGGGCTGATGCCGGACAGCATCCGGCTCTGCTGGGTCGAGGACGGTCGGTTCCACCGCGAGATGTCGCTGCCGGACCTCCTCAACGAGAAAGTGCTCAACGCCCTGGACGGCGGCCTCTCGATGGACGACGTGTGTTACTCGTTCGGCATCGCCCATCCCGGCGCGGTGGTCCTGCACAACTACCCGAAGTTCCTGCGAGAGCTGAAGCGCCCCGACGGCCCCAACGGTGAGTACGTCCTGATGGACCTGGCGGCGGTGGACGTGCTCCGCGACCGCGAGCGCGGCGTGCCACGTTACAACGACTTCCGCGAGCTGCTGCGAATGCCGCGCCGCCGGACCTTCGCCGACATCACCAGCAACGCGGAGTGGGCGCGGGAACTTGAAGAAGTGTACAAGGACGTGGACCGCGTGGACCTGATGGTCGGCATGTACGCGGAGGACTTCCCGAAGGGCTTCGGCTTCAGCGATACGGCGTTCCGCATCTTCATCCTGATGGCCTCGCGCCGCCTGGAAAGCGACCGCTTTTTCACCACCGACTACACGCCCCAGGTCTACACGCACGTCGGCCTCGACTGGATCGACACCAACAACATGAGGAGCATTTTGCTGCGGCACTACCCCCGCGTAGCGCCTGTCCTGCGCCATGTCAAGAACGCCTTTGCCCCCTGGCCGCGGGTCGAGCAGCTGGTGCGGGACATGGCTGGGAAGTGATCGAAACCGTACCCGGATCGGAGGCGAACGATGATGAACGAGTGGCAACAGAAGGAGCCGGCCACGCGCGGTGCGGGGCGGAGCCGCTGGCGCCGCCTCAAGGTCCTCCTCGTCGGCGGCGCGGTGCTGCTGGCGGCGGGCCTGTACCTGTCCTACCGCTACTCGCCCAACCGGCCGGTGGTCTACTGCGACATCGCGGAGCACTTCAAGTACGGCTCCATCGGCAGCGACTTCGTTCCGATCTTCGGCGGGTACGAGGAGGGCACCGGGTTGCCGGTGGCGATCGTTAGAATCCTGCCGCGCATGTTTCCGGAGTACCTGCCCGCCGGGGGACCGAAGGATTACACGGCGTTCGGCTTCATCCAGGAGCCGGGTCAGCCGCTGCCGATTGGCTTCTCCACGCGGCGGTGTGGCATCGACCTGACCGGCATCAACTGCGCGGCCTGCCACGTTGGGTCGGTGCGGGCGTCAGAACGGGACCCGCCGCAGCTGCACCTCGCCATGCCAGCGAACACGGTCAACTTGCAGGGATTCTTTGAGTTCTTCTTCGACTGTGGCCGCGACGAGCGCTTCAACCCCGACGCGGTCCTGGCGGAGATTGAGAAGGACCGCTCGCTGTTCGCCCTCGACCGCCTTATCTATCGAAAGGCCGTCACGGACATGAAGACGGGGTTGCTGACGCGCGAGCAGAGACTGGGACTCTTCCTCACGCCACACAACGACCCACGCTTCGGGCCGGGGCGCGTGGACACGTTCAACCCCTACAAGGCGATCCAATTCAGCGCGGCGTATCATGAGGGCCTGTCGCCGCAGGAAAAGATCGGGACGACTGACTTTCCTTCGGTTTGGAATCAAAGGCCGCGCGAGGGAATGCATCTCCACTGGGACGGCAACAATACCTCGGTGCGCGAGCGCAACGTCAGCGCCGCCCTTGGGGCCGGGGCCACGCGCGACCATGTCGATCTGCGCCATCGACCGTGTCATGCACTGGCTCATCGACTTGCCGCCACCGCATTTTCCCTTTCCGGAGCGTATCGACAAGTCGAAATTGGCCCGCGGCGAGGCCCTGTACCTGGAGTATTGTTTCCGCTGCCACAGCATCGACGGCGCCGAGGTTGGGAAGGTAGTCCCGTTGAAAGAAATCGGCACGGACCCGCACCGGTTGAACTCCTACACGCTGAAGCTCCAACGTCTCCAGCACGACTACGGCAAGCGGTACACGTGGGGATTCGATCACTTCAAGAAGACCGATGGCTATGCCACCATGCCGCTCGACGGTCTCTGGGCGCGTGCGCCGTATCTGCATAACGGCTCGGTGCCGACACTGTGGCACCTGCTGACCCCCGGGAAAAGACCCGACGGCTTCTTCCGCGGCCACGACGTATACGATGCTGAGGACGTCGGCTTCCGAACTGACGTTCGCGAAATCGGCGGCCGCGCATCATTCTGGTTCGACACTGCCAAACCCGGTAACGGCAACGGCGGCCACACCGGCCAACGCTACGGCACGGAATTGAGCGACGACGACAAGCGGGCGCTCATTGAATACCTCAAAACTTTTTAGGCGGTGATCTCATGCGCGTGTGGCCCCAGAACCCGTGGGTGAAGTGGTTCCGGCTGGTAGTCTGGCTCGGAATCTTGGGCAACTTCGCCTTTGCCATCCCGGCGGTGTTCGCCCCCGGATGGCTGCTGGAGTGGTTGCGGATCGACCCGCCGCGCCCGTGGATCTGGCTCCAGGACGCTGGCGGGCTGTTGTTCCTGTTGACACTGATGTTCATCCCGGCTGCGACCGATCCGTTCCGCTACAAGTTCAACGCGGCGGTGCTGGTGATCGGCCGACTGGCGTTCGGCATCTTCTGGTTCTGGCAGGTCTGCTTCGCAGGGTATTCGCGCGAGTACCTCACGCTAGCGTACGGCGACACCGGCCTGGGCGTTGCTCTGCTGCTGTTGTACGTCCCGATGTTGCGCTACGAGTACCTGCGCCCGGAGAGACCCGAGTAGACAGCACCTGAACCAGTGTGAGCAACCGACCAGTTGCCGGACCCCGCGGCGCACAAGCCGGCAGAGGTCCTGCAATAGGCCCCTTGCTCGGGTACCTAGACCACTTGCACAGAAAAGAGGTGCGCGATGGCCGAAGAGGAGAAACACGCGGAGGCCTTGCGCCGGCTCCTCACCTACCCGCTGATCGAGGCGATGGCTAACCGGCGCTCTCGGCGCTTCTCGAGGGGGGCGGTGATGCCGGGGGGAGGCCTGGAGTATCGGAGCCGTCACGAGCCGCTACCGCTTACGAAGCGGGAAGAGGCGCTATTATGCTTCGCCGCCGCTGGGCTCAGCGGCCTGTGCCTGGGCGACGTCCCGTTTGCCTCGGGCGGCCTGAAGGAGGGCGGCGGCGGCAACGTCATGGCCGCCCTGACAGGACGCACTGGCGCCAGCGCCGACGCCGTCCACAGCGCCGCCCTCTTTGTCATCAACGACGAAGGGACTTACCTCTGGCGCCGGCCGCAGGACTTCTCCCTCGACGAGTTCCATGAGCTGGCCCGGTTGGCGGAGGAGCAGCGTTTTGAAGAAGTCTACGACCGCATGGTCCTCCGCGTCCGCACCGGGCGCACCTCGGTCCCGCGCGAGGTGCCGTTTGTCTTCCCGTTCAACAAGTGGTCCACCAACCTCCCGGGCTCGACCTACTTCCTGCCGGTGTGCGACCTGTCGAGCATGTACATCAACGTCATCCTGTCTGGCTTCGACGAGCAAATGGCCCTGTTCTTCGTAGACGAGCGGAACGACTTCAAGCCGGCAGGGGTGCGACGCTTCGGCCGCTCGTGCGGCGGCCAATTGCACGACGATCCCAAGGACGGCCGGGTTATCCCCATCCTGGGTCTGGAAGCGGTTATCGTCGAGTTCATGATGGCGGAGCAGTCCTTCATGGCTCATAATCTCTCTCTGATGGAGCAGGCCATGGGGCTGGGCGGCTGGACACATTACGCCACGGCCACCGAGACAGGCTGGCTCGAAGCGCTTGGCTTCCGCCTCGGCCGGCAACCCGCATCGCAGGTCTTGCGGGCCGGCTTCTTCAAGCGGCTACTGATGAACCTGCTCGGCCAGAATCCGACGTTCCCGCACGCCCTCGGCCTGACGGTTGACGGCGTCGATGTCGTTAAGCCGTATTGCCCGCCGTACTACGCGACGATGGAAGAGGCGGTGCTGGCGTTCCTCGCCTTCAAGAAGGCCAACGCTTGGCAGGCCCCCTTGAAGCCGTCGTACCCCGGATCGTGGAAGGACCCGCGGGCCGTCTCGCTGGCCATCCCTCAGTTCAGCGACGAGTGCGTCGCCGCAACCATCGCCTACTGCACGTACGTCTATGAGACTTACGGCCGGTTCCCCGCGTACTTCGGCCCGATGCGCACCACGCTAGGCCATCAGGCGCATCACCTCGACCTGGAGTTTTACGACACGTTTTACCATCCCGGGGCCTACACGGCGAACCAAACGGAACACATGAACCACTGGCATTGAGCGGGGCCGGAAGGCACCCGCCTGACGTGAAGGCCATTGCACCATGAGCCAGACGATTCCCTCGGCATCGTTGTGGGACAACCTGGTCTACAACCTCGGTTACCTCATTCCGATGTCGCTGCAAGGCACCTTCACACGGAGCCGGTTCTGGGTCGGCTTCTGGACGCGGGTGCATCCGGACCTGGCCGGCGTGAAGTTCGTGAGCCGACTGCGCAGGAAATACCGAAGCGAGGTCATCTATCTTCGGATGTTGACCACCCGTACGCTGCTGGTTCTCAGTCGCGAAGAGATACGCCGGGTCCTCGAGCGCTCGCCGCAACACTACATCGGCGCCAAAGCCAAGCGGGACGGCATGAGTCACTTCCAGCCGAACGCGGTTACGATCTCGCAGGGCGAAGAATGGCAGGACCGCCGCCGTTTTAACGACGCCGTGCTCGATTACGGCCAGCTGCACCGTGAGGCGGGGCACTTTCTGCACGTCGTTCGTGACGAAATCGCACCGGCCTACGGAGCGGCTCCCCCCTTCCAATCCTGGGACGACTTCGACGACCTGTTTGTGCGGATCACGCGGCGGATCATCTTCGGCGATGCGGCGCGAGATGACACGGAAGTAACTGACCTGCTGCGCCGGATGATGCGCGAAAGTAACCGGCCGTTCGGTCGGAAGAAGTCGGCGTACTTCGACGCCTTCTACAACCGAGTTCGTCGTTACCTGACGGCGGCGCAACCCGGCAGCCTGGCGGCCCTGTGCGCTCAGGTGCCGTCCTCGGTAATAACGCGGGTTGAGAACCAGGTGCCGCATTGGATGTTTGCAATGTGGGAGACATTGGCCACGAACACCGTGCGTGCGCTGACTCTGATCCTCGCCCACTCGCGGGCCGAGGAGCTGGTCCGCGAGGAGATGGCCGCCGCCAACCTATCCACGGCCGCAGGGGTCGATGGCTTGAAGTATCTTGAAGGGTGTGTGCAGGAGGCCATGCGACTGTGGCCGACGACGCCGATGCTAGTCCGAGAGACAGTAATGCAACCGCTTCTTGGCGGCGACGCCGTCCCGGCGGGGACGCCCGTGTTGATCCTCAACAGCTTCAACCACCGCGACCGCGAACGGTACCCGTGGGCCGACTCCTTCGCCCCGGAAAAGTGGTCCAGCGGCACCCCGAACCCGCTGTTCAATCACCTAAGCAGCGGAACGCAGGTGTGCGCCGGCAAGGACCTCGCGTTGTTCCTCGCCAAGGCTGTGCTGGCGACAGTTCTCGACCGCGGCCGGCTCCGCCTGGTTAGTCCGATTTTGGATCCGAACCGACGCATGCCCTACTGCCACGATTACTTCCGCGTGCGCTTCGAACAGTCGTAATTGTCGGGTACTGGTCACGCTTATGAGGATAAACCGTGCCGTCGTTGAAACCTTGGTACGCCATCCGTGTACTGGTCCACCGAGTTTTGCACGTTTTGCACGCACATCCGTTCACTTAGATGGAGCGCCGAAGTCGCTACTGTACTAGAGACAGCTGGCGGTGGACGAGCTGCCTGGAAAACTTGGGGGGGTGCATGAGGGTTGGGTCCCGAGAACCGCACCTGGCTGGATAAATGGATTCTGACAAAGAGCCAAGTTCCGAGTCACCATGCCGAACGAAGAGTATTTCCCCAAAGTCTTGCACACCGAACTGGACCAGATCGACGCGCGTCGTCGAAAGCTGGGCCAGGGCACAGCGGAAAAGCGAATCAACGATGTCAGGGAACGGACCCAGGAACGCCGACTAGTGGGACTTGCATTTTCGGGAGGCGGCATTCGCAGTGCAACGTTCAATCTCGGCGTCTTGCAAGGACTAGCCAATCTCGGACTCTTGCGCTTCATCGATTACCTGTCGATGGTCTCGGGTGGCGGCTATATCGGAAGCTGGCTAACCGCCTGGATCAAAAACGAAGATACAGGGCTGAAAGGTTTCCAGGAAGTCGAGCAACGGCTCAAAACAAACCAGCAATCCGTGAACCAGCCAGTTGGACAACAGGCCACGACAGGCGCCGAGCCGTGGCAAGAGCCGGAGCCGATCCAACACCTCCGCCGCTACAGCAATTATCTGGCGCCCCGGCGGGGATTTCTTTCGGGGGACACCTGGGTATTATTTGCCACCTACCTTCGCAATTTCCTTTTGTGTCAGGCGGTTCTGCTACCCGCCGTGATGGCGGTCCTACTGGTAGCGCGGCTGATGATGCTGATCTATTATCCTTTAACCTCGCCGTGGGACGTCCCGGACTTGCATTACATCGTGGCGGTGACATGCGCGCTCATTCTTTTGTGGGGCGCTGCCCTCCTGATTCTGTTGAATGCCGCCAGGCACGTCCATGGCCCGACTACGGCTATGGAAGAACAGCGATCAAACGGCCGATCCCTGGAAAGGCAACAGCCTGCGGCTGCGCCGACTAGAAGCGTAAGACTTGTTGGCCCACAGGGAGTTGCCCTCGCTCTGGTATTTCTGGGATCACTGTTGTTTCCTTGGTTTGCTCCTTACACTCTCATTCCGAGAGAAGCATCTCTCAGTGAGGTCGACTTTGCTCAGCTAGTTAATTATGGGCCGCCCGCTGTGACGCCTTCGCCGGCAGTCCGGGCACTCTGGGAAGTTGGACTATTTGGTGGTTTGGTCGCTGTCCTGGTTTTTATCTGCATGATCATTGTGTACTGGCGTACCTACGCGACGGATAAACGGTTGTTCTTCATGACCGCTTTCGGCTGCGCGGCCGGGTTTTGTGCCGGCGCCTTGCTTTACGTGGCCTACCTGGTCTTGCATGGGATGTATGGCTGGGATGGCTTTTTGGCGCGCGACTACATCCGCGCCAGTGCCACGGCTCGGCTGGTAGTGTTCGGGCCAGCACTTGTCTTGGGCGTGATCACGCTGGGCGTGTTCCTGGCCATCGGCTTGCTCAAATCGCTTCTTTCTGATGAGTTGAGAGAATGGTGGTCCAGTTTCTGCGCCCGACTTCTCATCGCCGCACTCCTTTGGCTGGGCGTCACGTTCATTGCCCTTTACGGAACGACGGTTGTCCTCCTTGCGGCTCCTTGGGTCCGCGCGGCGCTCGCTTCCGGCTGGCTGCTAACCGTCGGCGCCGGCGTCCTCGCCGGGCGTGGAGCCGGAACACAGCCCCAACCGCCGGTCCGTTTTTCAGTGCCCGAGCTCTTGGCCCGATTTGCCCCCCATCTATTTTTGGTTGGCTTACTCATCGGCATTTCGCTGTTATTGCATGTGGTTTTGGACAAGCCGCCGCGCTGGGACAAGGCACTGGATACAGTTTGGCAGCGTCACTTAGAGCCGGAGCACCCTTCAACCAAAGTGACCGAAGTAACCGTCCGCAAACCGCACGAAAGCAATGAGGCTCAGGTCGAACGCAAGGACATGGTCGAGCGAAATGAAAAGATCGATGTGGACGACATCGCGCGGCAAATGTACTGGTTGGGAATACTCAATACCGACTCTGATTTCGTGCCCAAAGAAACCTACCGACTCTCAAAGTACGATATCAATCGCCTCCGTGAAGAGGGGGTGTCTCCAGGAGTCTTACAAAGTCTTAAGGACATTGTAAACGGTACCCGAGCGAAAGGCTGGGAACGCTCCACATTCATGGAGACTCTAGATAAGGCGCTGCCCGCGGAGACGCCCTATCTCCATCGGATGTGGATCATTCGGTATGCGAAGGACGTCTCGTCCATCGCGTTTGACCGAGACCGGCTGATGTCAAAGGTCGGCTTGGCGTTGATAGGGTGTCTTGTAATGGGAAGTTTCATGGCCTGGCGTGTCGATGTGAATATGTTTTCACTGCACGGCCTCTACCGCAACCGGCTGACCCGCTCTTACCTTGGTGCGTCACGGCATCGAAGTCCCGACTCGGTCACTGAGTTAGATGCCGATGACGACCTGCCACTGGCCGATCTTCGCAATCTCAACGGGGAAGGGTATGATGGTCCCTACCCGATCATCAATACTGCCATGAACCTGGTGCAAGGAGACCGCCTCGATTGGCAAGAACGCCAGGCGCTAAGCTTTGTGCTCACGCCCCATTATTGTGGTTTCGGCGCCGGGACGGCCAGGAACGACGCCAAGGGCGATTACACTTGCTACCGGGCCACAGGGGATGGCTATGGTGGTAACGTATCCTTGGGTACGGCTATCACGCTTTCGGGCGCCGCAGCGAGCCCGAACATGGGATACCACTCGTCCCCCTTTGTGACAGCTCTATTGACCGTTTTTAATGCCCGCCTTGGCGCCTGGATCGGCAATCCAGCTAGCGCGACCCGATGGAACCGATCGGGACCGCGCATGGGTTTCTTGCACCTTTTCTATGAACTGTTTGGGTTGACGCGCCGCAGGGGCCCTTACGTTTACCTGTCCGACGGTGGCCACTTTGAGAACCTCGGGGCCTATGAACTGATCCGCCGCCGTTGTCAGTATGTCATTGTCTCGGACGCCGGCGCCGATGTCGAACATGGATTTTTTGACTTAGGCAACTTGATCAGGAAGGTAAGGGTCGATTTTGGCCTCCGCGTTGAAATCACTTTGGACCAAGTCGCGCTGGACCAGCCGCGACGTTCCCGGTGGCACTGCGCCGTTGGCAGAATTCGATATGACGATGTAGATCCCAATGCCGTTCCTGGCACGCTCATCTATTTGAAGCCATCGTTGACCGGCGACGAACCGGCGGACGTCTTGCACTATGCTAAGGACCATCTTAACTTCCCACATGAGACAACCGGCGATCAATTCTTCAGTGAGTCGCAGTTCGAAAGCTACCGCGCCCTGGGCCAACATGTCGCCGAGGCAGTCTTCGCTCTTCCGGCCGCTGACCTAAGCGACGCGGTAAAGGCCTGGGAATTCGCGCACCGTTCAGCACCAGGCGAGATGCATCGTTGGCAGTGCCGCGAGCTGTTTTCTGCCCTGGTACGCCGCTGGTTTGCCATCCCACCCGAATATGAAACCGAGTTTGTCAAGTCCACCGAGGGCTATGTTAGCATTCAGAAGGAGTTGCAGGATAACGCTCTGCTTTGGCGGCTCGCCGCCGACGTCTACCCCGAGTTTAACCGCACTGCAGACATTACGACACGACTGAACAAAGAGGGATCAGCCGCGGAGCAGGCAACACGCCGTCGGGTCGAGGTTCACTTTGTTGCTCGGATGTTGCAGGTCATGGAGAATGCTTGGCTCAGCCTGAACCTCGATGTGACCTACCCGCATCCTCTCATTCGGGGCTGGATGGACGTCTTTCATCGTTGGACCAATGCTCCGGCGTTTCGAGAATACTGGCCGATTCTGCGATCTGAATTCGGGCGAGACTTCGTCAGTTTTTGCGAAAAGCAAATGCGCATGGGGCTTGTTCGGGGCATAGTGCATCCATTGCCAGCCGACTCACCGCTGCCCGAAATACTGGAGCGTGAGTTCCGCTATCAATGGCCTCTTCTTAGCTTACACGCACGCAGAAACGACGCATCCGACACTTGGTTGGTGTATCCAAGTGGCCCCCATTCATCGAGTCGCAACGGGCCGGACGAACATGGCGTTTGCGGGGTTATCATGGTGACCAAGCCTGTTCTTTCAAAAGGCGCCTATTCCTCTGAGGAGCCGGTCCACGAATTATTCATTTGGATCCGTGGGGCCTACAGAAATAGTGGCCTGGGAAGGCCGGCGCTCAGCCGCGTCCTCGAACAACTATCCGCGAGGTTGCAGCGACCGTTTCGTCTGCGCATCCGCTTACCCGTAGCCGACATGGCGGGCTCGGGCGGCAAGTTACAACGCGCAATGTGGCTCACCTTCTTTCATCATCTTGATTTTGTGCGTCTTCGACCGGCGCAACTAGGCCGTGCGGGAGCGGATATCAAGGACGACGAGGATTCAGAGATCGTACTGGACCGCCACTTCGGCCCCGTCCCTCACTAAGGTTGCTATTCGAGAGGCCTGAACGTGGGACTAACACAGCCACCGCTGCCACTCTTCCGGCGAGCGGTATACTGGTTCACCGACTTTTGCGCACATTCGTGGAGTTCAAAGGTGAGGCGCCGAAAGCTCGGGGCACTGGCAAATTTTCCGGTCGTCTTCTAGCCTGCGCCGTCTCTGCACGGCGCACACGTGTTTCACCGGACGGCCTTTACATGTTGATGAATCGAGCAAAGATATCGCGGTTGACGGCGGTGTTTCCTGATTGAAAGTAGGAGCCATGCGAACAACTCGGATTGACCAGCCCTAAAAAGCTGCCGCAGCCGAATGGGTCGAGGTTCACACGATCTTCGTCGACCTCGTACGGCCGGCCTTGCAACGGTCCGCCGACAAGATCGCCCCGTGCGTTCAGATTCACCCAGCGGCGAATGCCCGTCGGCTTGCGGCCATCCTTGTTTTGACTGCGCAGCCCGGCCTTGACCGCCCCGATCGAGAGCGCTGCGCCGACCGTGAAGAAGTTGCGCACCCCGGTGAGCGAAATTCCGTTGTCTTCCAATTCGCGCAGGCCCTCGTACGCCACGACCGTTCCCCAACTGTGCGAAATGACGTCGATCTCGCTCCCTGCCGCCAGCTGCGAGCGAACCACGGCGGTGAACTTGTCAATGATCGCCTTGCGGGTCGGTGCGTGGACGAGATATACCGAGAAGTCGTCGAGACATGAGCCGCCGCCGCCCCCTCCACCAAGCACGGGCGGGCCGCCAGCGTTTGCAAACGGCGGGGTGAACAGCCCCGAGCCGGCTCCTGTTACCATTTCCAAGTTGGCTACGGGGGGCGGCGAGGCCGCGCCGCATCCGCACGTCGAAGCGACTACGGGGAATACGGCCGCTCCCGCCGTTGAGCCTGCTCCGCTGCCGGATGCGGGCGGGGTTCCAACCGTATGCGCCATCGCCAGATGCTGTTGATCGGCCCGGTCTTGGAGCGTCTCGCGGATCGACGCGGCGACTTGAGCCCGTGCCTTCTCGTCGAAAACCGCCGCTGGGACGCCGAGCGCGCCGGTCGGAGCGGCGCCGAGCGCGGCCGCTCCAGTCCGATTCACCAAATCGCTCCAAACGACCTCCAATCGGCTTTGGTTCAGATTGCCGGCTCCGAACGCGGTGACGAAAGGTTGCAGCGCGTTCCACCAATCGTTCGAGAAACCGGCATCGTGCCGACAGATCCCGTGGACATAAACCAGCCGCCGAGTGGGGACCGGGGCGGTCGCTACGGCGCCGCCGGCCGCGCCGAGAATCGCCGGGGCGATACCGAGGGGAGTTCCCGTCGGAGCACCGACACTAGGCGTGCCGTCAGCCGGTTCCATCAGACGGAGGACAAGTTCAATTGCGGCCGACCTCAAGTCGTCAGGGAGGGGTTTGTCGCCGACAATACGGCTGAGGAGAGCGGTGAGTTCGCGCCGAAGAGAGTCGTCCATGGTCTGGTCCCGTAATGAAGTTTGTTGGCGATTCTTGGAAATAGTACCCGTAACTCGTTTTAACTTGCTTGGCCGGCAGGTTGATTGATGTCTGCCCGAAGCATTCGGGCTGCATGTTCGATCAGGTCGGCGTTGCCTTCGGTCAGATCGCGGTAGGTGATGAAATGGCGTTCATTGGGCTGGACGCCGAGATCCTCAAGGGGGACGCCCGCGAAGTCGCCGGCGCGGGTCGAGCGCCGGACGGCGGTTCGGAAGTTCGCGCCGCCGGGAAGGGGCAAAGGAACGAAGCCCGGCAGGTGGTGGAAGAAATCGTAAGTCCAGACGTTGGCACCGCCGGCGCCGGTTCGACCGGCCGTTCCCAGAATCCTGCCGAGCTTGTTGTCTTGGAACCCGGCGGCGAAAATATCGGTCGTGCTGTAACAGAGAGCGTCGATGATCAGCAGTTTTTTGCCCCGGTAGCGATACGCTGCATCGAGGTCGCCGAACTCGGTCAACGGAAACCCTTGCGAATAGATTTCACCGGTTTCGATCGACATGCGGACCGACGTCCGCCACTTTGCAAGCCAGTGATTGTTGCAAAGCTCGAGGGTCGAATCGGAATTGATGAGGTGAAATCGTTCAACGTCGATTTTGTTCGGCGAGAGCACTTGCAGAACTTTCTCGCCAGCAAGGATGTTACCGCCGCCGTTCTTGCGTACGTCGATGATCAGGCCGTTGGTCGGCAACTGCTGAATTAAGCGAACAAACTCAGCGACGAACGCCATGTCATCCAGCGCCATGAACGAGTAGATGCGGATGTAGCCGAACGTGCCCGAGGGAGTGGTTAACGTGCGAGCCGAGAAGAAATCGGGGAGCGACGAGGTGATTTCGGCGGAAAGCGGGGGCGGGACCGCTCCTGCGCCCCCGGCGGCCATCGGTGCCCCAAGCGGCGTGGGTTCAAACGCTGCGGCCTGGGCAGTCGCTTGGCTCAAGTTCGCCTCGATTCGAGCGGCTGCTTGACGGCCGGCCGTGCCGAGGCCCGCCTTGCCGGACCCGGCCGAAAACGATTCGACCTTCGCTTCCTCAGGGGAAGGCGACGACGGCTGAGTTTGCTTGCGGGCTTGATACGTCTCGGCGACCGATTGCATGGCATTCGCCGCTTCTTGGGCCGACACGAACCGCCGCGTCGATTTTTCCCGGCGTCGAGGTTCACTTGGCGACGCCGTGCCGGCCGCCGCGCCGAATGATTGCGGAGGCGGAAAAGGCGGCATCGTGGGATCGGAGGCCGCCATGATCTCGGCCATTTCGCGTTCGCGTTCCATCGCAGGCGGATCGAAAATCGCCTTGCGGGCACGGCGAACGGCCTCCGTTTCGGCATCGAAGCCAAGATTCGTCGCGGCAGCGCCGACGACGGCGGTCGGGTCGTCGATATCGACGCCGGAGGCGGTTGCCGGCGGATCGATCACCTGCCACTGGAATTTCCGTTCGAGCGTTTGCGTTTGCCCGACCGGCTGGTATCCGATGATCACCCAGGCCTCGTCCGGTGGTGCGGAGAGTGCCATCGGTCGCAAGGTGAGGGCCTCTAAGCCGCGGGCAAACCGAGCATCGGGATTGCTCCCCGCCTCGCGGGCCGCGTTGAGTTCGACCGCACGCTCAATCGGAATTCCGTTCCAATGCGTGACGGTTACGCCGACCTTGAACGTGTCGCCCGCCGGCAAGTCGCGCGTCTTGGTGACGATGTAGCGACGCGTGCGAGGAGCGACGCCCTCGAAATACTCTTCGACCAAAAACGGCAGGAACGCGGTCTTTCCCTGGTAGGAACTCGGCAGGATGTAGTTGGTGTGCAGATCGCGAAGCGAGTGGAAAATGTCGATCATTTCGCCGTGGAAACTGCAATCGTCCGGGGAAGCGGTGTTTTCGTTGATCTCCGTTTCGAGCCGGTAGCGCAACAGTTTAAGTCGCTGCACGGGATCGATCCCGTGCATGGCTCGTTTGAGCGGCAGATGGACGAACACGCCGGAGAGCATGGAGACGGCGGCTTTGACCAGCGTGACTCGTTCAGCCGGAGTGAGCTTGACTACCCCGGTGATAAAAGCAGAAAGCGGCACGGGAATCGGGCCGGCGCCGGGGAGCGGCCCGGCAGCGAGCGGAGTAGGTTGGGGATGCGGCGGCGCGACGGAAGGCGGAGCTTGTGTGGTCGGATTGATCGGAATCTGGGCAGGCGGATTCGCCGGCGCCTGCGACGGTGGTCCTCCAAGCTTCAAGCAGATTTGTCCGATTTCACGGAGTGCCGATTCCAACCAGGCGATTCGTTCGTCGTCGTTCATGTTGATGCTCCGATCAGGCAAGGGCTTTGTGTGCTCGCGGCTCCGATTCGAAGACGACTTTTTGCGCTGCGGCGATCTCCGCTTCGTCACCGCGGTCTTGCGAGTTAATTGTTTACGTGGCGCGGCTTTACGGCGCGAGGCTTCTCGCGGTGGTACAGACGAGTCCGATGCAGCAGGCGGCACGGAAGCCGTCGGCCGCGCGGAAGAAGGCTCGGCGCGCGCACGGCGCTAACGAACTTTTTCTTCTTTGTCATGCTGCGCGCCGGAGACAGTATTTATGGCATCGAGTAGAAAGTGACGCACTTACTGTAACCTATCAGTTGTTAGTTGTCGAGCAAATCAGGCTTGGCAAACCCGTTGCCCCGACGCCACCATTACACCGATGATCCGCATGCAGATCATGGGAGGCAATGCCGCGGCGCCGGCGTCCGGCGCCGATCAGCTCGTCACCAAGATAAACTACTTCATCGGCAACGAGCCGGGCCAATGGCACACCAACGTCCCGACGTTCGGCAAGGTGCAAGACGTAGCTCTTCTAATCGTTCATTAGCCGACATCGACGGTAGAATCCGCACCGCGTGAATCACAATAATGACATTTCGGTGTCAATTAGGCACTCCCCAGTATTGCCCACTAGTTCACCAATGATATGGTGTAGGAAACACTTCGCCTAAAACCATTCTTAGGAGAGTCGCAATGCCGACGAAGGAGAAAGTCAACAAGTCTGCTGCCATTCGGGAGTTGCTGAGCACGATGGGACTCGATGCCAGTCCAACAGACATATCCAAACGTCTGAAGTCGAAAGGCATCACCGTTAGCCCCAACGCCGTGAGCACCATCAAGCTCGAAATGCGAAAACGGGCCGCCTCAAGATCAAAGGGCACCCAAGCAACTAGATCACCTCAATCGTCCCCCAAAGAAACGTCGACCACCAAGACCAACGGCCACCTAGATGTAAATGACGTCCTATGGATTCGCACGTTGGCCAAAAAAGTGGGGGCTGACAATCTGCATCGCCTGGTAGACGCTGTCGCCGGTTAAGCTGGCGTGTCGTTTATTCATGGCCGCTAGAACGCTCCTAGCGGTTTTTTTTATGCGCAAGGCAGGAGCGCTTCGCATTTCGGTGATTTTGCGAAGCGCCGCTCACGGTTTACCACCGAATCGAGCACGTGGCAATAACCGATAAGGGTGGATAATGCGTATGTGCGCATGAACACGGCCTGCCGATAAGAGGCAGGCCGTGGGTTCTTTGTCATTGAGATCGTTACTTCCCGTCTTCCTGACAGCACCCTGCTTTTGCTTCTTTCTTCTCTGAGCAGCAACCCTTGCTGCAATCGGCTTTCTTGGTATCGCAGCATGAGCCCGCGCCAGGGCAGCAGCAATCACCCGACTTGCAACAACTGTCGCCCGTCTTTACCGCGCCCTCGATTCGCTTGCTGGTGTCGCAGCATGAGCCAGCGCCGGGGCAGCAACAATCGCCGGTTTCGCAGCAGCTTGTCGATTCGATGGCGACCGCTTCGGCTTGGTTCGTGGCTGCTTCGTTTGTGGTGCGGGCGTAACCCCATGCCAACGCAGCGGCAGAGACGAGTGCTAAAACGGGAACGAAGATTTTAGTGCATGGACACATCGGTAAGGCCCTCTTTTGGATTCGTGTGTGGACGTGCATCCAATTATAGGTTTTTCGGACGTTAGCTCAATCCGTGAAATGAATGTACCGGCTCATGGGACTTGGGATGTCCACCGCATCAATGTCCCACGACGCCAACCCCGAATACGTTGGGGGAGCGAACTTCGACCTATGGATAACGGGATCGGATGGTAATTCGTTCGTAAGTGGCAACGAATACCGACCATCGTTACTCCTTCTCGGTCTGCATGCGAGCGACCAGGGCGTGGGTCAAAGGCGGAACGTCCGTCGGCTCATTCACCGGACGCCGCTGCCTACGGATCTTGCCCTTCATTCGTATCAGCGTAACGGCCTGTTGAATCTCGAGGAACACCTTCACTGCTTGGTTCTTCCAGCGATTTCTTGCGCACTAGCCACCATACCTTAAGTGCATCTATGTCTTCATCGATCTTGCGCCGGGCTTTTTCTTGCTCTCCTGTCAGCGCCGCCTCAGGCCACTCACTAACAGGTGCCAGCCCGGCAGCGGCTCGAATATTCGCCCGTTCTCGCCGAGTCAAGTACCAGTTCAGCGAGGCCGGTCCAGGGTACTCAAACGTTGCGGTCGTGAAGAAAAAAGATTCGGCAGGCGTGGTGCCAGTCTTCCCAGCGTCGACTTCCTTAAAAAAGCTGGAAAGCAGTTCCAACATGCCGTCGTTACGATAGGATGCGGTGGAGACGCGCGCATTTAGAAGACCTTCGAGCGGGGAAGTAAATTCTTCTACAGCAATCGATAACTGCCTCGGAGCACTTTCCTTGGCATCCAAAGGAACAACCCCCATTTTCCGCTCGTTCTGGCTGAGGCCGTCACGGATCTGAATCAGAATAACGCCAGAAGCATTAGCTAGAATCCATTTTTGGTGAGTCGTGCTGAACAGATAAGAGGCCGCGACGCTGACTCCGTAATTATCATAATATCCAGCGTCGACTACGCGGCGACGCGGCCAAGTCGGCAGAACGACCGCGGGGCTGAAGAACGGAAAGGAGGCACTAAGGCGTGCCGCCGTCGAAAGCTTAAGCGGCGCTTGCCTGAACCGCCGGAAGAACTCGATGCCCTCAAATGAGTAAGTTTGATCGGCCTGGGCTAAAACGTTGCCTGCATTCCGGACAACGCGCTGCAGGTCAAGATTGCTTATAAACAGTCGTCGGCCATCTTCGATCATCATGGGTGAGAATACAATCGACGGTCGCCAGCCCGCACGTTCGCCGGCTCTAAGGCTGGCGAATGGAATGTCCAGGGCGCCCTCCAGATTTTTCTTCCATGCTTTTTCAAGCTCTGCACCCCGGTCGCGTGTCTGCGGCCAGGGCGAAAAACTAGCGGGTAGGTCCGAAAAAAACATCTCATCAAGAATTGGCGTCAGGCTGTCCATCGTGAGGCGCCGATAGCGGTCAGTGAAACCTTGCTTGCGGGACTCGGCATCAGGGGTTTCGTGCTCCGCGTCGGGCAGCGTTGCTACATAGTACGCGGCTCCGAGCATTCCGCCTGATGCGCCAGCGATCAAGCGGAGATGCCTAGGCAGATCGATTTCCGACGCGCGAAATTCATCTTCGAGGCGCTCCAACATCGCAAATGTCCACGCCGCGGCTCGAAGCCCACCGCCACTGGCAACGATCACCACAAGCGGTTTCTTTGGCTCACCGGGATTGCGGAACGTCACCTCATCGATCTTTATTAGACGGTCTTCGAGTTTTTCGGCCTCTCCATGATCTGGATCTTCAGCTGCCCATTGAGCCTTATCAGGCTCCTTCAGTACATCATACGGCTTCCTGAGACGATCCTGCTTGTACCATTTCGCGAGCTCTTCGAGCCGATATTTGTGCACCGGCAGCCCGCCAAGCGTAAGGAGTAAAATGCCGATTAACAGGAGCAAAGGGATCAGTCGCGGGTGGATGTAGTACAAAAACCCATAAATAGCTAGCAAGAGATAGAGAAAGTAAAGGCAGATGACTACCGCTGAGTAGTACGAATCGCGAAACCATCGGGCGAAGGCAAAAGCCACGGTAACGAAGAACAACAGAATGAAGGGCGCGATGAAAAGCTGCGCTAGTTGCAGACTTACCGGGCCGCCGGGGCGGAGCCACCCGAGGCTACGCAGATGCGCGACCGTTTTTTCAATTGATTTCAGCTTGCTGCCGAGAATCCGTGACACCGGTCCGCATGCGGCAAATACAGACAGAAGAATAACTCCCATTGCGACAATTGCCCCGAGCCAGAAAAGATAGGGGAATGTTTCGGCTAGGCCCGCCGCTCCTTCGCCACTAGAGTCTGGAGGTGGCGGCAAATTGTCTCGAACTCGATTCTGTAGCAGCGAGAAAAACCCAATGAGCGCGAATGCCGTGACGATGAACGACAAAACAACCGACGTTGCGTAGCCAAGGAATACGAGAGGTAACCTTTTGACTGCTCGGCCGGCGCTCGGCCGGGGTCGTCTGCTATCGAATACGCAGCCTAGGAGGAGGCACTCCCCGGCTGCGAATGCGAAGAACATTCCTCCGAAGAACTGACGCCCGGGATCCTCGTGTTCTAGAAGCAACGGCACGCCATAGCTTTTTCCAATAGTCTTTGTTGCAATAGCCGCAAGGAAGGCAAAAGTGGCTACGAGGGGCAAGTGAAGGCAGAAGCTGAATAAGAATCGCTGGGCGTAGTATTCTCCTAATTGCGACTTCATCCAAATCCAACTTTTGGTAATCATGCGGAGCTTCCTCATGCCAAACTAAATATCTCCCAAACTAGACGTTCGCGTGGGAATTCGGGCTGGGTTCGACGAGGCAAACTAAAGTTCTGACAGGGACTTGGTCTCCTCCTCTTGTTGGAATATACCGTGCTCACTGAAGGCTTAAGATTTGAGTCTTGACCACGACGGATCACCAAATTAGGCAGAGTAAGACGGGGGCGAGTATGACGGCTAGACTGTTCACCTTAAGTCTCCAATCCCGTTTGCACTCCTTTACCGGACGCCATGAGGCTACTCAACGTGCTACTTTTATTTCTTGTATCTCCGAGGATCGGCTACACTCCTGATCGGGAGCGGGGATCGTCTCGCCTCGCTGCGCCCTTAGAAAGTGACTCAGCATGTCTGGCGCAAGACGGGACCAAGTCTCGCGGTAGGCGGCAAGGATCACCAAATCGACATAGCGATCGTTCCAGAATGTGTGGTCGCGCAGCCGCCCCTCTTCGGCGAAAAACCGGCCCAAGCCGCGACGGAACGCCTGGTAGCTTTCTTCGGTCGCCTCCATGTAGACCTTGCGGAACGGCCACGTCAGGAATGCATAGTGAATGCAAAGCAGCGAGGCTTCAATGATGATGCCACGACCCTGCGCCTCGGCGCGCCGAGAGCAGAGAAGTAGGCGAAACCATCGCGAAAATTCGGCGAGGTGATCGAAACCAAACCCAAGGGCTGGCCCGAATCAGTGCAGGTGATGATGAACTGGGCAAGCACACTCTCCCAAAGCGAAGCTAGCACCTTTTCTGGGCTCGGAGTCGCTCCGCCGAAACGCACCCGGCCTCCGGAGTCAGACGATGTCATTAGTTCGTAAAGGAACAAACGATCGCTCTCGTTCAACGGACGGAGCCGAATGCGGCACGTGCTCATCGGCGGCTTTATCGCGGATTGTCGGGGGATGGTGTGTAGATCAGACAAGGCCTAATGCTCCGATGAAAACCAATAAGGTTGCGACGTTCGGACCAAACTGTGCGGTACCCGTAAGAAATCGGGCTGTAAACCTTTCACGATCGGCGGAGATCAACTGCATCAATAGCGGCAAAGCTCGGCCAATACCGAAGCCAAAAGCCACCAGTAGGGTCGCGGCAAGAGTCGGCCGCCCAAGCACGATCGCAAGCAATAGCACGTAGGGCGCCGGCGAAGGAGTGTACGTGCGCACGCCGGTACCAAGTTCAAAGCCGAAGCGGTAGGCTCCGCGCACGAGTCCACCACCGAACACCTCGGCCGGAATCTGTCGGCGGGCCTCCGGAAGCACTAACCTTGTTACGGCGCCATGCTTAACCACCCATACTAAGGCGGCTCCAAAGCCAAGTAACACGACCCGCGACGTAGCGCCCAGTGGCGCGGTGAAGCCGCTCAGCACCCAAGCGCTCAACGCCGTCAAAAGCGCCCCGTTGATCGTACCGGCCAAGTAGGCGGCAAAGACTCTGCAGTCGAGCGTTTGGCGGCGGCGTCCTGGAGGCAGCAACACGGCTGCGCTGTTTAGCGTTCATATCGAGCCTGACAGCGACAGCGCCGCTGCTAGACCGACCGCGCAGCCGACCGCGGTCTCGCCTGGCAATAACAGACCAGTCCCCAATAACGCGGTGGGCAGTGACCATACCCAGACCGGGGATGTCGAGATTGTGCGCCCTAACACGGAGTTAGCTTGTTGTCGCATGAGACCAACCCTTGGCAGATGGTAGGCTCGAACGTGTTGTCGGAATAACGCTTGAAGCCGTCGTGACAGCGAAAGACGGCTGACTCTTGGCAGTTGCCGCAGCGACCGTCGATCTTCCATTTCCAGGCATCCTTACCCGCGCACACATCGGGCTCGCGGTCCATGTATTGGATGGAGCCGCGCGAACCGACGAAGTGCCAGTTATAGGCGGGATTGTTGACGGGGTCAGCGTTCTGCTCGTCGCAAGTGGCGCAGTAAAACGGATCCATCTGATGCGGGGCAAACCCGAAGCAGGCCTCTTCGCACGTAGCGTTGTAATCGTAAGGGCCGCAATCCGTGTACATGGAGTAATGAGGCCCTTCATGGGCGTGCAAGGCTCGCAGTTGATCCGCCGGAGGGAGCGTTCCACCGCGCAGCAAGGCGACGGCTCGGGGCCCCAGTGCCAATGCGGCTGAGGTGAGGAACGCGCTGTCTTCACGCCGCACTCCAGAGTACGCGTCGGCTACCGGAGTATCGGGGCTCGGACGTCGTCCCAGCCGACCCGCCGACTCGACAACAGGCAAATCGTCCATTTCGAGGATCATCGCAGTTTCCTATCTGTCAATGCGCCATCGAGCTGTTGAGCACCCGACGCCCGAGCACCGGTCTCGATGGTTTCGAACAAGGAATTGATGCTGTTCACTGGCGACGCCTTCGTAATTACGCCGGCTTCATCGGCGACGAGCACAAATGGAGTGATGCGGATACCAAGCTCGGCACTAACCCGTGGTCCGTCAGGTACAAGCGTTGCGTAACCAGGTAGTTCCGGTATTCCTTCCGACGTCTCATTCGTCCAGGCCACCATCGAAGGGGTTTCTCGTTTTCGTTCACGCAACTCTTTCAAAAGCGTCTCGCAGGCCGGGCAAGACGACGAAACAAATAGCATCAAGCGCGGCCGCGGACGGGGCACGAATCCATTCAACACATCGTCCACGTTCTTTCCGAGTAAATGGGAAAACGGCGCAGCCTGATTTCGATGCTGGTCAAGGCGCTCGAGCCGCGTAAGCCGGACATGAAGGCTGACCGCGATAATCACGACGATGACAAGGGCAGCCCAAGTGACAAGGTGCGCCGCCAGTTCAAAGCTGGCCCGAGATCCCAATATCGACTCGAGAAATGTCACCTAATTCCTCCCGCGGCCAGCGGCGGTGCTACAGCCGGGAACACAACCATTAGTCCCGAAAACGTAACGCCCCAAAGAGCAGGTACTATGGCTACAGCGAGCGGAGTCGGGAGTTCGCCCGGTCCGATAAAGGTTCCCACCAGGCCAAGCGTCGATGTCGCAACGAGCGTTATAGAAGGGCCAAGCGAAGTAGGCGTAAGCGGGCTGGCAAGCGGGGAGCAGCCACATGATTCGGCACGAACCGGCATAATCAGCAGCCGTCGAACATATAGCCAAAAACACAAACCAACGAGCAAGCACCATGCAAAGATCCACGCGGCGAGTGGCCTTGGATCAAATGAAGCCAAAAGAAGGATCGCCGAGCTACCTGGGACCAATTCGCACATGACCATTGCAGTGGCCAGAGAAAAGGTCCACCCCCGCGGCAGAATTCCATGCGCTTGCAACAATTTCGCAAACGCCCGTAACCGTAGCGCGTGGCCCAAGCCACCAGCGAGTAACATGCCAGCGGCGCAAGCCAAGCCGAAGTAAATGAAGAATACCGACATGAGCCAGACTCCGTCCTCACCACAGACGCCAGACTCACCGCCCGCCCGAGGCACGGGGTATCCACTCGACGCGCAGTTTCTGGGCAACGGCCAAGATTTCTTTCTCTTGCGCCCCCCGGAACGGATTGACGGTCGCCATCGCGCTACGGCTTAGATACAGCAAGGCGTTGCTTCCCTTACGCAGGCGAAAGAGTTCACCTGAGTCGGTTGCGAACCCGCGCGCTCGTGGCACGCGTTCCAGTTCGCTGGCAACAGCGGGTCGAACCGCCAAAACGCCCACATTCGGGATCTCTTTGATCACTTCGGGCGCGCGCGGCTGTGCCATGATTGGCGAGTCGATGGCCAGCCCTTTCTGGTGGGGAGCGAATGCCAGGGTGTCAAACACTTCTGCCAAACGGTTCGTTTCCCGCCCGCGCAGTGAAGACGACAAACAACCGCCATCGCCTTCCCAGGCGCCCACCGTTAGTTCACGCGCGCCGCCGGGGATCCCAGGAACGCCGACTTCGGCAATTCGCAGGGTACCGTTCTTGACGCGAAATTCCTTGGTTGAAAGAATTCTTACTGACTCAGTTCTAGTTCGGACGGCCTCCTCAACCGCCCGGCTATGCCCGGCAGGCGTGATTGTGAATGGGTGGGCGCGCATGAGCGAAGGAACAATCGCCCATCCGGCCGCGGTGGCCCTGGTGTTCAGATCTGCCTCCGCTTCGATCGCGACGACTGATCCATCCACCGCCAAGTGCTCGACCTTCATGGTTGTTCTCCAACAAGACCTTGCTCTCTCCATCCGCATTTGCCTAGACACACGAAGCGAGAAAACCGGACGCGAGCTTTAGGAAAAGTCTTGAAGCTTGCGGCTATCGGCCGCACCAACTCAATTCAAGAGCCCTTCGACTCCCGATGGTGAGATCACTTCGCAGCTAGGGTACGCACGAATTGCTTGTTGCCCGGACATGCTGGCAGCGCAAGGAAATGTCCCGCTTCAAATCCACCGGCGTCGCCCAGTCACCAGCGAACCAAAGCGGGACTTTCGCGGTATATCCTCGGGCTCAGCAGTTTCAAAAGCAAATCTGGCATGAACTTCATGAAACTCTAATACATGCGATGTGGAGACGACCTGGGCGATGGCCGAAGGCGCTGAGCGCAACGCCGACGGCATTCGTTGGTCCAGGCGACGCCATTGTCTTCTTCGTACTACCTAGACACGGCCGCCCCCCAGAACCGGACGCGCATTTCAAGAAAACTTCTTGAGCCATTCGTCCTCGGCACGCATACCGGCATTTGCAACAAACATCCGACCAGTGCGCAAAAGCTAAAACCCTCCAGATTCTCATTTTTTGTTTGCGGGCGGGAATTGGGTCAAGTATGCTCAGTTCCGAAAAACCGCTGTCCGCTTTTCCTCGATTTGGTGTCTATGAGGTTAGATCTCGCATAGGAGATCATCGCCATGGCCTTTCTCGCTACGCTCGAAGCCGCGCGTAACGGTTCGCCCCAGGCATTGGGAGAACTCTTGGAGTCTTGCGGCGGCTACATTCGCGTGATCGCTCAAGAACGGGTTCCGCACAAATTGAAAACCCGTGTCCCGCATTCTAGCCTCGTGCAGGAGACATACCTGCGCACCTGTAAGCATTTCGATCAGTTTCGCGGCCAGACCGAGCGAGAGTTGTTGGCATGGCTAAAGAAAATTTTGATCAACTGTTTGCTGAACGTACTTCGGCAACCACAGTTTCAGACACCGATGGAGAGGCTGCCTTCAAGCTTAGCCGCTGTAACCGGTTTGCCCGAGCAACAAACCGCAGACAAGGAATGCGCTCGACTGGTACAGCAAGCACTAAGGCGGCTGCCAGCGCGGTATGCGCGCATAATTCGGTTGCATCACTTTGGCGGACTCACGTTTGCTGAGTTAGGCCACTTGCTGGAATGCTCATCCGAAGCGGCGCGAAAACTTTGGAGTAGAGCCCAGGCCCGACTCGGTGAAGAATTGCAGGCCAGCCAATGAACACAAAACATCGGGAGCCGATGGACGATCCTTTATCAGGTCTGCTGGCCGAACTCGATGCGCGACTTGCGGCCGGCGACGCCGGCAATACCGATGAAACATCCAACCTCGATCCCGAACAAATGCGTTTGTTTCGCTGGGCACGACACGGCATTGAAAGCCTGGAACGCGCATGGCCGCGCTCATCTGCCAGCACGGCAATCCCGGGTACGGCGCGTAGAGCACGGTGCCCGTGATGGCGTGAGCGCGAACGAGCGGATCGGGAAGTTCTGCATTCGCCGGGAACTTGGGCGTGGAGGGATGGGAATCGTCTTCCTAGCGACAGATACCGACGCCCAGCGCGATATCGCTCTTAAGCTTCCGAGGATGGAGGCATTGGTCGATGCCCGTTTGCGGGATCGATTTTTGCACGAAGCGCGACTCACCGTCGGACTCTCCCACCCGGGTCTTGTTTCCGTGTACGAAGTCGGTGAGGTCGGCGCCGTTTGCTATATCGCGTCCGAATACGTCGCCGGTCCCACCTTGGCCGCGTGGCTGGAAACGCGACGCCAGCCTTTGCCCTTCCGAACCGCTGCGGCGCTGATCGCGGCTTTAGCTCGTGGCGTGGAATATTTGCACGAACATCATCTTTTGCACCGGGATATCAAGCCGAGCAATGTCCTTTTGCGACCGGCTCCGGAGAGCGGGTTGCCGGATGCGGATTTGGCCGTTGCCGGCGTGCCGTGTCTCATGGATTTCGGGTTGGCGAAATCGCTGGAAGCGCCTGAAAGGGATCATAGTCGATCTACGACGACGGCTGGGGCAATCGTCGGCACAGCGGAATACATGGCGCCTGAACAAATCAATTGCGATAGCGCCAAGTTGGGCCGAACGACCGACGTCTATGCCCTGGGGGCTGTCCTTTACGAACTACTCACGGGGCACGCGCCATTCTGGGGGCGCAACAAATTCGACACGCTGAACCGGGTGCTTACGCAGGATCTGGTGCGTCCATGCCAATTGCGCGATGGCGTTCCAGCAGGGCTGGAAGCGATCTGCTTGAAGTGCTTGGAGAGGGGCCGCGCCGCCGCTATGCCACTGCAGGGCTATTGTCTGAAGACCTGCAGCGATTCCTGGCTGGTCAAAAGCCGTTAGCTCGCCCCAGACGCTGGTGGCACCATCTCTGGAAATGGAGTAAGCGCCGACCCCGGCTGGCGGCGGCACTTGCATTCGCAATTCTACTCGTTCTGGCGAGCGTCGGTGGTGGGATACTCTACAAGAACTACGTCACCGCCGATTACGAACGGCGACTCGAAATCGCCTGGAATGCCCGTCGGGTCGGATTGCTTGCCTGTGGCAACGGAGACCTAGGCGCGGGCATGTTGCAATTTGCGGACGCACTCGCCATCGCTCCGGAGAACGCCACAGATCTACAACAGCTTCTTCGCCTAGACCTAGGCGCCTGGCAATATCGAATTCCGAGCTTGATCGCTACGCTTCCTCATCCAGACAAAGTGATAAGCGTGCGATACAGTCCTGGTGGCAGTCTGGTGCTGACGCTCTGTTACGACCATCAGGCGCGTCTATGGGCCACCGACACCGGTTCGCTCATAAATAGGCCGCTAGCTCACCCTGCAATGTTGTTGGAAGCGTGTTTCAGCCGTGACGGACGAAATGTCCGGACGATTTGCAGCGACGGTTACTTCCGCACATGGTGCACAGGGACGGGGGCCTTGCTTCGCGAGGAGCGGGCGCGATGTCTGGAGGGAGTTCCTCCCGGTGATCACCGTGACCGATTCGCGGATTTGCTATGGGAGCTGGAAGTCAATGAGACTCCGCCACGCGGTTTTCCCGATAGTCGTTGCATCGTGAAGTTTCGTCTCAGCCCGGATCGCCAAAGAGTCGCAACCGTCAGCGCTTATGACCGGGTCCAGCTCTGGCAAACGTCACATACAAAACCAGTGCTCGCGTCGCTGCAGTCTCCTGGAAAATGGCGCGACGCCGCCTTCGGCGCCGACGGGAAGCTGCTATTAACTGCAGGCGACGATCGCTTCATCCATTTCTGGAATTCGTCCTTCGACACCGTAAGTCGGCCGGCGCTACAACATCCCGGTTCCATACACGCCGTTGCTGTTGACCCGAGTGGCGCCTTCGTGGCCAGTGGTGACAACGACACGCTGCGCCTTTGGGACGCACGCACTCAACAACTGGTCGTCGCTTTACCCCAACAGAGCCTGGTTCAAATTGTCGCTTTCAGCGGCGACGGAAAGCAACTTGCGTCGGCGAACGGTGAGAACCACGTGCGACTGTGGATGATACCGACCCGTTTACCGAATCCGCTTATTCACCCACATCTAAAACCCCGGGGTCCTGAGCATCTCGAAAGAGGCAAGGAAACCGATAAGGGATTCGACGGCATAATGCACGTGGCTTATCACCCCAAAGGTCGCCAGCTGTATACCTCCGGAATCGACGGTGCCGTTTACGTCTGGGATCTCGCAACCGGCGTTACGGGTAAGCCACTGCTGCAGCACACGGAAGTAGTGACACGCGTCGTTGTCTCTCCAACTGGAGACGTCATCCTTACGGGAAGCCGCGACAAGACTGGCCGACTTTGGGACTGCGGTAAAGGGGAGCCGCTGGGTCCCGAGTTGGCCCATGAGCGTTGGGTTGGCGCGGTGGCATTAAGTCCGAACCGACAAACCATCGCTACCGGTTGTTTGGGGGACGGACCCGTTCGGTTATGGAAAGCGCGCACGGGTGAGTGTCTTGCCGAGTTCGGGCCGGTCTCTGGAGTATTTGATGTCACTTTTAGTCCCAACGGCAAGCTCGTGCTGGCGGGTAGCCTGAATCAAGCTTATGTGTGGGATCTCGCCACCGGCGTCGGCCATGAGTTAGCGCATAACAGTCCGGTCTTGGCGGCGGCGTTTCATCCAAGCGGCCGCTGTTTTGTCACGGGAAGTTTGGATGGTCAACTGTGCTGGTGGAATACGAATACGCTGGAGCGTCAAGCGGTCCTGCCCGCGCACACCGGTTGCTTGCGGCATGCCGTGTTTGCCCCGGGCGGCCGGACTTTGGCCACCGCCGGCTGGGATGGTAAGGTTGCATTTTGGGACAGCGAGACAAAGCAACAGTTGGGTCCAATAGCCGTTCTCCCGGCGGCCGTGCAGACCTTGGCGTTTCATCCGGACGGAAAAACACTGGCAGTCGGTTGCAAGAACGGAGAAGTGCATTTTCTGAGGCCGCCGCATGTCCTCCAAGGATCACCTCGTCAACTAAAGCTATGGGTGCAGGGGCTTATCGGTTTGGAGCTGGGGCCTGGTAATCTGCCGCGTGGTTTGGATGAAGCAACGCGGAAGCAACGGCTCTATGAGCTGGTAGCCGAGGGCGGACCACCAACCTAAACTCCGAGATCTGTTGTGCGCTAGAGAATTCTTCTAACCCAGTAAAGGAGCTCTCCATGGCCGACGACAAACCAGAACAAAGACTCGACGACGCCAGCACCTCGCCGGAACCGCTGGATCCCAACGAGCCAGGATGCTGTTTCGTAGAAGGGAGAGAGCCGTTTTCTGCCACTCGGCAAGAGTGCATAAGCGTCGGTGGGAATTTCATTCCGGGCCCTTGTCCCTAGTCCGAATGGTGATATCGGCCCGGATGCGACACCCACACGGTCTTTTTCGACGATCAATAGAGGGGCGACGAACTCAAAAGCCACATAGGTCGATCGGCGTATTGCGGGACACTTACCGCAACAGCACAGGCGATCACGATGTCTTACGGAAGGGAAGGTGTCACATTGGCAAACGATCCTGTCATTGGCCACTGTTTGTTTGCGGATGGTGTAACTCGCCCCATCTATTGCGATGACCAGGGCCAATACATTATTGATGAAGGCGCACGCGTTTACGGAAGATTCCTCGACGACAACCTCGAAGACAGCACCGTTTGATCGTATCTTTACGGCGCCCGGACAACTTGAATTCATTGGCGGCCGCTTTGAGGTATAGGACCACACGTCCATTGAACCGGAAGGTCAGCCGCTCAGCCGAACTGCCTTCCGAAAAAGATTCTCGGATCATCATCTGATCTTCACGTCGGTGAAAGTGTTAGACGATGACGACTAGCCCCCTAGTAAACTCGTGGAAAAAGCTCGAAACCCGTCGTTGCTGCGGAGTTTGACAGCGGTGAGAAGCCGTATGTAAATTCGGCGCACAGTCCGGCCGATCCGCGGGCCGTCGGACCGCCCGGGTGCGTCCGGCGCACGTGGCGTTGAGGACCCCGACCAACCGCGGCTGCCTGCTTCCCAAGTGAAATTGACCTTTGGTAATAGCGGGCTGTATAGCGACAACTACTTCTCCCCTGACGACAATTACGAATCCCTGGTTGTCCGTGTGATACGCTAGCGCAAGTTCCATCATGGAAGGAGCTTGCGATGGCGAAGGTCACGGATGTCCATATTCGCCGTCTGTTCCGGCTCTTGGGTCAAGGACAGACGCTGAGCAGGGCCGCCCAGAATTCGGGCGTCGATCAGAAGACGGCACGGAGGTATTGGAACATGAGACGACTCCCGAGTGAGCAAGTCGTACCGCCACGCGAGTGGCGAACCCGGCCGGATCCTTTTGCCGAGGTCTGGCCGGAACTGGCCGCGCTTCTGGAACAGGCGCCGGGCTTGCAGGCCAAGACGCTGTGGGGTTGGTTGGTGCAGAAGTATCCCGCACGTTTTGATGAGACTCAGTTGCGGACGTTGCAACGGCGCGTCAAGGCATGGCGGGCGACCCAAGGCCCCGGGCAAGAAGTGTACTTCAGCCAGGTGCATCATCCTGGTCGGCTGTGTGCCTCGGACTTCACGCACATGAACCGTTTGAACGTCACGATCGGTGGCCAGCGATTCGATCACATGGTGTATCACTTCGTGCTGACCTACTCGAACTGGGAATCAGTGACGCTCTGCTTCTCCGAGAGCTTCGAGAGTTTGAGCGAAGGATTGCAGAATGCCTTAGGAGAATTGGGCGGTGTGCCCGAACGGCATCGCAGCGATCGGTTGAGTAGCGCCGTGAACAACCTCTCGGAGCGGCGCGACTTCACGGCCCGCTACCAGGCGTTGCTGGCGCATTACCAACTGACCGGCGAGAAGATTCAAGCGCGGGCGGCGCACGAGAACGGGGATGCCGAAGCATCGCATCGGCATTTCAAGGAGGCCGTAGAGCAGGCGTTGTTATTGCGCGGCAGCCGTGACTTTGCCAGTCGCGAACAGTACACCGCGTTCCTGGCGGAGGTGTGCCGGCTCCGCAACGCGAACCGCTCCAAGCGCTTGGCCGAGGAGAGCACGGCGTTGCGACCGTTGCCGGCCCGCCGGCTGGAGACGTGCCGACGACTGGGAGTCACGGTGAGCAGCGGCAGCGTGATCCGCGTCCAAAATAACGTCTACTCGGTCAATAGCCGGCTGATCGGCGAACGAGTCGAGGTGCGGATTTACCTGGATCACTTGGAAGTCTGGTACGGCCAGAAGTTGGTGGAGGCGCTGCCGCGCTTGCGTGGCCGGTGCAAACAACACGTCAATTACCGACATGTCATCGACGCTTTGGTGCGGAAGCCAGGCGCCTTGGCGGACTATCGCTATCGGGAAGGTCTGTTCCCGACGAGCCGCTTCCGCATGGCCTACGATCTGTTGCATGAGACCGGCCCCGCGCGGGCGGATCGCGAATACCTGGAGATTCTGCACCTGGCGGCACACGAAAGCGAAGAGGCGGTCGAGGAAGCCTTGCGTGTACTTATGGAACGCGAGCAGCCGATCAGCCGGATGGCAGTGGAAGTGTTGCTGAGGGAGAGCCAAGCGGCGCCGGTAACGGCGGTGAGCGTCGCACCGGTGAATTTGGCCGATTTCGACAAGTTACTCACGGAGGAATGGCATGAGCCGGAACAAGGACGTGAAGGCCAGTTTGGTCGCTTATCTGAAGGAGTTGCATCTGCCGTCGGTGCGAGCGAATTTCGAGGAGCAAGCACGGCGTGCCGAGAAGGAGACGCTGTCGTACGAGCAGTATCTCTTAGAGTTGAGCCGGCAGGAATGCGAGACCCGGCGGACCCACCGGATCGAGCGTTTGCTGCGCCAATCCCGGATTCCGCCGGAGAAGGATCTGCCGCATTTCGACTTGAAGCGTTTGCCGGCGAAGGTGGCCCGCCAAGTGCGCACGCTGATGGACGGAACCTTCCTGGATCGACACGAGAACATTTTGGTTTTTGGACGATCGGGTTCGGGGAAGACGCATCTGTTGTCGGCCTTGGGCCAGGAACTGATCCGTGCCGGCCGCAAGATCTACTTCTGCACGTGCAGTCTGTTAGTGCAGGAACTACTGGTAGCCAAGCGCGACTTGAAGCTAAGCAAAGTGTTGAAGCGCCTCAGCGCCTTCGATGCCTTGATCATCGACGACATCGGATACGTTCAACAGAGCCGGGAGGAAATGGAAGTGTTGTTCACGCTGTTGGCGGAGCGGTACGAACGCGGCAGTGTGTTGCTCACCAGCAACTTGCCGTTCGCCAAGTGGGAAGTGATCTTCAAGGATCCGATGACGACCGCGGCGGCCATCGATCGACTCGTACACCACAGCGTGATCCTGGAACTCAACATTACCAGTTACCGGCTGGAACAGGCCAAGAAAGCCATCGAATTGGAGACGAACTCAAACGACGCGGCTTCGCGACCGGAACCGGTCGCCCCAGGGAACCCTGGGGATTCCTAATTGCCGCTCATGGGGAGACGTAGTTGCCGTCGATCAGCGGGCACAAGATCGGCGTCCGGTTTGGGAAAAAATGTGTCCAGTAGGCTAAGAGCCGTATCGAATGACGCGTCGTCTTGGCGCCCTCCAACAAGTTGTCAGCCGATGTGTGCTCCACGGCGGTCAGTCAACTTCGCGGTGGGCGCCAGTCGACAGTCGACCACAGTTAACTTTCCAAACGCCATTGCGTACAAACTAGCCTGAAGTCCTAGACGGAGCTTGACGTGCCCAATGAGCCCGGCTGCGCAAACCTTCCTGTGACGTTAACGGAGCGACTCTCCATACCGGCACATGCAAGATCTTGTCGGTTTCGCTCAAGCCGCTTGTTTGTTCCAATAAATTATCCATACGGCCTCACAATTCGGCCGCCACCAGGCCCGCCGAGCGCCTCACTTTTAGTCCGCCGTTAACACTTCACCCCGCCATGATGGGTTCCAGCGGCCGGGCGCGGTGCAGGATCAGCCACCTCGGCGTTTTCGTCCAGCGACTCCTTGCCGACGGCATAAAGGAAATCTTGGATGTCGGCTAGCACCCGCGCGTAGTCGGCGCTGCCCGGGGTCTGCTGCTTCATCTCGACCAGTGCCATCGTGAGCCGCAGCTCGGCCGGCTCGAACGGCCTCGCCATAGTGCCGTACTGATAGGCGAGTTCCGAATACAGGGCCTTTTCCGCCCAGGCGACGAGCAGGGCTCCGCCCAGGAGTAGGATGCCGCCAATGATAATGGCGGCCTCTTCCGGCGACGGCACGTCCGCCAGAGCCTCGGCTGATGCGACAGGACCAAAAACAAAAGCCCGACCCCCGCCGCGGGAGCCAGCATCAGAACGAAGTGCCACGCGAGCAGCAGCCCGCGCTGCCAGAAGGAGCTCGCCTGGACTTCGTGCGCGGGGGTGATGCGCTCCGTCTATCAAATCAGCCACTCCCTCGTACGTCCCAAAAATTGGCTTAGATGCTTCCGCACTCCGCTCATTCGCTCCACAAGGCCCCCCCGGTTGATGGCTCGGGCTGCGGCTTTTTCGGGAGATGTTTTTTCCGCTCCTCGGCTTTCTCCTGGCGTCTTTTTTTTCCTTCGCTTCTACTTCCTGGCGTTTTTTCCGCTCTTCAGCGTCGTCCCCGCGTCGAACCCACCAGCCGCTGCCCCACGACCCAGCCAGGAGCGCGATCGCCGCAAGGGCCAGCCAGCTGCCGTCCGCCTGCAGGTGCGTGCCGAAGTGCAGCGCAACACATGCGAATGCACCCGCCAAGGTTAGCACTCCGGTGAGGGCGATCCAGCCGGCCAGCTTGTGGAAAAAATGCAGCAAACGGTGGTTCTTGATGCGGCTCTCATACGGCTTATCAGCAAATGACGGGTGCGTACAACTAATCTTATGATTCAAAGGCACGTCGGCGTTGGCAATGTGTTGGGCCGTCGTGCCAATCAACCAAGACAGCGCGCACACTCACTGCTCCTAGACACACCTATTGTCAATACCGGACGCGTAAGCTGAAGAAAAAAACTGATGGAACTCATGCAGAAGTGCGATCGCGTTTTCGCAATCGCTCGGCCGGCAGACCTGACAACGGATCGTCCACTGGCTCGCGATTTTTCGTGCTCATTGGCTGGCCTGTAATTCTTCACCGAGTCGGGCCTGGGCTCTGCTCCAAAGCTTTCGCGCCGCTTCGGATGAGCACTCCAGCAAGCGGCCCAACTCGGCAAACGTGAGTCCGCCGAAATGATGCAGCCGAATTACGCGCGCATACCGCGCTGGCAGCCGCCTTAGTGCTTGCTGTACCAGTCGAGCGCATTCCTTGTCTGCGGTTTGTTGCTCGGGCAAACCGGTTACAGCGGCTAAGCTTGAAGGCAGCCTCTCCATCGGTGTCTGAAACTGTGGTTGCCGAAGTACGTTCAGCAAACAGTTGATCAAAATTTTCTTTAGCCATGCCAACAACTCTCGCTCGGTCTGGCCGCGAAACTGATCGAAATGCTTACAGGCGCGCAGGTATGTCTCCTGCACGAGGCTGGAATGCGGGACACGGGTTTTCAATTTGTGCGGAACCCGTTCTTGAGCGATCACGCGAATGTAGCCGCCGCAAGACTCCAAGAGTTCTCCCAATGCCTGGGGCGAACCGTTACGCGCGGCTTCGAGCGTAGCGAGAAAGGCCATGGCGATGATCTCCTGATGCGAGATCTACACTTATAGACACCAAAACGAGGAAAGGCGGACAGTGATTTTCGGAACTGCGCATGCTTGACCCAATTCCGGCTTGCAAACAAAAAATGAGAACTTAGAGGTTCTTATCTCTTGCGTTTTGGTCGGATGTCTCCTGGAAAGGCCCGATATGCTTGCCGACAACGACGCTCGAAGTGTTTTTTTGAAATGCGCGTCCGGTTTGGGTGGCGGCAGTGTCTAGGTAGTACGAAAAAGACAATGGCGTCGCCTGGACCAACGAATGCCGTCGGCGTTGCGCTCAGCGCCGTCGGCCATCGCCCAAGTCGTCTTCACGTCGCATGAATGAGAGTTTCATGAAATTCGTGCCAGATTTGCTTTTGAAACTTCTGAGCCCGAGGTTATACTGCGAAAGTCCCGCTTTGGTTCGCTGGTGACTGGGCGACGCTGGCGGATCTGAGGCGGGACATCTTCTTGCGCTCTTGGCGAGTCTTCACAAAAGCCAAGGATCGAAGACGACCAGCTAATTCAGAGCGTAGATAGTCCTAATCGTTCAACCACCTGGTTTCCGACGTTTGCTTCGCGTCGGGGTGCGCTCCGCGGCCGGGTAGGCTGGGCCAGCGCGGGGCGGCTCGTTCGGTTCGGCTTCGTACACCACGGGATATTCGCCGGCTTGCCTCTCTACGCTCGCGATTGGGACGTCTGTATCGCGCGGGACTGTGACAAAAAGCGCCCATCGGCCATCGGCGGTTGTGGTTACCCCGCACTGGCTGACGAGCGGATCCCTTACGGCCTCCGCCAATTCGATCAACTTCTCCGGAGGATCCGAGTCGGACGGCTCTCCGGGACGGTGTACGTGAGTGGGTTTCATTGGGGTGTTCCTCCAAGGGCGCCTCCTCATAGCCAAACAGCCGGACACCCAAATGTCAACCCCGTCAGACCGGTCGAACGCTAAATCGGGTGCACGCAGCAGCTACGTCACAGGCGGTCGTTGTCACCCCATCCCCAGCGAATAGCAGGGCAACGGGGCGCCCAGAGCGTTCGTCTAGAATGACTGAACCTGAGTCGCCAGGGTTGCTGAATGGGGCACTTCCCGCGCCGGTGATCGTGATAGCATTGTCAAACGTTGCTATGATCGGGTTCTGTCTGGTACCATAGTTGACTTGAACTCCCCGTACCCGAATCGCGCGAATGCGGCCCCTCGTTACTCCTGTGGTTCGGCCGGCTTTGGTCACTTCCATGCCGGGCCGGGCGGCTAGGAGCTGCGGAGTGTAATTTGCGATGTTCAACATCCGCCCCAACGTTACCTGACCTGGATCCGATACGCTTGCAATGGCAGCGTCCATCACGTTCCTCGGCTGCGATCCAGGGCCCGGGAACCGAATCGGCTCGAAGTCACTCAAGGCCGCAATCACATCGGCCGGGCTCGATGAAAATGGTTGGGTGAACTGCGTCCCAAGTGAGAATCGGTTGACGTCGGCCAGGACATGGTTGTTGCTTAGAACGAACAACGGGCCGCTATTTCCCGCACCGCGGCGGACAAAACATCCCAGTGTGCCGACGAAATTGCCGCCGAGCGGCCCGATCTCGACACCAGCAGGAACCGGCCGACGGCGCTGCTGATGCTGCGCGGGTGCGCCCGCAGCCACGGGCTTCGCTTTCTCCCTCTTTTTCGTCTTTACCTTGCCAAATGCGACCTGCACAGGAAGGTGTTCGATGTCGATCTCAACCCCCTGAAGTGCCCCACTGAGCAGCGGCTCGGCCGCCGCAGGCTGCACGTCCGCTTTGTCGAACACGTACACCTTAATCACAAAGTCGTTCGGCCCGGACCTGGCCGAGTTGTCCTTGACGCCGACTCCCGTTGCGTGGACGCTCTGCAACGGGGACTCCGTCGCCACGGCGGCCGACGCCCGGAACGCCATCGCCTGAGAGTCTGCCATAGGCACGTTCATTTGCTCGTTAACCAAATTTGTCCGAAAGTCTTCTAGTGCGGCCAGCGCTTCCCCAAAAGTTGCCATTATTGCTCCCTTGATGAAGACATGTCCTAGGCCGATCCTCCCCGGGTGTCGGCACTTTGTCTGCTAGTATGTCGCAAAATCCCCGCAGCTTGAGTCAGGGTGCCGTACTTGTTGGATTCTCACCAATCGAATCCTACACTCGCCTCCTTGATCGGATTTCGTCGACGGCAGGCGACGAAAAGCTTCGACGACGACATATTGTTCTACGCACCTCGGCTTTGGCCGTCCGTTCGACAGAAGCGACAATCAGGGTGTAGTGCCCTGGCGCACATTCGCAAAATGCATATCTATCCCTCTTAGACACATGCGAGGCTAAAACCGGACGCACAATCGAAAAAAACCTTGGAGTCCGCACCATCCACGAAGAGGTAAAGCCCATGCAAGACTTGCGACGAGGAGACCCTGTACGGTGACAATCAACGATTGGGGCGTGATGTTTCCACGGTTAGCATTGATTTTCACCTTCCCGGCGGTCGAAACGCGCACATTTACGGTCCAACAAGAATTATCAAATTCACCCAAGTCGGAACGGAGACGTCGAAGACGGGACGACGTAGCAATCCTGCCGTTGGCCACACTTGCCCCGTCCGGCCTTTTTGGGGCAACTCAGAGACCCCTAGGCCAGGGTGTTCTCGGTCCGCCTTCCCGCTGCGCGCTGTACTCCGCGTGATTCGCTTGTCGCCGTCGTGCTATCACGCCTGGAACCGACCCGAACCCTGCAGCTCGGGCGGATCAATCTTCGTGCCCGCGATCCTTCCGCCAACAACTCACCGCCACGGAGGTCAAGGCGATCCATGGAATGGTCACTGCCAACGCCTACCTCCATGTGCCGACTGGAACCCTAGCGCGGCTGGCGCAGCGTCTGGGTAAGGTATTGCTTCCCCCAGAACCTGGTATCGCTTGGTCCGGCAGCATCAATGGCGACGCCCCTCAGAGTCCAGAATACAGAATTCAGAATCAAAAACGCTGGACTTAGAACACAGACCCAAAACTCCGAACCGGGTGTCGCGCTTTACATGCAGATCGTCGGCGCCGCCGTGGCCAAGCAAGCCTTGACCGACAACATTCGCGATCTTCCGGAGGCTCGATCATGCGAAAGTATAGTTACTCGCTACACATGGTCATTTTACTCTTATAAGGTTGGCTCGCTGGCCGAGGTATCCGGGTGGATAATCGCCGGGAAGCGACTTCGCCTATCACAAAATTCCATCTGTGGTATTTCATCAAGAGGAGCGCCGTTCGGCGCTACGTCTTCCAACTAGACGAATGTACGCGCAAAGATCGGTTGACCACTATACCGCCCTGATCAATAGCCCGATTTGGAAGGAGGCGATTGCCATATTTCTAACTGTAGCGACAACGCCGGGAAACGCGTCGGCAGACTTCAGATTCAACTAATCAGAAGGCCGCACGTTTACGTTAAGAATAACCGCCAACACGCCACCGATAAGCCCCAAGAGGGATTTCCCGAGCGCCACAATCGTGGAGTCAGGTTTGGGGAAACTTCTCCACCAAGCAAATAGAGCCACGACAAGAGAAATGACGTATGCGATTGCCGCGATAGCTTGCAGCCAAGTAATCGGGGCCGTCTTCGTATGAAGGAGTTTGGCGGCCGGAGTAGCGTTCGGATCGCTGGTAGCCGATTTGACTCCGAGAATCATGCCCACATATGTCGCCATTGTTCCGCCGATTGTCGTAATGGAAGTAGCCATGAATTGCCGGAACGTCTCATCGACTTCCGCATCCGGCTGGGGATACATGAAGCCTAAGTAGTACAGACAGATGTAGTACCACGCGATTGCACAAGTTCCGATAATCGCAATGAGCAAGGAAGTGAACGGCATGGAAACCTCATGAGAAAAGACGCCGAAAGAATCAATGCCGGCACGATTCCCGGAAAATCGGTAATACTCTGCCAGCTATCGGTGTCGGGAACATAGATCGCCCCGTCCGTTACCCGGCGAATAGGAGTCTCGATCATCCCACCTTCCCCATACGAGGAGATTCTTGTCGCTCACGTGATTAAAACTCAGAGCACACGTCAATCGTTCGTTTCAAGCAACTCACATTACAATCGAGCTTCGTGTGAGAGCCGCTGGCCTCGAACAACCCCGCAGCAGAACCAGTCCACTTTAACTCCGACTATTGATGTGGCTGCATGTGCTCAACTAGACGATGAGATAAGACGTCATCGTGCCCGTCCTTCCCATCACTCGAACGCTGCCGGCTCCCGTCGGCCTTCAGAGACGGGACATTTGGTGTATTCAAATTGATGGTGACGTTTGACGAGGCGATGGAAATAGTAATAGAGCCACTTGGCGCAGTCTGATCCATTTCTCCGACATCCGCGACGTTACTGCCCGTGACAGGGATACCGGGAATCAGCGTTCGAATCATTTGTCTGAGATCAGGACGATTTCCAATGCGCTGTGTGCGAGGCCGGCTTGGCGCATCCTGTTGGGGTGATCCGGTTGAGTGCAACAGTTGACGTGCTGCCGCGGGACTCAACAGTGGCAAACCACGCGCGCGAAGAATTCCTTGGCAACACCCGATCGCGCCGACCACTATGGGAGACGCGCTGGAGGCCCCGCTGAAAACATCCGTGTACCAACGATCACGGTCGCTCCCACCCTGGAGGTCACCGTAACCAGTTGTGGTCACTTCGCGTCCCCAACCTTGGGTATCAACGCGTCGGCCGTAATTGGAAAATCCCAACCGTGAGCGGTCTGGCCCGTGATCATTACCGTGAGTGCCGGGGGGTGGGGCACCAGCTCCTACTAAAACGGCCCCAGAACCTGAATTGTCCAAGTTAAAGGGATTCCGCCAGCTCGACGGAAATCCTGTACCTGGCGTATTGTATATGGCAGCATCGAGATTCCTCGCTCCGTTCCCCGCCGCTTCCACGACGATGACTCCTTTTGCGACGGCGTACCTAATCGCAGCGAGGTCATCGGGCCACCATTCGATTGCAATAAAACCATCTTGCCCCGAACCGCTCGCGTCCGGCCCCGGTCTATGAATTTCCAAAAGGATGATGTCGCCTCGGTTCAATCGATCAGCAGCTTGACGTATTACTGTCGCCGTGGGTATTACAGCAAAAGACCCGGCCATCGCCCGGGCGTCAGGACAAATTCCTTCAATCCCAAGGACGTTACGATCCCCGCTAAATTCGCCAAGAACCGCGGTGCCATGATTGTCATCCGAAATGCCGCTGCCGATAACCACGCCACCTTGAATCTGGCGCAGGTCCTCATGGTTGAAGCGCCAGCCCCATTCGCAGTCGATGATTTTCACTCCCGCCCCCCGACCACCTGGAAAACGCCAGGCGAAGCGAGCATCGATACCTGCCGGCGCAGGGTTCAAATAGATTTGCCGTGAAACGAAACTGGGTGTAGTGGCCGGAGGAGTGTCGGCGGCAGGAGTCATTTCCGCAAGGATTTCTTCATCGATGGCAATGGGCAAGCCTCCCGGGGGCTTGACGTAGGCGCCTACAACCTCGTCCAACTCGCGAAGTTGCTCCGCCAACTCCTCCAGGTCACGTTCGGGAGCGGATACATGATAAAAACTTCCCATGTCCAATGGGGGCCCGTCCATTTCGAGTGTTGCGCTCCGTGCTCGAATGGCCTCTTCGGGCATCCCGAAAAGCGGCTCAACGATAACATTCTCTCTGCCCAATACCTCGGTCAGGCCCGACACACTAGCGCCTGTTCTGGATTCAAATCCATCCGGCGTGGCGCAAGCCGGCCGCGCCATCGGTCACCAAAATTAATTCTGGACGACCCGGTAGAAAAGCTGTGGGCTGATTGGAGGAAAAGGATCTTCGTCGAGCCATAAATCACCTCATTGGTTGGAGATTCGAGAAGGAGGTTCGTCTGTGGGTTTGACATATGCTGCCTCAACGGCCGAGTGTTGGCGAAGTTGCTGTAGGACTCGCTCGACCTCGCCCTCGTTAACCGTGACGTAGTACTGTCCGGCGAGCTCAGCGGATGTGGTACCTGGATGTAGGGGCTGCAATTCGATACCCAAGTCTTGCGTTAATTGCTGAAGGTTCCTTTTTCTCAGCCCCTTGAGTTGCCTCAGTAAGGTGCGCCGCATCAGAAGACAGGTGGACGGTAATCTGCACGATCACTCCTTTGCTAATCGGAGGTTTGGTAAAGGTCGCGCATCCATTGCACTCGCAGAGGCCGTGTTGTGCAGAGGGCTAATGTGGGCACAATCATTCGCGCGGAATCTGCAAAGTAATACGTTTGTAGCGTATGTTGGCTTGCTGCACCACTTCAGCGGCTTGAGCTTCTTGAACTGCTCGTGCGCCGGGCGGAGGCGTAGGCGACGTCGGCACAATCGTAACCTCAGGAGCGTCAGGATCCCAGCGGCGTTCCTGTTGCAGCCGTGCAATCACCGGGGAGGCGTTGAAGGTCTCGGTAAAGGTGTCAGCCGCACCGTGGCCGTGGCCCTGACCCGTTTTCTTTTCGACTTGAGTGCGGCCGAAGAAATTAATCGTACCCAGGAAATACTTCAATTGTTGCTCGGGCGATAACTGTCCTTCTGGAAGGTTGAGATAGACCGCGTACGTGAAGTTCGGTGGAGCGCCGGCGGACACGCCTTCTACCTGGACAGTAATCCGTCGAGCGGGCCTCCCCGGAACAGCGCGGACCGGAACCGGTGCTGCCAACGCCGCACGGGCTTCCGGTACGGGATTAAGGCGAACCTTCACCGGTAACGACCCCAACGGCTTGCTCTCCACATCTGCCAATGCCACTTCCCGTTTGTCAACGGGTAGGGACGTCGCCGCCACTCGTTGTGACTGAGCAGTTTTAAATGCAGGTTGGCCCATTGCAGCGAAAGGATTGGGTACGTTGTCGTAACGATAACCAAGTTGGGCAGAGCTAATGATATCGTGAACTCGAATGGTCACGACATTGCCGGACTCATCGCTGAAGGAGTATGTCTGGTTGAGGAAGCCCGGATCACTGGGATTCAATCTTCCCCCTCCCAATGACAGCCAATAGTTCCAGAGCCGATCGACGTTGCCGTGGTGCAGCCAGAAGATCGGATCGCGAGCCGCACGGTTGACCCGGCCCATATTCCCGCCGAACCCTCCTACTGCGCCGTGCACGCTTCCATGCGGATTGCCTTCCAAGCTAGAGCTGAAATCGGAAAAAACGGTCTCCGCTAGCGCATTCGGCTGATTGGCAACAGCCGATAATGGCATCGCGGAGCCATCATTGATCAGCCGGGTGGAATCATAAAGCGAATTGGTGGCAACAGCGGGTACTCGAAATGGTTGCGGGAGTACCCTGTTGTCGAACCAATCCCAATAAGGCAGGGTCAACGTGGCATCGCCGGATGCCCACCGCAAGATTCGCTCGAAGAAGTACAGGTAACCGCGGTGCCAAGTGAAGAATTGCAGCGTTCCATGTTCGCATTGATTAAAAAGGGGATCTGAGACTCCCGAGTCGGTCCCGTGAATCGCGGCCTGAAAGGTCCAACTTCGGCGGTCGGAATCAGGCAACGCCTTCATCGCTGCCACGCCTTGTCGAAGCGACTGGAGCTGGCTTGACGTTAAGGACAAAATATTTCGCCGGACGTAGAGCCCGGGTGAAGGTTCTGGACAGGATTCAGGAGGGAACGGCTGTGGACAGAACACCGCAGGCCGGCAGCGTCTTCGCCGCCAACCGGCCAGCGTTTCCGTGGCAGCGAATCCCGTCACCAACGATCCAGTCAAAAACTTCCGACGTGTGACGAAACGAGACATCATGCATCTCCACAAAAAATGATGGAGTACGGGCTGGGCAACGTGCTCGAGCCTCAGTCACGGCCGCAACGCTTGCCATCGAAGTCATTGGGCTCGGATGGAACTCCTTCTAGCTTTGGTTGTCACCAAATTGGTGGGGCCAAAGGATACGGCATCCGGCCTATATTCATGGACACATATTTCCCCAAAACCGGACACTCTACCTCCAACAATCTTGCGACATGCTCCGGTTGGAGCTGCGGTTGCACCTTATAGCGCTATTTTGATCCAGCGAGTCGCGATCTGCTCCGGCGCGTCCCGCTGGTGGTGCCTGGAACTTCTTGTACATGTTGTCGGATACCGGCATCAGCTTTCGGAAGACGCTGCTCGGCAGTACGCGTCTGACGCATCGTGGTTTCAAGTGCACTTGCCTCGTGACGGCTTCAAAAACCGGGGCGGACTTCCTGCGTTAGTCAAACGCCACCGCCGTATAGCTCACGCGGTGCTTAATCTCTCCGGCCTGGTTGACGAGAGGGACGTCGTCGCCGCTGTTGTTCAAAGGCATCCTTGCCATTGTCCGGACCTTCCGGGTTCAACGTTGCTGTGGGATAATGGCCTTCAGAAACTGAACGTTGTAGGTGGCAACCCGTAACTTTCGCTCGGCCCACGACGAGGCCGGAAACAACGAGAAGCACATGATCGTGAGTAAACACGGCCGAGTGATACACATGGGTACTCCTTGTTGAGAGGCGAAAATAGGGAGATTCGTCGGGTGGGAATGTGAGGATTCCTGCAGAACCCATCCAAGAACCGCATTCGTGATAGCAATGCCGAAAAAAAGCGCGTTCAGCAGGTCTGTTGGCAGGTCCGTCTGCAGCCGTCGTTTCTTCTTGGGCTTTGATAACTTCGATGTCAAAGTCCCGGCTGACTGTCCCTCATATCGCCATGGGTTCGTAGATGCTTTCACAACCCCGCAAGGAAGCAGCACGAAAACTCCGCCAAGTCCACCGATCGGATGGACACAATTCTCGCCGTCTGCGCAGTTTGCAGTAGATGCCCGATTTTCCGCAGTCTTCCACAGATTCTCGCCACCGAGGGCTGCGTAACCTTTGCAAACAGCCAATCCGACATTCGGGGTACAAAACGACTTCCTAATGTAATGAGCCGAATCCATAGCTCCGATAAAACTGGTGATCCCACACGTTCGGGAAGATTTCTACTGGGGTGAACGCATGATCATCTCACTTGTCATCTTGCTCATGGAGCGATTGAAAAGACGAAGGGACGACGGATGAAAGGGTATTGGCTCCGCGCTCTACTTGGCAGCACGATTGGTTTCGGTGTATCCATTGCGGCCACGGCTAACGACATGGAGCATCGGCATCCCATGCCATATCAAGTGTCGACGGGGAACGTGCCGATGGTGCCGCCAATAGATGCGCCATTGGTGTCGGGTCCGCCTCTAATCGGCGATGAGTCAATGGCTCGCCCGCCGGCCAGTCCCATGCCTCCTATCGGGGGGTACGGTGCGCCGATTCCAATGGTCGCAGGCCCGATAGGTGCAACTCCGATCGGATCACTTTCTCCGGGTTACGCACCGATCTCGCCTGGCCAACTTGCGCCGATGCAGTTGGGGCCGGTTCCCTATTGCGAAGAACCGACACCGGTCAATAAACACTGCATTTGGTTACGCGCGGAATACCTTTTGTGGAGAGTTAAAAAAGCGGAGGTGCCGCCGCTGTTGACTACGGGGCCCGTTGAGTCCGTCGGCCCTTCGGGTTTTCCAGGCGTCATAGGGCTTCCAGGAACTCAGATTCTGTTCGGCGGAGAATCCGTGGGCTTCGAGCTTCTTTCTGGCGGCCGGTTCACGATCGGTGGCTGGTGCACCAAGCACCCTTTCGGCGTGGAAGCTAGCTATCTGTGTCTGGACGAGACAACACAAAACCATTCCTTCGCGACTCCAAGTAACCTGGGCAGTCTGCCCCTTTCTGTGCCCTTTTTTAACACCCTCGCGGGCGTCAACGATAGCGTTGGAATCGTCATTCCGGGAGCGCCCGACCTCGCAGGGGCGGTGAGCATTGGACTGACGACGCGGCTCTGGTCTGCCGAGGTCAACGGCTTATGGAATTGCAGCGACACTCGTCGGATCAAGTTGAGTCTGTTGGGAGGCTACCGGTTTCTTCGGCTCGATGAAGGTCTGAGCTTCGCGACTACCACTACTCAAACACCGACTGACGTGGTTCTGACGCTTGATGAGTTTGGCTGTAGGAATACGTTCCATGGCGGCCAACTCGGTGCGCGCGTCGAATGGTTGCATGGCAAATGGTCGCTGGAAACGACCGGCAAGATCGCCGCGGGCAACATGCAACGCATGACGAGTGTAGCGGGTAATTTAGTCACTAATGACCTCTCCAGCACGGGATTGACGCAATACCTGACCGGTGGATACCTCGAAATGCCGACCGATGTCGGCAAGCACCGCGATAATAAACTTGCCGTGGCCCCCGAGATGACTGTCCAGGTAGGCTGGCAGCCATGTCGCAACGCCCGTTTCTTCATCGGCTATACGTCCTTGTATGTTGTCCGCGTGATGCGGCCGAGTGACCAGATCGAGATCAATATTAACCCTCTTCAGGCTCCCGCTTTTGGAGGATTGCCTTTGGGTAATCCACCGTTGGCATCGCAGAACGTTGGCCGAGATTCAAATTTCTGGGCGCAAGGTGTAAGCGGCGGGCTTGAGCTACGATACTAGGCCTGGGCGCTGTTTCTTTTCAGCTCTCTGCGGGCTCGGCTGGAACGACAATTCTTGTTCATTCCCATGTCAATCATTCTCTCACTTACCTGGTAAGGCCGGCGTTAGAGCTCCTCTCGACTTGCGGCGAAACCGCCGCGATCTTGGCCTAAACACATAACTTTAACCGCCCTTTGGTAGCATCGCAATCCAACGAGCCTGCTGGTCAAAACGATTCTACCGGCAGTGAATGCGCGATGGCATCGGCAACACTCCGACTCGAATCGGGGGTGTGTGTTAGACTTTCCGTAGAATCTACGCACGGCCCGCAGCCGCCCGACCTCGTCTACGGAATGTCCTTCCGTTCAGATTCCGAGCATTCCCGACCGAGGCAGGTCAACTCACACCGATAGGGAGGAAATTGTGATACAGCTTCACTTGTTGGTCATCACTATCCTGGCGCTGGGTACATCGGCTACGAACGCTCAGAAAGAGGACGCGACGGTCTCGAATCAGAAAGGCGAGAAGAAAAGCGAATCATCCGATTCTCAGGCATCCGGATCTGGCACCCAGACAGTAGCGGCTAACGAGTTGGGGAACACGCCGATCTACTTTCAGCCGCGCCCCGACCTTGCGTTTTTCCAGTTGCCATCCGTAAGACCTGTGCCGGAACCTGAGCGCAGTATCGCCGGCGCCGAAGAGCGTGCCAACTATGGCAACGGCGAGAAATCGCTGGAAAAGGAAGCGCTCATGCAATCTATGCCAACCTATAGCGCGCGGTTTGACGTGCCGGCGCACTTTCCGTATCCGCGGTTCGCGCCTAATGGCGCCCCTATGCCAGACGAAGGCGCGATCATCTACGAAGGCATGCGCCTTTTGGCGACTCCCGACGGGCAATACGAAATCGAGTTCACCGTAACGATCTCCAAGATGCCTGTAACGTTGCGCATGCAACTCATCGCCGAAGGCCCTGGCTGCGTATTCCCGCTGACGCTGCCGCCGATCAGCATCAGGCCGAGTCCCGACTTCGAAGGCAACTATGTAGGCGAGTCGTTTCAAGTGCGCTTGGCCGGCCATTCCCGCTTGATCGCCAAGAACTTTTTTGCGCTGGAACAGTACACCTTTTCGCGTCAGGGTACGGCCCGATTCGGCAGCTGGCCCGATGGAATCAACAAATACACCGCCGGATCATCCTACGGCCTCATGTCGACGATCGAATCATCGACGCCGACGGACAAGTGCACGAAAACAAGCGAACCGAAGCCTTAACCCGTGCCCCAAGTTCGTGCTAACTGCGCACTACGCCGAAGCTCTTGATTGCAACACAAAATTCCTCTCCCGGACAAGACGGAATTCTCACGAATGCCGCTACGCCAACCAGAAAAGTTCTCTAATTAGCCACGTAGCATCTCTCTTTCTATAGTTTTTTCCATCTTGTTCGGAATATCGATCAAGACTGATAAACTCCAATCTTTTCTCCGCCGATAAGTGATTTATCGCCCGGATCGTGTCAAGTTGCGCCCGGATAAGCATGACGCCATGGCCCGGGGAGTGGTCACGAGTTCCGGTTTTGGTACCCGGGTTCCAGGGAAGGGAACATGAATAAGCTGTGGGTCTTGGTAGGGATGGGGATGGGGATTGTCATAGGCATAGCCATCGTCGGGCTGAAGCTGACGCATGCTCCGGCACTGGCGGTGCCGGGGCAGGACGGCGCGCGGGCCAAGCACCGGACGTGGCACTATCCGGGCCGGACATGTACCCTGCGATGCCTCCACCGCCTACGGTTCATAACCGGGTAAGCGTTGCGCCCGTTCTTGCAACAGGGGCGCTTCAAGCTAGCGACCCCGCCTCAGGCGCTACGGGCACGAAGGGAATCATCAAGCTCGGCAACTACATTGACGAACGGAATCCATCTGGCGTGCCTGCGACCGGTCACATCAAATCCGACGGACCCACTATGAGACTCGAGTGTACTATCAACCAAGAAAAGTTCACCGACGACGGAGACATCGTAATCTATGCACGACCAGAAAGCACGGCCGTTCCCGAATCGCAATGGCCCACCAGTAGCCCAGTCAAAAAGGATGCCACGTTTTTTCTTCAATTCATTCAGTCCGGAAAATACACGATATTCGGCAAGCTCGTTGGGAAAACAGAGATCATCGATTCGCTTCCGTTGACAATCAGCTCGCTTACCGACTTAGAGCCATCCGTAATCACCAAATTGGTCGAATCGATTTCGATTTCGGGTCAGACGAACCAGGCCAAGTACGCCGTCGACAGCTTCGTCAAACCTGTGCAGATGCTTGGCCGGCAGGCAAAGGTCACCGTTGCGGTCAAATTGCCGACCGACCAAGCCGATAAGCCGGACCTAACCCTGTCCATCTCGAATCAGAAGACGAAGAAGGAGTTGCAGAAGGGGAGCGCACCTCTTACGGTCACGCAGGACCTAGACGCGGAATTCGAAGGAGGGGAGAATCACCTGGTGGCCACCGTGCGGCGAGGGTGGACGGGTCGAGAGAGTCAGCCGGTAATCGTCCGCGTCTCTGAACCACCAAATCCGCCAACACCGATCATCACTCATTACTACAGCGGAACACATGCCTCTCCCACGGCGCTTCCGTCACAACAAACTGAGATCAAGATTTACAATTCCTATCTGCGGTTGACGGGTCTTAACGCGCCTGCCAATCACCAATTGCGCTTTCTCATTTTCACGATTGACGGTGAGAATCTCCTGCTTCGGAAGGAGCTAATCCATGAATTGAAAGTCGATGCCCAAGGCGGTTGGGATGTGTCCCTTGAGGGAATTCCGAAACTCGCAAATGGACCCATGATCTTGTTCGCTCTAGCGGAGGCCGGCACGGCCCACAGCTACTCCAAGCCGCTCCTGATGAAGTTCACTGCGCTTTCTCCGCTTAATTCGCCAAAGGTCGAAAACGTACAACTGGGAAGCGGCAGCGCGGAAAAATACAAGAGCACTCCATACACCACGAATCAGGGTGCGATTACCGTTGACGGAGACGGGCTAGGCACGGACACACAAGTCGTTGCTTTTCTCGATGGCTCGGATAAGCCGATCGGCAAGACTGCGGAGGTGACTAGTGGAACGAAATGGAAGCTGACTATCCCTAATTTGCCGGAAGGCGAGCACTATCTTACTTTCGCGCTGGCGCAAAATGGCATGGTAGGTGGTGTGTCCGATCCGGTGCGGCTGAGCATTCGCACCCGGGGTCCTCGCGTGATCGGTGTGCAACCGCCGAATTTCGGTACAGCCCCAGGGATCCAAGCACTGACGATTCAGTTCGATCCCGCCAATCAACTAAGTCCCGGCGCGGCAGGCGAAAAAGACCACTATTCCTTGGTCCCAAGCGGAGGCACGGGTCGATTTGATCGCGGCGTTGAAGTGCCACTTGCACCGAGCTCTGCCGAATTCGACACAACTCGGAACCAGGTTCTACTCAAGTTCGCTGGGCTTGGCCCGGATATCTACCAATTGGTAGTACGCGGTACCGAGTTTACGACGACGAATGGAACCAGGCGTTCTGGAATCATCGACCAGCACGGCAACAACCTCGAGGGAGTTGAGGGGAAGCCGAAAACCGATTACAAAATCGTACTTGGCAAGCCCGCCGCTTGCGAGGAGGAGAAGCCGCCGTCTGAAACCCCCGGAATCACAGGCCAGACCGGGCCGTACGTAACATTCCCCACTTATACGAATCCCAATCTCTCAAAATTCCCCAATGGCTTTAACCCCGGCGACCACGTGGAGACCAGGGTCGCCAGACTTTACTACTTCCGCGACGCCCACCGAGTGGCGCAGATCATTGCGCGTGACGTAGCGAAATCGTACAACCGCCAAGCTGTGGACGTGCGCCGACGACTCGCGGACAAGTCACGCGATGTCGCAAACCGTTTGACCGATGAACGCCGCGCCAATGAACGCGCATCTGTCACGGCGTCGGAAAAAGCGCGACAGGCAGAGCGCGAGCTGCAACAGGAGCAGGCAGCTCAAGTGCGTGCCCGACGCGATGCGACGACCGTGCAACAGGACGTCACGCGTAAGCAGAACGAAATCGACGCCCTTCCGGCCACAGACCCGAAGAAGAAGGCGATGGAGAATGAGCTGAAGCCTATCTTGGAAACGCAGAAAGCCCTCAACGCGTTTATTGACGCGGGGCCGGACCGCATCAAAGCGGCAACGACAAGTTTGCAAACCGCGCGCGACAAGGAAGTTCAGACTAACGAAGCGGTACAAGCTAAAGGCGCCGAGGAGAATCGGGCCAAAGAAGAACAGTTCCGGCTTGAGGTTGCCGCGGCTCATGAAGATCCCGACACTTACGCCCCGGGCGATCCGAATTCGGAAGACCCTGTGCGGCAAGTCTCGGTGTCCGTGATTGGCGAAGGGGTGATCCAGCTGCGCGGGCCGATTCGCGGTGTGAACAAGATTCGCACGATGATAAACCAAATCGACGGCCCGGTAGGTCAGGTCAAAGTGGCCGTGCATACGGTGCAGATCAACGGCGAACACGGCGACCGGATGGAGAAAGTCGCGGGCCGTATTCAGCGCTATATAGATCACTCCCGCTTCCTCACTTCCCAAACGGGACAGATGCTTCGTCGAGCGGTGGTGCAGGTCGCAGCTCGCAAGGCCGAGGAAGCCGCTCACCTGTGTGCTTCGGAAGGCCAAGGGCAAGCAGCACGCGATCGCCGTTACCTTTACGAGTTCTTCGGCAAGGACTTCACCGACGAACTCTACGCGCTCGACTCAGAGTTCCTGCACACTGGGAACAAGTTGCTCTCGCTTCACTCGATGGACACAACTTCGCTGGCATCGGCTCTCTTTATGTTGGCATTGGCCAAGAACACAACGCGGATCGAGATCCTGCACGAATTCAATCGATTGCTCGTGCAACAGTTGCCGTTTGCGGAGCAAAACTACTTCACGGCCAGCGCACGGACAAGGACTGCAAAAACTTCCAGTTTTTCTCGCAAAATGCCCAATTCCAATCGTTCTTGGGCTTCTTCAACACGGAGATTACCGGCGCGGATACGTTGAACTCGATTCAGCGGGAGTTTATCCGCCTGGCGCAAATCTTCAAAAGCCGGCTGGTGACCGAGATGGAACTCAACCAGCGCGTGATGGAGCGGGCTGTGATTGAGGAGCGGCTGGGAAATTACATCCAAGAGTTAGAGGCGCAGAAAAGAAGGGAAGCGGCCGCAAACGCTGTATCTGCGGCCTTTCAGAAATCGGTAACTGAAAAAAGGGCATTTGTGTCGCGCACATTCGCGGCGGCAAACGTGCGTACCAGACAAGTACTTGATGAAAATGTCAATCTGGTCACAAGTCTACAGAGATATCTTGAGGACTTCGGGAAAGCGTTCAGTCCTCAGATCCAGGGGATTATTTCTACGGCTTTGCCAGCGGTCGCCCCTATTCCTTTACCCCCCGAGGAAGAGATATTTCCAGGGTTCAACGCCACACCGCCCCTTGAGAAACTCAGGATCGTGCGTGAGTTAACAATGGACAGACTCGACGCCGCGAACAGCCTTGCTCCGAATAGCGAAACCGACCGATTACTGGCACGGGAGTTGACAAATAATTTGAAGATTCTCGAGAATCACAAATGGAAGCTGTCATTAGGCGATCAATGTGTAACCGTCTTATTCAAAGATGGAATTCCGCAACTCGCGAACGCCTCGGATCTGCGGATTTGGAATACCTGGTTTTCACAACTCGCCACTGATGCGGAGCGGCTCGACGTTTTCAAATTCGGAGTATCCGATCAGAAAGCGTTGGACGATGCGATTAGTTCGCTTGAGAAGATGGTGCTCGCAAGCACCATATTGCCGACTGATGCCGACAGGTTAGCTATTTCTATCAACAAGAACCTGGCCGCGGTCGGCCTTGCGATTCACAAGTACGGCATGCATTTCGAGTCTCAACTTGGGAAGTTGGTTGCAAGATTGTCGAGGGAAAACGCGAATCTTGACGAAATCGCTGTCGAGTGGAATGACACTCGATCTATGATTCTCCTCTACCTTAAGACCACCAAGCCTCTTTATGCGGAGGCGAGGAACCTTTTCACCGCTATTGACGGGGTGCTTGAAGACCTACAAAAGCTCAAAATCCAAGACGACCTCGCAAGGAAGGAGGCGTTTGAAGCCCGGCGCCCTCTCGACCACAAGAAACTACTGGACATGCTCATCGACGAAGTCGAGGACAAGTACATCGAGCTCCTGGAAGGCACCCGTGCTCATACCGCCAACATCAATAACTATATCAAGCAAATCGCCACCGCGCTCGACGACGACTTCAATACGCAGTTCTACCATCCGGCGTTTCGTGAAGTGCGGAAGGCCAGCCGGTTTTGGGACGTGAACCTCGGGCAAATTGAAACCACGAGTATCCTCACGAATAATCGCGCGTTTGCCAAGGTGGTTCCCGAGGCGATGATGGAATTCGACCTTCCTAAGCGCGACATTCTCATCAATGAAGCGATGGGCGCATCCAAAGCTCTCGTAGATACCTACGGCGCGCTCCTTCAGGATCCGACGTTCCTATCACTGACGAAGCTCAACAGCGGGCAGCCCACCAGCTCGCCAGCCACAGGAGCTTCGGGGGGAGTGTCGATGGTGCGGAACGTGATTCCTGGGTTACCGTCGCAGGCAGATGAACGCGTACTCAGCCAAGGCGGACCGGGCGGCAATCAGTTCGCGACACCGCTTGACGCGCTGATTCCTGATCCAGCAGTGTACAAGTTCGAGACAGGTACGGGCTACGAAATCAGGCCCGTTATAAGTCCGGACGGGCAATCCGTCGTGTTCCATTTCAATTACATGTACACCACCAATGTCCGCGAGCCGGTCCGAGGCGACGAGAAGCACCTGGGCCGAATAAAACGGCACTTCGTGGACACAGACGTGCAGCTCGGAAACTATGAGCTTCGGGAAGTCAGCAAGTACCTCGTTGCCCTGAAAGCGTCGCGCACGTCGCGCGGGGTGCCGCTGCTGGAAGATATTCCGGGACTCGGCGTCCTCTTTCGGCCCTTGCCCAGCGCCGAGTCGTCGCTGCAGGAAAACATCATCTTGGCTCAGGCAACTGTATTTCCGACGTTGTTTGACCTGATGGGATTACGCTGGGCCCCGGCCGTGTCTGATCTCGATCCGCTGGGTACATCCAATGAAGAGTTCGTCGTTCGAGGCCGGAAGCGAGACCTGATGAACCACGTGTTCGATTTTTCGACGTCGCAAGTGGACCAGTTCCTCCGGATTCCGCCGGCGGAGCGACGGACTGATCTTTATCGAACTCAACAATCAATTCCCTATGTCCATCCAAACGGATATCGCGGGCCGGGGCTGAACCTGCGCGACAGTCACCTGCGGGAAGGATATGATCCGCGGCAGGCCCAGCCGGAGAGCCAATTCGTGCCGCGTCGCTCGAAAGATGGTGCGAGAGAGCGCGAAGAGAATGAGGGCGGGATGCCAATGATGCCGGGCGGGCCAGGACAGGGCGGGATGCCAATGATGCCGGGCGGGCCAGGACAGGGGGGGATGCCAATGATGCCGGGCGGGCCAGGACAGGGCGGGATGCCAATGATGCCGACCGGGCCGGGACAGGGCGGGATGCCGATGATGCCGGGCGCACCGGGACAGGGCGGGATGCCGATGATGCCGGGCGCCCCGGGACTGATGCCGCCAAACGGTCAGGTAATTCCCAATCTCATCCCGAACGACGGGGTTCCATCTCTACCCGGGTCCAATCCGTACGGGGATCAAGGATTTCAGCAGAATCAGGGTCCGGCGAATGGCGCGATGCCGAATCGATCCGGGGCGGCGGCTAGGACGCGAGGGGTGATTCATCCGCGCAACCCCGTTCGATGCCTCCGGCGAATTCCGCACAGGGCGGCACAGGTACACGAGGGTCAATGCCAATGCCCGGGACCCCCAACCGGTCCGGCGATGCAGATGCAATCGAACGCCTGGCCTTCTGATCCCAATGTGACCGCGCCGGTGCTGCCTTTGCCTGCCGTTTCCAATGGAAATCCTCCTTTCGGTCCACGGTCGTCGCCCGTGTCTCAAGATATGAATGTCCCGCCGGCGGCAGCGTTGTCCGTGCCGCCCGAAAGCAACAGGCCGCCAGCGCCGGTTTGGAACAGCTCACAGAATCGTACCGCACCGCCCAAGATAACGAGCTCGGACGGGCGCAATTCTCAGCCGGCCCGAGGCACCATCAGCGGAACGCCGAACGGCACGAACTGGCGGGCGGCGAATCCTTCCCAGCCTCCATCCCCCGCGAAAACCGGTCCTGTGCTCGAACCGGCCCCAACTGCGCCACCTAAGAGCTAAAGGCGCTGCACTTATGGGGCCGAAGATACATCGAGAAGCGCGGTTAGCGCAACCGTGGCAACAGGCACAGACTGGGCAAAGATACTGAGGTCGGGCAATGGAAGCAGGTAAAGGTCTGCGGATTCTCCTAGCAGGCACCACTGTAGTTGTGATTTCCGGAGCAGGTGTCACCCGACACACTACACGAGCCCCGCGTTGTGCCTGTCTGCCTGCATACGACTACCAATACGGCTCAATCTCCCCTCCCGTGACGGCGCTGAGCACCGAGGTTGTCTCGGTGGTGCGCGAGCCGTGGGACCCAGGTTTGCCGCCGCGCGACATGGCCCAGCCGCCGTTTCCAGCCGTCGTGCGCGAGCGCCTTCGGTATTTCCAGCTCGACCGCGCAGGTCTGCGACAGGATCATTGTTCGATCACGCAGGTGGCGGTAACGCTGCACGAAAACGGCGCCTGGACGCTCAGCCTGCGCGGATCAAAACCCGTGGATGACAGGACCGTTGAACGAGGTGTCAACTCCGATTCATTCTCGCGGCGTGGTTGCTGTTCGGCCGGCGATCCCCGTTCTGATCAAAGAAACCGGCGGATTGAAGCGGAACCGATTCGTCGTCAAGGTGCGTTGTTACACCGGCTATCCGGTCGGTACAGAACAGCCGAATCTGGCAACCGGGAAACCGGTCCTGTGTGAGTTTGAACGATGCTTTTGGGTGCAGCGCGGGGAACCGCTGTTCTTCTGGGATCAACAGCCACATCCTTTGGTAAGGCAGCATTTCGACGTGATTGATCGCGTCGAAATCGTGTTCGCATATCAATGAGTTCCGCGGGATAGCCAAATTCCCGTGGTTCGGCCGACACGAAAGGGGACGGTATGAACCGAATCGGGAAAGCACTGGCGGCATGGCTATGCTCTACTGTGGCCATTCCAACGTTGGCCTGCGCACAGGGCGATGTGCCAGCTCCGACGCCCGTCCTCAACCCCCAATTAGCGATACCGGGGGACGTACCGTCGCATTTGCCGGGAACGCCAGCACCCATCTTTCCGCGACTCAACGTCGCCGTCCGTGCGCCCCACCAAGCGGTACCGGTCCCGCCAACGCTTGAGATTGAAGTACTTGATCCAAACGTCGATCCCCGCGGAAACCCGGCCGTCTTGACGCGTCCCACCGAAGTGTGGACCCACCGGGGGCCGCAGGAGCGTCTTGCCGTGGACATTCCGCCGACGGTTCTTGTGCATCGTTACTACTACACCGGCGACCGAAGTTTTCAGGCGCCGCTGCTTCCCGGGGGGCCCTCCGTTGTTGTCGTGAACCATCCTCGAACCGGCGAGCGTCTTTACCTGCCCGTGCAGATGTTGCCGGGTGCTCCGCGCGTCACGTACACAGACAGTTGCATCGAGTACGACTACGGAACGCAGGGTATCACCATAAAGTTCGCTTGGATATGTGGGCCGAAGGTCGTTTATCGCAACGGCGTGCCGGTCACCACGCAGGTCAAGAATGTGGCGGTACGCACGACGGACGCGACGCGGCGGTTCATCGAACGGACGGGACTTCCAGAATGTCAGGAACAAGCAGTTGGCCTGACCCACAACGTACTCCAGACGAGCGCCGACCGGGTGCGCCGTGTGTGCAAGACGGTGACGGCACCGCCCATCGCGATCTTACAAATGACCCCCTTGTCCAATCTGTTCACGACTTCGGAAGAGGAGCGCGCGTCCTCGGCGCGTGATGCGGCGGTTAGCCGAGCACGCAACGCTGATAGGCGTTATGAGGGGACCATAAGAACTGTTAGGTAATGTTCCCCGTGCCCTCCTCGCCTGGCTGGACGGGAAGCCGGTTTGTTCGGACATGCGGCAGGCTCGGGTGTGGTGAAGTCATTCCGGACAAGGGCATACTCGCCCGTCACCAAACGCCGTGAAACTGTTCGTGTCCTTTGCCTTTCGACAGGCACCTCGATAGATAATAATCTACGGCAGAATTCAATCTGTCCGACATAAAGGTCCAGGCATGGTGCCCGCGCCTTTTTGGTCAATCGAACTACTCCACGTCGAACAATGAATTGTTATCGATTCTCAGAATGTGCCGAAGGAGAAATTCTAGAAGGAGACTAATGTGCTACATCTCGCTTTGGTGATCGCCTTTGCTGGACCATGTCAAGTTATTCCTGGACAGAATGACGAGCCAACACCAAACACAGGGTTTGGAAAGTTGATTCGCGTGCCCTCCAACATCGGGTTTGGGACAGCCGTCTCACCGGATGGTCAAGCAGCAACGGTGATCTTTGACAACATGTACGTCGAGATCCCACCCGCCCGTAAAGGTGCGTTGTCCACGCACAATCAAACTGCCGTGCAGACCAAGGTACTGACGATCGACGTGCCATACACCGTAGCTCGACATCGGGAAGCGATGTACATGGATATTCGAGGCTTTGTGCATACGAGGCCTGGTGCCTCTGCACGTTTAGTAGTTTGTGCCGGTGACAAAACCAAAATTGTGACTCTCCAACCGCAAACTGGAATAGAGGTCAAACTCAAAGGGAAACTGAAGAATCGCATTGCAGCCGAGCGCCCAAAAATCCAGCTGGGCGACTTCTACGATCGCGGGAATTCAATGTAGACGCATGTGCAGCCAAGCCTGTCCTCCCAATAACTCTGTTCTTAGTTGTCGAACACGATACTGATAAGGATGGAGAGGGCGAGGCACTGCTCGTGGTCGATTCACTCGATCTCGTGATCGCGCCCGCAGATAAGAGAAAATCGAATTGAATCCGAAAAAACCTAGCAACACTTCCTCAGGCCGTGCGGACGAGTGAAGCCCAATTGAGGCAAAATCTGCGCAGCGACGCCGCAGTTCCCACCTACTGGCTAGGCCCCGAACCCGGATGAGCTGCTGAACTGGCTGACCGAGCTCATCGGTTTGGAGCTCGGGCCCGATAATCTGCCGCGCGGTTTGGATGAGGCGACGCGGAAGCAACGGCTCTACGAACTAGTGGCCGAGGGCGGACCCCCAACCTAAACTCCGAAAATCTGCAGGGTGCTAGAAAATTCTTCTAATCCCAGTTAAGGAGCTTTCCATGGCCGACGACAAACCAGAACAGAGACTCGAAGAGGCCAGCACCTCGCCGGAACCGCTGGATCCCAATGAGCCCGGATGCTGCTTCGTAGAGGGGCGGGAGCCGTTTTCTGCCACTCGCCAAGAGTGTATAAGCGTGGGCGGGAATTTCATTCCGGGCCCTTGTCCTTAGTCATATCCGGCCATCAATGACGGTGGTAACCCAGCGCGCACGTTCCGACGATGCGACCCGCGAAGCTGTGTGTATTGATCTGTTAAGGCTTTCGCCGACGATGGGACTTCCTACGCGACCTCTTCGCTGTTTGCTTGCGGTTAGCTTGTTCGCCTTGACTAGGCGGTGAATCATACGGGTCTCTTTGGCTAGTTCGGATCACTCGATACGTATTCCCTTTGGGGGAAACGAAAGTCGCTTCTTTGATAATCGTGTCCGGTGCTGGAATCGCCTTTCGCCGTGGCGACTCGGCGGCCGATTTATTGTTTTGTCGCGGCATAACCCGTCCATTGTTCGTCAAAGGTGATTCATGACACATTGTAACCACGGCTGTGGAACGCGACCTATGGCTCAAAGACAATCCGGGTGATAGGGTGTATCTCCCAAATAGTTGGGATATCAGGCCGCAAGTCCTTAGGTCCTGGTCGACCACCTTTTACATGGCTCTTGTCCCAGAAGAGAGATCCGGTTATTTCGACTGGGATCGGCGGAACGTAGAAATCGTAACTGGTACCGGGTAGGCCGAGATCGTGGTGTTGAAAAAAACTCTTGTAAGCATCGCGTGCTCGTTTTAGAACCGGAAGGTGGGCACTGCTCGTCGGCGGCAGTCCGGACACCTCCATCGTCATGAAAGCCCGCTTCAGACTGGGAGCGCGCCCGATAATCAAGTGGAAGTCGTTGTCATCCTCTCGGCTCGCCGCGTAAAGGAAGGCGCGAACCCTGACGTTGCGATCCTCCTCCGAAACGCGGTCTGATTTGGACGTCACGGTGATCGGAGGCTTATGCCTTTTCATGATCGCATCGGTCGGGAGTGTATCAATCAAGTCTTTGAGGTCTGAGAATTTTTCAATCCTAGCATTGGAAACGGAAATTTTGGCCGCTCTCCGCGCTTTCCCTTGAAAGCTTTCACCAGATGGGCGCGCGGTAGCGATGGCGGCAGATAAGGATGGTTGCGTGTCGTATGGATCGACTTGGGTCGTACGAAGCACCCGATACGCCGCCTTCGGCTGCGCTGCCACTCGGGCGGACGGGGTCATGAGTCCCGCAGGGGGCATTAGATCAAATTCCAGCACAACGGTGCGGGGATCCGGCACCTTCACCGGATTCCGCCGGCGTGACTTGGCCATGGTAAGTTCTCCTTGCCAAATCGCTGAGCGATTGCGGTTCAGCTCAATGTTTCAGACACAGATTGTTGTACCGGTGAACCCGGAGACGACACCCTCCCATTTGAAATCTCACAGTGGATTTTTATTTTTTCGGAGATGCCGTACAGTCAAGAAATTGAAACGACGATGCAAACCGGGAAGTAATGGACTTTTCGACGTTCAAATCGAGGGACTTTCGCCCGAAGTATGCGCTGCCGCAGGCGTCGCCCGGAATCTGCTAGCGCACCTTCCTTCAGGCGCTACCGACGACAACAATGAGACGGCTCAAGTTTATGCGGCGCGGTAGTAGTATTGGAACAGGCCGCCCAGACGCTCCCGACATTCAACCGGTCCGGTGCATCGACCAACTTCTTCGCCGGCCTCGATCAACCGGTTGTGCAATCCTTGGTGATTTCGTTCGTGGTGATAATAAACTTCGTACGCCGCCAGGGCACGACGTAACATGGTTTCTCCAAAAAAGATCATGCGATCCAAACAGTCGTGCCGAAGGCTCCGCCAATAGCGCTCCAAATGACCATTGAGATTCGGAGTTTGCGGCGGTAGCCGCACGGGCTTTACCTCGGCATCCCGCAAGATCGCCCGAAACGTCTGGCTGAACTTCGCATCTCGGTCCATCAAGACATAGCGCTTGCCCACCAGAAATCCGTCGTCGAAGGCGACCATATTGCGGGCCGCCTGCTTGATCCAGGCCTCGTCGGGATGGACGGTAAGTCCCGCGAAGTGTACCCGACGCGTCGCTAGCTCCATGACCGCAAGCAAATAATAGGTGACCAACCCGCGAGGGCTCCAGACCTCGATGGTCGTGAAATCAATCGCGGCAAGCACGTCCCAATGGGCTTTCAAGAAGGTCTTTCAGGTAGACTTCAGGCGTCGCTTGGGAGCGGGTTCCATGCCGTGGGCACGCAGGATGTTGCCGACGGTGGTATCCGAGATGTCGTGACCCAAGTTCGCCAGCGCACCTTGGATGCGATCGTATCCCCAACTCGGATTCTCGCGCGCCATACGCACGACCAGTTCTTGGGCTTCCTTCGGTGTCGGCGGACGGCCTATTTTTGTTCTCCGATCGCTGAAGTTCCATTTTTGTGCGATGAGCGTTTGATGCCAGCGCAAGATGGTGTCGGGAGTGAAGACGGTACTGATCTCGGCCAACAGCTTGCGGCCCAAGACTTTGCCTTTGAGGGCGAGGCGTCGGCGTTGATCATCGTTCAGGAGAATGCGACGCTTACCTAGCTTCTCCTTCAGGATTTGGTTCTCGGTGCGAAGAAACTCAATGACCTCTTGCTGGCGATGGTTGACCCACCCCGCCATGCTCGTTATGAGGACGTGTGTATAGCGACAACTACTTCTCCCCTGACGACAATTACGAATCCCTGGTTGTCCGTGTGATACGCTAGCGCAAGTTCCATCATGGAAGGAGCTTGCGATGGCGAAGGTCACGGATGTCCATATTCGCCGTCTGTTCCGGCTCTTGGGTCAAGGACAGACGCTGAGCAGGGCCGCCCAGAATTCGGGCGTCGATCAGAAGACGGCACGGAGGTATTGGAACATGAGACGACTCCCGAGTGAGCAAGTCGTACCGCCACGCGAGTGGCGAACCCGGCCGGATCCTTTTGCCGAGGTCTGGCCGGAACTGGCCGCGCTTCTGGAACAGGCGCCGGGCTTGCAGGCCAAGACGCTGTGGGGTTGGTTGGTGCAGAAGTATCCCGCACGTTTTGATGAGACTCAGTTGCGGACGTTGCAACGGCGCGTCAAGGCATGGCGGGCGACCCAAGGCCCCGGGCAAGAAGTGTACTTCAGCCAGGTGCATCATCCTGGTCGGCTGTGTGCCTCGGACTTCACGCACATGAACCGTTTGAACGTCACGATCGGTGGCCAGCGATTCGATCACATGGTGTATCACTTCGTGCTGACCTACTCGAACTGGGAATCAGTGACGCTCTGCTTCTCCGAGAGCTTCGAGAGTTTGAGCGAAGGATTGCAGAATGCCTTAGGAGAATTGGGCGGTGTGCCCGAACGGCATCGCAGCGATCGGTTGAGTAGCGCCGTGAACAACCTCTCGGAGCGGCGCGACTTCACGGCCCGCTACCAGGCGTTGCTGGCGCATTACCAACTGACCGGCGAGAAGATTCAAGCGCGGGCGGCGCACGAGAACGGGGATGCCGAAGCATCGCATCGGCATTTCAAGGAGGCCGTAGAGCAGGCGTTGTTATTGCGCGGCAGCCGTGACTTTGCCAGTCGCGAACAGTACACCGCGTTCCTGGCGGAGGTGTGCCGGCTCCGCAACGCGAACCGCTCCAAGCGCTTGGCCGAGGAGAGCACGGCGTTGCGACCGTTGCCGGCCCGCCGGCTGGAGACGTGCCGACGACTGGGAGTCACGGTGAGCAGCGGCAGCGTGATCCGCGTCCAAAATAACGTCTACTCGGTCAATAGCCGGCTGATCGGCGAACGAGTCGAGGTGCGGATTTACCTGGATCACTTGGAAGTCTGGTACGGCCAGAAGTTGGTGGAGGCGCTGCCGCGCTTGCGTGGCCGGTGCAAACAACACGTCAATTACCGACATGTCATCGACGCTTTGGTGCGGAAGCCAGGCGCCTTGGCGGACTATCGCTATCGGGAAGGTCTGTTCCCGACGAGCCGCTTCCGCATGGCCTACGATCTGTTGCATGAGACCGGCCCCGCGCGGGCGGATCGCGAATACCTGGAGATTCTGCACCTGGCGGCACACGAAAGCGAAGAGGCGGTCGAGGAAGCCTTGCGTGTACTTATGGAACGCGAGCAGCCGATCAGCCGGATGGCAGTGGAAGTGTTGCTGAGGGAGAGCCAAGCGGCGCCGGTAACGGCGGTGAGCGTCGCACCGGTGAATTTGGCCGATTTCGACAAGTTACTCACGGAGGAATGGCATGAGCCGGAACAAGGACGTGAAGGCCAGTTTGGTCGCTTATCTGAAGGAGTTGCATCTGCCGTCGGTGCGAGCGAATTTCGAGGAGCAAGCACGGCGTGCCGAGAAGGAGACGCTGTCGTACGAGCAGTATCTCTTAGAGTTGAGCCGGCAGGAATGCGAGACCCGGCGGACCCACCGGATCGAGCGTTTGCTGCGCCAATCCCGGATTCCGCCGGAGAAGGATCTGCCGCATTTCGACTTGAAGCGTTTGCCGGCGAAGGTGGCCCGCCAAGTGCGCACGCTGATGGACGGAACCTTCCTGGATCGACACGAGAACATTTTGGTTTTTGGACGATCGGGTTCGGGGAAGACGCATCTGTTGTCGGCCTTGGGCCAGGAACTGATCCGTGCCGGCCGCAAGATCTACTTCTGCACGTGCAGTCTGTTAGTGCAGGAACTACTGGTAGCCAAGCGCGACTTGAAGCTAAGCAAAGTGTTGAAGCGCCTCAGCGCCTTCGATGCCTTGATCATCGACGACATCGGATACGTTCAACAGAGCCGGGAGGAAATGGAAGTGTTGTTCACGCTGTTGGCGGAGCGGTACGAACGCGGCAGTGTGTTGCTCACCAGCAACTTGCCGTTCGCCAAGTGGGAAGTGATCTTCAAGGATCCGATGACGACCGCGGCGGCCATCGATCGACTCGTACACCACAGCGTGATCCTGGAACTCAACATTACCAGTTACCGGCTGGAACAGGCCAAGAAAGCCATCGAATTGGAGACGAACTCAAACGACGCGGCTTCGCGACCGGAACCGGTCGCCCCAGGGAACCCTGGGGATTCCTAATTGCCGCTCATGGGGAGACGTAGTTGCCGTCGATCAGACGTGCCAGGGCCTAATGATGAAGTTCATCGCTCACGACTGACGATCGGACGCGCTGGAAGATATCCCAGCATCGAGTTTTGAACGGCGTTTGTCAATCGCCAGACCGTTCGAATCGATCGAAAACCAAACTCGCAAACTCAATCGCGATCTCCATTTAAGCATCGGCTGACTTTTTTGACTGTACGCGTTGAACTGAACAGATGTGCGTACAAGTTTCGGTGAGCCAGTGTGGCTGGCCCAGAAACCTGAAATCTCGTCTCAGCCAACGCGGGCGCCGGCGTGTGGATAAGACTGATGTGTCAAACCCCGTACCTGAGAAACCTCCATTGCCGCTGCCTCGCGGTCGCTAGGACGTTGGCTAGTCTGAGCCATGCAGGACGTCGCGGCAGCGCCGCCATGTCTTGGCGTCCAACGCCTCAACCGCCCCGGATTCATCCAAACTTTGTCCCATCAACATTTGGATTGTTGCCCTAATTCGCTCTTTGGGACCGAACAGTGGGATGGGCATGTCCCAAACCCTGGCCTCGCCGCTAGTATTTCCGGCAAGAATGAGGTTCCCATCCGGGCTGAGCACGAGGGCACAAACGCATTTTGAATGCGGAAGGGGTGGACCGAGCGGGTGGCCGGTTTCAACGTCCCATAGTCGCACCGATCCGTCCTCACAAGCCGAGACGAGGGACTTCGAATTCGGAGAGAACGCTGCGGCCATAACTTTGTCGGGATGCCAAAGAAATCGGCTCACTGGTTTGCCAGTGGCTGCTTCCCATATGCGGGCTGTGTTATCCCAGCTCCCGGTCAGGGCCAATCGTCGGTCAATACTGAATGCCACCGCAGAGATTCTGTCCTTGTGCGGAAGAACTGCGATGACGCGCGGCGGGACGACGCTGACATCCCACAATCGCGCCTTCTTGTCATAACATCCCGTGAGCACGGTTCGCCCGTCGGGGCTAAAAGTTGCACAGTCCTCTGTGACAGCATCGACGTGCGGAAGCACAGAGATCGTTTCACCTGTCGCTACGGCGGTGAGCCGAACTATGCCATCGTGACCACCGGTGAGGGCGATTTGGCCGTCGGGACTGAAACGTACGATATTAACCGAGTTGGCATGTTGGATTGGTATTGTGCTTCCAGTTTCCGTATTCCAGATATACGCTGTTTCATCTTCGCATGCGGTCAGCGCAAAACGGCCGTCAGGACCAAGCGCAACCTTCACGAGAGCCTTTTCGCGCAGCAAGGATATGCCGGACTTACCGCTTTCGGTGTCCCAAATACGCGCGGCATTGTCGCGGCCACCGGTAAGTATCCGTTTACCGTCGGCGCTGCACGCCATACATAAGGGCCTGCCATCGTGCCTAAACTCTGCGACCAGCACCCCGCTAGCGGTGTCGCGCAGCTGGGCAACGCCTCCGCCACCGCTAAGCATTTGCGCTCCGTCTCGAGTGAAGTGAACGCTCTTAATTTCGCCGTCGTGTTTCCACCAGTGTTTTGAGGGCATCTTTCCAATCACAAGCCTCCAAACTCGAATTGCTCCGTCGGCACTCCCAGTCGCGATTTGAGCTCCGTCGCGGCTGAATGCCAGTGCGTGCACCGCGTCTCTATGCGGCAGAAGGCGGCCGGCTAGTTGCAGTTTGTTTGTTGAGAGATTCCACAAGCGAGCGGTGTTGTCCTTGAACGCAATCAAGGCATGTTGCCCGTCGGGGCTCAGCGCACTCGCCCGGATCTCATATTCCGACTTGAGCGGACGCCCAATAGGTTTGCCTGTGGCGCCTTCCCACCGCTCCACGAAGAAATCACCAAAGGTCACGATCCTGCCGTTTGAATCAAAAGCGACGTTGCGAAGTTCCCTCGACGGCTTAATCGCTTCCCCCACAGGTCGTCCCAATGCAGCGTCCCACTGCTGGGCTATGTTCTCGCTTGCCGTTAGAATTTGCGTTCCATCGGCGTTGAATGCCACACAGGTGATCAGTGATTGGTGCTCAAAAGGCCGTATTTCGGACGGCATTCCCGTCTTCGCATCCCAAAAACGGGCTGTACCGTCGGCGCCGCCGGTAAGGACAAGGCGGCCATCCGGGCTGAATGCCACCGCGCGGATCTCGTCGTGAGCATGTTTCATCGGCGAGCCGATCGCGTTGCCGGTGCGGACGTCCCATAGGCGAGCCGATCCATCCCCACTGGCGGTTACCGCAATCCGCCCGTTGGGATGAAATGCGGCCGCCCAAATCTTCTGTGCATGACTAAAAGTCCTTAACGCTTCACCACTGCTAGCATCCCATAGGCGCGCGATGCCATCGGCACCGCCGCTCAGCACCCACTTGCCATCCGGACTAAAGGCTAGGGATTGTACATCGGCGTTATTGTCCATCATCATCTCGAGCGCATGGTGGCGGCTGGCCCAGCTATTCAGGTTCGTCCGAAAAACCCTCTCCAGATCCTCGGCATCGTCCGGAGCGTGCGCGACCCCGTCTGCGAGCTTGAGCAAACCGAAACTACCGTTGCCTTGTTCGCACTGATTGAAGCCTTGCTCGAAATAGTTAAGCGCCAGCTGGTACCGTGTGTCGTGGAGCGCCCTTGCGAGTTGCTGATTATGTTGATGTTGCTGGTAGAGCAAGACAATCGGAATGACGATAGTGCCTACGGCAACCGCAATTCCGAGAGCCGCGGCGGCCGCCGATTTGGGCTCACGTCGCACCCAGCGCCAGAAGCGCTCAGCACGGGTGACGGTACCGGTGTGTTGCAATGGTTTACCATTAAGGTACCGATGCAATTCCTCGGCCAGAATAGCCGCGCTTTCATAACGGCGGGTAGGGCCCTTCTCAAGGCACTTGAGACAAATCTTTTCGAGATCCCGGGGTACCTGTGGGTTTTTCGACCGTGGAGATATGGGATCCGATTCGCGTATCTTTTGTACCGTATCAAAGTATGTGTCACCGCGAATCGGCTGTTCACCCGTGAGCAATTCATAGAGTGTCGCGCCAAGACTGTAAACATCGGATTGGACGGTGGCGTTCCTAGTCGACTCGGTTTGTTCCGGCGCCATGTAAAACAAAGTTCCGCGGGGCTCACCGGTTGAAGTTTGGAGTGAATTGCTCAGCCGCTTGGCAAGTCCGAAGTCCGTGACCACCGGCACGCCGTCCTTGGTGAGGAGAATATTCTTCGGTTTAAGGTCGCGGTGCAAAATCCCACGATCATGTAGGTAATGAACCGCTCCAGCTACCGTCTCCACCATGGAGGCCGATTGCTTCGGATTGTTCAAGAACTCCTGCACATGTTCTGCCAAGTCACCGCCGCCGATAAATCTCATCGTGAAGTAAAGCTGGCCATCGTGTTCACCGACGTCATAGATGGGAACGATATTCGCATGTTCAAGGTCGGCGGCAGTCTGTGCCTCTTCGCGGAAGCGCTCTACGTCGACGTCCGAGATGGGTGAATCAGGCCCTAGCAGTTTGAGCGCAACAATTCGCTCGGAGCTCTCCTGTTGAGCCATAAACACGACACCCATCCCGCCTCGCCCGATTTCCTGAATAAGGTAATATCCGGCAAAGTGGTCGCCGACGCGCGGATATTTAGCATTAACCCGGTCGGGAGTCGGTTGAGCAACCCACTCTTGAGTGGTCTGTTCATTGCAATCCGATGCATGCATGAGGCGGAAGTAGTCCTCAATCTCCCGGGCAAGTTCCGGGAAACGCAGTCGATATTCTTCGAGCTCCGGTTTCTCTCCACATCGGTTGCGCAAGAGAATCTCGTTAAGAACTAGCTTAGTAACGGCATCCGGGTCACTTGGAAACGATGACATTGCCAGGAACGCCTCGACCAACATCGGGTCACCGTTTTCCCACGACGCACGTTGCTCCTCCAAGAGCTGGTCGATTGAATGCATCACGACACCTTTTTCGAGAGAACCTCCTTTGCGCAAATCCAAGCGTTGAGAAGCATCTGAGTGCTAATGTCGGCCTCCCACAACCGACCAAGCTGTTCGGCCACGCGGCCGAAGGCTTTGTTCAATTGATGTCGGAGAGCGTCCTGATCCTTTCGCATTCGCTCAGCGATTTCCGGCCAGGAGTAGCTCTCGCCGCGCATGCGAGCCAACTCTCGTTCGGATCTGGTCAAGCGTCGCCGCACCTCAGTTTCAAGAGTCGCGGCTATTTCGCGTGTCATTGCGATCGTACTTGGAGTCAGCTGCCGAAAATCTGTTAGTCTTTGCTCGTCCACCACGGCAACGGTGCGCCTCAAGTCGCGCCTAGAGGCGGCGTAATGGCGAGTGCGATCGATTATTTCGTCATTCGCCATTCTCTTAAGCAAGGCACGAAGGTGCGCCGAATTCCAGCCGTCGCACTTGCCCGCGATGAGCTTCTTCCAGAGCTTCACCATGACACACTGGGTGATATCGTTTGTGTCCAGGTGACGCCGAAGGTCTCGGGTAAGTTGCGCGAATCACGGCGCGAACCATTGCTTGATGACGCAGGATGAGTTCCTCGATGTTCGGGGCACGCAGCATAGTTCGGATATTCTAATACCTCAGATGGTACAACCCGCGCATTATAGCCTGACAACTCGCCCGGCCGTCTGGCTTTGCAGCCAATTGCCTGGCCCTTCGTGCGCAAACGCACCTATTACTTAACCGAGATTCTTACGGTCTTCCGAACTTTTTTTTCCAAATCTTCGTTCTTTTTCGCAAAACGTCTTCGGAATGCCGAGCCGTTTACGGTCTTGATATGGGAGATCCAGATTCGTATCGAGGACCCAAAGGAAGAGACTCATTCACGGCGCCTTGTCGGCCAGCTGCGCTGCCCAGTGCCGAAGAACACTGCTCCTCAGCCGCTGTATTTCCAGGAAGGCGCTAGGCGTACAACTTACAAGTCACCATCCTATCCCGGAGCGAGTCATGAGTTTTCTTTTTCGCAAACCTGGCAAGTCCGAATCGCATCGCGACATTCGAGTCATTCGTTTCACCCAACCATCGAATTACTCGAACAACGGGCAACGCCTTCAGTTCTTTTGGCCGATAACTTTAACTCCGAAAACGGCGGTTCCGGCAGCCTGAACTACTCTACCTTCGCCAACTGGAAAATTACTACAGGAACCGTTGATCTAATTGGGAATGGTTTCTGGGATTTCTACCCAGGTCATGGCCTATATGTAGACCTCGACGGAAGTACTAATCAGGGAGCGTTGATGGAGTCCAACACTGCGTTTACGCTCAGCCCGGGCCTATATCAATTGCGCTTTAGCTTGGGTAACAACGCCGACACGAATTGCTTGTCGACAGTAAACAAGGCGACCGTGTCGCTCGGCGAGGTTTACCTCGAAGGATTCGCGAAGTCCGGGTGTGCCCCTTTGGAACCGGTCGTCCGAACAATTCCTGTGACCACGCTCACGGGGGGCAGGTTGGTTTTTAGTCAGGCAGGTGGGGACAGTCACGGGCTGATCGTGGACGATATCCGCTTGATCAAGCGGGATACGCCAAGCCCACTTGTCGATGCAAACCATTTTTCATCCACGTCAAACGGTGGTGAAACACCGGCGGGCGCAGCACAGCCCCGTGGGGAGAGATTTGCTAGTTCATCGTCGAAGTTATTTTCTGAATCGGATCATACACGAACTACGGATGCGATTAGGTATCCTTCGGAAACAGCTCGATTGACTGCGGGGCTCAAAACACGCACGGTTTGGGGCTTGGATGTACTTATATTAGACGGACACAGCGATCCGCACGATGAGATATCTGCGTGTGATGATCGCCCGGCGCCATAGTAAATGTGGCGGAGCACGGGCACTGATGAACCGAGGAGAATCGAACAGGCCGTTGGCAAGCTAATCACCAGTCGGCCGCGCAGGAGTGCGACGCGATGGCCATCGATCCCCAGCAACTATCCGCGCTTGCCACGGAATATTCCAGACAGGGCTACGCTGTTATTCGGCGGTTTGTTGAGCCCGCGCGGGCAGCAATTTGGGAGGCGAAGTACAGATCGCTTTCCGAGAAAAAAGTACACGTTGGGAGAGACTATCATGTGGTGTGGTCTGAGCAAACGTTCCCTGACCCTTCCTTGGCTCTGGATGGGCTAGCGCACACGGATTGGTTCACTACCCTTGTCTGCTCGATAACTGGGATGGAGTCCATCGATTGCAGTCGGACTCAGGCGTGGATCAATCGATATCGACCGGGCGATCATGTTCCCGTACATTGCGACCAAACAGGAGACACACAGTTTTTGCTCTGCCTGCAAAGTCTAATCGAACCGGAGACGGGGGGAGACTTGTTGATTTGCGAGCAACTTGTGCCCCTCCGGACCGGAGACGCTGTCCTTTTCTTCGCCCGTGGGATACCGCACGCAACAGTACCTATTAGAAGCACCAAAGTGAGTGCATCAGGTTTCTCACGCGTCACATGTGTGATACGGCTGTTTGCACACAATGACTGCCAGGAGGTAGAACAATGAGGGTGGCTGAGGGTCTACAAGATATGACTTCTTGTCACTGGCTAAGCTTCATCTGGTTGGAGATCACCGAGAAGTGCAACTTGTCTTGTTCCCACTGTTATGCCGAGTCCGGGCCGCAGGGGAACTTGTACGGTAGCATGAGCTACGTCGACTGGACGCGGGTGATCGATGAGGCAGCTGAGTTTGGTTGCCGCCAACTGCAGTTCATCGGCGGCGAGCCGACACTGCATCCCCGACTGCACGACTTGGTGGATCACGCCAATCATCGCGGCTTTGAATTAATCGAAGTCTTCACCAACGCCACGCGGCTCGGAAAGGACCTTATTGGCTGCTTCCAGCGGAACCGTGTCCACGTTGCAACATCGTTTTACTCCGACGATGCGACCGTTCATGAGAATATCACCGAAAGTAAGGACAGCTGGCGTCGGACGGTCCGCGGCATCAAGACGGTGCTAGCAGCTGGGTTGCCGATCCGCGTGGGGGTCATTGAGACCGACAAGAACTCAGGCCACGGCCAGCGTGCGATCGAGTTTGTCAAAGCATTGGGCGTCGAGAATGTTGGCATTGATAGAGAGCGTGGAGTCGGGCGCGGTAAGTTGGTTCAGTTGCAGGAAGAAGGGGAACGGTATGACGAGTTATGTGGCCAGTGCTGGAAAGGTCGGCTCTGCGTCACCTCCACGGGCGAGGTGTTCCCGTGCGTGTTCTCAAGGGCCACGCACCTTGGTGATGCAAGGAGCGGACTCAAGAGCATTCTCGCAAGCAACAAGCTGACGTCGTTCCGCGCAAAGGTGCGAGACATGACGCTTAACACGCCTTGCCTTCCGAACAATCCAAACCCGTCACCCTGCTTGCCCGGAAGCACGCCAACCAATCCGTGTGCGCCACATACTTGTGGTCCCGGGACTCAGCCGTGTTACCCGCTGGGTAAGTGAACAGTATCAGCAGGGGATGTTAACGGCGGGCCGTGGTTAGGACGAGCTTGAATAGGTCAGACACATTATCTCCGCGACGCCGTCGCCGTTTGCCGTGCGCGTAAGATTCGCCAACGTTTCGGCGCCGTGGTGAAGCAAGGCAGCATTGCCGTCGTCGAACGCATGATTCGAACTCTCAAGCAAGAATGCACGCGGGCCTTGCCGGTAATCTCGTTGCGGCGGCGAAGTCTGCAGCGGGAGTTGCAATGCTTTTTGGAATGGTATGATGCCGACCGTCCGCACATCGGGCTCAAAGGGGCGACGCCGGATGAGATCTATTATGGCACGCGGCCGGCTTGTCGCCGTCCGCGTTTCGAGCCGCGTCCGGGATGGCCAAGGGCGTCGCCGTGTGCGAAGCCGCGAGTACTCGTCAAAGGTCAACCGGCGCCAAACTTGAACTCCGCGTCGAATTCCGGTCCGGTCGTCGTCACCTTCCGTGCGTGATTGTGACTCGCGCGGCCTAATGCGAATTGCGAATGAATTCTCGCTCGCAACTTCCTGCGCACCGTGCATCGACAAGCTCCGGAGCAAAGCAAAAACCAGCATACATTCCAGTGAACGCGTGTGCGCGAAAATTTCGGAGAGCCACTACAGTATTCCAAATCGACACGCGTTCGGCCTTGGCCACGCTTCAATCGGCCTTTCCGACGCGCGTTTTCGACCAGGATTCGCCGCATGGCCTCGGCAGCGGCCCCAAAGAAATGACCTCGGCCGTTCCAGTGTTGCGCTTTCTCCGACACCACGATCCGGTCTGGGATGCAGACAGTGGCCGCCAAATCGCCCGCCTGCGCGGCGAATGTGCTCGCGCAGTCGGTGAACGGAGCGCTCGGCTCTTCTCAATTGTTCGCTGATCTTTCGATGGCGCCGATAACTACCGCTGGACTCACCGTAGTTCGCAGCGGCGACATCCGCCGCGCCATCGCCGTTGAAGTCTCCTGTCGCCAAAGCTCACTCCACAAGATGCACGCCTAAGCCCGGCCAAACTCTGCTACATCACTAAGATCGCTAAATAATGATCAGCTCCAACAAGGTCACGATACGTAGGGAACTGTTCTGTGTGATCCGTTTGCTCAATAATCTGTGCTAACGACTGGCTTCCTCGTAAACACCGCCCGCGCTGAGAAGCAACACCGCGCGTCAGCGAACGGCACAATCGGACAAGTAAGTGTGCGGCGCTCGTCTAGATTACGACAAGGCAACCATGGGTCTCAAAAAAACCGAAACGGAGCAACGAAAAGGCCAACCGTTCGGGAGTGGCTTTCAATGCTGTTACGAGCGGGCACGTCCGCTCCTGAAATGGCTATATGAGGGATACCAAGACGTCAGCCAATTTGGGGCAGATACCACCACATTTACCGCCGGCGCCCTTCGCTGTCTGAAACATCAATACGATACGGCCCATGCGGCCTGGAAATGGTTAGCTCGCGCTGTTCTCAGGCTAATTCTCACCATGTCAGTCCTAGTAGTCCGTCACTCAGGAAGTGACGGGTAAAGTTGGCGGAGTTTGATGCGGGCATCGTGCGTGGTGAAGCGCCACTTGACTTCGACCATTCGCTCGTTGCGATCATTCTCCCACGGCCCGACCGCGCGACGCAGTTGTGGAATGCTTCCGATACGCCGGTCGAGGCATTGGCGTGTCAATGCGCTTAGTTCGATCTCGGCCATGTTGAGCCAACTGCCGTGTTTGGGGGTGTAATGCCACTCCAGCTTGTTCGCAATCCGACGCGCTTGCTCGGCCGGAAATGTCTCATACAGACAGGCCGGCGTGTGCGTGTTGAGATTGTCGACCACCAGCACCACCCGCTCGGCGTCGGCATGCAGTTCTTCGACCAGCCAGCGCAACACCTCCGCGAAGTCTTTGGCCGTGCGCCGCTCGGTTACTTGCACCGCCCGCCAACCCAACAACGGCTCGAAAACCATGAACAGATTGGCCACCCCATGACGGCGGTATTCATAGTCATACCGCATCCGCCGCCCCGGCGCTGCACGCAGGGGTCGGCGTACCTCCTCCACGAGTTGCTTGGGCACTTCGTCCACACAAACCAACGGCCGCAACGGGTCGTACGGCCGGTGATATACGTCGAGGACATCCTCCATGCGGGCGACGAACTCGGCCGACTGCGTCGGTGGGATGCACCATTGCTCCTTGAGGTGCGGTTTCAGGGCGTTTTTTTGAGGACGCGTCGCACGGTCTCGTACGAGATGTCGTCGACAACCTCCAGTTCAACCAAACGGCCCGCCAGCAATTTCAAAGTCCAAGCAGCGCGTCCATCGGGAGGGGCCGAGCAAGCCAAGGCAATGAGTCGCGCCTCCGCCCGGCCATCCAACTTGCGTGGCCGACTCGGCTCGTCCTGCGGCTTGCGGTATAAGGCCGCTTCTAAGCCGCGCTCAACAAAGCGTTGTCGGACCCGCTCTACCGTCCGCACCCCGACCTCCAGCGCATCCGCGATTTCCACATCCGTTAACGCTGGCCGGGCATCAGGCTGGTCTGCTTGCAGAAGTACCCTCGCCCGCGTCAGAGTTAAAGCCGACGTTTTTCCCCGTGACACCATGCGGGAGAGATGTTCACGTTCTTCATCAGTCAACGTTACCACGTACTTCTTGTTGGACACCACGGACTCCTTTCCGATGGGTAGGAAAGGAGTTATTTCAGCTGACCGCACACTGCCCGTCAACTGGAACGTGATGGTCTACTAGTGGCATGTGCCTTGACCAATGCCCTATGGATTCTCTCGGGGTTAGTCGGGCTCCTGTTGATATTGAGCTATTTTCGACCGGTACGGGCGCTTTGGTTTGCGCTAACTGTTATCGGACTCTGTATTGCGACCTTAGGGAAGTTCGGGCTTCTGATTCTTCCTCGAGACTTCTCCTACCTGTTGCTTGCTTGCGGCATTGCGTCGGCATACTCTGTTTCTGCTGGAAAGCCAGCTGTCGTGCACGGTCCAATGCGAGGGCTCGTCTTTGTCGTCTCGACCCCGTTCCTTTGGTGGCTCATTTCATCAGCCGCGGATCCTTGGTGGGAGATGAAGTCGCTAACCCTAAGCCCCGAACGGTTAACAGCGGTAAAGTCCACCTCCAAGTACAAGGATCTTCGCATCGGTCTAGCGTTATCAGGAGGGGGGTACCGCGCGGCCTTAATGCATGCGGGCGTCCTAGACGCCGCGGAGCGGCACCGCCTGCATTTTACGCACCTTAGTTCCGTGTCAGGTGGCTCCATAATAGCAGGCTTTTATTCGGCGGGTGGTGCGCCCAGGGACTTTGTAGACGCTGTCAAAGACGGGAAGTTTGCTCTCTTAAGGGCCGCCACGCGCGTACAGAACTTATTTCGGCTCAAGCACCGCTCGGATGTCCAAGCCTCCTTGCTGGAGAAACTAATCTTCGGCAACAAGACTTTGAGTCAGCTCGCGGCTGGAGGCCCACAACTCCTGATGTGCACGACCAACCTTTACGATGGCGCTTCGGTCGGATGGGGGCCATCGTTCGTACTTCTAAAAGAGCCTCTTGGGCTTTACGAAAAGCATCGCTTTATGAACGCCGCGTCTCGTCATAGTTCATTTGCAACCACCATGTTGCCGTATGCGCCGGAGTTTGCAGGGAGCCAATCGGCATCCAAATTTGTTGTCGCTTCAGGCGCCTTTCCTCTGGCATTCAACCCAATCTCGATCGAGCTCTCGTACATGAGCTTCGACCAACGCAGAGACCGAAGGTTTCTGCTGACCGACGGTGGAGTCTCCGACAATTCGGGATTGGATTTATTGCTGGATGCTCACCGCGAAAGTGGAGGCACTGTGTTAGGGTTCCCGCAGTTCTCCAAGTTCCCGGAGTTTTCAGGAAAGACCTGGCCGCGACTGAGTGGATGGGAAATGGACCTCGTCCTATCCTCGGATGCGACAGCAACCTTTTCCCGCGTCGAGAAACTTGGGCCCGTTTCTGAATTGAGCCGAGCGACCGACATTATCTATCGGAACACGCGATCAAGGGATCTGTTCCCATATGCCTTGCAGCCGGTGACCATTATTTTGAATCCGGAGCACCTAGGAATCTCCCTAAGACCACAAGAAGGTGAGAACAGCCGAGATCATTTCTTGAAATGGTTATTGATGGGCAGTCATTGGAGAACCGCCGGCTTCGATTCGATCAAGGTCCTAGTAGAGAGTTTTCCCGACAGCGTGAGCATTGGCCCAGCGCGCGTAGATGAACTTAGAAAAATGGACTTTATCGCCAACGGTTCGATTTCCAAAAACGATTTGTTACAACTTTTTAACATGGCAAAAAGCAACACGAAGGACGCGAACTTGGTGCTGGAAAACGTATTAACTGACGATCTAGACAATTGCCTGCGGCGCTTTAGCGACACGCCGACCTTACAGGACCGGTTCGCCCCGACCGAGGCCGAGGAGCTCTACCGCCTCGGGGTATACGTTTTCTGTCTAAACTGGCTTTTTTCTGAACCGCAGCTGAATTCACTAGACTGGCACCGCCAAGAAGCTGACCAGATTTGGAAGATTCTCCTTCGTAGCTGCAACGAGCGGTTCATTTCAGGCCACGTACCGCTGTTTAGCCCCGAGAGTGAGCTCCAACAGATGTTTTTTCCGACAAAGTCGCCGGGGAACGAGTTATGGCCTCGCGTTGGGGAGCTACTCGAGCGGTCGGCGCGGAGTTGGCCGAAAGCTGTCAAAGACAAACGTGCAGCTTTGTCTGCTGTTCTCGCCCACCGGCTAGCCCACGGAATCTATCATCAGGATCATCCTGACTGGCATTACAGCGAAAACCGTTCGTTATTGGAAGAGATTCGAGGAGGCGTCCTCATATGGGAGGACCATGAGCAGGAGGTCGATTACTTGACGATCCGGCTTTTGCTTAAAGCGAAACTTCCGAGCAATGGGCTTTCTCTCATATTCGCTAAATGCATTGAGAAATATGGCCTTGACGGAGTTCACCCGTCGATTCCGAGACGCCTTCGTAGAGTCGCTTTTCAGGAGATTAAAGCGTCGTTGACGGCAGGGAGCCATTGGCCTGTCTTGGGTTGGTGAGACAAAAGGTCGTGATTCACTTGAACTGCGAGCCGCTCGAAGGATCGCACCGTCCCGAGCTTCCTCCCGGCGATCCAGTCCCCGGGTGTGGTGGTTCACCGAAACTTGCACGCACATTCGTTCAATTCAAAAGCCAGGCGGCGAAACTTCGGCGCTTCGGAGCGTGATACATAATCTCTGCGCAAGATATTGCCCCCCAACCTCAACTTCGCAGCATCAAATAATTGCGTCGCCCGCGAAGATTGCGTATCGCAGGATAGAGAACAAGCGGAGAATTTGACGGCGCGCCGAGATTTCGGCGCTCCACCTTAGACTGAACGAATGTGCGTGCAAGTTTCGGTGAGCCACTACACTGTCAATAGGAAGCGATCTTCAACCGGCTCAAGACTGGGCCGCATACGGTGAGCCTTCATTCGGGTGCTACGCCTGTAGGAGACGTTCTCTGTCGCGCAGTTGGCGGATGCCGTCGATTACGCGCTCGATAGTGAGCCAAGGCGGCTCTCCAGAGTCGTCACTTCTACGGAGTCGACGCCATGCCCCGTTGCCCGAAACGCCGCAAGGGATCGCGCGTAAAAGGACCGTGCCTGCTCGGCGTTCCGTAGGAGTGCGTGAATGAAGCCGACATCGGCCAAACTGCATGCCTCGAGTTCCGTAGCTCCGATTTGAGCGCACAGTGTAGCGGCACGTTGGTAGCATTCGAGGGACTTGTCCGTCAAGCCCGTTACGCGAAAACAGCAACCGAGTTTGCAGAGCTTGAAGATCTGTTTCTCTACCTGATTCGCCGCCTCCGCTGTGGCGAGCGCGCGAGTGAGAGCTTCGATCACGGCAGGGAGGACGGCCCGTAAGAGTTCGCCGTTCCACAACGACTCGAACTCCAGCATAACCCTTCTTGTCCCGTCTTTGTGCAAAAACACGAACCCACCCGACGGGGCGTAGGGCCCGATGTGAACGCCGCGGTCGACATACCGGGCCGCGGCCTGGTGCCACTCCCGTTCCCCATAGCCGTCGGCTTCCTTCGGCGTCATAACGATGACGCTGCATTCTAGCCGCTCACGGGCCTTGAGTTCGCCGACTTCCCAAGAGACTCCGTCCGTCGGGCTGGCCAGAACCAAGATGAGTTCGGCCGACTCCAGCGCGACCAGAACTGGTTTCTTCCAGGCGTCGGTGAGTGCTGTGTCGGTGATGGAAGAGTCGGGATTCGCGAGCATGAGCCGCGCCATCCCGAGGCCGTCAACAGGCCCGCCCACCGTGCTGCCCGAAAAGCAGAACATGGCACGGTGCAGAGCCCCCTCCAGCGTGACCCTAGTGGGCTCGAACGGGAACCGCATGAGGGACGGGTTCGCGTAGAGCGGGAAACGGTTCTTGATCATCACGCGGCGCGTGCTGCCTAGAGGCCGTAGGAATAAGATGTTCGGCGGCTGGGACATTTGGGCGCGGAACTTCGGCTTTGCCATGTTTGGGTCGAACCCGATGATCCCGAGTTGGGCCTCCCGCTGCCCGCTCACCGCGTGTCCAAAATACGGCCTGATCTGCTCGTCGTGGACCGCGCGGGTGGTTCTCTAGAAAACAGCTCATGGCGTCAAACGTGACCAGCGCCTCCCGATAGTACTCCTCACCCCAGGCCTTGCCCCGCCACAGACACTTTCCTCCCCAGCGGTTCATGGTGTCAAGGGCGCGGGGCACGTCGGCGGCCGGGTCACTTCACGATCCGCTTCAGTAGTTCGTCGGCTTGGGGCTCGAATTCGCCACTTGTTTCCCGTGCAAGGGAAAGGTAAACCTGGGCCAACAGAACCTCGTGCTCGATCGCCCGACTCGCATTCCCTGCCGCCCGGCACATTTCAATGACATGAGCCAGCCCGTGCAGACAATTCTGGAGGTCGCGGACTCGGTTCTTTCCGCAGCTGAGGGCGAGAGATCGGCACAAGACTTCGAAGGGGACCAGGGTAAGCGAGGGCTTGTCGAACTGGCCAACAATCTCGAGGGCCTGGCGCGCGCAATCCACCGCCCGGCTGACTAGAGCTTCTTCCGCGTCCTCACTCCCGGAGGATGATGTCGACACTTCGGACCACAAGAGTTCCGCGACAATGGACTTGCCGAGGGCCCAGTGTAGGGGGTCGAGCGCACGCGCGGTCCGGTCGAGCGCCATTTCCAACTCTTGCCGGTCCAGCCTCTGCCAGTCGACGGGCGGCTGGAGCATCGTCCGTAGGTGTGCAGCTGCGCCGGGTCCGGCGTCCAGCTTGTTTGGAACTTGGTCTCCGCGTAATCGCCTACGCGCGCCTTCAGTGACGAGAGTCGGGAGGCCCACTCCTCGATCGCCTGTTCGGTGAGCAGCCCGTGCTTTCGGTCGTATATCAAGCAAAACTGAAATCCGTGCTCGCGGTGGATCCGGTACACCTCGGTCTGGTCCGGTTTCAGCAGGTCGTCCCGAATGGACCATGTCAAGGTCGAACCGGATCCGGTTAGCTCGCGCACCGAGAAATCAAGTTTGCCGAGGCCGGCCCTCTGCGAGAGTGCCGCTTGCAGCGATTCGACCAGAAAGTGGAGGGGCTCGGGCCCACACCGCGACCGAAGGAGCGTAATGATGTCGGTCGGGTCGTTCGCGTCCTGATCGTCCGGGACGAGTTCGATGTGCACGAAGGTGCCGTTGTCGGTGTTGGATTGCACGGCCCACGCCCGGCCGTCGAGCGGAGGTTCCATGACATATTCGCCTCTCACAGGCCACCTGCCTTTCGGGACGGACGGGACACGTCACGTCGTCGGATGGGGTCCTCAACATCGGATGAAACGACAACCCCGGCTGTTCTGACCTCTTCCGATTGTGACCGCGCGCTATGTGACGGGCACGTGATTCGCCTGGAACAGTGCCCCTTGGGGTAGAAGAAGCTATCTCAACCGTTCTAACGGTATTAAATGAAGCTCGTAAGCCAGTTCAATGACTTGCCGGGTCGGAATAGCGCTGGCGAATCTTACGGTCACGACACCAATCCCCACCTTGCTACCCCCAAGGTTGGCCGTGACAAGGTCTGGTTTGTTGTCTGCGTTTAGATCGGCCCATCCGGCACAAGCGTGTGCCGTATCAAGGACACGTTGCGACGGATGATCGGCACGCACATGTCGTGGCAAAGCACAGGAGAGCTAGTTGGCGATGTCAATCGCGTGGCACGTGGCTGGATGAACTACTTCAGCTATGGCACGTTGTGGAAAACGTACACCAAACTGGAACGCTTTCTGCAACGGCGGTTACGCGGCTGGCCCACAAGCATCGGGTTGGATCGCGCGGTCGATATCCCCCAAGTATCTTTTACGAGACCTTGGGCCTCGTGAATCCCTGCCAGGTGCTTGCGACCAAGCGCACGCCTTAAGGAAGAACCTGTTCCGAGAGCCGAATGCGGGCAAACCGCACGTCCGGTTCGATGAGCGGGAGGTGGAAACGGAGCATGGTGTGCTACTCGGGCACCGACAACCGAAAGGGTCGGCCAACACGCAAGGCTCACCTACCCGCCGCGCCACCTCTACCGAGTTTTGGACGCACATCCGTACACCTGAAGTGAGCGTCGAAGTTTCGGGTACTGTCCTAGCTTCAAAGCTAGGACAGTACCAAGTTTCGGCGCTACTGTACGAATGTAAATACAAAACTCGTTGAACCACTTCACCACGTAGTGGCCATTGCCTACCGTTCATTCTCGACCGGATTCGTCGGCGCCCAATTTTGATTTGTCAACAGGGTTTGGTTCAGGTGATTTTTCATTCTCAGGGGGTTCCGAAATGATTCGAAAACCTCGGCGGGCGACGGTTTCTGGATAGCCTCGGATGGCGCTACGGTCCTTATCTTTCTCATCCTCCGGCAAATCGCAATAAGGAATCAAGAGATTGTGAAGTAGCAAATCGTTATTTCGTACTGGGGCATAGCGCCAGCCCTGGCGGAGTTTTGCCTCCATCCAGCCGTCGTGTTCGGCCTCGGCCAGGATTTCGATATTGCGTCGAATGATCGTGTCGATTTCGTCGGCGGTCGATGCGGGGGTCGAAGCATGCGACTTCGCGAGATAGAGGCCGGCGTGCGACAAGACTTCAGCAACGCGCCGAACGGCGTCGCGGTTGTCGTCCTTGATATACTCCGGCAAGTCATTGTAACTGACGTTCTTCAGCGGCTCATCATTCTTGAGTGACGCTTGGTAAAATTTGTGGTATTCCTCAGCCATAGTCTCCACATCGCCGAACGAAATGTCTCGGCCGACGATGCGTAGGAATTCATTCGGGTCTACATGCAGTCCTAATAGATGAGCCGGCGGAAGATCGGCACGGACGATGACACCTGTCTTGCTGCTCTGTCGCAGTTGTTCAAGAAGTTTTTCCAGCGATCGCGAGCCATGGAAGTAACGACTCACCTCTAGAAGTGCCCGAAGAATGCCGGGATCAATCAGTAGGCGCTGCGTCGGGGATTTGCTCAACTTGGCTCGCACAAACAAAGCTCGTCGCACGGGATAGCTCACATCGCTGGGATCGTCCTGCCACGAGTTCGCATGATGATCTACAAGTTGGCGTTGATTCGGCCCTAAGACGTTCAGGAACCCACTAAGCCGGCTGATGAAGTCTGGACCTTTCTTCGACTTGAAGTGCTCCCATCGCTGCTTCTCCCGGTCGGTGGCGGATGCCGAGGGCGGCCTCGGACTGAAGGATTGGAAGTCGTAGCTGGTGCCCCCGGCGAACACGAAGATGCACTTTCCGACGGGATGCGATACCTGGCCGTCCTGGAACCGTCCGTCCTGCATCGGGGCAAGCATGAACTGCAGCCAGGACAGGTCGTTGGTGTCGAACTCGTCCCAGAAGACGACGGGGAGGCGGCCTTCGAGCACTTTGTCGCGGACCTGGTGCAAGAGGCCGACTAGTTCCCCGGGATCGGCGAACTGCGCCAGGTTGAATTCCAGAATAGGTGTATGCGCGCCGAGTACCGACCTAGCGATCTGCTTGACTCCGAACGATTTTCCCGCGCCGGGTGGTCCGAACACGGCGATCGAGAGAGGCTTGTTCGCGTCGTGGGCGCTGCTATAGTCACGTACCAGCCGCCGCAGACTGCGAAGACTTTCGATCTCGTTGCGTTCGATGACGAAAAGATCTCCAAACTGCTGGTACGGTACGTGATGCAACTCGGCTGGGCCACGGAGCGCCACCCGACGGGCCACGCCGAGCAGAGGTGCTTGGCGACCACGAGGCGAGTCATCACCCTGAAGAACGGTCCAGCGCTCTCGCTCGGGAACGGAAACGTTGGGAATGCCCGTCGCACTGTACTGCCAGGTTGGCCTGAGAATCTCGGACGCGACGGCTGCAAAGGGGAATCCCGGAGAATCTCCTGAGACCGGCCCGTGCCCTTCGAGAAGCAGGCGGCGCATCCCGGCTAGTCCCGCCTTGATACCACGTTCCAGACCACTCCGGATTCCCTCCGTGGATCCCGACGGATCCGGTAGGTGGGCGATCACCGAGGCTGCCATGCAGGTCTGCAACCCGTAGAGGGTTCCTTGCAGCCGGTCCGCCCAATCACCTTCCAGATGCGCCGGATCAAATAGAAGGCGAAAAACGGGCGTATCCGGGCTGCTACAGTCGGCAAGCAGCGCCCCATCAGTATGAAACGAGACGATGACGTAGCGACACGCGCTAAGACTCCGTAGTTGCGGATGACGGTCCCATTCGGCCACTAGATCGAGTGCGGAACGCTCCCAGGACAAGGCGTGAGAAACTTGAACCCCCTCGGCGCGCAAATCATTGATTGACACGACAGCCACGCATCGAGCGGCCAACCGCTCAGGACCGATGTTCATGGCCAGCAGCGTCCGCCAAAAATCCCCAGCAGCAATCGGTGCGGAAAGCTTGAGCACCAGCCATTCTGGCCATTTGGCCTCCGGGTTGCGGATGCAGCGCGGCCAGGCTTCCCGTGATGACTGAATTCGGAATCCCAGCCCCGCATCGTCAATCACAACGATGTCGGAATGTGAGTCCAGAACAGCGTCTCTGACTTGCGGCTCGTAACGTTCGGCGGACTCATCTCCGAATCCGAGCGGGTCAAGAAGTCGCCAAACCTTATTGCTATTTTCAGGTCTACCGTTCTTCGAACAAGGCTGGAACACCGCATATCCATGAAACGTTGGGGGCAGCGCGCACTCGGTTGGTCTTTCCAAACCGAATGTAAGTTCAAGAGATTGCCAGTTTGGGTCGGCATTACCGCTGGCGGATGCTTCACCGGGGCGAGCTGTTGCCGTTCTTGCCTTCGCGATCGATTGGAGTAGATCGTGAAGCAGGGCGGCGCCACCATCGGTCGCCGATTCGCGTGTACCCAGACGCAGGGTTGAGGCCGGCCGGCGCTTCTGGCCGACGTAGATCTGATGGTCGATGACAATGTCGCCGCTGACGAGCATCGAAGCCACTCTGGTACTCCTGAGTTCTGAGACCTTCTTGCCTGGCCTACCTGACGGCGGTTTTTTCGCTCTTCGGGCCGGTTTTTCTTCGGGTGCGCTCGAGCCTTTCTTTTCGGCTTGCTCGCGAAGCGCTATACCATACTCTCCTGACAGAAGCCGTTTCAAGACTTTTCGAATTGTGGCAACGTACTCCACGATGGCGCGTTTCGTCTGTGCGATCTCTGACTCGTTCTTGCCCTTGGGCGACCAGTTCAGGATTTGCTCAAAGGCTTTGTCGATGCTGTCACCAACCGTCTCACGGATACATTCGAACCAATACGCGTAGTGATACCACTGCGCGGATTGGAAGTAACGATACACTGCCGAGCGCTGCAACAGCTCATCGAGACTAATGCAAAGGGTTACAAAGTTTTGGAAACCTCGCACTGAAACGTCCAATGTGTCTCGATCCGGCGGGGGTTTCACGATTCGGGAAATGAGTGTCTCGGGATTTCGAAGCTCAGCGATAGTATCGTCGATACTGTAGCCGTCCCGCCAACCGTCGTCGAGAAACCACAAGAAAATGTCCATTGCCTCATCGTTTCGCTGGGCGTTTACTAGCCCGAGGAACTCGCAAAAGAGATGGTGAAGCTGCGTCGGGTCTTTCCCTATGTCTTCGTGAAGAGTCCAAGCCCCCACTAGCCGCCTATGGAATAGCTCCGGAAGGAGCACTGGGTACGATTCGCGATAGTACGTCAGCACTGCCGGGCAAGAGAGGTTCCAGCGTGCCGTCTCGGCGAGCTCCAGAGGCAAAGGCTCCGAGACGTACTTAATCAGACACGCGATCTCCAGGATCCCGTAGTCAGACAACAGGAAATCGAAGGCATCGCGTTGGTACGTTTCATTATTGGAAATCGCTTCATCTTGCCGATGATCGCGCAAAAGATGCTCCAGCCCAGCCATCGCTTCCCCTTCGCGAACTCTGCGAAGATGGCGGAGCGCCGTACTGGTCCGGTCATGCTCAAGAAAAGCATACCGCAAGTACTCCAAATTATCTTGTTGGTCCTGCTTTGGAATCATAGGGCTTCGCTCAACACGTCTAAAGGGTCTAGGAATTTGGAATGTGGCTTGCACACGGAGGTATGATTACTACCGGCGAAGACGATAGGAGGCCAAGCATCCTCTCCAAACCGCAAGTTCTTCACTATGCGTTCGCGTTCGGCGATTATGACCTTCCGAGCGATAAGATAGGAACAGCCACCTTGAGCTAAGGCTTCGTTAGTTTTGTCCCTCAGCTCCTGGAGATCAACGCTCCCTTCCCCTAATTCGGCAATCAGCGGTGACGCAAAGTTGGCGGCGACGCCGAACAAACTGAGAACTTGAGAAAGCCACGTGCCGCCGCGTCCCATTTCGTCAATTAATCCGGACACTTTTGCTCCCATGTGCGCAGGAGCGTAAAGGACCATTTCGGTTTTGTTCATCCATTTCCGCTTCTTCTCACGTGCAAAGAGTAGTGACCAACGGCAAAAGACCGCGCCCAGCGAGTGGGCTGCCAAAACTACCTTGCCAAATGAAAAATCTCGACGGTTTTCCTTGTCGCCGATGGTCGGGACTAACAAGGATGCAGGCTGGACAAACAGGCGATCCAGGAATTCGTAGAAAAGGGTGGCGCCCGCGGTGGTTGTACCAAATAGGCCATCATGGCCGTAAAAGATAAAATCGCACCCTACGAACTCAGGTGTTATGAGGACAAGTTTGTGAAATTCTGACCAGGTAGTGAGCGCGTCGCCACTGTACCCGTGTAGGAAGACAACTGCCTTCCCGGTGGGCCGCCGAGCCCAGATCGCGTACGACTTCTGGTTGTAACTGGGCCCCAACGGGAGGACTGAGAGAGGATAATGAGCAATCATCGCGACATGACCCCGATTCAGAATAAGGACAAGCCGTGTCCACTTAGCCGCAGATCAACTTCTCGCAATAGATGCCATAGTTTCCATCGGCCTCATCGCACGAATCCTCCGACGGCTTGCTGCGCCATTGCATCCAATGACTCGAACCCCACGGCTTCCGCCCTATGGAGCAAGACACGCGCGCTTCGCGGAATCGCCTGCGAGGTACCTTCCACCGCGCCTGTTCCCGCATCAGCCATTGCGTTGTTTGACGTAGTCCGATGCCGAGCCACGCCTTCGTTAACCTTGGTCTGAGTGACTTCAGCAACAACCGATTCCAACGGCATAGGCGGGGGAACGATGGGGGTGGGCGATACTTCCGTCAAGAGAAATCCCCGCTTAACGCCCATACTGTCCTCCATATTGCCGACGATATCGCCATTGTTGTTGATGTCGTTTGCCTCCTGTAACGTCCAGTCGCCGAACTCTGTCGTACAATCTAGATCGTTCAAGACGACACCGGAAGAAGCTCCGTTTGCCCATAGGGCCGCATACGCCACATCCTCTGATTCCCTCACTTGGCCCACGACGTCGCCGCTATTGTTATTGCCTTCGGCTCTGCTGGTCGCGTAACCGAGCCTCCCCAAGAAAGTTACATTGAGATTGGAACCATAAAGCCAGGAAAATGCTTCTTCCTCACCGGTCGCGGGATTAACATAATTCCCTGCGACTTGAAATGTGCTGGCGTCGTTGATGGCCCGCGCTGTGCCGTTGTTAGCGTTAGAACTACTATCGTTCAGAAGAATGGGTGAGGTACTACCTGGAGTACCATTCCAAACGTATGGGGTAATATCGGGGGGCGGGCCGCTGGTGACACGACCGACCTGCCATCCATTTTCATTGATTGCGCGAGACTGTCCGCTCGGGTTGTTAGGAAGAAACAGTTCCATGACTCCCCCTGACCCGATGCCACCATCTGACCGCGCCGGATGTTTTTTCGAATCGTCCGTAACACCATCTCCGGCGACAACAGCACTGTCGTTGACTCCGGTTCCAGATGTCTTCACGAACTCGCCGAAATCTAACGGATCGACATCATACGCGCCGCTAGGGTTAGCTTCTATTGGCCAGACAAATGCTTGGCTTCTGGAGCTATCGGTAAGATCCCTATTAAAACTGCCAGCGACATAATCGTCGCTGATCGCCCATGCGATTCCCCATGGATATGGGGGATTTTGGGCACTGCTGTTTAACTGCGTCGGGGAAGTGCCGTAGTCGTCGGGTGGCCAGTAGACAGCTTCCATACCGGAAGTGGGAGATGTGCTTGATGCACCTGCCACTCCTCCGTCGTCGTTTATCGCGCGTGCCCCGCTTCCTGGTGCTGAACCTGAAATAGGGGCCAGCACAGTCAAGGTGTAAGGACACGCTAAGAGGCATCTCTCCTCAAGGCGTTCCACGACAAGCGGCCGCGAAAGCTTCCGATGGCGTTGTCCAAGCATCACCTACCTCCTTCATGGATGTGAAAGGCGAAACGTAAGCGCATTGGTGAAAGTAATTTTCACGGCATCAGAACCTGATTGGGACATCAGGTCCTCAAACCGCGGCGTCCCAGCGCCGATATCACGGTCAGACACCCAGGGGTCCGTTTCTTGGAGCACTAGTAGACCATCACGTTCCAGTTGACGGGCAGTGTGCGGTCAGCTGAAATAACTCCTTTCCTACCCATCGGAAAGGAGTCCGTGGTGTCCAACAAGAAGTACGTGGTAACGTTGACTGATGAAGAACGTGAACATCTCTCCCGCATGGTGTCACGGGGAAAAACGTCGGCTTTAACTCTGACGCGGGCGAGGGTACTTCTGCAAGCAGACCAGCCTGATGCCCGGCCAGCGTTAACGGATGTGGAAATCGCGGATGCGCTGGAGGTCGGGGTGCGGACGGTAGAGCGGGTCCGACAACGCTTTGTTGAGCGCGGCTTAGAAGCGGCCTTATACCGCAAGCCGCAGGACGAGCCGAGTCGGCCACGCAAGTTGGATGGCCGGGCGGAGGCGCGACTCATTGCCTTGGCTTGCTCGGCCCCTCCCGATGGACGCGCTGCTTGGACTTTGAAATTGCTGGCGGGCCGTTTGGTTGAACTGGAGGTTGTCGACGACATCTCGTACGAGACCGTGCGACGCGTCCTCAAAAAAACGCCCTGAAACCGCACCTCAAGGAGCAATGGTGCATCCCACCGACGCAGTCGGCCGAGTTCGTCGCCCGCATGGAGGATGTCCTCGACGTATATCACCGGCCGTACGACCCGTTGCGGCCGTTGGTTTGTGTGGACGAAGTGCCCAAGCAACTCGTGGAGGAGGTACGCCGACCCCTGCGTGCAGCGCCGGGGCGGCGGATGCGGTATGACTATGAATACCGCCGTCATGGGGTGGCCAATCTGTTCATGGTTTTCGAGCCGTTGTTGGGTTGGCGGGCGGTGCAAGTAACCGAGCGGCGCACGGCCAAAGACTTCGCGGAGGTGTTGCGCTGGCTGGTCGAAGAACTGCATGCCGACGCCGAGCGGGTGGTGCTGGTGGTCGACAATCTCAACACGCACACGCCGGCCTGTCTGTATGAGACATTTCCGGCCGAGCAAGCGCGTCGGATTGCGAACAAGCTGGAGTGGCATTACACCCCCAAACACGGCAGTTGGCTCAACATGGCCGAGATCGAACTAAGCGCATTGACACGCCAATGCCTCGACCGGCGTATCGGAAGCATTCCACAACTGCGTCGCGCGGTCGGGCCGTGGGAGAATGATCGCAACGAGCGAATGGTCGAAGTCAAGTGGCGCTTCACCACGCACGATGCCCGCATCAAACTCCGCCAACTTTACCCGTCACTTCCTGAGTGACGGACTACTAGTTTCAGGAACTTCTTTGGTAGTAGAGCGATCTGCTTGCTGAATGTCCCGGACCAGCTGATTATTACCTTCATGATTCACATCCTGAGCGCAGTTAGGTCATAACATCTTCCCAATGCAGGGATTTTAGGAACTAATAGGTGAACCACCACCAAGACCAACGGCCACCTGGACGTGAATGACGTCCTATGGATCCGCACGTTGGCTAAAAAAGTGGGGGCTGACTATCGCGCTTGCCGATCCACAGGTTCGGCTTCAGGATCTTGATCGCCCCTACTTGTCCGTTTCGCACGGCTCGGCTAACAATCCCGTTGCCTCCCTCGCCGAGCCGCTCGTGCGAGCGGCCGGCATCACTGCCGGCGGCGTCATTCCCAATCCGCCGCCCGCCGCCGCCTATCCGTCCACCACGACGGCTGAAAAGATTCGCAAGCCGTTCGGAATCATCCACGGGGAATTGGATACCACGGTTCCACCGTGGACATCGGAGCTTTTGAAGGACATTTTGGATGCCAACGATGTGCCCAACTTTCGGCTGGTCGTACCGGATGTGGGGCATCCTGTGAACACCCAAAAGCCCGAGATTGTTTTTCCCTTGTTGCAGGAGTGGTTCAAAGAGCATGGTGTTCTTGCACCATAGTGATCGTCCGGTGGTATGCCATCGTCGTTGGTTCACCAGCGTTTGCACGTCTCGCGTCCCATCCGTCGGCTTGGTCAAGTCCCCACCACGACAAAGATGCCGCGTCACTCTTGGCCGACGTCCGTCGGGTTGGATGCTCACCGTGGTAAACGGTTCTCCGCCCCGTCCGACCCCGGCACAAGGTAAGGGTGCCCTCGTTGCTAAAAGCGTGCGCGCCCGGAAGAACGGGCGTGAAATCGCCGTCGCCGATCACGGCGACCACGCCGCCCTTCCGTGCGAAGCACTTGCAAATGTTTTGCCGCCGGCATAAGAGAATTGATTTTTGGCAATTCGATACGCCTTCACCTGCGCGGGTGTGAGATTGCGAACCACATGCACCGGTGCGGTCTCCAGGCGCAGCTTCAACGCCGCCTTGTAACGTGTATGGCCGACGACAATGACACCCTGCTCGTCAACCACGATCGGTTGCCGGAAGCCGAACTCCAGAATGGACGCGGCCACGGCGTCGACAGCGCGTGATCCGAGCAATAGGCACTGATCGACAGTGCTGCCAGGTATCGGCGTGCTGTCCCGGCCCCCTTTCGTCATCTCGGCGCGCACCCGCAGATGTGGCCGCGCCATGTCCAAGACGACGTCGTCGAGTTCCAGGCCGCAGCAGCAGGCGAGGCGGACGATTGCAAGATTGCGTTGAGCGTTCGCCGACGATTGTTGCTTCACGTCAGCAAGGACCGCCGCCAACTCGCGGCGCCGGCCTGCTACGAACTCGGTGGGTATCAAACGAGCTATTTTTCGCTTCGAGTGGGGGAGGCCGCGGACCTCGCGAGTATAAAAGAGCTAATTCATGTCTCTTTAGTCTTTTGTACGTCGCTTGCTGTAAGTGAAGCGGTCGACTTGGCGCAGAAACCTTTTGGCATGGCTGCTGCCGTCGCGGATTTGGATCAGCAAGAAGCGGTCGATGTTGTTTTCCTTGAAAATCGCTTCGTTGCGGCTGCTGAATAACCATGAGGAGGCCAGCGACACGCCATAGTTATCGAAATAGCCGGCGTCCACGACGCGGCGCCGCAGCGTGGTCGGCAACGACACCGCCGGGCTGAAGAACGCGAAAGTGGCACTCATGCGCACGGCCGTGCTCAACTTGAATTTTTCGCTCTCCTTCTTGTCCTTTTCGGGGAACAGGCGGAATAGCTCCAAGGCGTCGCGCGAGTAAAGTTGCGTAGGATACGGCGTCTTGTCCTGCCCCAGCAAAGTGCCGTCGTTAGTCAGCACATTACGGAGGTCGAGGTTGCTAATGAGCAGGCGCCGGCCGTCCTCGATCAGCATGGGCGTAAAAACCAGCGACGGAAGAGTTCCCGCTTGTGCACCCGCGCAAGGCGGAAAAGGGGCAATCGAGCGCATTTTCCAGGTTGTCGGCCCAAGCCTCTTCGAGGACTTTGCCGCGGTCTTTCTCCGCAATCCACGGGGCGAAAAATCCGGGGATGTCGCCGAGGACCATCTGTTGGACCACGGGCGTCAAACAGTCTTGTGTCAAGCGGTTGTATTTGTCTTCGAGGAACTTCTGCCGTCCCAACCCCTTGTCATCTTTGCCTGCTGGGCCATCGGGGAGAGTAACCACGTAATAACTCGACCCCAACATGCCACCGGAGGCCCCGGCGATGAGCCGAACATGCTTGGCAAAGTCGATGCCCTTATCGGCCAGTTGCAATTCAAGTTCTTGAAGCACCGCGAAGGTCCACGCCGCCGAACGCAGACCGCCGCCGCTGACCACGACGACGACCAGAGGATTGCCCATCTTGTAATCCAAATGGTCCAAGGGCAGCAGGTTGTTTTCCAGCTCCTTCGCTTTCCAATTCACTACGAGCCCCCGCATCGGCTCGGGCGGCACGCGCAGCGGCAGCACGCGATGGTTGTTTTCGAGATTGACCCAATCACCCTTGGCCTTTTTCAATTTCTCCTTAACCTCTTCCAAAGCAGACTTCTTGATGGCTTCGTGTTGACTGGCTAATTCTTCGTCCAACTCCATCTCCCCGTCCGCCACGCGTTTCTCGAGGAGTTTTCGATGGGACTCCGACTTCGGCGCCCGCAAGTCCGCCTTCAATTTATTCAATTCTGCTTTCTTGATATTGAAATCATCGAGCCAGGCCTTGGCCTCGAAGTAACCCGCGTCTTTCAAGTCCTTTTTCACGGAAAGGAGCAATGCATCGAATTCATTCGCCTCCTTCAATTCCTCTTCGATTCGCTTTTCAAGGTCTAGCTTCGATTTGTCGCCGTAGAAATCCAGGTTGTCGAATCGGAAGTGGTTCGGCTGCAGGCCGGCCAGGATCGTGAGAAAAGCGAAGAACCCGATCGCGACGGGCAGCCACCGGCGAATAAACAGAACGAAGAAACCATACAGGGCCACCACGCCGAAGAGCAAGAAGCAGCCGAAGATGAGCGGAGATCTTATGCCCGGAATCAAGCACGCCAAGGCGAAGAAAAGCAAGCCGCCCAAGGCGGCATGCGGTGCGTAGCGGTGATAGCGCGACAGGGTCAAAGGGTCCCAATGAGAAGGCTCAAAATGCCGCTGGGCCCAGGGATAAAGACCGAGGTTCAGAATCACCAGAGCAAAAAAGGCCGCGCTCCACCCATAACGCCAGTCCTGGGAAAACAGCCACGTGATCAATAAGTAGGCGGCGACCAAGAGCACCGCGCCCCACCCGAAGCGGAACCAGCCCTCCAATCGCCGACAGGCCCAGACGCCGGCTACCGCCACCCCAATGACCGCGCCAAGCCAGCCGAGGTTTTTCCAATCATCGGCGCTTATGCACAAATAAACCACGTAGCCAACGGCAATCAAGAACACCCCGATGAAGAAGAGCTGAAGAGTCGATGGAAACGTGCGCTTCACGGTCGGTCCACTTTCAAGCTTCTCGGGGGCCGGCCGCCTTGACTTTCCCGGCCTTGGGATGTATCGCCAATCGAAACCCAGCACCAACCCGGCGAGCAAGAGCGCCCCCGCCGGCAGCCAGAGCCGGTTCACCCATGCAACGCTCGCAACATCGCATTCGCTGTAGTCCCCTTCCGAGCCGGCGCCCTCGGCGGGTGGCTTTTTCATTTCGGCTTTCTGACCACCCTTGCAACTTCTGCGTGCCGGAAGCATCCGACAAGGTGATCGTTCGGCATCGCCTCGGCAAGCGCCCACGGCGCAAAGCTAACACTGCCCGCACGCCGTATACAGGTCCGTCCCATACAATCGCCGATGTGGATCGATCTCTTACGCGAGCGCGATCTTGGCGACGGTCCGAGCGGTGACCGTGCCATTGCGGCCAAGATCACGGCCGCCAACCGAAGATACGCCAGAGCACCCCTGGAAACCCACGATGGGAACCAGGGGTGTTTCCTGAAGCGGTGATGCGCGTTAGTTTCCGGCCGTTACTTGTAGACTGGCCCAGACTACTTTGGCCCTTCCGGTAAACGGTCCTTTAGCCTTACCGGCCGGAAAGTCGATGTCGGTCGTCACAAACATACCGGGCAATAGTGGAGAAATCCCCTTACGAAATGAATAGGCTTTACCTTCTTGGAGATTGACATTGGCTACTTGGCCGTCGATACTTAGGACAAGTGGTTTTCCGGTCTGGCTATCGACCAAGAAAGGCACAAGCAAGGGTTCGTTGGGTGTTTGGTTGGTTACTAATGTGCCTGGCGCGACGATCAATTTGCCACCGGAGGAAACATCGGTAAACATGACATACCCTTGGCATTCAAGACTCGGATCTATCCAGTACCAAAAAAACTCACCAGGTTCGACTGTGACCACCCCTCCAGGCAAGTCAACCTGTAGATAATATAAATCGCCATTTTCATCAGGAACGATCAGATAGAGGTCCAAGATTATCAATGTCTCGTCTTCTGAGATGTTCTCGCTAAATACGTATGTATAGGTCCACCCCGACTGGGCGGATGCGATTCCCGGGAGCGTGGCGGTCGTCATTAGACCAAGCACAAGAGGCAGAAACTGAGCAAGACGCAATGGAGAGATAGCAGTCAGCCACATACTTAAAACACCTCCAAATAAGGTGAACCGCGGCATTCCGGAGACGGTTACGGCAACAATTCGTGCAGACATACTCGTGACCTCCACATGAAACGTGAATGGGTAGGCCCGGCTAAGGATACGTTCCTTGTCGAGCCTGTCGCTTCTCACTGCGCCAGTGAGATCGCTCTACTTTGCCTCGAACAACTTGTGTGGCTCCCCATCATCTACGCGCGGGAAGGAATGACTGGATCGGATGATCTTCTTCGGCCGAGAACATGCTGAATACCGCTACGCTGCCGGGACCAGACGCCTAAACTTGTCGTCGCTGGCGTCAGCCGGATCTCCGTCATCCTGAAACCAGTAGCTTGTGTGCTCTCCGTTCACGCACTTGTAGATATACCGAAATCCACCTTTCTCATTCTCCGCATACCAGAACGTACATTTTCCTAGCCCGGGCTCCTCACGTCTATCAGCTTCAGCGTCTTGGTTGAATCCCGGTCCTTTTATCTTCAGATCGCCGTTGGGATTTTTGAGAACTTGATAGGAGTCTCCATGCTTCGGGTCTTTTAGGTCCTCAATGGGTTGGAACTCGTCCTGTATGAAGGCACCTGCCGCGGTTGTGTCAACGCAGGAGAGTGCCACCAGGATCGTGGTCATCGACACTGCAAGACGGTAGATCGAGTACGAATGCATTTGTTGTTTCTCCCTAAGTTAGTAGTTATGGGCCTGTCCCTTTCGACATGTCGTCAGTCTGTCTGTATGGCGCTGCCCGGTCTTAGTCGTGTTACTGATCTGCACCCGAAGATCGCGAGCTCAAGAGGTCGGCGACGATTGATCTTTGGGTTTTCGTTTCCCACCAACCGCCGTCGGACAATAGGTCGCATGAGTTGCCCAAAGTCAACTTTGCGTCTGGCGGCTTATCTCCGCCAAACATGTTGATCGTTGTGTAGGTCTCGGCTGATTGATTGGTTGAAAGAGTGGTAACACCACCACAGCCGTTCGTCACATGGATGATGCCGTGGCTCAAGGAACCAGCGCTCGAATTGATCGCGTGGAGGTCGCTCCAGTCCGCGTAACTAAGTGTCCCTCCAGCGGCCGGAGTAATTGCCTGCCCACCAGATCCGACAGAACCGCCGGTAACAACACCAGCCTTCGGTAGTGGCTTCACGTCAGAGACGTCGTTCGCCGGTGCTGTCGCGTCGACCCACGTGATCTCGATTTTAAGAGAGTTAAACCACGCCTTGTCCATGTCGTCGCGCTCTTTGTCGTCAAGGTTGTCCTTGTTCTTCGGGCTGTCTTTCAGTAAACCCCCGTCATTGCCTTCCTCGTCCCTGAATTCGACAGTATGTTCCTTGCCTTCTTTGTCCTTGCCCTTAAACGTGTAGTATGTAACGCCTTCCGAGGTGTGCCGATCTGTGATGCTGCCAGTGGCGATAATCGTTGCCGGAGCTAGTCGGCCTTCAAGTGCCTCGAGTCGCAAGTTGATACGGTTTAGCCAGCGATCGTTCACTCGATTACGAGACTTCAAAAAGTGCTTCATGGAAAAGACTCCAATTAGGTTGTGATGTGGCACGGCCTGTCGTGTTTCCGCTACCTTGATAAGCACGCGGGGTTTCAAAAACAGAAAAGAAAAATGACAATTCCCTGGCGGCGATGAAGTGCTGAATCCAAGCGATTCACCATGCCTCTAGTCGTCGGTGTCACACCGAATCAGCGGCCAAAACTCGCAGTCTGAACGGTCGAAAGAGGGGGCGCTTCACGTCAAGGGCCCTTCAACTTTGACACAAAGACTTCGGTAAGGCCGTTACGTAGAGTCAACGCGCCGAGCGTGGTTCGGAAGTCGGACGACGCCGTTGAACCCGTCACATAGGCGGCGCCCGGCCGGTCCACGGCCATACCGTAGCCGATGTCATCCGCGAGGCCGCCGAAGTAGGTCGAATAGACGAGACCGGTACGACCCGTCAGTGGAACCGGTCACATATGTGTTTCCGCTGCAATCAACGTCGCTTGAAATGCTCTCAGGAACGCCCTGGCCACCGCATCCATCTCGGTCGTGCGGTCTTTCCTTTGGTCCGCGCCAACGACGCTAACCATCAGTCCGAAAGCCAACCCGACCAGTGAATCGCAGTTGGATGAACGCATCGTTAGGGACTCTCTCTTGTGTTCGGATGGTCACCCAACAAGCGTATGTCGACTTACCGAGCCCGTCAAACCACGGGGCGGGGAGGTAGTGATACCGTGGAGTTGAAACGGTATCACTACCGGCGGGGACGGTACTTCTTAGTGGGCTTTGCCAGGGGTGATAACCTGTGCGCCATGATCGGGTCGGTGCGTTTGCCGGCGGCGTCCACGCGCTTCACTCCCGAAACGCCTGGCCCGCCTCGTACATCTCCAAGCGCGCCTGCCTGGCTGGCCTCCTGTCCTCAGGTGACGAATCGACCGCTTGTGTCTGCCACTTGACCGCCTCCTCAAAGGCACCGGTTTCGGCGAGGGCGGCGGCGAGCGTGTCGAGGCAATACGAGTTGTTCCATTCGGTCGCTTCGCAGGCCTTGTGGGCGAAGGTGACGGCGCGCGCACCGTCGCGGAGCCGGAAGTCCGTACAGGTAGCCAGGAACCAAGCCAGGCTGTTGCAAACCTGTGGTTCGTTCGGGGCGAGGCGGTGGGCGTCGGTCAGATCCTGAAGTGCTGCCGCCAGTTCCTTCAGTTCCTTGCGCACAGCGTAGCGGAAGTGATAAGCCATCGCGTCAGCGGGGTGGCGCTGTAAATGCTCCGTTAGGTCCGCCAGAGCGTCGTCCAATCGGCCTTGCCAATAGCGGGCCCGAGCCCGGACGACGTAACCGATACTACCTTCGGGCTGGACGCGGATAGCTTCGGTGCAGTCGGAGCAGGTTTGTTCCAGGTCGCCCAACGCCTCCGCTGCCGCGGCGCGACCGAGATAGCCTTGGGGGTCGTTCGGTCGCAAATCAAGAAGCTGCGTAAACACTTCGAACGCCCGACCAAAATTGCCGCGCCGTATCCACATTTCACCCAGGTATCCGGCGGCGGCTGCCGGGTGGTGGTGGCGAGCCTCGGCGAAGTCCGCCTCCGCCTCTGCTTCCTGAAACTGATCGTGGCGCGCGTCACCGCGGCGGCAGTAAACCAGTGCCGCCATCGGGTCGCCTTCGGCGGGTTCGTGTTCGGCCGATACCTGCTCTACCAGTTCGACGGCTCGATCGTAGTCGGCGAGGGCCGAGTCGAGCTGGGCCTTGCTTTGAGAGATTTGTGCGCGATGCAGATAGGGGAGAAACCATTTCGGTTCAAGCCGGATAGCCTCCGAAAAGTCTGCGAAGGCTTCGTCAAATCGGCCGAGCCGGCCGCGGATCAGCCCGCGGCTGTTGTAGGCGGCGGCGTGAGCCGAATCGAGGTGTAGTGCCATCGAACAGTCGGCGAGCGCTTCGTCGGCTCTCCCGGCGCTATCCATGGCAATCGCCCGGATGAAGTAGATTCCCGCATGGCGGAGCCCGCAGTCGATGGCCGTTGAGCAATCGTCGGCAGACTCCCGCAAGCCGCCCATTTGGTAGTGGATCTGCGCGCGCAGGGCGTACGCTTCAGCCTGGTCTGGATCAAGTCCGAGAGCCTGCGTGCAAAGCTGCTGGGCCTCGGCGAGTTTTCCCTCCTGCGCGAGCTCTTGGGCCTTCAAACAGAGGTGCTGCGATTCCTTTTCGCGCGGGGACGAACCATTCTCTTCTTCGACAAAGATATTTCCCCCGCGCTGGTAGATCGCCTCAAGCCGGCCTGGATCGACTCCTTGGTTGTGTAGCCATTTGGTGAGCTGATCACCGGACTGGAGCTGGGCGTCGTGATACCACTGCTTCCAACGAATCGCTCGGCCATGTTGCAGGCCGATGGTCGCGACGTGTTCCAGACCGGCATACAGCTCCATCGTCGGTCCGCCGAGGCAGGCGCAATGATTGAATGTGTCTGGGTCTTCGACAATCCGCAAGCACCTCGCCAAATCCCGAAGAGCCCTGGCATCACTAGTGTCCAACATTACTTTGCCACCCATCGCCCGGCCTTGAAACATCGGCCCGTCGAGTACGCAGACGCGCGTCACGGTCGGCAGCAAAGCGTCCAGGGCCCGTTGGGAGGGGTCGGACCCGTCGGTATCGCCGTAGTTGTAGTCGAAGGCATCGCGGTCCATGACGACCTGCATGTTATCTTGCTCAAACATAACCATCGGGGAATTCCCCATCTGCTGGACATTCGACGGCCGAGGCATCTTTGACCGACGCGTGCTGTCCGGTGGTGAACTGGCTGGGGGTGCCTTGAGCGCTTCGGGTAGTAATGTCCCACATCCCACACATCGGCCGTCCGCCCGCGTCTGACGGACGGTCGTACCACATCCAGGGCAGGGGGACAACTTCGGAGAATTCGTTTGCTCGGCGCGCGCATCCGCGGCGGCACGTTGGAGGGGAGTTCCGGATTCGCGGCGCCGCGGTTTGCGGCGGAACAACCAATCGAATAGACCCATGTGTCATATACTCTGATTCACGGACGCGCACGCTCTTTCGGTTTTCTGCATTATCCGTCGGTTCGGATTGTCGGTTTCAAATTGATCGCAAATCGCTTCGAACTGCTGCGCGGTAGAGTCGGTCGTTCGAAGTCCCTGTCGCAGTTGTCAATAGGCGGGCTGGGTGAGGTGGTGTAGCTGACTTTGCCACCTGGACTGACTGTCTTACCACTCACATGAACTACGCACGCGGTCACCAAACGTCGTATCAAACACTCGGTCAAAGTGCTTCGTGAACAATCAGGCTCGAAATGGAGTCCGCCTTCCGCGGTCCCGAAGCTGATGAGATTCCCCGGACAAGCCGCCACGCGAAGGTCCTGGATGCCGTCTTCTGGGGTATAAAGAAATGGATGGTTCGAATTGGCCAAAAACCAAACTTGCAAACTCAAGTGGGATCCCTATTTGCACATCGGCTGAGTTCCTTTACCGTACTGCCTCCATTGTAAGACCATCCCAATCGCCTGTCTTTACAGCCTGTTAAAGAAGACGTCTTGTCTTGGTGCGGTGAAGCGGGAGTCAGTCCAAATCGCCAGGCCTCCGCGAGGTGATGCAGCAATTTGCATATCGCCTGGTCCGTAGATGCCAACGCTCCCTTGTCCTGGAGGGACCCCTACATTTAGCCGCCGGGACGACGGAAGCCAACTCAACCCTTGGTCATTCGATCGGTTGCCATAGATGTCGGGTGCATTAGAGCCATTTCGATAGTCCTGCCAGATGACATAAACCTGCGTGCCCTCAGCGCTGATTCGAGGCGAATCCACCTGCATTCCCGGAGCGACACCTGTGCTGATGAACTCTATGGCGGAACCATCCAAGGTGCGTGAGAAGTAGATTCCGCCGGGCGACCCGATCGCGACCACGTAAACCCTATTCCCGAAAGTTGCGATTCGGGGTAAGGAGACGTACATGTTTCCGAACGGCTGCTTTTGGGAAGAAAGCCAAGTCGCTCCGTAATCAGTCGAGCCGTTGTAGTATGTAATCCCACTTGAGTGATCGACCCAAATAGCGGAAATCCCAGGACCATACGGAATCGGGCACCCGGAATAGGACGTGGAGTTAGCCGAGAGTTGGACTCCGTAGTATTTCGAGGTTGAAGTGTTGAGCGTCGTTGAGCTGAACGACCAAGTTTGGCCGAAGTCAGTCGACCGTTTGAGGACAATGTCAGTTTTGGGGCCGTTCGTTACCTCATACGCCACATACACATAGTTCGCCAATGCGGCAATTGCTGGGGCTCCGACGAATTGTGGATTGGTAGACGGATGGCTTTCAAGCGTCGTGATCGACCAGGTCAGACCTGCATCGCTTGAAACCGCGTAATAGATGGCGCTTCCCGAGCAGTTGGTGGGATTGCACGCCGGCCCTTCCCACGCGAGGTGGACCTTGTTTCCAAGGCTGGTGAGGCGAAACTGCCCGGCCAACGGATGAAGGGAATCACCGACTTGGATGTCGGTAGTACTTAGCCACGACACTCCATTGGTCGACGTGCTGTTGAAAAAGATGCTTCCCTGATTTCGAGTGTCCTTCCAAGCAACGTAAGCGGTATTGCCCGACGCAGCAACCTGCGGATCGGTCGCCGAATTGTTCGCCGGGGGACCGTGGTCGGCCTGTACCGGAGTTGCCCAAGTTGCACCGGAGTTCGTCGAAGCCGTGAAGTAGATATGCCAAAAGTTATTCAAGTTAATATTTGACCAAACCGCGTATGAGCCGCTTCCCGAGTCGGCAATTTGAATCCCTATTGGAAAGGTGGATCCCTGGTTATTGTTTGTGTTCAACCTGATTTCTTTGCTACCAAAGGGGATCCACGTGGGACAAACTGAAATGGCGTAGCCGGGAACTTGCAGCATGCGGTTAGGCCCGGATGAAGTAACAGAACCGTTGGGCGACGTGAAAGCCGTCGTATCATGCGAGGCGAATGAATGGCCGAGGTGTGGTTGAGAGTGAGCTAACGGTGAACGGAACTTTTTCGAATCAGTCATCGAATCGAGAATTGCCGAATCGTAGGCAGAAGTCAGGTTCGGGGAAACGGGCGAGTCCCCGAGTTCCGAACCACGGGACAAATTCAGGCGAATACTCTGAGTTTCCGCGTCGCTGGCTTCGGCTTGAGCGATCCGTCCAGCATCAACGACTGTATTAGCCGTTACTTCCGTTGACCGCCATTGCAGCGCTGGAAGCTCACCAATTGCGGCTTGAAGTGGATCCGGCGTCGGAAGCAGGCTTGGCGCAACAGCTAAACCCAGATCTAACGAAAGAAATGAGCCGGCCGCCAGCCGGTTCTCTAGTTCTTCCAACGATGGTCGGACTAGAATCCTGGAGCGGGGATTCCACGGAATATGGATGGAAAGATGGTGTTGCATGGCGAAACTCTTTGCGACTTACGGGTCTTGATGTACCACAATTCGCGCGCCGCACGTTCACTGTCGGAGCGCCGGCATCGCATGTAACCGAGGTGTGTCGATTCGTGATGCTGCCGGTAGCGATAATCGTTGCCGGAGCTAGTCAGCTCTCAAGGCCTGTCGTATTTCCGCTACCTTGATAAGCACCCGGCGTCTCAAAAACAGAAAAGAAAAATGACAATCCCCTGGCGGCGATGAAATGCTGAATCCAAGCGATGTACCATGCCTCTGGTCGTCGGTGTCACAACGGCAGTAGTCCAAGGAAGATGCATCAACTATTCAACGTCAAGAATGGAATTGAACGGATAAGCGTTGGCGACACATCAGTGGGGGTGCGTTGATTTGCACACTTCAATGAGGCCGGAAGGAACCGACGCGCATTTGCCGAGCGCGGGCTTCTGCATCACTTCTGAACACGTGGGCCGGCACGCCCCACACTTGTCAACAATCCTCGTCCGTCAAAGGCCCTTCAACTTTGACACAAAGACTTCGGCAAGGCCGTTATACGTAGTGTCGAACGCGCCCGGCGTGGTCGGGAAGTCGGACGACGCCGTTGAACCCGTCACATAGGCGGCGCCCGGCCGGTCCACCGCCATACCGTAGCCGATGTCATCCGCGAAGCCGCCGAGGTAGGTCGAATAGACGAGACCGGTACCGCCCGCATTCAACTTGGTGACAAAGGCGTCTGTCACTCCGCCGCCAAAACCGGTCTGAAAACCGCCGGGTGTGGGAAAATCGAAAGAAGACGTAGACCCGGTTACGAGCGCGTTGCCGTTGCGGTCGATGCCAATCCCTCGGCCATATTCCTCACCGCTGCCTCCGAGGAACGTCGAGTACACGAGATCGGAGCCATCCGGTTTCAGCTTCGTCATGAAGGCATCACTTGGACCGCTCAAAACCGTGTCGAAGGCGCCGGACGTGGTCGGAAAGTTGGCGGATTCAGCAATTCCCGTCACGTATGCGTTGCCGTTGCGGTTGACTGCGATACCAGAGCCGTTTGCGGCCGGACCGAGGTATGTGGAATATTCAAGGCCGGAGCCCGCGGCGTTAAGCTTGGTGACAAAGGCGTCCCCCGAGTTGCCGGTGGTTTGGAACGCACCGGGTGTAGTAGGAAAATCGGTGGAGTTTGTAAACCCTGTCACGTACGCATTGCTATTGCGGTCGACAGCGATATCAAAAGCCTGATCGCTGCCGGATCCCCCCAAGTAGGTTGAATACACTAACGAAGCGGTTCCCAAGGCGGTCGGATCGATCTTCGACACGAACCCGTCAAAGAGGCCTCCGTTGTGTGTGGTGTCGTAGGAGCCCGGCTTGGTCGGAAAGTCTGTTGAATAAGCAATTCCCGTGACATACGCATTGCGGTCGCGGTCCAGCGCAATCGCGTTTCCATAGTCCGGACCGGTGCCGCCAATACCCGAACCGCCGAGATAAGTGGAATAGAGCAGGCTGGCGCCGTTGGCCGCGAGTTTCGTCACGAATGCGTTTTGCGCACCGTTCCACGACGTGTCGTATGCGCCAGTCGTGGTGGGAAAATCGACCGAGCCGTCGGTCGAACCGGTGACGTAGGCGTTTCCGCTGCCATCGACGGCGATGCCGAGGCCCTGGTCCAGGCCCGATCCGCCGAGGTACGTCGAGTAGACCAAGCCGGAGCCGTCGGCCGTGAACTTCGTTACGAAGGCGTCGAAATTGTTGTAAATGGTGTCCCATGCCCCGAAGGTCGTCGGGAAGGTGAAATCGGCGACCAATCCGGTGACGTAAGTGTTCTGGGCCTGGTCGACGGCGACGGCGAATCCCAGTTCATCGCCGACATCGCCGAGAAAGGTAGAGTAGTTGAGCACTACCGGATCAATGACCAGAGGCCGACTCGCATCATACGCGCCAAGCTCGAAGTTCACCCGTGTCCCTTCAACCTCATAACCGCTCGCTACGGGTCGCCGTAAGTTGCCCTCCTCCTGATACGTCACCGGGTTCGCCTGCACCAGGTCGCCGGCCGCGGTGTGCACGACCAAGTCGCCCCGCGGATTGATGTCCAATTCTTCCGCGCCCGCAAAATTCAATGTAATCGCCTTCGGATCCGCCCCTGCCGAAACCACAAAGTCGTACTCCAATTGCCCCTGGTTGCTGTAGAAAACCAGGTCTATCCCCGGATACACGCCGCGATACTGGACCTTCGAGAACGTCGGGATGTTCGCATGCCACTGGCCCGGGTCGTTGCCGATGTAGTAATTGGCGATTCCGGGCAACAGATCGGCGCCGGTGATTTGTGCGTGGCCGTTAGCGCCGACCAACTGCATTCGGACAACCGTCGGCGCTTCGCTTTCCTCGGACACAACCGGAAGACCACCAAGTTGCTGCATAGCGTGAGGAGATACCAAATTCTGAATTCTGGATTCTGAATTCTTCGTCGAGACCATCACCGCTTCGGTCGCGGTCAGAAATAGCGTGTAGCCGGAAGTGCGAGCCAGGAATTTGACCTGCGCGTCGGTTTGGCCGTAGTTCGGTTCGAACTGGATCGGCAGTTGGCTGTATGGTTGTACGACTTTATCCTCGTCTACCAACGCGGGAGTCTCCGTCGGCGCAACCGTGGCGGCGGCGAGTGCGGGTATCTGAGCTTGGCGCACATCGATGGGATTCGCCGCCACGCTTGCCGCCGGCGAGTACATCGTCGCGATTCTCGGCGAGGATGACATGGCCGCCGTTGTAATACTCGGCGCCGACAGTGCGCTTGCAGACGACAGGGCGCGAATTCTCCGCACAGGCCTTTCGCTTTCCAATTCGGACGACGAACCACGTTCGTCGGATGATCCTGACTGCATGTCCCGCGCTCGGTGGACGACCGCGGTCCTTCCGGCACCACCTGATTCACCTGAGAGTACCGCGAGACCATCGGTTGTTGCTTCAGCACTAGCGAAGTTGTGAACGGGCGACTCCGATATCGTTGCTAGTGCCGGCAAATCGGGCGTCGCGACCGCACGGCTGACCAAAATACCCATCGAAGCATCGCCGGGAGGTAGGCGGTCTTCGAGGACTTCCAATCTGGGACTCTCCTGAATTGGCCAGCGGCCGGCGTGAACAGACAGTTGAGAAGGGTTTTTTCTCTTCATGGGCCACTCCTAAAAGAGATGTTGAATGGGGAGAGAACCAACGACGCAATCTTGATGTTATGCCAGCAGGACTAATCAGCCAGGCCCATTCCCACCGCTTCGCCGCCAGGACTGAGGTAGGAGGCGCAGAACTCCTGTTCACCATCTCGCAAAAGGGGGAGGGCCGGAAACGTGCGAAGTCAACAGCGCACACTATTTAGGCAATTGTCCGTTGAGGTGTCGTCTCCGTTTCCTCCATCGAGCCAGTCGATTCCGTTATTGCCATTGAGCCAGTCAGCGCCCGAGCCGCCGTCAAGCGTATCGTTGCCCTCTGCGCCGCCGAGAAAACGATGCCCGTTGCCCCCCGTAAATGACTGTCGTGGCCGTTTCCGCCGAAGAGATTGTCGTTGCCGCCAAAGCCATCGATGGTCCAGTTTTGTTAGGTGTATCCGCTTGGTGCGTGGAATGTGTCCGTGTGATTGGTGCCAAACCAAGAGTTGGGCGCCATGCGGTAAAACTCCTAAGGATAAAGGGTTGGATTGACCACGACTGGTTCCGTGAGATGGTTGATCGTCGCTTAAACTCCCAAATGCGAAGGGCAGCCTCATACAGCGTGCAAGCCTCTCCCGGGCTGTCAGTGCTGGGTTACGACCCAGCGGTCCACTCATCGATCCACCGTCAAGTGAATCGTTCAAGCTGTCGCTTGTCTCTTTCTTCCCGTCCCCACATTTTTCATTCGACTTTTTTCAACTCCGTTGGCACAGAGCGAGCGCAGGTGCTTACAATGCACGTGAATGAACCTTTCCGTTACCTTGATAAGCATGCGATATCGAAAAAATGGAAAGGAAAAATAAGAGTTTGTCCAATACCTAGTGTTCGCAAATTTGCCAATGATCGTATGACCAGTCCTTTGGGTCGCCGGAGTCGCCTGCATGCAAGGTGAATCAACTACTGAATTGCAGCACTGGATCGAGCGGATGAACGCGGGCGACGCGGCTGCCCGGGACGCGTTGATTGTTCACACCCGGACTCGCATGGTGAAGCTCGTTCGCAAAATGCTGCCCGGCTATCGTGCGGTCCACGATCGTGATGGCAGCAGTGACGTGGCGGACAATGCGCTACTTCGTTTGCTCAAAGCTGTCAAGAAGGTCCGCGCGACTTCAGCGGCGGCATTTCTTGGCTTGGCATTTCTTCAAGTTCGTCGAGAGCTACTCACGTTAGCCGAGCGCTATGAGAAACAGCGCTACGCCGAGCAGCGATACGTTCGCTCACGCAAGAAGGGCGCCAAGAAGCCGCGTGACCATAGCTCTGGCGACCAGCCGGATGCTCCCGATACCACGCAAGATCCTCAGCGGCTAACGTCTTGGAGCGAGTTTCACCGGCAGGTCGGCCAATTACCAGAAGAGGAAAGAATCATTTTTGAGCTGCGCTGGTATGGCGGGCTAACACAAGAGGCGGCTGCGGCAATCTTGCATATCTCGGTTCCAACCCTACGCAAGCGGTTCATGCGGGCGAAACTCCGATTAAAAGACTATCTGGATGGAGGGCTTTGACCGATTCCCCCTTCCAGTTCTAGGGAGAACTGCGATATGACAATTGACTCGCGCATATTGAACTTGGTCGATCGCTGGGATTTGGCGCGAGAGCAAGGCCAAAGCCTGACACCGGAAGAGCTTTGCCGTGAATGCCCAGAATTGATTCCCGAGGTCAATCGGCGAATCGAAGCCTTATTATCGCTGAGTCAGAACTTCTCTACGGGATCTCATGCAGAAAAACCAATCTCAGACAGGTCAGAATGTCGGCCTCAGGCGACCTCCACTCCAACGCTAAAGATGCCACCGGATGCGCGCTATCAAGTGCGAGACTTCTACAAAAAAGGAGGTCTGGGGGAAGTTTACCGCGGTTTCGACACCGAACTAGGGCGCGAAGTAGCGTTGAAGCGGATTCAGAAACATTGCGCCGATAATCCGGAAAGCGTGATGCGTTTTGTAAGAGAGGCCGAGCTTACCAGTTACCTCGATCATCCTGGTATCGTGCCAATCCACGGACTCGTGCGCGATGTCGACGGGCAGCCGGTGTATGCAATGCGCTTTATCGACGGCAGCACTTTCAAGCAAGTCATCGAGAAGTTTTATGAAGGGGATAAAGCTCCCGACCGTGATCCGGGCAAACGTTCGCTTGCTTTTCGTGAGCTCCTCAGCCGCTTCATGGTTGTATGCAACACCGTGGAATTTGCGCACAAGCGAGGCATCATTCACCGAGACTTGAAACCGGCCAACATCATGGTAGGCCCGGACGATGAGACACTCGTTGTTGACTGGGGTTTGGCTAAGCTGTTTCGCCGAGCAAACCAAAAAACGAACGACGCTAACGGCATGATTTCAGATATTACAACTTTGGAAGGGCAAGAAACCCAGCCTGGCCACGGAATCGGCACACCGGCCTATATGAGCCCGGAACAGAGTGCAGGCCAATGGGATCAGGTAGGATCCGCCTCGGACATTTTCAGCCTTGGTGCCACGTTATTCGACATCCTAGGCCGAGGCATATCCGATAACGAGCAAGAAGCGGGAGACGGTAAGGCAGTTCCTACACGGGCAGGGAAAGTTCCGCTTCCCCTAGATGCAATTCGGCAGAAGGCGATGGCGCTGAAACCTGAGGATCGGTATCCCACGGCGAAGGCGCTAGCCCAGGACGTGGAGCATTGGCTGGCAGGCGAGCCGGTTACAGCATACCGGGAACCTTGGATCGATCGAACCAATCGTTGGGCGCGACGGCACCGAACGCTGGTGGTGGGTATTGCGGCGCTGCTGGTAACAGCGCTGGTGGCGCTCGCCATCGGCTACATCGTCGTACACCGCGAGCAGCTGCGAACGGAAGCTGCTCGGGCTGCTGAGGCAAAGCGGCGCCAGCAAGCGCGGCAAGCATTCGATGTCGTCTCCTTTAGGGTCATCGAGGACTGGTTGGGAAAACAAAAAGAACTAACAACCGAGCATAAGGCTTTTCTGGAAAGGATATTAGCATTTCATGAGCAATTCGCCGCGGATACTGGCCAAGACCAAGCAGAGCGTAATGGACTCGCAGCGTTACATCTCACTATCGGGAATATCCAGTCGCTTTTGGGGCGAACCGTGGAGGCAGAGGCGGCTTACCGGCGAGGTTGTGAGGTATGGGAGCATCTTGTCGCCGACTTTCCTACCGTGACCGAATACCGCCAGCGCTTGGCCCACAGTTATGACAACCTTGGAGGTCTCCACTATAACCTCGACCGCATGCCAGACGCTGAGGCCGCCTTCCGCAAGGTATTGGAGGTTCGCAGGCAACTGGCAGCGGATTTCCCTACTTATCCCGAATACCGTCACGATCTAGGAAACATTCACAACAACTTGGGTGCGCTCTTGCACTATACGGGCCGGCCCGGTGAGGGCGAGCATCACTATCGCGCCGCACTTGCTATTCGACAGCAACTCGCCACAGATTCTCCGACCGAGGTCGAGCACCGCCAGCTACTGGCACAAAGCTACGGCAACCTAGGTATTATCCTCGCCGAAACCGGCAAGCCTCACGACGCCGAGGTCGCGATTCGCGAGGCGCTCGCTGTACGTAAACAGTTAGCCGCCGACTTTCCCTCCGATAGCTATCATCGCAGAGATCTAGCGTTTTGTCATAACAACCTGGGAAAGATGCTAGGCGATACTGGCCGACCGGATGACGCCGAAGTCGAACATTGCGCTGCCCTGGCGATTCAAAAGCAACTGGCTGCGGAATTCCCTTCAGTACCCGAACATCGCCGAAACCTAGCGGTTACCTTCAATAACCTTGGGCGGCTTTTTCGTGCGACTGGTCGGCTTCCCGACGCGGAGATGTCTGTTCGCAATGCCCTGAAGTTGCGTATGCAGTTGGTTGCCGATTTCCCCGCCATGCCCGAATACCATGATCAGGTGGCCCGCAGCCAGGCGTCTTTGGCGATCACGCTCATCGAAGTGGCTGATGTGAATCCCGACCGGAAACTCCTGAATGAAGCACTTGAACTACTGCAAAATGCAGCCGAGCACCACCAGGTGGCCCTCACGACGAATCCCCGGAGTCATGTTTACCGCGAATCGTGGCGAAATAATCGACAAAACCTGTCATTGCTACGTTTGAAGCTGGGCCAGCATGTTCCGGCGTCAGATGCGGCTGCCGAACTAATTCAGGCTGCGATCGAACCTATGAAAGACTTCTACGATGCTGCTTCCCTCCTCGCGCGCTGCGCGGCTGGCCGAGCAGGACGCCAACCTCCCCGAATCCGAACGGGCCAATGTCGCCCGACCCTACGCCGACCGAGCGATGGCAGTCCTTCAACAGGCCGTTCAAAATGGGTACAAAGACATACCACACCTAAGACAGGACATGCATCTCGATTCCATTCGGGATCGCGAAGACTTTCGAAATCTGATCAGCGAATTGGAAAAGAATCAGAAACCATGATCGTTAGTGCCATAGGGGAGCGATCGGTGAAATGGATCAGCGACTTTTGGACTCACACGTGTACAGCGGAATTGGCAAAGGATTGCACGTCGATCCAACAAAGACAATTCGGACACGCGCACAGTCCTTCTTTCGCCCCAGAGTGACCTCGTGACGAACCTAAATCAAATCGACGGACATGAGCCTCGCTTTCTCGACGATTTGCATGTTGGAGATCGATTCACAAGCGACAAGCATCTCATCGACGAGGAGCAGATAACGGCTTTCGAAAAGCAGTTCGATCCCCAGCCGTTTCATCTTGATGCCGCGGTCGCAAAAGACAGCATGTTCCGAGGACTAGTCGCAAGCGGCTGGCACACGGCAGCGATCACGATGCGGCTTTTGGTGACAAGCGGCTTGCCGATTTCTGGCGGGCTTATCGGGGCCGGCGGAGAAATCACCTGGCCCAAGCCGACTAGACCGGGTGATGTCCTCCACGTCGAGAGCGAAGTCCTTGAACTTAAACCGTCACGATCGCACCCGGAACGTGGCATGGTGGCGGTCCGATGTGAGACCCGAAACCAACTCGGCGAAACCGTCCAGATCCTTGTCGCCAAACTCGTTGTCCCGCGCCGACCGAACGCGGGGCAAAATCCAGTACAAGTTTAGTCACGAATGAAAGGAGACTTTATGCCGACCCACAAAGCAGAAGCAGAATGGAAAGGTAATCTGGCCCAAGGCAGCGGACGGCTGAAAGTCGGAAGCGGCGCCTTCGATGGCCCCTATTCGTTTAAGTCACGATTTGAAGAAGGCCAATCGGCCACAAATCCTGAAGAGCTTATCGGCGCGGCCCACGCCGGTTGCTTCACGATGGCCTTGACTGCCCAACTTTCGCGCGCGAACGTAACGCCGACCCGCATTCACACTGTTGCAAAAGTGAAACTGGAAAAGGTCGGAGACGCGTTTGCCATCACGAGAATCGACCTTGAGACAGAGGCCGAAATTCCCGGCATCAATGATGCCACTTTTCAAAAACAGGCCCTAGACGCGAAACAAAACTGCCCCGTCTCGAAGGCACTTAGAGGCACCGAGATTCATCTAAACGCGAAACTGGTATAAGCGGCGCCGCGAGCTCGGCCAATCACGACTCGTTTGGAGTAGATAACCGTGAAGTACTTTTCGAGTGCCTTGATCCTTGCGCTTGCCGTCGGGTCTACGTTCTTTGGCAGCATTTCGGACAGGAACTCGAATACGCCGTCGCCACAAGAAACCGAGGACCGCCGCTGGTTCTGGTTACTACTCTTTGACGGTGAAAGCACGTTCGGCTGGCACATCGATGGCGAAGCCCAAGTGAAAGATGGCGAATTGATATTGGGGGGCGCAAAGCCGACGACGGCGACGTTCAACACGCGGTTCGGATATGGCAATCTCCGCTTCGATGCCCTGACCGATGATGCAAAGGATGCATTATTGACCATCAACGCTTATAAGGAGAGACCATTCATACATGTGGCTCCGAAGACAGAAAAAGGATGGCATCAGTTCTCCGCCCAAGTGGAACCTAACGACATTAGCGTTTGGGCACGAGGCACCAAAGGATTTGGTGTCCAGGGTGACTTCGCTCCGTCGACTACGATTGCCTTTCACGTCCCTGCCGAGCAAAAGCTTGTGCTTCGCGACCTGCGGTACTGGTGTCGCCATCTTGAGCCGATCTTTAACGGCACGGATTTCACTGGTTGGAAACCGTTCAAGGGCGAAACCAAGCGGGAGGCGTCGAAGTTTGCGGTGACGGATAACGGCGAGATCCGCCTCACCGACGGCCCGGGCGATCTGCAAACCGATAAGCAGTTCGACAACTTCGTGCTGCAACTGGATTGCAAGACCAACGGGAAGTGGAGCAATAGCGGAGTCTTCTTTCGCTGCATTCCAGGCCAGTACCAGAATGGATATGAGGCCCAGATCCATAACCGTTACAAGGAAAACGACCCTACGAAGCCCGCGGATTACGGCACCGGCGGGATCTACCGCCGGGTGCCGGCCCGCAAGGTTATCAGCAATGACAATGAGTGGTTCACTCTTACCGTTGTCGCGGACGGTCCACACATCTCCACCTGGGTGAACGACTATCAGGTGGTCGACTGGACGGATGACCGCAAGCCGGCCGAGAATCCACGGAACGGGCTGCGGACCACCAAAGGCCACCTTTCCATCCAGGGACACGACCCGAGCACAGATCTATTGTTCCGCAACATACGGGTTTCCGAGCTGCCGGTGAGAAAAAAAGAGAACTGAAGCTCTAGCGGGGGACTTATGACAGCAACGCGAACAAATCATTGAAGCGATCGCGGTCGCTTCTCTAGGATTCGTAATAACCATCGTACCTTTAGAGAGCCGGCGAACTAGAAACTTCAAGTCGCTTGAAGAAAGTTCTTGCTCTCCAGGTTGTGGCAGGATCGCGTCCGTGCGTAGTCGATCGTCGCCTCCAGGTTTGTTTTTTGGGGGAACTAATGACAGCTAAGTCACCGTGGGCATACTGCCTGATGAGGAGTCGTGTGATGCCAAATCTCTGCACTCTGCCCGGAGCATCGGGATTATTCCTCTTACTCAGTGCCTGCTTTGCAAACGCCAAGGATCCGGTTCAAGAGTGTCCTGTGCAAACGAGGACGACGGAAATTCACTTCAAATCGCGCGACGGCCACGAGATGTTCGGCAAGCTGACATTACCGGCGTCCGGTTCACCCCGCGCCATCGTGATTTCAGTGCAGACCGCGGAGGGAGCCACGGTGGACCAGAAACGGCGGAAGGGCCGCGATGAAACTTTCAATTACTACGATCTCTACCGTGAAAAGCTGCCTGCCATGAAGGTCGGGTTCTTCAGCTACGAAGGCCGCGGCATTCGCATGGGGGATAAACCGCCGCGGTTCGAGAAAGTCGATTGGGACGTCTACAACACCAGCACGCTCGAAAACAAAGTGAGCGACGCCCTCAGCGCCATTGAGGTGATACAGAAGCAATCCGGCCTTGAGTCAACTCCAATCTGGTTGATGGGTGCGAGCGAATCGACCTTGCTCGCCGCCGAGACGGCGTCTCGTGCGCCCAAGTGCGTGGCGGGTCTGGTGCTGTATGGCGTGCTGGCCACGAACATGCGTGAGAACTTCAAGTACATCATGAGCGATGGGGCTTTTCTGAATTACCGAATCTATTTCGACACCGATGAGGACGGCAAGATCTCCAAAGAGGAATTTGAGACCGATGCAAAGAAATACCGCGTGAATGTGCTCAAGAATGCGCCGTTCATGGCTATCGACCGCAATGGAGATGGCTGGTTCGCCGTCGAAGACATGCGCATTTTGACCAAGCTCTATCTGGAAGCTATCGATTCCGAAAACTTCGAGGTCTTGCAGCGCTGGGCCAAGACTTCGGCTGCCGTGGTTGTCCCGAAGGATTGGTTTAAAGATCATTTCGCCCACAAGCCGATCTGGGCATTCCTATCGACGCTGGATATTCCCGTCGGCTGCTTTCACGGAGCACTCGACACGAACACGCCCATCGCCGCCGTCAGGAAACTAGAAGAGGAAGCGAAGAAGGCCGGGAAATCGAAGATGCAGTTTTCCTATTTCGACAACCTGGATCACACGCTAAATGTCGGCGAATACTTCACCAGGGGCAAACTGCCCGCCGGCCACGAGGCGATCTTCGCGTTCATCAAGACACACGTAGATGGCGTACGGTAAAAGAACTGTGCGCCGTGCAAAGACGGCGATTCCCTGTGAGTCGAATCTCACCCGGCGACGGGTCGCTCCAGCCGGAAGCAATCGGAGCGGCGGAGGAGGTAACAAATCCGTCGAAGCCTCTGATGAAGCGAGTTACCTAGGTGACTCAGCAAGCAGGCAGGCCGAAACGCGAAGTGAACACCGAGCAGGCCTCGAAATACCGAAGATGCAAGAGCCGACCTGGCAGTTTTTCAGGGAAGGCCGCCGTCGTCTGGGGAAGAAGCGACAAACGCACCCAGCGATCTTGCCGGGGTAGTGGTGTCGGCATGTCTGTATTTGGGAATCGACCGTAACACGGGAAGCCCTTGCGGTGAGAGCGCGTGACTCTCAACCGGACGCTCGCGAGAGACAGGCCGGGCCGTCAAGGGTGGCGGAGAGGCCCGTACGAGCTATGAAGCCGGGTAATGCCGGTGGAGCAAAGGGGCCTCAGTTCAAGGACAACGTCCGAAGTGGCGACAGCCAGGAGATTGGCGTGAGCCTAACACCTCCACCAACGGTTGAGAAGCTACAGAAGGCGTTACACGCGAAAGCGAAGGGATGTCCCCAGTATCAGTTCTATGCCCTTTACGACAAGATTTACCGAGCGGATGTGCTGGAACACGCCTACCGCATCAGCCGAGCCAATGGCGGTGCGCCGGGAGTGGATGGCCAAACGTTCGAGGACATCGAGGCGTATGGACAAGAACGATGGCTGCGGGAACTGGCGGAGGAATTTCGAACCTACCGGTATCGGCCGGAGGCCGTGCGACGGGTGCACATCCCCAAGCCCGGTCAACCCGGCCGGAGCCGTCCGCTAGGCATTCCAACGGTGAAAACTCGGGTGCTCATGACGGCGGCAACGCTCGTTCTCGAACCTATCTTCGAGGCGGACTTGCAGCCGGAACAGTATGCGTACCGGCGGGATCGTGGCGCGTTGGACGCGGTAGGCCACGTCTACCGGCTACTCAAGGCACGACATTGGGAGGTTATTGACGCCGATTTGTCCGGGTACTTCGACGGAATTCCGCATGCGGCGCTTTTGAAATCGGTGGCGCGGCGCATCAGCGATCGGCACGTGTTACGGCTGATCAAACGATGGCTCCAAGCTCCGGTGGAAGAAACCGACGACCGCGGATGCCGACAACGAACGACCCGCAATAAGGACGAAGGTCGTGGCTGTCCGCAAGGGGCTCCGATCTCACCTTTGTTGAGTAATCTCTACATGCGTCGATTCGTCTTGGGTTGGAAGCTCATGGGACACGAGCAGCGACTTCGGGCCAAGATCGTCAACTACGCGGATGATCTCGTAATCTGCTGTCAAGGCACTGCGACGCAGGCGCTGGCAGCAATGCACGAGATGATGCGCCGCTTGCAGTTGACCGTCAATGACCAGAAGACGCACATCTGCCGCTTGCCTGAGGGAACGTTCGATTTTCTGGGGTACACGTTCGGGCGTTGCTATTCGATGCAGACGGGCTTTCGCTTCATCGGCCAACGTCCGTCGAATCAAGCGATTCGTTCCTTGTGCGAACGGATGCGCATCGAGACCCGCGCCGCGACGTGGACCAAGGATGTATCGGTCATCGTTACGCGGCTGAACCAAATGCTCCGGGGCTGGGCCAATTATTTTTGCCTGGGACCCGTGAGCAACGCGTATCGGCACGTGACGAATCATGCCCGACAACGCCTTCGTCTATGGTTATGCCGAAAACACGAGCGACCCGGCATGGGATATACACGCTATCCCGACCCCTACTTGCATGCCGAGTTGGGATTGATCTCCCTACGCCTCGTGGATCGGAACGTCCCGTGGGCCCAAGCGTGATTCCTTGTCCGAGAGCCGGATGCGGGAAATCTGCCTGTCCGGTTCGACGAGCGGGAAGTGGAGACGGAGTATGGCAAGCGGTTCCTGAGCCACAAACGGGGAAACCCTGACACGGAAGCAAGCCGAAGCCTAACCCACCGCGCCACTTCTCGACTCTACCGGCCGATGCGCAAGCAGGGATCATGATTGAGTTTGCAATCTGCGGCTCTGGTCGATTTCCAACGGCCGGACGATTGACAAATGCCGTACAAGACCTGATGCTGGGACATCTCCAGCGCGTCCGGTTGTCAGTCGTCACTGATGAACTTCATCATCAAGCCTTGGCACATCCTCGTTGCGACCTTGGCGGGGTGGGTCAATCATCGACAGCAAGACGTGATTGATTTCCTTCGCACCGAGAATCAAATCCTAAAAGAGAAGCTTGGCAAACGCCGCATCCTGCTTAGCGACGACCAACGCCGACGCCTCGCTCTCAAAGGCAAAGTCTTGGGCCGCAAGCTATTGGCCGAAATCAGTACCATCTTTACTCCGGACACCATCTTGCGCTGGCATCAAACGCTCATCGCCCAAAAATGGAACTTCAGCGACCGGAGAACACAAATGGGCCGTCCGCCGACATCGAAAGAAACCCAAGGACTGGTCGTGCGCATGGTGCGCGAGAATCCGAGTTGGGGATACGATCGACTTCAAGGTGCGCTGGCCAACTTGGGACATGACATCTCGGATACCACCGTCGGCAACATCCTGCGCGCCCACGGCATTGAACCGGCACCGAAACGACGTTTGACTTCTAACTGGAAGACGTTCTTGAAGGCCCACTGGGACGTGCTGGCCGCCATCGACTTCACGACCATCGAGGTCAACGGCAGCTCGCCCTTCCCGCCAAGTTTTCCTAAGGCGTTTGCGGCTGTTTCACGAACAGCGTCAGGATTTTCCTCACGTAGTAGCTGGATGAGTTGGGGAACGGCAGACTTGGAACGTTGTCCCATATTGCCAAGGATTGTCGCTACTTCCCTGTGAATTAACGGCCGCGCTATGTCAGAGAGCAGTTGCCGTTGGAGCGACAAGACGAGCGGCCGCAATAGTGCGGTCGGAGCAGTGGTCCACTCCTGCTGTTCGACATGGTGTAAGGCACGAATCGCTCTTCGTCGGGAGGGGTCATCGCCCTTGTTTAGTGCATCGATGTTATTCTGCAGTTGGTCTACGTCGAGCATTTTTCTGCACCTAATGTTGGGACGGGCGAGCCTTCAAAACGATCGCTTCATTTGCGCTCCAGCCGCTCCATGAACGCAGCTTCAACGCTTACGATCCGACGGAGTGTTGGCGCGGCGGACGCATTCGCGCAATTGGCTGCGCGACCGCGGGCGCGGCGATAACCGATGGCGTGCTCGGTCAAGCACTGATCAACCCCTGCTCCCGCTCATGCACCAGAATGTAGGTGATCGCAGAAGCACGTGGCGGTTTGGGCTTGCCACTCACCTCGTGATAGCGAGACGTCAGATGCCGGAGTTCTTGTTGGCCAGCAGGCGACGCGAGCAGGACTCGCAGTTCGTTCTCTCTTGTGCGGAGCGTTTTCTTCGTTGCCATCCTTGTTCCTTCATCGGAGCAGGGCTGGTCCGACGACTCGATAGCGAAATTGGTTAGTATTCTCTGGTGATCTCTGGACTGGAAGCGACGAGTTTCCCATCGGTGTCAGCGACCACGAAGTAGCTGTGTGCGACCTTCGAAGAAGAAGCATCCACGCCGACGAAGATGTTCACGCGGTAATGATCCGTCCATAGTCGGCGGACTTGCACCCGGTGCAGATCCTCGGGTCGGCCCAGGGCGTGCATTACGGCTGTGCTGATTGCCAGGTTCATCTGGGGAAACTCGACTTCCCCCTGATCTGTGTTCTTCTCATCTTGCAGTTTCAGTGACATTGTTTTCCCAGACATGTTGAAAGAGAACGTCGGAGTGTTCCCCTGGAAACTCGCACCGTGCCGTCAGCCTTCAGACAAGAAAATCATTCACGTCATAGCTCGGCAGAACTGCAACGATGGTGGTTCCCTGTCCCTCACCGGAGTCCGCCTTTAACGTCCCGCCACTCCGCTCGACGAGCAGCTTCACGACGGCGAGGCCGACACCCAAGCCGGCGGCCCGAGCTGGGGCGGCGCGGTAGAACAGCTCGAACATGTGCTCGTTCTCACCTGCCGGCAAGCCCACACCATTGTCCGAAAGACGGAACTGGTACCCTTCCGGTACGATGCCAACTTCCAGTTTTACCCACGCGTCGACCTTCGTTGGATCGCGATACTTGAGAGAGTTCGAAATGAGGTTGTCCAGAATGTGGCGCAGACGAGCCGGGAACCATTCTACGTGCTCACATTCCAGCTCCAACCGTAGGAAAACATCTGCCGCGCCCAGCAGCCGTTGCTGCCATCGGAACACTTGTTCCACCAACGGGCGCACCGCGATAGCAATCACCTGATCGTGCGAGGGATGGTAGCCGGGGGGTTCTTGCGCGTCGTGCAACACCGACGCCAACTGCTTGGTAGTTTGGTCGATCTCGGCCAGTGGTGGAAGCGAGTTACCTGCCCGTGCCGCGTTTGCGCATAGCAATTGGATCCGCTTTAGGGTTACACGTGCCTCATGTTGGACGACCTGTACCTGCTTCCGGAGACGATCTACTTCCAGTTCCAGGTCGGTCAGGTACGCCAACAGAAGGTTATTATTGGGTGTGTTCAGGGTCAATTCTTTCACTGCAGACTGCGTTGGGATCATTTTTTCCACAAGGATGCCTTCAACCCACAGTCGACGCGTAACCAAAGGCTATCGCTCCGTCCGAACAACCCAGCGTCAATCTCAATAAAATCCAAAGCGGAGGACGTGGCATCACGTCTCCACCCTGGGTCTCAGTAAGTGCAAGCTGTTAAGGGGAAAACAGGCCATGGTGCGCGGACTCAGCAGACGCCGGGCACTGCTTCAAATTGGATGGTCAGATAGGTTAAATGACGAATCCCACGGTGGGAAGGTCACGTAAGAAAGGTGGCCATCCGGCCAAAGCACTGCTTTCATTGTATCATGAGAGCCGGCGGAAACAAGCTATCTAGCGGATTGGTAGTGGTGCTCCCATCGATGGATCCGGAACAAATTGCCGCTCCCGACGCTTTCCGATCTGCGTCGTCGGGGCGAGGGTCTGCGACCGCATCATTAACTGGCTCCGAAATGTCGAGAACCTCGATGCGAGGGGAACTGCCGTGCCGAACAAGCCCTTTCGCTGGCTGCATCTCACAGATCTTCACTTTGGTTTGGCAGGACAGAAGACCTTCTGGCAGAACATCCGTGACGCCTTCTTCTCCGACCTCCAATTCAATTGCAGAAAAAACCGGACCTTGGGACGCCGTTTTTTTCACGGGTGATTTCACGCAGCGGGGAACAAGAGAAGAATTCCAAGCGATGGAAGAACAGGTACTTGGACCGCTCTGGGATGTGCTTCGACGCCTCGGATCGAATCCTGTCCTACTCGCCGTCCCTGGCAACCACGATCTTGCTCGCTCAGACGAAGAAGATCCGTCGGTTCGACAAATGACGATTGGGGACAGATTTCAGGAGATAGCGACTCGCTTTTGGCAAAACGACACCAATCCGTACCGGTTGGTTGTTGCCAAGGCCTTTGAGCATTATGCGTCGTGGTGGTCGCAAAACCCATACAGCGAACGGCTCGAATTTCAACAGGGTATTCTTTCTGGAGACTATTCGACAACCTTAATGACGCCCGAAGGTCTGCGCATTGGGATCGTGGGCCTCAACACAACATTTCTGCAACTTGTCCCCGGAAGTTTCGAAGCTCGCCTCGCCTGTGACGCGTCGCAACTCCATGCTGTGTGCGGTGGCGACCCGCCCGGATGGTGCGCTGACAGAGACGCTTGCATTTTGCTCACCCATCAGCCTCCGAACTGGTTCTTCCCGCACATCCACCAAAGAGTGTATCCAGAAATCAATCCGGCGGGCCGGTTCCTCCTCCACCTTTTCGGTCATATGCACGAAAACGTTATCCGAACGACCACCGTTGGGGGTGGTAGGGCGCTTCGGCAGTGGCAGGGCTGCTCCCTATTCGGGCTCGAATTCTTCAACGATACTCAGGATCGTCGACACGGATACAGCGCAGGCATGCTCGAGGTTTCGCGCAGGCGAGGTTCTCTTCGCCACTGGCCCCGGAAAGCCGTGTTCGATCGGTCGTCTGGTTGGCGGTTCGCTCGAGATTCGGAGAGCTGTTCCTTGCAGGAAGCCGATGGAGGTACTAATCCTGAGGTCTTCGAGCTTCGCGAAACCGGAACTAAAAGCTCGGACCACGTCGAGATGCGTATACAGAGGCACATCCAGGCAATGGATGTGCCTGACGCCGACGATCGGAGAAGGGCCGTTCGGGTCCTAGGTGAACTTGGTCGCCCCGCGAAGCGCGCACTCCGACGCCTCATGCGCGCATTCGAAGATCCGGACGAAGGGGTGCGCGGCGCGGCGGGTGAAGCGGTTCTCAAGATGGGAGAACTTGCGATTCCCCATCTGCTTGAGGCGTTGAAGAACCCTGAAGCAGCTGTTCGAGGACGCTCGGCAAGTCTTCTGAGGGAATTCGCCCCCGACTATAAGGAGGCGATCCCATTACTCATTCATCTCCTTGACGACCCACATGCGGGGGTCAGAAGGACGGCCGCGGCGTCGCTAGAGAAATACGGATCGCTTGCGAACAGCGCCGCACCTTCGTTGTGTCGCCTGCTCGGCGATTCGGACCGTGACACGCGACGCCAAGCCGCGCAAACGCTTGGGAAGATCAAAGCGGTTCCCGATGAAGCAGTGACGGCGCTCGCCGCCGCACTGCCTAGCGAACTGGATGAAGAGACGCGACGAAGCATCGTGTACGCGCTGGGTGATATCGGATCTCCGCTTGCCCTCGACGCTCTCGCTCTCGCCGTCAATGATCAGCAGCGGCATGTGGCTGCCCTCGCTGCCGAAGCAATCGGCAAAATCGGAGTTGCAAATGACGCGGCCGTCTCTTCGTTGATTGTCGCGCTTGAGGAGTTCGACTACTGGTTGCTTCAGTCTAATGCCACGAGGACCCTCGCGATCCTCAAGTCATCCCGGCCCGACGTGATTACTGCCCTCCGAAGGCTCGCAAGCAACGTGCACCACTCCGCTTCATTTCTCGCGGCGTGGGCGTTGGGTGAAATTGGTCCAGCAGCAGCGGAGGCCATCCCCGAATTGCGTAAGCTAGCAAACGAAAGCCCAGAGCCCACGATCCGCGCAACCGCCACCGCGGCACTCGAAAGGATCAATCAAAGGGGCGACAAGAATGTCGTGGGACCGTCCTAGGTAGATCGCCTCGGTCCCATCGACCGAACGTGGTTTATTATCGCTGTTAAGGGACCCTTTCTCGTGGAAGTGGCTTCATTATCGGGAGCAGAAACCCAACTAGCCGCATACGGAAGAAAGCATGAGCATCTGTGCCCGGTCGAAACGGACCGCCACGGTTTACTCCGCGGCAAGAAACCGCGCCGCGACCACCGTAATGTTGTCCTTACCTCCACGATCATTCGCGGCTGCAATCAGCCGTTCGCAGGCACATTGCAGATCCGGCTGGTCTTGAAGAATTGCGGCGATCTGTTCCTCGGGAACCATTTCGGTCAGTCCGTCGGAGCAGAGCAACATCAGATCGCCCGATCCCAATCGAACCTTGTGTGTTTCGACGGTGATGCCAAGTTCTCGGCCGCCGACCACGTTGGTTATGACATGCCGAAAATGGTGTTTTGCGGCCTGTGCCGGCGACAGCGTTCCCTGTCGAACCATCTCACCGACCAAGGTGTGGTCCTGCGTCAGCCGGAACAGCTTACCATTGCAATAGAGATAACACCGGCTGTCTCCGACATGTGCGACGTATAAGTCGGAATTTAGGGCATACGCCAACGTCAACGTTGTCCCATCCCGTATCGGTCGGGTCGCGCTTCGCTCTCTTCGTAGACTCGAATGTCGGCGTGTCGAAGGGCCGCTTGGAAGTCGGTCAAGATGTTGGGCTCTGTGGGCCCCTGAAGATGAAAAAACCATTTGAGGGTGTTGAGCGCGAAGTCCTCAATCGCTTCTATTGCCACAGCGCTTGCACGTTCGCCGGCGCGGTGCCCGCCCATGCCATCTGCCACGAGAAACAAGTAACCGCGCTCATCGCTATGTTGCGTCGGCGACTGCGGTACGCTCGATTGACGGATCAACATGGCTTTACGCAGTTCTGCGATCAAGAATTGGTCTTCGTTCGCATCTCGGACTCGTCCTTGGTCGGTGAGGCCGAAACTAGCCACGCGCATCGGCCGACTTTCAAGGGAACGAGAATGCGAATCATCCTCGTTAAGTCGGATCTCCGGATCAGTCGGTGGCTCGGCCATGCTCCCGCCGCCTTCGTGGGTGTCCCAGAATCAATGTCGTCGCTTCTTGTATTGTGGCAAGCCTTGTGGTCGGCGATGACTATCCGCGCTCATTGTAGGCGAGTTTCGAACATCGAGTGTGCCGCCATGGCTTTATTTGACCGCGCCGACCTCCGTTCGGGACGGGCACTCGGCCGAGGATGAGGAGTAGTCCCAGTGCCGGAACAGGTATTCGTCACTTCGCAGGCTGATCCGAACAATTGAGTGGGGAGGTGATGGCTGCAACCCGGCACGGTCGTTGTTTTCCGCGTAATCCACTTGCCGACGGATTTCGTGAAAGAGGCGAGGTCACCTCTTCCGCCTCGTCGGTCGTTTCTTGGTTGGTTTCGATGTGGTTTTCTTGACGGAGGACTTTTGCGTCCGCGGTCGTTTCTTGGTTGTTGTCGTTTTCTTGACAGACTCCATCGCTTTCTTCGCCACGGAATTCGCCTTTTTCGCGGTGCCTTTCGACTTCGCGACCGCCTTCTTCGTGGTTCGAGAGGTAGAACTTCGCTTAATTGATCCCTTTCCTACCTTCTTGCCCGCAACACCGCCAACCATTGCCCCTACTGCAGCCCCAAGTGGGCCGAGCAACGAACCGACAGCAGCGCCCGCTGAAACCCCGCTCACCGTCGCCAAGTCTGGATTCGTTTCATCCGTTTCGTTTGCTGTTTTCGTTTCTGCCATGATGCGCTCCTTGTCTTTGCATGAAAACCGAGCAAGATGCACCCGCTCGGACGAGATTCGCTCTACCAAAGTCATATCGGATCGAGGGGGCGTGCGTTAGAGGGGCAACACACGAAAGTGAATGCCGTGTGAAGTTCGACGTTTTCCGAACCTCGCAATTGACGCGGGTGCGTTCCCGTCATCCGGTAAAAAGGATCGCCGTGATGCAGGATCGCTACCGGCTCATTGTCGGTAACGAAGCGGTACTTCGGGTCGTCAAGCGCCGGTCGCGCTGGCGGTAGGCTCGCATCCGCGAGGCGTTGCCACTGGCGATTTGAACGATGATGGCTGGCTGGATCTTGCCGTCGACAATCGAACTAGCCAAACCGTGAGCGTCCTATTGAATGCTGGCAACGGCAGCTTCCTCCCACCGACCGATTTTGCAACCGGCGGCGCATCAACCGGCTTGCGGATTTCAACGGGGATCAGCGGCTCGATGTCGTCGTTGCATTAGATAGCGCTAGGGCAAGCGTCTTACTCGGGAACGGCAATGGAACGTTCCAACCATTTGCTCTCTATGCGACTGGGGGGAATGATCAGTGCTTTCCAGTTGCTGCGGATTTCAATCGCGATCGCCGCATGGACATCGCGACAACGACTTGCAATGGGGATACATTCAGTGTGCTGTTGGGTAATGGGGATGGAGCCTTTCAACCCGCTTTGTCGTTTACGGCCGGAATGACATCCCAGGCGATCGCCGCCGGCGACCTAAACAATGACCGTTTTCCCGACGTCATCGTTACCGATCAAGGGTCGGGCACGGTCAGGCATGACGTGCACATTCGAGAGATTCCTAGCATCGGGTCTCGGCAGGCGAATGTCAATCGTAAGCCTCGATACTGAGCGGTAAACGTCGCCCGAAGTGACAATTGACGTGTTCTTCGAAGCATCGCCCCGATTGCGAGCCCCCCCAACCACTGCCAAGGGTTTGATGCCCCCGGGAATCACGCTCGCAATGGCCGGCGTTGGTAAGGGCCTGTATCAATATCATTCTTGCGCAGACTACCTTGGGAGAATCAGCGCTCCCGCATCGAGTATTTAGAAAGGACCGAAATGGACGCATGTCGAGTGGGTGTCGTGATGCTCTTCGTTGTCATCGTTGGATGCGGTCCAAATAACAAAAGCGATACCGTCGTAAGTGCTGGTGCGGCACATGTCGGTGCGGGAAACATCAATCCACAGAACACCAAAATCGAATGGACTGGCACAAAGAAGGGCGGCAAACACGATGGAGGATTTCGCCAATTCACCGGATCGGTAAACCCGATTCAAAGCCCAATCACCGCTAATGTGATTACACTCGAGATCGACACTGATTCCCTCTACTCCGACACCGAAAAACTCACCGCTCATTTGAAGTCCCCGGATTTTTTCGAAGTGAAGAAGCATCCCAATGCCACATTCGTGTCGACCCGAATCGAACCGTCATCCTCAGGAAGCGATACTCACCAGGTCACAGGCGATTTGACATTGCATGGGACCAAGAAGTCGATCACTTTTCCGGCTAAGATCACTGAAACGTCGGACCACCTTGCGATCGAGAGCACCTTTACATTTGACCGCACGGAGCACGGGATCACCTATAGGCCCGAGATGGTTGACAAGATCGTTACGGTTCGGGTTTCAGCAAAAATCGCTCGTAAGTAGTCCGTCTCTGTGCTGCCATCACCAGGAATGATTCTTCACGCCGTCTTTCACGGCTTGGTCATACCGGCCGTCGCCGCCTTCGTTGTCATTTTCCTTGGGGCGCGAATCGGGCGTCGCGGGGATGCAATTGGCAGCCTCGCGATAGCCGCCGGTCTTTGTACGGGTTGGTTGGCTTTGGCTGCGTCGGGACAGATCCGTTGGGACTTCTTACTGCCCGAGTATGGCTGGCACTGGTTGCTGCCCGGAGCCCTATTGGGATTGGCGCCCGGCATAGTCGAGAATGTTGTCTGCTTGTCCGCGCTCGTGCGCCTGTTAGTGCGTTGTTCGATCACCGTAATTGTGGCCATCCTTCTTTGCCAAGCTGAAATTGCGAATCCGTATCAGCGTTTCGCTTGGACGGTTGGCGTCAGCGTCGTGATCGTCGCTCTTTGGAACAGTCTTCGAATTGCTGCACGTTTCTGGGGACCTTTCGCATTCCTTGGAATCCTGGCGCTGATTTCGGGGGCAATTGGCGGACTTCTTGAACGTGCCGGGATCTTGAGCTTCGCACAACTGGGCGGCGTTCTTGCAGCGGTCTTGATTGGAGCGGCGATCGGCGCATGGAAGGTCGATTACTCTAAGATGGGGGAAGCAGCCGTACCTGCGTGTGCAATCCTTTTGCCGGGCCTGCTTTTCACGGGCTATCATAACGCCGGGGCCGACCTGCCCATTGCAATCTATTTGATGCTATTGGCAGCGCCGTTCGCGCTAGCATTCCGGGGACTTGGGCAAGGGGCCACATAACGCACCCACTCTGCCACTACTGGGTCCATTCATCGAAAAACCCTTCGTCGAATCCCAGAGCGTGCGAGGCTCGTAACACCTCAGGCCTCTGCGAACTTAGTCACGAAGGCATCGGCTTGGCCGAAACGATTGCGCCGTTTGAGGGCACCCGGCGTCGTTGGGAAGTCCGACCCAAATGTTTGTCCTGTGACGTAGACACTTCCGCCGCTGTCTATGGCGATCGCATTACCGTAGTCGCCGCCGACCAGCCCGGACGACGAACCGCCGAGATATGTCGAGTAGCTGAGGGCAGTACCGGCGAGATCGAGCTTGGTGACGAAAGCATCTTCCCCCCCATTACTCGAAGTGTCGAAAGCCAACGCCGTCGTCGGGAAGTCGGACGCGACCGTGTAGCCTGTGACGTAAGCGGATCCGCTGGCATCAACGGCGATCGAATGCCCAACGTCCTGGCCGACCCCTCCCAAGTATGTGGCGTAGACAAGGGCGGATCCTGTTGCATCGAACTTGGCTACGTAGGCGTCGCTTTTGCCGCCGGAATTATACGTCGTGTCAAAGGCACCGGGAGTCGTAGGGAAGTTAGCAGAGAAGGTAATTCCCGTCACGAATGCGTTGCCGCTGGCATCCAAAGCGATTCCGGTGCCATAGTCCGCACCGCCATTGAATATCGCGCCCCCACCTAGGTAGGTCGAATAAATGAGCGCAGACCCGTCCGCATTCAGTTTGGTCACGAAGGCGTCATTGCCGTGGTTGTGCGTCGTGTCAAAGGCCCCGAGGGTAGTCGGAAAATCGGTGGAGTTGGTAGAGCCGGTTATGTGCGCATTGCCACTACCGTCCACGACGATGGCCGGGCGATAGATAGTGGCACTATCGCCTGGAGACTCATAGTTCTCCCATGAGCTTCCGCCCAAGCAGGTCGAGTAGATGAGCGCGGAGCCAGCTGCATTCAACTTCGTGGCGAAGGCGTCGCCGGCGCAACTTCCCGAATCAAACGCACCGGGCGTGGTCGGGAACACGTTGGAAGCGGTCCCAGTCACATAGGCATTCCCTTCCGCGTCCACATCGATCCCACCGCCAACGTCCGAGCCGTTTGCCCCCAAATATGTCGAATAAGCCAGGGCCGCTCCCGTGGCGTTGAGCTTGACGACGAACGCGTCCGGACAGGGAGAGCTTGGGGAGCACCCACCACCAAAGGTTGTGTCGAACGCACCCGGTGTAGTGGGAAAGTCGGTCGAATACGTCGTCCCACTAATGTAGGCATTCCCATCATCATCTAAGGCGATCCCTTCGCCTACCTCAGCCTCGGATCCGCCGAGGTATGTGGCGTAGGCGAGCGCCGAGCCCGCCGCGTTCAATTTGGCAACGAACGTGTCAGCATTGCCATTGAGCGTTGCGTCGAAGGCTCCCGGTGTGACAGGGAACTGGGTCGACGTAGTCGAACCGGTCGTGTATGCATTGCCGGCACTATCTGCCGCGATTGCGCGTCCATCTTCTGCACCGCCCGGTCCGCCCAGGTACGTTGAGTAGCCCAGCACGAGCGGGTCAATTATCAGGGGTCGTGACGTGTCATACGACCCTAGCTCGAACCGCACACTCGCCCCTTCCGAATGATACCGACTCGTAATCTCTTGCCGTGTCCCGCCCACTTGCTGGTACGTCAGAGGCTTCTGCTGTACGACGTCGCCGATGGCAGTGTGCACGACTAGATTGCCTTGCGGGTTGATGTCCACACCGTCCGCCCCGGCAAAGTTCAACGTAATCCCGTTCGGATCTGTACCCGGGGAGACGATGAAGTCGTATTCCAGTTGTCCATTGTTGCCGTAGTAAGCCAGATCGATGCCAGGATAGACGTCCCGATACTCGACACCGCCGAAGGTCGGAATGTTGGCGTGCCACTGCGACGAATCGTTGCCGACGAAGTAGTTGACGATACCGGGTTGCCGGTCATGGCCAACCGGCGTCGCGTTGGGGTTTCCGCCAACGATCTGCATGTGTAGCGCGACGCCATTCGTTTCTGGCGAGCCGTGCGGCGTACGCCCGCCGCGTTCGGCAAGGTCACGTCGTGCTGACGCATCGACGCTTGCCGGTTTGGTGATGGAGAACACCGCTGCGGTCGGCGTCAGAAAAACCGTTCCGCCGCCCGTGCGTGCAATGAAATCCACGCGGGAATCGGTTTGTCCCATGTTCGCCTCGAATGTCAGCGGCAGCTTGCCGTAATCCCGTGCCGTTGATTGCGACTTATGAACGTCGTGGGTCGGTGCGCCCTTTCGCGCAGCATTTGGACTTAGGGACAGCGGCTTCGATAATTCTCCTGGAAGCACGGACACGCCTGGCTTCGCGTCCCGCGACATCCCTACATTTGACGACGCATTAGCGACGAAGTGCTGTCCACCCGATGATGGCATGATTGGATTGATGCTGATGTGCCTCGCGGTGTCGGGACCTAGAAGCGTCTCGACACCGTCCATCAACTCCGTCGATCGTCGCGAAAGCTGAGGAGACTCGCGTACCGGCACGATCTCCGAGGGCGGGCTCATCAGTTCAAGAACATCCAAATCGTCCTTGGACAGGATCGACACGGATGGCGTCGCTTCACCGGCTTCCCTTGTCGCGGGCGTGTCGCCCGGCAATGCCGCCGTCCCGAACAAAACACCTAGCAGAGCATCCCCCGGCTGTAGGCGGACTTCTAGAGATTCCAGCCGCAGCCGATGACCGAGATGAACGCGGGTCAGTCGGTTTCTCATCGCACGGTTCCTCCTGTCGTTAGCCAGCATGTTCTTCGTAGCTATGTCAACTCGGTCGAAAGCACATCCAATGCAGCGGTAATCGTCTCGGTATGCGCGACGCGAGCGATGCTACGCGACACATACTTCGGCCGAGTCGCCATCGCTGTTGCGTCCTCATCCACGGGACTAATCGTTGAGCGGCGAGATGTTTGCGTCGGGCTGGTGGTCGGATGCAACATCTTCGTGGTGTCGCTGACGTCCAGCAGGGCGAACGGTCCCGGCCCGTCGCCGATCGGCAGCGGCGGCCAGTCGGCGGCGTTGAGCGCCACGATCACGTCTTCGGTGTACAGCCGATTCATCGCCAGGTCGGGATAATCATCGCCGTTGAAATCCGCCGCTTCCGCATCCGTGTAAAGATCCCCGGTCGTGTAGCTTTGCGGAATCTGGAATGTGCCATCGCCGTTTCCGACCATTAGTTTCAAAGGCACTAGGTGGTGCGTGAGAGCCAGGTCGACGGCGCCGTCGCGATTGAAATCCGCGACCTCAAGGCCACTCCCGCCCGGATTGTAGATGAAGTTGATTGAGAATGTGCCGTTGCCAAGGCCCTGGAAGAAATACACGTTGCCGTTGGCGAGGACGACAAGATCAAGTATGTCGTCGTTGTCGACGTCGGCTGCCTCTATGTCGGACGGACTGTAATCGACAGGATATGACACCGGACTAGCGAATGAGCCATTGCCGTCACCCAAGACAAGCCTAACATCACCGCATTGTATGGGGCAGCCAACGACCGCGACATCTGCGTCACCATCGGATTCGAAGTCGGCGATGGTCAAGACGCCAGGATACGGGCCGGCTTCAAAACTCTGCGGGCGCGAAATCGACCGCTGCCCGTGCCACGTAGCAGACGAAGCGTTTGACTCTGTGTGTGGTTTGTGACGACGATGTCGAGCTTTCCATCGCCGGTAAAATCCGCAGACCCAATTGAGGCCGGCGATTGACCGGCGGCGAAGGATTTGGCTGGGAAAAAAGTGCCGTCGCCTTTGTTCATCAGCACGCTGATGGTGTTCGCGCCACCGTTGGCAGTGGCCAGATCGGGGAAGCCATCATTGTTGAAATCCGCGGCTACCAATCCTCCGGGGCCATTGCCCACCGTATAGTTGACCGGCGTGCCCAAGGGCCCGTCCGCACTCACGAGGTTGACGATCACTTGGTTGGCAGGGACACCATAATGAGCTCCCCCGGTGACCGCTAGATCGGGCGTGCCGTCACCGTTGAAATCGGCCGATTCGACGTTGAATGCGACACCGGTCGTAAAACTGGCGATGGCCGGCTGGAAGTAACCATCGCCGCGATTGCGCAAGACCGAAACGGTGCCGTCCGGGGTTCCATTGGGAACGACCAAATCAATGTCGGCATCGCCGTCGAGATCGGCCGCCGCCACTTCTTGGACCGCGTGGCCGACGACAAATCCGGTTATGGGCATGAACCGGCCGTCTCCCACTCCTGCCACTCCTTTGAGCAGGCTTATGCCTCCGCCAGCCCCGTTCGCCGTTGCCAGATCCAAGTCACCGTCGCCATTGAGGTCCGCGCTCACCATTGCCTGGGGGTCGTTTGCCGCCGGGTAGGAGAGGTTGAACGCGAAGGTGCCATCTCCGTTCCCTAGCCACACATTTACTTCGCCGCCCGCCACCGTAGACAGCTCGTCCGCCACGGCCAGGTCTAGCGTGCCATCGGCGTCGAAGTCTCCCGCCGTCACGCATGGACCGGCGTCGCTCCAGCTAGCGCCATTGACGAACGTGCCGTCACCTTGGCCCAGCAAAATCTTGATGTCCCACCCGGCAGCGATCAGGTCGACGGCACCGTCGCCGTTAACATCTCCGGTGATCAGGTCCCATGCGAAGGTATTAATGAAGTAATCGCCCGCGCTAGTTGACATCAACTTTGACGACGGCGACAATCATTTGGCTGAGCAGATTTTCTCAATATTCGAGTCATTCGGCGAGCGTTCAATGGCGAACGATGAAATAGGAGGCCGCAACCTCGAACTTGCAGATCACTCCTCGTGTCGCCCCCGCCGCGGAAATCGGTTGATTTTCCGGCCGAATTGCTTCTAATGTTCGGTATCCACTCGCTTCGCGTTCGGTAGAGGACTGCCAGCCCATGACTCATGGCCCGAAGCCATCGAACGAGTCCGCCACTCCAATTCCACGCGATCACTTCGAAGTGATTTGCTCCCAGTTCGAAAAGGGCTGGAGAGCCGGCCAACGACCCAAGCCCGAGGAGTACCTGGCAGAAACGCCTGCCGAAGCCCGAGACGCCCTGTTCCTCGAATTGTTGGGGCTCGAGTACTCATACCGAAGAAAGAACAATGAGTCCGGAATCGAGGACGAATTTCGACAGCGATTCCCTGGCGATGGAAAGCTGATCGAACGGCTCATTTTCGAATTCGCGGCACGGACCGGTGAGATGGACTCGTCGCAGAAAGCAGCCTCCACCGGCCCAGACTTTCCAGTGAGTCCTGAATTGGAGATGCCGACAGAACTCGGCAGGTATCGGATCAAAGAAAAGGTTGGTTCTGGTAGTTATGGCACGGTGTATCGAGCCTACGATGGCCAACTCCAACGCTTGTCAAGTCGAGCTAGAGGAGAATACGTCGTTTGATGACGGCTGAAAGGTGCCGATGGTTATATACCTTCTGGCACGTGAATCTCGAACCCGATTACGGCCTCGTGGATCCAGTCTGCCGCCCGCAAGTAAGTTGGGGCGGGTGCCACTTTTTTTCATAGCGGAGTCTCACTATGTCTCTCAATCTGTGGCGTAAGCGGAAGCAGCGCAAGGTACAAGACAGAGGGCGCAAAGTCGGCCGGCGGGCGCGGAACCTTCGCCGGCTCCGCCGCGATACTCGCCGCGATGTTTCGGTCGGCGACTTGTGGCTCCAACATGTCGCCTCCGCCGAGCCATCGCCGGAACGATCGTTGGCCGGCCGCAAACTGCTGCAGGCGGTTCGCACGGGCCTCCCGGCCGATGAGCGAAAGATCGCCGAACTCCGCGCCGACGGTTGCACTTGGAGTGAAGTCGCCGAGCATGTCGGGGGCACACCCGAAGCCCGGCGAAAGCAACTGCGGCGCGCACTGGACGTTGTCTTGTGCGGGCTCGGGCTCGAGGACGAAACATGAGCGCCGATTCGACCATGATGATTTCGCCCGACACCGCATTGGCGAACATTCGCGCCGAGCAGGTGCAGCGTTGGCGGGCCGGCGACCGCGCGCCGGTGGAAGAGTTCCTGAATCGACATCCCAATATCAGCCGCGATACGGAAGCCGTCCTGGTGCTGATCTACGGCGAGGTGTTGCTGCGCGAAGAACTCGATGGGACGCTGCCGGAATTGAGCGAGTTCGCCCAGCGCTTTCCTTCCCTGACCGACGCGCTGACGGCTCAGTTCGACTTTCACCGTACGTTGCAATCGGCGAACGGTGTGGCGCCGCCACAAATCCCCGGTTTTCATATGGTCCGCGAACTCGGTCGAGGCGGAATGGGCGTCGTCTACCTGGCGCGCGATGAGAAGCTGAACCGAGAAGTCGCAGTCAAAGTGCTCCTTTCCGGGGAATTCGCATCGGAACAGGCGCGGCAACGATTCCGCACCGAGGCGGAAGCCGTCGCCCGGCTCAAGCATCCGAACATCGTGGAAGTGCATGCCTTTGGCGAGACAGACGGCCGGCCCTATCTCGTGCTCGAATTTGTCGCCGGCGGCAGTCTCGATCAACGCCTGCAAACCGCAGCGCTGGAACCGCGCGTCGCCGCGGAGACACTGGCTCGATTGGCCGATGCCATCGATCACGCCCACCGAAACGGAATCTTGCATCGGGATTTGAAGCCGGCCAACATCCTGCTTTCAGGAGTCAGGAGCCAGGAGTCAGGGGTCGGGGATCGAGGTGCGACACTGACTCCTGATTCCTGTCTCCTGACTCCCAAAGTGAGCGACTTCGGCCTGGCGAAGCGACTCGATGCCAGTGTCGGCGTCACGGAGACCAGCCAACTACTCGGCACGCCGAGCTACATGGCCCCCGAGCAATGCCGCGGCGCGAAAGATGTTGGACCGGCGGCGGACGTTTATTCGCTCGGCGTGATTCTCTACGAGTGCCTGACGGGCCGTCCGCCGTTCAAAGCCGCGACCGCGATCGAAACCCTCGCTCAGGTCATGGACCGCGAGCCGGTTTCGCCCCGCACGTTGAATCCGGCCGTGCCGCGAGATTTGGAGACGGTGTGCCTGAAGTGCCTGTCCAAGGAACCGGCGAAGCGTTACGGGTCGGCCGGAGAATTGGCGGATGACCTTCGGCGATATCTGGAGGGCCGGCCGGTACAAGCGTGTCCGCCGTCCGCGGCTTATCGCTTTCGGAAATTCGCCCGGCGGAATAAAGCGGCGCTATTGACCGCGTCGGTAGTTGTGGCGGCGCTGGTGGCGGGGACTGCGGTCGCCACCTGGCAAGCGGTCGTCGCAACTCGAGCCAAGCGGGACGCCCTTGCCGCCGAGACAGAAACACGCATCGAGCGCGACATGGCAGTCGCCGAGAAAGAGCGCGCCAGCGAAGAAGCAGCAATTGCTAATGCGATCAACGACTTCCTCCAGGTAGACCTGCTCGCCGAGGCGGCGCCGGAAAAGAACGCCCGCAACAAGCAGGTGACGGTGGAAGAGCTGCTGGAGCGCGCAGCGGCCCGTATCGCCGGCAAGTTCGAGCAGCGACCGACTATCGAGGCCGCCATCCGGATGACCATAGGCGAAACCTATAGCGCGCTCGGCAATTACGCAGCCGCCCAGCCGCACGCGGAACGCGCCTTAGAACTCCGCCGCCGAGTCCTAGGGGAGGAGCACCCCCGCACGGTCGCCTCGTTGAACCTACTGGCGCGTCTGTACTCTTCTCAGGGGAAGTTCGCGATGGCCGAGCCGCTTTCTGTAGCGGCGCTGGAAATCAGCCGCCGAGTTCTGGGGCCGGAGCACTATGAGACGCTCGTCGACATGAACAACCTGGCGATTGTGTACAGGGCTCAGGGTGAGCATTCCAAGGCCGAGCCGCTCTTCGTTGAAACGCTGGAAGCCCGTCGTCGCAGTCTCGGAAAAGAGCACCGACACACTCTAGCTTCCTTGAACAATCTAGCCGCTTTGTACTGGGAACAGGGCCGGTTCGCTAGGGCGGAGCCGCTCTTCGTCGAAGTGATGGAAATCCATACTCGCGTTTTGGGAGAGGAGCACCCTAGCACACTCCTTTGCATGATGAATCTGGCGGGACTGTACCAGGAACAGGGCCAGTTCGCCAAAGCCGAGGAACTAAAAGTTAAAAATCTAGAAGTCGGCCGTCGTGTCCTGGGGGAAGAGCACCCCTACATGATCAGTTTCAGAAATACCTTGGCTTTGCTTTACCAGGCCCAGGGCCGGTACACTAAGGCCGAGCAGCTCTTCGAGGAAGCAGTTCAAATAAGTCGTCGTGTCCTGGGCGAGGAGCATCCAGACACCCTTTCCTCCATGAATTACCTCGCTTCGCTGCATCAAGTCCAAGGTCGATTCGCCGACGCCGGGACGTTCTTTATCAAGACCCTCGAGGTGCGCCGCCGTGTCCTCGGTAACGAGCACCCCGACTCGCTCAACTCCTTGAACAACCTTGCGGCGCTGTACCAAGCTCAAAATCAGTTCAGTGACGCCGAGCCGCTGTTGCGTGAGTCTTTGAACATTCGCGAACGAAAGCAGCCCGACGACTGGAAAACATTTCACACCAAGTCGCTGCTCGGCGGTAGCCTGCTCGGCCAGGGGAAGTATGCCGAAGCTGAACCACTTTTGTTAGCGGGCTACGAGGGAATGAAGCAGCGCGAGGCCAAGATTCCGTGGAACCGTAAGCCCCGTCTCGTAGAAACGGTGGAATCACTGGTGCGCCTCTACGAGGCTTGGGACAAGCCGGAGCAGGCGGAGCTGTGGCGGGGAAAACTCCCTACGAAAACCCCGCACGGGGCCTCGTGACGCCTTCGGAACGCGCGGATCGATGACACACTTCATAATTCACGGGGCGAGCAGAGCCCGCGTGTCGACACACTAAACTTGCATACTAGCCTCAAACCCGGCACGGTAGTTGATACGCAGGACTATAACCCGGCTCACTATGAGCTGAACGTCTACAACCTCCCGCGGCCGGGCCTCGAGGAGCCGAAACCGCCGGAAACAGACCCGTTCTCCCCCCCGTAGCCGCCACCGATACCGGCGCCGCCCCCGCCCGCGCCACTTGTCGAACCCAGCCGTCCCGGGGCAATGAAGGGTACTAGGCTCAGGCCGGTAATGCGGTCGCAAACCGGCGACCAACTCGTTACTGCCGTAGACGATGTGAGTTTCGGCGATCGGTGACCGCACTTCTTCCCACCGATTTTGTCCGGCCGCCGTCCGAACGGGCATTGTTCTTACGGCGAAGCGTTGGCCGCGACGGACTCACGCTCGCGGCATCGCGTAAACGCCGAATCACTGGTTCGGCCGGAACGTGGACCTCCGGCGCCCGCACGGTGCGGGACCAGTTGGTGCATTGCTTACTTCTTTACTGCGTTTTGTGGTCCGGGCTGCGCGCCGAACCCGAATGGAGGAACTAGCTATGTCGCGTCAATCAATTCGCCGGCCTTCCAGCAAATCACCCACAAGCTTGCGCAAATCGCGTTTCTTGCCGCGCCTGGAGGCGATGGAAGAGCGCCTGGCGCCCGTCGTTGGGGCGTATTCGATTCCGCCGCAGGAGTTGGGCTTTGACGGGGTTGTGCGCATGAATTGTACAGGTTCGTTACTTCCGTCGGGCCGGCATATCCTTACGGCGGCCCACTGTCTCACGGACCTCAACGGTAACATTGATGTCGCAAGCGTCATGGTTAATTTCGATCTGCGCGATCCGAGCGCGCCGAACGGTCTGCGAACGCGAACCATTACGGTTCCCCAGGCGGATTATCGGATCTACCCGGCCTGGAACGGTGACGGCCGAGCCGGCAACGACATCGCCCTCCTTCTCCTGCCTGAGCTGGCCCCGTCCGGGCCGGGGGACATGGGTGCCGACCGCTATGACATCTATCGAACAAGTGACGAGGTTGGAAAGATATTCACGTTCGTTGGTTATGGCGCGACCGGGACCGGCGCTAGCGGACACGATGGGAGTTTTGGAACCAAGCGAATCGGCCAAAACCGCATCGATGTTCTGTCTTCCGGTGGGGGGGGCCAAGCAACAATACGGCCTGGACTTACGACTTTGATGACTTAAACGGCGACGGTGACGTGCTTTGTTTCCTCTACGACGTTTGCGATGCGGGGCTTGGAAACGCGGAAGCCAATACGGCGCCGGGTGATTCGGGAGGGCCGAGCTTTGTCAACGGCCGGATCGCGGGAGTAACTTCCTATGGGCTCTTCGGAAATGCTGCCTTTGGGGACATTAGTCAGCACACGCGGGTCTCCGCGTTTGCCGGGTGGATCGATTCCTACCTCAGGGCAGGCCATTACTTGGTCGTCGACATGAATAACCAGTATCACGGGAACGATGGCCTGGCCGATACCGTCGAGCTGCGTCGCGTGGGATTCGAAACGATCGAGCTATGGATTAACGGGCAGTTCGCCCACTCCGGTAGCTCTTGGCGTATGAATGGGATCACAATCCGCGGCTCGGCCGACCCCGATGTGATCCGCGTGCCCGCGAACCTTGGCGTCGACACGACCATCGATGGCCGCGCGGGCACTGACGAGCTCGTCGTCAAGAACGCTACCGTCGCAACGCCCATTTCGGTGACAGGAAACCAAGTCTTTATCGGGAATCCGAATTTCGACATTACCTACAGCGGCATCCAGAGGCTCGAAGTGCGAGGCGGCATGGAGGATTCTGTCAACGTTTACAGCACGGCGGCCGGCACGCCGCTCACGGTCAACGGCGTCGGGATCGTTGACGTCGGTAAGGGGACCGGGAGCAACATCTTGGGATCCGTCAACGTCATCAATCCGCCCAATCGCACCGCACTCACCGTGAATGACAGTCTTGCCACAAGTTTGAAGTCTGTCGTGCTGACTAAAGGGTCGGTGTCTGGCCTCACGCAAGCGATCGTAACGTTCACGGGAGCCGATCTGTCGTCGTTGACGCTTAACGCCGGCCCGCTCGGCGATATTTTCAGTATCTGGAGCACTCCGCAAAACGGCATTGATAGCCTCGTCACCACGGTCAATGCCGGTCAAGGCAACGACACGGTTTACGTCAGCGACGCCGGCAAGTTGGATGGAATCCAGGGGCGGCTTACGCTGAACGCGGGTGCGGGCTTGGACGAACTATATCTCCTCGATGACCAAACAGTGAACCCTCAAACCTACACGGTTTCCGGCAGCCAAACGAAACGGTCCGGCATCGCCCCGATCACGCATTTCGGTTTCGGCGACTACTTCATCAACACCGGCAAGGGCTACGACACAATTACCGTCTCCAGCACAAGCGCCAGTCGCGGCACGCGGATCAATTCCGGCGACGGCTGGGACACTATCACTATCATGCGCAACCTCATCGGCACTACGCTCACGGTCGACGCAGGCGCTGGTTTCGACACGATCAACGTTGGCAAGAACAATTTGAATGGCATTGAGGGCACCTTGGATTTGAACGGCGGAGGTGGAGGCCTCGACATACTCAAAGTCAACGATCTGACCGGCGCCACCGGGAAGACCTATTCCGTTCTGCACGACTCCCTGTCGGTCGCGACGATGGGAATTCACTTTCAGGGCATGCAGGAGATTACCGTCAACGCGAGTCCCAAGGATGACTTGATCAACATCCTCAGCAAAGACGCGGCAACCAGACTGACGGTGAATGGCCTGGGCGGCGCCGACACCATCAACTTCGGCGTCGACAACCTGAACGGCATTTTCGGAACCATCGATGTGGACGGCGGAAGTGGAACCGACACGCTTAACGTCAACGACGTTACCGGCACTATTTGGAGACGATACGAGGTTTACGGCAACAAACTCACCGTTGCAGATAACGACGGGACGTTCTTTTTCACAGCCAACCACTATGACATGCAAACTCTTACCATCGATGGCGGCGAGCAAGCCGACGAGTTCTTAGTGTTTGGGAGTTCCGCCGCAACGCCGCTCACACTCAATGGCGGCGACGGCTTGGATAGCTTCATTCTCGGCGCCGGAGTGCCTTTGGACGGGCTCGATGGGCTGATACGACTTCATGGCCAAGCGGGCGGCGGTTGGGCTCGAATCGACGACTCCATTGGCACCGGCGGGCGCGCATTTACCTGGACGGGATCCACAACGACTTGGGATTCGACGGTCGTAGAGTCGACCGATCTTTCGACCGTTTACCTAGATGGCGGCCATGGTGACGACACCTTCCAGATTCTTGGAACCGGTCCAACCGTCCTTCAGGTCCTCGGTAATGACGGCGTCGATACCATCTACGGGCCAAACGTGCCGAGCTACTGGAAGGCAGAATTTGACACCATCTATTATTCCGTAAACTCGAACGTCTGGTTCACGTATATGGAGCACTGGGTGGGCGATGACGCTGACGACACCTTCGTCATGGCGAACGCGTTCATCGGAGGTACCAGCATTGATGGCGGAGCCGGGCTTAACACACTCGACTACGGCAGCTCGACCCAAGACGTCTATGTCAATCTCCAGACCGGGATCGGCACGGGGACTTCCGGCGCGATCAGCAATATCGACGACGTGCACGGCGGCGACGGCAACGACATCCTCGTAGGCAACGGCGGCAATGTGCTAACAGGCGGCGCCGGCCGCGATCTATTGATCGCGGGTTCCTCCGCAAGCACGTTGTTCGGCAGCGAAGGCGATGACATTCTCATCGGCGGCACGACGACCTACGATCTCACCGGCCAATCCGAGCTCTTCGCCATCCGCGACTACTGGGCTGGTCCAGATGATTATGCCACTCGTGTTGACAACCTCATAGGCGGCAACGGCGTGCCGGCCCTGAACAGCACTACCATAACGAATAGCGGCAGCCCGGATGTGCTGATCGGCGGCGCCGATATTGACGTGTTCTTCGGCGACTTCCCCTCCGACAGCACGGACTGGGACGAGAGCGCGGAGACGCAGTTCGCCGTGTGATCCGCGATCCAACCTTAAGGCGCTGTCCTACAATGCTTTAAAGCACGCGGCCCGCCGGCCACTTGCACAAAGCAAGCTGGCCGGTGGCCCACAGCTATGTTCGCGGCGGAGGCGGACGATCCGGCGGCTTCGCCGGAACCTTAAGTTACGTGCTTTCCTGCCCTACATTTCCTTGCAATTGTCCGTTTCCCCCATCTACGCCGCATCCGCCGCTCGGTCTCCTCCGCGGGCTTTATTTCACGCAACGGCTTGCCTCGCTTGATGACTTAATCGACCGCGAACAAAGGAGTTCCGATGAAGACGCCGTGACAGCACTTTTTCCCACCGATTTTGTCCGGCCACCGTCCGAACGGGCATTGTACTTACGGCGAAGCGTTGGCCGCGACGGACTCATGCTCGCGGCGTCGCGTAAACGCCGAATCACTGGTTCGGCCGGAACGTGAACCTCCGGCGCCCGCACGGTGCGGGACCAGTTGGTGCATTGCTTACTTTCCTTAGTGCGTTTCGTATTCATTAGAACCCCGTTCAGGAGGCCAGAATCATGTGGCGGACGAAAGTTCAAGACTAACTCGGACACGTTTTGGCTTCTGGTCCATTGGATTTCCAAACGCGAGTATGTGTCAGATCCGCGACGCACTAACCGCATGTATCGTCGCGGAATGGGAGCACGAATACGGGGCCGTCAATCGGCATGTCGTCGCGGTGGATGGAGAGATGGTCGCTCTCGCTCTTAACGACTCGGTTCGCATCGTAAAAGCGAAAACTGGCGAACAACTTTGGCATCTCAAATGTGACGGTGAGGAGGCGGACTACTTATCATTCAGTCCCGACTGTCGGTTTCTGGCCGCAGCAAAACGCTGGGATTCGAAGATTCGGGTTTGGGACATGTCATCCGGCCAGCTTGCTCGCGAAATTGCCATGCGTGACTTCAAAGTAACTTGCTTCGCATACACTCCGGACGGAAAGCATCTCGTAGTTGGCGACACGAACAGAACGGTTGCCGCTTTTGAAGCAATCACCGGAAATCGTTCTCATCAGGTGTGTGCTTTGGAGGATAGTGCCAATGTGCTTTGCTTCAGTGCCGATGGTGCTTATATCGCGATTGCGACTGATTTGGTTTGCCAGGTTTTTGATTTTCACACTGGAAAGCTCCTCGCGTCAATGAAAGGACACGCCTATCCGATTATCGCCCTCGATTTCAGCCCTGATGGAAAACGCCTAGCAACGGCGTCGTACGACGGCACGGTACGCCTTTGGAATGTTTCGTCAGGCTCAGAGTTATTACTCATTGGTGAGGACGGTAGTTTGGATGACGTGGCTTTTAGTGGCGACGGTCAATTCATTGTCACATCGGGGTTTTTCCATCATGTTTGGAGCGCGGGATGTTCAACGGGCGAGGCACCGCCTGATCGCAACGTCAACCGGGTACATGAAACTTGGCTGGAGACCTTAAGGGACGAATTGATTTCGCGCTTGCGCGCTGAACAGTATTTTGCCGAAGCCGAGCGCGAAGAGGCAGTGTCGATTGCCGCAAAGTATCCCAAACAAGGAACTCCCTATCAGCGGCACACGTTGGCGACACGCTATGCCCGAAACCGCATGTCGAGGGCGACGGTGAACACGTATTCAAGGAAGCGAACGCCGCATTGCGACGATGGGAGCAGTTCCGCCTGGGCTGGGTCGAGCCGTGGTCGCCGGCTACTCCGATTCAGCCCGGCGAGGTCGTGGCGGTGATAGGGCGCGTCGTTGGCTTGTGGTGGCTCAATGCCTGCCGGATCGTCTATGTCGTAGACGAATCAGGACCGATCACCAAGTTCGGCTTCGCTTATGGAACCTTACCCGGCCATGTCGAAAGCGGAGAAGAACGATTCGTAATCGAGTGGGATCGAGCCAAGAACAGTGTTTGGTACGACATCTTGGCCTTTTCAAGACCGAACCACTTCTTGACGCGGCTCGGCTACCCCGTTGTACGGCGACTTCAGAAACGATTCGGGCAGGACTCGGCGGCGTCCATGCTCAAAGCTGTCCGCACTGGGGAGAGATTGAACCCTGTCCCAGTATGACCTAAACCGGACCGCGCCAAAGGAGTGCCAGAGAATCCGTTAGCAGCCCGCCAACAATCTCGGCGACCATGTGCCCGGCTGTAAGCACCATAGTCAGTGCAAGGAGCTTCCGGCCCCTCGTCCGTTTGGTGTGCCGGTGGCCGTGGTTTTTGGGACACGAATCTTCTCCGCTACGTCCTAACGAACCTGACCTACGCCGCATTCCGCTCACGCATTGATTGAACCAGTTGTTGCATCTGTCGTTGCATCTCACCGGCGGGCAAATTCACGCGTTGGCCATGTCCCGGCAAGACCCATTCGAAGCGGTGGTCGGAGAGCCTCGCCATCGACTCGATCTGTTCGTTCCACGAATACCAGCAGTAGTCCTCGGAGGCTGAGAGCCGATGGGCGTCCCGGTCCCAATCTAAATGGTCGCCAGTGAAAAGGAATCGCTCGTTGAAGAGTAAAACGCAGTGGCCTTTCGTGTGTCCCGGTGTGTGAATGGCCACAAAGCCGGGAGCCAAATCCCACGGCCCCGTGTCGTCGAGGACGATTTCGGCACTGGGTTGGGATGAAAGCTCGTCTCGATGAATGATTCGGCGGCTTCCGAAGTGCTCGGCGAATCGTTCGGCATCCGCCACGTCATCACGATGTGTCAGAAAGATGTGAGCAACGCCGCCGAGCGATTCCAACTGCTTCACGAGTGGCGTCACAAACTTGGGCGAATCAATTAGCCAATTGCCATCCGGGTTCCGAATGAAATAGCTGTTGCCGCCATACGACTTCGGCGAGTTGTAGCCGCAGTAGAAGACCGGCGCTTCAAGGAGGAGCGGAAAATCTCGCATCACGGGCTTCACATCGTCATCGCCGAGGCAACCAATCGAACCGGTGGGGCAGGCAAGCAATGCCTGTAAACTTTGCCGACGTTCGATACTCGACTTTGGCTGGACCTTAACGTAGGACGTTTCAACGGCTTCTCCGAACACCGAAGGCGCGATCTGGCGACAAGCATCGCAGTCGATACAGTTTGAATCAACGAAGAAATCGCCAGGGACGTTTTCGGGGACGCGCTTTTTGGGGTTCGCCATCAGGGCCTCCTTCTTCCATCTTAACGAGGATGGAGTCAGAAATTGCTCACCAAAGCGGGGTGAGAAACGGATCGGTGGCACCAGACGAAAGGTTTCGCCGTTTCGGTAGAATGGCGGCCCACACGCCCAATGCTGTTTTAAGGGACACCGAATTGACATCACCGCCGAATTCATGTCGGCCATCATCAACACGTTTGAGGCCAACAAGCGTCTGGCGGATCGAGCCGTCGAACAAGTGCCAGATGAGAAACTCCACACCGCGCTCGATGCCAACGCAAACGGAGGAATCAGCTTGTCGAGGCTGAACTGCAACTTCTTCAACCGTCTGGCCGAACGCGGCTCTGTGGCCGGGGTCACCCTGATTGGACATGCGGGCCGTCAAAAACTTGCAAGTGCGGTAACAGACCCGAGGTTAGAGTCACTCCGTTATCGGACGAGCGTGTAGTCTTTGCCATTTCTCCGTTTACCCTCATCGACGGAACCTTTTTGTAGCGCGATGAAGATGTTCGTCAAATTGTTTTGCTAGGGCAGTAAGGGCAGTAAAATCTGTGGAACCCCCTGTGAAACACAGTAAAATGTGGAAAATGTGAAACGGCCGATCCGCAAAAATCCTCGGAAAAACGGCCCTTTTTCGATTGAACTCGTCACATGGGGTTCAAGAGCTCGCATTTGGGAGAGCGTAAGCCATAAACGCTAGTCGTGAAAGATAGTTACGCCTAGCGTCATTTTTCAATGGTGCTGATCCCTAACCACCTTCTGCCAGTTCAAAGATTTCAAATTCGTCGAGTGACCTGAACCGATCGCGCGCCTTACCTTGAGACAGGCGCGCAAGACTAGTTGACGTCGTGTGCACTTACTGACAGATGGTCTGTGGACGGAGCGAAATGCCCCGTACTGCGCACGTTCTCGTTTGAAAATTGATCGCGCCATAGGATGATTTCTTCGCCCTTCGCGCATGGAATGATGGCCGCCGACTATGAAAGTTTCAAGTATCCGCTGGATCGGCGTTCCGTACCGGCCGCTTCCGGATAAGAAAGCTTTTCTGCAAAGGGCGATTGTGCAGCGAGATGACGAGCTCAGTGTGAGCGTTGCCGTGTTAGATGACCGGGAAAGTGAACAGTTTTTCGGGGTCCCCTTGCGCGACGGCGCATTCAGCCCGTGTGGGTTCAGATCGCCAACAACGGTACGCAACCTTATCGCCTCCGTCTCGCCAGTCTGGACCCAAATTACTTTCCACCACTGGAGGCGTCGTTTGTCAACCATTTCGCTATTGGGAAACGGCTCGTTACCTTCGGCGTGGTCGCCTGGTTCTTCCTGCCGCTTTTGATTCTTCTGCCGTTCAAAATCCTTGTGCCCGGGCCGCGAACCGCCGGATGGATGCCTACTTCCAGGAACATGGTATTGGTTGGGGAATGATAAAACCGGGTCATGAACTTGCAGGGTTTGTCTTCACGACACTGGACGAGGGAACGAAACAATTCTCCGTACGGCTCCAAGGTGCAGCCGGAGTCAAGGACTACGCGTTTTCCATTCCGGTTCCCGGCCTCAAGGTAGACCATGGCAAGAGACAATTCGACCAACTCGCCAACTCAGCGGACGTCATCGAATGTGACGTGGCCGAGCTCGGCAAACGAATCACCGCGCTGCCGAGGGCGACGACAAACAAACGCAGAACCGTTGATGGAGATCCGCTCAACTTAGTGGTAATCGGTGACTTCGACACAATTCTCAACGGCTTCGGCGTGCGCTGGGACGAGACAGAGACAATCAGTTTTAGCTCTTGCTGGCGTACCCTCAAAGCCTTCATGCTCGGCAGCAGATACCGGTATTCGCCTGTGAGTTCGCTTTATGTAGCTGGAAGAAGCCAGGACTTCGCGCTCCAAAGAGTACGCCAGTCGATCAACGAGCGCCTACACCTTCGGCTATGGATGACGCCGTTTCGGTTTGCTAAGAAGCCCGTGTGGATCGGCCAGATCAGCCGAGACATCGGCGTTCGCTTCACGCCGAAAACTTGGAACCTGACCACGCACAAGATCGACCCCAATGTCGATGATGCCCGGGATTTTGTGATGGACGACCTAATGGAGGCGGGCCGGGTTACGCAGCTAGGCTATCTCCCGGGAGTGGACGCTGCAGACCGCACGGCTCCGCGACACAACCTGACGGGAGATCCGTACTTCACGGACGGCATGCGTGCGGTCGCGGTTTTCTCGAAGACGCGGACGAATCCCAGCTGGATTGATTGGACGTGAGTTCAAGCTCGTGGCGATATTTCGGACTGTAGAGGTTTTTCATTTCCAACGAAGGAGCATCTATGACAAGCGGCACAAGATTACTTGCCGTCGTTTTCCTGGCGGCCGGAGGGCTGCTCGGATTCGCGGCTGCATCAGCCAATTCTTGGCTGAGCAGGCCGGCACACGCCGCAGCGGAAAGGGCGCCGTTGGCGAGCAGTAGACATGCGGATGCGGCTTCCGCGTCACCGACCGCGGCTTGCTGCCCCGAAGGCACAAGCAAGGGCCAGCTCTTAGCCATGGCCGATCCCAAACTGAAAGAGCCGGTCGTGCAAGGCGAGGGCAAAAACAAGAAGCCGAACATTGTCTTTATCATGGGCGACGACGTCGGCTGGTTCAACATCGGCGCCTATCATCGCGGAATCATGTCCGGCAAGACGCCGAACTTGGACAAGTTAGCATCTCAGGGCATGCTATTCACCGACTACTACGCGGAAGCGAGCTGCACGGCAGGCCGCGCCGCATTCATTACCGGCGAAATCCCTCTCCGCACGGGCCTTACGACCGTAGGCCAGGCCGGGGCAGACGTCGGTATGCCGGCCCAAGCGTCTACAATCGCGTCTGCTTTGAAGGTGCAAGGCTATGCCACGGGACAGTTCGGCAAGAACCATCTAGGCGACTTGAACAAGTACTTACCGACGCTGCACGGCTTCGACGAGTTCTTCGGCTACCTGTACCACCTCGATGCTATGTCGGACCCGTATTGGTACTCGTTCCCTAACGATCAGGCTTTTCGCGATAAATACGGGCCGCGCAACCTGGTCCACTGCTGGGCGACCGACAAGGACGACCCGACCGAGATGCCGCGCTGGGGCAAAATCGGCAAGCAGAAGATCGTCGACGAAGGCCCGTTGCCGCCGTTTGCCGACATGTCCAACGTGCCGAACATGCATGACATCTCAACGAAGGCCAAGTACAACATGACGACGTTCGACGAGGTGCTCGTCGAACACTCAAAGGGCTTCATGGACAAGGCCAAAAAAGAAGGCAAGCCGTTCTTCCTCTGGCACAACACGACGCGCATGCATGTCTGGACGTTCCTGTCCAAGAAATACGGATCCATGATGAACAGCGAAACCAACTTCGGCCTCGAGGAAGCCGGCATGAAGCAGATGGACGACGCCGTCGGCGCCATCATGAAGCACCTGGACGACATCGGCGAGGCCGACAATACGATCCTCATCTTCAGCACCGACAACGGGGCCGAAGTGTTCACCTGGCCGGATGGCGGCATGACACCGTTCAAAGGCACCAAGGGTACCGTGTATGAGGGCGGCTTTCGCGCACCTTGCATCGCTCGCTGGCCGGGTAAAATCAAGCCGGGCACGGTACAGAATGGCATCTTTTCCGCCCTGGACTGGTTCCCGACCATGGTCGCGGCCGCCGGCAATCCGAATATCACCGACGAACTCCTCAAAGGGGTGAAGCTGGGTGACCGGACCTACAAGAACCACCTCGACGGCTACAACCAGATGGACCTGTTGCTGGGCAACGGGCCGTCGAAACGCCACGAGTTTTTCTACTTCGGCGGCCCGCATCTCGGCGCCGTTCGCATCGACGATTTCAAGTACCAGTTCTACCTGCAGCCGCAAGGATGGCCCGGCGCGAAGGTCACCACCGACATGCCTACGATGGTGAACATCCGCCAGGATCCGTTTGAGCGGACACCGTCGATCGGTGGGCAGAGCCTGAACGATCTCGGTGGCGGCTACATGAATGACTTCTATGCCAGAGAGTTCTGGCGTTTCGTGTTCGTTCAGGGACGGGTGTCGGAGCTGGCCAAGACGGCCATCGACTACCCGCCCATGCAGGACCCGGCCTCCTTCAACCTAGAGGCGGTGAAACAGCAGATCGATAAGGCGATCAAGAACAAGCCGGGACAGTAATTGATTGCATTGAGCGAGCGCTCCGAGAGGCCGGGGCGCTCGCTGCTTGTTTCGCTTGCGCATTTACTGTAAGGCATATGGTGTCGCCGGGGCCGCACTGCTCGTCCAATAGATAGCGCTACGCGATGAAGAATTCGGATGAAAAACAAGCCGGCATGAAACACAAGATCGCCCACGAGCTACGCAAGCTTGTGGCAATCTTCGTTTACCTTGCCGCCTTTTTTGTCGTGTTCAAGTTGTACACAAGGCTGGTCCTGGCCGAGTACCAGATCAACTACTTCGCATACGGGCTAACCCTTTTGAAGGCGCTCGCGTTAGCCAAGATCGTTCTTACGGGCGAAGCCCTCCGCCTTGGCGAGAGGTTTCGAGAGCGACCCTTGATCATTCCAACGTTCTTCAAAACGGTGGTGTTTAGCGTATTCGCCTTGGTCTTCGAGGTGGTCGAGCACCTCATCCTCGGACTGGTCCGTGGAAAAGACTTAGCCGAGATCTCCTCAGAACTCCTAAACAAGGGCTGGCCGCATCTCGTCGCCATGACGATGGTGGTTTTCGTTGCCTTCCTCCCCTTTTTCGCTTTCCGCGAGTTGGAACGCGTGCTGGGTGAGGGAAAGCTTAGAGACTTGTTTTTCAAACCGAAGGCGGCCGCCATCGAGCGCGGCGCACTCGGGAACTAGAGTGTCGGGGCTACTTGGTGGGACAAAGCGGGCAACCTACGGCATTGCGCCAGCGACAAGTGGAGCCCGTGACATAGGAATATTCACAACTGGGAGAACTGTAATGAGTAACAGATTTTTGGGCCTAGCTCTGGGACTGGCTGCGGCCCTGTTCGCCGGCCAGTTGCAAGCTGTCGGTTACACGCCGCGGGAACCCGATGAGCCGAAGGCGGATGGCAAGGTCACTCCGGGCAAGGGCCAGCGGGCACAAGAGTTTATCGCCGCTTTCAACAAAGGTGACGCCAAGGCCGTCGCCGCCTTCTGGACTCCGGAAGCAGACTACGTCGATCCACTCGGGCGCCACACCAAGGGTCGAGCCGCAATCGAGAAGATGTACGAGAAACTGTTCGCTGGCCGGAAGGGCGCGAAGCTCAATATCATCGTCAACTCCGTTCGCTTGGTTGGAAGCGACGTGGCGCTCGAAGATGGAATCACCGAGGTCACCCCGGCCGACGGCGGGCCCCCGAGCGCGGCCCGATTCTCGGCAGTTCTGGTGAAGAAAGACGGCCAGTGGTATTTCGAGAGCGTTCGGGACTCGCTTGCTCGCCCGCCTTCCAACGTTGAACACTTCGAAGACATTGAGTGGCTGATCGGCGAGTGGACCGGCGAGGCGGACAAGGGCGAGTCGGCGACAGCCTCGTATGCGTGGGCGGAAAACCAGAACTTCATCGTCTCCTCGTTTTCCACAACTCTGAACGGCGTCCCAGTGGTCGGCGGCACGCAGTGGATCGGTTGGGACGCAGTCGATAAGCAGGTCCGATCTTGGTCCTTTTATTCCGGCGGAGGAAACGGCGAAGCGATTTGGACGAAAGATGGCGGCAAGTGGAACCTTAAGACCAACGCCCGAACCGCGGACGGCAAGAAAGTGTCCGCGACCAACGTCTTGACCAAGGTGGACGCCGACCATGCCACATGGCAAATGACCAAGCTGACCGTGGATGGGCAGTCGATGCCGGACCCCACGCCGGTGAAGCTGAAACGCGTGATGCCGGACCGGCGCTGAGCCAGACGCGATACGTGCTGACAATTGAGGAATCGCCTAATCATATTTAATGAGGGAACTCTGATGAAAAAGAAGCTCTTGTTAGGCGTTGTCTCGGCCGCGTTAATGGCCGTAATGATGCCTTCGATGGTCCATGCCTATGGCGCAGCCCATGTGGGCTACACTCACGTGGGTCCAAACGGGGTCTATCACGCAGGCGAAACCGTTGCTCGCGGCCCCGGCGGCGCGTACGCCGGCGGCCGGACCACGGCGGCCGGCTACGGCGGTGCCGAGTATCGCGGCGGCTATGGCGCCGCTGAGCATCGTGGCGGTTACGGATACGCCCCGAGTTACGCCGCCGGGCGCATTATGCGTACGTGCGGTAGCCTTCCCGGTGGTTCCAGAGATTCAGCATGAGTTCCCTCGCCATCAGTGGGATTGTGTTCGCGTGCGTTTTTGGGGGCACGTTGCTTGGGATTCTGCTGCGCCGCGCGCTGCCCGAACATCATTTGAGCGCCGACTCAAAGGACACCCTGAAGCTCGGCATGGGAGTGATCGGGACGATGGGTGCCCTCGTTCTGGGACTGACGGTCGGATCGGCCAAGAGTTCGTACGACACACAGAAAAGTGAAGTCACGCAGATGGCCGCTAAGATCGTCCTACTTGACCGCACGCTGGCTCATTACGGGCCGGACACCAAGGGAGCAAGAGAGATGTTGCGCGGCTTCGTCACGCGCATGATTGAACAGATTTGGTCCGACGGCGGGTCGCAGCAAGGACAATTGGACCCGCTGGCGGCGGGGGGCGAAGCACTCTTTGACGCGATACACGAGCTCACGCCGACAACCGACGCACAGCGTTCGCTCAAAGCCCAGGCGCTAACTATCACTGTGGATATCGGGAACATGCGCTGGTTGATGTTCGCGCAGGCGGGAAAATTGATTTTCGTGCCCTTCCTCGTCATGTTGGTCTCTTGGTTCACCGTGACCTTCCTGGGATTCGGATTGTTTGCGCCGCGCAACCTGACTGTGATCGCGGCTTTTCTACTTTGTGCGCTGTCGGTTTCAGGTGCAATCTTCCTCGTTCTCGAGCTGGACCATCCTTTCCATGGCCTGATTCAGATCTCTAGCGATCCCCTGCGGAGCTCTCTAGCGCAACTCGGCCGTTAGACCGTGACACGATGGGTGTGCCATGAACCATTCAGCAACAGCCGCGTCCGCGCCGCCCGCCGCGCCAGCAACACGCGGCCTGAGTTTCCGTATGAAGCTCGTGCTGGGTGTATGCGGGCTGGTGTTGCTCACCGGCGCTGTCGTGCTGGCTCTTGCGCACCGAAGCGCCAAGGCCAGCACGGAGGCGCTAACAGGCTCTGTCTTCCGCGAAGTCAGCGGGCGCGCCGCGACACACACACGTGCGTTCGTCTTACGTGCGGCACCGGTAGTCGAATCGCTCGCGCATCTCGCGGACAAAGGGCTGGAAGTCGACGAACCCGACCGGCTCGCCCCGCAACTCCTTGCCGTCTTGAAAGCCAACCCGGGTCTGAGTTGGGTGAGCTACAGCGACGCGAGCGGCAAGTTCACCGGTGCGTACCGCGCGCCGGAAGGCGGAATGCGCATTCACCGCACCCGGATAATGAACGGCAAGACGCAACTAGTCGAACACGATGTGTTGCCCGACGGCAGCTTGAAGGTGTTCCGAACCGACCCCGACAGCGAGTACGACCCACGAGTTCGCCCGTTCTACCGGGGGGCAAAGCAGGCGGGTCGGCTCGTTTGGTTGCCGCCTTATGTCTTTTATTGGCAGTGGGTGCCGGGCATCACCTGCGCGGTGCCGGTGCAGAACGCGAGCGGCCAACTCCGTGGCGTGCTTACCGCCGATTTCGATTTGAACGCACTCTCTGATTTCGTCGCCGGCCTGTCGCTGAGCGAGCATTCGTGCGTGTTCCTCTTCACCTCCGATGAGGTTCTGCTCGCGCATCCCGATCGACGCGGAGTATCTGGAGAGCGTGAGACCGCGAAACTCCTTACGCTCGCTGACGCAGGCGATCCGCTGGTTGATGCGTATCGCACGAACTTGAAGCCCGAATACTTCAACGTGTCGGCCAGCGAAGCGTTCCATCGCTTCGAGTTCGTCCATGACGGGACCGAATACCTCGGCTCGACCACTACGTTTCGTGTCGGTGACGATCTGGTGTGGGCGGTTGGTGTAGTGGCTCCGAGAGCGGACTTTGTCGGCGATGTATGGCGAACGCAAGCGTACGCGTTGGCCGCGGCAGCAGTGGCGGTACTCGCGGCCGTGGGACTGGCGTTCGCGCTGGCGAGCACGGTGTCGCGACCTGTGCAGTCGCTGATCGGGTTCATCCATGCACGGCCAAGCCGAGTTGCTTTAGGTTGTTCGAACACCGGGTTCGATTGGCTGCTTCACGGACCTTCTGCACCGCGGGAAGCAGGAGCGCAATCAGAATGCCGATGATCGCGATGACCACGAGCAACTCGATTAGGGTAAAGCCTGGCCGATTGCCACGCTTTTCTGAAGAAGTTTTCATCTTGAAGCCTCCTGAAACTTGGACTGTCAAAATTGAAATCAACAACGTCTAGAAGCGAGAGTTATTTCTTGAGTTTCAAGTCGTAGGCGCCTGCCGGCGGATCGGAGACGACTTCAACCGATAGGTCCGTCGTCGTCTCCTGGCCGTAGCGAGGATGCACCGCTTGGCCGCCCGACGATCGCGGCTTCGGTTTGGCTCCGCGCTGCGCCGGCGCCATCCTTCTCGTCGACAGCGGTGACGGTTACGCGGTACCATCCCGCAGGCGCGCCGTCCTTGCTTTGCGTTGACAGCGTATAAGTGCCGTCCGGGTTGAGCGGCCCCACCGCTGCGAATTCACCTTGGTTTCCCTTGGAAGCGTCGGGCCTAAATGTTACGAAGCCCGATTTGCCGACCAAGGGTTTCCCCTCGACGTACACCGTCCCTTCAACGACATAGCACTTGCCGATTCGGCCGTCGCAGCCGGGGGCGGCGGCGAGCAGCGGCAGTAACGCCGTCAATAAGGCTCGACGTGATGTTCGTGAGAATGAAGCATTCGCCATGGAGCACCTTCTTCGCATCTGCAAGAAACTTCCGAGAAGTTAATACCCACCGCGGGGAGTGCAAAACGGCGGCAAATCGCTGCGCGGCCTTTTCGCCGTTATGCGATGGTCGCCAGACGGATACGTGCGAAACAGTTTCTGTCGTTGTTTGCTAGTGACCGATCGCTTCGGCACGGAAGAGACAAGAGGCGGAACCCGCCGCTACGTGGAAGAGCGTACTCAGGAAAAGCCTTGGCCGTGTTCGACTGGAGTGAGAACGAAATGACCGAGGCACTGGGCATTGCGAAATCCAACAATGCGCCCTGAAGATTTCATCTGCGGTCCTCGGTGAGTAGTTCGCTTACAGTATAGACGAGGGAAAGTGTCTGTCAACAGAAACAAATTCATGAAGAGGCCGCAGGCGCTGGAGTGCGACTTAGAAGAGCCGCCTTGGTTCCTTGCTGATGTCTCGCGGCCATGCTGTCCCGTGCATGCTCGGCATTGTCAGTTCACCCGTGCAAGCACTACCTGCGCCAAACAACAAACACACCTATGGCAGTTGCACTCCGGCCGCATCCTAGCGACTTTTTCACACACGGCATTTGCGTCTGCTGGCCCGGCAAACAACATCAGATTCTCAATATCCACTTGCTCTCGCCAAATCGTCCAAGCTAGCTCTTCCGCGTTCTCCAGTGACATCGACTCCAGCCGTTCACCCATCTTGAGTATGATCGTGAGGCGATGCATTAGCTTGTACTCGAATTCGTCGCGCAATCGTGGGCGGCGACGCTCAGACGCTGCCCGCAGCGGCCATCGAGTTTTCGATTCATCGACCGCCTCCCCGTGCGCATTCGAACTGTTTGACCGAGTAGTTGACAACCCCGTTAGTTGTAAACAACTGGGTCAAGTGTCGAGTTCGGCCTGTTTTCTGGGCGTTTTCTAGCGACATCAGAGATCGTTTGAGCAGCTCACAGACGGGGCTGCAATTTCGAACTTGGTTCGGCATGCCTTTTGTGAGTCCCGCCGCTCGAACAGCGAATGCCTACCGTCTTCCACCGCTGGCGTTGTTCCTGCCAGTCCAAGGCACCGCCGCGGCGTCGGTGATCAGTCTTTCTTAGTATCGATCCGCATTAGCTCCCCGGCTTCGGCGCGGAAGAGGTTCAACTCTTCGAGGTAGCTCGCGGACAGCTCTTTCTGCGCCAATGTCCAGCGCATCGCCCAATCGAAATAGTCGCGGGCCCGCGCGGTTTCATCCAGGCGGTGGTGGCTCATGGCCAGGAAGTACAGGTCGAAGGCCAAGGCCGCGTCTTCTTGCTTGTCGAGATTGGCCCGGAGAACCTCGACCGCTTCGCGATAACGGCCGGCGCGGTAATAGGCCACGCCTAGGGTGTTGCGGTATAAGGCCCTTTCGGGTTCCAGGCGCACCGCCTTTTCGGCCAATGGCAAAGCCGCATTCACATCACGGAGCGCTTCGGGCGCGGTCACAAATTGCCAAGCCAGGTTGTTGCAAGCCGCGGCGTCGTCCGGGTTCGCCTCGATGGCCCGGCGGTAACGCTCGATATTGTGTCGCGCCTTTTGCTCGCGCGTCTTAGCCGGCTTGCCCAGATCGCCGAGTAGGACTTCAACTTGGCGCGGCTTGCGTACGATGATGCTGTGATCAGCTGGCGGGAAATCAGGCCAGTCCCAGTCGAGTCCAAGCTCCTTCAATTGCTGTCGGATCAACCGCAGGTCCCAGACATAGAGAGCCGTCGGGCTGGAGCAGGTAGCGACGAGCCGCGTGCCGTCCGGGGTGAAACACGCCGGTCCATACCACGTCGGGTCGGGACCAGTCAGTCGAGCGACTTCGCGACCCGTTGTCGTCTCGAGCAAGCGGATCACGCTGTACACGTCGTTGATGGCCAGCAACCGGCTATCCGGGCTGAAAACGAAATTGCCGCGCTCAAAGCGCCGCACCTCCCGCCAAGTGCCGACTTCCCACTGCCGGGGCCGCTGGTACCGGCAATCATCAGCCAGCGGCCATCGGGGCTGAACTTGGCGGACGCACTGCCCTCCTCCTGCGCCAAATCGTGGACTGGCAAGCCGGTTTCGGCATCCCAAATCCGGATGGTTTTGGAGCGGCCATCCAACCCAGTAACTGCATGTGACCACCCAGCGGCCATCGGGGCTGACCGCGGAAAACCGCACGTCGTACTGCGGGCCAAGCACCACGCGCCGGTCCGGGCGGTCCCGGTATAGGACCAATGTCGAGTTGCCTTGCGGCACTGCCACAACGCGGCCGTCCGCGCTGGCGCTTGCACCTACGGAGTAAGCCGCTCCCAGCGTTCGGGGCCGAGTTGCTGCGGCGGACCAACGCAGAGCATTCCGGGCCGAGCGGCGTCTTGACGGGCGGGCCAAAGGATGAGGCCGTTGAAACCGCCGGTCATCCAACCGCCGGGCTGATCTACTCGTAGTCCGGATTTCCCATCCGCCTTATTTTGCGGAAGGTGAGGCGGGTCGAAGAAAGCGGGCCGCGCCGCGTCCGTGCGCGGCAACCGCACCGAGGCTAGTTCTTCGCCGCTAACGAGGTCGAAGAAGCATAGCTGCTGATGCATGCCTGCGGCCACCGTGCGGCCGTCGGCATGTACGACAGGAGTAAAAAATGTTGTCCAGGATGCCCGCACTGCGGGAGCGCAGCACGCGCAGTTCCCGGCCACCTGCCAACCGCCACAACCTGATCTTGTTGCCGCTGTACTCAGGGCCGAGAAGGCTGTCGTCCGAGCTGAACTGCCCCCCGACGTCGGGCATGGTCAGCAGCGTCCGACCAGCGACCGCGTCCCAGAGCCGAGTTTGGCCGAGCCAATCGCCGCTCACCAGCCGGTCGCCGGCGTGGTTGAATGCGACGTATCATGCCGTCCGCCGTGTGTCCCGTCCAAGGAGACATGACCTCGGTGGCCGTCTGAGTGTCCCAGTGATGAATCTTGCGGTCGCTACAGCCGACCGCCAAGCGGCGGCCGTCGGGGTGCCAGGTCAGATACCAGATTCGAGTGACCGCCTTTGAATCGCGCAGTGTGGGCAGCTCTTTCCCGGTGTCCGTGTCGAACAGTCGCACGGCGTTGCCGCTCGCCACGGCCAGCCGCCCGTCACGCGGGTGAAAAGCGAGATGGACCGCCGTGGAGCCGTCCGCTAACTGCTGTACGCGCTCGCCGGTTGCCAGGTCATACACGCTGACCGACTTGTCGGCGTGGCCGATGGCGAGTTGCCGGCCGTTCGGATGGAATGCCAACGCGTATCCATGCACGCCCTCCGGCACGTCCAGCAGCACTGTCGCGGCGGGGCCGTCGAGCTTCCAAACGCGCACGCCGCCTGCAACCCCGTCGCTCGAACAGCTATGCCCGTAAGCCACGAACCGACCATCCGGGCTCATCCACAAGCCGTGAAACTTGGGCTGCCCGTGGGCGGGCAGATGGGCGATGACCTCTTCGCGACCATCGCGCAACCGGCAGATCGTGACGCCGCCCTTTTTGTCCAGCCGGGCGTAGCGCTGGAATGTGGAATCGAAGGCCCAGCTCACGGTGTCCTCCGTCCCGCTCTCCCACATATGGGCGACTTCGGCATCGGGTAGGACCAGTGCAGCCGTGGCTTCCGTGCGCAGCTCCGGCGTGATGCGAATCCGAGCCGCAGCGCGAATCGCCTTGAGCGCCTCGAACCGCTGCCCGATGCGCCCGCTGCCGCGCTCGGCCCGGGCGCGGTTGACCAGCGCCTGAAACAACTGGTCATTAGCGTCCGCGAGAGCGATCTCTTTGTGTTGGAGGGCCTCTTCTTTCTGTTCGGTTTCATTCACGGCCACGGCTTCCGCGTCGGTCGCCCGGATCATGCCCAACGTCGTGCCGATGATACCGGCCAACAGTGCCGACACGAGCAAGGAAGCCGCCAGCACCGGCCCTTTGTGCCGACGCACGAGTTTTCGCAACCGGTACATGGCCGATGGCGGACACGCGTGCACCGCCTCGTCGTTCAAATAGCGCTGCACGTCGGCGGCGAAGTCCTTGGCCGTCTCTTAGCGGCGGTTGCGGTCCTTCTCCAGAGTCTTCATCACGATCCAGTCCAACTCGCCGCGCATGAGCTTCGTCAACTTGGCCGGCTCCATGTGGCGATGGGCCGAGATGGACGCCAGCGCCACGCCCGAGTCGCTCAGCCGAGTACTCGGTTTGGGCGGCTCCTCCTCTCTGATCATGCGGAGAATCTCGGCATACGCTGCCTCCTTGACCCGCTTGTGAGAGAGCGGCGTGCTGCCCGTCAGCAACTCGTACAGCAGCACACCCAGCGAGATAAATGTCGCTGCGGGTATCGACGCCCAGGGCGCTCATCTCCGCCTGCTCCGGGCTCATGTACTCCAGCGTGCCGACCATGGCGCCGTACTGCGTGAACAGCGTCCGCTCGGTCAGCCGTTGCTCGGTCGCCTTGGCAACGCCGAAGTCGATCACCTTGGGCACCGGCTTGCCGTCGTAGAGCGTGATCATGACGTTGGACGGCTTGATGTCGCGATGGATGATTCCCTTCTGGTGGGCGTGCTGGATCGCCTGGCAAACCGGCACGAACAGTTCGAGTCGCTCGCGCGGCGTCAGATGGTTGTCGTCGCAGTACTTGGTGATCGGCACGCCGTGGACCAACTCCATGACGAAATAGGGCAGGCCTGATTCGGTCGTTCCGGCGTCGAGGACACGAGCGATGTTCACATGGTCCATCATGGCCAGGGCTTGGCGCTCGGCCTCGAAGCGGGCGATGACTTGGCGGCTGTCCATACCCGGCTTGATGACTTTGAGCGCGACCTTGCGCTGCACGGGGTGAGTCTGCTCGGCCATGTAGACCGTGCCCATGCCGCCTTCGCCGATCTGCTGCAACAGCTTGTACGGGCCGATCAAGGCACCGGGGATTTCACCCGGCGGCTCGACGGCGATGGCGGCCAGCGCGGGGCCGAGTCGTTCCAGGAAACCCGTTGACTGATCGTTGGCTTCGAGCAAGGATTCCACCTGGCCGCGCAGCTCGGTACTGCATGCCGCGTCCAGGTAGGCACGGCGTCCCGCCGGCGATGGGATTTCCGACGCCTTGAGGAAGATTTCGTTCGCTTCGGGATTCCAAGATTCCATGAGTTCACCTCGCTCCCGTTTACCTGTCTACAGTGCGAGAAAACGGACGCGTTTGCACCCGGAAAAAAAGAAATCTTGTTTATAGCGGCTTGAGTCGTCGATTCAGCCAGGCACGTGCCAAGACCCAAAGCCGGTCGGCGGCCCGCCGACCGATGCCCATCGCGTCGGCCGCATCCTGGTGGGTCAGCCCCGCGAAAAAACGAAGCTTGACCAGCTGGGCCGCTTGCGCGTCGTGGGAACCCAGTTCCTCGATTGCCTCATCCAGCGCGAGTAAGTCGTCCGAGCGGTCGTCCTCGACAAGCGCGATTTGATCGAGATCGAGGCGACGTGCATCGCCCCCTCGTTTTTGGGTGGCCTTTTGGCGGGCACTCTCGACGAGAATCCGGCGCATGGCCTCGGCGGACGCAGCAAAGAAATGGCCTTTGCTGTTCCATTGTTGGACTTGATTCGTGTCCACCAGGCGCACGTACGCTTCGTGGACCAATGCGGTCGGCTGAAGTGATTGTCCCGGCTTTTCCCGCGCTAGCCGATGAGCCGCGAGCTTGCGAAGTTCGTCATAGACGAGCGGCAACAATTGAGCGGCGGCTTGACGATCTCCGCATTCGATAGCCGACAGAATGCGGGTGACGTCGCTCATGACCGTCAGAATAACGCGCGGATCGTTGCAAGGGAACCATGTCCGTCTGTCTCACGAGCGTGTGCATTCGAATTTGTTTCGTGCTCTTCTCCTGCGCGAGCCAAATCTCTCGGACACGGTACTGCGGAAAATGTCGCCAGGCATTGCGATTCCCTTCCTCCGGCATGATCTCACCGTCGACCAAGACGAGATCGCCAGCCCCAAACGATGTCAGGCGCGGATCATCGTTGTCAATCAATTGATCCCTTAAGTTGTTCAACTTCGCTGTCGCTGAGAGGGCTAGTAAATCGTGCTCCGACGATTGACCGACCATCTCCCATCTCAACTTGGTAGAGTACGCGCGCGTGAATCCGGCGCTGGAAAGCACTACCCTTGCTCGCCAGGTCAACAGTTATTTCTCGACCTGGAACAAGCTCCCGCTCCACATAGAAACCGATGCTGGTCTGGCTGAGATTGCGGATTGTCACCTGATTTGTTGCCCGGCGATAGTGACTGCGCCGTTCCTCAAGAATGGCGTGCATTTACGTGGTGCCTTTCTCTGTCCTCCGATTGATGCAATGCAGTTCCCGTTCCGGAGACACGAAACTCGTTAGAGTTCGGAGCTTTTCACGAAGGATTTGTTGAATCGCGCACGGCCGTTCTCATTAGTGCGCATCGAGCGGCGGCCGGTGCATCTTGGTAACTAATGACGTTTGACCTCCAGCAGTCCATGAACTAAACTTTTCAAACTCCATTTGGCAAAGGCCGTGGATCGAACGGGTCGACTACGACGGCGCACTAAGCAATTGGGATCCGGGCTGAGCGAAGTCACCATCTTCCCATACGGGCTTGGTTCATGCGAGGTTAGCCGTCTTATCTTTGATGGTCGTCGCATTCATGACGCCGGTCTTTGACCTTGCAAATGGCGCACAAATCACCTGTGCCCGGTGCCGTAAGGGACTCTTCAAACTCGCCGTCTGGCCAATGGTCGCAGTCTTCGCACCAATGCCAAACATTCGTGTCAGGCAGCTTCCGATAGATCGTATTCAAGACTTATCTCCTTGACTTGCCACAGTTGTTGGCCGTCACGCCTTCCCCTTCCGCCGACGGCTCGACTTGGCTCGCGCCCTCTTGTGAGGTTCTAACGTAAGCTCCGGCAAGTGCCGGGCGAAATCGACGGTTACCACTCAGTATCGGGGCTTACGATTGACAATCGCCTGCCGAGACCCGATGCTAGGAATTGATTGCGCGTGCACGTCATGCTTGGAAAGGGTGTGCAATTCTTCGCACGCCGCGTGAGAAAACACTCACTTCTTTGGCCGTTCGGCGTCAACCGGTTTGTCCCGCGGCAACTCAAATGACATTCCGGATTGGTGCAGGACCAGCGCCAACACCTTGCCCTCGCTGTCTTTCTTAAATGAGACTGCGACCGCGTTGTTGAGTACAAACTGCCAGCGCCCCTCCTTGTCGGGCTCCCTCAGCTCGATACACCAGTTCACTGGGAATATCCAGGGCCAGTTTCCCGCAGCGGAATACCACCTGGAACGGAGTGTTTTTGAATGGCCCGAAGTTCGCGTAATATGTGCCGATCAGCGGTTTCATCTCATCGGGCACTTTGCCGGCGCCCTCGCGCTGGAGCAGCGCATCCTGGATCGTCGTCTCCAACCGGATCGTGCTGACCTGGCCCCGCGATTGCGTGAAGTAACAGACGATCAGGTTCTCCGCGGGAAAGGCCCAAGCGCCTGTACCATCCGAACCGCCGTGGCCGATGGCCCTCACTTCCGTCTGGGTAGGACTTTCGCCGGGTGCGTAGAGCATGGACATCTGGCCGTATTGCGGCTTCAGCCCGAAAAACCCGCATGGGTACGGCTTATCGCTTCCGAGTTCTTTCATCGGCGACACGGGAGTCAGGATGCGGGCGATCGCCTCGTTTGAGAGCAGCCGTTTGCCGCCGGCCATGCCGCCGTCCATCCACAGCGCGAGGAAGCGGGCATAATCGGCAGGAGTGGAGTAGAGCGTCTGCGAGCCCCACGCGAACGGATAAAAGGGTGCGCCGTCCGGCTTCCAGAACCGCGTCCACTTCCCCGGGCTGCCGATGTAAAGACTCGCAACGCGCTTCTTGCGCGGGTCGTCGGCCTTCGAGAGATAGAACGAATCGGCCATCCCCAGCGGCTGCAGGATCCGCTCCGCGACGAAGCGGTCGATCGTCGTGCCGCTGATCTGTTCGACAACGGCCGCCGCGGCGTCGCTGCCAGCGTCTGAGTACCAGAACTTTTCCCCCGGCTTGAATTGTGGCCCTTTTTCCCCGATGGCTTTCGCCTGGGTTTGCAGGTCGGAGTACTCATCGATTCTTACCGTCAGGATCGTCAGAGGCAATCCGCTCCGGTGTTGCAGGAGTTGCTCGATCGTGATGGCCTTCGATTTGTCGTTGTCGAATCCGGGTAGGTATTTCGCCACGGGGTCGTCCAGGCGCAGTTTCCCCTCGTCGGCCAGCATCTGCACGGCGACGCCCGTCAGCGGTTTGGTCATCGAGCGGATGTTGAAGATCGTGCCGCGCTCCATGGCTCGTTTGTCTTCGCGATCGCGCTCTCCGTAGACCTCGTGCAAGATTGTCTTGCGGTTCTTGATGATCAGTAGCTCGCCTCCGACTATCGTGCCGTTCTTCACGTACTCTTCCACCTCGCCGGCCACTCGGCGCACGGCCGCGGCCGAAACGCCCTGGCTTTCGGGTGTGGCGACCGGGAAAGCGGCCTTCTCCTCGGCCGCGGCCGATACACTCATCAGGCCTAACCACACTGCCGCGATCCAGATCGCAGTCCGCTGGCATAAGCGCGCTCGATTGATTGTCATTGGAACTCTCGCTTGGGTGACTCTTGACTCCTCCGCGGGGACCGATGCAGCATATTATGTCGAATTGCGATTTGAACGAATACGGTTGACGCAAGAACAACGTCCCGGCGCGTCGTCAACATCCGGGGCGAGTTTTTGCTGCATTGATCGCCTCCCCGTTTGATTTGCCGGATTTGATCTCTCTCCGAGAGAGGAAGGTTCGGCGGCGATGGTTTACGTGGTGCCCCGGACGCCGAAAACGCATTTTGGCACAAATTGGCAGTAAAAATCGACCATGCCTAATGTGCCACTTTACGCTGCCGACGCATAAGGCATAGTGGTTTAATTACTTATGACAATGCGTTTCACTTTGGCGATGTGCGGCGTTCGGGAATATATTGGGTTCCAAGACGGGATATTGCTGTAACTCCTTTCAAGACAACACATTTCATTTTGGCACAGAACTGTGCGGATTAGTGTCATTTAGGAACTGAAACACGCGAATTACGCCCGTACCTTGAACTTGTCGTATCAGAATTCGTCGTTGGGGTAACCACAATATATTAATGGAGGCGCGGAACCCTTTCGAACTTGCTGCTCCCAGCAACTGAATACAGAACGACATCGGATTAACCGCTAGCAGCGAACACAGCGGATCAACAGCCATGTCGACTGACGCGCCTAGAACGTTCGTACCCACAATCGAAAATTGATCAGTTGTCGTCGTGCAACACCACCAGCGGTGCCTTATAATAAGTACGCATTAGTTCAATCGGGCTAATTTGCCGGAGAGCGGACCTCACGACGGTCCTGTCAAAGGATTTGTCGCGTGTGCGCTCTCCGGTTTTTTTGTGATCACTTGGAGAATGGCGGCGCGGGCGGCGCATCAGAAGCTGGAGTGCACTCCATGACCGACTCCGTGAAGACCCTCGTCGAGCAAGCGACGGAACTGTGGAATCGTAACGAAGCCATCCTGAAACGTCACAAGGAGCGGGATCAAAAGAATTGCCAATGCCTTCTAAGCGCAGAAACGTTAAGCGACGCCACAAGGCGATTGCAACTGGATTTCGATCCCGATAACCCACCGCCGTCCACGGAGAAACTACAAGCCCATTGCGATGAAGTGACAAGACTTCTCGCCCAGTTCTTGGATGCGTGCCGGCAAGCGGGTCTAGATAAAAAATTGGCACAACTCGACAAGGCCGCAACGCTATCGTGGTACCGGAACGCCATCTCCCATCCGCCACTTGATGCGATCGCGATAGAGTACGCGCTGAGTCTGCTTCAAGCCAACCCTCGAGCCCAGCGCCAGCTACGAAGCATGGTGTGGGCGGCAATCCACAAACCCGGCTTGCGAGATACTTGGCAATGGCTTGCTGTTCTTCGCGATGGGCTCGTTGGAAAGCAAAAGGTCTGCTTTAAGGGTGAATTCCAGCCAACGGCGACGCTGTCGCGCCGACCCGCCGACGATAGAGATAAACGCCTGGCTACTGCGCGTCAACCTGTGTCCCAGCTCCCGTCGCCCGGAGCCGAAGACCCTTTCGCCGAGTTTCCGTGTAAGCAGCGGAAGTTAGTCACTGCCCTCATAGGGCACAAAGCATTGGCATTCGCCGACGTAAACAAAGCCGTGTATGATGCAAATCACATCTCTCACCGAACGTTGGAGCAGCTGGTGACTCGTACGAACCAGCGGCTAACGCACGGCAATTTCCGTTTAGAGATCAAGCGTAAATTCAACACGCTGCGGCTTGTCGAGGCATGATCCTACGCATTTCTTAGTTTGTCGCACCCGACTCCGAACCAACGAATAACCCACGCCAATAGCGACATTCTCGTAGGTTGCAGCGTTGGTCGCGCATCTCGTGTAATGGCTCCACGATCCGCGCGGATCGTGAGAGGCATGCTTCCTAGCTGGTCTGTCCTCCAACTCACCGGCGGTGACGACTCTCTCTTTGTTTCGAAGAACCTAGCTGGAGTACTATCATGCAAGTCGAGTTATGGGACATCACCAAGATCAAACCTTACGAGAAAAATCCCCGACGCAACCATGCGGTCGAAGCGGTGGCTCGTTCCATCAGCGAATTCGGCGTCCTACAGCCGCCCGTCGTTGACCGGTTCGGCGTCATTATCGCCGGACACGGCCGCTATCTGGCCGCGAAGCAGCGCGGGATGAAACAACTGCCGGTGGTGGTCGCTAAGGGACTAACGCCGGCGCAAGTAAAGGCCTATCGCATCGCCGACAACAAGACGGCGGAGTCCTCGACTTGGGATAACGATCGGCTCGTTCAGGAATTGCTGGAACTTCGGGAACTTCAGTTTGATGTCGACCTCGTCGGCTTCAGCGCCGACGAAATGCAAGCTCTGCTGGGTACGGACGTAGCCACAGGGCTTGTCGATCCGGATGTCGTGCCCGAACCGCCCGACAGACCGATAACACGTCCGGGCGATTTGTGGACGTTGGATGACCACCGGCTGCACTGCGCCGACGCGGCTAACACGGAGGACATCGATCGGCTTTTAGCCGGTGAACCGATCCACCTCGTTAATACGGATCCACCTTTCGGCGTAGGCGTCAAGCCGCGATCTAATAATGCCATTGCGGCCGGGTTCAGTACGTTCCGAGCTAGTCATCGTCCACGGCGCGATGTGAGGCGTCATCCAGAAAAAGCCGCGCCGACAACGCGTAAGCTGCGCGCAAGGATCGACCGCTCGTAAACGACCAGGAAGACGAGGTGGAGTATGAACGTCTATTGAATGCTTGGTTCCCTAACATCGCTCGGTCGCTATTACCCGGCCGCGCTTTTTTCATTTTTGGTGGATATTCGAACATCATCAACTTCCCGAGAGCTCTGAAGGCGGCGGGTCTTTACTTCTCACAGCAGATCATATGGGTGAAGGAGCACCCGGTCATGACACGGAAAGATTTCCTCGGCAACCACGAGGTTTGCTTTTACGGCTGGCGTGAGGGCGCCGCCCATCAATTCCTGGGCCCGGCCAACGTCACCGACGTCTGGAACGTGAAGAAGGTGACACCGCAGGCGATGGTTCACCTCACAGAAAAACCGGTCGAGTTAGCAATGCGTGCGCTGCAGTACGGTTCGCGGCCGGGCGAGCATGTTTTGGATTTGTTCGGAGGAAGCGGTTCGACGTTAATTGCTGCCGAGCAGACCGGACGGCAGGCATTCGTGATGGAAATCGATGCGCTTTATTGCGATGTGATCGTCGAGCGCTGGCAACAATTCAGCGGCAAGAAGGCGAAGCGTCAACGTCGCAAAGCCGCTTGATCTGGTCTGCGCGGAAGTATCATGGCCGGGCGCAAGAAAAAAGCAGATACGGAACTGATCTTGGCGTTGGCTTATGGCGCGTCGCCCGAACAAGCAGCGCAAAAGACAGGTCTCGGGCTGCGCACGGTATATCGGCGTCTAACCGATCGTGGTTTTTGCGCAAGTCAGCGAAGTGCGTACCGAGATGATGCGACGCACAGCGGCAATGTTCAACGCGGCCGCCATGGGTTCGCTCAAGACCCTTACGATGTTGCGGGACTCGGCGAACTCCGAGTCAGTGCGGCTGGGCGCGGCACGGATCATTGTCGAACTCGGTTGCAAAATCCGCGACTCCGTTGAGCTGAGTGAGCGCATGGAAGCGATGGAAAAAGGCTTGAGACAATTATTCGACCAGGCTGCAAATGGCGAGCAGTCTTAGGTTGTCGTATGTGAAGTACGCTAAGGCTTTTGGTGTCCGTTGGAGATTCATAGCATGCTCCGCAATCGACTTCGGCAGATGGAAGCATTGTTCAATCGCTTAGGTGCCATCGCACGCCACCGCGAGCCGCCGGCACGGCGACGCATGCAAACCGCGCAGGATGTGATTGACCTGCTCGAAGAACAAGTGCAAGCCCTCCGAACGGATATGTCGCTGGGAACCCTGGAAAAAGCGCAGGCGCTCGCGTACGTGGCCGGCATCGCCCGCCGGGCGATCGAGACCGGAACCGTTGCTGCACGTCTCGAGCAATTGCAACGTGTGCTCAATGACCGCGTAAGCGATGGTAGCCGGTGACGCATCAAGGTGCTCAGTCTGAAGGAACCACCTCCATGGATACCAAAACGCTGGCTCGACATTATCAATCCCTCACGCCCTGGGAACGATTGCCTTTGATGGTGGCGGCGGCCGCACGCGACGACGACATTGAAATGGAGCGGCTGGCATCGACGGCGCCGCGACACGGCTGGCGCTTGCCCAATTACTACGGACTCCATACGGCACTCTCCGATTTGGCGATGCTGTACCTCATTCGGCAAACCGACCTGGTCGCTGCTTACTGGAGAGCCACGGCCTTGGAGCAGCAACAGTTAGCCTGGAGGCTGGAGGGCCAAAACGAGTTACAGGTCAGCGTCGAGGGGTTGCGCAAAATCTATGCAATGTATTTCCTGGTGGATGCGGAGGCATGGAAGCTGCTGTGCGCCGACTTGAAGATCGATGGCGACGCCATGCTGCGTGATGCGCCGAGCTACGAGACTTTGCAGGACATGGAAATCGAGGCACGGGGAGTGGCATTTCGACCGGAGGAGGCGGTGAAGTTCTTGCGGCAACACCATCAGCGACTCGGGCTGAAAAGCACTTCAGCCCAAGTTCGGTCCGAGTTCCATTTCGCGACGGCGGCCGAGGTGGCGAGGTCGATGCGGGCCTCTTTGGAGAACGAAGCACAAAAGTGGAATTAGCGCATGGCATGTGCCGTCGGGCGCTGGAACCGAACAATCTGGAAAATCTCTGCAGAAGGCGCTTGAGATGTGGCTAGCGGTGAGGTAACTGTGCTGTCGTGTCGGGCACGGCGACGTCCGCCGGGCCGATACCGGACTCCCATAAAGGGAACCTCATCATGGCTACCAAGAAGAAATCTCGCACCACCAAGACGAAACAACCTGCCAGCGACGCGCTCCCGAAGCGGCATCGCCGAGTCGCGCCTCCCGTTGATTCCCGACCGTCCGCCGCCAGTCATTCGTCCCGAGAAGATGCCGGCAAACTTAGCGCGCTTAACGCCGCCGCCTTGGTGCTGGCCAAGGCCGCCGAGCCGTTGAACTGCCAGGAGATGATCGCCGCAATGGCGACTAAGGGTCTCTGGACCTCTCCGGCAGGTAAGACGCCAGCCGCTACTCTGTATTCGGGAATCCTGAAAGAGATCCGCACTAAGGGCGCACAGTCGCGCTTCCAGAAAACCGCGCGCGGCAAGTTCGCCCACACGTAAACCGTATCCATTCTGCCTTACTCACGTACTCGGAGGAACCTCTATGTCTGCAATGCCTACACCGTCCGCGTCGCGCAGCGACCATGCCGCGCTGGGCGGCACCGCGGCAACCGCTTCCCCTCAAGGCCGGGCCAGTTGGTCCGGCCTTCTGCGTTTGAGCCTCGTCACCGTGCCGGTGAAAGCCTACCCGGCTATCACCACCACCACGGAGACGCAGTGCCATCAATTACATGCCGACTGCGGCCAACGCATCCGTTACATCAAGCAATGCCCGCTGCACGGCCCCGTGGAGGCGGGTGCAATCGTCAGCGGCTATCCCTATGCTCCCGATCAACACGTGGTCATCGACGATGACCAACTCGATCAACTCCGGGCGCCAGCCGATCGCGGGTTGTGTTTGGAACACTTCATCGATGCCGATGAGTTCGAGCCAGCGCTCTTTGCCGGCCGGAGCCTGTATCTGATGCCCGACGGCATGGTGGCAAACTACCCCTACGCGGTCCTAAGCGCTGCCTTACGGGAACGGAAGAAGTGGGCCATCGGCCGAGTGGTACTGTCGGGCCAGCGCCGACTGGTGCTGGTCCGGCCGGGCGTCACCACGCTTAGCATGCATGTCTTGCACTACCCGGCACAAGTTCGACCGGCAGCGGCGCTGGGAAGCGTGCCTGCGATCTCGGATGCCGAGAAGGACCTGGCGGGCCAGTTGATCGATGCCCAGAGCCAGCCGGTGAACTGGTCGGAGTACCGCGATGACCGCGCTGAGCAGTTGGCGGTGTTGGTGCAAGCCGCCATCGAGCAGCGGCCGCCGACACCCGCGCCGGCGGCAGTCTCGCCGATGCTGCCGCTCCTGGAAGCCTTACGGAAAAGTGTCGCCGCCATTCCCACTGCAGCGTCTCTACCGCGAATCAACGGCGCTACCCATCCGCGCCAGCGGACAGGCAAGCGATCTCCCGTGCGGAGGCGCGCATGAATACGCATCCGCTACCGATGTTGGCCGTGGCCGGCGCTCCGTTCGACTCGGAGGAGTATCTCTTCGAGGTCAAGTGGGACGGAGTCCGGGCCTTGGCGGCGTGCGGCCCCACGTGGCGGTTGTGGGGCCGCGAACGCGTTTGGTACCGCGACCGCTACCCCGAGTTGACGGTGTTGACCCGCGTTCCGTCGGATACGGTCCTGGACGGTGAGTTGGTGCGCTGGGGGCCGTCCGGTGTCCCGACCTTGGGAGACATCCTGCGCCGACACCAACTGGTTCATCCGGGGCGCATTGCCCGTGCCAGCCGGAACTTCCCGGTAGCTTACATCGTCTTCGACCTGCTGCGGCTGCGCGGTCGGTCAATGCTGGGAGAACCATTGCATATCCGTCGCGCTGTCTTGAAGCAGTTGCTGCGTAAGCTCAACGAACCGGCCCTGGTGTTCTCGGAAGGAATCATCGGCGCAGGCCGGCGCTTCTTCGAGACCGTGGTGGCCCAAGGTCACGAAGGGATGATGGCCAAGCACCTGGCCAGTCGTTATCGGCCGGGACGACGCTCGGCCGCTTGGCGGAAGATCAAACCCACTCAGCGCGTTCTCTTGGGAAAGCAGGTGAACCTATGACCGTAAGCAGGAATCCCGATCTGGCAGCCCTGGAAACGATGACTGTTGCGGAATTGCGTGAGCGCTATGTCCGACTCTTTGGCGAGGCAACCACTTCGCACAACCGGCTGTGGCTCTTGCGCCGCATCGCCTGGCGCATGCAAGCCCTGGCCGAGGGAGATTTGTCGCAGCGCGCTCAGAGGCGCATCGCCGAACTGGCCAACGACGCCGATCTACGCTTAAGCGCGCCCCGGCGTCGACAACCCGGTGCCACCTTCCTCAATCCATGTCCTCCTCGCAATGGCCCGGATCGCGATGCACGGCTGCGGCCAGGAGCAGTGATCGTGCGGCCGTACAAGGGAACCCAACTCCAGGTCAAAGTCCTCGAAATCGGCTTCGAGTACCAAGGCACCACCTATCGCTCCCTGAGCGCCGTCGCCAAAGCCATCACCGGCGCCCATTGCAGCGGTTACGGCTTCTTCCACCTCCGCACCCAGGAGGCTTCCTAATGTGCAAGCTCCAAGTGACGCTGCCTTCCCAAGTGCGCTGCGCCGTCTACACCCGCAAGTCAACCAGCGAAGGCCTCAATCACGACTTCAACTCCCTCCATGCCCAACGCGAAGCCGCACAAGCCTTCATCGCCAGCCAGGCCCACGAAGGCTGGGTCTGTCTACCCACCCGCTACGACGACGGCGGTTTCAGCGGCGCTTCCATGGACCGGCCGGCGCTCAAGCGCCTTCTGGCCGATATCGAGGCCGGGCAAATCGATTGCGTGCTGACCTACAAAGTCGATCGGCTCAGCCGGTCGCTCCTGGACTTTGCCAAGTTGATGGAGACCTTCGACAAACACCAGGTCTCCTTCGTCTCCGTGACCCAGCAGTTCAACACGGCCCAGTCGATGGGCCGACTGGTCTTGCACGTCCTCTTGTCGTTTGCCCAATTCGAACGGGAGATCATCTCCGAACGCACCCGCGACAAAATGGCCGCCACTCGCCGCAAAGGCAAATGGACCGGAGGCCGGCCCCTCTTGGGCTACGATCTCGATCCGCTCCAGCGCCGCTTGGTGGTCAACCCGGCCGAAGCGATGCGTATTGAGAAGATCTTCGCGCTCTTCCTCAAAAAGCAAGCGCTTTGGCCGGTGGTGGCTGAGTTACACCGCCGGGGTTGGCGGCACAAGGCATGGACCACTCGCGCCAGCATCGAACGGGGCGGAGAACCGTTTACCACGGTCAGCGTCCAACGCTTGCTCACCAACCCCATCTACATCGGCAAGGTCGGCTACCAGGGCGAACTCCACGACGGCGAGCATCCGGCCGTCATCGATACCCCCACCTGGCACAAGGTCCAGGCCATCTTCGCGCGCGGGCGCGTTCAGGAGCGTCGACAGCGCGTTCGCCTTCGGGCGCCTTACTGCAAGGTTTGCTATATTGCCGGGCCTGTGGTGGATTGATGACGCCGACGCACACCTCGCGAAATGACAAGCGCTATCGCTACTACGTCTGTCGTCAGACTTGGAAGCATCCGTCGGGGAAATCCACGACCGTGGCCGCGGCCCACATCGAAGGCGTTGTCTTGGATCAACTGGCACGGCGACAACATGGATCGGTCCCGATCCTTGGAACGCTCATCGCTCGAATCGACTTCGATGGTCCGCGCCGCCAGGTCACTATCCACTTCCGCGACTCAAAGGCGGAACCGATGGAGGAGATTGGCAATTCGAGGAGGCACTTCCATGTGGCAGCGCCGTGAAGCGGGCCAGCGCCTCGGACGAGTGCCGCGCGCGGCACGGTTGTTGGCCCTAGCGCATCGCTTCGAACAATTGATCGCCGAGGGCGTGGTCACCGACTACGCCGAACTGGCGCACCTGGGCCAAGTCAGTCGCGCGCGCATCAGCCAAATCATGCGCCTACGCGACCTGGCCCCCGACCTTCAGGAAGCGATCTTGTTCAGCCAAACCCGACACGGCCGAGACCCGATCTCCGTAGCCACGCTCCTGGCCATCGCCGCGCGCTGCGACTGGCAGGAACAACGACGTTGCTGGCACGCTCAAGCTCATTGGGAGACCAAGCCATGATCCCCTACTTCGACCACACCGACCTGCTCGGCTGGGCAGCGCAGCACGGACTGTTCGAATCGGTTCACCCGCCGCTCCGACCCGGCGCCTCGACGGCGAAGGCAGCGCCCAGCGGACGCCGATTTCGAACAGTCGAAATTCCGACCCGGTAGTGAGCTGCTCAAACGATCTCTCATGTCTCTAGAAAACGCCGGGAACAACGGGCCGAACGGGACATTGACCCAGTTGTTGACAACCCCACCTGTCAACAACTGGGTCAAAAAGTTCGAATGCGCTCGCGGAGGCGGTCGATGAATTCGAAACTCGATGGCCGTCGCAGGGTGTTATTCTTACCACCATGAGTGAGGTCACGTCGATTCTCTCGGCGATCGGTTTCCGAGCAAAACGGACAGCGTGTAGAACGGATACCCGCGATTCGCCACCGCCGCGTCGAGGTTTCCATCCGCGTCGAAATCGCCGGCTACAATCCCGTGGGACTCGTTGCCGATTCTGCCTCCCCCAGCTTCCGACATCGACGTGTGTCGATATCCAAGAATCGGGCTACCGTTCAGCGCGCCCGAAGCCCGGCGAAAGCAACTGCGGTGCGCATTGGTGCGGACCACGGCGCAGCCATTGCAGGGATCGTGGCACGATCAGGCTCGGTTTGACGAGAGAGGATTAAGGTTGTGCCGCGGCACGCTGCTGGAGCCGTCACGCGCGCGTGATCGGCGATGGTTGGTGGACCATTACAGGCGCCGCATGCCATGACACACAGCTCAGCGATCTAGCAATCCATGTCTGATCCGGAGAACGCGACCTGAGCCGTCTGACGATTGTCCTCGTCGGGCGAATCTAGCATGTGGGCGCGCAGGACATCTTTTAGCCATGCAGGAATGTCGGCCGGGTTATCGGAGCGCGCGACAAACCGGGCGAGGCCGGAGAAGGCGAACGCCAGGTCATCGCGAATGTCCTTTTCTTCTGAGCGGCGTTCAAAGGCAGCGCTGGCGAAGAAGCGAGCTGCGCCTTCTAATTGCGTTACCGTCAGCGGCACCGAACGCACGCAATCGAAGAGCTCCGGGAGGGGAGTTCGCAAGAGAAGCAATTCAGGCACGGTTTCGTACGCGGGGTAACCCGACCACGGACCGGCGCCGCCACCGAACCACGCCAAGAGGGCGAGGATTCGATCGCGGGAATTGAGATACGCACCCGCCAGCGCGGTCTCGAACTGCGTCAAGTCCTCGAACGGCTCCACGCCTTGACTGACTTTGATAAAAGGCAGGCGCAGGCATTCGGGCATGGCTTCCACCCAACGCCGCCAGTCCTGACGTTGCTCTTCATCTCGATGCTCCGATTCCAAACGTTCCGTCTGCGGGCCGGTGATGCCACGCGCGGCAAGCCAATTGGACAAACGCTCTCCATCCAGTAGTTCGGCGTCGTCCTTCCAGGCGGACCAACGGATAGTCCGGCCATGATGCAAGCCGATGACGGCGAGCCGTTCACCTTTACGTCCGAGCAATTCGATCGCCATGTCGCCGACACACATGCAGTGGCCGGCGCCGCCGTCCAATATGGCCAGTGCGGCCTTCAATTCACCAATCTCCGCGTGCGCCGTCGCCTCGTATGCCACCGAGTCCCCTAAAGGGGTGTCCCGTGCAACGCCGCCGTCCCAAACACGGGCACGGACTGCCAGTTTCAACATCGTGTCAAACGAAGTTTGCGTCGGCTGCGGTGCCGTGGAACGCATATGCTCCAGCGTAAGTGCATCGACCGCCCCCATCGACCCGGTGGCAAAGCGTACGGACGCGAATCCCAATGTCGCGGTATTGTCTTCCAGAACTGTGAACGGCGGTTCGTCCTCGCCGCCACAGAACAACGGCTGCGGATTACAAATGACCGGGAGCTCCGTAGCCTTGGCAATCATCGCTGGTACGCTCTCTACCCCGCGCCCAAACCCGTCGCCCGCGGTTGACGGCCGCGCACCCGGTGTCACCGAAAGGGACCCGCTCGACTGAAGCAAGATGTCGTCCAATGAAGTAGACGAGCGGTGGTTCAACAAGGACACAAAAGGCCAGCGCAAGCAGCTGTTCAGCATCGGTTGGCCTGTACGCGTGCGCCGGGCAAAAGCGACCGGTTGATCGGTAACATTGGGGACCGACAGGGAGCGCAGCCGCCGAGTGATGACCTGTGCACATTTTGAGCGTGATTCCTGCGGCGTCGTTTGGACTTCTATAATGAGCCGACCGCCGGGAAGAATCGCGCACGCGACTTGCGTTTCCGCCACGCTACCAGCCAACTCAGCGTAACACCGATCCAGTTGCAATTGTGTCGCACGCACATACTCGGTGAACGCAGCCGGTTGCACCCGTTCATGGATTTGCTGATCCGGAGTGAGCAACAGAATGAAGTCCGGCGGTGGTTCCGATTCTCCATCCTCGGCGTTGCCGCTCGCTCGAAGCGACCGTTTCCGCCGCAGGTATGCGCAGCCCAAAAGCCCGATGCCGACACACCCCGCCAGCGCGCCGCTGCCTCCCAACACGAGGGCGGCGGTTCGGATGCCGGGTTCAAGCACGGAAATCTGTAGCTCGCCCGGCTTGTAGTGTACCGGCACCTTGATTCCCAGCGGGTATCGATCCAGATTATCGAGGGATTTCTGAAATGGGCCGTACCAAAGCTGCTCGGAAGTGTAGGTTTTCTGGTCGACGTTGTATTCGTAAGCGATAACGGCCTCGGCCTTCTTTTTCTGACCCTGCCCTTTCTGATGCCGTACCGAAGTAACGATGACTCCGTCCACTTTGGGCCAATTCCGGCTCGCCGCGCCGTTCAGAATGTCTGGGACGCCCATGACCAAGAGTGCAACGGAGGCAATGCTGGCGATGACACCAAAGGTCACCCAGTGAAATACCGATTCCCTTTGTGCGTCCGCCTTGAGCACTTTGAGCTGCCGTTGCTCGGGCCGGATTCGATCAATGGTTGCCACGGCGAACCCCTCTCCTGGGCATGTGGGACGATGCGAGCGGAGTATCGAGCCTTCACGGTGCTAGTTTTCGCATTGTATGCTCGCGCTGCCTCGATGCGTACCGCAAGGCGGAATCGGCATTTGAGCAGGATGCGTTGCTGGATGGCGTTCGTTTGCGCTGGGACCTCTAATGTGGCCGAAGGTGGGCCTCCCTGCCCGCTTGTTGAGGCCGTGTTGTTACTTCGCTTTTCGGTGATTCTGCGAAGCGCAACGTTTTGCGTTCTTGGCATTTATTGGATTGGTGTGTGGAGGAGACGCGCCAGGTCCTGAACCTGAAAACGGCACATTTAGAGCGCCTAACAAAATGACCTAGGTCGAAACAGTTACGGTTGTTAATGTCATGGGCGTACAAGGAGGTACGATCATGGCCAAGGTACTGCTGGACGATTCGTTATGGGCGGAACTCGAACCCCATCTTCCGAAGGCCAAGCCCCGACGACGACGATTTCCAGGTCGCAAGCCCATCGGCAATCGACAGGCTCTGACGGGCATTCTCTTCGTGCTCCAAACGGGCATTCCCTGGGAGTATCTGCCGCAGGAACTTGGTTGCGGCAGTGGGATGACTTGCTGGCGACGCCTGCGCGATTGGGGACGGCTCGGCGTCTGGGACAAACTCCACCGGGTTATGTTGGCCAAGTTGCGCGAGGCCGACAAGATCGATTGGTCTCGCGCGGTTGCGGATTCCGCGTCCGTGCGCGCCGTTTTTGGGGGGCGGACACCGGCCCCAACCCCACCGATCGCCGCAAAAAAGGCTCGAAACACCATGTGGTCACGGACGCCAACGGCATTCCGTTGGCAGCCCAGGTCAGTGCCGCGAATCGTCACGACGTGACCCAACTGCTGACGTTGGTCGATGCGATCCCGTCGATCGGCGGGAAGCCCGGCCGACCTCGTCATCGGCCGCAACGGGTTCAGGGTGATCGGGCTTACCATTCGGAACCGCATCGCAAGGAACTGCGTAGACGCGGTATCACGCCGGTGCTGGCCAAGCGCGGTGCCGAACACGGCAGCGGACTGGGGGTATTCCGGTGGGTCGTCGAACGGACGCTGAGTTGGCTGCATCAATATCGTCGCTTGCGTGTCCGCTACGAACGTCGCGCCGACATTCATCGAGCATTCCTTACGTTGGGATGTAGCTTGATCTGCTACAAGTGCTTGGTTGGGTCATTTTGTTAGAGGCTCTTAGAAAGCGTTGAGCTTGCGTCTCGCTTGCGTTGCTAGCTAAGTCCCGCCAACAAGTTGGGACGGTCGCTGCACTTCACTTGCGTTGTACGCGCGCGGCGCTTGAATGGCCAACATTGTCCCCAATTTGTCCCCAAGTGCATCGCATACATCACTTTGTTCGATCCACCTTTCGGTCCATCAGCGCCGCCTCGGCGATTGCGGGAAACAAGACTAATCCAGAATCCTCCGCTACACGCAAATCAACGACAGCCGCGCGACGACGCAAGGCCCCTCCTTGTCGGGCTCCCTCAGCTCGAACACCAATTGACTGGGATTATCCAGGGCCAATTTCCCGCAGCGGAATACCACCTGGAACGGAGTGTTTTTGTATCGTTCGAAGTTCGCGTAATATGTGCCGATCAGCGGTTTCATCTCATCGGGCACTTTGCCGGCGCCCTCGCGCTGGAGCAGCGCATCCTGGATCGTCGTCTCCAACCGGATCGTACTGACCTGGCCCCGCGATTGCGTGAAGTAACAGACGATCAGGTTCTCCGCGGGAAAGGCCCAAGCGCCTGTACCATCGGAACCGCCGTGGCCGATGGCCCTCACTTCCGTCTGGGTAGGACTTTCGCCGGGTGCGTAGAGCAAGCGTCAACGACGTGACCAAGTCAGAGGGCAAGCTTCGCCAGACCACGCTTTTCACGTTCACCGTCACCCTTGCGGCTGCCTACGACCAGGCGGTGACAATGTCGTTCAGCACCGCCAATGGCACGGCCACGGCCGGCACCGACTACGTCGCCAAGACCGGCACCCTGACCTTCAACCCCGGCGAGACGACGAAGACGATTACGATCGTAGTCAAGGGTGACAACAAGTCAGAGCCCGATGAGACGTTCTACCTGGACTTGTTCGGCAATAGCAGCAATTCGCTGTTCAGCAAATATCGTGGCATCGGCGCGATCCTGAACGACGATTGATCGCACGGTTGAAGAAACCGGCGATTCTTTCATCGAAAAATTCCATTCCCGCGCGGCTAATTTCGACCGTGTTTCGGGCTTAGTGCCGTAGAGAGCCGTTACGAACATCCAACGACAATTCTTCGCCAGCCTGTGAAAGGAGTTTGACCGTGTTCAACACTCTATTCCGTTTCGGCAACAAGCCTTCCACGTTGCATCACTCGCAAGTGCCGCGAACGAAAGCGCGGCGGCCCTGGACACCGACGATTGAGGTTCTGGAAGACCGCACGTTGTTATCGCTATCTTTCGGCTCCGCCTTTCGGGTCGGCGGGTCGATGATCAACGACAGTGGCAACGGAATCACCGTCGACGCCGCAGGCAATACCTACGTCACCGGCTCCTTTTCGGGTACGGTCGATTTCGACCCGGGCCCCGGCACCCTCAACCTGACCACCGCCGGGGGCCAGAATTGCTTCGTGGCGAAATTCACGGCGGGCGACACCTTGGCCTGGGCCAAGCGCATGGGCGGCGTTGGGCACGACGCGCCAGGGAAAGTCGCCCTGGACGGCGCTGGTAACGTCTACGTAAGCGGAGGGTTCAATTCAACTGGCGACTTCGGCCCGTTTAGCCTCACCAGCGCCGGCGGCATGGACATCTTTGTGGCCAAGCTAGACGGTGCGGGCAACTTCATCTGGGCTCGGCGCATGGGCAGTGTCTCTAACCATGACAACGGAGTTGGGATCGCGTCCGATGGGGCAGGCAACGTCTACACCACGGGCAACTTCGCGGGGACGGCCGACTTCGGCCCGTTCAGCCTCACCAGCGCCGCCACCAGCCTCGGCGCACACAACACCTTTGTGGCGAAGCTTGATGGCGCCGGTAACTTCGCCTGGGCCAAGCGCCTGGGCGGCAGCCTGGGCGCCGGCGCCAATGGCCTCGTGCTTGACGGTGTCGGGAGTGTTTACACGACGGGGACTTTTGCGGGCACGGCTGACTTCGACCCCGGCCCCGGTACCGTCAACCTCACCAGCGCAGGAAGCGCGGACATTTTCGTGTCCAAGCTGGACGGCGCGGGCAACTTCACCTGGGCCAAGCGCATAGGCGGCGCCGATGGAGATTTCTCGAGTGCGATCACCCGCGACGTCGCCGGCAACGTGTACCTTGCCGGCAGTTTCTCGGGGACGGCGGACTTCGACCCCGGCGCCGGCGTCTATAACCTCACCAGCGCAGGAAGCTCGGACATCTTCGTGTTGAAACTCACCGGCGCGGGCGACTTCGCTTGGGCGAAGCGCATGGGCGGCAACGGGGGTGCTTATGGTACCGACATCGCGCTCGACGGAGCCGGGAACGTCTACACCACCGGCAGCTTCTCGGGGACGGCCGACTTCGACCCCGGCGCCGGCGTCTATAACCTCACCAGCGCGGACTACGCGACTGACGTCTTCGTGTCGAAGCTCACCGGCGCGGGCGACTTCGGTTGGGCCGGCCGCATGGGCGGGCCCGAGGGGGAGAACTACGGCTGGGGGATCGCTCTGGACGGCGACGGCAACGTACACACCACCGGCCACTTCTCTTCATCCGCCGCCGACTTTGATCCCGGCACCGGATCCTACACCCTCACCAGCGCGGGCGGCAGGGATATCTTCGTGTCGAAGCTCGTTCCGCCCCCGGCGTGCACGTTCAATTCTTCCACCGGTGTCATTAGCGGCACCAGCAACAACGCGGCGCAACTGCGAATCAGCGGCACATCGACCAACATTTATTGCAACTCGACTTTTATCGCCAACACGCCACTTCTTAATCTCACCTTTAATGCCGGCACGGGCGCCAACAGCCTTACCGTAGATGACGTGCTTTACGGCTACGGCGACACCTATTACATCTCGGACACACAGGTGCGCATCCCGTCGTTCGCCTACACGGTCAATTTCAACGCGAACGTCACGAATCTGATCCTCTTTACCGGCGCCGGTAACGACCTTGTCCGAATCACCAACAACAGTGGGACCCTCGATTGGATGCGTGACACCCTGGTTGATTGCGGGGCAGGAGGTGACAACCTCCAGGTCAGCGATCATAACTATGCCTGGGGGGACCAGTACGTGGTCTTCTCGACCGGTGTTTGGTCTGGCGGGATTCGACTTCCGACGATCGGTCTCGACATCAACTTCGGCAAGATCGAGAAGGTTGACCTCTTCCCAAGTCCGCATGCCAACACCGTCGTGAACACAAGTGGGTATAATCCGTCGCACTTCATCTTGAACATCATCATGGGTCCCCCGCCGTTCGGCCCTGGAACCGCACCTTCTGGCGGAGGCTCGGGCGGTGGGCAGCGTCCGGCGAAGCCCCTCGATAGGCAGGCGAAGTGGTCGGAACCGACCGATGACGATGCGGGAGTTCTCGATCTCCAGGGTACACAGGGAGGCACGGCCAAGCGGACCAGCCGCGCAGCCATCTCGCCGCCGTTGCTAGCGGATGAGTTCGTCAACGACTCGTTCCAGATCGACGGGCTGCCGTTGTTCTCAGCGGACGCATCGGAAGGAATTTGACCGTGACATGCTTGTGTCACACATACACAAGCACACGAGGAGGTTTTCCATGTTGCATTCATGGTGGAAGCGTCACGATACCCGATCATCCCCGCGGAAAGGGCGCAGTGACCTGTAGGGACGATGCCTTGGTTTGGTGAGAACCGATCGGTGGCGGTGGTGGTGGCTCTTTGCGCATGCGACTGACGGTGCAGCTAGCCAAGTGCAACCCGGCACGAGCTAATATCTGGGCCGTTTTGACCTTGCCAAGTCGGGGACACAGAAGGTGCAAACGCTGCACCAGCGCGCGGACGAAATCCGGGAACTTGTTAACCGGTGGCTGAGTTTGCAGCAGAGCTTTGGGTCCCTCTTCGTCGAGGCGACTCATCCAAGATGCAATCGTGGGCGTGGTGAGATGGAAGTTCCTTGGGCCGGAGTTTTTGGCGCGGCGTTTCTGCCGTGGGGCGCGCTTTATCAACAGTCAAGTGGTGCGCGATTCTCGGCGGCGAAGAAAAATACCGAACGCTTGCCGAGGCGATGCCGCATTTCGTCTGGCAGACTGACGCCGAAGGTCGCCCCGAATATGCAAGCGCCCAGGGAGACGACAAGATCGCCTGGTACGAGAACTGTACGCGCTGTGTCGTGGGTGGTCTACAGAGCGATCCGGTGGTGCCCATTATTGTGCCGCTCCCGCCCGCACCGCCTGTCCCGTTCGAAAAAACCCGCGAAGTTACGATCATGAACGAACGGTTGCCTTTCCGCCTCGCATTCGTGAGCCGGAGAAAGGCGCTTCCGGGGATCTAGAACTTCGCCCCAATGGATTCAACCGCCGAAGAAGTGTCGGTGATACCGGTGGCCGTTGCTTGCTCCTGCAGAATACAAGCCTCGATGATTTGAATCCGCCGTCTCAAGATTCTTGCAATCCGTGGCACACCAGAGCATAATAAACTCTCCACTTTCGCTCTGACTCGTACGAAGCTTGCAATCTGGTGGACTCATTGACTTTTAACGAAGGGGCTTTGCAATGAACCTCCGGCGTCGGTCGGCGTCCGTAACCAACGTGGCTACCACTATCCTCGCTTTTGCACCGAAACTTGAAATCCTCGAAGACCGCTTGCCGCCGGGCGACGCAGTGCTCGGCACGATTTGGGGTACTTCTATCCTCATGGGAGATTCCTGTTCGAGTGTTGCGGAGATCGACCCGTCCCAACCGACCGACGCGGTTGGCAAGATAGTTCCCCTTCCCGCGAGCGACAAGATATTTGCGCGAGCGCGCGAGGAGCAAACGGATGATGCGACAGATACCTCAAATGCCGCCCGCCTTGAATTGACGTTTGCATTACCTTTGGGAGTCGTCCGAGAAGCTATTTCCGATCCGCTATCGGGCGGCAATCCACGGGTGCAAGCAGCACAACGTACGAGGCTGTCATCGCAGATCGTCTCGGCCGCTAAGCCTCAGTCAACGTCGACCGCGCTGACCGATGAACTGGGGCAAGCGACAAGACGGTCGCAGTCCGTCGCAACTGGTTCCTCGGCGATGGTCGGTGCGGACCCCATACAACGAACTCAGGTACCGCTCATCCGCGACACCGGCGGCAACGAATTAGGTAAGCCCATCCCGTTATTTGCTGAGGGAACTAATTCGGATTACATCGAATCGACTTATCAACACATATCTCGGCTATGGGGCACGGGCACGAAATACGACCTGGGTCCGCGCTGGAGTGGCGCCCAAGGTTCCGCACGAGCGTTGACTTGGAGTCTGGTACCGGACGGCCTAAACATCCCGAACGGAATCGGCGAAGGCGCGGCGCCGAGCGAGCTTTTCAGTCGCATGGATTCGCTGTTCGCGTCCCAAGGCGGCCGCCCCACATGGATCAACCGGATCACGCAGTCCCTAAACCGCTGGACCGAATTGAGCGGCGTCACCTATACGCAAATCACGTTTGGCGGCAACGACTGGGACGACGGCGCGAGTTGGGGGAGCGCCGGCTCGGCCACGCGTGGCGACATTCGCATCAGCATGAAGAATATTGACGGCGGTAGCGGCACCCTCGCTTATAACTCGTTTCCATCCCAGGGCGACATGGTGCTGGACCGAAGCGAGAGCTGGGCCAGCTCTTCCAACTCACACCGATTCATGCGCAACACCGTCATGCACGAAAACGGACACGGCCTTGGCCTCGACCATGTATGCTCCAACAATGCCGGTTTCCTCATGGAGCCTATCTTAAGCACAAGTTTTGACGGGCCTCGTCACGACGACATCCGCGCTATGCAGCGCCATTATGGCGACCCATTCGAGGACGATAACACCGCCGCCACCGCCACCGACATTGGCGCTTTGGTTTCCGGCGTTCCAGTGAACAATGTCACTGACATTCCGCCGCCACTGACCGGCACGAACCCGACAAGCACATCAAACGCCAGCATCGACGCCGACGGAGAACAGGACTACTACCGATTCTCGGTCGCCGATCCCAGCCACATTAGCCTGACCGTGACGCCGTTGGGATTTACCTACAACGACAATGTTCAAAACTTCAACGGCACGTGTCAGACGGCGAATTCGACCAACAGTTTGACGCGGGCCAATCTCGACGTCCAGTTGATCGGCTCCGACGGCAACACGGTGTTGGCAACGGCAGACACACAAGCGACCGGCCTACCGGAGTCCATTGGCGGCGCCTCCGTGGCGCTGGAACTTATTACATCCGCGTCTATGAGGGCGATTCGCCGACGCAGTCGCAGATGTACACCTTCAGCGTCACCGCTGTCGCAAAACCGGATCGCAATCCCGTCGTGCCGAACGAAGATCCGGTGGGCCCGCCGACGGCGTTGCCGTAATTCGTTTGGATGACGAACTCGCGGTTCATCATGGATTCTTGCGGGCTGTGGCTGCGGCGCCGAGGCTGCACGTGGGGGATTGCGTTTTCATCGTTTCCGTGGAGTAGTTCTACAACCATCGGCCGACGGTCTTATGTCAAAGCGACGACAATCCGGCTTCACGCTGATTGAGCTACTGGTCGTCATTGCGATCATTGGCGTTCTTATCGCCCTGTTGTTGCCGGCCGTTCAACGGGTGCGCGAGGCGGCGAATCGCGCTGGCTGCCAGAACAACCTCAAGCAAATTGGACTCGCGCTGCAAAACTATCAGCACACACACGGCAGCTTTCCGCCGGCCTTTCTCTACGTCGAGCCGGAGCAAGGTGGACCACCTTGGTACACGGCGCCTGGCTGGGGATGGGCAGCCTTTCTCTTGCCTTATCTTGAAGCAGGGCACTTTGGCTCGAAGAATTGATTTGCAATTACCTATTGAAGACTCCGTGCATCTGGACGTGCGAACGATCCTCTTGCAGTTCTACCGGTGCCCATCCGACCGAGAGACTGCCGTCTATCCGGTGCTGAGCATGCTGGGCGTGCACGTGGCGGATGCGGCACCCATAAGCTATGCAGCGAACTATGGGTGTGGTTTGGAAATCGGTGAACACGCCGAATTTGGAAACGGGATATTCTATCGCAACAGCAAGATTCGCGTCGCGGACATTACGGACGGTACGAGCTCGACCCTTGCGGTGGGCGAACGGGCCTCGTTGTTCGCCAGGACGCCATGGGCCGGGGCGATCAATAACGGCACCGTCATGATTACGCTCGGGGCGCCGGTGAACAGCAACATAATCGAAGAGGCGCCCGTACAGGCGATGGCAAGCGTCAACGGCTGGACGCCTCTCAATGACGCGGATTCGAATCCTTACCTCTTTTTCTCGCCGCATGGGAACATGGTAATCTTTGCCTTCGCCGATGGTTCGGTTCGGCCGATCGCCACGTCGACAAGTCTGAGTACTTTGCGCGCGCTGGCCACTCGCAGCGACGGGGATTTGCACGACTTCTAGTCTAAATGGGAAACTCCTGCTCCCCGTTCGAGTCGAAGTCGGTCACATCGATAGGATCGGCATAGAACAAGTCCCGGCCGCTAAGGCCGGACATCAGATTGGGCTTCTCGTTGCCGATGACGGTATTCGGATTCAACACGTAGGTGCCGTTCAGTCCGCCGCCGCGGACAATGTGGACCATCCGCTGCCGCCAGCTGAGGTCCGTGCGGGTCCATTCGGCCATGATGGCATCGATAGCGACGGGGTGGGTATCCCATACCGTGGTGCCGCCGACGAGAATGTCATCGCCGATGCCGCCGACCAGAGTGGCGGCGCTTGGTCCGGCGATCAGCAAATTCCGGCCCGTCGTGCCGCCGTTCACTGTGATGGAGATTTCGGGGAATTCGTTCTGAACCACGATGGCGTTATTGCCGGCAAGGCCATTGAGTTCAATCTGATTCACTGACTGGATCAAGCCGGCATATTGAATCACGCCATTAACGCGCACCTCAAGGAAATTGGGATTCGCGGTGGTCCTACGAAGGACGATGCGATCGTCGGTGGGCCCTATATCATCGCCGTTGACGACGAGCTTGTTGGCCCCAGTCGTGCTCACGAAGGCGGCCTTGGCGGTATAGGATTCCAGATCAGCCGTGTAGGTGCCCGGCGAAGCGCCACGGTTGTCCGACCAGAAGCCGTGCATCGTGCCGTTGTGCACATCGAAACCGGTGTAGTCCAGGAACTCACCGCCGTAGTTGGCCAGGAGGGCCTTCGAGCGCTGCGTGGCAATATCGACCTTGCTCGGGAACGTCAGGCCTCCGTCGAAGCTGCTAGCGACGCGCGTCGTCGATGAGGCGGTATCGGCGTTGCCGTCATTGGTCTTGTAGAGAACATTGACGCTGCCTGAGGACTGATCGACGGCAACCCATGGGTGAAACTCACTTGTCGGCAGATTGTCGACGTTTCCGGCCGCTCCTGTGTTGGTCCAGGTGGTGCCCTGGTCGTCCGAATAACTGAGGTACACGTCGATATTCGAACCGGCGACGCGATCGTTGAATGCAACATAAACGCGACCATGATTTGGTCCGCCCGTGCGGTCCACATCAATGGTCGGATTGTTGTAAATGCCGCGTCGAGACTGCGGCGGGATGGAAAACTGCGTCAAATGCCCGGTCAAGACCCGCACGGTCTTGATCGAGTTCCAGCCGGCCGGGCCCCACAGGCCGTCGGGGTCGGTGCGCATCTTAATTCGGCCGTCGGTGATGTTCTGCCAGGCGACGTAGAGTTCGCCATTGGGACCAGCGACGGGGCCGGCATAAAACCCAGTGCCGCCGGTCATAACCGCCGGCGTCCACGTGTTGCCGCCGTCTTTCGAACCGACCACGCCAATGTCGGCATTGCTCTGGTCCCAGGTGATGTAGATGGCTGGATCACTCGAGCCCGGCCCGGACGGCCCGGTGCCCAAATACGGCTTATCGACAAAGCTCGATGAATGAGCGAGCCGAAAGTCGCTGGTCGGGAACGTGACACCACCGTCCGTGCTTTTGCCGACAACGAGTTTGTACGAGCCAGGGACCGAGGCGCAATAGCCGATAAACAGATTCCCTTTGGAATCGAACATGACCGTTGGATCGAAACGGAAGTCGGAATTCAGGCCGTCTTGAGCGTCGCTAATGACATTACGCGTCCAGCTCGCTCCGCCGTCCAAGCTGTAAAAGACCTGTATAGTGTTGAAGTTACTGTTGTAATCATGGCTAAACCCAACCACGTTGAGCGGATTGGTGGGGTTGATCGCCACGGTCATCTCGCTCTCTCCGGTCGCCGCGCTATTGCTAACATTGACGTCGGCATACGGAACCAGAGTCTGCGGCCCGCTCAGAAGGAGCTTTGCCGACAACAGCCGGCGGTCTTCGAGCGCCTCAATGGCGAGCGGCCGACTTTGGTTAGACCGATGTATCTTGTTATTTCCAGACCTTCGTGACGCTAGCTTCATAATAAAACTCCTCTTGATCCTCTTGATTGATGCTGCCTGCCGGGCCGAGACCAAATAAGCCGTATCTCGTAGTTTGATGGCAACGGACATTGGATTCAACAAAATGACAGGAAAAAAAATCGAGTCTACTGGCTGGTCGCGGGCGTCACTTCTGTGGAAGGTGTCGGCCTCCGCTTCAGATCCGCTTCGCGAAGGCGGCATGACCGATGGTGGTACGCTGCACCATTAGGTCGTAGAGGCTCTCCCGTTCCGGCCACAACAACGAGTGCAAAGATCGGTAGACCACTACAGCGACCTCGTGCCATTAGGCTCGTCGCTGGACTCAGCTAAGTCCTGGACAAGCACTGATCGCCCTATAACTGACAACCGCTTGTACGTGTACCTCGGCTGAATTGAAACATGTTCCGACGTGAACTGTGTCGACACACGTCGAACATGGTGTCGATTGTCTGACTGCACGTCCTTAGGGAGCCTTTGCACCGCCGCCTTGGATAGTAATTATTCCCTTGGTAACAGCGCCCAGGCCGACACTTATCGGAGCAAGCGCGCCCTGTCCGGCGGGGGCTGAAACTGTTGAAGGTTCCGTGAAAGTACCGAACGTTTCTTTCAACCCCGCAAAGTCAAACAGGAAATTTCCGCCGGTGGATGCGGCGCTTATGCCGGCGCCAGGCTCCTGTAATATCTCCACGGCTCCGGCGAAGGAACTCAGTTGCGTGAATTTTTTGGTCTTGAAATCCACAGGCGCACCCTCGGTCACCGGCGTCTTGGCGCTTGAAGCGCCTGGTACGATAGAGATTGCAGCGCTGGGAAGGCCGAATCCGGTAGTTACTGCGCTAAAAGTGGCTTTCGGCCCGGCAGGTAGTTCCGTAATCTCGAATACCAAGTTGATGGTGATTGAGCTTGTTTGGGTAGGCCCAGGCAGCGGTATGGCGGCAACGCTGCCCGATTTGATTTGAATTCGCCAACGAGTGCCCTTTTCCGCTGGTGGGGGCGGCGTCGGTGCGGGCTTCGGCTCCGGTTTCTTCGGCGGAACAATGGTCTCCGCGGTGAATATCTCGATTCGTCTATTCTTCCTCATCTCGGCTTCGGTTAATGGACGGCCCGGAGTAGGGGCCTTCTCCCGAAACTGACTGCCGAAGCCCTTTGAGGTGAAGAATATCTTCTTAGCTACCAGATCGCCGCCGGGTTGTCTAATGATCTCGGACAGTATGACGTTGCGCGCCGAATCCGCCCGCTGTTGGCTGACTTTTCTCTCGAATTCCGTTCGTGCATTGCCCTTGGGCGTGCGCAAGGCCACATCGGCATGGCCACGCACTAAGAATGAGACGATCGGCTGGTTCGTTTTGTGGCTGTTTACGATCTTGATAGCAAGCTCCTTGACCTTTTTTTGGTCTTCCGGCTTCAGATCCTTGACCGAAGTAGCGAATTCCGGATAACCATCGATCCGCAATAACGCCTCCGTGAAATTGGGAAGCACGTCGAGAAACCGAATCGCGAGGAATGGATTCGATAGTATGAATGGCGGAAAAAGCATGGGAAGACTCCTTGTTGGACGGCCGTGAAACTGAGCATTTATGGATGGCCAGATGCGCTGATCGGGCCACACCGAACTGAACCCACTTCTACCTTCACTAGCGCGTTTGGTGGGTCAGATGTCTCACCAAGAAATGAGAAAAGAAGAAAAAACGCAGGTAAGGCTGCGGCTGGCACGTTGAGCGCACTCGAACCCGTTGTTGAGAGTATGTCGTACTGGTGTTGGCCGAGAGTTGGCCTTGAGTTCTTAAAGAAGCTCTGCTTTTGCGTTCAAGGTGTGGGACTGGGGCGAGACTTAGCGTAGTTCGCATTTCGGTGATTTTGCGAAGCGCGACCTTTGAGTCGACTGTTCCTGGCTTTCGCAATTCTCATATCCAGCGTCTCCTCTGAACAAGCGGGCTGTGCAACTCACAGGCGTTGCTCCGCCCGTTTTTTCTTGCATTTGATTCCCGTGGCGTTACACTCGAAGCCGGTTAGCCAATTTTATTAAGCCACAGTCAGCTAGGCTGGGCCGGTGGCGAGTTAGCCCCGGAGCCATTTGTCCTTCATTAGAAAATATGCAACAACGCCGAGAAAACTACCCGTGCCGCCCTATCGCAGACTTACACACTCTGAAATGTGAATTAACAACTGGGTCCGCGATTTCGAATGACATTCGGGGAGCCGATCAATGCATCAAAAACGCTCAAGCACGCGGGCATTAACGTCCAGAACACGGAGAACATCGTCTTCGAGGGCTTATAGGCTTCGTGCCTTGCGAAAGTTCTGCACGGTTTCCAACGCATCTTCATCAGCCGAAAGTTTCTCAAACAAATCACGAAGTGCGTTGTCGATGCGCTGATGATCGTCAATACCCACAGAATTGCTAATCAGGTTATCGATATCCGCTCTGAGCGCGGTCACCGAGGCTTCATAATGTTTCTCAGTTCCGAGTACAGTTTCGGGTCGCGGTCGTCACCCAATCCGCCGAGGTAGAAGATGCGCCGGACACCAGCCTTCATTGCGGCGCGGCTAAAGTTCAACCCGCGCGACTGGCGGGCTGAAGGTCTCAACCAAGGAGTGGCAGACGGGCAAGGATGTGGTGTACGACGGAACGTACAAGCTCGACGGGGAGAAGGTTCTGATCACCCTGCGGATAGATGACGAGGATTCGGTAAAGCCCCCCGCCGCGATCCGAACCGTCACCGCCGACCACTTGGTTTTGGTCGTCGAGCAGGACGACGTGGTGGAGTTCGAGCGGGCGAAGTGAGCATTCGGGCCGCGCCGCGGGGACCGAACCCTCCTATGGCCCGACTTTCTGCCCTAATCGCTTTGAATCGGGAGAACGGGAAACGGTTGACAAATGATGCGGGCTATACCAAAGGACAGCGAGTGCAGCAAGCCAAGCGCCGCTGTCGGCTGGCTTCATCAACGAAACCGGTACAGATGCTGCCGGAGCCGAATCCGCGAGCCGGCGTCGGCTTCCAGCGCCGCGATCTCGGTCGTGTTGTCGGGGGCGATCGGGCGGAGCCAGTCCACCCACAGCCGCCAGCCGTCGGTCAGCGTGTCGGCGGTTTCGATGTCCAGGATGCCGGTCCGCCCCCAATGCCGCGCCCACCAAGCCGCCGTGTGGAAACACCACGGCTGATCCTGTGCCCACCACTCCCGAAGGTGCGCCGGAATCTCGCCGCCCATCTCGCCTGTCAGCCCCACCTGAGCGATGCCAACCGGACCGCCCGGCTTGACGAAGCGGGCGAGGTAATTGAGGTACATGTCGTCCGTGCCGTAATAGATGTAGGAATCGATCGACACGACAGCGTCAAAGAACTCCGTGGCGAACGGCAGCGCCCGCGCGTCGGCGTGGATGGGGAAGACGCCGTCCTCGAACCCGGCGTCGCGGACGCGGCGGAGATTTTCCGAGGGGTTGAACCAGAGATCGGCGGCCCAGACCTGCACGCCGAATTCGCTGCGCAGAAAGATCGAGGACATCGCCCGACCGCAGCCTAAGTCCAGCACCCGCATGCCGGGCCTCAGGTCGAGCGCCTCGGCCAGCCACTCGGTCAGCCACAGGGCGTTGGCCGCGCTGCTGGCGCTGGCGAGCACCCATTCGGGGTGGTAGCCCGAGGCGCGGGGGAACCGGTCGCAGATCAACCGCCCGTCCATGTTGACGCGCCCTCAAGTGGCCGAACGACCCCGCTTACCTGCCCGGCCCGCTCAGTGAGCTACACTTCCCGAAAAGCGCTGGGCGTGGCACGCTACTCACCCGGCAGCCGGTCGCCGGTTCGCCAACGGCCCGGGACGACGAATGTCCCCCGCCATAAGCCACGCTTGTTCTCGCGCCAGGATCTCAAAGCCGTCCATTCCCTCATGATCGGAGATTGCCCACCCGTTGCGCACCATTTCTATGTTCAGACAGGTTTCGCCGACGAACGCGGACCCGCCACGCATCTTCTTGCCGTCGACGTTTTCCCGATGGACGATGCACTTCACGCTACGGTCGCCGATCAGCTTCCGGAGGAACTCAGCCGCGTCCTTGCCGCACGGGTAGAACTTGCCGTCGATTAACCCCTTCTGTTCCAACTCCGGGGCCTCCATCATCCCATCGAGACGGACCTCGCTCCCGTCTTCGTAGGCGACGGTGTGGGCCGCGAGCACCTTGACCTTGCCACTGATCCGAACCCACGTCCGTTTCTCGGGGCGAAACGCGATGCCCCCTCGGACCTCGTCCTTGACGGTGCGGGTAACGGAGAAGATGTCGCCGCTTGTGGCCCAGTTGGGAATGGCGGCGGCTTTGTCGAGCTTGCAGACGGCGAAGGTGCCTGCAAGCTTAATCAACAATAGACGGAGGCGGGTTGGCTCGGTCATTTTCTTTGCCCCCAAAGCGAACCTTCGTTACTGCCGTCGTGTCCAGGCCAGGAATCGTCGTCCCAGCCTAGCCGGCGCCTTGCTTCAAATCCCAATTCACAATCGTACTCAATCCGGCGGCCACGACGCACGCGACGCCGATAATAGCGTACAGGACGCGCAACACCGGCGATTCCGGCGGCTCGTACGTAGCGAGGAAACCGAATACGCAAAAGGCCGACGCCGCGAGAAACGCGGTAGCGACGAGAACCCGAATGAGCCATCGCGGTTGAGCAGAACTACGTGGATGCAGTCGATTCACCGTCGTCGGTGTTCAAGTAGCGGCCATCAAGGTTTCCTCCCACCGGCGCAACCGTCTTAGCTGCGATATCGGCGAGCCAGTGCGTTTCAAGTTCTGGGAACCGATCGCCGTATTCCTCGGCATTGACGATGTCGCCGGCGTATTGGCGCAATTCGATCTCGAGGGCGACGAGTTCCTGCAGAGCTGTGTGTCATGACATTCTGGACTTTTTTGCGCGAGTTTTCGTCACGTGGGCAGTTCCGACATTTGATTGATCACGCCTGGGCGCTCCGTCACGCACTTTGCTCGCGCGATTACGGGTTAGTTATCTCCATTCGGGACGTTGGGGCGTCCACGGCGCGCACTGAACACGCTCATTCATCGTCGCCGGTGCAATTCTTCTCAGCGCCGTGCGAGCTGATTCGCTCACTAGTCGATTCTTGTCCTTCATCAAATCAATGAGATCCGGCACCGCAGTCTTTGCAGGTGGACCGATTCGGCTGAGTGCTTCGACGACGGTTTGGAGAAACCTGCGCCGGCATTCGCTGTCCTCGAAATCAGCGGTCTGTGTTTTGTGAAGCAGGACGATTCATTTTTTCGGTTTGCGACTGCGAGCGGCAGCCATCTTTGCCCGCACGGTTTTGGGGCCTTCGCCGGTTGCGTTAAGGCGAGCATCCTCAAATCCCCATTTTGTCACCAGTCCGTAGATTTCGTCTTCGTAACTGAAACCGCGGGGACGCTGTTTCCGCCCGCTCCACAAGGATCGAAACTCGTTCTCGACACGGATCAGCCGCCCGTAGGCGTCCGGCCGACGTGACTGATCCAGGAGAACAAGGATCGAAACCGGAGCACCTGCCTTGCGTGGTTTGCGAATTCCAACAGCCGACGTGACTGATCCAGGAGAACAAGGATCGAAACCCAATGGCATATGAACCTACGATGTACCGATACTGAGCCGACGTGACTGATCCAGGAGAACAAGGATCGAAACTTAGTCAGCCACTCGCCTAGTTCGTTCGCAGCGACAGCCGACGTGACTGATCCAGGAGAACAAGGATCGAAACTTTTTTACAGCATTGGCAGCTTTCGTTTGCGCGGCGGGCCGACGTGACTGATCCAGGAGAACAAGGATCGAAACCCAAGTACATTCAGACGGTCGTGGACCTTTCCCCAGGGCCGACGTGACTGATCCAGGAGAACAAGGATCGAAACATCTAACTGATGACTGGCGCGTGATCGATAATCTCGGCCGACGTGACTGATCCAGGAGAACAAGGATCGAAACTGGCATTTAATCCAGACCCCGCCGGCCTGCGGAGCCGGCCGACGTGACTGATCCAGGAGAACAAGGATCGAAACATCTCCTGGATGAAGTCGGCAAACTCCTGTGTGCCTGCCGACGTGACTGATCCAGGAGAACAAGGATCGAAACACCACGGGGCCGCCTGACACGAGGATCGATGCGTAGCCGACGTGACTGATCCAGGAGAACAAGGATCGAAACCCATATCGTAATCCCTTTAGGGTTGATGCGGATTATGGCCGACGTGACTGATCCAGGAGAACAAGGATCGAAACACGATACGCAAGCAGTCTTCCGGCGGTGCCGTCCTGTTGCCGACGTGACTGATCCAGGAGAACAAGGATCGAAACGTCGATCTCCAGGGTTTGGGTGTCGGATACGTGCATTGCCGACGTGACTGATCCAGGAGAACAAGGATCGAAACCAACTACATCCAGTACGGTTATGAGTGGGCGAAAGAGGCCGACGTGACTGATCCAGGAGAACAAGGATCGAAACAAATCAAGATCAAGGAAGACCCGGACAACACTGGAGCCGACGTGACTGATCCAGGAGAACAAGGATCGAAACACCATACGCAAGCAGTCTTCCGGCGGTGCCGTCTCGGCGCTGAACGAAAGCGACGAAACCATTCCTGCCGATGCCGTTTCGATCCTTGTTCTCCTGGATCAGTCACGTCGGCCTTGGCGAAATCGTTGGCATCCGTGTTGCCTGGATCAAAGAACGTCGTCTGCGTTGAACTCAGCGCCGCCGGCCATCACCCAAGTCGACTCCACGTCCCATAAGGGAGAGTTTCAAGTTCATGCCAGATTTGCTTTTGAAACAAGCACGAGGGAAAGACACCGAGAGTCCCGCTTTGGTTCGCTGGTGACTGGGCAACTCGGGTGGATCTGAGGCGGGACAGTTCTGCGCCCTAGGCAAGTTTGCACAAAGCCAAGGCTCGAACCGGCTAATTCAGAGCGTCGATAGGCCCTAATCGTTCAACCACCTGGTGTCATTCGATTCTCATCGAGGGTAAGGGTTGCAGCGCTCCTAATACTCACTGCTTTGTCATTCATCTATGTGTTAAGCATTGCAGCGAGAATCGGAAGACACGACTTGCCCTATTCGAACGGGACGCCTCGAATCTCCCGGTTTCAGGAGGCGGCGCGGCGCTCGAATCCCGGCCCAGCGTGACGGTGTCTTGTCTCTTGCGACGCTAATGAATGGGGAGCCGTCGCGGCACGTCTAATCGGCAGATGTGAACAGTATCCGTTAGCTGAGCGTTCGGCAAAGGGTGAGGTGTCCTATGATCCGCATGATAGTCGTCGCGCTGCTCGTCAATCTCGTTGTCGCCTCGGGTTCGCAAGGGCAAGACGCCGAGCCGAAGCGTGCGGCCAAAGGCGACAAACCCACCAAGAACGTCGCCATCTTTCTATTTAAGGACGTTCAGATCATTGACTACACCGGTCCCTACGAGGTGTTCATCAATGCGAACTACGGCGGACATTCGTACTTCAACGTGTTCACCGTGGCCGTGACAACCGAGCCCCTCAACACGGTCGGCGACATGACGGTCATCCCCAAATTCCGGATGGACAATCACCCTAAAGTGGATGTGCTCGTGGTTCCCGGAGGCTGGGGCGTGTGGGCCGCCCGCAAAGACCCCAAGGTGATCGCCTGGATTCAAAATACCGCAAAGGACGCCGAGGTGGTCCTGTCCGTCTGCAACGGAACGGCCATTCTTTCGAGGGCCGGGCTTCTGGATGGAATGAAGGCGACCTCTACGGCTGCCGACATCCCACGACTGCAGGCCGAGGTGCCCTCGGCCAAGATGTTGAAAGACAAGCGGTTCGTCGATAACGGCAGGCTCGTCGTTGCGGGAGGCATGTCGGCGGGCATTGACGGCGCCTTGCATGTCGTGGAAAAAATGTTGGGCAGGGGTTGGGCACAAATGGTCGCGGTGTGGATGGAATACGATTGGCAATCGAGTTCCAAGTTTGCTCGAGCCTTGTTCGCCGACAATCTGTTGCCGCCACCCATTAGCGTGGGCGATGCTCCCGGGGTGTGGACTCCGCTCAGTTATGCCGGCGGCGTCGATCACTGGGAAAACAAGGCCCGCCTCGAAACTGCGTGGTCCGGTAAGCAAGTTCGTGAATCTATTGATGCGACTTTGGTCACGTGGTTCAAATGGTCCAAAGAGCCGGCGAACGATGACGCCGATGGACGGAAAAGCACATGGACCTTCCAAGACAAAAGCGAGCGCAAGTGGCGCGGCGCGGTGACCGTAGAGCCAATTCCGGGTGCGAAATCCGCCTTTGAGGTCATGATCCGTGTTGATCTGGCTTCATGAAATACAATCCAAACCGCGGACAAACTGACCCTCCCACTCGACCTCGCAATCGGGCTTAACGCCGACATCCAGGTGAACGAGGGTTTTGCCTGGCTCGCGCGTCGAGTAGAAGCAAAGACTTCATTGGCGCACGATGCCGTCAAATCTCTCGTTGATGGCGCGGACTAATGTCTGTCGCTTCGCCCGCCGCGGCCATCGAGTTTTCTATTGATCGACCGCCTCCCCGCGCGCATTCAAACTTTGACCGAGTTGTTGACAGGTCGGGGGTTGTCAACAATCGGGTCAACATTACGTTCGGCCTGTTTTTCTCGGCACTTTCTGCGGACAACGGATATCTTAGAAGTCAATTAACAACCGGGGCGGAATTGCGATGTTCGAAATCGCCGTGCGCCACGCCCCGTCGATCTACTTCGACGCGTCGCGTGGGCGCTGCCTTCGCCGCGAGCTTGATTTCGCAATGAGTTTGAGCGTGCCACCAACGCCGTTGTTCCTGCCAGTCCCACCGCGCGGCGATGGCCAGGAGCGTGGCCACGCAGATTGGGTCTCGGCCGTGTCGGGTTCGGCAAAACAAGATCGCTTCCTGAGGGTCGGGGGCCAGATCGCGTAGGCGCATGATTTGGCTGATGCGCGCGCGGCTTACTTGGCCCAGACGCGCCAGTTCGGCGTAGTCGATGACTACGCCCTCGGCGATCAATTGTTCGAAGCGATGCGCCAGGGCCAACAACCGTGCCGCGCGGCACCCGTCCGGGGCTGGCTTCGAGAAACGGCGTTACTGGGTGATGGTGTTATCGCCATCCCCGCCGTCGAGTGTGTCACGTGCGGGTTTGTCGGGCGTGGAAATCCGGAATCTCGGCGTTTCATGGTTCGCTTGTCGAAGAAGCCCCGTCACATAGACTGATCTGAAGTTGGATGACTAGATTAACGACAACCCGGCTGTGCCGGGGGGCCGGTAAACGAGTAAGCCGACGTGGTCGAATGCCTTCGAGGTATTCCTCCACGCCGGCTTTTTTTCTATGGCGGCGGTGTCAACTGAGTGACGCGTTTTCGAGTTGGCTCTGTGAATGTTGTGGATCGCGGTGGAACTGAGTTCGCTTCACGGGAGCCGGCTGCCCGTCTACGAGCGTCTCTCGACGCCTCCGCCACGGCTGCCGGTCGGTTGAATCGAAGTCGACCGCCATCAACACGCGTTGGCGGGGCGACCACGGCCGTGATCAGCCGATCTGAGCCCAGCCCCGGACGCTGCTTTCCAGCCGGTCACTCAACGCGTATCCAATGAGTCGCGACGCACCACCGCCTTCCTGGTTAACCACTGACCCGTGCTCCACGGAGTTAGGAGACCGATGTTCCGAATCCAGGGTGAACTCCTTCGCTCTCGCGCTCGCGAGCCGGCGCGGACACGCAGCGCCCGGAAAGCGGTGGAACCTGTTGGCGTCCATGGTGCGCAGACCGTGGTTCCCAGCGCTCGATTCGCTGAAACACCTTCCCTGCTAGCACTCGCCCCGCGTATCGCCCTGGCCGCCTCACACGATATGGCTGTGGTGATCACCGGCGAGACCGGCACGGGCAAGAGCTACTTGGCACGACTGATCCACGACTGCTCGCCCCGCCGCGAGCAGCCTTTCCTGGTCGTTTCCTGTGGAGCTCTGGCCGCCACTCTGATCGAGAGCGAATTGTTCGGTCACATGCGGGGGGCGTTCACCGGCGCCGATCAGGGTAAGCCGGGGAAATTCGCCGCGGCTGGGACTGGCACGATCCTCCTGGACGAGATCGATGCCCTCGGACTCGACCGGCAGGTCAAGTTGCTCCGCGTCTTGGAGGATGGCGAGTACGAGCCGGTTGGCTCCAACCGGACCATGATGTCTCACGCCCGCGTCATCGCTGCCAGCAATCAAGACCTCGAAGGGGCGGTCGCTCAGGGCACGTTCCGTTCCGACCTTTACTACCGCCTGAACGTCTTCGCCCTGCACTTGCTCCCGCTGCGGGAGCGCACAGACGATATCGCCCCGTTGGTGCACGGGATGGTGGCCAGCTTTAGTGAGGCGCTGGCTAAAGCGCCCGCCCGCCTTAGCACCCCGGCACTGGTCGCACTGGAGGGCTACGCCTGGCCGGGGAACATTCGCCAACTGGCGAACGTGGTGCGGCGCGCGGTGCTTGCGAATACGGGCCCGGAACTGCTGATGAAGCACCTTCCCGAGTCGCTCTTCTGATGCGCAGCCGGCCGGGTGAAATGTGTGCGCGCGAGGCTGCCCGCGCCGAAGTGCCTGCAACAGAGGCAACCGGAGCCGCGATTCAGAGGACGACTTGGCGACCCATCTAGGAGGAGTGGAACGGCGTAAACAGGCGCGATTCCTCTGCGGCGCCAGTACCGCCGGCCGGGTATTGGGCGCCGCCGGGCCGATGCTTGATGCAGTCCTCGACATTTCACCGGGCGGCGCCTGCGTGGTCCTGCCCGGCCCTGTGGGGCTAGGGGCAGCGCTGGGGCTTGAGTTATTTCTCACGCTGAGCGGGTTTGCCTGCCGAGTCACCCTACGAGTTGTCCATGTGCGGGTCTTCCCAGGCGGCCACTACATGGCCGGCGGCGCCTTCGTTCGCGATCTCAGCGATGCCGAGGTACGGGGGTTGCTGTAATCTTCTGGTCATGTGTGGGGGGTGCAAACCCGTTTCTGCGCTAGGCTGCAGCGCGGAGGGTCTCAAACCAAATCGAGAAGAAGCGAGGTGGCGGCAAGGTGCGCGGCGACTCGGCGTTTATCGTACATCCGAGTGCGAAAAGCGATGGGAAAAAACGTGCGTGACCTGTTCACCGTTGCGTAGCTCAGATCCTTGCTCCGTTAGTGTTCCTGGGGGCATCCCTGTCGTTGGACGACTGGCCATTATGGTGGCTGTTACACCAGCGTGCGAGAAATTTCGTTCCGTTCACTCGCAGTCCGCGGACGGTGGTCATGACGACAGACTCGGCGCCTCACTTGGCCGGCCAGCCCGCGGGAATCGAGACATTGCGTTTCCAGAATTACAGTGCAATGTGGGCGTTCTTTCTGGAGGCGATCGCGTGATTTCATCGTTTTTGAACAAGTGCTGCTCCTGGCCAGGCCGGTGCTGGTGCCCGACTTTTTGCCGGTCCTCTCACGTAACCGTGGCGATTCGCGAGTTTGTCTATTAGGACACGCGCGCTTCGCAGAATCACCGAAATGCGAATAGCAACGGGGCTAAGCTGGTCCAGCGTTATGGCCCCACTCTGAGTGGCGCAGCCGCTGATTTCCGACTTGATTTTGGCAAGGCCGAAGTCTGTGATTCTCGGAAGGAACCAGCGAGGCCTTTCCATGCCCCATACGCCGACGACAGGCGTCCGGTCCGGTATACTTCGGCGACGCGGACTCTGGCCCACTTGCTACGAACCGAAGTGTCACTTCCCGGACTGGTGGCGGTCGCCGTGATGACGTGGCCGAGCGGAACTTGGACCCCGGCGACAGGTGTACCATCTAAGCTGACAGTGACCTTCCCCACGACTGCCCCAAGGCGGATTCCCGTTGGAACCGCTACCTGGAACTGCACTGCCTCGGGATGGCCTCGCCAAGTCAGCAGCAGTTCATGGAAGGCTTCCAGGGTTACCTCGGCCGCGATCAAGCTGCAATGCACCTTTGGGGTTGCCCGCCGCAGAAAAATGCCCATTTCCAAAGCAGCTGCTTGACTTGCCGAATCGCGCGTGTGCATAATGGCAGGCGCTGCTAATCGTTGATTTGATTTCGTTTTGCCCTCCCAAGAGATGCCCAATGCCACTCCTGTGCAAACCCACTATCGAGTCCCTCGAATCGCGCACAATGCCTTCCGTGCTTTTCTCGGAAAACTGGGAATCCGGCGGTGCGCCAGGTTGGATAATGACCGGCAGTCCGCAGGTTCTCTGGCATGTTTCCAATCACGGAGAGTGCGGATCGATGACCCACATGGCGGCTTACAACCGATTTCCTACCGCTTGCAATCAACAGACGGGAACTGCAAATTCTGGCATCCTAATTAGCCCGGCGATTGTCCTCACCCACGCTGGACCTTTGACATTGGAGTACGATGAGTTGATTGACAAGGAAGCTCCGGATGTTGCCGCTGTGCGCATACATGACGCGGGCGGCACTGGTTGGGCAACTCTCCATTTGGTCACCAGCGATGCCCCGACTATTCGCCATGTTACCGTCAGCATTCCATCGGTTTGGGAAGGGAAGGAAGTGAATCTCGGTTTCTTCGTCCAAAATGACCAAGCCGGAAACTCAGGCCCGGGATGGGCGGTCGATAACGTCGTGGTGAAGGACCAGAACCCACGTGATCGATTTGGCGATCTACATTGGGACGGTTCACCGGATCCTACCAATGTGCCGTTTCCGGTTCCACCCGCGCCAGGCCCTGGCTTGCATTCCGCCACAGCGAATCCGTCGCCGATACCAGGGATGCCGCGCAACCTCGCGGTATTGATAACCGCGGACGTGGACGATGGTGCCCCGCCGACCTCGACCCGGCACAAATCATCGTGATGCCGATTGTAAAGGCCTGTATCTAGCTGTACCACGCGATCCGTTTCGCATGAGGATGACCATGCCGTTTCGCATACCAATACTTGCCATTTCATTGGTCCTTTTCGCCAGACACTACTTTCGGACCCATGCGGACGACGTGCCTCAAGTCGCGCCGAAGACGGACATCGCCGTTCAGCTCGAGACCAAGACTGGGAAGTTGGACGGAACGGTTGACCTACCTGCCGGGAATGGTCCGTTTCCCGTGGTCATTCTCCTGCCGGGTTCCGGTCCGACGGATCGCGACGGCAACCAGGCGCAATTGAAGAATGATTGCCTCAAGCAGCTTGGCCAAGGTTTGGCGGGCAAGGGAATTGCCGTCCTTCGCTACGATCGGCGCGGCGTCGGCAAGAGTGCGGGAGCCGCACCAAAGGAGGAAGACTATCGATTCGACATGCTTGTCGCAGATGTATTGGAGTGGGTCACATTGCTGGAGCAGGACATGCGTTTCTCCAGAATCGGCATCGTCGGTCACAGCGAGGGAGCGTTGGTCGGCATGTTAGCCGCCAAGCGCGCTCCCGTGGCGGCGTATGTATCTCTCGCCGGCGCGGGACGAAGCCTCCCCGACGTGTTGCGCGAACAGCTCGGCAAGAACTTACCCGAAAGCCAGAAATCCAAGTGGGAACCGATCGTGAGTGAATTGGAGGCCGGTCGCACGGTCGCCGACGTGCCCAAGGAATTAAGCGCTTTGTTTCGCCCCAGCGTACAGCCGTACCTGATTTCTCTTTTCAAGATCGATCCTGCACGAGAGTTGTCCGAGGTGAAAGTGCCCGTCCTGATCGTACAAGGAACCACGGACGTTCAGGTCTCCACGGCCGATTCCAGGCGCCTGTCTGAGGCGAAGAAAGACGCCAAGCTCTATGTGGTGGAGAACATGAATCATGTATTCAAACGCGCAACAACGCCAGCCGAGCAGCGCGCGGCCTACTTCGATTCGGCCGTGCCTGTGATGCCAGAAATGATCGATGAGGTTGCGGCTTTTCTGAACAAAGCGCTTGCGAAACCTCGTTAGCTGGCCGTACGGTGAAGAAACTGCAACAACGACCCAAGCCTGGCAGCAACAGTCTTTTCGAAGTTCAGTGGACGAAATCTTCGCGCGAGGACGCGCTATTCCGCTCTTATATCGCGCCCGCAATCGAATGCAAGCAAGTGAGAGAAAAATACTCAGCAGATCGACGACCCGCGCCAAAGAAACTTGGTGGGTATCAAAACGTCATTTTTTCGCTTCGGTGTGACCGCCAGTGTTTCTGATAAAGGCCCCGTTCCACGAGGCAATACACTTGCTCGCTGGTAAAGGCGATGGTTCTCGGGAAAATGGCCGGGGCGGGGCCAGTTCGGGTAGTTCCGTGCCAGGCCGTCGGTAGGAGTATTGCTTAGCCTCGCTTTCGATGAAACACCATGTAATGCAGCAACGCATCTCCTTGAAAGCGTGGTCGGCACGGAACTGCGCGCCCTTGTTGTCACCGACGTCAACATGGATGGAAAACTGGACGTCGCGGTATCGCATCGAGAAAACTCGGGCAAGGTCACGGTACTGCTGGGTGCCGGTGACGGCTCATTCCAGTCTAAGGAAACGTATGTGGTGGGCAGACCGGCGAAGGCCATCGTTGCCTTCGATTTCAACGGCGATGGCTTCCCCGACCTTGCCACCTCGACCGAAGAGGGAACCGCCATACTCTTCAACGCCGCCGACTGGCCGCCGCTGCCGATCGGTGACGGGCCGCGACCATCGGCCCCGCTGAAAGTTGGCGAAACTGCAGACACGTTGCATCCGACCGCCTCTCAGACGCAAACATCTCGCCGCTTAACGATCAATCCCGTGGATGAGAGCGCAACCAAAGCACCCGCGCCGAAATACACCTCGCGTCACATCGGCCGTGTCGCGCTCGCCGAAACAACTGACTCGGAGATTGATCTGTTCTCGACGAAGCTGAGTTAACGACGAAGCTTACCCGTGCACTAGAGGAGTGACCCGATGACTCGACGACTTTCTCGCCTCGCGAAACACGTTCGACGGCAACGGCTGGTCTTGGAAACCCTGGAGCGACGCGATGTACCGAGCTTTCTTGGTGCATCGTCGCAATCTGTCGGCGCCAGCCTTACGGACATCACGTCCGCCGACTTCAACGGGGACGGGGCCGATGATGTGGCTATAAGCAGTCTCACGGCGACGGGCCTGGTTAGCGTGCTGCTTTCTGACGGAAACGGCGCATTTCAACCGCCGACTGCCTACTCCACCGGAAATCACACACGGGCCGTCGCGGCGGCTGACTTGAACGGCGACGGCTTTGCCGATCTCGCTGCGGCGAACTTGGGTCCATACCCGCAACACATGGGCACGTTGGGCATTTTGCTTGGTAACGGGGACGGCACATTCCTTCCGGAAATCAGCTACGCCGTCGGAGCGGAGAAGCCGACGGCGGTGACGATCGGCGACTTCAACGGCGATTTCAAACCGGACATCGCGACCGGAACCGATTCGAGTTTTGCAACGGTGAACATATTCATTGGGAACGGCAACGGCACGTTCCAACCGCCGGCGAGTTTACCCAACGGAAAGCACATGCGACTGAAGCAACCCAACGGCGTACCTAACGCCGAAGCACGGCGGCCCGCATTTTCTAGGATGTCCCACAGTGGTATCAAAACGTCATTTTTTCGCTTCGCTGTGACCACCAGGGTTCCTGATTATGCTCAGTTCAGGCCGTCGGTAGGAGTATTGGTTTAGCGTCGCTTTCGATGAAACCCCATGTAATGCAGCAACGCATGTCCTTGAAAGAGAATGCTTTGCGGGTAAATTGACAGCGCAAGTTCAACTCCTGGATCGTGTTTCACAATCGGTAACCCCGGCTCGCCCATTTTCATCTCGCCAACTTCAGTAACCAGGGAGGGAGTTGAACCCTCACGCCCGCAGGCACGAGGTTCTGAGCCTCGCGCGTCTACCAGTTCCGCCACCTGGCCTCCAAGGCAGTTGTCAGTTGTCAGTTATTCCAGAGTTGCCCTGACAACTGACAACTAACAACTGGCCGGGTTGTCAAAGATCAAGTTCCGGGGGTAGGAGTCGAACCCACACGCACTGGTTCAAAGCCAGTGAGCCTACCATTAGCCGACCCCGGAAATCAGCATTCAGTAGCCAGTAGCCAGTAGTCAGTGAAGTGACTGGTGTCTATTGAGTACTGGCTACTGACTACTGTCTACTTCCTTCAGGCGGAAGGAGAGGGAGTCGAACCCTCAAGGCTTGCGCTCGACCGTTTTCGAGACGGCTGCCATCACCAGTTGGCTTGCCCTTCCGTTTGCAGTCTGGATGGCTGGATTCGAACCAGCGATCTCCGGCTTCCGACGCCGGCGGATTCAACCAGGCTCTCCCACATCCAGGTAAAGGAAAAAGGCAAAAGTAAAAAGGAAAAAGTACTACCGGTTGTTTTCACTTTTTCCTTTTTCCTTGTTAACAGTGGGACTCCAGGGACTCGAACCCTGACCCCGCTCCTTAAGAGGGAGGAATGCTGCCGCTAACACCTGAATCCCATCGCAGTAGGGCCGGAGGGACTCGAACCCCCACCTTACCGCTTAAAAGGCGGATACGCTGCCTTTACGCCACGACCCCACGGTGGAACACGATTCCAATCGTGTTCTGGCACGATCGGAGTCGTGCCCCACAAGACGTCCGTCGCCGGCGTCGCTTGCGCCGATTCAAACGAAAAAAAGGCCAAGCGTCTGTGACACCTGGCCTTTTGGCAACCTGCAAATTGATCGGGTGTCACAAGCGCAATGGGCGCAGCGGTTGCTGCCATGAATGGCGACAACTTCGCCGGATGGCAGCAGGTTTCAGCTTGTAACAAGGAGTAATGTTCATCATTTCCGGCGCCTTTGTGCCTCCTAATGTATGACGATGCGACCAGGGCAGAGGTTCACAGGAAACACGGCAATTGTCCGAACGGCATCTTTACACTTTCTTAATGTCCAGCCGCACTGTCTTAACCCCTATTTGACGCAGCTTCCGATAGGATCAAATCGTCCAAAATCGCCCGGGCGGTATGAACCATGATGGATGCACTGTTCATCTCGGTCGTTGCAGGATTCGCGTTATTGACCTGGGGGCTGCTCTGGGTATGTGACCGCCTGGGAGACCGACGATGAATGGAGCGGAACTGATCGCCATGGTGTTAGCGCTTTGCCTCTTCTGTTATCTAGTTTTGGCACTGTTGAAGCCGGAGTGGTTTTCATGACCACGAACGCCTGGATCCAAGTCGGTTTCTATCTAGTGGTGTTGATCGCGGTCGTTAAACCGCTGGGCTGGTACATGGCCCGGGTTTACCAGGGGCAGCCATGCGGCGTGGACCGCGTGCTTGGCTGGCTGGAAAGACTTCTCTACCGGCTGTCCGGCATCGACTCGCGGAACGAAATGGGGTGGAAGAGCTACGCAATCGCCGTGCTGTTGTTCAACGGCGTCGGCTTGCTCGCTCTCTACGCCCTTCTACGTTTACAAGCGTGGCTCCCGATGAATCCGCAGGACTTTCCGGCGAACACCCCGGACTCGGCCTTCAATACGGCCGTCAGCTTTACGAGCAACACCAATTGGCAGGGCTATGGGGGCGAAAGCACCATGAGCTACCTGTCCCAGATGTTAGGCATGGGTGTGCAAAACTTCCTGTCGGCCGCGACGGGGATGGCGGTACTCGTGGCGTTGATCCGTGGGTTAGTTCGTCGCACCGCTGGGACGGTCGGCAATTTCTGGGTCGATCTGACTCGTTCGACGCTCTACATCCTCATGCCGCTCTCAATCGTGTTGGCAGTGGCGTCGGTATCCCAGGGCGTCATTCAGAATCTCCAACCCTACCAGACAGTGAATCTGCTCCAGCCGATGGGTGCGGGCAAACCCGTTGCGGAAGTTGATGGCAAATCGGTCACCGAACAAAAGTTGCCCATGGGTCCGGCCGCATCGCAGATCGCCATCAAGCAGTTGGGAACCAACGGCGGCGGCTTTTTCAACGTGAATTCCGCGCATCCGTACGAGAACCCGACACCGCTTTCCAACTTCTTGGAAATGCTGGCGATTCTGCTCATTCCGGCGTCGCTTTGCTACACGTTTGGCGTCATGGTCGGCGACACTCGGCAAGGCTGGGCAATTTTAGCGGCCATGCTGTTGATCTTTTGCCCTTTACTGCTCGGAGCGATCGCCTCGGAACAAAAGGGCGTGCCGGCCTTTGCTGATTTGGGCGCCGACTTGCAGGCTGGCCCAGTCCAGTCCGGCGGAAACATGGAAGGCAAGGAGACCCGATTCGGCGTAGTGAACTCCGGGTTATGGGCGGCGGCCACCACGGCCGCCTCCAACGGCAGTGTCAACGCCATGCACGACTCCTTCACGCCGCTCGGCGGCCTGGTTCCCATGTGGTTAATGCAGCTAGGCGAAGTGGTGTTCGGCGGAGTCGGCAGCGGGCTCTACGGCATGTTGATGTTCGTTATCGTTGCTGTCTTCATCGCCGGCTTGATGGTCGGGCGCACGCCGGAGTATCTAGGCAAGAAAATCGAGGCCTATGAAATGAAATTGGCCTCGCTCGTCATTCTCATCCCGCCCTTGGTGGTGTTGATTGGCGCCGCCGTCGCGGTGGCGGGACCCGGACTCGACTACACCGTCTCGGACACCGCCGAGGTCAAAAGTAATCTCAACAATCCCGGCGCTCAGGGTTTCTCCGAAATCCTCTACGCCTTTTCATCTGCGGGAAACAACAACGGCAGCGCCTTCGCGGGACTTACGGCCAATGAGCCGTTTTACAACACCGCCTTGGGCCTAGCGATGCTCATCAGTCGCTATTGGCTCATCGTGCCCACGTTGGCGGTCGCAGGATCGCTCGCTCGGAAGAAGTTTACACCTCCGAGCGTCGGGACGCTGCCGACACACACACCGCTTTTTGTCGTGTTCCTCGTCGGGACGGTGCTCTTGGTCGGTGCCCTGAGTTTTGTGCCGGCGCTCGCGTTGGGGCCGATCGTGGCACATTTGCAAATGATTCGGTAAGCGTGAAATGACTACTACGAGCAAAAGCCGGCCGCTCTTCGACCCGCCGATCGTTCGTCGCGCGATTTTGGAGGCCGTCAAGAAGTTCGATCCGCGCCGGCAGGTACGAAACCCGGTCATGTTCACGGTGCTTGTCGGCAGCGTCCTCACGACGGCCCTGGGGATCCACGCGCTCTTCGAGAGTGAGACGGAATCACCCGGCTTCATCCTCGGTGTGTCGGCGTGGTTGTGGTTCACCGTTTTGTTCGCCAACTTCGCCGAAGCCATGGCCGAGGGCCGGGGCAAGGCGCAGGCGGACGCACTGCGCCAAACTCGCCGCGAAGTAACGGCCAAGAAACTGGACGAACCGCGCCACGACGCCCCGCCCCGATTGACGCCCGCATCCCAACTGCGAAAAGGCGATCTGGTTCTCGTGGAGGCACGCGACCTCGTACCCGCCGATGGCGAAGTCATCGAAGGCGTGGCCTCGGTGGATGAAAGTGCCATCACCGGCGAAAGCGCGCCCGTCATCCGCGAAAGCGGCGGCGATCGGAGCAGCGTTACCGGCGGAACCAGGGTCCTTTCGGACTGGCTCGTGGTGCGGATCACCGCGAATCCGGGAGAGACATTTCTGGACCGCATGATTTCGCTGGTCGAAGGCGCCAAACGGCAGAAAACACCGAACGAGATCGCGCTCGACATCTTGTTAGCCGCCATGACGATCATGTTCTTGATCGTATGCGTGACGTTGCTGCCGTATTCCAAGTACAGCGTGCAAGCGGCGGGCCAGGGCAGTCCCGTGTCCGTGACGGTCCTCGTGGCGCTTCTCGTGTGCTTGATACCCACCACGATCGGGGCTCTGCTTTCGGCGATCGGCATTGCGGGAATGGACCGCATGATCCAGGCCAATGTGATCGCGACATCCGGGCGAGCCGTCGAAGCGGCCGGCGATGTGGACGTATTGCTGCTGGACAAGACGGGAACGATCACCCTGGGCAATCGGCAAGCGGTGGACCTGATCCCGGCACGAGGCGTGGAAGTTTCGGTCTTGGCCGACGCGGCCCAACTCGCCTCGTTGCCCGATGAAACGCCTGAGGGCCGAAGCATTGTCGTCTTGGCCAAGGAGAAGTACGGCCTGCGTGGTCGGAATGTGCAAGAGCTTCACGCGACGTTCGTTCCTTTTTCCGCCCAAACGCGGATCAGCGGCGTCGACCTCGATGGCCGTTTGATTCGCAAGGGCGCCGCCGACGCCGTCGAGACTTTTGTGGGCCAGCATGGTGGGGAGATCCCCGCCGACGTTCGCTCGGCGGTAACCGATATCGCCAAGCGAGGTGGCACCCCTTTGGTTGTGGCGGAATCCGGGAGAACACTGGGTGTGATTCACCTGAAAGACATCGTCAAAGGTGGAATCAAAGAGCGCTTCGCCGAGCTCCGCCGAATGGGAATCAAGACGGTCATGATCACCGGCGACAATCCGTTGACCGCCGCGGCCATTGCCGCCGAGGCAGGCGTAGATGACTTCCTTGCCCAGGCGACGCCGGAAGCGAAGCTCCGAATGATCCGCGATTATCAGGCGGGTGGAAAACTCGTCGCGATGACGGGAGACGGCACCAACGACGCGCCCGCCCTCGCGCAGGCGGATGTGGCGGTCGCCATGAATTCGGGCACGCAGGCGGCCAAAGAAGCCGGCAACATGGTCGACCTCGACTCAAACCCGACGAAGCTCATCGAAGTCGTGGAAATCGGTAAGCAGCTACTCATTACTCGTGGATCGCTTACGACATTTAGCCTGGCCAACGACGTCGCCAAGTACTTCGCCATCATCCCCGCGGCGTTTGCCACCACGTACCCGGTGCTCGACAAACTCAACGTCATGGGGCTTGCAAGTCCGTCGAGCGCCATTCTTTCCGCGGTGATTTTCAATGCCCTGGTTATCGTGTTCTTGATTCCGTTGGCCCTACGCGGGGTTCGGTATCGGGCCGTTGGCGCTGCGCGGCTACTGCGTGATAACTTGCTGATCTACGGGCTGGGAGGCCTCGTGGTGCCGTTTATGGGCATCAAGCTGATTGACCTGTTCTTGGTTGGGTTAGGGCTTGCATGAGGAACGTTGTCATGGGAGTTCACGTGCGTCCGGTGCTTGTGATGTTTGGGTTTTTGACGTTGCTTACGGGAATCATCTACCCGGCGGTGATAACGCTTGTCGCTCAGGTGGTCTTTCCGCACCGTGCCAATGGTAGCGTCTTGACGAAAGACGGTAAGCTGATCGGCTCCGAATTAATCGGACAACCTTTCGACGACCCGCGCTACTTCTGGGGTCGGCCGTCCGCGACCGCGCCGTTCCCCTACAACTCAGGGGCATCGTCGGGCAGCAATCTCGGTCCTACCAACCCGGCCCTCCTGGATGCCGTGCGTGATCGAGTTGCCAACATACGCGCCGCGCATCCCGAAGAAATGGGCGCGGTTCCGGTAGATTTGGTTACCGCTTCGGGCAGCGGTCTGGATCCGCACATCAGTCCTGCGGCCGCGGAGTATCAGGTGCTGCGCGTAGCAAAGGCGCGCGGAATTGGCGCCGCCGATGTCCGTCAAATCGTCGCGATTCACACCGAAGGCCGATCGCTGGGCGTTCTGGGTGAGCCTCGCATCAACGTCTTACGGCTCAACCTTGCCCTGGATGGACGGGACTAACGAGGACGGAGCAATGACAGAATCCGAATGGCTGGCCTGCGATGAACCGGACTTGATACTGGATTTCCTTAGGGGCAAGATCAGCCGAGAGCAACTTGTCGACTTTGTGCGCCGATGCTGGGAACGAATTGCTGCCTTCCTGCCTCCGGTGCCGCACGATCATACCGTCGTCGAGGAGTTTGCCGAGCTCGCGCCAGGACAAAGTGATCATGACGCGTTGACCTACGCCTGTGAAGCCGCACTGAAAGCGGCCACCTGGGCCCCTAACCTAGGCGAGGAACGGAAACAACAAGCCGCCCTGCTGCGCCAACTCGTCGGCAATCCCTTCCGGCAGAGCCGACCTTGAGTTCCTCCGTTTGATGTTCACGGATCGGCATGATTAAACCGTTGAAACTGGTCCGCCTTCGGGCGGATTGGGGGCGAGGGGCCGGTAGACAGCCGGTTCCCTCCGCCTTTTGGGTCTTTCCTCGCTCGGAGTTTCCTCGGTAAGGGCTACACACTCACATCGTGGATACCGAGCGAGGAACTCTATGTTACTTGGCGGCCACGGCGTCAGGACTTACTTTTATGGTCACTTGAAATCCGAAGTCCTTTTTGACCGCTCCGTGGAAAGGTTCCCAATGGCTAATCCAAAGTGGATCAAGCGCCGGATCCGGGGCGAACTCCACGGAGGCCGCTTTGCCGCATCCGGGGCTATGGGTTGCCGTAATCGCGAAGGTCTGATGAAGCGTGTATTTGCCCGCCGGACTCGGAAGAACGATTGCTTCCTCGCGGCAATTGAGCGACTGATTATCACAGCCCGCCACGCCGTGGGGTTCGACACAAAGGGTGGCGCCGCAGATGGAGGCACAGGCGGCCGAGAAGCTGGCCGATCCACCCTTGGAACCTCCACGCAAAAGACCGATGACTCGTCCCTCGATACTGAGTTTCGCGTTTTTGATCTTTGGATCATCGAACGATACTTCGATGCACTGCTCGAGGTCGAAATGCATGCTTGCTGACGAGGCCTTGAACGGATGTCCGCAGGCAACGGCTACACCCGTCATCGTAATGACCAGCGTGTCCGGAGTCGGTTGTTGAATTTCGATGTTACCGCCTCCGGTTCGGCCGCAGCCGTAGCGCTCCGGCGTCACATGGGCATGGCGCGCCCCAAGCGTGATCGACACGGGCGGCGGCGCGCTCGGTGTTTGTCCCTGAGCGGTTGATGCCCATGCGACCACGGCAAGGACGGCGACAGAAGGAATTCTTCGGATCATACGCGTTTCTCCGATCTTGAAAACCGGCGTCGAAAGCTACCACCGAAGGATGACATCAGCGGCAGCGGTAAACAGTCCATGTTTATCCTCGAAAGGGCGAGAGTCGTTGTTGTAGTCGAAGCGAATTTCTGGACGAAAAATAATGTCTTTGCGCAACTGGAAGCTTACACCGGTCGTAGGCGCAATATAGAGTCCCTTAAAGCCGGTGCGATTGCCATCGATATCGTCGAAAAACTCCAGTCGAGCCGTCCCAGTGAGTCGAGGCGTGAACTTGTAGCTAAGGTAGTTGACAACGCCAAACCACGTGGCAGTGCCGATGTCAGGCACGGCGAGTTGATAGCCGAAGAGGGCGTCTAGCGAGTATGTCAGCCGTGGATTGAAGGTATGAACATAAACCACATCAAGGATGTTCGGATTATTGAAGTTCTCCACAGGATTGAAACGGCCTTCGCCGAGGATCGCGAAGAAAGCCACGGTGTCACGTCCCCCAGGTCCGGTCCACTTAATTCCCACGTCGAGTGTAGGCTCGGAAGCCGGATCGACAAAAGCATCGTTGCCCAGGGTGAAACCGAGGGTGAGTGTCCACGCACTGCTGAGAGTTGTCGTGGTGAGAATCCCCGTCTGCGTAAACGGGTTGTAGATGAATGTATATGCCCGTGATACGAAGGGAGTGCTGACCGCGTCAATGGTTTCGACTCCGTACGGAGCGAAGAAGCGACCGATTTTTACATCCATTCCGCGGGCGACGGTGGGAAAGTACGCCTCACCGTAGAACTGCACCGGGTCGATGCCGTAGGTCGCCGGTTCGCTGTCGTTTTCGGTTAACTGTTCGTTAAAGATGCCGCGCGGAAGCGTGAATCGATAGTCGCTGCCAGGCAGAATCCAATCCGTGCGGAAGCCAAAGGTCGGCGATGTTGTTCCGCTGGTCACTACCGATCGCTCCAAGCGGAGCCAGTTCTGCTGGAGGAGAAACTCGTTGGCGCGGTAATTGAACCCCATCGGCAGCTGTTCGTTGTTGGCGGAACTCGCCGTGAAGCATCCTTCGGTCCAACCATAGAGTTGCAGACGGTTCGAATCCAACGCCCAACCGGCACACGTGCCCTGAAGCGCCTTCATGAGCAGCCAGCGGTCTGTGGTTGGAGGCGGAGGTGGCGGTGTTTCTTCCTCGGGCTTCAAAGGCTCTTCGAGAACGAGAACCGCACAGAGCAGAAGACAGTAGGACATAGTGTTCCCGGCCAAGAAAGTGTGCGTGAAACAGATCGATGCTCGCGCGCACATATTCCAGGCCGAGACAGACTGCAGGCGAAGTCGCCTGCCATGCCTGGCCAGCACCGCAGTGCCGGACGCCTATACTATCGGCATTGCCCGTCCTACTGCTTTATGCAGATTCGACCTGGATTGCCGGATTAATGCACAGGACGGGAAGATTCAGCCAATCCGCTTTGGACCGTTGCAACTCGGAGTGAGGTGGCCATATCAACACTTTGGAGTGATGAAAGATAAACTGAGATAGTATCGGGGAGGGAGGAATCATCACATGATCGCCGACATTTGGGAAGACCTGGGCAGCCGGGGCGCCATCGCCCTAATAGCCTTTGTCGTTGGCGGCCTGATCACCTGGATTGTGGCTCGCTGGAAACGGATACAGGAACGTCGCCGCATCCTCCGTGGCGACGCGCGCGATACGGTCGTCATTCAACAACATATCGTGCAAACATCGGCGTCGCGTTCATCCGACGGCGGCAAACAACCCCGATCACTTCGAATGCGATCCTTAGGCCAGGGTGAACTTAATCGAGTCGTGCCTAACGGCCACCTCGCGTCGGTGTTGCTGCGCAGGGCGTTTCGGGTGACGCCGGACGACACGTTAATCTCGATGGAAGGCGCCGAAGGATCTTACTTGCTGGAGACGCTCACCAATTTCGTGTGCGACCGAGTTGGCAACGAGCCCTTCGAGCACGACTTGTATGTAATGGCGCCGTGCTGTGAGCCGGCGGGATTGGCGGAGCATCAGCCCATCACCATAATCTTGATCTCCGTGTCGGACTTGGCGCTGTTCCGAACCTGGCCAAACTGTCGCGGCGTCAATGTCGAGCACGGTTCGGATGGTGCGCGCGTTCTAACCCTCATGGAGATGGCCAACCGTTTTCAGACCGAACAGAAGAAGATCGACGAACTTCGTAAGGCGGGCAAACGCACCAGGTACGTGGAGACCATGTACATCCTCGACTTGGCACTCGATAAACGCACGGCACCGATTCCGATCAAGGAAGTTCCCTGGGGTCGATTCGAAGAGGTGTTGAAAAGCAGGAATCTGGAATAGTCGGCGCCTTCGGTCAGAATTCCCAGATCACGTCGAACGCAGCAGTGAGCTGGAACGAGTCGAGCAGATCGTTGTACGGCAGTGCGGATGTGCCGTCGATTGCTCGCCCATCGAACCAATCGAAGCGGATTTCGGGTCGGAAGCGAAGGTTTTGATACGACCTGTAGGTCGCGCCTAAGGTCACCTCGAAAAAGTTCCCAGCGAAACCCGGGCGCTTCGTTACGGCTGTGCGAACTCCGTCGTCATCTCGGAACCATTCGACCCTTGTTCCCAGGATCAGCCGTGGATCAACCGTATAGAACAGATAATTGGAGTAGCCGTACCACTCCGCTTGCTTTATGGTTCCGGTCAAGGAGTCCGGTGCGGCATTGGCTTCCCACGCCATGTGTCCGCCGCTGACGAACTGCCACTCGCTATTTCGACCGAACTTTACGACCACATAACTGGTGACAAGCGACCGGTAATTGTCGTCGTTTTCGTACTGTTCGGGACCGGTGATCCAAGCCGTTGTCCAATTCCACCGCTTGTCGCACGAGTTCCAGACGAAGTTGCCGGTGAAGCTCGTGCGATGATTGTTGTCCTCGAACACGTCCCAGCCCCGCACGATTCCGGCCGACACGTCCCACGTGTCTGTAGCGTGTAGCGTCGCCAGGATTCCGGTGTGAGTGAAGGGCGTTCCATAAATGATCTCATAGCTACGCGAGTAGAACTCAGTGAGTGGGCCTGTATAGACCTCATGGCCCATCAGTGTCCAGAACTTGCCAACTAACAAGTCGATGCCTCGCTCCGTGAGGAAAAAAGGAAGGTGAGCGTTGAGATAGAACTGCGGCAGATCGATGCCAACCCGATTCAAGCGGCGGAAGCTGCCGACACCCTCGACGCCGTAACCTGAAGTTGGATCAAATCCGGTGAAGTCGCTGAACAATCCGTTAGCAACTAGAAACGGCGCCTGGTGACCGGTGTAGAAGTCCACGCGGTACCCGACATTTGCCTCTTTGTCATGCTCCAACGGATTCTCAAATATGAAATAGATTTGTTCCTGACGGTAGTCGTTCGACCGCCAGTTGAAATTGGTGCCGAAACTGATGTGGTCATTGGGACTGTCGAAGTTGGCGGTGAAGCCTCCCCAGACCCAGCCATAGACATTGTCGCCGCGCTTTTTCATACGGTCATCGCAGCGCGGGGAGGCGCATTGGATGAGTTGTCGGAGGGGAGCGAGTGTTTCTTCCTTTTCTTCGTCCTGCTTTTTTTCCCCTTCCTTTTTTTCTTCCTCCGGTTTGTCGGCGGTGTCTTTACTGTCCCCGTTCTTTTTCAGCTCCTCGCCATTGCCATTTTGCTTTTCCACTTTGGCGTTGCCATTCGGTTCCTCGTCTTTGCCGTCTCCGTTTTTCTTTTCGCCGCCGTTGTCTTTCTTCTCCTCCGGCACGCAACAGAGAAAGTTTTTAATCAACGAATGACAGTGGTTGCAGCAGGCGAACTTGGCCTTGGGCTCAAAAGGCTTCATTTCAAGGGCTTCGCAGGTCCACGGCCGTAACCAAACCACAGGGCAGTCGCATAGGCCGCAACGATTACGGGCATCTACACAGCCGAACCCGGCCGGATCGGTTGGCACAACACTTGGGAGTATGGTAGGCGGATCCGCCGGCGCCTCAACGGGAACCGGTTCGACGTGGACCGCTTTTGTGACCGCTGGATCGAACGAATGCGGTTCCGGTGTTTCTTGAACGGGTGGCGACGGAGGGCTAAACTCGAGCGGCGGGGCAGTGACCACAGTGTCGGCGATCTTGCCAGGAGGCTCGAATTGTCGCGCGGGCGCCGGCTTGGCGCGGTTGAACCTTGAGCGAGCGCCGGGTTTCCACCCAGGCGTTTCCTGGGGCTGGCCAGCCGCTAAGCAAACAACCAGAATCAGTAGACTTGGAAACATGGAATGCCTCGGCCAAGCTCACAGGAAAAGCAAGCGCGCACTCCTGCACTCGTAGGCCGAGACAGCCCCAGACCTCATGCTGGGCATCCCTACAAGAATTGCGTAAGCAGTATGTTCGTTAGTATCGTCATCATTCGCCTTGTTCTTTAGGTAGAATCTTCAAAAGACGGTGAATAGTTAATCCCGATGTGTCCGCCTGAATATGACTGATCGACGTCCGAACCCCGATGAACTGTTGCGCGCGTGCAAGCTGCATCGGCAGTGGCACACCGCGGAAAACTGAAGATCTTCTTCGGCTACGCCGCGGGGGTTGGGAAGACCTATGCCATGTTGGAGGCCGCTCACCGGGAGAAGGCGGATGAAGTTGATGTCGTCGTCGGATATGTCGAGCCGCACGGCCGATCGGAAACGGAAGCCCTCCTTCAAGGACTGGAAGTTCTTCCTCCGCGGCTCGTGCCGTATCGAGGCGCCAACCTGCGGGAATTCGATCTCGACGCGGCGCTGGCCAGACGCCCAAAGCTAATTCTCGTTGACGAGCTAGCGCATACCAATGCCGAGGGCTTACGCCACGCCAAGCGCTGGCAAGATGTTGAGGAATTGTTGAACGCGGGCATTGATGTCTTTACCACCCTCAACGTGCAGCACGTGGAAAGCCTCAATGATGTGATCGGCCAAATTACCGGTGTGGTCGTGCGCGAAACCCTGCCCGACGCGGTGCTGGAGCGAGCCGATGACATCGAATTGGTGGATCTGACGCCTGAAGAGCTCATGGACCGATTAAACGAAGGAAAAGTTTACCTTCCGCAACAGGCAGAGCGCGCCCTCCAGAATTTCTTCAGCAGGACAAACCTGGTCGCCCTCCGCGAATTGTCGCTACGACAGGTTGCCCAGCGTCTGAGCAAGGACGTGCAGGCCGCCCGCCGGGAGAAAGCGTCGCAAGCTCCGTGGGCCACCAGCGAACGTCTACTCGTCTGCATTGGACCGAGCCCAACGAGCGCGAAGCTTATCCGCACCGCCAAGCGGATGGCCAGCGCCTTTGGCGGCGAATGGTTAGCCGTGGCGGTCCAATCTCCAGCCGCCGACGCGGCATCGGCGGTAGCGCGGCAAAGGGTTGCTGAGCATCTTCGGCTGGCCGAGCGCCTCGGCGCAGACACGCACACCATTGTCGGCGACGATGTCGCGCGAACGCTGATCCAGTTTGCTCAGGTACGAAACGTCACGAAGATCATCATCGGCAAGACTTCCCAACCGCGTTGGAAACGACTTCTATTCGGCGCCGTCGTCGACACTCTCGTCGATCGGAGCGGCGACATCGACGTCTATGTCATTCGCGGCGAACCGACTGAATCACGGGTGCCGGTCCCGCCGATAAGCCAGGGGCCTTTTCCTTGGGGTAACTACCTGCGTGCGGGCGTGGTCGTCGTCATTTGCGGCTTGGCGGGTTGGTTGAGCCACACATCCAAACTTACCGAAGCCAACGTCGTCATGGTGTTCCTCCTCGGCGTGGCATTTGTGGCGGCGCGCTATGGTCGTGGCCCCGCCATTGCCGCCGCTATCGCTAACGTACTCGTTTTCGACTTCTTTTTCGTGCCACCATACTTGCAATTCGCGGTCAGTGATGCCCAATATGTGATTACTTTCGCGGTGATGCTCGTCATCGGCGTATTGATCAGTACGCTCACCTCGCGCCTTCAAGCTCAGCTTCGTGCCGCACAAGAAGTCGAAGCGCGCACGGCAGCCCTTTTCCGGTTAACCAAGCAACTCAGCGAGATCGCCGGGTTGGAGTTTCTCGTCCGCACTGCCGGGGGACAACTCCGCGAGATTTTTGATGGGGAGGTGGTTGTCTATGTTCGGAATGGCGAAGGCCGGCTGCAGTTGCGATTCGGCGAAGATTCGAACGTGGCACGACAGGAAATCAACTCCCTAGTCGCCCAATGGGTCGCCGATCACGACCAAACGGCCGGTTCCGGGACGGACACGCTTCCCAATGCGACGGCCTTCTTCGTGCCGCTTATCGGCTCCCAACAAACGATGGGCGCTATCGGGGTCCGCGCCAACGATCCGCAACGATTTGCCGACCCGGAGCAGCGCCGCCTTCTGGAAACCTGCGCGAGCCTGATCGCCTTGTCGTTGGAACGTGATCGGTCGGTGCTCGAGGCGAGCGAGGCGCAAGTGCGGATTCAGTCCGAGCAATGGAGAAACGCGCTACTGAGTTCGGTGTCGCATGATTTGCGCACTCCCTTGGCGGTCATTGCGGGAGCGAGCTCGGCTTTGCTGGAAGATGCGTCCGGCCAGGACCGCGATACTCAAACGGAACTCATGCAAACGATTGTGGACGAGTCCCGCCGGCTCGGGCGACAGGTTGACAATTTGCTGGACATGACGCGCTTGGAGGCTGGAGCGCCCCAGTTGAACAAACAGTGGCACGTCCTTGAGGAGATCGTCGGCTCCGCGTTGACGCGCGTCCGCCGCGATCTCGACAAGCGACCGGTGAAGGTGGATATCCCGGCCGATCTTCCGCTCCTTTTGATTGACGGGGCGTTGATGGAACAGGCGTTCGTCAATCTCGCGGAGAACGCCGCACGCTATACGCCGCCGGGGCCTCCGATTGAAATCGCGGCACGGCATTTCGGCGATCGTGTGGAAATCCGAATGGCGGACTACGGGCCTGGCTTGCCGCCCGGAACCGAGACACGTATCTTCGAGAAGTTCTTTCGCGGCGCAAACGATACACCCGATGCCCGACGCGGCGTCGGACTGGGACTGGCAATATGCTACGCGATCATCCGCGCACGGCGGCAAGATCACGGCGAGAAATCGCACGGAAGGCGGGGCCGAATTCGTGATTTCCATTCCGTGCGACAAAACAGCGCCGCGGGTGGCGCTGGACGATATTCCGGCCGCGAGTCCGTCTTAAGAAATGTCCACAACGCGGCCGTTAATTCTGTTGATCGAAGACGAGCTACCCATCCGACGCTTTCTGCGCACGGCCCTGGTGGCCGAAGGATACCGGACGATCGAAGCCGAGTCCGGCGACAAGGCGATTCGGCTCGCTGTGCAACAGCCACCCGAACTCGTGGTCCTCGACCTTGGACTTCCCGACATGGACGGTCAAGAGGTGCTTCGCCGACTACGCGAATGGCTCCAAGCCCCGATCATCATCCTGTCCGCGCGTGACCACGAGCGCCAGAAAGTCGAGGCCCTCGACAACGGCGCCGACGATTTCCTGACGAAACCGTTCAGCACCGGCGAATTACTGGCGCGAATTCGTGTCGCCCTACGCCATGCTTCCCGGGCCGGCAACAGTTCCGAGTCCTCCCGATTTGCCCGTGGCCATCTGCTCGTCGATCTTGGCACCCGCCGGGTTTTCGTAAAGGACACCGAAATCCATGTGACGCCGCTCGAATACAAACTGTTGACGACGCTCATCAAGCATGCCGGGAAGGTGCTGACCCACCGGGTCCTCCTCCAAGCGGTGTGGGGGCCAAATCACGTTCTGGAGACGCATTATCTGCGTGTGTTCATGGCAAGCCTGCGCCGTAAGATCGAGGACGACCCCGCCCAGCCGCGGCTCTTACTTACCGAGCCGGGCGTAGGCTACCGCCTGGCCGGCGATGATACAAGATAACCACTGTACCGGCTTCGGCGATGATTGCAGACGTTCACGAAGGCGTGTATAACAGCTCTCACCGCAATGAGGCATAGGATTGACCAACTATGATTGCCAAGCCTAACACGTTCTCGCTGGTGAACAGGAACTCTCCGGTGAGGCGTACAACCGTCGGTGCTTGGATGAAGTGGGCGTTGCTATTCGCGGTCCTACTGCCGCTAGGAGGTTGCTCGTCGAGGGCCCGCCGCGAATCTCAATGTATCGCTGACGCGGAAAAGGCCGTTGCCGAATATCTTCAAAAGCACCCGTCGCCGACGCTGGGGGATTTTCAGAAGCTGGATGGGGAAGGGTTTGACGGTCCCTCATGGGGGAATCCGGTAGGTTTTTACCTCCAAGCGCGCCGAGTCGCCCATTTCACCAAAGGCCAAGAGGCAATCGTGGTCTACGTTCATCCCGGTAAGGCTGAAGAGCCGGAGGAGGTAAAGGTGTTCTTTGCTTCACCGGATCGCTATCAGGTCTCCCACCGTGGTCTGACTCCCCGCTAGGGGCGTGCGACCATAATGTCGCTGGAACAACCAGTGGGAAGAGTTAGCCGTCGCGGCCCGGGCGATTGAACCGCCATATCTTGCCGCTCCGCCTGCTTGGGTAAGGCTTGACAAGAAAAACAGCAATTAGCTTGGTTGCAAGGCTCCTTCAAGCCGGCTACAATCGCATCGTGTCGATGGGACATGGCCGAGTCGCGGGATAATTCGAAAACCGTGGTTGATACACCTGCAAGCTTGCTCGAACGCATCCAACGGCGCGGCCGATCAACCGATTGGCATCAGCTGGTGTCCCTTTACACACCGCTCATCCGGGGTTGGCTACAGCGGGAACCGGCGTTGAGGGCTGACGCGGACGATTTGACACAGGAGGGTCCTCGCCGGCGTCGTGCAAAAGCTGCCGGATTTCGTTCGAAAGCGTACCGGGTCATTTCGTCGCTGGCTGCGGCTGATTACCGTGAGTCGTCTCAAAGATCATTGGCGCCAGCGCGAACGACGTGCGCAGTTAGGCGTACAACGGACGGAGCCTTGGTTGTTGCTGCAACTGGCGGACCCGGCGAGTGACCTTAGCCACCAATGGGATCAAGAGCACGATCAACATGTGGTCCAGCGCTTGTTAGCGCTAATCAAACCTGAGTTCAGCAGTAATACGTGGCGCACCTTCGAACTTTACGGCATCGAGCAAGTGGCGCCCGCCGAGGTCGCGGAACAACTTGGGGTGTCGATCAATGTCGTGTTCCTCGCCAAGTCTCGGGTCTTGAAGCGAATGCGCGAGATAGGCCACGGACTATTGGACTAGAAACAACAACACTTCGGAAACGACCGGCGTTTGCGAATTCGATAGGAGCAAAGCCATGAACCATCACCCATCCGATTTTCTTCCCACCGATAAGAATCTGCTGTTCGGCATTCTCGCTCTGGAATCTGAGTTCATTGAACAGGACGCGATGGTGGCTGCCATGCGTACGTTGGCGCATGAACGGAATCGGCCTCTGGCCCAGATTCTCTGCGAGCAGGGCAAAGTATCTTTAGAACGCCGACTCATGATAGAGGCGCTTGTTGAAGAGAAGCTGGCCGGCGAAACCGACAACTCCTGCATGGGTAATGGCTCAACTACTCCTAGGCTTCCGAGCGAGCTATTGCTTGCTGGCCGTTCATCCGATTCTGCAAATGGAAAACGTCGTACGGCAATGACTGACACTCGGGCCGTGCCGGTGAGGGACTATGACGTACAACGCTATCGCATTCTTCGGCCGCACGCCAAAGGCGGATTAGGGGAGATTTTCGTGGCGGCCGATCAAGAGCTGGACCGCGAGGTGGCACTGAAGGAAATCCAATCCGAACATGCGCACGATCCAGGTTTCCGAAGTCGGTTCGTTCGTGAGGCCAAGATCACGGGCGGGCTGGAGCATCCCGGAATTGTACCCATATACAGTCTCGGCAGTCACGTGGACGGCCGACCGTACTACGCGATGCGATTCGTCAAAGGCGTCAACCTAACCGAGGCCATCGAGCATTTTCACCAAGCTGACACGCCCATGCGTAAGACCGCCGACAAGACTCTGGAGTTTCGGCAACTGCTGCGGCGGTTCACCGATATGTGCAATGCGGTGGCGTTCGCCCATAGCCGCGGCGTGCTGCATCGTGATCTGAAGCCTGGCAACGTGATGCTCGGGGGTTTCGGCGAGACGTTGATTGTGGATTGGGGATTGGCGAAGGCGGCGGGCGAGAATTCAGAATTCAGAATTCAGAATTCAGAATTCCAATCGAGTACGGATGTGATCGAAACGCAACCAGGCGCCGCCGTGGGAACGCCGGCGTACATGAGTCCGGAGCAGGCCGCTGGCGAAACTGATCGGGTTGGCCCGGCGACGGACATTTACGGACTAGGGGCGACGTTATACGCGGTATTGACCGGGCAGTCTCCGTTCACGTCTGCCGATCGTGCCGAGTTGCTGAACAGAGTGCAAAAGGGAGAGTTTCCGCGCCCGCGAGAAATCAAGAAAGACGTTCCCGCGGCGCTGGAAGCGATTTGCCTCAAGGCGATGGCGCTTCAGCCGGCAGATCGCTACGCTTCCGCCTTGGATTTGGCCGCCGATGTGGAGCATTGGCTCGCGGATGAGCCGGTGGCGGCGTACCGGGAGCCATGGCGCGAACGGACACGTCGCTTTCTGCGAAAGCACCGCACGTTGGCAACGAGCGCCGCCGCGATGTTGGTCGTGGCGGCGTTGTTGTCAAGCGGGGCTGCGGTGTTGCTGAACGTGGCCCGTGCTGGTGAACGGCAGGCACGGTTCGATGAGGTGAAACAGAAGGAGGCGGCGATTGCGGCGCAGAACCAGGCCGACGCGGTCGCTAACTTTCTTGTCGATGCCTTTCGCAGTCCAGACCCGAGCCGCGATGGGAAGGAAATCAAGGTTGTCGAAATGCTCGACCGGGCGGTGGAAAAGGTGGACCAGGAGTTCGCTGACGATCCGGTGATTCGCGGACGGCTGCTGGATGCCCTGGGAAATACCTATCTAGGCCTGGGATTGCCGGGCGCGCGGTGAAACTGCTCAAGCAGGCCGTCGAGATACGCAGCGAAAGATTCGGTCGCGATCACTCCGACACGCACTTGTCGATGGTTAACCTCGCAGAGGCTTTCCGAGACGCCGGCCTGCACGCGGACGCGTTGCCTTTACGTGAAGAGATCCTACGGTTGCGCCGGGCAACACTCGGAGACCACCACCAAGCTACGTTTGATGCGACCGGCAGTCTCGCCCACGCATACTGGGCCATGGGGCGAACCCGTGACGCGATTCCGCTCTATGCGCAAACGCTCAAACAGATAACAGACGAACAGCTCGATCACAGCGACCCAGACGCCCACCTGATTATGAACAACCTCGCTGTTGCCTATGCCGAAACCGGACGCAGAGATGAAGCCCTGCCGCTTTTTGAAAGGACGCTTAGGTTGCGTAGGACGGTACTGGGTCCGGACCACCCGCACACACTGATTTCGATGAATAACCTTGCGACTGCCTATAGACGCGCTGACCGTCTCGCTGACGCCATACCGCTTGCAGAAGAGGCGCTCCGCTTAAGGCAGAATAGCCTTGGTCTGGAACATCCCGACACTCTCTATTCGATGATCGTTCTTGGCCAGACTTATTTCCAGGCTGCGCGGCCGCTCGAGGCTGTCGCCATCCGTGAGAAGGCCAAGCCGTTGGCCGCGACCAAATTGGGTGCGGACCACCCACACACCGTCCAGTTAACTGCCGATCTTGCGACCACCTATTGGGAACTTGGCCGTCGTTCCGAAGCGGTGCCTCTCATGGAAGAGGCTGTCCGATTGACACGCAACAAGCATGGAGCCGACCATCCGCTCACGCTGCGGGCAACGACCAATCTTGCAACCATGTACTCGGAGGCCCGACGCCTGAAAGAAGCGGTGCCAATCTTCGAAGACGCATTGGCGCGCTGGCGCCGGGTGCACCCAGATAACCCCGATGTCGCGTGGACGTTGTTTGGCTTTGGGCTCAGTTTGAACCGCCAAATGGAATTCGGTCAGGCCGAGCAGGCCTTTCGAGAAGCGCTAGCGACCCTAGAAAAGAAGCGCCCCGACGATCGGTTACGTTTTTCCGTGCAGATTAAACTGGGGCAGGCGCTCGCAGGACAACACAAATTCGCCGACGCCGAACCGCTCTTGCTCGCCGGTTACGAGGGCTTGCAGGCACAGCAGAAACTCCGCCAATCAGCTCAGCTTCATGTGAAGGAGGCCGTACAGTGCCTTGTCAAACTCTATGAGGCAACCGAAAGACATGAGAAGGCTGCCGAGTGGCGAGGAAAAGAGACGCCGCCCGATTCACATAAATAGCGCTTTGATCTGTAGGTCACACTTTCCAGTCTGACAGTCAGGCTCGGAAGCCGATCTACCCAGGCTAGAAATCATTTCCTCCTATCGCCTTACCGTCCGAAATGTTCCCCATGTACATGAACACGAACGGATCAATGCTGTACTTGATTCGCTGAACCGAGCCATCCACTAAAGAAACCTGAAAAACACCGGTGTGGGAGCTGCCGAACACTCCCGTGAGGTAGCTAAGTTCACCTTCCACGGCATCGGAGTCCGGCGTCGGAAGCCATTTCTTGTCTAAGGCGCCGTCGGTGTGGCGGATCGTGTCGTGATCGTATCCGCTGGTGTAGCCCTCGTTGTCATCCACTTGCCATTCGCCCATCTTCGGGATGTACATGCGTTTGTCACCGAGTAAGAGCGTGTTGGCTGTGCCGTCCGTGATTTCGCTGATTCGATGTGGAAAGGTCTTTCGAACCACTCCGGTGCCCTCCGAATTGCTGGCCGCGTAATCACATAAGGCAGTCGTGAACGGGTCGGGTGCTCCGGGAATCTTGCCCTTCGTCGCAGGCGCGCCGCCTTGGGAAGCGGTCTGCGGGGCACGACGGCTTGGGCAGAAAAAGAGCGGGTTAGGCGTGCTCACGGCCACATAGGCGCCAGCCTTCCATACATTTCCGCCTTCGATGTAGGGCAGGACGCAAAATCCCCACCCCGCAAGTTGCTTAGTTCCCACAGCCGGCACGCCATCGATGTAGGTCGGCGGGTAGTCGGGCAGCAAACCACCACCGGGAAAGTAGCCAAGGGCGTCGTGATGGCTATGAAAGGCGAGCGTCAACTGCTTAAGGTGATTGCGGCACCTCGTCGCACTGGCTGCTTCGCGTACTTTTTGCACGGCAGGCAGTAACAACGCGATCAGAATTCCGATGATGGCGATGACCACCAGAAGTTCGATCAATGTAAACCCGGCCCGACCGTGCCTTTTCATGACACTTACCTAATCCAGGGAGGTGAACGCGTCGAAATCGACAGTTGAAAGGAGTGCCGCACGCATGACGGTTCTCACGCCAGCCGGTGCGGGTGCATTCGTCGACTGCACCTCGAACGCGCCGATGTCCACCGTGCCGTTCACGATGCGCGGAAACCCAGTACCACGCTGGTCGAATGCGGGCGCGCCGGTGTTGTCGCCGGCGTCTAGAGCTGGGCTTCCGGGCAGGACGGCGTGCGTTTGGGTTGGCCCTCCGTTGTTCGCCAGCGGCCCCAACATCGGATCGCCGCCGATCAGGTTGGAACTGCCCGTAAAGCCGCCCTGTATATCGTCGCCCGATTCGCTTGCTGTGTTTCCCGCCACGATGGTGTTATAGAGCTTTAAGGTTCCAGATCCCGCATTGTATATGCCGCCGCCAGCACCATTCGCGTCGTTCTGGGTTATGGTGCTGAAGCGGATATCGAGGGAACCCGCGTTGTAGATGCCGCCTCCGTCCGCGGAATCCTCGGCCCGATTTCCGGATATCGTGCTGTTAAGGATGTTCATCACCCCGCCGTTATAAATCGCCCCACCTTTCCCCTGAAAGCTGCCAAAGGTGAGCTTGTTGCTAGAGATGGTCGAGCCTGAAATCGTCATCAGGCCATTGTTGACTATAGCGCCGCCAAAATCGTTACTCAATTGCGTGTTGTTTGAGACGGTGCAGTCCTTCAGGATGAGAGTTCCATTGTTTTCGATGCCGGGGACGCGCTCGTCAACATAGTGGTTGGAAATAGTGAGGCCCGAAATGACGATAGTGACTGCGGGATAGACTTCGAAGAGGGGGTGATCCCCAGTCAAAAAGCCTCCGCCGTCCACGGCCAGCAGGTCGGGTCCCGGGCCGGTGATGGTGATGTCGGAGGTTAGCGCCGGCAAATTGCGGGCAAAGATAGAGCCGGTGACGCGGAAGTCGATGGTGTCGGCGCCTGGGTTGGTGTTGACCTTGTTGATGCAATACCGCAGATCGCCGCGGAAACCCATGCCGGCGCCGGAGTCGCTAAAGCGCGTTACGTGACAGGTGGACATGAGCGTGCGATCTTCAAGGGTTTCCAACCGTGGTGCGAATCGACACCGAGTGGCACCTGTGCGAGTCATGGACAAAGCTCCTCAAAGGAAGGACTACAGATCTATTTCCCCGAAGGGGATACATATCTCAGCCCAGGGTCTCGCAGCGCACCCTGGGTCATCGGTTGTAAACATCAACCTACCCTGAAAGGGTTGTAACTGCGGACTGCGATTCAACCCTTTCAGGGTTGCTACCTCCTCGGCCGGTTCACCCAGGGTGCGCTGCGCGACCCTGGGCTGTGCGATGTAACCGCTTCGCGGTAAGTCGGCGGCGTGCTCGGACTTGTTTGCGTCGTTCCGCAGGGAAGTCGCCAGTATCGGCGCGCTATCAAGGCGGCGCTGCGGCGCAGGCCATCGTCGGTCGGAATTGGCATCGGCGCCCAGTCGGCGGCGTTGATCACCAGGGCGACGGCCGCAGAAGAGCGTCTCGTTACCACGTCCGGCCAATCGTCCCCGTTGAAGTCGGCAACGGCCATCGCCCCCGTCCCAGTGTCCCCGGTTGGGTAGCTGAGCGGCGCTTGGAATGTGCCATTGCCATTGCCAAACATTATTTTTAAAGGCCCCCCCGTCAGAACTAGGTCGTGGGCGCCGTCACGATTTATATCTGCAATCTCAAGACTACTGGCGCCCGGGTTATTGATCAAATTGACGGAGAAGGTGCCGTCGCCATTGCCCTGGAGAACAAACACTTGGCCGTCGGCGGCGACGTAGAGGTCGATAATGCCATCGCCGTTGTGATCGGCTGTCTCTACGTCAGAAATAAATCCATCGACCACATATGAGACCGGACTCGCAAACGAGGCGTTGCCATTTCCCAGGATAATTCTCATGTCGTCACACTGAAAGGGACAACCACCAACAGCTACATCATTGTCACCGTCGTCGTCGAAGTCGGCGACGGCCAAGACGCCGGGATGCAACCCGGCTTCAAAGCTCAACGGGGCGCGAAATCGGCCCGAACCCGTACCGCGCAGCAAGCTGAGAGAAGAAGAAGGCGCATTGTTGGTGACAACGATGTCGAGCTTGCCATCGCCGGTAAAGTCCGCCGCGCCGATCCCAGTCGGCGATGGCCCGGCGGCAAAGGTCTTGGCGGGGAAGAAAGTGCCGTCGCCCTTGTTTATCAACACGCTGACGGTGGTCGAATAGGAGTTGGCCGTCGCCAGATCTGGGAAGCCGTCGCTATTGAAGTCGGCGGCGACTATTCCTTGCGGATGATCGCCCACCGTGTAGCTAGCCGTGGCGCCGAACGGCCCCGTCCGCATTGACGGCGATGACGAGAACATTTCCGCCGGAGAGGGCCACATCAGGTGTGCCGTCGGCATTGAAGTCCGCGGCAACCAGATTGCCGCCAAAGGTCGGGCGTTGGGCGATGGCCGGCTGGAAGTACCCGCTGCCGCTATTACGCAAGACCGTCACGGCGCCGGTGGTGGTCGCATTCGTAACGGCCAGGTCGACGTCGGTATCGCCGTCAAGATCGCCCGCCACGATGCCAGAAGCAGCAGTGCCGACTACATATCCCGTCGTCTGCTGGAAACTGCCGTCGCCCGATCCCCCTAATCCTCGGAACACGCTTATGTCCGATGTGCCGAAGTTCGTGACTATCAAATCCAGATAGCCGTCGCCCTCGAGGTCCGCACTAACCACCGACTTTGTCTGGTTATCAGGATTGAGCGTTGTGCTGGGTGCGAATGTGCCGTCGCCGTTACCCAGGAGGACATCGACTTTGCCGAACATACCGTACTTTTGCCACGCCGCAGCCAAGTCAAGCGCGCCGTCAGCGTTGAAATCGCCCGCGGTCACGATGGTCATCGTGGCAAGATCGTAGCTGGCGGCCGTGACGAAGCTGCCGTCCCCCTGGCCTATAAGCACGTCGATATTCCAGCCGACGGTCACCAGGTCCGGAACACCGTCGTTGTTGAAATCTCCGGCGACCATGTCCTGCACCAAGCCGCCGATGGGATGATTTCCTGCGCTGGTGAAATCGCCGGCGCCGTTGTTGAGCAGCACGCCCACGTCATTACCGCCGACATTGGCCGTGGCGAGATCGAGATCGCCATCGAGGTCGAAATCCGCGGCCACTACCGAATGCGGGTACAGTCCCACGGTGTAGGTGCCGTTGGCCATGAAGGTTCCATCGCCGTTGCCTCTAAAGATATGCAGATTGTTCGTGTCCGTGTTGACCACCACGGCGAGGTCGAGAATGGTGTCACCAGTTAGCTCGGCCGCGATCATATCAGTGGGGTTTGGGCCAACAGCGACACTGCCGAGGGCAGCAAACGACGCGTCGCCGTTTCCCTTCAAGATGGTGACCGTGCCGGAGCTCGTATTGTTGAGAATTGCGAGGTCGGGGATACCGTCCCCATCAAAGCGCCCTGCCGCTATCGCGTCAGGTGACGGTCCGGCCGGATAGGCCGGGGCGGTAATGAAACTGGGTAAGTCGCGTCCCTCCAACGCCTCAAATCGTGGTGCGAATCGACATCGAGTGACACGTGTGCGAGTCATGGACAAAGTTCCTCCCGAGAAATCACATGTTGATCATAAGAATTAAGACCGTGTCAAATGAGAGTTTCTGTCAAGAATTTCAGTCATTTTTGCAGTTCATCATGCCTGGTCAATGTAAACGCATATGCCGAGGCAGTTTGAGCTGCGGATAGATGCGAGGGCAGTGGGAAAAGCAAAATAGCTTGCGATGGTCCATCGCAAGCTATTAGTGGAGGCGGCGAGAATCGAACTCGCGTCCCGCGGCACATCGGCGTCGGCTTCTACGTGTGTAGTTCGTTTATTTTCGACTGGCCGGGGCCTTGCGATCCCGCCGGCCACGTTCGTTCCATGGCGTCCCAGCGAACAGGGCCGCTATGAAACTAACCAGTGGTGAGAGTTAGCCGTCGCCGCCTCTGGTTTCTGGCAACAGCGAGCCTGATTTAACGACCAAGCCGAGACCTCTCAGGCGAAGCTCCCGGACTCGGGGTTGCCTATCTCTAGGCAGCCATGGAGAACTGCGGTTCTGCAGTTAAGTGTGTGATCAGATTTTTACGTGGCCCTCTGATCAACCACGACACGCCGCCTACGCATCCGTAAACCCGGTCGATACCAGATCGCCCCCTTTTTTAGTTGTCAGTTGTCAGTTGTCAGTTGTCAGTTGGCAGCCTCTGTTAGAGTCATCATCAATTATAGACGATTCCAAAAAGTTGTCAGGAGCCGGGAGTCGGGAGTCAGGAGTCAGGGGTCAGGGGTCGGCATTGCCTACGAACCGCTGACAACTAACAACTCACAACTGACAACTGACAACTGACAACTACCAACCTATACTTGTTCGGGAGGCAGCAGACTATGAGTACAACCGCATCCGATGTGTCGAACCGTCGCGTGGAACCGCGCCGCCGAGCGCGCGGGAATGTCCGAATCGGCTGCATGAAGGGCAAGCTGGGGCTGGGAATGAACCTGGCGTTCGCGTTGCTTGATGCGTCGGAAACAGGTGTACGCCTCATCGTCACCACGGCGCTGGAAAAAGGTCAAGAGATCGAGGTCAATTTCGTCGGTCCGGCGCGTGGGAAGCCGTGCAAGCAGTTGGCTGAAGTAATGTGGTGCGTTCCTGCTGCCGACGGAAGATTCTGCGTCGGCGCCCGCTTCCATCACCGCCTGAGTTATTCCGACTTGCAGGATGTTTGCCGCTAAACAGCGATGTTGTCAGTTGTCAGTTGTCAGTTATCGGGACTCAGGAATCAACAATTGGCTACGGACAACGGACTAATCCGCGACGAGCTCGTACATTCCACGGCCAGCCGGCTTCAGTTTTCCTTGCCGGACGAGTTCATCCCATACCGCTTGCGAGAATTGACTGGGCGGTGTAATGGCAAAGATGCTCGACGGTTGTCCTTTAGTCATCGGACCGCCGGCGATGCGCGACTCATCATCCAAGCGAGTGAGTTTCAACCGCTTCTTGAACGACTTGAGGGCCTTCTTGAGTTCGTCGGCGCTGGGCCGATCCGCGGGCAATTCGGGGGATGTCATTAGTGGACCTCGGTGCTCTATCAGAACGGACATTCTTCGACGGCCGCATCCAGCGAATGAGTGAAATCATGGAACGGCCGGGCCATTCGCCGAAACACCGCCGTCGGCAACGATACGGTGCCCCAGCGCGGGCTACGGATTCGCATATGCGATCGATAGTCATCTACGTCAATCGCCCGCAGCAAATAGCGTTTCCCGCGCCACGTCCATAGATCGTCGGTGTCCTCCGGCAGTTCCAAATCCGGCCGCATGTGGTAGACGAAAACCAGTAGGCCGCGGTAGCCAGGTCCCGACAAGTCGCTCCAGCGGACCAGCCCGTTGATGTCGTCACGGGTCGACCAGCACTCCCACACGGGGCGCGGTCGTTCCGGCGTCCCGCCGGGAAAACGTCGCCCCTTGACGTCCACCAACAAGCGGGCGCCATAGGCGCCGTAGACGATGAAATCGAGGCTCTTGACCCGCGTGTCGCCCATGAGCGCACGTCGCGTTTCGTCAACGGCGACATAGCACAGCCCATGCCACTGCAGGTACGCCTCGACCGCCGCCTCATAGTGGTTGCTGCGATCCATCGGGCTCCTACCGGTGCTTGTACCGATCACTAACCCGCTTCAGAAACCGCCGTTCCTCGTCGGACAACGACGTTAATCCCTCACGTTGTACCTTTTCCAACAACTGGTCCATGCGCCGCTCCTCGAATTCGCGATTTTCGACTTCGCGCTGAAGGCGGCGTTGGGTGCGGCGCTGGAGCCATCGTTGAAAGAAGCTCGGCCGTCGGCGCCGGGGTGGCGGCGGCGCATCGCCTTCAAGGCTGGTGTATCCTTGGGAGAAATCGTAGCCAAACGGCGAGTCGTCGCCGCCGGTTTCCAACACAATAAACTGTTGCCGGCACGTGGTGAAGATGAAAAAAGCCAAACACAGAGTCAGGAGGTCATTGATCGCTACCGCGGCAACCACGATCACCAGTGCGGTGGCGAAGCCGACGTAAACCGCCACGATGGTCGCCTGGCGGAAACCGTACCACGGCCAGAGCGCGCCTTGCAGCATTCGGCCGCCGTCGAGCGGAAACCCAGGCAGAAGGTTGAACAGGAAGAGGATCCAATTCAACCAGAAGGCACGGGCCAGGAGGGCAACGCCAAGCGACACCTCGCCGGCCGGGGTTCCATTCCAGGTCGAAAGTTGCGCAAGCAGGGTAGCGCTGCGATCGCCAAATGAAAGTTCCGTTCGGAATGGATACCAGGTCAGTTCGAAAGGCGGCCGCAAACCGTACACGAATGTAAGGATCACGCCGGTCACCACGCAAAGCAGTATGTTGACCGCGGGCCCCGCCGCCACGGCGATCAGGTGGGCGCGTGGGCGATGAGGAAGGTCCAGAGCGGCCAGGCCTCCCAGAGGCCAGATCAGGATTTCATGGGCGTCGCCGCCTACTTGCCGCGCGCCGAAGCAATGTCCGAACTCGTGCAGAAGCACCGAGACAAAAATGATAAGGAGAATGAGTGCGGTGTCGAGGGTGCGCTGCGCGGAAATGGCGGATCGTGCAGCCAAACCCGAAGAAGCAGGCCGAGCGCAATAATCGGGAATAGGACGTGAATTCGGATCGCTATTCCGAAAGCACGGCCAATCGGAAACGACCACGAAAACGGATCGCGCATCGGACTTCACTCAGCTATGTTTCCCGTAGCCGATCGGTCTGAGATGCCATCTTATCAGCCGTCCCGCGCAATCCGAAGCACGAAATTCGCGCGGACAAGTCGTCATTCGTCGTCGTCGCGAGCCGGCGGTGCGGCCGGGGCTTCTCCGAGCACCTCGGCGGCGGAGCGGACCTCCGTTTCTTCCGGGGCCGAATCGTCCGGTCCGAAGAGCGTTTCGACTGTGGGCTTGGCATCGCCTGGTTCCTCGGAATCGGTTTCCGGGAAGAGATCGGCGGCGCTCAAGGCGCCGGCCGGGCGTGCGGGCGCTACGGCGGGCGCCGAGGCGCGGGCCTCGGCTTCGGCGGCCTTGGCCGCCTTCGTTTCCTCTTCGACGCGCTCGGCGGATGATTCCGCGAACACGATCATCTCCGCCGCCTGTTCTTCCGAAACGCCTGCCAGCTCCGCGAGTTGCGCATTTTCCAAGAACGTCAAATCGTCATACGACAAGAAGCCTTCTTCGATGAACACCTCAACCAATTCGTCGGCCACTCCCGGAATCTGTCGGAACCAGCCCTCGGCGCGCTCGATGCCCTCGTTGAGCTCGTCGTGCGTCATGATCTCGATGTCCCAGCCGACCAGTTTGGACGCCAGGCGCACATTCTGTCCGCGTCGACCGATCGCCAGCGACAATTGATCTTCCTTCACCAGCACGATGGCCCGTCCCAGGCGCGGATAGAGAAATACTTCTTCGATCTGGGCAGGTTGGAGGGCGTTGGGAATCATGACTTGCAGCGAGTCGTTCCAGCGGACGATGTCGATGCGTTCGCCGCCTAGTTCATCGACGATGTTCTTGATGCGGCTGCCGCGGACGCCTACGCATGCTCCGACGCAATCCACCTTCAAATCGATGCTGGAAACGGCGATCTTGGCTCGATACCCGGCCTCGCGGGCCAGGGCCTTGATTTCGATCGTGCGGTCGGAGATTTCCGGAATCTCATTTTCGAAAAGTCGCCGGACGAAGTCGGTGTGCGTGCGCGATAAGACAATCTTGACGCGCTGGCCGACCTTGCGGACATCGAGAATCACGGCCTTGACGCGTTCGCCGACGTGATGAGTTTCACCGGGAATCTGTTCGCCACGGGGAAGTATCGCTTCCGCCTTTCCCAGGCTCACGGTAGCCGCACCGCCTTCGAAACGCTGGACGGTTCCGTGAACCAGGTCGCCCTTTTGCGCCGCATATTCATCGAACGTGGCGTTACATTCCGCTTCCCGGATCTTCTGAATCATCACCTGCTTGGCGCTTTGGGCTGCGATCCGGCCGAGTAATTCCGGATCGATGACATCCTCGCCGCGCCGCGCCGTGATCGCTCCCGAGTCGCGGTCGATGGTGACGAGCACCGACTCCTCCTCGCCAAAATGCTTGGCCGACGCCAACTGCACCGCGGCTTCGATCCCTTCGAAGATGATCTCTTTCGATATGTTCTTTTCGCGGTGCATCAAATCGACGACCCGCAAAAGCTCAGCGCCATTCATCAATTTCTCCAGCAGTTGTCAGTTGTTAGTTGTCAGTTGTCAGTTGATGGTGGCGCGAAACGACTAATCTGTTTCCCAGCCACTGACAACTGGCAACTGACAACTGACAACTCCAATAAAAAAAGTGGGAGCAAGTCCCACTTGTGCTGCCTTCCTGGTGCGGCGCACCGGAAGCGCACTGCGCGAGCTATGCGAATCCCGCCGTGGCGACTGTCGATGTCGTTTCGTGTGTCTCAGGTGTCCGCAAGCTCATCCTTCGCATCTCATCGAACCCATGGAATCACCACATCCAGGCGATCCGTTTGAGTTCCGTTAGCTATGCACAGGTTACATATATTATTGTGGGCCGAAAGCGGCGATGGAGCAAGGTCAACTCCACCGATGCCAAGGCGGGCATGAACGGTCGTAGAATGACTTCCCGCGTTGCGTCGTCTATAGCATAACGGTTGGGCCGGTGGTCCTGGCTCCACACGAAGGCATTCGTAAAATCGACCTGGACATCAAGCAGTGGCCGGGAATTCGCATGAAGGCGCGGCAAGCCTTTACATTAATTGAACTTTTGGTGGTGATTGCCATCATCGGTGTCCTGGTAGCCTTGTTGCTACCGGCCGTGCAGAAAGTTCGCGAAGCCGCCAACCGCACCAGTTGCACCAATCACTTGAAGCAACTGGGCCTGGCCCTGCACCACTACCACGACCGCGTCGGCAACTTCCCGTCGAGCATGCAACCCAAATCCTGGCCCGCTGATCCGAGCTTGCCGGGCTATTTTTTCAGTTGGAGCGTGCTGACCGAAATCACCGCGTTTCTCGAACTGAGCAACCTCTATCAGACGATGGATTTGTCCTACCCGCTTTACGTGAAAGGCGCTACCGGATTCGTGGTGTCGCCCCCGAACCAGTTTGCCGCCGGTCAGACGGTTCGCATCTTCCTCTGTCCGGCGGACAAACAAATGCCGGTCTCGAGCGGCTTCGGCGTCCAGAACTTCGGCCCGACGAACTACGTGGCTTGCGGCGGCACCGGCGCCAACGGCGGCTCACCGTACCAGGCGGACGGCATCTTCTTCGCTCATTCCCGTACTCGCATTACCGACATTACCGACGGCGCCAGCAACACTGTCCTCCTTTCGGAAAGTACACTGGGCGACGGCGCCGAAAACGCCAGCGGAAGCCCGATCCCGGGCGATCCGCAGACGATGTACGCCTTTGTCGGACCGAAGCCGCTCGACACGGCTACGTGCCAGGGCGCCAAACTTTGGAATTTCACGAACCGGCGCGGATTTCAATGGGTCAGCGGTGAGTATCGCTGCGCGGCATACAACCATTTCTATCCGCCGAACCACACAGAGCCGGATTGCTTCACTTACAGCCTGGATCCACCGACGGTCTACACCAGCTTCGGTTGGCGCGGCGCTCGCAGCCGGCATCCGGGCGGCGTCAACGTGACGCTAGGCGACGGATCCGTTCGTTTTCTGACCAACGTCATCGACCTTCCCGCGTGGCGGGCGCTGTCGACACGTTCTGGGAATGAGAGCCCTAGTGGTTTCTAGATACAGAAGATAACGATCGCCTTACCTATTCACTCTTCGAGGAGCACCGGGATGACTCGCAAAGCCAATCGAACTCAATTGCAATTGATCGCGCTGGAAACGCGCTTGCTGCCGACCAGCGCGTTGCCGATAGGACATATGCCTTCGGTTTCGATGGATAGCCAGCCGATTCTAGAGACGTCGCAGTTCAAGCCGGCGCAACGCCGCGTACACCCGTCCGATGACGCCTCCCGGGCGGTGACTGGTTCCGATAGCGGCAATTCGATTGCCCTGGATTCCGTGGGCAATTCCTACATCACCGGCTCGTACTGGAACGGGACCGATACCGACATCTTTGTTTCCAAGATTACGCCGACGGGAACCATTATCTTCACCACGGTACTGCCGAATCTAGGTGATGACAGCGGCAACGCCCTCGCCATCGACACGCGCGGCAATGGTTTTGTCGCCGGGTCGCGCACCACACCGGGCGGCGACGTCGATGCGTTTTTGGCGAAGTTCACGCGCAGCGGCCTTTTGATCACGATGACTACGATCGTCAATCCAGGAGCGGATAGCGGAAATGGTGTCGCACTCGGCGCCGGCAATAACGGCTACATGACCGGATCGTTCTGGAACGGCGCCGACAGCGACTTGATCGTTTCGCGCTTTTTAGCCACCACCAGCATCTCGTGCAGCAATACCTACTCGAACACCGGCAATGACAGCGGTAATTCCGTCGCGCTCGACGCCGCATTCAACGCATATGTGACCGGCAGCCTGGCCGTTGGCGCCGACGAGCACCTCGCCTGGGCGAAATACAACTCGGCATGCGGATTCGTGAATGCGACAACGATTGCAAACACTGGGCTGAACGCCGGGTACGGCATCGCCGTGGACGCCGCCGGCGAAGGATACGTGACCGGAAAGTACTGGACCGGGGTTGACCATGATTTCATCATCGCGCGCGTTACCGCGGCTGGACTATTTCCGAATTCGTTCGTATATCCCAACCCCGGTGACGAACGCGGCAACGCCGTTGTGTTCGATTCGTCGTTCAACGCCTATGTAACCGGCGCGTTTACGTTTTTCTCGGACGTGTACGTTTACATCGCCATCTTTGATTCGACGTGCACGCTATTGAACGGAAACTTCATTCCGCACACAGGTGAGGACCGCGGCATGGATATCGCGCTCAACGGCAGCGGCCATTCGTTCGTGACCGGCGCCTTCGACGGCGGCAGCTTCACCGACGCGTTTGTGGCGCAATTCGATCCTGCGTTGGCGTTCGTGAATCAGTTCTTCATTCCGAATCCGAATTAGGTGAGACTTGTTTAGCCCCGGCTCTCGGAGCCGGGTGCACTTGTCCGCGCCGATAAGAGCGTCGGTTCAACAGGTAGTCGCGAAAACGAAGAAGGCTCTCGAAGCCACTATGGCCTCAAGAGCCTTTATATGTTGTTAGATGCGTGAGGCTACAGCGACAAGTCCACCGCGTTCACGCCGTCCCCTAACCAATTGATTGCCGCTGTGCCCGTCAGCACGCGGCGAATCACCGCGGCGGCGGACGTGGTCTTCGAATCTTGATTCGACAGGTCGGTTGCAATCGTCGCAGGTTCCGCGCGAAGCAGATCGGTGAAGCCCGCCGGTGTCGCCGCGTTCGTTTGCTTTTGGGCAACGGTCGCCAGTGCCGCGGCCTCGTCACCGGCGCGGGCCATGGCAGCCGCGGCCAGGCACTGCGCACAGCCACAGCCGAGTTCCTTGAATGACGGTAACGGCTCGTCGGCTCTCGGATCAACGCCCGTAAACAGTGAAGCCATAGGGCTGGTATTGATCACACCGTCGTCCGGTCCTGGGATCAGACCGCCGCTGGGAACGGTGCCACTGAGGCTGTAAGCGCCGACTTCACCGTAGTCACCGTCGCTTTTCACTACGAGGTATTTCTTGCCGCCGGGAACGCTGAAATTGATCGTGGCGTTGAACACATTTCCAGCCGGATCCGCGGTTGCCAACAGCACGGGCGTGCCGTCCACGTCCTGGTAAAGTTCCAGGATGGCGTCAAAATTCGGACCAATCGCCACCGGGCTGACCGTGATCGACGCACTTCCGGCAGGGGAAGTAAAGGCAAACCAATCGACGTCTGAAGTTTGATGGATGACTCCGGTCAGATTACCGGCAAGCACTCCGGAGTTGTTGCGGAGGCGTCGCGCCGACGTGGACACATTGGCAATGTCGTCGGCGACATAGCCGAATCCATTGCTCGAATTCGAGATGATATTCATGTCATTCTGCGTGCCACACCCCTCGAATCCCAGCCACCAAAGATCGCGCGTGGAACTATACGGCGTTCCCATCAGCGGTCCCTTGCTTTCGCCGTTGTATGTGCCGCCGGGATGGTAGCCTCCGCATGCGGGGAGGTCCTGGTGACCTAGTCCGAACGTATGGCCTGCTTCATGTGACACCACCATGGCGATCGACTTATCGTTCGTGCCAAAGCTCGTCGTGATGACCCAGGCGACGTTCGGACCGCTATTGTAGAACGACCCGACACAGGCGACGCCGGCGACGCCTGAGCCTAAGCCAGGCGTCTTTCCGATGGAGAGGCGAACGGCATGCTTGTCATTGAAGTCGCTGGGAAGCACGGTGGTCACGTTGATCCTGAACGGCCGATAGTCCTCCGCCACACGCTGCCAGATCTTGTCGATCATGCTCAGTTCCGTGGCGCTGAACGTGGTCAGGTCGCCGTCGGTGCTGAAGACCGGAGCGTTGACGTTTGATGCGTAGCCGCACCAGCTTCCGGGATAGGAATGGCCGTCGAAGTCCAGATAAAGTTGTGCAAAGGCGGTTGGGTCGCTGTTGTACGCCGGAACAATCGGCGCGGGGTTCTCCCGTTTTTCGAGCGATTCGAGCCGAAGGGATACGTTACGAAGGCGATGGCGAGTCAACGCGGACATTAAGATCCTCCTCGAGCGAGTTGCCTGTGATTGCCACCCAAACGGCGGGCGATATGCCACAGTCGAGTGTAATGGGTGCAACCTGACGATACAAGTGTCCTTCAAATGACGACGTACTTCAATGACCAGTCAAGCTGGCAAAACGAAAAGGGCCCTCGCGACGCTCATCGTCGCGAGGGCGGTGCACGTTTCAGATGTGTTCAGGTCTACAAGCCGAGGCCTAATGGATCGTGCGCCAGCGGATCAATGGGCGTCGCCCCGGTGAGGACGCGATGGATCACCTTCGCGCCGGTTGACGACTTTGTCGTATTCTCGGTCACCCCAGAGATCTGTGGGACGTCGGCCGAGGTGTCCGGATGCGACGTGTTAGAGGTTGCCACAGCGCTTGTGTTCTCCACCGCCATCGTTGCAAGTGCAAGCCGTTGATCGCCGGCGCGCGCCATCGCCGCGGCGGCGACGCAGCTCGCGCAGCCGCAACCGGCAGGCGGCGGCAACTTGCTATAGTCCGTGTTGTCCTCGCCGGTGAAGAGCGGAGAGAGCGGGTGTGTGTCCACCTGACTGAGGCTGTCGCCGTCATCGATGCCGGGCAACAAGCTGCCGCTGGGGACGGTACCGCTAACGCTATAGGCCCCGACTTCGCCATAGTCGCCGTCGCTCTTGACGACGATGTACTTCTTGCCGGACGGAACGTTAAAGTTGATCGTGGAAGTGAATACGTTGTTGCCGCCGCCACCTGCGGTTGCGAGCAGTACGGGGCTGCCCCCGTTGTCGGACCACAGCTCGACTTCCGTGTCTAGGTTCGGGCCGAGCGCTGCAACACTTATCGTAATATTGGCGGTACCCGCGGGAGAAGTGAACGCGAACCAATCTTGGTCGGTCGTCTGGTGAATGACGCCCGTCAAACTGCCTGCAAGTACACCCGAATTGTTACGCAGTCGCCGGGCTCCGTCCTTGCTGTTGCTAATATCGTCGGCACGGTAGCCGAAGCCGTTGCTCGCGTTGGAGATAATGGTCATATCGTTTTGGGTGCCACATCCTTCAAAACCCTGCCACCATAGCTCTCGAGTCGCGTTGTACGGTGCGCCCATGATGGGGCCTTTGCTTTCTCCGTTATAGGTGCTTCCGCCGTGGTAGCCGCCGCAAGGGGGATTGTCCTGGTGCCCCAGGTTGAACGTATGGCCGGCCTCGTGCGAGGTCGCCATGGCGACATACTTGGCGTTGTTGCTTAGGTTCGGGGAGTGGACGAAGGCGATATTGTTGCTGCTGCCGCCGCTGTAGAAAGAGGCGAGGCAGCCAACGCCGCCGACGCCGCTCCAGCCGATGCCACCGCTCTGCCCGCCGATCGCCAGGCGCACCGCGTGTTTGTCATTAAAGTCGCTCGGCAGCACGGTCGTGACGTTGATATTGAACGGCGTGTAGTCCTCGGCGATCCGCTTCCAAATCTGGTCGATGAGCGTAAGCTCACTCGCACTGTAATTGTTGGGATCGCCGTCGGTGCCGAAAACTGTTGTCGTGATGGAACCCGACGTGCCGCACCAGCCGGACGGGCCGGTGTTGCCGTCAAAATCCAGGTACAGCTGCGCAAAAACGCCAGGATTGCTGTTGTACACCGGAACAATCGGCGCGGGGTTCTCGCGCTTTTCGAACGATTCGAGGCGCAGGGAGACGTTTCGGAACCAGTTGCGAGTCGATCTAGACATGAGTCCTCCAGCGAGCGAGTTTGCCTGTGGTAGCCGCCCACAGCGGCGGCCTAAGTTGCGCGAGTAAACTGAGTGTAATTGTTGAATGTGCCCGATTCAAGCAATTTTTTCAGCGTGAGCATGACAGAACGCCTGAATGAAAAGGCTCTCGGAACGGTTGCATTCCGAGAGCCTTCTCTGATGTTGCAGGTCAATGTGCAGTCTAGAACGGGAGCGCCAATGGATCACCCAGGGCATCGGCAGGTGTCGCGCTCGAGAGCAAACGTTGGATCACGCGTGCCCGTGTCGGTGCACTCGTTGAAACTGCCGTTACATCTTGGCTGTTCCCTTCCTTGGCGGGAAGCAGGGACTCCGTTGAGAGTGTCCGCGCGACAGAGCGCTTTCCGTCGGCGGTCACCAATGCGGAACCTCCGTCGACAGTAAGAAGATCGTGCTCCAGGTCCAAAGAGGGCTTCGGCGCCGGAAGACTGTCGTAATCAGTTGTATCAACGCCTTCGAACAGCGACGCGAGCGGGTGATTGTCGCCGGGACGACCGTCGAACCCGGGCAGAAGCCCGCCGCTGGGCACGGTGCCGCTCAAGCTGTAGGCGCCGACTTCCCCGTAATCGCCGTCGCTCTTGACCACAATGTACTTCTTCCCGACGGGCACGTTGAAGTTGATGGTGGCGCCGAAGACGTTATTGGGCGGGTCGGCGGTTGCAAGCAGGACCGGGACGCCGGCAACATCCTGATAAAGTTCCAGGATGCCGTCGAAATTAGGCCCAGCGCGGCAGCGCTCAGCGTGATCGTGGCATTGCCCTCCGGTGAGGTAAAGGCAAACCAATCGACGTCGGTCGTCTGGTGAATGACACCGGTCAAACTACCCGCTAACACGCCGGAGTTGTTGCGAAGCCGCCTTGCCAACGTCGAGCTGTTGCTGATGTCATCGGCGACATAGCCGAAGCCATTGTTCGCATTGGAAAGGGTATTCATGTCATTCGTGGTTCCGCACCCTTCGAAACCAAGCCACCAAAGATCGCGCGTCGCGTTGTAGGGCGCCCCCATGATCGGCCCCTTGCTTTCACCGTTATAGGTGGCACCGGAGTGGTAGCCGCCGCAGCCACCGCTTGGGCTGTCCTGGTGCGGCAGGCCGAATGAATGGCCCCCCTCGTGCGACGAGGCCATGGCCATGTACTTGGCGTTGTTCGACAGGCCGTCCGGCACGATATAAACGGTGTTCGGCGAACTATTGTAAAACGAACCGAGACAGGCAACGCCGCCAATCGAACCCCAGCCGATTCCACCGCCGCTCTGGTCGCCGATCGCCACACGCATGGCGTGTTTATTATTGAAATCGCTGGGAAGTACCGTCGTCACATTGATGTTGAAGGGTACATAGTCCTCGGCGACACGCTTCCAAAGCTGGTCGATGACGGTTAGCTCCGAGGCACTGAAATTGTTGAAGTCCCCATCGGTGCTGAAGACCGTGGTGTTGATAGGCGACATGGTGCCGCACCAATTCGATCCCTGTGCGTGACCATCGAAGTCCAAATACAGCTGCGCGAAAGCGCCCGGGTTACTGTTGTAAACGGGCACAATCGGGGCGGGGTTTTCGCGTTTTTCCAGATTCTCGAGGCGAAGAAATGAACGAAGCTTGCGAGTGCGAACCGATCCGGACATGAACTCCTCCAACGAGCGATTTGCGTGTGTCAGGCCGCCCACATCGGCGGCCTTAGCCTGTGTATATCCAATGTAAATGGATGCGAACGGGTCCGCAAGAAGAATCCGCAAAAACCGGACAGCAATTATCCCAATCTGATAACTTTTTACCGCTGTTGAAGGACCCAGCGGTGCCAGGCCTGCGTCAACTGCTCGGGAGTGTACGACATGGATTTTAGCGCTTCGGAGGTTGTCGGCGGCCGACCGTCTTCCGAGGGTTTGAACTGATCCACGAATTGCGGGAACTTTGCCGCGGGCGGACCAAACGCCAGAAACTCTGCAAGGCTGGCGCGAAGAACGGCCGCCTCGTCAGCCGTGAGCCGCCCGTCCCAAACATCCGCCGCGCTTTTGCCGAGGATCACTTTCCGCGCCTGGTGCCGTGGGTGACTTGGCGATGGTGCCATGGCCCGCCACGCGGTCGCGCGGGCAAATCCCGCTACCAGCCACTCCGGAACCGCATCGCCGCCGCGTTTCATCAGTACGGCCGCGGCGATTTGCTCCCCCGCCTGCGCTTCCAGAGATGGATCGTGCTTTACTTGCGGCGGACCAGCGGCCACATACGGGAAGTCGCCCGTCGCCGATATCACGCTTACTTCATCGGCACTCGATCGTTTCTTGGCGATCGTGCGCATGAAGCGGTTGAAGTGCGGGCGCGTCGGAATCAAGTAGACGGTGAGCTTTCCCGGCCAAAGTTCGACGTCCGGCTCAAGTTTCAATGCCTTTCTCGCGGTCTGATATCGCGTTTCGAAGCCGGCGCTAAGTTCACGAAGCTTTGCCGTGGAGACGGTCGAAGCCGCGACCACGATGAAGTGCTTGGATTCTTCGACGGCGGGTGCATCGTCGGCAAACAGTTGCTTCCAGTTCGCTTCGGCCGTAGCCTTCTGCCGAGCTTCGATGTCCGAGCCAGGGAGAACCGGCGTCACGGTAAGTAGAGAAAGGAAAAGCACGCACGGAGGGGCCGCGTTCATGTTGCGACTCGAGTGATTCAACCGATGAACAGAGCAAGCAAGTATAGTCCGACCGCGATACCGAGGAGGAAGATGCCCATCCGTGTACCCCAGCGCCATGCCTCGTGAAGAATGTCGCCCCACGATTCGTAGCGCGTCGCGCTGTACACCAGGCTGACCACGGCAAGCATCAACGGGAAATGCCAGTAAATCGACATCGATGTCAGAATATTGCCGATCATGCGACGGCCCTTTCCGGTTGCGCGCGCGACGGCGTGGTGGTGGCCACGACGGCGGGTCCGGCCAGAGCATCGTAAATTACCAGGATGTTCAACACGCCGGCGATGACGGTATACACCCAGCCAAGGTCCCACGTCTTGTCGCCGTCGCGCTGGAGCTCTTCGAGACTCTTGCCTTCCCAACGCTCATAGGGTTTGAAGCCCTTGCTCGCTGCCGTTTCCGGCGGATGGTGTTCAAAGTAATGCCAGAACACGCTGGTGTCCGCGGACGGCATGGGAAGATGATGGTATTGCCATAGGGCCGGCCACGCGACGACGCCGATCCAAAACTGCCCCGCGTACTGCGGCCGAATCCACAAGTCCGAAAGGATTTGCGCGCGCTGACCGCGGCCCCCGGTCGTATCCGGAATGTAGACGTTCTTCCAATCACCGAGATGCATCCCGGTGAAGAACATGCCGTAGAGCGCCACCAGAAACAACACGCCCTTGCCGATGCGACCTTGATAGATTTGCCCGAGTCCAGGAACCAGGAAACTCAGGAAGGCGGCAAACGGAGCGGGGAAACGCGGATCTTTAACGGGAACTTCACGTTGGCCCACGGCCGTGGCTTGCGTCATCAATTGACTCACAGGCGGCTTTCGATCATCGAAACTGTGTCATTGTATGGGCCTGGGTTTACCACTTCCAAGTCAGCCAATCGATCGCGACCCAGGCAACGGCGGCAACGATGAGGCCCACCCCGATCCATGCGGCAACGGTTCGCCCCGATTCCCGCACCCAGCTCCCCGTCCGACCGAGACTGTACGTCGGAGCGTCGAAAGCCTTGTTGATGCCGATGATCGGCCACAACCACAACGGCTTCAACACCGACTTTCGGTACCTTGTTCGCTCGTCGAGGCGCGGTCTTAGCCGAGGTGTTGTTTTGTTGGCCGGCCTTTCGTCCCATCCGGCTTCGGTTTCCGTCGGCTCACTTGTTTCCACCACAACCGGCGGTGTCGTCGGCAGCGTTTCGTGTTCATCCGGAGGCCGGTCGAAGGCGCGCTCTTCGTCACGCGGTCTAGTTTGCGTCGCCGTTGTCGGCATGTCGTCACCGGCAACGTGACTCACCGGAACGTTCAGCATTTGTTGAATGAAGGATTCCAACTCATCTAGCTGTTGCCGCGCAGGACTTGGAAGCGTCGTGGCTTTATTGGGTGTTTGCGCCGACATAGACGTAGGGCCTCAATTGGACTCGGTCGCCTGGTGGGACCGGGGGCGTATTCTAACAAGTATGTCCTCGCGGTTTTACATCAAAAGCCCGCTCGCCGTCGGACCGCTGACTATTACGGGCGCCGAAGCGCATCACCTCGCGGTAGTTTGCCGAATCCGCCCCGGAGACGCAGTTTGCCTGTTCAACGGCGACGGACACCAATATCCCGCCACCGTCCATGCGGTGTCACGCCGCACTGTCACCGTCGACGTGGCTGCCGTGGAGTCCACCGAAGGCGAACTGCGGTTTCATCTGACAGTGGCGGCGCCCTTGCCGAAGGGTGACCGTGCACAGTTCCTGCTGGAAAAACTGACGGAGCTTGGCGTTTCTGCGTTTGTGCCGCTACGGACCGAAAGAAGCGTGATCGACCCAGGCGGCGCACGCATCGAAAAGCTGGAACGTTACGTCATCGAGGCCAGCAAACAATGCGGGCGAAACAAACTGCTCGAGGTTCGTACGCCGGAGGACTGGAGCGCATTTTGCCGACGCGGCGATCTGCCATCGACACGGTGGCTAGCCGATCCGGGCGGGACAACCTTCGCTCGGTCCGGCACGACGGATACGGTTGTCGCCGTCGGCCCTGAGGGTGGATTCACTTCAGAGGAAGTGGAACTCGCATGTCAATCGGGTTGGCGACTCGTGAACCTCGGGCCGCGTATCTTGCGCATCGAAACCGCCGCGCTGGCAATGGCGATGCTCGCGTCTTTGCCGCACAGTGGTTGATCGGTAGCACAGACATTTCTGTCTGTGCGGCCAGACAGAAATGTCTGGACTACCGGACCTTAGTAGCCTTCGTTACTCCGTTCCAGTTCTTTCAAGTAGTTGAGCGCTTCGTCGACGCTGCCGACGCTGGCGCCTGGCACACGGCCCATGTCGTCCAGCTTCCGCAGCAACATCAAGTCCTCGAAGTCCGGTGAAGCCTCCAGTTGGCGGCGCCGTTTCGTCGGCAGCGTGCCGGCGCGGTACTCATGGGCGTCCATGTGATATTGGATGAAGAATCGCGTTCGCTCGGTAATAAGGCCTTCCAACGCCGACAGGCCCGCGGTGACGTGATCGCTCCGGTTAATCCCTTTGCCGATGTCGTGCAATAAAGCCGCGAGCAGGAATTCCTCGTCGTACGGGCGTTCGGCGCGGGCCAATTCAAAGACCTGTAGCGAGTGATACAAGACATCGCCTTCCGGGTGGTGCACCGCACTCTGATGCACTTCCTCCAGCGGCAGCAGCAGCATTCGAAACATCTGGTGCGGGTCGACCTCGGGTGTGGCGGCGTCGAGCTCGGCATCCAATTGGATTCCGGGATACTCGCGCTGGAGCAAATCTTCCAACTCCTTAATCGACGCCCGCTCGATCGCCTTGCCGGTGACCGAGCTTTTGAACACGTAGTGGACTTTCTCCTCGGCGTACACGGTTAGCTCGTAGTCGAACGTGTCGAAGATATGGATATGCGTGAAGACGCGTGACTCGTTGTGTTTGACCACCTGTTTTCGCTGCACGTCGAACTGGTAGCCTTCGCGCTCGAGCGTGTCCGTCAAGAGGCCGATGGAGTCGGTGAAGACATGAATGTCGATGTCCGAGCCCTTGCGAATGTGCCCGGTCATAACGCTGCCGATCAGCCGTGGCCGAAACGCCGTCAGCACGCGCATCAGCTTCAGGGCTTGCAGACGCATCACGCGCAGATGCTCGGTGCGCTTGTCGCCCTCGTGCATTCGGGCAAAGACTTGGATTTGATCGCGGATTTCCGAGTTGGCGGGAAGGTCTTCGGGTTTGACACCACGGCGGCACAGGCGTTTGGCGGCCTTGCGTTTCGCGGTAAAGTACTCGGTTTCGCTACGCTCGTACATCAGTCGAGCGGCTTCGAGGGCAATTGCTTGCCGCAGCTTAGCATTGGCCATCCTTTCTATGCGCCGATATGAAGCCCATCGATGCGGCGCGGGGCTTGCGAGGATTATAGCAAAGATGGTAAACGGGGGAACATCACAAACGCGGTTCCTTGGTCCATCGGCCGCACCACATCGCGCCCTGCACTTTTTCGTCGGTTTGCCAGATCAATTCATGTGGATCGGTGGGGCTGCGCTGGTCAATCGGGATCACGATCAAATCGGCTGACTTGCTCACCTTCAAGCTGCCCGTCTTGTGGGCGAATCCGAGCGCCTCGGCGCCAGAGAGCGTCGCCATGCGTAACAGTACGTCGCCCGGCACATCGGGGTGATGACGGTGTACAAATCGCGCCTCGGCAAGCATATCGAGATCGGGATTGGATGCCAGACTGTCGGTGCCGAGCACGACTCGAACGCCGCGAGCAAGAAAGTCTCGAAACGGGTGCGGCGCATGGCCAAAGGCGGCGTGAGTGCGGGGGCAATAAACGATGGTTTGACCGGGGTGGATGGTTGTGTCTGAGTCTAGATAATTCCCGTGGATGAAAAGGACGTTGCGGGTAGATGCAAAGGTTTCGACTATTTCGGCCAGCGAACGTACCGGCGCGTCTGGATCCCACACGCCGAGTTCCTCGAGAAAAGGGACGAAAGGACCGGTCCGCTCGGTGATGAGTTGAAGTTCGTCCAAACTCTCCGCCAGGTGAATCGCAACCGGGAATGGCGACTGTGGTGACAAGGATGCGACCAGCCGAAGGAGCGTGCAACTTGCGCTGTATGGTGCATGGGGACTCATTCCGCGAGTGCAGTTGTTGGTGTCAGGCAATTGAAGACACCAACGAGTCGCCGGTTGGAGTACTTCATGGGCTCGGCTATTCGTCATGCCTAGTATTTCGTAAAACGCGACGGCCCAGATAGGCGCACCAACCAAAACCTGCTCGCTCAAGCCCATCGCGGCGATGTCACCGACGAGGGTAGTGCCGGTGGCGAGGCATTCATCCAATCCGATTTGAACATCCGCCAGCGTGCGGTCGGGTGTGACTTGACGCCGATGCGCGATTACGCCGCGCAACCAATCGGTGAACTCCCCCCCCGGCGGCAGTTGGCCGCGCAGCCCGGAAAGATCGAGGTGTGTGTGCGCATTGACCAATCCGGGAAGTACCGCCGCATCGCCGAGATCGACGTCGGGCTGACGACTCGGTTTCTCGTCCAGCGAGACAATTCGGCCGTCGACGATGGTGATGTGGCCGTCCCTTATCGGCGGCCTATCGACCGGAAAAACCCAACGCGCCCGAATGGTGTAAGGTGTATGGGCAGGTATACTCATGCTAAGTGCCGTGCCAGTCAGGCTGTTTGCCCTTGTCCATTCCGTTGCCGCCGGTATTCCTACGGAAAATGTTCCCCGATTTCTCTGCCACCGTGCTCGCGCTCACCGAAACTATTGTTCGGGAGCGCTGCGGCGATGAAACTTCGCTGCACACAGGTCGAGTCGCACAATTCGTACTCGAACAACACGCTCGCATGCCGGACTATCTGCGCACGCCGCTGCGGTTGCTGACACTGGCATTCGACATGTCTGCGCTACCGTTTCGCGGTCGGTCGTTTCATCGACTCGCTCATTCTCGTCGTTGGCAGCAGATCTTGAAATGGAAAGCCTCGGCCATCGGCGTGCGCCGCGACCTGGTTCGATTTTACGAAAGCCTGATCATTTTCGGCTGGAACGCGGAGGTCCATGGTTCCGGGCATGTCTAACGTCTTGACCAATCCTCCGGATGCGATCCACACCGACATCGTGGTGATCGGCTCCGGCCCAGGCGGCGCCATCACCGCATGCCTCTTGGCCGAGGCCGGTCGCGAGGTCCTGCTCGTCGAGGACGGCCCATTTCTAACCCTCGACTCCTGCCCGGCGTTTTCGCGCACCGAGATGGTGCAGAAGTACCGCAATGGTGGAATCACGGTGACCATGGGTAAAGCCAAGGTTGCGTACGTCGAAGGGCAGTGCGTGGGCGGCGGCAGCGAAATCAACAGCGGACTCTACCATCGCACGCCGCCGGAGATTCTCGAAGAGTGGCGCAGGGAGTTCCAAGTAGACGGCATGACGGAGTCCGATTTGTTGCCGTACTTCGAGGCGAACGAACACGATCTTTCCGTATCGACCGACCAAAGCGCGGTGACGGCCGCATCGCTCAAGCTCCATGAAGGCGCCACGAAATTGGGCTGGAAATCCTTGGAGGTGCCACGCTGGTTCCGTGGCGGCGTCAAACAGTCCATGACGCAGACGTTCATCCCGCGGTATCTCAAAGCCGGCGGCCGCATGTTGCCGCACGCGCGCGTTCGGAAACTAGTCCGAAGTTCTAACGGATGGCGCCTGCGCACCGAGCATCGGGCTGCCGAGGGGTCTATGCGTCCGATCGATATCGAAGCAGGTACCGTATTCGTGGCGGCCGGCGCCATTCAGACTCCCGCCATCCTGCGCCGGAGCGGCATCACGCGAAACATCGGCAACAGTTTGCGGCTGCATCCCACCGTCAAAATCGTCGCTGAGTTCAACGAAGCCATCAATGCACATGAACCGAGCGTCGGCGTCCACCAGGTCAAGGAGTTCGCGCCGCGAATCAGTTTTGGCTGTTCCGTTAGCTCTAGGCCGCACTTGGCCTTGGCGTTGGTCCATTACCCAGACATCTTGAATGATCTGGACGAAGATTGGCCCAAGATGGCGGTGTATTATGCAATGACTCGCGGCGGACGGGGTACTATTCGCACGGTCCCCGGCTTCCGCGACCCGCTCGTTCGATACCAACTCACACCGGCCGATTGGACGGACCTCACCGAAGCCATGTATAGTTTGGGCCGTTGCCTCTTCGCCGCGCGTGCAATGTCGATGTGTCCTTCCATCTCGAGAATCCGAGGCGGATTTCTTGTCACCTGCGCCGAGGACCTACTAATTGCCGTCGGCGATCGGTTGGGACCTGCAACGACGGACCTGATGACGATCCATCTTTTCTCGTCGTGTCCGATGGGTGAAGACAAAGAGAAATGTGCGACGGATTCGTTCGGCCGGGTCCACGGCGTCGACAATCTTTACATTGCCGATGCTTCGTTGTTGTGCACCGCGCCCGGCGTGAACCCACAGGGGTCGATCATGGCCATTGCGAGACGTAATGCGGTGAAGTTTTTGGAGTGAATCGTCGCTTACGCTTCCGGCTCAGTCCCTATCTCAACCACTGGACTTCTTCTGGGCTCATCTCCTGTGAGAAGGCGCCGCCCAGCAAATAAAGCCCGTCCTTGTGTTCCTCGCAATAGATCACACGGAAGGTAACGCGCATGGCGAAATTACGCCGGGCGTTGAAAAGATTGAGCAGCACCAGCCGGCCGTGCTCCAGGCGTCGGTGAAACAGCAGGCCGGCGCCGGATTGGGAGACGTTGCGGACGCCGGCCAACTCCAGTGGCGTGTCGCAGGTCGCCTGAATCAGGCCGAAGGTGTATGGGCCGCATGGAAATCGTTCGTGGCGGCGGCGGCGATCTTTGTAGCGTTTCTTGGCAGGTCGTTTGGCGGGCGCGAGCGTTTGTGTCATCAGTTCCCCCACAGTGCTATCCCGAATCGCCTTTCGGGAAGAGGGGCAGGGCTAACCGTTGCCCCTCTCCCTCCGATAGGCGAGGCCCATCATGGGCACTCTTTCTGTCACGTACCCTTTCACTTCGGTGAGTCGTTTTCGGTTCACGCGTCCGCCAATTATTTCCGAAAATGATCGACGGTTGGCTAGAATACAGGCACTGAGCCCAAGCCCACAGGTCGCAGCCCGTGGGCTTTGCGGAGTAACCACATGCTACTCTTCGGGCGATTGCCGCTTTCGAGCCTCATCGAGTTGTGCCGTGTACTGCGCCACAGCTTGTCGGCCGGCATCATGCTCCGTGACGTTTTTCAGCGCCAAGCGAAGAAAGGTTCCTCTCAGGTTCGGCCCATCGCGGAACGCATTGCCGAGAGTTTGAAAGAAGGTGACAGCCTCGAAACAGCCCTCGAACGGGAGACGGCCTTTCCGCCGCTCTTTCGCTCTTTAGTGGTCGTCGGAGAAAAAACCGGAAACCTTCCAGAGATATTTGCAGAACTGGAAAAGTACTACATCAGCCAACAACGGTTTTGGCGCCAATTCTGGACGGCGAGCCTGTGGCCGATCATCCAGTACTTCGCCGCGGTGTTCATCATTGCGGGCACGATCTGGATCATGGGCATCATCGCCGAGATGAACAACACGAAAGGTGCGGGCCCGCTTGGCGCCGCATTCACGGGTGCCGCGGGCGCCGTCCGATTTCTGCTGTGGAACTTCGGCACGATCGGCGTCGTGGTGTTGGCCTACCTGATCTTGAGCCGCTCGCTTCGACACAAGGCGATCGTCGACCATTTGCTGTTGCGGTTGCCCGTGGTCGGACCGTTTCTCATGGCGTTCAACCTCGCCCGCTTCTGCGTGGCCTTACAGCTCACGTTGGAAAGCGGTATGTCGGCGACCAAGGCCGCGGCGCTAAGTCTTAACGCAACCGGCAACGCCGCATTCGCAGCGAGCGGCCGGGTCATCCAGGAATCGCTTCGTGCCGGCGATCACCTGACGAACGCGCTAACCAAAGCAAGATTGTTCCCGGAGGACTTTCTGAACATCGTTGCAGTCGGCGAGGAAGGCGGCCGGGTGCCCGAGGTTATGGCCCAGCAGGCAGGCCAGTATTCGGAAGAAGCGGAACGACGGCTCATTGTCCTGTCCAAGGTGCTCGGCTTCGTCGTTTGGCTGATCGTTGCGTCGTTCATCATCTTCTTCATCTTCACGCTGGCCGGTAACTACTTCAACGCGTTGGAACAACTCGGTGCGTGACTTGAAAACCGAAATCATCTCGATCGGCACCGAACTAACCAGCGGCCAGAATCTCGACACCAACAGCCAATGGCTCAGTCGACGCTTGGCGGAAATCGGCATTGTCGTCCAGTGGCACACAACCGTTGCCGACGACCTCGAAGAGAACATCAAGACTTTTCGAATCGCCAGCCAACGCGCCGGGTTAGTAGTCGTGACGGGCGGTCTCGGCCCGACCCAGGACGACCTCACACGAGACGCACTCGCGAAATTGGCCCGCGTCGATCTGGTTTTGAATCAAGAATCCCTCGACCGCATCCGCGAGATGTTTGCGTCACGGCGCCGTGCTATGCCCGACCGCAATCAAGTGCAGGCGATGTTCCCGGCCGGCGCGGAACCGCTGGACAACGATCGCGGCACCGCGCCGGGAATCTGGATGTCTATTGGAAATGCGCTCGTCATCGCATTACCGGGAGTGCCGAGCGAGATGTACCCGATGTACGAAACGCACGTCAAGCCACGGCTCCTTGCGATGGGATTGAGCAAAGGCGTACTGGTGGAGCGAAAGATCAATTGCTTCGGCGCGGGAGAATCCGCCGTCGAGGAAAAGCTGTTCGACCTGACGCGGCGGGGCCACGTTCCCGAAGTCGGCATCACGGCCAGCGATGCAGTCATCTCTTTGCGCATTCTCGCCCATGCCGCCAACGCCGAAGAAGCGCAATCCCAGATCGCGCCCGTGGAGCAGACCATTCGCGAACGTCTCGGCACGCTTGTCTTCGGCGAGGATGCCGACGATTTGCAGCACGTCGTCATGCGCTTGCTGGCGGCTCGACGTCTAACACTGGCAACGGCGGAGAGCGTGACGGGCGGCCTCATTGCCCAGCTATTGACCCAAGTCCCCGGCGCCAGCGCCTGGTTTCGCGGCGGCATTGTTGCTTACGACAACCGCTTAAAGACGGAAATGTTGGCCGTGCCCCAGCCCTTGCTCGACGAACACGGCGCCGTCAGCGCTGCCGTGGCGGAGGCCATGGCGGTTGGGTGCCGAACACGATGGCGCACCGACCTCGCGGTAAGCGCCGTCGGCATCGCCGGCCCGGACGGCGGCACCGCAGAAAAACCCGTCGGATTGGTCTTCGTCGGCTTCGCCTGGGACGGCGGCGTCAGTTCCCACACCTTCCACTGGTTCGGGAACCGCCGCGAGATTCAGAGTCGGACCGCGAAGATGGCGCTGAACCGCGTAAGGCTGCATTTGATCGCGTAAAACGGTTGCAATCGAAGCCCGCATCACCGATAATCTCGCCATTCCGCTGAGCAAGCTTCCGCCGCCCAATCCTTCCTCGACAAGCGCGATTGGGCTCATCCGGAGGAGGAGAACATGAACAAGATCTCGCTTCGAACCCCGCGTCACCACAAACCCCATCCGTGGCGCTACCGCCCGCTGTTGGAGATGCTGGAACGGCGCATCGTGTTCGCTTCGGATTTCGGGGACGCGCCGCTGCCGTACAAGACGCTGTTGGCGGAAGGCGGAGCCGAACATATCGCCCAGTTTCCGACCCTCGGGACGAACCGTGATACCGAGGCCGACGGTGTGCACTCAACCGGCGCCAATGCGGATGACAACACCGGCACCGACGACGAAGACGGTGTGACTTTCGGAACCATCCGCGCCGGCCAACTGGGCGCCACGGCCACGGTCAACGTGGGCGGCGGTTCCGCCAAGCTCGACGCCTGGATCGACTTCAACCGCGACGGTTCTTGGGGCGGGCCGGGAGAACAGATCGCCGATAGTGTTCCGGTCACTCCACCGTTTAACGCGATCACGTTCGACATCCCCAGCTGGGCCGTCGATGGCGTCACTTACGCCCGTTTCCGTCTCAGCCAGGCCGGTGACCTGGGTGTCGGTGGGATTGCGGCCGATGGCGAGGTGGAAGACTTTGCGGTGTCGGTGCTGCCGCCGAAAGCGGCGTGCGGTTGCTTTGAGGCACACACCATAAGCACTGCGACGTTCGGAGCGTTAAGGGTGTTTGCGGCGGACATAGATGATGATGGCGACATCGACGCCCTGTCCGCATCCGCCTTTGACAACAAGATCGCCTGGTACGAGAACGACGGCAGCCAGAATTTCAGCGCCCACACGATCAGCAACACCGGCAATCATCCCGCAAGTGTGTTTGCGGCGGACATGGACGGCGATGGCGATACAGATGTCCTTGCCGCGTCTCTCTTTGTAAACAAGATTGGCTGGTACGAGAACGACGGCAACCAGAACTTCACCAGTCATACGATTAGCAGCCCCGGAAATGGCGGCTGGAGCGTGTATGCAGCCGACATGGATGGCGACGGAGACATCGATGCCCTCTCCGCGTCGTACGATGATGACAAGATTGCCTGGTACGAGAACGACGGGGCCCAGAACTTCAGCGAGCACACGATCAGCACCGCTGCGAACGGTGCCTTGAGCGTGTTTGTCGCAGACGTTGACGGTGACGGCGACGCCGACGTCCTCTCCGCGTCGCAATTCGACGACAAGGTCGACTGGTACGAAAACGACGGTAACCAGAACTTTACCACGCACACGATTCACACCGGCGAGAACGCGGCCACGAGCGTGTTTGCAACGGACGTTGATGGTGATGGCGACACCGATGTCCTCTCCGCGTCGTGGAATCCCGGCAAGATTGCATGGTATGAGAATGATGGGACCCAGAATTTCGCAGCGCACACTATCACTGCGAATGGCGCATACGGAGGCTTCGGAGTTTTTGGCGCTGATATGGACGGGGATGGCGACACCGACGTCCTGTCTGCCTCCTTATTTGACGACAGGATTGCCTGGTACGAGAACGACGGCCGCCAGAACTTCAGCAGCCACATCGTCGGTACCTTCGGGGACGGTGCCCGGAGCGTTTTTGTGGCGGACGTGGACGGAGACCTCGACCTCGACGTGCTTGGAGCATCACAATACGATGGCAAGATCGCTTGGTAGAGAACCTATTTCGTCCCCACGGCGCCGGTCCTGTCGCCCCGCAAGCTGACCCCGTTGGACCGCCGATTGTGCCGATCCCGCTGCCGGGCCCTGCACCGCTTACGACAGCGGCTAATCCCGTCGACGCTACGTTCCATCGGTCGTTCCCTGCGCCGGCGGAGCACAGGATCCGCGACCAGGCGTTCGTCGATCTCGCCGCCGAGCCGGCCCTGAAGCCGCGCATCAACCCGCGGCTGGCGGCCATCAAGCGTTTGGCGGGTGTGGAGTGGGAAAATGCGTTCTCAGCCGAGTAGGAATGACGTCCGGCAGACGGGAGGGTTTGGAATTCGTAGCGTATCGGTATGAACGCATTGCTATCGCGCATCACGATTGATCCGGCGGTGTGTCACGGTAAGCCGTGTGTCCGCGGCTTGCGCTACCCCGTCGAGATGTTGCTCGAACTGCTCAGCTCCGGTATGACTCACGAAGAAATCCTGGGCGATTACGAGGACCTGGAGCACGAGGATCTGCTTGCCGTAATGGCGTTCGCGGCCAGGCTTAGCCAGACCAAGCGACTCCAGCCGGCGGGCCGATGAAGTTCTTGATTGACGCGCAGTTGCCACGCCGGATGGTGGGTTGGATTGCTAGCGCCGGCTACGATGCAGTGCATACCTTGGACCTACCTGCGGGAAACCGGACGAACGACACGGAAGTTATCAAGTGCGCCGATCAGGAGCAGCGCGCCGTGGTGACCAAAGATGCGGATTTCGTCAATGAGCACATACTGCACGGCCGACCTGCAAAATTGTTGCTTGTGTCGACGGGGAACATCAGTAACCGGAACTTGGAGGCACCGATGGTCCCTCTGATCCCGGACATAGTGCGGGAGTTCCAAGCCTACTCGTTCCTGGAGCTTGGGCTGGCCGGACTCATGATTCGCGGGTAGGCGAGCTCCATCCGCCGCTCCCTGCCCCTGCGGAGCACACGATCCCCGACCACGTGTTCGTCGATCTTGCTGCCGGACCTGCCGCAATGCCGCGAGTCAGCCCGCGGCTGGCGGCCATCAAGCGCTTGGCGGGTGTGGAAAGCGTTGTAAGCCGTTGAAGGCACCATCCGCGGCTCTCGACGTGAGCGCTGCGTATCGAGTATTCTTAGATAGGTCGCGCGTCAAAGAAATCGAAGGCATGTTGCGAGATTTCAAGAACAAGACGAACCAAGGGGCGCTCTATCTCGAGATTCAACACAACGTAGATGTCCGGCTGATCCGGTGAAAGGCCATTGATATGAAAGAAGCAATCGAGCAACAGATTCGTGAAATCCTCGCGACCGAATCACGCGCCATCGTGCTTAGCGAACGGTTGTTTTCCACGGATGGATTGTTCGGGCAAATGGCTAAATCAGAGTCCGAACGCCGGGCACTCACACAGTCATCGCTATTCAAAGAAGCACAGCAACGGCTTACCGCGCTACAACAGAAGGAAGCGGCCGACTTTAGTCGTACGGTCAGTCAGGCGAAGTCGTCGATGCCCGACAACGGCTATTTAGTGAAAGTGGAGCGGGCCGAAGTCGGCTGAGCTGCATACAGGGATACGAATCCCGCTGCCGCGTCATCCGGCCGCCACTCCTCACGTATCGTGCCACTCCGCGCCGTTCGGCGTCAGGGCGTTAGCGCTCTCCCACTTATTTTGACCTTTTTTCTATTTGTCACTGTCTGTCACTTTTCAAAACACGCGGCGTTATGGCATGATGGGCGAGCGCGGTTCGGACTCCGCGCGATGCTGAAATGTCGCGGCGATGATCAGCAATCGCCTTTAGAAGGTGATGAAGATTAAGATGAAGACTAGGATTAGGATTAGGACGACTACGAGCAAGGTGAAGAGCAGGATCCATCGTGCTCGTACTTTTTTCCTCTGACGAACGCGTTACGTCGTCAGTTGTGCCAGAGCGAGACACCGTCAACAAACGCGGATAACAGGAACCTGCGACATATCGAAATTCGCAAGGCGATTCTAGCTTGGAACTTGCGTGGATTGAAACTCTCGCCAGCCGTGGGAAACCCGGAGCGCCGGTCGGCCGGTATGCATTGGGATCATGGCGGTTACGATGAGCCCTGCGGAGAACCAGCACAAACGGCGTCACTTGGCCGGTCATGCATCCATGTCATAGATCATTCCCGACCGGGACACTAACCATTCGCCATCAGGAGCACGGCCATGTGGGTTCGGCAATGTGATCTCGATGCCCGTAATGATGCACCGGCGCCGATTCCGACGCAGATTGCGTCCAATGAGGAATTCATCCCGCCGCCCCAGTCGCCGCAACAAAGGGAATACGAAGTCCGACTTGAGGAGATCAGCACGCAGGCTGCGAAACGGCAGGGATTGAGTCGTCGCGCTTTTCTCCGGACCGGCAGCGGCATGGCCGCGGCGCTGTTCGCGCTCAACCAGGTTTTCGGTGAGTGCTACGATGTGGACGCCGCCGAGGTGGATGATCAAAAGGCATTCAGCGAGAAATGGCCCAAGGAGCAATTCATATTCGACGTGCAAACGCATCACGTCGATGTCAGCAAGAAGTGGTATGACGATACACCGGACGGCAAGGCGGCCGTTCGGTTTTTCCAGATGCTTCGGCCACGGCTCAAGGTCGAAGAGACGATGGACGCGCTGAACCGAGCACACTACGTCAAAGAAATTTTCGGCGACAGCGACACCGTCATGGCGATCATCAGCGGTGTGCCGAGCCGCGAGTGGGACAAGAACCCGCTGCCGCCCGACCAGATGGTTGCGACACGCAAGTACGTCAACGACCTCGCCGGTAGCCAACGCGTGCTGTCGCATGGGTTGCTCCGCCCCAACATGGGCCCGAAAGAGCTCGATGAAATGGAGCGACAGGTTAAGGAACTCAAAATCGACGCCTGGAAGATGTACACCGGCGCCGAACTGGGTGAGAAGTCGTGGTTCATGGATGACGAAAAAGTCGCTTATCCGTTTTGGGAGCGAACGAAAAAACTCGGCGTCAAGAACCTGTGCGTTCACAAAGGTCTGCCGCTCGGCTTTTTCAACGAAAAGGCGTGCAAGCCGCTCGATCTCGAAAAGGCGGCCCTGGATTGGCCCGATCTGAATTTCATCGTCTACCATTCCGGCTATCGCGGTTCCGGCCTCCTGGGCGGCGGCACCGGAGAGAAAGTCGTCGATCCCAAGACCGACGATCCGCAGGAAATTCCCTGGATCAGCGACATCTTTCGCATCTTGAAGAAGAATCCGAAGATCAAGAACATCTACTTCGAGTTGGGAAGCACGTTTGGCCAGCTATCGGCGGCGATGCCGGAAAAGTGCCTGCACATGCTCGGACAGATGATTCAGTATGGCGGCGCCGATCACATTTTGTGGGGCACCGACTCCATTTGGGGAGGGAGTCCGCAAAGCCAAATCGAACGGATGCGCCGGTTGAAGATGAAACCGGAACTGATCGAAAAATATAAATACTCTGATCTGACGGACGAGATCAAGAATCAGATTCTAGGTCTGAATGCGGCGAAGGTGTTCGGCGTCGATGTGCAGGCGAAACGACAGGCGATCAAGAGCGACAAGCTCACGAAGCTTCGCGAAGAGTATCGCCAGAACCCGTCGCCGAGCAACACGCAATACGGTTGGGTCTGGGTCGAAGACGGAAGCGAGCCAACCATTCCCGTGGGCCAGATCGGCGGTTGATGCGCGCCGAAGGAGAATGAGTTGCGTCGAGCCTAATCCGTGATCTGCATGGCGCCGCGCCGGATTTGCCCGCCGCGAATGACGTAAAACGTCACCGGATTGAAGCTCGCCAGATCACCCTGGGAGAGGACGTACGCCACGTTATCCAGCGCCAGCGTTTCCCAAACGTGCATGCCGACAAGGATGTCGCCGCGTTGAATGCCGGAGCGGTCGCCCACGCCGTTCGCTGAAACGTCGAGGACCGTTAGTCCGCCGCGGAGTTGCGGGCTAGTGCGAGCAACGGATTCCGGCGCGACAACTTGCAGGCGTAGGCCGATCTTTCGCCAGATGATGTCCGATGACGATGACGACGGTGCCGCACGTTGCGACGACTGAAGCACCAGTTCCATATTCTGGGACTCACCTTTGCGGCGCACTACCAATGGAAGATGGTCGCCGGCGCTACGGTCGAGCATGGCCCTGGATAGATCGAGGCTGTTGCGAACGTCGACGTCGCCAAGGCGAACCAACACGTCGCCGGTTTTGGCGCCGCTTTTTTCGCCCGGACTGCCCGGCTCGACGCGATCCACAACCAGTTCGCGCTTCCAGTCGACTGCTTCCGTTTTTGCTTCACTGTCCGGCCGGGTTTGCGAACTTTGCAGTTTGAAGTCGTTGCCGCCGATGCTGACCCGGTCCTGACACACCAAGCCATGCCAAATGTTTGGGTTTTTCCGCGAGCTGAGCAGATCGGACGCAACGCGGATCATCGTGTCTACGGGAATGGCGAAGCTGATGCCTTGGGCGCCTGCCCGAATGGCCACGTTGACGCCGATCATCTCGCCGTTGATGTTGAGCAACGGTCCGCCCGAGTTGCCGGGATTGATGCTCGCGTCGGTCTGAATCAACGACTTGTACGACACTTCCTTGTTCAGCGTCACGTCGCGTTTGATCGCACTGACGACGCCAACGGTGACGGAATGTTCGTATCCATAAGCATTCCCGATCGCAATGACGGTCTCACCGACCATTACGTCGCGCTGTGCCGAGCGGGACTGTCGGCAAGGATCGCCCGGCATCGATCTTGAGCATGGCCAGATCGGATTCATGGTCGCGGGCTACGACCGTTGCGGAGAAGCTGTTGCCGTCATTGAGTCGAACGCGGAGGAGGCTAACGTCTTCCACTACGTGGTTGTTGGTCACGATGTAGCCGCGCGGATCGACGATGACGCCGGTGCCCATGCCGTTGACGCGATTCGAAGACGGCGATTGATTGAACACATCGCTGGTAGAGCCGTTCTTTACGTTGCGTTCACTGTGGATGTTGACGACGGCCGGCCGCACGCGCTCGACCAACTCAACAATCGGGCTCCGTCGCGGGTTCGATGCCTGCGAAATCGACGAACAACACAGCAGCGAAAAACAGAGCGCGATGGGCGCGACATAGACGGCGGCGCGTATGCGTCGGTCCGAGATCATGGTGTCCCCATTCGAGTGGCTGGCGGCCGGTACGGACGCCTCGCGTGCAGGTGTTTCTGTGGAATCTCCGGTGGCCACTGGTCGTACGTTCTTTCGACTCCGTTCCGGCTTTCGCTAAAGGACTGCATCCTAGATTCGCCAGGTTGCCAATTGTCGGAAGGACGCACATGCCGTGCGAACGACATGGACGTAACTCGCCGATTCGATCACGTAGTGCGAATAATCCGTTCACGACGATTGTTCGGCCATTGCCCGCTCATCGGTCGGCCGGTAATTTGAGAGAAGGTGCAGAAACGCATGCGGTGGGAAGTTTGATGACGAACGGAAAGACACGCAGACAGCAACTGGAAGAAATGCTCGTTGACGACCCGACCGACCCATTTCTGCGCTACGGATTGGCCATGGAACACCTGAGTGCGGGGGCCGAAGAGGACGCGGTTCGCTGCTTCACCGAGTTGATTGACACGACGCCCGACTACGCACCGGCGTATCTTCAACTCGGGCAAACCCTTTCCCGCCTCGGACGCATGCCGGAAGCCAGCGACATATATCAACGAGGTATCGCCGTCGCCCGTCGTCAAGGGAATTCACACGCGGCCGACGAAATGCAGGGCTTTTTGTCGGCCCTTAGCTGATTTTTTGAAAGGAAGCATCCAATGAAAGCATTCGTTGCGTTATCTTTCGTGATTGGAACACTGTTGGCCGTTGTCACTACGGCAGTGGCGCAGGAAAAAGGCGTGGTCGTGAAGCTGGATAACCTCCAGTCGCAGGCGCCCGCCGAATGGAAATCGGAAAAGCCGCAGTTCAACACGCGACTGCATCAATTTCGATTGCCGAAAGCGGATGGCGACAAGGAAGACGCCGAGATAACTGTCTCTTACTTCGGCCAAGGGCAGGGGGGAGGCCTCGCCGAAAACCTCACCCGTTGGAAGGGTCAATTCACTCCGCCGCAGGGCAAAGCCATCGACGACGTTGCGAAAGTCGAAAAGATGAAACTCGGCGATGTCGAAGTCACGCAACTTGACATAAGCGGGACCTATAAATCGCGAAACCCGCCATTCGCCGCGAACGCCAAGGAAGAACTGAAGCCGGACTGGCGCATGCAAGCCATTTACATACCGGCGAAGAATGGTCCCTATTTCATTCGCCTCATTGGACCTGCCAAGTCAGTCGAGAAGCACAAGAAGAGCTTTGATGAGTGGGTGAAGGCGTTCAAGTAACCGCCGGATGAGAAACAACAAGTTAGCCCCCGTGAATCACGGGGGCTAATGTCGATTTACGGGTTCTTTTCCTCGGAAGACTTCTTCGTCGGAGCGAAGTTCAAATAGTCCACCGTAGCGCCCTTCTTGAATTCGTCAAAGCTCACTTTCCCGCTTCCAACTTGATCGAGCAGCCGCTTCGGCGCCGAAATTACGAGCTTTGCCGGTAGCGCCTGCCGTGATTCGGGGGTCGGAGTCGGCTTTGCATTAGTCGGTCGCTCAAGGACGGCTTGATTCGGCACGAACTGACGGGCAAGGCAGTCGAGCGCTTTCTCTTTGTCGCCCTTCAGCATGTACGCCTGGGCGAGCCTGCCGTTGACATCCGCGGCCGCCGCCAGGTCTCTTTCGGTCGGATTCGGATCGGTGTTAAGCGCGTGGTAGTAGATGTGGGAGGCTCTTTCATAGGCCTGGATTGATTCGTCCAGCCGTCCTTGTCGCTGGCGTAGTTCGCCGAGGCGATAGAAATTGGCCGCCTCGGTGCGACGCTCCTCAGTGCCCTTGTCTTTGGACGCAGGTTCCTTCTGGTCAGCGGGAGTCACGGGTGCCTGTTGTTTTGCTTCGGTGTATCGACTTAGCAAAAGACGGCCCAGTGTGTCGGTGGCGGGATCGCCATGCGTCACGCCGAGCTTCGGAAGATTGGTGTCATGACACACGGTACATGCTGCAATCGGACGAAGCGTTACCGCCACGGTCAGATGTTCGTTTTCGGTCAATTGCGAAAAGTGTCGACCGTTATCCGCGAGCAGTTTCAGTACGGTATCGGCTACCGATGGGCCGCTGCTTTCAATGTGTTTAGGTTCAGCCCTTACATTCTCTCCGCGCATCTCACTCCGGACTCGATCCCATTGTGTGGAAGGGTTCTCGCCCGGTTTGTTGACATCGTCAACGGGCTTCTGGAAATGCCACGGGACGGCAATGTTGAATACCGCGCCATACCCTTTCAGGTACACTCCTTCGGCGCCGGTACCGATATGGAAGCTATGCCCACCTAACGACATTCCCGCACTAGCAGTCGTGGAGCCGCTGAGATAATAGCCCAGCGGATCACGGTCAGTAGAGGTGCCCGAGCCGATCATTCTGTGAAATGGGTTCGGGACGTCTTTCCAGGAGTTGCCGTGCGCCAAAGCGCCTAATAGTGCGCCGTCCAGTATCCTGCGAAAGACCTCGATGTCCTCGTACATGGCCGTTCGTTCGTTGGCGCCGCCGCGCGGAAGCGAGGGTTCGGCGGGCGATTGGGCTGCGGCAAATGAACAAGTTGAAAACGCAACGATGCCGACAAACAATGTCATTTTCCTAATCATGGGATTCTCCCTTTGAGTTTCCGGGCGACTGCATTCCGGTGAGGGCGGCAACATCCCGCTCCGTGGATCGCCAGCGTTCAAGGCCTGTACTCAGGACTCTTTGAAATTCACGAATGCGACGTTCAAACTTGAGTAATTTCTCCTGATGTAGCTCAAATTCATCGCACTGTGCATGAAGCAGTTGGCTCATCGCGTGCAAGTTGTCACGGAAATCCGCCATTTGACGCTCGTACGCGACAACGTTGAAGCCGGCCACCGGCGCGATCGGCAGGTTAGATGGCTGACCCCAGCGGAGGACTACTTGATGAGCTTCCAAGCGGAACTCGAGTCGCGAGAACAGAAGTAAGACCAAGATTGCTGCGGCCGCACTCAGCCCCCACACGGCGACACGCCGCCAGCGGCGCGCCTGTGTTTGGTGCACCACCGACACACGCCGGTAGAATTCTGGAACATCAAAAGAACTCACAGGCACTGGCACCTGGTCGAGCAGTCGAAGCAATCCCCGAAAGGAAGACGCTTCGCGCCGGCATTCGACGCAACCCTGCAGATGAGCCTCGATCAGCATGACCTCGTTGGGCTCAGTGTCGCCGAGACAGTAGACAGGCAATCGGGAACGTATTTCGTTGCAATTCATGTTGATGTCTCCGCCGAATCAATGCCGGCCGCTTGTAGCTTGGATTTCAGTCGTTCCAGGGCGACCGCGAACCGCGACTTGAGCGTGCTCGCCGGTGTTCCAGTCAGTCGGGCGATCTCTTCGAAGTTCAGGTTTTCGTAATGGCGCAGCACCAAAACCTCCCGAAGGGCTTCCGGCAGCTCAGCAACGGCCCGGGCAACGAGTTTGACGCTTTCCCGGTGTTGACACTCCGCCTCGGCGGAATGGTTCAGAGCCGTGGTAGACTCCGTCGAAACCAGCCGCATTAGTGGCGGCTGCCGTCGGGCCGCGTCACGTGCAACGTTGACTGCGACGCGATAGATCCACGCGGCAAACGCTCCATTCTCCCGGTAGCGCGGGCGCGCACGGTAGACCTTCAGGAAGACTTCCTGGCAGAGGTCGGGAACAAGGTCCGCACGTCCAACGAGCCGGCCGAGTACCCGCGCCACCGGCGGCTGCCAGCGGTGGACCAACGCCTCAAATGCCGTCGCGTCTCCGTCGAGCCAGCGTTCCATCAGCTCCGCGTCGGTCGGGTCCATGGTCTGTTTTTGGCTCCAACCTAGTAAAACGCGGTTCGGGGGCAATTCGACGAACAAACTCCAGATTTTTTAGCTGCTGCGGCCGCCCGAATCGCCCTTGACTGCTCAGAATGCCAGGTTATAGTCCCGGCACTATGGAAACACCATTACGTTGGCTGACGGGCGTTTCGTTGGTAACCCTGATTTGTTCAGTGGCCGCTGCGGCGGACGACGATCAGTCCAAGAAAAAGTCCGGCCGCGTGCTGGTGCTGCAATCGGAACGCACTGTTTCCGGGCAGATCGAACGGGTAGGGGATCGATACCGCATTCGCCGTGATGTCGGCGAGACCTTCGTTCCAGCGGAAAACGTACTGTACCTTTGTGACAGTTTCGAGGACGCGTTTTCTCGTGTTCGCATGCGTGCGAACTTGAATGACGCGGATGAGCGGATGCGACTGGCCCGATGGTGCCTTTTGCACGGATTGCGGCAACAAGCGACCGAAGAGGCGAAGGCCGCCGTCGCCATTCAGCCGGAGAACAGCAGTTGCCAACGCCTCCTCGACCTGTGTCGCCGCACACCAAGCCTCGTTTCGCCGGATACCGCAATCAAGCCAGTCTCTGCAGAGATCAAAGTGGAGCGCGAACCGAACAACACGTCCGAACCAGAGATCTCACCGGAGCACATGAGTCAATTCGTCAAAAGAGTGCAGCCCATTCTCATGAATGCCTGTGTGGCATGTCACTCCACAGGCGAGGCAGGCGGGTTCAAGCTTACGCGCACGGTTGAACGCGGCGTACTCAATAGGAGCGCCACACAACGGAATCTCAGTGCCGTCCTCAGTCAATTGAAACAAGAAGCGTGGGAGTCGAGTCCACTACTGCAAAAGGCAGTAACGGCACACGGCAGCGCGGCGCAGCCTCCGCTTAAGTCTCGACAAACGGCCGCGTTTCGAACCGTGGAAGAATGGGTACGAGTCGTACTGGCGGATGGGGTTGCAAAACAGCCTCGAATGGAACCAAAGCCGCTGCCCGAACAACCGCCGATGATCGGACTGCCGTCGGGCTTCGCCGATGTTCCGGAACCAAAGGCCATCGCGCCGGCCCAACCGGCTACTCAGCCGCTACCGCTGTTCCCGGCAGACGCAAGCCCACCTACCGACAAGAAGCCACCGACGGGATCGTGATTGATTGGACGTCGAGAGTTGAGCCTTAGATCAAACTCTCAAGCAGGTATTTGAGTTTGCGGACTTCTTGCTCCATGATCCACGGAGCGTCGGGAACGTCATAAATCTCAACGCTCAGAAGCCGGTTGTACTGCTGACGCATGAGCTGCGTCACGATGCGGCCGTATTCGATCTCGCCTTGTCCGACGCGGACTTGGAATTCATTTTCGTTCCGGCCGGTGTCTCGCAAGTGGATGTGGCGAACAAACGGAAACACATCATCAAAGTTGCGACCACCGTTGGGCCCTACCATGTAATGGCTTGGGTCAAGAGTAAGCCCAAGTCCCGGAACTTGGCGGCACAATTCAATGGTGGCGTCCGGCAATTCCGTTAGCGTGCCAACACGGTTCTCGACGCAAAGCACGGCCCCTTCTTGTTGGCAGAGGTGTACGAGGCGCTGAAGCCGTTCAACTTCAGCGTCAAAATCCGCGCTGGTTGGCGCCGCCGGGATCGTAAGCAGTGAAACCTGGGAAATACGGGCGAGATGGCAAATCGCACGAAGTTTCTGAGATGCATCCCCATTGCTCATTGGATCGAGCTCAACCGTGAACGCCGCCGGCGAAAGGCTCGGGCCGATTCGAATTCGCTGCGCCGCCGCGATGGTGTCTGCAACCACCTCCGATGGCTTTAGGTGCGGTCCTGCTTCGTCGATGGCGACTTCGAGTTTGTTGAATTCCAACTCGTCAATCGTCCGCAATGCCCGCTCGAGCGGGTATTTGGTAAAGCAAAGTGTCGAGCACGCTACGAACACGGCTGTCTCCCTGTCATCCAATGACAAACGGACGCTGAGCGGACACCACTGCGGGGGCGGCACTATACCGGGGAAACCGTGCGAATCAAGCCCTACTCGCCGACAATGGTGATCACGACCGTCCGTTGTCGGGCACGCACGTCACATTCGAGGTGGAAAATCTGCTGCCACTCACCGAGATACAATTCGCCGTCACGAATGGGAACTGTAAGGGACGGCCCCAGAATCGTCGCTTGCAAATGCGAATGGCCGTTGCCGTCGTGCCACGCCTGTTCGTGACCGTAGTGTGTTCCTGGAGGAATGAGACGATTGAGCAAATCGGGCAAGTCCTTCTGCAATCCCGGTTCAAATTCGATCGTGCCGATAGCCGCTGTGCTGCCGACGTTGAAGACATGAACGACACCCGTCTTCACACCGGATGTACGAACAGCCGCGCTGACTCGTTCCGTCAGGTCGTGCATGTCGCTCTGTCCACGGGTTTGCACCGTGATTTGGCTTTGATGAAGCATCGGTCGCTTACCAACGGAATATGCTCCGTACTTCTGGATTAACAATCTTCTCCGCCGGCCATTTTCCGCGGCTCAGATCCACAATCGCCTGTGCTGCCGACACAGCCATGTCACTCATCAATTGCACGTCGACGCCGGCAACGTGCGGCGTCATTACCACGTTGTCCAACGCGAAGAGCGGATTGACTCCCGGCGGCTCCGTTTCGAAGACATCCAATCCAGCGCCCGCAAGTCGCTTGTTCACGAGGGCGTCAAGCAAATCGTCCTCGCAAACCAAGCCGCCGCGCGCCGTATTAATTAGAAACGCGGTCGGCTTCATCAAGGCCAGCGTCCGGCGGTTGATCATGTGCCTTGTTTCCGGTATTAGCGGCACGTGCAACGAGACAATATCCGACTCGGCCAGCAACTGTTCGAATGGTACGAGCGGAATGCCATGTTCAGTAATGAAGCCGGCGTCGGGACAGGTCTCGCAACCCAAAACTTTCATTTTGAACGCGGCGGCGCGCATGGCGACCGTCCTTCCAATGCGGCCGAGGCCGGCGATGCCCAAGGTGCGGCCGCGCAAGGGCAGTGTGGGATGGCGGGGCCACAGCCCTGCTTTGATCTTGATGTGACTCGCCACGACGCGCTTAGTCACCGCAAAGATAAGCGCGAACGTCAATTCGGCGACGGCATCTTGGTTAGTGCCCGGCGTGATGGTAACGACGATTCCCCGAGCAGTGGCAGCCGGGACATCAACTGCATCGTATCCAACACCAGCGCGGGCGATGACACGAAGCTCCGGAGCGGTGTCGAGAACGGCCGGCGTGTACGGCTCGGAACTGCACAAGACGGCGCGTACGCCGTTCAAGAGTGGAATCACTTCCTCGGCTCTGAGGGGATGCGCAACCGTTGGGAACGTGCACTCAAAGCCGGCCGTTCTTAGAATCTCTGCGTACGGCCCGTCGCCCGTAAACAGCGGGACAGGGGTGACCAACACTTTCGGCATGGTGTCCTTAGTTTATGTAACGATTACAGGAAGTCCGTCTCGTACCCGCGACCTAGAAGCAATCTTCTAAGCCACGTCTGAAGCTCTTCTGATTTCCGAAGGAATATCGCGTCTGCCTCATCGAGTGTTACTCGTCGAAACCGGATCGAATCTCCGGGCCGGAGTTGCCCGATCTTGTCGATATCCGCACTGATGACCTGCGCGATCTTCGGATAGCCGCCGATTGTCTGTGCGTCGACGCCGAGGACGACGCCCTGGCCGTCGCGCGTAACTTGCACCGAGCCGGGACAAACCGGCTCGGACACCATTTCGCGATCGGGCTTTGATATGGCACTCCCCGCAAGTCGCAACCCGATGCGATTGCTTGTCGGACTTACCTCGAAAGCTTGGTCATACAATTCATTCAAATCGAACCAGTCGGATTGGTTTCCATCGATGGTCCGCAGCACGGTAGGCTCCTCATTCCAGGTTCCGGCGGGCAATATGAAACGTGACACGATGGAATGGGATTCACACTCAATTGTCGCGCCGGTCTTGAGTGGGCGGAACGATGATTGGCTTCCCAGAATTGATTTGGATCGTAATCCGCCGCGAACGCAGAGATAAGCCCGCATCCCTGCGTCAGCGTCGCCAAGATGCAACTTTTCTCCTGCTTGCAGAGTAAACGTTTTGGAGGGCGTAAGCTGTTGACGATCAGTCGAAAGCGAAAACGGCGCACCAAAGACGACGCATCCAATATCACATTCGGCGACGATGGTAGGCCCCGACAGGCACATCTCTAGTGCGGCTGCGTCGGGCGGATTGCCGACCAGGGCATTACCGATAGCAAGTGACCAGCAGTCGGCAGCGCCGCCAACGGGTACGCCCAGGCTGCGGTGGTGCTCGCGGCCGAAATCAACCAGCATCGTATGAAGTCCGGCCGACAAAAGACGGATGGTCATTGAGCATCGAATGGAACGATACGGTGTCCCGCGGCGGTGAGTGCAGCGCGCAGCGCTTGAACGAATTCCAGCGCATGCGCAGTATCGCCGTGAACACAGATCGTTCGAATTCCCTTCTGAGTGATAAGCCACTCGGTCTGTCTCACCGCATCCGCAGAATCGCTGATCATTGCAGTAGGGTCGCTACGCCGGACCAGGTTTCCATCGGGAAGGTACCGCCGGTCGGCAAATCCCTCCGCGACGAACGTGCATCGGCCATCACAAGCGGCTTCAAGACGCGAGCCCGGCATGCCGACCACCGGCATCCCATAAAGTACCGCGGCTTTCACAATGGGCGTGGCAACGGCGTCATCGCGGCACGCAAGGTTATACAGTGCGCCATGGGGCTTGATGTGTCGGATGACTGTCCCGACGGCCTTCGCCACCCCGATCAAAGCTCCAATCTGATAAACGCAGTCCTCAAACACCTGTCGATCGGTTCGAGGCAGTTCTTGGCGGCCGAAGTGCTCGCGGTCGGGAAAGCCTGGATGAGCGCCGCAACGGACTCCGTGCTTCGCCGCGATGTCAAGCGTCTTCCACATGCTGGAGGCGTCGCCGGCATGATAACCGCAAGCAATGTTCACCGATGTGACGAGCGGAATGATGTCGGCGTCGGCGGGGCTGCCTTCGCCAACGTCGGAATTGATATCGATGTCCATGGACTTACACGTCGCAAATCTGAAAGCCTTGCGCCAGCGATGCCAAAGGGTCTCGTTTGGGTATAAACTCTTGTCCGAGATAGCCCGTGTAGCCTGTTTCCAAAATCGCCCTCACGATTGCCGGGTAGTGCAGTTCTTGAGAGGCGTCGATTTCGTTTCGCCCCGGCACGCCGCCTGTATGGTAATGGCCGATGAACTCCTTGTGTTTTTGAATGGTGCGGATGACGTCTCCTTCCATGATCTGCATGTGGTAGATGTCGTATAGCAGCTTCAAGTTCGGAGACGCGACCTTCCGGCATAGCTTCACGCCCCATTCGGTGCGGTCGTACATGTAGTCCTTGTGATCAATCTTGCTGTTCAGGCCTTCCATGCAGATGGTGATTTTGTTCTTTTCCGCAAAGCCGACGACACGCTTGAGGCCAACTACGCAGTTTTCCAATCCTTCGTCGTCGGACATACCACGACGATTACCCGACATGCAGATAACACTCGGCAGCCCTTCCGCCGCGGCGAACTCGATGTGTGCGCGCAGTTCCGACTCGATCCACTCATGATTCTCTTTGCGATTCAGGCCATCGGCAATCGATTTGCATCGGACCATGGCGCACGTCAAACCAAGCGGCTTGATGACCTTGTATTGGTCCGGCGTCAACAGCTCGATGGACTTGTAACCGATGCGGGCCGATTCCGCGGCAAGTTTTTCCAGCGGCACGGTGCCGTAGCACCATTGGCACACCGACTGTTTCAGATTGCCGCGCGTTCGCATCGGTTCCAGGGCCTCGGTCCGGGGCGGAACCGCCTGCGATACTGCGGCGACACCGGCGGCCTGAATGGCTTGTCGACGGCTGATCCGATCGTTGCGCTTCATGTTGGTGATCCCATTGCGCCCGTTAAGCGGGCGGGGCCTTCACGCTGATTCGAAGAGACGTTATTCTATTAGCACCACTAGTCAGGGTGCATTCATGCGTTCGGCTTCCATCGTCATTTTCCTTTGCGTCGGCATGACGTCCTCGGCCGATAATTGGCCTCAATGGCGCGGACCCACCGGCGATAGCACTTGCGCCGAGACGAAGCTCCCGCTCAAATGGAGCGCGCAAGACAATCTATTGTGGAAAACCACAATTCCGGGCGAAGGCGCGAGCACTCCGGCTGTTTGGGGCGATGCAATCTTTGTTTCATCGCAGGACGATGACAAATTGCTCCTTCTGCGACTCAACAAACTTACCGGTGCGATTGAGTGGTCACGGCAGGTCGGACAGGCGAAAACACCGCGGGGCGGGGCGTCGGGAAAAGATGGCGGCCGTCGCCGTCAGAAGTTTCACGAATTGCATAACCTGGCGAGTCCATCTCCCGTAACCGACGGCGAACGTGTCGTCGTTCATTTCGGCACCGGCGATCTTGCGGCCTATGATTTTTCCGGCCGACAACTTTGGAATCGTAATCTTCAGAACGATCATGGACGGTACACCATTTGGTGGGGGCATGCCAACAGCCCCGTGATGCACGGTAATCTGGTCATTTCCGTGTGCATGCAAGATTCACTTAGTGACCTCGGAGCGAAACCATCAGAGAGTTACGTCGTCGCCCATGATAAACAAACGGGGAAGGAAGTTTGGAAGACGCTGCGAATGACCAACGCGACGGCGGAAGAATGCGATTCCTACATCACGCCCGTCTTCCACCGGAACGCCGAAGGCGTCGAAATGATAGTCGTCGGCGGCGACACGATGGATGCGTACGATCCGCTTAACGGTAAGCGCCTCTGGCAGGTACCCGGATTGGCGAAGTCGCGAATCATCACCGGTCCTACGGTGGCCAACGGTACTGTTTATGCCACGCGCGGAATGCGCGGCGACTTGTACGCCGTTCGAACTGGCTCTGACCAGTTCACATGGAAATTTGGCAAGGGAACGCCGGACTCATGCTGTCCTGTCGTATGGAAAGACCTGGTATTCTGGGTCAGTGACGACGGGATCGCTCGTTGTCACAACGCCATTACAGGCGAGGAGAAATGGGTGGAGCGGCTGGGCACGGACTTCAAGGCTTCCCCTGTTGCAGCTGCCGGACGCATCTACTTCCTGGATCGCGGTGGCAAATGCACGATTGTGGAAGCTACGGATAAGTTCAAGAAGCTTGCCGAAAACTTAATTGATGATGAAATGAAGGCATCGCCTGCTATGGCGGATGGGAGAATCTACCTTCGCGGAAAGAATGCCGTCTATTGTATTGGCAATGAATGAACTCCTTTTCTTATGAGCTAGCTATGAAATCGATTCTCATCACCCTCGCAGTCCTGTGCAGTCCCGCGATCACTTGGGCCCAAGATTCGGCCGAGTACAGCCGAAAACAAGACGTCGTTTACGGGCGAAAGTTCGGAACGGCGCTCACGATGGACGTCTTCATGCCCAAGAAGCCGAGCGGCGCGGCGGTCATCTGGGTGGTCAGCGGCGGCTGGGTTTCTAGCCCGGAGGCCATCACTCCTCTGTTCGTTACGGAGTTCATGAAGCGCGGCTACACCGTGTTCGCCGTTTGTCACGCCTGTCAACCGAAATTCACCATCCCGGAAATCATCCAGGATTTGCACAGGGCCGTTCGATTTATCCGCCACCATGCCAAGGACTACCATGTCGACCCGGATCGCATTGGCATCACCGGCGGGTCGGCGGGCGGGCACTTGGCGCTGATGCTTGGCACGACCGGCGGTCCGGGGAATGAAAAATCCAAGGACCCCGTTGAGCGCGAGTCGAGTAAGGTTCAAGCGGTCGCCTGTTTCTTTCCACCGACGGATTTTTTGAACTTTGGAACGCCGGGTTATGAATTGAACGCCCGCACCGCTCAACCACGGTTCAAAGCCTCGTTTCTGTATTGTGAGCTGGATAAGACCAGTGGAACCTTCGTGCAGATCCAGGACGAGGAAAAGGTGCGCGAGATCGGCCGACAGGTTTCGCCCATCACCCATGTCAAGGAAACTGCGGCCCCGACGCTCATCATCCACGGCGACAAAGACGATCTGGTGCCGTTGCAGCAATCCGAGATATTCGTCGCCAAGTTGAAACAATCCAAAGTTCCATGCGAGCTTGTTGTCAGGCAGGGCGCCGGTCACGGCGGCGCCTGGCTGCTTGGGGAACTCAAAGTTTTCGCGGATTGGTTTGACAAACATCTTTCGAAGAAGGAAGCGTCGCGGTAGCCCATGCAAAAGGCAGGTGGCAATATGGTGCGCGTATGTTTTGTGGGCCTGTGGGTGCTTATCGCCGCCAACGAAAGCCGGGCGGATGACAATTGGCCCCAGTTCCGGGGTTCGAAATCGCTGGGAACATCGGCGGCGGCGAATCTTCCGGACACATGGAGTGCTACCGAGAATGTTGCTTGGAAGGTAGAGATCCTCGGCCGCGGATGGTCATCGCCGATTGTCTGGGGCAACCGAGTATTTCTGACAACCGTGGTCAGCAAGGATAAGCCCGAGGCGGCCAAAAAAGGGCTGTATATGGGTGGTGAACGACGGACGCCGCCGACCGATCCTCACAAATGGACCGTGCTGTGTCTCGACCTGAACACCGGTAAGACGTTATGGGAACGAGCAGTACATGAAGGTGCGCCGGCATTTCCTCGCCATATCAAGAATTCCTATGCGTCCGAGACACCGGTTACCGACGGCGAACGGTTATACGCCTATTTCGGCAATCTCGGTATCTTCTGTTGCGATCTTAACGGCTCGCCACTGTGGTCCAAGAAACTCGGCACGTTTCGAACCAAGGCGGGATGGGGAACATCGATCTCGCCGGTTGTGTACAAGGGCAGGGTGTTTCTCGTGAACGACAACGAGGAGCAATCCTTCATGGTGGCATTGGACAGCAAAACGGGCTCGGAGTTATGGCGCGTGCCCAGGGACGAAAAAACCAACTATGCGACACCGTTCATATGGGAGAACGAACTACGGACCGAACTGATCACGAATGCAACGGGAAAAGTGCGCTCATACGATCTGGAAGGAAAGCTGCTTTGGGAGTTGGGCGGAATGTCTTCCATCACGGTCCCGACTCCATTCGCGGCGCATGGGCTACTTTACATCGGCTCCGGTTATGTTCTTCAGAAGAACCGCCCCATGTTCGCCATACGCCCGGGTGCTGCCGGTGACATTTCCCTGAAGGATGGGGAAGAGAAAAACGAATTCGTGGTTTGGTCGCAGCCGCAGGCGGCTCCCTACAATCCTTCGCCGCTCATCTACGAGGATTATTTCTACGTCCTGCGCGACGGTGGGATGTTCTCCTGTTACGACGCGAAAACCGGCGTGCCGTCGTACAAGGACCAACGGCTCGGATCGACGGGATTTACGACGTCGCCCTGGGCATACGACGGAAAGATTTTCTGTCTCAACGAAGACGGCGACACATTTGTGATCCAGGCTGGCCCGGAATTCAAAGCACTCGGTCGAAACAAGCTCGACGAGCTGTGCCTGGCGACCCCCGCCATAGCCGGCGACCGGTTGCTCATTCGAACCGAGTCGAAACTCTACTGCATTCGCAAGGGTGCGAAATCACCGCAATGAAGTTCGATGGCCCCATCACAATGCACGAGACCTGCGAAAATCGGTGCTGCTACTAGAATGCCAGTATGAGCAACACCGGTGACGACAGGCCGCATCGGATTGATCAATTCGCAACCACGCACTGGAGCATGATCGTCGCCGCCCGGGATCGCGAATCGCCCGCCGCCCAGGAAGCGCTCGCGGAACTGTGCCGTGCCTATTGGTATCCGCTCTACGCCTTTATTCGACGGCAGGGGTACCCGTGGGATCAATCTCAAGATCTGACCCAAGGGTTCTTCGCTCGGCTCCTGGAAAAGGACGTACTGGATATCGTGGATCGAAGTAAGGGAAAGTTCCGATCTTTTCTGATCGCCGCGTGTTCCCACTACCTGGCCAATGAGCGTGATCGCGAGCGAACCTTGAGGCGTGGCGGCGGTCGGATTCTGGTTCCAATCGATTTCGCGGCGGCTGAGGATCGTTACAAGCACGAACCGTCGCATTCGACCACGCCGGAGAGGCTCTTCGAACGTCGTTGGGCACTGACTCTTCTAGACCACGTCCTTAACCGATTGCGGCGAGAAAACGACGACGCGTCGAAGAGTCGACACTTTGAGGTGATGAAACCATTCTTACTCAAGCAGCCGGATGCCGAACAAAAGTACCGCGACGCCGCCGTGAAGCTCGGTATAACGGAAGCTGCCTTTAAGGTTGCCGTCCATCGGATGCGACAGCGGTATCGAGAATTACTGCGTGAAGAAATCGCCCGAACCGTGCCGGACGCCGATCATGTCGACGATGAAATCCGCAGCTTGTTCGTCGCGCTCAGCTCGTAGCCGTCATCGAGATTCAGGCACGTAATTCGGAACGGTCTTCACAATGATGAGGGCTTCACGATAGAGACGTAGCTTTTCCGTCGGACTCAGCGTGGTTTGTGCAACCAGGGGATCAATCCGCTTGGTTAATTGATTGACCTCTTGATAGGTCAGAGCTTTAGCGTCTAGAGCTTTTGATAGCTCCGTTGCGAGGAGCACCGACGTCTGGACGGAAATCTGGCCGCTGTTCAAGCCGTTGTAGAGGGTTTTCGCAAGGGTGTTTGTTGTATCGGCCGACGGTTTGTTGTTTACCGAGAGTAGCTTAGTAAGGCTCCCTTGAACTTTCGCCGCGTACTGATCGGAAGCGGTCGGATTGATCGGCCGGTTTTCCAAATCGAGCTTCAATTGCTTAAGGTATTTCTTCTGTTGGGGACTGAGGCCTGGGTCGTCTGTTATGGAATCGGGCGCCGCGAAGGTGATCCCAAGCGTTACAGCCATTGCCGCGGTCAAGGATGAAATCGAGATCAACATGTTCGAATTACCTCCGGTCCGCAGGCTCATCCCCGACTTTGAAAATATAGCACAGGCGCGCAATTCAAGTGCCTCTTGGTCAGCATCGGCTGACGGGGCTTCATAAAGGACGAAATACCGGCCGGTTCGATTCCGTTTCCCGTTGTTTCTCGTAATATCTCCGGATGAAACGTGACAACCCGCATTGTCGTTCCTAGGCGGCAAAATCGCGGGAATCCTTTTGACTTCCCATCGTCGAATTGTTCAAATGAGACGAGAACAGGCACGCCGCTCAGGCGGCATCGGGACACGCATCGAGAGGAGGAGGTTGTGGTACGCCATTTCGCTTCGTCTACCCACGCGGCTACTTCTGGACGCCATCGCCACTGCCCGCGATTCGACACTCTCGAGAGCCGATTGGTTCCAGGCGAAGCCCTTTTCGGCATGCTATCCATGTCGAGCATGCTCGGAACCGCACTCGTCACGCAGCCTCCGGGAACACTTGGAAGCGTCAGGCTCGAAATCGACGGCCAAGATCTATACGACATCGAGAGCACGGCAATCGTTGCCAGACAGGCGCCGTGTGAGACAACGCACACTCCGGATTCAACTGATACGCGAGATGCGGTCGCAGGACTACCGGCAACTCGGGTGACCCCGGCACCCCTATTGCGCGGTCGCAATCGTGAGCTTCAAAGACCAGAAGTTGTAGCTTCGTCAACGGCCGTTACCGCGCCTAATTCCGTCGCCATCGTGACGCCAGCGCTTCGGGCGGCCCCAAGCCTCAGAATTGGGGCACTGATCGCTCCGGTGCAACCGAAGACCAACGTCCAACCATCGCAGCCAACCGACTATCGGCCTGCCGTTGCGTTCGAGGCGAACGTAGGGCAAACAGACTCTCAGGTCCGATTCTTGTCGCGAAGTTCTGGGTACACGCTGTTCTTGACGCCGAGCGAAGCGGTCATGTTGGTTGGAAATGAAACCGACAGTCATGCCGCGACGGAGTCGAGTGTCGTGCGGATGCAATACATCGGTGCAAACCCGGATACAAAGACGGTCGGACAGAACGAATTGGCCGGCAAAGTGAACTACTATGTTGGCCAGGACCAGAGCCAATGGCGTAGCGGCGTGCCGACGTTCGGCCAGGTGACGTATCAGAACCTTTATCCCGGAATCGATCTTACGTACTACGGTAACGCCAACCGAGAGCTAGAGTACGACTTCATCGTCTCACCGGGTGTTCACACCGACGCCATTCAGCTTAAGTTCACCGGCGCCGACGATGTTCGGATCGAGGATAACGGCGATCTCATTCTGGGTGCAGGTAATACACAACTTCGGCAACAAAAGCCATTTGCTTATCAGGAAATCGATGGCGTTCGCCGACAGGTGCCTGCGCGTTTCGACCTTTCGAGCGGCGATGTAACCACCATTCGTTTTGAAATCGGCGCCTATGACACGGGACGGCCGCTGGTCATCGATCCAGTCGTGGGCTACTCGAGCTTCCATGGCGGCAACAACACCGACTCGGCCGAGAAAGTCGCGGTGGATTCGGCCGGTAACGCCTACGTCGTTGGATTCACCAACTCAACGAATTTCCCAACGCCTAACGGTCTCCAAAAGACGAAGGTCGGCTTAATAGACGCTTTCGTATCGAAGGTGTCCGCTCAAGGAACCTTGGCGTGGTCTACATATTTGGGCGGCACCCAGAGCGACTATGCGCGGGGCGTGGCTGTGGACGCGGCGGGAACGGTTCACGTAACGGGCAACACGCGGAGCGGCTTCAACTTCCCCATACTCAATGCGTTTCAGGATCGCTATGGACGCGGCGGCTGGGATGCATTCGTAACCAAATTGAATACCGCGGGGACCTTGACCTATTCCAGTTATCTGGGAGGCACGGGTGACGACATCGGTCGAGGATTGGTCCTCGACGCCGCCGGCAACATGTACATCACCGGAAGTACCGACTCGACCAATTTCCCGAAACTCAATGCCACGCAGGCTGCAAAGGGAGGTTTGTTAGACGCCTTTGTGACCAAGATGAAGGCAGACGGTACGGCGCTTCTGTTTTCCACCTATCTCGGCGGCGCGGAAAACGAATTCGGCAACGACATCGCCGTCGATCCGGCCGGCAATTACTATGTCACCGGCCAGACCGTGTCACCGAATTTTCCGATCGTGAACCCATTCCAGCCGCAATACGGCGGCAGTTTCTTCGATGCGTTCGCGACGAAATACAATGCCGCCGGCACCATCGCCTATTCATCGTACCTCGGCGGCAATGATATCGACCGGGGCTTCGGTGTCGCTGCAGACTCGGCAGGCAATGCGTACTACTCCGGACAGACCGTTTCAACGAATTTTCCAACGGTCAACGCATTTCAAGGAGTGAACGGCGGGCTCACCGATGTGTACTTAACCAAGGTCGCTCCAAACGGATCGTCATTGGTTTATTCAACGTATTTGGGCGGACTGGGCTCGGACGTCAACTGGGGCGGGTTGCATGTGACGCCCAATGGAATTGTCACGATCTCCGGTGGAACGGACTCGGCGAACTTTCCGACGGTCCAGCCGATCCAGGCAACGAAGAACACGATTCGCGACGTGTTCGTTTCCGTTTTCAATACGGCGGGTTCGGCGCTAACCTTCTCTACGTTCCACGGGGGCAATGCCTTGGACGATTCCTATAACCTTGACGTTGATGCGAACGGCAACATCTACGTGGTCGGCGAAACCTATTCGTCCAACTTTCCGGTCGTCAATCCTTGGCAACCGAACAAGAACACCTTCACCGATGGCTTCGTGCTGAAGATCGTGCCATAGGCGGCCAATTATTCTGCCGGTTCGATGACCGCAGACATCGACCCTTTGCAGCGGGGTAAGTCTGGATCAGGGCCATAGGCATGGATTTGATTGCGCTTCAGCTCCGCGCGTTCCTTCGATGTCGTGGCGACAATCACTCGGCCGGATGTGTCTACTTCCTTGGCCATCAAAAAAGCCATCTCCGGTGGGTGTGCGAAAAGCTCGCCCAACATTCGGATCACGTAGTCGTAGGTGTGATCGTCGTCGTTTAGCAACACGACGTGATACGGAGGTTGGCGCTTCTTTTGTTGCTCTTCTTGTTCCTTCACGCGTCTCGATGTGCGGGGCAGCACGATCGTTTCAGTACTCATGGTATGATTTTCCTTCTTGGACCGAGCGGCGATAACGTTGACACCGCACGGGCTGGCCGCTTCCCAAGAAGGAATGGTATCGCAAGTGCCCGGATAGGTTCAAGTGCCGATGTGCGACGGCGACGCCTTAGTCGATCGGCGGTGTCCCATCGGAGAAGCCCTGCAACAATCGCTTGCGCTTTAATGCGTCGTCCGCGCTTTCGGCGCCGCGGTGCCGGCGATCCCCATCAGGATGGCGGAAGGCCCCCGTCCTGTTTTCCGCACGTTTGCGCCTGTCGCGCTGTTCTACGCCGCTTCTTGTCCGAGGCCATTTGTAAAGTCCTTACGCGAGCGGCGACTTCATGCTGCCTTGCTTTCCTCGTCACGCAGATGTCGGCCCGTCAGGTTGACGAACACATCTTCCAAACTTGCGTGGCGCGTTACGAGGCTGGCTAACTCGAGCCCCCGGTTGCCCAGCGAACTCAACAAGGCAGGTAATGCGACGTGCACCTCCGAAACGGAAAGCTGCACGCCGTCGCCTTCTTTACGGACAGACCGGACCGACGGAAGGTTCGATAGCGTGTCGAGATTTGAGTGGTCTGGATGTGCGCCGTTGAGCGTGAACTCAATAATATGTTCGCCGCCGAGACTTCGGATAAGTTCCTGCGGCGACCCTAATGCAATCACCTTGCCATGGTCGACCACTGCCACCCGATCGCACAAGCGTTCGGCCTCATCCATGTAGTGTGTCGTGAGGAGGATGGTCCGCCCTTGCTCGCGGAACGACCGGATAATGTCCCACAATTGCCGACGCGATTGTGGATCGAGCCCGGTGGTGGGCTCATCAAGCAATACCAACTCCGGATTGCCGACTAGCGCACATGCAACCGCAAGGCGCTGCTTCTGACCGCCCGAGAGTTTTCCTACCCACGAGCGAGCCTTTTCTTCCAGGGAAACCAAACGCAACACGGCCTCCGGATCGTTGCCGTGACGGTAGAAGCTGCGAAACAAGGTGATCGTCTCTAGCACGGAGAGTTTTTCCGAGAGCTTGGTTTCTTGCAGCGAGATGCCCAACCGCTGTCGAATCTCGTCGTCATTCTTTTTCCATCGCAGCCCGAGAATCTCAACTTCACCGGAAGTCGGTTCAAGCAATCCTTCGATGATCTCAATCGTCGTGGTCTTGCCGGCGCCGTTCGGGCCCAAAAGCCCGAAGCACTCACCGGCCGTGACGGAAAGGTCAAGCCCGCGCACGGCATCGACCGGCGGCTTGGCTTTATACGTCTTGAACAAGTTGGAACAACGGATAGCGAGGGTCATTCGGAGATTATAGGAGTTGCGAGTAGACGAGAAATATTGGGCCCGGCTGGATTCGAACCAGCAACCAAGGGATTATGAGTCCCCTGCTCTGCCGTTGAGCTACGGGCCCCCGCGATATTATAAGCAGCGAAGCTTGTGGGTTACGATTCCAATCGTGACGGATGATGGGCACGATCCGAGTCGTGCCCCACAGGCGGGCATCTTGAACGGATGTGGCGGTCGCTCTAGAATCGTGGCTGAGGACGGCGGCGTAGCTCAGCGGTTAGAGCAGCGGCTTCATAAGCCGCGTGTCGGTGGTTCGATCCCACCCGCCGCTATTTGACGAAACCCCATGCAATATAGAGACTTGCATGGGGTTTCTTTTTTTGGTTTCAGCACGGAAAATGGTCAGTTTTGCAGCCTAACTGTAGCCAATCCCCGCGATTCCGGTCCGTTTTGACGGAAGAAACCGTCCATTCGCTGGGCAGCAATGCGTTGCATCGACGGCAACACGTGACTGTACGTGTCGAGTGTGATTTGCACTGATGCGTGGCCTAATCGTTCGCTCACGATCTTCACGTTGACATCGGCTGCGAGCATGAGCGTTGCGGCCGTGTGGCGAAGATCGTGAAAGCGGATCATCGGCAGCTTGGCTTTTTTCTGAATTGGACGGAACACACGGCGCAAAAAATTTCCTTTGACGATCCATCCACCTTCCGGCGCGGTGAACACGGGGCCATCCGGTCGATAGTGGCCTGATGCGAGCATCGCGCGGCGATGGCCTTGCAGCGCGTCGAGTGCGAAGCGGGACAATTCGATGCGCCGCCCTTTGCCCGACTTTGGTTCCTTCAAGCGATGCTTGCCATTGATTTCTTCAAGGGACCGTTGGACAGTCAATCGACCTTTTTGAAGGTCAACATCCTGCCAAAGCAGTGCGAACAATTCGCCCTGTCGCATCCCCGTGTCGAGTGCCACGACGAACAGGGGATAGTTGCGGCTTCTGGACGCGGCCTTCAACAGCGACTGAGCCTGTCGCGCGCTGTAAACGTGCATCGGCGTTTTTCGCGGTCGCGGCTTGGCGACATCGGCCGCCGGATTGCTCACGATCAAGCGAAGCCTCACGGCATCGCGAAGCGCCTTGCCGAGCACCATTCCCGCCATTTGCACACCCCGCGGTGTCACGCCGTCCCGTTCCAGCGCCGAATAGAATTGTTGCACGTGCATGGGCAACAGCTTCGATAGCTTCGCCCCGCCTAGGTGGGGATTGATTCGCAACCGGATAAGCTGCGAGTAGCGCAAGTGAGTTTTCGGGGCAAGCCGACTCACGCACGACTCTAACCAGCGAACTAACCATTCCTTGACGGCCAACGTCGGCGCATCGGTCAATCGCCCCGTCACAGAATCATCGTGAAGTCGGCGAAGTTTCTCTTGCACGTCACGCTTGCTCTTGCCGTAGACGATCCGACGCCTGCGCTTCCCCGTGTCGGAGTATCCAAGCGACAGCGACGCGCACCAAAGCCCGTCCTCACGCTGGAATATCGCGCCTTCACCGCGGCCGCGTCGTTTGCGTGACATCGTTCAGACTCCCTCATTCACGTTCGATTTGTTTTTCCTGGATTGTCTCAGCCGCCAGTCACGTCGATAGATCGTGCGTTTACGCTTCATCGATTGATTGGAGAACCATTTCCGGCGTTGGCAAGGCTTACACGTAAGTTGTCGCTTGCGCCTTCCTTGCGGAGTGAACGCCCCAAGCACTTCACCGCACAACTGGCAGACGGCCGGACCGCTGCCGGTCAAAAGGGAATCGAAAACGAGCTGCCAGAAAATGTCTGCATCATTCGGCCAAAGGTAAACCCCCCGTGTCAACGAGCTTACCCACCATCCCGGATCAGCCGTCCAATCGACCGGCAAGCGATCCGTGAGCGGTTCTCCCTTCTCATTCAAGGGACGTGAATGTGGCCCCGGCGGAAGGTACACCGTCGGCAATTCGATGATCTTGAATGACGTTTTGGACAATGGCGGCTGCTCCGACATTGCATCAGGACCGATCTGCACTTGTTTCTGCAAGATGCAACGTCGCATCTTGCCCAAATACTCTGTGGCAATTCCATCGGCGTAGAAATCGTTTCGACCCCGCGGGGGTGGTTTGCGATGTAATCGCCGCCCACCGATCCGCCGCGCCAAGCTGCAAAGCGCCAATACGTTTTTTTCCCAATTCGCTGGCAATGGCCACTCACCCAACGGACCCCAAGGAAATGACGCAAGCCATTCCCTTGCACCGGCAGTGCGTGTCAAATCATGTTCCCTGTCCCCGTGAATCACGTATTCCCAAAGGAGCATCGCACCGACTCCGTAGACCAAAACATCTATTGTGAAGACCACTCACAGTCATCGACAGACTCTAACGAAAAGTGTAACCTTTGGCTGGACGTTGGCAAACACTTTTTTAAGAGGGTCGAAAATGAGCGTGAAAACGGAACAACGTGACGGCTTGGCGCGGCTGTCGGAAGCAACGGAATTCTTGGGGATCAGTCGCGCCAGTCTGTACGTGTTGATGGACCGTGGCGTTTTGCCATTCACGAACGTCGGGCTGCGTTGCAGACGGATTCCCTGGCGCGCCCTTGAATCGCTGGTTGAAAAAAATCTGATCGGGGGATCACGATGAACACGCACTGCCTTTGGCTTCGCACGCGGAAATTCCCGCGATGGGAAACCGTCCGGGAGGGTGATCGCGCTTCGTTGTGGCGAGCAGCAGTAGGGACAGATTGGCCGAAAGGCGCTGAGTTGGTTTTGACACGTGCGGGCGGTGATCCCACTAAGAAAGAGGATCGTTTGGCGTGGATGTCGGACAGGCAATTGGCAAAAAGGGCGAGCCGGTGAGACTCTCAAAAAAACATCTTGCGGACCTTCGCGCGTCGGGTCTGTCAGACCGACAAATTCACCGTTGCTGTTTTCGGACCGTCTCCGACCCGGTCAAGGTGCAAGAGATTCTCCGATGGAAGCGATCCGCCGAGGCGCTGGGCGACTGCCTTTGCATACCATTTGTTGACACCACTGGCGAGCGTACTGGTTACTGCCGGTTGAAACCGGACCGGCCGCGGAAGGATCAAAACGGCCGGGCGATCAAATACGAAAGCCCAAAAGGACTGCCGAATCGTGTGTTCATTCCACCGACGACGCGTGCGGCGTTGTCCGACGTTTCGGTACCACTGGCAACAGTCGAAGGTGAGAAAAAATCGTGTGCGGCGGATCAAAACGGGTTCCCCACCATTGGTTTAACCGGCGTTTGGACATGGCAGAAAAAGCGACCGCGTAATGCCAACGGCAAGCCCGTCGGCGAGCGTGAACTGATTGACGACTTGATGTCAATCCCATGGCAAGGGCGGACCGCGTACATCGTCTTCGATTCCGACGCCGCCGTGAATGAAAAGGTTCAAGACGCGGAGCGATGTCTCGCACAAGCACTCACCCGGCAAGGTGCTCACGTCAAGATCGTCAGACTTCCGGCCGGGCCTGACGGTTCCAAAGTGGGCCTTGATGATTATCTGGTTGCCCACGGACCGGACTCATTTCGTCAGATGCTCGACACGGCCGAACCATACATCGCTTTGGAGCTGCGAACGGAGCGAATCGGCAACGGCAAGCTGCGAGTCACCGCACTGTTCTGCGGTGACTCCGTTCACGTGGACGAAATCAATCCTGCCAATTCTCGGCATCGACAGCGTTATGCGAAAGAGCTTGTGGAGAAAGTACCGACAATCAGGCTCAAGACGATGCAAGCGGAGTTGCTTGCGCTGGCGACGGGCGACAGCAAGGCCCCGGCCGCCGATCAATCAGAAGTTGACGTTAGCATGATCGTCCGACCGGAGCAATTCTTTCACCCGGAAGTTTCGGGTATCGCTGTTCCCGTCGTGCAAACAGTCGGCGGCAAGCCGTCAGCCGCGTACCGATTGTTTTTGCAATGGTCGAACGGCCCGCGAGAATCGCGGCCGTTGTGCCAGTCGCTTGATCTTGCAGACGGCAAGAAATTGTGGATGCATCCACAACCCGGCGTTCCGGGCGTTGCCCCGTCGGATTGGAGCGCCGACGGACGGCAAGCTTGGTTAGACGGCAAAATGGCTCCGAATGCCGCAGATTTGTTCCGCGGCATTCGGGATCGCATTCTCCGATACGTCGATCTTCCCGCGGATAAGGCCCAAGGAATCGGCAACACGCTGGCACTGTGGATCATGTTGACATACACGTTCCGCGCATGGCCCGCGGTTCCCTACCTGCACTTGGGCGGACCGATGGCAAGCGGAAAATCGCGGACGTTTGAAGTGTTATCGCGACTCTGTCTCCGGCCGCTTTCTTCGTCCAGCATGACCGGCCCCGTGATGTTCCGTTCCCTCCATGATCGGGGCGGAACGTTGCTTTTCGATGAAGCTGAGCGCTTGCGACAAACAAATGATCCCGGTCAGCAAGAGGTGCTCAGCATGCTGCTATGTGGATACCGTCGCGGCGGAACGGCGACACGTCTGGAACCCGTCGGTGACGGATTCCGTGCCGTTTCATTCGACGTGTTCGGACCGAAGGCGCTGGCCGCCATCAATGCATTGCCGCCGGTTTTGGCGAGCCGCTGCATTTCGATTTCGATGGTCCGCGCTGGGGCGGATTCTCCCGCACCGAAGCGGAGAATCGATGCGGGTCCATCGCGGTGGCAATCCTTGCGGGATGATTTGCACGTGATAGCGCTTGAACACGGTCCGACATGGATCGAACTTTCGCGGCGAAATGAAGTGTGCCCCACAGGAATCCACGGGAGAAATCACGAGCTATGGCAACCTTTGCTCGCGCTTGCGGCATGGACCGAAGATCAAGGTGAACCCGGTTTGCTTGCGATGATGCAATCTCACGCGCTCGACACCATCGCGTCATCAAAGGATGACGCGATACCCGAAAGTGACGAAACTCTGTTGGAAATTCTCGCAGAGTGGATTGGCGACGGACGACACCCTGAACCCGGTGAAGTGCTTCGGGAAGCGCAACAAAGGGATCACGCGACATTCGCAAAATGGGGTCCGCGCACGGTCAGCAACCGATTGAAGGCATACGGAGTCCAAGCACGGAGAAGTGACGGCAAGCGACGGTTCAAAACTTCGCTGGAACAACTCGCAGACATTGCGAATCGCTACAGGATCGAAATTCTTGGGGACACCCACCCCCAAAACTGCGCCCCTTGCGCCCCTGTTGACATGAAAACATCGAAAAACACAGACTCAAACCCACTTTCCCTGCGCCCTGTCGTGCGCCCTGAGGGGCGCGACGAAGCAAAAAGGGCGCAACGCACATGCAGAGCAAGCGGAACGGGGCGAAAGAGGGACGCAACCCTGCGCCCCTCAGGGGCGCAGAAAGGGGCGCAAGAAAATGCGAGCAAACGCTGTGAACACCGGCATTTGCTCACACACAGGGGCGCAAGGGGCGCAAGATCGGGGTGTGTGTCCCTCAAAAAAACTTGCATTCGATGAGAACGGGAAGCTGAGAAACGGATGGTACGAAACAAAAATATGACGAACGCTCAGCAAGTCGATGAGCGATGCCAACGCGCAGGCGTCATCCTGGTTGCCGCAAGTGGGGATGCGAAAATCCGCGCACTCAGCGAAGTGAGGATTCAACGTGCACTGCGAACCCTCATTCAAGAGAACAAAGCAGCGCTCTTGCACTTTCTGAACGAATCGCCAACGGCTGACGAACTTGAAGCTGTGCGCCGATCAGGCCGGAACCCATCACCCCTGTTGACTCACGGTGAAGCCCGCGAATTGGCGATGTTGCCGCCCCCGCCCAAGGCGACGAAATGGCAATCACTCACAAGCGACTATTTTCCCGTCCGCAGTGACGATCCCCGATGGTTTCGCCTTCCCGCGACAGTGGGACAGATTTCATTTCTCCGCAGAACGGGCCTTGACGCTCCCGCGGATGCCAAGCGGGGCGAATGCAGCTATGCGATCAATGCGATCAAAGGGAGATCACCATGACCGCGACATTGACACCCCCGTTAAAGTGGCACGGCGGCAAAGGCTATCTCGCCAAGCGCATCGTCGCGTTGTTCCCGCCCCGTGATTTGTTCACCCGCCCGTGGCTGCATTACTGCGAACCATACGCCGGGGGACTGTCACTCTTACTTGCGAACGATCCCGACGGGATCAGCGAAGTCATCAATGACATCCACGGCGACTTGACGAATTTCTGGCGAGTGCTACGCAGTCCGAAGTTGTTCCCCCGATTCCACCGCGCCGTTGCCTGCGTCCCATTCTCCGAAGCCGAATGGCGGAACGCCAGCGATCCAATCGAAGGGGAATCGCGAGTCGATCGCGCCGTCCGCTTCTTCATCCGCTGCCGTCAGTCCCTTGCCGGGCGAATGGATGCTTTTACGGGAATCACGAAAACCCGAACCCGCGGCGGGATGAACGGTGAAGCCAGTGCATGGTTGTCCGCTGTGGACGGTCTTCCCGCGGTCCATGAGCGCTTGCGTCGCGTCCTGATCCTTAACCGTGACGCGCTGAAGGTCATTTGCACACAAGATGGATTGCAAACGCTGTTCTATTGTGACCCCCCGTACCTGCCATCGACGCGAACAGCGACCAACGTTTACGCCCACGAAATGACCCTCGACGATCATCGCCGGCTGCTCCGCACACTGGCCAAGATCAAAGGGCGGTTCCTTCTGTCAGGGTACCACAGCAAACTCTATGACCGATTCGCCGCACGGCACGGATGGACGGTGCACGAATTCGACTTGCCCAACAATGCGGCCGGGGGAAAACGAAAACGTCGGATGATCGAATGCGTATGGTCTAATTTTTGAAAGGTCCAACATGGCTTCAAATCCAAAAACGTGGGCATCCGCATGGGCGGGTGCAATCGCCACAACGCTGGCTCATTTGAAAAACCCCGCGAACGGCATCGAACTGCCGACGGCCAATGAATCGTTGACGACTTTGTTGACGGGCCGCTTTCTGTTGTCCGTCAATGACCGTGTGACCGACCCTGCCGATGAAGCGGCCCGGCGATTGACACAAGCTCTTCATGAAAGTTTCCGTGAGAACGCCGCCGGTGAGCTTCGCCGGTTGGTTTCCGAAATCGACAAGCAAATTACGAAGCGATTGGACGCGGGTGAAGAGTGTGACGAGTTGATCCGCTCCGCCGACTTCGGTCGCGCCACAATCATCACTTTTCCCAACGGTGCGCCGCTGGTTTTGGGTCATCGTGAGACGTTGCCCCGCGGCCACAAGTTGCTTGAACTGATCCCGGAGACTGAAGCCTATGTACAAGAAATCGGCGGCGCTCAAGCGCGATGTTGTGTCTTGGGACTGCCCCAAGCGAACAAGACGCCGCGGCCTTTCTACCAATTAGCACACGTTTTGGAGAACACGCGGCAGCTTCGCTCACCGCAAAAATGGAATGAGCAAGAAGCCGCGCGGCTTGCCAAGGTCCGGGCCGATGAACATCGAAGCGCTCGTGAACAGAGCGTTGAAGGCAGGTTGTCCAAACTGGAATCAGCCGGTGTGTCATGCAAGTGACTCCCCGACGGATCAGGCAGTTTCGGCGATTCCTGGACGAGCGTTATGGCGTTACTCGGGCGCACTTGTTGCAGAATTTCCTTTTGGAAATTTATGGATCGTGGCCATTGGTCATCCGGAACTACCGGACATGGCCACGAGAGGACTTGAAACGAAAACCGCGACGGGCGCGGATCGCGGAGTGAAGGGTTTCCCGTGAAGCTGCGCTCGTCGCCTCTTAGGAGAATTTGCCATGTGTGACCACGATTGCGGATGCACCGCTTGTTCATGGGATCGGTGCGGAGAACTTCAAGCGCGAATCTCGCACCTTGACGGCTTGATTGAGATGGCCAAAGGTGTGGTTGATGTCACGCGCTCGCATCGCACGTTTGCGTCCCAATTGGGCGCGAAGTCGATGCCGCCGGTGGATGACGATCTTCACCGGAACATCGAAGCGCTCGAAGGTGAACGAATCCGGTTGGCTCATGAATGCGAAACACGCGGCTGTGAGTTGCTGCGCCGATCATGAGGTGATTCCAATGACCGAAAAAGCACGCGATAAACGACATTATCACCGTGGAGACGGCAAGGTGCTCATTGCGCTCGCGTCCGGTCAGTCGATTCGCCGTGCCGCACGTTCGGCGGGTGTCAACGAATCGACGGTCTGCCGCCGGTTGAATGATCCTGATTTCCGCGCGGAGTTGGACCGGGCACGAAGCCGGATGGTGGATGCCGCCGTCGGTCGATTGGCCCGGTCAATGAGCGCCGCGGCGATGACGTTGCGGAAACTCTTGAATGCCACAAGTGAGATGGTGCGCCTGTCCGCAGCACGGAGTATTATCGAACTACACACAAAAATCCGGGAAAGCGCCGAACTTGAACGGCGTCTTTCGGAGCTGGAAGAAAGGTCGAAACGATGAGTCTGAAAAATCGCATTGACCGTTTGGTTGCCCGGACGAAAACTTGTCGATCCGGTGCCACCACTCTTTCGTCACTCATGTTGAGTGAAGTGCCGATTGACACCATAGAGACAATCCAAGACGCCGCGGATCGGATAGACGGCGGCAAGTGGGACGGCAAAATTGATCTGAACGCTCTGGGTTTGTCCCCCAAAATATGGCAGCAAATCGAATCGGCTTGGCAGTGGGCAAGCGACCATGCGTGGCTCACAAAGTTGCCCCCGGAAACCTACCGGATCGTTTACAACCTGCGCCACTCATCTAACCGGCAGGAGGGATCGTTGTGCACTCCAATCCGGCTTAAAGATTTCGACGCGATGGCCGCCCCGGTCTGGACGCCCGAAGTCCGGAAGACCGTCGCCAACGCGATGATCGGTTAGCTACTGATCGCCGTTTGGTCCCGTGAATTCATGGAACTACTTGGTATGCATGTTCGACAAGAGTTTGGCGTCGTCTAATTGGTATGTGAAGCGCTGAGCTATAGAGGATGCAAGCAATAACGAAAAGTCCGCGCGGTGATTTCTCAGGTGACATGCCGATGACCGCATCCGAAAAGCTCCGACATAGGCGTATGACTTCGGGAGTTGAAAATGAGATCGGCTTTTTCTTCTCAATGTCAAGAATCGGATGGGCAAAAAGATTGCGCACCCTTCTCACGGTAGACAGGTCCGTGAAACCTCTGAAGCCGACTATGCCAAGCGCGAAGCAAAGATCGATTTTCGCTTTGAATGAGCCAAGCGGTCGTTCAGGGCCAAACAAATCATGGAGCGTACTGGCAAACGACTTCTCCACTTGTCGCTTTGAACCGGGAAAATTTTTTAGCGCGTATGTTTCGGCTTCTTTGAAATGCTGCCGCAAAAGTTGTTCCAACACGTCATCGATGAATGCACTGCCGACGATGACCGCTGTTCTGTCGTCGCCCTTGAACAGCTGTTGTAGAATCTCCCACAGTTCGTCGGGTGTGTCGGCATAACGGTATCGGCTATTCTTCTTGCTCATCCTGATCCACCAATGCGCGTTTTTTGAGGCGTGCCGATTCCGAGTGCCCTATTAGCTGATTCAGATGGCCGCTTTGCGCCTTCTTGTATCCACACGCCGTTTATAGACTCGTTCTAGCGATAGCGGAGACTGGGACGGGGACCGGAACTAATCCAAAGAAACCCAGAGCAAACCAACACAAGGCCGATGACAACAACGCATAGGACCAAAAGTAGTTTGGTCTGAGAATCCATCCGTCCGCCCAACGACCTCCGTATCGCGTTCAATGCCACGCCAAACCCGCCACCGACTATGACCCCTGCAAAAAAGAAAGTAATCAAATGCACCGGAATAAGATCGGCGCGTGCCGGACTCCACGGTTTCGCCAAACTCTTCTCCAAGAGGCCGCCGAACACCGGAAAATACTGGCTTGAGATGAGGCCGAAGCAAGAGAGCGTCGCCGCTCCGATTGCCGCACAGACTAATCCGTGTCTAGCAACGCTGGTTTGCCAGTCCGGAAAGTGGTCAAAACTCCGACCGATGCAATCGTCCGCGTCAGTGAATCTCGCGGACGTGGCTTGCGGCGTAAAACGAGTGTCACACCTGGCACATTCAATTGTGTGTGAAAGCTCCTGATTCGACAGGTCGATTCGACGGCCGCAACCGGGACAAATGACGCTGGGCATGGCGAACTCTGATTAGGAGGATAGTAACCGGCAGAAGTGATTCTAGTCCGACGGCGGCAAACGTCAGCTTGGCTGCAATCGCGCTGCCCGCTCTAAGACCAGCTTCACTTGGACCTTCTTCCCGCTGACTTGCTCTTCGGCGAACCATTTTGAGCGCAATGAACCAAATGCAGGGGTAAGGGTATTCAATCGCGCCCAGTCGCGTCCAATGCGATCCCGGCACGATGGAAGGTCATTTCCGCGGCCATCCTAAGCGCGGCACGATTGGCCGATCTTGCCGGACACTCTGGAAACTTATCTTAAACGACCGTTGACAATGACTTTCCACACGGTACAATTGGGGGGAAGGGGTGAAACATGAAGATCATCGCTTACTTTCGAGTGTCAACGCTGAAGCAAGGCAAGTCGGGTTTGGGCCTGGAAGGGCAGCGGATCGCCGTTGAAGCCTACGCCGCGGCGAATGGTGGGGAAATCGTCAAATCCTACACCGAAGTCGAGTCGGGCAAGCGTGCGGATCGGCAGGAGCTGGCACGGGCCATCGCGCACGCCAGGCTCGCCAAGGCCACGCTTGTCATCGCGAAACTCGACAGACTGGCGCGAAATGTGGCCTTCCTGTCCGCCTTGATGGAATCCGGCCTCAATTTCGTGGCCCTGGACACCCCACACGCGGATCGGTTCACGTTGCACGTTTTGGCAGCCGTGGCGGAAAAAGAAGCCCTGGCCATCTCGGAACGAACCAAGGCGGCACTGGCCGCGTACAAAGCCCGCGGCGGCACGCTCGGCAGCAAAAATCTGACCCCCGAAGCGATGGCCAAAGGGCAGCGGATGGCAGCCAAGGCCCGGCGGGAATTGGCCCGCAAAGCCTATGCTGAGCTGTCCCCGATCATGTTCGCGTTGCGACAGGAAGGGAAGTCGTTCCGCGAAATCGCCGCCGACTTGAACAGGGAAGGGTACACGACACGGCGGGGCAGGCCGTGGAATCACGTTCAAGTGCGGCTTGTCTTGGGCCGTGGGACGGTTGCCGATGCCGCGTAACCGAAGGCAAAAAGGTTCCCCGCCTAACGGGCTCCCAAAGGCGGTGCAGCCCGAATTGCCGATCCCGGACAAGGAGAAGCAAACCCTAACAGACATTTACCGCACAATTCGCAAGATGTATGGGGCGAAAAAGGGAAAGCGGAAACGCTAGTGCGCCGCCCTTTGCGGGATTTCATCCTCTGTCATCTTTACCCAGAAACCACTTCCCCCGCCGTATAATGAAACGAGGTGCCAGACTTCATCACGAAAACTTGGAATGCGACTTGGGCGTCATTGCGCCAGGCAGGCAGTCTTTTGCTGTCACAGCCCTGGGGTCGCATCCTACTTACCCAGCTCTTGATCGCTGGTGTCAGCTTATTTCTCGCACTCGTATACCCGATTGTTCATGGCGTAATCCTGTCCGCATACGAGGGGCTTATTCTACAAATGCTCCCGCCGGACATGTTCTCGACCACCCCGATTAAGCCTGAACCAATCGTCAATCGTAACCCCACAACTTGGGAAGCTTTTTGGCCGATTCTCCGCCTTGCCATTATTTTCGATGTCTTCCTACTTAACCCAGCCGTGTTCTTCATTAGACGACAGATTAAGCCGCTTGACACAACTGCCGTGACGGATGGTTTGATTATTGGGAAGATGCGCCTTTGCGCCGTCCTTTTGCGATTTACAGCTGTCGGCGTGCTTGGTCTGATAATTGGGTTGCTCACGGTCGGATTGTTAATCTTCATTTCGGCTGACCGAATAGCTACCGATCCAAACGAGCCTGCGCCTGCGCGTAGTATGCGATCATCATCGGCGGGATTACCTATTGATGAACGCACTAACCTTATCGAGGGTTGGATGAGGGACATTGAGCGCGACATTGAAGCATTGAAATCGCGTCCGAAACCAGCCCCGCAACCAGCAAGAACCGACACCCAAATCATGGTTTCCACACTGACCACGCGTGTGGGCGCGGCGCTCATGCTTTGGTTTCTTGTTTATATTCTCATTCAGCTCTACCGCTACAACATCAAATTGGCTGCATTCTATGACGGTCGCGCCGATGCCTTACAGTTACGCGGATCAAACGAGCTTGCGGAGCTAGAGAAAACGATTTCCCTAGTGTCAGCCGAACGAATAACCTTTACCGATCCGAAGACGCCAATTGAGGCGGCATTAGCTCCCATTCAATCGACGATCAAGAGTGCCGCTCAAGGTGCAAAGTCGTTAGCGGACGGTGTAAAAAGTCAGATTCCTTAGCAGCGTGTTCTTTGCAGAGATTCTCGTTCCATTTACCGCACGTTCCGCAAGGTATACGGGGCGCAGGGGCGCAACGGACAATGAGGGAGCAAGCCGGCGGCAGGTTTCCCCAAAAAGAATTACGAAATCGAGTCAATCAAACGGGTCGCTTTCCCAGTTCGCGACTGACAAAACTGATTACAGACTGGCGCGAACGTCCGCTCAGATTCTCTGGAAACTGCGCCCACTGAAGCAAGCTTCCGGTGTAATCAGCGCGAACTCCCCGATTCACTGGAGGCAGGAGACCCACACCAGCTACTATTGTTCGTTCGCAAGACCCAATCCGATAGTCGTCGTCGGCTACCTTGACTATCGTAAGAACGAACCCATCCTCAAATTGGACGAGAGGAAGATCAACCTTCGCAGCGATTCTGTTCATTGTGTCTATCCTTTGGTGCACACCTATGGGCTTCGTGTACCATACCACGATAAGGAGCACTGGCAACGATTTTGTTTTTCTCAAAACTGTACCACTACTGTTTTGTAGCCAAACTGTAGCCAATGGAACGGACAACGGTAGATTTGGGTGGACGATGGCAGAATCAGGAACGCCTGGAATCCCGTGGAAAACACGATCCTGGACATTGACAGACATTGGCAGCGGGTGGGTGAATCGCATTCATAAGCCGCGTGTCGGTGGTTCGATCCCACCCGCCGCTATTTTGACATAACTTCGGAGAATTATGGGCTTCCGACTCTGGGCAGTTGCCGGCACCAGCTTGCTTCTTGTCTGCACGCACGCCGTCACCTTTGCGGCAACGGCGACGAAGGATCCTGCTGACTCCCCACAGATATCGGCCGCCGACTGGCCGATGTACAACCACGATAATGCCGGTTGGCGGTTTAACTCAGCGGAAAAGACATTAAGCCCTGCGAATGTTGGGAAGCTCGTTGAGAAATGGCGCTTCCCAGCGGCGGAGTCGCAGGAGACCATCGGCGTCGTGCACGCCACGCCGACTGTGGTCGCCGGCGAAGTCTACTTCGGTACGGCGACGTCTCCGGCTTTCTACAAGGTGGGTCGAGATGGCAAGCAACTCTGGGTCTATCGTAACCCTGTCCCCAAAGTCGTGACGCAACCGACGGACGGCGCCCCGATCACTGACAAACTGCGGGGTGTAGTCAGCGAAGGCGGTATCTTTTCCTCGGCACTGGTAGCCGACGGAGCGGTTTTCTTTGCGGATATCGGCGGATGGATGTATTGCCTCGATGCAGCGACGGGGAAAGAGCGCTGGAAGGTTAACAGTCGCGCGAAGGACTTCCCTGATGCCCACTGGAATAACCTGTTTATGGCCTCGCCGATCCTGGCCGACCGAAAAGTCGTGTTCGGCGGCGGTACGCTGGAACAAATCTTTGCCGGGACGACAGCGTACCCAGGCAGCACCGGCCGCGGCTTCCTCGTCGCCGTTGAACCACAGTCCGGCAAGTTGGTCTGGAAGTACGACGTCGGTCCTAAGCCGGAGAAATTGGATCCGCCGGTCGTCGTCGAGGATTGGAGTAAGCACAAGTTCGAATACGGCCCCGCGACGAGCAGCGTTTGGTCTACGCCCTCTTACGATCCCGAATCCAACACGCTGTACTTTGGTACCGACGTAAACACCGCGCCGCGGCAGCCGACCAAGGAGAACCAGAACCTTCACACCGAGGATTCCTGCGCAATCGTCTGCCTCGACGCCGCCACCGGAAAAAGAAAGTGGAACACGCAGATAAACCCCGGGGACGTGTGGACGAACTCCATGCGGGCATACGATCCGAAGACCGCGTTGTACAAGGACGCATCCATCGGCGACACGCCCAAGCTCTTTACCATTGACGTGGACGGCCAGGCGACCAAAGTGGTCGGCGCCGGGTGTAAGAACGGTGGGTTCTACATTCTTCGAGCGGATACCGGCAAGCTCGTCAAACACACTCCCGTTTACACCGGAGCGCCCACGCATCCGCCGGAGAAGCACGACCCGCGCGTGTTGGCGTTACCCAGTCCCTTGGGCGGGCTGCAAACCGGCTGTGCCACTGACGGGAAGACGATTTTTACCAATGGCATCGACGCCCTACGCCTTGCGACGCAGGCCAGCCCGTTGGCGGCCGGGCAAATGCCGACGGCCGGCAGGGTGACGGCGACCTCGGTCGATCTGGCTACCGAACGTTGGCGTCACGAACGCCCGAAAATTCCCGAGATGGGCGGCAAACCTGGCAAACCGATGTACCGCGACGTGGGCGACGTCGTTGCTTCGGGCATCGCCGTGGGCAACGGTGTGGCGTATTTCACGGCCGTCGGCAGCGGCAAGCTCATCGCGGTGGATGCGACGAATGGTACGTTGCTCAAGGAGATCGACCTCGGGCCCGTGTGGAGTGGACCGTCGCTCTCACGCGGCCGCGTGTATATAGGCGGCGGCAACACCCTGGTCAGTCCCAGTGAATTCGAGTGCTTCTTTCCGAAGAAGTACACAGGCAGCGTCAGTTGCTTCGGATTGCCCGGCGCGGACGAAGTCGAAAAACTCGGAACCACCGACAAGGCGCCGGAGTTCAAGATTCCCGAGGACATCACGTTTCGAACGGCTGATATTCAGAGCGACGGCACCCGCATGGCTGCGGAAGTCTACGCTCCAAAGAACCCCAAGACGGACAAACTTCCGACCATCGTCATGAGCCACGGCTGGGGCGGCACGGCCGCGATACTTCGCCCCGATGCGATTCGGTTCGCCCAGGCAGGGTACTTGGTGGTCGCCTTCGACTACCGCGGCTGGGGCAACAGTGATTCACGCCTGGTCGCCGCCAACAAACCCGAGAAGTGCGCGAGGTTGTCGATCCGATTGACCAGACTACGGACATTCTGAACACGATCAACTGGGTGGTCGGGGAGAAGGAGTGCGACTCTCAGCGGCTCGGTATTTGGGGTTCCTCGTTGTCAGGCGGGCACGTTGTGTATGTCGCCGCCCGTGATCCGCGCGTGAAGGCGTTTGTCAGTCAGGTCGGATCAATGGACGGACGCTGGGTCCTCAACCAGCAGTTGCGAGATTACACGTTCAGCCAAGGTACTGCACGAACCCAGGGCAAAATCGGCTACCCGAAGCCTCGCGAAAAGTTCGGCGGCCTGACCGTGCGCCGGTGGTCGAGAAATTCATCGGCTACGCACCAATCGAGGACATCGGCAGATGCAAGGATTGCGCGAAGTTGTTTATCATCGCAGAGAAGGAGGAGTTGTTTGACAACAAGGAACACGCGATCCTGGCCCACGAGCGTGCCACCGGCGTCAAAAAACTGATCACGATCAAGAACATCAAGCACTACGGCATCTATACCGAGGCCCGCGGCCAGGCGCAACAAGAAGCGATCGTTTGGTTCGACGAGCATTTGAAACGGTGAGCTAAATCGTGCCGTATGATGGATACGCAACGATGCGATGATAAGCACCCGAGCGAGCACCTCGCCCTGCCAATCACTCAGTTCGTTTGATTCTCGCATCGATCAGCGGAGAGGGAGAGCCCTGCTCCTTTCCCTTCCTTCCTTCGAGCCGCTCTTCCGCTTCTTCATCGGGGCTGTCGCTTTCTTCATGGGCGTGGTTGCTCGCGCGCCACTTGAGTATCGCTGGTCAGCGCTTGGTGCCAGCGCATCAGACCCTCTACTCCTTCTCCGTTGGCGCAGTATGGCGAGAATTCGTTCAATGCACTCACTTGGGTTGTTCGTGAGTTCGTGCTCCCACAACCGGAGGGTCGTAATACCTAGTAGACCATCACGTTCCAGTTGACGGGCAGTGTGCGGTCAGCTGAAATAACTCCTTTCCTACCCATCGGAAAGGAGTCCGTGGTGTCCAACAAGAAGTACGTGGTAACGTTGACTGATGAAGAACGTGAACATCTCTCCCGCATGGTGTCACGGGGAAAAACGTCGGCTTTAACTCTGACGCGGGCGAGGGTACTTCTGCAAGCAGACCAGCCTGATGCCCGGCCAGCGTTAACGGATGTGGAAATCGCGGATGCGCTGGAGGTCGGGGTGCGGACGGTAGAGCGGGTCCGACAACGCTTTGTTGAGCGCGGCTTAGAAGCGGCCTTATACCGCAAGCCGCAGGACGAGCCGAGTCGGCCACGCAAGTTGGATGGCCGGGCGGAGGCGCGACTCATTGCCTTGGCTTGCTCGGCCCCTCCCGATGGACGCGCTGCTTGGACTTTGAAATTGCTGGCGGGCCGTTTGGTTGAACTGGAGGTTGTCGACGACATCTCGTACGAGACCGTGCGACGCGTCCTCAAAAAAACGCCCTGAAACCGCACCTCAAGGAGCAATGGTGCATCCCACCGACGCAGTCGGCCGAGTTCGTCGCCCGCATGGAGGATGTCCTCGACGTATATCACCGGCCGTACGACCCGTTGCGGCCGTTGGTTTGTGTGGACGAAGTGCCCAAGCAACTCGTGGAGGAGGTACGCCGACCCCTGCGTGCAGCGCCGGGGCGGCGGATGCGGTATGACTATGAATACCGCCGTCATGGGGTGGCCAATCTGTTCATGGTTTTCGAGCCGTTGTTGGGTTGGCGGGCGGTGCAAGTAACCGAGCGGCGCACGGCCAAAGACTTCGCGGAGGTGTTGCGCTGGCTGGTCGAAGAACTGCATGCCGACGCCGAGCGGGTGGTGCTGGTGGTCGACAATCTCAACACGCACACGCCGGCCTGTCTGTATGAGACATTTCCGGCCGAGCAAGCGCGTCGGATTGCGAACAAGCTGGAGTGGCATTACACCCCCAAACACGGCAGTTGGCTCAACATGGCCGAGATCGAACTAAGCGCATTGACACGCCAATGCCTCGACCGGCGTATCGGAAGCATTCCACAACTGCGTCGCGCGGTCGGGCCGTGGGAGAATGATCGCAACGAGCGAATGGTCGAAGTCAAGTGGCGCTTCACCACGCACGATGCCCGCATCAAACTCCGCCAACTTTACCCGTCACTTCCTGAGTGACGGACTACTAGTCGTTGGAGGCAATCGCCGGTATCACGATCTCGCCGCCGCTTTGCTCTCTTCTACCTTCTCGGGCGGCTCACGCCACCTGTCGCCTATTGCTGCACCTACTGGATATGGGAGGACAAGAACGGACTCGATGGATTTGCCGAACGAGGTCTCAAGTCCCATGTATAGCTTGTTGTTGAATAAGAAACTTGCGAATTCGTCCGACCCGACAAGTTGCATCACGCTGGCCGAGGTCAGAAGCACATACGGGTTCGTGCGGTACGCGGACAAGCCCTCACGCCGGTCGATCGCTTCGGGCAAGTTCTTGACGATGTACGTAAAGATGGCTTCGGACAGGGCTTCAACTCGGTCCTTGTCGGTCTGGGTCAAAAGCGCTGCGACTTGAATGGGCTCGAAGTTATGCCGGTGGGCCTTGAGCGCCTTGTAGAAACCACGACTTGAGCCGCCGGCGGCGGGATCTTGCTTTGCCATTCATCACTCCTTCGGCGGCAGCCGAACCTTCCGCTCGGTCTTCGCTGGGCGGTACTTAGCGTGGCCATTCTCCTCGCCGTGATGCCACACGAAGGTCTCACCCGCTCTGTACCACTGACGGGTGCGGATATGCGACTTGACGTAGACGATACGGTAAGGCGGGAGCTGACCCTCGCCTTTCGTCAGCCCGGTGTTGTGCAGGTCAGCCAGTTCATGTGCCAGCAACTCGCCGCAGACTTCACCAAGGCGGACGGGTACGGCGTTGCCGACTTGGGTGTATTTTTGCTGGGTCGTCCCGCAGAAGTCCCAGTCGTCAGGGAACTCCTGTACGCGGGCGCACTCCCGCAGGGTCAGGGCTCGCGTCTCGGTTGGGTGGCAGAGCGCTGTCCCGGCGTGGTTTGGCATAGTGACGATAGTCGGGCATGGCAGGTCGAAAGTCAGCCGACGCCACCAGCCTGACCGACCACCCTTCGCGAAATACGCCTTGCCCATTGACTCTTTGGCGACTTCGGGCGGGAGGGACCGCCAGTTGCTCCCCTCGGGAACCATCGACAGGTACCGCTTCTTACGTGGGCTGAAGTCCATAATATCCGGGGAGATTTCCACGAGCCCGCCCAGCGCCTCGCGGAGCGTGCGGAACGCCTTGAGCTCGCCATCACCTTCATCTGGCAGGTCAAACAGCGTCGGCTGCTGTTGTTCGGCCCGTCTCTCGCCGTGGGTCGGCTCCCGGAACTCGACGACCCGATTGAAGCGGTTGCCGATGAAGAGAGCTCGCTCCCGTAGCTGAGGCGCGCCGTAGTTGACGGCGTTGACCTCGAAGCAGTCAATGCGGTAGGAGTGCCGCAAGTCGAGCAAGAAGCGGTTGATGACCGAGCCGGGCTCCTCGTCGGGTTCGAGGGGCGGGCCACCCTTATCGGGTCGATCCTTGATCGGGCGATGGCGCAGCGCCGCCGACATGAGGCCCCGGACGTTCTCCATCAGGAAGAACTTCGGCTGGAGGTCTTGCACGAACCGAAGGAATTGCCAGAGGAGGGTGCCGCGCGGGTCTTGGACAGTGGCCCGCTTCCCGGTCGTACTGAACGTCTGGCAGGGCGGGCCACCGACGAGCAGGTCGAGGTCGCCGGGTTCGATCCGAAGATCCCGCATGATCTGTTCCGTCGGCAGTTCTGCGATGTCCTGCTGGTAGACCCTAAGTTCGCGGTTGCCGAGCCGCCCGGCATCCCGGTTGCGACGGATCGTCTCACAGAAGGCGGGGATCTTCTCGACGCAGGCAAGGTGCTTGAACTGGCCGGCCTTTTCTAGGCCGATGTCTAGCCCCATCCCGCCCGAGAACAATGACAGAACTGTGAACTCTCGCTTCGACACCACTACTCCCTCGATCTTTAACATGCCGGGAAATGAAAGCAATTTTATCAGCAGAATGAGCCTCGGGCCAGCACGGTAGGTAGGTGGCGCGCAGAGCGCCTCGCTACTGGCCACATCACATTCGTTCGCCGGGCAACTGGCTGGGCTTGCTTGACCCGTCGATGGCCTGGCCGATGGGCATAGTGTTGGTGACGAGAAGACGCCCGGCATGGGCGCGTTTGCCGCGACTCGGGCGTGGGCGGCGGGCAACCGCGCGCCGACTCGGCCGACCTTCCCCAGCGGGGCGTTCGTTTTTCAGACTGGCCAATCTTCGCTGACCAGTCCGGGAACTCTGCCGAAATCGCGTGAGTTGCGTGTAAGCACCGTCAATCCCTGGCTCAACGCGATAGACGCGATGCGCAAATCCATCGTCGCGATGCGGACATGTTGCGCTACCAGGCCATCGAAAACGGCGGTCGCCTTGGTGTCGAAGGGCAACACTTGTGCCGCCGCAAACGCTGAGAGCATCCGGTCAAACATTCGGTAGCCGCGCTCAATATCCGCCGACGTCTTGGCCTGAGCAAGATAGGAATTGCAGCCGAGGACTTGTTCGTGGAAGCTGACGATGCAGAATACCAGATCGGCACGCCGCACCAACGCGATGCGTGCACCCAGCGCGGTGTATTCCGGGCCGGATTGCTTTTGGAGGATACTGATATGATCGGTATCCAAAAGAAACTTCACGGCGCGGGATCCTCGGCCGGACGGTCGGCTTGACGGATCGCGCGGCCATGCGCCAGCACTTCGTCAAAGGCCGGTTCATCTTTCATGGAACCGATCACGCGCTCCAACCAATCGGGTGACGGCTGGCGCGCGTGCATTGCTTCTTGCAGCGCGCGCACTGTTTCCTCTAACGCCATCATTCGCTGTTCGAGAGTGGCTGGGGGCATAGGTTATTCTTCGCTTTCCTCGTTCATGGTAGCAAGCCGGGGGCGGTGGAACAATCCGAGAGACTCCGGGGGAAAACGGGACATCCGGCGTCATGTTCCACAGCCGGTTTTGCTTCATAAGCCGCATGTCGGTGGTTCGATCCCACTCGCCGCCAATCGAAAACTCTTTCGCGCCTTAGTCGCAAACCATCGTGTCACGGACATGCACGCTAAGACACGCACGTCGCGCCGGGTTTTTTCACCTTCCGACCATTTGTCACCGATTGTCATTTGGCAGTTCTTATTCCAATCTGCTCTAATTCAATTCCAGACCGGCACTACTAACTAGTGCCGGGAAGGAAGCAACCATTATGGCGCAGCCGAGTTCTCGGGCCGGAAAAGAGGAATTCCTATGACCTACATGATTAGTCGGATGACACTGGTTTTTGGCGCCATCCTCGGACTGGCAAGCCCCGCGGCTGCACGCGAGTTACACGTCGGACCCGATCAGCGATTTTCGGAGTTGCACAAGGTCCCGAAGCTACAACCCGGAGATCGCGTGTTTGTTCATTGGCGCGAGGCGCCCTATGCGGCGAAGTTGGCGATTAACGTCAGCAACGTTCACGTGGTCGGCGTGGCAGGTCCGAACGGACAATTGCCGACGTTGGACGGATCCAATGCAGTGGAGGTATCGTGGGCCGGATTCTGGTCGAATCAAATCGCTCGACAAGGAATTATTACCGTAACGCCGGCCGTGGCGGGACAGCACGTGCGAAACGTCGTGGTCGAGGGATTTCGGCTGACCAATGCTCGTGCGGGGACATCGCTCACGTCTGGGAAAGGGCAAGCATCGACATGGAACCACGCGGCCGCGGGAGTCGCACTCTACAAGTGTTCCAACGTCACCATTCGTGCGTGTGTGATCGCGAACAACGACAACGGCATCTTCGGGAAGAGCTACGGTGAGCCGGGCGGCGACTTGCAAAACATCTGTGTCGAATGGTGCAACTTCCATTCGAATGGAGTGTCCGGCAAAGATCGTTTCCACAACACCTACATCGAAGGCATCGGAACAACCTACCAGTTCAATCACTACCATCCGCCGATTGAGGGATCGTCGGGGTGCAATCTGAAAGACCGGTCCGCGGGCGCTGTCGTGCGCTACAATCGCTTCGAAGGTGGAGTGAGAATCCTCGACCTCGTGGACCCGGAAGACGGCGCGCCGACCTTCACGTCCCACCCCAAATGGGGAAAGACCTATGTCTATGGAAACATCATTGTGAACCCGAAGTCGGGCGGCTCCACGACAATGATCCACTTCGGCTTCGACGGCATGGCGAAGAACGCCCAAAAACACCTGTACTTCTATCACAACACGATTATCGACCTTAACACACTCGACCCCATCGCCAAAACGGGCCGCTGGTACGCCTATCCATTCAAATGCAACGGCGCCCAGCGGATACACGCGGCCAACAACATATTTCATGCATGCTCGCCTGACGCATCGAAGGCGCCCGGCGAGTTCCGATTTCTCGTTGAGGAGTACGGCAAAGGAACGGAGGTAGTTCTTCAATCCAATTGGTTCCCAACGTGGGCGACGTTGGGAGACGCACAGCCGGATGGATGGGAAGCGCAAATGAAGGGAACCGATCCCGGCTTCGTGGACGCGGCGGCGGCCAATGTCGCCCTGAGCGCGACGTCTCCTTGCCGACGAAAAGCAACCCAACTCGACGAACTTGGTTGGCCTTTGCAAGAACATTCGCCGAATTTCACCTATGATCCCACGGCCCTGACTTGGACACGACGTTCCAAGTTTGCAAATCTTGGCGCCATTGAGATCGAGAAGAAAGATCCCGAACCCGAACCGGCGCCGGTCGACCCGAGCAAACCAGATGCTCCAACCAGCGAGGTAACACTTATTGAGGCGCCGGATACCGGAATTGCCGGGATCTTGGCAGAGTGGAAGAAACAGGCGTCCGACTGGTGGCCGTGGGGGCTAGTCGCCCTCGACTTCGATCAGGACGGCGATGTTGATTTGCTCGTTCAACAACACGGCGGCGCCAAAAGTCATCTCCTCAAGAACCAGCTAAAGGAAACCGGATCGCTCTCCTTCACCAGCGCCAATGCCGAACTAGGCCTGCCGATGAGTGCACTCGGGGCCACGTTCAAGCCTTTGGTGTTGGATATCGACGCCGACCAGTTTCCCGATCTCGTTTATTGTGACGCACAGGCGAACACCGTCTGGTTCAATTCCGGTGGCAAGGGTTTCCGGCCGATGGGATACGCGTTCGCCAACCTGGAAGGGCTGCGGGACATCTCCGACTTTAACGGCGATGGGTTCATGGATGTGGGCCATGACCACGGCCGCTGGCATTATGATCCCCATACGAAAAAGTTCAAGAAGTCGGCTTATACCAATCCACTTTTGGAGAAGCCGGCGCCGCCTATCGTCGATTTCCTCCAAGCGGAGCACGCGAAACCGGTGAATCAATTTCTCAAAGTGCGAGCCTGGCGTGGCAAACTCAATGCAGATGGGCGGCCGGACCTTATCTACGCGGGGTTCGGCGCCTACGGCGGCTCACTTTTCGGGCGGTATTTGATCGCCAATGCGGATGGAAGTCATGTTGATTCTACGCAGGCACTCGGCCTACCCAATACCGGCACTCCGGTATTTGCTTCAGACCTCAACCGCGACGGTAAGGACGACTTTGTCATCGTCGGCCAGGGCGTCTATCTCAGCGGCTCAGAAAAGTATGAGCTCAAGCCCGGACCGCTTACGGATTTCGTCAAGACGCCGGGCGCTTACTTGCACCAAATCACTGCGGTTGATCTAAACGGCGATCGGCTGCAAGACCTGGTGGTGTGCAACCAGCGCGGCCGAGATACGCGGGTCTTTCAGCAGGTAAGCCCGGTTGAATTCAAGCTGGTAATGCAAATCGGTAGCTGGGACGGAGATCCGGTCGCCGTCTGCGATATTGATGGCGACGGGCGCGCCGACGTTTGCGTCGGGGCTGGGGACGATGTAAGGATCCTGCTGAACAAGTGAACGTCGCGTTTCACGCTTGCGGTGAGCGTCTGCGAAAGAAGCAAAGCTCAGCGCCGGGAGATCGGAAAAGCATGTACCACGGCTGAATGGCGGCGAAGAAGATCGTCCAAGCGACGAACTGGAGCGCGTTGGTCTTATCGCTGACCTGCACCATGATCAACGAGGCAACCGCCGACCCCATCAGAAAAATCGCCGTCAACACGAACCGCTGTACGTTTGTCATTTCTAATCTCCCGGCGCTCGAGCGCCAGTTAACGTCCGATCAGCACCTCCGGCATCATGAGCAATACGCCTTCCTCTTGCAGCATTTGAAGCTGCTTCAGGGCGCGGATAATGGCGTCGACTCGATGCGGGTCCAGACCACGTAAGTACGGCATCGCCAGTTCGACGAGCGTCATCTGTTGGCCCTTCGCGATAGAAACGAGCCGATTGGATTCCTGTTTGCCGCCGAGGGCTTCCTCAATGATTTGTTCGAGGAAGTTCTTCGGCTCCGGCACGATCCGGGTTTCGTAGTCGGAGATCTTTGCCTCACCTGCAACGTATTGAATGGCATCTTGCAGGGTGCCAATCCGGTCGACTAGGCCCAACTCGAGAGCTTGTTTGCCGGTAAAGACACGTCCGCCCGCCAATTCGTCGATCGGCTTCTTCAGGCGGCTTCCGCGAATGGCGGTAACATGCCCCTTGAACACGCCGTAGATTTCGTCCATGAATGCCTGCATGCGCTTGCGCTCTTCGGCGGTGAACTGGTCACCGGAGGCCAGCATGCCGGCGTTGTCGCCGCGCTTGTAGCCCTTGAACGTGATACCGAGCTTTTTCCACATGTCGGTGGTGGCGAGCTTACCGCTAACCACACCGATGGAGCCGGTGATCGTGGCTTCATCGGCGAAGATCACGTCGGCGCCGCAGGCCACATAGTAGCCGCCGCTGCCGGCGACGTCGCCCATCGAAACCACGAACGGCTTCTTGGCTTTTACTCGGCGAGTTGCATCCAGGATGATCTCGCTTGCGACGGCCGAGCCGCCGGGCGAATCGACCCGCAGCACCACGGCCTTGACGCTGTCGTCTTGCTCCACGTCGTCAAGCGCCTTACGAATGGGGGTGCTAAACGCGCCCTGCCCAGTCGGGTCAAGCGGCGAGGGGGACGAGGTACCCAGGCTGATCGCACCATTGACATACACGATCGCGATGGCCGGTTTGTCTGACTTCTTTTTCTTTCCTTCGTTTAACAGTTCGCTCCAGACTTTCATGAATCCGAGAGGCGAGGACAAGTCCAGGTCGGGCTGTTTCTTGGACCCGTACTTCGAATCGAAAACGACGTCCTTGCCATACTTGTCCCGCAGCAGTTTTTCGAGGTCTTGCCGTGGCTCGGCAGCATCGATGAGCTTGGCTTCCTTGGCCTTTTCGGCCGAATACGGCCCACCGTCGATCCAGGCCTTTGCCTTGGCCACATCGACGCCACGGCCTTTAGCGATGAGTTGCACCAGCGTGTCGTAGAGGCTGTCGAGCAGCCAATTCTGCATCTTTTCGGCTTCCGGGCTGGGCCCTTCACGCATGAACAGCTCGGCCGCACTCTTGTAATCACCGCAGGTCATGAAGTCCGGCTTTACGCCGAGCTTTTCAAGCAACCCGCGCAGGTACATGCCTTCGCCGTAAAGACCCGTCACCCAAACATCACCAGTCGGCACGACGCTTAACCTGTTGGCGCCGGAATGCAATACATAATCGAGCATTTGCAACGAGTCGGCGTGAGAGTAAATCTCCTTGCCGCCCGACCGAAAATATGCCATGGCCTGTCGAATTTCTTCGATTTGTGCCGGCCCGGCTGAACCGCCGTCTTCCAGGAGTACCACGGCTTTGACTGCCGCATCGTCCTTCGCCTTTCTCAAGTTAGACACCAGGTCTTTCAGCGAAACACCTGGCGAGCCGCTGAAAGAAAACGGATTGTCTTGTGGTACTTCGTTGACAGGGCACTTTCAGTCGAAAGACCGCGATTTTTGGTTTCGCACTTTCGGACTTCTTGCCGTCCTTCTTCGGCGTATCCTCGAAGGCGGCGGCGGCAATTGGCGCCAGCGCCAGCACACTTAACACGATGAACAATCGTCGCATGAAACTACCTCCCACAATCAATTGAGTTCACGAGCCCGCTACCGACTTATTCGCCGGCACTTTTGGATTATTGTTTTACCGAAGGTTCAAGGCTTGGTGAAGTCGCCGTCATCTGCCTTGTCCGAAATCTTGACTTCCAGGATTTCGACCTCGGTGAATTTCTTACCGTCGCGGTTGACCAGCACGCGCTTCGCAGTCTTGAAGCCGTCGATGTCTTGATATTCTAGGATGATCCTCTCCTCGGCCACTTCTTCGCCCGACTGCGCATCCTTGGTCCGATGGTCGAACCTCGACATCAGCCCGGTCTCCCTGTCAAAGTACATGCTTACTTCTTTCTTTCCTTTGGCATTGACCTTGATGCCGACCGAGGGGCGGTCATTCACTTTGATCTCACCGAGCGGCGCCACCTCAAACTCCTTTTCGTTGAGGAGGAAAACCTGCTGCACCAGCCGCATCGCGTAAACAGCATCTCTCATGATTTCGAGGATATTGTCGTCCATGTCCATGGTGTCCATGTCATTGACTTTGATCCAACCCTTCTCTCCGTTGAACACCGTGGTCACGTTGACCTGTTGCCCCATCACATCCATTTGGATCGCTTCCCGGAACTTGTTGGGGAGCTGAATCGTGGCGTCCTGCGTGAAATTGATCCCGCCAAAGAGATCGATGGTGCCCTTGGTTTTCATGTGGGTCGTTTTCATCTTGGCGAGTTTCTCCAACCCGCCGTAGGCCTTCACGGCCTTTTCAATGATCGCCTTGGGGTTTTCTTGACCGAATGCGGGGTGGCTGAAGCCGAGGAACACGATGGCCGCCACGGTGCCGAACCAGAACTTACGCATCTCCGACCTCCATCTAAAGAAATCGAAAGTGTCTAACTCGTTACCTTTAAGGTATCGCTACGGTCGCCAAACACACAATGGCCTTGGGACTAATGCCCTGGAATTCGGGACGAACGGCCGAACCAGTTGCGTGGATGGCGCTGCTACAAGGTGTCGCCCAACGCGCTTTGAAGCTTGTCACGGCAACCCCGGCTTAATGTCAGTTCCGTGCCATCGTGCAGAGATACCACATAATCGCCGTGGAACGACGGCTGCAGTTCGCGAATGCGTTCAATATTCACTATGGTCGAGCGGTGAATCCGCACAAAGGACCGCGGATCGAGTCGCGCTTCCAGGCTGCTCATGGTTTCTCGCAGCAAGTGCATGTCACTGCCGACGTGGAGGCGCAGGTAGTTTCCAGCGGCTTCAATCCAGTCGATTTCGTCCGTTCGCACAAAGCTGACCTTCCCGCCTGACTTGACAACGAGTCGTTCTACGGGAGGTCGAGTTTCCCGTACATCCGCCAAGAGGGCCAGCAAACGTTGGCTGACGTCCACGCCGGAATGGCGACGAAGTTGGGTTCGCGCGCGATCGAGCGCCTTCTGGAAGCGCGGACGGTCGAATGGTTTCAACAGGTAGTCGAGCGCATGAAACTCGAACGCCTTCAAGGCGTGCCGATCGTGAGCCGTGATAAAAATCACGGCAGGCGGCGGTTCTGGGGCGATCGCTTCCAGGACGCCAAAGCCGTCGAGCAACGGCATCTGCACGTCGAGGAAAAGGAGATCGGGTTTGTCGTCGAGCACGGCCTTGACCGCTTCCTCGCCGTTGGCGCGCTCACCGACAATTTCGATGTCCGGCTCACTTTCGAGCAAGTTGCGAACGCGTTGCCGAGCCAGCGGTTCGTCGTCGACAATCAAGGTTCGGATCTTCACGCATCGCCTCCGAGCTCGACGCCAGTGGCCGCCGTTTCTCGGAAGGGGACGGTCACGCGAACGGTCAAGCCGTCCCCGTTTGCAAGCTCGAAGCTATGATTCGAGCCGTAAAGTTGTTGCAATCGCGCGCGGGTATTGGACAGGCCGACTCCTTCCTTGAATTTGGCCGTCGTCGCCAAACCGGCGCCATCGTCATGCACCTGCAATCGAAGTCGGTCTGCCTCTCGTCGTGCGCTGATCTCGATTTTCCCTGGACCGGGCCTAGGCGCGATACCATGTCGAACCGCATTCTCGACCAGCGGTTGCAGGATCAGATTCGGCACGCGCGCATCAAGTGCGGCCGGCTCTATGTCCATGTGAACGGAAAGTCGAGCGCCAATCCGCGCTTGTTCGATTTCGAGGTACGGGCGGATGAAGTCGAGCTCCTGTTTTAGCGAGACTTCCTGCTGATTGGCGCTTTCCAGCGTAGTTCGAAGCAAATCACCGAGCCGAGCGAGCATTCGATCGGCCAACTCAACGTTCTGGTGCATTAGAGATGAGATGGCATTGAGCGTGTTGAAAAGAAAATGTGGATGCAACTGCATCTTGAGTACTTGCAGTTGTGCCTCGGCGAGCCGGGCTTCAAGGCGTGACGTCCGAAGCTCGCGTTCGCGGTACTTGCGATAGTAGATGATTGCCTGACCGACAAACAGGATGGCCCAATAGAAGATAATGTTCTGATGCAGTTTGGCGATGAAATAGAGCTTCAAGACGGCGAAAGAAATAGTCGGCTTGGGTATTTCCTGCCGGATGTACTCGCTAACGACGACTCCGAGTGCCGATTCGAAGAACGAGAAGAAAACACTCGCCACCAAGTGGACGGTAATTACCAGCCAGATTCGGTTCCCATCGAACGGGAATCTCCGCGCCAACCAAAAGATGCCGAACGAAAGCAGGCCCCAAATGTACCATTCAATGAGACACTGCCAAAACAACTCTCCCCATGTCGGATTCGGCACTTGGGTGGGCAGATCGGCCTTCGCCAGTTGCGCCGACATCAGGACCATGTATGCCTGACTGGCAAAGAAAAGGCCGATAAACGTCCAGATACCCAAGATCAGGGCACGGCGACCCCATCGACTTTGGAGCGCTTTGAAAACCATCAGATTAGGATAACAGTTGACTCGCTCCGTCGCACGCTCAAATTCCGGTCATAAGCTATCCTTTAATGTCGTTAATCCAAAGGCCTTGACCTACGCTGCCCATTCATTCACGACGACCTTATAATAGTCCGATCCCGCTGCGGGCAGAGCCGATGCGGCCGAGCAAAAGGCGGGTCGAAAGGCTCAGTCCGTGTTTCATTTCCGCACCTTTCGCAATACCGACCCACCGGCTTTGGCCGAAGTCTGGAATGAGACTTTCACCGGCCGCGGCGCGGTGCAATTACGGCATAGCTCGCCATTGGAACGATTCGCTCTTTGCAAGCCGTACTTTGATCCAGCCGGCCTTTTTCTCGCCGAAAACGACGGGAAATGCGTGGGGTTCGCTCATTCCTCATTTGGACCTAATCCGGAGGAATCCGGCCTTTCCCATGTAGCGGGTATCACCTGTGCCGTCGGTGTTCGGCCATCCTACCGACGGCGGGGAATCGGTAGCGAACTCCTGAAGCGCTGCGAATCGTATCTTCGTGCGGGAGGCGCCGAGATCGTTTACGCCGGGGGAATGCGTCCTTTAAATCCGATGTACTTCGGACTGTACGGCGGCAGCGACTCGCCCGGTTTTCTGGAGAGCGACGCGGATGCCGCCCCATTTTTCTCCGCACGTGGTTATCAGTCGGAAGCAACCGCACTTGTCTTTCAGCGGCCGCTCGAACGACCGTTAAGCGTTGTGGACAGTCGATTCGTCCGGCTCAGAACCCATTTGGAAGTGCAGGCGATGCCCCGGTCCGGCGCCGATTCGTGGTGGGGTGAGTGTACGCTCGGTCCGGTGGAACCCATCGAATTCCGCCTCATCAATGTGTCCACGAACACCACGGTAGCGAGTGCGGCGGCCTGGGAGATGGAAGGGTTCAGCTGGCGCTGGGGATTGCCAGCCGTCGGGATCATGAATCTTGTGGTCGAGGAAAGTCGGCGCCGTCAGGGCCTGGCCAAGTTCCTACTCACATCGATTGTGCGGTACTTACAGGATCAATACTTCGGGATTGTGGAGGCGCATTGCATGTCTGCGAACGAGCCTGCCATCGGACTGCTTGCAGGGCTCGGGTTCGAACTGGTTGACCGCGGCCAGGTCTATCGATTGCCTTAACTATTGCTGGACAGCGGTTTGCGCGCAGATTTATCCGACTCTTTCCTTGACTATCCCGTCCCTTTTGGGTTACACTCGCCGTTTATTGCCCGTCGTACTACCTTCGCAATCAATATGGCCTGCATTCGGCAAATCGAGGGAATTGCCGTTAAGAGGCGTAGATTTTGCTACACCCTGTCGGGTTACAGAGCCATTTGCGGAGATACCTAATGGAGCACCATTGCGCGGCAGGCAGTCGAATTCGCCTGGGTTGGGTGGGTGATCTACGTAAATACTCGCAGCCGCGCGGTGCTTGCAACCGGGTTTGTGGTCGTTCGGATTAAGTAGGTGGGAGTTTGTCTTTACCACTACGGTTTACGTGCATTCTTATGGTGTGAATGTTGGCCCCGGAGCCGACCCGTTCGGGGTGCCGAGTCCCCGGAACCGGAGGCTCACGTTTCGTTAGCAGTGCGCTTTAGCGAGGAAACCCCCCATGCGATTCATGTCCCTCACGCGGGTATTTGATGGCAAGCAACGTGCGACGCAATCCTTAATGCGCCGCCGGGATCGAGGCGTTCGTCGCGGAACGCATCGTTGGATCAGTCCTTTGAGACTTGAAACGCTCGAAGACCGGACGTTGCTTGCGGTGATACCGCCCGCACAGCTTACGGCCCTCAACGATGTTTCGAACGGCGGCAGCAATAATCAACTGGATCCGGTAGTGGTAGTCAGCCCCCGAGATCCAAATGACATGGTGGCGTTTTGGCTCAATCACATTGTTCCACCGAACCCCGTATTACAGTCGACCCAGGATACGTTGATTCAAGGGGCGCGTAGCATCAACGGCGGAAATACATGGGGTGGTGGTGTCCAGGCGCCCTTGAACTTTCTCGATCCAACTATAGTTCCGAACCCTCAGGGGATCGCTTTTCCTCGAGTGTCCAAACCGAGCATCGCGATCGATCGAGGCACCGGGGCACCCACCAACATCAGCCATGTCTATGTGGTCTACGCGCAGTACTCGGCCGACTATTCACTCGGTGTCCTTGTGATGCAGCGGTATGATTTTAATGGCGTAACTGGTAATCTTACCCTTCCCATGAATTTCACCAACAAGATTCTCGCTCGTTGGTACAACCAGGGAACGGGGGGGGAGGGTGGTCTTGGTTTTGAAGCCGTTTACAATCCGGTAGTCGTTGTCGACAACACCGTTTCCTCGTACGACGACCCGCAAGGTCCGACTCAGACCAACCCCAATGTCGATCCGACCACTGGCCTTGGGGTCGTGTACGTTGCCTGGAACACAAACTACGCACCGTTCGAGTTTGCGCCGGCAAGTTATCAGGGTAATACAGTTAAGGTGATCGCCTCGGCGGACGGTGGCAGCACCTTCTCCACAGAGAAATTTCTCCACGACGTCACCTATGCGGGCGGCGATCGCATGTCGTCGCCGCGACTAGCGGTGAGCCAGGGGAAGATGTTTCCTGACCCGAACCCGAACAATCCCGACGTGGCGGCGGGGCAGCTCACCGCCGTTTGGGATAACTTCCGCCACGTCCTCCCACCCCCTCCGAATCAACCGGATGTCATAATGTCCAACCGGATCAAGGACGGCGGTGTCGGCGTTTTGCTCACGAGTAATCGCTTGCTTCTCCCGCCCCCGACTAGCACTTGTAGTTCAGCTACGGCTGGTTTTATGTGTGATGCGGTGGATCCCGGAACGGGCAATCACACTCCCGGCGTATCGGTGTACAAGATCGACGTGACCAACGCCAACTTTGGGAGTTTGTTCCCAACATTCGGTACAGAAGTAACCGGGCTGAGCGTCACACTGAACATTGAGAGTGTCGACTGTGAAACGATGAAGGCGGAACTAATCCCCCCCTCGGACAGTGGACTTGGCACCGTCACGTTGTTTCAAAACAACACGGACGCCGCGGGGACGGCGGTCGACGGCAGGGGTATCTGCACCGACGGCGATCATGTGGGATTGATCAAGCCTGACCCTGATGTGGCCGGTACGATCTGGGACACCGTCTTCGATTTCGGCGTTCCACGCCGGATAAATGACCCGACGTCCGAGTCGCCGTATACTGCACACTTCCGGCCTGAAGTCGGCGATTTGCCGCAGGAGTTTACGGTTGACAACGCGACTGGCGAGTGGCGACTGAAAATCACGAAGTTCCGAGCGAGCTCCGAGATGCCACCCGTCAACAACCTGCTGACCTGGAACCTTCGTTTTACCGGCCGTCTGACACCCGAGGCCGAAACTGCGATAACCCTCCTGCCGCCACTTCCTGGGCCCTATGGCCTCAGGGGCGGCATACAGTCCGGAAGCTACTTGAACCCGCCGCCCACGTGGAATCCGTTCGGCGGCATTGCCTCCACTCCCGTAATCGCCTCGGACAATACACTTGGCGCCTTCAGCCCGTTCCAGGGCCGTCTCTACGTCGCATTCACCGACACGGATTTCAACATTTCGCTCTACACATCCGATGATGGAGGCGAGAGTTGGGATTACCGCGGCATCGTAAACGACGACAACGGACTCGATGGCTATTCAGAGGGTACCCGCGCACAGTTCCACCCTTCAATTGCTGTAGATAATCACACCGGTACCCTCGTGGTGTCGTTCCTTGATAATCGATACGACGCTTCGAACCGGCGGTATGTCAACACCGTGACGGCGAGCATCGACGGCGGCTTTTCGTTCAACAAACAACCGTGGCTGAATCCGTCCCTGAGCGCGACGGATACGGTCACCGGCAACCAAATCGTGCTTCAGCCGATTCCGGGTAACCAGTCGGACGGCAACGAGGCTGCCGACCAGGTGTTTGGGTTGGGCGACAACCAGGGATTGGCGGTAGCCGCCGGCAAAATCTACGCTGTATGGGGTCATAACAATAACGGCGGGCGAGCGCCCGACGACGTCAATGACCCCAACACGTTTGCGCCAGCACATCTGGGCGGCAACTGCGGTTATCGCCGCCGGTCCACGCATTCTGGATAGCACCATGGGGCCCGCGCAAGGCGTAAATGTCGCTGGCTTCGAATTCAACAGTACCTTCAATTCCCAGGGTTTGCCCTTGGTCGACGGCTTCGCGGTTATCTTTGACCGCTGGGTCGATCCCGGAAGTTTCACACCAGCACAAGTGCAGGCCAAGTATCGGAGCACTGACCCACTCGCATCATTCGTGGATATCGCGGTCGATCAAGTGATCGCGTTAGACAATGTGCCTGGCCTTGGAGCGCATTCGTTTTTCATTCATTTCACAAATCCGCAGATTGCGACGGGAACCTACAGTTACGTTGTTCTGCCCGCTGTGCGGGACCGTATCCGCAAGCCGACGGGCACGCCGGGAACGCCGGGTTGTCCAACTGCCGCTTACGTCCTCGGCAACTGCATGGACCAGAACGCCAACGCGATCGTGGGTGATTTATCCACTATTACTACGGGAGGCGATTCGTACGCAGCGCCGACGCCGCTCAACAATGGTCCAAACTTTTTGGCGCCCTATAGCCGCGATACGCTTCCCATTATCGTGCCGGGACCGTATGTGCAAAAATCCGGTGTCGCCGGCAATCCCGTGACGGCCGATAACCTGGTGTTGAACAAGACCGTCACTTCCATCGACGTCACCTTCGATCGCGACATGCAACCGGGAAGCATCACGCCGGCATCGATCTTGCGGATGATAGGGCCGGCCGGATTGATCAACGGTCCGTTCACGATCACGCCAAATCCGCTCGGCACCGATGCAGATCCGAGTTTCCCGCGAACGTATCGGATCGGCTTCCCAGCGCAGCAGTTGAGCGGGACCTACACTATTACATTCAACTCCACCGCTATGGCCAAGGGCGGCAAATTGCTGGATACGGAAAAGGATGCCGGTGTCGACATCTTGTTCCAGAAACCGAGCGCCGGAACGGAATCCAAGCTGTACGCCAACCTCACCGACTTCTTCATCGGGCCGAACAGCACGATCATAACGACGATTAATGTGCCCGAGTCTTTCGTTATCCAGGGTGTTACGATTGGTAACGCGGGCAGTCCGGGCTTGGATATCAACTTCCCCGACACCCGTTTCTTGACGGGCAAGCTGATCGCGCCGGATGGAACCGAAATCAAGCTCTTCACGGAACCGGGCACGACTCAGTCGCATCAGGATTTCAAAGGCACAATTCTCGACGACAACGCCACCACACCGCAAGGAGGAACGAACGCAATCCAAGACGCCCCGGCGCCCTTCGATGGCAGGTTCAATCCCCAAAAGCCGCTCTTCCCACTCATAGGCAAGCCATCGGGCGGCACCTATCGGTTGATCATCACCAACGAGTCGCCGGTATTCTCGGGAATTCTGAATGCCTGGTCTCTCGTATTGCAGAAAGCAATCTCGCAGACCGGGCTCGGCGAACCAGTCGCGGATTTGGCGGCAATCAGCTTCCGTATTTTCAATGCAGACAAGTCGCTGCCCATTGCTCAGCAGACATGGACCCCGGTAGGACCCGCATCAAACAACAACAACTCGAACTCGAGCCGAATCGGCGGCATTGCGGTCGATCCGTCTGATCCATCGGGTAACACGGTTTTCGTCGCCGGGGCTAGCGGCGGTGTGTGGAAAACTACCAACTTCATGACGTCGAATCCGTTGGGACCGACGTGGGTACCGTTGACCGATTTCGGGCCAACCTTCGGCATCAACATCGGCGGCATCGGCGTGTTCGGGCGGAATAACGATCCGAAGCAGACGATGGTGTTCGTCGCTACGGGTGAAGGGGACACCTATCCAGACGGGGAACCGAACGGCACCGGTTTAGGTCGCGGCGTACTCAGGTCGATGGACGGGGGTGCGACGTGGACGCTCCTCGATAGCACGAACAACACGCTTCCGTTCGCTCAGCGCGACCATCGCTTTTTCGGGGCTTCTGCGTTCAAGATCGTCGTCGATCCGAAACCATCGCCGGTCGGGCCGAACGAGGCAGTCGTGTATGTGGCGCTCACAGGATCAGACAGCGACAGTGAACTAACGGTTCAAGGTGGTATCTGGAAGAGCGTGGATAGCGGGAAACATTGGTTCCGGCTGACACCCGTACCCAACCAAACCGGGTTCGCCGACCCCACGGACATCGTCTTTGCTCCGGCGTCCGCCGATGCTATCACCGGCAATCTGCGCCTGGCGTACGCTGCGTGGCGCGGGCAGGGGGTTTATCTCAGCTCCAATGGCGGCTCGGGATGGAACCTGTTGGCCGGTCTCGTTGGAAATCCGCTGCTCCGAGATTTTGTTTCAAATACTCCAATTCCCGTCACTGATCCTGTGGATAATCCCAACGGCGATAAGGGCCGCATTGTTTTGGCAACCCCAGCGCTCAGCGGCAGCAAGGCCCAAGACCTCAGTTACCAGGGCTGGGTTTTTGCATGGATCTCTACGCCTGCCGGCAACACGGATGGGCTGTTTGTAAGCAAGGACTTCGGTCAGAATTGGACGAAGGTAAAGATCGGCGCGGCGGATTGTGCTCCGCTGCCGCCTTGTACCCCAACTAACGACGATTTGCGTCCCGACATAGACATAATGACCGGACAAGGGAATTATGACATCAGCATCGCGCTCGACCCCACGAATCCGAACATCGTATACCTCGGCGGCGGCGCGGGACCGGTGCCGGGACAAGTGTCCTACCCGGTGATTCGACTCGACATAACCGGCTTGCACGATCCCCACGCGTTGGTGGCCTTCAACAATTTCCGCAATGACGGTGGCAAGTTGTACTTCCAGACGAAGGGCTCAATTACGCTAAAGGCTACGAAGGAGAACCTTCCATATGGTCATCCGCCTGCAATCCTCGGGGACATACCGTATCTGAATCTGTTCCGGGATCCAGATTCGCCATTCGCCAATCCGTCAACCCTATATGCCGGCAACGCCGGTGAGCCAAACCTGATTTCCACGTTTAACAACGAGGGCCTGCGGGCGACATTCGCTCGATGGACACCGTTCACGGAGATGCTGGCCGGTTCTGTTGACCAGCATGAAGTGGTGTCCATGCTCGACCCGTTGACCGGTCACGCACGCTTGATCTTCGGTGATGATCAGGGCATATTCACTGCTGTCGATAAGGGTGACGGCACGTTCAGCTTCGGGGTCGGCACGGCGTTGACGCCGTTCGGTCCGGTTAATGGAAACTTGCAGATCAACCAGTTCTACGGTGGCGCTACCCAGCCGAGTCAAAGCGCTGCTGACAAGGGTGGCTCAATGTTCTACGGTGCAGCCCAGGATAACGGCACGCCGTCATCCGACAAGGACATTCTAACGAACGGCAATATTCAGTGGACCGGTCCGACCGGCGATGCGTCTTGGGTCGAGACAGACCAAACGGGCTCGGGCACGGTGTTCCACTTCAAATGGCCGTGCTGCGGCGGCAACACCACCGACTTCTTTACGGTCAACAACATCGGCCACACCGTCGGCCTGCTTCAGGCGCCGGTCGATCCGCAATGGCCGAGCACCGGTGGATTCCGTTTTGCCGTAAACCCGATTAACCCAGACCAGGTCGTTGTCGGCTCTGGTGCAGGGCGAATCTTCCGGACGGGCGGCCTGCCTGGCGGCTACACCTGGTTCGTCATTGGAGAACCGCAAGCAACGGGTGGGCCGATGGACAACGTCCGAGCGCAAGCCTTGGCGTTCGGAGCGCCCGATCCGTCTGACCCGACACTGCAAACCGACAACTTCATTTACATCGGCTACGACACCGGAAACATTTTTGTAACGTTCGACGGCGGCGGACACTGGATCCAGTTCGGGACGGCCCAAGGCCTTGATGGGTCTGCGGTCCAGCAAATCGTCACCAATCCGAGGCGCGGCAGTCACGAAGCCTACGCCGTCACCCTGACGGGTGTATTTTGGATGCCTGACTCCGCCGTTCCAGGCGCAACCTGGATCAACGTTACGGGTGACGTGTTCACGAAGACCATTACACCGTTTGGCGTAGCGGACCTTACCGAGACGCGCTTGCGATTCATAACTACGATTCAGGCCGATTGGCGCTATGCGATTCTCGATAATCCCAGCCAACCGAACGGCCCGACACATCCGATTCTTTACATCGGCGGTGAAGGCGGTGTGTACCGCTCCCTAAACAAGGGTCAGACCTGGACGGTGTTTCCGAACGTCGCTAACGACGGGGCGCCCGTAAAAGGTGGTTACCTGCCGAACGCGGAAGTAACGCGACTCGAATTGGCCCTCGGCAACGTCAACCCCGAAACCGGTATCCCTGATCCCAAGACCAGCGAAGAATTGCTCGTTGCGCATACTTACGGCCGCGGTAGTTTCATGATCCGCCTCAAAGCGCCGGCGCCGCTCGAACAGGCGTTCGTTCGCGGGTTGGACGCGCAGGTCTATGCCCAACGTCTCGATGCCAACGGCAACCCCATCGGCGGCTACTTCCTGACTTCAGGCGGAACGTTCAAGTCGTTCGTCGTCGGCCGAAAATCGGACAAGTTGCCGCAACTGTTCGCCATCGGTTCCGACGATCAGATCTACACACAGAAGTTCGACGGCAGCGGCGCATCGACCGGGCCGTGGTCACTGGTCGCTCCGGGAGGATTCAAGGCAGTCGTGGTCGGCAACATTCCGTCGTCGGGCGGGCCGGAGATCTTTGTCACTGGCTTCGACAATCAACTCTACGCTTTGAAGTTCGACGCCAACGGTAATCCGATTGGAACGTACTTCGCCGCGCAGCCTCTGGGCGTCGGCGTCAAGCAGATCTTCGTCGGACATGACTCTATCAAACGGCCGCAAGTTTGGGCTGTCGGTTTCGACAACCAGGTTTACACGCAGAAGTTCGGCAAGCAAGGCAACTCGGCCGGACCGTGGATCCTGACGGCCCCAGCACCGGTTAAGAGCGTCACCGTCGCACAGGATCCAGCCGGCAGGCCGGAAACCTTCGTCATCGGCTTCGATGACAAGGTGTACTACCAGAAGTATGATGCCAACGGCGTGCCGATCGGCGGCTATACTCAGCTTGGAGCGAAGACCGTCACCAAGATCATTCCGGCGCACGACGCACTAAATAATCCGGAGATCTTCGTGTTGGGAACGGATCAGACCGTTTACGTGCACCGGTTCGACGGCAACGGCAATCCGTTCGGCGGAGGATACGTCCTGGCCTCGCCGGGTCAGGTCAAGAACCTCGACGTTGGATTCGATCTGAACAACAACCCCGAACTGTTCGTTATCGGGCTGGACGATCAGGTTTACTACGCGACCTTCTTTGCGAATGGTCTCCCGGCGACGCCTTACAAGTTGTTAACGCCGGGTAAAGTACTCGGCCTGAAGGTTACGAAATAGCGACGAATCGATGCCGCTTGTGGCTTAGCACGGATGATATGACGCTAGGCCGCAAGCCGGCTCGTTATTTGGCTCGCGGGACGAGCCAACGCAGAGTTTGCATAATCAGGAATGCGGCGAGGATCGGAATGATGCCCCATCCTAGCCAAGGCAGCCAGCGCGATCCCACGGCCAAGCCGATGATGGCCCATAGCATTCCGCAACCCACCAATGTCATCGTCCCCTTGAAACCGACTTCTTCCGACGCGTCTTGATATTCCATTGTGCTGGTTCGTCGGCGCGCAATGCTCCGACGGGCCGCGTCATCGAGCTCAAGGCATCGAACCGCGTCGTGCCATGACGGGCGAACGACATTCGGCTTGGCGCGCCCGCTTGCTTCGAATGCAGCAACAGCCGCTTCAAACAATTCAACCAATCGCGGCCCCGGATTCCACGCCTCCCATTGCTCGCGTTTAGGTTCCGCATCGGCGTCACGCCGCCATGTCAATGACGCAGGGCCTGTCACACCGTCCGCGAATTCGAGCTCCGCCTTTCCATTTGCACCGATGACGTTCCAGCGACAACTGGGGCGCGATTGGCGTGGCACAAAAGTGGCTTGAAACAGTCCGCCTCGGTCAAATCGTCCGCCGAGCAGAACGGGTTCATTTACCGCTACTTCCTCGGCGCGGGCAAACGCGTAAACTTCGGCGAGGTCACCGCCGAGCGCGGTCAGTGCATCCCAGCCAGGGAAGCTCGCTTTGGCGTCGCTTGTTTCGGTGGCATTCATCAAGTCGCCGGTGATGTGGCGCTCGACTTGAACGAGTCGAATGGCGCCCAGCCCTTCGTCGCCGATTCGAGCTGCATGCGCCAGTTTTTGGATTGCGGGGTGAAGTCCTTCTACCAGAATGGGTAACAGCACGCGGCCGATGTCCGCCTGGAGCATTGCCGCCTCGTAGGCCGGGTCCAGAGTCGATTCGACAGGATGGACGCAAAGAACGTGGCGTTCCGATTGCAGTGCGCGTCGTAATTGGGCGGCGCGTATGTTCGGACGACTCGCGACGATTACTGCGTCGATACTCGGATCGGCGAGAACTTCCTCAATGTCCTCATGGCTGCGAACCGTCATTCCTCGGCGATTGAGCGACGCCGCTCCCTCGGGGTGCCCGCAATATGCCACTACGGTGTGTCGGCCAGACTTGGAAAAAGCTTCGGCTGCGTTCAAGCCGTCCGGATGATCACCCAAAAGCGCGAACCGCATGCAGTCTGTTTTATGGGAACCGGGAGATACGATTAGCGGTCCCTGAACGCCAGGCTCGAGCGATCCAACGGGAAACGAATTGGCGGAACAGCCGGCATGGTAGGCGGACCTACCTTGGGAGTCCGTTTGGTGATTCCCGTTTGGGGTGCTGGCTTCAACGGCTCGACTTGTGGCGCCAATGTTGCCGGGGACAAGGCCGGAGGATCGTCGACGACCGGAATCGGGTCAACCGGCTGCTGCAATGCCCAAACGCACAAGAACCCGGCGATAAGGCACGTGATCCCAACAACAGAAGGCCAAAGTAGCCAGTTAGCTCTTGTACGTGAGCGCGGCGATTTTTTCTTCGCAAATGCTCGGTCTACGTCGTCTTGAAACACGCGAAGTTGTTGCGAACTCCCGGTTTTTCGGCGGCGAGGCCGGTCAGTGGGCCGCGGCGCCAGTGTTGCTTCTTGGCCGTTGGCCAAGCCCGCGAGAAGATCCTTTGTGACGCGCGACTTGCGGATTATCAGCGATTCCAACTCGCGGATTAGCGCGGCGGGAGTTTGGTACCGGTCAGCTGGGTCTTTGGCGAGCATGCGATGAAGCACGTCGGCCATTGCATCAGGGACAGAAGGATTTAGCGTGCGAATGTCGGGCGGCTCTGTTTCGACGTGTTGCAGAATACGCTCGGTAATGCTCCCTTCCGGGAAAGGCGGCCGACCCGCGAGAAGGTGAAACCACGTGCAGCCGAGTGCGTAAATATCACTGCGGACATCGGCCGCGCCGCTGTTTCGCGCCTGTTCCGGCGCGATATAGTCGACCGTGCCCAGCGTCGTTCCAGGTCGAGTGACCCGGCACGATTCGTCGTCATCCTCGAGGTTGCGCGCCAAACCTAGATCAATGAGCTTGAGGTGAGGTTTACCCTCGCGATCTACGATGAGAAAGTTTGACGGCTTCACATCGCGATGGGTGATGCCATGATGGTAGAGATGAGCGATGGCCCGCGACGCCTGCGTGATGATGTCGCGAGTTTCATGTACATCCAGATGTTCGACAGCCGCCGCGTAGTCCTTTAGATCGACGCCGTCCACGAACTCCAATGCAAGATAGTGTAGCCCAGCCGTTTCACCCGATTCGTAGAAGCTCACTACGTTCGGATGTTCCCCGAGCTGGCTTCCATGGTGGGCTTCGAGCTGAAAACGGCGAAGGAGTACCGGCTTTGAGGTCCATTCCGGTGATAGGACTTTGAGTGCAACCGCGCGCTCGTTGTCGATGTCCCAGGCCTTGTAAACGGCGCCCATGCCGCCCGTAGCGATGCGGTTGATCGGCTGATAGCGGCCGATCTGGGGCAGGCGAGCAACACGCACTGCTGGTTCTGTCGACATCGAAGTCAAAAACCCAACTGTTGTTGCCGCGATACGATACGGGGCGATCAAGCAAGCGGCGAAAACGAACCCGAACCCACGAGACGCGATTCTACCTCTCATTTAGACGATGCGACAAGGATGGAGGTTCGCAATGAACTCGCATCCTGCCGGCAAATCGCTAAACATTTCCTTAAAGTGCACTTGATCCGTCTCGGTGCGCAATGAACTCTCTTCCAGTTGTTAGTTATTCGTTGCAGCAAGGGCGTTCATTTGCGAGAAACTGCGAATCCGAAATAGGGTTCTTAATAATAGACGCATCAGCAGTTCGAACCTTGCGCGACAAAAAGGACATTTCCTTTCCTATGGAAGATTCCATTCGCACGATCTGTTGGGTTGGTGAAATCCCAGGGCATGTTCGCCTAATTGATCAAACTCTCTTGCCGACCCGCATTGAGTATCGGAATTGCCATACCGTCGAAGAAGTTTGGGAGGCGATTCGCTCACTCCGTGTTCGTGGCGCCCCGGCGATCGGCATCGCCGCCGCCATGGGATTGGTTGTCGGAGTGCAGGAAACTCGGGACAAGGATCGACGATCATTTATGGATCGATTGGATCAAGTTATTTCCTATCTTCGAACCAGCCGACCGACGGCGGTGAACCTGTTCTGGGCGCTGGACCGAATGAAGCGTGTGGCCGGCGAGCAATCGAATGCATCGGCGGCCGAGTTGGTAGACGCACTGTGGAGGGAGGCGGTCGCGATAGAGGAACAAGATCGTCGAATTTGTCGGATGATTGGCGTCGTTGGCGCCCCCTTGATCAAAGAAGGGCAAGGTATCTTGACTCACTGCAATGCCGGCGGCTTGGCTACGGCGGAATACGGTACCGCCCTAGCGGTGATGTTCGCGGCTGCCGAGAGTGGCCGGCGTTTTCGCGTCTTTGCCGACGAGACCCGGCCATTGCTTCAAGGTGCGCGCCTCACTGCGTGGGAACTTCAGCAGCACGGCCTCGATGTGACGCTCATTTGCGACAACATGGCCGCTCAAGTGATGAAGGAGCGGCGCGTCGACTTGGTGATTGTCGGCGCGGACCGCATCGCGGCTAACGGCGACACGGCCAATAAGATCGGCACGTATGGCGTTGCTCTCCTGGCGCATGCTCATGGTATCCCATTCTACGTCGCGGCGCCGTCGAGCACTTTCGATCTAAGTCTTCCAAACGGTGATGCCATTCCGATCGAGCAGCGCGATTCACGGGAGATCACACATGGTTTCGGAAGCCAAACTGCTCCGGACGGGATCAACGTTTACAACCCGGCATTCGACGTTACGCCGGCGCGGCTCATAAACGGGATTGTCACCGAAAAAGGTCTGATTCAGCCTGTCACGCCTGAGCGCATTTGCGCGGTCTGCAATTCCTGAAGCGCTTGCCAAAATACGGACCCTTTCTCAGCGTCGGGAATCGAGTGCGAGAAGATTTCCACCGCTGAGAAACTCGTACGGCCGACCTCCGTCAAATCGCAGTGGATTGGGCCTCCTGCTATTGGCATCCACTTTGCTAATTGAGGAAGCGGTAATGTCGGCAAACGTGTTGACAAGCCGAATCGTGGACCTACAAAGTTCCCTAAATCGATCCAATCTGCACTAACCGAAAACTGCGTTCGGAGCGATTGACCTTATGCCGGACACACCGTCACCCGTACCCGCTTCGGCCCCTGCCGCGGCAGTGGCAACGCCCGCGGCGCCAGCGAAAGCGCCTGTCCCGCCCAAGCCGTCGGTGGCGAAGCCCGGCGCCAAGGGTAAGGATCGGCGCTTTTTCCTGAGTTGGTTCGCGATCGGCTGGACCACGATGACTTTGGGTCTGATAGGGATGTTGCTGGGGACCGTGCGATTTCTGTTCCCGAATGTACTGTCCGAGCCGCCGAGCAAGTTCAAGGTTGGCGATCCGAAGCAATTTGAGGAAGGGAAAGTGGTGGAACGATTCAAGAGCCAGGGAACGTGGATCGTTCGTAACGGCGGAGAGATTTATGCCCTGAGCACGACTTGCACCCACCTGGGGTGCACGCCCAACTGGCTCGAGCGCGAGGGCAAATTCAAATGTCCATGCCACGGCAGCGGGTTCAAGATCAGCGGCGTGAACTTCGAAGGCCCCGCGCCGCGGCCGCTCGAACGTTGGGCCATCGGCATCGCGGATGACGGCCAACTCGTGGTCGACAAGAGCCGAAAGTTCCAGAAGGAACTCGGACAGTGGAACGATCCGGAGTCATTCATCAAGACGTGATGTCGCTCGTAGTGATACAGACCATTGACCAAGGATAACTGATCAATGTCAGTCGGTGACTATATCCGCAGCACTCAGATCTGGAAAAGCATCTTCCGCCACCCCGCGCCGCGCGATCGCCGCAATCGCGTGGTCGTGATGCTTACCAACGTCTTCTTGCACCTGCACCCGGTCTCCGTGCGAAAGAGCGGCATTGCACTTAGCTACACGTGGTGCATGGGAGGCATCACGTTTTTTCTGTTCCTCGTCGAAACCGTGACCGGCGTTCTGTTGATGTTCTACTACCGCCCGACCTTGGAACACGCCTACAACGATATCCTTAAGTTGCGCGATGTGGCCACCCTCGGCGTCCTCCGCGAGATGCATCGCTGGGGCGCTCACGCGATGGTGATCACGATTTGGCTGCACATGTACCGCGTGTTTTTGACCGGGAGTTACAAGCCGCCGCGGGAGTTCAACTGGGGCGTGGGCGTGATACTGCTGGTGTTGACGTTGCTACTGAGCTTCACGGGCTACCTCCTGCCGTGGGATCAACTTGCCATCTGGGCGATCACCGTCGGTAGCAACATGGCGCGCGCGACTCCGCTTCTCGGTTACGAAGGTCCGGGAGCGAAGCTTTTGAGCATCGGCGGTGTTGAGCTAATTCATTCCGGCGGCGATGCGCGCTTTCTCCTGCTCGGTGCGCGCTTCGTCGGTGAAGACACGCTGCTGCGCTTTTACGTGCTCCATTGCGTGGCGATTCCGCTTGCGGTGGCGCTGCTCATTGCGGTCCATTTCTGGCGGGTGCGCAAGGACGGCGGCATTAGCGGCGCACTTTAGCCGCCCCCGGCTTAGCGAAAGGTTTACGAGATACGGCTATGCACACGAACTTAACGCCGGCTATCCAGACGGGAATCGGCGTTTACTACTTGCTGGTCGTGCTACTCAACGTCGGCTTCGTGGCGTACTGGTATTCGAAACGCAACATGGCCCAGGTCATGATCTGGAGCATCGTGGCCGCCATTTTTCTGGTGCATGCCGGTGCGTACTTCATAAACGGGCAACGTTTGTCTGCGGCCCAGGCCGATCGGCTTGAAGCCGAGAACGAAGTCACCGACTTGGAGGAGCAAAATGCTTCGTCAGCCGATCTGAACACGGCACAAGAAGCCGTCACCAAGGCGAATCAGGCGGTGCATGATCGAGAACATGCAGCGTGGGTCATCCCGCAGTGGGCGAAAGGATTCGTCGATTGGCTCATGGGTCCGGTGACGTACTTCGTAATCTCCGTCGCCGGCTTCGTCATCCTGCTCAAGGGTTACCGGTTCTTTACGAAGCCTGCCGTAGCCTGGGCGATTCTTAATATCGGCTTGTTTGTTTCCGGATGGGCCATCACCGATCCAAACTTCCGCCTCATTATTACGAAGGAAGACAACGTTCCCATCTCCATGTTGATCTTCACCGTCGGCTACTTTACCTGGCTAGGGCTCCGCCGGGCGGCACTAAACGATGAGCGGCTGGAGCGTGGTGAGCCGGTGTTGGAAAAGACCGAGGACGAAAAAGTCCTGGTGTGGCCCGACCTTGTCTACACCGAAATGCTCGCGATGATCGTGTTGACCGTCATTTTGGTGGTGTGGAGCGTGTTGCTTAAAGCGCCGTTGGAGCAGCCCGCAACGAGTGCGAAGGCGCCGAATCCGTCCAAAGCGCCGTGGTACTTCCTCGGTTTGCAAGAAATGCTCGTTTACTACGACCCCTGGATGGCCGGCGTCGTTTTGCCGACTTTTATCATCATCGGTTTGATGGCGGTTCCGTACATCGATTTCAATCAAAAAGGAAACGGCTATTTCACCTACGCGCAGCGGAAGTTCGCGGTGGCGACGTTCCTCCTGGGCTTCGTTGTCTTGTGGGTGACGTTGATTGTGCTGGGAACTTTTCTGCGAGGGCCAAACTGGAACTTCTTTGGTCCATTCCAGTACTGGGATCCGCACTTGGTATTGCCGCTCAACAACGTTAATCTGTCCGACTACTTTTGGGTGGGCCTGGTTGGAAAGACGTTTGCCGAGGGGCAGGGAATCGGAGGAATTCTCTTGCGCGAAGCGCCGGGGATTATCCTCGTCTTGATCTACTTCCTGGTGCTGCCGCCGCTCCTGGCAAAAACCGTTTTCCGCCCATTCTTTATCAAGATGGGTTTCACGCGTTACATGACGTTGATGACGCTGGTCCTTTTCATGGCGTGCTTGCCGATCAAGATGGTTTTGCGCTGGACGATTAATCTGAAGTACATCGTGTATATTCCGGAATATTTCTTGAACATTTGATGAGCCTGACGCGTTAGCGAGGTTGATTCTTCATGGCCGCTACGGACCAACATTATCGCAGCCAACGCATTCTGGACATCGTGTTCGGCGCCACGTGTCTGGTGATGTTGCTTAGCTTGATTTGGATGTTCGCTCAGGATTATTACCGGCCGTTTAAGGTCGAAGCTCGCGATTTCCGCGACGTGGAAGAGGCGATAGCGCTGCGTGAGTTGATCCAGCAGGTGCCAGGAAAAGAGAAAACTGCTCAAATTGAGCAAACCGAATCGGAGCTAGCGGCGGCGCGAGACGCGCGCGAAAAGCAACTGGCCGGGCAAAGCAATGAGCGCGACAAACTGGAACTAAGGCGAGTCAAAGCTGAGGCGTCGTACCAACAGGTAAAGGCAGATTATGACTCCGCGGTGAGCAAGTACAACATTGCGGTTGACGAACGTAACGAGGCGGACGAAGGAACGAGCCTCCATCGGGCCCTCGCTTCAGAAGCCGAGGCCATGCAGAACATCGTCGTTAATCTGCAAACGGAGCTAAACGAGAAGCAACGTGTGCTCGACGAGCTGGAATTGGAGAAGGAGAAACTAAAGCAGGATTTGGCCCAGGTCAACCAACGTGTGGATGATGCCGAACGCAAACTTAAGAACCTGACCGATGAGTTTGATCGTTTCGCCAAGCTGGCAGAGCAGAAACGCTGGACGGTCTATGACTCCATCCGCGCACTTCCGGTGATTGACGGCTTTGCGTCGCCGCTGAAGATTGACCAAATCACGCTTTCCCACTTACCTATCGACTACAACTTTACCTACGCCACCCGGTTCGATCAATGCACGACGTGTCACCTCGGGATTGATCGGCCGGCGTATTCGCGACAAGCACTAGGCGAGCTGAAGAAGGAGATTTCGGCCGAGGAACGTGAGAAGATCAAGGAAGCCATCGGTCTGGTGAATGATCGACGAGAGAAACTCGGCAAGGCCTCCGTCGACTTCAGCATCGACGACGATCGGTTGAAGCCCATTTCGGGCAAAGAATTGACGCAAAGCCGCATCAACGAGTATTGCGTTCACCCGCGTCTTGACCTGTTTGTCGGTGATACGAGTCCGCATCCGAAGATGAAATTCGGCTGCTCGATCTGCCACGGCGGTCAAGGTAGTGCCACCGACTTTGTTCTAGCATCGCACGCGCCCAATGACGCTACACAGCAGCGGCGATGGCAGCACACCATGAATTGGAAGTCCAATCACTATTGGGATTTCCCGATGCTCCCGACTCGCTTTCTGGAGTCCTCTTGTGTGAAGTGCCACCATCAGATGACCGATTTGCTTCCGCATGGCGAATCGGTCGAGGCGCGTGCGGGCAGATCCATCGACGCGCCGGGTTCCAAGGTCCTCCGCGGCTATAACCTCGTCAAGGACAACGGTTGCTTTGGCTGCCATGAGATACCAGGGATAAAAGACGGCCGCTGGGTCGGTCCCGATTTGCGTCTGGAGCCGTCGCCGCCGCTTGACGCGATGACGCCGACGGAACGTGTGAAAGCGACGGCCGACCCCCTCAGTCCACCCGGGACGTTGCGCAAGGTCGGTCCGAGCCTGAAGCGCATCGCGGAAAAGACCAATGCGGAATGGACGCGCCGCTGGCTTGAATCGCCACGGGATTTTCGGCCCGATACGAAAATGCCGCACTTTTATAACCTCAGCAACAACAGCCCGGAATTTCTCCGAAAGTCTCCGTTCGCGGAAGAGCGCGCTCAAGCGGATTTCCCGGCCGCTGAGATTCACGGCATTGCCTATTACCTTTTCAAGGAAAGTACGGGGTATCTCGCTGGCAACGAAACTGCCCGCAAGGCCAACCTCTTCAGACAGCAAGAGCTCCAGGAAAAACTGAAAAACCACACCATCAGCGAGAAGGAGAAGCTGGAGCTCGACGAAGTAAATCGTCGGCTTGAGTTGGCTGGTGTTCCAGTTCCATTGAAGGATCAACTCAAGAGTGCCGACGGCAAAGTCGTGAAGCTCCCCGATTGGCTCAAAGATGAAAGCGCTCGGAAAGAAAAGATCGAGGGCAAGAAAGACGCCTCTGGAGAAATCATTGAAATGGGTGGCCGGCAGCTTTTTACGGAGAAGGGCTGCTTGGCCTGCCATAAGCACGACGGCACGACGAAGGCAGACGCGACGACTCCCGCCGTGATCAGCACCGCCGACTTCGGTCCGAATTTAAGCGATCTTGCGGCCAAGATCAAACCCGAAGTCACCGATCCGGAAGCAAGATGGCGCTGGCTCGTGCAGTGGATTATGAATCCCAATGTTCACTTCCCGCGCACACGAATGCCGATCACGCATTTGACGGAGGACGAAGCCGCACGAATTGCCGCGTGGCTCATGAGTCAGTCGGCCGGGGAATGGAAGCAACAGGATCCTGCCGCGCCAACCATCGAGGCGCTTCAACATCTCGCGCGGGTCTATCTCGATAAGGCGATGGGAAATCGGATCGAGGGCGAAGCGGCGATCAAAAACGAAGGACTCACGGAGTCGCAGGAGGCGGCCTTCAAGTTGCGAGGCCCGGATGCTGACGAACTACGGCTCGCCAAATCCCGGACCGACGAGAGTTGGGAGGACAAGCTCAAGTGGTACGTCGGTCGAAAGGCGATCACCCAGCTCGGCTGCTACGGCTGTCACGACATTCCTGGTTTTGAATTCGCCAAGCCGGTCGGGACGCCGCTCAACGATTGGGGCAAAAATGACCCGGAGCGCATCGCCTTCGAGGATGCGATCTCCTGGGTGAAAAACAACTATCGCATCGTGGCTCAACGCGACAATCCGCGTGATCCGAAGAAGCCTTCCTTCGAATGGCGCGAAAAGGACAACAAGAAGCCGTACGAGCAGTTTTTCTTCGAAGCGCTCGATCACCATCAACGCGACGGTTTTCTCAATCAGAAGCTAGTCGAGCCACGAAGTTACGACTACGACCGTCTCCGCGCGTGGGACGAGCGATTGCGCATGCCGCAGTTCCGCTTCTCGCGGTCGGTCGTTAAGCGAGACGCCTCGGTAGAGGACAACGCACAGGCCGACCGCGACGAAGCCGAGGCACGGGAAGCCGTCATGACGTTCGTCCTCGGCTTGGTTGCTGAGCCCATTCCACAAGCGTACGTATATCGGCCGAGCGGCGACAAGGAGGCCGTCGTCAAAGGCAAGCACGTGCTGGAGAAATTCAATTGCGCGAGTTGTCACTTCGTCGACGCGGGACGCTATGAGTTCAAGTTGAATGAAATGGCCCGCGACGTGCTGAATTCGATGGCCTATAGCAAAGACAATTCTAACTACGCCAGCGATCACCGCGAGCCGTTCAAAGAACAGAACGAGTGGACCGGTCAACTTTCGCCCGACAAAGACCGGCTCACCATCACAGGCATGCCGGACGTGCGCGATCCGAACACAATTCGTCTCACCGAAGCGGTTCGCTTTCTCAACAACGCCCATGAAGTGCGCGATGTGCCCGCTGCGAACCACTTCAAGCTCGACGTGGAGGAAATGAAGCTTCAGATTTTGTCCAAGACAGCTCCGAACGGCGGAACCTTCACGGATTTGCTCGTTCCGTACTTAGGCTCGCGCTTGCCGCTCTACAAGGATTACGTGAAAGCTCGATCGGCACTTCCGCCACCGCTCCTGCGTGAGGGCGAAAAAGCGCAGCCGGAATGGCTCTTCCAGTTCTTGAAGAACCCCACCGTCATTCGCCCGGCGGCCGTGCTCCGAATGCCGAAGTTCAACATGAGCGACGAAGACGCGATGACTTTAGTAAACTACTTCGCCGCTTCCGACCGTCTAAGTAACCCGGGCGGCGGGTTGGACTACCCGTACCTCCACGTTCCGCAGCGCAGCGACTCCTTCTGGCGTGAGGAAACGGCGGAGTACGTCGAGAGGCTCAAGAAGGACAAGCTGTTTGACGAACGCAAGAAGGCGATAGAAGAAATCGCTGGCGCTTCCGTCAACCAGTGGGAACAGGAGGGCGCATATGCCACCGATGCATATCGGCTGCTTTCCAACTACGAAGTTTGCTTAGGCTGTCATAATGTCGGATCGCTCAAAGCGAAGAATCCCGAACGCGACCAAGGGCCGCCGCTTGATCTTTCTTGGCAACGACTGCGACCGGAATGGACTGCCCGTTGGATCGCCAATCCGGATCGTATGATCAGTTATCCCAACCCAATGCCGTCGAACTTTACCAAAGACACCAAGTATCATGAATTCGACGGGACGCAGATCGAACAAATCTTCGCCGTCCGCGATGTGCTGATGTTCTTTCCTAAAGTAACTGATCTCCCGACCGTGCGCGGCATGAAACCGCCATCACCGATGGGCGACAAGAAATGATGCAAATGGGTTTTGCATACTTCGCGCACTTCGCTTCTCTGTTGTGCGTCTTGTTCGTGATTGGGCCGGCGCAGGCCGATGGTTGGGGCACGATCAAGGGTCACATCGTTTGGCCTGGGGACGCGCCGCCGCCAAAGGCAGTTGAAGCGGTCAAAACTCATCAAGACAAACAGGCGTGCGAGGCGAACGGCGCTGTCGTCAGCGAAGAGTTGGTTGTGAACAAAGCCAACAAGGGAATGCGTTGGGTGTTTATTTGGCTAGTTCCTGAAGAAGGGAAGAAACTTCAGATTCACCCGGGTCTGGCACAACTCGCGCCCAACGAGGTCGTTATCGACCAGCCGTGCTGTCAATTTGAGCCGAGGGCGGTTGGAGTTCGGGAAGGCCAAACGCTCGTGGTTAAGAACAGCGCGCCCGTAGCCCATAATGTGAATTGGGGCGGAGGACCTAAAAATTCGGGCAGCAATCTGATAATTCCGGCAAAGGGCGAGCCGATTCGCATCAAGGATTTGGTGCCCGACAAGTATCCCGTCAAGATTGCTTGCAACATCCACCCGTGGATGCACGGATGGGTGCGAGTTTTCGACCATCCATACTTCGCTGTCACGGACGCTGACGGCAAATTCGAGATCAGGAATGCGCCGGCCGGAAAACACCAACTGATGATCTGGCATGAATCTGGGTTCTTAGGAGGCGCCGCAGGCCGTAATGGGCGGCCCGTCCAAATAGACAAAGATGTTGTCACCGATCTTGGCAAAATCGAGTGGAAGAAGTGATTTCACTCCGGCTAGCCAGCCGGTATTCTTGTTTGTTTTCCTGGGAGGTTTGTATGCAACGTTTTTCCAGTCTGTTTCTGCTGTTTCTTGTGCCAATGCTCGCCGTGTCGGTCGGCTCGATCGGTTGCGGCGACAAGAAAGAGGACAAGAAGGCTGAAAAGAAATCGGATGGCGACAAGGGCGCCGGCACTCCGGCCCCTGCCGGAGAGCGCACTCCGTTGGCGAGCGGCAAAGCCGTGCTGAAAGGCAAAATAACGTATGACGGCGATCCACCCGCGCGCGCGGACCTGGCGGAAGCAATGAAAAAACACGAGGACAAAGATCACTGTCTCAAGCCAGATCCGAAGAACGACACGAAAGACTCTAAATGGCTCGTCGGACCGGACAAAGGTGTCCAGAACGTAGTCGTGTGGGTACGGTCGCCAAAGGATAAGTTCTTCCAACTTACCGACGAACAGAAGAAACGTTCAGACCCCGTAACAATCGATCAGCCGTTTTGCGTGTTCGAGCCCCGCGTAGTGGCCGTGTATCCGAGCTACTTTGATGGCAAGAAACAAGTGCCGACCGGACAAAAGTTCAAGGCGCTCAACAGCGCCGACATCGGACACAGCACGCGCTGGTCAGGAAACGCTGCCTTCAACGGAGGGAAGAACCTCGCGATTCAGGCCAAAGGCGAAGCGCCCATCGACGCCAAGCCGAGCATGGACTTCAAATCAGGTGATGACTACGTCGAAATCAAATGCGATAAGCACGCCTGGATGCAGGCATGCGCATGGATATTCGACCATCCTTACCACGCCGTGACCAAGCCCGACGGCACATTCGAGATTACGGGCCTGCCCACGGGCGCCGAACTCGACGTGGTCTACTGGCACGAATTGATGGATCGCAATCCAAAGGTCAAGAAAATGACGCTCAAGGACGGCGACAACGATCTTTCGGAGAAGATCAAGTAACCTGAGACGACGAGCCGGAAGCGTGGGGAGTTGACGGGTCACACCGTCGCCAGCGCTTCCGGCGTAGGTTCGCCGCGCCGCAAATCCGCTTCACTCTTTCGGGAACCCTTCCGCTCTAATGCCGCTTCAATCAGGCCACGGAAAAGCGGGTGCGCTTTCGTGGGCTTCGATTTGAATTCCGGATGGCACTGAACAGCGACGAACCACGGATGGTCGCGGAGTTCGATTACTTCCACTAGCTTTCCGTCCGCGCTCGTTCCGGAAACGATCAGACCATGTGCGGCGAACTGTTGGCGATACTGATTGTTGATCTCGTATCGGTGACGATGGCGTTCCGTGATCACGAGCTGACCGTATGCTTTATGAGCTTTGCTCCCTTCTAGCAGCGCGCACGGATAGGAACCCAACCGCATCGTCCCGCCAAGATGCGTGATCCGGTATTGCTCGTCCAGCAAACAAATGACAGGATGCCGGCAGTTGGGGTCGATTTCGGTTGTATTGGCGTCTTCCAGTTTCACGACGTTGCGCGCGAATTCGATGGCGGCGCATTGGAGTCCAAGGCAGATCCCGAAGTAGGGAATCTTACGTTCACGGGCAAAGCGAATCGTTTCGATCTTCCCGGAGATGCCGCGCTCGCCGAAGCCGCCGGGCACCAGGATGCCGTCCATGCCGCTCAGGACCTTTTCAGGTCCCTCGCGTTCGACTTCCTCCGCCTCCACCTTTCGCACTAATACTCGCGTATCCAAGGAAATGCCGGCGTGGTCCAGCGCTTCGTAGATTGACTTATAGGCGTCGTGATGCTTGATATACTTGCCGACCACGGCAATCGAAACTTCGTGCGCCGGGTTCTTGATCCGCTGGAGCAGTGCGCGCCAATCGCTGATTTCAAGCGGCTTGGCCTTGAGACCGAGCTTGTCGACAATCAACTCGTCGAGCTTATTTTCCACGAGGCTAAGGGGAACTTCATAGATGCTGAATTCCTTGTCGCGTTCCTCGATAACCGCCTGCGGCTCGACGTTGCAGAATAGGGCGATCTTCTGTGCCTCGTCGCGCGCCAGTTCTCGTTCGGTTCGGCAGATCAGAATATCGGGCTGAATACCAATTTGCCGAAGCTGTCCCACGGAATGCTGCGTGGGCTTGGTTTTCGCTTCCTTCGCAGCCTTCAGATATGGAATGAGCGTCAAGTGAATGTAGAGGCAGTTTTGTTTACCGACGTCGAGTGCGAATTGACGGATAGCTTCGAGAAACGGCAAACCTTCGATATCGCCGACCGTTCCGCCTATTTCGGTGATTACCACGTCGACATCGTCGGTCGCCAGCTTGCGAACGGCGTCTTTGATTTCATCCGTAATATGCGGGATCACCTGCACCGTTCGACCGAGAAAGTCGCCATGCCGTTCTTTCTCGATAACCGAAAGGTAAATCTTGCCTGTGGTGAAATTGCAGTCGCGGCTCAGCGGAGCGTTGGTGAACCGTTCGTAATGGCCGAGGTCGAGATCGGTTTCAGCCCCGTCGTCGAGAACATACACTTCCCCGTGTTGAAACGGGCTCATGGTGCCGGGGTCGACATTAATGTACGGGTCAAACTTCTGTAGTCGGACGCGCAGACCGCGATGTTCCAGCAGCATGCCGACGGAAGCACAGGTGAGTCCTTTCCCTAGGGAGCTAACGACGCCACCCGTGACGAAGATGTGCTTGGCCATCAGCTCATAATCCTCCGCGTTGCCTGGATGCCAAACCATCATTATGGCATTGAATCTATCTTTCGTCTGCCTGGTTTTTTGCCTGTAAACGTGGCCACTCAATGTAGACCGAAGCCGGCTTGTTTCATAGAGTTATCGAAACTCCAATCCCTCCAATTTGGGAAACTCTTTCCATGGACAACGGAATCAATCCAAACTCCAAACGTCTGCTGTGGGCTGGGTTCTTCGCGATCTTTGCCAATGGCGTCGGATTCTCAGTTCGCGCCGGCATCTTGGCCGACTGGGCTGCCCAGTATGGGTTCACGCAGACCGAATTAGGAAGCATCAGTGGCGGCGGGCTAATTGGATTCGGCATCGTCATCTTGATTGGCGCGCTCATCGCCGACCGTGTCGGATACGGGAAGCTAATGGCGTTGGCATTTCTACTGCACATTGTCGCCGGCGTGATGCAACTCTTCACGGGCGAGATCTATTCAAAATACGGGAAAGAAATGACCGCCCTGAATCTATGGTGGGCCCTCTTCTTGTATTCGGTTGCCAACGGCATTTGCGAAGCTGTCGTCAATCCAATGACGGCAACATTATTTCCCAAACAAAAGACGCACTATCTCAACATTCTCCACGCGGGTTGGCCGGGCGGACTAATCGTCGGCGGACTCATCGCCTATTTCATGCACCAGGGAAAGATCGGCGACTGGACACCCGTTGATTACAAGGTGTCATGGGAACTGCAAATGTCGCTGTTTCTCATTCCCGTTGCAATCTACGGATGGATGTTCTTGGGACAGAGGCTACCGCGTTCCGAAGCGAGTGAGGCGGGTGTCAGCTATGGTTCGATGCTAGTCGCCATCATGGCGCCCATGTTCTTCTTGTTGCTGATCCTGCATGCGATGGTCGGGTATGTCGAGCTGGGGACCGACAGCTGGATCGGGAAAATTACAGGGACGATTGTCGAGAACAAACAACTCGGACTACTCCTTTTCGTATATACCTCGGGGCTGATGTTTGCCTTGCGGTTCTTTGCGGGACCAATCGTTCATAAGATCTCGCCGCTCGGCCTTTTGTTTGTTAGCGCCATATGCGCGGCCATTGGCTTGTTGTTACTTGGTAATGCTCCGACAGCAATCTGGTTCGTGTTCATTGCGGTGACGGTTTACGGAATTGGAAAGACCTTTTACTGGTCCACGATGTTGGCAGTGGCATCAGAACAGTTTCCAAAGGGTGGAGCGATTGCCATTGGCGCACTCGGCGGTGTCGGAATGTTGTCGGCCGGCCTGCTCGGCGCTCCAGGGATCGGGTTTCAGCAAGACTACTTTGCGACCAACAAGCTTATCGCCGAATCGCCGCCGACATATGAGCGTTACGCAGCAGCCAAGGAGAATTCGTTCCTAGGTCTGTATCACGTGAAAGGACTGGATGGTGCCAAGCTGGATGTTCTGGAGAAGCACGGCGTAGAATTGGAACGGGCGGTTGAAGTAGCGCAGCAGCGCGACGAGAAGAATGAGGCTACCAACGCGTTGCTGAAGCTCAACACCTGGTGGAGCTCAGCGAAGGAGTACGAAGAGGTCGATAGCCAGCCTGTCAAAGTTGCAGTGCTTTACGGCGGTCAGGAGGCACTCAAGTGGACCGCCTTGGTCCCGGCGATCATGGCGGTGCTCTATCTGGCAATGATCATCTATTTCCGGACGCAGGGTGGGTATAAAGCGGTTTCGATCACGGAACCCGAATCTCACGTCACGGAGAGGTTTTGACGAAGTCGGTCCGACGAGCAAGAGGCAATGGCCAAGTCGCGAACCTTCACCTTCCTCGGCACGGGAACGTCGGCCGGTGTGCCGATGCTCGGCTGCGATTGTGCCGTGTGTCGTTCGACCGATCCGCGCAATCATCGTTATCGGTGCGCCGTTCTGCTGCGGTTGCCGGGCGGCAATGTCGTCATCGATACGCCGCCGGAACTGCGGCTGCAATTGTTGCGAGCCAACGTCGATTTGCTCCACGCCGTGCTGTTCACTCACTATCATGCCGACCACCTGTTCGGACTCGACGACGTCCGGCCGTTTCCGCACCTGCTTCGACACCCGATGCCGCTCTACTGCACCGACGAAGTTGAACGAGTGATAACAACAACGTATGCTTATGCGTTTCACGAAGAGCCGGACCCGAACCTCCGCGGCTACGTTCCACAACTGACCTTTCGGCGGATTACCGAAGAACCGTTCGATCTTTTGGGCCAACCGGTCGTGCCGATTCCGCTCATTCATGCGCGGTACCACGTTCTGGGATTCCGGTTCGACGATGTAGCGTATTGCACGGATGTGAGCGAAATCCCGTCGGATAGCTGGCGCTTGCTGGAGGGTCTTCGCGTTCTTGTGCTCGATGCGTTGCGACACAAGCCTCATCCCGCGCACTTCAGTTTGGATCAGGCGCTCGAGGTAATCCGGAGATTACGGCCCGAGAAGGCGTACCTGACTCACATGTCGCACGACCTGGAACATGAAGCGACAAACCGCAGTCTGCCGGCCGGCATCGCGCTGGCGTACGATGGTTTATCCTTTGAGTTCTGAAAACGACCGGAGTTCGGCCGTGCAACCGCGAATCGTTTATGCGGATGCTCAGATCGTGGTCGTCGATAAGCCGGCGGGGCTCACTACGATGCGCCATGGCTACGAAGCCGCCCAATTCGGGAAACGCGCCCACAAGTATTTGCCGGTCACGTTGGCGGACTTGTTGCCGAAGCTGCTCGCGGAGAAGGGCAAGCCGGGTCGTGTTCGAGCGGTGCATCGGATTGACAAAGAAACCAGCGGCCTTGTGGTTTTTGCGCACGGTAGAAGCCGAGCGTCACCTCATGCAACAGTTTCGCGAGCATACCGTGAAACGACGCTACCTGGCGGTCGTGCGCGGCCGGGCCAAGACCGCTCGAATCGAATCGTACTTGGTTAAGGATCGTGGTGACGGCCGCCGCGGCAGCACGGACCAAGTGAAGACTGGTCAGCGCGCGGTAACCCATGTGCGGGTAGTGGAAGCTCTCGGTGAGTTCACGCTGGTGGAATGTGAGCTGGAAACCGGCCGAACGCATCAGGTTCGCATTCATCTCGGCGAATCCGGAACACCGTTATGCGGCGAACGGATCTACGACCGTCCGCTCTATGGGAAGCCGATCAACAAGGATACCAGCGGAATTCAACGGCCGGCTTTGCATGCGGCACACCTCGGGTTCATTCATCCCGCGACGGGCAAACTTGTGTCCTGGTCGTCTCGTCTGCCGAAAGATATGGCGTCATTGGTGGCGCGCTTGCGGCAAAGCTGCTAGCGCTTGCCAATGCAGAACAAGTGCGCTTCGCCGCGAATGTAGAGTCTACCGTTGGCCACTGCCGGGGTGGCGCACACGCGCTCGCCGATCTCGCTACGTCCGAGTAGCTGGAACTTGGGTGAAGCGGAGAAAACGAAGCAAGTACCCGAATCATTGATGGCGTAGATACTGCCGTTGATGAGCACGGGGGACGAAAGCACGTCGCTGCCACCGAGACGTTCGCTCCACAGTGTCTCTCCGTTATCCGCAGACACGCACGATGCGAAACCTTTGTCACTCACAAAGTAGAAATGGTCGCCCAATGCAATCGGACTTGGTACGTAGGGAAACGAGCGTTTCTCGGTTTGCCAGGCCAGTGTCAAATCGGCGGCAGCGCCGTTGCCACCGAACTTCAGGGCGGCTGCGTGTCGTCGGCCGTCGCCGTCGCCACTGCATACCAGAATGCGGTCGCCACACGAAGTCGGCAACGCGACACAGCGAAGTGGCTCACCGTTAAACTCCCAAACCCAGCGCCAGTTTTCCTTTCCCGTTTCAGGCACATAGCTCGTCATACCGGCGGTGCTTGCCACGACGAGTTCGGGAACTCCGTTGTCGCGCTGGTGAATGAACGGGGTGGCGTAGCTCGCGCGGAATGGCTTGCGCCGAACCTGCCACGAGATCGCGCCGGTTTTTGCATCGAGTGCGTAGACTTCCGCGGCGCCGTCCTGGTCATTGGCGAAGAAAACCTTGCCGCCGTACTCGATGGGTGATGTTCCTGGCCCGTGTTGGCTGGTGAATGGGCCGAGCTGTCGTTTCCATTGTGGCTTGCCGTCGAAGTCGAACGCGTGCAGTGCGACGTCTTGTCCGTCCCAGAACGCGGCAAAGACGCGCTCGCCATCCGACGCGGGTGTTGCCGATGCGAATGAGTTTAGCTTGTGTGCTTTGGTGCGCTGTCCTGGAACGGTCTGTGTCCAAACCAACTTGCTGTCCGTTGCATTGATGCAGATCATCGAACGATCGTTACCGTCGGCGCCAGCGCTTTGGAGGAACACGCGGCCTTTGCACACAATCGGCGACGAGTTGCCCACGCCGGAAATGGGAGTCTTCCAAAGTACGCCCTGCGTCTCTGTCCAGCTCAATGGGATGTCGGTGTCTCGGGCGATGCCGGCGCCGTTCGGACCGCGAAAGCGCGGCCAATCGGAGGCGACACATGCGATCCCAATGACGATCCATGCGGCAAGCGTGAGTCGGCGCGAGTCGATACGAACGTTGTTCACGTTGCAATTGCCCCCTGCTGCTGTACAAAAACGCTGCGGCGCAAGCGGAAATCCATCGTACTCCGCGCCCGTCTGAATGGATAGCAGTTTCTTTCGAGCTTCATTGTATGCTCGAGCTCAAAGGCGTTTCGAAACGCTACGGCGACGTTCAGGCGCTTCAGCCCACCGACCTGAACGTTCCTGCCTCAATTACCACTGTGCTGATTGGCCCGAGCGGATGCGGAAAGTCGACGCTGCTTCGGCTCATGCTCGGCCTCATCTGGAGTGACACCGGAAGCGTGCGCTTTGAGGATGTCGCACTCACGCATGACAACGTCCTTGCCCTTCGGCAAAAAATGGGTTACGTCACTCAGGATGGCGGGCTGTTTCCGCACCTGACGGCCCAGGAAAATACCACACTCCTGGCCCAGTACCTCGGATGGGACCGAACACGCATTGATGGCCGACTGCAACAACTCACGGCACTCACGCGATTTCCGTCTGACGGACTTGGGCGATATCCGGCCGAACTCTCGGGCGGCCAACGGCAGCGTGTGAGCCTCATGCGCGCGCTCATGCTCGATCCCGACGTGATCCTGCTGGACGAACCTTTGGGCGCACTCGATCCGATTATCCGCGCGGAACTGCAATCCGACTTGCGCGAGATTTTCCAGGCGCTGGGGAAGACGGTGGTTTTGGTTACCCACGACTTGGTAGAGGCCGGCTTTTTCGGCGACACGATCGTGCTCCTCCGCGACGGCCGCATTGTCCAACAAGGAACTTTGTCGGAGTTCGTTTCCGCGCCGGTCGACCAGTTTGTCACGATTTTCATCAATGCCCAACGATGTCGCCTCGATCCATCGTCGGAGAAGATTTCATGAAGCGGCATTGGTGGTCCATGTGTTGCTTTTGCCTGGCGGCTGGTTACGCGCCGGCGGAGGAACTCAAAGTCGGTTCGAAACAGTTCACCGAATCCGTCATCCTGGGCGAAATGGCAGCGCAGTTGGCCAAGGCAACAGGCGCCGACGTTGTGCATCGACATCAGCTCGGCGGCTCCCACGTTACCTGGAGCGCGCTGCAAAGCGGCGCCATCGACGTCTACCCGGAATACACGGGGACTATTCGGCGGGAATTGCTCTCGGATCTCGACCTTAAGACCGACGACGCCTTGCGCCGCGCCCTTGCCGAGCGCGGCATCGCCATGAGTCGGCCCCTTGGATTCAACAATACCTACGCCATTGGCATGAAGAAGGAGGTCGCGGACCGGCTTCGAATTCGCTCCATCTCCGACCTGCGCAACCATCCCGAACTTAAGTTCGGCTTCACGAATGAAGTCATGAACCGGGCCGACGGCTGGCCTGGATTGCGTGAACGCTACGGTTTGCCGCAGCGGGATGTGCGCGGGATCGAACATGCGCTGGCCTATCCGGCACTGGAAAGTGAGGCGATCCACGCCACCGATCTTTACTCGACCGATGCGGAGATCGAGTACTACGGCCTCACGGTGCTGAAAGACGATCTTCGATTTTTTCCCTTTTATCACGCGGTCTTGCTCTACAGGGCAGACTTGCAGGACCGAGCACCGACGGCTTTGGCAGCGATGCTGAAACTCGAAGGGAGAATTTCCGAAGCGGCGATGATTGCCATGAATCGCCGCGCCATGCCGAAATCGGGCGAGCGGATTCCAGAGGAAGAAGTCGCGTTTGAGTTTCTGCGCGACCATCCGTACTTCAGCGACACGGAATTCACTCCGCCGCCGCGGGCTACTCTGGTCGAACGATTGTTCATATGGACGTTGCAACATCTCTACCTCGTCGCGATTTCGCTGGCATCGGCGATTGTCGTCGCGGTGCCGCTCGGCATTGTCGCCGCTCGCCGGCCGGCGCTTGGGCAGGTGTTGCTCGGCGGCGCCGGGATTCTGCAAACGATTCCCGCGCTCGCGCTCTTGGTGCTCTTGATCCCGTTGTTCGGCAAAGGCGGCATTGGTCCGAAGCCGGCCATTCTCGCCTTGTTCCTCTATAGCCTGCTGCCGATCATGCGTAACACCTATGCCGGCCTTCATGACATCCCCATCCAGATACGGGAGTCGGCCCAGGCACTCGGCCTACCGGCCTGGGCACGGCTCCGGCTGATCGAACTTCCGATGGCTTCACGCTCGATCCTGGCCGGGATCAAAACGTCGGCCGTCATCAACGTGGGAACCGCCACCCTGGGCGGCCTGATCGGCGCCGGCGGCTACGGCGATCCCATCGTGACCGGACTGCGACAAAACAACATCGCCATCATCCTGGAGGGCGCGATCCCTGCCGCCGTCATGGCTCTCCTGGTTCAGGGCATCTTCGAACTCGCCGAACGCCGCCTCGTGCCACGAGGACTGCGATTGAGACTCGAATCCGCCTAAAACCATCGTGGTTTTTCCACATGAAAGCGTCGCGAACAGAGTTGAGGCTGAATAAGGGGCGAGCCGGGAGCGTTAGCGACTGGAGGCTATCCGAAATGGACGCACAGCTCCTCGCGCTCGTCTAACTCCGGTCGCTAACTCTGCCGGCTCGCCAACGAATCGAACGGTGATGTATCGAAACCCGGGGACCATGCGCCCTGCTTTCAAAACCGAAAAACGTTAATTATTCCCTTGACAATCTTTGGTACGAGAATGAGAATGCTTCGTGGCTGGGGGATTTACTCAAAAACCTGGAAATCGGACAGGAAGACGGGTCATCGTCACGAGTGACTCATGCGTCGCTGAGGGAAACCCGGCGGCACCCTTCGACCCACGGTGTCTCGCTTCAGTCCGATGCGGAAATCAGGTAGAGGCAATGTAGGTCGGTTTCCCCAGGAACACAGACCTGCTGTAATCGCAGGGGCGCCGGGCGCTCCTTTTCTACCTCCCTAGACCTGATCACCCGCACATGGACGTTCCGTGATTCGCAATACCGGCGATGGCCGCGCCAGTATCGTGTCGCCCAAACCAGTGGCTGCCTCGCAGGCCTACGAGGCGGGTGGGGAGTTTTGTATGAAAGACGGCTCCAAGCAGGGGCGTGACCTCGCGGTCGAGGATAGACCTACCATCACCGGGCACCGACCCGGATTCGTCGCGTCGAAATCGAAGACCTTTCCCCTCTCGTCAGCGCAACAGCGTTTGTGGGTACTTGAACAGCTTGAGCCCGGCAACCCGGCATCCAATGTATCTGCCGTGTTGCGATTGAACGGGCTGCTCGATGTTCGTGCACTTCAGCAGGCGATCAATCACGTTGTCCGCCGCCACGAGGCACTCCGCAGCACGGCGCAGGTTGTCCACGAGGAACCGATGCAGGTCGTGACATCGGCCATGACGATCTCCTTGGCCGTCCTGGACCTGCAAAGCAACGCCGAAACCGAGCCGAAGGCGGAAATCGAACGGCTGGTGGCGCAGGAAAGTCGACGTCGGTTCAATCTCTCCAAAGAGCCACTGATTCGGGCCTTGCTTCTCCGGCTTGAGCCGCGAGAACACGTGCTGTCGCTGACCGTGCATCGGTTTGTGGCGGACCTTTGGTCGATCGGCGTTATCATCCGCGAAATTGCCGCGCTTTACGACGCGGCCGCCAATCGCCGAACGTCGACGCTCCTGGAGTCATACACGTCCTACGGCGACTTTGCTACGCGGCAACGAGAGTGGTTGCGCACCGCTGACGCACGCCGGCAACTTAACTACTGGAAGAACCGCCTGGCCAACTTGCCGCCGGCACTGGAACTACCCACGGATCGGCCGCGCGCGGCAGTGCAACACTTCGAAGGCGCACGGCACTGCTTTGGGATGCCCGCGGACCTGACGCAACGCTTGAATCGACTAAGCAGTAACGAAGGCGTGCTGTTGTCAACCACGCTTCTGACTGCGTTTCATACACTCCTGCAACGCTACAGCGGACAGGAGGATATTCCGGTCGGCGTGTTGGTCCCCAATCGTGCCCGGCTGGAGATGGAGGGGGCGGTAGGATTCTTCGACAATCTGCTGGTCATTCGCGCCGACCTGTCGGGCGATCCGACGTTTCGCAAGCTGCTCGGCCACGTCCGAGACATTAGCCGTGAAGGTTACGCCCACCCGGATTTGCCCTTCGAGGTGCTGGTCGAGGAGCTGCAATCGCATCCGGAACTCAGCCGAAATCCGCTGGTTCAAGTATTGTTCACTTTCCATGCGACGCCGCTGCCGACGCCGCGCTCGGCCGGTGTTACGTTCACACCGGTTGCGGTCGACGGTGACGCGGTGCCTTGCGATATCTCGCTGGAAATGGTTCAAACCTCGGCGGGACTCGTCGGAAGGATTAAGTTCAATCGGCAGCTCTTCGACGCAACATCGATTGTTCGGCTGGCCGATCACTATCAGAGTCTGCTGGAGAACATCGCGACGAATCCCGATCGGCCGCTTTCCCAACTGGCCCTGATGGACCCAACCGAGCGCCGCCGGATGCTGGTCGATTGGAACAACACGCGCGTGCAGTTTCCGCCGGCGGCTTGCATCCACCGCCTTATCGAACAGCAAGTCGAACGGACGCCGAAGGCTACCGCGCTGGTATTCGGCAAACAGCATTTGACGTATGACGAGTTGAACTTTCGGGCCAACCAGCTGGCGAGGCATCTGCGCACGGCTGGCGTGGGTCCAAACGTGCTGGTGGCTATCTGCGCCGAGCGCTCGGTCGAGATCATTGTTGGGTTGCTCGGAATTCTGAAGGCCGGCGGCGCCTATGTGCCGCTCGATCCGGGAATCCCGCCTGAACGTCAACGGTTCATCCTCGAGGATTGCCGTGCCCCCGTCGTTCTGACCCAGGAGCGATTGGCGCCGCAGCTGCCGGCGATAGCACGGGCACAGGTGCTGCGGCTGGACGCCGATTGGGAAAAGGTTGCGAGGCAGAGTGGTGAGAATCTTCCGGACGGCGCGACGCCGGATTGTCTCGCCTACGTCATCTATACGTCTGGATCCACGGGCAAACCCAAAGGCGTTCTCATCCCTCACCGCGGCATCGTCAATACGCTGCGGTGGCGGTTGCTGGCATTTCCGATGGGGCCCAACGATCATGCGCTGCATACGATTTCGTTTGATTTCGACGCTTCGGTCTGCGGCACGTTCGCGCCGTTGATCGGTGGCGCGTGTTTGCACTTGCTGGAACCCGGCGCCCATCGTGATCCGGGATTTATTGTTCGCCTCGCGGCCGCCAAGGGCGTCACGCATTTGCTGCAGCCCACGGCTTTGCTGCGAATACTTCTCCAAGCACGAGACCTGGAGCGCTGCACGGAGCTACGCCAACTGTTCTGCGGCGGCGAAGCGCTTACAGTCGAAACACAGAATCGACTTTTTGAGCGGCTGCCGGCTGCGAATCTTACCAACCTCTACGGTCCGACCGAGATTTCGGTTGATGCTACCTACTGGACCTGCCGTCGCGGCGATTTGGTGGTGCCCATCGGCAAGCCGCCTGCGAACGTGCAGTGCTACGTTCTCGATGCCCATCGGCAACCCGCGCCGATTGGTGTGCCCGGCGAACTCTATGTCGGCGGGGCGGGCCTGGCGTGGGGTTACCTGAATCGGCCCGATCTGACGGCAGAAAAGTTCGTGCCCGACACGTTCGGCACGAACCCCGGGGCACGGCTCTACCGCACCGGCGATCTTTGTCGTTGGCTGCCCGATGGCTCATTGGACTTCCTAGGCCGAATCGATCATCAAGTAAAGATACGCGGCGTGCGGATCGAACCGGGTGAAGTCGAGTCGGCAGTGCAGCGTTATCCCGCCGTGCATGAGGCCTTGGTCGTGGCACGTGAGTATGGCCCGGGCGACAAACGGCTGGTTGCATATGTGGTGCCGCGGCAAGTGGGCGCCGCGATCGACGGCGAACTGCGACGGTATCTCCAGAGCGAGCTACCGGAATATATGGTGCCGGCCGGGATCGTCGTGCTGGATTCCTTCCCGCGAGCGCCGAACGGCAAGATCGAAATGAAGGCCCTGCCGGCGCCGGACAATGCCCAAACTGATGAAACCAAGTCGTTCGAGGAGCCTCATACGCCGCTCGAACAGTACATTACCGACACCTGGAACGAAATTCTGGGTGTGCCGCGGATTGGGAGGAAGGACCACTTCTTTGACCTGGGCGGCAATTCCATTCAAGGCGCGATCCTTATTCACAAGCTCCAGGAGAAGCTTAACGAATTCGTTTATACCGTGGCCATCTACGACGCCCCGACTGTCGATCAACTCGCGCGGTACTTGAGTGAGAATTATCCGGACGCGGTCGAACGGTTGTTTGGTTCTGAGTCTTTAGTTGCCACCGACGCCGATCACGGGTTGATCGATGAAGCGAAGGTGGCGACGCTCCGCCGCGTCATCCGGGCGTTGCCCGCGCGGACTTGGCCGGCCGGCGCGAAGAACCCATCGGCGGTGTTCATTCTTTCGCCGCCGCGGTCGGGATCGACATTGTCGCGCGTGATGCTCGGTGGGCATCCGCGCCTGTTCGCGCCGCCGGAACTGCAATTGTTGAACTTTAACACTTTGGCGGAACGCAAAGCGGTGTTGTCGACGGAGCGTGATCGGTTCTGGCTTGACGGAACCGTGCGGGCCCTGATGGAGATCAAGCAGTGCGAAGCAGACGAAGCCACGCGGATCATGGAAGATTGTGAGAAGCGCGGGCTGACGGTGAAAGAATTCTACCGACTCGCCCAAGAATGGCTCGGCGAAAACATCTTCGTAGAAAAGACGCCCACCTATGCCTTGGAGTTGTCGATCCTTCGCCGGGCAGAGGAAGATTTCGAAAACGTCCGTTACATCCATTTGATACGCCATCCCAATGCGATGATTGCCTCTTTCGAGGAGGCACGGCTGCACGTGTTCTTTCCGCCGTTTTTCACCGGCGAGCATCCATTTAGCGCTCGGCAACTGGCCGAGCTCGTTTGGCTCATCAACCATCAGAACATTATCCGTTTCTTGAAGGACATTCCTGCGGAACGGCAGTCTCGCGTATCCTTCGAAGAGTTGGTGACCAAACCCGAAAAAGTCATGGAAGATGTCGCGAATTTCCTCGGCCTTGAGTTCCACCCGCACATGGCCGACCCGTACAAACAAGGGGAAAAATCGCGGATGACCGACGCCATCCACCCGATGGCGCGTATGCTCGGCGATGTGAAGTTCCACAAACACAAGGGCGTCAATGCCAACGCGGCAGACCGCGCCAAGGAGCAATCCAAGGTGCCGCTGGGCGAAGTAACTCGCTCGGTTGCCCGCCAACTCGGGTACTCGATGGATGAAGAAGACCGCTATGCGGCGGAGTATGTGGCGACACAATCCACTGCGTCGCCTCGACCGACGATGAGCAAAGGCGAGCGCCACGCATCATTGGTGGGAATTCAACCGCGTGGAAGCCGGCCGCCGTTCTTCTGCGTCCACCCGGCCGGCGGAACGGTGTTTTGTTATTCGGCTTTGGCGCGGCAGTTGGGAACCGAACAACCGTTCTTCGGTCTACAGTCGCAGGGGTTAAACGGCGAGCAACCGCCCCATTCGCGGCTGGAAGATATGGCAACGGAATACATCGCCGCCATGCGCTCGCTCAAGCCGAATGGGCCGTACCTCATCGGCGGCTGGTCGATCGGCGGGGTTGTTGCGTTCGAAATGGCGCGCCAGTTGGAAAAGGCTGGGCAAGCGGTTGACTTGATCGCGCTCATCGACAGCGACTTTCCGGAAAAGAACCCGCCCAAGCTCGACCCCGTGAAATTCCTCATCGAATTCGCACTGCATAGTGGCCTCGATGTGACTATCGATGAATTGCTGCCGTTGTCGACCGAGGAACAACTGGTGATCGTACTCGACAAGGCCAAGAAAGCGGGCCTCTTTCCTGCTGAGCTCAAGGTCAGCGAGTTCGGTCACGTATTCCGAAACTACGCCCAAGTCTTCGAGGCGAACATTCGCGCGACCCGTGCCTATGAGCCGACCTCGGCCCGGAATCACGTGGTTTTGTTCCGCGCGAGTGAACTGGCCGAGTCCGTGGCCTACGAACCCAAATACTACTGGGCCGATCTCGTACCCGTCGTCGAAACGCGTCGAGTTCCCGGCGACCACTACACCATTCTGCGCGAACCGAACGTCTCGACACTCGCCCGGCACCTTGAAGCGGCACTGCACGCGGCAACCCCGGCCAACGGGGCCATGTCCGTTTCGGTGGTGTAGAATATCTAGAGTACCTTGATTCCCAGCCTGCAAACTTTCAGGAGGCGTTCATGAGCGCCCATGACGAAGAAGACAAAACGATCTACCGCGTGGTCGTGAATCACGAAGAACAATACTCGATCTGGCCGTCTCACATGGAGATTCCTGCCGGCTGGAAACAGGTCGGCAACCCCGGAAGCAAGACCGAGTGTCTGGAGCGCGTTAAAGAGCTTTGGACCGACATGCGTCCTCTGAGCGTGCGCAAGCAAATGGAGGCGCAACAAGGCTCAGCAGGAACTACGTAGGGGGTAGACCGAGCGGACTTCGAGAAATCGCGCTTCATGTCGCTGACCACTCCGTGGCTGATCAGGTCAAAACCGAACCCCGGCGCCGAGCTACGCTTGTTCTGTTTCCCATTTGCCGGAGGTGGGGCGTCGGTCTTCCGAAACTGGTGGCGGCAACTTCCCGCTCACACCGAAATCTGTGCCGTTCAGCTTTCCGGCCGTGAATCACGGTTCCGTGAGCGTCCCTTCACGCAACTCGGTCCGCTGGTGGAACGTCTCGCCACGGAACTTCGGCCCTTTCTGGAACAACCGTTCGCGTTCTTCGGCCATAGCATGGGCACGCTTGTCGGGTTTGAATTGGCACGGCTTCTGCGGCGAACGGCTCGGCCTCTCCCCGAGCGGTTGATCATGTCCGCCCGGCGGGCGCCGCACATTCCGTCGGCCGACACGCCGGCTCACCCATTGCCCGACTCTGAATTTCGCGATCGCCTGCGACGGCTCAGCGGTACACTGAATCCGGTTCTCGAAAACACCGAGTTGTTTGAACTCATGCAGCCGATGCTTCGCGCCGACTTTGAAATCGTTGAGACGTACCGTTATAAAGAAGAACCACCACTTGACGTGCCGATCACGGCGTTCGGCGGTTTGGACGATTCGATGGTTGCCCGGGAGCAACTGGAAGCGTGGCGGCAGCACACGACGGGAGCGTTTCGGCTTCGGATGTTGCCCGGCCATCATTTATTCATTCAAACGGAAGAACAACAGTTTCTAAGTCAACTAAGTGAAGAATTGTGCAACTAGAAACCCTAAGTGCGGCTACCACGAGTTCCGACGACGAGGCGATTTGGCAGACAATGTCGTCGCAGCCGCCGCTGGTCCGCGACACCGTACACATTTGGCGAGCGCCGTTGGATCGTGACGAGAATACCGTCGATCGGTTGTTTTGCACGCTGGCCGCCGAGGAACAAGGGCGAGCCCAGCGGTTTCATTTCACCGAAGACCGGCGTCGCTTTACGGTGGCGCGCGGCACATTGCGGGCACTTCTGGCGCGGTATCTTCGTGTTGACCCATCCAGCATTTCTTTCTCCTACAACGGTTACGGCAAACCATCGCTGCGAGATTACGACTCACTGCGATTCAATGTCAGCCACTCCGGCGGTGTCGCGCTCTATGCGATTGGCTGGGAACGAGAAGTTGGAGTCGATGTCGAGCGCTTGCGCCCCGAGTTTGCGGGGGAGGCGATCGCCGAACGATTCTTTTCCGCGAATGAGGTCGCGGCCCTGAAGAGTCTGCCGCGGTCCGCCCTGGTCCGGGCTTTTTTCGATTGTTGGACCCGAAAGGAAGCGTACATCAAGGCCCGCGGTAAGGGGCTTTCCATCCCGCTCGATCAATTCGACGTGACATTGACTCCGAACGAGTCCCCCGCCATACGGGCCGACCGCGACTCACCCACTGAAACCGGCCGTTGGAGCCTATGGGGGCTGTCTCCGGGTCTCGGTTTCGCCGGCGCCGCGGCGATTGAAGGTCACGATTGCCAGCTTTGGTGCGGCCAATGGCCGGACGAAATTCCGATTTCTTCGCAATAATCTCATCCGACCAGCGAATAGTATCGCAGGGGTCCATATGCCGGCGAGTGCGCGACGAACCTCGCGGCGCCTTGCGTGGGCCTCTCCATGCCATTATTCCGTAGGTCGGGGAGGTTTACAGTGAACCAGCAAACGAGCATATTCGCGGTCCTAAAGCACCTCGGCCTCTTCGCCTTGATCGGCCTCGGTGTCGTGATTCTGGCCGGCCCAGTGATCGCAATCCTGTCGGTGCTTCTCTCAATAGGCGCCGTGGTTTTGCCGTTCGCCCTCGTTGGTTTCCTGGTTTGGGCGCTCGTCCACACGGCAGTGAAGGGCCCACAAGGCGCGATTGACCGGCTCCAGGACGTACAGAATCGGGGCCAAGATATGCTCAAGAACTATGGAGGCAATGTGAAGTCGATGCTAACGTGGCCGCTTCAGGCGTTTCGCGGTTTATTCACGGGGCTCCTCGTGATTGCGGCCTTTGTGCTACGTTCGGCGTGGACTTCGATTTGGTTCATTACGGAAGTCGGTATCGTTGCCCTCGTGGGTGTACTGGTGGGCGGCGTTGTCGGTTGGGCAACCGCTCAGCCAACGGACATAGAAGCTGCGACCCTTTCACACGCTGCCATCGGCGGAGTGCTCGCTGCCGTAGCCGGCGTAGTTCTCACGCTCCGCGAACGGCATGCAAGCCGGCGGCTCGCCGTGGCTCGTTATCGTTTTGATAGCACGGTGTAATTGCGACGCGTCATTTGCCGAGCAAGCCCTTCACGGCCTCACGCTCTTCCTCGAGTTCCTTGAGTGTTTTTTGAAACTTCTCCTGTCCAAAAGGATCCAGCTTCACTCCTTCGACAACGCTTAGGCGTCCGTTGCCGTCGCTCCGGCATGGATAGCTGAACACCAGACCGGCCGGCACACCGTACTGGCCGGTTGAAATTACCGCGGCACTCACCCAATCCGCTGAAGGTGTTGGTGTGATGAGGCTCTTGACGTGGTCGAGGCCGCCGTTTGCCGCGGATAGGGCCGAGCTGGAACCGCGAGCCTTGATAACCGCGGCCCCGCGATTCTGGCACTGCGACACAAAGGTGTTTTCCAGCCAGCTTCGATCGGTAATGACCTCTGTCGCCGGTCGCCCTTTGATCTTGGCATTCGTGAAATCCGGGTATTGCGTGTTGCTGTGGTTTCCCCAAATCGTCACACATGTCACGTCTTCATTGGCGACGCCGGCTTTCTTCGCCAAAGCGTTCCGGGCCCGATTGTGGTCCAAACGCGTCATGGCGGTCCAACGATCGGGGGCTATGTCGCGGCCATTGTGATAGGCGACGAGGCAATTCGTGTTGCACGGGTTGCCGACTACTAGAATGCGCACATCCTTGGCGGCGTTCTCGGCCAGTGCCTTCCCCTGGCTGACGAAAATCTTGCCATTGATGTCAAGCAGGTCTTTACGTTCCATTCCTTGCTTGCGCGGAAAGGAACCGACCAACAGGGCCCAATTGCAATCGCGGAACGCCTTGGCCGGATCGTCGGTGAGGACCATGTCCTGGAGCGTGGGAAAACTGCAATCATCCAGTTCCATGGCCACGCCTTCGAGGGTGGGCATTGCCGGCGTGATTTCGAGTAGCTGCAGGATGACCTTGGTGTCTTTGCCGAATACGTCGCCCGATGCCAACCGTCCGAGCATCGCGTACGCCACCTGCCCCGCCGCCCCCGTCACTGCCACACGAATGGTATTCGCCACGTTGGATTCTCCGGTTTCGGAAACACGTTTACCCCGCGGCCGACAACTATCCGGGCCGCAAAATCAACCCTCGACCTCTCGTCGTAAAGAGATACGTTAAAATTACGGACCTAGACTCATTACGGCAATTTAGCCGCCGAGCGCGCGGCATGCGTGATTCAACGGGAGGGCGAAAATGGCAGTGAAGGTTGGTATTAACGGTTTCGGTCGCATCGGACGGCTGGTGTTTCGAGCAATGGTGGAACAAGGTCTTCTCGGCAAAACGCTGGATGTCGTTGCGGTGAACGATCTCGTGCCGGCCGATAACCTCGCGTACCTTCTGAAATACGATTCGACGCAGGGACGGTTTAATGGAACGGTGCACAGCGAAAAATCGTCAGCGTCCGTGGCCGAGGATGACGTGCTCGTCGTCAACGGACAGAAAATCAAGTGCCTCGCCGTCAAGGAAGGACCGGCGGCGCTGCCGTGGAAACAGCTTGGCGTGGAGTACGTGATTGAATCAACGGGCTTATTCACCGAGGCGGAGAAGGCGAAAGGGCACCTGACGGCCGGAGCGCGAAAAGTCATGATCTCCGCTCCCGCCAAAGGCGAAGACATCACGGTGGTCATGGGTGTGAACAACGAGAAGTACGACGCATCTAAGCATCACATCATTTCCAACGCCAGTTGCACGACAAATTGCCTGGCCCCCGTCGTTCACGTTTTGCTCAAGGACGGCTTCGGCATTGAAGAAGGGTTGATGACGACGGTTCACAGTTACACCGCGACGCAGAAGACGGTGGACGGCCCGTCCAAAAAAGATTGGAAGGGAGGCCGGGCTGCGGCAACCAACATCATTCCATCGACCACCGGCGCCGCGAAGGCCGTCGGTCTGGCGATTCCAGAGGTCAAGGGCAAGCTCACGGGTATGTCGTTTCGCGTTCCGACGCCGACGGTTTCCGTCGTTGACCTGACGGTGCGAACCGTGAAAGAGACGAGTTACAAGGAGATTTGTACGGCCATGAAGAAAGCCAGCGAGACCTATTTGAAGGGTATTCTCGCTTATACGGAAGACGAAGTTGTGTCAGCCGATTTCATTCACGATTCGCACTCAAGTATCTTTGACGCCGGCTCCGGGATCGAACTCAACAGCCGGTTCTTCAAGCTGATTAGCTGGTACGACAATGAGTGGGGCTATTCGCACCGATGTGTCGATCTGTTGCGGTTCATGATTAGCAAGGCATAGGCATGGCGAAGAAGACGCTACGAGACATTCCGGATCTTCGCGGCAAACGTGTGCTGTTGCGTGTCGATTTTAACGTCCCGCTTGACGAAAACGGTGTGATCACCAACGATCGGCGAATCAAGGCGGCGTTACCGACGATCCAATACTTACTCGAAGGGGGCGCGTCCGTCATCATCATGACCCACCTCGGGCGACCGACGGGAGATCCGAAAAAGGACGCGATTTTCAGTACGGGGCGTGTGGCAAGCCGACTGGCGACGTCGCTGATGTCGAAGTTTAGCCATGATCCCCGGCGTGCGCGTGGGGTTGTGGGGCCGGAGGTGGAAAGTGAGGCCAAGAGTCTGCTTCCCGGTTGCACATTGATGCTCGAAAACCTCCGTTTTGATCCCGGTGAACAAAAGGGAGACGTGAACTTTGCCGCGGAACTTGCAGCCCTCGGCGATGTCTACGTCAACGACGCTTTCGGAACCTGCCATCGGAGCGACGCTTCGATGGTGGCCGTGCCGAAGGCCATGGCCGGGAAACCGCGCGTCGTCGGATTTCTCGTTGCCAAGGAACTGGAGATTCTGGAGCAACTCCTGTCGAAGCCGCCTCGGCCGCTCCTCGGCGTGATGGGAGGCGCCAAGGTCTCGGACAAGATTGGCTTTATCAGAAGCATGCTTTCGCGTGTCGATAAGCTCCTCGTCGGCGGGGCGATGACGTACACATTCATGAAGGCGATGGGGCAAAACATCGGAAGGTCCCGCGTGGAAGCCGACAAGCTGGAGGTCGCTCGGGAGTTGCTCGAACTCGGCAAGGGCAAGATCGTTTTGCCCTCCGACCACGTAATCGCGGATAAGCCCGAGGCTACCGCCCAAACGAAAATCGTCACCTGCGAGATTCCCGACAACTGGTTCGGGATGGACATTGGTCCGGCGACCACGGAGGTCTACGCCAAGGAAATCGGCGCTGCTGGCATCACCGTTTGGAACGGGCCGATGGGGAAGTTCGAGGACGAACCATTCGCCAACGGCACGCGGGGCATCGCGGAAGCTATGGCGAAATCCAAAGGTATTACCATTGTCGGCGGTGGCGAAACCGCCGAAGCCGTCGAGGAGTTCGGCTTGGCGGACAAGATGACGCATGTGTCGACCGGCGGCGGTGCCTTTCTGGAGTATGTCGAGGGAACGCCGTTCGCCGCACTGGCGGAAATTGACGATCGCTAGTCGCCGACACGATGGCGTGTGTAAGAAGGCTTGACGGCCTGGGTTTCTTGCGTTGTGATAGCATCGAGTTTCATTCCTGTCACGATTCCACGGTTGTGGCAATGGACGGAGTAGGCGGGTCAGATGCGATGCCGATGCAGGGTCAGCGGATGAAGCGGCCGAAACGCGGCGTGCCGGAAGGCCTTTGGTTGCGCTGTCCGCAGTGCAAGAACACCATCTACCGAAAGGAAGTGGAGGCCCGTTTCAACGTCTGCGTGGAGTGCGATTATCACTTCAAACTGCCTGCACGCGAACGAATCAAGCAACTCCTCGATGCCGACAGTTTCGAAGAGTGGTTCCCGGATTTGTATCCGATTGATTCGCTTGGATTCAAGGATCGGCTTCCATACGCCGAGCGTCTACGAAAGGAACAAACCAACACCGGCATGCCCGATGCGGCGGTCGTGGGCAAAGGCTTCATTCGTGGTCGACCGGTGGTGCTGGGGATAACCGATTTCGCGTTCATGGCCGGCAGCATGGGATCGGTCGTGGGGGAGAAATTGACACGCGCGGTCGAGGAGGCGCTTCGGTTGAAATTGCCGTTGATCTTCGTGAGCGGTTCCGGCGGCGGGGCACGAATGCAAGAAGGTATTTTGTCTCTCATGCAAATGGCGAAGGTGTCGGCTGCGCTCGGCCGCTACGATCGCGGCGACGGGCTTTATGTGTCGATCTTGACGAATCCGACCATGGGCGGCGTCGCCGCCAGTTGGGCACTTCAAGGCGATGTAACGCTTGCCGAGCCCGGCGCCCTGGTGGGGTTTGCCGGCAAGCGAACGATCTGGAATACCGTGCGGCTCGAATTGCCCGAAGGTTTTCAAACCAGTGAGTTCCTACTGAAACACGGTTTCATCGATCGCATTGTGCCGCGGATGGACTTGCGGACCGAAGTCGCTCGAATCATCGATTATTGCGAGCAATGACCCATGCCGTTCGGCATCAGTCTGCCGTGTCTCGAGATTTTACGTGGACGTTTTTGGATCATTCAAGTCCCTGTTTGGCTCGACCAAAAAAGGCGCTCTGCCGATCATCGATGTCAAGAAGCGATTTGAGCTTCTGGGCAAGACGGGGCAGGGCAGCATGTCGAGGGTTTTTCGCGCGCGCGACAACAAACTCGGCCGCGTCGTCTGTTTGAAGCTCCTCGATAAGCTGAAAACCGCAAAGTTCGAGGCGCGTTTCATCGGGCTCAAACGCCCGACGGAAGGCGCCATCTGCATGACCTTGCGGCATGCAAATGTCGTGCAAACCTTCGAACACGGCAAGACGACGGAAGGTGAGCAATATCTCATCATGGAGCTGATCGACGGCCTCGGCTTGAATTACCTGGTGGAAACGCGCAGCCCCAACCTGGAGGGCAATCGCGTCAATCTGCTGAGCCAGGCGGCCGACGCACTGGAGTACATTCACCAACAAGGGTATCTACACCGTGACATTTGTCCACGGAACATCATGGTCGATCGCGAGGGCACGCTCAAGTTCATCGATTTTGGGCTGGCCATCCCGTACAAACCTGAGTTCTGTAAACCGGGCAACCGCACCGGGACGCCGAACTATCTGGTGCCCGAGTTAATCAAACGGCAATCGACCGACTTACGCGTTGACCTGTTTGCCCTCGGTGTGACGGCGTATGAGGTGTTCACCGCGAATCTGCCGTGGGAAAAAGCCCAATCGATGGAAACCGTCATGAGCCATTTGAATAGCCCCGGCCATGACCCGCGGCGTTATAAACCCGAGTTAGATGACAAGGTTGTCAAGTTCCTGAACAAGGCTGTCGAGCGCGATCCGAAACAGCGATTTCAAACCGCCAAGGACTTTCGTGACGCGCTCAAAGCCCTGCCGGAGGGTAATTAAGAGGTGGAATTGCGGTCGTCGCAATCTATTTCACCGTCTGTCTCGTCTCAACAGTGGATGAATTCGCGCCTAGCGTGCCGGCGTTCATATCGCGTTCCGCCTCGATCCCGGAGGTTAATATGTCTCGTGAATTATCGTCGATTCAACATTACAGGTTCTGGCGGCTCGGATGGGTCGCCGCCGCCCTCGGAATCCTCGCCGCGACTACGCTGTATCATCCAATATCTGGCGCGGAGGATGCACCAGCGCCGAAATCTCACGAGACGACGGTGTCGTGCGGGCAAGAGTTCTTTGCCGGCAGCAACGCGGCGTTTCGCTGCGGCGTTCATTCCGTGAAATCGATTACAGAAACGACACCGCTTGCCAATGCAGAGGTGACGGTCGAGCTTCGGGATAAGGCCAGCAAGTCGTTCCCGCTGCATAAAGGAAAAACAGGTCCGGACGGCTGGGACCGCGGCGAACTGCAAATCCCGGAAGTGCCGGCGGGTTCGTACACGCTGGTTGTAAACACCCGCTCGGATCGCGGGAAAGACACACTCGATCGCAATGTCCAGATCAAGTCCGGCGCTAAGGTGATGCTCGTCACGGACAAGCCGCTCTACCAGCCCGGCCAGGTCATGCATCTTCGAGCGTTGGCCCTTCGTCCCTTCGATCTGAAGCCCGTCGCCAACGCGGATCTCACCTTCGAAATCGATGATGCCAAAGGAAACAAGGTCTTCAAGCGCACGCGCCGGACGTCCGAATTCGGCATCGCCGCCGTCGATTTCGAATTGGCGGACGAAGTCAATATGGGCGATTACCACATTCGTGCGCTCATCGGCGAAGCACAGGCGGACAAGACGGTCACCGTGAAGCGATACGTGCTCCCGAAGTTCAAAGTAAACGTGACCTCGGACAAGCCCTATTACATGCCCAAAGAGACCATTCAAGCCGAACTGCAAAGTGATTATTTCTTCGGGAAGCCGGTGGCGGGGGCTTCGATTGAAGTCAAAGCGAGCACCTTCGACGTGCAATTCAAGGAGTTTCAAACCTGGAAGGGCAAGACGGATGCCAACGGTCATGCGAAGTTCGAGATCAAACTTCCCGATTACTTCGTCGGCCAGCCGTTGCAGAAAGGCAACGCGCTGGTACAACTCGAAGTCAAAGTAACCGACACGGCGGATCATGCGGAGACCGTCAACAAGACCTACTCGGTCAGCGATCAAGCCATTCGCATCAACCTTATTCCCGAAGGCGGCCGGCTTGTCCCGAACATGGAAAACCGAGTGTTCGTGGCGGCGTCCTATCCTGACGGTGGCCCGGCGGTGTGCGAGGTGAAGGTCTCCCAGGGAACGCCGCCTGAGCAGAACCAAAGAGTGCGAGGCAATGCCGAGCCCAAACCACCCGAAAAGCCGAAGGTTCGTGAGGTCATCGCCACGCTGAAAACGAACGCAGCGGGGTTGGCGGAGTTCCGATTCACGCCCAAGGCCGATCAACTCCGACAGGGTGAATGGGGACAGCGGGCGGTCGAAATGGCAGGCGGTCAGAATGTGCAGACCTGGCTGCCGAAGATGGTCTTCGACGCAGCCGTTGAGGCGAAGGACGCGAAGGGCAACACGGCGAAATCGGACGTGGAAGTCAACGGCGATCTCGCAGGAGAGAACGTCATCGTACGGCTGGACAAGGCCATCTACCGCGCCGGCGACACTGTGAACGTGGATGTTCGATCCTCCGCCGGTCTACCGACGGCGTATCTCGATGTGGTGAGAAACGGTCAGGTCGCTGCTAACGCGCTGGCTCGATGTCAAAGACGGCAAGGCGGCCTACAAGCTCGACATGCCGGGCGACGTATTCGGGACAGTTGAAATCCACGTTTACCAGATGTTGGCGCACGGCGAGATCATCCGCGACAGCCGAGTGGTCTACGTGCAATCCCGCGACGATTTGAAGATCGACGTGAAGGCCGACAAGGATACTTATCTTCCGGGCGAGGAAGGCAAGATTCGGTTCCAAGTCACCAGCGCCGCGGGAAAGCCAATGCCGGCCGCACTGGGTGTGATGATTGTCGATGAGAGCGTTTACGCGCTGCAAGACATGCAGCCGGGACTGGAGAAGGTCTATTTCACTCTTCAAGAAGAACTGATCAAGCCGCGTTCGCAGATCGTATTCAAGCCGTCCCAACCGATTGAGGCGCTGCGCAGCAGCCCGAACTTGCGGCGCCGGAACAACAGGTGGCCGAGGTTTTGTTGACGGCGGTCAAGCCCAAGCCGCCGACACGCTGGGATGTGAATCCCGCGCTGGAACGGCGTCGCAAGGTCGATGGTCAAGTACAGCAGATCGGCTGGGGCGTGTTCCACTACGCCAGCGAACACCCGAACTTCATGGTTTATGACAAGACTGCGAATCGTTGGACGTTTCGGGCTGGGCTGCTAGACGATGTTGCCAAAGCCGGGCGTATTGACGCCGCAGTGCTCAAAGACCCTTTTGGGAAAAAATGGACGCTCGATGAACTTACCAAGGTGGACAAGGAGTTTACCGCAGACCGTATCGCGATCGGGATCACGACGAATCGTATTTATCAACTGGTTGGAGAACTCGTCAATTTCGCTAACGCAAACAAGGCCAAATGGTCCGAGAAGGAGGGATGGACTTTCCCGGAAACCGTCCTTGCCGACGTGGCGAAAAGGAACGGGTTCGATCCACGATCGCTTAAGGATGCGTGGGGCAACCACATAAAGCTCTTCAAGCGTGAGAAAAAGCTTGCCAATCCAATCGGGATGAATCAGTTCGACTACTACGAACTTGTCTCCGCGGGGCCTGATGGCAAATTCGGGACCGACGACGACATTAAGTCATCCGATCCTCGGAAATCAGGGTTCGCTACGGTTGGGTGGGGTGGCGTTGCTGATCTCGGCATGATGGGCCGGCGCGAGTTCATGTTTGGCGGCGGCGGCGGAATGGCGCCTGGTCGAGCAATGCCTCTCGCGGCCATCCGCGACGGCGGCGCGATTTCGGAAGGAAAAATGCTCGCCAAGGCCGACGCACCTGGAAGCGGTGGTGAAGCAGCGCCTACCCGGGTGCGCGAATACTTCCCGGAAACCATGCTCTGGCAACCGGCCCTCATCACCGACGACAAGGGTGTCGCCGTCCTTCCCGTGAATTTCGCCGATTCGATCACGACGTGGCGGTTAAGTGCCTCCGCGTCGACGAAGAACGGCGTCCTCGGCGGCGTGACGTCCCCGCTGCGCGTGTTTCAGGATTTCTTCGTCGACATCGACTTGCCGGTTAGCCTGACGCAGAACGACGAAGTCGCATTTCCTGTTGCCGTTTACAACTATCTCAAGGAACCCCAGACGGTGAAACTTGACCTCCAACGTGAGGAGTGGTTTGAATTGACCGATGGCGGCGGGCTTAGCCGTTCGCTCGATCTCAAACCCAACGAGGTCACGTCGATCAAGTTCCGCATTCGCGCCCGCAAGATCGGCTTTCAGCCGCTTACGGTCAAAGCTCAAGGCTCGAAGATGTCGGATGCTATCAAGCGTTCGATCGAAATCGTTCCCGACGGCCAAAAGGTCGAATCCACGATCACCGACCGTCTTGCCGGGACGGTAAATCAGACCATCACCATACCGGAACATGCCATTGCCGATGCGTCGAAGATCATGGTCAAGGTTTATCCCGGCGTCATGAGCCAGGTAATGGAGGGCACCGAAGGGATGCTGCGAATGCCGCACGGTTGCTTCGAGCAGACTTCTTCCGCGGCGTACCCGAACATCCTCGTCGTCGACTACATCAAGAAAGCCCGGCTTTCTACTCCACAGATCCTGATGAAGGCCGAGCAGTTCCTGAACGCCGGATACCAAAAGCTGTTGACGTTCGAACGGCCCGGCGGCGGCTTCGATTGGTGGGGCAGCGGCGAACCGCTGGTGTGGCTCAGTGCCTACGGCTTGCAAGAGTTCAACGACATGGCCAAGGTCTATCCCATCGACCGCGGCGTCATCGACCGTACCCAGCAATGGCTACTGAAGCAACAAGACGCCGACGGCACATGGTCGAAGATCGGCTCGACGCACGGCGAAACCATCGAACGTATGGGCGATGCGAAGTTGCTCCTCACGAGCTATGTGGCATGGTCGCTTCTGGACAGCGGCTTGAAAGTGCCCGAGCTCGACAAATCCATCGCCTACATCCGACAACACATTGGCGATGCAAAGGACAACGCCTATGTCCTGGCATTAGCCGCCAATGCCCTTGCCGCCTACGACGCCAAGGACGACAGCACTCTGGAAGCAATCAAACGGCTCGACAAACTTCGGAAAGAAATGCCCGAATGGCGAGCGATTTGTTTCCCCGTTGCCGGTCAATCGTTGACCTATGCCCGCGGCGATTGTGCGACTATCGAGACGACAGCCCTTGCCGTTCTCGCCATGCTGAAGACCGGCCAGTTCACCAACAGCATCAACGAAGCCCTCACGTATCTCATCAAGTCGAAAGAAGGCAACGGCACGTGGGGCAGCACCCAGGCCACGATTCTGTCGCTTAAAGCCCTGGTCGCTGCGGCCGGCGGGCCCAAGCAAGAAGGCAAGGCGTCATTCATCGTCCGTGTCAACGGGCAAATCGCGGGCAACGGCGAGATCACTCCGGAAAACGCCGACGTGCTGCAACAATTCGACCTCAAAGACCAAACCAAAGTCGGCGCGAATGAGGTGAGCATCGAGGTGAAGGGCGAAACGAATCTGATGTACCAAATCGTCTGCCGACACTACGAAGCATGGAAGCCGAAGTCTGTGGATAAGCCGAGCCTCGACGTCGCGGTCGAGTACGACCGCACCAAGCTTTCTACCGCGGATGTCTTGCGGGCGAAGGCCACCATGAAGTATCAAGGGGAACTGCCGACCTACATGGTGATCGTCGACCTCGGCATTCCGCCCGGATTCAACGTAGACCCAGGCGACTTCGCCGAGATGGTCGGCAAGAATGGCGTGCAGAAGTTCAGCGTCACCGCTCGACAGGTGACCTTGTACCTCGGCGATGTCAAGCCCGGCGACGTGAAGGTATTCGAGTACAGCCTGAAGCCGAAATACCCGATTAAGGCCAAAACGCCGGCAACCGTGGTCTACGAGTACAACACTCCGAAGAACCGCGCCACGGCGACGCCGGTGGAGTTGACGGTGGTGGAGGGGAAGTGAAGACTTAATTAGAGCTCGTCGTTGCAATTCGGCCGCCAAGGGCTTGTCCCTTGCGAGTTTGCTCACTTGCATGACGGTGAACCCAAGTAGGTGTCCTTGTTCATCGACACGCTCCATGATTGCGTTATGGGCAGTTTCCCGCATGTAACCGGGCTTGTCTGAAAAGAGAACTTCTAGGAAGTCTCCTTCGGTGTCCAGCCAGATCTTCACGGGTTTGGCCATACTACGGATTCAAATCTTCCGGCTTGAACGGCTGGCCGTCATTTCGAGTTATCGCACGGCGGAGCAACTCTTCCTTCACTCCCTTCAAAATAAAGCGGACCGCGCCGTCCGCGAAGGCGGCGTTGAAGCCGTCACCATACGTGCCGCCCAGTTCCGGGAGCGGTTTGTCCGGGCTGAAAGGCAGTTCTTCGGGCTTGGTCCATGGCACATCCTCCGCAGCTTCGACGATCAATATCGTGTTGGCGGGCCCATCGGCGAAACTACTGAGAGGCACCCCATCACGGCCCTTGAATGGCGTGTCGGGTCCGACGAAAACGCGATACAAGGTTGTCTTGCGCATGATCGATTCTGCGCCCGGTGGTGCGAAAACTTCGGGCATCTGATCCAGGAGCTTTTTGTTATGTGCGCTATCCCACGGCTCATCGAGCTTGAATTGATTGAATAGTTCTTCGTGTCCCAATTCCGGAAGCAGAGCCACCCGCCAACTAAGCAGCGGTTTGCCATCATCGCCGAAAATCGCCTCAGCGGGGAGGCGCGCATGTCGGTTGTGATAGGAGAACATTGCTTGTGTCAACTGCTTGAGGTTGTTCGCGCTTCTCGTGCGATTGGTGGCGTTCCGGACCTTCCGCGTTGAGTCGCTAAGCATTTTTGCATAGCCAACGCCCACACTGGCGAGGTCGGTCGGAACGGCCAGATCGATTTGGACTTCACGGCCGATTCGCTGGATCTTGGTGCCGTGCAACGATAGCAGCAGTTGGTTCAATACCTTTGCCGGATCGAAGCCGAAATTCGCGAAAAGCTCTCGTTGTTCGCGCAATGTCTCCAGGCCTTCTCGACCTTGCTTAAGGGCCAAATCAATGCCTTTTTCGGCCGCGTCTTTGCCGGCAGTCGCCGCGGCCTCATCGCGGTAGAAAAGCCGGCCAGTCAACAACAACAAGTCTCCGCCTTCATCCGCCAGAATTGCAGACCGTAACGAGGTGGTAATGGTAAGCGATTTGGCTTCGAAGAAGGGAGCGACTTGCGGGAAATTCACGCGAAGCGATTCAAGTTCTTCTGCCGCCATGTCCTGCAGAAATGCTTCCATGCTAACAAACGACAGCGAGTGCGGCTTGTTTCGGACTACTTCTGCTAATGCCGTGCGCAATCCGCCCTTGGTTTCCGATGTAGGCCGCTGCTTCGGCAGCTGTTCGAGTGCTTCAACTGAAGTGCCTATCACCAAGATGTGATCATTGAAAAGAGTAACGGCGCCGCCGGGCTTCACGGTCACCTGTGCAGAGAACTTGAACTCTTTGTCGTCCAGCACGAAGTATTTCCTCTCGCCGACTTTAGTCTCATTAAAACCGAGTCCAAACGGCTCCATTTGCTTTAACACCTTTAGGAGCATTGCCTCGTCAACCGGATTCGCGAATGTGATGGCAACGACAAAGTCCTCCCTCGCGTCGTTTCGCTGACGTTCGAAAAAGACTATCCGCTCTATGTCGTCCGGGCGAACACCGAGAAATCCTTGTGCAGTTGTCTGCCAGCTTTCAATGATTCCTTTCCAATCTGGAAACTCAACCGCTAGCCGCTGCGGAATCCGTTTGGCGCCCTCCGTATTCAGGAAATCCCTAAGGTGAATCGCACCGAAGGTGACCGCGTCGCCCGGCACCAATCTCAAGTCCTCCGGAAGCGCGTCGAGTGCCAGACCGTCCGACACATCTGGGTTGTCATCAACGACTGCGCGAGTTTCCGTCTGTCCGCCCGGCACTCCGGTCGGTCGGTTCAAGAGAATTACCACGGCAATCACCGCCGCCGCCCCGATTGCTGTCAACACGACCTCGCGCCGCCGTCTCACCCATCGCGCTGCACGTTCCCAGGTTCGCACCGGCCGCGCATGAATCGGTTCTCCCGCTGCAAATCGGTGGAGATCATCCGCGAGGGTGCCGGCGCTGGCGTAACGTTTGGCCGGCGCTTTGTGCAAACACTTCAGACAAATGGTTTCCACATCCCGCGGTAGCTTCGGTTGCCATCGACTCGGCGGCGCCGGCTCGTCGGAAATGACCTTCTGCATCGTCTCCAGCGGCGTGTCGCCCCGGAAGGGTGGTCGGCCGGTAAGCAGTTCATAGAGGATGGCGCCGAGCGCGTAGACATCGGTGAGAGGCCCGACTTCTTTGGATCGGCCGCCGGCCTGCTCCGGCGCCATGTAGCTCGGTGTGCCGAGCACCGCGCCGCTCTGTGTTTGGTTTTGGTCGGCGCCAACTTGTTTAGCGAGACCGAAGTCGGTGATCTTCGGTGTTCCGTCGGCTGTGAGCAAAACATTGGCGGGCTTTAGATCGCGATGGATGATGCCCTGCCCATGGGCTGCGTGGATGGCGCGAGCGAGAGTTTCGACGAGGCGAGCGGCAGCCGTTGCTTCGAACGGGCCGTCCCGGAGTCGCGCCGCAAGGCTCCCGCCGTCGACCAGCTCAAACGAGAAATACGGAGTTCCATCCGCCGTGCCGATTTCATGGATGTGAACGACATTGGGATGTTGCAACCGAGCGACCGCCTCCGCTTCACGGCGGAAACGGGCGATGTCCTGCTCGCCGGCATGGACGCCGGAAAGCAACATTTTGAGCGCGACGGTACGGTTGAGTGAGTTTTGCTTGGCCTTGTAAACTACGCCCATCCCGCCGCGGCCAAGTTCCGCGAGGATTTCGTAGCCAGGAACGACAGGACGACGGCCGGCCGCGGTTGATGCAGAACTAGATGCAACGAGCGTCTCGGCGCCCGCTAGCTTGCCCGCGTCAGGCCGGTAAGTCCCGGTTGGCGATTCGGGGGTCCCACCGGCGCCGCAGACGGGACGGGCCTGCTCGTCCGATCCATCTGGATCCCACTCGTGACCTTGCGGGCAGGTACGCTGCGTCGCCATCGATTTCTCGCCGAATGAGGTTGGTCCATCCATTCGTCCATTATGCCCACGGGTGCTGGATGTGCAAGATAAGGCGGAACGGCGGCATTGCGCACTGTCATTGCATTTGAGCTGAGAAACAAAGGTAGAAGCAATGAAGCGCGGCTATGTCAATCGTTGCCCAAGTCAGCCGTCAGCAGCACGGCGAAGTTGTCCGTCGGCCTAGGTATCGGCGACGATTGCACCTCGAACGCGCCGATGTCAATCGTGCCGTTCACGATTCGTGGAAAACCGGGGCCGCGCTGGTCGAAATCGGGCGCGTCGGTGTTGTCGCCGGCATCGATGGCCGGGCTGCCGGGAAGTAAAGCAATGGTTAATGTCGGCCCGCCGTTGTCGGCAAGTACATCAAGAAGCGGATTGATGTCTAAAACGTCTGTGGACGCGTAACCGCTGACGTTGGTGGCGTTCCCAAAGATGTTGTGAGTCGAAGTCGTCAGGAAACCGCGATAGTCGGGCCCTGTTTGCGCAATGTTTAGGGCAACGATGGTATTACTTAGGTGAGAAGTGCTTCCCGGTGCGCCGCTATCGATTCCCCCGCCGTAGCCCACGTTCGATGCGGAGTTCCGGGCAATGGTGCTGTGAGTAAGGAGCAATGCACCGGTATTGTGAATCCCGCCGCCGCGCATGGGAAACGATAGTGTCCCCGGATAGTCCAGGAGGTTTTCGGTCACCGTGCTGTTATGTATCATCAGAATTCCATTGCCGTTGGCGAACCCGCCGCCGCCGACTACATAGGTGACGGGCGCGTTACCCTCTACACGCGCGGTGTTGCCAGAGATCGTGCTTGCATGGATTGTGATCGTACCTTCGTTCCGAATTCCGCCGCCAGACGCCGAAACCAGGGAACCGAAGGCTGCGGAGTCGTAGGCAAGATTTCCGGAGATGGTGCTGGAGAGAATGAGGAGCTCACCCGAGTTGTCGTTCATGATCCCACCGCCGTCCCCACCAATCGCACTATTGTTGGTGAGCGTTCCGCCATCTATGATGATGCTGGCCGTGTTGAATATTCCTCCGCCCTGGGCGAATTCCACGATCCCGGTTGCGGTGTTGTCGGTAACGGAACTATTTAGAACGGTTATCGTCCCGCCGCTTCCAGACCCCCCATTCGAGATTGCGCCACCCCATGCGTAGTCGCAGTCAACGCTGTTTCCGGACACGATGGAGTTCTGAATCGTGATATCGCCATAACGGTTATGAATGGCGCCTCCCCAACCTGCGCCGCCGCAATTCGATGAGTTTTCAAGGAGCGTGCTGTTCAGAATAGTGACTTGTCCTTCAAAGTTGCTTATGCCCGCACCGGATGCCCCTCCGGAATAGTATTCGGAAGAGTTGGTATTACTTGCAATCAAAGAACTGCGGACTTCAAGGTCACCTTTGTTGTAAATGCCGCCGCCCCAGACGCGGAAGCCGTCCGTGACGTTCGCGGAAACTTCCGAATCCCATAGCAGTAGAGATCCATCGTTATAGATTCCGCCACCGTAGCTATCGCCTCCTACAATCTCGTTAAGCGCGTTTGCAAAAATAAGACTATCGCGGACCTCAAGGTTGCCCTCGTTGTAAATCCCGCCACCTGCGTCGGCGAGACCGCCGGTGATAGTCAAGCTTGCGATAGCTACGTTAACGCCTTCCTCAACGTAAAAAACGCTCGCATGTTGGTTGGCGTCAATGGTCAAGAGATGAACCCCAGGGCCTTGGATGTCTATGTCCGAGGCGAGGTCGGGTAGCGCGCCGGTCAGGTTGATTGTCCCCGTCACGTGAAAATCAATATCATCCCCGCCGGGATTGGTGTTGACCTTGTTGATGCAGAAGCGCAAGTCGCCGCGGAAGCCCATACCGATGCCAGCGTCGCTGAGCCGAGTGACGTGGCAGGTAGACAGCATGGTGCGGTCTTCGAGGGCTTCGAGGTTCAACCGTCGCGAGGCTTGTGCGAGTCGGGACATTGTGTACTCCTCTGGCTTGAAGCGTGAAAGGGTTCCAGGCCGGCATCGTACCATCCGCGCAGAGGGAAATCAACGTTTCGGGAGACCAAGCGCGCGTTTCGGAGCCGCGCGCGTTACGCGCGCGGCTCGGAACCGACTTATCGGAGCCGCGCGCGTCAGCAAGCGGTTTGTACTAACCGATATCCCCCAACTCCTCCCGCAATCGTTGCAGCACGCGGCACTTTGCGACGCGGACGGCGCCGGGGGACATGCCAAGTTCAACGGCGACTTCGCTGGAGGGCAGCCCGTCGACGGCCGTGCGCCAGAATGCTTGCCAGGTGCGGTCCTCGAATTCGCCGCTGATGAGTTTGAGCGCGCGATGAAAAAGCTGACGCTCAGTTCGATTTTCGGCGTCACTGTCGGAATCGTTGGGAAGTCGTGCAGTCAGTTCGTGCATCCGGGCGTTCGCCTCGGTGCCGCCGACGCCGGCGGGTTCACGGCCGTATCGGCGGAAGTAGTCGTGGACTTTGTTCTCGGTTATTCGGCGGAGCCAGCCACGAAAAGTGTCGGCGTCGTTTTCCTTGCGGAAAGTGGTGATGTGCGTCGCGACGGATTGAAACACTTCTTGAAAGATATCCGCGGCGTCTTGCTCTTGAAGGTCTCGCCGCCGGCACCAGTGGAGCACCATCGGTGCATAAAGCGACACCAGGCGGTACCAGGCCGCCGTTTCGTCGGCTCGCACCCGTTCGATGAGACTTCGGGATGTGCCGGTCGACGGGGGCCGGAGATCATCACTGCCGATAACCACAGACGATCCATGCATGTAACACCTATCCGTTTGATATAGTAGACGCCGGTTGCGTCAGTCTCCATACGGATTGACGGGCATGAATGAGACGGCGTGTCCGACGCAGGTTGAACTTTCTTCTTTCGCCGTCGGAAATCTCGCGCGGGAGACATTTGCGCGGATTGCCGACCACGTCAGCCAGTGTGCGCGCTGCGAATCGTCGCTGCACAATTTTGAAAAACAGAACGATCCCATTCTGGATCAACTCCGTGGTCCATCAAACGCGGATGGCACGGCCGATTACGTGCCAATCGAACTCCTTCAATCCGCACAAGCCGTACGTGGACAAGAATCAATCCGCCTGGTCAGCGGTCGTCACATCGGCAAGTTCGAGCTTCGGGAAGAACTCGGCACCGGTTCCTTTGGACAAGTCTTCCGGGCAATGGACACGGAACTACACCGTGTAGTCGCCATCAAAATTCTGCGCGCTGGTCATCCGGCGCGATCCGAAGACGTCGAACGATTTTCACGAGAAGCGCGTAGTACCGCCGCGCTCAAACACCCTGGCATCGTCTCGATCTATGACACCGGCCAGTCGGACGACGGCATGTTCTTTCTTGTGGAGGAGTTCATCGAAGGGGAAACGCTGACCTCGCGTTTGGGCCGTGGCCGGCCGTCGTTTCGCGAAAGCGCGGAGCTTGTTGCCGCCGTCGCCGACGCCCTTGCATACGCGCATCGCCACGGCGTCGTGCACCGCGATGTCAAACCGTCCAACGTCCTCATCGACCGTGACGGCCGGTCACACCTGACGGATTTCGGACTGGCAAAGCGCGAAACCGACGAACCGCCGGTAACCGTTGATGGGCAACTGCTCGGCACACCTGCGTATATGTCACCCGAACAGGCACGCGGTGAAGCGCACTACGTCGATGCCCGCAGCGACATCTACAGTCTCGGCGTCGTTTTCTACGAACTTCTGACGGGTGAGCGACCGTTTCGGGGCAATCGTCGAATGCTCATCCTTCAAGTCCTTGAAGATGAACCACGAGCACCGCGCCGGCTGAACGACAAGGTTCCCCGCGATTTGGAGACGATTTGCCTCAAGGCGATGGCCAAATCGGCGGCGCGACGATACGTCAGCGCGGCCGAGTTGGCCGATGACCTGCGCCGATGGCTCAGCGGCGAACCGATTCGCGCTCGGCCCGTCGGCTACGGTGAGAAACTCTGGCGCTGGTGCCGCCGAAATCCATTGGCTGCAAGTTTGTTGCTCGCGGTGACACTGGGTTCCGCGGTGGGGCTGGCACATTTGTCCAGGCTATCCACGAACCTTATGCAGGCATCGGCACTGGAAAACGCCGCCCAACTTTCACAGGTTTTGGACCAGGCCAACGAAGAGTACAGCGAGATCGTGGAAGGTGTGGAAGGCAAGCCGGGGTTTCCGCTCACCATTCAGTATCCGCCTGAGCCTGGGACGGCCGCGCTCAAAGTGCCCGCCCGATTCACGCACGATCTCGGCAAGCGGATCACGTCGCGAAACGAATCAGGAATGGAAGTTCGTCTGTTTAGCAGCTACCCATTTCCGTGGCGAATCGACGGCGGGCCGCGTGATGACTTCGAACGCTCAGCGTTGACTAAACTGAAAGAGATTCCCGATGCGCCGGTCTATGAATTCACGGAGTACGACGGCAAACGCGTGTTACGATATGCCACCGCCCGAATCATGAAAGCCAGTTGCTTGAATTGCCACAATCACCTGGATCAATCGCCTAGAAAGGACTGGATAGTGGGCGATGTTCGCGGCGCGCTTGAGATCGTCCGCCCTATTGACACGGATGAAGCACGCGCCAGAGAAGGCCTACGCGGCACGTTTCGGTTGATGGCGGTTGTTTCGGTGTCGCTCTTGGCGTTGTCAGTCTTGGTTCTTTTAATGGGGAACCGCCGGCACCGGGCGACAAAAGCGTCGTAGCGTGCGCCGTGTAACGTCGATGCGTTATACCTACTGGCGTGGCTAGCGCGCACGCTAGGTGCGTGGGAGGCACTATAGTATACAGAAGTATATATACAGTTGCAAGAGCGGGTTACGTCGAAACGGGCTGCGTAATGTAGCCAGTGGAATCTGACTTCCTTGAAGTTTCACTCGAGAGTCCCTGGCCATGTGGCCATGTGGCCACGAACTTCCGTTCGAGGACAAAAAGCTGGATGAGATAAGAGGTTGCATCTAGACAGGTACCTGGCCAAGTACCTGGCCACCGTGGCCAGGTACCCAACACATGATCTAAGTGGGAGGGAAGGAAAATGAGCAAGAATTCGCGTCGAGAGTTTCTCGCCGACGTCGGTCGTGGAATGCTGGTGGCGAGCGTCGGTTCCGCCCTGGCCGCCGATCTTGGGCTGGCATCGTGTAGTGCGTCTGAAGGGTCGGAACGACTCACTTTTGGGGCGATGGAGCCGCTGGTGTCCATGTTCCAAGAGACGCCCGCCGAAAAACTGTTGCCGCTCGCCATTGAACGCATGAAAGGCGGCGCCGACCTCCGCACACTCGTAGCCGCGGCGGGATTGGCCAACGCCCGAACCTTCGGTGGACAAGATTACACTGGATATCATGCCTTCATGGCACTGGCGCCCGCGTACGGAATGGCTCAAGAACTGCCAACGGGACGTCAAGCGTTGCCGGTGCTCAAGGTGCTTTATCGAAATACCGACCGGATTCAGCAAAAGGGTGGCAGCCGCGACGAAGTCCTGCACCCGGTCGAACAGGCGGAGTTGCCAAACGAGAAGCCCAACGACCTTTTACAACAGGCGACGCGAAAGGCGGACTATAACCACGCGGAGCGCGTCTTCGCGGGCTTGGCGAAGGAGCCCGTCGGCGAGGCGTACAATCACTTGCAATTTGCCATTCAGGACGAAATTGACGTTCATCGCGTCGTCCTGTCGTGGCGGGCCTGGGCAATGCTGGACATAGCCGGCAAGGACCACGCACACACGTTGCTGCGTCAGTCGGTGCGCTACTGTGTCAACAGCGAACAGCATATCAACAAGCGGAACACCCCGTCCGGCGTCCGCAAGTTGTTGCCCAAGCTTTTGGATCAACACAAGCTCGTGGGCCGAACGCCGGGAAGCCGCCGGGGCGAGGATAAGTGGGTTGAAGAACTCAGCCATACGATCTTGAGGGAAGGCCGCGATGGTGCTGCCGGCGCCGTTGCCGCGGCGCTCGCGGAAGGCTTCTCGCCCGAAGATGTCGGCGAGGCAATTTCCCTGGCGGCCAATCAACTTCTACTGCTCGACCCAGGTCGGACGCAAGGGGATGCCGAAAAGCGGAAGCCGATCGGAAGCGTGCACGGCGACTCCGTTGGCGTTCACGCCTCCGACGCTGCTAACGCCTGGCGGAACATTGCCCGCGTAAGCAACCCGCGGAATACGTTCGCCAGTCTGATCGTCGGGGCGTATCACACCGCCGGCGAATCCATGTTCCCGAAACGGCAACCGTACCCGCTAGCGGAGCACCTGGCGGAGGTTAAGACGAAGGAAGCCGACAAACTGCTTCGCGAAGCCGAGGATGCAATCAAGACCAAGAACCAGGCTTTGGCGTGTGCCGCCGTGCATCGCTATGGGGAACTCGGATATCCGGAGCGGCCGGCGTTCGACATGTTACTCCGGTATGCCATCAGCGAGGATGGTGCATTACATGCGGAGAAATACTACTGGACCGTTCGCGAAGAATTCAGCGCCGGTCGGCCCGCCTTCCGTTGGCGGCACTTGTCCGCACTGGCCCGCGTCACGGCAAGCGAATACGGCCACCCGGCGCCGGGTTATTCCGAGGCGTGCCGGTTGTTGAAACTGTCGTAAGTCATGCACCGCGCGGTCCTGCGAACCGCGGCTAAACGACGTGCGGAAATTGCCAATACTCGGGCAACGGTGCCGTGACGGTAATCGGCTCGTACCGGATGGGATGCAGAAACGTTAAAGCGCGCGCATGGAGCGCGATAGTTCGGTCGCGGGGCAAGTCGGCCAGCGGTCCGAATGCGCGTTGCGAACCGTAGAGGATATCGCCGCGGATCGGCCAACCCCGCACCGCGGCCTGCACGCGAATCTGATGCATCCGGCCCGTCCGCGGGTTGATTTCCAAGAACGATCCATTCTCTTGAACGGCCAGATGCCGATAGTGCAAGATCGCATGGCGGGCGCCGGGTGTCTCCGCCGTGACGCGCTCGGCACGCGCTTCCTCCTTCACCTTGAGAAGCCAATCCTCCCATATGCCTTCAGCGGGTTCGACGGTTCCGTCGACCATGGCCCAATAGGTCTTGGTGACTTCGTGTTTCTGGAACTGCTCGGCCAGGCGGCACGCGGATTTCGTGTTGCGGGCGAATAGGATGACGCCTGAAACCGGCCGATCCAGCCGGTGGGGAATTCCGAGATAGACGCGGCCGGGTTTCTGATACCTCGTTTTGAGGTATTCGGTGACCATTTGTTCCAAACTTGGAATTCCGGCGCGGGTGCCTTGCGTAAGCAGCGGCGCCGGCTTGGCGACGGCGATGCAGTGATTATCCTCGAACAGAATTGACAGGGGTTGGGGCATGAGGTTCCTCGCGGTGCTTCTCAGCACGGACCTGTCTGGGTATGATACGGGCGGTGGATCATCATGCTTATGAGGCAACTATCACGTGTTCGCATCCGAAACCGTCGTAACGGAATACCATTGGGTTTGGAATGTTCTCGGTTTGTTGAGTGTGCCGGCCCTCGTCGCCCTCAACGGCCTCTTCGTAGCCGCCGAGTTCGCTCTCGTGGGTGTCCGAAAAACACGAGTCTCGGAGATGGTCCGCCAAAACCAGAAGGGGGCGCGGGCGGTCGAATTAGCCATTTCCCATCTCGATCGTTACATCGCGGCAACGCAACTCGGCATTACACTCGCCAGCATCGCTCTGGGTTGGGTTGGTGAGCCGGCACTGGCACGCTTACTGCACCCACTGTTCCGCAACCTTCCGGATGCGTGGGCGTTTGTGACGACTCACACGATCGCGACGGCATTGGCATTCCTTTTCATCACGTTCATGCACGTGGTCTTTGGCGAACTCATTCCCAAGACGGTCGCCCTGCAACGGCCCGACCGGACCGCGTTGTGGGTTACCCCGCCGCTTGTCGTTTTCGCCAAGCTAACGCGGCCGTTGATCATCATCATGAACGGCACGGGAAATTCGATACTGCGCTGCTTCGGGTACAAGCCGGCGCGTGGTGAGGAGATGGTACATTCAGTTGAGGAATTGATGCTCTTGATTGAGGACACCGAAGAAGCGGGGATCATCGATCAGGACCAAGCCGCGTTTGTGCAGAATGTGTTCGAGCTTTCAGACGTTGAAGTGAAGGATTGCATGGTACCGCGCGAACAAGTGGCGGCGCTGGAACTGACTACGCCTCCGGACAAAGTGCTCGAAGCGGTTCGGCGTGGAGCACACACACGTATGCCCGTGTACGAGGGAGTTCTCGACAATATCGTCGGCATCGTCAATACCAAAGACCTGTTCTACCTCTTCAGCCTTCAGGGCGTGGTCGTTTTGGACGATGCCCTATACCCGCCGCTTTTCTTGAAGCCGACCGAGTCCATCGGAATCGCACTTCGATTGTTCCGAAAGGCACGTCGTCCGATGGCGTTAGTTCGCGATGAGGATGGCCGAATTCAAGGGTTAATTACGTTAGAAGATATCATTGAGCAAATCGTCGGTGACATCGAAGACGAACATGATCGACGGACGCCGAAGCCGAAGAATTAGGCCTTGGAAAACCACGGAAGTCTGGGCGGATCGCTTCCGGGCACGCAGGCGTAGCCGCTGAAATCCGTAACGCCTTCCTTGCGAAGGAAGTCCTCATCCAGCAGCACCTGGCCGGTGAAGGTCGAGGGTTCTTTCTGAACCATCCGCAGCACGGAATCGACGAGGATGTCTGCCTTGCGCCATAGTTGCGGATTTCCCATTTTCCAATTGATGGACGCCTGGCTCTCGATGATCGTAACCGGCCAGAGTGAGTTCACCGCGACGTTCCACTCCCGGGCTTCTTCCGCCAATCCGATCGTGAGCAGCGTCATGCCGAATTTCGAGATGCAATAGGCGATCTTACCCGGAACGATTCGGGAATCGATCGGCGGCGACATGTTGATGATGTGGCCCCACTTGCCGTCACGCATGGCCGGTAAGACGGCTTGCGAGGCGAAGAACGCGGCCCGAGCGTTCACTCCCACGACCAAGTCGAATCGCTTGACCGGCGTGTCGATGAGCGGTTGCCACCAGAGTGCACCAGCGTTGTTAATGAGAATGTCGGCCCGGCCGAACTTATCCGTGACTTGCTTGACCATCGCGGTGATTTGTTCTGCGTCGCGGACATCGACTTGGACGGGCAGAGCCTCGACACCGTGGGCGCGTGCCTCCTCGGCCACGGTGTGAATCGATCCCGGCAGTAGTGGGGTCGATTCTGTGCTCTTCGCGGCGATCACGACATGACAACCGTGCTGGGCAAACCCTAATGCGATGGCTCGGCCGATGCCACGGCTAGCCCCGGTCACGATGGCGACACGACCCTTCAGCGATTCAGGCATTATTTCTCGTCCAAGAGGGATTTCATATCCTGCAAGACCCACGCGGCCTTCAAAAAGGTCAAATCGTAAATCTCCCGGATTCGTCCACGCCGGTCAACCAGAAAGACTCGCGAAGGATGGTCCAGTTGTCCGTTTGGCAACGGTCGGGTCCACATGCCCCAGTCCGCCGCCACACGCTCCGCCTGCATGGGTTCACCCGTAAGGAAGGTCCAGGCCGCGGGGTCGGCATCATAGAGCTTCATGTAGTTGCGAAGCACGGCGGGCGTGTCCCGTTTCGGATCGAGGGTGATGGAAATCAATCGAACGTCGTCATTTTCTCGCGCTGGGAGTGTTCTCAGTTCGTCCTGCACCTGGCACATTCGATGCGTCGTCGCGGGGCAAGTGCCGCTGCATGTCGTGAAAACGAATCCGACGAGTAGGACTTTTCCTTTCAGGTCCGACAACCGAAGCGATTCACCGGCCTGCGTCGTGAGAAAAACATCGGGCGCGTCTCGGATCACCGCGAGGCGATCCGATGCCCCGATGCTTGTCGGCTGAGCGCAAAGCAAGAACAACAGTGTGAACGACATGCCCGCCCCCGTTAGTTCAAGAGCATGTCGTGCCCGCGCCGGGCCCGTCGGGAGTTTGTTGAGGTCGACGTTGAACTTCGAGTCCATCTTCATGCCGTCCGGGCCGATTTGCGCCAATCGTACCCAGAATGGTGCCGGGCGATCCATGGTGCTCAATAACGAATTCGTGATGTACATTCGCTTGCCGTCGCCGGTGACGTGCATCATGTTCGGTTGCTCGCCTGGCTTGATGGTGCTCGCCAAGCGAGGATTCTTCAAATCGCTGACATCCCATTGCTGAATCTCGTCCGACACGAAGCAACTAACGTAAAGGTAGCGGTCGTCGGGAGATTGCCGAAGATCGGCCGGGAGCTTCCCTGTCGTGCAGAGCTTGCGGCTCGTGTAGCCGCCGGCGCCGTTACCTTCCCAGAGCCAAATCGAGTCGTCGAGAGCGCAGTTGGTAAAGCCGTGATTCGCCTTTTCCTTTAGCGACCAACGGCACTCCAGCGGCGCCGCGCCGGTTTGAAGCTTGTCGACGATCTTTCGTTCGCGAAAATCCCATATCAACAGGTCTTTGCCAAACGCCTTCAGATCCATTTCCGCCAGAGGTTTTCGGTAGTTATTCAGGTGCGTGAAGCTGGAAGTGACCATACGATTTAATTCAGGTTTGATGGCCACGTCGTATCCATAGGGCGTTTCCTTAGGCAACGTGAAGCTGCGGATGTAATTGCCGTCGTTCGTGAACTCGGCGAGCCCGGTCGGGATGCCGCCGTCTTTGGAGGCCAGGAAGCTAATGAGCATTCGGCCGGGCAGGGCATACGGCGAGTGCGGCCCGGCAAATCCGGTTTTCGTCGGCACATCTTCGAGCACTTTGACCAACTTCGGCTTGGCCGGATCGCTGGCCACATCGATGATGAAGATACGACTGGAAAAGAGGCTGCATCCCCAAATATGAGTCCGGTCGTCGGTGAAGCCGAAGTGGTGTGTTTCGTTTCCCGCGGTGCCGAGGTCTAGTTGATAAAGGATAGTCCCGTATTTCGGCGAAGCGGCATCGACGTCGATCACCGCGAGAAAATCGTTGTCCTTGGCGTCGGCGTCCACGCAGAAGACATACAGGAACTTCTCCGGCCGATCCAATCGTTTCACAAACGGCGATAGACACGTCTCCGCGTCCACAGCCGTAGTCTGAACAAGGAACGACACTCCCAAGCAGGCTACTACTGTCAGTAGTCGGCGAATACTCATGTTGCGACCCTCCTGCGATTCCTGTTTTCCGCGGTCGATCCTCCTTAAAGTACCCACGAGGTAGACAAAGGCAACATAACCGTGATACGTGATTTGTCAGAATTCGAGTCTGGGATTAGACTTGTTTGTTCCGGCCAACCTACTTAGGGACAGATCGCGAAACATGCCCTCCCGGTTGACTTCGATGTTGTGGCTCTGGGTACCGGTCGCGCTGGCGATCGGTTTCATTGTGTGGAGTACGTGTTTATTCTTTTCGGCCCGTTCGGACCAAACGCAATTGCACCGAAACGTGGAATTGGTGAGCCGCCTGCACGAGTTGACTCGAGCTTCGCGAGAGCTCGGCTACGTGCAGGCCGCGGACGAAACACGATGGCAAGAACATTTCGACAAGTTCCAACGCGCAATTGCTGCTGTCCGTGAGTTCGGCCAGGACGCGGCGTCTACTGAGCCGTCACTTGTTGAATTTGAGAATTGGGCGTCGAATCTAGTATTGCTCCGCGGAGCCGGCCGTGTGGAGAACGACACGCAAGCCCGCGTCCTCACTCCGCTCGTGCGCAAACTTGAGGCGGTACGTGATGCAGCGCGTGCAAATTCCCGGAAGACTTCGATAGATCTGGCACGCAAATGGAATCAGTTACACGTGGTGGTGGGTGTCACGTGCATCCTGGTGATTGCCTTGACGGTGTTGTTGCAGCTCTATCGCCGGGACATGGTTCGACGCAAGAACACCGAGGACCAATTACGATTGGCCCACGATGAGCTTTCGCAGCTCATGGCTTCGATTCCGGATTATCTGTGGAGTTTCAATCTCGATCCGAAGGGTCGGTTTGCGTATCGCTACATTTCATCGGTGGTGGAGAAAATCATGGGCCGGCCACCGGAGTTCTTCATGGAAAGTCCGGAACGGTGGCTAAGCACCATTCATGCCGAAGACCGTCCGCGCCTGCAAGCTGCCCAGCGACGCATTCTTGGCAAAGAAACGACGGAAGAAGAAGAGGAGTATCGAGTCGTTTGGCCCGATGAATCGGTTCATTGGGTCCGAGACCGTGCGGTGGCGCGGATGCTACCCTGCGGTACACTGCGCGTGGATGGCGTCGTGAGCGATATCACGGAGCGTAAGCGGCTGGAAGAGCAATACCTCCATGCGCAAAAGATGGAAGCCGTCGGGCAACTGGCCGGCGGCGTGGCGCATGATTTCAATAACCTGCTTACGGTCATCAATGGTTACTGCGATTTGCTCCTGAACGCGGAGCCGGACAATCCCGGCCGCGAGTTCGTTCAGGAGGTACAGAAAGCGGGTACACGCGCAACGTCTCTCACCAGGCAATTGCTCGCCTTTGGCCGCCGCCAGGTCCTTCAGCCGATAATTCTTGATCTCAATTCTGTGGTCGCAGACACCGAGAAAATGTTGCGACGCCTGATCGGCGCCGACATTGAATTGGCGACCCAGCCGGCGGAAAACTTGCCATCTGTGAAGGTGGACCCCGGTCAAGTCGAGCAGGTCCTGATGAACCTGGCGGTAAACGCGCGCGACGCCATGCCGCGCGGCGGCAAGTTTTCGATCACCACGAGCAACGTGACGCTTGCTCGAGATCGGGAGCGCCCCGAGATTAAGCCCGGCGAGTACGTCTGCCTGTGCGTGGGCGACACGGGTTGTGGCATGGATGCGGCAACGCAGGGCAAGATTTTCGAACCGTTCTTCACCACCAAGCCCGTCGGTAAGGGCACCGGACTCGGATTGGCCACGGTTTACGGCATCGTCAAGCAAAGCGGCGGCTATATCTACGTGGAGAGTGAAGTCGGTCACGGAGCGACCTTCACGATCTATTTGCCGGCCGTGGCGGGCGCCGTCACTATGCCGGTGGAGTTGAACTCCTTGAGTAACCTGCCGCAGGCAACGGAAACCGTGCTCTTGGTGGAAGACGAGGAATCCGTCCGAAAGCTTGCACGACAGGTATTGGAACTCTATGGCTACACCGTGCTCGAAGGAAAACACGGGGGCGATGGGCTTCAGTTGGCTCGAAATCATGCGGGAAGCATCGACATCGTGGTGACAGACATAGTGATGCCGATCATCGACGGCGCCGAACTGGTGCGCCGTCTTCGCAAAGATCGTCCCGATATTCGAGTTCTCTACATCACCGGGTACACCGAGAGTGCATTGGCCCGCCGCTTCATGTCGAAGGACGATGACCGACTTCTTATCAAGCCATTCCATCCGGAGCGCTTCGCTCGAGTCGTCCGTGAAGTGCTCGATGGCAACGGAAACGGCTTCGCGGCGAGACCGGAGGAAGTCCAAGGGCAACTCGTCAGTTGACGGGATTTTCTTGCCAAGCGAAAAAGTTAGTTCTATAGTTTGGTTGAAGACCCTTGCAGTCATGAAAGGGTTTTTGGATTAGCCCATCCGCCCGGATGCACCTCCCGTCGCGTTCTGCCATAGCCGGCATAACGCCACACCACCCCGTCGCAACCGCAACCCCCGTGTCCCACCAGCGCTTCAGCGCGGTCCAGGAGATTTCCATGCACTTTCCTTTGCTAGATGGAATCCGCCGATGGGGAATAGCAAGACGTTTGAAGAGCTCATCGGAGGCGCGACCCGCGCTAGCGCGCTGTCGCCCGAAGTTGGTGTGCCTGGAAGATCGAACCGTGCTCAACTACTCCTTTGGGGCCGTTGCATACGAACCGATCACGCTGCAGCAAGACACTCCTGGTGCTTTCGCCATCCTCAGTCAAGGCGACGATTCGACGGCGAATGTCAGCCTCGGCAACCATCAGATCAATTTCTACGGAACGAACTATTCCAACTTATTTGCTAGCTCGAATGGCCTGCTCACATTCGGGAGCGGCAACGCGTCGGCGATGAACTCCGATCTGAAATTCTCCCCCACTCAGCCGGCCATCGCGCCCCTTTGGAGCGATTGGTACAAGGACAGCGGCGGGCCCATGATTCTCGGAAAGATCGATGGCAACAACCTGATTATCCAGTGGGACAACGTCCTGCATTTCGATTCGCAGACGCCGGTGACCTTCCAAGTCGTGATTCAAATGAATACCGGCAACACGCCGGGCGCCATTACGGTCAATTATCTCAATGTCGATACCGGTGATGTGCATGCCAACGGCGGAACGTCGACGGTCGGCGTCAAGGCGGCGGGATTTCAGGGATCGAACCGGGTTCTGGTTTCATTCAACAGCCAGAATCCATTGATCGGCAACAGTCAAGCGCTGCAGTTTGCGTGGGCCGACGCGAACCCCGCCCCAGTGATTACATTCCTGAACCCATCGTCGGCATTCGAAGGTAGCGGCGATCTCATGTTGACGGTAGGCGGACAGAACTTCCTGGCCGGTTCCGTGGTGCAAGTAAATGGAGCCGCGTTGAGCACCACCTTCATCAGTGGAACACAATTAGAGGCGGAACTGACTTCGTCGTTTCTGATGACAACCGGTGCCCTCACGATAACGGTGGAGAATCCTGGATCACCGGGGCAGACTTCTAATCCGTTCGTGTTCAGTGTGCTCGATGCGCCCCTCAATGCCGCCGGACTGCCGTTCACAGCCACCGAAGGGAGCGCCTTCACCGGCGCCGTGGCGACATTTACGGATTTGAATCCCAATTCCCTTGCCGGCGATTTCCAGGCGACCATTACATGGGGTGACGACGGCGCCACCCAGGGCACGGTTACGTCCGACGGCCAAGGCGGCTTCATCGTGACCGGAACGCACACTTACACGTTCTTTGGTAGCTACGCCTTCAGTGTGGAAATCATTGACCTGATCGGCGGGGCATCGACAACGGCTTTCGGCACGGCGACGGTCCTCGACGCACCGCTGACGGCACATGGCGTCACCATTACCGCCACCGCCGGCGGAGGTTTTCTTGGGCAGGTGGCTACTTTTACCGATGCTAATCCTTTCGGACAGCCTGAGCACTATGCGGCCACAATCCATTGGGGTGACGGAACCACGACGCCCGGCCGAGTCAGCGCGGCTGCCGGCGGCGGATTTCTCGTAAACGGCGGACACACCTATCCCAATCCCGGAAACTACTCCTACAGCGTGCTGATAACCGATACGACCAGCGGCGGGACGGCCACGGCGACCGGAACGACGCTGGTGCGCGGACGAAATCCTGATCTTGATCTCGAAGTGCGGAAACGCAACAACGACCGAAAGATTGCACTAACGATCAACTATCGCGACCTGCCCGCAGGAAGCCACCGCCTCCGCATCAACTGGGGCGACGGCGACAAGCAGGACTTCAAGATTGGGACTACTTCCGAAGGAGCGGTGGAGTTGAAGCACCAGTATGGCTATTGGTTCGCGTGGAACCATCGAAACCGGGGAACCGACATCCAAGTGAATGTCTTGAATCAAGCCGGCAAGATAATCGCGACCGAATCGATTCACTTGGGCTTCGAAGGATTCGCCAAGAGCTGGTGGTACGCACTGCTCACGGCCGAATGCAGCCGCTAGTGCCCGATGTACTTGGCATAGAGCGTGCGGGCTTTCTCGATGTCACCCGTGCCTTTGATTATCGCCCGTCCATCGGGAAACACCGTGAACTCGTAACTGTCCACCTGAAACTTCAACAAGAAGCGATTGTAACTTACATGTCCCTGCGGCGCGAGCAGGCGTGAAAGATCCTCGAAGTCCAAACGCGTTTCCGATCGGTGCGAAACCTGGACTGCATTGCGGCCGCAAAGGCTCGTGGTTTGTGTGCCGTGTTCGCCATCCAACCATTCAAATTTCTTCTGGCGACAACAGGGACAGTCCACGGCGCCTAGTAGCGGCGCGATTTTGATGCGCTTTTGGACGTTCTCCCACACATCAAAATAAAGTAAGTCGCGGTTGATTCGCTCCCGATGGCCAGTCAGCAGCTTGAGCGCTTCCGCCGCCTGATAACTCGCAATGACGTTAACGATGGGGCCCACGACTCCCGCGGTTTCGCAAGTCCCGACTTCTCCCGGGCCCGGCGCTGCCTCGAATACGCAACGCAAACACGGCGTTTCGCCAGGCAGAATGGTCATCGTCTGCCCGTGACTGCCGATGCAACCGCCATAGACCCACGGTATGCCCAGCTTCACGGCGGCGTCGTTTATCAGGTAGCGGATTTCGAAGTTGTCCGTTCCGTCGAGGATCAAATCCGCGTTCTTTACGAAGTCCAGAATGTTCGTTCGGTCGATATCGGCAACGACCGGTTCGACTCGCACGGCCGAATTTATGGTTGCCAATTTTCGCGCCGCGGCCTCGGCTTTGGGGAGATTCTCTCCGATATCCCGCTCATCGAACAAGACTTGTCTTTGGAGGTTGTTCGTTTCGATGAAGTCACGATCGATAAGTCGTAGGCAACCAACACCGGCACGAACGAGCGTGTTCGCAAGCACTGTGCCAAGGGCCCCGCAACCGCAAAGCGTAACTCGGCTTTCCGAAAGTCGGCGTTGTCCATCTTCGCCGATGCCGGGGAAGCGCATCTGCCTGCTGTAACGTTCCAACGACTCCATCATTCGCTCTTTTCGATTCCACAGGTGTCGAGGAAAGTCTCAAGGAATTCAATCGCCTCGGGCGACCATTTTTCATGTCGGCCGAATTCTGCCAATGTGGCGAGATCGCCTCGAACTCGTTCGAGGTTCTGGCCATCCAGCCGTCGCACGTAACCGGCCATGTAATCGAACGCCTCATCGGCGGCGTCGGCGTCGATAAGTTTCTCGTCCGACGCGGACAGGAAGACCGTGGCATGCAGTACGGCCAACAACAGCGGATGAATGTTGAGTTCGCGCGGAATGAGCGGGAGGACACCGGCGCCCTCGGGTATCTCTTTGTCGCCCTGTGCCGGCATCTCAACCTCCGGCGACCGCTGGGATGATGCTCACTTCGTCGCCCTCTTTCACGGCAGTGGACAGATTATCGAGGTAGCGAACATCTTCGTCATTGACGTAGATGTTCACGAACCGTCGAACCTGACCGTTCTCAAAGAGCCGAGCCGTGATACTCGGGCACGTTTTTCCCAACTCTTGCAGCGCGCCCATAACGGTCTCGGCGCCTACGTCCACGAACGCTTGCCCTTCGGCATGTTGTCGCATCGGCGTGGGGATGTGAATTCGAATAGGCATGTCGACTCCTTACTTTGCATGTAACCTGTTCGGTTCAAACTAGTGCAGGTTCATTAACCATCGCCTCGAACTCCGCTAACGAAGGCCCAATCACGGCCGGACGTTCGAGTTCGTCTGCGATCGCATCTTGAGTTTTCAAACCGTTGCCGGTGATACAGATGACGATTTCTTCGTCACGCGGAATTCGGCCCTGTTCGATCAGTTTTCGCGTTACCGCCAGAGTAACACCGCCGGCCGTCTCCGCAAAGATTCCTTCGGTTCGCGCCAGGAGTGTCATCGCCTCTGCGATTTCGGCATCGGTGGCGTCGTCGGCCGATCCACCCGATTCGCGAATGAGCTTTATGGCGAAGTAACCGTCGGCCGGATCGCCGATGGCCAGTGACTTGGCGATGGTATTCGGCCTGCGAACCGGCCGAGGCGTGTCCCAACCGTTTTTGAACGCGGTGCTGATGGGACTACACCCGGTTGCCTGAGCCCCGTGGATCTTGCACGCCGGTTGCGAAATCAAGCCAGTATGATGCAGTTCCATGAATGCCTTGTTGACCTTACCGATCAGACTCCCGCCCGCCATCGGGACAACTATGTGCTGCGGGGCCCGCCAGCCGAGTTGTTCGGCAATCTCGAAGCCGACCGTTTTGGACCCCTCGGCATAGAAGGGCCGAAGGTTAATGTTCACGAAACCCCAGCCGTGTTGAAAGGCGACCTGCGTACAAAGGCGGTTCACGTCGTCGTAGGTACCGCGAACGGCAATGACATGAGCGCCGTAGACGCTCGTAGCGATTATCTTGGCTTGTTCCAAGTCGGCGGGGAGGAAGATGTAGCTTTCCAGACCGGCAGCAGCGGCATTGGCCGCCACGCTGTTCGCCAGGTTTCCGGTTGATGCGCAGCCAACCGTTTCAAACCCGAATTCCCGTGCCTTGCTCAGCGCCACTGCGACGACACGATCCTTGAACGACAAAGTGGGATAGTTCACCGCGTCGTTCTTGATCCAGAGGTTTGCGACATCGAGTGCCTCCGCCAGGCGATCGGCCCGCACAAGCGGCGTGCCGCCGACGTGTGTGCCGACCGTGGGCTCGCCGTCAATCGGGAGGAATTCCCGATAGCTCCACATGGTAAACGGCCGACGCTGAATCTTGGCCCGGCTCACGTTCCGCGCGATCGCATCGTAATCGTAATCGACTTCCAGCGGCCCGAAGTCCTCGGTGCAGAAGTTGATGGGTTCCTTTGGATACGTTTTGCCGCACAGCCTGCACTTCAATCCCCGCACGTAGTCGACCATCGTTCGCTCCTTCCAGGCCCACGGATTGCAATCCGTGGGATGATCACGGTGGGTATCGACCAGAGTTGGGGACCGGAGGCAACAAAAAAAGCCTCTTCCCGGTGTGACGAGACGAAGAGGCGTGCAGAGCACGATCTTATCTCTCCCGGGCGGACCGGGCAGGAAGTAGCACCTGCGTCCCGTTATGGGACCGGTTGCTGTGGCTTCAACGGGCCTGTTCCCTCAGCCACTCTGGATAAGACTCACCAAGTTGTCAGCCCAAAATTCTAGACCAACCTCCGGCGCCCGGCAAGACCATTCGAAGAAAAATCACAAAGACATCTCTCAACGCAGCTCCGAGGCGAGAGCACTCGCAAGCCGATCGATTTCGTTCTCGGTGTTGTAAAAGTGCGTGGAAACTCTAATCAAGAGACCGTCGAGTCGTTCGATGATTGGAGCTTCTATCCGGTGTTGTTCCCATAGGACGCTGCGAAGATCCGGCGCCCTTACGCTCTGCGGCAAGCGAAAAGCAGTCATGGCGCCGTGCAACTTAACGTGAGACGGTGTTGCCGGTTCGAGGCCAAGTCGACCGATTCGCATACGAGTGTATTGGACGAGCTGGACGATGCGGTCGCGAATCTGCTGCCAGCCCAGTCGACGTTGAAAATCGATTGCGGTCGGCACGGCGAGCCACGCGCAGGGATCGCGCGTTCCTTCGAATTCCAACGCGCGAATGCGAGGAGTTGAACCAAACTCATCGCGTTCATCCGGACGGTCGCGGTCATAATGCCAACCCCAGCTGACCTGCAACGGCCGAATACGGTCACAACCACCGCGGCCGAGATAGAGAAATCCCGATCCGGTTGGCGCCAACAACCACTTGTGGCAGTTGCCGCCGTAGAAGTCGCAGTCCAGATCGTCGAGGTGCAACGGAATCATGGCGGGAACATGCGCCCCATCCACCACGGTGAGCACACCGCGCCGACGGGCCGCCGCGCAGATCTCCTTCGTCGGCAGCACCATTCCGGTCGGAGAGAGGATATGGCTGACAAACAGTAGGCGCGTTTTGTCATTCAACGCTCGGCTGAGGGCGTCGACGATGTCGGCCGGCGACTTCGGCATCGTCGGGAGGGCAAAGGTTCGCAAAGTCAGGCCGAGTCGAACGGCGGCGCGCTCCCAGCACCAGTGCATCGCACCGTACTCGTGATCCGTGAGAAGAATCTCACCGGGAGCGGACAACTGGAGTGCCGAGGCGACCATATTGATCGCCGCGGAGACATTGGCCGTGAAGACCAGTCGGCTCGGATCACCGTTCAGGAATTCGGCAAGTCTCTCGCGGGCTTCCCACAACAAGGGTGGCGCTTGTCGAATGAGAAAGTCCATCGGCTCTTCCGCGAGTCGTTTCCGTAGTTCGGTGACACGCTCAAACACCACGCGCGGCAAAGGGCCGAAGGAGCCAGTGTTCAAGTTGGCAACGGTCGGATCCAGGAGGATTTCTTTGCGCGCGGCGGCCCAACCGGTCGTTGACGACGCGCCTCCCTGGTTCGGCTGCATACGATACCCATAACGTTCAAAGAAGCATCGAACTCATTCTTTCAGCGTATTGGAATCGGCGGCATGACGGCAAACGGCGGACCACCGCGTGTACTGGTTCTCGAAACTTCGGGCCGAACGGGCGAAGTGGCGATTGCGCACGGTGACAAGGTTTTGGGTACACGCCGACTGGAGGAAACTCGTCGACACGCACGCGACCTGGCGCCGGCGGTTGCCGAGCTGCTGCGTGAGCAAGGCTGGCGGCCGCGAGGGATCGGTTTGCTGATCGTGAGTCGAGGACCGGGCAGCTACACGGGTTTGCGGGTGGGAATAATGGCCGCCAAGATCTTTGCCTATGCGACGGGATGCCGCTTGATCGCGGTCGACACGTTTGAGGCAATTGCAAGTCAAGCACCCGCGGAGGCGTCGGAGATCGATGTGCTCGCCGATGCGCAACAGGGAAAGGTCTATGTTCAGCGGTTTGTCAGGACCTCGCCGCCAAGTGTTCGGGCATCCGACGCGCTGTCCATTCAGCCGTTCGCGCATTGGTTGGAGAGCCGAAGTGCGAACGCGTGGGTTACGGGGCCAGCGCTACGAATCCACACGCTGCCGCCCGAAGTGTCGGCGGTGTCATCCGAACTTTGGGACCCCCGAGTGTCCGCCTTGTTGCGGATCGGTTTGGAGCGTTTTGACGCCGGGCGCGATGATGATGTTTGGACGGTTGAACCACTCTATCTCCGTGCCAGTGCCGCGGAAGAACAATGGCGTTCACGCCGCAACTGACCGCTTTCCCCAGCCGTAATTACAATAGGCTTTCGCCCGTTCTTCGCGCAATCGATGCCGACGGAGGTAGGTTCGTTGTTGCCGATCTCGTTTCTATTGCGCACTGTCATCATCGTGCTGGCGCCGATCGCGATTTATGTGCTCATCATCGCGAGAATTCACCGGCGGCAGATTCCTACGATGGTTTCGGGTGTTCGCGATGCCGCCGGCGTGGTGCTTGGATTCAGCGGCGTACTTTTTTATCTCGCTCCGGGCCTGTTGACCGGATTCAACTTTTGGCCGCGCGACATCTGGTTATACAACCACTACAACTCGCTCAAGGGCGCCCCCACCCAGGGCAGTCATTTCTGGTGGCAAGTATTCTGGGTGACGGTCGGCTGGATCTACGTCTTCGTCGTGGGCGGCGGCATCATCGTTCTGCTTTGGAAGCGACGGCGGTCGACGGCAATCTATAACGTCGATGCCGCGGATTTCGATCGACGGTTGACCGATGAGCTAAGTCAGCTCCGCTTGCACTGGAAGCGGCCTGACACGTCATTCATCATCTCCGACAAACGATTGAGACCCGGCGACGAAGTCGCGCTTGAAATAGAAGTATGGGAACGAATGTCGCACGTTACATTGAATTGGTCAGTGACCAACCATCCCATTCGGACGCTGGTCGAGATGTCACTTGCACATTCGCTTGGGGCCGGTGGTCGCTCGGAGGATAAATCGAGCGGAATGATGATTGCTGCCGCGGTCTTGTTTGTAATACTCTTCGTGATCTCGGTCCTATTCCAGGTCGCGCGTTACCTTGAGGAACGGTGGTAGCTTTAGAGACCTATTTGAGTGGTTCCGGGCGCTGGAGTTCGACCTTGTTCGCCGATGATTGGACGAGGCGCTGCCAACCTGCCGGTGTCCACTTGCCGCTTGTGACACCGGCTGGTTGAAGCTCCGGACCGGCTTCCGTCGCCGCAGGGCGTGGTGTCGGCAACGGCGCTATGGGATCGGAATGAGGCATGATTAGATCTTTGTCCGGCACGAAAGCCGGAGCCGGGTGCGGCATGACGCCGTGGGCAACTCGAATCGTCACGTCCTTGTCGGCTTCAAATACTCTTCCATCGGCGACGGACAACCGAACCGTCACTCGCACTTTTTCAGAGATCGGCTGCACTTTCCAGGGCAGGACCAGGTCGTAGCCGTTCGCGAAGAGTCCGCTTCGCCATGTCTGACGAAGTTGAGCGGGTGGAATATCCCAATAGCACAATGGCGCCTTTAGTCCCTCCGTGCTAATTTGTGCCGCTTCGACTCGAACGGAACCCGGCGCCTTGATCGGGTGGCCGTCGGGGTCGCGCGGTTCAATCAGGACGTGCAGTGCCTCGTCTCCGGGTTTGCCGTCATCATCGCGGCCGCCCGTCGTCCGGCCGAGTGCGATCTCTTTGAGGGTGTAGATTTGCGAAGCTTGCTCGGGCGACAAGGAAGATCCCGACTGCGGCCGAATGACCCGAAGTTCGTTATGCAGGGCTTCGTTAAAAAGCCGAGTGCTGCATAACTCGTCTTGGAGTTCGCGGAGTTGGCGTTCTTTGGTGCGTAGTTCGGCTTCGACGAGATCGCAACTTTGACAGCCGGCGCACGAGAAAAAGAAGAGGCTCGAAACGAGTGCGAGCCCGGCCGTTGGTGTCGACTTCCGTTTCATCGGCTTAGTCCGTTATCCGTCGTCCGTAGTCCGTCGGGTGTTTGGTTACGAACTACGGGCTACCGACTACGGACTATTCCCTTCACGAGGCCGCACCTGGTCGGCTGGAATTCGATCCAGCACCTGATCGACGACGCCATATTCCATGGCTTCCCGGGCCGACATGAACTTATCCCGGTCGGTGTCCTTTTCGATTCGGTCAAGAGTCTGCCCCGTGTGGCGCAGGAGAATCTCATTCAGATCTTTCTTGAGCCGCAAAAACTCCTTGGCGTGGATCAGGATTTCCGTCGTCGTTCCTTCCGTGCCCGCCATCGGTTGATGGATCATGACGCGCGCGTGGGGAAGCGCGTGCCGCTTGCCCTTGGCGCCGGCCGTGAGCAACACGGCGCCCATACTGGCGGCCTGACCGATGCAATACGTAGAAACGTCACATGTGACCCATTGCATCGTATCGTAGATGCTCATCCCCGCCGTCACCGAGCCGCCCGGCGAGTTTATATACATATGGATGTCGGCCTTTGCGTCTTCGAACTGCAGAAACAGCAGCTGGGCAACGATCAGGTTCGCACTCTGGTCGTCGACGACTCCTTGAAGGAAGATAATGCGGTCTTTGAGCAAGCGGCTGTATATGTCGAAAACACGCTCTTCCCGGCCGCTACGTTCAACGACGTAAGGTACAAGGGGCATGGCTTTGCATCTCCCGTAAAGATCCTGGCCGCTTGCGGCTTAGCGATCATCGACGCTAACCCGCGAGCGGCAAGACTACTTCTTCTCTTCAATCAAACGTTGAAGCACGTCATCGACGATGCCAAACTCCTTGGCTTCCACCGCGCTGAAATACCGGTCGCGCTCCGTTTCCAGTTCGATGCGATCGATCGGCTGCCCGGTGTGCTTGGCGAGAATCAAATTGAGCCGATGGCGATCCTTGAGGATCTCGTTGGCCTGAATTTCGATGTCGGAAACTTGTCCGCCAACCTGGCCCCACGGCTGATGAACCATGATTTTGGAATGGGGTAAGGCGTAGCGTTTACCCTTGGTGCCGCCCGCCAGCAGGAGGGCACCGCCGCTAGCCGCCAGGCCGAGGCAGTACGTCGCCACCGGGCATTCGAGGAACTGCATGGTGTCGTAGATTTGAAGCGTCGACGTCACCGCGCCGCCGGGGCTGCTGATGTAGAAATGAATCTCCTGTGACTTGTTTTCGTACTGCAAGTACAAGAGCTTCATGACGATTTCAATGGCGCTCCCATCATTAATGACGCCCGCCAGGAAGACAATGCGGTTCTCCAGAAGGAGATCGCCCAGCGTCATTTGCCGCTGCCGGGCATAGTCGCGGTAGCGCTGAAGCATCGGTTCAAAGGGCATGAGTGAGCTGAAGTTGGACATCTCTGGACCTCACCAAGTGCGAACGGCCGGGCAAACCGGTCGTGGTTAAGATTTTTGCTTTGGTTCCGTTTCTTCTTGTTCTTCTTCTTCTTGTTCTTCTTCTTCTTCGGTATCGTCCTCGGCTTTCTCTTCCGGCGGCGGCGCTGTCGGATCGTTCATTTCGCCCTGGACGGCTTGCTCTTCGACGGTGGAAACCGTTGGCGTTTCATCCTGCTTGTCGAGAGGCACGTCCTCATATTCGGCGCCGTCGAGAATCATGTCGAGGACCTTACGCTCGATAAGCTCGATAGCCAGGACTTCGATCAAATCCTCCTTTTCCATCCGGGCGCGCAGTCGCCGGGGTGATTCGTTGTGCTGATCGGCGAGGCGCTCAATCTCATCATAAATCTCGTCGTCCTCGACATCGATTTTCTCGACTTCCGCAATCTTCTGGAGCACGAAGTGTTCTTTTAGCGCCATTTCGGTGGTGCGGAGCACGTCTTGTTCCAGGATTCGTTGCCGGCCGCGGATTTCGTCTTCTGCCATGCCGCTGGAACGCATTTCCATGATTCGACGTTCGAGCGACCGTCGTGCCTGGCGCATCAACAAATCACGCGGCAGGTCCCATTGGCTCGCCGCTGCAATTTGTTCGAGCACTTGTTGGCGGACGGACTGGCGCTGGTGATATTCGAGACGCCGTTGCAGCAAAACCCGAACCCGTTCGCGAAGTAGATCAGCGGTCTGTACACCGAACGCCTTAAGGAATTCCGCAGTAAGCTCGGGAAGGCGAAGTATCTTGACGTCTTTAATCGAGAATTCGGTCGTGAGAGTTTGGCCACGCAGCGCCGGATCGGCGGCGGCTTCCGAAAGCGAGATATCGACCGTTCGCTTGTCGCCTGATTTGGCGCCCTTCAATTGCGCTCCGAATTCCTTGGCCACCCCGTCCTTGAATGCTAATTGCGGATCGACGCGAACCTTCACCTCTTTCAAGTCGGTAATCACACGGTCGCCAACCTTGGCATAGATGTCCGCGATCACGTAGTCGCCGAGTTGCGCGTCGCCCTCCGGCTTCGGTACCAACTGGCCGTACGGACCGAGCACGCGCCGTTCTTCCTGTTCCACATCGGCGTCGGTGAACACCTTTATGGGACGTCGAAGCTTCAGACCTTTGTAATTGGGAAGATCGAACTGCGGGCGAACTTCAACCTCGAATTCATAGACCATAGGCCCGTCGGCCGGGATCTCGATTTTCGCCGGATCGATGTTGGGCATGGCGAGCGGGGCAACGTCTTGCTCCTCCGCCAATTGCTCGAGGCTTGCCAAAAGCAACTGGCCTTTGACCTCGCCCTGAACTTCCTTGGCAAAGCGTCGTTCGATAACCTTGCGTGGCGTCTTGCCTTGGCGAAAGCCCGGCACGTTGGCTTCGATGCGAAGCTCCGAGTACTTTTCGTTGAGCGCCTTTTCCACATCTTCCCGGTCGATGGTTACCTTGATGTACTTCTTGCAAGGTCCCACATCACGCATCTCAACCGCTTGCCTAAGCTTGGCCGGCTCTTCGCCGTTCTTTGCCGCTTCGTCTTCCGTAGTCGGTTCCGTCGCGGTGGCGGTCGCTTCTACATCCGATTTGTCTTCGTCGGTCATCGCATGCTCCACCAGAAGTTAAGAAAGCCGAGAACATCCGGCGGCCACCGGATCTCCTCGGCCGGCAAGAGCGGGTGATGGGGCTCGAACCCACGACATTCACGTTGGCAACGTGACGCTCTACCACTGAGCTACACCCGCACGGGTGTTCGTAAAGGCATGGCGATTTCCACCTTTACTCACGTCAAATTATACCCGACATTTCGTTGTTTCAAGTCATCTTGGTGTTTTCTTCTCCCGGTAACGGAGGCAACGGAGTCGCGTTTGCCGGCGGCGTGCCGTGGCCGGCTCTGACATACGCCGCCCGACGATGTTCGTATTCCGCCGGCGTGATTTTTTCGAGGTCGGTTTCGCCGCCGACCACAGACTGATGATGCAGTTGCTTCAAAAAGGGGATGCACCAACCACATCCCGTCCCGGCGCCACCGCATTCGGAAAGCTGGCTGGCGACCGTCGGCTTGTTCAGGCGAACGAAGTTGACGAGCTTCCGGCGGCTCACGTGAAAACAGTAACACACCTTGGCGTCCAGGTCCATTTGCCCCATCATACCAGAAACCCATCTGAAGGACGCCGCGCCATGGACCAACCCGTCATACTCTGCGGCCTTGGTCAAGTCGGCCGGCGGGTCCTGGACTTCCTGAACGCCGCGGGCATTCCCGTCATCGTCATCGATAACCGCTGTAAGGCGGACGAACTAAAGCTCGAAAACGTTCGGCTCATTCACGGGGATTTTCGCCAGCGCGAAGTCCTCGTTGAAGCACGCGTCGCCGAAGCGCGAGGCGTGCTTATTCTCACCAGCGACGACCTGGCCAATATTTCCGCTACGCTCTTGGTCCGCAACATAGACGCCAACGTGCGGGTCGTGGTTCGGCTATTCAACCAGAACTTGATTCCACGACTCGGAAAGACCGTCAACAACGTCTTTGCCCTGAGCGTGTCCCAGTTGACGGCGCCCATGCTCGCGCTCGCCGCTCTCACCGGACAGGCATCGGGAACGTTTCATGTGGACGAGGGCCGCCTGTTGGTTGCAGAAGTCACCGTCGCCCCGGAATCGCCGGTGCGTGGCCAGAGCATCGCCACGGTTGCCCGTCGTCACGGCGCACAGGTTGTCGCTCATGTTTCAACGGAAGGCACGGAACGCTTCATCGACGAAGTCGACGAAAGTGCTCCGCTGTCACCCGGCGATCGCTTGGTCGTCTGCGGTGAGCCGCGACACCTCGAACCGTTGCTCGAGGCTACGACCGGCGAAAGCTCGCCGCACTTGCGCTGGGCGGGGTGGCTTCGACGTCATTGGCGTGTTTTCTGGCAGACGATCACCGAGATTGATCCGCTGGTGAAACTCTGGACCGTCGTGCTCATCTTCGTGGTGGCGGCGAGTGCACTCGTCTATTACTTCGCGATCAACAAGACACTCGCTTATAGCCTGATGCGGGCGGTCAGCATTGTTGCCACCGGGGACGATCTCCATCCGGAAGACCTGAAAGAAGAATGGCACATGGTCTTCGTCAGTATTCTCCGGCTCGGCGGCGCGGTGGTGATGGCGGCGTTCACCGCCTTTCTCACGAACTATCTGTTGCGCGCCCGGTTGCGTGGCACATTGGAAATACGCCGGATTCCTGATAGCGGCCACGTGATCGTGTGCGGGTTGGGAAATCTCGGCTTTCGAGTCGTGGAAGAACTTGTCCGCTCCGGCCATCGCGTCGTCGTGATCGAGCCGGTACGTGACGGCCGATTTACCGAGGCGACCCAACGACTCAATGCCGCGATAATCGTAGCCGACGCGACGGTGCTGCAAGTGCTCCGGCAGGCGAATGCTGCCACCGCCCGCGCGGTGGTCGCCGCGACCAACAACGAACTGGCCAATATCGAAATTGCCCTGTTGGCTCGTGATCTCAACCCGCGTCAACGCGTTGTGGTTCGATTGAACGATCCGCAGCTCGCGGAGATGCTCCGAGAATCGGCGAATATCGGGTATGCACTGTCGTTGCCCACGCTTGCAGCGCCGGCTTTCACCGCCGCCTTGTTCGGCGACAAGGTCCTTTCGGTGTTTCTCGTTCGTCGTCGGCCCATGGCGGCGGTGGAGTTCCTTGTTTCCCCGGACGATTCCCCGTTCATCGACAACACGGTCCGCGCGTTGTCCATTGATTACAGGATTCTTCCGATCAGCGTTCGCACCACTGAAGGACTGTCAGCACAACTTATGAATCATCGATTCGCGGTCGGTGATCGGTTCACTTGCTTGATGGCGCTCACCGACCTCGGACGAATGCTCCGACGCGAAGCGCCGAAATCGGATTGGCACGTCGACCTCATCCGTTTCACGCTGTTCGCCCGACCGCTCGTGATTCAACTGCTCCGTGAGCGGTTACGCCTTCAAAGCAGCGCAGCCGAGGAAGCGCTGGCGCACCTGCCCATGCGCATTGCGTCCGACTTGACCCGCGGCAAGGCAGAAGACCTCAAAGCGGCGCTCGCCATGGACGGAATCGAGATCGCCGTCAGGAAGGACGGCACGAACGAAAGCTTGAGCTAGAGAGCGCGTAGGTGACGGCCGGTTCGACAAAGCCGGGGAGTGCGATGTCGGCGACGAACGACAGGCCGACCTTCTCCATGACGCGGAGCGACGCGGTGTTGGCGGCCAACGCCGTTGCCACGACTCGCCGGGCCCCGAGTTCGGTGAACGCCTTTTCGATCAACGACCGCGATCCTTCGGTTGCGTAGCCGCGGCCCCAGAATTCCTTGTGAAAACGATAACCCAGATCGAGGTCGCCTTCACGATATGCCGCCTCTTTGGCGAATTTATAGTCGAGTCCGGGCCGAAGGTGAAACCAGCCGATGAAGGAGCCCGTCGCTTTTTCGACGGCCGCCCAGTAGCCGTGGCCCTTTCCTTTGGTGTAGTAACCGAGATATGTGGTGCGGACACGATCGCGATACGCATTCGTGTCTTCTAGCCGGTATGAACTCGGATCCGTGAAACGATGTGAGCGGATGTAACGGGTGACTTCCGGGTCGCTATCCAACGCAAGAAGTGACTCGGCATCATCCTCGGTCATCTCACGCAAAATGAGACGATCCGTTTGGAGGTAGATTTTCATTCTGACAGTTAATGTTTTCGCAGTTGATCGGCGAGTGCTTGTGCATCGGCAAAACCGGCGTCGGCTTGGAGTGCCCGCTGGACACTTTCGAGCGCCCGGGCTTTGTCGCCTTGTTCGCGGTACACGAGCGCCAGATTGTAATGAACGAGAGCGGGGCTGGCGCCATCCCGGATCGCCCGCTCGAAGTCGGCAATCGCCGCCGGGAACCTCTTTTCCTTGAGATGCAGGATACCTCGATTGAGGGCTGCCGCTGCAAAGTTCGGGTCGCGCTGTAGAGCTGTGTCGTAGTCGCGAATGGCCCGATCGTTCCGGTTCAGCGCCGCGTAGGCGAGTGCACGGTTGAAGGGACATACGGCGGAATCCGGCGCCAGCGCCATGCACACGGAAAAGGCTGCAATCGCATCTTCCCAGTTGCCAAGCTGGTAGGCACAGAGCCCATAATAGAAGTTCGGCCAAAGCCCCTGCGGGTGAAGCGCTACCGCATTTTCGAATGCTTTCATCGCCTCTTCGGTTTTTCCATCCTGCAAAAGCGCCCGGCCAACGGTCTGGAACTCCCACGCCGAGCGCACGGCGGGCGGCGCCGATTCCGGAGTTGCGCCGGTAATCCGATGCCGAAGCCAACCGACGAATGAGCTTCCCGTGGAGAGCGATTCCGCTTCGTCGAGCCAGGCGGTTGCTTCACGACGAGCTGCGGTGTCGTCTCCACCTTTGGCAGAGCGCATGACTAGATCGGCGCCGATGATGGCTAGATCGATGAGGTCGGTCTTAGCCGCGTCGATTGAAACGCTCGAAATGCCGTCTCCGGGTTCGAGAATTTGGTGCCGGCGCTGCCACCATGATTGGCATGCGGATTTCAGCGCCGTCATGCGGGCTACGGACAAATCGTTGAAACTTGCCTCGAACCGAATCTGATCGACCTGACGATGAAGCTCGGCGATGAGCTTGAGTTGCGATTGGCCCCGTTCGTCGTTTCGTGCGAGCGCCGCTTCTTCATTCAGTTGCCGCCGCAGATCTTGGCTCCAGGGGGCATTTCCGGCGAGACTTAGGCCTCGTTCAAACGAAGCCATGGCGTCGCGATTTCTTCCCGTTCGGCGTTGGTCGCGCCCGAGGTCAAGCGCGGATCGGACTTCATCGATCTGGCGGCGGATTGACGCCCACGAATTCAACCCCACCGCAATCGCCGCCAGCAGCAGCAGGATCAACATGCCGACGAGAGTTAGCACGTATGGTTTGCGTCGACGCCATTTTTGCCAGCGTTCCTGCACGCTGCGGGTCGCCACCTCCCGCAACGGCTCGCTCTTGATATGCCGTCTTAGATCGGCGGCCAAGCCGCCGGCCGTCGCGTATCGTTGTGCCGGATTCGACGCCAAACACTTGTGAATCAAGTCGGAAAGTTCCAAACTCACCTGCGGATTGCATTGATGCAGCGGCGGGAAGTTTGACTCGCTCGTCTTCGTTGTCGCATTAGAGTCGTCGTCGTCGGTCCCATGTGAGGACGGTTGATACTGTGTTTGCGAGCTGGCGTCCCGATTTCCGTTGGCGGCCGGGTCCAATCCGATGGTCCACGACTCGAAGGGGGTTGCCTGTCGTCGATCCGTCAGCGACAGTCGCGGACTCGATCGCTTTCCCTTTGGACGAGGGCCGCCCAACGCCTCGTAGAGCACCACGCCGAGCGAATACACATCGGAACGGCGATCCACGGGTTCGGGGATCTTGCGTCCCTGTGAAACGGCCGACAGAGCCGCCTTTTGTTCCCGCGACATATACGCCGACGTGCCGCCGAGCCAATCCGGCGAAGGTTGATTCGGCTTCAAAGGCGCTGCGCCAGGTGAAAGTCGAGAAGCATGGGTTGGCCGTCGGCTGCCAACAGCACGTTAGACGGCTTGAGATCGAGATGCACCAGGTCCCGCTCATGTGCATATTCCAGAGCATCAGCCAAACATGCTCCGATCCAACACACGGCCTGAATGTAGGACAGGGATTCCAGGAGCGAGCGTGCTGGACATCGGACCGATGTCGACTGGAGGTGGTCCTCGCCCGTTTGCTTCTTCTCGTTCAACGCAGCCGTGATTTGACGGCCCGACCCCGGCTGGCTTGAACGGGAAGTTACTCGCTCCAGCATTTGCCCGAGTGTGATGCCGCCAAGAAACGGCATGCAAATCATCCGTAGATGGCGGATCGCGTCGTCCTGAACGGTGTACAACGGGACGATGTGGGTGTGCTGAAGACGAGCCAGAGTAAGGTGTTCCCGTCCATCCGGTGGCGTGATTTTCAGGACCATCGGACGGTCGGCGAGGCTTCGTTGTGTCGCAAGATAAACCCGGCCCTGGGCGCCGCGACCCAGCTCGGCCGTCAGGTGATATTCACCCATCACTTCGCCGACAACCGGGAACTGCGGCGTCGGCGCCACGGCGGTGAGGATGCGGTCGCAGCGCAGCAACACCTCGAGTTCCGTGCGCCACTGCGGAAAACGGCGATAGATTTCCTTTTCGTCAACGGTCTCGCCGGCATCTTGGCGTAAGCAAACTTCCTCGTAGATGAGGTCGATCGCGGCTTCCGGCAGCGAGGCGACGTCTGGGTGTTGGGCCAGATATTCTTCGGCCGTCGGCCTTTCGCCTCGTCGCCAGCGCTCCGCCATGTCGGCGATAAACGCGGCGGCGCGTGGGTCGTGGGCGGGGGGTGCGGACGAAACGTAGGACGACGATCCGGCGCTTTTTCCGCCGGCGTTCGCCGCGCGATCGGGCATGGCATTGGGGTTAGGCATCGAACAACCGAGAAGGGCTCAACTGCTCGTTGCGTGCCAGGCGCCGCGCAACGTCGCGGAGGATTCGGCGAATGCTGTCTTCGTGCAATCCAGACTGCGCGGCGATCTCAGGCACGGAGAGTCCTTGCCGGCGAAGAGATAACAAATCCCGATGGGCCGGGGGACAATGAACCAACATTTGTTCCCACAGGTCATTGGCGGCGACGACTTCGGAAGGTTGAGGTTCGGCATCCGGCCGCAGCCGCTCCATGACGCTGCCTTCCAACGGTTCCTCATGCTGCGCTGCGGCGAGGTGTTGTCGACACCGATCCACGAATCGATTCTGGGTGACCTTGATCAAGAAGGCCCGAAGATGTTCGGCGTTTGCGAACTGCCAACCGGCGTCGCGAAATCCTCGCAGCAAATCCGCAAACACCGATTGAACGATGTCGATCGAATCGAAGCGTCCGCGTAGCTGCGTCGGCAGCCGGCGCCGCACCACTTTTCGGAGAATCGGTTCGTAGGCAACGAACACACGCTCGGCGGCGCCTACATCGCCGCTGCACAGTTTTTCGAGCAGCGTGTCGAGCGGGTCTGAGGACATTTCGAGAAGACCCTCGCCAACGTTCCGGGTTGGCGACTAAGAAAGGAGCCAATAATCGGGTAGATTTTCGGTCGGGCTAACGACCAACTGGAGTCGGGCCCGCGCGTGATGCCGGCGGACGATCTCACAACCCACGCCGGCCGCAACGATAACCACCAAGCAGGAGACAAGCAACATGCCCGTTTCGGATTCCACAAGCGATGTGACCAGTTCTGCGACCTGTTCGCCTAGTGCGCCGAAGTCGATGGCCGGGATATTAGCTGCAGTCAGGCTGGTGTGCAGCCCGACCGCAAGGGGATTGAAGCCCAGTGAATCAGTTTCCGATGCGAGTTCTGGTTGAGTGGCATCCAATGCCGCGAAGGCAAATTCGGTTGTCTCGGGTATCAATGCAACGGAGACGACTTGTCCACTGGCTGTGTCCTGCACGTCTCGACCGACTGACACGGCCCCCGCGATTCGCTCGGTGCGTGCTTCGGCGTCGCTTTCCGAACGGGCCACCACATCCGCGCGAACGAGATTTGATTGTCCGATTCCAACGACGACAACCTGTTCGATCGGAACTTGCAACGTTGCCGCGTTGTTCGCCTCTGGGGCTGCTGTAGCCGAATCTCCGAAAACCTCCGGGATACTAGCGTTGGCAGGAAGCGGCGACTCCGTTGATTGAGGCGCGGTTGCGTTGCCGTTCGTGAACGAATCCGGACGAATGTCCGGTGTGCTCGGCGTCACCGTGTGGTCCGTGGGTTGCGGATGAGCCACTTCAGTTCCGACGTCTGACACCGGTGTGGTCGGCACGTCGGTATCGGGTGTGGATTGTTTGGAGAGCCAATCGAGGAAGTTGGAGACGGTAAAGTCTCCACTCTGCACCCAGGTCGTGTCGACCTGCCAGTCCGGATGACGTGTGTGAATGCCACCCACGACTTTGCGTCCGGACAGCTCTTCGGACGGTCGATGCTCTAGGGCGGCAATCTGCCTTGATGGATTAACCACAGCCGATCCAACTTCGGTCACCGCCGGCAATGTGGCTGTCGTCGTCGAAATCCCAGGGTTCTCAGTCGTCTGACTTTCCAGCACCGACAAAATCGATGCCGGTGTAACGTCGACCGGTGTTAGGCTCACGACTGCTGCGGAATTCGGATTCGGTCGGCTAAGCGCCGGTCTCACGTCGGGCTCATGAACGAGCATCACCCGAACGTCGGCTAGAGGAGAAAGACTCTTCGACAACAGCGTGGCACTGAGCAGTGTACGTTCTTCGAGCACTTCCACCCGCAAGCGGTGTGCGTCGCGGCAGTTCCGGTCATTCCTTTTATGCGTGGCCATCGCTTTGATCCGATTGTATCGTGCTTAACTGGGGATAGCCTAGTCGCGCCGAGTCCCCGGTCCTGGGTACTAACTTGTATATCCACCTTGACTTTACCCGTTTATTCTATGGGGTCAAGCGAAATGGTAGTGGTACATTCCGAATTATTTCTTAACCCCAGAACCACGGTCGGCAGAGAACTAGGTAGTAGCCCAAAACAAGCGCAATTATTCCGCTGACGACGCTGGAATCGGCCTAAGACATCCACCCTTGGCGCGCAAGCGGAGGTCTGACTTGCGGAAGTGAGCGGCGCCGTACGGTGAATTATCCAATGTCCCCGGCGCTTTGCCCTTCGAGTGGATCATTTATCGATAAGTCCGCGCCACCCGGAAGCCGCCGTTGAGGAGCAGGTTTTTCGGTGGTTGAGAAAAACGATACGCGGAGCGCACGTATGATGCGTCCGAATTGAATGCTCCGCCTCGCAACGTCCGTGGCTGGTCGCTACTAACATCAACTTCTACGGAATCTTCGGTAGGACCTTGTGAGTTGATTTGGTAGCGCTGATACCGATCCTGGCACCACTCAAAGACGTTGCCGTGCATATCAAAAAGGCCGAGGTCATTTGGTTTGAGCTGCCCGACGGGAAAGGCGCGATCGTCAGTGGTGCTCTTGGAGTACCAGGCATATTCCTTCAGCATTTCCTCCGAATCGCCGTAGTATCGACTGGTGCGGGTTCCGGCACGACACGCATATTCCCACTCCGACTCTGTAGGTAACCGATAGCCCTTGCGTTCGAGGAAGTTCTCGGGGAGTTTCACCGGGTCGCTCATACTCGAGTCATCCCATTTCTCGATGTCGGGGGGATAGCACCACTCGGCTTCGGGAAGCCCTTCTTGTCTGCTGAGCCAATTACAATACGCCGCGGCTAGATACCACGAGACGGCGGTAACCGGCCCATCTTCCTCCGCCTTGAATTTCGGATTGTCTTCGAAACGTGGAGCGGCGTTCGGGTGGTCCTTCAAGAAAAGGCGATACTGCTCAACGGTCGTCTCCTTCGTGGCGATGGCGTAGGAACGCCCGATATGCTTGGCATGCGACGTTTCCCGATCGGAGGCGCGGCCGAGCTCGTTGACCGGGGAACCCATTTGGAATTTCTCAGGGTTCCGAATGATGGCCATCGTGTGTAGGTTTGGCGTAACGAACCAATCTCGCTTTTCGGTCGGTGGGCCGACAAGTCTTGAATCGATCTTCTCAAGCGCGGCAACTTGCTGCCAGTCGAGCTTGCCTCGGGCCTTGCCTTGTAATCTGTGACGCAAAACCCAGTCAATCGCAGAATGTATGCCTGGATCTGAAGCGGTCTCATACCATTGGAGAAGACGCTGAGCCAAATCCTGAACGGTCTGCTCGGGCAACTGCTTACCGGAAAAGCCTCCCAGGCTGAGAATCAAGGCGCGGCGCGCGCTGGTGTCGGGCTCTCTTTCCAGTCGGACCACCAATCCCCTCGGGTCTATTCCTAACCGGCTCAGGGAGTGAATTAGCAAGGTCCGACGCATAGGTTCGGGGCTAAATTGCAGTGTTGGCCAGCCGATTTCGCTGGCTTCGTCCAGCTGCATCAAAAGCGCTTCCGCACGCGCCTTGCGCCTGTCGAGCGCGTAGTGCGCGTCTCGGTCGGACTTCGGGTGCTTTCGTGGGTCCAGTTCCATCTCTAATTGCCCACGGAGCACAGAAATGGCGCGCTCACGCTGCGAGTCTAATGCGCGCAGTATTACACCTAACTCTTCGGCCTCGTGTTCCGGCGCGGCCTCAAGTAGAGCGTGCAATATAGGCTCTATCTGATTCTCGTCGATTGGTGCTAGAGCCAGCCTCGCATGAAGTTTTTCTTTCGCACCGAGATTGGGATCGTTCAAGATCCCATTAAGCAACGGCTCGGCCAACCGCCGATAAGGTGCAATTTCCGCGAGTGGCTCCGAAACATACCGCGTATCCACCGCCTTCAGCGTTTCCACCAACCCCATTGCTCGTAGTGAACAGTACTTCGCATACGCGACCGAGCCTGCAAGCAACAAGAACGCCATCAATACGCTGCCAGCGACGGCATAGAACCGCCCCGCCTTCTTCATCATCCGCTGTTGCGGCTCAGTCCAGTCGCATTTTCGGGTAAACAGTCGAATGTTGCCCCATTCCCACCACGATGGCAGATGGCGGTTTGCTGGTTTGACAGCCCACAGGGCGGCGCGCTCGGCGAGGCGTAGCTCGGCCTGGCGACGGATCGTTCCCCCTTTTCCCCATCGCGATCCCGACTGAGTTCGTCGTCGACCACTAAGGACCGCGAGCTGTGGCCACGTGGACGCTCCTTCTATGGCCCGCCGCAATTCCGTCGCAAGTACCAGTGCATCTGGATACCGTTTTGTCGGCTCCTTATGTAGGCACCGCAGGCAGATAGCTTCCAATTCAGGCGGGACGGCGGGGGCAATGTATCGGGGAGGTACTGGCCGTTCAGATACGACTTTGACCAGAGTGTCCAGCGGTGTGTCGCCTCTGAAGGCGGGACGACCGGTGAGCAATTGATAGAGAATGGCGCCAAGCGCGTAGACGTCCGTGGCCCGGCTAACCAAATGTTTCTTCTTCCCGCTCGCTTGCTCGGGGGCCATATATCCTGGGGTTCCAAGCACGGCGCCAGTGTTTGTCAAACTCTCTGCTGTATCTAGCTGTTTTGCCAGTCCAAAGTCGGTGATTTTTGGAGTGCCGTCCACCGCAATCATGATGTTGGCAGGTTTCAAGTCGCGATGAACGACGCCGCGTTCGTGTGCGTAATGCATCGCGCGTGCGAGGGTTTCGACAAGTTCCGCAGCAGCCTTGGCGTCCATCGGCGTGCCGGTGAGGTTCTGTTGGAGGCTGACGCCGTCAACGTATTCCAGCGCGAGGTATGGCAGACTCTGGTATTCGTTGATCTCGTAACCTGCACGATATTCGCGTGATGAAAACGCGCAATCGCCTGGGCTTCGGTGCGGAAGCGCGCTCTCAATTCTGGGCCCGCATGGGCACCGACCAGAATCATTTTGAGGGCTACGACGCGCTTTAGTTCGGTTTGGCAAGCCTTGTAAACGACGCCCATGCCGCCGCGGCCGAGAATCCCAAGAATCTCGTATCCGGGAATTGACGGCAAGTCGACGGCGCCGGCAGCCTGCTTCTCGTTCGGAAGATGCGATAGAGTCGCGTTGTCAGGTTTGTCGTTTGAATCGCTTGTGTTGGATTGGGTTTGAGTATCCAGGCCGTCCAGCCAAGCGGTGTCCAAGTGAAGGAATCGCCCAAGGTAATCCTCGCGAAAAGGTTTCTCCCCCGCTGTCTGGCGGAGCTCAATCTCCAAAACGACTAATTCGCGTAATAGCCTGGGTAGAACAGCATCGTCTACATCGGTGAGACAATCGTCGATGCGTAGCGGGCGGCCTTCGCGCCAAGCTGCTTCGAACCGATTGCAAATCGCGTCGATGCGGTCCGCGGGGTGGCTGGGTAGTTCGGAGCTTTGGTCTGGTGCTTCATCCGACACGGGACGGTCTCCTAATACCGCGTCGATTTTAGGGAACCTATCAAAGGTTGCAAAGAGATTCCGTATGTGACGGACTTGCTCGTGGCGGTGGATGACGACTGGCGGACATGCCCCGGGCACTTTCTTCAGATCAGTTTGTAGCCGCGATGTAGGATTTCAAAAACAGCATTAGCATCTGACCTTGCGAAGTTTTTGCTTTCTCGGGGGAATGCACCGTGGCGCCGGCCGTGCCGGCCCGATTAGGCCGCCCCTGCGGGCATCCCCTTGATTGGAAACGTCCATCACGGACGTTGAGCGAACCTGCTCTCGTACTTGCTCGCCTTCAGAAACTCTTTGAAGTCCTTGATCTCCAGAATGGCTTTGATCGCTTCCTTCTTGTGTGCCGCTTGCTGGTAATAGGCTTCGCATATCTTGTAGCCGATGTAGTAACCCAGGTCCGCCGGTCTGCCCTTGGCGCGATCGCCTTGGAAGAGCCAGTTGCTCAGATCTTTGCCGTCCATCTGCTGCTTGAACTCCGCCCACAGTTCGCGTTCGCGAGCGTTACCGTACTTGTGCAGGTGGAGGTTGATCTGGCTACCGGAGATCAGTTCGCCGACGAAATCGGCGCTTCCCTCCATGATCGCCATCCCCAAGAGCGTCGAGTTGCCCCTCGGATACTTCTGCTGATAGTGGATCAGCTCGTGAGCCACGATGTGGGGGATGTCCTCGATCGGCTTGATGGTGACCCTGTGCCAGCCGCCCAGCTCCTCGACGGGCGTGCCCTTGGTCATTCCGTGCATGTCCACGCCGATCAGGAGCCCTTTGTCGGTCAAGGTGCCGCCGGAATTCATACGGCCGATGACGAAGTAGACGTTGGGGAAGACCGCCGGCTCATAAAGCTCCTTCAGTTTGTGGAAGGTGTCCCGTATGGCTTTGTTGTAACTGGCCGCCTTGCGCGAAGGCTCGCGCAACGAGGCGTAGTACTTGGGGTGCTTCTCGATCGTCTTCGCCAGGTTTTCCGCGCTCACGATCCGCACCCGCGTAAATTCCTTGAGGCCCAGGCTTCCCTTCTCGAGATACTCCTCACGCAATACCCCGGTTCGGTTCGCCGGCTTCGCGCTGTCGTAAGCCTTCCAGAAAAGGTCGATGTCGGAGAAGACGAGTTCGGCGGCGTCGGGATCGTGGTTCGGCTTCTGCTGGGCATTACCGGCCGACACGGTCAGTGTCTGCGCCACGGGAAGCATTGCCGACAAGACGCCTGCGAGAACCATAGCACGCTTCATTGGTGATCTCTTTACCAGGTTGATCAGGATGGTCAGGCAACGGCTGCCGACGGCAGGAGGCCGTCGTACCTGTCTTCTAAAGTTTACGGCACAAATCCAAGGTTTGTATTCAGTGCATGCGCAATGCAATCCACGAACTGAAATCCGGGCGAGTGACTTCTTCAGATCAGTTTTTGCCCGCGCTGTAGAATTTCAAACAGCATCAGCGCCTAACCTTCCGTACAAACTTTGTTTCCTCCGAGGAATGCACCGTGGCGCCGGCCGTTTCGTTATGCATGATCGCCAAGAACGAGGAGTTCAATCTCCCCGCTTGCCTCGGATCGGTTCGGGACCTGGTTTCGGAGATGATTGTCGTCGATACCGGTTCTACCGATCGCACCAAGGAGACGGCCGCGTTGCTCGGTGCGCGGGTTTATGACTTTGCCTGGTGCGACGATTTCGCCGCCGCGCGCAATGCCAGTCTCCAGCCGGCGACGGGAGAGTGGATCTTTTGGCTCGACGGCGATGAGCGGCTAGATGAGCCGAACCGGCAACGGTTCCGGCAAGTCCTGGCCGGCCTGCGAGATGAGAACGCCGCCTACGTCATGGCCCAGCGATCCACTTCCGATCCTACGAGCGGCGAGGCGTCGATTTTCACGCAAGTGCGGCTGTTTCGAAATCTGCCCCACATTCGCTGGCGCTACCGAGTTCACGAACAGATTTTGCCCGCCTTGGAAGAATCCGGGGCCGCTATTCGATGGACCGATGTCACCATCGAGCACGCGGGCTACGAAGATCCGGCGCTTTATCGCGGAAAGCAGGAGCGAAACTTTCGCCTCCTGCTTCTGCAACAACAGGAGACGCCGGACGATCCCCTCACGTTGTTCAACCTTGGTCTGACACACTACACCCTGGGGCGGCATGGCGATGCGATGGCGTTCTGGCGTCGCAGCTTGGAGCTCTCGCCGCCTACTTTGTCGCTCGTTCGCAAATTGTACGCCCTACTGGCCAAGGGCCACTTGCAGGCCGGGGAGTCGCATCAATCCCTGGCAACGGCCCGGGCGGGACTTGAACGTTATCCCGACGATGTAGAACTCCTCTCTATCACCGCCGGTCTGCTTGCGGAGTCGGGAGACCTGCGGGGTGCCGAGCAAAGCCTTCGCCGGATTCTTGACTCGTCCACGACCGACTACTTCGCTGCAAGTCTCGATACGGGCCTCCGCAGCTACAAGGCGCGACATCACCTCGCTCGAATTCACCGTGCGCAGTTACGAGATCAAGACGCGGAAGCCGAATGGCGTCTGGCATTATCGGAACGACCGGATTTCGCACCCGCACTCGTCGATCTAGGCGCTTTGTATCTCGACCAGAAACGATGGGACGACCTTGGAGGCGTGGTTTCAAAGTTGGAAGGGTGTGGCCGTGGCGGAGAGCAGGCGGTGTTGCTTCGCGCGTCGGCTCACATGACACGGAACGAACTCGGCGCCGCACGACAAATCCTCGAACATGGGATTAAACAATTTACGGACAGCTTGGACTTGCACCGGACACTTAGCCGGGTGGTTCTCCGACAAGGGAACGATCCGACCGCGGCCGAAACAGAACTACGAAGGGTCCTGACGCTTGATCCACTTCACCTGGAAGCGAGAAATAATCTTACCGTTCTTCTGCGACAGCAAGGCCGACAGCACGAACCGATTGACAGCCAACTGGCCGAGAAACTGTTCGCGCTGGCCGACGACGCCTTACATGCCGGTAAGCACGACGACGCGGCAGCCCGGTTTCGGCCGCTTCTTCATGCCAACTACCGGGCAGGCCTGGTTCTATTCAAGCTTGCGACGATTGCAAACCACCAGGGCGACTTCCAAGGCGCATGGGAACTCCATCGGCAAGCGGTAGCTGTCGATCCTTCGCTTGCCGCCAAAATCGCGCCGCCGGACAGCGCCCACAGGAACTACCTGTGCCGTGCGACGTACGACATAGTGCCCGTTGACCGATGCCCCGTGTGTGGAAACGCCGATCAAGCACCGATGATGGTGGTGAATTGCCTCCCGTTTCCTCACTGTCATCCGTCGATTGATCCGGTCCGCCACTGGGTACGGTGCGGTGCATGCGGCCACGGTTTCGCGAATCCGCGCCCGGGCCCCGAGGCTCTTTCCGAGGCGTATCGCGATCCGGCGCCGGGACACCTTGCGAAGTGGTCGTACGATCGATTGACGCTGTGGTCGGACATCGTGCATGATCTGTGGCTGCGAAAGCCGCAGGGCGATCTGCTCGACATTGGTTCCGGACACGGTGGTCTTGCCGGCGTGGCGATGGACTACGGCTACCGGGCAACGGCAATCGATATCCATCCCGCCTACGAGGACATGGTACGACGTCTGGGCGCGGAGTTTTTACTCGGCGACGTAGGGCACCTTTGATTTCGCCGGCCGGCAGTTTGAGGTTATCTGCTTGGGCGATGTCATCGAGCATTTACCGGATCCACGGCAATTGATGAGCAAGATCCATACGGTGTTGAAGCCGGACGGTCTGATTTGGCTCTCGACGCCCAATTATCAAAATGTGTGGACCCGCGCAATGCGCGAGAAGGATGCCATGTGGATGGAGGGCGAACACCTCCATTTGTTCTGCCTCGGCAGTCTTGCCAAGCTCGTCGGCGACTTCGGAATGCAGATGATTGACTATCGCCTGTCGAAGCGCTTCGTCGGTTGTGCCGAGGTCATGATTGTCCGAACGTCATAGCGTTGAGGCAGTCGTGATGCTCTAAAAGCGCGAACTTCTTGCCGTGAGTGCCTGTGGGCACCCTTTGAAGCCTCGGCCGATGCAAATGTTCCAACGAGCGATGGATTCGCCGTTGACGGAATGCGTCACTGTAATGGCCTCGCTGACTTCGTCGAACATTGAGCTCACCGCATCGGCGCCGCATCCCACCAGGATGAAGGTTCGTCCAACGAAATGGCTGGCTTCGGAAACCGGGTTAGGGCGCCAGCAATCATACTGGCTGTGTCGATCGCCGAGCGCGCGCCCCAGGGAGTGCACGGTCGGGTGCTTCCGGCAATAAAACGCCACTTCACCCGGCAACGTCCAACCGGCGCCGGCGAGCACCGGTTCGACCCCTTCCGCATGAAGCTGGTCTCGGAAGCGGTCGACTTCCGTCGCCAGGGTGCGCCAGCCACGCAACCGGCACGTGGGATCGACACGCCGCAGTCGTAAGTCGCCGTCGACACAGCGGCTCAACGCGGGATGAAGCAGTTCGGAGTAGCGCAGCCCGAGCGTGAGTGCGAAACCGAGGACACAAATAGTGGCGAGACCGCCAACGGCGACGCGGCGATAGGCCTGTGACGGACGCTGGAGTTGCCTGACAATCCATCCCGCGCTCAGGACCAGTCCGGAGATGTAGGCAGTCGCCGGCCAGTTCGCCTCGCCGCCGCCGGTCTTGAAACTAAAGGCCAGGAAGACGAGGAACACCACGGCGGACATGAACCACAGGTACCGAACACTGGGGTCCGGTTCACGCCCCGGCCGGTGCACGAACATCGCAATCGCCCAGGCTACGAACCAATAACCGAGAAGGATCGCGAACTGAACTCCGAGGTACCTAATCGGACCGAGCCATTGAAAATCCGCACCCATCCGAGAGGCGCCTGCCAACTCCATCACATGACGAATCGACAACCAATCATGGTTGATGTTCCAAATGACAATGGGGACTGAACAGAACGCGGCTACTCCGACCATGAGCCAGAATCCACGCCGAACAAGCAGATGGCGGTGCGACGGACTGGCCAGAAGAAACAACGCAAGCGACGCCGGCCAAAGCACCATGGTGTATTTAGCCAGTATGCCGAGGCCGACCGCAACTCCAGCGCCGAGCCATGCCCAAGTCGAACGGTGAAAAACGGCATGGTGTCCGAAAACGAGCGCCCAGCCCCAACAACAGGTGTAAGGGGAATCGATCGTCATGAGAATGGAACCTGCCGTGACGAGCGGCATCGTCAAGGCTACCGCCACAACGCTTGCGGCTAGACCTTCACGCCGATATACCTGTGTGGTCAATACGTAGAGGCTGACGAGAAACAGGCTGCCGCATAGCACCGCGGGCAGGCGGACGGCCAACATCTCGTTGCCGATCAAAGCGATGGATGCGGGACCCGCGATCTCACACCCGGCGCGGATCAGGTAGGCGACAAGCGGGCCCTTGCTGTAGTAACTCCAATCGAGGTTTCGTGACCAATCCCAGTAATGGGCTTCGTCCGGAGACAGGTCGAGCGGACAGTTGACGGATAGGTACGCGAGATGGCCGACCGCGTTTGCCAGAATCAGCAACGCGGCCAAAAGGCGCCATCGCCAGACATGCGCGGTCGGTAACGGTGCGGCGTCCTGCCAGTCCATCGTTCCATCGGTGAATGAGAAATGGTTTCTAGGGAGTTCCCGCCAAATCCGTAATGAGTTTGGCGAGCACTTCGTTCGTCAATGTGTATGAGATTTGCTCGCGGCGTTTGCCTCCGTCGGGAGTCCCAAGGTAGCGATGCACCGTGGCGGAAGTGGTGCCCTTGAGCATGATTTCGTAATAGGCACACTTGTCGTTCTGCGGCGTCGGCGGATCGCTGCGCAGCATGGCCTCGTTGCGAATGCTGTCGACCTCGATGATTTTCAACGTTTCCAGTAAGCCGCTCACGTTTTCCGTCACGCGCTTTGACCAATCGGACAACGTGGCATCCGCGCGATTCTGCGGATCGCCTGTGTAACGAAGGCCGACTTCCCAAAGCACGGAGCCGATCTCGTCGCGCCGGTCGCCGGTAACTCCTATCGACCAGCCGCTGCCTTCATCGGAGATGGACAGCGTCGAGCGCCGATCGGAGGAAGAACTACTTAGGTTTTGCAGAATGACTTCTCTTAGCGTCATCGGTTTCTCCGAGGTTTCTGGCACTATGCTCCGTTCCGTCAAACGAGAGAAGGCTTTCCTTCTCGTCGATGACGGTCTGGATGTGAACCGGCCGCGTCCAGACACTCTGAAGGTTGGCCAGCGTGTCTTTCGCGTGATCGAGTTTCAGTTCGACTCCGTTATGTTCGTGGTTGAGCAGCAACTCCCCACGGTTGCGGTAATTCCCGTCTACTACATAAATCCACGGTTTTCCGAAGTTCGTCAAGCTGAAAAGAAGGCGCTGCTTGATTTTGTCGAATTCGCGGGACTCGATGACATACTGTCCGAGTTCGTTTTCGAAGGCGTAGGCGAACATCTTGTGCTCGGCACAGAACTCGGGCGTGAGAAACGTGTCGATGAATGTGATGTCGTTATGGACGCGTCGCACCTCGAAGATTTTCTGCCGGCCGAGGCCTAGCTTCTTGTCCCATTTCCTTCGTTTGTCGAGGTCGTCGCAGTCGTCGTAGTCCTTGCCAAACTTGCCCGTGTTCCAGCGGTGTTCGATATCTCGAAACAACTCAATGCCGAGCTTATACGGATTGAGCCGGGCGCCATAGGTGGCCATGGTGCCGGAATGATGATCGGCGTAATCGATGCACTCCCAGGGCTCCAGGGCTCGTTCGGTCATGATGGTGGAGTGCCAGAAGCTGGCCCAACCTTCATTCATGACCTTGGTCATGCCTTGCGGCGCGAAATAGTACGCTTCATCACGAACGATCGACAGGACATCGCGTTGCCAGGGTTTCAGCGGTGCATGTTCAATGAGAAAGAGCAGCACGTCCTTCTCCGGACGTTCGGGGAAGCTCTTAGCCGCCGTTTCTTTTTGTTTCTTTCGCTCTTCTTCCTCGGCCCTGAGCGCGCGCGCGGATTGATGTAGACATCCATGTAGTCTTTGCTCTTGAACCGGGTCGAACGAATGGCGTCGGCCTCTTCGTCGGCGCTGCTGAAGTCGTAGCGGGAAACTTCCTCACGCCGCTTGATGGCGACGGAATGCACGTCGATGAGATCGTCGATCGACATGCACTGATCGAGGAACTTCTCCACCTCGTCTTCACCGTTCTTCTCGGCGTAACGGCGTATGCGTACGCCGTGATTCGCCATCTCATCCATCATCTTGCGATTGGTAAAAGCGAAGTAGGCGTTATTCTTGAAAAAATCGCAGTGCCCATAGACGTGGGCCATCACCAGCTTTTGATCCACCGTGTGATTGCAGCGCATCAAATAGGCGTAGCAAGGGTCGTTGTTGATCACCATCTCGTAAATCTTCGACAAGCCGTAGTCGTAGCCGCGTCGAAGGCCTTCGTAGCTCATGCCGAACGACCAATGCGGATAGCGCGTCGGGAACCCGCCGTATGCGGCAATCTCGTTCAAGTCTTCCGCGTCGACGACTTCGAAGATGGTCTCGAAGAAATCCAACCCATACCCGCGCGCATAATTCTCGATCTCTCCCTTGAGGGTTCGCAAATCGGGCGGCAGGCGGGTGTCGTAACGATTGCTCATGGCATTAGCGGCCGGTGCCAAGGAACTCCTTGATGGAGCCGAGGATCGCGTCGCGGTCCGGGACGCGGCTGGCCACGACGTTCTTCTGCTCGCCGAGAAGCTCGTTGATGTACTCGAAGAACTCGCCGCTGCCATACGGGCTTTCGACCTGGCCATAACCGAACAGGTTCACTTTGGGAAGCAGCCTTTCGGTCAAGATCTCGATGCAATGGGACGTGTCATCGCCCCAATTGTCGCCATCCGAGAAGTGAAATGCGTAGATATTCCACTGATCGGCCGGATAGCGACTGTTGATGACTTTGTCGGCCAGTTCATAGGCCGAACTGATTTTCGTGCCACCGGACTCGCGCGTGTGATAAAACGTGTGTTCATCGACGACTTGCGCCGCCGCATCGTGGATAATGTAGACGTTCTCGATGCCCTGGTAGTGGGCTTTGATCCAGGTGTCGATCCAGAACGCCTCGATGCGAACAATTTCCTTTTGCTCGTCGGTCATCGAGCCGGAGACGTCCATCATGTAAATAATGGCGGCGACGCTCTGCGGTTGACGGACTTCTTTCCAGCTTCGGTACTGTTTGTCTTCACGGACGGGGATCACGGTCGGGTGCTTCGGATTGTAAATCCCGGCCGAGATGTGGCGCTTCAGGGCACGCTTGAAGGTCCGTTTGAAATGGCGCAACGATTCGGGCCCCGCCTGCCGGATGCCGGTGTAGCGATCCCGCTGCGTAGTGATGTTCTTCTTTCCCTTTGGTTCGATGCGCGGCAGGGCAAGCTCCTCGCCGAGGATGGCTGCCAGTTCATCGAGAGTGAGTTCGACTTCCAGAATGTGCCCGCCGGGCTGATCTCCAGCGCCGCCTTCGCCTTCACCCTGCACCGGACCAAGGGGCTGGCCGATGTCGCCGTCGCCTTGTCCGGCGCCTGCGGAGCCCTTGCTGCCATAACGAAACTGCGGTATTTCGATCTGCGGCATCGGAATGCTGACCAGGTCGCGTCCTTTCTTCCCGATCATTTCGCCGCGGGTGATGTACTTGCTCAGGTCGTTCTTGACCTTGCCACGCACGAGCTTGCGGAATCGCTGATAATCGCGCTCGATTTTCTGTCCCACGTCTCTCCTCCAGGCGTCGGGGCCACGAGCGAAGGGTCGGGCGGCTAGCAGCCTGGCCCTGACCGCAGGTCCCTGACCCCTGGCGCCTTACTTCTTCGCGTGCCCGCGCGAAATATGCTCGCCACGAAGCTCAGAACGTCCGTGGCACATATGTCGCAATAACCGTAATTCCGAATGAGGCGACTTTTCACCACGTCGATCTTCTCCTGGGTTGCCTTGTCGACAACGTTGGACACCAGGCTTGTGAGCTTGATGGTGTCCTTCTGATCCTCAAACAACTTCAGTTCCAGCGCCTTCTGGAGCCGTTCGTTGGTTTTGTAATCGAACTTCTTCCCGTCGATGGCGAGAGCGCCGATGTAGTTCATGATCTCTCGACGGAAATCGTCCTTGCGACCTTCCGGAATGTCGATCTTTTCTTCCACGGAACGCATCAAGCGCTCGTCGGGCTCTTCGTAGTTTCCGGTATAGCGATTTCGCACTTTCTCACGTTGCGTATACGCTTTGACGTGATCTATATAGTTCGAGCACAGCCGCTGCAGGGCGTCCTCATCGGCCGCGATCGCGCGTTGAACCTCGTTCTTGACATTATCCTCGTATTCTTCCTTGACGACCGATAGGAGCTCCCGGCAATGCTGCAATTGGTCCTGGCTCGTAATGAGCGAGTGATGTCGCAGGCCCGCTTCCAATTCATGGAGAATCATGAACGGATTGACGCAGCTTTCCTCCGTATGGGCGACCAGGGCGTTGCTGATCTTGTCCTGGATATAGCGCGGGCTGATTCCGCCCATGCCCTCGTTCATCGCTTCACGCTTTAGCTCGATGACGTTGTCTTCGGTAAACCCTGGAAGCGTCTTTCCGTTATAGAGCTTGAGCTTCTGCAACAGCGTCAGGTTCGCGTGCTTGGGCTGCACCAGCCGGGTCAGCACCGCCCACATGGCGGCAATCTCAATGGAGTGGGGCGCGATGTGCTTGCCCTTGACCCGCTCCGCATTGAAGTCCTTCTCGTAGATTTTGATCTCGTCCTTTAGTCGCGTGACGTACGGCACGTCGATCTTGACCGTGCGGTCGCGCAGTGCCTCCATGAATTCGTTGTTCTGTAGCCGGCGATACTCGGGTTCGTTGGTGTGCCCGAGGATCACTTCGTCGATATCCGTGTGCGCGAACTTCTTCGGCTTGATCTTGTGCTCCTGCGATGCGCCGAGCAAATCGTAGAGAAACGCCACATCGAGTTTCAGCACTTCGATGAATTCGACGAGGCCGCGATTAGCGATGTTAAGCTCACCGTCGAAGTTGAAGGCCCGCGGGTCGCTGTCCGTGCCGTACTCGGCGATTTTGCGGTAGTTGATATCGCCCGTGAGTTCGGTGGAATCCTGGTTCTTCTCATCCTTGGGCTGGAAGGTCCCGATACCGATGCGGTCTTGTTCGGAAAGGCTGAGTCGCGAAACCTTGACCTCTTCAATCATGCGGCTCCAATCGCCGTCGTATTTCGCCAGGCGTTCGTTGTACATTTGGCGGCAGAAGGGGCAGAGTTCGCCGCGGATATTCACGTCGTACAGGTAATCCTTGGGTACGGCATCGCGAATCCGGGCGACGACGGCTGGCCGAAGCTCGACCGGAACCAGGTGCAGCGGTTCCTCGTGCATGGGACACTTGTGCCAGGCCCCTTGGGCCTCCCCGCGCCAGGCAAATGAGAAGAGCATGCCGGCATCGCTGCGGGAGTACAGCTCCAGGCCTTTCTTCAACAGCCGGGCAATGGTGCTCTTGGAGCTTCCGACCGGACCGTGAAGCAACAGCACGCGGCGCTCCGTGCCGTATCCCTTAGCGGCCGACTTGAACGCATTGACGAGATGCATGAGCGGCCGGTCAAGACCGTAGATCGCGTCACCCTGCTGGGCAGCAAAGTCCGTGAAGAACTTGTAGCAGGTGACTTTTTCCTTGTTTTCGTAAACGTCCTCGGTGCCGTGTGACAGAATCATGTCATACAGCCGTTGGTACGCTGTCCGAGTCACCGCCGGGTCCTCGCACACGATGTCAATGTACTCGTCGAAACTCCCTTCCCAGTGCTTCTTTCGATAGTCGCCGAGATTGAGTTGCTGACGGATCGCGCTGAGGATTGCCTTACCCTTGGCCATTGGAGTTAACCTCCGTTCGATGCGGCGTTAAGAATCTGCCGCAACGTTTTCGTCTCTCGTTCTCATGGGTGGGCGGCGCCTATCGACGAGCGTTGCCCACCTACGTAAAGGATCCGCCGGGATCGCCAAAGCTGCCAGGGCCGCGGCTTGAGACTAGGGTGAGGTAAAGTTGCGAAGTATATCAGGAGGCTACCACGGCCAAGCGATCACAGGTTCGGTCCGGTCATGGCGCCCGGCACACGCCTTGACCTATTACCGATTCTACGCAAACCATCAAGCCTAACGAGACAACCGGAGTTCGTCAATCCGCACAATTCCGCAAACCACAATAGGCTCTGCCGACCGGCGGTAACCGCTTTCCTGACCCTGTCTTCCGCTGACTCTGGTTCTCAATTACATTTTAGCACGCAAAGCCGATCATTCAGGGCCGATCGGGGGATTGCTATGCGCCTGCCGTTCCTTGTCGGCAGCATACGCTGGTGCGGCGGGGTTGTGTCAATAGCTGTTTTGACGCGCAAGTCCCCGTGGCGGCGCCGTCTGAATGCGGACACTTGGGTCCACGAACACCGTCCTAGACAACGCGGTTGATCTGGACGAGAGTGTTTGGCTCATGTTAGAGGAATGGACTGCAACCCTACGGTTGTCTTCCTCGCTCAAAACTGGGAGGCGTTCACATGAGAAACCTACTCGCATTTCTGGCGGCCGCCCTGCTGACGTTTGCGGGCGTCGGTTGGTATTTGGATTGGTACCGCATCAAAAGCACGCCGGCCCCTTCCGGTCATCACCAACTGAACATCGATGTCAACCGCAGCAAGATTCTTGAAGACGTGCACAAAGGCGTACAGAAAGGCGAAGAGAAACTTCACGACCTGTTCGACGAGAACCAGCCTGCGGATCAATCGAAGCCCGCCAAGCCGGCGCCGCCTTCACCCGACAAAGATAAGTAGTGCGCGTGCGCCGGTGCTCACGTTCGCGTAGCCACCTGGAGCCGGTCGAGCAGGGCGGCCTTCAGACGCTCCAGTTCCGGCAAAAGCGAATCGAAGACTCGACTGGCGTTTGCGAGATTGTTAGCGTTCCCGGCTTTCTCCAGATCCTTCGCCAACTCCATCACGGCCGATGGGCCGAAACATCCGACTGATCCCTTCAGGCCATGAGCCGCGCGCGCGACGCGGATCGCGTCGCCGGCCGCCAAGGCGCTTCGAATCTCCTTAACCTCATTTGGGCTACTCTCGACAAACACTTGAATGAGTTCGCCGAGCAAGCCTTCGTCTCCCGAGACGGTTTGCAACGCCGCGTTCTCGTCAAATTGTTGGACTGCGGGCGTTGTGGTGGGTTCGTCGTTGACCAAGGTAAGTACGCGCTCAATCTCGGCGAAGAGGTCCTTCGCTTGAATTGGCTTGGTCACGTAGCCGGTCATTCCTGCGGCGAAGCACATCTCTCGATCGCCGGCCATGGCGTGGGCGGTTAGAGCAACGATGGGGATGTTTCCACTACTCTCCGTCGAGAAACGCTGACCGGCGGCCTCCTTGGCTCGGATGGCGGCGGTTGCGTCTATTCCACCCATTTCGGGCATTTGCAAATCCATCAGGATGACGTCGAAACGTGCGCTTTCCAAAGCGGCGAGCGCTTCTTTTCCATTCGCCGTGGTGACGACGACGTGTCCACGAGTTTCCAAGAGACGAGCCGCCAATCGTTGATTGACCGGATTGTCTTCGGCGAGCAAGACGCGAAGCGGTCGGCCGGCGTCCGGCAGCCTGAACGAAGACCGGGAACGAGTGTCCGGCGAAACGGCGCCAAGGACTCGTTGAATCGTCGCCAGAAGGTCCTGGGGCCGGACGGGCTTCACCAAATAGGCCGCCAAGCCCAACTCGTCGCAACGCCGGGCATCCTCGCGGTGGCCGGCCGACGATAACATCATGATCGTCGCGCCGGCGCTGTGGTGGTGACGGTGAATGGTCTCGGCGAGTGCGAATCCATCCATCTCGGGCATCTGCCCGTCGAGGATGACCAAGGAGAATGGTTCTCCGCGACAGGCCACGTCGTCCAGGAGAGCTAGCGCAGCCGGGCCGCTTGCCGCGACGGTCGGGATCATGCCCCACGAAATAAGCGTTTCTTCGAGTATTCGACGGTTGGTCGCATTGTCGTCGACGACGAGGACGCGAAGTCCTCGGAGGCTTTCTTGCGGGAGCGATGACGGGGGCTCGGTCGTTGCCGCCGACAAGCCACACCGTGCGGTGAAATGGAAGGTGCTTCCCTTTCCCGTAGTGCTTTCGACCCACATGCGCCCGCCCATCAGCGCAACGAGTTGCGTCGAGATGGTCAATCCCAGCCCGGTGCCGCCGTACTTTCGAGTCGTAGAGCCGTCTGCCTGCGTGAACGGATCGAAAATCGTCTTGATCTTCTCTGCCGAAATGCCAATCCCGGTGTCGGAAATAGCGAAGTGAAGTCGAATTCCCGGACCGCTTGGTTCCTCTTGAGTGACATGGATGACAATCTCACCGCGTTCGGTGAACTTGATCGCATTACCCACTAGGTTTACGAGAACCTGCCGTAGCCGAGTCGGATCGCCGATCAACCGGTCCGGGACGGCAGGGGGCACGTGACAAATGATTTCCAGGCCTTTTTCATGGGCACGCAACGTCAGCGGTTGAAGTGCTTGCCACAGGTTGTCGCGCAGCGGAAAATCGACGGCTTCGATATGGAGTTTCCGCGCTTCGATCTTGGAGAAGTCGAGAATGTCGTTGATGATAGTCAGCAAAGAGTTGGCGCAGTCGCGGACCGTCGTCGCATATTCTCGCTGCATCTTGTCCAGGCGCGTTTCGAGCAGGAGCCCGGTCATGCCGATGACACCGTTCATAGGCGTGCGGATTTCGTGGCTCATGTTGGCAAGGAATTCACTCTTGGCCACGGAAGCCGCCATTGCCTCTTTCGTCTTCGCTTCCAGATTGCGCGTTCTTTCCTGTATTAGGTCTTCGAGGTGATCCCGATGGCGGGCGAGTTCGTCGTCACGTTTTTGAATCTGGGCGAGCATGGTGTTGAAGCCGTCGCACAGGACGCCCAATTCGTCGTTGCCAGGCTTGGTTACACGCAAAGAATAATCATTTTCCGCGGAGATCGAACGCGTGGCCTTCACCAGGGCGCGAACCGGCTTGGTGATCGCACGCTGCAACCAATAGGCCAGAACGAATGCCGCTAACATTGACACCGCCAGAACGGCGGCTGCAATAAGGAGGTACTCGTTCAACTGCCGGGAGAGGTGGTCCATGCTGGCTCGAATCAGCACGCCTCCGACCGTCTCGTTGTTTTGAACGATGGGATGAAACACCTGTAGATGATTGTCGGGGGTGAACCAGTGGCCTCCTTCGGTCGGCGGTGGCGGCGCCACGCCGTTGGTCGCGTCTCGCCGAAATGTGGCGAAGGGACGGCCGTCGGGGTAGTAGAGGGCCGCAAAGGTGACGGGCCGTTCTTCACGAAGATGCGAAAGGCACCTCTTGGCCACGGATCGCATCATCGAAGCGAAGAGCGGCGGTACTCTCCGCGCCCACCAGGGAGGCCAGCGCAACGAGGTGCTCGACCGTGGACGACTTGATCCGCCGTACATCGGTGATAACGAAACCGGCACAGGCCAGACCGACCGCGAGACCGCTCGCCAGCACGCCGATCAGGCTGAGTTTGGTTTGAATGGACAGGTCGCGGAGATGCCGCATGCGAGCCTCATTTGCCAGGCTGCTGCACGGGTCTTCCTATTTGCAACAGCTGGGAGCGCAATTGAAGCCCGGCCGTCTTGGCCGCTTCTTCGTTCACCTCAAACTTTACATTGGCACCGTCGATGAAAAAGTTCAATATAGCGCCCTTCAGCGCCAACCCTTCGTTCTCCGTCACTAACAGCACGGGGTCTTTCCGGACAAGCTTCTGCACTGCGGCGAGGCGCTTTGCAGCGTTGTCGCCACCATCCTTCGCCGGCTTGCTTGGTATGAACAGAACGTGGCACGGTTTGTAATCCTCGGCGGACGCAAAATGGTGAACCGAGATCTTTCGATTGTCGATGGTCTTCTTTTCGGCGATCTTCTTCAAGAGTGGCACCACGGCGTCCCTGCCGAGCACACCGATACGAAATTCGTCGTCACCTGCGGGACCTTTCGGCCATTGAACATACAGGCCGAAATTCCCAAGGTAAGCCGCCTTGACCTGAGTCTCGATCTCGGTATCAGCCATCTGGCTTTGGACGGGCGGTGCGGCTAGTATGAGCGCGCAAACGCCAAACCAGGCGAGCCATGGCTGTCCTCGTCCCGTCATGCGATGTCCCTGGGCGAGCGGCAACGCGCAAGGCAAGCGAACTTCGAGTGGGAACGCACCCCTAGTCGAGTATAGGCTATCCCCGTGCGTCGCGCCATGGACGACGGTGAAAGCACAGCCGGCTGGAGTCTGGCCGGTTAGAATCGAGCCTCGAGGCCAACGAACCATGAGAAACCCGGTTCCTTTACAAAATCAATTGCCCCGCCGGGGTTGACAATGGCGAGTGAACCGTGTTGCGTATACGGACGATCAAACAGATTCTCGATGGAAGAAAATAGGCGAACCGATTCACTCACTTGATAACTTCCCTGGAGACCGACTACGGTAAACCCGGCGGTCGGAAGCTCGGCGAGACTGCTCGCCACTCGATCTTGGCGTGCAACCATCCGGACGAGGGTCTCGAAACTCCATTTGTTGGCTCGCGGCTCGAAGATACGCACGCCAAACGTCGAATTTAACGGATAGATCCCGGGCAACGGCTCGGTGAAGGGCAGCGGAATGAGTGTTAATGTGCCGGCGTCAAAGCGTACCGGCGCCAAGTTCGAGCCGCGAACGTATGCCACCGATCCGACCACTGCAAGCCATTCGCGGAGCTTGTACTCTCCGGAAAACTCCGTTCCCCATAATGCTACCTGATCAATGTTGGAGTAGCGATAGGCAAGTGCGGCAGCGTCCGATTGCAAATTGAATCCGACCGGCGGCGGATCGAAAGCGGCGTAGTTTCGATTCAGGTTCTGTGGCGTCGGAACTCCATCCTCGACGAACGACGACACGTTCGACGGCACGGGCATGATGTAATCGTAAATCGTGTTATGAAAGGCACGGGCCCGCAACATGCCTCTTTTCCACGTTCCCGTCACGCCCACATCGAACTGAATCGTTCCCTCGGAGTCCAAATCAGAGTTGCCGTCGACGTAGCTGTTGCCGAAGCGAATCAGTGGAACAAACGGCTCCGCGCTATAGAGCTCGGCCAGGTTGGGGTTGCGCATGGCGTAACCGGCGCCCGCATTGACTCGAAGCCATTTGGATGCCTGGTAGTCGGCCGCGACGTAGCCCATGCCGAGGTAATGTGACTTCTGTTCAGTGCCCGCCAACACGTCCGCCAGCGTGAAATCGGGCCCCAAAAAGGTCGCCAGATTTCCCACATCCAAAAACGGGTTGATGTGATCGAAGCGGCCGCCGACGGAGACCGAAAACTCCTTTGTGATCGGATTGGTCAAGTGCGTGAAGATACCGATGTCCTGCAGACTGGAACGCGGGATTCCAAACGTGTTTCCGCCGAACGCGATTTCTCCGTCCGCCATGAAGTCGATTTCGCGGTAGAACTGTTCAACCAGCCGCCAATCAGCGCCCGATGTCCATCGAATTGTGTCGACATCGCCCAGCGTCGAAAGAAAGCGAACGCCGGACGATTTCGAAATGCCGTTGTTGATTAACGCCCCGCCGAGCGTGTTGGGAAACGGCTGCCCGATGAGCACATCGCTAAACGTCCGGCGCTTGGATTCGTTGAAGTTGTCGCCGTTGTACGGTGTCCGCTGGTTCCAGTACTGAATAACGAATTGTTCCGGTCCGGAAAGCCGGTCCTGAAGCACATAGCGCACGTTGAACTGGTCCGTCATGCCGCGACGAACGTCGTAGGCGATGCCGGGCAACTCGACGTCCCACATGTCCTGCCGGATATAGTCGAATTCAAGGCGGCTGTTGGCGGTGAGATCGCCACTGAAGGAGAACAGCACATCTTGGGTTCGATAGCTTGCCGGAACGCGCGCGTCATATCCGGAATTTCCCGTTCGGTAGTCGTTGCCTACCCGAAGGCCGTAGGCGAGTTGATAACCCCAATCCTCGCCGCCGCCCCACAATCGCTCCAGGTTATAGATTTGCCTGCCGTTGGTCCCGTGAGAGAATCGAGTCGAACCGTGCGTTTCAATCCCGTCGGTATAGCGCGGCGGCGTCAATAGTTCGGCGTTCAAGAAGGCGAAGCCGGGCCCGTACAGCGACGTATAGGGCCCATCGATTACTTCCAAGCTCTGCACAAAGCCCGGGTTGATCTGGCTGAAAAGCGAGTCGATATCAATCCGTGTTTTCAACTGGGTCATGCCGTCGGCACTGGCGTTCAGTTCCCCGGAATGGAAGCCGCGAACACGGGGGTCGAGATTGAGCGCGGATGTCCGACGGAGACTTACGCTCGGCGCTTGTTCCAACAGGTCGCCGACGCTGGTCGGGGCAACGTTCATGTCGGCCGCTGATGGCGTGAGAATGTTACCCGTGCTCGTTGGGGTGGCGGTGGTCTGCGGCCGCACGTTTACACGTGACAATGATTCTAAATCGAGGTCCAGAATATTCTGTCCTTGATTGGTTTGGCCCGGCTGTTGTCCGGTAGGAGGCGTGGCATCGGATGGGCGTTGATCTTGGGTTTGGGTGGGTGGCTGTTGCCCCGTCGGTGCTGGAGTTTGATTTTGTGCCAAAGCGCGGCCCACACCCGGTCCGGCGATCGCCGTCGCCAAGAGGATGGCAGCACAACGGGCCCAACGTCCACCGCTCCGAAAACTCATCGCTATTCTCCCTACCGTTCGCGCGGTTTAGTAGCGGAAGATCATGTCGAATGTCAGCCGGTAGTCGAGCAAGTCCCGATTGCCGCTCACCGGGAATTCATAAGCAGCGCCAAACTGCCAGAGTTCCGACATTTTGAAGCGCATTCCAACCGCCATGCTGATGCTGTCATTGCCTTCAACATCGGAGGAGCCAAAGTTGATGAGATCCCGTCCTTCGAAATCGAAGGGCACGGCACTCCCGGCGTCGGTGTAATTGAAGTAATTGAATTCCAAGAACGGGTAGAACTTTCGCAAATTGGCCACATCGTAGTCGAGGTGCAAACTCGTGTAGAGGAAGTCGGTTCGTTCTCGATCCGATGCGACCGAGTAACCCACCAGCCCGAGAAAGTTGAAACTACCCCAAGTCGAGCGTCCGAAGGTCTGTCCAACCGTGATGTAAGGCTGGAGCGACATGTCGCCCGTGTTTTGAAACACGTCACTTGAACCGATCGGAATATCAAGCGTCAGGCCCGCGGCGGCAATAGTGCCCGACGGCTCACATCGATAGAACGTGTATTTCGGTCCGATGCGAAGTTCGGCGCCGCCGTTCCCGTCATCGAAAGGGCTGTCTGAAGACGGGTTGATCCAAATCCAGCCGAACTCCGTAATCACGAGAGACAGCCTCTCCGTGAATGCGACGCGGGCTTGGAGTCCGACGTACTCAATGTTGCCGCCGCCGAACGCGCTGGCGGAGGGCGTTCCTTGCACCAACACTACGGGCCGAAGCTCGGTCAGCGATCGCGGGTCTTCGAACAGAAACGGATTCGAAACCGGGGAGATCATGTTGTCGAAACCATGATCGCTTTGAAAACGGGCGCACGGCGTTCCGCCTTCGGAAGCAAACAGGCCCCCGCAATAATCCCGGCATCTGCCCCACCAGCCACGCGGGCTTTGATTTAAGAAGTGCCCAGACCCGGGCGGTTCCATGACCACACCACAATTGAAACGTTCGTCCGGCGCCGCCGGGATTCCGGCGCGCCCGGTGGAGGTCCGGCAACGCCCTGTGTGAGGATTATTGGCGGGGATCCTTCGTCGTGCGTCTCAACATGCGCCGCACGCTGAACCTGTCCGTCGATGATGCGAGTGGCTGATGCTGTGGTGGCGGCAACCGGCCGGCCAAGAGTGACCACCGGCGGACCTGTCTGGTCACGCTGCCAAGGGCGGTCTTGAGCACGGAGAGCGGCGCAAGAAAGCCTAATAGAAGTACACACTCCAGCCAACGGCGCCGCATGACGTTGCCCTCTGGCGACCTATTTCAACGCTACCGCGTAGTTTCGGCCGGATTTGGCGACTAGGGACAGGCGATCATCCAATCCAGAGGTTCGGTGTGACCAGCCAACATGGCAAAGATGATACGACCTGCAAGGATTCGCGAACCAGCGCCTCAAGGCCAACCGATCTAATCGGATCGGCAAAACCTATGGGGATTGCCTCAAACACGTGGATTGCGTCGGTGATTGGATAGACAACGTCTCCCTGACCGGTAAACCCACCGAAGTCCCTTACCTTCGGACAGCGGAATTCACTTGCGTTTTCACTTAGCTCGTGAAACGAAGATAATCGGCCTCTTTAATATCGGAGAGTATTGTTCACCGGCGTTGGACGAGCACCAAATCGAGATCGGAGTTGAGTTCGCCTTCGAGATGTTCAAGAATTCGGAAATGCGGCGCCCACGTGCAGGCGACATAGTCTCGGCTCAAGTACATGCCGCCACGGTAACGTTTGTCGCTGGGATCGGGCGGGAAGGCCTTGTCATAAGCAGTGCCGTCGAATGTCCCATCTCGCTCCAGCGCGACGAGTGCTTCTCGGGGATACAAAACCTCGGCGGCGAATCTCCCTTGAACGGAGACCACCATCAGGCCTGTCGGGGCCAGGACGCGCCGCAGTTCCGGCAACCAAACGGCGTACTCGGCAGGACCGCATCCGCCGACGACACCAATGGACAGAATGAGATCGAAAGTCTCGTCGGCATAGGGCAGGGGAGGCAATGGGTGCAGGGCACGAAAATGGCCGGGTTTCAAATACTCCTGGCACCAGGCGACGGCGTCGTGGTTCATGTCGCCGCCGTAGAGCTCGGCGTCCGATTCCTTCATGACAAACGATGCGATGCGACCGCTGCCGCAACCCCAATCGAAAACCCGCCGCACGCTGTTCCAATTTCGGTGTCGAGCAACTAGCTCGCGAATCTGTTGATAGTAACGGTAGCCGAGCATTCGGTATGAATGCACATCGTGGTCTCCCTGTGTCAACTCGATCAACCTCGGCGGCGGGATCGGAACATCGGGAATGAGCGTCGGTGAGAGCACGATAGACTTCATTTTCGCCACGGGTCGGCCATCACGGTAGCCAACGACGCTAATCTGATGTGAACGATCCACACCTAGCGATCCATGATCGACTTGAAGGGAATATCCGATGCGCTGATTGAACGGCTCGTATTCGTTGTAAGCCGCCGCGACCTTTGGGTAATGGACAAGCTCTGCCACACCGACGGACTCGCCATCCACCTGGACCTCAGCCTTGTCCATCGCTACGTCGGGGAGGAAGATCCAGCCACTGAGGCTGGAACGGTCGAAATCGACATGCTCGACATGACCATGCGCCGGACGAAGTTCGTCAACAGGTTCTGGAGGATGCGTCGAGGGCTCCATGAAATGTTACATAACAGCGAGAGTTGGTTGCGACAAGTAGGCAAAGTCCGAAGCTTTCACCTCGCGGTGCTAGCACGTATAATCCACAGCGGCATAGCTGTGCCGTTGGAGGAAATCGGATGAGCATTGTTTCACCGCCACAAATGACAATCGAAGAGTTTTACGCACTTTCCGACGACGGGATGGACCGAGAGTTGATCCGCGGTGTGCTTGTGGAGAAGCCCATGACGACTCGTAATCCGCGGCACAGCATTACGACCAGCCGCATCGATAAGATTTTGGGGATCTGGCTCGCGGCGCAAGCCGAACCGCGTGGCGAAGTATTGGCCGGCGAGGCTGGTTTCGTTCTCCGCCGCAATCCAGACTCCACCGTTGGGATCGACGTGGCCTACATCTCCGCGGAGTTAGCGGCGGCGACACCGGAACGAGCCCGTTACGTCGAAGGTGTCCCCACGCTTGCCGTCGAGATTCTTTCGCCTTCGGACAAGCAAGAAGAGATTCTGGAAAAAGTGGAACTTTACTTGGAGGTAGGCGTGCCGCTCGTCTGGGTCGTGGAACCATACTTCCAAACGATCACCGTCTATCGACCGGGCGCCAAACCGCAGATGTTCAACACCGAAGATGAACTCGTCGGTGAGCCGAAACTCCCCGGGTTTCGTATGCGTCTGGCCGATCTATTTCAGCGCTGAAACCAACCTAGGTAGTCCCACGGCGCCCTGTCGCTATGCGCACCGTTGCCCACTCACCGCCGCCGTCTCCGGCTGGCGTGGTAGGCTAAGGACGAATCGCGTCGGCCCCTGCGGCAAGTCGTCGAAGCGAACGTCGCCGCCGTGTTCGCGGGCCAGGCGCCATGCCGTGGGCAGGCCCAGGCCGCGGCCTCGGCCGGCTTGGCGGCCGGAATAAAACGGATCGAAGAGATGTTCCTGCTGGGCTTCCGTTGGACCGGTGCCGGAGTCTTCCACGATCAATTCGACGCGATCCGGCGTCGGCGCTTCGAGACGAACGCCCGCCCAGCCTTCCTGCGGGGCGGCTTCGATCGCGTTTCGCACCAGGCACTCCAAGGCGAGGTGGAGTTGCCGTGGGTCGGCGTACGACGCAATCGGGTAATCCGGCAATGAACACGTCAGCCGAACCCGGCGTTGTTCCGCGAGGTCGGTAAGTTCCGCGGTTACGTCACGCACCAGCAGAGGTAAGTCCACGAGTTGTTTTTGTGGTCGCGCCGGCCGTGCGAACTGCATGAGCGCATTCAAGATTTGATGAATCCGATGGGTCTGGTTGATGATCGTTTGCAGTAGCTTCTGCCGCGACGGATCGGCTTCTTCACCCAAGAGGTACTGGGCCTGGCCGGAGATGACAGCCAGTGGATTGTTTATTTCGTGTCCGGCGCCGGCGGCAAACTCGGCCAAGGATGCGAGTTTCTGGTCTCGCAAACGCTTATCCTCACCGACGCGCTGTTCGCTCAGGGCCCGATGCAAGTGATCTACTTCGCATTCCAGGGCATGGATCGCCGGTGCATCCGAAAGCCGTCGATTTGCCGCCGCCAGCGTCAGTAAATCACGCAGAAGCGGCGACGATGAGGGCGCCTCCCAAAGCGATGTCGTAGGTATGGCGGCGGTTATGCGATCGGCGGCTGCCTCGATTTCACTCCAATCGCCGGCCGAAATTCCCAAGGCCGCCGCGGCTTCCGTCATGGAGTCACCGGCCGTGAGATGCAGTCCGTTGCCGTCACGTTGCACGAGCAACACCGCCAATTGGACAATGCGGAATATCGACGCATCTGCTCCGAGCGCGACGGCATCGTCGGCAGGCAGGTCAAGGTGTCCGGTGACCGTACTCAACCACGGCGGCAAGCGCCAGCGACGGTTGAGCCTCCGGGCGATGGCCGAATGATCCGTTCCCCAATGTCTGCGCTGCGTCGCCGTGGAGTTGGCGTTGAAACGCGGGTCGGAGAGACAGGCAGTGGCGTGATCCGGAGACACCGCACACACGGCAAACCATCCAAGGGGCGCCACGAGTCCTGCGGCCCAGGCATTGGCGGCGTCGCAGGATCGTGTCTGCTCGGCCAGAAAGCCGGCGACTTGTGCATATTGCAGGGCAGCATGATAAACCGGCGCGACAGCGCGGTTGCCCCAAGGGACAAACGGGGCTTCGTCCATGAGTCGAATCGCAACATCGAACAGACGGGAGTGTCGCGTGAGCATGCTGCCGACGCTTCGATCGGCCGTTCGACTCGATTTTGCGGAAGCTCGAGCGACGAGCAGCACGGCGGCGGGGTCGATACAGATAGATTCCCACGACGATGTCGGAGCGCGCGCCAACGCGACCAGCGAGGCGGCACTTGGCGCCAGCCCCGGCAGGTGCGTGACGGCATCGGCCAACGCCGTGGCGGTCACCTCGGGTTGCTCCTTCGGAATACGTGGGTACGCATGACGGGATGACGGAGTGACGGGACGACCCGACATTCCATCCGGTCATCCCGTCATCCCGTCACGAAATTTACGCCGTCTGGGAGATCGGCTCCATCTCGAGCAAGCCGCACATTCGATCGATGAGTTCTTCGATGTCGAACGGTTTGTGCAAGAAGTCGTCGGCGCCCGCGAGCCGCAGCTCATGAATCTTGTCGTCTTCAATCATGCCGGAGATGCAGAGAATGCGCACATCTTCCAGCGACCGATCTTCGCGGACACGCTGACAAACTTCCTTACCGTTGATATCGGGCAACATGACATCGAGAACGATGAGATCCGGTCGGTATTCTTTTACCATCATGCCCGCATCAAAGCCGTTGCCGGCGATGCGTACTTCGAAGCGGCCGTCCTCGTCGAGGACCTTGGACATGAGTTCCACCAGTTCCGTATCGTCGTCGACCAGGAGGACCTTCCGTTTTCCGCTTTCCAGCGCATCCGTCGGAATCCCGTTATCTTTCATGAAGCGGTACAACGCCTCACGGGGGATGCGGCGAAACCGGGAACCCGGTACGCGGAATCCTTTGAGCTGCCCGTTGTCGAAGCAACGGATAATGGTCTGCTGACTGACCTTACAGATTTTGGCTGCTTCGCCAGTCGTAAAAACGGTCTTCATACGTGTGTCCACCCCTTACTGGCGCGGGGGCCAGTGTCACGAGTGTGGTCCGGACAACGTCTGTCCGTAAGACGTTGGTGGACCGAAATCATCCTTGACTTCGCCTCTCAACCATCCCAGGCACTAACCGAAATCGGCCGACTCCCACGCCGCGGGTCCGTGGGGCCCGAGAATTGGAGGCCTTTTGTCCACTCCAGTTGCGGTGGGGGTTGACCTAAAAGTGCAATTCAAGAGAGGTTGCCAATCTTTCCACCGGTAGCGATTATAACTACCTTGTGAAGCATGTCAACGCGAATCCATTCGCCGCGCTTGCTGTAACGTGTTGATATGACCGTGCTTTCTGCAAGCGCCCGTTTTTGTTATCCATTAGTTAAAACTTCGCAATTCCTTGGTAATTTACGTACTTTCGGCAACTGCTGCGCCTTCCCATACCGACGCGCGCTACCCAGTCGACTTAGTTTCAGGTTTCGATTTGGATCTAGATCGGCGGGATGTCGGTCTAGCGTTTTTCTAATTCGGGCGGCTTCGGATGTTGAATAAGACGCTTGAATGCGAACATGCCCAAGCCGACAATAACAAAACCGCCGAAGATGCTTCCCCATACCTGTCCAGCGGAGATGAACTCCTTCCACCACACTTCGCGATACTTCTCGCTCTTCGGATCAGGCAGGCCTGTCCAAAGGTAGATAATGCCGAACACGATCGCGCCGATGCCGACCAGACAGAGAATCCCCGGCAGCGACCATATGAATTGTTCCGACGGCGTGGTCGCATAGGTGCGAACTACTTTTCCATGTGATCGAGTCTGGGTGTTGTACCCGCAATTCAAACAGACAATGCCGCCTTCTTCCATTTCCTGTGCGCAAAACGGGCAACGCGGCGTTTCGTCGAGCTTGGTCAGGCCATAGGGGTTTTTCGAGACGTCTTCGTACTTCGGCTGCAAATCGGACTTGATCGGTGCGATGCGATTGGCCTCGATGATTTTTTGATTCGCGTCATCGGAGAGCCAACCATACATCATCGGTCCTTCGTCGTCGTGACCGTGGCTGGCGGCCGGCGCCGCGGCGCTGTCTTGCCTTTGGCCTGCGGTGGTGGTTTCGTCGACGCGGACGCTGCCGCGCCCAAGACGATGGTCTTGCCGCACTTCTTGCAGCGAACCTTCTTACCCTTGAGATTCGCCGGGCCGTTCAACTGGGCGTTGCACTCCGGGCAGATGAAAGTCGTCGTTGCCGCCATGTGCGCCTTGCCAATCGGGCAGTGTCCACGATAAGAAGCAGAATTACCTATAGGATAATCGTCCACCGGCAGGGGACGCAAGATGCAAGCCAACAATCGCGGAACTAAACAGCGAGTGCTCGTGTCCATGGCGACCTACAACGAGCACGATAACCTTACACCGCTCATCAAAGAAATTCATGCGACCGTACCTCACGCCGATGTACTTATCACGGATGATAACTCGCCGGATGGTACGGGGCGTTTGGCCGACGAGATGGCCGCCGCAGATCCGAGAATCCACGTAATCCACCGTTCCGGGAAGTTGGGTCTCGGGACAGCCATCCTCGCCGCCATGCGGTTCGCGATCGACCAAAAGTACGATCAGTTCGTGAACGTAGATGCCGATTTCAGCCATCATCCTCGGTATTTGCCGGCCGTGCTGGCGGGATTGTCACGGTACGACGTCATGATCGGCTCGCGCTATACCCGCGGCGGCAGCTCCGAGGGCTGGCCGCTCTCGCGCGAACTCATGAGTTTCGGTGTCAACTCCACGGTTCGGTTACTGTTTCGATTACCTGCCAAGGACACCAGCGGCGGCTATCGTGGCTACCGAGTGTCCAAGCTCAAACAGACCGACTTGAGCAACCTATGGTCGCGCGGCTATTCGTTCCAGCAAGAGGTGCTCTACCGTTGCCGAAAGGCCGGCTGCCGCATCGGCGAAACCCCGATCGTATTCGAAAACCGCAGGGCAGGGTCCAGCAAGGTCAATCCGCGCGAAGCCGCTCGATCCATGGCGGTACTCGTCGGCCTGGGAACGTTGGCGCTGCTGGGATTGGATTAGCCGCCGCGGTCACCTCGTCGCTACGACCCGTTTCGCCCATTCGCGACTCCCGAGAACTTGACGCGCCCGGGACCAAGGATGGTTTCCAGTTCGCTCGTTGTAACCGTGGCGGGGTTTACGCGGTATGACTCATTCGTTTTCAGCATGGCGCGTTTGCCGGCATGATCCATCACGGTCAAATACACGGGGCAACTCCCGGTCGCACGCTGTAGAACGCGCGCTACGGCGTCAATATGTTCGGGTCCATGCGCTTCCATGCTAAAGGAGAGCACCAGGCCCTTGGTCAATTCACGCTGCGCTTGTTCAACCGTCATGATTCGAGTGAGAATCAAACCCGGTTCATCGCGGGTCCGTTCGACGTTGCCACGCACGAAGCATACTCGGTCTTCCGCTACTTCGTCCTTGTAACGAGAGAAATCGTCGGGCCACATGACACAAACGACGCTGCCGGTCATGTCTTCCAGCTTGCAACGGAGGTAGCGCGTGTTGCCGTTGCGAGCTTTCTTGGTGTTGAGGATGCGAATGTCCGTCAACATGCCGCCGATCACCACTTCTTGTGTGGGCCCTAAACCGGCGATTTGATCGGCTCGGTGAGAGGAAAAAACGGCCAGGGTCTCGTCGTATTGCGCCAGCGGATGGCTGGTGATGTAGAAATCGAGCGCCTCTTTTTCGTTCTTCAGCTTCTCGCTGTTGCTCCACTCGGGAATGTCGGGCAGGGCGCCGCGTGCGGACGACGCGGAGTTTGGTTCCGTCGTTTCGGTTCCGTTGGCGGCGTTGGAAAAGGCATCGAAAAAGTTCATTTGTCCATGGCGTAGGTCTTCCTGCCTTTCGCCGGCGGCTTGAATGGCGCGCGGCAAGACGTGCATGAATTGAGCGCGGGTGCCGAAGCGATCAAAACCGCCGGCCTTGATGAGTTTCTCGATCGCGGCTCGAGGAACGAGCTTGTGATCGATTCGGTCGCAGAAATCAAAGATGTCTTTGAACAGTCCGCCGGCGCTCCTCGCACGGACGATGGCTTCGGCGGCGCCACGGCCGAGCCCCTTGATCGCCGTCAAGCCGAACACAATCTTGCCGTCGGCCACCGTAAACTCGACATCGCCGGCATTGACATCGGGTGGCAGCACCGGCACTCCGAGCCGGCGCGCGTCTTCGATGTGTTGCACGAGAATGTCGCGCTTGTTGCCGTCCTCGATTTCGCTCGAAAGCAAGGCGGCCATGAACTCGGGTGCATAGTGCGCCTTGAGATAGGCGGTTTGATATCCGAGTTGGGCGTATGCGGCGCTGTGTGACTTATTGAATCCATACCCGCCGAAGTACGTGATGAGGCTGAATATTTCGCGGGCCGTTTCTTCACCTACGCCGCGCTCCTGCGCCCGCGATGAAGTCGGCGCGTCGCTGGTCGATAATCTCGTGTTTTTTCTTGCTGATGGCCTTGATGCACGCATAGGCACTCGACAACTCGATGCCGCCGAGCCGGTTCAGAATCCGCATGATCTGTTCTTGATAACACATCACGCCGTAGGTTTCGGCGAGAACCTCCTCCATCACGGGGTGCGGATAGGTGGGTTTTTCTCGGCCATGCTTGCGGTTGATGTAGGCATCCACCATGCCGCCACCGAGCGGCCCGGGCCGATAAAGCGCATTGCAGGCAATCAAATCGCGGATGCTGTCCGGTTTCAAGCGCTTGAGCAATTCTCGAATGCCGTCGGATTCGAACTGAAAAACGCCCTTCGCGTCGCCGCGCTGAAGCAGTTCAAACGTTTTCGAATCGTCCAGCGGAAGCCGGGCGAGATCGATCTGGTCGCCGCGAGTTTTCGCGATGAGCCGGACGGCGTTTTGCAAAAGGGTGAGTGTTCGCAACCCGAGAAAATCCATCTTGAGCAAGCCGACTTTTTCGAGGTCGCCCATGACCCATTGCGTGGTAACGACCGCTTCGTCGTCCCGGCTGCCCGCATCGAAGTTACGCCGGATGACGCGATGCAGCGGCACATGGTCCGTGAGCGGTCCGTCTGCAATGACCACTCCGGCCGCGTGCGTGCCGGCATTACGGTTGGTGCCCTCCAGCCTGCGGGCGATGTCGATCAATTCACGAACCTGCGGGTCGGCGTCGTATTCCTTCTTCAAGTCCGGGTTAATTCGTAACGCTTCGTCCAGGGTCATGTTCAACGTTCGCGGGATCATGTCCGCAATCTGATTCACCCGCCCGAGCGACACATCCAGAGCTCGCCCGACGTCGCGCACGGCCGCCTTCGCCGCCATAGTGCCGAACGTGGCGATTTGAGCAACGCTCTTCTCGCCGTATTTCTGGCGAACGTAGGCGATGACTTCGTCACGGCGTTCCTGGCAAAAATCGATGTCGATATCCGGCGCCTCGTTCCGGTTGGGATCGAGAAAGCGCTCGAAGAGCAGATCGTACTCCAATGGATCGACATCACTTAGGCGCAGAACATAACTCACGAGGGCGCCGCACGCGGAACCCCGCGCACTAGCCGGGATATCACGCTCTTGTGCAAATCGAACAAAGTCCCAGACGATCAGAAAGTAACTGGCGAAGCCCATCCGGCAAATGATGTCGAGTTCGTGCCGCAGTCGGTCGACGCTACCGGGCGGCGGATTCTCGCCATAACGTTCCAACAAGCCGGCTTCGCACAGCTGTCGCAGGTACGTTTCCGCATTGAGTCCCGCGGGCGGCGTAAAAACGGGGAAGTGCCGGGCGGAGAAATCCAACTCAATCGAGCAGCGGTCGGCGATCTCTTGACTCCGTTTGACCGCATCGAGGTGGTCGGGGAAAAGCGTGTACATTTCTTCCGGTGGCCGGACGTAAAACTGATTGCTGCCATACCGGAGGCGTTGCTGGTCGGCGCGGACTTTCCGCGTGTTGATGCACAGAAGCACGTCATGGGCTTCTGCATCCGCTTCGGTCAGGTAGTGGGCATCACAGGTGGCCACCAGCGGCAAGCCAAGCCGGTTCGCGACGTCGATGGCGCCCTCGGCGCAAAGGCGTTGCACGTCGAGTCCGTTGTTCTGAATCTCGACGTAGAACCGATCGCCGAAAACGCGCGCGAACCATTCCGCCAGCCGCAGCGCTTCGTCCAGCTGATTCTTAAGGATGAATTCGCTGAACTCGCTCGAGGCGCAGCCGCTGAGGCAGATGATCCCGTCGGCGTGCGCCTCCAGCAGCTCTTTGTCGATGCGGGGCACGTAGTAGTAACCGTCGAGAAAGGCAGCTGTCGCCATTTTGACCAGATTGCGAAAGCCCGTCCGGTTTTGGGCGAGCAAGGTCAGGTGAAAGCCTGCTTCGCCGCGCCGCCGGGCTTCCCTGTCCGACCGCGCTCCCGGCGCGACATACGCCTCGTAGCCGACGATGGGATTTAGCCCCGCATCACGGCATTCGGTGTAAAACTCAATGGCGCCGTACAGGTTGCCGTGATCGGTGAGCGCCAGAGCATTCATGCCCAGCTCTTTGGCCCGAGCAACCAACTCCGGAATTCGACTCGCGCCATCGAGTAGGCTGTAATGGCTATGGCAATGCAGATGTACGAACGGCCGGTCCGGCATGTGATCCCTCACGGATTTCTACAATCTGTGACGCGTCGAAGGCTCAGGTGTTGGATTTTAACAAATGCGTCAAGGGGGGTTGATGATTTGCTGGAATGAAGGTGAATTCCAGTAGCTGCATTGAAAATGACACAAAGCTGGAGCGCAGGAAGCGGTGCACCTTTATTCTTGCATTTCGGCCCGGCCCTGCCCACAATACCGTCTTCCACCCAGCGGTTCATGGTTTCGCGTTGCCGACGTCGGCGCGCAGTTTTTGTTGGTCACCATCGCACAAGGAGCCCGGCCGATGAGACCCCATCTATCGCTTCTGCGCGGTAAAGCGCTGATCTACACTCCCCGTCTCGAACTTTTGGAATCCCGCCTGCCACCCGGCGATGCCTTGCTCGGCGTCCTGTGGGGCATGGGGCTAGGGGATGAAGGGCTGACGGCGCATGAAGGGTGGCCGGGGCTGAGTCTTCGAAGCCCCGGCTTAGCATCCAGCGGCGGCATGGCAGACCGGGGCGTCGAAGACTCCGCCCCGGCCACCCAGCTTGGGTTGATGTTGTTCACTGAGTCCTTTGATGGTGTGGCACGCCCTGAGTCTTCGAAGGGCGTGACCTCACCCGAACAGCTGCAGTCCCCCACGCCCGTCGAAGACTCCGGGCGTGCCACCCCTGTACAACGAACCACACACCAACCCGACGCGTTAGCGAGGGCGGGACTTACGTCGGCGGGCGTGGCCTCTCCCTCGCTTACGCCGCGGGTTAATGTCCCTTTCTCCCCGTCGTCGAGCGTTGTGGCGCCGGTCACCATCCACCCCGCGTTCGCCGCCGCCGTCAGTCGCGGTGTTCAGGCCAACGGCCCGACGGCCGGCGACGATGTCCTGACGCCGGGCAAGGAGAGCGTCGGCAAGCTGTATCGCCCGGACCCGCCGCCGGGCTCGCGCAAACACCATCTACGTCGATGACGACACCTGCCCCGCCACGGGCGACGGCTCCGCCGGCAACCCCTACTGCAAGATTCAGGACGGCCTCAACGCCGCCGCCAACGGCGATACCATCCTCGTCGATGACGGCACCTATGTCGAAAACCTCGTCGCCCCCAATGGCATCGACTTCATCCTGCAGAGCGTCAACGGGCCGGAGGTGACGGTGATTGATGGGAGCGGGGAGGTGGCGCCGGTAATGTCGATGATCGACTCTGGTCAGACGCTTGCGACGGTGTTGGACGGTCTTACCATTACCGGTGGAACAGGTGATAACCAAAGTAAGAAGGGCGGTGGGATGTATTCGATCAATGCAGGCGCGACACTTCGGAACTGCATCATCACTGGCAATAGTGCTCTTGGCAATACCGTTCATTCATCGGGTGGAGGCCTCGCCTTTGATTCTGGAATAGTAGACACTGCATTTATCCTCGAGAATTGCCTAATCGCTGATAATATCGCCGCGGGCACAGGTGATGGCGGCGGGCTGTGGGTCTTAGGCAACCAGGTCTCGATAACCGGATGCACATTCAGCAACAACTCAGCACCTGATAAAGGTGATGGTTTCTATAGGTCAGGCGCTGCATTCTCTTTCACTATTTCGAATTCAATCTTCTACGGCAACGGCGACGTCGGCGACGCCAATGAAATCTACATGGCCAACGGCACCGGCACCATCAACTACACCGACATCGAAGGCGGGCAGAACGGCGTGACGAAGGACTCCGGCACGCTCAACTGGGGTCCCGGCATTCTGAACGTCGATCCGAAGTTCGTGAACCCCTCGGCCGGCGACTATCACCTGAAACCCGGCTCGCCGGTGAGCAACAAAGGCGACCCGGCCTACACGGGCATCGGCGAAACCGACATCGACGGCGACCCGCGCGTCCTCTACGGCCGCATCGACCTCGGGGCGGACGAATGGGTCCGCGCCCGGCCGAAACCGGTTGGCGCCGACCCGTCGCCACCGCCGACGGCGGTGCCGTGATCGACCGCGCACATGCCCCGGAGCGTCGGCATCGGCTATACTGCCTGTGGAGGTTTCAATGGTACGACAACCCCGATACACGAAAGACGAGCATGCCCGGCTGGGCAATGAAATCTACGAACAACAGGTCCGCTCGCACGTTGAGTCTGCAAATCATGGCCGAATTGTCGCCATCGACGTCGACTCCGGAAGTGGCCGACGACACATTAAGTGCGTCGGAGCGCTTGTTGGGACGGAAGCCCGACGCACAGATTTGGTGCGTTCGCGTGGGTTATCCGGCCGTGCATCGCTTCGGCCCGCGTGCCGGGATGGAATCAGCGTGATCGTCGGCACTGTAAACGCGAACATCGAAGCCATCATCCAACTCAGCGTGGCGGACGCGCATGGCGAATGGCACGATCTCGAAGGCGTCATCGACACGGGTTTCAGCGGATTCATCACGCTGCCGGGGACGGTCATTTCCGTGTTTGCACCTCCGTGGATATGCCGGCAAGAAGCCCAACTCGCCGATGGAAGCCTACAGACATTCGATGTGTATTCTGCCGCCGTTCGTTGGAGGGCCGAGGTACGAACCGTGGAAGTCGAGGCCGCGGACGTGCAGCCGCTGGTGGGGATGGGTTGCCTGGCCAGTGGCCACGCCCGTTTGGTTTTCCGTGGCATGGGCCACGTCCACATCAACGCGTGTCACGAGAAATCACCCACAGGCTCAACATTTTTTCGATTTTGGACCAGTGCCCGGCGACGGACCGCGCATCCACGCGACATCTCTTAACACACTTAACGTGACATGGCACGTCAGTCCGCGCGGAACCGCGACCGCTGCCTACACATCGTTGGTCCAGTGGATGAGTGGCGAATATTGCTCGTCGTGATGGCTTGATTATTGCGACAGGGCGTCGGGCTCGGTTACTGCGCGGAGGTAAAGTGCCAGGAGCATCTGGACTGCAAGAACGCGCTGCCAGTCGGCGTAGACAAGAGTGACCGTCGTGCCTTCTTCGTCGGCGCCGATGTTCTCGGTGGCGCTCGAAAGTCCGTGATGCAGCAGTTCGAGAATCTCCGCTACACGGGCCGCCTGGGCCGGCGTTAGTTTTTGCGGGAGCGGCGGCAGCGGCTGGTCGCGGACGAACAGGCCCGTCCGCGAACGAGTGACATCCGTGCCGGTGTTGACCGTGAAGTCAAACTCCGGTTCGAGCGGGTTGGCGTGGGGATTTGCCGACTCGGTGGCGGGTAATGCCGCCTGGCGGGCCTGAGAGCCTGAGGATGCGGGCACGGGGTCGGCGCCCGCCAAAGTTGCCATGCGTGCCTTGATTTCTTCGTCGGAACCAAACCGCAACAGGGAGCGGCCGATGCCGACTTGATCCCCCGGCCGCAGCCGGCGGATTTGCACGGTCTTTCCGTTGACCTTCGTTCCGTTGGTGCTCTCAAGATCGGTGAGAATCACGTCGCCGTTGTCGACTTGAATTTTGGCATGAAACCGGCTGATGCGTTCGTCGTTTAGCCGCAGCAAATTGCCTTCTTCACGACCGATGGTGATCGGGTTGTTCTGGGACAAATCGATGTCGCGGAAAATACGCCCGCGGTCGATTCCTTCCAACACCTGAAAGGTGACGTTCATAATCGCATCGCCCTACCGCTGCCCGGCACTCATTATGGCAGTCGCTGTCGTGTGGACGCAACCACATTACAGCTGAGCGCGTACATTGCTAGATTGTCAGTCCCCAGCATTCGAATGTCAATTCGGGCGCCACCATCCGGCATGGGCGGAGGTGGCGAAACCACGTTAGCTGCCGTTTGGCAAACTGCCGACTTCGATTCTGAACTCGAGTAATCGTATCTTCCAGCGGCGAACCCGTGTCGAGAAAGTCGATGATTTCCTGGTATCCAACCGCCTGGGCGGCTTCTCGGCTGAGCGGCCTTTCCAGTCGGCGAAGGGACCGCACTTCATCGACGAACCCGTCGGCCATCATTTGCGCCACCCGTTCATCGATGCGGCGATAAAGTTGATCACGTGAAATGTCCAAGCATAGCACTTTTTCTTCCCCGATGGAGTTTACATCATTTGCAGGCCAATCTCGTTGATAGTCGCTGATCGGCTTACCGGTTGCGTCCCAGACTTCGAGGGCGCGGATAATTCGGCGTTGGTCGTTTGGATGAACGCGGGCTGCCGTGGCCGGATCAACAGCGGCAAGTCGGCGGTGAAGCGCCGCGTTCCCGTCTACTTCTGCTTCCTGTTCCAATTGCAGCCGTAGTTGCGAGTTCGCGCTGGGTCCCTTGAATAGTCCATACAAAAGCGCCTTCAGGTACATTGGCGTTCCGCCGACAAACAGCACCCGTTTCCCACGTGCTTCGATGTCGCGGCAACAAGCGGCGGCCCGTTCGAGCCACCAAGCCACGCTGCCCGATTCACAAGGTTCCAGTTCATCGATCAGATGGTGCCGCACCCGCTTTCGGTCACTGAGACTGGGTTTCGCGGTGCCGATGTCCATTCCGCGGTATACCGCCATCGAGTCCATCGAGATGATTTCTGCGTCCATGCGTTCAGCAAGTTCTACTCCTAGTGCGGTTTTCCCTGATGCGGTGGGACCGGTAAGAATGCACACGTTTTGAAACGGACGGGGAAGCATCGTCCCTGAATTCTAACAAACGCTGAAGTATGAAGGATGAACGATGAACAGAATTTGATTCATCGTTCATCGTTTCTCGTTCATCGTTTGCTTGAAATGCGGGCGAGCAAATGCCAAACGGCGAGGTCGTTCGTAGTGCTCGAAATCGCGGCAACGCATGCGATAAGACACGCCGTGCGTCTGGCCTTCGAACACGAGGTAGGTCTCTCGATCAATCGTGTCTTCTAGAAGCGTGGACAATCCGTAGAGGTTGCCGAAAGGCGGGATCGCGCCCCATTCGCAATCGGGAAAGATCTCGGCGATTTCCTCGTTCCGAGCCAGTCGAACCGGTTCGCCAAGCGTGACGGTCAAGAGGGTGGTATCCAATCGGTAGGTTGCCGGTAGGACAGCCAACAGATAGTTTTTTACGCCTTTGAGCAGCACACACTTGGCCACTTGACGGCCCGGGACGTGCAAGAAGCGGGCACGTTTTTGCGATGTGTAGGCCGGTGGATGAAAGAGCATCTCGCAGTCCACCCGGTTTTCGGCGAGGAAGGTGGAAACCCTCATGGGGCCTCAGTGTTGGTTCGGGCTCGCTGGAGGACGCCCTGAGTATAATGGAGCCGACACGATAAACTCACGCGAATGTTCCACGTATTCCGTCGTTCGTTGCGGCCCACGCGTCGGGTTGGAAAGGCTGTGTCGGATTTGCGGCCATGCTGAGAGACGATAACATCGAAGTCCGAAATCATCGCATTCCCCGCGGGCGCTTCCGCTCGGTGCTCTTCGACTTTGACGGTACGCTGTCACTCATCCGCGAAGGCTGGCCGAACATCATGATCCCCATGATGGTCGAGATTATTCGTGAGACGGGTAGCGATGAAAGCCTGCGCGAAGTCTACGAAGTCGTCGAAGATTTCGTAATGAGGCTCAACGGCCGACAGACCATTTACCAGATGATCCAACTCGCCGACGAGGTGCGTCAGCGGGGTGGAAAGCCGTTGCAACCCATTGAGTACAAGCGCCGCTATCATGCCCTACTTGGGGAACATATCAAAACCCGGATCGCGGCCTTGGAATCGGGCCAATTGACACCCGCAAAAGCAACGGTGCCCGGCAGCCATTCATTCTTGGCTCAGTTACGCGAACGCGGTTTGACGCTGTACTTGGCCAGTGGCACGGACCTGCCTTTCGTCCGCCGCGAGGCGGAATTGCTGCAACTGACGCCGTTCTTCGGACCACACATCTATGGTGCGCTCGACGATTACGAAAACTTCTCGAAGAAGCTGGTCATCGATCAAATCCTGGCCGAACATCAGCTTCAGGGTGATGAACTCCTGGCTTTCGGCGACGGCTTCGTGGAGATCGAAGAAGTCAAGCGTGTCGGAGGCGTCGCTGTGGGTGTCGCCAGCGACGAGGTCAATCGTTGCGGCATCAGCGAATGGAAGCGGGAACGGCTACTTCGCGCCGGCGCCGATCTGATCATCCCGGATTATCGAAAGGGCGAAGAACTCATCAAGTATTTGTTCGGCGCTGAGACAAGATGAATGACGTTGCGATCGAACAGATCATCCTCCGGCGAATTGGCGACGCCGATTGTCGCGTCCACGCGAAGTCTGCGGGTATCACAGACGAATGGCTTTCACATGTGGAGCACTTGTGCGTAGGGTTTGGCGCTCGGCCGCCTGCGATGAAATGTCCATCCGCTGTGTTTGCCCGACCATGGCTTACGAACCACGTCGCGGTCGTTCAAGTCTCTGATCTCGATGGAAACTCACTTGGCTTCCGTTTTCTCATTGTTCCTGTGCGCGTCTATTTCGAGTACATCGGCGACCCGTTTGCCGTGGCGGAATTGTTTTCTCCATCATGGCACATGCGCGGCGAGCTGCCGGTTTTGATGTGGCCCGAAGACGCGTTGCGGGCGAGAACCGTCGACGATGTACAGCGCGTGCTACAGCGAGTTGACAAAGAAAACGGCGCCCCGATGTCACCCGTATTACTGGGCGCTGCTCAGGCGCTGGTCGACGGCAGCCACATCGCTTTCCAACGCCCTGGCCCAGACACGACCCTGCTTCGCGATCTATGGACATTGCTGCCGCACAGTACACGAAATCACCTTTGGCCGGCGAGTTTCGCCTTCGGCAATAGCCTTGGCTTCGATGTACTGGTGGCGCCCGAAGTAAACGACGAGGCGTATCGCTCGTACCTGACCGAGGAACAAGCTGCGGATTATCCACAAGGCCGCTATGAGCTGAGTTTGCAAATCGCCGCCGAAGCGGGCGATCAGGATGAACTGGATGCGCTGTTCGCGCGCGAAGTCGCGCCCAGGTCTTTCGCCTCGGGCTGCTGGTGTTGGTTGGAATGATTGGGTTGCTGGTTCTTATGAACGTACTTCGGGAGGTATTCGTGCGATGAGGCTACGCCGCAAGCGGCCGCACTTGCCCGGATTGTTTGGATTTGCTAGATCATACGCCTGTCAAAGAACGTGCGAGGTTGCACATGATTCCCTTGGACCTAAGTGGAAAATTGGCGCTCGTCACCGGTGTCGGCGATAACGTCGGTTTCGCCTGGCATATCGCGAAGTCGCTTCAAGCCGCGGGCGCTCGGTTGGTCTTCGCCGTACACCCTCGGCTCGTCAGCATCGTGGACAGCATTCTCGACCGCGACATGGATGCCGATTCGCGCGTCTTGCCGTTCGGCGCCGGGTCGCTCAAGGTCGAGAAAGTTGTCGCATGTGATGTCGGCTTTGATACGCTGGCCGACGTCGATGAGAAAACGAAGAACGACCGCCGTTACCAAAAGCACGGCGATTACTCCATTCAAGGAATGATAAACATCGTCGGGCCGGCGTTCGGCGCGATCGACATCGTGGTCCACAGCGTCGCATTCAGCCCAGAGATCAAGAACAAGGCGATTGATACGAGTCGTGTCGCGTACATGACGGCGTTGGGGATCAGCGCGTACTCTCTCACCGCGCTCTTGAAGGCCGCGTTGCCGTTTATGGAGAATCGGCCGGGCGGTGCTAGCGCACTCGGCCTGACCTACCTCGGCGGCGACCGCGTCGTGCCGCATTACGGCGGCGGTATGTCGACGGCCAAGGCTGCGCTGCAAATCGACGCCAAACAACTGGCAAGCAACCTCGGACCGAAGAAGATACGCGTCAACCTGATCTCGGCCGGACCGTATGCATCTCGCGCCGCCCGCGCCATCGGCGATATCGACCAAATGATCCGCTATCAGGCCGAGCGGTCGCCGCTTCAACGTGGAATCGAAGTGGAAGAAGTCGCCAACGCCGCCGCATTCCTGTGCAGCCCCCTCGCCTCCGGTATCACCGGTGAAGTGATGTACGTCGATTGCGGCTACAACGTCATGGGCGTGTAGCGACACATGGCCGCCAAAATCTTCCGTGATCCGCTTTACAATTACATCAGCATCGAACGGGAGCGCGATCGCTGGCTGCTCGACCTGCTTGAATGTCCGGAAGTGCAGCGGCTGCGGCGTGTTCATCAACTCGGCATCACTTACCTCACTTATCCTGGCGCGGACCATGGCCGCTTCTCCCACAGCCTCGGCGTCGTGCATCTAATGCAAGAGGCGTTGGCGCACCTTGCGGCGACGGTTCCCGATGTGCGAATCGACGAAGTACGGCAGCCCCTCCTGGCCGCGGCGCTGATTCACGACGTGGGGCACGGGCCATTCTCGCATCTTTTCGAACCATGTCTCGGGATTGACCATGAGGATTGGTCGTGCCGAATCATCTTGTCGCCGGAGAGTGAATTGCATCGCGCGCTCCGGCGAATCAACGCCGAGCTTCCGGACCGCGTGGCGGCTCTGGTCGACGCCGCCGACACACGAGAGCCCTTGTGGCAAAAACACCTGCTTTCCAGCCAGCTCGATGTGGATCGGCTCGACTACCTGCGGCGCGACAGCCTGTTCACAGGAGCCGGCTTCGGACACTTCGATTGGTTTCGCCTGTTGCACAGCTTCACGCTACACGGAAAGACCGAGGCGGAGCGAGACCTGGTATGGCTGGAGAAAGCTGCGGTTGCGATCGAAGAGTACATCTTCGCACGCTTCTATATGTACCAAAACGTTTACCTGCACAAGACGACGCGCTGCTATGAGAAAATCCTGTACGCCATGTGGGATCACGCCCGAGCGCTCCGGGCGAACGGCACCGACATTCATTTACTAGACCCTATTGCCGATTTCTGGAACGCGAAGAACCCATCTGTATCACAATTTCTGCGGCTTGAGGAATTCGTCGTCCTGACGCAGATCCAGACATGGATCGAGCACCCGGACCGAGCGCTATCCGACCTTGCTCGCCGATTTCTGAATCGGAAGGGCTTCACGGCCATTGACGCACCGGCGGTCGATATTGGCGAGTGGGAAACGGCACTACGGGCGTTAGCGACGTCCCACGGTTACACGCCGGCGCATTTGTACGTTCTGCGTGACGATTTCAAAGGAATCGCCCAGACGATGTACTTGCCGAAGAAAAATGGCTCCGAGTGTCAGGCCATCCGGTTATTGGTAAACGGCGACGATGAGCCCGTAGAAATCTCCGAGATGCTTCCTCGTTTACAAGCGGTCACTTCGGAACCGGTGCGGCCGGTTCGGTATTATGTTCCTAAGGAGATTCACTCGGAAGCTCAGTCCCTGCTTCACGGTTGGACTCGCCGCAGTAGTTAGCGGGTGGAGATTGCCACTTGAACGGCCGCATCGCGTTTACGCTTCTGTTGCTGTTCATGATTGCCGGTAAGGTCAAGGAGCCTGACGACAAGGTCGTTCCTCACGGGCAATCGGAACTTCCCGGTGCACCACTCTCACCGGCCGAAGCCATCAAGAAAATGACCGTGCCGGAGGGATTCCTTGTTGAGCTAGTGGCATCGGAGCCGGATATCGTCAATCCGGTGGCGATGACCTTCGACGAACGCGGCCGAATCTGGATCACCGAGAGCCTCGAATATCCGCGCATGTCCGCGGGGCCGGGCCGCGACCGGATCAAGGTTTTGGAAAGCACCAAGGGCGACGGCCGCTTTGACAAAATCACGATCTTTGCCGAAGGGTTGAACATTCCCTCCGGCATCGCGGTCGGTCACGGTGGTGTTTGGGTCGCCAACTCGCCGGACATTCTCTTCTTCAAGGAAGGCCCGGACGGTAAAGCGACCGGCAATCCCGAGGTCATTGTCACCGGCTTCGGACGCGAAGACGTTCATGAACTACCGAATTCACTCACCTGGGGGCCCGATGGTTGGCTGTACGGACTCAATGGCGTCTTCAATCCCAGCCACATCAAGCATCAAGGAAAGGAATTCAAGTTCACGTGCGCCTTGTTCCGCATTCACCCGAAGACGCGCGAGTTTCAAATCTTCGCGGAGGGTACAAGTAACCCGTGGGGCTTGGCGTTTGATCCCGAAGGCAGCGCCTTCATCAGCGCCTGCGTCCTGGACCACTTATGGCACATCGTCGAAACGGGATACTACTTTCGACAGGGCGGCCCGTATCCGCCGCACACCTGGCCCATCGGCTCCATCGTCAAACACAAACACCAGAAAGCGGCGTATGCAGGATTGTGTTACTTCGACAGCGACGCCTATCCGCCGGAGTACCGCGACCGCCTCTACATGGGAAATATCCACGGCGGTTGCATCAACGTCGACGTCCTGGAACGTGCCGGCTCGACATATGTCGCCAAGCCCGCGCCGGATTTTCTGACCGCGAACGATCCGTGGTTCATGCCGGTGTCGCAGAAGTTACGGACCCGACGGCTGCCTCTACATTCTGGACTGGTACGACCGCTACCACTGTTATCAGGACGCCCGACGCGACTCCAACGGCATCGACCGCCTCCGTGGGCGGTTGTATCGCGTGCGCTACAAGAATACGCCGCCGGCGGGCAAGTTCGACTTGGCGAAGGAGAGCGATGAGCAGTTGGTTCAGCGGTTGAATAGTCCGAATCTGTTCTTCAGAGATGTAGCACAGCGGTCGCTAAATGAGCGTATGAACGACGACATTCGCACAAAATTGGAAGGATTAGTTCTCGACGACAAGAAGCCGTTCAAGAGTCGGATGCATGGGCTGTGGTCACTCGTCAGTGCCGGGCGCTTAGATCCCGCGTTTCACGTCCGCTTGTTGGATACAAACGATTCGCGCTTCCGTGCGTGGGGTGCCCGCGCGGCCGGAAACATGGGAACGGTCGATGAAGTTGTTCTACGTAAGGTGAGAGCGCTCACTGAGCGCGACGAAGCACACGACGTCGTATTACAGGCCATACTCGCGACCAAGAAAGTCGCCGGGCTCGATGCGATTGATGTACTAGCGCTGCTACTGAAACGGTGCAAAGAAGACAACTTACTCAGTGCCATCGTGTGGCAAAACTTGCGTCCGATGGATGCGACAGATCACTCGAAGTTTCTCAAACATTTTGCTACGCCACAGCCGCGGATGGCATATGGTGCGCTAAGTGTAGTAAATCGGGCCATTCAGCGGGTACTCGCGGATCCAAACGCGGACTTGACACCCGTGATAGATACAGTGAACACCCTTTATCAGCACGGGCCATTTCATTCCGAGCTCGCACGTGCTATTTGCAACGCCATTCACACGGGACAATTGTCAGGTTCGCGGCGTGAGGCGGTACGTGTAGGCCTCGCAAAGCTGTTTAAGGTGGCCCAGGAGAGAAGCCGAGTTCGTGATCCTGATCCTCACATCGTACTTCTCAACGCAACATTGAATGACACGCAACTGTTTGGTGTTCGGGGGATGTTGATTCGATCCGACGTGGACAACGTGAGTCGAATCGACGCCCTTGAGGTGTTGATAACAGTTGGCGATCAACACCTCGGAGACTGGATCGGGAAGATTCTGAGCCAGCCCGAAAAGAACTCGCCCGACTTCATGCGGGCGATGTTGGCCGCGCTTGGTCGAAGCGATGACCCGGATTTGGCCGGCGTGATATTGGCACACCGCGCTAAACTGAATCCTGAGCTGCAAAACGCGTCGGTTGACTTGCTTACCCAACGCACCACTTGGAGTAAGGCACTGCTGCATGAAATTGCGGCGAAGAACATCCCGACTACCGCCCTTAACATCAACCAAGTACGCAAATTACTGGCCCGCAAAGACCCTGAACTAACGAAACAAGTCCACGCCATTTGGGGCACGCTGCGCGAAGAGCGTAGTCCGGAGCGGGAAAAACTGGTCGGCGAAATGCGCGATCATTTGCACAAGACACGCGGCGATCCCGCGGCGGGAGCGGCGGTGTATAAGAACGTGTGCGCTCAGTGTCACAAGCTGCACGGCGAAGGACAGGACGTCGGCCCCGACATCACGGCCAACGGCCGAAGTGATTTCGAGCAGTTGTTGTCCAATGTTTTCGATCCCAACCTCGTCATCGGCGCTGGTTATCAGGCGGTCACGGTGGCGACGAAAAAGGGACAGATCGTGAGCGGATTGGTTGTCGAGGACAATGGCGAGCGCGTCGTCCTGAAGTCGCAAGGTGGTCAATTAGAGACGATTCCGCGCGCTGACGTGGACGAAATGAGCGGCGGCAAGGTGTCGCTTATGCCCGAAGGAATGGAGAAACAACTGAAGCCACAGGAGATTGCGGATTTGTTTGCGTATTTGACGCTGGAACGCCCGATGGGCAATCCGATTCCGGGCACACCGCCGGCATTGCATGGGCGGAAGTAATGTGTTTCGTTTAGCCGCGGTTCGCAGAACCGCGCGGCTCTGCGAGCCCGCCTTCGGCGGGCTAAACGGGTCGCAAACGTCGGCGCAACTCCTCCGCCACGGCCGACGTTTTCACGCGGGTTTGTTGCGTCGAGTCGCGGTCGCGGATCGTGACCGTGTCGTCCTGTAACGTTTGACCATCGATCGTGAAACAGAACGGCGTGCCGGCTTCGTCCTGGCGTCGGTAGCGCCGGCCGACTGCGCCTTTATCGTCATAGAAGACGTTGAATTCCGATTTCAACTCTCGATAAAGTTTCTGCGCCTTGTCGGGCATGCCGTCGCGGTTGACTAGCGGAAACACGGCGGCTTTGATCGGCGCGAGCCGCGGATGGAAGCGCATTACCGTGCGGGCTTCGCCGCCGATTTCGTCTTCCGTGTATGCCTCGCACAGCACCGCCAAAGTGAACCGGTCCGCCCCGGCCGACGGCTCGATGACGTGCGGAACGAACTGGTACTTCTCGATGTCCGCCTTCGACGAATTGATCTTCACCCATTCCTTGAACGAATTGGTGCCGCGCGTTGCCTTGTCTCTTTCCCACGCGTCCTCGTCGAAATAGGTCAGGTCCTTGCCGCTCTTTTCCTGGTGGGCTTTAAGGTCGTAGTCGCTGCGATGGGCGACACCCTCCAATTCCTGCGGTTCATCCGAGAACGGGAACAGGTATTCGATGTCGGTTGTCCCGACTGAGTAATGGGCTCGTTCTTCTGCCGACTGTTCGCGCGGCCGGAGCTTGTCGGACTTGATGCCGAGCTGGGTGTACCAACTCCTGCGCACATCCCGCCAGTACTCGTACCACTTCATCGACTCCGCCGGGTGGCAGAAGAACTCGATTTCCATTTGCTCGAACTCGCGGCTGCGGAAGGTGTAATTCCGCGGATTGATCTCGTTGCGGAACGCTTTTCCGACTTGGGCGATGCCAAACGGCAATTTGAGGCGTGAGCTGTCAATGACATTGCGGAAGTTTGCAAAGATCCCTTGCGCGGTTTCCGGCCTCAGGTATGCGATTCCGGAAACATCTTCGAGAGCGCCCACGTAGGTTTTGAACATCAGATTAAACTGACGCGGCTCGGTGAGTTGGCACTTTTCGAAGCCGCCGGGTGGTTTGCTCGGCTTCAACGGGCATGAAGATGTCGTCAGTTGATCGGCGCGGAATCGGGCCTTGCATCCATCCGTCCGACAGTCAACCATCGGATCAGCGAAACCGCCGACGTGTCCGCTCGCCTCCCAGACTTTGGGATTCATAATAAGAGAGCAATCGACGCCTACCATCGAAATCTCATCACCATCGGGCCCCGGCGGCGGGTTGCGGACCATGTCTTGCCACCAGACGTCCTTGATGTTCTTCTTGAGTTCGACGCCGAGCGGCCCATAGTCCCAAAAGCCATTAATGCCGCCGTAAATCTCGCTCGATTGAAAGATGAAACCGCGCCGACGACACAGGGCAACCAACTTATCCATGTCCATTCTTTGGTCCTATTTGAGCCAATGACTTTCGACGATGCCGACGGCGCCGAGTTCGATGCGCACGGGGTCGCGCCGCATTTCCGGCACTAAGGTAAACGTATCAATTTGCGCCGCGATGCGGATGTCCTCGTCGTAACCCAATTGCCGAAGACGCGCGGCGCCTCGGCTCAGTTCGAGTGCGCCCATGAGTGACCGGCCATGATGTTCGAAACAGTCCCAAGCGAGCCGTGCGCCGTCATTGAGCCGGGCGTTGCTCGTTTCGCACAGGAATTCCACCAAGGCGCCGGCGAGCAACGCATCGTCGAGTGTGATCTCGCCGTCGGTACCGGCGCAGATGATATGTACCGGACGCGAATCGAGTCGAAGTTGTTCGCAGACGGCGCTGAAATTATTGAAAGCGGCAATCAAGACACGGTCGGCCTCCGCAGCGCGAATCAGCGCTCGGATGCCGTTGGTAGTCGTCAGGACGATAGCGTTTCCACGGCAGACTCCACACGTGTACTCGCTGGGAGAATTGCCCAGGTCGAAGCCGGGAAGCCGAATACCGTCGCGTTCCCCACCGAGAAGCACACGTCCGGCGCGCATCTGACCGGCCAATTCATGGGCTTCGTCCACTTCCGCACACGGCCGAACGTTGGTGCAACCAGCTGCCAACGCATGGAGGATGGTGGTCGAGGCCCGCAGGACATCAACGACGACCGCCATTCCGCCCGTTAGCCGGCCGGGCGGCGCCAGCGCGGGCAGATGATGGACTTCGACACTGCGATCAGCGAGCATTGAGATTCCCCGCTGAGGCAACGGCGTTCACGATCTCATCTAATTCGGCCATGGCGCCGATGCCGACATCTCCGCAAGCCAACCGCTTGCTTTGCGGCGCCACGACCCGCAAGTTTGGACACTTCCCGTTGAGCAGTTCAATGAGGCGATCAAGATCGTAAGGCGCCTCGGTGACTTCCGCGCGGTGCAGTTCGGCCAGTTGGAGCAAGTGGCGGCGCGTTAGCGGATTCTCCCACATCAACGTGTTCATCGCCGGCGCCAGCACAACAGGGCGGTTGAGGTCCCATGCTCGCCACACGCACGTGAGGCAATTATCGGAGATGCCGTTCGCCAACTTGGCAAGCGTATTAGCGTCGAGCGGAGCGATCACGAACACATCCGCCCAGCGGCGCAATTCAATGTGCAGGACAGGGTCGTCTCGACCGTAGTGCCGGCCGGCGGCGCGCCCCGGCCATTCGTCCTCGTCCAAGTACACAACGCCCGGATTCCGCGCACGGTTGGCGGCGTCCAAGGGATCGAGCGCGGCGACGTCGAAAAAGTACAACGATGCAGACGTGGCAACGACGCGTACCTGATGGCCCGCATTTTTCAGGTCTTCGTACAAGTTCGGTGTTCGCAGCGCGGCGACCGAGCCAGTGACGCCGAGAAGTGTATTAGCCATTCGTGCGCTCTGCATACATGCGTTCTACCTCCGAAAGCAGTCGACTGGAAAGCGACGCCCGCTCGATTCGGTCGTAACGGCCGTTCACCGGACCGATGAGAGCCCACGAATCAGCGCCGTCCAGCGTATTCGCAACCATGAGATCGGCATCCGACTCCTGCCGGGCGCGTTCAGCAACTGTGCGAAGGTGCGTTTCATCGATATCTACCTCTAGTTTAAACTTTACTAGTACTCCGCGATATCCCCATTCGCCGCGAATGCGATCGATGATCTTCGGTGCTCGCACCAGCCGCAACCATAGCTCCGGATCGTCGCTCCTTATTTTCGCTGCGCCGCGATCGAGCAACGTTGGTTGTTTCTCGGTGCTGACCCATTCACCACTGGTTGAATCGAATGTAGTGCCGGGCGCCGGTGCGAACGCGCCGTCGAACAGGAAATCACTCACGGCGGCGCAGTGGATAACGGCATCCAAGCCGCCGCCTCGAACAGCGGTTTCCATGTGGCCGGCCAGCTCGTCGAAGGTTCGAAAGGGGCGCAATGTCCAGCGTGTCACCGGCGTCATCGATCCACGCAAGGCGTCCACCACGTCGGGGTGCGAGGTCAACAACGTCACCTCGTGACCCTCGTCGTGTGCATGGAGTGCGATTCGCGTCCCCGTGCGCCCCGTGAAAATGTTGGTGATACAGCGCACTCGGTCGATGGGGACTTGTGTGTTGCCGGCGGTGACGAGAATGCGCATGGTACTGCCACTCGGAGTTCTGCGCTATTCTATTCGCGGCGAGTTCTGTGTTCGTGGTATATGGCGCTGCAAGTCGAGCTTGCCGAGGTGCCTCATCAGGGCATCGTTGGGAGACGGGTAGACAACGGCCAATTGTCGGCTCAGCGGCGGAGCGTGGGGATTGTGCTGTAGGTGCTGCAGGTATTTGATGAGCACTGATCTCGCGTCCGGAACGTCGTGCAACATCAGGTGAACCCAGGCCCACGCTTCCCGGTATTCGTCGGGGGTCATTTGATTCACTTCGCCGAGTGCCTCTAAGCGCGATAGATCCGGTCGAGATGTCGTCGCCGAGACCAGCCGAAGCTGCTCCAAATGATTAGAATTGATTCCTTTCCACTCGGCCGGCACCTCGAAATACTCGGCCAGGCCTTCGTCGAGCCACAACGGCACATCCTTGAGGACGCTGTGCAGGAGCGCGTGCGTCAGTTCATGCCGTAAATCTTCTCGGACGCGCTTGCCCCAAAACGTGTAGACGAGTAACTCTTCGCCGACTCCGATGCCGCCCGGTTGGGCGACAAAGAACGCCCGACGTTTCGGCAAGCCCGGGTAGGTCGTGTGCATGAATGCTTCATACCGGTCTTGATCGTCGAACAAATAGACTTTCACGAGCCGCGTCGAATTGGGCAGTTTGAGTTCCTGGAAAACATGTTCGCGTAGATCGGCGAGTTCCCGGAAGATGGGTTGCTCGCGGTTCAAATCAAAGTCATGGATGAAGACAAACTGCGAGACACGAAACGAGTGCTTGCCCGGCAGGACCGGATTGGGAACTGCAGCGCTCTCGCGCGGCCGGATCGAACCGACTGACGGGCGTGCCGGTGATGCGAATGGACTGGCACCCGGCATGCCCCAAGACAAGCAAAACCGCAAGCCATTGATAGCAACGTGGGCCGTGCATGATTTTCCTTTTCACAACTCACCGATCATGCGAGGGGTCGCCCGCGCCGCTGGTTTTTTCTAACTTTGATCTTTGTGCGGAGATCGATTCTGCGCCACCATTTCTTCCAGCCGCCCCTGCCTCGCAAACCCCACTGTAGGTAAGCGCGAAGGAAGCGCAGCTTATCGGTGCGTGTGACACTCGGATGACCGATGAAACTCGCGCTGAGCCGAGCCAGGTTCAGGATGCGCCGTTTCGTCGAGACACGCTTATGGCGAGTTACGCCGACGAGGTCGATCAGCCACAGCTTCTGTGGATCGACCAGGATGTTGCTGGCTTTAAGATCGCGTTGCGACAAGTTCCGCTGGTGAAGGTCGAGCACGAGCTTGGCCAACCGATCGATCATCCGTCGAATCTCGAGACACCGTTCGATGGCGGTGCGGTGGCCGAGATCGTCAATCCACCGACGAAGGTTAACGGTGTTCTGGAGTTTCTCGGTGAGGAGGTAACCTTCGCCGCAAAGCCCGTTCTGCTTTCGGTGAAAGACCGCCAGCGGCCGGGCCGTCGGAAGCGCGCGTTCGCGCAGGCCGTGTCCGAATATCCACGATCGTAGCGCGGAAGAGCGCTTGAAAAGACCGATCCACCGATCATGCCATGACGTGATGCGGAATCGCTTGTATATGACTCGTTTCAGTTCGCCGTTGATGTTCAGGTCGAACTCGATGACGGTCGAACTTCGGCCATTCTTAAGTATCGTCACTCCCGGCCGGTGAAATGGCTGGTCTGGATCTTGAAGGAACGCATCGACCAAGTCCGCATCCAAGTCGCCGACCGTGTATCCCGTCGCCGGGACGCCGCGTACTCGTCGGTAGTAACGGTTGGTCACCAGGCTCCGGCGGTCGCGATGCCGCCAGAATTCACGATTCGAGTTCCACGTCCGCCGCTCTACGTCGGCGGCTAATGCCAGGGATGTCTTTGGATGCATTGCCCCAAACAATGTGGGACGGGCGCTGCAATACGTCGACCAGAAGCGCAACCGATCCGGCCGAGAGACGCGAAGCGAAAACCAGCGGTTGAGAATGACAAGATTCTTTCGACTTGTCGTCCAACCCAGTGAGGTTCCCAGGCGGACGGCGTGAAGATCAACCAAAAACAACCTCGGTTCATCGGCGGAACTGAGTCGGATCAAGATGTTGGCCGCATGCAGGTCATGATGGAGAACACCTGCTTCATGGAGGTGGGCCATCAGCCTTCCGAGAGCGTCAGCGAGCCGAAAACGGATCGCGGCAAGACGACAACGCTCCACGGTCGGAAGAATCTTTTCAATAAAGTCATCCAACGAAACGACGTTGTCAAGTGTGTGAGTGACCAGGTAGCTTTCGCCCTGCTTTTCGCCGTCGAAGCCGACGCCGACGCCGAGTGGAACCACGGTTGGCACCTGCCGGGCGGCGATGCCGAGAGCGCGGTCGAATTCCATTTGCGCCTTGGGCGGCCTCACCAACTGCCGAAACCATGCACGTACATCGTTGAGCCGAAAGTGTTTCAAATAGAAGTTCAAACCGGACAGCGCGATGTGATACACCGTGCGATGCGGGCCGTGTTTGACGACGCGGGCCTGTCCGTTGCGAAGCCATTCTTCGAGGCGCAAGCCATGCGGGCCAATGAGCCGTTCGCGCACGTCGGCTCGCAGATTCCAGCGGACGCCGCCGGCAACGACCTGAACGAGGGAACTCGGTTCGCCGCTCATGCCGACCGCCTCCGTTGACGTTCGGGGTCTAACATTTCGAGCCAACGCGCAGCGCCGATCTCCACCGAGAATCGTGTCTCAACCAACCGGCGACCGGCGGCGCCCATTTGGCGTCGGCATTCGGAGTCGGCCGAGAGTCGGCGAATCGCTTCAATCCATTCGGTTTCGGTTTCGGCGAGGAAACCAGTTTCGCCGTGCCGTACCATTTCCGCCTGCACGCCGACCGGATTGGCGACCACCGGCAATCCGGCCGCCATGTACTGCAACACTTTCAAGCCGCACTTGCCCCGGCTCCAGGAATCAGCTGGTAGCCAGCTAATCCCCACGTCGGCCGCAGCCAGCTCTGCCACCTCTGCCGCTTGCGACCAGGGAATGAATGAAACAGGTAGAGGGCGGAACTCCATGGAACCATCGCTTATCAACTTCAGGCTTATTCCGGGCACGCGCTCGCCGATTTTCTCCAATAACGGTCGAGCGAGGTGTAGGCCGTTCATCGTGCTCTTGGATCCGATCCACACTAGTTGCGTGTTCTCACGATGGTTGTGTTGTGCGAGTTGGTATCGAGCCGGGTCAACGCAGGTTGGAATGACGTGCACGCGGCGTGGTGTTGCAAGTTTCGACACACTTTCTGCCAGAAACGAATTCCCGGCGACCACGGCATCGACGCGTTGAATGATGCGAGAAAAACGGCCGCTGCGTCGAGCGCTGTGGGGTGATTTCGCGGCGTAGGAATCTCGCTGGAACACGGCATCGTCAAAATCGTACACCAGCCGCCGGCTGACTCGGCGGAGTAACGCAAACTGCCATCGCGAAATGAGTTTCCGTTGAAGTATCACCAGGTCGGCGGCACGCGCGGCCTGACACACGGCAAACCAATGCCACGCGTGCCTTGGAAGTGAAACGATGTCCAGCCGATGCCCGGCGCGTTCGAAATAGGGCCGATACGCCGCAATCCGATAGCGGCAGCAGACGTGATCCGGACCTTCAACTAACGCCACCAGGTGCACCGCGGTCCTCCTTGACCAATGGCGCAATTATTCACACAGAGTTCGTGGATCCGCGAGCGCCCACTCGATATCTCGCACTGGTGTCCCTTTCAGCATGCCACCCTTACCATCACGAGGACGCATGTAAAAGAGCCGCGTCAATTTCGCGTTGGCCGGCCATGCGCCGGAGAAGGTGTATGCTTCAAGCGTGTCGAGCATGCGGTTTCTTATGAACAATACAAAACCTACGCCGTGCTCGACCTGGTCCACTTCTGCAAAGACATCGCTAATAGTAAAGTGTTCCCGCCGGGATAATCGTTTCGCATAAGGCGATACGCGGAAGCTCGTGAAAAACCCAACGCCTGTGAAATCGCGTTTCACAACGGTAGCTTCGACAAGCTGCTGGCGGAGAGTCATCAGGGTTTCGTGATCGCCGTCAAGTAGAAACGCCATGACATCGGCTTCGAGTTCGTTCATGGCGCCGTCCACGATTATTCACTCCCCTCGTCGCCCCGTGATAACCCGGCGTATTTCGCGTTCCGCCTCTGCTTTCTTCTTGTCTTCGCGCTTGTCGTGGAGTTGTTTGCCGCGGGCGACGGCGATTTCGACTTTGGCCCGGCCGTTCTTGAAGTACATCCGCGTCGGAACAAGTGTGAAGCCGCGCTCCGAGGCTTTGCCGGCGAACTTTTCGATTTCCTGTCGATGGAGCAGCAATTTGCGCGGCGCTTCGGCTTGTGGTTCATGCGGTTGCCCATCGCGTATTCCGGGATGTCGCTGCCGATGAGCCAAACTTCGCCGTCTTCTACTTTCGCGTAGGCGTCTTCCAGGTTGGCGGTGCCGTCGCGCAGGCTTTTCACCTCGGTGCCTGTCAACACAATGCCGCACTCCATTCGGTCGGACACGTTGTACTGATGAAACGCGCGCCGATTTCGGCAAATGACCTTAATGCCTGGTTCGGCGTCGTCCTTTTTCTTCGGCTTTGCCATGGTTGCAGCTTCCTGGAACGGGCATGGTAACAAATGCGGGGATTCTGGAGAACAGTAGAACCCGCCTCACGGCGTTCGCCAGTTTCGCACCCTTGTCCACCTTATGATCGCCCGCGCTCATGTTGTTCTTGACACACCCTATGCGCCGGCTATAGTCGCCGCCCTTCCGTCAGAACCAAATGCGGGATATTTGTCGCATCACGCCGACAGGGGGTCGGCCCGTTCGGACGGAACGTAGGCGGTGAATCCGACGCAATGACCGATTACGAAACGACGATTGCTGCACTCAAGGAAATAGTGCGACAGTTTGCCGCCGAGCGCGAATGGGAACGATTTCATAGCCCCAAGAACCTGAGCATGTGCCTCGCGGTGGAAGCGGCCGAGTTGATGGAGCACTTCATGTGGGTGGACAGCGAGGCATCACGGGACGTTGTGAATGATCCAAGGCAATTGGCCGAAGTGGCGGATGAAATCGCAGACGTCGGTTGCCTGTTGTTGAACATGAGTCTGACGTTGAAGCTCGACCTCAGTGAAGCGATTCGAAACAAAATCGCCAAGAACGCCGTCAAGTACCCGGTGGAGAAGTACCGTGGGCGCTATCGGGCGGATTCGTGATTGGGAAAAGGGGAAGTAGCATGCGCCACTTGAGCATTCTGGCTGTGGTGTTGATCGCCAGTCTGGGCGGATTGGCGTATCGAACTGTCGCACAAACGCCCACGCAGACGCCGCCTTCCCAACCGCCGGCGCCAGTGTCGGCGACGCCGCCCGCAACCACAGCGCCGAAGTCAATGAAGCTGCCGACACCCGATACCAAATGGGGGCCGGCGGGTGGATTGCCGACTCAAACACAGCGAACTTTCCTGATAACGAATCAAACGCAGAGCCACGTCAACACGCCCACGCAACTTCCGGTTTCCGATGTGCCGCCGGCGACGAAGCCGAACATGCCGCCGCCGATGCCGGTAGTGACGCCGGAAGAGAGTAAGTCCGGGCCGGCACTTGGCGGGCCGGTCCTAGGAAATGGTGGCACTGAAATGCCTAGCGGGCCAACCTTCAGCCCGCCGCCGGCGCTCGACAGCCAGCAGCCATTGCCTGCACCGGTGGTTGCACCCCAGGAAAAACCAAGTGCGCCGGCAGCGCCCGCGTCACGGACAGCGTCGCCCATCATGCTCACCGGCGCCCAAACCCCAAGCGTATACCTCGAAAAAATCGGACCGGCGACGATCTCCGTCGGCAAGCCGTTGGTTTATGAAATCGTGGCCCGCAATTCCGGCAGCACCACCGTGTCCAACGTTCGAGTCGAAGACCAGCTGCCGACCGGAGCGCGTTTCCTCAGCGCCGAACCGAAACCCGAGCTGCACAGCGAACACATGGTGTGGAATATCGGAAACCTGGAAGCCGGCGCCGAACGGCGCATCCGAGTGGAGATTCAGCCGACGGGAGAAGGCGAGCTGACCGCGGCCGCCACGGTTACTTTTTCGGCGAGCAGCGGACTGAAGACGCAGATTACTCGACCAAAGATCGCATTGACGCAGTCGGCGCCGGAAACGGTGCAGGTCGGCGACACCACGACGTTCCAGATTCACATTGCCAATGTCGGGACCGGCCCGGCGACCAACCTCGTGCTGCACTCCAATCTGCCGGCTGGCCTATCACACGAAAAAGGTTCCAAGATCGATGCCGACCTCGGCGTGTTGGCCCCCGGTGAATCGAGGATTGTGCCGTTGGCGACCACGGCCGTTCGGTCCGGCCGACAGCAGCACGAAGTCTCTATAACGGGTGACGACGGAATTCAAACCGTGGCCCACACCGTGGTCATGGTGACGGAACCGGTACTTACGCTGCGAGCAACGGGGCCGAAACGCCGATACTTAAATCGTGAGGCCCAGTTCAATTTGGAGGTCGTTAACTCCGGAACCGGCAGGGCCGCGAACGTATACGTGTGCAACGTTCTGCCGGAAGGAATGGATTTCATCTCCGCCAGTGAAGGCGGAACCTACGATCCGGCCAGCCGCGCCGTCGCCTGGCAGATTAGCGTTCTCACTCCCGGACAAAGACAAGCGATGGTGGTAAAGGCGTGTACGAAGAGCCTCGGCACTCTGGTCAACCGCGCGATTGCCCGTGACGAACGCGGTCTCGAAACGAAAGTCGAGACTTGCGTCAACGTCGAAGGCTTGACCGGACTGTTTCTCGAAGTCGTAGATCTCGACGACGCCATGACCGTCGGCGGCGACGTCGGTTACGAGATCAGAGTGGTGAATCAAGGCACAGCTCCAAGCACCGGCGTGCAGCTCGTTGCCAATGTGCCGGTCGGCATGACCGTCAAGGGCGTGACCGGGCCGTCGGCACACCGAGTTCAAGGTCAACAAGTAATCTTTGAAGCGCTGCCGTCGTTGGCGCCGCGAGCTGATGCGGTGTATCGGTTGGCCGTGAGCGCGCAACAGGCGGGCGACATGCGCATGAAGGTGCAGCTCACCTCAGAACAAGTGAAAACACCGATTATCAAGGAAGAAAGCACCCATGTTTACTCCGACCCCGATGAGCTGGTGACCAGCACAAGCACCGGTTCCTGGAAACAAGAGACCGTGCGACCGGATGGCTCGGTTTCGCCGTAAATGCTGTTTTTGATTGATGATAGGGACCTGGCTAGCTTCATGCGTGAACAAGATTATTCGCGAATTGTAAAAGAATTGTTTGCGAACTGTGAGTGATGTGGGTATGCTCCTGACTTCTCAAATCCAGATCAGTCCACATACTCACAAGCGTTGGCCACGATGGCTCGATGCGGGGGAATGGATTCCCCAACCTTTTTCCGCGCCTGCGTTGCGCATCTGCTTTGCGTGGCTTGATATTGAGTGCGTTTCGACGCATTGTTAAGATTCGGCGGCGGTGTCGAGAACGGCGCATTGCCTGCGCTCATTACGACACACCCCGCCTGACCCAAACACGGGTAATCGGTCGAGAACGGAACTGGAGCGGAGGCGAGGAACACTTAACACGGTGTTCCGCGCGCCGTGCCGCGGGGGAAGGAGTCCGTCATGAGCACGGGTCGAATCGAAAGAGAACAGGTGCGCGTGCATATCCGTTGGATGATTCGTCGGGACATGCCTGAGGTGCTTCAAACCGAACAAGATAGTTTCGAGTTCGCGTGGACCGAAGAAGACTTCCTGCGTTGTTTGCGCCAACGCAACTGCATCGGCATGGTGGCCGAGCACGGCGACAAAGTCGTCGGCTTCATGATCTATGAGCTGCACAAATCCAAACTGCACATACTCAATTTCGCCGTCCACCCGACGCGCCGCCGCCGCGGCATCGGAACGCAGATGGTGCTGAAACTACTCAGCAAGCTCTCCAACCACCGCCGCACCCGGCTTACACTCGCGGTTCGTGAACGCAACCTCGGCGCTCAGCTTTTCTTCCGCATGCAAGGCTTTCGGGCCGTCCGGGTCCTACGCGAGCACTACGACGACACCGGCGAAGATGCCTTTCTCATGCAGTATGCGTTTCCGAACGAAGTGGTCGCGGAAGGCGAAGAGTCGGTCAACCGCATCAAGCAGTACGAAGAACATTCGTGAGAGCAGCGCCGCGCCGCGAGACGGGCATCAAAAACGAGGAATTGCATTATAATAAGCCGTATGTTGCAGCCGGGAGGAGACAAAGTAGACGCGGGCCGGAAGCTGGCCTCAAGCCTTGCGAATTGGTCGCCGGAACAAATTGCATTAGGCCGGCGCTGGGTCGAGGCGTGGCAGGTCGCCGGGCCGGTCTTGGAACGGCTACGGCGACAGGAGCTTCGCCGACTCGAAGGCAATGCGGCGATTGCCCTCCTTTGCGGTCCCGCGGATTACCGCGTCCCGCCGCGCTCCCGCAAACCTACTTCCGGCCTCATCGAGCAACAACGCTGGTTTATGAAAGCTGCCGGCCGTGATTGAAGTCATTCGAGCCGCCGTCGATCTCCAAGCCATTTGCGAGGACCACGGTTCATGGTCTGCCCAAATCGGACACGCGAGTTTCGTCGGCCCCGGAAATCGTCCGCCACGTCCCACTAGCACTGGCGAACTTCGTCCTCGGAGACCCCCGTGATCGAAAATATGCGGTTGGCCGCTTTCCGGGTCGATGTGGAACCGCAAATCCATTGTAGCATTCTATGGCACGCCTATCTCATTCGTTCGCGTCACTACCATTGAGGTGACATCAAGATGCAACGGCCGACCGAATAGTGCCGGCATCGCGTTTCCGTGGTATCAAGAAAAAGCAACCGACGATATTTCAAATCCCCCATTCACGATCCAAAAACATTGTCCCGCCTTGGTGCGGATGATACGATGCGTGGCGAAAACTCGACACTCACCTTCAGGGAGGGTCCCATGCTTGCGTCATCTCGCGCGTTGCTTCTCGAACCGCTGGAAGGCCGCACACTACTTTCGACGTGTCACGTCGTTCGCCTCGACGACCTCGGCGCCGGTAATACGATCGACGGTTTCAGCCGGGGCGACTTGCGCTATTGCGTCATCCGAGCGAATAACGACCCCGGTCCCGATCTCATCAAGTACAGTCCTGGGGTCTCCGGTTCGATCGTTTTGGGAAGCCCGTTGCCTCACATTACGGACGATCTAAACATCGTCGGTCCGGGAGCGAATCTCCTAACTATCGACGGGCGGAAATCTGTACGACTTTTCTACGTCGAAGCGGGCGTCCGTCTTGAAATCTCGAACCTCACTTTCGCAAATGGCTACGTTTCTAGCTCGATTGGATTTGGAGGTGCCTTTTACAACAAAGGCACGCTCATCGCAACGAGTTGCTCGATCATTGGCAACTTTGTGCACGGAGGAGGAGGTGCGATCTACAATGAAGGCTCGCTCACTATGCTTGCTTGCTGGATTCACGATAACGAGAGTCGATCATACTTGGGACCCCCTTCTACCTCCGGTGGCGCGATCTACAACCTTGGAATCGCCGAGTTTAAGTTCAGCTCCATCACAAGCAACACGGTCGATGGGCGCGGAGGAGCGATTTATAACTCGACTTCAGGAACCCTACTGATTTCGCATTCATTGATTCACGACAACTTCGCCAATGCAACAAACGCTGGTGGCGGCGGCATATTCAACCGCGGCCAGGCGAGCATCACCAACAGCACGATTGCCAACAATAAGGTGGCTGGTTACGGTAATCCTGACAACGGCGGCGCGGGCATTCACAACGACTCGCTGGGAATCTTGGACGTTAGGCATTCCACGATCTCCGCCAACCACGCGTACAAAGCGGCAGGAGGCATCTACAACGCGGGAACATTTTACATGTCGAACACGATTCTCGCCAAGAATTACGAAACCAACGGCCCGGACTACGATCTCCACGGCCACTGCGTAAGCGTGGGGTACAATCTGGTCGGCGACATTGTGAACAGCGGAGGCTTCCTCCCCAGTGACATGCTTCATGTCGACCCCATGCTGGGCGCGCTTCAATTCAATGGCGGCGACTCGCCCACGATGGAGCTTCTTCCGGGCAGTCCCGCCATCGACGCGGGGGATCCCAACGTGGTAGACCCGCCGGAGTGGGACCAGCGCGGTCCCGGCTTCCCGCGGATTGTGAACGGCACGATTGACATCGGTGCTTTCGAGGTGCAGGCGACAGGCGCGCCGCCCGCCAGTATCGCCTTCGCGGTTCTGATTACTGCTGATTTCGGCGATATCTATTAACGCGGCCGGAGGGTTAGCCCCGCAACGCCCACCACGTGGCTTGTCCGTCTATGCCAGCCTTGCTCTCCGCCAACCTTTCTCCTAAACTCAACCGTACCAGCGCAATTCGGAAAAGTCGGTACCTCCTATCCCAACAGGAGAATCAACATGAGACGCACCTGGATCATGCTTGCGGTCATTTGCGTTTGCGCTTTCGCGCCGTTGGCCGGCGCTCAAGACAAACCGGCGACTTCGCAACAGGTCGACGACCTGCGGCTGGCGGTGAAGGCGCTCACCGACCGGATTGCCGCTCTGGAAACACCGCTCAAGGAGATCAACGATCTGAGGGACCAAGTTGCCCGGCTTCGACAAGAACTGGATGCAATGCGGGGGCCGGCGCCCGGAAGCAGGTCGTCGTACTACGCTGGTCCCGGCACAAACGCGCCTGCCATGGCGCATGTTCGGATCGACAACACGTACTTCATGCCGGTCGATGTGGCAATCAACGGTGTCGTCTACCAGATGATGCCGGGACAGCGGCGCTATGCGGCGCCCCTGCCGGCCGGGACATTCACGTATGAAGTTCTCGGGATACAAGCGCCGGTCCAGCGGGTGCTTGCCGCCGGTGAAACTTTCGTTGTCAGCGTTTATCCGCGCTGAATCGGGTGGCATGCCCACGTGGCCCGGCAACTGCTTGAATCCACATCACGAACTTTTGGGGCCGCGTGGGCTTGGCACTCTGAAGAATCGAATGGCGACTCGGCTCACAATGGCTGATTCGCCTTTTTCATGCGCGGCGAGTGGATATGTCATGATCGTCACGATCGATGGACCTGCCGGGGCTGGTAAGAGCACGGCGGCGCGGTTGCTCGCCCAGAAGCTCGGCTTCGAGTATCTCGACACCGGCGCCATGTACCGTGCCGTCACTCTCGCCATGCTTCGGGCGAAGATTGATTCCGGAGACCAGGCCGCGGTGGGGCGGTTGGCGGAGAGCATTCAAATCGATATGCCGGGCACGGAAGTCCTGCTCAACGGTGAAAATGTGACGGAATTGATTCGGACGCTGGAAGTGACGTGCGCCTCCGGGACCGTCGCCGATAATCCCGCGGTTCGTCGCCGCTTGGATCAGTTACAGCGGCAGGTGGCGGCCGGTCGGAACATGGTCTGCGAAGGTCGTGACCAGGGAACGATTGTTTTTCCGGAAAGTGAATGTAAATTCTTTCTCGTCGCCGACCCGGACGAGCGTGCACGCCGCCGACACCGTGAACTGGCGGCGCGAGGTGAAAAAGTTACCTTCGAAGAAGTCCTCGCGTCTCAGGAAGCGCGCGACCGTCGAGACGCGGGGCGGGCGATCGCTCCGATGGTCCCGGCGGCCGATGCAGTGACGATAGATAACACGCGCCTCACACTCGACGAGGTGGTGGCGCGGATGGAGCAACATGTCCGACAATGCCAACCTGGTTATTCGCTTTCTGGCACCAAGCCGCCTTCTGGGTGAGCGGCACGGGGCTGACGTTTCTGTCGAGCCTGCGCACCGAAGGCGCGCACCACATTCCGCGGCATGGGCCTGCGATCTTCGTTAGTAATCACCAGAGCGTGCTCGATCCGGTGCTCATGGGGCTTGCGGCACGCCGACCGCTATGGCACCTCGCGCGGCAGACGCTCTTCGACTCACCCTTACTGGCTCTGTTGATGCACAGTTTGAACGCGGTGCCGGTTGACCAGGAAGGCACCGGCATTCAAGGTCTGCGGCAGATGTTACAGCTTCTCCGTGAAGGAAAGGCCGTCACCTTGTTCCCGGAAGGAAACCGCACGCACACGGGAAAACTAGCGAAGCTCATGCCTGGTGTGTCGTTGCTGATCAAGCGCTCGCCGGCGCCAATTGTCCCGGTGGGGATCGCGGGATCATTCGATGCCTGGCCGCGTACGAATCGGCTCCCCAGGTTTGCCCCGCTGTTTCTACCGGCGGGGCTTGCGACCATGGCCGTGTCGGTTGGCCGGCCTCTGAATCCCGCTCGGTTTGCGGACATGGAGCGCGAAGAAATACTTGATGAGTTGTTTCACGTCTTGCAGAAGATGCAGCAAAAGGCCGAGCGGCTTCGGCGACGTTAAGAGACGGGTCGGCTCATTCGTTGAAATGGCCTAACAATTCCAGCCGATATGCGGTGACTTCAAATCCTTGCTTTCGAAGGTTGGCGACGAGGGTGGGATCGAGTTTTTCGAGCAAGTTCGGATCGTACGGCGTATCCAGATCTCGGATGCGGCCGGTCTTGAGGCAGCGAACGTGGTAGTGCGAATCACTGCGGCAATCATACCGGGCTGGGCCGTCGGCGGACGAAAGCTTGCTTGCCAGTCCGGAATCTACCAGGGCCTCGAGCGCCTTATAGACGGTGGCCAGGCTGATCTTCGGGTTGTCGTGTCGCACGGCCGCGTAGATATCCTCGGCCGTTGGATGTGATTCGACCGATTGCAGGTATTCGTAGACGGCGGCACGTTGGCGGGTGAATCGCCAGCCGGCCTGATCGAGTGCCTCGCGGATGTCACATTCAGCGGCAGGAAGCGAATTCATCAGGTAAGAGACTCATGTACAACGGACGGCCTATATCTCAGTGTAGATAGGTGTTCCGTGAATATCAAGAAATTACAACGGTTGGTACGATGCGGATGCAAGCCGTTGCATGACTGATCAACAACCGGAATTGGTGACGTTGGACTTAGACGGGGCCAGCGCCTGATTATCGCGATGAGCGTTGGATGAGTGACGAACCGCGTTCCAGTCGATCATCGCAACCCAGCACTGTTCCTCGAGCGAAAAGGCTACGACGCCGTCGACGACCAGTTCGTCAACCAAACCGTTTTCGTCTAAGTCGTCTGCATACAAATTGAGATGCAGGCCTTCGCGCAATTCGATGCCTTGTCGCGCAAGATCATCGGTTGTGCCAACGTTATTGAGGCGCAGTCTTCCCTGCGCGTCGGCGTTGTGAAAGTCGGCGTAGACCCGTGGATTGTTCATATAGGACTCCGTTTCTTGTTCACGGCCGCCTTGCAGGATTTGTAATGGTCGGTGTCAAAAGTGCGCTGGCCTGCTCCGGCGTCAGTCCGATCATGGTCGCATGATGAGGGCTACGACCCGAAGTTTGTATCACGTCTCCGCCCGCGGCTCGAACTTTCCCAACGGTTGTGACACCAATTTGTCCATGAGGCAAATTGGCGGCTAGATCCATCAAAGACACACCCTGTGCACATCCTACCGAAACGCCGGTAACACCGCTTGGGTGTGTGTTGGTTCCACGCCTTAAGTCCACCGGCAGATTCCGGCCGCCCCGAACTAACCCGGCGTCGTCCGGCAATCGAATCGGCACAGTGTTGTCCGTTCGCGCAGAGTGTTTTGAGCTTACTTCTGAACCGTCGCGGCGGGGCGCCACGCGGGATCCTGTGCATTCTCGGCGATTTTGCGAAGATTGTTTCCATCAGCGTCTATCACGCAGATATTGGTTCTTTGCATACGGTCAGAAAACATCGTAAACGAAAGCCATTTGCCGTCGGGCGACCATGAGGGGATACGCAGCGGTACGGTCGATGCCAGGCGTCGGCGATTCTTTCCGTTGACGTCGATGATTTCGAGTTGATCAGGCTCGCCAGACACACGGTAGACAATACGCTTTCCATCAGGCGACCAAAGAGGATCTTCCTCCATCACCTCCGGAGTGTTCGTCAAATTGACTTCGTTCTTGCCGTCGGCATCACAAACACAAACGTCGATTCCTCCGTTACCCCGTCCGACAAACAGAATTCGCTTGCCATCGGGAGACCAAGTTAGGTCGCTACCCTGTGTGAGTTTTTTTTCGTTTTTCCCATCAGCGTCGACGACATAGATCTCTTCGATAAAACGAGTTTCTTCAGGCCTATGCCAAATGTGGAACGCCACCCGTTTGCCGTCAGGCGACCAACGGGCAAGCTTCATATATCGCCTATCAGAGATTTTTGTGCTCTTCTTGGATTCAATATCAATCACAAATAGTCCAGGTTTTGGATCGTTTGGATCATAGGATCCACAGACTATTCGGCTACCATCGGGCGAGTATTGCGGATGGAGATAGTCTCCGCGCAGCTGACTCGTCAGGTTTCTTGGTTTCTTCCCTTCCGGGTCGATCGACCAGATGTCCGCCTTTCCCTCGCCATTGTTGATGTTGTAAGACGTTCGATGAAAGAGCAAGTTTGAGCCATCGGGAGACCAAGAAATCATTACGGGACCGTGTGGATGTCGTTTGACGTCGTCTGCGAGCTTACGCAGATTTCGGCCGTCTGGGTCCACAATGCATAGCGTGTCTTCGCCCCGGATGAATGCAATTTGTCCCAAAGGTGTGACGGACGCGTCCTGGCCCGCACCATCCTCGCTGCCTCGAATCCGGCCGACTACGGCGCTGGCCGTGTCCGCGGCAAGTTTATCCGATAGAGGCTGCGAACGATCGTCGGAGAGTTGCACACTCGCAACGGCGCTAAGTACGCAGCTCACGAGCAGTGAGAGCGCAGCGAACCGTCGCAAAATCAACTGCCAACATCTGGAGTATTCGGGCGGTGAGTAAATTGGCATAGGTCTTACTCCGTCTGGTGACCGGTTCGCCACGTCGGCGAAGATCGCCCCGTCAATGGCCGGGAGTGGCCAAGTGGCCACAGACCGTCATCGTGACGGTAAGCTACTCGGTGATAAACACTTGCGACACTGCGAGTGCGTGGCCAAGTTCCTGGCCAGTGGCCACGGCCTTCTTATGAAAGGGCCGGTTGCAACGCCGGGTACCGGCGTTCCGCAAGAGCGAACCCGCCGAAGATGATGGCTGAATAGTAGGCGGTGCCCGCCAGCGTCCAACCGAAAAATGGAATCGCCGCGACATAGCTTTGCACCTGGCCGCTCCACGTCTGTGGATACTCGAGGTGACCGGGCCACCAGACGAGATTGGTCACAAGGAAGAAAACGATTGATCCCGCCAGGGTGCAACCCGCGACCGGCAAGAACGACTTGTTCCCGCGAAGCGAGAGGCCGAGCAACCACGTCAGAGCAACCGCTAAGTAAACGGGGACCATGCCGGCGTGAAAGCCGTAGCCTTGAGCCATCCAGCCGCCGTATAAGCCAAGCGACGTCGTAAGGTCGAGAGCCGCATCGCTGATGAGCATGACGCCGAGGGACACGGCGAGTCCCGTCCAGCGGTTACGAAAGCAGGCGGCGCCGAAGAGAGTCACGGCAAGGATCGGGGTAAAGTTCGGCGGATGATCGACCAAACGACTCAGTGCAGCCGCAACGATTATGCCCAACAATACGATGCTACGTCCGTTCATCCTGTCTCCTTCGGTAAGACGCTGCCCTAAGCCTATAACGAACGACGGCGAAAGGAAACCCCGACCACTCTTCTGCTAACGCAACGACTTCACGGCACGAACGATTCCATCGGCGTCGATTCCTGCGGCGCGAAGCAGTTCCGCTGGTGTCGCGGACCCCGGCATTTCCGTCACCGCCAGTTTGACGACGGTCGGCAACGGCGTGCCGGCGCCGCTAAACGCTTCCAACACGGCGTCCCCCAGGCCGCCTTCGATCCAATGGTCTTCGACCACGAGCAGTTTCCCGCCCGTGTCACGAGCGGCCTGATGGAGCGTCGCCTTATCGATGGGTTTCACGGAGTACGCGTCGATCACTCGGATGGGTAACGATTCGCGTTGGAGTAGTTCAAACGCCTTAAGCGCTTCGTGAACGGTGATCCCGGCTGCGACGACGGCAACTCGGTCGCCGCTCGACTGGCGGAGCACCCGGCTGCCGCCGATTCGGAAATCCTCGGTGGCGTCATAGATCACGGGTGTCTTCTCACGCGTCGTTCGCAGGTACGTGATGCCACGGAGGTCGGGTAATTTTGCGATGAGCTTGGCCGTTTGATTCGGGTCAGACGGATAAAGCACCGTGCTTCCGCAGACGGCACGCATCATGGCCAGGTCTTCTAGTCCCATTTGCGAAGGTCCGTCCTCACCGATGCTGACTCCGGCATGGGAACCGCATAGGTGCATGGTGACGTTGGATACGGCCGCCATGCGAATGTGATCGTAAGCCCGTGCGAAGAAGGCGGCGAAAGTGGATGCAAACGGACGTTTGCCTAGCGCACTAAGTCCGACGGCGGCAGCCACCATTTGCTGTTCCGCAATGAACATCTCAAAAAACCGGTCCGGATGCGCATTCTTGAATTCTTCTGAGAAAGTCGAATTGCACACCTCACCATCGAGTGCAACTACCTCCGGGTGCGTGCTGCCCAGTGCTGCCAGTGCGTCGCCGTAGGCCTTGCGCGTGGCCTCTTTGGCGCCGAGCTTGTAAGTCGGCATCGGTATAGATCGGCCGGCAGCGGGTGGCGACGCTTTGGAGTTTTCCGGTTTCGGACTGGAAACACGTATGTTTCGTTCACCGCCGAGTTCGACGACGGCCTGTGTCGCTTGCTCGGCGTTCAGGGCCTTCCCATGCCATCCTTCTTTGTTGGCGACCAACGCGACACCGTGGCCTTTTTCGGTCTTGGCAATCAGGCAAGTCGGCCGGTCCTTGGTGGCGATGGCTTCGGAGTAGGCTCGGTCGATAGCGGTCAGGTCATGGCCATTTAGCTCGATAGCGTGCCAACCGAACGCGCGAATGCGGGCCGCATACGTCGCACTGTCCCATTCGAGCTCCGTCGGGCCGCGTTGGCCCAATCAATTCATGTCCAAAATCGCGGTGATGTTGTCCAGTTTGTAGTACCACGCCTTGTCGAACGCTTCCCACACCGACCCTTCGGCCATTTCGCTATCACCGAGGACAACCCACACTCGATACGGCAACTTGTCGAGGTATTTTCCATTCAACCCCATGCCCACGGCGATGCCGATACCTTGACCGAGCGAGCCGGTGGCGACATCGACCCACGAACATGCGCGTGGGTTGGGATGGCCTTCCAGCGGACTGCCGAGTTTCCGCAGGGTGAGAAGCTCGGCGTCGGAGATGGCGCCGGCCGCTTTGTACATGGCGTAAAGCACCGGGCATGCGTGTCCTTTGCTGAACACGAGCCGATCGTTATTGGGCTGGTGCGGATTGGCCCAATGGTAGCGGTAGTACTTGTTCAATAAAACCGCCATCAAATCCGCGGCCGACATCCCGGAAGTCGGATGTCCAGAGCCGGCGGCCGTCGTGCACCGAATGCTGTCGATGCGGAGCTGTGCAGCTAATTCTTGCCATTCCTTGATCGGGTCTGCCATGCGATCCCCACGGTCCAAAAGGAGAAAGATTACTCATGTCAGATTATAGGAATGACGGCGACGACGTCGTTCATCCGCAACGGAAGAAGGGCGTGCTACAGTGACGAGCATTGTGCTCGCCATCGGAGCCAGTGGTCTACCAGGACCAGGGCCATCATTGCCTCGCCCATCACCACAAAGCGCGGAAGAAGACATGGATCGTGCCGCCCGCGGACAAGGATTTCGGTGGGATCTCCGGCGCGAGTTACGGTTCGTTGTTGCTGCGGGATGCTGCTTGTGGGTTTGACGGCAACTCGACATACGATCGGGGTTCCGCTGCTGATTCCGCCGAGCATTCCGCCGTGGCGATTGGTTTCCGTGGTGATCTGCCGCTCTGCGACGTTGGCCTTCGGGACAAACGCATCGTTGTTCGTGCTTCCGCGGGCGGTCGCCACGGCAAAGCCGGCGCCGTACTCGAACGCAACCACTGCGGGAAGCGACATCAGGCCCTTGGCAAGGTCGGCCTTCAACTTGTCGAAGACGGGTTCACCCAGGCCCGCCGGCACTCCCGTCGCCACGAGTTCGCAAACCCCCCCGATGGAATCCTGATCTTTTCGGACTTCTTCGATCAACGCGATCATTCGTTCGGCGGCAGCGGCATCGGGACAGCGAACCGGATTGGCTTCGATTTGTTCCAGCGTGATCCGTGTCGGATCGGCGATGGCTACGGACACGTCGCCGACTCGCGTCACGTAACCGAGAACGGCGATCTTATGGCGTGCGAGTAGCTTCTTGGCAATTGCGCCCGCCGCGACTCGGCAAATTGTTTCCCGCGCGCTGGAACGACCGCCGCCACGATAGTCGCGGAAGCCAAACTTGGCGTCGAACGTGAAGTCGGCATGACCGGGGCGATACTTATCCTTGATGTCCTGGTAGTCCTGGCTTCGTTGATCGCTGTTGCGGAAGAGGATGCTGATGGGTGTGCCATCCGTCTTGCCTTCGAACACCCCGGACCAAATCTCGGGAACGTCCTCCTCGCTTCGCTGTGTCACCAGTTTGGATTGACCGGGTCGTCGGCGTCGGAGATCGGGTAACAGATCCGATTCGTCAAGCGGTAAGCCGGGCGGACAGCCGTCGATGATGGCGACATACCCTGGCCCGTGGCTCACGCCGGCGGTGGTAACACGAAACAATTCGCCGAAGGAATTGCCTGGCATCGGGTCATTATAACGCAATACGTCACGACGTTGGCGACGCAGTTGCTGGTCTGCGTCAACGCGCGCGGTACATTGTTGGCTGGGAGGCTTTTGCGCATCAAATACACCGGAGTCGATGGTATGCGATTGGCATTGCTTGTTCTTCTAGGCTTCACTTCGGCCCTCGTCGCACAAACACCGAAGGATGCGAAACCGGTCAAGCGTTACGGTGTCGAACCCGATTTGCTGGCGTACCCTCAAAGCCAGCCGAAAGAGACGCTGGGGTCGGTTCTGAAAGCCATTGATGGCAATCAGATCAATTACCTGTTGGCCCAGTTGGCCGATCCGCAATGGGTCGATCAACGGGTGAAGGACGTGCACGGCGGAAAGTTCGAGGCGTTCGTTGCGGAAACGGCAAGCAAATTGGCTGCCGATCGTGCCAGCATCAAGGAACTCCAGCGGTTTTTGCTCGAAGGGGAGTGGGAAGCTTCCGACATGGCGGCGAGTGCCCAGCTCAAGGATGTCCCGAACCGGCGGGTTTACATGCGCAAGATCGACGGCCGATGGTTTCTCGAATCCCGACAGACTCCGACCGAAAGCAAAGAGAAATGAAATGGTCGACCCAACGGTTGATTTGCGGAGCGATACGGTAACGCGACCGACACCGGGAATGCGGGCCGCCATGAATGCCGCGCCGGTGGGCGACGATGTGTTTGGAGAAGACCCGACCGTCAACCGACTTCAAGAGCGTGTCGCGGCCCTCTTGGGCAAAGAAGCGGCGTTGTTCGTGCCGTCCGGGACGATGTCGAATCAAATCGCCGTCAAGGTGCATACGCAGCCGGGTGACGAGTTGCTTTGTGAATCCAACTGTCACATCTACCATCACGAAGCCGGCGGACCGGCCGTGCTCAGCGGCGTCATGTGCCGAACGATCGAAGGCGATCACGGAGTTCTCGAGGTCGGGCAACTGGAAGACAAGATCCGTCCGGATGACGAACACCTGGTTCGAACACGGCTTGTCTGTCTGGAGAACACCCACAATCGCGGCGGCGGCAGAGTTTATCCGCTGGAGAAGATCCGCGCGATTAGCGCCTGGGCGCGGCGGCATGGATTGGCGATGCATTTGGATGGCGCTCGCTTGTGGAACGCGGTTGTCGAAAGCGGCGTGGCGGCCGTCGAGTGGGGTCGCCATTTCGATACCGTGTCGGTCTGTTTCAGCAAAGGCTTGGGGGCGCCCGTGGGTTCGGCGCTGGCCGGGCCTCGCGATTTGATTGCGCGGGCTCGCCGGATTCGGAAGTTGTTCGGCGGCGGCATGCGGCAGGCCGGTGTGATTGCCGCAGCGGCCATCTACGCGCTCGACAACCACATCGATCGGTTGGCTGACGACCACCGCCACGCCCGCGTGATTTCCGAAGCCATTGCCGACGCCCCCGGGATGCGACTCGTCCCGCCGACCGTTGAGTCCAACCTGGTTTGGTTCGAAGTCGACGCCGATCTCGGGACGGAAAATGAAGTAGCCGATGCCTTCAAGGAGCGTGGCATACTCGTGTTTGCGGCCAGTAAGCAAACGCTTCGCGCCTGTACGCACCTGGATGTTTCGGCTTCTCAGGCGGAGCGCGCCGCGGATGCCGTTCGACAAATCGTGAAACATCCAGTGAGAACCGCTCGGTGACGGGGCATGCGGATCCGCAAGCTTCACTCGTGGAACTTGACGCCTAAGGAGGCGGTGACACTCCAACGCGAGTTGGCCGGTCAGATCGAAGCCCGGACGCCGTTAAGATCCGTCAAGCTTATCGCCGGCACTGATTGTTCCTACCAGCGATTCTCCAGCACCTTTCACGCATCGGCCGTGGTACTTCGAGTACCGGATATGGAGATTGTGGAGACGGCCGCGTCGGTCGCAGAGGTTCATTTTCCGTATGTGCCGGGTTTACTTTCGTTTCGCGAAGCCCCGATTATCCTCGAAACGTTGGCCAAACTTCGCTGCGAACCGGACGTCGTGTTCATCGACGGCCAGGGGCTTGCCCATCCGCGACGCTTCGGCATTGCGTCCCATGTTGGACTCTGGTTGGATCGTCCGTGCATTGGCGTGGCGAAGTCGCTGCTCACTGGTGAGTTTGGCGAGTTGGGTCTTGAAGCCGGCGCCACCGCCCCGCTTATCGACCGAGGCGACCTGGTCGGGCGTGCTTTGCGGACCAAAACGCGCGTGAAACCGGTTTTCGTCACGGTTGGGCATCGCATAAATCTTGCGAGCGCGGTTCGAATAGTACGGAGCGCTTGCCGCGGGTATCGCATTCCCGAACCCACCCGGCAAGCGCACCTTCACGTCAACGCCCTTCGGCGGTCTTTTCAGTGCGGAAGCAACACGTCCACCGACGAAATTGGCTTGCGATAGGAACGCGTCCCTGAGTATCATAACCGCAATCGACTCCTTCCTTTGACTCGAACTCGCAAGGCTCACCCATGGCAGTTATGAAAATCAAATGCCCGAGCTGCACGGCTTCTCTAAAATCCGGCGCGGTGATCGCGGTCGGAACCAAGATCAAGTGCCCGAAATGCGGCGGCGGTTTCGTCTATTCACCCGAAGAGGAAACCGCCGAGTACGCGGAGGTTGCTGAACGCGATGATGAGGTGGACGAAGAGGAAGAACAGGAAGAACAGGAGGAGGTTCGTCCGAAGAAACGCTTGAAGAAGAAAAAGCGCAAGGACAACAAGCTTGTCGTCATGGCGATAAGCATTGGCGCCGCGGTAGTGCTTCTCGCCGGCGGCGGATACGCGGCCTATCGCTTTCTGCGGACGCCGGACTTCGCAGAGCCGCTCGCGTTTGTGCCGGCAAGTAGCAATGTAATCATTGGCGCCGATGTGGAACGGCTGGTTACCACGCTCGGCATGCAATCACAGATCGAGCAATTCTTGAGCCAGGGGAATACCGGTTTCACGGAGGCGGAGTGCAAGCAACAAACCGGTTTAGAATTCCTGGAACTCTTCAACCAAGTCACGATTGCGGTGGATTCGTCATCGGGTGGGGCGGGTTTGGCGAATCCGAAGGCGGTTACCATCGTTCGGAGTAAGGTTCCGTTCAGTCCCAGTAAGGTGGAGAAGCTCTTGAAACTCCGGGAGCCGACTCGCCTCAATGGTCGAAAGTACTACACCCGCAATGACAACGCCAGTGTCCAAAAAGTATTCATGCCATCCTCACGCCTCATCGTCATCGTCGATTCGGGTGCGCAAAACGAGCTTAATGCCATCATCGGCGCTGACGGGACGAAGATGGCGGTGTCGGCTGCTTTGCAGACTAAGGTGGAGTCATCGCGGCAGAACGAGATCTGGGCAGTCGCAACTATTGACACGAACTTACGAAACATGCTGGCCGCCGCGGGCACGCAGCCGGACGCAAGGGATTCCAAGCAATTCTTCGCCGCCCTTCAACATGTCACGGGCGCGGGCGTCTGGCTGAACTCGGAAGGCGGGCAGGTAAAACTAAACGCCCACATCGAATGTGACAGTGCCTCCGCAGCCGCGTTGCTTTCGAGTGAATGGCAGAAGTCGTTTGAGAAGGAAACCAAAGGACTTGGCGGCGCCGCCAAGCTAGCCGTGGGGTTGGCGATGATGCCGCCCTCGGCCCAGACGGTCGTTCGTGAACTCATCCAGAGCATACGCTTTGGAACGCAAGGTTCATCCGCGACACTCTACTGCGCGGCGAGTCTTCAGGCCGTCCTCACCGCAATAACAGAGTTGCAACAGTTCGCGGCCGCCCTTTCGAATGCGGGAAGGCGCGGCGGTTGATCCTCCACTTAGTCGCCATCCGCAAACCGGGCTTGCTCCATTTCTTCGATTTCGCGATGATTTGCCGCCTCATTGTCCCTGTCGTCGGCCGGCGAGGACGTATAATGAAATCAGAGAGCCGATCTCGCGAGCAAGCTAAATGAGCCATCAACTCCACGCCCCTCTCACGCTGACGATGCCGAGCGACTTGTGCCTCGTGCCGATCGCGCGTGGTTTCGTTGAGGCATTCTGCCAGGTCGCCGGGTTGGATCAATCGACGACCAACGCCGTGGTACTGGCCACCAACGAGGCGACGCACAACATTCTGCGGCATGCCCATCGAAATCATCCGGAAGCATCGGTTCAAATCCAGTGCCGACTGTGTGACGGCGCCATTGAGATATGCCTTCTTGACGAAGGCGAACCGTTCGACCTAGCGTCAGTGCCGCACCTCGATCCGTCGGAGGTTCGGCTCGGCGGCCGCGGCGTGTTTTTGATGCGAACCTTGATGGACGAATTGAACTGCCTCCCGCGTGGCTCACGTGGCAACACCCTTCGCATGGTCAAGCGCTGTCAGCCGGCTAGCGCTGGTTCGCACGCGGTTTAGTCCGGATTCGATGCGCCTTCCCATCTTTCCCATCTTTTTGTGTGCCTGGCATGTCGAGTGCAATGCATTCGCTGGGCCATTCGTGATTCAATCCAGGCCGGCCCGGTCGCAATATTGCCTAAACCTTCCGGCCTGTCACGACGATAATTGGAACTAGGATCGGATGAGTGAGCAAATGAACACGAGGGTCGCACAGCCGATCAACGTTAAATTCAACGCAGGTTATCAAACATGCAATGCTTGCAGAATTTGAACTGCGGCAGGTAATGGCCTCAACTTCATGTCATGTGGCCATTGATTTCAATGCACGATTGTTCTTAAGATGACCCTGTCTCGTAACGCCGCCCCGCTTCACATCTACCCGCGACGGCGGCCAAAGGAGGAGCCCCCACATGTTAGTGCACACCCCAAGCCGGTTGGCGGGTCCCGTGACTCGTCGACGTAGTTGGTGGAACCGCAACCGACAGCGTAGCGCCGAAGCGCCCATCCGAACGGAACTAGTCGAACGGGTGCGTCGGAAAATCGCAGCTGGCACGTACGAAACCCCCGAAAAGCTCCAATTGGCACTTTCACGTTTGCTTGACGACATTGGTCGCTAATCGACGACGCAAATCCACCGTCATTGCCGTATAATAGCTATCAAGAACAATTCTTGATTCGGCGGTGGAGGCGGTCATGCCGTTGCAAGCGCTGGCGGTAGCTCACAGTCCGGAGAGTAAGTTTCGCGAGTACTTGGCGAGCCGTCCGCGGCCGCAACGCTATACCGAGCAGCAGCGCGATATGGTGCAACACATATTCGCGCAGCACAACCATTTCGACGCGGATCAACTCATCGAGGACCTGAAGCAAAGCGGATTTCGCGTCAGCCGTGCCACCGTTTATCGTACGCTGAACAAGTTGGTGGACGCCGGGATGTTGCGCCGCCTGGAAATCGGGGCGCGTATCTTTTACGAGCACGACTACGGCTACCCGCAGCACGAGCACCTCTATTGCGAGTCGTGCCGGAAGATGATCGAGTTTCAGAGCCAGGCGCTCAACGAGATCATCCAAGAGGAATGTCGCCGCCATAGCTTCCAGAGCAACGGCCACACGTTGGTCGTGCAAGGAATCTGTGGCGACTGCAACCGAGCGCGAGTCATGAAGCGGCGGCTTGATCTGGTTTAACGGTTGGCAATTCTCAGCGTGTACGTCGCCGATTGGCCGGGCGTTTCCTCCACTTCGACGGATAGGCATTGCGGAACGTAGGTATGTTGCGTTTGGAGTTCCGTGCGCATTCGCTCGGCGATATAGCGCGCGAGTAACTCGGCGGTGGTGTTCTCAATCGGCAGGAGGACGCAATCGTCACGCGGGAACTCCCAGCGGCGATTTTGATAACGCACGTCCACCGCGCTCGAACTTGCCTCAACGCGAATCAACTGACTCTTGGTCGGCAGGAGCATCCGATGATCGAGGTCGGACGTGATCGATTGGAGGACGTGTTTGAGTGCGATGAAATCAAACACGTAATGATTTTCATCGAGGTTCCCGATCAATTCGACGCCAACGCGGTAGTTATGCCCGTGCAGGCGTTCACATTGGTCTCCGGCATAGCTAATGAAATGACCCGCACAGAACCCGAGCTCATTCTTGCTCACGCGAACACTGAACTGCTCGGCCATGACTTCATCTCGAAATACGCCAGGGATAGCGAGCCGGCAACGTTATGCTACCTTCGCGCAACGCAACGAACAAGCATGCGGTGACCAAATCGGCGGTAGTACCGGGATTTCGTGAGTTGCCTTTTTCGCGGAGCCAGCCGTCTAGTTCCTCCAGCGTGTTCCGCCCGGAAGCCGACCGCGGCCAGCCGGCGTTGATCACACGCTGGGCGCTATGTGCTGCTTCCTCGGCTTCGGCCATACCGAGCTTTCGGGCGATAAGGGTATCGGGCAGTGCCGCCATCAACGAAAGGTGACAATGAATGATCGCATCTTCCAGGCACCCGGTTTGGCGCAGCCCGAGATTCAGCGCCTTCGTTCCATCGTGAAAGATGTCCTGAAAACCGTTGGTATATTGCAAGGCGATGGAATCGCGGTTCGCGGCGAGGGCCATAACCGACTGCAACGATTGTGTTGGAGTAGTAGCGACATCTTGTTCATCGACGCGTGCCATTCCGCCAGGCGATGCAAGCCGGATCGCCTCGTATACGGCACAAGAGTCCAGGACGCTCAAGTTGGCCAGGACCGCATGGATGCCGTCGGTTAATGCAGTGCGGCACGGCACGGCTGCCAATGGCGCCAACAATAAGACGATGCCGAGATTGGTGTTTCGGCTGACGACGCGCCGCGTCGCACGAATGGCGTCCAGGATCGTGTTGCCGACTGATCGTTCCGCTGCGATGTCAAACACGGGAGCGACGGCCGCCGCGCTGAGAAGAAAATCGTTGTACGTGGTATCGGTAAAATCGGAACTCGGGTGCACGTTGCCGGGTTTGCGCGCCGTCGCTTCCCACATACACGCAATGTGCGCGCACAAGCCGATGGACAAGTGGTCACGGGCTCTTGCTTCGGTACTCATCGGCAATGTAACGGAGTAGCTCTTGGGCTATGTCCATGCCTGTGACACGTGACAAGGCCCGCCAGCCGGGGACCGCGTTGACTTCGAGAACGTAGGTCTCGCCGTTGAGCCCCGGCAAGAGGTCGACACCGGCAATCTGTGCATCTACGGCGTCGGCCGCGCGCAATGCCAACTCGCACTGTTCTTCGCTTACCGACACTGTTTCGGCGCGTGCACCACGAGCCACGTTTGTTCGCCAATCCTTCGGTGCGTGTCGCCGCATCGCCGCGAGAATTCGCCCGCCCAGCACCAACACGCGCAAGTCCCACCCGGCGTGGGCAATGAACTTCTGGAGGTAAAGCACACTCTGCGTCCGCTCCAATGTGCGGAACGTCCGCCAGGCGATCTCGACGTCGGATACTCGAACGATGCCGCGCCCCTCGGAACCAAAGAGGGGTTTGACGACGACATCGCCACCCAGCGCAGTGAATGCCGCGAGCGCCGTGTCGGCGTCTTGGCACACGATGGTCGGCGGTACTCGCAAACCCGCGGCTTCCAATCGTGCACTCGTGTGGTACTTATCAATAGATATCTCCAGGGAACGCGGCGAGTTGAAGACGGGGATTCCGTTCGCTTGCAACCGGTGCAGCACGTCCATGCGGAAAATAATCTGCTCCAGTGAACCGGGCGGCATCGTGCGGACGATTACCGAATCGTAATCAGCCAGCGAGTCGGTCGATGACGCCACGGCGACGGATACGCGTCGGAAATCGACCGGCGTAGTTAGATGTCCGAGCCCGGTTGCCGCACGCTGCAAATCGCGAACGTGCCAGCCATTACCAGCGGATAAGATTGCAATTCGCATGTTGGGCCTAACGACCGATTATCCGAAGAAGGAGCGGCGAAGCACGTCCGGTTCCGGTCGTCCGAAGGTATGGGTTTTTCCCGTCTTCAGGTTATGAAACGTGATTTGAGCCGGACTGAATAGCAGCGGATCGATCTTGTAAAAATCTCTCTGATAACGTTCGAAGATGGATTCGAATGGCTCGCCGTGATCGCTCGATCCGCTGGACGGCACTTTCGGACCGACATCCGTAAGTTCCTTATCATCACAGCGGACCCAAATGACCACGCGTCCTCCGTAGAGAATCGCGTCGTTGGCTCGGCCGATCGCGCCCATTTCGCCGGCGGCAACGGGCGGCAGCGGCGCCGTTCCATACGCACTCACGATCTTCGTGAGATCGAACTTCAGCGTATGGAGTTTATGGAGGGCGGTTTCCACCGAACGGGCAACCACTTGAACCGTGCCTGCCAGGCTTGCGGCCGGCGCCGCCAGTAAAATCATCCGATCCGCCGGCATGCCTAGACGTTCGCGGAGATACGTGACGACGGCGTCGTCCGGCAGCTGTCGAGTTTCCAGCACACCGACGATGAATGCTGCGTGTTCGCGGCCGGGTATGTCGTCGAACAACGGTTCCTTGCCGTAGGCCGCCCGCATCGGTCCCGAGCCCATGGCGAAGAACTTTTCCACGCTAATCTGCCAGCCGGCGTATTGCGAGGCGAGGCAGGCAATCACCGGTCGATCGGTCATCACTTGGACGCTGGGGCAGGGGATGCCGTCCACGTCGCCCGGCGCCAAGTTGACTTCGCCTTGCCCGGCCATGCATATTCGTGCGAGTTGCAGGCCGGCCAAAATCCCGCCTTCGACTTGGACGCCGCAGTCGAGAATCGTCGCCCCGGCCGGCGTGCAATGACCCGCAATACGATAGGCGACGGCATTGTTCCCCATGCTTTCGGCGAGTCGAAGCGCATGTTCGTTCAAAGACGTATTCGACAATCTAAACCTCCGAGTTCCTGTCGTTCCCCAGCGCTCCGTGGGATTCTAGGGGCGGTACAGCCAACGGTCGAGGTCGCCGGCGATTCGGCGCAACTCCGTTTCGCATTCAGCGATGGTTTTGGCTTGTGCGAAGAAGGAGAGCACCGGCGACTTTTCCGCAATCCTGCCACCCGGTATTGGCACATCGGCAAACGCCGGGAATTCACTCACCGGTTGCAACTGACGGATCGATTCGGACCACGGGCCGACTTCGGGGAAAATGACCGGTGCCGTCGCAAAGAGAACGGCTTTGCCAAAGCAGACGCCGGCTTTAGTCTGCGTAGGTGGGAGCGGCACAGTTGAATCAAAGACACGTCGGTGCAACGCCAATGCTCGGGCGCCGGTTGCAAACTCCACAAGTTCCATGGACGCCGTGTAACGTGGGTTCACTTCGATAGTCCATGGGCTATCGTCGCGCACGATGAAATCGACTCCGAAAAGTCCTTGCAAACCGCATCCTAGGGTTAACACGTTTCCGAGTTTATCCAATGCCGAGCGGACGGCGCCCGTCAACGGCACTGGGCCGAGGCTGCCACAGTATTGAAACGGCGCGGCGTGTAACCAGGCCGTGCCAACAAATTGACGGGTCACACCAAGGAGTTGCGCCGAGCGGTCGTCGGCGATGTATGTCGCCGAACCGGATTCGCCATCGACGTAGCGTTGGAAATAGCGGTGTCTCGGCCCAACATCGTCTGCCGCTGATAAGAATTGAATGCCGGCCCCGCCCGCACTTCGGAGCGGTTTCATCAACCAAGGAGAGTCATCACGGATGTCCGACCGGCGGTGTTTGACCTCGGGGCATTCCAGGCCGGCGTCCCGCAACACTCGATACACGACGAATGGCGAGCGCACCAAGCGTAGCACCTCCGAATCGTTGCCCCACAGCCGACGATTCCGCGACAACGAGCGCACGAGCGCGGGTCGATTTTCCATTCCTCCAGTGTATAGCCAAGGGATGCGGGGAAACTCTTCCGCCACGCGCCGCAGATCGGACCATGGCCGCCAGTCACAGCGCTGTCGAAGGTCGGCATCGCTGAAACGGTCGACGCAGAGCGGCGTCAACCCGGCCCGCAGTGCGGAAAACGCGGCCGCCCGCGCACTGCCACCAACGATCAACAGGTCCGCGGGATGGTTCAAGTGGAGAATTCCCAGGATAAAGTTGCTTAGACTCGTTCATCGTCGTTATAATCCGTCGCACAGAGAAAGTGCGGCCCTAATGCAAATTCACACTTCTTCCCGGCATTTCCTCGCTCTAGGTGTTCTTCTTTGCACGGTCGTCGGCTGCGGCGGGCGCAAGGTTTACCCCGTGCAAGGCAAGGTCGTGTTCGCGGATGGCTCCATAATGACCGGCGGATGGGTGGTTTTTGAGCCACTGGAAGCGGGCAAGCAAGTGAGCGCCATCGGCGACATTCAAGGCGATGGGACTTTTGTCCTGAGTACCGATGGCAAGTCGGATGGCGCGATGGAGGGATGGTACAAGATCACTGTTCACCCACCATTGACGAACAACCCCGACGAGAATGCTAAGGTGGAAGTCGTCGTGCACCGCAAGTATCTCGCTGCTACCACGACGCCTCTTCAACGCGAAGTGAAAGCGGATCGGAAGGCAAACCAATTCACCCTTGAGCTGGAGAAGCCCTAAGGCCGCCGCTGTAGCCGCAGGTCTTCAGCCTGCGCTTGCGGCTCAGGTCTAGCTGCGCAGGCTCAAGACCTGCGGCTACAGGTTTTGAAACGGTCTCTAATCGAACTTGGGATTGCGGCCGTCATTGCAAACGGCGAAAGCGCTCAGAACCGAACCGCTCACGGTGGTGGCCAATGGTCGAAGACTTCCGTCCGCTGTCACGAACTGGCACACGTCCGAATGATAGCTCCCGAAGTTGAGTCGAAACGGTTCATCCGCGGAGCGAGCGAGGGGATTGTTGAACCCTGCGACGCGGGCAGCATTGTTGTTGAACGGGTCGCCGTTGTAGATGGAGCCATCGCCTTCTAGTTCGCGGCCGAACTTCCCTAGTGGCACGTGCTTCTCACCGACCAGGAAAGTGTGGGTGGAGCCATCGGTAAGCGAATCAAAGCGAGTCCGGGATTTGAATTCCGTCAGGACGAGCGGAAGTGAACTTGACTTATGCGTATACTTCGCCAGAACAATCGATCCATTCGCGGTCGGCCCGTAGTGCGCTGCCCCCGGGCCATTGTCGCCGGCACATGCGGCATAGTCTCCGACGGCGCCGAAATACGGCGGTTGGTAGGGCGTGCTGCTTCCAGACCACGGTCCCTTTTCCGGAACCTCTCCTTGGTTGCTTATGACGTCAGTTCCACCAGCGCGTCGAGCCGGACACAAGTATGTCTTCACCACGTTCTGACGCACATCGGCGCCATGAACGTAGTACCACTGGTAGGGATCCCATCGAGCGGCGAATGCTTGTTGGCCAAGGTGGGGCAGGATGAGGACGGCCCACGTAACGCCTCCATTCTGATCGCACCGACTCGGCGGGAGCTGCAGATTGACATCGTGATAGGCTTGAAAGGCGAGTGCAATTTGCTTGAGGTTGTTGGCGCAATGGGTTTGGTTCGCGGCATCACGAACGCGCTGCACGGCCGGGATCATCACCGCGATCAACACGCCGATGATCAATATGACCGTCAATAACTCAATCAGGGTGAATCCGCGGCGCCACCGAGGCATCATGTTGCCGCCTCACAAGCATCCATCCTAGATCGACTTACGTACCCCCACCACCCCACCGGACAAGCCATCAGAATATTAATCGGGGTTCCAGTGGTTGGCAACTACAAATATCCAGAATCTCAAAAGAACTGGCGGGGTCGGGTCTGCGGGTCATGCGGCCGCTTCGTCGGTATGGGGCCGATACCACGGAGCGGTTCGGCCGAGGGACTTTGACTCATGCATTGCATTCATGATACGACTCGCCAGGGCCATGGCGTCACGGCCGTGTTCTCCCGTAACCCGAGGGGCTATGTCGGTTCCCGCACAGTCTACAAAATCCTTTAGTTCACGAGTTAATTGATCGCCGTTGGCTTGGACAGGGTGCAAATGGCGCGCCTGGGATGCGGAAATGTCCGGACAGGCTTGGTTCCAGATGTGAAGTTTTTGTTCCGCTGATGGGGCGGACGGCGCCATCAGCACAACCGATTTGGCGGCGAAGTCCAGGCACGCGTATCCCGCATCCGACCAAATCCTCATCGTCCTCGTCGCGACCGAGTTCGCACGGCTGGCGCTGACACGCGCCTCGCAGCCATTTGCAAAGATGAGCCGAGCGTGGGCGACGTCTTCGTGACGCCCATAAACACTCCAACCGACTGCTTCAACCGAGGTCACTTTGCCACCGACAAAATCCATCAACAGATCCAGGTCATGGATCATCAGATCGAGCACGACGCCGATGTCGGCGGAGCGACCAGAAAAGGGACCGAGCCGCTCGCATTCGATGAATTGTGGATTCGACACGCGGTGCCTGATTTCTTCGTAGGCTGGATTGAAGCGCTCGATGTGCCCGACCTGAAGCAACGTGCCGGTGCGGCGCGCGAGTTGAACCAGCGTTTCGGCCTGTTCCAGGGAGGCGGCCAATGGCTTCTCGACCAACAACGGTATGCCCAGTCGCAGGAAATCACTGGCTACCGAGAAGTGATTGCTCGTCGGCACCGCAATAATCGCGGCATCGACGATTCCGAAGAGAAGTGAATGGTTCGGATAAGCGACCGTTCCACAACGTTCGGCAACGGCTTGGGCCTGTGAGAAGTTGATGTCGGCGACGCCCACCAGCTCGACTTCGGGCATTGCCGCGAGAATACGGGCGTGTTCCTTTCCGAGGTGCCCCACGCCGATCACGGCCGTCCGCAGACGTGCCATCTGCTCTCCCCCTTCGCAGTCCGGTGTCATGCAGCCTGGCGCAATACGGGACGTAACTCCGAAAGGCGGCGCCGAAGTTCTCTTGCCATCCGAACGTTCAACGGATGGCCGGATCAATACGCCACCACGTGGCCGTATAGGTCGTGGCCGAACAGCGACAAATCTCCGATTAAGTCCAGAATCTTGTGCCGCGCCGGCTCATCCGCAAAGCGAACGCAATTCTCAATGGGGCCATTCCGTCCGAATACCAACAGGTCTGCGGGTGTCGTGTGCATGCCCCATCCCTGCCGGCGGAACTCGCCCGCTTCCTCTTCAAGAACGAACGTGCGGCAGTTCGCGATATTATTCGCGAATCGCTCCGGCGTGATGACTTGCGTGTGCACTTGCCATCCGATGGGGGATTCGGGGCCGTAATCGAGAAGGTAACTGATTTTCAAATGCTCCGAGCTGGGATAGACGGTCAAGGTGGCGGCATCGTCGGTAATGGTTAGAGGTGCGTCGACCGTCCAGATCGCACGGCGAGCGGGTTGGAGCACCGCGCCGGCTTGGCGAAGTACGTCAACGAAACTGTCCGCCGAACCGTCAAGTCCCGGCGGTTCCGCACCGTCGATATGAATGTGACAATTGTCGATTCGCAATCCAGCCAACGCGGCCAGAACGTGTTCGACTAAGGCAACTTGATTCGGGAGCTTTCCCAGGACGGTGCGACGATTCGTGCTGGTGACTTCGTCTACCCGAGCGTGGATCGGCTTCACTGCATCCAGGTCGGTGCGAACGAATTGAACTCCGCTTCCGGGTTCCGCCGGCTGGAATCGCACGGCAACCGGCGCACCGGTCCAGAGGCCGACGCCTGATACTTCCACAGGGCGACCGATCGTTCGCTGGTAACGATAGCCGAGCTTTTTCACGGCCGCGCGCCTTTCTTCCGACAGGAACCTGCCGAGCGGCGAGCGTCGTTCCGGTATGGAGCCACGCCGCACCGCTCGGCAACGTGAATGCCTACTTCTTGTTGGGGGCCGCTCCGGCCGGTGCGGGCGTCGTCGTCGCGGCTGGCGGCGCTGTCGTCATGGGCACGCTCCGATTGAGCATGTCGGTCACGACGGCGGTGATTTCCATCTGATCGTGGTTATACACCGGGAAGCACGCCATGTTTCCGAGCTTCTGCTGCAGGCTGGTGGCGCTGTACTTTTCCGCCGGATCAACGGCATCACTGTACTGCATGACCAATTCGAAGCCGTTGGAGCGAGCGTAAGCCGTGACGGCCTGTTGCACGTCCTTGTAGATCGTTACGAGCTGATCGACGCGCTGTTTGGTGAGCTTGTTGTTGACCTCGTCGACCATGTCTTGGGCTTCCCGCTTCATCACCTTCATTTCGCGTTCGAGTTGCTCCCGGGTCGCCGGTGCCGTCTTCGGATCCGCCGCCTGGGTCTGCTTGCCGGTGATCGCCGCGTTCTTCGCTTCGATTTGTTTCTGGATGGGCTCCATTTCTCGTTTCATCTGGTCTTGGTAGACCTTGAACTTGTTGTAGTTCTTGATGACCTGGCCCATGTTGATCAACCCGATGCGCGTTTGCAACGGGGCAACCTTCGGTGCCGAGGCGGGCTGGTTGCCGTTCTGCGCCCGGCCTTGACTGCCCAAATAGGCGCCGCCGGCCAGGGTCGCCAAACCTGCCAAGATAACGCTGATTCTTTTCACGTCCCGGTTCTCCTCTGTTCGTAGAATGGCGCCCGGATCAACCCCTTTTCCGTTATGGAGTCGGTATCCGCCGTGGGCGCATTTCCCCTGTCCTCCGTGAGTTTTCGCATAGAGCGGGCGTTTGTACCGAAGCGGGCGCGGAGGGTCAAGGCGAACCGGACGGAGGCCGCGGCGTGCCATCTTAATCAAACGTTTTCCGTATCCTAAACCATCGACCCGTGAAATTCGGGCACATGGAGACACAGGCCATGCCGAGTCCGTCCACCGAGTCATCGTCGGATGAGAATAATCTCCCCGCCCATGTTCCTACCACACCGGGAAGCACTTCATCCGGAACCGTCGACCTCGATCAAACCACTGACGCGACGCCGTCGAGCGGCGACTCAAACAGCGAGCAACATGGCGCCGCGACGACTGAATCCGTTCCTCCTTCCCGCGCGGCGGCCTTAAGTCGCTATCGGGTCTTGAGGCCCCATGCATCTGGTGGGCTTGGTGAGGTGTTTGTCGCCGAGGATACGGAATTGCATCGTGAAGTGGCACTAAAGGAGATCTGCGCACGGCACGCCAACGAGGTCGCCAGCCGCAATCGCTTCGTTCGCGAAGCCGAGATCACGGGCCGGTTGGAGCATCCTGGAATCGTGCCCATTTACAGCTTGGGAGCATACGCCGATGGGCGCCCGTTCTACGCCATGCGGTTCATCAAAGGTGACAACCTCAAGGATCAGATCACCCGCTTCCACGAGGCCGACGTTCACGGCCGAAACCCAGGTGAACGAAGTTTAGCTCTACGCGGGCTGTTGCGTCGGTTTATCGATGTATGTAATGCCGTGGCCTATGCCCATAGCCGTGGCGTGCTGCACCGCGATTTGAAACCCGCCAATGTGATGGTTGGAATCTACGGCGAGACGGTCGTCGTCGATTGGGGACTAGCGAAGGCAGGAGTTTTCGGTCAGGAGTCAGGGGTCAGTAGTCCTGGTTCAGGAGTGGAAAATCAGAATTCAGCAAGCGGCGGGGCAGATTCAGGCACTGCCGAATCTGAGACGATGGCAGGGTCGGCGATCGGCACCGTCGGATTCATGAGTCCCGAGCAGGCGTCGGGGCAACTCGAGAAGATTGGGCCGGCCAGCGACGTGTATAGCCTCGGCGCCACACTGTATTTCCTTCTCGTCGGCGATGGACCATTCAGGCACATTGGACCGGAGACCGCCCTCGAACGAACTCAGAAAGGTGACTTTCCACCGCCGAGTCGGATGAAATCAAATGTCCCCCGCGCGTTGGAAGCCGTGTGCCTTAAGTCGATGGCAACGCGGCCCGAGGATCGCTACCCGAGTGCACGTGATCTCGCCGATGACATCGAACATTGGTTGGCAGACGAACCGGTCGCGGCGTACCGGGAACCGTGGCGAGAACGGGCACGTCGCTGGGTTCGGCGGCACCGCACGGTGGCAAGCAGCGTGGCGGCGCTCGTGGCGACTGCCGTCGTAGCACTGGTCATAGGCCTGGTCAGCGTGGAGCGCGAACGGCGCCAAACGGCACACGAGCGCGATCAGAAAGATAAGGCGCTTCAAGCGGAAACGCATGCACGTGGGCTGGCCATGACGGCCTTACGCAAGCTAACCGACGATGTGGTCGAACAACAGATAGCGCGCCGGGGAGTGTTGACCGATGAAGACCGCCGTTTTCTCCGCGAGATACAGCGCCAGTACGAGGAATTCGCTGCATTACCAGGCGACGATGTCGAACAGCGGGCCGTCCGCGCGGAGGGGAATCTTCGCGTAGGTGTGATGCGGCTTCGGCTCGGCGAACCAACAGAAGCGGAGGCATCCTATGAGCGGGCGGTGGCTCAGTACCAACAACTGGCCAACGACTTTCCTGACCGTCCCGAATTCCGCCGGGACCTCGCGCTGAGCCACGGCAATTTGGGACTTCTGTTTCGCGCTAACGCCCGGCTCAAAGATGGGGAGGCGGCCTACACCAATTGCGCGGATATCCTCAAACAACTCACAAAAGAGTATCCGGACCGCACCGAATTTCGCCAAGCTTTGGGGCGGTGTTACGGCAACTTCGGTGTGCTGGTTCGTGCTGCGGGACGCTTGAAAGATGCGGAAGCACACTACACCAACGCAGTGGAAGTTCAAAAAAGTCTCGCCGACGAGTTTCCCGACCGCGTCGAATTCCGTCAGGACTTGGCGAGGGGCTACAACAATTTGGGCGTTCTCAACACGGACGCCGGCCAAATGTGGGAAGCAGAAGCGGCGTTTATTCAAACGCTGGCGATCCGCAAGGAACTGGCCGCCAAGTTGTCAGGCCGCCCCGATGTACGCCAGGAACTCGCCCGAAGCCATGGAAACCTGGCACGCTTGCTCTTCAACGTGGGTAGGCTTTCGGAAGCAGAGCCGCAGTTCACGGACGCCATTGGTCACTTCAAACAACTGGCTGCCGACTTCCCAACGCGCCGCGATTTCCGCCTAGACCTGGTCCAGAGCCAAAACAATCTAAGCCGGCTGCTTGCGAGCACCGATCGAAATCAGGAAGCAGTGGCGGTTTGCATGGAGGCGCTGGCCATAGGTAGTCAACTCGTCGCCGAGTTCCCTGGCATGCCGGATCACCGTAGTCAACTTGGTGGAACCCTGGTGAGCCTCGCCATGCTGGCCAACGATCGCGGCGACCACGTAGAAGCACGGCGGAGGCTGGAGGAGTCACTGCCTAATCACCAGGAGGCACTCAAAGCCAATCCTCGGCACCCGGAGTATCGCCAGTTCTATCGCGACCATTTGCGCGTTCAGGTTCAATGCAGTGCAGGACTTGGCAACCATACGGCGGCGATGGAAACGGCGGCCCGCATCCGCGACTTAGGTTGGGATCCTGCCAACAACGCCTACTTTGCCGCCGCCGCTCTCGCTCGGTGTGTTCCCATCGTGGAGAAGGCCGACCATCTCAGTGCGGAGGAACGCGAGAAGCAGATCCAGTCGTATGCCGACAAGGCGATGACAATGCTCACGCACGCCGTTGCCGCGGGTTACAGGGACGGTGTGCACCTGCAAACGGCAAAGGATCTAAATCCGCTGCGCTCACGTGAGGACTTTCAAAAACTGATAGCGCAAGTCGAACCCGAGCTGCCGATGGAAGGCGACGGCAAATAACCGCCCTTACCGAATTCGCCTTGGAGTGTGTCAATTCTTCAACGGCTTCGGCGAGTCGTGGAGTTCGAAGTCGGTGCCTTTCACTCGGACGTGGATCGTGTGGGACTTACCGTCTTTCAGAGTCGCCGGGGTGGGGAATTCGAAGCCGTGACGGCCGTTGCCCCGGCCCTTGGCTTTCAGGTCTTCGCGGAGCATGTCAGCCATCACCGTGCCCAGACGGGTCGTGCCGTCGAAAATGTCGACTTCTATCGGTTGATCGGGCTTCGTCTTGTCCCAAGCCCAACCGGAAATGAAGTTTGCCGTTGCATAGTCCACCGCGCCCTCGAAGGTGGTCGGCCCCTCGGCAACAACAGCGCGACTGGTCGTTGCCTTGCCGGAACAACCCGTCAAGGAAAGAGCGCCCACGGTCATAAGGGTTCCGAGTGAGAATCGAAGTAGGAGCTGCGTCGTCAAAGTACGTGTATTCATCACAGTTTCTCCCTGCCGGCGGCCGGCATCATTGGGCAAGTATGCTGCACTGGAAATTACTGTAATGAAGATTACTTACGACGTTTCGCTCGAAGTTGCAAATCCGGCGGTCCGGTTTCCAGCCATCGCTTGCACCCAGGCCACCGGCGAGCTAGGATGACAATGCGAAACGACCGATATATATCCCGATCTCAACGATAAAGGAGCTATCCATGGCCCACGAATACGCGCTTGATTATCCGCTCGCGGCCGAAGCGCCGACGGAGGTGCGGGCGGCGTTCATTCGCCGAACGTATTTTCACTTGGCCCTCGCCATCTTGGCGTTCATCGGGCTCGAAGCGCTCTTATTGAACATTCCGGGTGTCAAAGAAAGCATCACTCAGGTGATGATGTCAGGAGGCCAACTCGGTTGGATCGTCGTTCTCGTGGTCTTCATGCTCGTCGGCAACATTGCCCAGAAATGGGCGAATTCCGATGTGTCTCAGGGAATGCAGTATCTCGGCCTCGGCTTATACGTCGTAATCGAGGCGCTCATTTTTGTTCCATTGCTCACGATCGTTGAGCTTCTGGCGCCCGGGCAGAACATTATCCCGTCCGCGGGGATCGTCACCTTGGCCATCTTCGGTGGGCTTACCACCGCCGTGCTGGTAACCAAGCGTGACTTCTCCTTCATGGGGACTGCGTTGTCGGTGCTCGGTTGGGTGGCGGTCGGTATCATCGTGGCCGCGATGATCTTCGGCATCTCGCTCGGCACGTTCTTCTGCTATGCCATGGTCGCACTAGCGGCCGGCTACATTCTGTATCACACGTCGAACGTCCTGCACCATTACCGCACGGACCAACACGTCGCCGCGTCGCTGGCGCTCTTCGCCAGCGTGGCGTTGATGTTCTGGTACATCATCCAGATCTTCCTGCTCCGGCGTGAATAGGCGACATAAAGTCAATCGACAAAACCCCGGTCTCTGACCGGGGTTTTTTCGTTTCTGGTGTTGGTTTCTACATCGCCCGATAACGGGAATTTCCTTGACACCCCACGCATTGCGGTCGATACTGGCACCCAATCGGGACACTCTTGCAACCCTGCCGTGAGCCGGAGCCACGAACGGGGAATCGATCGAATCTACGACTCAGGGTGATAGTCATGAAACCTTCAACGCATGGCGCGGCTGAGTCCATAAGGCTGCGCCGGCCACGCCGCTGGCGTTCCATCCTCACTCTGGAGATGCTCGAAGATCGTTGGACACCCAGCTTCATCATGACGGACCTGGGGACTCTTGGCGGTCCCGACAGCGCCGCTCATCGCATCAATGACTCGGGGCAGATCGTCGGGTGGGCGGACGCGCCGGACGGTGAAAGACATGCGTTCCTCTGGGAGAACGGTGTCATGACCGACCTTGGGACGCTCGGCGGCGTGAGCAGCATCGCCAACAACGTCAATGCCCAAGGTCAAGTGGTCGGACAATCAGCCCTCGCGGACGGAACCAATCATGCGTTCCTGTGGAAAGACGGAACGATGATCGACCTCGGGAGCTTCGCCGTCGACACCGACAGCAATGCCTACGACATCAATGACCTCGGGCAGATCGTGGGAGAAGCCTACTTCAATGCCGTTGTCCATCACGGCTTCCTGTGGGACCCGGACCAGCCGAACGGCATGACGGGGACGATGGTGGACCTCGGCGCCCTCGCCAATCCTGGCAGTGTCGCTCACAGCATCAACAACTCCGGTTTGATCGGCGGTTACACCGCGACGCCGCAAACCTTGATTTACTCGGCGACCTCTCAGAACGGGACGCCGTTTACCACCCTACCGAACGCCACGTTTCCGGGCGGCGTCGGCAGCATGATCAAGGACATCAACGAAAACGGCCTTATTCTTGGACAAGCCAAGCTGGGCAACGTTTCCGGCGACCACCACGCGTACCTGTACGAGAACGGCGAACTGACCGACCTCAGTTCGATACCCGCCGACGGCGAAGGAAATCGCAGCAGTGAATCGGCAGGCATCAATTCGTTTGGCGTTTGCGTCGGCGCGTATTCCTACACGCTCGGTGAGAAACGGGGCTACGTCTATTTCAATGGCACGATGTACGATCTGAGCGATCTGGTTGTACAGAATCCCAACGAGTGGGTATTCGGGGCCGGCGGAATCAACGACAAGGGCCAGATCGTCGGCTCGCGCAAGATTTCGACCGGCGAGGAGCGGGCCTTTCTGCTCACTCCAACGGCGGTGCGCTTGCAAGTCTCCGCGTCGGCGAGCGCCGTTGCCGGCGAGTCGTTCAGCGTCACGGTGACCGCGTTGGATATCTTCGGGCGGCCGGTTCCGGGGTATACCGGCCAGGTTCATTTTTCGAGCACCGACGGCAGCGCCGATCTACCGGTTGACTACACGTTCACGACCAATGATGAAGGGATTCACAGCTTCAATCATCTGAAGTTGAGAAAACCAGGAACGCACACGATCCGTGCGGCCGACATCGCCGACGCGACGATCTCCGGCGGCGTGAACATTGGTGTTCAGAGCGCGGCCCTCGATCATTTTCTCGTTGCCATCCCGCGAGACGCCAAAGCGGGGATGCCCTTCAGCATCTCCGTCGTGGCTCAGGATGCGCTGGGCAATAACGTCACCGGCTATAACGGCACGATTGGATTTTTCAGCAGCGATCCGGACGCCGTGCTCCCGGCGAATACACCGCTTGTCAACGGCGTGGGCACGTTCACCATCACGCTCAGGAATGCGGGCGGGCAAAACTTCATCGTCAACGACACGTTGCAACCGGAATTACATGGCATCAGCAGCGTTGTTGATGTCATCCCCGGCGCCGCCGTGAGTATCGAAATTGACTCTCCAGGCGTGACACGGGCCGGTAAGACGATTTCGATGTCACTAATCGCCCTCGACGCCTTCGGCAACATCGCGACCGGTTACACCGGAACCGTGACGACAACGAGCACCGATCCGGCGGCCGTGTTGCCCAACAAATCCACGCTGACCAACGGCGTCGGCACGTTCAACTTCACGCTACGGACTACCGGATCACGAACAGTGACGGCGACGGATGCCGTGAACGGTTCGATTTCGGGAACGAGCGGCGGCATTTTCGTCGTCGCAAGCGCGGTGGCCGGTTTCGAAGTGACGGCACCGGCGACTACTTTGGCCGGGAGCCCGTTTTCGATTATGGTCACCACCAAGGACATCTATGGAAATGTCGTTGCGGGATATGGCGGGTTGGTGAAGATCACCAGCAGCGATGGGCAGGCCCTATTGCCTCCGGATGCGAACCTCACGTCGGGGTCCGGCACGTTCATGGTGACGTTGAAGACGGCGAGCAATCATACCGTCTCCGCTACCGACGCATCGTTCCCCTCGATCGCCGGGAGCGACTCGGTCACCGTCAATCCCGATGCGGCGGCCTCGCTCGATATGTCGATGCCCGTCGTTGTGCAGGCGAACACGCCCTTCAACATTACGGTGACCGCCAGGGACGCATTTGGCAACAAGGCCACCGGTTACACCGGGACGGTTACGTTCACCAGTTCCGATCCGATGGCCGTGCTTCCCGCAAACTCGACGCTGCCGGGCGGCTCGAAGACGTTTGTGGTAACCCTGAAAACGAACGGCAACCAGATCGTCAACGCCCGGGATACGGTAAACTCCGACATTCGCGACACGGCCAGCGTCCCCGTCGGGGCGACAGCTCCAACTGCCGCGGCCAAGTTTGCCGTGTCGGTCCCGGCGAACGCGACGGCGGGAGTGCCGATCTCGGTAACGGTCGTGGCTCTCGACGCATCGGATAATCCCGCAACCGGATATACCGGCACGGTGCAGTTCACAAGCAATGATGGACAGGCAATACTCCTGTTGAGCACGACGCTGGTGAACGGAACCGCGTCCTTTACGGTGGTGCTTCGGACGGCGGGCAGCCGCACCATTACGGCGACCGACACGGTCAACGCAGGCATAACCGGCGCGAGCACAGCCGTGGCCGTGGCGCCCTCCGCGGCCACGAAGTTGGATGTAACCGCGGTGGCATCGAGCGTTGCCGGCGCTCCGTTTTCCGTGACCGTGACGGCGCGCGACTTATTCAACAATGTGGCGACCGGGTTCTCCGCCGTGGTGAACTTTCTCAGCACCGACGGCCAAGCGGCACTGCCGGGGCCAACGCCCTTCGTCAACGGCACGCTGACAACGAGTGCGACATTCAAGACGGCGGGCCTGCATTCGCTGGTTGCCGTTGCCCGAGGCGCTCGCCCGATTAGCGGCATCGCATCAGTCGTTGTGAATCCGGCGGCCGTCGCTAGCTTCGCGGTCACCGTTCCCCAGGCGGAAACAGCGGGAGTTCCCTTTGCCATCACCGTGACGGCACGCGATGCGTTTGGCAATACGGTGACGAATTATGGCGGCCTGGTAACGTTCGCAAGCACCGATGCCCAGGCGGTGTTGCCCGCCAATTCCACATTGATCAACGGCAGCCGTAGTTTCACCATCACTCTAAAGACGGCGGGGAACCAGTCGGTAACGGCAACCGACACGGTAAATGCAACCATCACCGGTTCGGGATCGACCAATGTCAACGCCGCCGCCGCGACTTCATTCAATCTTTCCCTGCCCACTCAAACCGACGCGGGCGGTCCGCTAGCCGGAACGGTCACGGCCTTCGATGCGTTCAATAATCCGACACCGAACTATGCAGGCTTGGTGACGTTCGTGAGTAGCGATGGTCAGGCGATCTTGCCGATTGGCATTGCTCTCGACGGCGGTACGGCAACGGTTCCCGTCGTTCTGAAGTCGGCCGGGAGCAAAAGTGTCACGGTCAGCGACGTCAACCCGTCGATATTTGGGTCTGACACAGTCACGGTCAATCCAACCGCCGCCGTCCGATTGGATTTGACCGCCGTGTCCTCCATCAATGCCGGTACGCCGTTCACGACGACGATCAAGGCATTGGATGCATTCGGCAACGTGGCAACTAGCTACCAGGGCACGGTATTCTTCGCCGGCAATGATTACCAGGCGGACTTTCCTGACGTGGTGACGCTGGTCAACGGAACGGCGACCGCGAGTGTCACGTTGAAAACGGGAGGGCCTAGAAACTTGGCCGTGGCAGACCCGGTTCACGGCGGCTTGTTCGATCAGAACACCATTACGATCAACGCGCTTCCGATGTCGACATTCTTGATCACGTCGCCGTCGATCGCACCCTTCGTCGGTGTTTCTTTCCAGATGCCGGTGACGGCCCGGGACGCCTTCAACAACTTCATCAACACGTACAACGGCACGGTGACCTTCTCCAGCAGCGATCCCAACGCCATTCTCCCGCCCAACGGAGAACTGACGAACGGCATCGCGACGTTTTCTTTCACGATGTTCAAGGCACTGCAACAAACCGTCACCGCGACCGACACCGCCAATAGTGCGATTACCGGCTCTGTGACGTTCCCGATCAAACCCGGCCCGGCGGTGGCATTCAAGTTAACTCCGCGCGATCCCGTCGTGGCCGGCGTTCCCTTCCAGCTTACCGTCGAAGCACAGGATCAGTACGGGAACAAGGCGGGCCAATACAGCGGCACCGTCCACTTCACGAGCAGCGATCCATCGGCCATCCTGCCGGCCGACTCGACGCTCACCAACGGCGTGAAGAATTTCTCCGTCACCCTCTTCACCGTCGGCGTGCAAACCATCACGGCAACCGACACGGCCAACAGCTCCATCGACGGCGAGACGAGCGTGACGGTGGGAGGGCGGAACGGGTCAGGCGAGAATTCAGAAGCAACAAGGCGAGCGGGGCGTGTCAACGCCCTGGAAACGGTTGGCGTTCAGGGCGTTAACACGCCCCGCTCGCAACCATCACTGCCGGCTTACTTGGTGACGATCGACTTCGATCCGTTTGATGATGATGGGCGAGCCGGGAACGTAAGTGACCGGAGATCTCCCGTAAGGTGAGGTTACCTACTTCTGGGATCTGGACCGTCGATTATCGGTTCGAGCACCAAGTGAAGCCGATCTCGTCTACTCCCACCCCGTCGCGACCCCGTTCTCTCGATTGCAGAGCTTCTGAAAGGCATCCAACGACACGTGGTAGCTGATGAGCCGGGCGGAGCCGTCGCCGAGGACGCCCATGAAGCCGGCGGTGTGCGATGAGCCGAAACGTTTGTCCCAGAGAGAAGTGTCGTAACGGTCAGGAGCTGGCGGTTGATATGCCCAGCGAACGGTGTCCCAATCCCAACCGTCGATATAGCCGTTGTTCTCGTCCCATCCTTGATTAACCAAGTCGCCGAGCAGTGCGATGTTGACATTGCGTTCGCCGATCATCAGCGTGTTTGAAGCGCCGTCCGGTACGTTGCCAAGTCTGACGACGGGACTGGATTTCGTGCCCGAGGCATCCGCGCGACTGATCATCATCCCGTTAAGGCCCTTGTAGCTGTCAGGAAATTCTTTATCGACGACAGTGCCGCCGCAGGCCGCATAATCGATCTGGCCACGCGGCCCGCTGGGCATTCCACTTTGAACGCCCGGAAGCACCCAATAAATTGATGTCCGTCGGCTGGGGCAAAAGTAAATCGGCACCGGCTGTGCGGCGACATCGCTATCCTTCGGAAGCTTCCAAACATGGTGGAGTTCGATGTATGGCAGGATTTGATACGCCCAGCCCCAGTCTTGCTTAGGGGCGGAGAGCGGCGTGCCGTCGGCGGTCTTGCTGCGCTTGGCCGACCAATGGCCACCCGCGTCCGGCAGATAGCCGTGGACATCGTGGTGCGACTGGCACGCGAGGCCGATCTGCTTGAAGTTGTTTCCGCACCGAGTTCGATTGGCCGCCTCGCGGACGCGCTGCACGGCAGGGAGTAGCAGGGCGATGAGTATGCCGATGATGGCGATAACGACGAGAAGCTCGATAAGGGTGAATGCCGACCGAGGACGTCTGTTCATAATGGATTCCCTCGGCTCGCCCCTACGGTTTGACAAACTTCGCCTTTGAAAACTCCTCATCCGTCATCGAAACCGGTCCCATTACGGTGAGGACGTATCGTTTGCCGTCGACCCCATTCTTTTCGTGTGCCCAAATCGGCGGCGGCATCTCGAAAGGCCTGCGGATGTCGATGCCGTAGATGATAACATACGGCTCACCGTCACGCGGCGAACGCAGGATTTGGTCCGCGTCGCCGAACTCTTTCAGGAACGGTTTGAGCTGTTCCAAGTTTGCCGGTGGCCGCCCCAGTTTCTCCCGTGCGCTATCGAAGGCTCGCTCGATCTTGGACAGATTTTCCGTCTCGCTCATGCCGACGGCTTGCAGCGCGGGCTTGGACGAGCAGCCAGTCGCCAGAAAAGAGACGGCGGCCCACACGACGACATGATGTAGAGGTTTCGCTTTATTCCGTTTCATCCTTCATCCTTCATCCTTCATCCTTCATCCTTCATCCTTCATCCTTTGGTCACCCCCGCCATTCGTCAATCAAGGACGCTATGAGCGCCGTCCAGCCGGTTTGGTGTGACGCCCCCAAGCCCGTGCCATTATCACCGTGGAAGTACTCAAAGAAAAGCAGCAAATCTCGCCAATGCGGATCTTCCTGAAACTTTCGGCTGTCGCCGTAGACCGCACGCCGGCCCGAGGCGTCACGGGTGAAGATACGGATTAGTCGGTCAGCAAGCTCGCCGGCCATGTCGTCGAAGGTAATCGGCCGGCCGTTGCTGGCGGGTGGGTTGATGCGAAAGTTGGGTCCATGCGCCTTGCCTAACTTTCGAAGCGATTCGATGAGCAGGAAACATGTCGGAAACCATACGGGCCTGCGCCAGTTGGAGTTGCCGCCTTTGATCTTGGTTACCGCCTCGGCCGGCTCGTAACCCACGACCTGACCGTCGAGCTGGAATGGTTGCGTCTCATGGGCTTTCGACAGGCTGCGGATGCCGTGCGGTGAAAGAAACTCGGTCTCATTCCAAATTCGTTCCAACAGTCGCACCAGTTGCTTGTCATTGACGATGGTGAGCACATGGGTGACCAGTCCGTCGCGTTCGACGGTATGCACGACGTCGGCAACCAGGTCTTTGCGGCGGGTGAGGAACCAATTGACTTGTGCCGTGAATTTCGGGAAGCGCGATATCCATGGAAGTTCGAGGTGCTCGACCGCGAACAATGGAATGATTCCGACCAGCGAACGGACGCGGAATTTGGTGAAACGGCCGTCCGGACAACGCAGGACATCGTAGAAGAAGCCGTCGTCTTCATCCCAGAGCGCGTAAGGGCGGTTCCCCATTTTCTTCATGGCGGCCGCGACGTAGACATAATGCTCGAAAAACTTGCCTGCGAGTCCTTCGTACACCGGATCATCCTTGGCAAGCTCCAAAGCCATGCGCATGAGGTTAAGGCAGAACATGCCCATCCAGCCGGTCGCATCGGCTTGTTCGAGCACGGCCCCGTCGGGAAACTTCTCACTGCGGTCGACGATCGCGATGTTATCCATCCCAAGAAAGCCGCCCTCGAAGATGCAGTTGTCTTCGCGGTCGACTTTGTTGACCCACCAGGCGAAGTTGATGAGCAACTTGTGGAAGCATTGCTCCAGGAATGCACGATCCGCCGTCCCGGTGCGAAACTTCTCCATGTTGTACACCCGCCAAACGGCCCACGCATGAACCGGCGGATTCAAGTCGGAGAACTCCCATTCGTAAGCGGGGATCTGGCCGTTGGGATGTTGAAACTGCTCAAAGAGCAAATACCAAAGCTGGTCCTTGGCGAATTGCGGATCGATCTGTGCGAAGACAACGCTTTGAAATGCAAGATCCCACGCCGCGAACCACGGATACTCCCACTTGTCCGGTACGGTCATGACCCGCATCGAATTAAGTTGCGGCCAATGCCGATTGCGGCCGGTGCGGCGCGACGCGGGCGGTGGCCACTGCGGGTTGTCTCCGTTCAACCAAACGTTCACGTCGTAGAGGTAGCATTGCTTAGTCCAAAGCAGACCTGCCAGTGCCTGTCGATGAATCCGTCTCTCGTCTTCGCTGGCCTGCGGCGGATACAGACTTTCGTAGAATTCGTCGGCCTCCGCTCGGCGGCGAGACACCAGGTCGTCGATTTCGTCGAGCGGCTTTGCCAAATCTCCATTATCGGACAATCGAAGTCGAAGCACGGCCGAGCCGCCAGGCGGAATGGAATACCGATAATGGAGGGCGGCCTTCGTGCCGATGTGTTGAGGATTGACGCACGATTCACCGTCGATTATTTGCCGATGAAAGGCATCTTTCACAAACGGCGTCCGGTTGGCGTTGCCCAGGCCGAACACGCGTTCGGAATTCGTTTCGTTATCCGTGAAGAGCGGCGTGCCGTCGAGGGGCGCATATAGCGTTCGTTTCCCGAGTCGGTACTCCCCGTAGATGTGGGCTTGTTCCGACAACCGGCAGTCATCGGCGACGAGGCGGAGATAATTCTCGTTCTTCGCGCCAAGCCTCACCTCTGGCGTCGGCAAGTGATCGGCGCCCCATGCCCACACGTTACGAAACCACAAATGCGGGAGGACATGAAGCGGTGCGGTTTCGGGGCCGCGGTTGACCGCTTCGATGCGGATGCCAATGTCTTCGGGAGTGAACTTCGCGTACTCCACAAAGATGTCGAAGTAACGATCTTCATCAAAAATACCCGTGTCGAGCAACTCGAATTCCGGGCCTTGTCCTTTGCGCCGTTGATTCTCCTCCACCAGCCACGCATACGGATACGCCGTCTGCGGATACTTGTAGAGAAACTTCATGTACGAGTGCGTCGGCGTGTTGTCGAGGTAGAAATAGTACTCCTTCACGTCTTCGCCGTGGTTTCCTTCGGACGGAATGAGTCCGAAGAGCCGCTCCTTCAAAATCGGATCGCGCTCGTTCCAGAAGGCGGGTGCGAAGACCAGAAGTTGGAAGCGGTCGCAGATACCGGCAATGCCATCTTCACCCCAACGGTAGGCTTTGCTGCGAGCAAGGTCGTGCTGAAAAAACTCCCAGGCGCTGCCGTCGGGACTGTAGTCTTCGCGCACGGTACCCCAGGCCCGGTCGCTGACGTACGGTCCCCACCGCCGCCAACCCCAAATGTCGTCGCGGACTTCGCGTAGGCGATCGTGTTCTTTGGTCATCATTAATGGCCGCCGAACTTGCGGCGCATGGCCTGTTGCACCTTCCAGGCGAAATCTCCTTCGTGCCGCGATGCGAAACGCGAGTACAGGGCGGCGCTGAGTACGGTGCACGGGACGCTTTCGTCGATCCCCGCCTGGATCGTCCATCGACCCTCGCCGGAGTCGGGAACGCCGTGTTCGGCGACGGTTTTTTCTTCTTTTGGCAACTTCGGATTTTCCAACAGTGCCTCCGCCGTCAGGTCGAGCAACCACGACGCGATGACACTGCCCCGCCGCCAAACCTCGGCCACGTCTTGAAGACTGAAGTCATATTGATAATGCTCCGGATGACGTAAGGGTGTCACTTCGGCGCTGGCGTGTTCGCGCCCCTCTTTGCCGACGTTGGCGCTCTTGAGGATGTTGAAGCCTTCGGCGTACGCTGCCATCACGCCGTACTCAATTCCATTGTGCACCATCTTGACGAAGTGCCCGGCGCCCGACGGCCCACAGTGCAAGTAACCCTGAACGGCGGTGCCGGCAGCGACACGCGATTTTCCCGTAGAGTTACCCGAATCGTCCAGCGCTTGAACCTTGGTTGGAAGAGTTTTGCTTTCACCTGGAGCGAGCGTTTTGAAAATCGGATCAAGATGTTTCACGGCCGTGTCGTCGCCGCCGATCATCAGGCAGTATCCACGCTCCAGCCCCCAAACGCCGCCGCTGGTGCCGACGTCGAGGTAGTGAATTCCTTTCGCCGCGAGGTCATTGCTTCGGCGAATGTCGTCGATGTAATAGGAGTTGCCGCCGTCGATGAGGATGTCGCCCTTCTGTAGCAGCGGAACCAGGTCCGCGATCAGGCGGTCGACGACGCCGGCCGGTACCATGAGCCAGACCGCCCGTGGAGGCGTTAGATTCTTTACAAATTCCTGCAGCGATGCGGCCGACACGGTTTTGCTGCTAGCTTCCTTTGTCACGCGATCCAGCGTTTCCCGCATCGCGGCCGCGTCGCGATCATTCACAACTAACTGATGCCCGGCTTTCGCCAGGCGGACTACCATGTTCTGTCCCATTCGTCCAAGGCCGACCATTCCAAGTTGCACGTAATGTTCTCCTTTATGAGATTGAGAATGAATGCACTTCTTACCGGGGAACCGCACGCTCCAGCGCATGGACAAAATCACGGCACGTGGTGAAGCGGTCGGCCGGATCCTTTGCCAGGGCTTTTCGCAAGACCGCCTGCTCGGGATCGAGCAACGGACTTAGCTCAGGCAATCGCTGGAGGTGATCGTGCATGAGTTGAAACCAACTCTTGGTTTGAAAGAGAGTTCGGTGCAGACGCAGCTCCGCGTAAGTGACGGCAAGGCTGTATTGATCGCTGCCGGCGCCGACTTTTCCGCGCCAAAAGACTTCGGGCGCTGAGTACGCGGGTGTCCCGCAGTGGCTCGCCGCACTCAGCCGGCGTGACTGCTCCACGACGCGGGCCAAATCAAAGTCGGCCACCTTGGCATGGCCGGCCTGCACGAGGATGTTCTCCGGCTTGATATCACGGTGGAGGACACGCCTGTCGTGAAGATAATCGAGCGCCTCGGCGGATTCGCGAACGTAGAGCAGTAATTCGTCCAGCGGCAAGCCGGGTTCGCCGGCACGCCGGCGTTCTTCTTCCAGGTCGCGGACGCTGCCGTCGGCTAATTCCATCGCGATGATGAGCCGATCTTCAAGTTGCCAAAAGGCATGAAGCGGCACCAAGAAAGGATGGCGCAGCTTCTTGATCAACTCTAGTGCTTGAAGTTCGCGCTGCGCTTGGGCTTCTGCAACCGAGCCATAGATAATCTTGACGGCGACTTCCACGCCGCCGGGCGCTTCCGCACGCCATACCTCACCGAACGAACCGCGATTGATGCGGCGAACCAAGCGGTACCCGCTGCCGATGTCCGGCGTTACGTTCCCGTCAACCTTGACGCGCGGCGCGGGTGTTACGGTCGGCAAAGACGGCGGCGGCGTCGACGTCGTGTCGGGGACCGGGTGCTCGTGAACGAGTTTTTCCAACTCGCCAAATTGGCGTGGAAAACGTGTTCGATATTCGCTCAGTTCCGGCCGATCGCCGTAGCGACGTCGAACCCTAAACTCTTCGTATAGTAGCGCGGCCGGTAGAGCATCAACGTTACCGATTTCGGGGAGGCTTTGAACGTAGGCTTCCAGCACGGCCCCCTCGCCGCGGCGCCAGCGTATCTCCAGGTCGCTTTTCACGAGCTCGACGATGCACGGCGCTCGGAGGGGATCATTGGCCGGCGGCAGGAATTCCTTGAGGCCAGCGACGGTCGCAGCATGCGGAGTTTTCTCCCAGTTGTCCTCGAATGTTTCAACAAGTCCTTGAAGCCGGTCCCAGTCTTCGGGATTGATGCGTGCCACGACGTTGGGGCCCTTCCGAAACGAGCTACCCGTGCGCCGAAACCCAGGCAGCGACATTACAGATGAAAAGGGAACTTATGAATGATAAGTCGAATCGTCGTAGAAGGGAAGGAAGTTGCCATTGATCCGAGAAGCGCACCCAGCGAGTCTTCGAGCGAAGTAAGTGTCCACCGCGGCGACCTAAATAGCGCTAGCGCGGATTGGCGAATCCTACCTCACCGGCCGACGTGCCCGTGGCGCCGCCGCTTAGGCGTGCCAAACCTTCGCTTGCTTCCTGCTGAACGCGTGGATCGGTGTCCTTTTGTAAGTCGCGGAACGCGGCCAGCACCGCGGGCGAGTTGATCTGGCGTGTGGTAAGGCAGCGGATGCATTGAATCCGAACCGCGCGGTCGGTGTCCTTTTGGGCGCCGGCTAGCAGGGCGGGCACCACTTCTGGATGCCGGTTCCAGTCATGTCGGGAGAGCACTTGAACCGCCCATTGCCGCTGCGGAGATTCCGGCGAATCCTGGAAGATGATCAGCAAGCCGGGAACGCTGGGCATGCCTCGATCTCGAGCGTTCGTGGCCGAACTATCGGAGGCGTGCGCCACGATCGCGGTCGGTCGGACCTGTGGTGATGGCTGAACCATCGGCTTTGCACTCGCCATCGCATTGTTCCCGGTAGACGCAGGCGGGGCAATGGCGGGCAAAGTCCTGGCAGCCGGATCCATCAACGGTTTCGTTGCAATACTGGGCGACGACGCGAAAGCGGTGCTTGGCATCGGCGTGGAGGTTCTGCTGTTGCTGACCGGAGACATCTTCGCAACAGGAGCCGATGGTTGGCTGAGGACGTGGGCCACGGTCTTGATCGGCGGCGTCGGCGGTACTGGAGCGTGCTGGACTTGAACAGGCTCTACCGTCGGAGGGGCCTTCTTGATCGGCGGCGTCGGAGTTTGGGCAGCTTGCTGTGCTTCAACAGGCTCTGGCTTCGGAGGCGCCTTGGACTTCGTAAATCGGTCCAACAGACGAGACGTTGCCTTCTTGGCGGACCAGCCCTGTGAATCCGTGTCCGTGTTTGCCGATGTGCCGCTGGTCGCAACGGACGGCGCTGCCGACTTGGCGCGATCCAACCCAGCCAGCGGTGGTTCGGCCGCGGTAACCGGGGGTGCGTTGGGCGCCGGTTCCGATTTCTTGTGTACAGCCGGCGGTGCTGCCGGTGGAACAGCGACGGGTGCCGTCGAATGTGCCGGGATCACTTCCATCGGCTTCGACGGTTGCGTTTTGCGGATTCCCATGTCGACGTCTTCCGTGTCTTCCGCGTCGCGTTTGTCGCGCCGATTCCGTAGCAATTGGATGAGATTGCTTGGCGTTTCCGGTTGAGGCTCGGCGGCCGCCGGTGGTTGAGTGTTGCGCTCGATGCCGAAGACTTTCATTTTCCGCGATTGTAACTGCATGGAATTGGTGAAGATCTGGTACACGTTTCGGTTTCCCGTCGTGAAATTGCCCGTTGGCGATGGTGTCCGTGCAGCGGTGTCGTGTAGGACTTTGCGAGCGTTGTCGAGGACGTCTGCCATCGATTTGTTTTCCGTCCCAGCATAGAAGGCGGCCAACTGTATGTTGCTGGGCCGCGGCTTGGCGGTAATCGGTTCTTCCGGGCTCTTTGCTGGCTCTTCCGGCGGTTTTTCCGGACCCGTCGGCGCCGGCACGATCTCGTGGTAGCAATCGAGGCAATGGTACAAGGCTGCCTCGGCGGCAGCGCGAACACGTTCGGATTTTTCCGTGAAGTTCCGCTTCTTCTTGCTGCCCGACGCTGTGATGGCGAGTGCTTCGATGGTATTCTTCGTGCAACAGCATCCGGTGCCGAGTGCGATCGCCGCCTCCCACCGAACGCATTCATTCCGATCAAACATCAGCGCCGCAATGAGGGCGTCTTCCGCTTCCGGCCAGTAGTGGCAACTGACCGTGGACAGATAGCGCACCGCAGCACGGCGTGCTTTGGCTTCGGCTTCGTCTTTCTTGATATTCGCGGCGGCGGCGACCGCGGGGTTCTCCGAATTCAACTCTGCGGCGGTCGGCAAACCCGGACACAAAGGAGGAATAATGCCGCCGGAAAACATGGACGCCGGCGCCATACCGTTACTCAGTAACAGACCCAGTTGCGTCTGACAAAGCCATTGCCGGCATTGTTCTTTTTGCGGTTTGCTAACGCCCAGCCAACTCCACAACGTCTGTTGCGGCGCCGCGGCAGGAACGGGCGCCGCGGGTACCGGGGTAGGAGAGGGGATTCCGGGAAACTGCTGCGCAGTGGCACTGCCCACCATGCCCGTTGCAACTGCCACACCGGCGAAAAATCTCTGCCACCTTTTCATGGCCTCATCCTTCCTTGGCGTTTGCATCTCCCGCGCGCAACGGAGAGAGCTTGAGCTATCCCGATGAAGTATTCGACCACGATACGGCTGACTCTTGAAGATATATCGGATTTGCCGAGTACAACGCCGGGGACCAAAGAACCCGGGGGCCGGGCGCAGTCTGCAACACGGGCACAACCCGCAGATTCCTCAAAGTTTGCCTTTGTGGAGGTCGATAGGCAGATAGACATTGTCAATCGAGAGAGACGATTCGTTAATCCCGGTGATTCGAGTTCCGGGCGGCGAAGGAGCCTGATCATGAAAGCGTGGCCGTGGATTCGTTCAATGGGTCGAAGCGTCAGCCGATGCATGGCGGCCATCGTTCTTGCGGCAATTGCGCCGAGCTTTACGGCAGCGCAAACGCCCGGCGGAAGTGCATCGACCGGTCCCGTCGTGACGGCCGATGCACCGTCTTCGACACCGACCGCCGTACCGAGTAGCGATATCATCCAAACGAGCTGCACTAGTTGTGGTGGGTGCGGCGGCGGTGATGGCTGCGATTGGTGGTGTCGCCCGGACGCATCGCCGTACTGCCAGCCGGGCTGCCATCCGGAAACGTGCTTCGGAAAATTCTTCCACGGCTTCTACGAATGCCTGTGTTGCAAAGATCCTTGTTATGATCCGCCGAAATGGCTCGCCGTCGCCGATGCGGGCTTCTTCCTGGATGCAGCTCGGCCCATTACCCAGACACGCATTCGCGTCGATGCGGCGCGTGACTTGAGAAACCCGGATCGTGCCGAGTACATTTGGGCACGGGTGAATCCTGCTGACTGCAATCTGTCTATTCCGTCATGCCGCCCCGTACCACCGGCCGGTAAGGGTCCAAATTTCCTCGCGAACCGCGTCGATTTCGATGAGTTATCGCTGTACACCGAAGCCGCAACGGGCCGCGCCAGCTTCTTTATCGAGGTGCCTTATCGTCACATCGAAGCCGATGTGAGCCCGATTTGCGCGCCCGATGCCGTCTGCAACGAGTCGGGTTTTGCTGATATGAACGTGGGCACCAAGTCGCTCTTGTGCGACTGTGAACTAATGCAGTTGACGTTCCAGTTCAAAACGTTCATTCCGACGGGTGCATTTCGGAAGGGCCTCGGCACCGGACATGTTTCGTTAGAGCCCGCGCTTCTATTTAACGTGAATCTGGGCGGCACTACCTATCTTCAAGGTATGAGCGCCTATTGGATTCCCATCGCGGGCGATGATGTCTATCAGGCGAACATCTGGCACAATCACTTCAGTCTCAACCATATCCTGTGGGGACCGACGAAACGCTTGCAAGTCATCGGCACGTTAGAATTCAATGAATGGACGATCTATGGCGGCGCCTATACCGTTACCAACTTCGCCGTCGGCAACACCATCTTCGGCAACAGCGCTTCCACAACCATTGCAAGCGCGGGCCCCGGCCTCCGTTTCGTCTTCTGTGACCGAGTCGACTTTGGCGTCGGCTCCGCCTTCGCGTTCACGGGCAGCCGCTGGTTCGACGACACCATCCGCGCGGAGCTTCGGTGGCGGTACTAGTCGGCGACGTGACTCGATGCGCGTCTCGACTCAACGATTTTTGTAAGATGACCCTCGCCAGGAATGTGAACCCTCGGCGAGGGATAGGCCCGTGCGACGCATCTTGATTCAACGGTTCCTGCCGTTTTGCTTCTGCATCGTTCCACTCTTAGCCGCCATCATAATCGTGGCCGCTACACCTCCTGCCGCGTTTGATTTCTACCTCAGAAACATCCGGACTTCGTACATCAATTGGCTGATTCTCGGCCTGGGAGCGTTCCTGTTTTCGCTCCAGTTGTTTCTCTCATGGCGGGCATTGAAATGGCGTGGAACGAAGTTTGATGAGCGTTTCGATGACTGGCTTTCCCACTTGGCTCAGGCCGCGGAGTGGTTTCCGCTCCTTGGCCTGATCGGCACCGTCGCCGGAATATTACAAACGTTCAGTCAGATCACCGGCCAGGTCCCTCCGGAACGGATCATCCAACTTTATGCGCCGGCGATCACCGCAACCGGCAGCGGGCTATTCATGGCGTTGATTAATATCCTGCCGACTTGGGTCGTGCTCATGGGCCGAGACCTCATACTCGCGCTCAGCGGTACTGAGTCGCCGCCGCCAGAGGAGGCGTCGCCGTGATCGAAATGCCGCGACGGAGTGTCACCCGGTTTTTCATTCCGTTGATCGACGTGCTCACGTTGTTGTTTTGTATCTACCTGCTTTTGCCCATCGTTGAAAAGAAAGAGGGTTCGAACAGCACGCCGGTGGTAACCGCATCGGAGCGAACGGAAAAGGCGCTCACGGCCCGCGAACGGCGAGAACTGGAAGCGTTTCGCCGGCGAAGCGGACGAAATCTTCAAGAACGCTTGTCGGTTCGGGTGCTCGACATCGACGCCGACACCGGAAAGTTGTTTCACTACGAGCCAGGCGCAGTAGAGATTCGAAGCGAAGCGGAAGCGCGGGCACTTATCGACCGCCAGAAACGCGAAGCGGGCGCTCGTGAGATTTATTACCTATTTCTGTACCCACGGAAGTTGACCGGATTCCCAGAGGAACGCCAGATTCGACAATACAAACGGTGGTTCGACGGAGTGGCCCACGGCTTTGATAATCCAATTGCGAACCCGTGACGACGGAGTGTGGAATGGAATTGATCATTCGTCTTTTGGCCGTCGTCGGCGGAGCGGCCATCGGAGCGGTCGCCATTGGTTTCGTGGTGCGTCTTTTTGGTCGATTTCTCGGCGCCAAGACCGTGCCGCGCAGGCCGTTGTTGATGTTGCGCGGCCTGGCCGGCGCGGTGACCGGATATGTCGCGTGGCTCGTGGTATTCGGCACCGGTGGCGGCGGAATCGGCGGGCCGGGCGGCTTCGATCGCGGCGGCGGCGATGGACCCACACAAACTGATACGCCATCGACGGCGCGCGTCGCATCAGCCACGTTGACGCCGGAACGCAACCCAAGTATTTCGGTCGCCATGCTGGGCGGGAAGCGCGTGGCGAATGAACGCTACTATCTCGTCCTCGGCGAAATGAATCCGCGGAATATGGCGGAGCTAAAAGAGTATCTTCGACAGCAACAAAAGCAAGGAACCGGCGAGATCGACATCTTGATCTACGAGAACAGCGTCGCCGAGGATCACGCCGCCGTCGCCCTTCTTCGGGAATGGGCTCGCCAAAGCGGGATGAAGGTCAAGGTTTCGTTGTCTTCGGGGGAGGTGCCTTAGCGATTGCTACCGCCACGCTACAGACGAGACTGAATGCCAACGTGACACCCCTTCGTGTTGTGTTTCTTGGCCTGTCAGACGCAGAAAGCCCGACCCTCTCGGAGGCACTGTCAAACGCCAATGGTGATTCGTCGATTCGGCCCATAACACTCCAAGTCGATGCACGGAATGTCGAAGAGCGCGTTGCCGATGTGGACGCGATCGTCATACCCCTCAATTCGTCGATACCGAGCTCTGATTACGACATTCACTTCGAAGAAGTGACCGGGTTCTTGCAGCGACTTGCAGTGAGTCGTGCGCGGCAGTTCGCGGTCGCCGGCTTGCCGGTGTTTTTGGTTCTCACCCGATACGAGCAGCTTACAGGGGAGGCGGCGGCATACTTTGATGCAAAACTACGAGTAACAGAAGCTACCGGTTTCGGTCGGATCGCACTGCATGTCCGGCATTTCAGCAGCGAGGAGCTGATTCGACAGTGCGTGCAAAGTGCGAGCCGGTACAGAAGCCGTCGAACTCGGTCGCGTTGGCGTTTGTTCGTCACCGTAGCCGGCACTCTGGGATTACTTCTGGCGCTGACGGCGGTTGTTGCCGGCCTCATTTACTATCGTCCGCCAGGCGGTCTTGGAGCACTTGTCGCCGATCTCAACTCGTTACGACTACTCGACGATAGCACTGCAGCCGAACGGCTCCGTGAACCGCTCAAGCCACGCCTCACACGCTTGGAGTTGATTCGGAACCATCTCGATTTCGAGAAACTGTCGGCCGAAGATCAGGATTTCATAGACGATCGATTGGCTGAACTGGAAACATATGTCGATTATAAGACGGCACTAGAGACCGTGCGTACTGCCGAGATCACGACGCTGGATGAGCTCAACCAAGCCGAGCAACGCATGAAAGAACTGGCGCCGCCGCCCTCATATGCGACTGAGTGGAATGCGACGGAAGCCGTGCAGTGGCGTGAAGGTCAGTTGCGCGACCTGACAGCGCTGCGCTCGGCGGTTAAGGAAACCGACGATTGGTATCGCCGACAAATCGAGCAACTGCGAATTCTGGAGACGTTCGCCGAGGGAAAGCCGCCCGATGTCTCGGCTTGGGGTGAGTGGATTCGGCGCGGAGGTCAGGCCCTCGCCGCCGACTTCCCGCATTCCGACCGCGACGCGTACTACGCAGATGCGTTTCGGTTCGAACCCGTGGCTGCGGCACGATCGGATTACGGCTTGGCAAGGGATCGGTTCGAGCGACTCCGTCAGTGGGTGGCCGCTCTTGGAATGGCAGGCAGTCTAGATGACGGTAGCCGACAACCGCTCGACATCGGCACTGAGTTCACGCTGGACGCCGCAGGTTCACGTGTGCGGCGTCTGGAAGAGTCATATCCAGAAGTTGCGAATGCCAAACGTCCGCCGCCGCTGCCCGATGCTGTCGCCGCGGCCATTCGGAGCGCGGCTCAGCGCAGCCATGACCGCTTAATGGACTGCGGCGCCGAAACCGTGCAGGCGCGTTTGCGTCACTCCGGCGCCACGCGCGAAACTCACGAACTCTGGATCGGCCTGCTTCCCTGGCTGACCGATCCGCCGGACTTGCGTGAGTGGCGGAAGCTTGCAACGGTGTTACGCCTGGTCATCGATCCAACTTTAATAGACCCGGTTAGGGAGTTGGCGGATTTCATTCGCCGTGACCGGTTCGACGTGGACATACGACGGGCAACGCTCGAAATCCCTAGCGGTCTTGGATTCACGCCGACGGGACCGCTGACCATTTACAAAGGTGCCACGGACGCCGCGGTAAGCCCGGTCCATTCGTTGAAGCTCGCCGATGCTAACGGCACAGCCGGTGCGAATCTAGCGAGTTTCGTGTTCCTTGCCGAACAGCCTGGTTTGATCGCGCTGAGGCCCGGGGAATTCTTCTTCGCGTCGGCCCCAGTGAAAAAAGAAGGTGACGGCGATCAATGGATGCTCACGTGGGCAAGACGGCGTTCCGAAGTCTACCCCTTCGAGTGTTTGAATCAGCCGCCACGGCTGCATCGAAAAGGTCAAACGAATACCGATGGAGAGTTGTTGGAAAACGTCGTTCTGAAGACCTCGCCGCAAGACGGCGTTCCGCGCGTCCCTGCATTGATACCCGTGGTAAGGCTGAAACCAGAATAAACATCTGACCGGTCCGAACTAATCTCGCCATGGAAGTCGCACGGCAATCGCTGCCCGATCGTTTTCATACCACCGTTTGGCAAGCGCCGCTGGTGCCGGCCGCGCTGGCCGTAACGGCGGGTGCGATTGCCGATCGGTACGTGGCGATTCCGCTGGTGTTTTCCACCGTTCTTCTCACCGTGAGTCTGGCCGCGTGGCTTTTTGCGCGCTGGAGTTCCCGGGGCGGTTTGTCGCTTGTGTATCTCGGTATTGCGTGCAGTGCTGCCGGGGCCGGTTATCATCATTGGCACCGCGATTGGTACCCTGCACGTGAGATTGGCAACTTTGCCACGAATGACCAATGTCTGGTTCGCATCCGTGGCATCGTGGTGGAGGAATCTCGAACTCGGTCCGATTCCAAAAACGACTCGCTGCGTTCCTACGTCAGTGCCGATCGCACCATCACGACCCTTGAAGCAACGGAATTGAAGCAGAACGGCGGGTGGTTGCCGGTTTCAGGGAAGGTTCGGCTGACGCTGGCGGGTCCGCTCGCCGCCCCGCTGCGGGTGGCTGACACGGCTGAACTCATCGGACTTCTGGCGAAACCAGAGTCTCCCGCGAACCCGGGTGAATTCGATTATGCGTCTCAAATGCGCGACGAGCGTATCCGTGCAGTCATTTATTCGGAGACTTCGCCAAACGCTTCGATTGTTACGGGGCAGCAACGCCACTCATGGGCAGCGTGGCTTGGTATCGTTCGCGGCTGGGGTAAGCGCGTACTGGCAGATTCGCTGCCGCCGCAAACGGCGAATATCGCGATCGCACTCTTGCTGGGCGACGGTTCGGCCATGTCCGAAATCGAGTGGGATAAGTATGGTCGAACCGGCGTGATGCACGTGTTGGTTGTGTCGGGACAACACCTCGTCGTACTGGCGGTCTTCGTCCGCTTTCTGTTGCGCATTGCGATGGTGCGCCAACGGTATGCGGCGCTGGTGATCGCTACAGTGATGATCTTGTACTGCGCGCTGAGCGGCGGCCGTCCGCCTGCGGTACGAGCTGTTGTAATGGTCTGTATCTACTGTGGCGCAATCCTTCTTGCGCGTGAACCTCACCCTGAACACCCTCGCCCTCGCTTGGCTGATCGTCTTCGCCTTTCAGCCCACCGATTTCTTTGACTTGGGATGCCAGTTGTCGTTCCTCTCTGTTGTAGTGTTTTTCTGGTGTGACCAGATTCTTCGCAAACAGGTCCAAGATCCGTTGGATCAACTAGTGGAAGAAAGTCGACCGACATGGGAACGATTGCTTCGGTCGGCAGGGAGACAAATCGTTCTTGCCTACGTTTTGTCGCTGGCGGTTTGGGTAGCAGTGACTCCGCTGATTGCGTCTCAGCGCCATCTGCTCATGCCGGTCGGACTGCTAATCGGTCCTCCTGTCGTTCTCTTTGCCTCAGTCGCGCTGATCGCCGGCTTCCTATTGTTACTGGCTGCCGCCCTTAGCATGCCGCTCGTCGGACTCTTTGCATCGATAACCAACTGGACCCTCAGCGCTTGCGAAGCCCTGGTCGATTTCGGCGACCGACTTTCATTCGGGCACTGGTATGTCAGCGACGTGTCCGAAGTCTGGCTCTGGGTCTTGTACGTCGGAATCATCGCCTTTCTGTTTCTCGAACCATTGCAACGACGTTGGTGGTGGATGGCATCTGTGGGGCTCATCTGGTTGTGCGTCTTGCTTGTTGGGGACTTCGGCGACCGTCCACCCGATGGACTGCGCTGCACGTTTCTCGCCGTCGGCCACGGTGGTTGCACGGTGTTGGAAACGCCGGACGGAAGAGTGTTGCTCTATGACTCGGGCGCCATGACGGGACCCGAAGTAACTCAACGGCACATCGCTCCGTTTCTCTGGAGCCGAGGCATCCGTCGGCTGGACGAGGTGTTCATTTCTCATGCCGACTTGGATCATTTCAACGGGCTATCCGCGCTCTTGGACCGATTCGCCATCGCCCAGATTACGTGCACACCGACCTTCACACAAAAATCGACACCGGGCGTCGGCGCCACGCTCGCAGAGATTCGGAAGCACGAAGTACCTATGCGCATCGTGAATGCTGGGCAGCGTCTTCGCGCCGGCGACGTGGTGATCGACGTGCTTCACCCACCGACGTTCGGTCCTGACGGTCCCGAGAATGTTCGGAGCATGGTCCTGCACGTGCAGTATGGAGCGCAGGGGCTGCTACTCACCGGCGACGTCGAAGGCGGGGGACTAGAGCAACTCGTCAATCAACCTCTGCCGCGGGCGGAAGTATTAATGGCGCCGCACCATGGAAGTCGCGCCGGCGATTCCCGGGAAAAACAGAACCGCGACACACTGGTGCGACTCACCCAGCCGAGCGTGATTATCGCATGTCAGAGCCGCATACAAGGTGCGCCGCCATCGGGTGATCCTTATTCCGGAAACGGCATCCGATATCTCGGTACTGGATCGCACGGCGCCGTTACCGTTCATTTTCGTGCTGATGAACTGTCCGTCGAAACTTATCGCACCCAACAACGACATGTGGTTTCACGCGGTTATCAGACGGTCAAAAATCAATGAACACCCCAATGCCGTACCACTGCTCACGAGCCGTGATGAACTGCCCGTACGGCGAACGGCCGTCGTAAAGCTGCAAAGCGAGACGCCCCGAGGTACGCTGGTTCACCGGAATCCACTGCCAACCAAGCTGAAGTGACATATTCGGATCGTAATTCTGTTCGGGACGGAGGTCCATATCGAACGCCGCAAAGGGCTGTCCTTTCCAGCCGGTCGGTTCTTGTCGGCTCCACTCGATGCCCCAGTTGAATCGCTCAGGACTGCGCTCGTACACGGAACCGAGATACACGGCAATTCCGAGTTCGCCGTAGACCCGAAGCTGATTCCACCACCGGTACGCCAGGCCGAGCACTAATTCGTCACGAACGTATTGCACCTTGCGTTGCCCGGAAATCTCAATGAAATCGTCGCCCAAATGCGTGCTGGTGTGTTCGTAGCCGACCTTTCCTTGCCAAGGTCCGGAACGAAACGTGACGGGGAAGCCGAAACGGTAGTCGCCGGCGATGGCCAAATGACGTTCCGACCAGCGCGAAAAATGCACGCCGAAGAAATCGACCTCGAATTCGACATGCGGCCAGCGGCACGGCCGAAACCGAAACAAGCCGACCGTGGCGCCGATGGCCGTATTGATCGTCTCGCTTGTCGACGCATTGTCGAGGCTGTCGGCGATGACGAACATCCGAGGCTGGCGAAGGCTAGCAAGCGGCGGCTGCCATAGGAGCGGCTCCGCCGGCAAGAATTCCCAACGCGGCAGCGCCAACGCAGGCGGTCTTGCTTCGAATGGCAACGGTAGTGCAACGGCGGTATCCGGAGCATCCGACGGATACGCCCTATCCGCCGATGGCTGCACCATAGGCGGAGCGAGCGACACCGGAATATCGGCGCGGACACTGGAAACGACGCCGGCCAGCAACAACGCGAGCACCAACCAGTACGGCGTAATTCGAATCTTCAAAGTCGAACGGCAAACCATGCTTAGCTCCGGCGGTTCCGATGCGGCGGTCCGATGGACGGCGATTTAACGAGCTTGCGCTTCCTGCGCCTCTTGCGGGTTTTTCGGCATGTGAGTGGCCGGTTCTCCACAACAGATCGGTCGTGCCACCGAATCCGCGCGGTGCGGACGTTCGGAAGCTATCGGTCTGCGAAGGATTGCCGAAGATTCCAGCGATAGACGGTCGGTGAGCGGGCAAAGTTTGACGGTTTTGCGGTTTGGTCGCAGGACGCCTACTCGGGGAACAGCGGCGTGCTTAGGTAGCGTTCGCCCAGATCCGGCAGGACGACAACGATCAGCTTGCCGGCGTTGTCGGGCCGTTGCGCCACCTGGGCCGCTACGTGGACGGCGGCGCCGCCGCTTATGCCGGCGAGCAGTCCTTCCTCGCGAGCCAGCCGCCGTGCCATGGCAAACGCATCGTCGTCGTTGATTTGAATGACCTCGTCAACCATGTCGAGATTCAAGACTCCCGGAATGAAGCCTGCGCCGATGCCCTGAATCCGGTGCCGGCCGGGCTTTAGCTCTTCCCCCTTCTTAGTCTGCGTGATGACCGGACTACTGACGGGTTCGACGGCAATCGCCTTGAAGCTCGGCTTTCGCTTCTTGATGATCTCGCTGACGCCGGTCAGCGTTCCGCCGGTGCCGATGCCCGATACGAGGATGTCGACCTTTCCCTGTGTGTCGACCCAGATTTCCTCGGCCGTCGTTTTCCGGTGGATTTCCGGGTTGGCCGGGTTCTTGAACTGCTGCGGCATGAATGAATTCGGCGTGGAACTGCGCAAGCTCCTCCGCCTTGGCCACGGCGCCGTTCATGCCTTTTTCGCCCGGCGTGAGGACAACCTCGGCCCCAAACGCCTTCAGCAGCCGACGGCGTTCCAAGCTCATGGTTTCCGGCATCGTCACCACCAGGCGATAACCCTTGGCCGCGCAGGCAAACGCCAGTCCGATGCCGGTGTTGCCGCTGGTCGGCTCAATAATGGTGGTATCCTTCTTGATCTTACCGTCCCGTTCACCGGCTTCGATCATCGAAACACCGATTCGGTCTTTAACTGACCAAAGCGGATTGAAGCTCTCGAGTTTGCCAACGACCGTCGCCTTCGCGTCACCGACGACCCGTCGAAGGCGCACGAGAGGGGTATGCCCAATGGTCTGTGTGATGTCGTCGTAAATCTTGCCGCGAAATTGTTGCGGGAAGTCCATACGCTCCTCCTGCGCGAGTTGAAGTTGCAATTGCGAAAGCGTTGCAGATTGTATTTGGGGTAGGGCCGCCGGACAAGAGATGCTAACGCGACCCGAAGCGCCCCGCGGTACTCGCGATCTCTGCGATTGTCGATCAATCGCAGAGATCGCGTGAAAATGGCCAAACCGTCTAGCCAAATGCCTTAAGGTCGAGCAAGAGCTTCTGCGCGAGCTCGGCCGCAAACATCGCGTCGCTTGCAGGGCGGAATGCCGTGAAGGCAGTCGCAGGAATCACTTCGGAATCGGCGACAGTTCCATTCAAGGCGGCGACAGCAGCGAGATGCATGTCCGGTACGGACGCGGCTGGCGTGACCGTGGGTTGGGCTATGGGCGCTGAAACGTCACTCGTCTGTGCAGTGGAAAGAACTAAAACGTCAGGCCTTCCGTGGGGGGCGTCAGGAGCGGGCCCCACCTGTACCTCGAAGGCACCGATATCGACAACGTCGCTTACGACGCGGACGAAACCGAGACCGCGTTGGTCGAATTCGGGGTTGTTGAAGTTGCCGCCCGTGTTGATGGCGGGGCTGTCCGGCAAGAGGGCAATGGTCATCGTCGGGCCACCGTTGTGCTGAAGCGCACCGAGCTTGGGATCACCGCCGATGATGCTGTGAACCGTGGAGGCAACGGAGCCGGAGATGTCGGCTCCGGACTGGGCGGTATTCAAAGCGACGATGGTGTTTCGCATCAACTGAACGTCACCTTTGATGGCGCCACCCGAAGAGTTACCGCTCGATCCGGTCTTGACGTTCATATTCCTTGCGATGGTGGTGTTCATGAGGGTGAGCGTCGCGCCCGAACTGTTGTTGATGCCGCCGCCATGGACCGTGTTGTCGTAGGAACCGTCGTCTTCCGCCCGGTTCTCGGTGATGGTGCTATTGGAGATAAAGAGCGTGGCCCCAGGGCGATTGTCGATGCCGCCGCCGAAAGAGCCCGAGCCGTGAACGACGTTTTGCGCGACCAGACTATCAAAGATGGTGAGGGATCCTGAGTTCAGGATGCCGCCGCCGCGTGCATTGGAACAAGACCCGCAGTCCGCGCGATTGCCCACCACGGCAACGCTGTCCAGGAGGAGATTGCCGCTGTTATGAATTCCGCCGCCCCACGTCGTGCTTGGCGCGAAGCCGTTGCTGATCGTCAAACTGTGGATTTCCGCTTGGACGCCGCTGTTAATGGTGAAAACCCGGTAATTGCCGCCGATATGACGGCGGACGGTCACCTGATCGGCGCCGGAGCCAAAGATCAACAGATCATCGCTGATGTTCGGAAGGGCACTTTTCAGGTGGATCGTGCCTTCCTGGCCGAAGATGATGAGGTCCTGACCCGGTAGGGCGTTGGCCTGGGTGATGCAATAGCGGAGGTCGCCTTGCAAGCCGCGGCCCTTTCCCAAATCGCCGAAGCGGTTGACCGTAAACGTGCTGAGCAAGGTGCGGTCTTCGAGAGGTTCGAGCCGGAGCCGACTCTGCCGAATGTTTGTTTCGCCGCGTCGCAATCGATCCATTGCGGTCCTCCTTGTCAAAGGGTTGAAGGGGAATCTCTAAGGCAGGGAAATCCTGCCGTACATGTCTTCAAAATGTCGGAACGGGTCCCACAAGCTCGCTGCCGTGGAATCGCTCATGTCTACGTTGGTGACTTTCTTGAGCTGCCGACGCTCGTGTTGTGCATTCTGCGCTGGAATTGTCCCTGAGTCTACCACACCGAGTGTATTCACGCTAGTCAACGGGAGTGGATAATTTTCTCGGGACGACGCTGAGGCGCCTTTCCCCGTCGAGTTGCTGACAACAGTGACTGCACGCAGCGCCGTTGCAAGCTCCGGAGCTGGATCGTTTTGTCGGCCCATGTCCTTGATCCCGAAGTTTGCGATCACATCCGACGAAACGGTAAACACAATGTCCGCCGGATCAGGCGTCGTTTGTATCCAGCCGGGCGGAACCACGACGCGAACCTGGAACGTGCCGAACCTCAACGGGTCCTTGAGGTGAGTATAGCCATACACACCGTTGGGATTGGTCCTCGTTCGGTCTATGGTCGCACCGTTTTCGACATTGATCAGCCGCACGTTGCGTCCCGGCACTCCCGGCTCGCCCGTATCCTGGATGCCGTTTTCGTTGAAGTCGTGAAACACGGTGCCGCGGATGGTCAGCTCAAACAGGAAGACGTTGTCTTGCAGATTGCTGATCTCGGTGTTTTTGGAAATGATGTCGCGGAGCGTTGCCGAGTGAATCTCATCCAGCAAAGCGCCGGAGAAAATGTTCTGATACCAAAAGCGATCGCCGTCACGCGCTCGTTGAAACTGGTCGAGGATGACGGTGCGGAGAAGCTGACCAGTACTGGTTCCGGGGACATGGTCCTCGGCGAGCCCTCCTACCCACAAATCGATGTTGTCCACATTTCCATAGAGGGCTGCCAGCTCGGTTTGGAGATTCACGCTTGAGGTGATTTCGGCAAAGCTGCTGACTGGTGCAAGACCGTAGGCGACGCGTACCGCATTGTAGTCCGAAAGTCCGTGGTCCCGGCCACGCTGCATGTTGAGCGAGGCCAGATCGAAACCGCCCGCGCCAGGCGGGCCAAACAGAAAGTTCCGCACGCTGTCGACGATCATGTTGTCGACACGCCGAGACGGATCGGACGAGAGATACTTGAGGATGGGTCCGATGCCGATCGAACTGACGACGGGCGGGTTGAAGAACCCTTCGCTCAGTGCGATCTCCGGCGCCACTTCTGCGCCATCGTTGCCGAAGAACTGAATATCGTCGCCGAGCATGCTGTGGCCCATGCGGAAGCTGCCCGTGGAGAATTCGTTGGCGACGCCGGGATTCAATGTGTCGACGTAGCCGGTGTAGGCCGGTAGCGCATTCGGGCCGAAAACGGCGGGTATCCATTCGTTGAAAGCTATTGCTTGAAGCTCACCCGCTACGATGAGACGGGCCATTTGATAGATCTGCTCGTCATTGAAAGTTGGATTGGCCTCTTTCACCTCGCGGGCCCAACGGTTGTGCTCGCGGACGAACAAGGTGTGCAGACTCGTCAACTCGACGTTCTCATTGGCACGCACATCGCCTGCGGCGAAAACCTGATGGTCGGCCACGATGTGGGAGTCGTTAGCCATCGGAAGACACGGCGTCGCGGGCGCACAGTTCTCGAAGAACTGGGCATTATTGGTCGGCAGCAGGCCGCCGGGACCAACTTTCAGCTTGCCGCCTACGTGAGTTCGCAACATGTCCGCGGTGACGGCGTCCGATCCGTAAATCATCGAGGCATCAAGAAAGGCCGTTATCACGTTCGGCTGTTGTCGCGGGTTGGTGATGTCGGTCCCGGTGCCTGTCGCCGTCGTCGACCGGTTCAAGGTGATGACCTTCGTGCCGGTGCAGGCGGGATCGAAAAACGGATCGCACATCGGTACCAGGACATTGAACGGTTCGGACGGGGTAGCTCTCGTCGTCAGATCCAGGTCGTGATCGATGAACTGGCCAAACGCATAAACCATGGCGGATAGAAAGCGGGCGTCGAAAGTCTCTCCTTCTTGAGCAACGACGGCGTTACTGATTTCGCGAGGACTGGGTCGCGGCGGATTGCCGACGAATGGAGCGGAAATGCCGTCGGCATACGCGACGGGCGCTTTCCGAAGCAAGGCTATGTTGGTGCTGCCAAACTCGGGGTTGATCAGGTTGTTGCAGGTGCCATCGAAGGTTCGTTCAGTAAGTGCCGTCCCGGTGCAGTCGAGCAGGCAGCGCTCTTCCAAGCGCTCGATGGCAGGGCGCTGGCCAAGGCGAGTAGTCATTTCCAGTCGCGAATCTCTGCGTTTCGACATCACTGTCATGGGTATCCTCCTCTACGGGTGTGGTCACACCTCCGCGAACTTGGTAACGAAAGCGTCGGCTTGGCCGAAACGATTTCGTCTCTTAAGAGCGCCCTGGGTTGTCGGGAAATCGGAACCATAAGTTTGGCCAGCGACGTAGACATTGTTTCCCGCATCCACGGCGATTGCGGAACCGTAATCGCCGCCGACTAAGCAGCACGAGGAACCGCCGAAATACGTCGAATATACTAGCGCTGAACCGCTGGGATTAAGTTTCGCCATGATGGCGTCTTCGCCGCCGTTAGCGGTGCTATCGAAGGCAAAGGGCGTAGTTGGAAAGTTTGACGAAAGCGTGTACCCGGTTATGTACGCGAAGTTTCCCGAATCCAGGGCGATGCCGGTTGCGAAATCTTCCCCCGCGCCGCCGACGTATGTGGCGTAATGAAGCGCCGAACCGTCCGCATTCAGCTTGATGACAAAGGCATCGTTTCCGCCGTTATAGGTCGAGTCGAATGCGCCCGATGTGGCCGGCAGGTTGTCGGCATCGGTTTGGCCTGAAACATAGGCATTATTCGTACTGTCTAATGCGATCGCGTTGCCGAAGAGAACGCCGCCCAGAAAGGTGGAGTAGACCAACGCGCTGCCGTCGGGGCTGAGCTTGGTCACGAAAGCGCCCTCCGGTGTGGTATCGAAGGCGCCCGGTGTTGTGGGAAACGCCGAACCGCCGTAGCCGGTGATGTAGGCGTGACCGTCTTCGTCGGCGGCTATCCCATGGCAACGGTTGAAGGTGCCGGAAACGCCCAAGACAATGGAGTACACAAGAGCGGACCCGTTCGCACTCACCTTTTTCACAAAGATATTGTTGTGAAATGTTGCACCCGTGTAGCCGCATACATATCCCTGGCCGCTGCCGTCAACCGCGACTGCGGTGGCAGTCTCGTAACCTACTCCGCCCAGACACGCAGAAAAAATGAGGTTGCTTCCAGAGGAGTTGAGCTTCGTGAGAAACGTGTTAGCTCCCCCGCAGCTCCCATAAGCGCCTGGAGTGGTGGGAAAGTCGTCCGAAAAAGTGAGGCCGGCGACATACGCATTCCCGGCGGCGTCCAACGCAATGCCGCGACTCTCATCTATCCCAAACGCTGGCGGCGTGCCACCCAAGTAAGTCGCATATATCAAATCCGACCCCGACGCGTTCAATTTCGCTATGAAAGCGTCACGGCTACCGGTGTAGCTCGTATCGAAAGCGCCCGGCGTGGCCGGAAAGAACGTCGATTCTGTCCAGCCGGTAACATAGGCGTTGCCATCGGTATCGACAGCGATTCCGCGGCCGTCGTCGCCAGCGCCCGGGCCGCCCAAATAGGTGGAATAACCTAGCATCAGCGGATCGATTACCAGCGGTTGGGTTGGGTCGTAGGCGCCGACATCAAGGGTGACGAGCGAGGAATGCTGAGTTCCGAGTACTGAGTATTGAGTACTGAGTACAAAACTACCGGTGACTTCGGTTCGCACGCCGTTCACCTCCTGGTACAAATACGGCTTCTGCTGCACGAAATCGCCCGATGCGGTTTTCAGTACGAGGTTGCCGCCATCGTCGATTTCCGCGCCGTTGGCACCGGTGAAGTTTAGGGCGATGTGATTCGGATCGACGCCGGGCGAAACGATGAAATCGTATTCGAGTTGTTGATCCTTCCCGTAGTAAACAAGGTCGATTCCGTAGGTCGCGATGTTCGTGCGCCACGCCGATGGGTCATTGCCGATGAAGTAATTCACCTTGCCAGAAAATGGTTCCCGCCCCACGGCCGCCGCTTGCGGCTTAGCGCCTACGAGCTCCATGTGGATAGCAGTACCAATCGTCGATTCCGGTGAGCGGGGCGTGATAACGCCTTGAAGACCGGTCGTATCCAGGAGGTTAACACCCCCCGCTCGCCCGGTAGATTCGATCGAGAATACCGCCCCAGTCGGCGTCAGAAACGCCGTGTAACCACCGGCACGTGCGATAAAATCCACCCGCGTATCGGTTTGGCCTACGTTTTCCTCGAAGGCGAGAGGTAGCTTGCCGTAGTTTTCCAACGCCGGTGATTCGCCTCGCTCGCGCGACGCGCCGGTGGGCATACCAACCTGATGCGTCAGCGAGGCAACAGCCGACTGGGGTGCTGCCGCAACGCCACTAGGAATCCGCTCGGTGGCAGGAGTTAGTCCGCTTAGGTATATGCCGACATCCATCGCGGAGTGCGAACCGCTTACAGACAACGCGCTCCGGCGCGAAGTCGTCGTGCCAGACATCGCCATTGGATTCCAAACGAAATCGGTCTGTAGCGGCGGCCCTTCGGCGTTGAGTTTCTGGTGGTGAGTAACACGCTCATTTCTCGGTTGAGCGGTACTTGCAAGTGGGTCTTCTAATACTTCTCTAATCATTGCTTGCGTTGAATCTACGTCCGAACACCTACCAGCTTCCAGCTGCGCGCTCTCTGGACCGTCACGGTGCCAAAAGTCGAGCAAGTTTCCGGGCGGCAGCCTGGCCTCCAGCCGTTCCAGTTCCGGCCGGAACCATCGCCAAGCCAATGGGTTGCGCCTTACGATCGAAGCGCGTTTAAGACGCCGCCGACCTGGCATCTGCAGAGCCTCCAAGGACGCACGAAGAACGCGAGTAGAAAAGTGCCTACAGTTATAACGTGATTTGGAGCCAAAACCGGACGCGCGACTTTCGTTTTTCTAAAAGATTTCGATTTCGGACGGCAAGTTTGTCCGCCGACGCGAGGGAACCCTTACGTGCCGGACTTCGCTGTCGCACCGAACGGAACGCGTGGATCTTGACTTGGTAACTGGATCGGCTCGATTCGGACGTCATCAAAGTAGGCTGCACCCAGCCCGGTCAACGCCATGGTGAGATAGATCTGACCAGACGCCGGGACCTGCCGATAAAGTGTGAACTTCTTCCAGCCCGTCGCTTCGGTACGACGGATGGCGAGCGGTTCCCCGCCGGCGCTGTCGTAGAGTAACGCCCCGTCCACGGACGCGTTGATCTTCTGCGGGATTCGCACCCAGCCGCTGATCACGACCGGCGTACCGGCGGGCAGCCGGACCGCGGGGCTGTTGATCCCGAGGAATGTACGTTCCAGGGCCTTGATTCGTGCCGCCGGATCTCGTTGACGCACATCGAGCATGAGGCATTGTCGGCCTTGCTGCGGTGAGTCGGCGACGCGGCGAGCCGTGAGAATCACATCGTCTAGTTTGGCTTCCTGCACCGTCCATGTGTCGTCCGGTTGCGACGGGTTGGCTTCAAAATCACCGCCTCGGAGTACGTTCATGCCCGGCTGCGATTGACGAAAGCCATCGATGAATTTCCAATGTCGTGGCAACGTGTAGAAGCTGACGGCGTAGGGGCTGGCGACGGCAGAATCCAATCCCTTAGTGGCCTCTTGCCATTGTGCGCGCATCAGGATTCGCAAGGGCCTGACCACGCGCTCCGCCTCTTGATAGGCCTGGCGGAAGTCCTTGCTGTTAAAGTGGTCGACGCAGGTGCGCATGCGCCGTCGTGCTTGTTCAATCAATGCCTGCGCGTCCGGCAGAGTGTGACCGGCTGCCTCGAGTTGTGCCTGCACTTTCGCGACCTTGTCGAGTTCCGTTTCGGCGAGATCATGGGCCCAATGTGCGGCCTGATCGCGGAGCTTTCGCACCTGGTCTTGCAGGTGAACAACGATACCGGTCGGATGGTTTTCTGCCGTGAACAGAATGGCCGCGGTCAGCCCGAATTCTGGAACGTTGACTCGGGTGCCGCCATGAGTGCGTTCATAAATAAGTGTCCGCACCTCGGCGGGAGTGATTTGCCACGGTGTTGCGCTGGCAGGCACTTCGGGCACAATCATGGTGAGGTTCGCCGTCGCAGACTGCCCCGGCACGAACTGGGCGCCTTGGCCCAGCCACATGGGAAGGACGAGCACCCCGTGGTCGGTGCGAAACACGGCGGCTTTGACTTCGGGAATGGATGTATCGATCCAACGATGCAACTGCGCGCTACCGAGCAGTCGGTCGAGTTGCTGTAGCTCCATGTTGAGGAGCGCCAGCTGTAACAACCGATCCCGGCCCTGGTGCGAATTGGCCAGAAATCGGTCCGACCAGAAACCCAAGCCGCGCGATCCTGCCGCCAGCGAGAGGTAGGTCAAAAGCCGAATCTGCTCCGGTTGCGGGCCGATCGGCTCATCAAACCCGGCCGAACCGAGCTTGTCGTAGACAAGCGTGGTGTACCACTCGGGCAAATGGGTTTGGACCCATGTCCAGGTGAAACTGCCAGGACGAGCCAGCAATCGGCGTTGTTCCAGCCATTGATGATACTGTGGGAGTTCCAGTCCGGTCATGAGCGGCCAGCGGTGAAAGCCCACCAGGTCAACGCTGTTGGAATACGGTTCGAGTCCATCCCACACGTCTGCCGCGATGGGCCTGTGCGGATCGACGGTACGCACGGTCCGCGCTGCCTGACGCATGATCTCTTTTTGTTCGTCGACTAAGCCACCGCCTAGGCCCCAAAACAAGACGGCATCGCCGGAAAGCCAGCGTTGCAATTCGGTCTCGATGCCGCCCGCCGCCGCTACGCGCGGATCGTCGCCGGTGACAGGAATGGCGGGCACCAGCCAAAAGCCGCGATCGACGGCCTCGTCCACGAGTGCCGTGGGAGTCCGGTAATCCAACCAGACGGTGTTGAAGCCGGCGTCGCGCAGTGCCTTCAGTGGCGTGTCGCTGTGGCGAATTCCGCGGAAAAAGAAGTTCTTTCCGCTCACACGTAATTGCCCTTGCTTGTGTTCGATGATCGAGCCGCGTCCGGGGGTCCGCGGCGACGTGGCCGTTGGCGCCTTATTCTCCGGCGTGGCAGGGCGGCTGGTCGGCTGGAATCGCGTGCGCTCGATGATCGGCCCAACTTCCAGGTCATCGATCCAGACCTCGGTATGTCCGGGTCCGCCGTAGAGATTGAGCATGAGTCGGTCGAGATGGGCGTCCGTAAAATCGATGTCGCGCTTGAAATCGACGCGCATGAACTGCTGCTGTTCGCGCGCCAGTTTGACCGGATTTCGGAGTTCCAACCTTTGCCACCGGCCTACCAAACGGTAGACATCGCCGCGAATGTGGGTGGTCAGCAGGCTTTCCGAGTCCTTCGTGTCGCGCTCCTTCGGTAGGACGACCCGGCCCATTAGCTGGATGCCCGGCCGATTCGACTTCACCCAAACACTGCCGACCAAGTCGTCGCCTATCGGTGCACGCCCAATCGCGTAGAAGTAATGAACGAACGTGCCTTGCTCGGCCACGTGCGTTATGTGTTCGGAGTGTTGCCCCGCGTGTGCGGTGGTATCGGTCAGGTCGTGTGCGGTTTCTCGAAATGGTGCGTCGGAGGCGCCCTTCACCCAACGCGGGTCGCGGCTCTCGAAGTTATCTCGATGGATTTGCGGCGATTGCACAAGGGCCGTCCCGGCAATAACGAGAGCCACGGTCAGCGTGGCAAGGCCTTGGAACCGCCACTTATTGACCCATCTTGCCGAGTTCCGCGACATTGCCTTCTCCTTTAAGCGCACTCTGTCCGCCGCGGCGTCTTACCAAAGCCCGGTCAGGTGGAGAATACCAATCGCAACGTCAGACCCTTAAACTAAAATGAGCCGATGAATTAGGTGAAGGCGGTGAGCGGTTCATGAAAAAATCTCTGTACGATGAGCTTTGTGACACTCTCTCTCGTGAAGGTGCGAGCGCAGCCATCGACCGGCTTCGCGCTCGCCTAGTTGAAACGAAGGATTATCACGCTCTCTTCTACGCCTTGCTTGTTCAAAAACGGCATGAGTTGGGTGTAGCGCTCGTTCCAAGCGGCCCGTCGACCGATCTCCCGCCTGAGACACATCAGCCTTACGAAGACGCCATCCGCGAAGCAGCGCGGGAAGTTGGGAGGCGTTTCATCGCCGACGGGAATATCCCAAGTGCGTGGGCGTACTTTCGAATGATCAGTGAACCCGAGCCGATCAAGGACGCACTGGCGTCGGCAACTCCAGGGGCGGACGACGATATTCAGCCGTTGGTTGATATCGCGTTCTATCAATCGGTTCATCCGCGCAAGGGGTTCGATTGGATTCTCGATCGATATGGCATCTGCAATGCCATCACGACGATTTCCAGTCAGCAAGTCAACCTGCCCGACGATGTCCGCGACCATTGCTTGCGGCGATTAGTTCACGCGCTCCATACAGAGCTAACGGCCCGGCTACAGGCCGCGGTTGAACAGCGCCAGGGACATGTCGGCGACGAACGCTCGGTCGAAGAGGTGCTCAAGAACAACCCTTGGCTCTGCGATGACGAGTTTCCGCACATCGACACCTCGCATCTTTCTTCGGTCGTGCAAATGAGCCTGTACTTGCCCCGGTGCGACGAGCTGAAGCTGGCTCGCGAGATGTGCTACTATGGGCAGCGCCTGCCGGCGCCGTTCCAACCGAACGACGATCCACCGTTCGACCAGTTCTATCAAGCGCACGGCATCTACTTGGCGGCGCTCTCCGGCGATGCCGTAGAGGAGGCCATCGAATACTTCCGCGGCAAGATCGGCGCCGAGCAGGAAGTCGAAAACTCCCGTTCGGCACAAGTGCTGGTCAACCTACTCATGCGACTCAATCGGCCGGCCGATGCGCTGGTAATCGCGAGGAAGCACCTGATCCACGCCGAGTCGCCGCAATTGGTGTGTCCGCCCGTTCTCGAAATCTGTCAACGGGCGCAGGACTTCGAAGCTCTCGCCGAAGTGGCGCGCGAACGTGAAGATCCGGTGCATTTCTTGGCGGGGCTTATCATGTCGCAGAAGGCCAATCCTGAAGCGCCGCCTTCGCGGCGTTGAAGCCGCATGCCCCATGTACGCCGGCGCCGGGATGCGTGGATGCGGACGCCAAGTAAAGTCCGCGCACCGGCGTCCGATAGCGAAAATAAGGGAACATCGGTCGAAAAAAGAGCTGGTGCGAGAAGCGAGCGCTGCCGCCGCCGAGGTCGCCGCCGACAAGGTTTTCGTCCATCCGTTCCAAATCGTCCGGCGAGTGGCTGCGTCGGGCGCGGATCAGCGCTCGAAATCCGGGTGCTAGTCCCTCGATCCGGGCGTCGATCCTATCGCCAAACTCCTCGCGACTGTTGTCCCAACCACCCGGAACGGCTGAGGGGACATGAGAATAGGCCCACAAAGTGTGGCACCCTGGTGGAGTGCGCGTCGGATCGACCAACGATTGTTGGCCAATGACCAGGTACGGATTCGAAGGCAAATGACCGGCGCGCACCTGTGTCGTGAATTCGCGAAGGTCGGCGATGCTGTCGCCGGCGTGAACCACTGCGGATTCGCGCGCTTCCGCGGCCGACCACGAGACTGGGCCGGCTAAGGCCCAATCCATCTTGAACGTTCCCCAACCATATCGGAAACGCCGCATGGAACGGCGAACCCAAGCGGGGACATGCGCTTCGTCGAGAAGCTTGAAGTAAAGGGCCGGGGCGCCCACATCGGCAAGGATGGCTTGCTTGGCTTCGAATTCCTCTCCGCCGCGCGTCTTGACGGCCACCGCTCGACCTTCACGAACGACAATACGGTCCACATGCGACTGGAATCGTATTTCACCGCCGTGTTCTTCGAGCCGTCTGACCAATGCTTTGGTGATCGCGCGTGCGCCGCCGATCGGAACGGTAAAGCCATTCGTTGCGGCCAGTAACGCCAACGTCAATCCCAAGCCTGCGCCCGCAAGGTCGTCCGGGCCCAAATCCACATGCAGCGCCAGACCTGGAATAACGCGCCGCGCGATCTCCGTTTCGAAGTGCGACTGCGACCACCCGGCCGTAGTGCGGATTCCAGCGGCGCTGTAGCGAAGAAAGTTCAAGACACCCAGCTTCCATGCGGGGCCAAGGGCAGGCAACGGCGCCAACAACGCAGCGGGAAGCCGGTCACCCATGCGTTTTCCCCACTCCGCAAGCCGACGCCAACAGACGCCGTCGGCCGGCCCAAACGATTCTGCCGAAAGCTCGGTGTCACGAGAGATGCTGGCACACGTTCCGTCGGGCGCGGGATGAGCGCTCTCACGGCGGGCATTTCGCCATTCGAGACCGACGGAAGGAAGATCGAGTTCCTGGAAAGCAGGGCTGCCGCGCGCGAAAGTGAAGAACGCGGCGCCGACGTCATGCAGATAGCCTGGTATCGTTAGTTCTTCGGAATAGACCGCGCCGCCCGGCCGGTCCTTTGCTTCCAGCAGCAGGACTTTCCAACCGTTCCGTGCCAGTTGCCATGCGGCGACTAAACCGTTTGGCCCCGCTCCGATCACGATGGCGTCGGTCATGATCATCCTGATCTTACAAGTACACTAACCCGAAGCGTAAGCGAGGCGCACTTTGAAACCTCGCTTACGCTTCGGGTTAGTATCCTTGCCAGCCTACTTGTCGCCGGCGTCGGGTTGTGCGAGCGAGGTTGACGCCACGTCTTTGAGCAGGTGCTTGGCGTCGGGCTGGTTGCTTTCGAGGAAATTCACGAGGGCAACCTGGTCGGCGCCGCGACCTTCGATGATTCCGTTGAGTACGGTCCCGCTTCGTCCGATGATGCCGTCCAGCTTGGGAAACTTGCCACTAGCCTCCGCCTTCATTTCCGTGAGCGCTTGCTGGAGGCGATACGCAAGGTGTTTCCAGTCCGTGGCGCTCGGCTGCCCGCGTTCCTTGTCGTACTCGGCTGCAAAGTCTTTGATGAATTGTCCCATATAGTACCCCGCGTATTCCGGTTGGTAGTCCGAACGCTCCGGCCAATGACGGCGTTGCATCATGGCCAGGCCGATGGCAGCTTCGGCACGCTCCGAAAGGGAAAACGTCGGCTGCGCGGTCGCGGAATTCGCCACGATGCGCAACAGTTCCATCGACGGGATCGCTTGGATATCGCGACCTTTGCCGACAGCGGGAAGTCGCGATTGTCCCAGCGCTCGGATGGCTTCACGGCGAACATATCGAAGCCCTTCGACTTCTTCGGCAGACTTCGCGCTAAGATCGCCTTCCGGCTTTCGGTTGATGAAGTCGATGAGCGCTTTCACGCAACGTTTCTCGCGCTCCTCGTCCTTGACGCGATCTTCTCCCTTGGCACGGAACAGGTTCGTCAAGCCGGTCAATGCATACAGTTTGACGGCGTCGCCGTAGTTATTGCTTCCGATCACCTCGCAGAAGGCATCGGCGAAATCGTTGACGCCCGTTTCGCCCAGCCTCGCCAGGATGATGGCCGCGTTGACTCGCGCGATCGGCCGTTCGTTGTTCAATACTTCTTTGATCGCGGCGACTAACGGTTTGCCGAACTCCTGAAGGAACCTCACCTGGTTGTCGGTCAGCGGCTTTTGCGGCGTTGGAACCGGGATGCTCTTGGACGCCTCATCAAGCAGGTTCTTCATGCTCGTGCCGGAGTCGGCCGATTTCTTGAATTGGTACTCTTCGTGGGTGAGGCGGTAGATAAAGTACTCGGCGTGTCTCTTGAGTATGTCCTTGTGGCCCGGTTCAACGGCCGTTTTGCCGGTGGCCAGATCATGAAACGTCGACCGCTCCGCCGGCGGCGGCGCTTCGGCATTCAGACGAACACGGTCGCCCGCCGGCTTCGTGGTTTGGGCAAGTAGCGGCGAAGCCGTGATGAGAATTAGGGCCACAGCCGGAAGGAGTGCTAGTCTTCGAATCATTGTCGACATCGCTATGGAAATCCTCGCGACAGAGTTTAAGGTCGTCTCTGTCATCATAACAAACGGAACGGGATCTTGTTGGCGGCACTTATTACGACGTTCAGTTTGCATCCCGGTAAGGCCGGCCCGATTCGTAGAGTTGAAGTCGCTCTTTCGCTTGTTGCCGCTCTGTGTCGTTTAAGTCCGGCGCCTCAAGAACTTTCTTCTGCCATTTGACCGCCTCGCCGAACTGCTTCGATTCCGCATAGGCGGCGGCCAAGGTCTGTAAACGTTTGCGATCTTGATGTTGAGTCAGTTCGCAAGCGCGGGTGGCGTGCTTCACCGCCGCGACCCCGTCACGAACGCCGTCTTTCGGCGCCGTTGCCAATATCCAGGCCAACGAATCGAGGGCGGCGACGTTGTCCGGGCCATGCTTGATCGCCACATTCAAGTCCGCGACGGCCTTTTCGTAATCCTTTTTGACTTTATGAATAGCCGCGCGTTGCATGTGCGCTTCGATGGAGTCTTTCTTGATCTCGATTGCACAATTGAAATCTGCGAGCGCGGCAGTCGCGTTGCCCTTGGCCAGGTGCACTTCGCCACGGCCGACAAGCGCATCCACGGATTCCGGTTGGATGATCAACGCATCGTTATAGTCGACGAGTGCCTTATCGAATTCGCCTTTGACGCGATGGGCCCGGCCGCGCGGGATATACGATTCCGCTTCCCACGGCCGAAGACGGATGGCATCGTCCAAATCTTCGATGACCTTATCGAGCTTTCCTTGGTCGAACCAAAACTGGGCGCGGGTGCGGAAACTTTCTGGATCCATCGGGTGGTGGCGAACGATGGCGTCGTAATCTGCCAGCGCTTTGGCCGCATCGCCTTGAATGATGTGGATCACAGCGCGATGGCGATATCCCGCGGCCTCTTTCGGATCGAGCTTGAGGCCTTCGTTAAGGTCGGAAAGCGCCGCATCAATCTCACCGCGCGCCAGGCGGAACTCGCCCCGCGCGACAAACGCGGCAGCCATCTTTGGTCCGACGCGAACCGCTTCGTCGAAATCGGGTTGCGCCTGCGCCGGTTCATCCTTGGCAAGCCAGGCGCGGGCGCGATCCAGGAACGCTTGCGGATTCTCAGGCTGCAATCGAATAACCTGTGCGAAATCCTTGATCGCGTCGTCGACCCTTCCGGTCGCTTGGTGGAAGTGGCCGCGGGCCGTGTAGCCGGCCGGGAAGTCCGGTTGGGTGCGAATGGCCTCGTTGAAGTCCTTGAGCGCCTTCGCGCTGTCGCCGTTGGCGTGGTGCGCTTTGCCGCGGTGCACGTAATAACTCGCGATCTCCGGATTCAGGCGAATGGCCTTATCGAAATCCGCAATCGCCTCTTTGAACCGATCTTGTCCCACGTAAAACTGCCCGCGCTGCACGTACCGTTCGGGATTGCCTGTCTCGCGCCGCACCGCCTCATCGAGATCCGCTAGCCTCTTCCTGGCGTCGTCGGCAATCGCTCGCACTGGAATCAGAACCAAACCGACGAAGGCCAGCATTGTGCAAACACGGCTCATGGTACGTCCAGGGTTGAAGTGTCCGGCGTTTGATTATGAAAGTCGACGGCGGAGGCCAGTCGTGTGGGCCTGCCGTCTGCCTCACGACCGCCTCACGAACCTAATCCAAACCAATCCCAAGCCCATTACGCGCCCGTCATCACTTTGCCCCACGCTTTGCGGCGACTTCGCGTCGGGCGCAACGATCACGAGCGTATTCTCGGATCGTAGCGATTCGGCTGAGAATTCCAGCGCCTTTTCCTCAGGCTCTCCGCCTGAGTACTCGAACGTGTCGATCGTTCGACCGTTCAACGTGAACGTGATTCTCTGGCTTAAGAACGTGTTGGCCTCGAACACCATGACCAGCGGCGCCTGATTCTCCAGACGAAACCTGATCTCTGCCTCAGGGCCTGACCAGCGAATCGAATCCCAAGGCGTGATGCCATGCCAACCACGGGGTACGAAACACAAGAAACGAGACGAGCCTTCCTTGCTTTGAATTGGTTCTCCCAAAACGACGGGCGTATTCTGCTTCAGGGATCGGAACTTTCCCATGCCGGCCCGGCTCAACCCCATAATTCCATCAAAGATTGTTTGCTTGCATTGCGGATGGTCGGCAGGTATCAGGAAGTTCCAATGTTTTTCGGTGAGCGCTGCGGCGGGTATACCACCCACCAAGTCACGCTCGAACGCATCCATTCCCAGGTCCTCGGCGTGATGTTGATGAAAGACTTGAGCGGATGCAAGCGCCGCCTTCAAATTGAATGGCAGGAGCAAGAGCGCGGTAACACAGAGAGTCGCCTGAAGCTTAGGCGCCGCGCGCATCCGGAGATTCCGAATGCGTAGTAGACGCAGCACAACATAGGAACCACGGCCGCGATGTAGCGAGTTTCCAAACCGGCGTGCAGTTCAAGGGTTCCCCGTGCATGACCAATGCCAACCGCTAGACATGTGAAGGCTAGCAAGAACAAAAGAAGACCGGTTGTCCGATAGCGTTCGCGCGAACTCCGGTACCAGCGCTGTGAAAGCGCGAAGGCCCCTATCACGAAAAACGAAACCGCGACGAGAACCGGGACCGGCCAGACTGCTTGTGCCGACATCCCTGCCGAGTTCCCTAGAAATTGGATCGCCGTCCATACGATTGCTTTAGGGTTGAAAATTGGCGGCACCGTGCGTCGAAGTCCCCACCAATAGAACGCCGCAACCAGGATGGCCAACACCGCCAAGCCGAGAATTGCGCCGCCGGAGATCTTGCTGTGGGGTAACCGAGATGTCCAGCGAAGAATGCCTACGTAACAGAGCCACAAGGCGAGGGGAGGCACTAGGCCGAGACCGGTGCCGCCGCAGATAGGAAGTGCACTGATGCACAATCCCGCAACAATCGCTTGTCCGAGCGAAAGCGGCGCCCGGTCGCGTACCATGATGATCAGCACGGTCCCGGCAAGCAGAGCCGGAAGTACGAATTGCATCGAAAAGTTCCAAAGGTGGAAACCTTGGATGCCCTGCCAGGGAAGGAGAATGAGCGGAAAGAATGCGTCGGCGTAACTTATGCGTCCGCGTTGTTTCCGAGCCGTGAGAATCATAGCCCCTGCCAGCAAACCCATCGAGAGGACGCTGAAAAAGGAGCCGGCGCGAAAATCGCCTCCGGCAAGCCAGACAGGCGCCAGCATGAATAAACGCGGAAGGAACAACCGATGTTCTTCATGCTGCGACCACAACCAAGAAAAAGTGATGGGTTTGTCGCCTATCAGGTACGGAAGCACATCAAAGTCATCGTAATACGGGAACTCGCTGGCGAACTTCCACACGAATCCTAGACCGGCAATCAGCATTACTGCCCAGACGGCCGACACTACGACGACGGCAATTGGGTCGCTTTGCTGAGATGCGATTCGTCCTGGCGTCGCGTAAGGCGAGCGTTCGATCACCGGGCGTAGTAGGTGAGGCGGCATTGAGAGTCTTCGTGGCGTATGACGATTTTCGCTGGCCCAATACGGATTAGCGCGGCACCAAGTGAGCGCGCTGAACCGGAGTTGGCTATGGCTCAGTATTTATCCGAGAAAGCTGCTCGTGCAAGAGCGCACCATCGGGGCGAAACAAAGATTTGCTCAGAAACGGAGCCCGCGCGAGGCTTCGGTTTAGGACTGCGGTTGACTCATGTGTCCACCGAGTCGAGACGCTCCTTTCCATAACCCCACCGCGAATCTATAAAGCCAACTTAAAGGAGAACCACGTTGCCCTCGACACTTCCGACAATGGAACTCGTTCACGACGTGCCCGTGTTACCGCCGAGGGCCGCGGACAGTCATAAAGGAACGTTTGGTCGTGTCCTGGTTGTCGCCGGCAGTCGCGGGATGTCCGGCGCGGCCGTGTTGTGCGGGAGTGCGGCTTTGCGGGGCGGGGCGGGCTTGGTGCAGGTTGCGGTGCCGCGGGAGATTCTTCCGATTGTTGCCGCGGCCAATCCATGTTACCTGACTGCACCGCTCCCGCAGGACGAGAATGGCCGGCTTGACATTCCGGCCCAAGTCGACTTGTTGGAGCTAGCCAAGCCGGCCAATGTCATGGCACTTGGACCGGGGCTGGGCCAAAGCAAGGCGGTCACGAATTTGGTGGTTGAGACTATGGCGGCCGTCGGGGTCCCGTTGGTGCTCGATGCCGACGGGCTGAACGCGATACAGCAAGACCCAGGGTGTTTGAGACGGCGAACGGCGGCCACCGTGTTGACGCCGCACCCGGCGGAGTTTGCTCGGCTGGCAGGCGTCAGCGTCGAGGAAGTACAGGAGAAACGTGAAGATCGGGCCGTGCGTTTCGCCATGGAGCACAGCGTCGTCGTGGTGCTGAAAGGCGCCCAGACGGTCATTACCGATGGTCGCCGCGTATACGTGAATACGACCGGCAATCCTGGGATGGCGACGGGTGGGACCGGCGACGTATTGACGGGACTCATCGCGGCGTTGATGGCGCAGGGTTTGGAAGCCTTCGCGGCGGCCCAACTTGGCGTACACTTGCATGGGCTAGCCGGCGACCATGCCCGCGATGAAATGGGCGAGGTTTCGCTGGTAGCGACCGATTTACTCGACTATCTCCCGCGCGCCTTTCGGCCGTAGTGTAAACGAGAGAACTTATGAACCTGCTGTGCCCACAATGCCAACAGACTATTGCCATTGCCGACCAGTACGCTGGGCAACTGATGAAGTGCCCATTGTGTTCAGGCACGTTCACGGCGCCGGCGCTGGCGCCCTCGGTTCCGCCGACAGCTAGCCCCAGTGCGGCCCCGATCGCTGAAAAGCCGAAGATTATCGTGCCCGAAAGTTCCGTTCGCACCAATTCGACTTCAGAGAGCGTGGACGGCTACCGCCGAACCAGTACCATCTGGATCAGCCCGAAGGTCGTTCCGTGGGTGGGCCCGCTGGCGCTGCTTCTGGTATTTGTGCTGACGTTCTTCCGATGGCTGTTGATCTACGATGAAGCCAATAAGGCGGTAGTGGCGTGCGGCGCGTGGGGCTTGGCCTTCTCGCATCCAATCAATGCGCTGACACTCTTCTACTTGATTTCGCTCTTGGTAGCGGCGCCCTTGGGCGCCGCGACGTTGGTTCTGCCGCGACTATCGATCGCTCTCCCGCCGGTCCTTCAACAAATCATGCCCTGGCGTAGCGCGATCCTGCTGGCCGTCGTGACCATGGGCTTCGTTTTCCTCGCCCTTCAGCTCACCGTGGGATTCGATCAAGAAAGCGCGAACACCGGCAGCGTGCCGATTCTTGTCACGCGCACCGTTTGGCTGAAAACGTGCACGCTACTTCATATCGTCGCGCTCATTGGCTACGGGCTGGAATGTTGGCTCGCCGTCCGCAAGTCGAAGCCGCTGCCGCGAGTGGATTTTCGATGGTGACTCTTTACCAGACGGCGGCTTCTTCACCGTCGAGCCGCAACGTCAGACACTTTGCGCTGCCGCCGGACTTGATGAATTCGTCGAGTTCGACTTGAACGGACTCGTAGCCGCGCGATTTCAAGTCGGCGGCAAGTTGCTCGCAACCGGTGTTCGTGACCACGGTCTTGCCTACGACGACCGCGTTACAACCGAAACGGTGAGCCTCGGCTTCGACGACGGGAATGAGGTTAGGAACATTCTTCTCGAGCACCTTCCGGCCGTAGGCGTCAAATGCGTCCGGAAAATAGATGGCCTCTCCGGGCGCCAGCGGACAGAAGCAGGTGTCGAGGTGGTAGAAGCGGGTATTGACTAATTCGACGGGCAAAACCTGGCGCTCAATTTGTTGAGCGATGTACTGGTGGCCGCGAATGTCGCTGCGAATGCGGTAACCAGCAAAGAGCTTCGAACCGCAGAAAAGGGCGTCGCCGGCGCCTTCGAAGTACATGCCGTCGGGCATGTGCTCGACGGTGAAATTCCGCTCGGCGAACCAGCGGTCGAAGTGCGGCGATTCATGGGCGCGGACTTCATGGCGGAAGAGTGAACTGAAGAAACGTTTGCCGAACAGCAGACCCGCGTTGGCCGTGAAAACGAGATCCGGCAGCCCCGGTTGCGGTTCGATCAATTCCACACGGACACCGAGGTTGCACAACGTCTGCTGAAGGCTTTCCCATTGGGTTCGTGCGCGGGCCGTGTCGGCGCCTTTTGATCGGCTCATCCACGGGTTGATTTCGTACTCAATGTCGTAATAGTCAGGCCGACACATGAGGATGACCGGGTGACGATCGCTCATTCGGCGTACCTCTCGTTTGTCGCCATGTCACCCGGTCGCCTTGTCATTGGCCAGTTCACCCACCAGCGCTCGAAGAAATGGTTCCGCGTCGGTGACGATGCCCACGGTTTGAATGCTGCCGCGATCGGTTAGCTTGATAACGGTTGCGGGATTAATGTCGACGCAAGCGACTTTGACCCATGCGGGCAACAGATTGCCGGTAGCGATCGAATGAAGCATCGTGGCCATCATCAGGCAGAATCCGACTCCGCGAACATGGTCACGCATCTGTTGCTGCGCGACCATGACGTCCGTGATGACTTCCGGCAGCGGGCCGTCATCGCGAATGCTTCCGCCGAGTACGAACGGAATGTTGTGGCGAACGCATTCGTACATGATGCCGCTGGTCAGCACGCCTTTTTCGACGGCGGCCTTGATTCCTCCGTGTCGGCGGATGGTGTTGATCGCGCGTAAGTGGTGCTCGTGCCCTTCCTCCGTCGGCAATCCGCGCTCCATCGAGACGCCCAGGCTGGTTCCGTAGAGCGCCTGTTCAATGTCATGCGTTGCCAGCGCGTTCCCGGCAAAGAGCACGTTGAGGTAGCCGCGGCGAATCATCTCGCAAACTAACTCACCACCGCCGGTATGGACGACGGCAGGGCCGAGGACCGCCAGAATCTTGTCTCCCGTTTCGCGTGTTCGTCGCATTGCGGCGGCGATTTCACGAACGGTGACGCCTTTCGGTTTCTCACTGGAAACCGGGCTGGCCATGAACTCGAACAGGTTCTGCCGGTGCATCGGCTCGCCGGGGAGGACTCGCAAGCCCTGGCGACCGACGACGACACGGTCGCCCTTACGAACTTGCACCATGGGAATCGTTCGCGCCGCCGCTCCCTCCGGATCGATCAGGATGCCGCAATCCATTTCCTGATCTTCCACGTCGATCCATTCGTTTCGGAGTCGTACTTGCGTACGGTAATTCGTCGTGCTGTAGAATCCTTCGGGGAAAGCGCCCTCCATGTCGGCGACCGCCGTTTGACAATCGCGGTCGACGCTCGGGACTGCGCCGTGATCGTGAATGGCGTCCAGGACTTCCCGCAACTTGATGCTGCTGGGAGCGCGGACTTGGATGCGTGCGAAGCTTGGATCTTCTTGCCGCTGACCGATGTTGATGTCCTTGATCACGTACGTTCCGCCGTGGGTCAAGATCTCGTCGAGGACCTTCGGCAGGATCAACGAATCGATGATATGTCCGTGAATTTCGATTTCTTCGACGATTTCCGGAGTAACCGTCGTGGTGGCGGCCTGGATCATCGTGTCTTCCTAATCTGAGAGATACGCATGCTTATATAAGAATGTATTACGATACGGCACGCTGAGAATAATCGCCGGAGAAATATGGCGTATAGATGTTTGGCGAAGCTAGCCGCGCTGGTTTCCCCCTGTTCGGAGCACTTCGGCAAGGAACTCCTTGGCATCATCCGGAAGGGGGCTTTCGTTGACGGCTTGCACCGTCTGTTCAATGGGATATTCGATGCGCTTCAGCTCGACTTTGTGATTCTCCAAGATGGCGTAGGATGCACGCGGGTCGCCGTCGCGGGGCAGGCCGACGCTTCCGGGATTGACGACGAGTTTGTCGCCTACTTCCAGAACGTAGGGGAAGTGGGTATGGCCGACACAAATCAATTCGGCGTCCACGTCTGCCAGGCGCCGCTCCCAAAATGCAAGCTCCGCCGGCGCGTATTCATCCAAGGGGTCGCGCGGCGTTGCATGCACTAGGAGAAACCGCGTGTCATCCATCGTCAAGTATTGAGACAGCGGCAAGGTCGCGAGGAAACGCATGTCTTCGCCGCTGATTCGGGACCGAGACAACGGCCGAGTAACGCCCGTCAAATGTTTGAAGCCATTCAACCCGTTGACGAGCACGTTTTGGGCGACGCCGTGGTCGTGATTGCCGCGGACGGTATGGGCGGCATTTTCGCGCACCCAGTCGATGCACGGACCAGGTTCGGGCCCGTAATCAACGAGATCGCCAAGGCACAGGCAGAGATCAAACGGTTCGTTGATGGCTTCGAGGGCCGGCCAGTTGCCGTGAATGTCGGCCAATAGAAGAATCCGCATTCCAACCGTTCCTTGCCAAAAATGCGAATGGCGCGCTACAATTCCGCTTCCGTGAATTATACTTCGTTCTGTATAATTGGGCGCTAAGACATTCGGCCTGGGCGGGGAGAAGCGCCGCGTGACGGGCGTCAGAAATCGCCACTCCCTTTCAACCGCGAGGGCCGGTGCACTACGTGAAGGCGATTTGCCGTTGACCAGAGCGCCGCAAACCAGCCAGCGATTTGCGGTTCGCCAAGCGACGGGAGGCGGGAATGCTAACCGAAAAGTCTGTCCGGCGCATGCCGCTTCGGCAGCTTCTCACCCACTCCGAAAAGTGTACGCGCGATCTGATTGAGCACGTCCGCGCATCGATTCTGCCATACCTGACGGAGTACCGCGAACTCAGCCGGCCCGTGCGACGCCGCAGCAGCTATCCCAGCATGATCACGATGCACAATGCGCTTCGGAAGGTTCAGCAAGCGAACGACGAAGCCAAGCAAATGATCGACTATCTCTTGAGCCGCTACGAGGACATCGTCGAGCACACCAAAAGGCCGTAGATACGACAGTGTCTCAGTAGGCAAACATTAAATGTAGGGTGCGTCCAGTCCGCGCAGACGCACCGATGTCCCGCCGTTACGGTGCGTCTGCGAAGGACTGGACGCACCCTACTTTCCTTGACTCCCCTGGCTGGCTCCTGGAACCCAAAGCACATCGTCACGGCCGATGTTGTTGCAGATTCGGGCCATCACGAAGAGCAGATCAGACAGCCGGTTCAAGTAAATAACGACTTGGGGATTGACGGGTTCATTTCGCGAAAGTGTAACGACGTCACGCTCGGCCCGACGACATACGGTGCGTGCGAAGTGGCACCAGGCGGCGATTCGGGCACCTCCCGGAAGGACAAAACTCGTGAGCGGCGCCAGGTCCGCGTTTAGTCGATCAATGGCGCCTTCCAATTGCGCATTGTTCAGGCCGGACGCGGAGTTTTTGGACCGGCTTTTCCTCGGCGGCCGGCGGAACACAAAGATCGGCGCCGACATCGAAGAGATCGTTTTGAATGCCGCGCACCAGGTCGGTGAACGTCGTGTTGCCGTTCACCAACTCGCACCGCGCCAATCCCAAAACGGCATTCAATTCGTCGACGGCGCCGTATGCCGTCACGCGCGGGTGATCCTTCGATACCCGCGAGCCGTCGCCTAGACCGGTTTCGCCCTGGTCGCCGGTTTTCGTGTAGATCCGAGAGAGGTACACCATTTCATTTCCCCGAAGTCAGCCGCATCAGTGTTTTTTGTAAACGAGCAATGGTGACGTGTCGATCTTCGGGACCCATTTCGAGCCGCGCTCGAAGCGCGGAGTCTGTCTCCGCTCGTTCGATCGCCGACCAAACTGGCTTGAGGCGATCCGGGTCATTCTCGTATCGAGGAAAAATGTGCCAATGCAAATGGGGCACCTGATTGCCTAGCAGCTCGTAATTGAGCTTATGCGGCTGATATGTGTCGTGGATTGCTTTGGCCAACACGCACAGTTCCTCGAGAAATGCCGTTCGGACTGCGCTCGGCAATCCATGCAATTCGGTCGCGTGGCGGCGTGAGACAAGTACCGAGTACCCGCAATAGGACTGCCAGGCGCCGAGAAATGCTACCGAATTCTCGAATTGCCAAACGAAGTCCGGCGGCTTTTGTTCGTTGAGCTTTGCCAACTTTCGACAGAAGAAACAGTCGTGTTCGAGCACTGACCTATCCCTGACGTTCGAGGTGGCTTTGGTCGTAGCGAAGCGCCGCTTCATCGGGGTGTTCGGTTGCCGGCAGGGCCACCGGAACGCCTGTGTCGCCGGATCTGAACAAAACCGCCAGGCGCCGAATCCAATGGTCGTTCGCTACACGGTATAAGTCGGTCGCGAAACTGGCACTCGCCGGCAGCCCGGGCTGGGCACGGTGAAAAACCAACAGTCCAAGGTAAAGGGCGGTCAAGATACCGATGACAGACAGAAACCTTGTCCAGTGAAAGTCCTCGGCGGGCGTGATCTGGGCGGCGAGATTGGCCTGCAAAGTCTCGCGCACCGAACCTGTCGCAACCGCGAGCGCTTCGTCATTCTGGCCTGATTGAAAGAGTTCTTGAAGGCGCTCGCGCAATTTGTCGGCGTCTGCCTCGGTGAATTTTCGATGTCGGCGAAGATTCTGTCCGATCGCAACCTCTACCTGAATCGGAGCGGGATCTTTGCAGACCAGTATGTAGATGCAATCCGGTCCAGCCGCGCGGACGTTTCGCCTTGCCCAATCGGTGTAATAACCACGGCGTGAGGCGGGTTGCTTGTACTCGAGGATTTTTTTCTTCACTTGCTCCCAATAGCTGCTGCCCGGAACGCTGGGCGCATACTCAATGATGAGCTTCACGTCGTAGTGCTTTGCGATCTCGATGAGTTGGTGGTTAGCGCGAGCGACTGCCTCGGCGGAAAACGCATGGGCGGCGTCTTTCACCTCGGGTGGCGCGGCGTTGAGTGTTCCCGTGATCAGTGTCAAGCCGCACGCGACACAGCATAATTGTCGGGCATTACTTCTCGTCATGGGCGGCCCCTTATGAGTTATTCGGCGATTAACACGGCAGCTTGCTAGTAATCGCCACCACCACCGCCGAAGTCGCCGCCGCCGCCCCAATCACCACCGCCGCCTGCATCTCCGCCGGAATCGCCGAAGTCGCCTCCAGAGCCGGTGAAGTCTCGACCCTCGTCGGATGCGCCCATGTCGGAAGCGCCCGGTTCATCGGCGTGTGCCGATGAACCACCCCAGCCGCCACCGTACCCGCCGCCGAACATATTGTGATACAGCCAGTTCCCCGCGACGGCGCCGAAGAGCCCGCCGAGCATGCCGCTCATGAACCCCCCACCGCCGCCGAAACCAGGACTTCCCGTCGCACCGGCGGCCCCTTGACCCGAGCGGGAGAAACCGCGAACTAAGGCGATCACCACCCACACGACGCCAAGAACGACAATCGCTGTGCAAAGCCAGCCCTTCAAATCAAGGCCCTTGCCGACGGGTTGTGGGTCGGGGTTGATGGCTTGTTTGACGTTTCCCTTCATGGTGTTGCGAACGTAGGTGACGCCTTCACGCAGTCCACGATCAAATTCTTTCGCCTTGAATCGATCGACAAGTAATTGTCTGAGGCCCGTGATGTCCGCCGGCGTGAACGCTTTCTTTCTTGTTTCCGCTCCAGCGGCGACGAAAACGTAGCTCGGTTGCTTGCAAATTAGAACGTAAACGCCGTCCAGTTCCAATTCGCTCGACCGTTTGGCGGCCCAGCCGGCGAAGAACTCGCTCTTGGCTTTGTCGCTCATTCGCTCGACGTCAGCGCTTTTGTTTTCGGGCGCGGTCTTGAAAGTCTCGATAATGAGGTCTTTCTTGCGCTTCTCCTTTATTGCGTCGATGTGTCCATTCGCGTCTTGGACGGCTTGCGCTGAACATGCCGGCATTATCACGCACGTCGGCATGGGTTGCGCCCGCGGCGAGGAGCCAGGCGGCCAGTACTCCAGGTATCAGCCCCATGTTGATAGTTTTCACAATCTACTCTCCGGATATTTCGGGTGAGCACTCGGTGAACATTTGGTTGTCTCTATCATTATTCGTATAAGCAACTCTTCTGTGAAGAGCACTAGATAAGCGCGGTTGCTGGTCCCATTATAGACGGTCCCCCAACCCGACCTTGCGGAAGTGAAGGATGACCAGGTTTAAGTCAACCACCATCTTGGCCGTGCGGCACCAAGGACGTGGCGCCATCGGCGGCGATGGACAAGTCACCTTGGGCACCGTCGTGATGAAAAGCGACGCGCACAAGATTCGGCGATTACACAATGGGCGCGTGCTAGTTGGGTTCGCCGGGGCTTCCGCGGATTGCTTCGCGTTGTTGGAGCGATTCGAAGCCAAGCTGAAGGATTTTCAAGGCAGTGTGCCGCGTGCTGCAACCGAACTGGCCAAGGACTGGCGCATGGATCGAAACCTGCGACGGCTGGAAGCCATGATTCTAGCGTTGGACAGCGAACATCTTTTGTTGGTTAGTGGAACCGGCGACGTCATCCAGCCTACCGACGGTATCGCAGCCATCGGCTCCGGCGCGCCCTACGCACTAGCCGCGTCCCGGCGCTCGCCACCCACACCGGTCTCACGGCCGCGCAGATCGTTCGGACTGCTCTGGAGATCGCCGCCGACCTGTGCATTTACACGAATCGGAACATTGAGGTTGAAGAGACTTGAGGCCTTTAATCGGCACCCAGAGGTAAATCGTGTCTGACACGCTGACTCCACGCCAGATCGTCACGGAACTGGATCGCTATATCGTCGGGCAAGACGCAGCCAAGCGTTCGGTAGCCATTGCGATTCGTAATCGCTGGCGACGGCAGCAGCTTCCCGAAGACCTTCGCAAGGACGTAACGCCGAAGAACATCATCATGATCGGTCCGACCGGCGTCGGCAAAACGGAGATCGCGCGCCGACTCGCACAACTTGTGGGGGCGCCCTTCTTGAAGGTCGAGGCGACGAAGTACACCGAAGTCGGATACCACGGCCGCGATGTCGAAAGCATGATCCGCGACCTGACCGAAATGGCCATCGGCATGGTGCGTCAGGAACAACGCGGACTCGTGGAAACCAAGGCAAAGGATCGAGTCAACGAACGACTGCTTGACATGCTCTTGCCGCAAACCGGCACGTGGGATCCTGAAAACACCGAGGAAAATGAGCGCCGCCAACGGACGCGCGACAAGATGCGTGCTCACCTCGAATCGGGGGAAATGGAAGACAAGCTCGTCGAGTTGTCCGTCGAACAGAAAGCCGTGCCCGTACAGATCTTCTCGAACATGGGCATGGAACAAATGGATGTCGATTTCCAAAGCATGTTCGAGCGAATCATGCCCAAACAGGCCCAGCAGCGGCAAATTCCCGTCCGAGAGGCTCGGCGCATCCTGATGGACCAGGAAACGGAGGCTCTCATCGACCGGCAAGTCGTCACGGAAAAGGCTATCGAATTGGTCGAAAACCAGGGCATCATCTTCGTCGACGAGCTGGACAAGATCTGCGGCCCACCCGCGGCCCACGGGCCGGACGTTTCTCGCCAGGGTGTGCAACGCGATTTGCTCCCGGTGGTCGAAGGCACCACGGTGAACACACGCTACGGCCCGGTACGAAGCGACCACATTCTCTTCATCGCGGCCGGGGCGTTTCATCAATCCAAACCGTCGGACCTGATGCCGGAACTGCAGGGCCGATTTCCGATTCGCGTGGAGCTTACCGATTTGAATCGGGACGACTTTCTGCGGATTCTGACCGAGCCCAAGCACGCACTAACGAAGCAGTACGCAGAACTTATGGCGACTGAGGGCGTGACCCTCACATATTCAAAGGACGGCATTGAAGCGCTCGCCGACGTTGCGTTCGAAGTCAACCGAACGACACAGAACATCGGCGCCCGCCGTTTGCACACGATCCTGGAACGCGTTGTGGAGGAGATCAGCTTCAACGGTCCCGATCTGGAAAACAAGCGCGTCAAGATCGACGGCGCCTACGTCCGAGGGAGACTTGCTGAAGTCTTGGAAAAGGAAGATTTATCCAAGTTCATTCTTTGATGTGTTGTTGAGAGCAGCGTTATAGCGGCGTCAGACAATGATCGACGACCCACCGATTGACGTCACGCAGCATGTCGGGATGTAATCGGTGTGTGGCAGGGTAAGTGTGCATCTCGACCGCTGTGCCGGCGGTGTAGAGCGCCAGGAAGTCACGGCGTGCGATTGACAGCGGGGCGCGGGCATTGGCGATGCCGTGACCGATGAAAATCCGGAAGTTTCGGACCTGGGGCAAGTGGAAAAGTGGGCCCTGCCGGCGCGGCATAGTACCGTTGAGCGCGATCACACCACCGAACTTCTTGGGATGCCTCAAGCCCAGGCGATAGGCCGGTGTCGCGCCTTCGCAGAATCCGGCGAGATAGATTCGCTCCGAGTGGACGTGGTAGTCACGCCGCGTCTGTTCCACGGCGCGAAAAACGTAATCCTCGACATAAGCGTCGCACAGGCCATTCGGGTCCCACGTAAACCCGACCCGATTGCCGTTACGGGCGATGGCTGGTTGGGGTCCGCGAAGGCCGATACAGATGAAGTTTCGACGACTTAATCTTGGGGCCAATTCGAGGATTTGCTCCTCACACCCCGCGTGGCCGTGAAGGAACACCAGCAGTGGGTATGGATAGTTCGGCTCGTACCCGGAAGGCAGAAAAACACGTACCGGCAGCCGCTGCGGCGTGAATACCTCGGACGTGTAGAATCCTTCGGCGGGCCGGGGCGTTAGCGCACTGAGTTTTGTAGTCGGCATGGTTTCCGTCTTGTCAGAGGTAACGATTATTCGGGAGGCAGGGCTTGTGCATCCGTGTCCTGCCTGAATTTCATTGCTTGCCCAGATTTCACTCAAGAGCCTGCGAAAGTCTACTTTTGGTTGTAGTGGGTGTCAACGCAGGCCGGCGCGGAACTACACAAAAAGCCCCGCTTTTTTCGAGATTCGCTACGGACTGCAACGGTTAGGAGAAGTGCACAGGAACACGAAGATTTGGACGGATAGTTGCGGCTGAATGGTCGCAACGGAAATCATGCCGTGGACCGCTTCGAAGTCGGCCGAAGTGGATCGTTTGACGGTTAGAACCGCTCCAGATTCCGCGGGCGAGATTGGGTGTGAAATATCTCGCCAGCTGCATTAACCGAGGTGGCGGCGCACAACACTAAGCATGGCAGGCTGGCCCAACGCCGCTTTCCCAAAACCGGGCACGGCGCCGGCGGCAACGGCATCGCGCTGTGCGTCCTCGTAATTGCTCACCAGCATCACCGGTATGGCGGGAAGCGTGTTGTCCGCGCGGATCTGTTTGATTAGCTCCATTCCCGATGTCCCGTCGGCATCGAAAACGCGGTTGACGAGCACGAGGTCGACTGGGGTCGTTCGTAGATGCTCCATGGCGTCTTCGATGTTGTCGACTGGATGTACGTCCGCTTCAAAATGCTGGCGGAGCATCAAGGAAATGCCTTGATGATCCGCGCCACATTGCCCGACGCTCAGGACTCGCTTTTTCGACACAGTTTGATCTCCGAGTGCTAAACCATTACCTCTATCATAGGCATCAGTAACACTCGGCGATCGGGAACGAGGACCACCGAAAGTGAATCTACTCGACGAATATGAAATCGCCCGAACCGCGGCCGTGCTGTTTGACACTTCGGACCGCGGCAAGATCGAGGTTGCGGGGCCCGACGCATGCTCTTTCCTTCACAACCTTTCCACCAACGACGTGAAGCAGCTGGCAATCAATTCCGGATGCGAGGCATTTTTCACGACCGGTCAGGCGAAAATCGTCGGCTACGGCGTTATCTATCGGACAGGGACCGACGAATACTGGCTTGACACAGACCCGGATACGGCGCCGCGCTTAGTCGAGCACTTAAACCACTTTCACATCACCGAACGACTGGAGATCATCGACCGAACATCGGAATTCGCCCAGTTCCATATCGCGGGACCGAAAGCCGAGGCCCTCTTGCAGACCCTGGCGGCCGGCGTTTCCGGTATGGCGCAATTGCAATCCATCGAGGCGGCCATTGCGGGGATCACATGCCGGATTCGACGGCATGATGTAATGGGGCTAACCGGCTTTGACATTCTGTGTGCCGCGGAATCGTCCGATGCATTGCGGAACGCCCTTCAACCAAACGGTTCGCCGCACGATAGCCCCACACTCTATCAACTGCTACGAATCGAGGCCGGGACGCCGCAGTACGGCATTGATATCGACGACACCAATCTTCCCCAGGAAGTCGGGCGTAGCGACGCGACCGTCAGCTTCACGAAGGGTTGTTACATCGGGCAGGAGACTATCGCCCGAATTCGCACCTATGGCCACGTCAATCGTACATTGTGCGGCCTGCGGCTTGCGGAAAATCGAAGTGTTCCGGCAGGATCGCTCGTATTCCACGGCGGCAAGGAGGTGGGCCGGGTTACATCTTCCATTGTGTCCCCGCAAGTTCGAACCGGTATCGCGCTGGCATACCTGCGTCGAGGCAGCTCCGACCCCGGAACGACGGTCGTGGTTGCCGCCGACGGGGCTTCGATTCCTGCCGAAGTGGTGGAACTGCCCTTCGTGAATTACCGGAACACGTAAGTGAGCAACGCGATGCATGAAATCGCGTTGAACAGGGCATGGGCCACGATGGGACCCACCAGGCTTCGTGTCCGGTAAGCGACATATCCGAGTCCGAGACTGAAAACGAACAGCGCGGCCGGTGTGGGCCAGACGTTGCTGTGACCCGCCGCGAACAAGAGCGACGAAGCATAGATTCCTCGGGCGGCAGCGGCGTCGGGAATAATGGCGCGCACGGCACGATCGCAAAAGAAGTACCCCGGAATCAAGAGCGCGACAAGCAACGCCGGCGCGGCGTGGTCGATGATCAATGGAAACCATGCGGGGTCGCCCCACAGCGGAAGTTCGACGTTGTTCCGGGGCCAGCCGCGGAGAAACGCGAGAAACAGGGCCCAACTGAGCACGACAGTACCGGCACGAGGCCAACGCACCAGCCAGGGCTGAAGAATTCCACGAAATAGCAGTTCTTCTCGCACCGGCGCGGCTATCGCCGCGGAGAACGTGATCAGTGCCCACAAAGAAATGTCGGGTTGTGATTCAAACAATCGGATGAGGGGGTGGTCCGCCGGTACGGCGCCGTGCCATCGTGAGTACCATCCTTTGAGATGGTAGTTAAGGTATATCACTGGCATGGCAAGGAAAAACCAAACCAGGTAAGAAAGGATAAGGTTTACTCCCAGCCGGTTCGTGTGCAGGCCCATCTGGTACGGTCGAGCATTGCAACTCAGCCGCAAATACGCCAGAATTCCCGCCAATTCAACGGGAAAAAGCACCATATGCCATTGGAGCCATTGCACATGATTGCGGCTGAGACTATCGACGGTCAACTCGATGACGACGTAAACCCAGAGAAAGACGACGAAGATTTCCCACCCATTCCACGGCACGGCGAATCGGCGCTGGGGCGGCAGCCACCGACGGCGTCGCCAGCGGACGAACCAAACGGCCGCCACCACAAACCCGGCGCCCCAGGCAATGGTGAGCCAACCGAGTAACTCGCCCCAATTATCGTGCTTTGTGGGCATGTGCCAAACGGTGTCCGCAGTAATGGTCTCGGTGTATCCTACACTCAGACCGGGATTCGGATCGCGTGATTGTTGGTATTCATGAAGCGTAGTGAATCAGGACACGGCTATCAGTTAAGAACCTCGGACAAGGTTTTTGTGCTGATTGTGTTCAGTCTTATCCTAATCGTGAAAATTGCAATGATGTAGGTTCAAAAACTACGCACTCTGAAGTAGCACCAAATCCGACGAGCAAAAGTCGAACGTGGCAACCATACTTGACAAAATCGTCGCAAGCAAACGCCAGGAAATCCAGGCTGCCATTGAACGTACACCGGTTGCCGATCTCGAAGAACGACTCGCCGATGCGCCGCCGGCCCGGCCGTTCCGTGCCGTTTTGGACACACCTGGAACGATACAGGTCATCGCCGAGGTGAAGAAGGCATCACCGTCCGCAGGCGTTCTACGGGAGGATTTCGATCCGGTCGAGATCGCGTTTACTTATGAAGTCCACGGCGCTTCCGCGATCAGCGTGCTCACCGATGAACCGTTCTTCCAGGGCGCCCTTGCCTATTTGTCCGCCGTTCGCCATGCGGTTCGTCCGCCGGTGCTACGAAAGGACTTCATTCTGGATCCTTATCAATTAATCGAAGCCCGAGCCGCTGGCGCCGACGCCGTTCTGCTCATCGCGGAGATTCTCGAAGACGATCGGCTGCAATCTCTTCTCAAAGAAACGAAATCGCTTGGCATGGAGGCGCTGGTGGAACTATACGACGACGAGAACCTGTCCCGCGTTCTTGACAGCGGCGCCCGGTTGATCGGTATCAATAACCGCAACCTGCGAACCTTTGAAACGAGTTTGAATCACACGCTGAAATTGGCCGAAGGGCTCCCGTCGGATTGTTGTTTGGTGAGCGAGAGTGGAATCCGCACGCGGGATGACGTGTTACGCCTGCAGGCGGCGGGCGTTCGCGCCATCCTCGTGGGCGAGACGCTCATGCGGGCCCCGGACATCGGCGCCAAACTGGATGAACTTCGGGGCGTAGGGCCATGACGCCGTTTCGGTTTCATCCGCCCCTTCAGGCAACCGCAGCCAAAGCCATCCGCACCAAAGCCACAGGATAATCAAGAGCACGGTGTCGGCCGGGATCCCAAATGCGTCCGAGCCGAGCAGGTGATAAAGAACGAACGGAGTGGCCATTAGAACTAGGACCAGTGTCGGAATAAGGCCGTTCAAGACCCAAATTCGCGCCCTTCCCGCATTCAACAATGGCGAAGTCGGCGGAACACCCGTGAAAAGCCTCGGCTGAAAGTAACGGAATGAATCGGCTGAGATCTCGGTAGCATCAATCGTCGCGATGGCAATAATTCTTGGCTGTAAATGTCGCCACGGATCGGTGAAAAGAAGAAACACGGGCAGCGCCGACAGCAGCACATCGTAGTACATGAAATGAAAACAACTCAGCCAGGCGCCAAGCAGGATGAACGCGGGCGCTGCCCCGGTTGTCGTTTGGGCCCGTTTTTTTCGAAGGAACGCCACGGCGAGTGTTAGACCAACTACCGTCGCCAGCATGGCACAGCCGACGACTGTGGTTGCCACATCGTCACGCCGAACTTGCCAACCGCCGGCGAAATCGAGCCAACGGCGCGGGATTCCGAGTAAGTCACGGCTTAGTGGAATCCAATGGGCATCGTACTTGTAGGTCGTCGCCGCTTCCTCGCCGATTAATCGCCAGTGCTTCCAGCTTTCGAGCCCTACCCACGGAATGCTCAACAAGACCAACGAAACTCCGGTTGCCACCATTGCCAGAGCCGCTCGCCAACGTCTGGTTGCAATCGGGACCAGGAAAAACGCGAGCGCCCAGACGGGCTTGAACACGAATAATCCCCAAATGGCGCCGCCAAGCCCCGGTCGGCCGCGCACGATCGCAACCCAACCCCAGATAAGGATGGTCAACGTTAGGGTCGCATTCTGCCCAAGAGTGATAGAGCCGTTAAACCCTGGGTAGAGCATGACAAATCCGGCGGCGATCGGCCACCAGACACGCCCGTTCGACAATTGGCGGAGGCCCCAGCCACATACGAAGCCAAGTATCAAATTGATTACTTGCATGCAGCGATACGCCGACTGAGGATCGAGGAGTCCGAGCGGCGCGTAGAGAAATGCGTTAACCGGCGGGTATAGAGGCCCACCAATATCGGAGTCAATCACCATGAACGAACCCTGCAGACTCTCGGCATCGCTTTTGTCAGATCCCGCCGTGCCGTTCGCGTGTGGGTAGGCTTCGGACACCACTTCCCGTTGGACATCACGGTGATAGAGTTGCATTCCGTGGCCCGTAACCAACATGCGACCCATGAGGTACTGGCCGCCGAAGTCGATGTGAACGTGTCCGTTATTGCCGTCCGCCCTGCTGGGGTCGTCGAAGGCCGTCCAGGTAAGGTAGAGTCCGATTCCCGTGCCGATGAGGGTTACCAGCCAGGTGGCGATGTAGCGTACGCTCGGTTGCAGAAGGAAGCGCCATAGCTTGGGGTGAGACACGACCCGACCGAACGAGGTAAGATATTGTTTCCAGCGGGGCATATGTCTCACATCCATCAAACGCGCTCGCCTGGACGGCGTGGATTACTATACGGCAACGCAGTCTGATGAAACGACACGACCCTGAAGTTATGTCTGCACCCAGGGAACACTCGCTGGTAAGACGCGTCCGCACCTTCATCGAACCGCTGGACGGCGTTTCGGGCGGAATCGTCGTGGCGGTTTCCGGCGGCGCCGACAGCGTCGCTTTACTCCGAGCCCTTGCGGGTTTGGCTGGTCGGGTGGTGGTAGCCCATCTTAATCATCAGCTGCGCGGCGGCGAAAGTGATGCCGACGAAGCTTTTGTGCGCGAGCTTGCGGAGGCGCTTCGAAAAGGTCGCCGCGATCCGTTGGACTGGCGATGCAAGCGGATGGAAATCGCGGCCCACGCAACCAAGGAACGCGGTAATCTTGAGGCAATCGCTCGCCGGCTTCGCTACGCCTGGTTGGATGAGGTAGCTCGCGCGGAGGGTATTCAGTTCGTGGCCACGGGGCACACCGCGAACGATCAGTCGGAAACGGTGTTGCATCGAATCATGCGTGGCACGGGGACGAAAGGCTTGCGTGGAATCGCCGCCCGCCGGCGTTTGTCGCCCAGCGTCGAACTGATTCGTCCGATCTTGGGTGAACGGCGGATGAGCGTAACGGAGTATCTTCAGGAATTAGATCAGCCGTTTCGCATGGATAGCTCCAACCTGAACGTGGGATTTACTCGAAATCGCATTCGCCATGAACTGATTCCGTTGCTGGAGAGGCAATTCAATCCCGCGATTGTAGACGTGCTTTGCCGCTTGGCTAACGAGGCCCAGGCGATTCACGCGAGGCAGTCAAAGGCAGCCGAGTTAGTTCTCAAAAAGTGCGAACATTCCAGGGCCGGCAGCCTGATTGTTCTCGATCACTGTGTCCTCGCCGCCGAATCTCGACCGAAGGTCCGAGAAGTCTTTCGTTTAATCTGGGATCGTGAACAGTGGCCGGTGGGTCGGATGGACTTCAAATCGTGGGATCGATTAGCAGGCCTTGTGTTCGGAGAGCACGTTGCGGTAGATTTGCCCGACGGTGTACGCGCCCGGTGTCAAGCACGGGTGATCCAGTTGCGCCGCGACTTGTAAACTAATTATTCGCCGCAACATTTGGGTTTAGCGGCGGCTCGCAGAGCCGCGCGGTTCTCCGAACCGCGGCTAAACAAGTCGTAGCGTAGAAAGTGGTGTCATGGAAGCTCGGAAGATTCGCCGTGCATTGGTCAGCGTGTACGACAAGACCGGACTTGTGAACTTCGGGCAATTGCTCGCGGGGTTCGACATCGAATTGGTCTCCACCGGTGGAACGCGCAAAGCCCTCGAGGACGCCGGGCTTAAGGTTCGCGATGTATCGGATGTTACTCAGTTTCCCGAAATGCTCGATGGCCGGGTGAAGACTCTCCACCCGCGCATTCATGCCGGCATTTTGGCGATCCGCGGCAACTCGGCTCACATGTCGACACTCCAGCAACATGGCGTGGCGCCGATCGACATGGTGGTTTGCAATCTGTACCCGTTCGAGGCAACCGTCGCGCGGCCAGGAGTCACTCACGAAGAGGTGATCGAGAACATCGACGTCGGCGGACCGTCGATGATTCGTGCGGCGGCCAAGAACTACCACGATGTCGCTGTCGTCACAAACCCCTCCCAATACGACGAAGTGGTTAACGAGCTGCGTGCTAACAACGGCGCACTCAGCCTGGAGACGCGGCAACGGTTCGCAACGGCAGCCTTTGCATCGACGGCCCATTACGACCGCCAAATCAGCGGTTACTTCATGAAGCAGACGGAAACGGAGGAGTTTCCCGAACGATTAGATTTCACATTCGCTCGGCGTTCGGTGTTGCGTTATGGCGAGAACCCGCATCAGCGAGCAGCCTTTTATCATGGCGGCGGCAGTCATGGCGACTGCGTCGCCCATGCTGAGGTCTTGCACGGAAAAGAACTGTCGTACAACAACATCCTCGACCTGGATAGCGCCTTCAATCTCGTACGTGAATTCGCTGAACCCGCTGCCGTCGTCATCAAGCATAACAACCCCTGCGGCGCGGCCGTCGCATCATCCCTCTCCGCGGCCTTCGCCAAGGCACATGAAGGCGATGCCGTAAGCGCGTACGGCGGTGTTCTCGGCTTTAATCGCGATCTCGATGAAGCGACCGCGATGCAAATCACGGAACCCAATCGTTTCGTCGAGTGCATCATCGCGCCGAGTTACAGCGACACTGCATTGCACTTGTTAACCACTCGGCCAAGCTGGAAGAAGAATGTGCGCTTGCTACGAACGGGACCGTTGAGCGACGTTGCCGGTCGCGACGATTACGACTTCCGGCGTGTCGACGGCGGCCTGTTGGTGCAAACCCGCGACCTCCCGGCCGACGACTTTGGCAAGGCCCGGGTCGTCACCAAGCGCCAACCGACCGCGGCCGAATGGGAAAGCCTGCGCTTTGCATGGCCCGTATGTAAACACGTTAAAAGCAACGCCATAGTCCTCGCCAAGGACCGCATGGTAGTCGGTGTTGGGGCGGGGCAGATGAGCCGGGTTGATTCGGTTCACATGGCCGTGAGGAAGGCGGACGACCGTGTGCGTGGCTCGGTTCTGGCTTCGGACGCGTTCTTTCCGTTTCGTGACAATGTCGACGAAGCAGCCAAGGCCGGCGTCACGGCGATCGTTCAACCCGGCGGTTCGATGCGAGACGCCGATTCCATTCAGGCTTGCGACGAGCATGGCATGGCGATGGTTTTCACGGGCATCCGTCATTTCCGCCATTAACGAGCGTACGCCGCTTGCGGCTTAGCGCGACCAAGTTGCCGTAACTTAGCCATCACGCCAAGCAACACATGAAGGCGAGGGCATCTACAATCCGAAAAAAGAGTACATCTGCCCCGCGCGTCGTCGTTCGTCGAGGTTAACTCCGTGTCCGACAAATGGCTGAAAGACAAGCTCGCCCCGATGACATTGCGTCTTGCGCTCGGCCTGTTGTGCATCTACCACGGTTATCTCAAGATCATGGCGTCCGGCGGCACCACTTGGAACCCGGGTTGGCCGGTGGGCTGGCAGTTACTGGTTTCGTGGGGCGAGTTTTGTGCGGGTGTTGCGATCCTGGTTGGATTTCGGTGCCGTCTTGCCGCTGCGGTGGTGTTGGCGATCACGGTCGGCACGCTGCTTTGGAGACAAGGTTGGAGTGTTCTGCAACTTCCGCTGAACACACTGGAGCCGATCATATTTCTGCTACTGATTTTGCTCTCGCTTCTTTTCCTCGGCGGCGGTGAGCTTTCCGTCGACGGTCGCGGCCGAGGGCGCGGTCTGGCCTCGGCCTTACGAAAGCGCTAGACGCCCGCTATGGCATCGCCATCACCTATTCTCTCGGCGCCAAGGATTTCGTTCCGGTGTGTAGTGTGGCACGGCGCAGCCAGGAATTCATCGGAATTTCACTGGCTTTTCGATGGCGACACGTTCTAATTGATTGACAATTGTAAACGACCTAGCCAATTCATGGCCAAATGTCATTCGCTCAATGGAGGCCGAAGGCCATGCGCCGGCACGCTTTCACGCTCATCGAACTGCTGGTCGTCATCGCGATCATCGGTGTGTTGATCGCCTTGTTATTGCCCGCAGTGCAAAAGGTGCGGGCGGCCGCACATCGCATCCAGTGCGCCAACAACCTCAAGCAACTGTCGCTTGCAGCCCATGGTTATCACGATGCCAACCAAGTCTTCCCGGCAGGCTTACATCAGTTCACCGTGACGGGAAGCCCTGGTCCGGGCCGTTCGGCAATCACGGTGTTTGCTTATCTCCTGCCGTATGTCGAACAGCAGGGATTGTTCCAAGCGTGGGACTTCAGCCGTCCACGGCTCAATGTTTTCGACAGCAACCTCAACGCTACAGCGGACGTTCGGTCCGCGAAAGTCATCAAGACCTACGTGTGCCCGGCGGACCAGCTTCAGATCAATCCGAAGCAGATTGCGCCCACGGACAATGGGCCCGGAGGCGGCCCCACCGGCTACTATGGGATAGGAAGTTACGCCGGCAGCGCCGGCACGTGGTCGTATTATCCGCCGTCAACCTACTACACCCGGGCCGATGGCATGCTGTTCATGACCGGACCGGATTCGATGCCGTTAACGAACCAGAAGCCGATCCGACTCGCGCAGGCGACGGACGGCACAAGCCAAACTTTCTTCTTCGGAGAAAAACACCATTACGATCCCGCGTTCGATGGGCTTCCGCCTACCGCAGCATGCAAGGAGTACGACATTAGCGGCTGGGGCGCTTGGGGTTGGTCCGGCGGCTTCAAGGGTACGGGCCATGTCATGGCGAGTTCGCGCGAGGTCATCAACTACAAGGCCCCGCCCGGTTCGACTTCGTCCAGTTGCCCCGGTGATTCGAACAGCTTGACGAATGTCAAAGACCGACGCCTCAACGCGTGGGGCAGTGCACATCCCGGCGGGGTCAATTTTGCTCTCGTTGACGGTTCGGTAGTCTTCGTCAAGGAAACTATCAGCAAAATCACCCTCGATCAGCTCAGCGTCCGCGACGACGGCAAAGTGATTGGTGATTTCCCGTGAACCATACCCTCGACTGTGTGGCCAGGGTCGTTCGACCGCGGTTCATTTCGACTCTCTTGCTACTTACGGTGATGGGGTGCCGCGGCGCCCAAGAGTTCGCTGAGGTCGAGGGTGTGCTTCTGATGGATGGAAAGCCACTCCCTAACGTGTTCGTGCAGTTTCACCCGGAGCCGAAGAAAGACGTCGATCATGCGCCGTCATCCGAGGCAACGACCGACGAGCAAGGGCGGTTTCACCTCTATCTTCCGCAAAAGCAACGCACGGGCGCCGCGATCGGAAATCACCGCATCTGTCTCGTCGATCTCAACGTAAAGGATGGACAGACTTCGGGAAGTTCGCGGGTGCCGCCGCGTTTCTCATTGGACTACTCCCGTTCCGACGCGACCGATCTGCGGTGGGAAGTCAAATCGGGTTCTCAGAATATCGAACTGAAAGTCACGCGTCGATTTAGCCCCCCGTGAATCACGGGTGCTAAATGACCTCACGGCGCTTTCGATGGACCGACGACCAAAATGACTGGTTGGTCCTTGTAGATCAACTTGGATTTCAACGCGAACCCGCCTTCGATCGTTTTGTACTCGAACGGGCCGTTGCCGGCGGGGTCTTTGAATTCTTGCAACTTCGCCGTGCCGTCTTGAACGATTGCTCGGGCAGCGTTGAACATGGTCCACCGCGTTTTAGACCGATCTTCGGCATCATACACCTTGTCGACGGCCGGCAAGAGCAGCTTCGCGAACGTATTACCGTCGAGCGACTTCGAAAAGGCGGCCCATTTCACGTTGAATTGTTCGCGCGGCAACGCCAGAAGCTGAGACATCTCTTCGTAGCGACCGGCCAATTCCTCCAATTGCTTGACTGGACCTTTCGGTCCGCCGGCGGCTCGCACAATCGCCTCGATCGCCGCGTTGGCGCCATAGGTTTGGTCCTGGATTTGCCGTATTTGCCACTTCACCATGTGTTCTCTCTCGAACATGATAGCGCCGCCTAGCGACCCTCCGGGCGGCAACGCCTCGATTCGTTTGCCGACGAGTTGAAGAACTTCCGTATCGAATTTGGGGAGAAAACGTGCGACGGTATCGATGGCCTGCTGCTCGATGGTGAATTGAACCAGGATAGAAATCATTAGCTCCTCGTGCCCCAAATGACGCGCCAAGGTGAGCACCGCGATCACGTCATCCAATCCCGCACGATGCTTCCCTTGCTCGAAGTACCAACGGGCCCGAAGCAGGGCAATATGGGAGAGCTCTCTCGCCTTGTTGATGTGCGGCAGCAGCGTGTTTGGACCATCGATGTCGGTTCCCCAATTGCAGCCGGCATCCTTAGCCCCGCGGTGCAACAGTTTCAGCGAACCCGCACAGTCTTCGATCAGTTTGACTGCCGCGGGACCGAAATTGGAATTCTCACGGTCGCCCAGAATCTTGTCTCGCTCCGCATCCATTTTCGGCAACAGAGTGAATGCCTGGTAGTACTTCAAAGCGGCGTTCTCCTCCTTGGGCTTGGAAGTTTGGGCCGCGGTTGTGGACGGCACGAATGCGCATACTGCGAGCGCACCGACATGTAGAACTAGTCGCATTTTCGGACTCCTTCGTTAGTTAGTAGTTCGTAGGGTGGGTGGAGTCTTCGGAACCCACCGCGTCGAAGAGGTGGGTTCCGAAGACTCCACCCACCCTACAGAATCAATGGGTTTCCTTGACCAAAAGGGAATACACGGATGCTGTTGAGTCAGTGGCGCCGCCGTATCGCGACGCATGTTGAGCCAAGACCGCGTCCAGGGTCTCGGGCGATTCGAACAACGCTCGGTGATAAAACTGGAGCGTGGGCGCGTTGGGTACGTCAGACGGGGAGACGGCGGGAATAGTTGGTTGTTCGGCATTTACCCTTTGACGCGGCCCCGGATGCGGAGGCGTTAGCCAGGATCTGACGATCATTGCCGTCGGGAGAAACAGGAGGACAGCAGCCGCCAAGCCTGCCGCCGACACGCTCCCCGCAAGCAGCCAGCGGCGTATCGACCATCCCCTCGGTTCCGGTGATGCCGCGTCGCCGATCCGATCCGCAATGCTGCGCCGGAGTTCGTGGGACACACCGGTGGGCCTCAGGCTTTCGAGTTCTCGTTCCAGTGCGTCGGGTTCGGAGTTCATCGGATTGGCTCCTCTGCAAGCTGCTCGCGCAGCTTTTCCAGGGCGTAACGATAGCGAGAAGCGGCAGTATTGGCGGGAATGCCCAACGCGTCCGCGATCTGCGGAAACGTCAGTCCGCCCCATATCTTCATGACGACGACTTCGCGTTGCGACTCCGGTAACTCACCCAGCGAATCCTCAATCGCTCGGCGTCGCTCAGCGTGCTCGGCAGCGCCGACGAACGGTTCTTCATCTGTGACGCTTTCGGTTCGAGCCGCGACTTCTTCACGCCGATGTCGCCGTTGCCGGCCGCGGAGCCATTCCAAGGCATAGCTCCGGACGCAGGCGTAGAGGTACGCAACCGCGTCCCCAGCGCGATCTCGCCTCCGCCAGAATCGGACGAAGGCTTCCTGGACGATGTCCTCGGCATCGGCACGGCATGGCACGTATTGCCGAGCCAACAATATCATCGCCGGGCCATGTTCATCCAACCAGCCGGTCCACGGGACGGTAGTCATGCCGTTTTCAGCGATGCGGCCATTTCTCGTTACCTGAATGATGCCGTGCGGGCCATAATCTGTCTAAAGATTTTAGCTACATAAAGTCGGTAGTCACAATGGGTTACTGAAACTATTCGAAAATCGAAAAGTGGCGCGTCCGGTTTTGGCTTGAAATCACGTTTTAGTAATAGGGACTTGGTGCGCGCCACTTGTGTGCAAACAGAGAAACAGAGGATCCGAGAGGAGGCAGACTCATGTCAAAGAACCGACGACTAACGCTTGAACCGCTCGAAGATCGCATCGTGATGGACACCTACACCGTGACTCGCCTCACCGATTTGGGCAAAGGACGAAGCGTGTACGGCGACCTGCGCTACTGCATCACGCAATCGAACGCCAATCCCGGTGAAGACCTGATCATTTTCGGCGTCACGGGGACGATTAACCTGACCAGCGCGTTGCCCGACTTAGGTGACGATGTCATTATTGCGGGACCGGGTGCGGACCAAGTCACTGTGCGCCGGTCCAGCGGCGTAAGTTTTCGAGTATTCACGATCGCTGGCGGCGTGAATGCTCAAATCTACAGCCTCACCATCGCTAACGGATCTTTCTCAAACATGGGCGGATCGAGCACATGGGGGGGCGGCATCCGCAATAGCGGTGTGCTCACGCTTGGCGCAAGCACCGTCCGAGATAATCACGTAATAGGCTTCGGCGCGGTCGGAAAACGAGGCGGGGGCATCTCCAACGAAGGCGTGATGCTCATTTTCGACAGTACCATCTCCGGCAACTCCACGTCCTCGAGTTCTGACCAAACCACGCCGGAGACCGCTTTGGGCGGGGGCATCTACAACCACACCGGCGCCACGTTGACGATCATTAACTCTACCGTGGCAGAAAACACCGCTATAGTCACCGGCGGCGCCAATTTTAACTCGGCCCGCGGCGGCGGCATCAACCATGGCGGGGCATCACTAGAAGTTCGTCACAGCACCATTAGCGCGAATACCGCGTCGTCCAACTGGCCTGACGGCGCCGGCATTAGCGGTGGGAACATGGTGTTGGAGAATTCCATCGTGTCAGGAAACAGTGGCGCCGGTAACGTCTCCGGCGCCTTCACCGGCGGCTTTAACCTGATTGACGCCGATGCGATGCTCGGCCCGCTCACCGACAACGGCGGCCCGACGGAGACGATGGCCCTCCTGCCCGGCAGCCCCGCCATCGGCGCCGGCGATAATGCCGGCGCACCGGAATTCGACCAACGCGGCCCAGGGTTTCCGCGGATTGTAAACGGCACGGTTGACATCGGGGCGTTCGAAGTTCAGGCGACGGGCGCGCCGTCAACGCCGGAGTTTCATGCGATTCTGATTACTGCTGATCTTGGAAAAGATGACTGATGAAGCGTTACGTCGTCGTTCGATACTCCCGCCTCGTCTGGGCAGGCGTCTGCCCTGGCTGGATTCTGTATCCGCAACCTTTGGACAGGAGTTTGTTCAATGAACCACAAGTTGGCGCCTCGCACTCGCCCCGGTGTCTCTTGGCTGACACGGACACAAGTTCGCCTGGAGTTGCTGGAGAATCGCCTGCAGCCCGGTTCGCTGCTCCTTGGGAGCGCAGACATCGCTCCGCGACAAGACGCACCGGTTCCGTCCGACACGGCGACGTTTGAGTTTGACTCCTTGTTCCGTCGCGACGAGTCATCCGCCCTTGTGCTCCGGCCGGCGGAGGATTCCGGCGAATTCGACAGCGTCGACGTCGCGGTGGTTTCAGATACGTCAACGAATCCACCTCGGCGGCAGCCAGCTGCAACAGCCAGTGCGTTGACGTCGATAGTGGCCGCAACGCCGATGAATCCGGCAATGGGCGTCCCAATGGCCGGCGACAACACGGAGATCAGGTCAGGTCGCATGCCGGTTCGGCATTCGATGTTACCCAAGCCGACGGCGGTCACCGCCACAGTGAACCCGGTCAACATCCTCCAGAAGCCGTCAACGCTCGTTTTTGAACGACATGAATGCGAAGGCAGCGGCGCCAAATCGCTCGTGTACAGTTCCTACGAAGGCACCGCCGGGGACGATGCGGTGCTCGCCGTCGCGACGGGCAAAGATGGCTTCATCGGCGAGGCGTATACAGCGGGGTTTTCCGGACTGTTCGCGACGGTGAAAAACTACGATTCGGGCGGCGGTTGTGGCCCGCTGATTTTGTTCGGCGCCGCCGGTGACTCCGCGCTGGAAGCACGCGACATCGCCGTCAACCCGAGCGGCGTGTATGTCGTGGGCACCAACGCGCCAGAGACCTTTGCCTTCGTGGCCCGACTCGACCTCGTTACGCTTGACATCATCGGGGCGCCGGTGCTTCTGTCCGCGCCGAGCGGCGGCTCGATCAGCCTGAACGGCGTCGGCCTCGGGCAGGGGCCGTCGGAGCCCGACGTGTTCGTCACGGGCCATGTGTTCGACCCGTCCGGACCTGCCTACAGCACTTCGCTGGTGGCATCCTTTGATTTTGCGTTGGCGCCGCTCTACGCGGTCACTAGCGACTTTGGGGATGCCAGCCGAGGTCTGTCGATCAGCGCGGACCGGATGGGCAATGCCTTCATCGGCGACCGTGTGGGATCCCTTCAGTTACCGTTGACCTGGCGCCTGAATGCAGGCGGCGGCAGCAGTCCTTGGGCATTTACTCTCGAAGCCGGCGGGACGACTGTCGACGCGGACAACGGTAACCATGATGTCAAGCTGCTCGGCGGGGCCACCGCGGCCGCCGGTTTGTACACCGTCGGCAGTTTGACGGATTCCTTCATCAACGGAACCTGGGACACTCATTTAATTGCCAAGTGGAACCCGCTCGACGGCGCGGTGGAATATGGCTGGTTGTGGTACATACCCGACGAGGACTATTCCGGACGCGGTAATGATGTCGATCGCGCCGGCGATACCTACACGGCATCGTACGCCGGAACCGACGCCAACCGCGACGCCGCTTTGGCGAAGTTCGACGAGACCGGTGGGGGTCTGGATGCCTTCGTCATGCACGGCGGCGCCGGCACTCAAGATCGCGGCCACGATCTCGCCCTGATAACCCGAATGGCGAGCTCCGATGTGGTCATGGGCGGCTCGACGACATCGGCCGGTCTCCCCGGCTCTGGCGGGTGCCAGCCGACTTACAACGGAATGCTGGACGGATTTATTGGGAGATGGTCACAACCATTGTCATAGGCCAAGCCCGCAGCGCCGGTCAGGGCGGTCCTTGCCGGCGCCGGATCGACGCGGTGTCACAGTGTTGCGGAGGAATAAGAAATGAGCATACGACTACGCCGGGCGCACCCGCGCATTGAACCCCTTGAAGACCGCACGATGCTGTCCACTTGCCACGTCACGCGCCTGAGCGACGCGGGTATCGGTATGGGGTTTCGCGGAGATTTTCGCTTTTGCATCGACAAGGTCAACGCAAATCCCGGCGCGGACGTCATTGATTTTCACGTGACGGGGACGATCAATCTGACCGGACCTCTGCCTGACTTGGCTTCGGATATTGACATCCAAGGGCCTGGGTCTGGGCTGCTCACGGTGCGACGGGATGCAGGCGGCGACTATCGTCTATTCACGATTGCCGATGGTTCGGTTCAAATATCCGGCCTAAGCCTGACCAACGGGCGGGCGGATGTCGGCGGCGCCGTCTACAACCAAGGCGGCCTAACCCTGGCTGGGGTAACGCTAACGACCAACGAAAGTACGGCTGGTCAAGGTGGCGGCATCTATAACGCCGGCGACCTCACACTGACGGACAGCGTCCTTGACCAAAACAGCGTCAACGTGTCGGCCTCGTTGGGCTCGGGGTTCGGTGCCGGTCTGTACAACGCTCCCGGCGCTTTGGCCGACCTGATTCGAATTTCGGTATCCGAGAACACAGCGTTGGGCGTGGACGTATATGGCGCCGGTATCGCCAATTACGGCACGATGACGCTCCCCGATAGCACCGTGCTCGATAACACCGGCCGAGGCTGCGAAGGCTGGCAGGGCGGCAGCTACTGCTTTGTTTACGGCGGCGGCGTGGCCAACTTCGGAACGATGGAGATCATCTCTAGCGCTGTCTCCGATAATCTCGCTCGAACACTAACCGACAGTATTGACGATTGGGGCCAATCCTACGGGGGCGGCATCCACAATAGCGGCAGTCTTAACCTTACGTCCAGTACGGTAGCTGGGAACCGCGTGGAAGGGGAACGGTACGCGAAAGGTGGGGGGATTGCCAATTTCGGGTCTCTCGACATTGAAAGCTCCACCATCGCGGACAACGTCCTCGGAGGCGCTTGGCCGTTCGCCTACGGGGCTGGTATTTTTCACGACGGCCCCTCAACCTTGAACGTTATCAGTAGCACGATTTCAGGGAACCACATTGTCTTTTCCGCCAGTCCAGGCTGGGGCGGAGGCATATACGCCAAGGGGAACGTCACCGTTCGCGATAGCACGATTTCGGATAACCTTTGCCAAGGATGTACGAGTGGCCTATATGCCGGCGGGATCTACGTATCGTCCACCGGTTATTTGTGGAACACCACTATCACAGGAAACTTCGCCTATGACGGTGCAGGAATCTACAACGTCGGCACATTGACTATCGACAACGTGGTCATCTCAGGCAACTCTGCCACCTCCTCAAACACTGCGCGAGGTGGTGGTATTTTCAACGGCGGCGATCTGACGATAACCGGAAGTCTAATCAGTGAAAACTTCGCGCGCGGAACCGACACCGGAGCAAACGGGGGAGGAATCTATAACTCCGGAACGCTGACCCTGATTGACAGTACTGTCGATGCCAACAATGTGACAGCCGACGTGCCCCAGGGCGGCGGACTATATAATTCGGGTTCCGCCCTTGTTAAGAATACGACCATATCGAACAACGCCGCGAATGAGACGAAGCCCTTCAACTTAGGCAAAGCGGGCGGGATTTACAATCGGGGCGACTTACTGCTCAACAATAGCACCGTGCATGGTAACCAATGCATCGGTAGTTCGCAGAATCTGGGCGGAGGAATGTTTGTCGATGGCCCGGCTTTGACTCTCATTAGCCAGAGCACAATAAGTGGCAATCAGTGTCAGAAGGGTGGCGGGTTGTTCGTGGCATTTGGTTCGGAAGTCTATGTACGCAACAGCATTTTCGCAAACTCCGCTGGTTCTCACCCCGACGTCTCCGGATTGCTGACGTCATCTGATCATAATCTGATTCAAAATACGACCGGCGGCAGCGGTTTTGGATCGAACGACATCCTAAACGTCGATCCCATGCTCGGCTCCTTCGGCGATAACGGCGGGCCGACCTTGACGGTTGCGTTGCTCCCCGGCAGTCCTGCCATTGACGCTGGCAATAACACCGACGTCCCCGAATGGGACCAGCGCGGTCCGGGGTTCCCGCGGATTGTGAACGGCACGATTGACATCGGCGCGTTCGAGGTGCAGGCATCGCCGATACCAGGACCGGATCAGAATTGGTCGGTGCTGTTGACGGCTGATTTGCAGAAGAAGAAGTGATCTTGTCTGTCTCTGCGATAATCTGCGAAATCTGCGTTTGGAAAACCGGAACGAAACGCAGAATACACAGATTAACGCAGAGAAAAACTGGAAGGTGTATGCTACCCATCGCCGTTTGGAGATTAAACGCATGAACCCCGTTCGACGCGTCGGAATCTATAGAGGGCCGCAGGTACACTTGCGACTTGAACAACTTGAAGCTCGCGAATTGTTGAGCTATTCCATCACCGACCTTGGCTCGCTCGGAGGCAAGATTACGAGTGCCACCGACCTCAATGAGCGAGGCCAGGTCGTCGGTGAATCCCAAACCGGAACTACGACCCATGCCTTTCTCTGGGACCCGATCAAAGGAATGCAAGACCTCGGGGCCGGCAGCACTTACAGCTCGGCAACCGGGATCAATGAACTGGGGCAAGTTATCGGTTGGTCGTCGTTTCCCGGAGCGCCGGCCGGAATGGGGTTCGTGTGGGAGCGAGCCATAGGCACGCGTGCGCTACCTCCCTTGCCCGGAAATGGGAGCAGCCGGGCGCTCGGGATCAATAATCACGGCCAAATCGTCGGCTGGTCGAAAAGCACCGGCGTGTCCGATCACGCCCCCACTTTGTGGGACGGCGACGACGTGATCAATCTCGGCACCATTGGCACGCAACACGCGCAGGCACGGGACATCAATGACCTCGGGCAAGCGACGGGCCAAGTAGGGTCCGCCCCGAAAGGACCATCGGTGGTGTGGGAAAACGGCACGATCAAGGAAATTGGCAGCCTAAGCGGAGGGAAATGGGGAAGCTCTGGGATCGACATCAACGAGCTGGGCGACGTCACCGGCAATTCACCCGTCAAAGGCCCGGGGAACTTCCTCCTCGTGAGTCGTCCGTTTCTATTTACGGCGGCGGGAACACTTCACAATCTTCGGACGCTTCCTTGTGGGCCGTTCGAGGCCGCATTCGGAAGCGGTCACGGCATTAACGATCACCGTCAGATTGTTGGCATGCTCGGCTGCGTGACATCGCCGCCGACGCTAGGCGATCAGGTTGCGGCCATATGGGAGCAGGGTATCGGTTGGCGAAATCTCAATGAGCTAATCCCGCCCGGTTCCGGATGGGAACTCTACTATGCAACCGGGATCAACAATCGGGGGCAGATCATCGGCAGCGGCTTCTTGAACGGAGAAAATCGCGCATATTTATTGACTCCCGACCCGGCGCCGATGCCAACGTGGCAAGTACGTGAAGAGACAAATGCGGTTGGATTCATCCAAGAACCGCGGTTCGTGTCACGTCACGTTGCCGACCGTTTCACGCAGGCAATCCTGGCGGAAACATCAATGCAACCGAGCAACGACGGCCTTACAGATTCGGCTTTTCCGCGCTCAGAGTCTCCTCCACGTCTCGGCCTGTCGGGATACGAGAGTGAGAATCTGAGCCCGATTGACGGCCATTGCTTCCTTCCTGAGTAGAAAACCCTACAGAACGGCGGCTGCCTGGGCGTCTGCCGAGATAAGAGCACACCACGCTATTCAGGAGCACATCATGAAGCACGGATCCCGAATCCCGCTGCTAGAGCCACTCGAAGACCGCACCCTCATGTCCATCTGCCACGTCACGCGACTTAGCGACCAAGGTATCGGCATGGGGTTTCGCGGCGACTTGCGTTTTTGTGTCAATAAGGTCAACGCAAATCCCGGTGCGGACATCATTGACTTTCACGTGTCCGGCGCCATCAACCTTCAGAGCGCCCTTCCGGGCCTAAGCTCGGACATCAATATGCAAGGGCCCGGGGCTAATGTGTTGACCGTCCGGCGCGACGCCGGCGTTGGCTTTCGCGTCTTCGACGTGCCGGCCGGGGCCACCGTGTCGATTTCCGGTCTGACGATCAGCAACGGGACTGCGGCTTGCTCCGGCGGCGGCATCGCCAGTTCGGGCACCCTCACGATAAGTTACAGCACCGTTTCGGGCAACACCATGATTGGGTGTGAGGTCGGCTACGGCGGTGGCATCTACAATGACGGCGTCCTCGCGGTTGACAGCAGCACCATCGTCGGCAACGTAGCCACTGGATTTCTCGGCGGCGGCTGGGCGGGCGGCATTGGCAACTTCGGCACTATGACCGTCGTGAACAGCACGATTTCCGGCAACTCGGCCGACAATGGCGGCGGCATATTCAACGTTAGCGGCACGGCAACGATATTGAACAGCACGATTGCGTCCAACTCGGCCGCAGATTCCGGCGGTGGCGTGCGAAATATTGACACCTTGCACATGCGGAACGCCATTGTCGCCAACAACACAGCCAACTTCTCCGGTCCCGACTTTGACGGCACACTCGCATCCTCCGGCGACAATCTCTTCGGCAACAGCAGCGGCGGTAGTGGCTATGTTGGATCGGACATTCTCGACGTTGATCCAAAACTCAGCGCTCTGGCCAATAACGGCGGACCAACGTTGACCCACGCACTACGCCCCGGCAGTCTCGCCATCGACGCTGGCGACAATACCGGCGCGCCGTCGTTTGATCAACGCGGACCAGGATTTACGCGCGTGGTCAACGGCACGATCGACATTGGAGCGTTTGAAGTGCAGGCGACCAACGCGCCGAGCGGACCGAGACTTCGAGCATTTCTGATCACGGCCGATTTCGGACAGAACGAATGGGAGATACTCCCATGAAGTGACGTTTTCGATGGCTCGCGATTGGAGACGTCGAAGACCACTGGCACCATTGCACGGGTGGCAAGACCACACCGCTACCAGCCGCAGTTTTTGGTAGACGGCGCATTTCATCCAGGTATAATCAGCGGTCACATCCGCCAGGCCCACCACAACCGCTGGTGAATGCCTGAGTTCCCGATGTCCATCTCCTTCGAATGTCCGTGCGGCACGGTGGAGAAAGCTGAACGCGCTGGCCTGAGTAGCGGCTTTGGTGAGCTTCGGCTGGCTCGTCTGGTGCATCGAGTCGGCACCGGGAATCGAGGAAGACGTCGAGCCGACGGTGCGCACCCGGCCTACCTGAGCGAGGAACCAAGAACTTTCAAAAACGAACAAGATTTTTGCGTCCGGTTTGGCCGGGAATCTCGCCCGTAGTAATAGGATGTGCACCGACTCGGCAAACCCCCCGGAACATACCGTGCAGAATATACCGCAAGTCATTACTATTGAGGCCCTTACGTAACTGGAGGAAATGTCATGACCCGCAAGCTTTCGCACCGCCTAACGGCCCGACGATCAAGAACGCTATCGCGACGGCTCGTGCTCGAACACCTGGAACGGCGGGACCAGCCGAGTTTCATTACCGCCCCGGCCTATCCGGCCGGCCCGTCACCTGACGCGATAGCGGCGGGGCGCTTCGATGGCGACGGCATCCCTGATTTGGCCGTGGCCAACACGTCCGGCACGATCACCATTTTGAAGGGAAACGGCGACGCCTCGTTTAGCTCCTTAACGACTGTTCCCGCCGTCGGCACGGCGCTCACCGATCTTGTGGCGGCCGAACTAACCGGTGACGCCATCGTCGACCTTGCCGTAGCCAACGACTCCGGCGGTAACAATCTGAGGGTGTTGAAGGGCAACGGCGATGGAACGTTTGCGGCGTTTGGGTCTTACACTGCAGGCAATCGTACCTTTGCCGTCGTCACGGCCGACTTCGATCTCGACGGTGATCTCGACCTCGCAACGGCAAATTTCAGCAGCCAGGATGTGAGCGTGTTGCTTAACAATGGCGCCGGCAGCTTCAGCAGCGCGGGGAATCTCTCCATGGGGCAGTCGGCGCGAGATTTGGCCGCTGGAGATTTTAATAATGACGGAATCCCTGATCTGGTCTGCGTGGGCGAATTCTTCACGAAAGTGCTACTGAGCCAAGGCGACGGCACGTTTGTCATTGCGGGCAGTTATAACGAGGGAGATAGGTTCGTAGCGGCCGGGGACTTTAATGGGGACGGCGCGATCGACGTGGTCGCGGGGGAAAACCCATTACTAGACGTGTGGTTGGGCAATGGGGACGGCACTTTGGCATTCAGCGATTCCTACCCAGCGGGTGAAAACCCGCAGTCTGTAGTGACCACCGATCTCGACGGGGATGGCCGTCTGGATCTGGCAATCCCGACCTTTGGTAGCGGCGAAGTAAGCGTGCTCAGAGGACTGGGGGACGGCCGTTTCCAGCCCGCGCCAGGATCCCTTGCCACCGGCACTGGCGCCCGAGAGGTTGTCGCGGCCGATCTTGACGGTGATGCCGACATCGACCTGGCTGTAACAAACTTTTACTCAGGTACCGTGTCGGTCTTCCGGAATGCCGGCGGCGGTAATTTCAAGCCGGCCATCGGCAGCTACCCAGTCGGCTCATATGCATCCCACGCACAGGACGTCGCGTCGGCGGACTTCAACGACGACGGCACGCCCGACCTCGCGATCTCCGTCGGCCCCGGAAATAACAAACTAATCGTTGTTCAAGTAAACCCGGACGGGTCCATGGGGTCCGCGACCATTTTCACTGTGGGCGCCTCACCGGGCGGATTGGTGGCCGCCGACTTCAACGGCGATGGATTTCCCGACCTGGCTACAGCGAATAACGGTTCGTCCACGGTTAGCGTGCTCATAAATCGAGGCGACGGCACTTTCTTCCCGGTCAGGACCTTTGCCGCCGGTCCATCCCCCAACGATATCGGGGCGGCGGACTTCAACGGCGACGGCAGGCTCGACATCGTCGTGACCAACAACTTGCCAAATTCATCCCTCAGCTTCCTGCGCGGCACCGGCACCGGTCGGTTCCGTGCCCCGGTCAGTTTCGACGCGGGCTTCTATCCAACCGTTTTGACCATCGGAGACTACGACAGCGACGGCAACAATGACGTGGCTGTGGTTGGTTGCCCCTTCGAGTGTGACGATGTTAGAGTGCTCCAAGGCAACGGCAATGGTTCTTTTGGGAGCCCGGACGTGTATCTCGTTGGTGACGGCCCTGGCGATGTGGAGACGGCCGATGTAAACGGCGACGGCATCATTGATCTTGTCGTCGAAGCGTCTGGCGTGAGTGTACTCCTGGGGAATGGCGACGGTACCTTCTCGGCCCACTACATTTCCAACCCAGGCTTGAGTGGTGTCGAAGTGGCGGATTTCAATCGCGACGGCGCCCTCGATTTGGCCGTGACCTGGCACCAGGCGCCTTTGAAGATCATGTTGGGTAATGGCGATGGCACATTCCAGGCCCCGCTGAGCTACACAACCGGCGTCAATAGCGCGGCTGCCGTGGTCGCGGATTTCAACGGCGACGATTGGCCCGACATCGCGATGTCGCGGCTCTACGCAGGAACCGTCGCGCTGGCCCTCAACGCCGCCGATTGGGCGCCGATGCCGATCGGCGACGGACCGCGACGGAGCCATTCCGCGACAGCAATCCATTTCGCACCCATTAATGACCGTTACGCTTCCGACCTACCGCGAAGCGGTTTCATCGCACAGCCCAGGGTCGCGCAGCGCACCCTGGGCGAGCTGCCCGAGGAAGCAGCAACCCTGAAAGGGTTGGATCGCGGTCCGCAGATGCAACCCTTTCAGGGTAACTCAACGTTGACGACCGATTACCCAGGGTGCGCTGCGCGAGCCTGGGCTGTGGGATCTAATCCCTTCGGAGTAGAGGAGGAATTGCAATGACTCGCAGGACTTCGAATGGTTCAACGGTCCGCCGCGCAAAAGTCCGATCGTGTCGGCTCCGGCTCGAACGCCTGGAACGCCGGGACCTGCCGAGCTTTATCACAGCATCCACCTACCCGGCCGGCCCATCACCCGTCGCTGTAGCGGCCGGGCGGTTCAACGGCGACGGCATCCCCGATCTGGCCGTTGCCAACGGGACCGCCGCTGGCACGGTCACCATTCTGCAGGGAAACGGCGATGCCTCGTTCACTGCCATAGCTAGTTTCCCTGCCGGCCAGAATCCCACCGACATCATTGCCGCCGAACTAACCGGGGACACCATTATCGACCTCGCTGTGGTCAACGGCACGAATGCGAACAATCTCTTGGTATTCAAAGGCAACGGCGATGGGCACCTTTGCGGCCAATGGTACCTACACCGTGGGACAGACGCCGACTGCCGTCGTGGCGGCCGACTTCGATGGCGACAGCGACCTCGATCTCGCGACAATCAATGCAAACAGCATTGACGTCAGTGTGCTTTTGAACAATGGGACAGGCGGCTTTGCCAACCCCGTGAATTACGTCATAAACATGTTTGGAGCGGACCTGGTCGCGGGAGATTTCAACAACGACGGCAACCTCGACCTGGTTGGTGTCGGGTCGGACATGAAAGTCCTGCTGGGTATAGGCGACGGAACCTTCGTCCTCAGCGTCAGCTACACCGACAACGGTTCCAGCGTAACGACGGGCGACTACGATGCAGATGGCATGCTCGACCTCGCCGTGGCGAGCAATGTCGCCAAGATCTGGCGGGGGAATGGAGATGGAACGTTCGCGTCGACCGTATTCTATCCGCTGGCCCACGACCCGCAGGCGATCGTGAGTGCCGATCTCGACGGCGACGGCAAGTTAGATTTGGCGGCTGCGAACGGGGCTAGCGCAGGCGTAAATCTGCTTCTAGGCTTGGGTGACGGCACTTTCCAGCCAATTCTTGGATACGTGGTCGGCGATAGCGTCGACGCTCTGGCAGCCGCGGACCTCGATGGTGACGCCGACATCAATTTGGTAGCGCCCAACAGAACCGCCAGCGGGACCGTGTCGGTGTTGCGGAACAGGGGCGACGGTTTCTTTCAGAATGCCATCGCGATTTTCACTTTCCCCGAAGCCAGGAACTTCGTCGTGGCGGCGGACTTCGACGCCGACGGCACGCCCGACATCGCGATCTCCGGCGGCTCTGGAAACAACAAGGTCATCGTTTTTCCCGTTGATGTCAATGGCACGATGCAGTCCCCGGCCACTTATACGGTAGGCCTTTTCCCGCAAGCAATGGTCGCCGCGGATTTCAACAGCGACGGCTTCCCCGATCTGGCCACGGCCAACGCGTACCAAACCACCGTCAGCGTGCTCATGAACAGAGGCGACGGCACATTTTTCCCCACCAAGACATTTGCCGCCGGGCAATCACCCAACGGGATAGGCGCGGCGGATTTCACGGGTGATGGCATCCTCGATATCGTCGTCACCAACAACACGCCAAACTCATCCCTGAGCCTATTGCGCGGCACGGGCACCGGCCGATTCCGGGCGCCGATAGTCTTTGATGCCGGTTTCCATCCCACGGCCTTGACCATCGCGGATTTCGACGGCGACAGCGATAACGACGTAGCGGTTCTGGGTTGTCCCTTCCAGTGCAATTATTTTCGAGTCATCCTGGGCAATGGCAATGGCACGTTCGCCAGTCCGGTCTCCTATTTCGTCAATTCCTACCCCTCGGATTTGGAGTCGGCCGATTTCAACGAAGACGGCGTCATGGATATCGTCGGCCTCGCGAATGGTCGGGTGTACGTTCTTCGGGGCAATGGCGACGGCACATTCGCCGTGAATTTCATTGACAACCCAGTCGCGGGCGGTGTTACGGTCGCGGATTTCAATCGCGACGGCGACCTCGACCTGGCTCTGACCAGCCAGTTGAAAATCATGCTCGGGAATGGCGATGGCACCTTTGAAGCCCCAATCAGCTATCCGACCGGACCCGGTGGCTATCCCCTTGCCGCTGCGGATTTCAACGGCGATGACTGGCCGGACGTGGTGATGGCACGCTCCTATGGCGACATCGCCGTGGTGATCAACGCCGCCGACTGGGCGCCGGCGCCGGTCCCGTCCGACGATGGCGCGCGGCCGCAGCGCCGCCTCGACAGTGTGCCGCTTCTGGCGACGGCGCTTCCCGACGACGCCCAACTTCAACGGCAGTTTTCCCGTACGCCGATCGTCACGTCAACACCGAGCGACACGGTGTTGACCGCTGCTTCCGATGGCCCGACGGGATCCGACCGCAGCGCATCCGATACGGACCACATTCAGCCTTCGTTGCGGCGGCATATCGCACGCGTGACCCCGATGGAAATAGGCGACGTCTTCATTGATTGGAAGTCTCTGCAGACTCGCAGCTTTCCTTAATTGTGGAGTTTTGCAATGGCTCGCCGAGTTTCTCAACGCCCAATCAAAAAAGCGACACGACAATTGATGTTGGAACGCCTGGAGCGCCGGGATCAGCCGAGCTTCATCACGGCGCCGTCGTATCAGGCCGGCCCAACGCCCGTTGCCGTGGCAGCGGGGCGTTTCAATGCGGACGGCATCCCCGACGTCGCCGTCGCCAACTATGCCAGCGCGGGCACGGTGACGATTCTCAGGGGGAACGGCGACGCCTCGTTTGATGCCGTCGCCAGTTTCCCCGCCGGCCAAAACCCCACCGATGTCATCGCGGCCGAGTTACACGGGGATAATATTCTCGACCTCATCGTGGTTAACGACACGGCCTCGAACAATCTGGTGGTTTTGAAAGGCAATGGTAACGGGGCCTTTGCGGCCGATGGCAGCTACACGGTCGGCAATGGCCCCGCCTCAGTAGTGGCTGCCGATTTCGATCTCGACGGCGATCTCGACCTAGCAACGGCGAATGTCGGCGGTCAGAACGTCAGCATCCTGCTTAACGATGGTACTGGCGCCTTCTCGAGTGGGGGACATTACCCCACCGGGGGCAAGTCATACGACCTGGTGGCAGGGGATTTCAACGGCGACGGCGCCACCGATCTCGTCTGCGTTGGCTGGGTCTTCGTCAAAGTCTTAGTGGGCCAGGGCAACGGCAGCTTCGCCAGTGGGGCCAGCTATTTCGAGGACGGTACCGTCGTCGCGTCGGGAGACTTCAACGCCGACGGGGCGCTCGACCTTGCCATCGGCGATGGTGGCTTTTTCGTGTGGCTGGGCAACGGCAACGGCACGTTCGCAGCCCCTACGTCCTATCCGGCAGCGGGTGAGAACCCCACATCCATTGCGGTTGCGGATCTCGATGGCGATGGGTACTTAGATCTAGCAACGTCGAACTACGCCACCGAACGCGTCACCATGCTCAGAGGACTTGGAGACGGCACCTTCCAACCTGCCACGGGATATCAGGTTCGCGAACCCCGTGGGCTGGCGGCCGCCGATCTCGACGGTGACGCCGACATCAATTTGGTGGCGACCAGAGCGATCGCTGCCGGCGCCGTGACCGTGTTGCGCAACAGCGGCAGTGGTCACTTCGAGCCGGCCATGCCCATCTTGGCAACTGGTGGTGTGTTCAATGTCGTGTCGGCGGATTTCAACAACGACGGCATTCCCGACGTCGCGGCGTCAGGCGGCTTTGGCTATCCCGCTCCCTCCGAGTACGTCACCGTAATCCTCGCCTACGTGGACGGCTCCTTCGGCACGCCCGTGACCTACAAGGTGGGAAAGTCCCCGCTCGGATTGGTCGCCGCCGACTTTAACGGTGATGGGTTTCCCGACCTGGCGGCGATCGGTTTTCCGAGCATCGTGAGCGTTCTCCTGAACAAAGGTGACGGCACTTTCTACCCCGTTAAGAACTTTAACGCAGGAACATCGCCAAATTCGATCGGGGCGGCGGACTTCACCGGCGACGGCATACTCGACATCGTCGTGACCAACAACACTTCGACCCAATCCCTAAAGCTCCTGCGTGGTACTGGGACGGGTCGATTCCGGACACCGATCAGTTTCGACGCAGGGTACAATCCGAACGTCTTGACGATCGCAGACTTTGACGCGGACGGTGACCAAGACCTAGCCGTGACCGGCTGCCAAATCTGCGGCCACGTGAGCGTAATTCTCGGCAACGGCAACGGCACTTTCGCACCGCCAGCTGGGTACAGCGTCGCGTCATTCGTCAACGACGTCGAGGCAGCAGATCTCAATAACGACGGCGTACCCGATCTCGCCGTTGTGAGCGATGACGAAATTCGCTTCCTGCTGGGCAATGGCAACGGTACATTCCAACCCTCGGTGAGCTTGGGCCCCATCACTTTGGCGGCCGGTGTGGCGGTCACAGACATTAATCGTGACGGGGCGATCGATTTGCTGGCGACCAGCGGCTTTAATGTCTTGAAGATCTACTTCGGGAATGGCGACGGCACATTCCAGGTGCCCATCAGCTACCCCGTCGGTACCGGCGCATTCGGGACAGCAGTGGCCGACTTTAACAACGACGATTGGCCCGACCTCGCAATGGCCCACGCTCAGGCCGTGACCGTCGCGCTCAACGCCGCCGACTGGCCGCCGGCGCCGATCCCGTCCGACGATGGCCCGCGCCGCAGCGCCGCCGCGGCGGTGCGGCATTCGCGCACGGCCTCACCGAACCCGCCGCTTTCAGCCTCGTTCACGAGGCTTCCCGCGGAGCGGTGTTAGGCCCGCCGTTGACGGCGGGTTCGCGGATGGCCGCGATGGCTTCAACCCCGTTGACGGGGTTTCTCGATGTTCCGCTTGAGCCAACGAACGCCGACGGCTCAAGCCAAACTGCGGGAAGCCCCGTGAACGGGGCTGAACCGAACGACGCGTCGCTGCCTACCCGGCGTCAACGCCGGGCCTATTACCGCGTTGCGGAAAGTCCCGTGAACGGGACTGAAAGAATGGATTACGGTTTTACCGCTGGAAAGTTGGATGGAATGGGATTCGAAATCCATTAGCCCTTCTCTGGCCAAGGAGCAAACGTGAACCATTCGCGCCGCTGCACTCGTCGCCCGCTCGTTTTGGAACCCCTCGAAGACCGCTTCCTACTGGCCACCTGCCACGTGGTGCGGCTTGCCGATCTTCCAGGCGGACACGATCTGGGCAACGGCCATGCACGCGGTAGTTTGCGCTACTGCATCACCTTCGCCAACACCAACCCGGGGCCGGACACCATCGACTTCAGTGTTACCGGTACAATCCAGCTCACGTATGCCGGTCTGCCTACGCTGCAGTCGGACATGACGATATCCGGTCCCGGCGCGGACCTGTTGGCGGTGCGCACTGCCGGCCTGGCAAGCGGCCATGAAGGTTCCATCTTCGTCATCGACCAAGGGGCCACGGTTGCGATCTCCGGCCTCACTATCACCAATGGTTGGAATCCATTTGGGGCGAGCGGCGTCTTGAACTCGGGCACCGCCATGCTCAAGGACTGCACTATCTCCAAGAACCTGAACTGGTTTGGCGATCCCAACCTTGGAGGCGGCGTATGGAACACTATCTACGGCAAGATGACAATCTCGGGCTGTACCATCTCCGAAAATGAAGCCACTCTTTCCGAGGGTTCCAGTTTCGGAGGCGGGATCCTTAATTCCGGAGTGTTGCAAATCGAAAACAGCACGATCTCCGGAAACCGGATCGATGGCGGCGGTGGCGCTGGCATATTCAACCAGGGGTCACTGGACATACGATTCAGTACCGTCACGGGGAACTATAGTTCCAGTTGCTTTTTGTCTGAGGGTCAGGGCCTGCACAATCATGAGGGTTCCCTCCTCGTGTACAACACCATCGTCGCGGGTAACGGCGATGGTCCGTGGTGCAGCGGCGGTCCGGACATCGTAGGCAGCTATACCGGCAGCGCCAACCTGGTCGGCGGCGATCCGAAGCTCGGCCCGCTGGCGTATAACGGTGGCCACACCATGACCCACGCGCTCCTGCCCGGCAGCCCGGCGCTCAACGCCGGCGACAACACCGGCGCGCCGAGTTCGACCAGCGCGGGCCGGGGTTTCCACGAATCGTAAACGGCACGGTCGACATCGGTGCGTTCGAAGTGCAGGCGACCGATGCGCCGGCGCCGGATTCAGCGTCATCCGTCCTCGCCACCGCGATCTCCGCGGGCCCAAGGTGGCACAACAGCAATTCACGCACCGACGATCTCGTGGAGGCCTTCAATGAGTCGGTCAAGTTCTTCGGGCGCCACCCGGCCGATTCTTTTTCCGACACGGTCGACGGAAAGCGTACGAATCTGACTTATCTTCACCCAGGAGCGCTTGGGAAGCCGGGCGCTGGCGATTTCCAAGGTCAAAGGAAAGCCGGCACGCTGGGGCTGGCTGGTGATAGCCATGGCGATGATGGTACCGGAGCGAGCGTTGAAGACATCCGCGCTGATGACGACCACCGGGCGCCGGCCGGCCTGTTCACTGCCGCGCACTGGGTTTAGGTCGGCCCAGACAACGTCGCCCCTTAGTATTCGGGCCATTGGTCAAGCTCGTGCGTCAGGCCTTCGTCGGCGAGCTTCTGTTCGAAGGCTCGGTCGAGCTTGGCGCACTCGCGGGCCAACCGCCCGCGCTCCAGCCGTTCGAGTTTATCGCGGAGCGCGTCCTGCACGGCGCGACTGCGGCTTGGGAAGCGGCGTTCGCTTACCAACTGGTCGAGCCTAGTCAGGAGCTTTTCATCGATGGAAACGGCGATTTTGGCGCGGGCCATGGGAAAACTCCTCGGTATGACAAATGATCATACCGCATGAGGACTATCGATTCAACATGCAGATTCGGGATTTCGGAGAATGAAAGATCAAGCTTCAATCATCGGAGGAACTATGTCACACTCTCGTGGAAGCCGTAACGCGAGAACCCCGTCCCCGCGTTCGCTGCGACTGTTTTTGGAGTTGCTGGAAGGGCGGACTCTGCCCAGTTTCGTGACTGCCCCGGTTTACGGGGCCGGCGCCCGCGCTCGCGCGGTGGCCGTGGGCGACTTCAACGGCGATAGCCAGCCCGACCTCGCGGTGGCGAACTACACCAACCCCGGCACGGTCAGCGTGCTCTTGGCGACGGGCAGCGGCTACGCGGCGCCGACTGCTTTCGCCACCGGTGTGTTGCCCAACGACGTAACCGTGGCGGATTTCAACGGCGACGGTGATCTCGACATCGTCACGGCCAACTCCGGCGCCGGCTCGGTCAGCGTGCTGTTGGGAAATGGTAACGGATCGTTCGCGGCACAGGTCTCCTACACCGCGAGCACCAACCCAACGGCGGTCGCCGTCGCGGATTTCAATGGCGATACCAACCTCGACCTGGTTGTGACAAACACCACCGCGGACACGGTGAGTGTGCTCCTAGGGAACGGCAATGGCAGTTTTGCGCCGCATGTTTCCTCGGCAGTGGGAGACAAGCCGTTAGATGTCGCTGCCCAAGACGTCAGCGGCGACGGGGTTGTTGATCTGGTCACGGCGAACTACGTCGTCAGCGTGCGGCTTGGTAACGGCAATGGGACCTTCATGCCTCGGGTTGATTACCCGGGCGGCGCGACCGCGCAATCGGTAGCCGTCGGCGATCTCAACGCCGACGGGACGCCCGATCTGGTGGCAAGCAGTACAAACGCCGTCACCACACTGTTGGGCACGGGGGCCGGCGTTTTTCAGCAGGTGGACGTCGAAAGCACGATCGAGTACGGCGGTCCCGTGCAGGTAGGAGACATTGACGGTGATGGCTGGGAGGACGTGGTGGTGGCCAATGGGGCCGTGGGTACGGTCGGTGTCTACGAAGGCGTGGGCGACGGCCGGATACGGCCGGTAGCCCCCCTTGTGGCCGGACCTCAGGCGGTCAGTGCCACGCTCGCTGACCTCGACGGCGATGGCCTCAACGACCTGGCCGTTGCCAATGATCAGAGTGCCGGAACGGTCACGGTACTACGGAGCGTCGGCATCGGCTTCTTCGAGGGGACTGCGATCACGGTCGTCGGCGTTCCGATAGCCGAGTCGGCGACGGCGGATTTCAACGGCGACGGTCATGCGGACCTGGCCGTTGCCAGCGACCCGTATTACTCGGGTGGGGTCAGCGTGCTCTTGGGCAATGGCAATGGCACCTTTCAGCCGCGGGTTGACTATCCGACGTCGCTCCGGACGAAAGCGGTCGTCGCGGCGGACCTCAACGACGATGGACATGCCGACTTGGCCACGGCGAACGAAGGCGATGCCACGGTCAGCGTGCTCTTGGGCAATGGCGACGGTACGTTCCAGATCACGGTCAGTTACCAGGTCGGACTCGCACCGATCGACATCAAGGCCGAGGACTTCAACAGCGATGGCCTTCTCGACCTGATTTCTGCTGACAGCGTCTCACATACAGTAAGCGTCCTCCTCAACGCCGGTGCCGGCATTTTCGAGGCGCCGGGCTACCAGGCCGGCGCGGGAGGGCACGGCATCGCACTGGAAGACCTCAATGGCGACGGCATCTTGGACATGGCCTTGTGCAACCGAGGATCTGGTCTCAACACCAGCGACGGCAAGCTTTGGGTCTTGCTGGGCACTGGAGGCGGCACGTTCGAGCCACCGGTGGAGTATCTCGTTGGCATATTGTCGGTGACAGTTTTGGCTGTCGATCTTGACGGTGACAACGCCCCGGAGCTGCTGACGGCCAACAACTTGGCCGGCACGGTCAGTGTGCTGCGCAATAACGGCGCCGGCACCTTCATACAACGCATCGATTACCTCGCCGGTCCTGCTCCCAGAGGCCTGGCGGCAGCAGACGTAGACAGCGACGGCGATGCGGACGTCCTGGTGACCAACAACGTCGGCGCGGGCACAGTCAGTGTGCTGCTGAATGCCGGCGGTGTCCTAGAGAGCATTCCCCTGTCGGAGCTGGCGCCAAACGCAAGAGGGACAGCGAGCACCGACTTCAACAACGATGGCCGCCCGGATCTGGCCTTCACCCTCGCCAGCGCCGTTGTCATCCTCTTAGGGGACGCCAACGGCACGTTCCAGCCGCCTCTTGTCTGGACCGCCGGGACTGCGCTCAGTCAACTGACCGCGGCGGACTTTAATAGTGACGGCAACGTCGACTTGGCAATCTGCGAAGCGGCCAATGGCGGAAAAGTCAACATTCTAATGGGCCGGGGGGACGGCAGCTTCCTGCCGGTGCGCAGCTTTACCGCGGGAGCATCGCCTACAGGCATAGTGGCCGCCGACTTCACTGGCGACGGCCGCCTGGACCTCGCCGTGACCCATTTCACCGCTTCGGCGACGGTGAGCATGCTGCGAGGCACGGGCACGGGCCGGTTTCGAGCGCCTGTTGACTATGCCACACTTGTAAATCCCGTCAGCATTGAGGCGGGTGACTTCAACGGTGACGGTGCGCCCGATCTTGCTATCGCTAACGCGGCAAACACGATCAATCTGGGGGTCATGCTGAATACAGGCTCAGGCGCCTTCGGGCCGGCTGTCGGATACGCGGTCGGTTTCAGTGGCGCTCCTGTCAAGACCCGAGACTTTGACGGCGACGGCCTTCTCGACCTGGCAGTCGTTGGCTTCGGCACGGTTTCAGTGCTGCGTGGCAACTCGGACGGAACGTTTGCGCCGCCTACGAACTATCCGGTCCCTGACGCTTCGAATCTAGCGGTCGGCGACGTTAACGGAGACGGCGAAGACGACCTTGTCGTCTCGCGTCGCGCCTACGTGGCCGTGCTGCTAAACGCCGGCGGCACTTTCCAGCCGGCCATTAACTCCTTCACACAGGGTTCGGCATACCCGGTCGGCATCTTCGTTGACATCGCCGACTTCAACGCGGACGGCCACGTCGATCTGGCGCTGATGAGCACAACAGGCGATCTGGCTCTGCATTTCGGCGACAGCACCGGAGCGTTTCCATACGCGCCGAGCTACGCCGCCGGTGACGGCGCGTATGCCGTGGCCACGGGCGATTTTAATCAGGACGGCCACACCGACCTGGCGGTGGCCAACGGCTTTGAGTACGACGTACACATTCTTTTGGGCTTGGGAGGCGGCACATTCGGCCCGCCCACTCCATTCGACGCCAATCAAAATGCACGCGGCATCGTCGTGGGCTTCTTCAACGGCGATAATTATCTCGATATTGCCGTGGCGAACTATGACAACCCCGGTTCGGTAACGGTCCTCATGGGCAATGGCGATGGCTTGTTCCGGGCGCCGGCAACCTATCCGCTCGCGGAAAGAGCGCAAGCGCTCGCGGCGGCCGATTTCGATGGCGACGGCGACCTCGATCTCGTCGCGGTTCTCCCGATCGCGCACCAGATCAGCGTCCTTCGCAACAACGGCGACGGCACGTTTGCAGCGGCCGTCGTTTACCCCACGGCGCCGGACCCGAAGGCCGTAGCCGTCGGTGACGTGGACGGCGATGGGGACTTCGACGTGACCCTGGCCCATTACAGTCCGAGTGGCTCATCTGTGTTTTTGGGTAAAGGAGACGGCACTTTGGTGAGTTCCATACGGACCACCGTCGGCACTACACCGACTGGATTGGCGACGGGAGATTTCAACGGCGACGGCCGGGCCGACATCGCCGTCGCGGATCGTACGGGAACCGGCTTGCTGCACGTGCTTTTGGGAAATGGCAACGGTTCGTTCGGCCCGACCACGTCCTACAGTACAGGGGCCGGCACGCGCGCCGTAGTCGCGGCGGATTTCAACGGCGACGACATCATCGACCTGGCCGTGGCCGCCGACACCTCGGGCAGCGTGTTGATCTTGTTGGGCAACGGAAACGGCACTTTCGCTCCCACGGCCGCCTACGGCGGGGGCGCCAATCCGTGGACGTTGATCGTCGCCGATTTCAACGCCGACGGCCGCCTCGACCTGGCCGCGCCGAGCAATTCCATGGGCGCCAACGTGCAAGTATTGCTGGGCAACGGCGACGGCACTTTTTCGACGTCCGCCTACGCGGCAGGCTCGCTGGGTGTCGCCCTTGTCGCCGCCGACTTCACCGGCGACGGCTGGACCGACTTGGCCGCGGGTATGAACATCTTTGGCGGCAGCATCGCGATGCTGGTGAACGCCGCCGACTGGCCGCCGGCGCCGATCAGCGACGGGCCGCGGCGGAGCCAGCGCGCGACAGCGATGCACTTCGAAACTATCAACGACCACTATGGAGCCGGACTACCGCGAAGCGGTTTGATCGCACAGCCCAGGGTCGCGCAGCGCACCCTGGGTGTGCCGGTCGACGAAACCACTACCCTGAAAGGGTTGGTTCGCAGCCACTCGATGCAACCCCTTCAGGGTAAGCCAAGGAAGGCGACCGATGACCCAGGGTGCGCGTTGCGACCCTGGGCTGTGGAATCCAACCCCGTCGGGGTAGAGGAGGAATTGCTATGACTCGCAAGAAGGCAGGGGGTCCAATGGTTCGCCGTTCGAAAATCCCGACGTGCCCACTGATTCTCGAACGCCTGGAGCGCCGCGACGTGCCCAGTTTCGTCACGGCGCCGTCGTACTCGGTTGACGAACCGGCATTGGCGGTAGCGGCTGGACGATTCAATGGCGATGGGCTAGCCGATCTCGCCGTGGTCGGAGGCGGGAAACTGACGATCCTTGCAGGCCTGGCCGACGGTAGCTTTAGTCCGATGGTCAGCTATGCACAGGCAGGTCGTGATGTCATCTCAGCAGACCTCACCGGCGACAACGTGCTCGATTTGGCCATAGCCAAGTCTGGGCCGGGGACCGGATTCGTATACGTGCTTGTCGGCAACGGCAACGGGACTTTTCAGCCTCCGGTCAGCTATGCTGGCATTTCCCCCGGGTCACTCGCAGCTGGTGACTTCGACGGTGACGGCGACCTCGACCTGGCCGCAGCAAACTGCCCACCCGGCGTCAACGCCGGGCCTATTACCGCGAGGCGGAAAGTCCCGTGAACGGGACTGTAAGAATGGATCCCGGTTTTGCCGCTGGGAAGTTCGATGGGATTGAATTCGAAATCCATTAGCGTTCTCTGGCCAAGGAGCAAACATGAACCATTCGCGCCGATGCACTCGTCGCCCGCTTGTGTTGGAACCCCTCGAAGATCGCTTCCTAATGGCTGCGTGCCACGTTGTGCGGCTTGCCGATCTCCCCGGCGGGCACGATCTAGGCAACGGCAATGCCCGCGGTAGTCTGCGCTACTGCATCACCTTCGCTAACGCCAACCCAGGGCCGGACACGATTGATTTCAACGTCATCGGGACGATCCAGCTCACCAGCGCACTTGGCGGGCTACCTTGGCTGACTTCGGATATGGTCATAACAGGTCCAGGTGCGGACCTGCTGGCGGTGCGAGGTCCCGGCTGGTGGAGCACTCGTATCTTGACCGTCGATTCCGGGGCCACGGTAACAATCTCGGGGATGACGTTCACCCACAGTTATGGTGACACGGCGGGGGAGTGGGCGGCATATTCAACTCCGGCACCCTAATGCTCAAGGACTCCACTGTTTCAGACAACAAGGACGTTTTCTCTTCGGTCCCCTATGGCGGCGGCATCGCCAACACTGGCCACATGACAATTTCAGGCAGCACGATCTCTGACAACGAGTGTTTCTTCGCCGAAGCCGGATCTGACGCGTCCGGCGGCGGCATCTACAACTTCAACACCGGGGTGATGCAGATCCAAAACAGCACGATCTCCGGGAATTACGGCGAAATTGGAGGCGGAATCTTCAACGCGGGCTCCCTCGCCATTCGCAATAGCACGATCGCGAATAATATCACGGCGACACCGGGGTCCGGCGGAGGCATTGTGAATCAGGGGTCACTCATCCTCTACGATACCATCGTCACTGGGAGCAAATACTGTCCACAATGCGGTTACGACGACCGCCCTCCGGACTTAAACGGTCCGTTCACCGGCAGCGCCAACCTGATCGGCGGCAACCCGATGCTCGGACCGCTGCAGTACAACGGCGGCCGCACGATGACCCACGCGCTGCTCCCCGGCAGCCCGGCCATTGATGCCGGGGACAACACCGGCGCTCCCGAGTTCGACCAGCGCGGGCCGGGGTTTCCGCGAATCGTGAACGGCACGGTCGATATCGGCGCCTTTGAGGTACAGTCCGCGCCCATGCCCGCGCCGCCAATGATGCCCACGTATGGATCTGATCTGTTCACTCTCATCCTCGGGACGGCTGATTTCGATGCATTGGATTGATCAGTCGATGGGGACTGCTTGAGGAAGCACAGACAGAAATAGAAATGTCTGTGCTACCCAAACTGGAGGACTTTCACGATGGACATGAACCGCCGGCAGCAAAAGCCGGTTCGTCTGGCCGCGCATCTTTGTCTGGAGCCGCTCGAAAATCGCCTACTCCTCACCCACAATCTCATCTACAACGGGGACTTTGAACTTGGCAACGTCGGATTTGGGTCCGACTATACGTACTCGCCTTCGAACTATTTCGAAGGACGGTACCATGTCGTGTCCAATCCGAAACTCTGGCATCCCCAGGCCGCCTCTTATGGCGACCATACGACCGGCGCCGGCTTGATGATGGCCGTCAATGGTGCTCTGGTCCCCAATAAAGTGGTGTGGGCCCAGACCGTCAATGTTGCACCTAACAACCGATACGTGTTTTCACTCTGGGTTTCGAACTGGGATCCGTTTCCATCGGACGCGGTGGCGAAACTCGAATTCAGATTCGATGGTCTCTTGGTCGGCGCCATCGATGCTCCCACCCAGGCCGGGACGTGGGTGAAATTCGTGACGAAGTGGCATTCAAGGGCTTCCAATCAAGTGACGATCACGATTGTCGATAAGGACCTGACACTTAGCGGCAACGACTTCGCTCTCGATGACATATCGCTCGTCAGAAACAAACCTGGACCGCCTAGCCCCGATCGCGAGGCTTCCCGCGGTTGGCCACCGCTGCCGACGGGTGACAGGCCACCTCTAGATGCCTTGTCCGCCGTACCAGTCGATTTCCGCGGCCTGTTTCATCGTGATAGTTGCGACGTCGACCGGCGGGTGTTAGATAAGCAATCGCGCCCCCGCGATGAATACCTATTCGGGACGCCAGATCAGATGGGTGTCGCCAATCGTCATCTGACTTTCCAACGACTCGAACCCCTGTCAGCGCCAGAGCCTACGGATGAAGTCGGCGTTGACAGCTTCGATCTGACTTGGTGAGCCCAGTAGCGTTACTTCGATGATCTCATTGGCGGACTCACAAGGAGCTTTGCAATGAACCAAAAAAAGCAAATGCGATTTCGTACGTCGGCCCGCCTCGGTCTAGAGCCGCTCGAAGGCCGCCTGCTCCCCGCGAATCTGATCCCCAACGGAAACTTCGAACTCGGCAACTTCGGATTTGGGACCCAACACGTGTATTCGCCGGGAGATATCTTCGACCCGGCCACCTACGATGTTGTGACGAGTCCCAAGCTGTCGCATCCTGCCGCTGCCTCCTTTGGCGATCATACGACGGGTTCGGGGTTAATGATGGCCGTGAATGGCGCCGTAGTCGCCGATCAGATTGTGTGGACGAGGATTGTCAAAGTCGCTCCCAATTCCCCGTATATCTTCTCCGCCTGGGTTTCCAATTGGGATGTGAACCCAAGCCATCCGGTCGCGAAACTCGAATTCAGACTAAACAATGTCCTGGCTGGGACATTCAACGCCCCGTCGTCGGCCGGCGTTTGGGCGAGGTTCTCGACCGGTTGGTACTCAGGTGCCGCAAACAAACTCAAAATCACGATTACGAATCAGGATCTCGCCTATACCGGCAATGACTTCGCCTTGGACGACATATCGCTCATCAGAAACAAACCTGGATTGACTGGCCCGGATCGCGAGGCTTCCCCCGATTGCCCACCGCTGCCGATCGGCGAGTGTCCACCACCCTTAGGTGCCTCCGCCGTTTTCAGCCTCGTTCACGAGGCTTCCGGCGTAGCGGTAGTAGGCCCGGCGTTGACGCCGGGTTCACGGACGCCCGCGACGGCCGGAACCCCGTTTACGGGGTTTCTCGATGTTCGGCTTGAGCCAACGAATGCAGACGACTCAAGCCAAACTGCGAGAAGCCCCGTGAACGGGGCTGAACCGAACGACGCGTCGCTGCCCACCCGGCGTCAACGCCGGGCCTATTACCGCGAGGCGGAAAGGCCCGTGAACGGGACTCTGGCAGAGATAAACGGTTCTATTCTGTGGAGTTCGAAGTCAATAGTTTCAACGGCCGACCTCAGATAGCTCAACGCATTTCTACCCCCTAAGGTCACCACAAACCCACAACGAAGCTAACCACTTGGGACACGACCACGTAAAACGACATCGGGAAAAGTCACTCCACTGCGAGTTCACCGATGTTTCACGCACGGCATTTCTACGCTGGTCTCCTCATTTCGATCGGTCTCGCTGCTACGAGTCCGGCGGCTGACGAGCAAAAGGCCGACCTCGTGCTATTGGGCGGCAAGGTCGTCACCGTCGACCCGAAAAAGCCCGCGACGGAAGCGGTTGCCATGCGAGGTGATCGCATCATCGCTGTCGGCAGCGATAAAGAAATCTCCACTCACGTCGGCGACGGCACCAAGGTCATTCGGCTGAATGGACGGCTAGCGATTCCCGGATTCATCGAAGGCCACGGTCATTTCATCGGACTCGGCGAATCGCTCATGACGCTCGACGTTCGAAAAGCAAAATCCTGGGAGGAAATCGTCAAACAGGTCGAGCAGTCCGTGAAGGATGCGCCGGCCGGCGCATGGATTGTCGGTCGTGGCTGGCACCAGGAGAAATGGGAACGAAAACCGACTCCGGACGTGGATGGATATCCGACGCACGCCGCCCTGAGCCAGGCATCGCCGAAGAATCCGGTGCTGCTCACGCATGCCAGCGGGCACATGTGCGTCGCCAACGCGGAGGCGATGCGGTTGGCCGGTGTTGATTCGAAAACGCTACCGCCACGCGGCGGCGAAATCCTCCGAGACAAAGACGGCAATCCCGTCGGCATTTTTCGCGAAACGGCCCAAAGTCTCGTGGTGCGGGCTCGGGCAGCCGCCGAACGCAACCAAACGCCGGAGGAACGCAAGCGCAACCTTTTGCAGGCGATTCAGAAGGCCTCGGATGAATGCCTCAAAAAAGGCGTAACTAGCTTTCAGGATGCGGGATCATCGTTCGCCGAGATCGATGTGTTTCGGAAGTTGGCGGACGATGCAAAGTTGGACGTTCGGTTATGGGTCATGGCGCGCGACGACAATGCGGTATTGGCTGATGGTCTTGCGCCATCGGATGATCGGCCATGGCAATAACTACCTCACGGTGCGTGCTATCAAGCGTGCCATCGATGGAGCGCTGGGCCCCATGCGCCTGGTTGTTGGAGCCCTACGAAGACATGGCTGCGAGTTCCGGGTTGAACACGGCGTCCGTCGAATCCATCCGCGAGACGGCTCGGCTTGCGCTGCAGCACGACTATCAGCTTTGCGTCCATGCCATCGGCGATCGCGCTAATCGAGAAACCCTGAACATTTTCGAAGAGGCATTTGCAAGCAAACCGTCGAACGAGAGTCGGCGGTGGAGAGTGGAACACGCCCAGCATCTGCACCCGGACGACATTCCGCGATTCGCAAAGCTCGGCGTGATTGCGTCGATGCAAGGAATTCACTGCACGTCCGATGCACCTTTTGTCATTCCGCGGCTAGGACATCGTCGCGCGGAACAGGCGCATACGTCTGGCGGAGTTTGCTCCAGTCCGGCGCCCTGGTCACGAACGGCACCGACGTGCCGGTCGAAGATGTGAATCCCATCGAGTGTTTCCATGCCACCGTGACACGAAAAACGGCATCGGGCGCCGCATTCTTTCCCAAGCAGGCGATGACACGAGAGGAAACGTTACGAAGCTATACGCGCGATTGCGCCTATGCGGCGTTCGAGGAAGATCTGAAGGGATCGCTATCTGTCGGAAAACTGGCCGACATCGTGGTGTTATCGCACGACATTATAACGTGCCCCGATGTGGACATTCAAAAGGCGCAGATCCAATACACGATTGTCGGCGGGAAGGTCCGATTTGCGGCGGAGTAGCCTTGCCTAGTTCCAATCATTCGCCAGCGATTCGCCGCTGCTGGGCGTGCACGCTTCCCACCATGTCTTTCCGCTGACCGCTCCGGCAAGGGTTCGCGCGCTGCCGTCGCCGAGCCCAATGGAGATGCCGCCGGGATGTGGCGTCTGGGCTACGAGTGGATTACATGCGGAGTCCCACGGGTCGGGCATGATTTGAAACTTTGATTCCGGCCCGGTGGTTTTATAAGCGAACATCGCCATCCAGGTTGGACTATGGGCCCCAACCGCCCACAAGCTTCCGCCTTTCTCGCCGCATTGGTTGTACTTCTCGGCGAAGAAAATAGTCGTCGACAACCCATCTGGAATGGTGGCGGGAATGCGGGCCTTTCCTTGCCAGCCATCGGCTGCGCCGAAACTGAAAATCTGGTAGTTCGCGCCATAGTTGCTCACCGCCCATGACGATTCCGGCGGCGACGGGTCGGATTGGCACTCGAAAATCTTGATGATGGAGTTGCGGTTGCTGTCGTTTCGATCACCCCATGTCAGATAGGTCGTGATAATCGCCCGGTGGTGCAAGTTGTCTTGTTCGATAAACGGCAATAGATGGGCGAGCACGGGGGAGCCATATACGGGATCGTCGAAGTATCCCGGTTCGACGAGGACATCGCCTTCGTAAACGTCCGGATTCCAATGGCGAAACTCGCCAAGCAACCCGGCGAACTCGCCATACATGGGCGGTAGCCGGCCGTGGATGTCGTTGCAATTGTGCATCGCCAGCCCGATTTGTTTCAAGTTGCTAAGGCATTGGGTTCGGTTGGCGGCTTCGCGAGCACGTTGCACGGCTGGAACCAGCAGGCCAACTAACACACCAATGATCGCGATCACGACGAGCAGTTCGATCAATGTGAAGCCGTTTGACGGTCGGCGAGCCTGCATAACGAAACCCTTCGGTAAACTCTGCGTATCCTTCCAGTCTTAAGAGGATACCCGAAGCAGGAAGGCCTATACAGGAGTTTCCGGCCGAAGTTGGACTGATTGTGTGCTTGTGATAAGACCGGCGTTCGCGATTTGCCGAATGTGCGGGAGGCTGCCAAAGCCCACGGGTCGCAGCACGTGGGCTTGGCTACTGATTTTTCATGCGGCGGATGGCAAGTCGGACAAAGCGCAGCCAGCCGGCGGCGCGTTGCCGCCACCTGGCGCCGTGCGAGGCACGAAGCAAAGTCCGAAAGAAATCGGCGTCAGACGGGTCCGGCCGGTTGAGATGCATGTGCATTTTGCCATGCCACGTGGAGATCACTTTCACGGTGGTGAGGTCGAGCAAACCTTCGACGCCGCGGGTTGAGCCGAAACCGCTGTGCCCACGGCCGCCGAACGGAACGCGTGGGTCGGCGGTCGGCGCGATTGCGTCGTTGATGACAACGGACCCGGCACGGACGCGTTTCGCAAATTCGTTCGCCCGCTTCTCATCGCCAAAGATGGTCGCGCCAAGGGCGAACGGACAATGGGCCGCGGCTTTCAGGGCTTCCTCTTCATCTTTCACCTCGACTAGCGAAATAACCGGCGCAAATGTCTCCTCGGTCAGCAGCGGCAAATCCGCCCGTGTGGTTGCGACGACGGTGGGTGTTAGACCCTGGTGGTCAGGCAACAAACGGCCTGCCACGATCTCGGCGCCGTTGGCGACCGCATCCTTCACCAATTCGGCGGCGCGAACGGCCGCTGGAGTGCATGTTGGTCTGTCAAGGAATTCCTCGGCGACTCCTTTGAGGCGTTGTCGAAGTTCGCCGGCGATTTCCCGTGTTGCAAAGATGCGGTGCGGTGCGATGCACGTCTCGCCATGGTTCAGCCGCCAGGCAAAACGGTACGCCTTCGTCACAAGGTCCAAATCGGCATCGGCAAAGACGAAAGATGCATCGTACCCGGACAATTCCATTCCGGCCGGCACCAACTTCGGCGCGAGTTGCTGTAAGACGCTGACGCCGGTTCTCGCGGCGCCGGTGAGAATCACTTTGTCCACGCCGACGTTGATCGCTTCCTTTGCGTATTCGGCAGTTTCGGGTAGCACACGGAATAGCCGTGGATCGAATCCGGCCTGTGGCAAGAGGTCCGCGAAACGCCGGATGCACTCGTAGGCGCCGACTCCCGGTTTGACGACGACCGCGTTGCCCGCGACAAGGGCCTGCATGGCCTGACTGGCGGTGAGGAACAACGGATAGTTGCCCGGTCCAATGATGAGCACGACGCCGAACGGCTCACGATGAATTTCCGTGCGGACGCCGAACAGCCAGACGGGTCGCAATCGCGAGCCTAACCGCCGCGGCGCCAGTACTTTTCGGGCCGTTTTTTCGAGAAAGCGAAGCCCGTCGGCCAGCGGCACGATTTCCGCTCCGAGTGTTTCGCCGGGCAATCGACGGTCGGCATGAATAGGCGCAGCGAGGTGATCCGCATGTTCACAGATCAAGTGACGCAACCGGCGTACATATACGAGCCGTTCCGCCAGCGGCCTAGCCGCCCACTCGGTTTGCGCGGTTCGCGCAACTGCGATTTCATCTGCGACATTCACTGCAGGGGTTGCAACAGCGCTGAATTGCGGTTGGCGTGGCGCCAGATCAGGAACGGTGGCAGTACTCATGGACGTTCACCTACGAATTCCGGCCAAGGCGACTTCGTAGGTTGGATTGTCCAAACAAACCGGGAGGAAATCAAGCGCGGCGACTACGAATCGTCGCGGTATGGCTTTCGTTGCTGGTACAGGCGCAATCGCTCAGGGACTTTGGGGCGTTCAGACTCGTGGAATGCCTTGGGCTCGTCCACCGCCTTCTGTTGCCACTTTATCGCCTCCTCAAAGTTTCCCGCTTCGGCATAGGCGGCAGCCAGAGTGTCGAAATAGAAGGCGTCTTTCCACTCCGTCAACTCGCATGCCCGGTGGGCGAGATCAATCGCGGCTTTGCCGTTGCGATGCTTCTCCGACGGGCAAGTTGCCCAGAGCCAGGCAAGGCCGTTGCGTGGGTCGGGCGACTTCGGGTCGAGACGGCAAGCTTCCTGAAAGTCGGCGACCGCTTTGTCATGTTGTTTGCGACCGCCATACACCTCGCCGCGAACTGTGTGTGCATCGGCGGAGTCTGGTTGCATCCGAACCGCACGATCCGCATCGGCGAACGCCTGGTCGAGTTTCTTCCACTCCAAGTAGGCATACGCGCGATGAATGAATCCATCCACCTCATTCGGCTCAAGGCGGATTGCCATCGTAAAGTCGTCGACGGCCTTTTCGAAGGAGCTCCGTTCGGCATGGCAAGCACCGCGATGTAGATAATTGACACTCTCCTGCGGTTCCAATTGCACGGCCTTGTCATAGTCGGCCAAAGCCAAATCGAAGTCCTTGCACTGCGAGTGCACCATGCCGCGGTTGACATACGAGACCGCATTGTTGGAATCGAGTTGGATGGCCTTGTCAAACCAACCTAACGCGGCGACGTAGTCTTTCGCGTTGAGCGCTTTGATGCCCTGGTCCAGATGCGCCGTTGTTGCGTCGCTGGTCGCGGTGCTGAGGGCGTTTCCAATAAGGCCAATGCCGGCGAAGTTGAACAGCCCCGACGTCAGCAACCAAACGACCACAAACACGGCGCCGACCACGCCGAATAAACGCAAGGAGTTCACGGTTCGTCCTCATCGGGAAAGCGAGAAAGGATGTCACACATTGAAACTGTGTGGTGCGCATCGAATGGTGTCAAACCGCGGAATTCAACTTGGCGGAATGTGTTGATCGACAGCCGCGAGAAGTTGGCCCGGCGTCAGCCGCTCCAAGTATCGGCTGGGGCGGAAACCCCAGCGTACCATTCCGTTGCCGTCGATCAGGAAAGTCGTCGGCGCATTGGCCTCGACATTGTCGGGACTGACCGGGTGCGGGTCCAGCACTTTGAATGCGTCGGTCAATTTCTTGTCCGGATCGGAGACGACGACAAGGTGTGGATAGTCTGACTGGGTCTGGCGCGAAGTGTCTTGATTATCGAGTGAAGCGACTACGACTCGCGTTTTCCGTTTCTCGAATTCGGCCGCATGTCTTTCGAGCTCGCCCAGCTCGATTCGGCAAATCGTTCACCAGCGGCCACGGAAGAAAGTTAGCACTGTCGGCTGACCTTGTCTCAAATCGTCATCCGTGAACGGCCGGCCGTCTGCCAATGTTGTTGAGAACGCCGGTATCGCGGCGCCGATGGCAGCAGGTCCGGCGTATTCGGGCACTTTAGATAACGCCGTGAGATACCACCATTCCATGCCACAGACGGCAGCCACCAATAACAGGCCCATGCCGCGCCACACCGTCGGACGTTGGAGAAAGCCGAGCAGCATCAGGCCCGTGCCGATGGTTCCGAAGATCGCCACATACCACGGAACGACCAGTTGCTTCATGGCGAGTTGGGCAAGATATCCGCCAATGGCGCCCCAGGTGATGAGCATGCCGAGCACGCAGAACCATCGACCGCGCGGGGTTTGAGTCGGCGGTGTTGTCGTGTTCATAGGTTCCATACTCGTGCGTTTCACTTCGGTAGTTGACGCAGCAGGTTCACCATTTGTATAGCGGACACGGCTGCGTCGTAGCCCTTGTTCCCTTCCTTGCCGCCGGCTCGCTCCAACGCCTGTTCCTCGGTTTCACAGGTGAGCACGCCGAAGATGACGGGCATTCCCGTCGCTAACCCGACATGGAGAATGCCGTCGGTGGCGGCACGGCACACGTAGTCATAGTGGTCGGTATCGCCCCGAATTACCGCGCCGAGGCAAACCACTGCCGCGTAGCGGTTGCCGATCGCGAGCCGCTTGGCCACCAGGGGAATCTCAAACGAGCCAGGAACCCGAATGATGTCCACCGCATCGTCGCCGACGCCATGTTTTCGGAATCCATCGACCGCGCCCGCCAACAAGCGGCTGACGATGTCGTCGTTGAAGTGAGAGGCGATGATAGCGAAGCGGCCGTTTGGTGTGGAAGTGTTTCCTTCATACGTGGTCATCAACGCGCCCTCTCTCGGCCATTGTAGCGAGATCGTTACCGTGCCCAAAGTTTTCGGTCGAGGCTGCGGTAGTTGATCGCCTCGCTGAGATGGCCTGGCCGAATGTCCGCATCGCCTTCGAGATCAGCAATCGTCCGCGCGACCCGCAAGATGCGATCGTGGGCTCGAGCCGAAAGTCCCAGTTCTTCCATCGCGCTTTTGAGGAGCCCCCGGCCTTCCGTGTCCAAGCCGGCGAACCGACGGAGTTGCCGGCTCGACATCCGACTATTGAGTCGAGCGTTAGTATTGCCGAAGCGTTGGCGTTGTGCTTGCCGCGCGCGCTGCACCTGGTCACGCATGACGGCACTCGGAGTTCCATCGGCGTTGGCCGCCAGCTCTTGAAACGGCACGGAGGGGACCTCGATGTGCAAATCGATCCGGTCCAAGAGCGGCCCGCTGATGCGGGCAATGTATCGTTCGATCTGCATGGGGCCGCACTTGCAGGGTCGGCGGCTGTCGCCAAGGTAGCCGCAGGGACAGGGATTCATCGCGGCCACCAGTATGAAACTGGCGGGGAACGTCGACGAATGGAGCGCACGCGAAATCGTAACGTGGCCTTCCTCGAGCGGTTGCCGAAGCACTTCGAGGCTTCGTCGATGAAATTCGGGCAGTTCGTCGAGGAAAAGCACACCGTGGTGGGCGAGACTGATTTCACCCGGCGCCGGCGTGCTGCCGCCGCCGACCATTCCCGCGTCGCTTATCGTGTGATGCGGCGAGCGGAAGGGGCGGGTTGCGAGCAGCGGTTCATCCGGGCCAAGCCGACCGAGGGCACTATAGATCCGCGTGGTTTCAAGACTCTCGGACGGAGTGAGCGGCGGCAGGATCGTCGGCAAGCGGCGGGCGAGCATGGTTTTCCCTGTGCCCGGCGAGCCGATCATTAGGACGTTGTGGCCGCCGGCCGCGGCAACCACCACCGCTCGTTTTGCGAACTCCTGTCCGCGGACGTCGGCGAAGTCGACATCGTAGGTGTTGAGGCGGGAGAATAACTCGTCAATTCGTGACGCCACCGGTTCGGCCGGCAACTGGCCTGAGAGTATGCCAACCGCCTCGGCGAGGCTGCCGACACCGTAAACGGCGACATCCTCGACGACGGCTGCTTCGCGGGCATTAACGACGGGGACAATCAACTTCGGCGTCCGCCGTGCCGCCGCGGTCATCGACATCGACAGCGCGCCTTTCACCGGCCGAACGCTGCCGTCCAATGCCAGCTCACCCACCGTCGCGAAATCGCGCAACTGGTCGGGCGATAACTGCCCCGTCGCCACCAACATGCCGAGCGCGATCGGTAGGTCAAAACTCCCCGCATCCTTCTTCAAGTCCGCCGGCGCAAGATTGATAATGGTGCGGCCGGTGGGCCGGTCGTAGCCGAGGTTGGCCAGTGCCCGTTCGATGCGGTGAATGCTCTCCTTGACCGCCATCTCCGGAAGGCCGACCAACACCGTTTTGGGCAAACCTGACGACGCATCGACTTCCACTTCAACGGGAACGGCCTCGATGCCCACAAGGCGAAGGTGTTTAACTTGGCGAGCATGAGTTCCAAAACCCAATCAACCGGGCAACAAAGCTGCGATATTGATTAAAGATACGGGTCTGGGGAACGTTGTAACCTAAGCGCGGTCGTTTCGCAACTACCATTCGCAGTAAGCCGAGTTCGGCTACACGATGGAGGTTATGAAGTAGCCTCTAGCATGTTTTTTGTTTTTTGTTTGACTACAGCGGCAAGCGGGATACAGTGAGCGGCGAACACGAAATTGAGTCGCGGCGCAATGTGGAATGGAACAACCTAAAAGGGGGACGAGAACATGACGCCTCGGACGTTCTTTCCGGTGTTTGCTGTGCTCACGGTGTTGATCTCGAGTAGTCATGCAACGGCGGAGTCATTCGCCGTCAAGCATGATGCAATTCTGTTTATGAAACCGATGGGCGGAGGGGCGGGCGCGGTTACGGAGTTTGGAATCGGGACTGCCCCGGACAAAACTCTACCGGTGTTCAAAGGTCTGCCGTTTTCTCCCGATCCATCCGATGAGGTTTTGGTTGGATTTGTAAGAGCGGGAACCGTACTGCATTTCTACCAAAAAACCGAATGGAACGGAGCGACCCATTGGGCGTTCTCCAATGGCAACGACGAAGCTTCGCTCATCGCGTTTCGGGATTTTGACAACAGTTTAGGCTTCAACGGCTCCGTCATAGAAAAAACCGGGAAAAACACCTGGCTTCTGCACTTAGACGATGCCGCATCCCTGGGATACGACGACGATGATGATGACGTGTTGATTCAGATACGCCTTGTACGCATCCCGCGCGATTCCAACCCATAAATCACGCTAAGGCGTCCAGCTTACGGTTACGTTGTTTCACACCAGATCAGGGGGGACCGGCTCATGCTCACTCAGTTAGCGCAGCGACATCGTCAAACGCTCAGGTTGGAGCCGCTCGAGGATCGGTTCGCCCTAAGCACAGTGGGATATTGGCGATTCGAAAAAGGGGAAGCCGACACTCGGGCTCACGGCGCCAATTCGATTATTGACGAGTCCGGTAACGATTTGCACGGCACGCCGCTAAACGGACCGGTGTACCGTAATGATGTCAAAGACAATCCGATTCCTCAGACCGGCCAATCCAATTTGCTTTCGATGCAATTCAACGGCATCAATCAGCGTATTTTCGTGTCCGATCAGAGATCGTTCGCCCTTACCAAGAGCCTCACCATTGAGGCGTATATAAAGCGAACCGGGCCCCAAAGTTGGCATGGGCAGATTCTATTTCGTGGCGACGATCGCAGTGCTCTTGATCCGTATTATCTGGCAGTGTCCGGCAACGATCTATTATTTCACGTGGAGAACGCGCAGGGCCAGCAGGCACACGTCAGTGAGCCGTTGCCCACTCTGAACAAGTGGTTTCACGTGGCAGGAACGTTAAACAACGGCACCGGCGCCATGAAGCTCTACATTGACGGCAAGGAAGTCGACTCCATAACGACCACGGTTCGGCCATTCGCGCAGCTTGATCCATCGATACGACCAGGTGTGGGAATCGGTAGTCTGCAGGGCGACTTTTACTGCTGTCAATTCTTCCACGGTTTCATTGACGAATTGCGCCTTTCAGACCGCGCCCTGCGGCCGGCGCAATTCCTGAATGCTCCCACGTTCATCGCACCGCCGCCTCCCATCAACGCGGTGACTGCGATTGGCGTCGGCGGAATCGCGCCTATCGACACCTCGCTTCCGGGATCCAGGCAATCGGTAAACCCGAATCCCGCGGCGGCGAGGTCACTCGACTACGATTTCATTTCAACTGACAACGGCTTCAACGAGTCGACCGCGACCAAAGTACTTGCCCGAAGCAGGACGAAAACGGCGCACGACCTGTATAGCGCCTTTTGCTCAGTCGGTATCGAAACCGAGATGGAAGTGATACCAGAGCTGGCACCATATCCCGTTTGTTCCTATGGAGGACTCGCAACCGCGCGCATCTGAAGAAGCGACGATCTCGCCTCTTTGGTTTCCAGCGCGCTTGGAGCGCCCGCGGCGATCTTGCCGATCGCCGGGCGGTTTAGCCGGACTTCTTTTCTAGCAACTTTCTCATTGCGTCCGTAAACTCCGTCTTGCTATTTACCGTGTGGTGAACTTGGCCGATCAAGTAAACCAACACGGTACGTATGCTGGTCGCTTCGTTCAAACATTCGTCTTCGGACATGTCGTGTATTCCCTGACTTAGGGCTTTGTGCAACACTCCGAGTGGGTTGTGTCCGTCCGGTCTGAGAGTCGCGGGAAGCAAGTCTTTAACAAGCCTGATTTTCTCGTCGGTCTGCCGCGTAGTCTTTACTTCTTTGAGTGCCCCCTCATACCGTTGTTTCTCGCTCCCGGCAATTAAGACTTCAATCGTTCCGAGCAGATCGTCGATGATAAGTTCCACAATCCTGCGGTAATATGCGTACGCCCCAATGCCGTAGCCTTGGGCTTCGCAGACAAATCCCTTTCTGAACGTGGCTTCGTGCTCCCCCAATATGTTCACGAGTCGTCGATCTATGGAGAGATCCAACGGGGGATATTGACCCGCCTTCATGACTCTCCTGCCATCCTCATGAAATCGAATGAGATATCCCCGCTGAAATTGACCGCAGTGAAGGCAAGTACACATCAGTGCAAGTATTTTCCCTGGCGCCGTTACGCTATCAGCATCAGTGGGACCCCACGTTGCTGGACCACCAAACGATCGTTCAGCTTTGCATTGATCGCAGTAGTCTGAAAACTTAGGCGGGACAAATTGATGAGTGGAAAGCCTCTCGGTGCTCCCTACTTGCACCCATTGGTAGAGTGGCGAGCGTTCTATTACCTCAGCCAGAGTCATATCCGGATACTCCAAATGTTCTCAATCATTAGAAGTGCTGATGCCAGTTCCGCGTTGTTTGGCCCACGCAACAGGCGGCAGTTGTGTCAGTGATGTCGGTGAGTGATTTTGACTGTTGAATCGTTTTTTGCTTTCATTCCCCCGTGGCTCGGAGTAGGATGCTTCGCAGCCATCGTACTTACCAACCAGACTCCCGCACAGTCTCCCGCCAGGAGCCGGACCATGAAGTCTCATGACCCACGAATGCGATTCGTCGACCTGAAGGTAGAATACCTAGAGACGCGAATTGCATTGAGCTTCGGACCAGCAGCCAACTACGGCGTCGGAAACGCCCCGCAATCCATCATCAGCGGGGATTTCAATGAGGACGCGGCAACTGACCTTGTCACCGCAAACTACAACTCGAGTTCGATAACGGTAATGCTGGGTAATGGGAACGGAACCTTCAAGACGGGGCAAAACTGGCCTACTGATACTAGCCCCTGTGCTTTGGCGACGGGCGACCTTAATGAGGATGGCAATCTTGACATCCTTACGGGCAACATTTCGTCGAATCAAGCTAACGTGTTACTTGGAAATGGCAACGGCACATTTAAGCCTTGGACGGGCATTAGTTTAAGCGGTGCGAATTGTTCGATTTCGCTTGATGACTTCAATTCCGATGGGAATCTTGATGCGGCTTTCGGTGTAGCTACTCAGAGCATGGTCCTATTGATGCTCGGAAATGGGAACGGCACATTTGAACCATACACCTCTTATTCAACTGGAAATTCGCCTGGTCAAGGCGTTTACGACATAGCCTCTGCAGATCTTAACGACGACGGAGCCGTGGACCTGGCGACCGCAAACCACGTTAGTCACAACGTGAGCGTCCTAATGGGGCCAGGCGATGGAACTTTCCAAGGAGCAGTCAACTACCCGGTGGGTAACAATCCAACATCGATAGTCATCGCAAACTTCAATGCGGATGGGGAAGACGATCTAGCGACTGGTAATGGGGCCAATAATGTGACCGCGTTAATGGGAAATGGAGACGGAACGCTTCAGCCCGGCAAGAACTCGGGAGTCAGTGAACCGCAAGGCGTGGCAGCCGCCGACTTCAATGGCGACGGCGTTGATGATCTCGCGATGGGGAATTACAGCGCCCAGACGGTTAGCGTATTAATTGGCAATGGCAACGGGACGTTTCAGAATCCGGCGCCATACCCTGTCGGTGCGATTCCTTTGTCCGTCGCGGTGGCCGATTTCAACGGAGACTCCGCTCCGGATATTGCGACAGCCAATTCTGGAAGCAACACGGTTTCTGTCCTGCTAAATACGAGCGTGGCGACACACTTCGATATCACTGCAGTGCCGTTTGCGACTGCCGGCAACCGTTTTCGCATCACCGTCACCGCCCTCGATGAATTCAACAACCAATTCGCCAACTATACGGGCACGGTGCATTTCACCAGCAGTGATCCTGCGGCATTTCTGCCTTCGGACTACACCTTCACGCTGGGCGACGGCGGCAAGCACATTTTTACCGTGAAACTCTACACGGCGGGAAACGAGATCATTTCGGCAACGGACACCTTGGTTTCCACGATCACAGGAAGTGCAAGCGTCAATGTAAAACCGGGGGCCGCCAAGACGCTTGTCGTGGCGGGCTTTCCCTCTCCGGTTACGGTGGGCACGGTCCACACGTTTACCGTGACCGCCAAGGATGCGTTCGGAAATGTTGCGACAGGCTACGTCGGCACGGTGCACTTCAGCAGCACCGACGTCAGCGCCATACTGCCGGCTGATTACACCTTCACCGCCAGTGATGGTGGGACCAAGGTGTTCGGCGGAGTATTCATGACCCTCGGGACTCATGATCTGGCCGGAACAGATACAGCTAGTGCCAACATCACGGGAAGTCAGCTGGGTATTCTCGTGGAGCCGGGACGCGACTGGCAGACGCATCCGAGACCACTACGCCGAGAAAAACGGGCTTAGAAGCGTAAGACCGCGTCGACTTCGGGGCGGACGAAGTGCCCCGCACGAAAGCTAACGCCCGGCCGACACCGATGCGGCTGGGCCGCCTACGGTGGTGCCGTAAAGCCAGAACGCGAACAGGACTCCACCGTTGTGCCGTGGTATAATCCGCATGGTCGCTGAGAGTCCGCCCGTGGAGTGAGCGCGATGATGATTACCGTTGAAGCCGTTTATGAGGACGGGGCCTGAAGCCGGCGCAGCCGTTGCCTCTACACGAAAAGGAAAAAGTGAAGCTTAGCGTTACGCGGGCGGGTAGTTTGACCGAGCAGACGTACGGAATGCTCGGCTGGAAAGGTAACCACGAAGCGTTTGAGCGTGTCCTGAAGGAGGCCGAGGAAGATTATCTGGAGAATGGATGATCCTTATCGACCTTCCCAATGGCGAAGCCATTTTCTTGGATGCGAACATCCTTGTTTATCATATCGGGCCAGATCCGATTCTCGGGCCGCCATCCAAGGCGCTCATCCATCGCGTCGAAACCCAACAAATCTCGGGCTACACTTCGACGGCGGTCTTGAGCGAAGTCGCGCACAAGCTGATGATCCATGAGGCAGGCGCTATGTTCGGCTGGTCATCCAAGATCGCGCAACGCTTGCGGCAAGATCCGTCGGCCGTGCGCCAACTCGTCCGGTTCCATGACGCGATCGCAAAGATTCCGCAGCTCGGCATTCGCATTCTCACTATTCCCGACGCGATGATAGAGACAGCTGCCATGTGCAGCAGGCAAACCGGGTTCCTCAGCAACGACGCTCTCATCGTCGCCGTCATGCAGCAGAACGGCCTCACCAACCTTGCCAGTCACGATGCCGATTTCGACCGCGTGTCGGGGCTGACGCGCTACGCGCCAGCGTGAGGGCGTCGGCGAAACCGACATCGACGGCGACCCGCGCGTCCTATACGGCCGCATCGACCTGGGGGCGGATGAAGCGGTCCGCGCCCGGCCCACGCCGGCCGATCCCGAGCCGGTGGGTCCGCCGGTGGTAGTGCCGTAGCACACCGCGCGGCGCGGGCTCCTAGGTTGCACCAGGCAGTCGGGGATCCGAAGTTCGTGCACTCCTAGGCCTGCGACTATCACCTGAAACCGAGCCCTGTTTTTTTTCCGCTTTCCAATTTGTCACAGAACGGCGCTTGCATGAAAGCGTGACACTGTGGCATGATGCGCGAATAGAGCGCGCGAGGTGCACGCCGGTTGGAGTGACGCTGATGTTGCGACTGGAAACCGACCAACACTGGCCCCGTTCGATAGGCCCGCAACGCAACACCGCAATGGCGAATGTCAGGCCATTGTGCATCAGCGTGCCACAAGGCGCATTCCACCGTAATAGACGGAGGTTAACGGGTGCGCCGCGAGTTGCCCTTGCGGCAAGCGCTCGCGCCGGAGCGTGCCATAAGGCGCATTCTACCATTACATATGGTGGTTTATGGTGGATCAGTTCGTCGGAACGTCCATTCACTGACGGAGTCGTGTGGTTAAGTAGCGGTGTTGTCATTGGTGTTGGCGGCGATCGCAACATAGACACCGTCTGAGACGCGGAATAGAAAATGCATCGGACGAGCACTGCCGCTGGTCCAACACTTCCGCATCTCCAACTCGAGGAGGATTCACATGAAGAACACAGTTCGGCAGTTCGGTTACTTGGTGGTCGGCGCCCTTTTTGTCATCGGCTGTGGCCCGGCGACAACATCGTCGAAGAAGGTCACTGATGCAACCAAGGAAGGCATAGGTAAGGTGGCCGAAGCGGCCAAGGAGGGTGTGGGCAAGGCGTCCGACGTGGCGAAGGAGGGCGTCGACAAAGCGGCCAGCGCGGCGGAGGCCGCGAAGAAGGCATTCATCGAGCAGAAGGACAAGTTCAAAGCAGGCGTCGATAAGCAGGTCGGCGACCTCGACAAGAAGTACGAGGAGCTCAAGGCCAAGGCGAAAGACGCTATGGGAGAAGCCAAGACCAAGCTGGAGGCTCAACTCAAGACGGCCGAGGAAAAACGTAAGGCTATCAACGAGCACCTTGGCAAGCTCAAAGATGCCGGACAGGAAGGCTGGGACAAAGCGGAAAAGGGAGTCAACGACGCCGTTGATGAATTGAAGAAGGCGCTGGAGTAAATCGCCTTAGCGGCTGGCGCGTGCCTTGACTTTCTTCTCGCGGCGCGGCGTCGAAAGGTCGGGCAGGCGGCCGGCGATTACGTCCGCTTCCCATTGATCGAGCAGCGGCCAGCCGATCGCACAGGTGCCGAAATCGGCCATGTACTGGTACCCGGTCAAGCGATCGATGGCCTTCTGGATAAGCTCATTGTCGCGCGCGAACACGGGTCCATGGCTAGGAAGCAGGTATTTCGAATCGTCGGCCAGGATGCGTTTCAACGACTTGATGAAATCGGGAATGTTGGAACCATGGTGGGCATCGATGGCGCCGACGCAGCCGTCTTTGTAGATGTTGTCGCCACTAAACAACAGGTCGCCCATCTTGAAACTGAGCTGCCCCGGCGTGTGTCCCGGCGTTTGCCAAACCTTCAGCTTCAGGTTACCGACGGTGATCGTGTCACCGTCATTAAGATGCATGTCGATCTTGCATGGCGGCATCGGCAGATCGATTCCTTGCGCCTTGATCAATGCGTAGGTTTGGATCTGGTCGCCGGTTTCGATGGGCTCGACGCTAAGCGGATGTGCCGCCACCTCCGTCTTGAGCAACTCCTTCGCCCGCGCCAGACCTTGAATGTGATCGGCATCGGCATGTGTGGCGATCAGCATCCTGCATGTCGATAGGTTGAAATCCATGTCGCGGATCAGGTCGCCGATCTCGTTAACCGACTCGAGGTATCCAATGTCGATCAGCAGAAACTCGCTGCCGCCGTCAATGAGGTAAACATTGACACCAAGCCGATGGCCGGCTTGATAGTTCATTTCGATGACGTGGGGAAACAGATATCGGCGTTGCCGCATGATGTCGGACCGAAAGCCGCGAGTGTTTTCGATGGGACGCTAGATAATGATAACGGCATCGGTTTCGGGATTCAATCGACGACGAGCCGCACCAAAATCGCCTGCCAATCCGGCAGGGAAAATGCGCGAAAACAATCCAAACTTGGCAGTTATTCGTCGATACCGTGAATTCGAAGTGTGGCACAACTCGTTTTCCCGTAATCACTTGGATGTCTCCGCAACGCGGGCATGATAGTTGCTCTGGCACCGGCGTGCTGACTCGTATCTCGTTTCGTGTGGGATCAAAGGGAGACATTGATGAAGGTTAAGCCACTCAACGACCGGATCATCGTCCGCCGATTTGATGCGGATGAGAAGACGACCGGCGGCATTATCCTGCCGGATAACGCCAAGACCAAACCCCAAAAAGGAAAAGTGCTCGCCGTTGGCCCAGGCAAGGTCGGGAAAGACGGAACGCGGCGAGCCATGCAAGTCAAAGAAGGCGATTCCATCCTGTTCACGAGCTGGGCCGGCGATGAATTCAAAGAGAAAGCCGGCGAGGCGATCCTCGTGATGCGTGAAGAAGACGTTTTGGCCGTTATCGACGACTGATCCACCACCAAGTCACAAAGAGCACACTAACCAAGTTACTGGAGGCATAATGACTGCGAAACAGATTGCGTTCGATCAAGAAGCGCGTGACGCCTTGAAGCGGGGCGTAAGCAAACTGGCGCGAGCGGTGCGTGTAACCCTCGGCCCCAAAGGCCGAAATGTGATCCTTCAAAAGAGCTTCGGCTCGCCGACCGTCACCAAGGACGGTGTGACCGTCGCAAAGGAAATCGACCTCGAAGATAAGTACGAGAACATGGGCGCTCGGATGGTCCGCGAAGTCGCCAGCAAGACGAGCGACGTTGCGGGTGACGGCACCACGACCGCAACCGTCCTGGCTGAGGCGATTTTCAACGAAGGGCTGCGGAGCGTTGTGGCCGGCGTGAACCCGATGCTGATGAAGCGCGGCATCGAGAAGGCGGTCGAGGACATTGTCGAAAAGCTCAAAAAGATGAGCATCCCCGTCAAGTCCAAGAAAGACCTCGACAACGTCGCTACGGTCGCTTCCAACAACGACGACGAAATCGGCCGCATCATCGCCGAGGCGATGGACAAAGTCGGTAAAGATGGCGTGATCACCGTCGAAGAGGGTAAAGCTCTCGAGACGACACACGAGTTTGTCGAAGGCATGCAGTTCGATCGCGGCTATCTTTCGCCGTATTTCGTCACCGATCCGCAGAAGATGGAATGCGAGCTGGAAGACCCGTACATCCTGATCCACGAGAAGAAGATCTCCAGCAACAAAGACCTCGTGCCTGTCCTGGAGAAGGTCCTCAACACCGGCAAGCCGATCCTCATCATTGCCGAAGATATCGAAGGCGAAGCTCTCGCCACGCTGGTTATCAACAAGCTGCGCGGCACGTTCAAGTGCGCCGCGGTGAAGGCGCCCGGTTACGGTGATCGCCGCAAGGCGATGCTCGAAGACATCGCCGTCCTTACGGGTGGCCGGGCCATCTTTGAAGACCTGGGAATTCAGCTAGAAAACGTCCAGCTTCGAGACATGGGACGGGCCAAGAAGGTGAAAATCGACAAGGACAACACGACCGTCATCGAAGGAGTTGGGAAGAAGCAGGATATTCAGGGACGAATTCAGCTCATTCAACGTGAAATTGAAAAATCGACGAGCGACTACGACAACGAGAAGTTGTCGGAGCGCATGGCGAAGCTTTCGGGCGGCGTCGCCAAGATCAACGTCGGCGCGGCCACCGAGAGCGAGATGAAAGAAAAGAAGGCACGCGTCGAAGACGCGATGCACGCCACTCGTGCCGCACACCAGGAAGGGATTCTTCCCGGCGGCGGCGTTGCTCTAGTTCGGGCCGCGGAAGGCCTCAAGCCAAAGGGAATGGACCACGACGAAGAAGTCGGTTTCCAGATTGTCGTTCGCGCCTGCAAGTCGCCGATCGTGCAGATCGTCAACAACGCCGGCGCCGACGGCAACATCGTCGCGGCGAAGGTCCTGGAAAACAAGGACGTAAACTACGGTTACGATGCTCGCCAGGATCGTTATTGCGACATGGTCAAGGAAGGGATTATCGATCCGACGAAGGTCGTCCGCACGGCCTTGCAGAATGCAGCCAGCGTCGCCACATTACTGCTGACAAGTGACGCACTAGTCGCCGAGATGCCGAAGGAAGAAAAGAAGCCCGCTGGCGGCGGCGGTGGCGACTACGACGACATGTACTAATCGCGTAGGAATTGGTCGAAAACAAGAACGCAGATTACGCGGATTTGCGCAGATGTTCATCGGCGCTAATCCGTGGAATCTGCGTTTTGGTTTTGGCGTCTCGTCTTTTGCACTCCACGATGCTTTGCCAACAGGCGCGGCAGTGACCCATTCGGCGGCAAGCCGCGGCCGCCTAAGCGTAGCGAGGCGGCGATGCGGTTCCAGGTTTCACCGGGCGCCGACAAGACTGCTCCAGCGTAGGTGTCAGGCCAGTGGCCCGTTTTCTTGTGGTCCATATCGGCCCACCGTAGGATTTGGTGCACCGTGAGCCGCGGCAGGGCTGGCTTGTAACGCATGCCGCGGTGTCTGGCAAGCAGCTTTTTCAGCGTCATTCGGCGGGGCAGCCCGCGGCGGCCGAGGCGCAGGTCGCGATCGATCATTCGCCAGTTCTCTCCGGGCGATTCGGGAATCGGCTGAGCGTATTCTTCGTCCTTCGGCCACGCGCCGGTTCGTCTTCGGTGTTGGTCGGCCCACGTCAGAATCTGATCCACCGTCAAAGCGGGGGGCGCAGGACTGTACTTTTTGCCGCAATGGCGCTCTAAGAACTTCGGCAAGGACAACCCGCCCGCCATGCCACGACGGCCACGAATGAGCGCATGATTGATCGTAATCCAGGTTTCGCCAGGAACTCCGTGCACGGCGCCCGACTTGGTGCTGGGCCAGCGTCCGGTTCTTTCATGGTAGGCGCGAGCCCACGCGACGATTCGCTTGACGTTCAAAGGTGGGAGCGCCCCCTGGTTTTTTAAGCCACGATGCTCTGCAAGTAGGCGCGGCAACGACTGGCCGCAGGGTAGTCCGCGGGTGCCGCGGTTGAGCGCATAGCTGACGTTGTTCCAACTTTCGGCGCGTGCCTCTCGAACCGGGCCGCTCCGTGCCGTGGGCCATTTTCCCGTTTGCCGATGATGCGAATCGGCCCATGCCAGTATCTGTGCGACACTGAGCGGCGACTTCGTATTAGGTCGCTTAACGAATCCACGGTGCCGGGCCAAGAAACGCGCTAAGGTGTCCTTTCCCGGCAAACCGCGCCGGCCTTTTTGGAGCAGCATATTGATAGTGCTCCATTTCTCTCCCGGCGTCGATATCACCGAACCATCGTGTTGATCGGGCCATTTGCCGGTTCTTTCGTGATGCAAGTCGGCCCATTCCAGGATTTGCTTTACCGTCAATTGTGGTTGCGCGTGCTGGTGTCGCACATCGCGATGCTTCGCGAGCAGATGATTAAGGGTCGTCCGACCGCGAAGGCCACGCAGGCCCAACGTCAGGTCTCGATTGATTTGCCGCCAGCGTTCACCCGGAGCATCAACCACTGGCCCGAAGTAACGAGAAATGCCTGGCCAGACGCCCGTGCGGCGATGGTGCTGATCCGCCCATTCAAGGATCTTCGTCACGGTCAGCGGCGGTCGATTGAGATGGTGGCGCTTTCCTCTATGTTGGGCGAGGACTTGCGCAAGCGACGACTTGCCTCGGAATCCCCGTCGCCCCTTTTGCAGAGCCCCGTCGATGATCTTCCATGTTTCGCCGGGTGTTTCTGCGACGGCCCCCGATCGCGCGTTCGGCCATTTCTCCGTCCTTTTATAGTGGTTATCGGCCCACTCCAGAATCTGCGCGACTCGCAGTCTCGGCAGGTCAGCCATGTTGCGTACGCCGCGCTCGTTGGCGAGCAAACGAGCGAGGGAGGAATGCGGTTCGTCGAGCCCGCGAAGCCGCATCAAGAGCGCATTGTCGATGTTGATCCAGGTTTCCCCCGACGCCTCCGGGACGGAACCACTAGTGCGCAGCGGCCATTTTCCGGTTCTTCGATGATATGCGTCCACCCATTTTAGGATTTGCGGCTTGCTGAGACGGGGCTTGGAGTAGATATTCCGAACGCCGCGCTTTTCCGCGAGGAGCTTTGCGAGCGAAGTACGGCCCTCAAGCCCGCGGCCGCCTTTTTCTAGGTTGGCATCGACCTTCATCCACGTCTCGCTTAGCGAGCCGCGAATCTTGCCGGAGTACATGGTCGGCCAGCACCGTTGCGCTTATAGTGTGCATCGACCCAGCCTAGAATCTCCTTGATGGTGAGCTTTGGCAACGGCTTCAGCCGTCGCCAACGGCGCAGCGATTGATCGTAACTTCGCGTCTTAGTTTCCATGAGCGTGAATGGCGAAACGGCGACGTGCCTTGTGCATCACGTCATGCTATGCCGTGCCGGCGCTCATGGCGACAGGTCAAGTGAGTCGTTTACCTTCGCAACTCCTGAAGTGTTCTCGGCAAGTTCTACGGCACGTTTTCGTTGGACATCGTCCCGTACGCTGCCCGCCAATTCGATGGCGCCGTCCACCAGACTGACGTGGATTCGTGATCCTTCGAGCGACTTGTCCCAACGCAGGCGGGCTGATACACGGGCATCCAGGGTCAACGCATCCAGTTTTGCTTGAATCACCTGCATGCCACCGTTTTCCGCGGCGAGTGCTTCGCCTTTCGCCGCGGCACAGCGGGCGACTCGAGCAAGACGGTCTGCGTCTTGATTGTCGCAAGCCGATAGAGTTACCAGTAGACAGGTCAGGATAATGATTTTGTCGCGCATGATTTGCCGCCTTGTTGATAAATGAGTCGGCAACTATCGCGCGGGAAGTGACTAGGAATGTGCGACAGGACCGAATTGCTAGATTTATTCGACAGGGCGTTCCGAAGATTATTCTTGGTCTCTAACCGCCCGGTCCGCGGTGCCCTTATAATTTAGCAAGCTTGCCCAGAATCTCACGGGGTCCGGTTATAACCATGGCCACCGACATTCGCTTGAAAGAAGTGCTCCCTCAGATCACTGATGCGATCATCGCAACCTACACCGAATGCCGGCGTACCAACCATCTGGGCCACAAGCCGCTGCCGAGCCGCGAGGCCATCGCCGAGATCATCGCCGACTTGATGGACGTGCTCTATCCAGGTTTCGTCCGCCGACAGAACCTCCACATGGGGAATGTCGAATATCACGTCGGCGACTTAGTGGACGGGCTTCATGACAAAATGACCCAGCAAATCGCCCGCGCGCTGAGGCACGAATACGAAGACCCGAACAAGTACGCGGAATCATTTCCGAACATGCCGCCGACGGATTTCGAGGCTCTAGCCCAACAGAAAACGGTCGAGTTTCTTTTTCGGCTCGCGGACGTTCGGCACAAGTTGGAGTTGGATGTGGAGGCGGCGTTTGTCGGCGACCCCGCTGCGAAGAGCTTCCCGGAAATCATCTTCTGCTACCCTGGAATTGAGGCCGTGACGATCTATCGGCTCGCTCATGAATTGTTGCTGCTCAGCATTCCGCTCATTCCACGAATGATGACCGAGTGCGCCCACGCACGCACGGGGATCGACATTCATCCCGGCGCTCGCATCGGCGAAAGTTTCTTCATCGACCATGGCACCGGCGTCGTCATTGGTGAGACCTGCGACATCGGCAACCACGTCAAACTGTACCAGGGTGTCACGCTCGGTGCCCTAAGTTTCCCGCGCGACGCTCACGGCAACATCATCCGTGGCATCAAACGTCACCCGACGCTGGAGGATCACGTCGTCGTCTACGCCAACGCAACGGTTCTCGGCGGCAGCACGGTGGTCGGGCATCACGCGGCCATCGGATCCAATGTGTGGCTCACCCACAGCGTCGAGCCCAACACGGTCGTTTCGTTGGAGAAGCCGTCGCTGCGCATTCGCGTACCCGGCGAACCGGAGTTCGATGCGGCATATCAGATTTGAATGCCTGAGCCGCAGCGACTCTCCCTTGCAACAACTTACCGCCCCGCCTACAATCCGCCGGCCCTGCAATGGGCGGGAACGGAGGAGTAGCGCGCGCTCATGCGAATCGGAACGGACTCGCCGTCGGAAACAACGTACATCGGACGGATATTGAGCGGCTGGATCTCGGTCGTTTGTCGTCGGCCGAGGACCGTCCTTGCCCTAGCACTCGCCGTTTGTCTAGTTTCCGTTTACGCTTCCGTAACTCACCTAAAGTACCAAACGCAGCGTTCCGATCTCATCAGCCCGGACAAGGAATGTCAACGGCTTTGGCAGCAATACGTCGACGAATTTGGCGACGACGATGATATAGTCGTCGTGGTCAAGGGACAGTTGCCCACGGATGGCCCGCGAATGAAGGCCGCGATTGATGCGGTCGCGGCCGAAGCGGCCGTCGATTCCCGACACTTCGATCACCTCTTCTATCAAGTCGATCTCCGTTACCTACGCAGTCGAGCATTACTTTACTTGCCGACCGAGCAGGTCGTCCGGATCGCGGAGAACCTCCAGAGCATGAGTTTGCTGCTGGAAGTTGGACCGTTAGCGTGGCGCAACCTCTCGTTTCTATCGCTTCTGAACGAGGCACGGCTTCGGGCCAATGGATTCGTCCCGGGTGAGCCGATGCCTTTAAAGGATGAACGGTTCTTCAACCAGTTTTGTTCTGTATGTCGATCCGCGGCGGCCATACTCGATAACCCGGCGAACTACAGGAATCCGTGGAATCGGCTGGTGGACCAACCCGCCGACCAACAAACCCTTCTTGATGAGCCGACGTATTTCTTCAGCGGCGACGGAACTTTGGCGTTTTTGTTGGTTCGACCAGTCAAGGATTTGGGCTCTTTCGCCGGGGCGGCAGAGAGCGTCCACGCGATGCGGGACATCGTCGCCGACGTGCAATCGAATTTCACCGATGTGGAAATCGGGCTCACCGGATTACCCGTACTTGAGTCGGACGAAATGGTGGCCGCGGAGCGGGATGCTCGCCGAGCATCATGGCTCGCAATCGGCGGCGTCACGTTATTGTTTTTCGTGGTGTATCGTGGCATTTGTTATCCACTGCTTACCGTCGGCACGTTGCTCCTGGGCACCAGTTGGGCGATGGGTTGGACCACGCTCACGGTCGGACATCTGAATATCCTCTCCGCTACATTTGCTGTCATGCTCATCGGAATGGGTGACTACGGCGTCCTCTGGGTGATGCGTTACGAAAGCGAACGCAAAAGAGGGCAAGACGTTGAATCAGCGCTTCGGCAGACCGCGGTCTGCGTCGGCACAGGAACACTTACGGCGGCACTCACAACTGCCGTGGCGTTCTACGCCGCGATGCTGGCCGACTTCAAAGCGGTAGCCGAACTAGGCTGGATTGCCGGCAGCGGCGTGCTCTTGTGTGCGTTTGCCTGTTTTACCGTCCTTCCCGCGGTATTGAAGGTGTTTGATCGACGTAAGCGCGAAGCGATAAATCAGGACTATTCATCGTTTATCGTTCATCGTTCATCGTTTGAGACTTGGCTGCCGGGTCTCCAAAAAAAGTCGCGCTGGGTCTTGGCGGGCAGTTTAGCGATGGCGCTGGCCCTTGGGGTTTTCGCGACCAGGGTGTCATACGATCACAACCTTTTGAATCTACAGCCGCGCGATCTGGACTCGGTGAAGTGGGAAAAGACGCTGATCGGACACATGGCCGGCGCGAGTTGGCACGCCGTCAGTTATGCGCGCAATTCGGAGGAAGCGCTGGCACTCAAGGCTCATTATGCGAGACTGCCGGAAGTCAGCCGAGTGGTCGAAGTGGCTTCGCTGGTGCCTCCGGACCAAGATGTCAAACTTGAGCAATTGCGCGAAATCGAACGGCGCTTATCGCGTCTACCAAATCGCGGGGAGAAGATTGGCCGGGAAACGCCTGAACCGGCCGCGCTAAGGGCGAGCGTGGCGGAAGCGATGGCCGCGCTCCTGCCTTGGGCCGGCCGTGATGGCATTTCATTGTGTAACGAAGTACGTGCAAGTCTCGAGCAATTGCTGACACGCTTGAACGACGGCGGCGGCGGTGACGTCCTTCGTGACTTCGAAGAACGGATGGCCGGTGATTTGTTGGCAGACCTATACCGACTACGAGACGTTTCGTCACCCGAAAGAATCACGCTGGCCGACATACCGGCGCCGTTGAGGGAGCGCTTCATCGGCCGAAACGGCTACTGGAAATTGCAGGCGTTCGCCAAGGATGATCTGTGGAATTTCGAGCCCCTCGAGCATTTCGTGAAGCAAGTCCGAACCGTCGACTCGGAAGCAACGGGCAAGCCGTTCTCGACCGTGGAAGGCCTCACGGCAATGAAGAACGAGTTCCTTCGGGCCGGCCTCTATGCATTCGTGGCGATCGTTGTCGTGTTGGCCGTCGATTTCAGGAACGTTCGCCGAACCTTGACTGCCGTTGCGCCGCTGTTGATGGGGATGACGTTCGCTCTCGGCATCATGGGCTTGTTCGGTGTCCCGCTGAATCCAGCTAACATGATCGCGTTGCCGTTGGTGCTCGGTGTCGGAGTTGATAACGGCGTGCATATAGTCCACGACTTCCTCTCGCGAAAGGCGGAAGGTCAATTTCAATTGAGCCGGGCCATCGGTCAAGGCGTATTAGTCAAAGCGCTGACGACGATGATTAGCTTCGGCACATTGATGATCTCAACGCAGCCGGGCCTGGCGGGCCTCGGGTTCTGCCTCACGCTCGGCGTGGCGAGCTGTATGGTGTCCTCTCTGATATTTCTGCCGGCTCTCATGCAACGCCGTGAGGCGCCTGCATTACACATCGCCTTCACAGAGGAGCGCCTCCAGCGACGTGCCGCATAATATCGAAACGCTTAACGGCGGGTCACCGAAGCTTCGCGACTATGGTTGAGCAGACATGCAAACCGGGCGGCGCTGTCGTGAATTTCATCTTCCGTAGCGGCGCGATCCAGAATGCGAATCTCACGAATACGGCCCAGGAACGGGCAGTCGCGATTCACCCAGTCACCGATGATCAACGGTGACGTGCCGTTCTTGAACGTCCACGCCACTCCGTCCACTTGGTCAACCATTTTCCCATCTTGATACACGCGAAATCGGTCACCCTCGCGGGAAATCGCCACGTAATTCCAGCGGCCGGGCGGCAGTTGAAACTGCGCGACATGTTCCCACGCCTCGCCCGTTCCGCAGATCAGTTCATACTGGTTCGAACTGCTCTCGAAGATCATCATGCCTTGATGCGCCGGTGAGCCGCAATGATTGCTGAGTACCACTCGCCAGGGTTTCTGGACGGCGTCCGGGTTGACAATCATTTCGATGGTGAAATCATTCTCGATCGAGATCGGCGGAGTCTCCATCGCGGCGGGAAAGTCACCGGTGTGAAAGCCCAGATGGGCGAGCGCCTTTCCCCGGTCTCGAAACACGTGCTCGCCTCGCTGAAACACATAACCGGCCGGCGTTTCGCCGCAGAGCAAGTACTTTTGTTGAATGGCATTGATCAAATGTCGCGACCCGACGCGTCGCCAGTGCCAGCCGAGTACGCCTTTATCAATGTAGACCTTTGCTGCCGGCTCTCGTTCCAACCGTTGCAACAACTCTGTGTAGTCATCGAGGAGGACCATCTCGATATACGAGCATGGAGCAATCGGTGGAACTCCGGAAATCAGGTGTAATACGGGCTCTGACGGTGCGAGAAAAACCATGCGTTCACCGTCCGTCGCAAACGCACGCAGCGAGTCTGCTTCGCGGTGCGCCTGAGCTGCGGTGGCATTCAGTCGCCAAGGAAATTGTTGGGCAATAAGGGTCTTGATGCAGCCGATGTCGGCGATTGCCGACCAACTGCAACCGATCAACAACCAGGCGACGATAGAAAAAGCCAAGACGTGCGCGAGGGTGTGTTCTCGCCGGCGGATGATACTCAGGACATCATCGGAAAACAAAGCAAGCAGAACGAAACATGGCCACCAAACTAACGTGAGCACATACTCATGACTTCGGCCTTGGTAATAAGAGAACAACCCGAGTCCCAACAGCGACAGCAGAAAGACGAGCTTCGGCCGGGCGGATTCCTCGGGTTGCGGCGGAATCGAAAGTCCCTTGATCGATGCCAGGTTGCCGGCGGCGTAAGCCAGCCCGCCAAGATACACCAGCACTACAAGTATCCACGTAGCGGGAAACTCCATGGGCAGCATGAAGAACCCGGACAAATAGAAGAGTTTTTGAAATCGAAAGAACTCCGCAAAATCCGGAACGGCGCCATAATGGCAATACGTGGCAATGATGTAGAGAATCACGACTGCGGCGAAGATCGTTAAGCATGCACCTATATGCGCCAGCCATCGCCGCAACGCTGGCAACCAATCACATTGGTACAACTCCGCGAAACACAGCGACGCCAGCCATGTCAAAAGGGCGGGGAGCCCCGAATCAAAGTTCCAAAGTACGCCCACGGATGTGAGAATTGTTGTCGTCCAATACAATCGCCTCGTCGGCGAGCGGAAGTAACGCCATGCGCACCAAACGAGCAATGCCGGGAACAGAAAGCGAATCGGGTGATATTGAAAGTAGAAATCTACCCACTGAAATTGACCGTCTTTGGAGAAACGCAGGTAGAACCAACTCGTGAACACCAGTGCGAGAAAACCAAAGAATGCGATGAGCCGATTTTGAATGGCTTGGTTCGTCACGCTCCACAAGGCGATGTAAGCCACACCCAAGAGCAAAGCCATGACCAAAGTGAAACTTACGACACTTAGCCCAGTGACGGCGAAGATCGGTTGCAAGAGGTGTGGATAAAGCCCGTATTGGCCGCGGCAATCGACGAGCAGCGCTTTTCCAAAATCCACTTGAACGACGGAGTTGAACACCGCCGCGAAGTGCCAATTTCGACAATAGTCGCCGCCTTCATCGAAAACGCAAGCGGCAACCACCAACAGCACTAGACCCACGGAGATTCCGCTCAGGGTGTATATCTGCCATGCGCGGTCCCAACGCCATCTCAACGCGAGCAATGAACCGATGAAGAGCGGCGTCGTAATGATCGGAGAGCGAAAGAACACCGATTGCCGTATGTGAAAAAAGTCGTTCGTCAGAAGGCAGTAGTATGCGAAAACGGACAGAAAAACGGCGACGACAAGCGTCAGAATTCCCGCCTCTTTGGAAGCACGCCGAGTCGGACCTAAGCGTGCGACACGGTCCAATGCAAAGCTCATCACCATGACCAACGCCGGGATGATCAGAACGCCGGCCACAAACGTGAGTCGCTCGGCGGGCTCGGGCCGGCATTCGGTCGGATTGACGAAAAGCTGGGAGGCGTGTTCGCGTTCAGCGGTAGTAATCTGATTCGAAGAATACAGCCGAGTTCCAACGGGAAAGAACAGTGCGACGGCAACGAGGATCGATAATGCGCATTTCAGCATGAAGGGTCTGAGTCCGTTCAGAAACGCCGTAAATCGTCCGATTTCGTGAGCATCTGACGCCGGTCGAAGGGGCAATTCTAAGGGCAGGGCGCCCTATCATGCAATGTGAACTTGCCTGCCGGGATTAGGGTTGAGTTCCCTTGTACAACCTGCGGTTCAAGATCGGATCGCGGGCAGTGAACGGGCCCGTTTCGCGGTCACGGGTGATGCAGCGCGCGTACATCTCGAATTTCGCGTCGAGATCGTCGGCGTGGTGGAGTATCAGGCTTTCCGGAATCAAAGGTAAGCGCGGGCTTCCCCATTCCGGAAGGTTGAGATGTGACACAACAAGATGTTCCAGCAACTGCAACAGCTCCGGATCGACGTCGCCCAATTCCCGTGCAGTGTCACGGACCAAATCACGTCCCAAGAACAGGTGCCCGAGAAACCGACCCGAAACGGTTGGCCCCGGTGTTAGCGCGTCGTCGTCGAACTCCAGGACGCGACCGATGTCGTGCAAGATCGCTCCAGCCACGAGGAGATCGCGGTTGAGGGGACGGCCAAGTTCGGGATAATGTGCAACGTATTTTTCCGACAGCATTATGCAGCTTTTAGTTACCGAGAGTAGATGCTCGAGAAGGCCGCCGTGAAAGGGATAAAAGTGGATCAGAGTCGCCGGCAGCCGCTGCAACGGTTCCGCGTGTCGATCAAGAATCGTAGTCACCAGGCGGCGTAGCGGTAAGTCGGAAATCTGCGATTCCGCCAGCCCACGTAATTCCGCGAACATCTCGGACGGATCAAAACGGCTCCTTTCGACAAAATCCGCCGCCGAGAAGCCGTCCGCCCGATCCGACTCTTGTACGAGCCGAATGTTATCGACATCAATCTGCGGGCCGTACTTCTCGTGGGCGCCGTAGGTGGCGCGAATCTTGAAGAACTGCCCGATACGCCATTCGCTATCACACACTCGAAAGCGATCGCTATCTGACCAGACGACGGTCGCAACCGACCGAAGTCCATCACGAAACTTGCAAGTATAGAAAGGTTTACCATCGCGGGTTTCGCGAAGGTTTCGCTCGACGAGGAGAGCAAAGAAGTCGGCGTGTTGGCCTTCGGTGAGATCGGAAAGTCGAACCAAAGGTGGCTTGGAGCGATTCATGTCGCCCAGCGCTTAAGGCCAGATGAAGTCACGCGCTCTTCTTGTCCGGGGCAGGCCGTTTTTCGAACAGGGTCTGGTCGCCACGCACCACGCCATCGGTCACGACGAACTTGCCCTTCACATCAATATCCGGAAGCTCGAACATGATGTCCGTCATGATTTCTTCAACGATGCTTCGCAGGCCGCGGGCGCCTGTGTCGCGGAGGCGTGCCCGATGGGCAATCTCACGAAGCCCTGGGGTACTGAACTCCAAGCCGGCGCCCTCCATTTCGAAGAGCTTCTGGTATTGGCGCACCAATGCGTTGCGCGGTTCGGTGAGGATACGAATCAGTGCTTCTTCATCGAGCGGTTCAAGCGGGGCGATGATCGGAAGGCGACCGACAAATTCGGGGATCATGCCGAACTCAATCAAATCGTCGCTGGTCACCTTGCCTAGAAGCTCCCCCATCTTTTCTTCGCGGTGTTCGGGACTGCTGCCGAAGCCGATCGTTTTTCGGCCGACTCGTCGCGCGATGATATTGTCGAGCCCGACGAAGGTGCCCACCGCAGATGAAGAGGATATTGCTCGTGTTGATCTGGATGTACTGTTGTTCTGGGTGTTTTCGGCCGCCCTGTGGTGGGACGTTACTAACCGTACCTTCGAGCATCTTGAGCAGCGCTTGCTGGACGCCTTCGCCGCTCACGTCGCGGGTGATGCTCACGTTCTGGCTGGTCTTGGCAATCTTGTCGACTTCGTCGATATAGACGATGCCACGTTGGGCAGCCTCAATGTCAAAGTCCGCGGCGTGCAACAGCTTGAGGAGCAAGTTCTCCACGTCTTCGCCGACATATCCGGCCTCGGTCAGCGTCGTGGCGTCGCCGATGGCGAACGGGACATCGAGGATGCGTGCCAAGGTCTGTGCGAGGAGTGTCTTGCCGCTGCCGGTAGGCCCAATCAAAAGAATGTTGCTCTTGTCGACCTCCACATCGGAATGGCTGACGTCATCGCCGAGGCTCAGTCGCTTATAGTGGTTGTGCACCGCGACCGACAGCACCTTCTTCGCGCGCTGCTGCCCGATGACGTACTGATCCAATTTTTCCTTGAGGGAGCGCGGACTGGGGATGGTGCTGAATATGCTCTTAGAAACGCCGCGTCGGCGTTTTTCTTGATCGATAATCGACTGGCAAAGCTCGATGCATTCGCCGCAGATATACACATCGCCTGGCCCTTCGACTAAGGGCCCGACGTCGCGATAGCTCTTTCGGCAGAACGAACAATACGCATTGCGGTTCCGCCCGGTGTTGCCAGTGGGTCTCTTCCCCCCACTTCCGGGTCCGGAATCTTTTGTGGCCATGCAATCTCCTTGGTCTGCAACGCTCCGTGAGAGGGGGAATCACACCCCCGCCCGATTCTAAGCCCTTGCAACGGGTAGGGCAAGAGCACGGCGACTGTCATTATCTTAGTTGCTGGGGTTCAGCGGTGGAGGTGGCTCCGGCGGTGGATCTGGCGCCCTCACCTTGTCAATTTTCTGGATCATTCGGCCAGTCAACTTGCCGCGGATCCGAGCAAACTCCTCCGCGCTTAGGTCTCCCTCGTCAAACAACTCCCGAAACTGAGTCAACTGGTCGGCCGGAGAGGAGGTGTCCTCACGAGTTCGCTGTTGCCACCGCTTCACGGCCCAAAAGACAATGGCCCCAACCAACAGGACGCCGCCCAGAAGCGCGAGCATCACACTGTACGCCACCGGTGCCGCAAGCCCTGCCACGGCGAACATTCCGATTTCACTAACTGTAAGCCCGGCAACAACCATCGGCATCTCGCGCGGATTGAGGCTGCCTTTGGCCCGTGATCCGGCCCGTCCACTCGTGCTCTATTATAGCGCCCCGCCAAGCATTCGGACTAGAATCCTGGCGGATTGCCGAATCGGACCGCGCCTGCAACTCCACAAAGGAAGTCTAGCGTTATTCTTCGACATAACCGCTACGTTCTCAAGCGGGCCACGCTCTCGAAGAAGGTGAAGTATTCCTTTGTTTCGGAACTCATGCCGCCGGCTTCGCTAAGATGTCTTCCGTATGATTCGCATTTTCTCCACTCTCGCGGCCGTCAATTACATCCTTCTCGTGGCCAGCTTCGCCGTGGGAGTCGTGTCTAAGCTACAGGACGGAGTGCGCCAGCCCGACGGGTTCATCTATCTAGCGCATTTCATTCTCGGGCTGGCAGCTGCCAATGTGACGTTGCTCGTCCACTGCATCATTTTTACCTACTTTCTCGGAACCGGCCGTTGGGTCAAAGAAGTCAAACTCGCCTACCATATGCCCGACGAACCGCTTCCGAAATTAACCCGCGATTTGAAACGCCGGACGTTCCCGCCGGCGCTCGCGGGAATGCTCGTGACCATCGCCGCCGCCGCTGCCGGCGCCGGTGCGCAACTCCAAGCCTGGCCTTGGATGGTCCACGGCACGTTAGCCACCCTCGCTCTCTTGGTAAATGCGTGGGCGTTCGTCATCGAATTCAGAAACGTGCGCACCAACGCCGCCGTTATCGACGAAGTCCTGCGTGAAGTCGATCGCATCCGCATGCAGCGAGGATTGCCGAGCAATGCCGTGGCGTTGGAAGCGGATTCTTGACCAAACTCATTCGCGTCCATGGATGAGCCGCACGATTTTTGTGTATAGGCGCTCGAAAAAGTGTTTGACCTCGGTTTTCCGTGCGGGTACGGTGGAAGGATGTTCTTTGTTTCTTCATTTTCTCTGACTCGCCGGGGAGGCTCGCCATGGCAATGGGGAATTGGCTGCGGAACGTATTAACACATCTTCGTCTTCCTTTTCGAGAACATCATCACCCACCGGTTTATGGGGCATCACACCTTGCACACGCCGAACATGTAACAGGTCATCGGGTTGCCAAAGCCGTTTTCCTCGCGGATGGCGATAGGCCGGTGGCGATAGTCCTTCGTGCGGGGGACCGGGTGGAGTTGTCTCGGGTCCGTTCCATCCTGGGAAACGACGAAGTTCGATTTGCGACCGTGGATGAAATCGGCGGCTGGTTTCGTGGTTGCGATCCGGGCGCCGTCCCTCCACTGCCGCTTCGTCGTGACATGCGGATATTAATGGATCGGGCACTGGCTTGTTTCGCCGAGATTCTCTTTCCCGCCGGCACGGCCGAGAACGCCCTCAGTGTTTCTTTCCGGGCGTGGTATCGCGCCATTCGGCCGGGTGTCGGCCGTTTCGCCGTCACAACGAATGGCGTTCACACCAAGCGCGCTTCGGTTCTGGTCGTTGAGGATGAAGCCGACACCAACGACTTGCTATGCCGACTTCTCGAGCGCGAAGGGATTTCGTGCCGCGGCGCCGAGCATGGAAAGCACGCGCTCGATCTCGCCGCGGAAGTTCCGCCTTCCGCCATCTTGCTTGACCTCATGCTCCCAGACATGAATGGGTTCGATGTCTACGAACGCCTCCGCCGTCATGGACCCATTCGCCGCATTCCAACCATCGTGGTCACCGCGCTCGACGACGACGAGTCACGCCGGCGCAGCAAAGAACTAGGTGCGGACGCGTATCTAACAAAGCCTTTCCATCCCGAAACGCTCCTTGCTGAAGTCGAGGAAATGTTAGTGGATGCGCGTGGTTAACGGCATTTAGCAAAATCTGGCTCTTATTCATCGGCCTGCCCGCTTCCGCGCTCAAGGGCCAGTTCAGCGGCGATTGGTTTCATCGCATCGATCACGAATTGAATGTGCTCGGTAAGATCGACGCCGAAGTCGGCGGCGCCGCGCTCGATGTCTTCCCGCTTTACGGTTCGCGCGAATCCCTTGGACTTCATTTTCTTTTTCACGCTGCTCGCCGTTAGATCGGTGATGCCGTTTGGCGCACGAGGGCGGCCGCGGAGATTAGGCCGGCTAGTTCATCGCATGCATAGAGTGCTTTGTCCATGAGATGAACTCGCGGACAATCGGGTAGGTAGTCGGCATGCGACTTGATCGCGTAGATTACATCCTCCGGGTAGCCCTGCTCTCTGAGGATATCGGCGCCTTTTAGCGGATGATTGGGAGGATCGGGCCAACGTTCGTAATCGAAATCATGGAGCAACCCGACGATTCCCCAACGTTCGACATCTTCGCTCAGCTTGTTGGCGTAGGCACGCATGGCGGCCTCAACGGCAAGCATGTGCCGCACCAAGCTTGGGTTCTTGGTGTACTCCGTGACCAATGCGAAGGCGTCAGACTCGATTCATAAATGGCTCCGGTACTTATATTATCATTGAGATCGCATTTCGCCGTCACCGCTGGTTACGCTATCATGATCGATCAAGTGAGGTGAAGAGTACCTGTCATGTCCGACGAATGGTATCGCGACGGTCTTCGGTTTGAATGCACTCGTTGCGGGAAATGCTGCACCGGCGTGCCAGGATTTGTGTGGGTAAACGCGGCGGAAATCGGCGCCATCGCGGCATTTCGCAACGAAACCGCTTCGGAAGTCTACGCTCTTTACACTCGACCGGTTGGTCGGCGGTCTAGCCTCCGCGAAAAGGCGAACGGCGACTGCGTCTTTTACGATCGATCCGTTGGCTGCACCATTTATCCGGTGCGACCTCGGCAATGTCGAACCTGGCCGTTCTGGGATAGCAACGTTGTCACGTCGGAAGCCTGGGAGAAAACGTGCGAGATTTGCCCGGGCTCCGGGAAAGGCGAGCTCATTCCAGCCGAAGAAGTCACGCTCCGCAGAAAGGTCATTCATCTGTAGCAATGTTTGAAACACTAAAGCGACAGGTCTTGGCGATGTACGATGAAGTGGACCGCGAGGTCGCTGCCGCCGGACCGATTTGCGTCGCCAGTGGCCGCTGTTGCCGTTTCAAAGAACATGGTCACGTCTTGTACTTGAGCAACGTCGAAGCGGAAATACTGCAGAGTTCTTCACCACGTTACGAGCTTCCTGTGTCGTCTGACTTCTGTCCGTTCCAGAAGGAGAACCTTTGTACGGCCCGAGAGCCGCGGCCGCTGGGATGCCGGATCTACTATTGCGATCCGACGTATCAAGAAACCGGAAATCAAATCACGGAGAAATACCTAGATCGGCTTAAACGTCTAGTGGAGGAGCACGGCCAAACGTGGGAATATGCCGCATTGCACGTCTTTTTGAATCAACCGAACGAGGCCGTCACAGGAGGAAACACATGCGCTGGCTCCACGGCACAATAGTTCTTTCGTGCGTCGTTCTTTTGGCCGGCGATTGGCCGCAATGGCTGGGGCCGAATCGTGACGCCGCATCACCCGAAACGGTGGCGGCGTGGAAAGAGCCGTTGCGCGTGTTATGGCGCCAACCGGCTGGCGAGGGGCACAGCTCGCCGATCGTCGCCGCCGGCCGCGTTTACTTTCATTCGAAAGCCGAACGCAAAGACTCTGAGGAAGTAACCGCGCTCGACGCGATTACCGGGAAAGGCGCGTGGAAATCGTGTTATCCGCGCGCCGCCTTTGCCAGCATCTTCGGCAATGGGCCTCGGGCGACGCCGACCTTTGCTAATGGCAAACTTTTCACCTTGGGCGTCACCGGAATCCTCACTTGCTATGACGCGAGTGATGGAACCGAGGTTTGGCAGGTCGATACGCTAAAGAAATTTCAGACGCCCAATCTGTTGTTCGGCGTGTCGTGTTCGCCCCTCGTATGCGATGGCCGTGTCCTTGTGAATGTGGGTGGCAAAGGTGCGTCTATCGTGGCGTTCGACAAGGATTCAGGCGCCGTCGAATGGCAAGCACTCGACGACAAAGCGAGTTACGCATCACCGATCGTAGTCGGCGACAACGCTAATCGCCAGGTGATCTTTTTCACTCACGACGGCCTGGTTTGGCTCCGACCAGAAAACGCCGACGTGATCTGCCGATTCCCGCTGGTCGACTCACTGAGCGAAAGTTCGTCCACACCGATTCAGGTCGCCGGGACGGTCATCGCGAGTTCGATTACGAAAGGCACGTACGCGCTGCGAATCGAAACGATTGACGGTAAGGCAACCGTCAAGCAGGTATGGCAAATCCCAGAGCTTACGTGTTATTTTTCAACGCCGGTCGCCATAGGCCTGGATCACATCTACGTTGTCACGGGTACCAAGCCACCGTCCTTGCGTACCCAAGCCGATCTGCATTGCATCGAAACGAAAACAGGCAAAGTGCTTTGGACCAAGGCCAAGGTCGGCAAATACCACGCGTCGCTGCTTCGTACCGGCGACAACAAACTCCTGATGCTCGAAGAGGCCGGCGATCTGGTGCTTCTGGATGCTAATCCGAAGGAATATCGCGAGCTGGCACGGGCCAAGGTGTGCGGCGAAACGTGGGCCCATCCCGCTCTTGCCGACGGGCGCTTATACGTCCGAGACAAGAACGAGCTCATATGCGTCGAACTTCCTCGCTAACGAGGCGCCCATCATGCTCAGTGCCGACGGCTGCCGAGAGCGAAGGCGGCGCTTCTGGGAACGACTGGACAGCCGAATTCCGCGGCAACAGTCTGGCGACAGCGTCGTGCTCGCCGATCCGATCCACCTCATGTACCTCGCCAATTTCTGGGTTGATCCGTGTAGCCTCGGCGCAGGTTTCGGCGGCTTCTTGGTCCTGTCCCGTGGAGGCCATGCGACTCTGTTCCATGAGAATCGCCTGCCCTCAACGATAGAATCCGCACACGTCGATTCCCGACAGGTAGTGAAGTGGTACGACGGCGTGACGCCAGCGTACGCCCGGCAACTCGCTGTCGCCTCAGCTTTACCTGCCGGCACGAAATTACCCGCACACGATCAACCGGGACATCCGCTGGCCCAGGCCGTCGTTACCGCGTTGGCCGAAATACGCCGTCAAAAGGATCCCGATGAATTGAGCATCCTCCGTCGTTGCATGCGCGTGACGGAGGCCGGTCATACGTGGGCGCGCGATAACGTCGAGTCCGGGATGACCGAGCTCGACGTGTATCGCGGTGTCAACTCAGCGTGCATCGCGGCGGCCGGGCAACCGGTCATCGTCTACGGCGACTTCGCAGTGTCACCGGGCCCGGAACGCACCGGCGGTCCACCTACCGACCGTGTCCTCGCAGCGGGCGACTTGTTTATCCTCGATTTTTCCGTGGTGACCGCGGGATATCGAAGTGATTTTACGGCCACGCTCATCGTTGACACGAAACCCACCGGCGACCAGCGCAGGATGCACAGCCTTTGTGTCGCAGCTCTCGAAGCCGGTGAGCGCTTGCTGCGAACAGGAACGGCATGTCGCGACATCTACGAGGCAGTGCGGCATGTGTTCGAGGATGCCGGCGTACGAGCTCATTTCCCGCATCACGCCGGCCACGGTCTAGGACTGACGCATCCCGAAGCGCCGTTCCTAGTGCGCCAGGCGACTGAAATGCTCATGACCAATGACGTCATTACGCTCGAACCGGGTTTGTACATGCCCGATATCGGCGGCATCCGGATAGAGCACAATTATCTCATTACAGAGTCTGGATACGAACGGCTCAGTAATCACTCAATCTCATTGAAGTGAACGGTATGAAACGCACGGGTTGCAACCCGTGGGCTTTGTTCACTATTTCATTTCCTTGATCTGAATGTTCTTGAAATGCACTTCCGTACCTTCGGACTGCCAACCAATAGGGCCTTCAGTGAGAGCCGTCTTGCCCGATGCAACTTCCACCCCATTGACCTTCACCAGGACCGTGCCATCCGGTTTACAAGTCACCTCGGTCGTGCTCCATTCGCCCATTGGTTTGAGGACTTTTTTCAACGCATCGAGATCAAACGTTGGCATACCGACAGGCTTGACGCCGCCCGGAAAGAAGAGTTTCCCGTGATCCATGTAGCGGCCTTGAGGTTCGACGGATGCGGGCCAAATCTTATGAGGCGCTTGGATGTGAACCAGGCAGCCGCTGTTGCTCTCTGGTTTACTGCCGGCCGGATAGCGCCAGTCGTAGCGGAGCACGTAGTTCTTATAGCTCTTGTCCGTGTAGAAATAGCCGAAGGGTTTTCCGGTACAAACCACGGCCCCATCCTTCACCGACCAGGTTGTCGCCGGTTCGCCGCCTTCTGCAACAAAGAACTTTATCCCCGTGAAGTCCTTGCCGTTGAAGACGGGTGTGAAGCCGTCCGCCGTTCCATCCTTTTGAGCCGCGTTGCCCGAAAGGGGATAGCCTGCCGCAAGGGATATAAGTGACAGCACGTAACCAATTCTCACGATGGTCGTCATTCATTGACTCCGATTGGCGTTTCGTTATCGGTTCCGGTCGCCGAAACCAAGCGGAAGGGATTGTATTGCCATCGGTGTCCCGAAGCAATCATCGGGAAGTTCGATCAATTGACGGGTGCAATCGAACCACCTAAGATTCGGAAGGACTGCTTTGACTGTCGGGAGAGGTGACAGAGCGGCCGATTGTGCGGCACTGGAAATGCCGTGTGGGGGTCAAACCTCACCGGGGGTTCGAATCCCCCCCTCTCCGATTCCAAAGAGCCATGCTCTTGTCCCTGTTTTGTCCCGGTCTTCCATCTTGGTCAATTGTTGGCCGGGCCGGCTCGCACTCCCGTCATGCCGCAACCCAGAGTCCGCCACTGAAGGCGCCGTCGATGACGTCGAATCCCGGCAGAAAGGTCGCGGGGCCGGGCAAATTGTTCTGGAACAGCCTGTGGCGCGGAGTCCCTGCGCGGGTTCCCACGAGCACCTCGGCCTTGCCGTCGCCGGTGAAGTCGGATGCGCCGACCGAAACGCCGATGTTCTGGCCGACCTCAAACGCCATGAAGAAGTCCAACAAACTTCCCGAAGGATCGAACGTCCCCTTGGCCATGTCCTTGCCGCTGAACACCCGCACCTCGGGGTTGCCGACCGAGGCGCCCGTGATTACATCCTTGAAGCCATCGCGATTGTAGTCCGCTACTGCCACGAATGAACCGACGTTGAAGTTCAGACCGTAGGGGAAGAACTCGGCCAACACGCTGGTGTCGTTGCCGGTGGGGAGCGTGCGGCTCGCCAGAATGGCCTTGGCATTGAAAACCCTGGTATGCGGGTTGCCTGCCGAGGCGCCGGTGATAACGTCGGCCAATCCGTCACCGTTAACATCGCCGGCGCCGACGTTCGCACCCACGTTGAAACCGAGGCCATACACGAATCCCTGCGCCAACAGACTGGGATCGTCGCTCGTGGGAACGACGCCACTTGTGAAAATACTCTTGCCGTCGAACACCTTGACGTGTGGGTTCCCCGGCACCGCGCCCGTAATGATATCGGCAAAGCCGTCGCCGTTGACGTCGCCGGCGGCGATGTTGACGCCGACATTGAAGTTGATCCCGTAGGCGAAGCCGTGTGCCAGGAGGTTGCTTTCCGGGTTGATAAAGAACGTTCCATCGCTTAGCTTGGCGCCACTGTAGACCTTGACCGCGGGATTTCCGATAGTGGCGCTGACGATCAGGTCGTCGATACCGTCGCTGTTTACGTCGCCAAAGGCCACGGCGACGCCGCCCTCGTAGCCCGCGAATGGAGAAAACGTTCCCAGTGAGGCGCCGCCGCGACTGAACACCTGCAATTGGTTGGGCGCACCGCCGACGGCCAGAAAATGGACGTTGGCGCCGTCCAGCCGGGCCACCGCGAAATCGTAGTTGAGGGACGGGCCCTCGGCGGAACCGGCCACGACGATCTTACCGTCTGCCTGGACCGCTATACCAGTGGCGAAGTCAGAATCGTAAGCGCCGCCGAGGTCGAAGGCGATGGTACGATGGACGCCGCTCCCGAAGGAAGTGTCCAGGTGGCCGTTAGGGTTTGCCCGTGCCACGAGGAAGTCAGAGTTGCCCATGGTAACTTCGGCTTGGCCGGCCATCACGATCTTCCCATCCGCTTGCACGGCCACGGCGCTCAACCATTCTCGGTCGCCAACGTCAAAGTAGCTCTTGCCGCCACTGCCGAAACCGATGTCCAATGTACCTTTGGCGTTAAGCCGGGCCACGCCGAAGTAGCGGTCACTAATATCCAGGACGTTACCGGCCAGGACAATGTTGCCGTCCGGTTGCAGAGCCATGGCTTCCAGTTTGTCGTATTTGATGTTGCCGAGATTGAAGGGGATTATGCGATGGCCGCCGCTCCCGAATAGGGTGTCCGGTGCGCCGCTGGGGTTCAGCCGCGCCACCACGAAATCTAAACTGCCTGCGAACTGCGTCGAGCCGGCTACGACAATCTTGCCGTCCGGTTGCACGGCGATAGCGGTGGCTTGGTCACCGTTGCTGTAGTCGCCGTCACTGAAGCCGAAGGTGGACTTGCCCCCGGCGCCAAAGCCCGGGTCCAGTGAGCCGTCGGCGTTCAGCCGGGCCACGCCGAAGTCATAGCTGCCCGACCCAACCTCGATCATACCGACCACGACAATCTTGCCGTCGGGTTGCAGAGCCACGCCGCTCAATCTGTCGAACTTTCCACCGCCAACGTCGAAGGCGATCGTACGCAGGCCGCCGAGCCCGAAGCCGTTGTCCGTGGAACCATTGGCGTTGAGCCTGGCCACCACGAAATCAAAGTTGCCCGAGAATTCGGCGAAGCCGGCCACAACGATCTTGCCGTCCGGTTGCAGGACAACGCCGCTGGCTACCTCCGTGAGATTAAACGCAGTGAAAGTGCGTTTACCGCTGGTACCGAAGCCCATATCCGGCGTGCCATCTGAATTGAGCCGCGCGACCGCGAAATCGTAGTTGCCGGGCCCGACGCGGGCGGCGCCGGCCATGACAACCTTGCCATCGGGCTGTACCGCCATGCTATGGGCTTGGTCACTTTTGAAATCGCCGATGTCGAAGGCGACGGTCTGCTTGCCGGTGCCATTAAACGTCAGATCCAAACCGCCGGCGGAAAGCAGAGTCCGATCTTCAAGGGGCTGCAGGTAAGGCACCCAGCGGCTGCCGCGATTGCTGTAAACACTGCGTTTCGACATGGCATCACTCCTATTCGCGTTGATCGGGTTTCGTGCTTGATCTTGCGTTCTAAGACACCATGCGAATTCCAAGGCGGATTACTGCCAAATTGTTTTTGTTTCTTCTTGGCAGGGGAAACTCAGAACCCGTCCACCCCAAAACAAACCAACCCCAGGCAAGCGCCCGGGGTTGGTCGTATGGAGCATCGAAACGGCACAGGCTCAGGTCACCGTCCAACACTTCGAGAATTCCGACGTATTGTTGCCGGGACTCGTGGCCGTCGCAGTGATGACATGGCCGACGGGGACTTCGACTCCGGCGACGAAAATCGTTCGGCCGCGGCCCGTCGATTTCGTCGTCAGCGTTTTCGAGCCAAGGTACGTCTCACCTTCGCCAAACGTCGACGGATCGCACACGGAACTGCTGAAGAAATCGAGCGTGAACGTGGTACTCGGTGTGCTGACCAGCGTCGCGGAGATGGTCGTCGTGCCGCCGCCTGAGGTCGCCAGATTTACTGCGGGTTTGTTTTGATTTCCATTCCCGCCATTCGTCAGAGCAATGCCCAAGCCGCCGTTGGAGTAGATGGCGTTCTGGCTAATGGCGTTGCCGATGCCGCCGTCAATGGTAACTCCCTGGGAGCCGTTGAAAGCGATTAGGTTGCCGGACCCCGGAGTCGTCCCGCCGACCAAACTGTTCGATCCGTAGAGAAAAACACCGTAGCCAAGATTTCCCAGGGCGGACGTCCCAGCAGCGTTGGTACCAATGTAATTGCCCTGGATGACTGTGGAAGCGGCGGAAACGTTGCTAACAATGGCGTTCCCATTTCCAGAGATAAGATTTCGGCTTGCCGCCGTGGCGCCCCCGATGGTATTCGCTACGGAATACAAGGAGATGCCGGTGCTGTTTTTGACGGCGACCGTACCCGTGGCGTCGGTGCCGATGTAGTTGCCAACGACTAGATTGCCTCCGTTTACCCCCAAGAGGATCCCGTTCTGAAAGCCATTGATAACCAGTCCCTTGATCGTGCTGTTGCCGGCGGTCACATGCAAGCCGTTTATGAGCGAAGTGTTGTCCGCGGAAAGGACGACAAGGGGTGTGTCTACGTAGCCAGGCTGTGTCGTGCCGTCGATGACTACCGGGTCGGTGATCGCCGGAAGGGCGGAGGTCGGCGCGATCGTCTGTACTCCGCTACCAATATCGAACGTGATGGTGTCGACGCCGGGGTTCGCATTGGCGGTAAGAATCGCCTGACGAAGCGAGCCCGAGCCGGAGTCATTGGTATTTACAACCGTGAAGGAATGGTTCTCATACCAGGCGATCTTGTCGTCGTTAGCGGATGCGGAGAGGACATCGGTGTCGCCGTCGCTGTCCACGTCCGCTGCCATTACGCTCACGGCGCCGACCGCGGCGGTGGTGATGGTGTGGGCCGTGAAACTTGGATTCACGCCGCCATCGTTCTTGTACCAGGCGATCTTGTTATCTACGACCGAAGCGGACAAGACATTGATGTCACCGTCGGCGTCTATGTCCGCGGCAAACACGTCCTTGGGAAGGTTCACGAAGGTTGTCGTAATAACGTGGGCGGTGAAATTCTGGTTGCCGTCGTTTCGATACCAGGCGATCTTGTTGTCTACGATCGAAGCGGACAAGACATCGATGTCACCGTCTCCGTCAACGTCCGCCGTAAACACGCTCTCGGCGCCACTCGCGGCCGTCGTGATGGTGTGGGCGGTGAAGGCCTCGCCGCCGTTGTTCTCGTACCAGGCGATCTTGTTGTCATAATAAGACGCGGACAGGACGTCGGTGTCGCCATCACGGTCCACGTCTGCCGTAATCACGGAGCGGGCCCCGTTCGCGGCGGTTGTGATGGTATGCAGCGTGAAACTCTCGCTGCCGTTGTTCCGGTACCACGCGATCTTGTCGTCCAAGGCGGACGCGGAGAGAACGTCCATGTCGCCGTCGCCGTCCACGTCCGCGGCGTACACGCTTCTGGCATCGGCGGCGGTGGTGGTGATGGTGTGGGCCGTGAAACTGGGATTCGCGCCGCCGCTGTTCTTGTACCATGCGATCTTGTTGTCCAATCGGGACGCGGAAAGGACGTCCGTGTCGCCGTCGCTGTCCACGTCCGCGGCGAATACGCTCACGGCGCCAAACGCCGCAGGTGTGATAGTATGGGCAGTGAAGCTCTGGCTCCCGTTGTTTTCGTACCAGGCGATCTTGGCGTCAAAGTGTTCCGCGGCCAGGACATCGGTGTCGCCGTCGCCATCTATGTCCGCCGCAAACACACTGTAGGCGCCGTTGGCGGCCGTGCTGATGGTGTGGGCTTCAAAGCAGCCGCAGTTCGGAGGCGCCACGCGAAACTTGGTGACGAAGCCGCCATAGGAGGCATTGAGTGCCGTGTCGAAGGCGCCCGGCGTGGTCGGGAAGTCATTAGAACCGGTCCATCCGGTCATGTAAACGTTACCGCTGCTATCCACGGCAATCCCGGATCCTTGGTCCCAGTCAGACCCGCCCATGAGGCTAGAGTAGGCGAGAGCTGACCCGGCCGCGTTCAGCTTGGTCACGAAGGCGTCGATAATGTTAAGGGTCGTGTCGAGGGCGCCCGGCGTGGCCGGGAAGTTCCAGGAATTGGTCCATCCGGTCACGTAGGCGTTTCCGCTGCCGTCTACCGCAATGCCCATGACATAATCATCGTAATATCCGCCCAGGAAGGTGGAGTAGATGAGGGCTGAGCCGTCGCTATTCAGCTTGGTCACGAACGTGTCGTAGCCGCTGCTGTACGAGGTGTCAAACGCACCTGGGGTGGTCGGGAAGTTCGAGGATTTGGTCCTCCCGGTCACGTAGGCATTGCCGCTACTATCCAGGGCGATGCCGACGCCATCATCGTCGGCGGAGCCGCCAAGGAAGGTAGAGTAGATAAGGGCCGAGCCGGCCGCATTCAGCTTGGTCACGAAGGCGTCTTCCCCACCGCTGCCGATATCAATCGTCGTGTCGAACGCGCCCGGCGTGGTAGGGAAGTCACCTGCATTGGTATTTCCCGTCACGTAGGCGTTACCGCTGCCATCCACGGCGATACCGGGATCGCCCTCATAAATCTGGTAGAAGTTCTCGAATCCGGTCCCACCCAAGTAGGTGGAGTAAGCGAGGGCCGAACCACTGGCATTCAGCTTGGTCACGAAGGCGTCGATGACGTAGTTAAGCGTCGCGTCGAAGGCGCCCGGCGTGATCGGAAAGTTGGGCGAAGACGTATGTCCAGTCACATAAGCGTTGCCGGCGCCATCCACGGCGATGCCTCGGCTCCATTCGTCACCTGAACCACCGAAGAAAGTCGAGTACCCCAAAGCCGAGCCGCCCGCATTTAGCTTGGTAATGAAACCGTCTTGGTTATAAGTGCCGCCGTTGTTCGTCGTATCGAAGGCGCCCACGGTGATAGGAAAGTCATTCGACTCGGTCACGCCGGTCACGTAGGCGCTGCCGCTAATATCGACGGCAATCCCGAGTGCCACGTCGGTACCCGAACCACCCAGAAAGGTCGAGTAGACGAGGCCCGAGCCGGCCGCATTCAGCTTGGTGACGAAGGCGTCGTAACCGGGGCCATTGAACGTCGCGTCGAAGGCGCCCGGCGTGATCGGGAAGCCGCCGGAGCTGGCATACCCGGTCACGTAAGCACTGCCGGTGCTGTCCACGGCAACTTTCCGGGCTTCCGCTAACTCACCCAAGATCGTGGAGTAGCCCAGCACCAACGGGTCGATGACCAGTGGCTGGCTTTGATCGTAGTTTCCAACCTGGAATCGTATCGTGTTCCCAACCATCACGTAGCCACTTGCCACCTCCTGGCGACCATTGCCAACCTGCTGGTAAGTAAACGGCTTCTGCTGGACGACGTCGCCCGCGGCCGTGTGAACGACGAGATCGCCCTGCGGATTGATCTCCATGCCGTCGGCGCCAGCGAAGTTCAAGGCAATCGCGCTCGGATCGGCGCCGGGGGAAACGATGAAGTCGTATTCCAGTTGCCCGTTGTTGCCGTAGTACGCGAGATCGATGCCCGGGTACACCTCGTCGTATTCCACCCGGCCAAAGCTGGCGATGTTCGTGCGCCACTGTGTCGGGTCGTTGCCGATGAAGTAATTGGTGATGCCGGGCAGCTTGTCCGTCGCCGTCGCGCGGGCTTCATTGTTGCCGCCAGCGATTTGCATGTGCAGGGCGACCCCGGTTCTTGCTTCCGGTGAGCGGGGCGTGTCAACGCCCTGAAACCGTGCAGTTCTCAGGGGGTTAACACCCCCCGCTCGCACATCGCTCGATTCTGAGTTCTGAACTCCCGATTCTGATTTCTGCATCGCAAACACTGCCGCCGTCGGCGTCAGAAACAACGTGGAGCCACCGCCGCGCGACACGAAATCAACCCGCTCGTCGAACTGGCCGACGTTTTGTTCGAAGCTCAACGGCAACTTGCCGTAATTGTCAAGGACTTCGGAGTCCTGCGCTTCGCTAGACGCTTGCAAATCGGCTGGTTTGGTTGCTGCGCCACCGGTGGCCATCTGCGGTGCGGTCAACTGCACCCTACCGAAAATCGCCGAACCAGCCGCCCTCCCCGCAGCGGGAGCCGTCAGTGCGCTGGACGCCATCTCCATGGCCGCTGGCCTTTGCATCGCGACACCGAGGCGAAAGGCGGGCGGGCGGTTTGAACTCGCCCCGACTTGGAGTACGTCGAGCGTCGGGTTCTCCTTGCGTGGCACGTACTCATGTGCAACCGCAATGTCAGACGCCTCCGTCGCAACCAGTTCCGGCCGCCAGATCTCGCGAATCAGATCCGGTTTCTCTACCCTCCGCAGCGCGGGCACGGCTTCGTCAAGTCCGTTCTTCTCGATCTCGAGCGCCAATGTCGAGCCGCCCAAAAGGAGGCTCGAGAACAAACTCCCTGGCGGCAGACGCCGCTCCAGGAGTTCGATCACGGGTCGATACGCTTTCAGATGGTGCGCACGACTGCGGAGTGACGGTGACGAGCGTTTCATGGTGAGGACCTTTCTCGAAAGAGATGGTAGTGCGACAGAATCAAGTCACACTGCTGAATTTTCCCGGCGTCTGAATCACCATGCGAATTCCGCCGTGGATTACTGCCAGATTTCTTGAGAATCCCCCTTCATCGCGTGCCCAATGCCGATTTGGCAGTAATACGAGTCGCCGTTTGCGATGAACGGGCAATGAAGTGACGATGGACCAGTTTTGCGGTTTGCGAATTGCGGTAGGAAGGTTCGTGTTACTTGTTGCCGTCCTTGTCGACCTGCTTCCGAGTCTCCAGTTCCTTCTTCCACCTGTCGGCCTCGGCATTGTCGCCGGTCGCCTCGTAGACAGCGACCAGGAACTCGATGGTCTCGATCAGGCGTGCCTTCAGTGCCGATGCGGAGTGCTGAGGTCCAACTTCCTGCTGCGAGTTTTTCATCCCTTGATACGCTTGAAGGAGCAGCGGTTTGGCATCGGCAAACTTCTGCTGGCCCAGCAGGGCGGAACCGAGCAGCGATTGAATGTAATATGTTGTCCCGTCGTTGGGCCGCATTTTTCTGTTGATGGCCAATGACTCGCGTAGGATCGGCTCCGCGTCGGCGTGCTTCTTCCGCTGCAGCAAGCTCGCACCGAGTGCCGAAAACGTCCCGACATAGGTGGATGATTCCGGCCCGTCTCTCTCTTTGACGGCCGCCAGCCACTTCCGCCGCCAGACGTCCGCCTCGTCGTACTGTTTCAGTTGCTCGTGGCATTTACACAGGTCGCGAATAATCACACCGGCGTGTCCGTGGGCAAACTTGAGCTTCTCGACACCAACCGCCGCCTGTTGAAACAGAGCAAGAGCCTGCTCCCGCTTCCCGTCGGCTTGATACGCCAACGCCAGGTTGTAGAGCGTGAAGATGGTCGAAGGGTGGCGGGCGCCGAGAGCCATCACCTGCGCGTCCCGCACCCGTTCGGCCAGGGCGATCGCCTCGGCCGTACGCCCGAAAGCCCGATAATTCCAGGCCAGGCTGTTTAGGAATTTGAGGCTGCGCGGATGTTCGGGCCCTAGTTTTGGCACGATGGCGTCCCGCGCCTCCTCCATGAGGGCGAGAGACTTTCTCATATTCCCAGCGCCGTTGTGCACCCCGGACAGATTGTGGAGCGCGTCGATGGACCGCGGATGATCATCGCCGAATTTCTTGACCAGTGCGTCCCTCACGTGCTCGGATAGGGCAACCGCTTCGCTCTTTTTTCCGGCCGCCAAATAAGCTCCGGCCAGGCTGCCGACGGTGCCGAGAGTGTCTGGATGGTCGTCCCCGAGCTTCTTCACTTGTGCGTCCCGCACCGGCTCTAGTAGGGCGATAGCCTCAATGGGCCTCCCTGCAAACCAGTACGCCACTCCCAGGCTGTGCATCGTGCCGAGGGTATCCAGGTGGTCGGCGCCAAGTTTCTTCACCTGGGCGTCCCGCACCTGCTCGAAGAGATCGATGGCCTCGGATCTCTTCCCAACGGCCTCAAACGCTACGGCCAGGTGGTTGGCGCTGGCGAGAGTGAGTGGGTGGTCCGCGCCCAACTCAGCGGCTCGGGTCGCACGGGCCTTAGTGAACAGCGACTCCGCCTTGGCGGCATGGCCCAGGCCAAGGTAGGTCGCCCCAAGTCGGTCTTGCAGCTTGGCCACGACGAGGGGGTCGCCGATCGCCTCCCCGTCCAGCTCGGCGGCCGTCTGGTCCAGCCGGTCCCCCAGGATCGCACGCAGCGGCCGGCCTTCTTTCTCCTCCGCCTGCGGGTCGAGGTCCGCGAAAATCGAGCCCATTGCGTCAATTCCCTTCTCAATCTGGACCAGGCGCTTCTCGGCCGTTTCCTTGGCCCGCCGTTCACGCATTAACCCGAGCGTCGTCCCGACGATGCCGCCGACCAGGAGAAGAAAGATGATCGAAACCGCCAACACGGGCGCTTTGTTCCGTTTCAGAAATTTCCGCAATCGGTAGCCGCGCGACGGCGGTCCGGCCTCTACCGGTTCGTCGTCCAAATAACGCTGGATGTCTCGGGCCAAACCATTGGCCGCGTCGTAGCGCCGGCCGCGTTCCTTCTCCAGACACTTCATTACGATCCAGTCGAGTTCTCCGGTCACCAACTTCGTTAGCGACTTGGGCTCCAACTTCCGGGTAGCGGCGATGCTTGGAAGTTCTTCGGAGGACGATAGCTTGGTGCTCGGTTTGGGTGGTTCGACTTCCTTGATGAACCGTAACATCTCGGCAAAACCGGCTTCTTGAAGCTGTTTGGACGTAAACGGCGGCGCCCCGGTGAGCAACTCGTAGAGAATGATTCCAAGGGAGTAGATGTCGGCCCGCGTATCGATGTCCAGATTGTTCAGTTCTGCCTGTTCGGGCGCCATGTACTCCATGGTGCCCACCAGCACGCCTACTTCGGTGAACAAAGTCCGCTCAGCCATTGTCCGGCCGATCGCTTTGGCCACGCCGAAGTCGATCACCTTGGGCACCGGCCGACCATCGTACAGTGCGATGAGCACGTTGGACGGCTTCAGGTCGCGGTGAATGATCCCTTTTTGATGGGCATGTTGCACGGCATGGCAGACGGGAATGAAAAGTTCCAAGCGCTCGCGCGGCGTCAAACGCTCCTGATCGCAGAATCTCGTGATGGAAATGCCTTTCACCAGCTCCATGACGACATACGGTCGACCGAGATCTGTCGTCCCGGCATCGAGCACTCTGGCAATGTTTGGGTGATCCATCATCGCCAAGGCCTCCCGCTCCTGCTCGAAGCGGGCGATAATCTGGCGTGAATCCATGCCGGCCTTGATGACTTTCAACGCGACGCTGCGTTTGACCGGCTGTTCCTGTTCCGCCAGGAAGACCGTTCCCATGCCGCCCTCGCCGAGCTTCTGCAGGAGCTTATAGGGCCCGATCGGGGCTCCTATTGTCTCCTCTCTTTCATTAGAGACCGCAGATCCGTGAAGCGGCCCGACGGGATGGCTCATGAATTGGCCTACATTCGCTAACGCCTCCAGCAGTCCCTCCAACTCCGCCCGGAGAGCGACATCTTCGCCACAGGCCTGGTCCAGGTAGGCGGCGCGTTCCGCAGTCGAGGCCAGTTCTAAGGCCTTTCCAAAGATGAATTTCACGTCGGACGGCGTAGCCATGCAATTGCACTCCAGAGAATTCCCTAATGGAAATGCGAAGTTAGCGGCCGAATGCTGCCAACTTGGAGAAATACTTCGTCAAATCCGAGCCGCGGCGCCGCCGAGATTCCGAAACAGCCACGCCCGGGCATAGGCCCAGTTTCGATAGGCCGATCGAGGAGAGATGCCGAGGAGTTCGGCCGCCTCATCAATGGTAAGCCCCACAAAGAAATGCAGCTTCACGAGTTCGGCGGTTTCTGCGTCTCGCTGTGAGAATTCATCCAGGGCTTCGTGGACCGCCAGGATTTCACCGTCTTCGCTTTTTGTTGGTGGGAGGTCGTCGCACAACTCTACCCGCCGCCGACCGCCTCCGTGTTTATCCTGCAGTTTGCGCCGGGCATTCTCCACCAATATACGCCGCATAGCTTCGGCCGCGGCCCCGAAAAAGTGGCGGCGATTGGCGAATTGTTGTTGTTCGGGTTTGTCAACGAGACGGAGATACGCTTCATGCACCAAGGCGGTGGGATTCAGCGTTTGTCCTGGTTTCTCGCGTGCCATCTGCCCCGCGGCGACGCGGCGAAGCTCGGTATACACCAACGGAAGCAGTTGTTCGGCGGCGCGCGGCTCACCGCTTTCGATGGCGCAGAGCAGACGTGAAACATCGCTCATGTTTAACTAGCTTAACGGCGGCTCGTGTGGGTAGCAAGCCACTCGACCGCAGTGGCGGTCTCCGATGTATATCGTGTACCGACGAAATGGAATGACTGCGTAGTTCTTGTTATCATGAGCCACACATGCCTGAGAGCATCGGCGAGAACCGTGAACTCATTTGCCGCGCCCGGGACGGAGATGGCGGCGCCCTTGGTGAGCTCCTCGCATTGCATCGCGATCGACTACGTCTGATGATCCGACTTCGCCTCGATCAGCGCCTTCAAGGCCGGATTGATCCCTCCGACGTGCTACAGGAAACTTATGTGGAAGCATTGGAGCGCTTCAACGAGTATACCGCGGAGCCGGCGATGCCCTTTTTCCTTTGGCTGCGCTTTCTGACCGTGCAGCGGATTCTCATCTTGCACCGCAGGCATCTGGAGGCCGAACGGAGAGATGCCGGTCGGGAAGTCTCGATCAACCAGGACGCTTTGCCTGAAGCCAGTTCGGTCATGCTGGCGGCAGAATTGATTGCGAATCAAACGACACCGAGCGGCGTCGCCATGCAGGCAGAGGCGCAGATTCACTTGCAACAAGCCCTCCAACAGATGGACCCGATCGACCGGGAAGTGTTGGCGCTACGCCACTTCGAACAGTTGAATCGAGCGGAGACAGCCCGAGTTCTCGGTATCCAGGAGTCGGCGTGCAGTAAGCGCTATGTTCGCGCGTTGAAACGGCTCAAGGATCTTCTGAGCGAACTTCCCGGCGGGCTGAGCGAGCTGGCGCCATGAGCGACACTTTTCATGACATCGACTCCGTCGAGAAGCTCGCGGATGAATTCGCCGAGCGCTACCGTCGCGGTGAACGGCCGGCCATAGCGGAATACGAACGCCAATACCCACACTTGGCGGAGCAGATTCGTGAACTTTTCCCAGCCCTCGCCTTTCTAGAGCAGAATAGGCCTGCAAAAGAAGTGCTTCCGGTCGACGCCAAGGGCACCATACCGACGCAGCTAGGCGAATACCGCATCGTTCGGGAAATCGGTCGCGGCGGTATGGGCGTGGTCTATGAAGCCGAACAGGGTTCGCTCGGCCGCCGGGTCGCACTGAAGATTCTGTCCACAAGCGCCTTGCTCGATCCTTCCCACGTCAAACGTTTCCGCCAAGAGGCGATGGCCGCGGCGCGGCTGCACCATACGAACATCGTGCCGGTGTTCGGCACCGGCGAGCAGGACGGCGTCCATTACTATGCCATGCAGTATATCGACGGCCGGGGCCTCGACGCCGTGCTGCGCGAGGTCAAACGACTGCGAGCCGGTACGCCGCAAGCGGTCGCAACGCTCCACCCAGACTCCGCGCCGACAGGCGTGCTGCCAAACAGTATTGTGACCGGTCAATTCGCGGCGGTGACTCCGTCGTACGAGCAAAAGGCTCCGGAAGTCTCCGGAAGTTCAGGCAACGGTGACACCGCGACGTCGATAACCTGTGCGGACGCGTCTTCAACCAGTTCGGGGGACTTGCGGGCGTATTTCAGCAGCGTGGCTCGAATCGGAGTGCAGGCCGCAGATGCACTCGCGTATGCCCATGCCCAGGGTGTTTTGCACCGCGACATCAAACCGTCGAATCTGCTGCTGGACGCGCACGGGACAGTCTGGGTGACGGATTTCGGACTCGCCAAAGCCGACGACGCCGCGAATCTGACACATACGGGCGACGTCGTGGGAACGCTGCGATATCTGCCTCCGGAGCGCTTCGCGGGTCAATCGACCCCGCGCGGCGACGTGTACGCCTTGGGCCTGACGCTGTACGAGATGTTGACCCTTCGGCCGGGCTTTACGGCACCGGACCGCGGTCAACTGATCCATCAGGTCACCCAAGAAGAACCGGCGCGCCCACGCCAGATCGACCGACGCATTTCGCGCGACCTGGAGACCATCGTCCTGAAGGCGATTGCCAAGAATCCCGAAGGGCGTTACCGGACGGTGCGCGAGTTGGCCGAAGACTTGCGGCGGTACTTGGAAGACCGGCCAATCGAGGCCCGGCGCACGACATCATGGGAACACTTCCGGCTCTGGTGCCGCCGTAAGCCGGCACTGGCGGCCGTGAGCGGCGTGGCATTGCTCAGTTTGCTGACCGGCCTGGTGCTTGTGAGCTGGCAATGGTGGCGGGCGGAAAAGCAATATACCCGTGCGGAGAACCATCGCCGAAAGGCTTTCGCCGCGGTCGACCGCATGTTGACGCGCGTCGGGGACGTGCAATTGCGGCACGTTCCGCAGATGGAAGCGAAACGCCGCCAACTCTTGGAGGATGCGCTGGAATTCTATCAAGAGATTCTCCAAGAGGACACCACGGACCCGGCGGTGCGCCTTGAAGTCGGGCGCGCTTACGCGCGCATCGGCGACATTCACTATTGGCTTGGACGGCCGGACCAGGCCGAGGGCGCCTACCGGCAGGGTCGGGCTTTGATCGAACAGTTAACCATCGAGTTCCCAAGAAACTCCGAAAATCGCTTCGCGCTGGCGACTGTGCATCGCGCCATGGGAATCTCAGACGAGAACCGAGGTCAAAGCGCGTCTGGTGAGGCCAACCATCTCAAGTGCATTTCTCTGCTCGCGGAACTGGATCGAGAGCAACCCGCCAACCAAGAATACCGGCGTGCGCTTTCCCAGAGCCATCTCGCCCTGGGCAACCTCTACAGCGGAACGACTCAGTTCGCGAAGGCCCAGGCCGAATTTCTCAGCTCCGTAACCATCGAAGAGCAATTGATCCGTGATCATCCGGGAGTCCCCGATCACCAGCAGACGTTGGCCAAAGGCCTCCTCGCCCTGGCGAGGGTGTACTTGCACAACGGCCGCGAAACCGAGGCCGAGGAGGCTTTTCTCAAGGCCATCGCTGCGTGGGACGAGGCGGTGCGCGACCAACCGGACAATAACGAGTATCTGGCGACGTTCGCCATCGTCCACCAAAACCTGGGACTTCTGTACCGCCAGCTGGGCCGGCTCGAAAAGGCGGAGACGGCGTATGCCAAGAGTTTGACCGTCTGGCAACAGCTGACTCGGTTACACCCGCAAATCCCCGTTTACAAGTTCGATCTAGGGGCAGCCCACCAGAATATGGCGTCGCTCTATCGAGCCATGAGTCGCAACAAGGACGCCGAGACGGCCTTTGAAAACGCCTTGGCAATTCAGGAACCCCTGGCCCGCGCTCACCCCGATATTCCGGATTATCGTCTGGCCCTTGGCCAAACGTACAACAATCTGGGTATGTTCCATGCGCGTGTGGGACAGGTCGCTAAAGCCGAGACCGCTTACGAACAAGCCTTGGCGACTCATGGGGAATTGCACCGATCGCATGGGGAAAACCTGAAGTTCGCGGTCAACCTCGCGGGCAGTTGTGTCAACTTCGGCGATTTCTTGCGTAGCAACGGCAAGCTTGAGCTCGCGATCGAACGGTATTCGCAGGCCATTGAGACATTCGAGGACGCCCTCAAGCGTGAACCGCGCCATGATCAAAGCCGGGCAGGTCTCTTTGGCGCGCACTGGGGCCGCGCCACGGCGCGGGTCCAAGCCGAACATCTAGACAAAGCCAACGCGGATTGGCGACGTGCCGTCGACCTTAGCGAGGGACAACTCAATATCACCATGCGTATCTATCGCCCCCTGCCTTTGGCCTATCTCGGCGATCACACGCGCGCGACCCGCGAAGCGGAGACGATCCTGGCCGAGACGAAAGTCGAAGTCGGAGTCCTTTTTGATTACGCCTGTGTCTACGGTCTGTGTTCCGCGGCCGTTTGGAAAGATACCGAGCTGACGTCTGCCGAACGTGAACACTTGAGTGAGCGTTACGCACTCCGTGCTATGGAAATGCTCGTTCGGACTCGGAATGTCGGCCGATACAAAGACCCCAAACGAATCGAGGGTCTTAAGAAACACGGGGCATTCGAGCCACTGCGCTCGCGGCCCGATTTTCAGAAGTTCGTCACGGAACTGGAAGCGGAAGCGCCGCCGAAATCCCCATAATGCGCCACCCCATGCCCTATCGCCTTGTCGTCGGCACATCTCCGGAAACTACTTCGTTTTTCTTGTCCCCTAAATTTCTTCAGCGCAGTTAGGTCCGTAGCAGCTTTCTGCACGACTCGTGACGGCTGCAAACGAGTGTGCAGGTGTGCAGCTGCGGATCGTGTTGCTGGTCCAGCTTCCTTTCGTTGGAGCGCACTTATGAACACTCGCTTAGGCTCGCGCACTCGGTCATTCGTTCATCGCCTCCGGTTCCACCGGCCGTATCTGGAAAGTCTGGAACAACGTTTGCCGCCGGGGGATACGTTGGCCCTGCTACTCGGCGGCGCGGCCGGGTTCTCGCTCCCGAACTCTGGTTCGGAATCGCACGCCCTCCAGTCCTCGTTCCCGAACGCCGGTTCGGGAACGTATGTCCGGGAAACACCGTTTCGAGTCGTTGAGGCAAGCGAAACAGAGTTTCGTGGAGCCGACGTTCCCGAACAGGAGTTTGGGAACGAGAGTAACGAGAGTAATCGAAGGGTCGCTGTTGCCAAGCCACCGACGGACGACGAGGCCGACATCGCCTGGCTCGGCAACACCTCAGCTCGATCGCAGCGAATCGTCAGCAATCCCGAATCTCCCAATCGCCCGCTGTTCATGGACGCAGGGAATCCGGTGATAGCCCCGAGCGGCGGCCGCTCCATATCCATTTCCCCGACTGCGCCCGCAGTCGCTGGGCGAGCGCCGATACAGGCCGGGTTCAACGCCGAACCGCCGGCGACGCCTGTCGAACAACCGGCCGACGTCACCGGCATGCAACAATCGCAGGTGAAAGTGAGTTACGGCCGCTTGCCGATCAGCTTCGAGGCCAATCACGGTCAGGTCGACGATCAGGTGGATTTCATCGCGCGCGGCTCGGGATACCAGATGTTCCTGACGCCGACGGAAGCGGTCATGGTGTTGGAGAAGAATTCAGAATCCAGAATTCAGAATTCAGAATCAATGCCAGATTGGCGAGCGGGGGGTGTTAACCCCCTGGAAACCGCCGGTCTTCAGGGCGTTGATACGCCCCGCTCGCCGGAAAGTGCTGTCGTGCGCATGCAATACGTCGGCGCCAATCCGAATCCAGCAGTGACCGGCCAAGACCAGCTTCCCGGCATCGTCAATTACTTCATCGGCAACGACCCCAATAAATGGCACACCGATATCCCCACCTCTGCCAAGGTCGAGTACGACGAGGTTTATCCTGGCATCGATCTGGTCTATTACGGCAACGCCGAACGACAGCTTGAGTACGACTTCGTCGTGGCGCCCGGCGCCGACCCGCGGGCGATCACGCTCAACTTCGCGGGTGCCGACAAACTGGAAGTGGACGCCGCGGGTGATCTCATCGTGCATGCCGGCGGCGTCGAACTCCGCCAGCACAAGCCGGTGTTGTATCAGGAAATGAATGGTGCGCGGCAAGAGGTCGCCGGAAACTTCGCACTCAGCACTCAGCACTCGCCACTCGTCACTTTTGACGTGGGCGCCTACGACGCCGGCCGGCCGCTGGTTATTGATCCCGTATTGAGCTACTCCACGACCTTCAACGGGTTCCGTGGTAGCGGTGGCATTGCAGTCGATGCCGCGGGCAACGCGCACGTGACGGGCTGGATTCAAGCTACTGTCGCCTCGCCTTATTACGCCTTCGTGACAGAGTTGAATGCTGCGGGCGACGCAGAGATCTACACCACCTATTTCGGCGCCGCCGACCTGTTCTACACGTATGGCTTGAGCATCGCGGTGGACAGCGCCGGCGACGCCTACGTGACGGGGGTGACCGCGGGGGCAAACTTCCCGGTTCAAAATCCCGCGCTGCAGTGTAATCAAACTGGTCCCAGAGCCTTCGCTACCAAGTTTACCCCCACCGGCGCGATAGCCTACTCCACTTGCCTAGACGACAACGGTCCCGGCGTCACATATGGCAAAGACATCGCTGTGGATGCCACTGGCAACGCCTACGTGGCAATTCAGGACCACACAAGCACAAGTAATGGTTTAGACGTTCACGTGACCAAATTGAACGCCACAGGCGACCAACTGGTCTACTCCAAGCGTTTTGGCGGCAACGGTCCTGAGACGACGGAGGGCATCGACGTGGACGGTGCGGGCAATGTCTACGTGAGCGGCTATACCAGATCAACGGATCTTGCTACGCCCGGGGCCTACGACACCACGTTAGTACTCGGGACTGACGACGTGTTCCTGACCAAGTTGAACGCGGCAGGTACCGCGATAATCTTTTCCACTTACCTCGGCGGAGATAATACTGATAGGGGCTACGACGTCGCCGTGGACGGGATCGGCAACCCCTACGTCACCGGTATGACCTATTCGACAGACTTCCCCCTCGAAAATCCCTTCCAAGAGATCGTGGGCGTCGGTGCCAAAGTTTTCGTGACAAAGTTCAACGTCGCCGGTACGGCACTGGCATACTCCACCCACGTTGGCTACGGTGGCGCACAGTCCATCTCGATTGGCAGCTGTGGCAACGCGTACGTAACCGGTATCACGACTGACCCGAACTTCCCGCTGGAGCAACCTGTGCAAGGTTACGGCGGCCCGTGGGATTCCTTCGTGACGAAGCTAAGCCCTGCGGGCAATACGCTGGTCTACTCAACCCACCTTGGTGTAATCGGCAACACCGTCTTCAGTGAGACTAGCATCGCGGTTGATCACCTCGGCAACGCGTACACTACGGGAACTATTAACAGTAGTGGTGGGGGCATTGTCGGCGAAGTTTGGGCGAAGAAGATTGGCGAGACCGGAAACCCTCCGCCGATTTCAACTAGCCAGTGGACCGCCAAGGGTCCGGCGCCCATCATGGGCGGCCAGACGCCGGGCAACCAGCCGGTCAGCGGCCGTATCTCCGGGATCGCGCCGCATCCGACCAACCCGAATCAGATCTACGTCACGGCCGCCAGCGGAGGCGTCTGGAAGACCACCGACGGCGGCACCAACTGGACGCCGCTGACGGACGATCTGCCACTTGTCCCGGCGGACAAACGCACGCTGGTCATGGGCGCCATCGCCCTGGCGCCGTCCGATCCCAACGTGATCTACGCCGGGACCGGCGAAGCGTGCAACTCGCCGGGCAACTGTTACTACGGCCGCGGCATTCTCAAGTCTTCCAACGGCGGCGCCACCTGGAACCTATTCGGCATCGCCGATTTTGATCGAAGAACCATCTCGCGCATTGTTGTTCATCCGACGGATCCAAACACGGTCTACGCGGCAGTGGCTGACAACGGCTTCAACGGCACCGCCGACAACACGGGCATTTGGAAATCGACCGACGGCGCGGCAACTTGGGTCAACACCACTCTGGCGAACGGCATCGCGCACGATGCGGACGCCACGGACTTGGTCATGCACCCGAGCGATCCACTTACGCTGTACGCGGCGATCGGCGAACCAAGAGGGCACAATGCGAATGGCGTCTACAAGTCCACGGACGGAGGCGGGGATTGGGATCGTCTATTCAGCAGCCTTCCGCAAGGCATCACTGCCGGACGTATCAAGCTCGCAATAGCGCCTTCCAACGCGCAGGTCATCTATGTTTCGGTTGCCGGGTCCGGCCAAATCGGCACCAGCGCTTATGGGACGCTGCACCGCCTGCTGCGAAGCGGCAATGGCGGCCTCCGCTTTCGGAACATGGTCAATACTCCCAACTACCTGGGACAGCAGGGCTGGTATGACTCGACTTTGGCGGTGAGCCCCCTGAATTCGAATCGCGTCTACGCGGCCGGCCAGGATGACATCATCCGATCAAGCAACGGCGGCGGCACCTGGGAATACCTCAATCTCGGCGCCAACGGCAACGGGCCACACTCCGATCACCATGCCACAGCGTTCGATGCCAGTGACCGGCTCCTGGACGGAAATGACGGCGGCCTTTGGCGCCTCGATAATGCCCAGACCGGGTCCATCTTGTGGACCGACCTGAACGGAACCGGCGCGGCCGGCACGACGGGCTTGCAGATCACCCAGTTCAACGGCATTGCCTTGCATCCCACAGATCCTGCTATCGCTTACGGCGCAAGTCAGGATAATGGCACCGAGAAAACTACAGGCGCCCAGGCGTGGACTCACATTGGCTCAGGAGACGGCGGCTTCGTCCGCGTGGATTGCTCCAGCCCTGCTACGGTCTATCACACCTACCAGTACGCCGAGGGAACCTTCACCGACTTCTTCGAACGCTCCGATAACGGCGGCGCCACTTGGCAAACGAAAACCACGGGACTCGACCCCACGAACCCGGGGGAGTTCTACATTCCGTATGTGATGGACCCGTCGAATCCGAGCCGGCTGCTTTTGGGCACCAATGTCGTATACGAAACGGTCGACAAAGCCGACAACTGGACGCAACTAGGCTCGTTCGTTTTTCCTGCGTCGATCAACACCCTGGAGGCGGCGGCCAGCGACGTAAACACCATCTACGCGACGGCAAACGGCAACTTTTACGTGTCTTCGGACCGCGGACTAAATTGGACCAGCCATTTCATGTTCAATGCCAACGATCACTTTGGGGACCTGCTCGTCGATCCGTCGGACAGCAAAGTCATCTATGCGGCGCGCGACCGGTTCGATGACCCAGTGAATCTTAATGTCGGACACGTATTCCGCAGCGACGACGGCGCAGCGAATTGGAACGATATCACCGGCAACCTGCCGGACGTCCCCGCCAATGCGCTCGCCCTGGACCCGCGCACCGAGCCCGACACGCTGTATGTCGGTACGGATTTGGGTGTGTACGTTTCCACCAATTTGGGTTCATCGTGGCAGCCGTTCAAGACCGGACTGCCGCATGTGATGGTCCGCGAGCTGGAATTGAACCAACAGATGAACGTTCTCGCCGCCGGCACCTACGGCCGCGGCCTGTGGGAGATCGGCCTCGATCTCCCACCGCCGATGCCGCCGGCTCCACCCGCCGACGGCCGGCCGTCTCTCGATGTGGCGAGGCCATCGCCGGCTGGTGCGGTGTTCGTGGTGGCCGGCGTCGAACCGATCTTCCGCCCGGTCCGTCCGTCCGCAACGCCGGCGCGGCGGAACACCGACGTGGAGGTCGCTGGTTCGACCGTGACTGTGAGCAAGCCAATTCGCATCGGCGCTGGAATCACGAAGACGGTTGTCACGGCCTTGCCGGAAGACGGCTGCGTTGGCGACGACTTAGCGCACCTGACATCATTCGATGGATGCGAGTCTTTAGACTTGGCGCGCACACCGGACTAGTAGTGTGTATGTGTACATTATAACGTTCCCTATTGGACTTACAAACATGATTCCACTTGGAGTCGCACAAAACCGGATAGGTTTTCAACGAGTCCCTGGCCATCTGGCCACGTGACCAGGTACTCGATGCCGCGTCGTTAAGACCGCGAAGCATAAAGAGTTGCGACCCACAAGGTCCCTGGCCAAGTACCTGGCCAACTGGCCACGGTTTAGCGCGTTCGCGACAGCGAACGTCGACTCCTAAATTCTTGAGGTACGTCATGCGCACTCTGAAAAATAGAATCCGTTTGTCCTTGGAGACTCTCGAAGATCGCTCGGTTCCAACCTCCCTCGTCGTCGGGACCAACATCAACACCGGCAACGTCGTGGCCGACCAATCCGAAACCACCATCGCCATGAACCCAACAAACCCGGACAACCTATTCACGATGTCGCAGGGGAACTTCCGTCGCTATAGCATGGATGGCGGTTTAACGTGGACGCCCAGCGGGACGATGCCGACGACGGTTTGCTGCGACGCCAAGGCGGCGTTTGATACGTTCGGCAACCTGTTCGTCACCTACCTCAACGGCAACATCATCGTCACGCTGACTCATAGCGTTGACGGCGGGGCAAGTTTCACGTCATTGGGAACATTCTCCACCAACGGCGCCGACTATCCCGGCGTCGCTACGGGTTCCGGCGGGTCGTTCGCACCCGGCAGCTTGTGGCTCTTCTATTACTTGAATGGCAGCATGTACGCCCAGGGTGCACCGATCTTCGGCCTGGGCAGCATCGGCTCCTTCAGCGCTCAGCAGATCACGGCGCAGGGATCGTACGGGCGCGGCTCGGTCGGCCTGAACGGCCAGTTCTCGGTCGCCTATCAGACAGGGAGCTCCAACGGTCCATCGACGATTCGCGTAAGCACTGACTTCGACGGGTTAGGGCCCACGGGGTTTACCAACTACGACGCGACCGTCTCGAACGTCGGAACATTTTCGCCGATTCCGGCGATGGATAATCGCACCATTACGGCGTCTCCGACCGTTGCGTACGATCAAAGTAGCGGCCGGCTCTACATGGCTTGGACGGACCGGGCGAACACCAGCACGGCGGACACCGACGTCATGACGATGTTTTCTGTCAACGGCGGCGCCAACTGGAGTGCGGAGTTCCGCGTGAACAATGACTCTACGACCAATAGCCAGTTCAACAACTCGATCGCGGTCGATCAGACGACGCACTTCATTGCGATTACCTGGCTGGACGCGCGCAACGCCGGACCCGCAAACGATGCGGCTCAGACTTACGGCACCGTGAGCACAAAGAACGGCCGCCGCTGGTTGCCGAATGTGCAAATCGCTACGGGTCTGTCGAATGCAAACGCGGCGAGCTCGTTTGAGTTCGGCGACTACGACACGATGGACTATCACGCGGGCCGGTTCTATCGCGCGTGGGCTGACAATGCGTCACCGTCCACACTCACACCGACGAACGCCGACGCACCCGGGGATCAGGATCTGACGGTAGCGCGCGTGGATGTGGTCTTCACGCCATCGCCGTTGGGGGGCGACGAACGAACGAGGGTGGCGGTATTGGGCATGCAGAGCCACACTTCAAAGTACGCAGAATTCGCTGTTCTTTCCCAGAGGCCCACTGCACTGAAGTCACGAATTCCCATAGAAGTGGATCAAAATAATACCGTATTACCGCCGATGTCAATGTATCCGAGGGCCATCAAGACAGACCATTTGAAGATGCCGAAATACGACGACGAGCCACACCATCTCTGCATTAGGTTGAGTAACGACTTAGAGCCTGGAACGCTAAGCGTTCTCTTGGCCTAATCTCAAACCGTAACCGCGGACGTCATCCGCTGCGCCTCGCAATTGTCGTCATTCGTTTGCATTCTCTTCGCTTACTGCATGGTTCCGAAGTCGCAAGTGATTTCCGTAAATGCGAGTAATCGCGGTTACCATGATACCTGTCGACCACCCGAACATTAGGATTCCGACAGCTGCTTCAATAGGTCCAAGAAGTCGCGATGATGGCGGTAAGACGATATCCCCATAGCCGACAGTCGTGTAGCTGGTAAGGGAGAAGTAGACGGCGGTCTCGATATCGGGCAGCATCCCGGCGACGACGTAAAATGCGCCCCAAACGGCCGCTTCAAGGAGGTGCAGGAAGAGCAAGACGCTGACCACGCGAACCATCTGGATTTCTGAAGACAGCGCTCTACGCTTTGCTCTGGTCCGCTGCCATGCCCGGGACAGTTGGGCGATGGCTTCGAGAGTTCCAAGAGCGTGAATGATCACCGTGAATGCGGTCAAGCCAAAAGAAAATAAGAGCTGCATGGTCTTCCTTCCATTTCTCCCTACGGCGCTCCCACCAATCTGACCTAGTTTTTTGGCATGTCATCATTATCCTGGAAGATTCTCTTTGCCGGGTGATCGCCCCGAACGGAGAAACACGATGAGCTATCCTCCGGGAATCTCGACTCAACCGTACGACAAGCCTACTGGCGCTACGAACCCGTTAACGGCTCGATATCGATCGCTCACGAATGCCCAGGACCTAAACTGGATCACCCGCCATACCAAGATACGACTCCTAGGCTCAGGCGGACAAGGAGTCGTGTTCCTCAGTCGACGTCATGGCGCAGACGAGTTCACGCTCCCCATTGCGTTGAAAATCTTCTCTCCGGAACACTACAGCGACAAATCCGACTACGGATCTGACATGCGTCGCATCGCCGACGTTGCGGCGCGTGTCGCACTCATCCAACACGATAATGTCATCGACGTTCACAACTTCATTGAGGAAGACGGAATCCGCCTCATGGAAATGGAATGGGTAGACGGCTTTGATTTGGGAACGCTCCTGACTCAAGGAATGTTCAACAAAGCCCGCGCACGGGCCAGTTTCGAACAATGGCAATACATCACCGACGTCGTTGTAACCAGCGGTGCAGACCAACCACGGCTCATGCCTGGAGTTGCGATTCAGGTCCTCCGCGATTGCTTGGCCGGACTCGGAGCGCTACACCGGTCAGGAATTGTGCATGGGGACTTAAAGCCGACTAACATCATGCTCAAGCGCACTGGCAACGTCAAAGTAGTCGACATTGGTTCGGCCATCGATCTACGCACGAGCGCCGGCCGGCGCTTTTGGTCGCCGGTGTACGCTGCTCCCGAGGTACTGGCTGGGTCGACCAACTCGCCGCAATCGGACCTGGCGAGCCTCGGATACGTGCTGATCGAAATGCTGGTTGGGCGATCACCATTCGCGGGACTAACGACATACGACGAGCTCAAGGACACCAAGCAACATTTGGAAGAGAACCTGCCCGAGTTGTTACCCGCGGAAGTTCGGGAAAGCGAGCTACTCCTTCATCTGAGTCAGCGCATGATTGCGCCGGATCCAGCTAAACGGTTTCCCAGCGCTGAGGCGGCGGACCTGGAGCGCAAGGGAGCCGCTGCATTTCACCGCCAGCTCGTGAAGGGAGATCTATCCAGCGAGTATGAAAACGATATCCGAGTTTGGTTGGAACATCTTGAGTGATGGCCCGTAACGCCTGTCTAGCATAATTCCCGAAGTGGTAAGGTGACGTTACCAACTTTACTCCAGTGCGCGTCGGTCCGACATCCGTACGCAGGTTGCAAGGCCACCCAACCGTGCGGAAGCGGAGCGCTGATGTGCCTATCCGCACATCGTTCTGGCGCGATAGTTTTACGCCGCCCGAGTTCCGCGACGCCGCGGTTGATAACCGTTCGCCCTTGTACATGGACATGTCTTGGAATAGCGTCGAAGCTAGTAGTTCTCGGAATGGATGCGTAGATTAATGCCGTCGCGTGATGTTCCACAATTTGATAAGGGAGGTCAGTAATGAACCGATTAGCTCTGGGATTCGGCCTGCTCTGCTTGCTCTGCGCTCCACTGCGGGCGCAAGAACGGCCGCAACGAGCCCAAGGGGCTGGGATGATGTCGGCGTTGGCGCTGATGGATGAACCATCTGTCCAACAAGAACTCAAGATGTCGCAAGATCAAATCACCAAGGCTACGGAAGCGCGCAAGAAACAAGAGGAAGCGAGTCGCGGCTTACGCGACCTAAGTCGGGAGGAGCAGCGCGCAAGAGGCAGGAGTTGGACAAGGAAAGCGACAAGCTGGTCGCGGATATCCTCAAGCCCGATCAGGCCAAACGCCTCCAACAAATTCGCTTGCAACAGCGCCGTTCGCGGGCCTTCGCGGATGAAGCGGTTGCTAAGGAGTTGAACTTGACCGACGATCAGAAAAAGAAGCTACGGGAGATCCAAGAAGATAGTGGGCGTCAACTGCGCGACTTATTTGGAGGCGGCGGTGGAGGCGGTCAAAACGCCGAGATGCGCCAGAAGATGGAAGAACTGGCGAAGGAAACGGAAACGAAGTCCGTGGCGGTATTGACGCCGGAACAAAAGACCAAATGGACCGAGATGCAGGGCGCCCCGTTCAAAGGGGAATTTCGCCCGCGCCAGAATCGCCGTCCAGGAAGTGACGGCGGGTAAACAACCGTGCCGGGCTAACCGGCGATATTGAGACGAAATCGAATCGATGAATATGTGGCTGCCATTCCATCTATCATTCCGAGGTGCGCAATGCGGGTAGGCACGCTTCTCACAATGGTGTTGTGTACTTCAACACTTGGCGCGGACCAAGTTCCGCAAAAAGTCGCGACGGTAGAGGGAGTCACGGAATACCGCTTGGAAAATGGGGCGCGCGTCTTGCTTTTTCCCGAAGAATCCCGGCCCACGATTACCGTGAACATGACGGTACTTGTGGGATCGCGTCATGAAGGCTACGGCGAAAGCGGAATGGCGCATTTGCTCGAACATATGGTCTTCAAGGGCACGCCTACGTTCCGCGATGTTCCCAAAGCACTTCGTGACCATGGCGCCAATTACAACGGCACCACCAACGACGATCGCACCAACTACTACGAAACCCTGCCCGCCTCCGACGAGAACCTGGAATTCGCCATCAAGCTAGAAGCCGATCGGCTCGTTAGCAGCCACGTCAAGCGCGAAGACCTGGTATCGGAGATGACCGTTGTTCGAAACGAGTTCGAAAGCGGCGAGAACAGTCCCCAGAGAGTGCTGATGCAGCGGATCTACGCCACGGCGTACGAATGGCATAACTACGGCAAGTCAACGATTGGCAACCGGTCGGACATCGAACGCGTGCCCATTGAAAACCTGCAAGCGTTCTACAGAAAGTACTATCAACCCGACAATGTGGTCTTGATCATTGCTGGCAAGTTTGACGAAACCAAGGCGCTGGCACTGGTGCAAAAATACCTCGGGGCGATTCCGAAACCCACGCGCAAGCTCGACAACACTTACACTGAGGAACCGCCGCAGGACGGCGAGCGCACGGTGATCTTGCGGCGCGTTGGAACCGTCGGCTCCGTCGGAGTCTCCTACCACATGCCTTCGGCCGCCCATGCGGACTGGGCCCCGCTCAGCGTGCTGGCCGGCATTTTATCTCAACAACCGAATGGCCGTCTGTATCAGGCGTTGGTGGAATCCAAGAAAGCGACGAGTGTTAACTCTTCCGCTGGGAATAACCACGACCCTGCATTGTTCGATTGCTCCGCGCAGACGGAACCGAGCAAGCTAGACGACGTCCGCGATACATTGCTCAACACTTTGGAGAACCTCGCATCGGTGCCATTCACCGCGGACGAAATCGAACGGGCGAAGGTTCGCAGTCGACGTGCCCAAGAACGCCTCGCATCTAACAGTTCGGCGATGGCTCAGGCGTTGAGCTCGGCCTCGGCCCGGGGCGATTGGCGGCTGTTGTTCTTGCAACGAGACCGTTTGGCAGCCGTGCCCGCCGAAGACGTGAATCGCGTCGCCCGTCACTATTTCCAGAAACACAACCGTACGGTGGGAATGTACATTCCGGTTGAACAACCACAACGTTTGGCGATCAGCGCCGCACCCACCGTACAGTCACTTGTCAAGGATTACAAGGGAGGCAATACCGAGGTCGCGGGCGAAGCCTTTGACCCTTCGCCGGAAAACCTCGACGCTCGCACGAAGATCGTCGAAGTCGACGGCATGAAGGCCGGTCTGTTGGCCAAGAAAAACCGCGGCGAAACCGTGTCGTTGGTGCTGACGCTACATTATGGCAATGAGGAATCCCTCAATGGCCTCACCACCGCGGCCGGCATGTTGCCCTCGCTGATGATGGCCGGCACCAAAAAAAATGACCGCCAAGCTCTGCGCGAAAAAATGGACTCCCTCGGCGTCCGTATATCATCGGGCGGTGGAGGTGGCGGGGGTCGCGGCGGCCGAGGTGGTGGTGGCGGAGGCGGCGGCACACTTGGACAGGTGACTTTCTCAGTCGAAGCGAAACGCTCTACACTTCCCCAGGCCATTGAATTACTGGGTGAAATCCTTCGTGAGCCGGCGTTCCCATCGGCCGAGTTCGATACCATGAAACGGCGAGCGCGAACCGGGTCACAGGGAATGCGGACCGAGCCGGCGGCACTAGCTTCCAATCGACTGAGTCGCGCGCTCTCACCCTATTCACCGAGCGACATACGTTATGTCCCGACCTCCGAAGAAAGCGAAAGACGCCTGGATGCCGTCACGCTTGAACAGATCGTATCCTTGTACGAAAAGCAACTTGGGGCTTCGTCCGTGGAGTTGGGCGTCGTTGGAGATTTCGATCCCGAACCAACGATCAAACAAGTCCGCACGATGCTCAAAGGGTGGAAGTCCAACATGCCGGTGAAACGCGTCGAGCGACGCGCGCCATCCGACGTGGCCGGGTTCAAAGAGGACGTTCAAACTCCGGACAAGGCCAACGCGGTATTTCTTGCCGGTCTCGCGTTTCCGCTTATGGAAACGGACCCAGATTACGCCGCTTTACGGCTTGGCAATTTTCTGTTCGGCGGTGGCAGTCTGTCGTCGCGGTTGGGCAACCGAGTGCGGCAGAAAGAAGGGTTGTCCTACGGTGTGTCATCGTCGTTTACGGCATCGTCTCGCGATCCAGTAGCGACCTTTACCGTTAGCGCCATTACAAACCCCGAGAACATTGAGCGAGTCGAGAAAGCGGTCGTCGAAGAACTGAACGAATTCCTGCTCAACGGCCCGTCGGCCGATGAACTTCAGGACGCAAAGAAAGCCTATCTGGAGTCACAAAAGGTTGGCCGCACCTCCGACGCCGGGTTGGCGGGTCAAATCGCCTCGAATCTACAACTCGGTCGATCGTTCCTGCGTACGCGCGAACAGGAACAGCGAATTGCCGCGCTTACGCCGGAAGACGTGACGTCGGCATTTCGCAAGTACATAGATCCCAAGAAGCTCGTCGTGATCCGTGCGGGTGACTTTAAGAAATAGCGTCAGATTGTGCAGAATAAGGGGAATACCGATTTGAACGCGCTATTCGCCCTTCCTAATCGGCCGTCTATTTACAAGAAATCGATTTGCACGAGAGCATGAGTCACACGGTCTGCGATATTCGCTGAACCTATCTTGATCGCCGCGCCAAAGCAGACAAACAATAGATAGCGCGGCGCTTACCTAGCTTCTGGCAAGCCGTTCTCCGGGCGCCCCAGTCGATTCGTACCTGTCAGCGAAAGTTGCGCGCTTTCGATCTGAGCGAGCAAATCCATGTGCGGAATCGCGGGAATAGTCGACCTGGCGGGCCGTCGGCCCGTGCCGGTCGAGAAGATCAATGCTATGGCCACGGCCCTCGTGCATCGCGGCCCCGACGAGGAAGGCTTTCTTCTCCTCCCGGGGCTGGCAATGGCCAACCGCAGGCTGAGTATTGTCGGCCTGACGGACGGTCGCCAGCCCATCCACAATGAGGACGGTTCGGTAGCCGTCGTCTTCAACGGCGAGCTATTCGATTATCCGGAGAAACGAAAAGAACTCGAAGCAGGCGGGCACGTCTTTCGGACCCACAGCGACACCGAATTGCTTCCTCATCTCTGGGAGGACCTGAATGAAGCCATGCTCGCCCGCCTTTGCGGCCAATTCGCGTTTGCACTCATCGATCAACGGCAGCAGCGCTTGATTCTGGCGCACGACCATTTTGGTATTTGCCCTCTTTACTGGACGCAACAGGGTGATTGGCTCTTGTTCGCTTCCGAGATCAAGGCCCTGATGGCCTCGGGGATGGTCGCGATACGCCCGAACCCGCGTGGGCTTAACCATGTCTTCACTTTTTTCGCGGTGCCCGGCCCTGTCACTTGTTTTGAAGGTATCCATTTACTGCAAGCGGGGCATTATCTTGATATCCACCTCAAGCCCTCCAATAGATCGTCCGCCGGCCGAGGTCGCGTGCTCGAACGTGTCTACTGGGAGATCGATTTTCCTGATGCTGGAGACGAAGACCGTTGCAAGTCGCGGCAAGAGATGGTTGATGGGTTTGAGGATGTCCTGAAGCGGGCAGTGCAACGCCGGCTTCGCGCGGATGTACCTGTCGTGTCGTACCTGTCCGGCGGCGTGGATTCGAGCCTGGTCGTGGCGTTGGCAAATAATCAGCGGGACACCCCCATCCCCACGTTTTCGATCCGGGTCAAAGCGACGCATTTGGACGAAAGTAAAGAGGCTGCCTCGGTCGCTCGTTATGTCGGCAGCCCGATTCATTCGGTCGATTACGGGGCCAGGGAGATCCTCGCCAATTATCCTCGCTTGATTCGTGCCGCCGAAGCGCCGGTACTGGATACGTCGTGCGCCGCGCTGATGCTTTTGGCGCAAGAGGTACATCGGCAGGGTTTCAAGGCGGCCTTGACCGGTGAAGGCGCCGACGAATGGCTAGCCGGCTATTCCTGGTACAAACTCCATCGAGCGCTCAGTTTCCTTGACGTCGTTCCCGGACTCGAGTTTAGTCAAGCGGCTCGACGCGCGTATATGCGCTTGATCGGGGTGCCCCGGTTTCCAAACTCCGTAATCCGACAACTCCATGAACTAGTGGGAGGACATAATCCCTGGCTCGATGTCTATGGCCTGGTATCCTCGTCAAAGCTCATCTTCTTCAGCCAGGCCTTGCGCGAGAGCGTCTTAGCCGAATCGCCCTACGCGGATTTGGACTTGAACCGCGAACGCTTGCGCTGTTGGCATCCGCTAAACCGGGCTCTATACCTTGGCGGGCGCATTCATCTGCCGGGATTGTTGCTGCATGCCAAAGGCGATCGCGTGAGCATGCGGTCATCGGTGGAGACGCGTTATCCGTTTCTCGACTTGGAAGTATTTCAGTATCTGGCCCGAATTCATCCGCGTTGGAAGCTGCGAGGCTTCAAAGATAAATGGTTGCTCCGCAAGTTGGCCGAGCGCTGGTTACCGCGACAAATCGCTTGGCGGCCCAAGCTAATGTTCCGGGCCCCCCTTGACAGCTTCTTCATCGACCCACTGCCCGCGTGGGTGGGACAGCTGCTTAGCCCGGAGTCGCTGGCGCGAACGGGATATTTCGACGTTCCGGCTGTGAGGCATTGGGTTACCGGCTGCAGGAACCTGCGGAAGGGTGGCAAGGCGCGGCTCGCCATCGAGATGGGCCTCGTGGGAGTGCTTTCGACGCAGCTCTGGCACCACACGTTCATCGACGGCAATCTCGCTGAATTGCCAACTTGGGCTGGACTCACGCCGTGGCCAGTGGCAACGACGCCCAATCCGGCTGCGTTTGTCGGAGTCGGACGGGGCTAACAACGATGTTCTATTCTCTGAAGACTCTATGGTATGAACGACAGCGCTACCTTCCTGGCGCCTTGGCGGTGAGCTTCAGCGCGGTGCTCATTGCTCTTCAAGGCGGCCTATTGCTTGGACTGTTTGCCATTACGTCGATTCCCATCGACCATAGTCGGCGCACATCTGGCTCGCCGCGCCGCAAGTGCTCAGTGTCGATCTAGGGAGACCGATCCCGGAAAATCGGATGACTGCGCGCCTGGCCGGCCAACCAGAAGTCTTGCGAACCGAGAGCTACCTGCAAGGTTTCATGTACTGGACCAAGCCGCAGGGAGGCTCCGAGCTGTGCATCGTTGTTGGCTGCGCGCTGGATGACGAAGGTATTGGCAGCATCCGCGAGTTGACACCCGAATTGCGGGATCGGCTAACCGAACCCGGCGCCGTGGTCGTCGATCGATCAGAGCTTGACAGGCTCGGCATCAAGGGCATCAACGACGTCGCCGAGGTCACCGGAAGGCGCGTACGAGTCGTAGGCCTGGTCGAGGGCTTGAAGAGTCTGTCCGGGCCGTATGTCCTTTGTTCGATGGCGACAGCCCGGCCGTTGTTGCGCATGCAGCCCGATCAAACCACGTACGTGCTCGCACAGTGCCGAGACCATACGGCCGCAGCAGCCGTTGTGGAACGGCTTCGGGCGCACCGAGACATGGAAATATTCGCCAGCGAGGAGTTCTCGATTCGCTCACGATTGCATTGGTTGCTGAAAACTAAGGCCGGCGTCGCCATGGGGCTTGCCGCAGCATTGGGCTTGTTGGTGGGTCTGGTTGTAACCACCCAGACGCTTTATGCAGCAACGGTCGCCTCATTACGCGAGTTCGCGGTGCTGCGCGCCCTGGGAATCCCACGTTGGCGCATGGCAGGAGTCGTTCTCATTCAGGCCTTCTGGGTGGGAGCGATCGGAATCGTCATTGCGGTGCCGGCGGTTTTTGGCGCGGCCCACGGTGCTAGCTACCTGCAAGTGCCCGTTACGCTCGCGTACTGGTTGTGGGCCGGGACGATCGGTTTGACCTTAGCGATGGCCTTGCTCTCGGGGCTGGCTGCGCTTCGCTCTTTGCGGTTAATTGAGCCGATGGTGCTTCTGCGTTAGGCAGAGGAGCAAATGATTTACGACAAGCCAGACGTGCAAGCTCGCGGTTTGGTCCGCACCTTCGGGAAAGGGGACGTGAAAACCACTGCGCTGAATAACGTTTCCCTCGAGCTGTGCTGTGGCCAGGTGTGCCTGCTCATGGGACCGTCCGGAAGTGGAAAGTCCACGGTTCTGGCTGTGCTGTCCGGGTTGCTACGGCCCGACCGCGGCTCGGTTATGGCTCTGGGTCACGATCTATGGGCACTGTCGGACACGGAAAGAGATAGCTTCCGAAGGCGGCACTGTGGCTTCATCTTTCAAGGGTACAACCTGTTTCCAGCGCTCAACGCCCGTGAACAGTTGGAGGTGTTGCTTCGCTGGGGCGAAAGGGTTCCCGGACGAGAGGCAAGGCGCCGGGCAGCGGAGATGCTTGACATGTTGGGGTTGGGGACGCGACAGCAGCGATTGCACCCGCATCAGCTTTCGGGCGGCGAGAAACAGCGCGTCGCCATCGGACGGGCACTAATCAAGAAGCCTCGATTATGCTTCGCCGACGAACCGACAAGCGCCCTGGATTGGGCTCATGGCCAGGAAGTGGTGGAATTGCTTCGTCGCGCTGCCTTGCGCCAGGGCGCCATGGTGCTGATCGTATCTCATGATGCCCGAATCATACCCTTCGCGGACCGCGTGCTTCATTTGGAAGACGGGAACTTACACGAATCCGGTGAGTTTGTGCCGGTTCTTAATGCGAGTTTAACATGACCAAACCAAGACTCTTGCGGCTCACCGTTGGTCTCGGGTTTGCCGTCTGCCTCGCCGGTTTCGCCGCGGTGGGATGGCATCGGCGATCATTCGCAAGCCCCCAAGAACCTGCGGCGAACTCCCTCGACTCGAAACCGCGTTTCGTTGTCGGCTTCGGACACGTGGATGTGGAGCAAGGCATCATCGCCCTCTATCCGACACAACCCGGTCGCGTGATCGAACGACTGGTCCAGGAGAACGAGGACGTTGAAAAAGATCGCGTATTACTGCGAGTTGACGACACGTTACCGCGGCAGCGTTTGCGCGAGGCAGAGGCCGTTCTTGCCGAAGCGCGGAGCCAGCTGACGGAGATCCAGAAACTTCCGGAGCAGCATCAGGCCAAGATCGAGCAACAGCAAGCCGCCATTCTCGCCTACGAGCACCGTGTGCAGGCAGCCGCGCATCAGCGTGAACTTGCGAAGTATCGCGCAGAAAAGAAAATGCTTAACGTCTTGGAAGCAAAGGCGGCTGAAGAAGATGCGAGTGCGCTGCAGGCGCTCTTACAGGCGGAGCGTTTAAAGCTGCGCGATCTGACTCTCATCGATCCACAAGCTGCGGTGCAGAGGGCGGAGAAGGAGGTCGAGGCAAAGAGCGCTCGGCGCGACCAGGCGGCGTACTTTGTCGAGGAATGCGAGATTCGCGCTCCCTGCCGTGGCCGGGTCGCTTCGGATGCGGGCCAACGTCGGTGATTATCTCGCTCCGCTGCCGGGCGCCCGGCCGTCGACTTCTGTCCCGACGGGCCGCGCATCATCCGCGGCGAGATCGACCAGGAGAATGCCGGACGCATTGGCAATCCGGCCGACGCCCCCATCAATGTCGAGATCGCAGACGACTGCCACTCGGGCGCGGTCTGGAAAGGCCGTGTGACTCGCCTCTCCGACTGGTATTCGCAACGCCGATCCACCACGCTCGACCCACTCCAGTTTAATGACGTTCGGACACTGGAGTGCATCATCGAGGTATCCCCGGGTGACAAGCCGCTTCGGATCGGCCAGCGAGTCCGCGTGAAGATTGCCGTACAGAATCAATAGGCCGATGTGTCACGTCCCGGTCGGCTCACGCGCGGGCGATGGGCTTACTCATTGCCTCCCTTTTTCTGCGAGAGTATGCTAAATGTGTATACCCGGCACCGGACAGGGAAGGTCAATTGAGGCCCGGGCGTGAAGGAAGACATTAAGAGGGTGAACGCCGTCGCCGATAAGTATCGAATGACGCCGGCACAGCGACTTGATTTTGGTGAATACTTACACCAGCTGAAAAAGTGCGGCGATTTCGGTACGGCGAGTAACGGAGACTTCACTTGGGATGAGCTTTGTCAGCGCGCCCAGGACTTTTTGAAAGAATAGTGCTTGTCGTGATGAAACGAGAAAGCAGACCCTGTGGCGAGTTGGATATCGGAACGATCAAGAGGACTCTGCGCACCGTACAAATGGCTAAGTTCCTCAAAGCATCATTCGGATATGGTGACGAGTTACTGTTGCACTTTGGCGGCCCCGTGGCCCGCACAACAAAAAAGCTACAAGACGACCGCGGTGGTTGGGTACTGCGTACACAAGGTACGGGGTGGCGCATATCGGGAGCCAATGATGCCGTGATGGCTCAGTCGGGCCACTCCTCAGATGAGTCGGTAATCAATTCTCTACTTGGCGGTGCTTCTGTTATCCGGATGGAAGATTGCACTGGTTACGGCTGCTTCTATGTGTTGCACGTCTACTTCGACAATGGACTGTGTTTTTCAATCTTACCGCGGCTTGAAGATTGCGATCCCGAAGTGCCTTTCTGGGAACTTCTGACTCCGCAAGGGGATTCACTTTCTTACGCACCCGATGGTGTCTGGACATTCGTTGAACAAAACGTGGTCCCTTCCGCCTGATAGATTCGGGGCGCTACTCTTCACGTCATCCTCCTCCGCCTCATCGTCAAAGTCGCGGGAAGCTAATCTTGCCTAAATGACATCGCCGATAGAAGTAGCAGACTTTTCCTATCCCGGCACGGAGGCCGAACCGCATGCGAAACGGCGTTCTCGGCGCCTGGTTAATCTGCGCAACTACCACGTTTGCCCAGAATCCCGGCACGTCCGACTTGGTTGCCGCCCCAGCACCCGCAGTTTTGCATGTTGAGCCGGGCCTCGATTCGTCGCTAGACACCGATGAATACTTCTACGCCGCGGTTGACTTCCTATTCCGTTGGTTTAAGCCGGTCTGTGCCAGTGTGCCCATCGTCTCCATCGGCGACTCGGGCGCACCGATTCCTGGAGCCTTGGGGCAGCCAGGCACCCAATTCGTGGTGGGTGGTTCGCCGCCGCACAAGTTCGAGTTCCCAATGACGCCTGGCCTGCAGCTTACTGTGGGATGGGATCGAAGCGACGGTGCGGTCGGATGGAAAGCCCGCGGCTTCATCATGGAACAGGCCGCGAACAGCCAGCGCTTTGCGGCGGATGCGAACGGTTTTCCTAACACTTACCTTCCCTACCAAGCGCCCGACAACAGTTACCAAGCCCTTCCGTTCACGATCCCTGGGCTTGTCACCGGCGGTTCGGTGGCTGTCGGCAGTTCCAAAATCTGGGGCATCGATAGCGACATCACCGTTCCGTTTGCCATCGGTCGCGATAACAGTGTTTGCTATGGCGCCTTCCTGATTGGCGGGCGCTACCTGGACCTCACCGACCGCGTTCGCGTGACCAACGCACTGCATCTGGTGGGCGACCCATCAGCGTTTGCAATCGGTGCGGATCAGTTCAGCACGCATAACAAGTTCGCAGGTCCTCAGATCGGCGCCACGCTCGGACTCCAGCGCGGCATCTGGTCGATCGAATACACGACGAAGCTCGCCGCAGGACTGACTCACCAGATCCGCAACATAGAGGGTTCACCGTTGTTGACCTATTCGGTCCTATCACCACTCCTGGTTCCAGGGCCTCTGTTAGCGCTGCCAAGCAATATCGGCCGCGAGAGCGCTCACCGGGTCACCCTAGTTCCTGAGATTGCGATCAAGTCTCAGTTGGTGCTCAATTCATTTTGTTCGGTATCGATGGGCTATTCGCTGCTCTACTGGAACAAGGTGCTTTGTCCCGGCGATCAGATGAGTCCGCTCGTCAACGCCGGCCAGGTGCCGTTTCAGGCGCCGGTAGTTGGCGCCCTCGACCCGAAACCGGCATTCATGCATACGGACTATTTCGCCCACGGCTTAGATTTCGGCGTTCAGTTCCGTTATTGAAAGCAGACAGCCATCGGCGTATCACGCGGCAGCTAGCATTGACTCACAGCGGTTGACTGGCGGCCGTGACAAAGCCATCGTCACCGCCGTTCCACGTCGGGTCGCAGCCGGAAGGCGGGGGTATCATCGAGGCGGTCGGCGTTGTCGTTGTCCCGACCATGAAGACGTTCGCCGTCGCGGCGGACGTTTCCAGATCGATGCCTGCGCTGCGGTCATCGAACCCCGGAGCGCCGAGAACGGTGAATCCCAAGCGAATGCCACCGCTGGGGTCGAACTTGTTAATTCCTGCGTCGAAGTCGGCGAAGTAGCCGATTCGATCGGCGACATACGCATTTCCCGAGCGGTCGACGGCAATGTCCCAGCCCGACCAATTGATGCCCGGCTGAGACCAGACCACGGCGTAACGGTTCGGGCCCGCAGTGCTGCCTGTCGCAGGATCGAGTTTGGCCAGCATGAGCGCTTCTAGCCCGGGAATGCTTGGATCGACCACCAGGCCGGCCGCGTAGAGGCCGCCGGCACTACTCGATCCGCCTAGCAATCGGACGCCGTGCATTCCCTCGTCAGGGTGACCGGCGGACACGAAACTAGTGCTCCACGGAGAAACCAACCCCCCACTGTTGATTCGAAGGGTTACGTTGAATACGCCTCCCGGTCCTTGAAAGCGACTGCCGATATAGGCGTGGCGTCCTCGATCTGCGTCGATGGACAATCCTTCGGTTACGCCGCCATAGTCGAAAGTTGTGCTGTACCGGGGGACGGCAAGCGTCGGATCAAAGGAGTGAGCAAGGCCCACGGGATGGGCATGAATATTCGGATCGAAAATGATTCCGGTCACATAGACGTCCGGCGATCCGGGATTGGAACTTAGTCCAATGCCGTTTAAGGCGAGGAAGCCACCCGCAGGAGCGGCATACGTGACAAGGCCAATGGGAGTGAGCGTCGAGTCCATTTGAATGATAAACGCGCCGCCGGACCCGCCGCCGTCCGTGCCCGCCACGTAGATGCCGTTGGTGTTAACGGCAATATCGCGGATCTCGATGCCTATGCCGCCGCTTATGGTGACGCCAAACTCGCAGGCGCCGTTGGGAAGATAGCTATCTACTGTGCCCGCAGATCCGCCCCCAAACGACGAATGGCCAACGGTGTAAGCCTTACCAAGGTTGGGCCCTTTGCCGGCGGCCACGGCGTGGTTGGCATCGTTACTCGCCGCGCCACGATAGGAATTATAGAGCGGCGCCTTGGTGGCGCCGCCATCGCAATCGCGTCGTTCGAATCGCAGGGCGGACGGACGGAGCTCAAGATCAATGGCGTGAATTGATGCGTGCAATTGCTGAGAGCGCACCGATCTGTGTTGAGGTAAAGGTGAACCGGTGGGCCGACTCGCTGACTCAGCGACTGCGGATGCTTGTTGCGCAGCGGCCACCGCCGCTCGCGGCATGTGGAATGCGGGACTCGGCATTAGCTGCATTGGGGAAACGGTGTCATCATCCGCCCCCGGCTTCGAGTCGCGCATGTCCCGGGCCGACCCTGTCTGCGCTGTGATTTCGTATGCCGGTACCTGTTTGGCGTAGTGGTCCGTCTCGGCTGTGAGTGAATCAATGTTGTGCTCAAGTGATGACAGCAATTGTGCGCTCGGCAGCGCCAGCAGTTCTAGATCGCACCGAAGAACGGCATTGCCCATCCAATCCAAGTCCGGCGTCGTGAGGTGCATCGATCCCGGTTGGAGTCGCCCTTCCAGCCACTCGAGTCTCGGACAGAATCGACGTCGCACGGCGGAGCGCTTGGGTTTGCTAGCCATTGGTTCCCTCAATCAAACGTTGGTAGCGGAACTAAGACTAACCCACTCTGATTGGGTTTGCAAGCGCGGCGTAATTCCCATAGTGGGTCAGTTTGAATCTGGGCGAAAATCGGAATTTGGCAGAATGGAACGCGAGTTGATTCCTGCGGCCCGTAGAGCCTCCTTCAACCGGACCGAGTCACCCCCACGATAGTACACCCGCTTCTCGTGCGTCTCCCCCGCGGCAAACGCTCCTGGTCGTCCGTCACGTAAATCAAACAGAGACACGTGGAAGGAGCGCCCGCCCTTGCAGGCGATTTGCAGCTCACCAATAATCACCCATTTCGCCGGAAAGTTGTCGCGGCGCGCGGGCTGGAGTGTGGCAAAAATCTTATCCCAGTGCTCCCGTGGCACCGTGAACTTGGCCCTCTCTTTCGTGGCTGGATCGCGGTACTCGATACCCTCAATATCGTCCGTGAGCGGGAGCGGGTTCACCTCGAAACCGCCGCTGACAATCCACCAGACGACAGTACCACCAACAGCCAATACCGCAAGGAAGCTTAAGCGCAAGACCGCTTTCTTCATACTCGTTATTAAACCAAAGCGATTTTTGGAAGAAAGACCGATTAGTCCGCAAGCCGATTCCTCGTTAAGTGCCAACTCGGCCCCGATCGATGCTCAATCGCGGTGCAACGGCATTCAAAGTCAGTAGGTGGCGAGTAGTAGTTCAGTTTGGAAAACTCACGGACACGACACAAGCCTGACGCGCAAGCGAAGGGAAGTCTATCGCAATCCTTCGCTTGCGCGTCAGGCTTGTGTCCCACGTGAAGCGAGCGGGTGCCAAATCGCACCACTACCAGGTGGCGCCTCACATGGTTGCGACCGCTAGTGCCATGTGGCAGCCGCGTTTGAAATCGTCTAGATCGACGTACTCGCCGATGGCGTGGATGTTATTTTGGCCGGCGCCGAATGTGATCGTCGGGATTCCGTGGCGAACGACCCAGTTCGCGTCGAGTCCGCCGTTGGAAATGCGAAGCGCCGGCTTGAGGCCGAGCGATTCGGCGGCCGCTGCTGCCCGGCGGACTACGGGAAGATCGGGTTTCAAACGGAACGGGAAGTAGTCGCGTCGAGCCTCGAAACGCACACGGGCGCCACGTTTCTTGTGGTCGCGCACTATCCCGGCCGCAAGCTTGAATGAGCGCCGAAAGGCTGCCGTGATTTCGCCGACGAACTTGATGTCATGGCCACGGGATTCGCCGAATACCAGGGCGTAGTCGGTAACGACATTGGTGGCAATGCCGGCACTTTGGCCATTCTTGCCGCCAAAGACGCCGACGTTTGACGTGCCTTCTTTACCGCTGCGTTTGATCTTACCGAACCAGCCGGCCGCGTAGATGTCGGACAGTGCCAGCGATGCCACCATCGTGGCCGATACGCCACGCTCCGGATAGACGCCGGCGTGAGACGCCCGGCCTTGGATTTCGGCGTGCCATCGGTCCGCGCCGACGGCGCCGATGGTGATTTCGGCAGCGTCACTCCCATCGATGTTGTAACCCTCTGTGGGGGCTTGAAGCATTTCGTGGTTCACGTGACGTGCACCCCATAAGCCGCTCTCTTCCCTGACGGTGAAGAGCAATGTCAGCGGCGGATGCGGGATCTTTTCTTTCAAAAGAGTCGCCGCGAGTGTAACCAGGCACGCCACTCCGGTTCGGTTGTCGCCACCCAATGCCGTTTCGCCGGCGGCGACAATGCGCTTACCTTTGCGGACCGGCTTAGCGCCCGCACACAGTGGGACCGTGTCGAGGTGCGTCATTAGCAAACGACGCTTCTCGGCACCAGTGCCCGGGAGCGTAACGATCAAGTTGCCCGTTTGCGTCGGTAACGGGATTCGCTTGTTGGCGTCGTCAAATTGGATGGAGCGGCGCGGTACGCCGACGGCTTCCAGCTCATCGACGACGGCCTTGCCGATCGCGGCTTCCTCACCGGTTATTCCCTCAACCGAAAGGAACCGCATGAGGCGGTCCACCGCTGCGTCGGTGTTAATATCGATGCCGTTCTTGATCTTTTGTCGCATCTTATTATCCAATGATTAGTTGCAGCAAGGCGAAGTCGTATGATCTCGTTCGCGGCCCTTGTTACATGGATCATAGGTATTTATAATTCGCCCCTTGTGTAGCCAAATCCCGCGCCGCACGGTGCGGGAACGGGGGAACCAACTGACCGGCACGTGCTGGTCTTCGGGGCAAAGGTCGAAACGACCGGGGCACTTTCAAGTCCTCGCCCGACAGCTAACCTCGTCGGCATTTATTGAGAGGGCACACCCGTCCGCATGACCCGACGCGGCCCTTTCGGTTGGACGCCTTGTCCAAGGACCATCCATGACGACCCCAACCGGTTCGAGTCCATCCCCCGGCGATAACCTGCGACGTGCTGCCAAGGTAATCATCGTCGGCAGCGTGATGTTCTCGTTTATTTCTTATTGGCGCACCGCGGCGGTGGTTCTTTGTGACTTGGGCAGCACCGCATACTACATCGGCGGCATCGTCGAGCAAGCCATTGGTCCGGCGGCGCCGTGGTTCATTATCGGCGTCATGGTGTTCAGTTATGCCGTGCGCTGGGTTTACATAGAAAGTTGTACGCTTTTCATCCGTGGAGGCGTCTACCGCGTGGTTCAAGCCGCGCTTGGCGGTTTCTTCGCCAAAGTTGCCGTTTCCGCGTTACTCTTCGACTATTTGCTGACCGGGCCGATCAGCGGCGTCTCGGCAGGAAAGTACTTGACCGGTCTGGCTATCGACACGTTGAAGATTCTTCTTCCTGATTTGCACTCCAGCGTGGGATTCGCGGATGACGAGACGCGAACCAACGTTATGAATTGGGGCGGAGTTATCATCGCCATTGGAATCACACTCTACTTCTATCGACAGAACCTGATCGGCATCCACGAATCAAGTGACAAGGCCCTGAAGATCATGATCGCTACCACGGTCGTCGCCGCGATTTTGCTCGTTTGGTGCGCCGTCACGCTTGCAGTCCGTTGGGATTCGGTCGAATTGCCGCCAACCGCTCCCGACCTCTCCAAGAAAGTGATCGTGGATGAGACAGGTTTGGCGACCCCAAAGATTAACTCGATTACCGGCCACCAGGAAGATCCGATGGGTGTCCTCGGAGAAACCCGCTTTGCCGATAAGTTGCGCGACCCGGCGGCCGTCGATTGGTGGAGCTTGATCGGCTTCATCGGGATCATGATCGCCTTTGGACATTCGATCCTGGCGATGAGCGGCGAGGAAACGCTCGCACAAGTCTACCGCGAAGTAGAATCGCCGAAACTTCCGAACTTCAAAAAAGCCGCGTTTATCGTTTTCATTTACAGCATGCTTTTTACAGGTGGGGTTTCCTTATTCGCGGTGCTGCTTGTGCCGAACGACGTCCGCATGAAGCTCTACTCCGACAACTTGCTTAGCGGTTTGGCGATGAGCGTTCTCGGGGCGGAAGAGGTAAAGCTCGTCCTAAACGCATTCGTGGTTATTGTCGGGTTCCTTATTCTCTCGGGCGCCGTCAATACGGCCATCGTTGGTTCGAACGGCGTGCTCAATCGCGTCGCCGAGGACGGCGTCATGCCCCAATGGTTTCTCAAACCCCACAAGCGCTACGGCACAACCAATCGCATCCTACTCCTCCTAGTCGGACTTCAGATTTTGATCATCATTCGAAGTATGGGCAACACCTATCTGCTAGGTGAAGCATATGCGTTCGGTGTGGTCTGGAGTTTCGTGTTTCAGGGATTGTCGATGGTAGTGTTGCGATTCAAGGATCGCCGGCCGCGTGAGTTCAAGGTGCCTCTCAACATACGCGTGCGTGGCGTGGATGTGCCGATTGGATTGAGCATCATCATGTTGATCTTACTTGTCACAGCGGTGTCCAACTTCTTCACCAAAGAGGTCGCAACGGTCAGCGGCCTGAGCTTTGGCGGCGCGTTCTTCGTCATGTTCATGATCACCGACCTTATCCACAAACGGCGACTCCGAGGTGCCAAACATGAGCACCTCGAACAGTTCAACAAAGAAACCATGGACGAGATCACGCCGCAAGGGCTCGAATTGACCAAACCCTTCCGGAAGCTTGTCGCCATACGGTCACCACAAAATCTTTTCATGTTGGAAAAGTCGCTCGCAGAAACCGACCCGGATACGACGGCCGTTATGGTCATGACCGCGAAGGTCGAACCGGTGGGTGAGCCTTCTCCTGGACCTGTGGACTTGGACACCTACGATCAGCAGCTAATGACGGCCGTGGTCCAACGCGCCGAGCGGGCCGGTAAACAAGTTAAGCCATTGATTGTCCCAACCAACAATCCGCTTTATGCCGTGATCCGGACGGCGAAAGACTTGCAGGTTCAGGAACTCGTCATGGGAGCATCGAACAAGTACACGGCCGAAGAGCAGTTGGATCAAATTGCCCTCTATTGGATTAATTTGCACGGCGGTGAGCCGGCGCCACTCACGGTCCGGATTCTAGGCCGTAATCGTGACGTCTACCTCGACCTCGGCGGCGGCAATCGCATCCCGAAGATCAGTGAGCGCCGCGCCCGATCGGTGGCGGAACTGCGCGCGGCCGGTGTCGGCGTCCGTCATGTCCTGATGCTTCATGACGGTACCCCAGCAGGTAGCGACCTGTTCCAGACAATCTTGACCATGCTCGATCCCGATGTGAGTTTAGGCGTCGTTGGCCTAACTACGTCGTCGGAAACAACCCCCAACGGCGCCGATGCGACCCAGCTCGATAAGGACCGCGCCGAAAAACTTGATCGCGAAGTCGAAGTCCACGCAATGAAGGATGTGACCGCTGCCGGAATCATTCAACTGGCCCAGGAGCACCCGTACGAGTTGATTGTGGCCCCGTTGCCGTCGGATCATGCGGACGCGACGGAAGGGCACGACGAGACCATTAGGCAGGTGATGAAGAACGCTACGTGCCGGGTGTTTCTGGTTGCTCCTCCTAACATTCCTCAGGAAGTCGAGCAGTCGTGATGCGGTGCAAGATCGACTCCCGTGTCATTGAAATAATACCGACCTTCGCATCGTCGATATCATCAAGACCCGTGCAAGATTTGGTACAATACTTCCTCAGTGGGCAGGGCAGGGTTGTCGGGTTTGCCGTCCCTCCGTGAAGCCCGTTTCTATCCATCACAAGGAGAAGCGATGTCCGTCGCGCGTCGACCGTTTGTCATGCGAAGTATCTCCGTATTTGGCGTCTTGTCGCTCAGTCTCGTTCCGCTCACGGCATCGGAGCCCAAGGTCGTTGAGGAACGGATGCGGAAGGACGTCACTTACCTTGCTTCGCCGGAGTGTGAGGGACGCGGCGTCGGCACCAAGGGCATCCAGTTGGCAGCCGATTACATCGCCAGTGAGTTTAAGAAGGCCGGGCTGAAGCCGGCGCTTCCTGACGGTGGCTACTTTCAGTCCTTTGAAATCCCGGGCTCGCAACTCGGCAGCCCCAACACACTGGTGCTGGAAAGCCCGAAGGGCGAGAAGATCGAGTTGAAGGTCGACGAGACGTACATTCCGCTGGGCTCATCCCCATCGGCCAAGGTTGAGGCGCCGATGGTGTTCGCAGGTTATGGCGTCATCGCCGAGCAAGCCAACTACGACGATTACAAGGACGTCGACGTGGCAGGGAAAATTGTCGTTGTCTTGCGAAAGACGCCTCAGCCGGAGAACACTAAAACACCATTTGATGGGCCGCGGAACAACGCCCACGCTAGCTTGTCGAGCAAGATCGCGAAGGCAAACCTGAAGAAAGCCGTGGCGTTGATCATCGTCAACGATAGCGAGACGGGCAACGCGGGCGATACGCTCATGCCGTTTGATTACCTTTCGTGGTCGTCACGAGAAAAACTGGCGGCCGTACAGATGAAGCGCGACGTGGCGGACAAACTATTGAAGTCAGCGCTCGGAAAACCCCTGACCGAGATCGAAGCCAAAATCGACGGAGACTTGAAACCACAAAGCGCCGTTCTCGAAGGGTGGAAGGCCCGGCTCGAGGTATTGATCGATCGTTTGGTGGCCAAGAACGTTGTCGGCGTTCTGGATGGCGAAGGCCCGAAGGCCTCGGAGACCATCGTTGTCGGCGCCCACTACGATCATTTGGGCTACGGCGGTTTCGGCAGCCTCGCACGCGGTCTGCGTGGACCAGCGATCCATCACGGCGCCGACGACAATGCGTCCGGAACGACGGCGATGATCGAACTTGCCCGTCGATTTGCGGAATTACCCAAGCGCGAACGACGGATGGTCTTTATGGCATTTAGTGGCGAGGAGAGAGGCCTTTTGGGTTCCGATTATTATTGCGGAAACCCGATCTTTCCCCTGGAGGAAACGGCCGCCATGGTCAACCTCGACATGGTCGGCCGACTTTCGCCGGACAAGGAAACGAAGAAAGACCGACTCATTGTCTACGGCACCGGCACCGCGACGGACTTCGATTCGCTTCTTGAGGGCCTGAACAAGAAGTACGACTTCAAACTTCAAAAAGTCGCCACCGGCATGGGCCCGAGCGATCATCAGTCGTTCTATATCAGGAACATTCCCGTGTTCTTCCTGTTCACCGATGTACACGAAGATTATCACCGGCCGACCGATACGGCGGAGAAGATTAATGTTCCCGGCATGCGCAAGGTTATGGAGCTCACGGAAGAGATCACCACGAACCTGTTGACACGTGCGGAGCGGCCAGAGTTTGTCAAAGTGGTGGCGGCGGTGCCGAGACGCGCTCAGCGCGACGACAACACGCCGAAGCTCGGACTGCGCCCCTCGTACGGCGATGACAAGCAAGGCGTTCTCGTTTCCGGTGTTAACACCGGCGGCGCTGCTGAAAAGGCGGGACTCAAGGCCGGTGACCGTGTCATCGAGTTGGCGGGCAAGGAAGTCAAGAACCTGGAAGGTTACATGTCCATCCTCGCCGCACGGAAAAAGGGCGACAACGTCGAAGTCATCGTCCTCCGTGACGGGAACAAGGTGACGGTTAAGGTCACGTTGGAATAACAGCAAGGTTTGGCCGCGGTTCGGTGTACCGCGCAGTTTCCTGGAACCGCGGCTAAGCGACAACCGGGTTTTCATGTCGTCCTCGGGATCGATCACGTATTGGGTCGAACGGCTGAAGCTCGGCGATCATCTGGCCGCGCAAAAGCTGTGGGAAGGGTATTTTCAACATCTCGTCCGTCTAGCTCGCGACAAATTACAAGGGGCGCCTCGCCGCGCCTCGGATGAAGAGGATGTGGCCATTAGCGCATTTCACAGCTTCTGCCACGGGGCGGAACGAGGCCGATTCCCTCGACTCGAAGACCGGGAAGACCTGTGGCAACTTCTGGTCGTTATCACCGCTCGCAAGGCACTTGACTTGAAGGAATATGAACGGCGAAAGAAGCGCGGCGGTTCACATCAGCCGGCGTCTGCCGACCTGCCGAAACTGGAAGACATCATCAGTCGAGAGCCGACACCTGAGTTCGCGCTCCTCGTGGCGGAAGCCTATGAGGCACTTCTCGATCGACTGGGCGACCCGACTCTTCGATCCATTGCGGTCTGGAAAATGGAGGGTTATAGCACGGTACAAATCGCCGCGCGGCTAAACTGCGTCCCGCGCACTGTGGAACGCAAGCTCCGACTGATTCGCAGCTATTGGATTCGGGAGAAGCCGGCATGAGCGTTGACTCGTTCACCGGTCCCGATTCCCTCCCCGTGGAGTCGGCCGAGCGCATCGACCGCATTTGTGATCGCTTTGAAGCGGCCTGGCGAAATGGCGAAAAACCGAGTATCGACGATCACATTGCGGATTCCACCGAACCCGAACGTTCCATCCTTTGGCGCGAGCTCGTCACCATCGAGGTTCAGTACCGCCGAATGGCGAACGACGAACCTACGATCAACGAATATGAAAGTCGGTTCCCGGAACAACGCCAATTTCTTCAGGTGCTCCTGAGTGCTCATACGCCCGGTGCCCCATCCGCCCGTGGCTCCAAGACGCCGATGGCATTCAGCCGACCCGAAAACGGCCAACCCGCATCTGCGACCAATCACGAAGAGCCCTCACCTAACTTCGGCGACGGTGTCGCCACGGGTTCGACACTGGGCGACTATGTGCTGCTCGACAAAATTGGCACCGGCGGCATGGGTTTGGTCTATCGAGCGCGGCAGCAAAAGGCCGACCGTGTCGTGGCCGTCAAAGTCATCAGGCCTCGGGTCGCCGATGAGCTTTCCCCTGGCAGGTACAGGGAATGGCTGGAGCGATTCGAGCGTGAGGCGAAACTCACGGCTGCACTGGAACACGACGACATCGTGCCGATCTACGATGTCGGCGACGCCAACGGTCAACCCTACTACGCCATGCGCTTTGTCGATGGGCAAAGCCTGGCCGACGTCATACGCCAAGGGCCCATTCCCGACCGCCGTGCCGCGAAATACTTGGAAAGAGTGGCGCGGGCAGTGCACTTTGCCCATCAACGCGGCGTTTTCCATCGCGACTTGAAGCCGGGAAACATCCTCATTGATCGCGCCGATCGGCCGTATGTAAGTGACTTCGGTTTGGCGAAATGGGTGGAAGGTGTCGGCAGCTTGACGGAAACCGGCGCATGTGTCGGATCGCCTCCATACATGTCGCCCGAGCAAATACAGGATGCATCACGTGTCACGGCGGCGAGCGATGTGTATAGCCTGGGCGCGACCCTTTACGATGCTTTGACGGGCCGGCCACCCTTCAAGGCCGCGCGCGTGGCCGAAACCTTGAACCAGGTTATTCACAGCGATCCGGTGCCGCCGCGGCAACTGAACTCGGCCATTGATCTCGATCTGGAGACCATTACGCTCAAGTGCCTCCGGAAGGATCCGGGCCTTCGCTATCAAACTGCCCAAGAGCTGGCCGACGATCTCGCGCGCTACTTGGATCACCAACCGATCCACGCTCGTTCCGTCCACTGGACGGAAAAAACCTGGCGCTGGGCGCGCCGAAACCCGATCACTGCGGTGCTTGCCTCGACCGCGTTTGCGCTTCTGTTGAGTCTGGTGGCGGTCATGAGTGTCGGTTACTGGACCGTTTTGAAGGCCTGGAAGGAAACGGCCGATGAACGCGATCACGCCCGGAAGGTCACGCGCGCGGCACTTCTGGATGAGGCACGAGCGTTGCGGTTTTCCACCGAAGGCGGTCGGCGTTGGAAGGCGCTGGACGCGTTGCGCCGCGCCGCTGCAATCCGGCCCGGTGTGGATTTACGAGATGAGTACATTCGATGTCTCGACACGGCCGACATTCGACTCCTTGGCCATTTTTCGCTGGACAAAGGAAGGGACCGAACGCTGGAGATGAACCTGAACGGCGTCGGCCGCCTCATGCAGTTTCCGGCCGCTTCTGCTCCACCAATTGATTCCCGGCATGCGGACAGGTTCGAAGAGATTTCTGTCGAAAACGAATTGCTTTGGACCAGTCCCGATTCCCGATACTATGTGCTCCGCTCCCGGACCAACAAGCACATTGTCATTTGGGATTGGAACTCAGACCGCGTTCGGGTTGAGTTGAAAGATGAGCAAGGGGTGCGCACCGATCCCGAATTGTTGACGTTTAGCGCGCAATCAGACCTTGTTGCATTCGCCTATGCAATTGCCGACGCGGACGGTGGCAGGATGGTGAAGATCGTTCGTCTGACCGATGAGGCCGCCGTTGTCCTCGGCACGTGGGATGTAGGTGCGCCGGGTGTCGATTGCTTGCGATTCAATCCCGCGGGGACTCTATTGGCAGCCGGTTCCAATTTGTCGGGGACTCGGGAACGAGAATACGGCATCCGTCTCTGGGATGTAGCCCAGACAAAAGAACTGGCGCCGCTGGCGCTGGAGCAGTCTACAGGATGGAATGCCGAGCTTCGCGCGCCGCATCGAATTGCGTTTAGTGCCGACGGTCGTTTGCTTGCTGCAACCCGCGGAACGGTTCGACTTTGGTCCATCGGCAAAACTCCGGCGAGGGAGGTATGGTCGCAGTCTCTCCAAGCGCATCCGGCGGATGTGGTCCATGTGCTCCCAACTTCGAGATGGCTGGTTACCATTGACCGCGTCGGGCAACTGAAACTTTGGGATGCGCTCGGCAGCGGAGAATTGGTCACCTGCATCGGCCGGGATTGGCGGCCGGTAGGTGAGACACCGGAACCATTCTCGATTCCGGCACACGCGCGTCTCCTAAGCCACATGACGGGTGGACCGATCGCTGGCACCGGCATATGGGAGTGGGCGCCGGCCATCTCCCAGACCTTGTTGCCGCAAGAGTCCGTGTCGGCCAATCCTGTTCGTCCGGATCATTTCGCGCTCGCCTTTAGCCCCGATGAGCGTTGGCTCGCCTATAGCTGCGGCGCGAACGACGTGGCGGCGCCCTACTGTGTTGATCTGAACAATCTCGCTTCGCCACCGGTTTCGATGCACGAGCGCGGCAGCCCACCTCGTTTGTTGGCGTTCTCACCGGACAGCAACACCCTCTGGAGCGCGGGTCGATCGCGGCACACAACATGGCTCGTGCCGTCGGGAGATTCAACGCAGTTTCCGTCGTCGGGCCTGACGATTGCTTCGGCCTATGCCGGCAACGAACGAGTCGTAGCATCCCTGAGACAAATGGTGCAGCTAACCACATTCGACCTTGCCAACGGTGCAGAGATTTGGGGAACGCCGCCCTATCCAGCCAGCGCAATGCACACGTCGCGCCCTGTTTATTCATCAGACAATGCCACGCTAATCACTGGTTCCCGAAGTAATAATGGGACGCCATCCGTTTCAACGGTGGTCTCGAACGCACGCACCGGCGAAGCACTCCACGAACGTGAAGGCGGCACGGGGCATTTCTTCTTCCGCGATGGTGAGCCGCTTTCCCTTATGGATACCCGCGCGCTTACGCTTCGAAATCTCCGTACGGACGAGTTGCTCGATTCGCTGATGCCGGACGATCAGTCACCTGCTACGAACTACGACCGCTTTGCAAAGTTTGCCTTTTCCGACGACGGCCGGGTCTGTGCCGAATTCGGATTATCCGGAGACATCGTGATTTGGGACATCGGCGGCAAGGAGCGGAAGCCTCGGTGTCTCATTACGCGACATCGACCGGAGTCCTTCGCTGATCAGGATTTGCGTGCCTTCAATTCGGACGGCTCGAAGATCGCGGCATTCGACAGTAAGGAATTCCTGAAGGTATGGGACACACGCACCGGTCAGGAGATTGGGCGACTAAAGCTCCTAAATCGACCTGAGTTTTTTGCGTTCGATGCCGATGGCGAGAGACTGCTCGTCGTACATCTCGGCGAGGAAGTCCGAATCTGGTTACCGGGTGAGAAGGAATACAAGGTGATGACCCGGCTAACGAGCGATTCTGTTCTAGACAAAGACCGTGCGGGGCGCTGGTGGAATGCGGATAACCTCTTGATTGACAATGCGCTTCAGATCAGCGCGGACCGCAAGCGTCTAGTTTATGTTTCGCGTCCGACCGTAGATGGCTGTCACACCGTCTACGTTTGGCGGATGAGTGACGGATCGCTCATGACGCATCGAATCCCGTGGCAGGGCACCGGCTGGCCGCGAGTGGCCGTGAATGCCGATGGCACGCAGCTCGCCGTAGTGGGAAGCTGGGGCGAAGTCGAATTTCGAAATCTGGATCGCGACTTTTCGTACACACGCTTTCGTTGGTCCGACTGGTCGCTGGAAAACCGTCTTGATGCGCTCAGTAAGCTCTACTCCAATGTGCGACTGAGTTCCGACGGTGCGTACGCCGCCTGGTGCGAAGTCAAGCCATCGTCTTGCACGATCCGTGTGGTCGATTTGGCGAATGTGGTCGATTTGTCGAACGCAACGGAGATTTTCACGTCAACAACGGAACGCCCCGTATCTTTTATCGCGCTTTCGACGGGCGCGCGCAAACTGGCTGTCGGCTTCGGAGCTGAGGTCCAGGTATACGATCCACATGCTCGGCAACGCGTCGCAACCTTCTCGAAAGTAAGCGCGGATGAGACGGTCTTCTCCGGCGATGGCGGTCTCGCTGCAACGGCGTCGCTTCAAAATGGGACGGTGAACCTTTGGAACGCTGCGCAGTGGTGAACCACTGGCTTCGCTTGACACCGGCTGGTCGAGTGTTTGTCGGATCGCGCTGAGTCCAAACGGCAGATGGCTCGCGTCGATGGATCATCAAGGGCGCGTTCGCCTGTGGGACCTTGCGGAGCTGCAAGCGTCGCTTCGCGCCGCCGGTTTGGGCTGGTGATTCGTGAAAGTTATTGACAATGCCACGGCAAAGATTGACAATGATACTCGGTGAGGTTCTAAGCAACCGATCCCATCTTGCCATTCGGCGACGGTAGAGGAGATTGTTACATGAAGCCCCGAATCGTGCTGCGCGGCCGTGCGTTAAGGCTCGCAGAATTCTCTCCATTCCGGCCGGAACTCGAAAGACTCGAAGCCCGCACGGTGCCGGGGAGCCTGTTTGATTCGATCGCGCTCGACCCGTTTCCTTGGAGCTCGACGCAGTTCTCAAACCCGGAAACTTCACCGTCCACCGTACTTGCAAGGCGGAGTCCGACGAGTTCCGATGAATCGAAAGCGCCGAACGCCGAGACTGCGGATCCGTTGCAATCACCTCTCACAAAGAACGAGCTAAAACTATCGATCGACCGGCGTGCCCCGTTCGTCAATGAACGCGGAGTCCCGACGAATCCGCCGGTACAACCAGGAACCAGCGGAGTCGATTCGCCGACCAGCGTGAACGGAACGGACAAGCTGGAACCACCGACTGGCCTCACGGGGGGTGTTATTCAATCCGATGGCAGTTATGTCGATATCAAATTGAAATGGGAATACAACGATATCGGCGCCAAGCTATTCCATATCGACCGATCGACGGCGCCAACCAATCACGCATTGATTGCGAAAGTGGACTACCACGAAGACATCGACGTTACCCACTATCAATACATCGACCGTCGCGTTCCGCAGGGCCCGACCTATTACTACTGGGTCAAGGCTGTCAACGGGCTGAACCAGTCGCCGTGGTCGGAAATGTTCACCGTTCCCACCGCGTAACCCTATCGAGTTGCGGCATTATCCGAAGATGCGACCGATAAAGCTTTCGCGCCGCTTCGGCGGAGTCGGGTCGCGATTCTCGGAAGCGGGAGTGGCGGCGGGTCGGGGCGAAGGGATGATGGTACTTGAACCGGAGCGAGGAGGTGCGCCGACAGCCGCGCCGGTTTCATGCAAGCGCTGTCGCAGTTGCCCAAGTCGCTGATTGAGGAGGCCATTGCGCTCGATGTTTTCCATCTCGCGGCGAATTTCTTCGTAAATCCGAGTCAACTCGCTGCGCTGGCGGGCAAAGTCGGCACGCTCACGCGCCATTTGCACTTCCATATCGCGCAGCTGCTTTGTCATCATTTGCTCGTCATCCTTGAGCTGTTTGCGCTCGTCTTCGAGTTGTTTCTGCTCCTGTTGCATCTGGCAGCGCTCGCGGTCCAGCTCTTCGCTGAGCGCGAGCAACTCATCTTCCGCGGCGCCGGCCGATGCCGGGCGATGCCCCTGCGATTCCTTTATTTTCAGATGCAAAGCGCGAATGATCTCCGTTTTCTCTTCAAGCAGTGCCTCGAATTCCTTTTGTTTTTCGGCAATGGCTGGATCGGGAGTGGGGGCCTTCGGTTCGAGGGCTTGCTTCAACTCGGCGATGATCTCCCGAAGCTCAAGGTTCTCGCGCCGCAGTGGATCGGTTTCCGGATTCACGGCATCCTTCGGCGCCCCGTCCGGCGATAGGCCCAACGATTCCAAAAGACCGAGGTGATCGTCGGCTGGGTTGCCGCCCAGGTTTACCGATTGGTTGTCGGCATCCCAGCCCTCTCGGTGGACCGCTGCGGAAGCACCATTGATACTTGGCTCCAGATGAGGAGATCGATCTTGCAGATGTTCGCCGGCTGAGTCGTGCGGTGACTCACCATTTGCGAATACATCCATATCGGGTAACGCTCTTGGCATGATCCGTGCTTCCTTTAGATGTCCGCTAGCACCAGTGGGTCGGGTTCCCGGTGCGATGACCGTGCCGCATGAGTGGCTTCGAAAGCCCGCTAGGTATAGATGTCAGCGGTTTCGAATCGGACACAGATCATGCTGCTGCCCGGGGGAATGTTCCGTATGGCCAGCAGCCCGGTTTCAACGGTGACGTTGTGATAGAGCGGAACGTCAGGCCGTGTTTACACAGGCTAAGGGAAGTCTATCTCACGAATTAACGTCATGCGAATGCGGCGAGGAAAAAAAGCACTGGCATGTTGAAGGCGGCCGACGTTCCAATGCCGGAATGTACGTGCGCGAAATGACCGCCGCTCCATATAATGAAGAAACCCGCACCGGCGCGGGCTTTAGCGAGGCCACCTATGACATCGCATCAAGCACGCACGGTGACGGACCCACGCGCCCGCCGCCCCTTCGATACGGTTCTCGACCGTTACCGTGCCGTACGCAAAGGCACGGAATCACTTTGCGCGCCACTCGAAACCGAAGACTGCCTACTTCAGTCGATGCCGGACGCGAGTCCGATCAAATGGCATCTCGCGCACAGCACCTGGTTTTTCGAGACGTTCGTCCTTTCGACGCATGCTCCCGACTACCAAGTGTACCATCCAACGTTCAGTTACTTGTTCAATTCGTACTACAACGCTATCGGGACACGTTGGCCCAGGGCGCAGCGCGGATTGGTCTCTCGACCCAGCGTGGCCGAGGTATTCAACTACCGTGCGCACGTCGATGCTCACATTGCGGAACTGTTGGAAACAACAACGACAACCAACGGTCGGCTTGACGACCTCGAATCGGTCCTGGAGCTTGGACTGAATCATGAACAGCAGCATCAGGAGCTTATTCTGACGGACATTAAGCATGCGTTTTCATTGAATCCGCTTGATCCGGCCTATCATCATGGCGGGGGCATTGCCGGGTCGAAGCCGGCTTTCCAATGGGTGCCGTTTCAGCGGCGGTTAGCTCTCATCGGGAAAGAAGGCGCCGGATTTGCGTTCGACAACGAATCACCGCGACATCAAGCGTTCGTGCGCGATTTTCAGCTTGCCAATCGGCCCGTCACCAACCGCGAATACCTGGAATTCGTCAACGATAACGGCTACGCGCGTCCGGAGTACTGGCTCTCGGACGGTTGGGCGGCGCGAGACACGCATCAATGGCGCGCCCCGCTGTATTGGGAACAAGAATGCAATGCGTGGACTACTTTCACGCTGAATGGCCGTCAACCACTTCAGGCTGATGAACCCGTGTGTCACTTGAGTTACTACGAAGCAGATGCCTTTGCGCGCTGGGCGGGCGCCCGTTTGCCAACCGAGGCTGAATGGGAAATCGCCGCGGACACTTCTAGTGTTTCGGGCCATTTCCTTGAGAGCAAGAACTACCACCCCGCCGCGCCTGCCGCAGACGACGACCAAGGTCCGCTTTTCAAGATGTACGGCGATGTCTGGCAATGGACGGCAAGTCCCTATGTCGCCTATCCGGGATACGTTGCCCTGACGGGCGCGCTTGGAGAATACAACGGAAAGTTCATGTGCAACCAGATGGTGCTCCGCGGTGCGTCATGTGCCACGCCACGGTCGCATGCCCGGCTCACGTATCGCAATTTCTTCCCGCCGGAAGCGCGTTGGCAATTCAGCGGCATCCGGCTAGCAAAGGACTTGTAATGGTTACCACACACATTCGAACCCCGTCTTCCGAGCAACGTAACGGCGCCATTCCAGCGCTTCTGCGCGATGTGTTGGAGGGACTGCGATCGTCGCCGAAGCGATTGCCGTGCAAGTACTTCTACGATGAAGCCGGCTCGAAGATCTTCGACGCGGTCTGCAACGTAGACGAGTACTACTTGACGCGCACCGAGCTCGGCATCATGGCGGATCACGCCCCCGACATGGCTGATCTTCTCGGAGAGCAGTGTGTTCTCATTGAATACGGTAGCGGCAGCAGCATCAAAACCCGTCTACTGCTGGATCACCTCGTGAACCCTGTAGGGTACGTGCCCGTTGATATTTCGGGCAAGCACCTCCGTGAATCGGCCCGGCAGCTGGCGAACCTTTACCCGAAGATCCCGATCACGCCGGTATGTGCGGATTTCACCGCTCCGTTTGAGACACCCGATTTCCGTCACGCCGCGAAACGGCGCGTCGTGTATTTTCCGGGGTCAACCATCGGCAACCTCACGCCGCCCGAGGCGATAACGTTGCTACGGCAATCGGCGCGCCGATGCGGACAGGACGGGGTAATGCTCTTGGGCGTCGACCTGAAGAAAGACCCGGCCATCATCACGGCCGCGTACAACGATGCGGAGGGTGTATCAGCAGCATTCAATTTGAATTTGCTTGCCCGAATCAATCGCGAACTCGGCGCGAACTTCCGACTCGATCAGTTCTGGCACCATGCGCTCTATCATCCGGTTCAGGGACGAATTGAGATGTGCCTCGTCAGTCGGGAAGCACAGATCGTGGAGATTCAGAATAACTCATTTCGTTTTGCGGAAGGCGAGTCGATCTTGACCGAGTATTCGTACAAATACAGCCTGGAGGAAATCGAGCTCGTCGCTTCGTCGGCCGGGTTCTCGGTAGATGAAATCTGGATGGACGATCAGAGTTACTTCGCGGTGTGTTTGCTCCGAGTCGCCGGGTCGTGACGAGGGTCCGGCGACAACGCACAGGGCGGCTCTATGCCGGGGCGGCCTGGAGTTGTTCCAATAACTCCGGCGAGGCCTCACGTGTGCCGCGGCACTTCGGGTATTTGCTGCACCCAAGAAAGAAACCTCTGCGACCCGGACGAAGCTTCATGGGCGCACCGCATTCCGGACACGTTTCGTGCACTTCAACCGCTGGAGTCGCTTTCTTGACCGGCGTCGGAAGGACGTCTTTGAGTTTCTCTTTCAACTCCGCAGGCATTTGCTTGGTGCTGCGACAACGAGGGTAACTGCTGCATCCGAGGAATGGGCCCCGCGGCCCCTTCTTCACCATCATCGGCGCCCCGCATTTCTCACAGCTTACACCCGTGTCGATGGGCTTGAGGGGATTGCCTTCCGCATCGACGTCTTTCGCATTCTTGCATTTCGGATAGCCGCTACAGGCCAGAAACGGCCCACGCCGACCTTCACGGATGACCATCGGCTGCCCACATTTGTCGCATAAGTGTTCCGTTGGCTTGGCGGTGAGCACCGGTTTCCCTTCGGCATCCAAATTCATCGTTGTTTTGCATTCAGGGTAGCCGCTGCAACCGAGAAACGGGCCCCGCCTACCCATCCGCTGCACCATTTGTTTCTGACAATTCGGGCAGATGTGTTCCGTCGGAATCGGGGCCTCGCGGGGCTTATTCTCGCGGTTTCGTTTGATGTAAGTGCATTCCGGGTATCCGGAGCATCCGAAGAATTTGCCCGCCTTGCTGAACTTTTGCACTAACACCTTGCCGCATTCGGGACACTTCTCTGCATCGGCGAGCAGTTTCGGTTCCGCCTCCGCGAGCGCTTGTTTGAACGGCTCATAGAACTCGGTCAACACCTCGTCGCGCTTGATCTTGTGGGCCTCGATACGGTCAAGCTCCTCCTCCATGTGACTGGTGAACTTCAGGTCCATCACCTTGGGAAAATGCTCGACCAGAACTTCCGTCACGTGGATGCCGATATCGGTGGCGAAGAAGCGGCGTTCTTTCTGTTCGACGTACCCGCGCTCCTGAATCTTGCTGATGATGGAGGCGTACGTGCTTGGTCGACCGATGCCTTCCTTTTCCAACGACTTCACCAACGACGCTTCGTTATAGCGCGGCGGCGGCTGTGTGAAATGTTGTGTGGGCGACAAATCGAGTAAGTCGAGCTTCTGCTCTTCCGCGACAGGCGGCAACAGGGCATCCTCCTGCTTCCCGGCGGGAGGGAGAATTCGGCGATAACCGTCGAACTTTAGGATCTTGCCCTGAGCTTTGAAAACGCCGTCCGCGGCTTTCACATCGATATTGGTAACCGCGAAGACGGCCGGCGTCATCTGGCTGGCGACGAAGCGGTTGTAGATGAGCGTGTACAGCCGCAATTGATCTTGGGGCAAATACTTCGCCGCGCGTTCCGGCGTGTACGACAGGTCAGTGGGGCGGATCGCTTCGTGCGCTTCCTGGGCGCTCTTGCCGGACGTATAACGGTTCGCTTCCGCCGGAAGATAGTTTGGCCCGAGTTTCTTGCCGATGTGGTCACGGACGGAAGTAAGTGCATCCGCGGACACCCGCGTGCTGTCGGTACGCATGTAGGTGATGAGCGCCACTGACCCCTCGTCACCGAATTCAACACCCTCATAAAGACGCTGGGCCAGCATCATCGTTCGCTTGGCGGAATAGTGAAGCCGCAAGCTGGATTGTTGCTGGAGAGTGCTCGTGGTGAATGGCGCATGTGCTTTTTCAACGCGCTCCTTCTGTTCGACCTTGCTGACGACGTAGTCGGCGCCTTCGAGGGCCGTGACGATAGCGGATGCCTCATCGCCGTTGCCGGCCTTGAACTTCTGACCTTTCCATTCGGCCAACTCCGCGAGGAAGGCGCCTTCGGGAAGCTCAACGGCCTCACCATTTTCTTCTTCCGCGGTCTTCTTCTTTGCCGCTGACTGCTTCCGGACTTGCGGTCCTTTTTTCTTGACCTTTCCCGGAAGGGCCACGGTAGCCGTGATCTTCCAGAATTCCTCCGGAACGAACTTTTGAATCTCACGTTCTCGTTCAACGATGAGCCGCACAGCGACCGATTGAACCCGGCCGGCGCTCAGGTGTTGCGCCAGCTTGCGGCTCAGGAGCGGGCTTAGGTGGTAGCCGACGACTCGGTCGAGAAACCGCCGGGCCTCCTGGGCACGAACTTTGTCCATGTCGATCGTGCCCGGATTCTCGAAAGCGTCTTGAATGGCGCGTTTCGTGATTTCGTTGAACGTGACCCGATGGACTTTCTCGTCTTTGAGGCCGAGCGCTTCCTTCAGGTGCCAGGCGATCGCCTCGCCTTCGCGATCCGGGTCGGGCGCCAGGTAGACTGCGGCGGCGGCCTTCGCCTGGCGCTTCAACGTCTTCAAGAGTTCCTTGCGGTCGTCCAGTGATCGGTACGTTGGAACCCAGCCGCCCTCAATGTCGATGCCGAACCGGGACTTCGGCAAATCGCGCACGTGGCCTTTGCTGGCAGCGACTTCGAAGTCGCCCCCAAGGTATTTGCCGATCGTTTTGGCCTTAGCCGGCGATTCGACGATGACCAGATTCTTCTTTTTCCGTGCCGCCATACTCGGCTCCCGATTGCCGTTGTGTCAAACTTTCAACTCGCTACAATCCCTATTTTGGATGGAGTCCGCCTCTCACCCATACTACATCCTTAACTCGAGTGTCAAGTCGGGCGGCCTAATTCCTGTTTCGCCTGCTTGACATAAGTAGAGGAAGCGAAATGGCTTTCAACCCCTTCCACGGATTTCGGAAACATCAAAAGGCCTTCATGGCCGCCCTGGCCATCATGTGCATGTTCATGTTTGTGCTCACCGGCTCGATGTCGACCGGCTGGGACTTCTTCATGGGCATCGGCCAGGTCTTCGGCCTGTCGGCTTCCCGGCCGGACACGGCGGCGACCCTGTACGCCAAGCCGGTCTCGATCAACGAGCTTTACCAGCTTCGGACACAGCGGGAAATCGCCAATCAGTACGTTTTGAACGCCATGATTACCTCGAGCCATTGGGCCGAGCAACGAATTCGCATGGAGCTACCCCGCGCCCAGTTCACACCGGATTCGCAAAGTGGCATCACCCGTCTCCTTATGCAAATCGGCCAATATCGTTCCTTTATGGTTGGGCAACAATTCAACGAAGAGACTCGAAGATTCATACTGAGCCAACTTCGACGCGATTTCGATAACCTCCAAAACATACAGATGACTATGTCCGATCCGCAACGGATGCCTGATCGTGCCATAATCGAAACACTGCGGGCATTGATCAGTCAGGACTCCGTATTGTACTCTCGTCTCGGCGGCCTATTCTTCGGGGGGTCGCTTGAAAGCAAAGCCCTCCTCGATTTCATGATCTGGCAACGGCAGGCCGAGGATCTCGGCATTCAACTCTCAACGGAGAACGTCAAGGCGTTACTCAACCACCTGATACCTACCGGCTTGAGTCAGGAAGACGATAGGCAAATTCAAGCCTCATTCGGCAGGCGCTTCCGCAACTACTCACCGGAATTGCTGCTTGGTGCTCTGCGCGATGAGTTCCGCGTGCAGATGGCACAGGAGGCCATGTTGGGCGCTGACAGTCAGTTCATGCTGCCGGTTGCCCTCACGCCGCATCAACTGTGGGAGTACTACCAAGAGCAACGCACCGAAAACACGATTGTGTTGTTGCCGATTCCCGTACATCATGCGGAATTCCTGAACAAGGCCGGCGAGGCGACCGAAGCCGAGTTGAAGGAACTCTACGAGAAGAACAAGGAACGCTTGTATGATCCGGGCGCTGAAGAGGCGGGCTTCAAGCAGCCCGGACGCTTCCAATTAGAGTGGGTTGGCGGTACCCCCGATTCACCGCAAATCCAGCACGCCGTGGATGTCACTTTGGCGGCGCTTCAATTGAGTCAGCCGCTGAGCTATGCGGCTGCCGTGATCGATGAGTATCGAAAGACGCGGATGAGCTTTGATTCGCCATCGTGGATTAGCTACCAATTCACATTTCACGATTCGTCGCGTAATCAACCGGCCGTGGTTGCGAATACCGTGGCACAAGCCTTGGCCGGCGTCGGCACCGGCACGCCTGCCTTTGTCGACGGTTGGGCCGGTTATCTATCGAGTGCGAGTCGACTGGAGCTTGTCGGCCGTGCGCGGGCCGCGGCCAATGTCCTTCTCACCGGCGCCAGCGCCGCACCGATGGCCGCCATGGCCGGTGCACCACCAAGTGCTGAAGTGGCCGGGCCGGTCCTTGCAACGGCCTTCCAACGTGCCGAAATGCCGGAGTCGCCGTATCTGTCCCTGGCCGCGATCAGGCCGTTCGTCGATGAGCGGCTGCGCAATGACATGGCGAAGGAGTTGCTTCAGAATGCAATGATGCAGTTTAGTAACGATCTCAGGCGTCGCACTCGACTGGCATTCCCCCTTGCCGATCCGCGAACGTCGGACGCCGTGCGGCAACAGGCCGGCGCGATAGCGGGCATCGCCGCCGGCGGAACGCCTCTCACGGCTTCGGCACTCGCCTACAAGGACTTGCGGTCGCGGGGCATTGCCAATGCAGAAGCGGTCGCCGCCCTTGTGTTGGGGAATACGACAGCGTCTGCGCCGCTGTCCGCTGCCGCCGCTGTCTACTATGACGGGAGCCTCCGGTATGTCGACGCACGCGAAAAGATCGATCAAGTCGTAAAGCGCTGGGGCCTGAAGCGTGGAGGTACGGTCAAAGCGCGAGATCAGTACGACGTCGCCGAGGACACCGGGATCGCGCCACTGAAAGCCATCATGAATCGTGGCTGGGGTCCAGCCCGATCATCCAAGTCCGATCGCGAATTTGCTCGCGATCTGACGAATAAGTTGTCCGGAATGTACGATCCCCAAACCGCAGATGATTTTCTGAGCGGCGAGCAGTTCCGTTTCTGGAAGACTGACGACAAGGGACCGTACGTGCCGTCATTCGAAGAAGCTCGAGACAAGGTGTTGGCTCGTTGGTTAGCCGACAAGGCGCGGCCGCTCGCCGAAGAGGAAGCCAAACGTGTCGCCGCAAAGATTCGAGAAATGAAGGTGTCGGAACTGGAAGCCGTCCGGGCACTGCGCGACGAAAGCAAGTATGGCGGACCGATCATACACCTGGACAAGGTGTCCCCGCTAGAAGATCCGCCGAGCGCGATGCCCACGCAACAAGGTGGACAGTTCCAACACTACCGGATCCCGGAAACGAAGGTTGAGCACGCCGGAGTCGAAATGATCAAGAAACTGCACGAACTCAAAGTCCCCGGCGAAACTGCCGTCGTGCACGATCGGCCTCGGGATCACTATTACGTTGCGGTGTTGGAGCGGCGCAATCCGATTTTCGTGACGAGTTTCTTCCGCGACGCCCAACAGCCGAACAAACGTAACGGGTTGACGCAAAAATATGATGAGGACACGAAGATTCGGACGAAGCGGCTGGAGTCAATCATGGAACAGCTTCGCGCCACGGCAGGTTTGGTTGTCGATGAGGAGCGAATAAAGGAATCCGGATCGGCGGAAGAAACTCAATGATTTCCGTTAGCCTTGTGCTTGAGCCGCGCGCCGACGGCGCCATCGCGTCCGAGGAATCGCACTTGTACGTTTGAGCCCTGGATGTGGTGCAGCAAGTGGCGCGGCAAGTAGCAACGCACTGTAACACGTCCGTCTTGAAACTCCTGCCGATAAATCTCCGCGTGGGCGCCGAGGTAGGCGAGAAGCTTGCCGTTTCCGGCGTCGGTTTCGATCTCCGCGTCCGCGAAATCAGCACTCAGCATTTCGACAACGGCGTCGCGTAGATCGTCCAGTCCCTGCCCGGTAGCCGCGCTGATGGCCACGGCTTTGGGGTGGTGCTTCATGAGCACGTCCAATAGTGAGCGGTCCGACAGGCGATCGATCTGATTGAGCACAAGAAGTGTCGGCTTGCTGGCGCAATCCAGCTCGCGCAGAATCTGGTTGACGGCCTGGATATGTACTTCAGCCATTTCGCTGGACGCATTCACGACATGCAGCAACAAACGGGATTGCCTTGCCTCTTCCAGAGTTGCTTTGAATGAAGCCACCAAGTGGTGGGGCAAATCGCGAATGAAGCCGACGGTGTCGCTAAGGAGGATTCGGCCCCAGTCTTTGATATGCCACTGTCGCGTTCGGGTGTCCAAAGTTGAGAAAAGTTTGTCTTCGGCTACGACACCCGCACCGGTGAGGGCGTTCATCAAAGTACTCTTGCCGGCGTTGGTGTAACCCACCAGCGAAACCGTGTGCTCTTCGAAGCGGCTCCGTACCTCGCGTTGTTTTCGTGCCTGAACTTCGCTCAAGCGTGCCTTGAGGTCGCGGATGCGGTGTGCGACGAGTCGACGGTCTTCTTCGAGCTGAGTTTCGCCGGGCCCCCGTAGGCCGATCCCACCTTTGTAGCGTGACAAGTGTGTCCACATCTTGCGCAAGCGGGGCAGGGCGTATTCGAGTTGCGCCAGCTCCACTTGAAGGCGAGCTTCCACCGACCGGGCGCGCGTGGCAAATATGTCGAGAATAAGTTCACTGCGATCGATGACTTTGACGTTGGTCGCTTTCTCGAGGTTCCGTACTTGGGCCGGCGAAAGGTCGTTGTCGAAAATCACGACATCGGCATCGAGGCCCTCAACCTGTTCTTGAAGTTCGGCGAGCTTGCCTTTGCCGATGTAAGTGGCCGGAATGATGTCATGACGGCGTTGCACGAAGCCGCCGACGACCACGGCGCCGGCCGTGGTGGCAAGGCCAGTAAGTTCTTCGAGCGGATCGCGCCCGACAAAGGGGCGGTGGGGTAATGACACGCTCACGAGAAACGCTCGTTCCTGATGAACGGTCAGGTCATCGCGCAGGTTATCTAGCGTCACGTTGAGTTACGTGGCCTCCTTGTATCTCCTATTGTAACGTCGCTCATTAGACGCGATCAAAAAGAAAATGGTTCACAACATTTGCAGGTCTTGTGTCTGCGGCAGATCGTCAATGCTGCTGAGGCCGAACAATTCCAGGAATCGCGGCGTCGTGCCGTAGGACACTTGCCGACGTTGGCCGTCTGCGCGCTGAATGACGGCGATCAAACCGCGACGAACCAGCTGCCGTAGGATAGCGCTTGAGTCATTGCCGCGGATGCTGTCGATCTCGTGTTTGGTCGCTGGTTGGCGATAAGCGACGAGCGCGAGCACATCAATCGCCGAGGGGGACAAGCGTGCTTCACGAGTGCCGCCGTAAAGCCGATCGCGCAGCGGCAGATAGCGTGGTCGAAGTGCGAGTACGTAGCCATCCTCTTGAAGGCGGACAACATATGGTCGAGCCTGACGCCGATACTCCCGATTCAGGACGTCGATCGCCCGTGTGAATTCGTCCGGCGTCAGTCCGCGAATCGTCTCACAACCGTGATCCGCGGTTAACGGCGTGCCGCCGATGAACAGTAACGCTTCGACGATCCGCTCCACCGAAGGCGGGGAACTGGGCGCCACGGTTTCCTCGACCGGCGGCACTCCGACGTCGACCTGCCAGTTCTCCGGCGTCATGATGGCGCCATACGAACGTCCCAGGTGCGCCGCGTCGGCGCCGTCCGCCTCGGAACCGGCCGGCGTTGATCTATCATGCGTCACCGGGCGGCCCCCGATCGCAGGGCCATCGCAAGCATGACCCACGCCCAACCGCTAAAGATCATTTCAATCCCGACGAAAAGCCCGATGATCGACAGTCCCGACCAGGGCCACTGCCTCCAGATAATCACACCCAGAATCAGTGTGATGACGCCGTTCAACAACACCCAACCCCAGGCGGGGAACCGTTCGACCAATGCAACGAGAATTCGGAAAAGCCCGCCGATGGTAAGCACGGCTGCCATCAGGAGTGTAAGCATCTCGGCGGCCATAAGCGGCCGTTCGATTATAAGAGTTCCTGTGATCAGGTAGAGAACACCGGCAAGCAAATGCAGGAAGAACCCGCGCCAATGGCGAGCCATGAACGCACTTGCAATGTGAACTCCTCCGCCAACGGCCAGCAGCACACCGAACACCATCATCGTTGTTAACGTTGCGGCGATCGAGTAAACGATGGCGAAACTGCCTATCGCGAGGAGCGCAATTCCGCAGAGCAACATCAGCCACCAGTTTTTTCGGAGGCTCTCCCATGCTTCGGGGAGACGAGGCCCGGTCGAAAGCGGCGATTGAATGCTCATAACTTCCACCCTTTGTAGGTCACGACGTCCGAAAGAACAACAAAGTCACCAACCCGAAAACGGGCAGCAAGATCAAGCAGGAGTATACAAGATAACCCAGGAGCGATGGAGTCCGATAGCCGGCGGCGTCGGCCATTGCTTTCACCATGAAGTTGGGGCCATTGCCGATATAGGTCATTGCGCCCATGAAAACCGCACCGCAACTAATGGCGGCCAAGACCAACGGCCCGTTGATGCCGGCGACCTCATTCGTTACCAATACGCCGAGATCATGGGAGCCGGCAGCAAGCGTTCCAAACGTCATATACGTAGGCGCATTGTCCAAAACCGCCGACAGGCTGCCGGTAATCCAGAAGAACTGCCAGGGCTTCGAGATTCCGAAATCCTTGCCGTGTGCCGCAAGCAACTCCAGGGCGGGCACCATGGTGACGAATATTCCGGCAAAAAGCACTGCCACTTCAATGATCGGTCCCCATTCGAAACGGTTCGCGGAACGGAGTCCTCGGGGCGTAGCGACCAACGATAGCACGGCCATCGCTCCCATTATTCCAACGGACGCATAGCCACGCCATTCGGGAAGCTGCAAACCCTGAAGCAATACGGCGACCACGATGCCGGTAAGGAACAAGAAATTGATCTTTCCGCGTATCGCCAACGGCTCGATTTGGGTGATGTCGCGGTGAATGGATGCCTTGGTCTCCCGAAGGTAGGCAACCGTATCCCAAATAATGAAAATCGCAAGAACGATCCCGTTGGCGATGAGCCATATCGGCCAAAGCGCCAACGTCCAGAAGAACGGTACGCCGTGCAAGAAACCCAGGAAGAGTGGCGGGTCGCCGAGCGGCGTCAGCAGGCCACCGAGGTTACTGACGAGAAAAATAAAGAAGATCGGGAGATGGGCCGTGTTTTTTCGCTCACTATTAATTCGGAGCACGGGCCGAATGAGCAGCACGCTGGCGCCTGTGGTACCGATGATATTGGCCAACATCGCCCCGATCGCGAGAAAAAGGGCATTGGTAGAAGGCAACGCGCGGATGTCTCCGGTGATCATGATGCCGCCGCTCACAATGTAGAGCGAACCGAGAAGAACGATGAACGCGGCATAGTTTTTCAATTCGTGGATCAACGGGCCCATGGCGTTCTGACCCGTCGCTCGTTGAACGTAGTACAGATAGGCCACCACAGGCACGGCAAACACCGCGGACACGATTGCTCGGTTGCGATTACGATGCCACCAATGCTGCGCGAAGATGGGTAACGCTGCGATCGCAACTAATAGCAAAAGAAACGGCGCGATGCTCCAGGGGGAAAGCACCAGCGGCGCGTTTTGGGCACCGAACGCGACGTTCGGCAGCATGAGCCATCCGCATAGTAAGAGGGCCACATTGCGAAGCGGGATCATTTCATACGCTTGGGCTGTAGTTAGTTTCGTTCTTTCGCTCCATTTATAGGGAATTCGTCGCAGGGGGTTTCATATTCAATCGAAGCGGCCATATCGTGTCCGGCGAAATGCAATCACGTATAACAGGAATCGTGTGCAGCGCTCGCAACCAATCACCTCGATAAGAGATTCGACATGCGATGTGCAAGCCGAGTTGCCAATCTTGAGCATTCCGATATCCGCCGCTGGACCCGGATTGTGGAAGAGGTCGGCGGCATTAATCTAGCGCAGGGAATCTGCCAGGTCGAGCCACGGCCTGAAGTCGTTCGGTCGGTGGATGCGTCCTACGAGGCGATGAAGACCGGCTTGGAAAAGGTCGGCTACAACACGTACACGCATTATTCCGGAATCGACCCGTTGCGAGAGGCAATCGCCGCCAAGGCTCGCGAGTACAACGGGATCGACGCCAACCCGGACGCCTATGAAGGAAACATCGTCGTCACCGCGGGCGCGACCGGCGCCTTCAGTTGTTTGTTTGACGCCTTTATTGAAGAAGGCGATGAAGTGATTCTTTTCGAGCCATTCTACGGCTATCACCTTAAAAGCCTGGCTCTGCGAGGGGGCCGGCCGCGATTCGTACCGCTTCGCTCGCCGGATTGGTCGTTTGACCCGGCCGATCTGGAGGCGCAACTGTCACGGCGAACCCGTGCCGTTCTCATCAACACGCCGTCGAACCCCAGCGGCAAGGTTTTCACGCGAGATGAACTGGGTGTGATTGCGGAGTTTTGTCAGCAAAACGATCTGCTTGCCGTGACGGATGAAGTCTACGAGTACATGCTTTATGACGGGGCTGAGCACGTCAGTATGGCGACGCTACCCGGAATGGCCGACCGAACGGTGACCATCACGTCGTTTTCCAAGACGCTGGCCATTACGGGTTGGCGACTCGGTTATGCGATCGCGCCGCAGCCGTTGGCGAACAAGATTGCCTTGGTGAATGAGTTCAGCTACGCTTGCGCTCCGTCGCCTTTACAGCACGGCATCGTCGATGCCATTGCGAATCACCGCCAGCTTCAGACGTTGCGCGACCTGTATTCGCCGAAACGTGACCTATTAGTTCGCGCACTGGAAGACGTCGGCTTTCGTGTCAGTAAGCCGCGTGGATCCTATTACATCATGGCCGATCACACGAAACTCGGTTACGACGACGACGTTGCAGCTGTCGAGGGCCTAATCCGGCAGGTCGGCGTCGGCGCGGTTCCCGGTTCGGCTTTCTATTCCGAAGGGAAAGGGAAGAACCTGATTCGGTTTTGCTTTGCATTCAACGATGTCGGGCTGGAAGAGGCCAGCCGGCGGCTGCGCCAAATCAATTCGTAATTCCCATCTGATAGAGAATGAACGCATAGGTCAGTGCCTCTTCCTTGAGGCTGTCATACCGGCCCGAATGACCGCCGTGCCCCGCCGCCATGTTAACGGTGAATAGTAAAGGGTTCTTGTCTGTTTTCAGGCTGCGCAGCTTGGCCACATACTTGGCCGGCTCCCAGTACATGACCTGACTGTCGTTGAAGGATGTTCGCACCAGCAGGGCAGGGTAGTCCTTTGCAGCGATGTGGGTGTACGGGCAATACGACTTCATGTACTCGTACTCGTCCTTCAAATTGGGATTGCCCCACTCGAGGTATTCTTGGATCGTCAGCGGCAGCGAAGCGTCGAGCATCGTGTTGATGACGTCCACGAATGGCACTTCGAGCACCCCTGCCTTGCACAAGTCAGGCCGTATGTTCACGACGGCGCCAACCAGCAGACCCCCGGCGCTGCCGCCCTGAATAACCAAACGATCGCGGGCGCCGTACTTCTGGGCAACGAGGTGGTCGGCAACGGCGATAAAGTCCGTGAACGTGTTTCGTTTGTTGAGCATCTTGCCCTGGTCATGCCACGCCTCACCCATTTCGCGCCCGCCGCGGATGTGGCCGACGGTATAGACAACGCCGCGGTCGAGCAGGCTCATGAGATTGGAGTCGAATTCCGGAGTCATGCTCGCGCCGTAGGAGCCGTAGCCGTAAAGTAGAATCGGCGCGGTCCCATTCTTTTCCAAACCCTTCTTGTACACGAGAGAGACGGGCACTTGGACGCCATCGGCCGCCGTCGCCATGATGCGCTGGGAGTAATAACGCGATGGGTCGTGTCCCTTTACTTCCGTTTGCTTCACGAGCTTTCGTTCACTTTTGTCCATGTCGTAGTCGTAGATCGAGTCCGGCGTGACAAAGGATTCGTAGCCGTACCGCAGGGTGGTTGTGTCGAATTCGGGATTTGCATCCGTGCGAATGGAATAAACGGCCTCTGGGACATCGACACGATGATTCAGGCTTGAACGGAAATCGTGGATCCGCAATGAATGGAGGCCGGCCTCAGACTCCGTGATGACTGCATGGTTGGCAAAGAGCGTAACGCCTTCAAGCAATACGTTGGGACGATGAGGCATCATCTCTTTCCAATTTGACGGAGACGGATCGGCAACCGGGGCCGTGACCAGCCGGTAATTCTTTGCATCTTTGTCGCTCCGAATGTAGAAAAGTCCGTCGCGATGATCTACGTCATAGCGATGGCCTTCTTCGCGCGGCAGAATGACCTTGGGTGTTTCCGTCGGTTTGTCGGCCCGTAGGTAGCGGCATTCACTGGTGGTTGAACTGTCCGAATCAATCAACACGAACTTTCGGTCACGCGAACGGCGGGCCACCAGCACGTAGAGCGGATCCTTCTCTTCGTACACAACTTCATCCACCTTGCCGCCCAACGTGTGGCGATGCAGCCGATACGGCCGTTTCGCCTCGTCCTCTGTGATGTAAAACAAGGTGTTGTTGTCGGCGCCCCAAACGGCGATTTGAACCTTCGCGATTTGATCCGGCAGCAACTTTCCGGTTCGTAGATCTTTGACGTGCAACGTGTATTCGCGGAAGCCCGTTACGTCCGTGGAATACGCAAGCAGGTTATGGTCATCGCTGACGGCAAACACGCCGACGCTGAAGAACTTCTCGCCTTTTCCGAGTTCATTCGAATCGAGAATGATCTCCTCTTTTGCGTCGAGTGTCTTGTGTTTGCGGCAGTGGATTCGGTACTGCTTACCCTGCTCGGTGCGCGTGTAGTACCAATACTTGCCGCGACGTGCCGGTGGAGTATCGTCCGTTTGTTTGATTCGGCCCAGCATTTCGCTGTAGAGCTTTTCCTGAAACGGAACCGTTGGCTTCAGAACGGCATCGGCGTACGCATTCTCCGCAGTCAGGTAGGAGATTACTTCGGGATTCGACTTCTCTCGCATCCAAAAGTAATCATCCGTTCGAGTGTCTCCGTGAATCGTGCTGGATTTCTGGATTTTCTTTGCGACCGGTGGTTTAGCGGCAGCGGAGTCAAGCGACTGACCCTGCACGAAGGTTGGAAAGCACAGAAACAGTGAGGGCAGGATCAGACATCGTAGCTTTATGGCCGTCATCGAGTTCTCCGGTTCTTAGACTCACCAAGACAAACGTTGGTTTCAGTTTACCGATCTAAAACCGATCACAAACCGTCTGTCTAAAACTTTGCAGGGTCGAGTGCCAGATACTTGATGTGCCTGCGGTTCCAGGTGTAGGTTACATGGAGTTTGCCGTCGCTTCCGTGAATCATGGCGGGATAGGAAAACTCACCGGGCTGATCCTCGAGGGTCGCCACCATTTTCCATGACTTCCCCTTGTCTGCCGAACAAGCGACGTTTAACGGCGTGCGATTCTGTGTGGAATGGTTGTAGATCAAATACAACTTACCGTCTGGCGTTTGAATGCCGTCGATGCCGCTGCCCGGGTGCGGCAGATCCGTGAGCGTTGCTGGACTCCATGTAATGCCGCCGTCCTTCGATTCCGCCTGACAGACGGCTTTCATGCTGCGTGAACGGCACAAGAGCAGAATCGTGTTTGGCGCGATTTCGAAGAGTGTCGGTTGAATCACTCCATATGGTCGATCCGGAACGCCGATGGGACCATGCCGTGTCCACGTCTTCCCGTTGTCGTTTGACCTTTCAATCCAGCACGCCCATGCACGGTGACTCTCGACGGACGTCGGCGCCAGGATGGCGCCGTCGGCAAGTTGTATTGGTTTGTTTTTGATCGGTCCGAGAAGTCCGGCCGGCAGTTGCTCCACGGCATCCCAAGTTTTGGCGCCGTCGGAGGAGCGCCGGAGGTATCCGCTCCAACTCATCGGGTTAGGCCCGGCCTTATAGAAAAGGAAAATCGGTCCTGATTTCTCGCGGAACAGCACGGGATTCCAGCACGGGAATCCCTGCTCCTCCGCTACGACGGCCGGCTCGGTCCACTTCTTGCCGTCAAAATGCGCCGACCAGATTTTGACGTCGTTCGCTCCTTCCGCTCGGCCACCGAACCAGGCGGCGAAGAATCGCCCGGGCTCGGTCTCCACAAGGGTCGAGGCATGGCATGACGCGAATGGCGCTTTCTCAAAGATGAACATGGTCGATTCCTTAACCTAATGGGGCGCGGCTGAGAACCGTGTAGCGCGGCCCGCGCGGTGAGAGTTCACTGCTCATGACGTGAAGCTCGCTCAGCACCGTATCTCCTCCTCTCCAGTGGGCGTGTTTTGTTAGTGCAGCCGCAAATCGGTCGTTGGAAAGTTCGGTTTTCACGCGGCCCAGCGTCATATGGGGTGTGTAGCGGCGTTCCTCGCGGCGGTATCCAAGATCGGAAAACTGACTCTCCAGGTCCTCGTGAAGGTCGGACAACGTTTGGCTTCCGTCCCCGATGCCAACCCATACGATGCGCGGGCGACGGAAGTTCGGGAAGCAACCTAATTTTTCGACGCTCAGTGGCGTTGAACGTTGCTTCCGAGCGCACTCCTCGGTAATGCGGCACACCTTCAAGAGCTCGCGGTCCTCCACCTCGCCGAGAAAAACGAGGGTGACGTGTAGGTTATCGGGCTCCACCCATTTGACTTCCGCGCCGGTTTTGGCGAACTCAGCTTGCAGTGCAATCATGCGATCTCGAATGGGCTTGGAGAACTCGACTGCGATGAAGGTTCGAAGGCGGGCCATAGGTGTGATTTCGCGAAGCGGTGGGCGGTGAAGGTTAGAATTCCAGCATGGTGCGGTACTTTTCCAATCGGTCGTCGATCTCGCGCCGCGAAGTTTGCTTCAAGCGATCGAGGCCAAAGCCCTCGACCGTCAAACTGGCGAGAATCGTTCCATATGCCATCGCCCGTCGAAGCCGACCCGGCGGCGGCGTGTCGTCCGAGGCAAGATAACCCAGAATTCCGCCCGCGAAGCTGTCACCGGCGCCCGTCGGGTCCACCACATTGGGCGTCGGGTAGGCCGGCATGACAAAGACGCCATCGTTCGTGAACAAGAGCGCCCCGTGCTCACCCTTCTTGATGATCACGAACTTCGGGCCCATCTTGCGAACTGCGTCACCCGCGCGGACCATGTTATCGTCGCCGGTCAGCAGCCGAGCCTCGCTGTCGTTGAGCAGGAGCCCGTCGAGTCGCGGCAATAACGCCATCAATTCATCGTGTTGGGTGTTGATCCACAAGTCCATTGTGTCGGCCATGACAATCTGCGGCCTTCGAACTTGATCCAACACCCGCGCCTGGAGTACCGGGCTCCCGTTGGCCAGGAAGACGTGAGTGCTATCGCGAAATGCCGTCGGTAACACCGGGTCGAATGTGCCGAATACGTTGAGGTGCACTTCCAACGTATCGCGCGTATTCATGTCCTGGTGATAGCGGCCCTTCCAGCGAAACGTCTTGCCGGGTTGCGTGACGAGTCCCGCGGTGTCGATGCGGCGACTCTCGAAGAGGCGTCGATGCTCGTCGGGAAAATCCTCACCGACGACGCCGACGAGCCGTGGCGTAGTGAAAAAGCTCGCCGTGTACGAGAAGAAGGAAGCGGAACCGCCGAGCACGTCGTCGACGGCGCCATCCGGGGTTTCAATGGAATCGAAGGCGATCGAGCCAACGACGAGAAGCGAGTGGGGAGTACCAGGAATGTCGGCCATGAAAAGTTGCGCGCCTCTGAGGTGGGTCAAATGGTCAAAGTTGCTACGACGCTGCATCCTGGCAAACGTTCCGGCCAGCGCCGGCGTAGCGGGCGGCTTCGCCGCGACCTTCCACTAACGTAAGCGTGATGCCTTCCTGAACCACTTTGCCGTCTTGGTTAACGATCTGGCGCTGCCAGGTGATAACGCCGCGTCGGCCGCGGGCTCGAGGTTCAATTTCGAGCACTTTGCCGCGAACACGAACCGTATCGCCGACGAAAACCGGAACGAGAAAATTCCACTCACGCACCGAGAGGACGGCGATGATGCGAGTCGGTGGGCTATGGGTTCCCAAGCCGCTGGCGATCGACCAAACCAAGAGACCGTGTGCGATCGGTTTGCGAAACAGTGATGCCTGAGCAAAGGTGTGGTCTACGTGAATCGGATTGAAATCGCCGCTGACGCCGGCGAAATTCACCAGGTCGGTCTCCGTGATGGTGCGTCCCAGGGACTCCCATTCCTGGCCGACCGCGATGTCGTCGAAGTAAAGATGGTTGTCGGTGAAGGACATAAATACATATCTCGATGGGCGATGGTCTCGTGCAGGAAGTCTAGCAAAAGCGAAACGCTTCGCAAGTCCTGCGCGGGCTACTTAGCTCTATGCCGCTTTGCGCACGTTATCCGCGACGGAATAAGAGAAACATTCGGCCGCTTGCGCCAGGTCCAGCAGGGCCTCCATCGGCGGCACGACGGTGTGACGGCCGATCCGTCCGACACGTGTCGCTACTTGCGCCAAGCGCACCAATGCCGCCAATGAGGCGCATGTTTTTGGCCGCAACAGTGGCACACCGCCGCTTCCCGGTCCGCAAGGCACAATTGCGGCCCGGCGCCAGGGATCGTATCCCGGCCGCACAAGCAACATTCCTCACGCGTTAGGGCTGCCGCGTAACGGATCGACAGGGACGTCATGCGTTCACCTCGTATGCAAAATCCCGGCCAAGCGGCTTGGTCTTGACCAAGACCCGCGATGGTGCCGGGCTTACCGCATTTCACACCGCCGATGCGATTTCACCAATCGATGCACAAGTCAACGTGGATGGATTGAAATTAGCAATTCAGGTGCCGCGAATCGTGAATGCATTCGGCGGTTTCAGCGAATGATCCGAAAGGTCAATGTGTCAGCAAGTTGTAATGCGATGAAATCCCAAACGAAGAAGTTACGACTTGATTGTTGACAAAGAAGTTGTTCTCGGTTTTACAAAACCGTAGGCGCGGATTACAAAAAAAACCGACAACCGAGTTTCGCTAAACCAACGCATCAACAATTCCCGATAGGTACCAGTTGCGGGCTATATCGGGTCCGGGAGCGTTAGCTGTTTTTCAATTCCATTCCATACGTCCGCGATCACTTTTTGCGCCGCCGCTTGCACGAGTCCCTTCGGTACGGCTTTGAGAAGCCCGCCAAGCTCGGTAATGTCGCATGTCCAGCGAACACGAGTCCCCGCATCCGTCGGAGCAAGGGTTAGAGTCGCGTCGACCGTACTGTGACTGCCGATGCCTTTGCTGTGGACGTGGTAGTTCAATGTCTTCCCTGGTTCGGCGTCCGTGATTTTCAACGTCGTATGCAAGTTGCCGCGGACAAACGCCAAGCCCGGCCGAATGACGAACTCCGCATCAAGCGGTTCCGCTCTGGTGACGCTGGCCACGTCCGGGATGCAATGAACGAGAAACCGGCCATCGCAAAGCCGTACCCACAGGGCAGGGGGTGGAATCGAGAAATCCCTATCGCCTTCGAAATGGAGCATTTCATCCTTTCCCATCATGGAAGAGCGTGGTGTCGTTCTTGCATTCTATACATCCGCCGCCTGCGAATGCGCAGGACTCCGGCGGCATTTCCGCGGTTGGATCGGTAGAATAGCGTCGTGGGCCACGCCCCATCTAACGGCGGGGATCGTAGATGACACGATGCGTGCTTGAGGGTTTGGAGCCGCGCAATCTCGTTTCGGACTTGCTTGGGCTATCCAGTTCATCGCTGCTGAACGTTGATGTCATCGTCCCGGCGAACCAATTCGAAACTTCGCCGTCGGAGGTTCGAAAACTCGCGCGCGGCGACGCGGAGTGGCAGGGAAGTGCGTTGGAAGAGACGACGGTCCATGTCGAGGTGCCGCCTCGTCCGTGGTCGTTTGAATCCGTAGGTCACCCGCCCGAAGTGCAAGCGCCGGTTCGTGTGAGCCGTCCGTCGCTTCCGCTCCAACCTAAGGGCGTTAAAGGTGCGATTTTCGCTACCGAATCGCGGCTGCCGCCGCCGGATGGGCGGGGACCGATCACATGGAAGAAAACGCAAATCGATGCGAAGTTCCGCTCCGAGGGGGTGGCCGTCGCTGATGTCAATCGTGATGGGCGAACGGACGTCATCGTGGGTGATTTGTGGTATGAGGCCCCGAATTGGAACACGCACCGAATCCGTGCGGTCGGCAACTATGGCGATGGTGCTACGACGTACAGCAATGCGTTTGCCGTTTTCCCTGGTGACTTCAACGATGACAATTGGTCTGACGTCATTGTCATTGGATTCCCAGGTGAGCCGGCGATTTGGTATGAGAACCCACAAGGCAACACCCGCTGGAAGCCGCACCTGCTTTGGCCGAGCGCCTGCAATGAGTCGCCCCAGTTCGTCGATCTATTTGGCGACGGAGAAAAGGAACTCGTCATGGCCATCAATCCTGAAGGCCAAATGGTGTGGTTTGAGCCCGGCCCTGACCCGACGCAGCTATGGACGCCGCATCCGATTAGCAAAGAGAGCGTCCCCGGCGACAAGGTGCCGGGAACCGAAGTGTTCTCGCATGGCTTGGGCGCCGGCGATATCAACAGCGACGGCCGCGTCGACGTGTTGGTCACCGAGGGCTGGTGGGAGCAGCCGCCCATCGTCGATGGCGTGACTCCCTGGCCGTTTCATCCGGTGGATATCGCACCCCCCAGTGCCGACATGGTGACATACGACGTGAACGAAGATGGCCTGGCGGACGTCATCAGCAGTTCGCCGCACGACTACGGCCTCTGGTGGCATGAGCAGATTCCGACAGCCGGCGACCCGACGTTCGAAACACAGGAGCTATTACGGCCCATATTTTCGCAATCGCATGCTCTAAACGCGGCCGACCTGAACAACGACGGCCTCGTTGACCTGGTGAGCGGCAAGCGCTGGTGGGCACACGGCGTCGACGGCGATCCCGGTTCAAGCGAGCCCGCGGTTCTCTATTGGTTCGAAGCCCGGCCCGGTTCTGCCGGCGGAGTGGTGTTCCAGCCGCGTGAGATCGACCGGACTTCGGGAATCGGCACGCAATTCACGGTTGCGGACACGAACGGTGACGGCCTGCTAGACATCATCGTTTCGAACAAGAAGGGAGTTCACATATTTGAGCAAGAAGGCGTGTGATGAACAGCGTCTCCGACGTGCTCTGTGCCGGCATCATCGTCGCCGACCACGTTTGTAATCCAATCTCTCATGTGCCTGCCGCCGGCGAACTCGTGACGACCGATCGGATGCTGCTTACCATCGGCGGGTGTGCCGCCAACGTTGCCGTTAACCTGCGAAAAATGGGGGTGTCCGCGGCTGTCTCAGGACGGGTCGGCGATGATGCCTTTGGTCGAATCGTCGTGGAAATGTTGCAAGCGCACGGTGTGGACATTTCGCATGTACGCACCAGCACCGGCTGCAACACTAGCCAAACGATGATCGTGAACGTTTCCGGGGAGGACCGGCGGTTCATTCACAATTTCGGCGCCAACGCCGAGTTTCGCGTAGCCGACATACCCATAGGACCAAAGGCTCAGGGCAAAGTGCTATACTTGGGCGGTTACCTGGTTATGTCGAACATTCGCACCGAGGAGTTGGCGACGAGGTTTGCCGCGACACGTCGTAGCGGCGCCCTAACGGTTCTGGATGTCGTAACTCCTGGGCCCGGCAAATACGAATCGGCGTTCCTCAACCTGTTGCCGCATGTCGATGTCTTCCTTCCGAATCAGCACGAGGCCGAATTGATTTGTGGCGAGTCCGATCCGGTGCGGCAGGCCGAGGCTTTCCGCGGAATGGGGGCGCGGACGGTCGTCATCACAATGGGCGCGGATGGATCCGTGTTGCTCAGTGACGGCGTTCGACTTCGGGCCGGTGTCTATCCCATGCCCTATGTGGACGGCAGCGGCGGTGGTGACGCCTTTGCGGCGGGGTTTATCTACGGACTGCTGAATGGAATGAAACCGTCCGATTGCCTTCGCGTGGCCAGTGCTCTTGGGGCAAGTTGCGTGCGCGCCGTCGGTACGACTCCCGGTGTCTTCACCCGATCAGAGTGCGAGACTTTCATGGATTCGCATAACCTCGCGGTCGAATCGTTGTAGAATCGAATGAGGATTCGAGTCTCTACCAACATGTGCTTCAGCGTGACGAAGGTAACACGGCAACTTGGCGTCGGTAGCATCCGCGTGTTGGCACTGTTGACGGTGCTCAGCGCCTGTGTCGTGGTGTATGCACAGACTCCGGATAAGGCTTCGCCCAAGACCCCAATGCAAGCGCCGTCTACGCCGTCGAAAACGCCGCTTCCCAAATTGGAAGAGCCGCAAGTGGGGGACGATGACGACGGACTCTTGAAGCTCCCAAAAGAGGATACGAAGAAGGACCGGGAAAAGACCACGAAGCGTTATGAATTCCGACCGGTTACCGACTGGCCGAATCGAATCGATTTGCTGATTCGCCAAAGCCAAACTCCAATGGCATTTCGAACGATCGTTGCCGCCGGTACCGAACTGACGGTGCGGGAACGTACCGAGCTTTCGTATCAGGCTTTGAATGAACTTGCCGCACGCGCCGAGACGTCGAGGGTGCCGGCGAGCAGTCTTAAGCAGGCCAAAGATGCCCGCGAAAAGGCGAAACAGTTGACTGATCCGGTGATCGATCGAGCGATGGAGGCGATGGAGGAGCGTCTCAGCGTACAAGTCATTGTTTCCGACTTGCAGTCGCTCCGTGAGTTTTTGGAAAAAGGGCAGTGGGGCCAGGCCGCGAATCGGGCACAAGTCCGGCTGTTGCAGACCGAGCTACCTCCAGAAGTACGAACGTTGCTGGACGCCGTGAGCCGTGTTGGCCGAAACTCGCACGCGCTTGGCTTGCTCCAAGCCGCGCTGCGTGGAGCCGAGCGTGGTCGTAGCGTTTCCGAGACGGCCGATGTACTCCGTCGTTTGGACGACATGGATCAGTTCTCTCCGAACTTGCAAACACTTGTAAAGAGGTGGCTCGCTCTGACCGACTTGCGTGCGGCGATCGAGACGCCGTGGCAAAAGCCGCCCGCAGTGAGTGCCCTACGAAAAAGCCTCAACAACTCCGGGTTGACCAACGAGCAGTCGGACGAGATGTCCCAAGATTTGGCAGTCAAGATGTTGCTCGACGGGTTCCCCAACGAAGCTCGAAAAATGCTCTCGGAAAGCGGATCGGCGAGCCATGCCGAGGCCCTCCTGCGTGATTTGACTTCGGTAATCCTCGGATCGGGTAAAGTCGAGAGGCGCAGATTCAACACACGATAAGTTCACCGGAATGGAACATCCCAGGTCGGCCGCCCGCCAGCGTCAGGCCGTTTTTGCCTTCTGCGGAACGCAGCAAATGGCAGCCGCCGAAATCGAACTCCGCCGAAATAAAACCGGCTCCGTCGCAGGAGTTGGTCCGCATGGAGAGTTCCTTGCTAAAGGAATTGCGTAACGCGCTGGAAACCGACAATGAAACCGCCCAAGAGAGCGTGGCGGAAGTGTTGGGACAGGTTAGGCAGCAACTTCGAGAGCGCAAACAACGAGACGACGACGACGTGAAGGGTTTCACCGAATTGGAGTCGCTCGTGCAAAGACGTCTTGGTCCCGTTGATCGCTTCGTCGCCCGGCAACTACGGCAAAAGGGCACTAAGACGGACGACATCGCGGCCATACTGCTCACGTATCCTGTGGTGTCTGACTCGGATGCCCTAAAGCCGACGTCCCCGCTTGATCTTCGAATGATCCTTCCGGAACAGCACGCACTTTATCTGGCTCAATTGGTCGGCGCTGGCGCGTTGCCTCGCCCGGCATTCGTTCTGGCCGCTGACTGGGCCGTGTTGACGGAAGTGGCGCTGGCGCCGTTGGACCGTAGCTGACCACTTCGGTGTGGAGATGACGGATGCCGTCGAACCCGAATCCATTGGAAAGGTCTCGATTGGCCAAGCGTCCTCCTCCTTTCACGGATTCCCCACCCCTGCCGGCGCCTCGACCGCCGTGGATGCCAAGTTTGGCGCGACCGAAGCGTGAAGTGCCGACACTTCGGCTGGACCACATCCTGTTGGCAATACTCTTGGTGAACCTGCTGGTGCTCGGTGCCATTGCGATCAAGCATCTCGGCATCACCCAGTCGCCTCAGATAATCTGCATGGTTGTGGCAATCGCTTTCGGGCTGGTGCTGGGCGTCACCCGTGCACGCCTGAGGCATGTGGTAGTTCGGATCTGGTGGGTAGTGCTGGGCGTTGGACTGGCCGCGGCCGCGTGGTGGTTCGTCCCAACCATCGGCGGATTGAATTGATGGACCGCCGAACGAGAAACGCAACAGCTCCTGCAGGAACTGCACCGAATGCCAATCGGAGACGGAACCGCATATGAAGCCAATTTGGCCGCCCAACAACGACTCATCGCCGAATTCCCCGAGCTGGCAGTGGGCTTTGAGGAATCGACAAAAGCTTGGGAGCAATTGAGCGTCGACGAATGGAAACGGCAGCTTCGGGAGCTACCGCCCGGAGACTTCACGTCGTTCAAAACACTACGGGACAACTACACAAAAGTGCCTGGAGGCGAGCTGGACGACGAAGAGTTAAACTGGTTCAAACGAACCTACGACGCGATGAAATCCGGAGATATTGATGCCGCCCGTGCCGCCCGCGCGGTGCTGCGATCCGATCCGTATTGGGCCAAGCAAGTCCAACGCTGGGAGGAGTCGTGGGCGACACGAACCATCGCCGATGCCATAACCAAAGCCGAGTCCCGGGCCAAAAGTGACCCGATCGGCGCATCGGGTAAATTGCACGAGATCGCAATGGACTTAGCCCAACTTGGTTTACAAGAGAAAGCCCTGGCGAAATTGAAGGTCCAACGCATGCAGACCTTCCAGGCCGGTCTCGCCGCAACTCAGCGGGAAGCCCTCGACTTGCTGAAGAAAGGTCGATATCAATCCGCACTCGCCGTTACGGAAAAGCTGAAGAAAGAATTGGCGAATGAGGCCAAAGCGCTGCGCCAGGAGACTGAACTGGCACAATTGGTCGACAGTTATGGATTCCTCGCGGACCTCGCGCGGCAAGCGGGCAAGTCCGATCCAAAGTAATCCGATACCGATCCTCAAAACTTCGTGCTGCGCCTTGAACGAGGCCTATTCATTAGGCCCGTGCAGATGTTCGAGCAACCGGTCGAGGAAAGCCGCCTGATCGGGGTGAATGACTCGCCGTGCCTCTTCAATGTTGAAGAACGCTACCTGGTCGATCTCCCATGAGGCGGGATGCGGGTCGGCGTCGCCCGGCAGTTCACCGCCGTAACAATGAACGCGCTTACGGCTCTTGCGGTAATTGATGAAACCTAGGGAAAAGAGTTTCTCAACCGTTACACCGGTTTCTTCCCACGTTTCTCGCCGCGCCGTCACCTCCCGATCGGTCTCATCCGGATCCGGTTCACCCTTTGGAATTCCCCATGGTGCATTCCGGTTGTAGTTCCCGGACGGGTGAATGAGTAGTACTTCCAGACCGTTGGAGTTTGGTCGATAGAGCAAGGTGCCTGCAGCGTGTTTCATACCAGGTCAAACGGAAGTTACCAGGGATTGAGTTGTTTCCTTAGACAAGGCTGTCAATTGGGTTCCTCCAACCCCAATCGCCGCGCGATCCGCGTAATGGCGCGTGTGTATTGCATCCGAAGCGCGTCGGGGCTGCTGCCCATCTGTTCCGCGATTTCAGCCCATGACCGACCCGCCAGGCGGAGATCGGCAATCAGCCGTTCCTCATCGGACAGCCGGGTTCGCAGCTCACGTTCTAGCTCCTCGCGCGAAACAACCTGACTCGGTGTTGGTCCCGGGGCGACGAAGGCGGTGCCGGCGTCCGCGGATACGATGCCTTCTTTCGGATCACGTCGTGCAGCACCGGCTTTACGAGCGTGGCTAATGATCTTGTTCTTGGTCATTGTCGCCAACAGGTTAAGCAGCTCGCGAGGTGTCTCCAGCTCCACTTGATCGGAGGCCGCCGCCTGAAAAAACTTCGCCAACACCGATTGACAGATGTCCATCGTGTCCAGGACGCGCCGCAGTTTGGGATTAGTGAGGCGGCGGCGAACCATCAGGCGAATCGTCGGCTCGTATTGGCGCACGAGGTCCGTGGCGGCCTGCCGGTCGCCGGCTTTGACGCGTGCGATCAACTCCTGAAACTCGGTTTCCGCCATTGCGCTGCCCTCGGCAGATTGCCTGCGGCACGATTCCAACCGGAAAACGCGGGGAACGGAGATTTTTTAGGAATATTTGTTCGTAACGGCGGAGAATTGCGTTTACCCTGTGGCATGAGCAGGTAGCGAATCGGGAGGGCCGTAAGACCGTAAGTTGCACAAAGATGGTTGACAGCCGAGCTTCGTAGCTATCAAATGTGGGTTCACGGCAGCATTTGTGAGACCCCCAACACGACCCTCGACGTCCACCGACCGATTTCACCCCTGCTTGGAGCACGCCATGAACACAACATTCGAGCGTCGCAGCAAGCGTCGGCGGTCGAAAAACTGCCGCCCGCTATTGGAGCAACTTGAATCCCGGCTACCGGTAAGCGACACCGTTGTGGGAGTCTTCACTGCGCTGGCGGTCTATGAGCTCGGGCGCATGGCGTGGGAGCCCATATGGGAGGACGTAGGCATTTCGCCGCGCCTATCGCCGCTGCAAGTAGGCGACGAAGAGTCAGCAGCGGTCGCCGCACTTTCGCCTGATCAAGTAGAGATAGCAGTACCAATTCATTCCGAATCGCCCGATATTGCGACAACGGCGGAGGATCCGCAGGTAGCTTACTCGGACTTGGTCGACGCTCGCATGTACCGCCGCCTTGAGAATGTCGCTTTACCGCATCGTGCCAACGGCAGTAGCGGAATCGCCGTTGCATTCGAGACGCTCAATAGTGCGACTTACTCGAGAGGCGGCATGAACATAACGGTCGGCGCCTCAAGCGGTGTGCGGTCCCCCATGGCGGGCCTGATCAGACCGCGACAACAAGCAAGCGCCCAAACCGTATCTCCCAAGACGATGGTCGCCGCGGACAGCGCCAGACTCCCGCTCCGCTTTGAACCTAATCATGGCCAAACGGATTCCCAGGTGGATTTCCTTGCACGTGGCAATGGCTATACACTCTTCCTCACACCTGACGAAGCAGTGATGTCGTTGCACCAGGCTGACGTTTCGGCCGTGGTGCGGATGCAACTCCTCGATGCCGATCCCGCGGCAATGCCCGTTGCATCGCAACGTTTGGCCGGGACCGCCAATTACTACCGTGGAAGTGATCCGTCCGAATGGTACGCCGGCATCAACACATTCGGCCGGGTGGAGTATCACAACACATATCCCGGTATCGATCTTGCGTATTACAGCAATGCGGGTGAATTGGAGTATGACTTCATCGTGTCGCCCGGCGCCGATCCCGCGGACATTCAATTGAACTTTGAGGGCGCGCGTAACGCTTCGATCAATCCCTCCGGCGACTTGATACTCGAAACGGCCGCCGGCGATATCGTCCAGCCTCGGCCGATCCTATATCAGGAAGTGGACGGTGCGCGACAGGAAGTGGCGGGGGAATTCAGAATTCAGAATTCAAAACCCGGAAGTTACTCATCAATCGTCACTTTTGACGTCGGGCCGTATGACACGGGTCGGCTGTTGATCATTGACCCGAAGGTGCAATATCGATTCTTGCTTGGCGGCAGTTTCAATGATGAGACGTTCGCCATCTCGATGAACGCCAGCGCGAAGCCAACAGTGACCGGCTTTACTGATTCGCCGGACTTCCCAACCGCCGGTAACGGAGACCCGAGTTACAACGGCCAACGAGATGCATTCGTGACGCAGCTAACGGCAGACGGGACTGACATTTTGTATTCAACCTACCTCGGCGGCTCTCATCTCGACGAAGGCCGCGGAGTCAGCGTGGATTCTCAAGGAAACACTGTCGTCACCGGATTCACTGAGTCCATCGATTTTCCAGCGGTCAGCCCGATTCAGCCGAATCTCAGCGGCGTCCGCGATGCATTCGTAACCAAATTGAATCCGACCGGCGCCGTCACGTTCTCGACGTTTCTCGGCGGTAACGGCATGGAAGAAGGCCGTGGAATCGCAGCCGGTGTCAACGGCGAGGTTGCGGTTACCGGGATTACTTCGACGACTAGCGGTCCGGTTTTCCAAATCAACCCCGTCCCCGGTGGATACGGCGGCGGCAATAGTGATGCGTTCGCAACGAAGTACCGGCTACAAGCTGGCGGAAATGCCGTCGTGTTTTCGACGTATTTGGGAGGCGCACAAAACGAAAATGTCGGCTTCAACGCACTGGGCGGCGGCACGACCATCGATAACGCGGGAATCGTATATGTGACCGGCGCAACCAAGTCTTTCGATTTCGACATTACACCTGACGCGTTTCAGATCTTTGTGCAGGGACCGCAGGATGCGTTCGTTTCCAAGATCGCCCCGGTCGGATTCAATTTGATTTACTCGACTTACCTCGGCGGAGATGGGACCGAGGAAGGGAACGGCATCGGCATCGATCAGGTTCAAAACATGTACGTCGCGGGGGCCACTAACTCGAACAATTTCGACATCACTCCGGGCGCGTTCCAGAATACACTGAACGGCGTACGGGACGCCTTCGTTACTCAGTTCGGGCAAATGGGTAATCCGCTAAACTATTCAACGTACCTGGGCGGAGATGAAGTCGAAATCGGCGAGATCGGCCACGGCATCGCGGTGTCACCGGCGGGCAACGCATTTGTAACGGGTTTGACGACGTCCCACAACTTTCCGACGCGAAATCCAGTACAGCCAGAGTTTGGAGGCGGCCAATCCGATGCTTTCGTGACCAAATTCCTTCCCGAGGGCAACGTCAAATACTCCACTTACTTTGGAAATGTCGCTACGGAGTTTGCACGCGGCATTGCCTGGGCGGCGGACCCTGGCCGTGGCGGACAATGTGGTCGCGGTGGGCTCCGCGATGACCCTTGCGATATGGCAGCCATTACAGGGCCGACGAGCGAAGAACCTCCTGGAGGAGCATTCGTCGCTGGTATAGCGGAGTGCCCTTGCACACCGAGCGGACTAACCGCTACTCCAAAGCCCGGCGGCATCGTCCTTTCCTGGGTTGATTACTGTCCTGAGTACACGACGAAGTTTTACATCCACTGGTGGATTGAAGGCGATCCCGACGAGCAGCCTCCGATCGAGGTAACTCCGACGTCGCCGCCCCTGGTTTTCCATCACGGCGGTTTGGATCCAACTAAGACGTACTATTTCAAGATCATCTCCGAAAACAGTTGTTGCGAATCGGGTTATTCCAACACGGTATCTTCGACGCCGTTTCCGCGCGCGGTGGGAGTCGGGTCATCTGCCACCGATACGCCGCCACCGTCGAGTATTCCGTAAGGCCTCGGACGAAGTCGTTTCGAGTGATCCTCATGAACGCCGAGCCGATAACGGCACAATTGATCGAAATCCTATGCGGGCATCAGCGCCGGCAATGGATGGACGGCGATCGACTTCCCGTCGAAGCGTACGTCGAGCAGTATCCGCTCCTTCAGGAGAGTTCGGATGACGTGCTCGAACTGGTTTACAACGAGGTATTGCTTCGGGAAGAGCTTGGTGAAACGCCGCAGGTCGACGAATACCTGGGACGCTTTCCGGGTTTTGGTCCTGCGGTAAAGTCGCTGTTTGAAGTACACCGAGCGTTGGAAACCGACACATCGTTGGGCTCACTCGGTACCAACGTCCCGGGCGATGACACGCCGCACGACGGGACCGACCCGTCACTGCCCGACTATCCGTCTATGCCCGGTTACGAGATCATTCGCGAACTTGGCCACGGTGGCATGGGCGTCGTCTACCTCGCCCGCCAGGTGGAACTGAATCGAACGGTCGCATTGAAGATGATCCGTTCGGGACCGTTCGCATCGCGATTCGATGTACAGCGCTTTCGCCGCGAAGCCGAGGCGGCCGCCCACTTGGACCACCCGCATGTTGTACCGATTTACGAAGTCGGGGAATACGCCGGACGACCTTTCTTCAGCATGAAATTCGTCGAAGGCGGCAGCCTCGACAGGTTTCTCGATCGGTTAGCACGAAACCCGCGTGCCGTCGCGTCTGTGATGTGCCAAGTGGCTCGTGCGGTTCATTATGCCCATCAGCGCGGCATCCTCCATCGCGATTTGAAGCCGGCGAATATCCTGTTGCAGGGAATCGGGGATGACCATGCTCCTGTCGGCGATCTCACATCCCTCATTCCGTTCGTAACCGACTTCGGACTCGCCAAGCGCATCGACGGGGATAGCGCTCTGACTGGGTCCGGACAGCTCGTGGGGACTCCCAGCTACATGGCCCCGGAGCAGACGGCGCCACGAGGCCGCGGCGACACGACGGCGGCCGATGTCTATAGCCTTGGCGCCATCCTTTACGAGATGCTTACCGGTCGGCCGCCGTTTCGTGGCGATACACCGCTAGAGACGCTTATCCAAGTCCGTGAACTGGAGCCGATTCGTCCGACCGAACTTCGACCTTGGATTGGTCGCGATCTAGAGATCATTTGCGTGAAGTGTCTCGAAAAAATGCCATCCAAACGCTACGGTTCCGCCGATTTGCTTGCGGATGACTTGGAGCGGTGGTTGCGAGGCGAGCCGATTCGAGCCCGCCGCGTCGGCCGCGTCGAAAGGATCGTGCGCTGGTGTCGCCGGAAGCCGCTCGTTGCGTCGTTGCTGTTGATTTCGATTCTTTCGCTCCTCGGTGTTCTCTTCTCCAGCGCCTATGGTTATTGGTCTACGGCAGGGGCGTTGAAAGAGGCGAATGACCACCTAGAAAATCGAAACCGCGCATTACTGGATTCGCTGCGAATGGAGGCGCTTGTCCAGGTGCAATCACGTCAGCCGAATCCGTGGTCGGCGTTTCGTGGGCTGAAAGACGCTGCCGCCATCAGGCCAGGCCTGTCACTGCGAAATGTTTTCGCGCGTTGTCTGGATTTACCCGGCATTCGGCCGCTTCCGATGGGCTCGGAGCAATGGCGAATACAGGGACGTTCGGATCCCTGGCTTACGGGCCGGTGCGGTTTGGCAGAGGAGGGGAATCGTGTACGGACCATTGCGAACCAGCGAGCGTTGGATATCGCACTAGATTCTGGCCGGACCATCGAATCTTGCGAAGTTCCGTGGGACAACAAGACGCTCACTGAACAAAGTCGTGACGGGCGTTTCATTGTTTTCTGGAAGCGGAATGCCAAAGGTGTTTATCTTTGGGACCGCCAAAACCCTGACCGAACTCTCGAATTGACTGACCCGAACGGCTTGAAGTTCGTCGGGAGATGTTTCACCTTTAGCGAGCCGCCTAACTGGCTTGCAGCCGCACAGACCAAGGCGCCGAACGAGAGCACCGTTTTCATTTACGATGTCGAGCAGACGACACCGGCAGTTGTCGGGCGATGGGAGCTCGCTGCGAACGACGTCGATTGCCTTCAATTCGATGCCTTGCGCATGACGCTAGCAGCGAGTCTCTTAAGTGTCAAAAAAGGCGTGGATGGACGGCGACATCATGCGCTTGGTCTTCTTGACGTTCCAGGTCGCCGAATCGAAGCGATCCTGCAGTTGGATGATGACGGTCCGTGGCGACGATGCGAGAGACCCAAAAGAATCGCATTCAGTCCCGACGGACGATTCATGGTCGGAGCGGGCATCAACGGCGCCATTCGAAGGTGGGACCTGGACCGGCTGACGCACCACGCTCCCGGAACGCTCTTGGGCACGCTGGGCGTCCGTCCGGCGGAACAGGTTCACCTCTCGCCGGACGGCAACTGGATGGCGACGATCGATCTGCTGGGAAAGCTTCAACTATGGGACCTACAGTCTGATCGAGTCATCCAGCCTATCAGCGAGGCCGCCCAGGTTGCATCGGCAAGCCCAACCTCGATGGTCTTCACGGATGTCGATCTTCACGCCGATGCAGGTATTCGTGCATGGGAATTCTCGCGGCCCGTTTCGAGAACCTACGATTTTGGCCGATGGCGCACGGATGTGGACAGAACGAAGCCCATCGTGAACGCAATGACCTTTAGCCCGGATGAAAGATGGCTGGTGAGCGGCGTCACCATGGCTGCATCACCATTCTTAATCGATCTCGCACAGCCCGACGGAGAGCCGCTGGCGTTCAAATCACCCTCGGCTTCGGTCCTCAGCGGTGAACTGACGGACACGACTTCGGAGATTTCCGAAGTGCAGGTACCGGCCGGACTAAGCGTGCTCGCTTTTGGCGATCATCCGAGCCGCCTGATTAGCCTGGGCAATGACGGAAGTATCCGTGCGTGGGAGGTGCCGGCACCGCGCGCCGCCGTGACACCAGGCGCAACACTAGCTCGGCGATGGGCCTCATTGACCTCTAGCCGGAATCACCAACTTCTCGCCATTGGTCGTGACGATAACGCGCTTGAACTGGTGAATCTGTCGAACCCAAATAAGTCGTTTTCGATTTCCACATTGCTCAGCGTCAATTCGTCGAGTCGTGCATTCGTTTCGCCAAATCTTGCAAAGTGGTGTCGGCTGAGCCGCGACGGGTCACTCATTGCCGTGCTCGAACCGGCACTACCGAATCCGCGAGTGAATGTCATCGACGTCGCAGCGCAGAAAATCATGTTTGCGGAGAGTTTGCCGGCTAAGCCATCCTCGGTTGCTATCGCATCGGAAAAAGGCCTCCTGGCTGTTGGTGTCGGACAGGAAATCCAACTCTTCGACCCTTGGAGCAAGCAACGGACCGCGGTGCTCACACACGCAACAGAAGGACATACCAGCGACGTGGTGGACGTGTCGTTCGACGGAACAGGCGTATGCCTTGCCTCCGGTGCAAAGGAAGGCGATCTCTGCCTGTGGAGCGTTCGCACGCGTGAGCTATTGCTAAAGCTCTCGACGGGAATGACCACTTTGCGTGGCGTGTCGCTGTCTCCGACGGGCCGCTGGTTGGCGGCAAGCGACGATCGCGGCTATGTTCGCTTGTGGGATCTTGCCGAAGTTCGTCATCGCCTATCTGAAGTCGGCCTCGACTGGTAAACGAGTAGCCGGCCCACCGGGAATCACACGGTACAACGCAACGTTCGGTCTATGTAGGCGTGAGCCGCTGCGGCATCAACTCCGACCACGAGATCGACGTTGGGAACCGCGGCGTGAAGCGGCCGCGCATCCACAACGCTCATCCCTCGCGTCAAGTCGCCGCGGGTTTCGACATCGACCGCCATGGCTTTGGTAGTGAGGGCGCCGGGTACGCTCATGGCGATCACGCCGAGCACGTCCTTGAGTTGAAAGCCTTCCACGCCGTAGAGGTTCGAGGTGGCGCCGATTCCAAACGGCACGATTTGCCGTAGGAAACGGCAGGTACGCGATTCCTGCGCAGGCGCCTCCATCAAATCTCGCGGCGAAAAGACGATCTTTCGTGAGACATCTAGAGGGATGAGTGTAATCGGCGCCCCACAGCGAAGCACCTGACGGGCCGCGGCAGGGTCACAAAAGAAATGAAATTCCGCGGCGGCGCTGGCGTTACCCGGTTCATGCCAAGCGCCGCCGACGCAAACGACTCGCTGGACGAGGTGGGGCAACTCGGGGTCGCGATCGATGGCTCGCGCAAGCACTGTCAATGGCCCCAGAACCACGACGGAGACTTCCTTCGGGTTTTGCCGAACTAGGTCGGAGACCAGTTTGTCGCTCGGATGCGGATGATGAAGGCGGGCACACGGAAACGTGACGTTTCCAAGGCCGGTCGGTCCGTGCAAGTGTCGAGCATTGATGTCGAATTCGACCGGCGGAGCTTCACCAATCCGCGGCCGGCGCCGCGGGTCAATCTGTTCAATGATGACATGGACGTTATGTGTCGCTTGATTCGCATCCACGTTGCCCGGAGATGCGGCAACGGCCAGCACTTCGAGTTCCGGATCGTGCATCGCCAGGGCGATGGCAAAGGCGCCGTCGATGCCGGGATCCGCGATCACAATCAGTTTGCGTGGCATGGGTCCGTCCGCCTTAAAAGGACTACCGGATCAACACGCTCTTGAATGCTCCGCGTCGTGATTAAGATACGGCCGGCGCTGCTCTTGGGAACAGGTCTGCAACCTCGTGAGCACGCGCATGGCGTTTCCACTTTCGAGCGACTCCTTCGCTCGAGCGACGCCTTCGGACAAAGTTGAAACACGGTCGGCCGCCAAGAGAGCCGCCGCGGCATTAGCAACGACCATCCGCTCGGCAGCACCCTTTTTTCCCGTGAGTGTCGCGCGAATCAAAGCGGCACTTTCATTAGCGTCTGCTACCGCAAGTTCCGCAACCGCACATGGCGCTAAGCCGAAGTCCGTCGGCGTCCATTCCCATTCCTTGACCTGGTTTCCGTGAATCTCTCGCACCATCGTTGGTGCGGACAAACTTACTTCGTCAAGCCCGTCGTGGCCACAAACGAGAATGGCGTGGCGCGTGCCCAGCTGTGCCAGTGCGCCGGCTAACTTGTCGAGCAAGTCTGCCTTGCCGACTCCCAACAGCTGGTAGCGCGCTCCAGCGGGATTCGCAAGCGGCCCTAACAAGTTGAACAAGGTACGTATTCCCAGCCGTCGACGAACGGGTCCGACATGCTTCAGAGCCGGGTGAAAATGCGGGGCGAAGCAAAATGCCAATCCCGCCTCGTCAAAGCAACGGCGTGCCCACGCCAGATCGCCTTCGACGGGGACGCCAAGGGCGGCGAGGACATCGGCGCTGCCGCTTCGGCTCGACATGGCGCGATTGCCGTGCTTCACCACCGGAACGCCGGCGCCGGCGGCGACCAAGGCCGCTGCCGTGCTAATGTTAAATGTCCCTGAGCCGTCGCCGCCTGTGCCGCATGTGTCGAGCACATCATCTCGGCCGCAGTCGAATCGGACCATGTGCTGACGCAGTACGGTCGCGGCGGCGGCAATCTCAGACGACGATTCGCCCTTCATTCGAAGGGCTACCAAAAAAGCGGCAGTGTCGGGTTCACTCAAACGGCCGGTCATCATCTCCTCAACCACGAAGCGCACTTGCTCCGCGGTCAGGTCTCGGCGCTCGATCAAAGCCGGTAGAATCTCAGCCCACGCCACCGTTCGCGCCATCCGTTGGAGATTAGGAAAACTGCTGCGATCTCCGCCCGCGTTGGGAGTTCTGGAAATGGAGCATACCTAAATTCCGCAGCTTACACAAAAAAACTCTTCACTTGTGTACGCAAGTCCAATATACTAAAGTTCACATGAACATTTGAGCGATACTGCAGCTGGATTCGCCACGCATTCGTGATGGGTTCGCTTCGGCGCGAATCCGCGTCATCGGCAAACTTTTTTTAAGGAGGCCGTCGTGCCAGACTTCAGCCAGTTGACGGAACGACAGCGGGAAATCTATGACTTTATTCGCGACAAGATCGAATCACGGGGCTTTGGCCCCACCGTGCGCGAGATCGGTGAAGGCTTTGATATCAAATCGCCCAACGGAGTCATGTGCCATCTCAAGGCACTAGAGAAGAAGGCCCTCATCAAGCGCACGGGCTTTCGGGCCCGCGCCATCCAGTTGATCGACCATCGGCCCCCCGGCTCTGCGACATTGCCGCTCCTGGGCCATGTTGCAGCTGGCTCTCCGACCGAGGCCATTGCACAAGACGAACGGCTTGATTTCAAAGATCTGTTCGGCAATCCGGATTTCTTTGCCCTGAAGGTTCGGGGCCAGTCCATGATCGAGGATCATATCGACGACGGTGATTTCGTGGTCATCGATCGCAAGGGCGCCGGCCGGGCAACTAATGGCGAGCGTGTTGTCGCCCGCGTTCACGACGAAGTTACGCTCAAACGCTTTTTCCGTGAGCGCCATCGAGTGCGGCTCGAACCCGCGAACCGAAACATGAGCCCGATCTATGTCAACCCCGGCGAGGAGGTGGAAATCCTCGGCACACTCGTCGGCGTAATACGCCGTTGTTAAGCGTCAGGCAGCAGTACTTCGGCTTGATTGAACGGCTTTGAATATCGAACCAAGCAACCGCAGGTTGGTTGCTTTGTTCACGCGCGCCGCTTCTTCCCGATCGACGTGGATCTTGGGATGGTGAAGGTAGTGTAGTAGACGCCTCAACATTCCAGCGGTCCGAACCGGCGACCAATCGCCAAGCAGGTCGACGCCGGCAAGATTGCCATTTGCCGCTTGAATAAAAGCCCGCAACACCGATTCGATTTCGTCTAACGTAAGCTGGCCCGAGTCCCAGTTCACGATTGCATCGTCCCTACTCAGCACATCTTTGTCGATGGAAATGTAAAGCGGATACCGGGCCAGATCTGTCGTAATCGGGTCAATTACCCGGGATACGTCGCCTGCCGTTCGAAGTGAGGAATGCGGCACGCGCGACCAACGATGACCGCGAAAAATCCGTCTCGCTGGAAACACCTTAATCTTGCCGCATTCGAGTAAGTCCCACGGCGCCAGCCAACCGTAAGCGTTGTCGAAATCGACTTCGCCGCCGACATGGTAGACTCGCTGGACGACGTGGAGTCGTGCGGCGTGATAAAGCCAGGTACCACAGTGGATCAACGGAACTCCCCGCATCCAATCCGGGTGATTATCCAGAACGAGGAGATTGCACGGCTGCGTTTGCAGGCCAAGCAATGCAAGCGTTACATGGTGAAAATCCCCGGAGCCATAAAGATTAATGGTCGGCGACCCCGTTTGGTGGCGGCTCAGATCGACGAGCAATGGTTCCAGCCGGCGGTGGCTGCACGCGATTCGAAGAGAAGGGCCCCATTCGCGCAACGGAATAACCACCGGGTCATAAGTGTGCCGAAGAGCGCGCTGATCGCTCAAACTCCCATCGAAATCGAGAATGCAAACGCGCATGACTAACCGTTATCCTCCGCAGTAAATGACAATCCCTTCGCCGATGTCGACGAAGGGACTGACTGGTGAGCGAATCACGTTACTTGGTCCCAGAATCTGCTTTCTTGGCGTCCGGCTTAAGGACAGGGACTTCAACCGTCGCCGGCGAAACCCGGCCATCTTTCCACACGTTGAAAGAGAGCACAATTCGAGCCTTGCCTTCGACACCCTCTTTCGGAGCCTCAACGAGGTCCTCTAGGCAATTCCCTCAGCAACGTTTCTTGAGCGTGACCCGGGTTGGCGAGGTATCATTCGAAGTTGCGGAGAGCGGGTACGCAATCTCGGCCTCTGGGTAAGCATCCGCTGGGATCAATCCAGGGTACAAAACAAATGCGAACGAACCTGCACCGATTCCGGGCGTACCGACACCGATTTGCAACATGGTCGATTTGCCGATCTCGAGCCGCTGCTTGATGTCTTGCAGGCCAAGTGTCCAGGGGCCATTGAAGTGAATAACCGGCGCCGTCTGCGGTTGATCGCCGAATAGCAAGTAACCAAGTCCATCGCCGTTTGCCACGTACTTTACTCGTTTCGGAAGATTGCTGTTGGCGTCAGGCGGGCGTTCGGCATTGATTCGGATCCACCAGGTCCAAGCTTCCGATCCCGAACCCGCGATTCGCTGAAACTCCTTTGCGTTGCCGACGCTGTCGGGTGTCATCTTGAACTGAGTCACGGAGAGGCCCGAATGAGTTAGCGATCCGTCTTTGATCTCTCCCGCATCAAAGGAGCGAATGTCGTCGACGTTGGCAACCTTGTCTTTCTCAACCTTTTCGCCTGGTTCGGTCAAGTCGCCGTTCGCATTCCGATCGACAAAAAGCGCGAGGCCGTCCTGAACAAGCCAGACACGCGTCTTGGCCTCGGGTCCGAAGACCAGGAGGCAATACTTGGGCTTCGATTCGTAGGTGGGTTCTTTGTGGATAGTGCGTTCGATCTTCGAAAGATCGGCGGCACTGGCTGCGCTGCCCCACACTGAGGCGGCGACGAGCATGAGTCAAAGTTTGCGCCACGACATTAGATCATTCTCCTCGCCTTTTTGAGCGTCCGCATCGTGAAACCAATTTCGACGTCGGTTCGCCCGTCCGTGCTCAGGGTACGGCAGTGCTGCCGGCGTGTCAATTCGAAGGCGAATGGATCGCCGTTACCGAGAGTACCAACCAATCAAACGCGCGAGATTCCGGTCGCGGGCCAGGAGTGAAAGCGCGATCCTTTGCCGACGCATGCCGAGCACTCGGTTAAAACCGTAATTTCGGTCGGCCATCCCGATCGCGCGGATGACCGCGTCCTCAGGATATGCTTGATTCAAGGCGCGCGTAAGCCAGAGAATTACCGGCAACGTCAAGGCGAGAGCTTGAAAGCCTTCCCAAAAAGGGAAGCCGAAGTGACCGCTTCCACAAAACTGCAATGACGAGATTTTCACCGTGTAGTACCGCTCAAGAACTTCGTCGACAGCCGGCGATAGGACACCCCGCATGTTTTCGACGTCCTGGAAAGTGGTATCCGGAAGCCACGAGTGGAGGCGTGGCACAGTTCCCCGGCCTCGAGTGAATTTCCAGGCGGCAAGTGCCAAGGCGATTCGGCCGCGGACTAATCCTCGGTTAGGCCCTTGGTCCTTTCGCGCGTAGATGGCGAGCGCCTGTCGAAACAACAATTGCGCATACCAGCTTGGCTTTTCGAGCGACGCCGGGTTGATCGGAACTTCCTCTGCGAGACTCGACGTAACGACGTGAAGGAATTCACCTAGGCGCGCGCCCGATACTTGTTCGAAGCGCGCATGTAGACAAAGGTTGGCCAATGCCAAAGATTTTCGCATTCGGCGCTCGAAACGGTCTTTCCGATTGCCCAGTAAGGCGAGTATCGCGCTCACGAACCGCGAGACATCAGGCCAAGAGGTCGTATGTCCGGCGGTGAGTGGCGGCGGTCTGACTTCTTCCGCCTGCACCGCGGACCGGCGCTCCATATCGTCGGTGTAGCGATGAAGCTCGGACAACGCTTCGCTTAGCGGCTTGCCTTGATTGGCGGCCGCCGATGGACACGCAAAACGCAAGCCGACACGCCAGTGGTCTCCGGCGGGGATCAAGACGAACGGATACAGCCTGCAGGGAAAGGGCTTGGCGGCAGCTCCGAAGCGCTCGTGCAGCATGCAGCGATTTTGCGGGTTCAGGAATACGCAGCTTCCGTCTTGGCGATGATTGAGCACGTACCGGCGAGACCAGAGTGGACCAGTGGCTACAAAAAGTGGCCGACCACCGATGGCCGGATCCGTTGCCCAACCATTGGCCTCGATCGTCGACCGTTCGTCGTCCGTCACGGAGATTTGGTATTCACGGCAACAGTTCCCGCATTCCTGGCAATCCCAGTTTTGAATCAATGGAAGATGCCGAATCGGCAGCGACATGACGCCTTGCTATGTCGAGAAGAAGAAAAACCATAGTCGAACGCATTCATTATACGATGCCGTAGTGCGTAGCAGACGACGAGGAAGGCACTTAATTCAGGCGCAGCGCTAGCTCCAGAAACGGACGCGGAAATGGCGTCGGCAGGCGGGAGGGAATAACTCGCTGCCAAACCAACCCCCGACAGGCGCCAACAGTAATGCACTAACGACCGGAAACAGCGCGGACGGAGCGTGGTCGAGCGAAGCGCTGGAGATTGCGCCGATCATGATGACCGAAACGAGAAAACCGACGCACACTCCTTGCTTCAGGCCGTTCGGTCGGGTCGCACCGGCGAAACACCCGCCGAACAAAATGCACAGGCCGAATACCTCGCCATAGGCAACGTGGTTTTCGAACTGGGTAACCACACGCAACTTGTAATCACTAACGCCGAGCACGAAATCCACGATTCTCGATGCATTGAGTGCACCAACCCCGGCGATGGCGGCGCCGAGGATCACACGAAACCACGCGACCGGCCCCGTCCAGCGCAAGGACGGTCCTTCGAGTTTGTCCTTGCGCGCATTCGTTCGTTGTGACAGGCTCGAGAAGCGCGGATCGGTTGGTATCAAAAGCGGCTTCCAAATCACGCTTCCGATGAATCCGCCGATCGCGCCGACGACAAGACTCTGCGCCGGGAGCGCGAACATGATCAGATCGTGAGTTGGGCTTCCGGGACTGAGCAGCTCACTCGAATAGGATTGCACTACCGTCGAAGCAACCCCGGCCAACATGCCAGCCAGTACTCCGACTCCGGTGAGAAGGCCTGCCAATCCGCCGAGGAAACTACCTCGCTCCTGCCCGGCGCCGGTGAGCATACCGCCGGCCAACATGGCCAAGACTTGAAGGCCTTGAAAGACAATCAAACCGGCCAGCGGATCAATCGTTCCACTCGTCGCATCGATGCCCAATGCGTTGAGGGCTGCCATGCCGATTTGCAACAATCCGTAGCTCAGGCCGAGCGCTAACAGTGTTCCAAGGAGGACCCTGCCGCCCGGCGTTTGTTGCCAGGGCAGCGCCGGCCGACTGTCTCCCAAGTTCAGTTGCAGTCTCGCCGCGCCGTGTTTCAATCCGGAGCTACAACGTGGACATGGTTGCGAGGGTTCTATCGGTGTCCGGCATCTTGGACAGGCGGTGGCGTGCATGGGAGGTTACCTCAGAAGATGCGAGACGGAGTTCTTTCGAGAAAAGTATAGTTCACGTTCAAACCCTTAGTGTCGTACGTCGGTGTCAACTGGCAGGACTTAAAGGGGAGTCGCTAAGATGGTGATAGTCGACAAATACCGGCAGCCATGGAGCTTGATTGACGGATGTACTCTCGCGACATCGCAAGGCAAATTCGCCGGTTACAGTTCCGGGCGAAACGAGCCGTGGAAGACCTACTCGGTGGCGAATACCACAGCGTTTTCAAAGGAACCGGCATCGTTTTCGAAGATGTCCGCGAATATCAGCCGGGCGACGATGTTCGCGCGATCGATTGGAACGTGACCGCTCGAATGGGTAACGCATTCATTAAGCGCTATGTCGAAGAACGAGAGTTAACGGTTATCTTGGTAATCGATTGGAGCGGCAGCCATCGCTTTGGCACGACCAATGTCTTGAAATGTGATGTCGCTGCCGAATTAGCCGCGGTCTTGGCATTCAGCGCCGTCGCCAATAATGACAAGGTCGGGTTGATTGGCTTTACCGATCGCGTGGAGTGTTTCGTGCCACCGCGCAAGGGCGCCGGACACGTACTCGGGTTGATTCGCCATGCGCTATGCTTTCAGCCAACGCATCGCCGAACCTCGATCAACGCCGGACTAGGTTTTCTTGCCAAGGTGATTCGGCGGCGGGCCGTGGTCTTTCTCATTAGTGATTTTCATGATGTCGGATATGATCCACTTCTGAAGCGGGTTGGTCGCCAGCATGATCTTATCGTCGTCCGCATCACCGATCCGTTCGAGCACCATCTTCCGCGCGTCGGCCTGATGAAATTCGAAGACGCGGAAACCGGGCAACAGCGATTGCTTGATACCTCGAGCCAAACGACACGCAACCTGTATGCGGAGTCCGCACGCCGCCGACGTGAGCAGTTCGCCCGACTCATGCGTGCCGCTCAAGCCGATGTGCTGGAAGTCGGCACCGACGGCAGACACTTCGATGGCCTCGTGGACTTCTTCCGGCGTCGAAATCGGCGGTTGCTGAAGCGATGACTCAATTGCGGGATATTACGGGGATTGAAGGCGTGCCGGTCAGCCCAGAGCAAACGATCGGAATCTGGGTATGGGTAGCCGTCGCGATCTTGGCGGCATCGCTTTTTGGACTGGTTTGGTGGTGGCGTCATCGCCATCAACGCGGTGAGACGGTCGTTAGCCCAGACGTATGGGCCGAAGCCCAACTAACGAGCATTGCCGACACGATCACCGCCGAGGATTCATTGAGGTTACACACCCAAATCTCGAACATCTTACGCCAATACTTGGAGCTTCGGTTCAAGGTGCCCGCACAACAACGCACAACGCACGAGATCACGAACGACGGTACACTGGCTTCGCTCCTCTCGACTTCGCTGCGGAAGGATTTGACGACGATCCTGGAGCGGTGTGACCTTGCGAAGTTCGCCGGCGCTCCGTATTCACGCGAGGAATGTCGAAGCAATATAGAAATGGCGCGTGCATTCGTTGATGGGACGCGCCGGGTCTAGATGACGTTGCAATTCTCATCACAATTAAGGATTATGTCGGCACGCAGCCCGCAAAGTCCAATGGAGGCATGGATGCCGAACCCGCATGGCCGACACCTCCCGCTGTCACTTCCAAGACGCTTTATATGCGACCTTGTCCACTTTGCGAAAAAAGTCCCAAGCGTGCCTGTGGAGCGGCGCATGGACTTGGCCGCCGTGGTGGCATCGCGCCAGGAGTCACGCCCGCGACCGAGTTGGGTAAGCATATTCACGAAGGCCTATGGAATCGTTGCCGCGGAACGCGCGGAACTTCGACGTGCGTATTTGTCGTTCCCCACGGCGCGTTTCTACGAGCACCCGATTAATATCGCATCGATCGCCGTCGAACGACAGATAAACGATGAGCATGCGGTCTTGTTCGCGCCGATACGAAATCCCGAGCAAGAATCGCTTGTCGATCTCGACGCCGAGATGCGGCGCCTGAAAGAACAGCCGGTGGAAACGATTGCCAGCTTTCGGCGAGCATTGAACCTAAGCCGCGTTCCTCGACCGGTACGCCGCCTGATTTGGTCGGTTGCGCTGAATGCATGGGGCCGCAAACGCGCCCATTACATGGGGACGTTCGGTGTCAGTGTTTATTCAGGTCTAGGCGCCGCGTCGTTGCACCCGTTGTCCCCTTTAACAACGACCCTCAACTATGGGACCATCGACGCAACGGGCAGCGTGGATGTGCGCCTGATCTACGACCACCGCGTGCTGGACGGCGCTTCCGTGGCACGCGCGCTTCAACGATTGGAAGATGTCCTCAACACGGTGATACTTGCCGAGTTGCACGGACTACGCTACACCCTCGTCCGAAGTGCGTGAGGGCGCCGGAGCGGTGCGCTCGAACAGACACCGAAAGATCGGCCGGCCCTCTTTTCGAAACTTCCGCTCAAAGTTGGTCAGATAGTCCATATCGTGCGTGGGCGCCGTCTCTTCTGGCAAAGGCAACGGCTGTAGTTTCGAGCACGTTTCGATCCACTGCCTGATCCGCAAAAAGTACCCGTTGACGTCTGTCACAACGTGTAAGCGGCCGCCAGGTGCGAGTATCCGCTCACATTGTCGGACGAAGTCGGGGTCAAAAAGTCGGCGTTTCTGATGCCGATGTTTCCACCATGGATCAGGGTAATAAATGTGAATGGCTTGCACCGATGCCGCTGTGATCCGGTCTCGCATGAAATGTCGAGCATCGGCCTTCACAACGCGGATGTTGGTGAGTCCTCTCTTCGCGATTCGGTTCGCCGCGTATAGCTGGTATTTCCGCTCAATTTCCACGCCGAGAAAGTTGGTGTGCGGAGAGGATTGGGCCGCCGTAATCAGAAACAGGCCCTTTCCAAAGCCGATTTCGATTTCAACCGGATTCTGATTCTCGAATATCGAATGCCAACGAAGGGGTTCGGTGTGCTCATCCAAAGTCAGCAGGTATGGCCGTAGCGCGTCCAGCGGCAGGCGTCGGCTTCGGCGCACCTCACGAATCCTCCTTTCGGCTCAACGACATGCCGATAATGTCGGCATTAAAAACCAGCCGGTCGCCGACGAATCCTTGGACATGAAACACGGTCTGCCGTCGGTGGAGTTTCACGCCTTTGCCGATCAGCACGAGCCGGTCGCCGGGGTGCACGGGACTTCGAAATCGAACGTTCTCCATTCCGGAGAATCCAATGAAGTCGCCCTGAAGAAGGCCCGCGGTCTTGGTGTAAAATGCGGCAAGCTGGGCCGCCGCCTCACACATCAATACGCCGGGCAGGAGCGGATAATCGGGCATGTGGCCGGTAACCCAAAACTCATCCGCCGCAACATCCTTGTACCCAGCGATCACGTGTTGCTCACGGTCGATATGGACGATCGCCGTTAGTTGCTCCATGGCGAATCGCTGTGGATTCACTTTCCGAATGGCATCTCGATCGGCCACGATTCGGCTCAAATCCAGATCGGCCGGCTTCAAGTGTATTTCTGGCGGCATCGGCGTTCGTCCTTTGTCGGTCAGCGGTCGCCCGCTGTTTGTTGTATTGGCCGAAGCGTCGGACGACGCATTAAGGGCTGCGAACAATCTCTGTGATTTGGGTCAGTTCGGTAAGCATCACGTCGGGTCGGCTGGCCGCGTCCTTCAGCTGTTCCGGTGTTGCCTGTAGCGATGCACGATCGCCGGCAAATAGGCCGGTCTTCATCCCCAGGCGGCGAGCAGGCACGATGTCATGCGCTACCCGCGAACCGATGTGCAGCACTTGATTGGCGGAAACGCCTCGCTCGGCGAAACCTGCCAGGGCATGTCGAAAGAGCCGTTCCGACGGTTGCTTTCCGCGAACCTCATACGAAAACGACCGAAGGCCCGGCTCTGCGGCAGCGTCCAAGTCAAATTCCGGGTCTTGCGCGGAGAGAGCGTGTTGAAGTTGAGCCGCAGTGAAGCACTGTCCGTTGCCGAGCAATCCCTGCCTCAGTCCAAGTTCCGCCACGTGTCTCAGCGCGGTGGCCGCACCTGGGTTTGCGGCCACGGCTTGCAGGCTGGAGTGAAAAAAGAACGCCACTTTCCGACTAAACTCATTCAACGATCCATAGAAACCCGCATCGAATTGGTAGTCCTTTTGCAAAAGCCGTTTGATGAACGTCTCCCACAATCGATCCACGGTGGCTTCCGGGTGCTTCTCACTGCGGTCGGTTACGACTTGCTGCTGTTGGAGAAGCTCCTTGTAAATCCGTTGAACATAGTCCGCCGGTTGGCCGGGCTTCCGGCTCATCGAGCCCCACATCTTGAATTCTTGAATCGTCTTCTCGAGAGCCAACTCCATGATGAGCGATTGCGGGTGCTCGAGATAAAGTTCGCCGCCGGAGATGCACAACAGAGTGCCGTATACGTTCCATGTCACCGCCCGAACTTGCGGTAGGCAAACGAGGTGAGGCTTGGCCTTTGGCGGGTCAGGTTGGGGCGCTTCGGGCCACGGGATGTCTCGCGTCGTGAGGTAAGCGGCGTACTGTCCAAGCGACAACGGCATGGGTGAAACTCAACGAAGCGTGACCTGCCCTAACGATGCCTCATCTCAGGCTACCAGCAGCAACCGGGCTGTCAAGCGCGCGGACGAATCCTACACTTTCCGATAGTCACCGCGGGGATGGAGCATTCCGAGTCACACTCCGCCGCAGTGGACGGACGTTCGCAGCCCTGGAGCGCCCGACGCGCGCGGAAGTGGTTCCAAGTCCTGCGGGCCAGCGCTCGCCCACACCGGTTACAAGTGACTTTGTTGATTGCCGCGCTCGCGATTGTCTCATTTCTGTACATTCCCATCGTTGTCCAAATTTATCTCAACGTTAGCTCGTTCAACGATGTTCGCCAGCCGCCAAGAATGGCGCACACTACTCCGCCTACTACTTCCCGTTTTCCCTGGACTGAATCCGATGACCCCTGGAATCGACCCATGCACTCAAGTCGAGGGGCCTGGTCTGTTCGGGGACGATGCTGAATACACGTTTGCAAATACTATTGGCTGGTTCTTCCTTGTCACCGGACTTTTCGGGCTGGCATGTGCTTGGCGCACGAGAATCCTACCCATCTTCGCGCCGTCGTTCCTGCTCCTGATTCTGTGCCTGGTTTATCATCCCACGTCATTGCCTACACTGCGTGTTTTTCCATGGCATGGGTACGCGCGGGTAAGCAGTCGTGCGACAATGATCTATCCAACACTTTTCGCACTATTCAGTCTGGGAATGCCACGCCGTCTAACGAGTTCGTGGACGGGCCGGTTTGCCTTGGTGTCGGGCGGTGCTCTTTTGGCACTAGAAATGTGGGTCGCGTACGGTGGAAGCCTAACCGCGCCGCAAAAGTACCTGAGGCCGGGAGATGACTTTTTCCGATTCATGCAGACCGTTCGAGAGTCGTCAGGTGAAGCCGTCTTAGAGTGGCCCTTCCAAATCTATGCGGGTAACGCTGAAGTATGGCCGTTCGAAGCGTACGAACAATTGAACAATGCGTATTCGTATCGTCAGTTCCACCAAAAAAAGATCGTGGGAATGTACTTTGGGAGGATTCATCCTTGTCAAGTTGAGCCGTTTTACGAAGCGGGCTGGGATAAGCTATTTTCCCCAGGCATTCCAAGCCGAGCATCGGGGTACACATCCGGTCAGACACGAAACTTTGCGCCCGACAAGTGGGAGTTCTTCACCGAAACGTATCAGCTCAACGACTTCTGCGGCATAATCCTCTATCCCAATCTTTTGACTACTGAATGCGTGCGCGAGTTTCACGAGCGATTCGGCTTGCCAGTTTGCACGGTGTCTGACGGCATTCCAACGATGATGGAATTCATACCAAAGAAGCCGGAATGGCGTAGGTTGGTCGATCGTGAAAAGGCGCGAGCAATCTCATTCGTGCCTCTCTACTTGCCGGGAGATCGCATCGACTGCGCTCAACCGTCTCGCTACTTTCACCGCGGGTGGCATACGGGTGAACCAGAATTCCGCTGGACGGAGCGCGTGGCGTCAATCAGATTCAGGTTATCGCGGCCACAGGCGCTTCTTCTTCGATTCAGGGCGTATACGTTAGACGGTCAACGAGTTTTCGTGAGGCTCAACCACAAACCCGTCGGCACGCTTGATACTTCCGCTGGTTTAATACGTACTTACGAGTTGCCTTTGCCAGCTCACCTAGCTCAAGAAAAAAACCTACTAGCATTTGAAGTTCCAGAGGCGACCAAGCCCGCGTCACGAGAGTTGGGCCTAGCCGTAAGCTGGATTGAACTGTTGGCTGTCGATCAAGAAACCAAGAACGATTGACGTCGAACAAGTCGGCCGCCGTTTAATACAGCCATTACTTATCTGCCGGCGGATTCGCAGCTCTCTCGGCATCGGCTAATAGTTTGGCAATTTCGGCTTGCGGGACATAGCGCCCATTCACGATGACGGACTGAATCTTCTTCGTGTTGCGGATGTCCAGCAACGGATCGGCGTCGAGCAAGACGAGGTCGGCCCGTTTGCCGGCAGTGATGCTTCCATGATCCTTTTCTTCGCCGAAGAACTTGGCGGGATTAATCGTTGCCGTGCGAAGGGCCTCAGCCGGCGACATACCGGCGTCAACCAGCAGGACAAGTTCGTCATGCAGGCTGAACCCGGGAAACACATATGGGTTGCTGCAATCGCTCCCGGCTAACATCGGCACGCCGGCCTTGTGCATGGCGCGCACTTGTTCAACGGTGTTTCGATACGATTTTTTGAGCGACGGCAATGCCTGGGGAGGCAGTTTCCGCGCCGTCCAGAACTGGCGCAGGAACGGCATCATGTACTTGATGCGTGGGTCTTCTGTAATCTCCTTGTCGTCACCGTGGGACATCGCCCGGAGTACGACAAGCGTCGGGCATTGCCACGTCTGATTCTTGATGAACTTCTCGAATAACGCCTGCGTTTTCGCATCGTCGCGGGTGTCGGCCGCCTTCTGTGAGACTCGATTTACGAGCAGGAAGTCGATCTTGTCGTGCTTCGTGAGGTGGTCGACTAGCTCCTTGCGGAGAGCATCTTCGTCCTTTGAACAAGCGATGGTCATGTTGGAAACGTGCTCGATGCTCCGCTGGCCGGCGTCCGACGCATCGGCCGGTGAAATGTTTTGCGAAACATGGCCGGCAAACGGCAGTCCTTGTTTCTTGGCTTCATCGGCGATGGCGAAGTAAACGTCGCGCGGAAGGCTTTCATAAACCTTGATGAAATCCACCTTCATGTCCTTTAGTCGTCGCACGGCCGCTCGGCCTTCCTCCGGAGTCGTCGCCTTGATAGCGCCCGGCCAGACCGCCTGGCGGCCATCGATGAGTGCACCGGCGGCAACGATCCGCGGACCGAACAGCTTGCCTTCCCGGACACCGTCGCGCAAGCGCAATGTGGCGTCCGGATAGAAAGCGTGCAGTTCTCGTACGCCGGTAACTCCGTTGGCGATGAAGAGCGGCAGGTAGTCTGGGCCGCCGATATGGGTATGCATGTCCCATAAACCAGGGATTAGGAATTTGCCCGAACCATCGATTTTCCGTGCATTGGCCGGCACTTTGACATCTGGACCTTCCGCCACAATCTTGTTGCCTTCGACAACAACGGTTTGATTCGGCTTGGATTTGCCTTCGATCACATCGACGACGGTCACGTTCGTTAGAGCGAGCACATCCGCTTCGTTGGACTTCTCAGCGCCGTTGTCGGGCGGCGCAGTGGCGCCACTCTTGGCATCGGCGCTCCGAGTGGTTCGAAGCTGCTGCGTGCCCGGATCGAAGCGAAAGACGGCAGCGGAGATGGCAAGCTTTCGATTGCCGACGAAATGCGGATACATAGCGACAACCAACCCACCGTGCGCATCGATTCCGTTGTAGTCACCAAAGAAAACACCTTCTTGAAATTCAAAGGGCTCCTGCTTGACTTCGTGGTTGACGAACGTCCTGCCGCCGTCGACGCTGCGTCCGAGCCTGAGGCCGGTTTTCGTTCCCTCGAGCCCACGCCGGTCGAAGAATATCACATTGATGGAGCCGTCTATAGGATCGACGGCCATCCAGGTGAATAGTTGGTCTTTGCCCGAGCCTTTCGAGTCATCGTTTACTCGAACCGGTTGCTCCCATGTTTTGCCGCCGTCGCGCGACGCGGCCACAAAGACGTCCAGGTCGCTGTTTCGCTTATCGATCCAATTGACGTAAACCGAGCCGGCGTCGGCGCCGTTGCTCCGATCAACGCCAGTGACCGGCAAGCCGTTATGGCGCTTGATTCCAGGCGCCGGGCTGTCCCAGCCCTCGGGCATGTCGGAAACGACGATCTCTTTGCCGAAGGTCCAGCCGCCGTCGGTGGATTTCTTGCACACGATCCCGCGTGGACCTGCCCATGCGACGTACACCTCGCCTTTGGGTCCGACGGCAGGTACGGCGCCCTCGACGGTGTTGTCGCTATCGACGCAATCGCCAGGGGTGTCGGAGATTCGATGGGCTGGCGAATATGTCTTGCCGTTGTCGCAGGAACGAGAGAAATAGATGTGGCTCTTGTGTTCTGGTTTGCTGCTTCCGTATACGTCGAAGCGCGTCCATGCGACGTATATGTGGCCTCGATACGGCGAATCCGTAGCCGAGTCGGCGCAAATGTAAGGCTTGTCCTCGAACGGCTCTACCGAATTGACGTGATCGACAATGGGAACGGGTTCGGTCCATTTCACGCCGTCGCGCGACGAGCTGGTGTGGATTCCAGTTGTGGCGCGTTGAGGTCGCGCCTCCCGTATGCCATCAAATGCGATGTAGGTACGGTGTGCCGTCCCGTCCGGGCCGAAGGTGATCGCATCGTCGCCGTGCACGCGCTGGCTCGTGTTCGGTGCCGGCACCGACTTCCATGTCCTGCCGCCGTCTTCGGTCACATATAAGTAGTTGCTGGTTCGCGGTCCGCCTGGGCGGCTCGCCTGCATGGACACGCCGATGACGTGTCCTCGATGGGTAGGGTTAATGGCTACCGAAACTTCGCACGGCCCGCGGGCCTCCGGATCGGTAACGCGCACGACCCAATGCCCCGACGGCTCATCGCCGCCAAGACTTGCCGCACACGAGAGGAGGCCTGGCAGCGCCGCTATAATCAGTAACCGAAGCCGCGTGTGCATGAGATTCGCCTAATAGAGTGTTTTGAATTGGTGTGGCAAAATCTGATGGCCAAACTATGGGCCCGGGCACAGAAGTAAATGGCGCGATCACCAAGATCAATTGACATTCGATTCAGATATGCTAAAAATTTGGCATATATGACCTTAACGTTGGTTGGGAGTTCCCGGCGGAGGTACATCGCAATGGCACATTCGTTCAAGTGGCACTTATTGCTCGGGTTGGTCGTCTGCTTCAGTGGCACGGCTTCGTGGGCATCGGATTCCACGAACCCGGACAAGCTCGCCGAGAAGGCGTGGGAAGTTACCACGGTGGTTCTCGACAACCATGTCAACCCTCCGACGCGACAGGAGATGCTATTGGCAGGTGTCAGGGCCGTCTTCAAACAGGCGGGACAGAACGCGCCTCCGGGCTTGAGCAAGCGCCTATCGGCCGTGTCCAGTGAAGAACAATGGAAATCCTTCCTGTCAGAGAACTGGCCCGAGGTTGCAAAAGAATCGGCGAAACCCAACGACGTGAATGGCGCGCTTATCCCGGGCCTGCTGCGTGCCGTTCCGGGTGATCCGCATCTTGTGTCGGCGGCTGATCGGAAGGCGATCGAGGGATTCTCGGGAAACCGCTATGTCGGCACGGGAGTGCAAATCGGCTACAGTCCCCATTACAAACTTGCACACATCATGAGCCCTTTCCGCAATGGTCCGGCCCATAAGGCAGGTGCGCGTCCAAACGATCTCATACTCGAAATCGACGGCAAAGACGTTCACGACGTCGGACTCAAACAAGTTGTCGATCTGCTCCGAGGCGATGAGGGAACCGACGTAACTGTCGTCGTCCGGCAGCCCAAAAGTGACGAAAAACGCACCCTGCGGATAACCCGTGGTGTATCGCCTATCGAGACTGTCGTGGCACACAGTCGCGGCGAAGGGGACCGTTGGCAGTTTCGAATCGACCCGAGTGTTCCGATCGGATGCATCGCGATCCTGTCGCTTAACAGCAGCACGCTCCAGGAATTGAAGGCAATGGAGGCGCGGCTGATCGAAGACGGCGTGAAGGCCGTGGTGCTCGACCTGCGGTTCGCCCAAAGCGGTTCCGCCCATAATGCCGCCCTCGTTGCCGACGGCATTCTGGATGGTGGCCTCATGTGGCGCATTCGCGACTCCCGCCAGAACGTCCGTGAGTGCCGAGCCGACCGTGAATCGCTTTTCCGCGGACTTCCCATGGTTGTACTCGTGGATCAAATGACGAGTTCGCCATTCGCTTGGATCGCAGCCGCCCTTCAAGACAATAAGCGTGCCGTTCTCGTTGGTCAGACCATCGTGCGCGATGGTTACACCAAGTCGTTCGTCGATGTGCCGGGCGGTGAATGGACTATGGAGATGGCGACCGCACACGTTGAGCGTGACAAGGCGGCGAAACCGCGCGCTGACGAGATCTCGGATCCTAGTCGATATGTTCGCGCGGAGTGGATTATCGAACCGCAACATGTGGTAGACACTACATCGCAGCAACGTGGTGCTCTGCACCAGCGGGTTTTGGAGCACTTGAGGACCGAACCCACACCGGGCCTCAGCCCGACGCCGCCAAAGGATGCACAACTGGCGAAGGCGTTGGAGCTCCTCGACAAACGCATTAACGAAACCAACGCATCCGAGGACGCCGAGAAGACCAAATGATGCTCCGAGGATCTGTCTTCGGCTGGTTCTCGACTCTCACCGTCGTGGCTGGGCTCGGGTTCATATATTCCGACGTCGATGATCGGACTGCGCAAGCGCCGACGGAACAAGCTCCTCGGCTGCGTCGGCCCGCGGCGCTGGCACCGTCAAAGGACGGCAAGTGGCTTTACGTGGCTAACCACCGCTCCGGATCGATTTCGGTGATCGACGTCACCTTGCAGCGCGTCGTCGCCGAAGTCGAAGTCGGAAAGTCGCTTGCCGACATCGTGGCCTCGCCCGATTCCCGACATCTACTGGTTGTCGATGAATCGGCAAACGAGCTCATTCGGCTTTCGTGTCGCGGTCCGGAGTTATCGGTTGTTGATCGCTTGGCGGTCGCCCCCACGCCGGTTACCGTCCGAGTAGTGGCCGGCGGGATGCAATGTTCGGTCGCATCATTGTGGTCTCGCCGTTTGTCAGTCGTTAGTTTGCGGGAGAAGCTCGAAGTTGAACAGGCAATGGATGTGCCGTTCTCGCCGCGGAGGCAACTTCCATCAGCCGACGGAAAAAAACTCATCGTCGCGGATTCATTCGCTGGAAAGCTTGCGTTAATCAATATCGAGCGCGGAACGATTGAGTCCGTCCGCGACCTTCCAGCCCACAACATCCGCGGCCTAGCTTTCACCAGGACGGGTTCCGATCTCTTACTTACCCACCAAACGCTTGCTGCCCTGGCGCAGACTACGCGTGATGACATTCACTGGGGCAACCTGATCACGAACAACGTCCGCGTTATCCCGCTGGACGATGTGTTCACTCTGACGGCTGACTTGCTGAAGAATAGCCGATTGCTTCCACTCGGTGAAGTCGGCCGTGGCGCCGGCGATCCCGCAGGGATTGCCAGCGTCGAAACCGATATGATCGTCGCACTCGCCGGCGTGGATGAGGTGGCCATCGGTCGTGACGGCCGCTGGAAGCGCCTCGCAGTTGGGGCTCGGCCGAGTGCAGTGGCGGTCAGTCCCGACGGTTCCCTCGCATTTGTAGCGAATTCGCATGACGATTCGATTTCGTTCGTTGACTGGAAGAACGCCAAGGTGATCACTACGGTTTCGTTGGGAAAACAACCGCAGCTGTCGCAGCGGGATCGCGGCGAAATGTTATTTCATGACGCCCGGTTGTCACACGACGCTTGGCTGAGCTGCCATAGTTGTCACACCGACGGTCACAGCAACGGTCAGTTGAATGACAATCTCGGCGACGGCGCTTTCGGCGCACCGAAGCGCGTTTTGTCGCTTCTCGGAGTCAAGGATACGCGACCATGGGCATGGAATGGCGAAGTGGCCGACTTGGACGCGCAGGTGCGGAAGTCGATTCACACGACCATGCACGGCCGGAAGATGTCGGAGGAACAAGAAAACGCCCAAGTAGAGGCGCTCACCGCGTTCTTGCACTCGCTTACGCTGCCGCAGGCGGTTTCATCCGACAAAGCGGCGACCGAGCGTGGACGACAGGTCTTCTCGCATCACGGTTGCGCCGCATGTCATGCGGCTCCCACTTACACCACGCCAAAGGTGTACGATGTCGGCCTTCCCGACGAAGTGGGTCACACGCGTTTCAACCCGCCGTCGCTCCGCGGCGTCAGCCTTGCCGGGCCGTATTTCCACGACAACCGAGCCGCAACCTTAGCCGATGTTTTCACTACCCACCGTCATCAACTCAAGCACAATCTTAGACCGGATGAAGTCAGCGATTTGATTGTTTTCCTACGCTCCCTGTAGATACATAGAATCGGTTATTTGGGCTTGAATTAGCTACAGGAACAGCGCGTCGCGGTTTACAATGGTGCCACCTAACGTGCGCTGCAAAAAAAAGGAAAATCGCGCGTCCGGTTTTGGCTTGGATTTCGCCCTAAGGATAGGGACTCATCGAGACCGCGTTCTCCGTTCGCTCCTGGAGGTTTGTCATGACTCGCAAAAACACACGCCGGCATTTCGGTTATAACATCCATAACTCCTTAATCGGACGCTATTTCCGTCCGACTGTGGAGCATTTGGAGCACCGCCTTCCACCCGGGGATATCGGGATAACCGGGCAACTTGTGTTTGCCGAGGGCTCTCAGTTGGCTTTGGAACTTCCGAGTGATTACGACAATGCAACACTCTTTAGTTCCCATCTTGAAGAATGGTGCAGTGAGGTGCGAATTAGCCTGCTTCCAACGGCGGATGAGGCCGCCTATACCTTGTCGCCGGAGGGCTCGCCTTCAAGCGATCTGTCTGTTACAGGCGACGAATCTGTTTATGGTCTCGCGGCCACCGATGCGGCCGGAATTCGTCATGTAATGCAGTCCGCACGACCGTCACTGCCCGTCACTAACGTCAGCGCGAGTCTCGGCGGGCTCATGTCAGCCGCTCCGGGGAATTCGTTTCGCGTTGGCGGAGTTCAAACACCGATTCCGGCACTCCGCGCTAGTGTCAAGCAAAGCCCGGTGCGCCAGCAAAGGGAAATTGCCGCCGCTCCGTCGCAGGCCGTCGAGAATCATGCGAAGCTCGACCTTGCCTTCGAGGAGAATGTCGGCCAGACCGATTCGCGCGTGGATTTTGTGGCACGAACCGGCGGAACCACGGTGTTTCTGACGCCGGCGGCAGCGGTGTTCGCAGTGAAGAATTCAGAATCCAGAATGCAGAATTCAGAAGACCGGTGGCGAGCGGGGCGTGTTAACGCCCTGGAGGCGGAATCAAACACCGGGGTTGCAATCCACATGCAATTACTCGGCGCGAATGCAGAAGCGCGCGTGGCGGGTGTCAATCCGCTGGAGACGACAGTCAACTATTTCATCGGTAACGATCCGTCGCAATGGCATGCAAACGTGGCTACCTTTGGACGGGTCGAATACGACGAGGTGTATCCTGGCATCGACCTCGCGTATTACGGCAAGAATCAACAACTCGAGTACGATTTCATCGTGAGTCCGGGGGCGGATGCGAATGTAATCGCATTGAACTTTACTGGCGCCGATGAGGCACGGATCGATAAAGGCGGCAATCTCGTGCTCCAAACCGCGGCCGGCGAGCTAGTGCAGGAGAAGCCCTACTTGTACCAAGACATCAACGGAACCCGCCGTGAGATTCCGGGGAGCTTCATTCTCGAGACCCAGCACTCAGGACTCCAAACGCAGGATGCCGCACAAGTTCGTTTCCAAATCGGAGAGTACGATCCCGATCACACGCTTGTCATCGATCCAGTCGTGTCCATCGAATACGCCACGTACTTGGGCGGTGCGGTGTCACCGGGTGGACCCGCATTTCAAGGGGGTCGCGGCATTGCGGGAGATGCGGCCGGCAGTGCATACGTCGCCGGTTTTACTGACGCCCTCGACTTCCCCACTACGCCCGGCGCCTACGACACAACCCCAGGCAACGGTGAGGCGTTCATAACGAAGATCCGTGCAGATGGCACGGGCTTGATCTACTCGACTTATTTAGGCGGCTCCGGCAACGACTCGGCGTTGGCCATTGCCGTCGACGCCGGCGGCAATGCATATCTGAGCGGGTTTACGTTGTCGTCGGATTTCGCCACCACCGCAGGCGCATGGGATACCAGTTACGCAGGCGGCGGCGTCTCCGATGCTTTTGTGACGAAACTCAATCCCACGGGAACGGGCCTGGTGTACTCTACGTACCTTGGCGGTTCCTTTGAGGACGATGGCAGCGGACTCGCTATAGACGCCAGCGGCAACGCCTATGTGACGGGAAATACCCGCTCCAACGATTACCCGATAGTGGCCGGTGGTTTCCAGACAACGAAGAATGCCAACAGTGATGCTTTCGTGACAAAGCTGTCTGCCAATGGAACAAGCCTGATCCACTCGAACTTCTTGGGCGGTTCCGGACTCGATGACGGCTTTAGGATCGCGGTCGACGGCAGCGGCAACAGCTACTTGACGGGACGTACGAACTCGAGTGATTTTCCGACCACCGCAGGGGCCTTCGACACAACTCACAACGGCAACCGCGATCCGTTCGTGACCAAAGTGAATGCAGCGGGTACGGGCCTTGTTTATTCGACTTACCTCGGCGGGTCCGGTGACTTCGACTTCGGCCACGACATCGCCGTCAATGCGAGCGGCATCGCCTATGTAACGGGACGGACGGACTCGGCAAATTTCCCGGTTACCGTCGGTGCTTTCAGCACGACGCAGAATGGTCTGCATGATGGTTTCGTGACCAAGTTGAGGGCCGACGGCGCCGGCCTGCTCTACTCGACCTTTTTGGGCGGAAATACGAATGATGAGGGCAACTCCATCGCCTTGGACAGCGTTGGCAACGCCTACATCGGCGGATTGACGTGGGGCGGCACGTTCCCCATCACGCCGGGTTCTTACCAGCCCGTGTTCGGCGGGCCTAATGCCGACGCCTTCATGACGATTGTGCGGTCGGACGGGACGAACCTACTTTACTCGACATTCCTCGGTGGTCTCGGCCAGGATGAAGGCAATGCCATTGCCGTGAAAGGCAACAATGTCTTCGTGACCGGCTTGACGTCGACGACCAATTTTCCCGTCACGCCCGGCGCCTATGACACGGTGAAGAGCGGCATCGTCGACACCTTCGTGGCCAAGTTCTGCCGCAGGGCGTGTCGCGCTTCGGTCGACGCCACACCGGTGGTTGCCGTTCCGTAAGGAATGGGCTTACTCCAAACTGTCGAGATTCGCCGTAAGCAACAAGCTGAGCCGATGGTCGACCGTCCAGTGGTTCGGCCGGTGAGTGCTCGAGGTGAACGTCGACTGCACTTCGAATGCCCCGATGTCGATGGCGCCATCGACCATTCGCGGAAAGCCCGTTCCGCGCTGGTCCCATTCCGGCGCTCCCGCGTTATCGCCCGTGTTTACGGCCGGGCTCTCCAGCGGAAGTGAGCGCGTTTTCGTCGGGCCGCCGTTGTCCGCAAGGGCTCCGAGCATGGGATCGACATTCAGAATGTCTGTCGTGCTGTAGCCGCTGCCTCCGCTACTGTGGCCAATCAAGTTGTGGCTTGAAGATGCAAGAGCACCCCAGATATCGTCGGCCTGAGTTGCCGGCGTTGTCCGACGATTTCCTTCCAGGATCGTACTTCGCAGGTGGACGGCGTTGGACGCAATATAGATTCCGCCGCCTTTCTCATCCGCGACATTGTCGGCGATAGTGCTGCTCGTGATGGTAATTGAACCGGAGTTCGCATAAACGCCACCGCCGACGCCGTTCTTGGTTGAATTAGAATCGACGGTGGTATTGAGGATCGTCATCGTGCCGATGTTCGCTATCCCGCCGCCAAACCCGTTGTCGCCGCTATCAGTTCCGGCATAATTGCCGGATATCGTGCTGCCGTAGATCGAGGCCGACCCTGCGTTCGAAATCCCGCCGCCGAAAGCAAGAAAAGCCTGGATAGCGTTGGACTCAATCGTCGTGTCGATGACCGTAAGGTTACCTACGTTGTAAATCCCGGCGCCGTGCGCAAAGTCCGGCGTGAGCAATGCATTATTCGAGATATTGCATGCTCGGATCAACAGTGTTCCGGCGTTATGAATACCGGCCCCAAACACATCGCCGCCGCTGTGAAGCTCTCCGTTGCTCATTGTCAACCCAGAGAGTTGAACGTTGGCGCCGCCGAGAACGCGGAAGATTCGAAATCGCTGAGTGGCGTTCCGCCTGACCGTTAACGCATCCAACCCCGGGCCCTGGATGTCGATTTCGGTAGAGAGATCGGGCAGTGCACTGTTAAGGTTGATAGTCCCGGTCACCGTGAAATCGATTGTGTCCGGTCCAGGTTCGGTATTCACCTTGTTAATGCAGTAACGCAAGTCTCCACGAAAACCCTTGCCGATACCGCTGTCGCTGAGCCGAGTGACGTGGCACGTAGAAAGCAGCGTACGGTATTCCAGCGTCTCGAGAGTGAGTCGACATTGGTTACGAGTCATGAGTGAACCTCTTGAGCGTCTTTGTCACCCATGTGTCACAGCACAAGGGGGACTCATCGTCCGAGGAATCCCATCGTAGCCGGCACTTCTCCGAAAAGCTGCAAAAAAACCAGCTGCCGTAGGAAATTGCCTTTGCCGCGCGAAGTCGTACTCGGGCGTGCCGTTTATTTGGTTGACAGGTTACGTCCGCTGCCGTTATAGTCTGAGTACTTATCGAGACTCGCGTTTTTCGTCCCCTTCGGCACATCTCCAATCAGGGGAAAAGCGCGCTTGCTTTGCGAACCCATGAGGGGCGGGCGACCCACCCGCCGACAGGGGAATGGCCGATAGTCCTCGCGATCCGACGGCTCCTTCTGACGCTGTGCCCAGCGAACAGCACGATGTGCACGCTGCTGGTCCCGTTATGTCGGATTCGCCCGCATCTCCAGACGATATGCCCACCGTGATTTCGCGGATGGCAATGAAAGCACCGCGGCCGGAGGAGAAATTCCTTGATCAACTTCGTGGTCGACGGTTGGCGCACTTTGAGATGAGCGAGGCGCTCGGTGTAGGCGGGATGGCCGCGGTCATTCGGGCGCGAGACACGCACCTGGATCGCGAAGTTGCCCTTAAAATTCTTCCGCCCGAGATCGCCGCTGATGCCGAAAATGTGCGTCGCTTCCAGCAGGAGGCTCGCGCCGCCGCAAAGCTGAACCACGAAAACGTGGCCAGCGTCTTCTACTACGGCGAAGACCAAGGTCTGCATTTCATTGCCTTCGAGTTTGTCGAAGGCGAAGATCTTCGCGCCATCATCCAACGGACGGGTCGGCTTCCCGTCGCGGAGGCTGTCGGTTATGTGTTGCAAATTGCGCGTGGCCTCGCGCATTCATCATCCCGCGGTGTCATTCATCGCGATGTCAAACCGTCCAACATAATCATCACGGCATCGGGTCGGGCCAAGCTCGTTGACATGGGGCTGGCCCGTTATCAAGAAACTCAAGCCGAAAAAGCCCTCACGCATTCCGGCGTTACTTTGGGAACGTTCGACTACATTTCGCCGGAGCAGGCCATCGAGCCTCGCGAAGTCGACGTTCGGAGCGACATTTACTCGCTGGGTTGCACCTTCTATCACATGCTCGCTGGAAGGCCGTCTGTTCCCGAGGGAACGGCGGCGAAGAAACTACACCATCACCAGCACGTTCTCCCGATTGATCCGCGACAACACAACGACGAAATCCCGGAAGATGTCGCCGTGGTACTGGCGCACATGATGGCGAAGTGACCCGAAGGATCGGTATCAAACGGCCGAGGGCCTGCTGCGAGATTTGTCGCAAGTGGCGGCGATATCGGGCGCTCGTTCGACGGAGCCAGCGGACTTTTCGGCCGGCGCACGGCACCGATGGCGCCCCGTAATACTGGGGGCGGTCGCAGCCGGTGCGCTCTTCGGCTTGGTTACCATTCATGAACTTTCATCCAACGTGGCGTCGCATCGGACTACGGCGCTCACATCGATGCCGCCGCTTGCGAATTCTCCGGCCGATAAGTCGTCGCTTCCGCGGGTAACGGTCGCTTCCACCGCGAAATCCACGGAGGGCGCCACACCTACAACGGCCACGCTCGATTTTTCTGCTGCTCGAAGTCTGTTGAACGGACTCCGAGAATGGGGCAGCGTGTTCACTAACCCGCCAATGTCTGTAGAAGCAAGAAAACCCACCTCCCCAACGTCAAGAATCGTCGATCCGAGTGTGAAAGGGATCGTGGGTGAAGCCTACGAGACATTGCCGATGGCCATAGCTTCGGCGAAACCGGGCGATGTTATCTTGATCAAAGCCCGGGAGCTACGGATCGATCCGCTCGTTTTGAACAAGAAATCCATGTCCGATGTCACGGTAAGGGCACACTCGGGATATCGACCACTCCTTACGTTGGGCGACAGTACCGATCGCGAGTCCGCTCTTTTTCGACTGCACGACGGGAAACTCGCTTTTGAAGGATTGGAATTCAAGTTGCGGCCGGACCGCGATGAGTTCACAACCCAAGCAATTGTGGACATCGTCGGCGAAGGACAGTGCACCTTCAAAGATTGCGTGATTACGCTTGACGATACGCGCGGCAAATCGCTTGCCCTGGCGACGCTTGGCGATTCCAGCCGAGTGATGAAAACCGATACCGCGAGCGCTCTTCCCCAAGTGCCCATTCTGTCACTCGAGGATTGTTTCGTTCGCGGTCAGGGCGACGTGATCGCCGTCCGATCGGCTCGGGCCGTTGAGTTGCGCATGGAAAATACCTTGGTAGCGGTGACGGGTAGTGTCGTCGATGTGGAGGCCGGCGCCGGCGAAGTGTCGCCGCCACCGCAAATTCCGATCCGGCTTACTCGCGTGACGACGTATATCGGCGGTAATCTAGTGCGACTACGGACACTGACGCCCGGCAAGGAACCGCTGACCGTCCAGGTGAATCCCGCGATTGGCTGCCTATTTGCTTCGGCCGACGGTAAGCCCCTCGTCCAACTCATCGGCATGGAGGCAAGCACGGAGCAAATGAAGTCACTCTTCAGTTGGGAGGGTGGTCGGCAAAACGCATACAGCAAGTTTCCAGCAATGCTCGACCAGATTCCCCACGGCGACGAAATGCCTCGGCCGCCGTTTGATCAAAACTGGTGGCGCAATTTCACCGGAGAATCCGACGCAGTCTTTCCGCTGGCCGCCGTGAAGTTCGCCAACCCGCCTGACCCGCCGTTGGGCGAATCGCTTTTGACTGTGATCCCCGCACGTTTCAAAGTCAGGCCTGATGCGAGCTTGCAGAACGTTGGGGCAGACGTGGAGCGGTTGCCGCGTCCGGGCAGCATAACAGACGCGACGGCAACTTCCTCACCTGAAGGCTGATTGTTTCGCGAGCCCCGTCTATTTCTTTTTCGCCTTGGCGCGTTTGGTCCGAGAAGTCTTCTTCGCCGGCGTTGGTCGTTTTCGGTTTGCCGACTTCTTCGCGGAAGCGCCTTTCTTTTTACCAAAAATGGCCTCGTACCCTTCGGCGAACCGTTTCGTCTCGGCCAACCCCACGCGAACGATACTCACGGTGCTTTCTCCTTATCTCGGTTCACGATGCCGTTACTGTTCTCGCACAAGGATACATATCGCAGGAGGCAACGAACAGTCATGTGACATATACTGGGAATTATTCTCATGCCAGCGTAATCGGGGAGATAAGTTGTGGACGAGACTGAGATTCGGGCCGCCCTGACCAAGTACAAGTTTTATCACGTCATCAAGCTCACTGAGTCGATCTCCACGCCCGGTTGGACCGATCCGAACACGGTCGACATCATCAACATGGTGATAAACGCACTTCGATCGCTCAATCTGAAGGGTGCCCGCATATTGGATGTAGGTTGCCGCGACGGCATCTTCTCGTTCGAGGCCGAGAAACTGGGTGCCCGGGAGGTTCTTGGCATCGATAACGACCTCTCTCGTGCCGCGGTTGAGTTTCTGATCCCATTTTTCCACTCGCGCGTGAAGATGGAATCGTTGAACATGTACGATTTGACGCCGACGCGCCACGGACTGTTTGACGTGATTTGTTTCTCCGGCGTGCTCTATCACCTGCGCTATCCTTTTTGGGGTATAAAATGTCTCCGTGACGTGCTGAGCGAAGGCGGCCACCTGATTATTCACACGGCCATTCACGTCGATGACAATAAGCTCGCGAACCTGTTCTGCCCCATCGGCGACGAGTGTCCGGGCGATGATCCGACGCATTGCACGAATTTTAATCTGAAAGGTCTCGTCGACACGCTGTACAGCATGGGTTTGACCGTTCACCGCGTCGAATACCTGTGGGAATACGGTCTAGTCGCTTCTCCGGCGGTAGAGCAAGAGTCACGGCAAAGCTCGTTGTTCGGCCGGCTACGGCGGTTTGCACGGCGAACGTTGACCGGTGACGACGGATCGCATCCCATTCAGGTGACGAAACAGAACTTTGATGAACAACATTACTTGGAGTCACAGCCCGACCTGAAGGACGCCGTCGAAAACAACCGTTGGCGCGCCAGCGGATTCTTCCATTTTCAGCGACATGGGCGGGCCGAACAACGAGTCGCACGCTTGACGGACGGCACCTTGATAATGCCCGAGACGCCGATTGCATTCCCGGAACCGCTTATCAATCACGCGGTCTTAGTGTGCCATAAGACGTCCGACGTGATCAATCCGGCCATCAACCGATATTGGGAAACGACCCACGACGTACACAATACGCAGGGAGGCGAGGCATTCGGTGCGCCGCGCCGATTCCCGAAGGCCAAACCGGTCCCACACATCTCGATGTATCGACGTGATTAGCCTTCCCCGCCAAGATCGATCCATGCACTTTCCCAGCTACACGCCATGTCATCAGTCAGATCGCCGACAACGGGCGATGACGAGTTTGGTTCGAACCACCCGAATCGACCGGGTGGCGACGCGGCCGACGCAAGGAAATAGGAAACACCATCGCTGTGAATTGCTTGGAATTCGTTGCGTCGCATCAGGATCTCCTTGGGATGAATTGCATACCGGGGGCTCTTGCTGGCGCAACGGTCACGCCTGAGAACGCCGGCCGGGGCGTGCCTCAAACCCGGCCGGCGCATCAACCACACCTCATTGAATCGGCTTAGGATGAGAAAATGTCGTCGAGAAAAGAAAAAGTTGCACGCCGTACCACTCAAACTCGGTAGGGTTGAGGCTGTTCCGTAAGTGGTGCGAGTCCGAGCAATTGGCCCAATAAGCTCGGCCGTGCGTAGATGCGGAGTATCTTTCGATCCCGGAAGGCGTACGGGTCACGCGGACTGGACGCAGGGCCAAGCCCACAGATTGCAATCCGTGGGGTTACCCGCCTGGCGCGACCTGGACACGCGCCGGCACCGGTGCTCGCGGCGGTACAATTCCCGCAGCACTGAGCGTGTACTTGATCACGAAGCCGTCATTGGATGCGGCCTTCGTGGTTTGGTAAGCCCCCGCGGAAGTCGGGAGATTGGACGAAATCGTGTTACCGGTTACGTAGATGTTTCCGAGACGGTCGATCGCGAGTCCGAATCCAAGATCAGCCGCGCCGCCGCCGTGGAAAGTCGAATAGAGCAACGAGGCTCCATTGGCCGAAAGCTGGGTGAAAATCACATCGGACGATGGTCCGCCAAATGCACCTTGAAGGGCGTCTGGCGTCACGGGATAGGTGGCGCTGCTGCCGAAGCCGGTGATGTAGGCCCGCCCCGCGCTATCTATCACAATGCCGTTTCCACGGTCATCCGCTGTTCCGCCGATGAAGGTGGAGTAGACAAGCGACTTGCCGTTGATGGGGAGGCTTGTCACGAACGCATCGGTCAGGCCGCCTGCGGTCGTCTGAAACGCACCGGCCGTTGTCGGGAAATTGGCAGATGCGGTGAAGCCTGTTACATAGACTTGTCCGACGCCGGAATGGGCGATGCTTGTGCCGCGGTCGTCACCGCTGCCGCCCAGGTAGGTTGAATAGAGAGGACCGGACCCATCGGGTTTGAGTCGGGTTACAAACGCATCGAATGCGCCGCCGCCGAAAACGGTCTGAGGAACACCGGCGGTCGTCGGGAAGTTGGTCGACTTGGTTTGGCCGGTCAACGACACCCGATTCAGCCCGTCCACGGCGATGGCGGCGCCGAAATCGGTATCCCCACCGCCGACGAACGTGGAATAGACAAGAGCTGAGCCGGCGGCATTGAGAGAAGCGACAAAGGCGTCCGAGACGCCACCGTGCGTGGTCTGAAACGCGCCGGCGGTTGTCGGGAAGTTGGCTGAGGCCGTCGCCCCTGCCACGAACACCACGCCGGTGTTCTTGTTCACGGCAATGCCGTTGGCTTGATCGACGTCCGTGCCGCCGAGGTAAGTCGAGTACAACAGTCCCGTGCCGTCGGGTGAGAGTTTGGCGACGAATGCATCGGTGCTGCCGCCGTGTGTGGGCTGGAGCGATCCGGCGGTCGTCGGGAAGTTCAACGAAGCCGACGAGCCAGAGACGTATGCATTTCCTTGTCGATCCACCGCAATCGACAGACCGGAATCGTCGAGGGACCCGCCGAGATAAGTCGCATAAACGAGGCCGCCCCCCGTGGGCGTGAACTTCGCGACAAATGCATCATTCCCGCCACCGTGCGTCGGGTCGACTACTCCTGCAGTGGTTGGGAAATTGGTCGATCCAGTTCGACCTGTGATGTAGGCGCTTCCGTTGTTATCCACCGCGATGGCGGTTCCCAGGTCCGCCGCACTCCCGCCGATAAATGTCGCATAACCCATGATGACGGGATCGATAACGAGCGGCCGTGAATGATCGTACGCGCCGAGGTTGAAGCCGACCGTGTTCCCATCCACAACATATTCGCTACTGATTTCCTGGCGGGTGCCGTTGATTTCTTGATAGACGATCGGCCGTTGTTGCACTACCTCACCGAGTCCCGTGTCGAGAACCAAGTCGCCGTCGGCTTCGACCTCTAACCGTTCGGCGCCGTCGAATTTGACTGCAATGTCGCCGGGATCGGCGCCGGGATTTACAATGAAGTCGTACTCAAGCTGCGATCCGTTTGCGTAATAGACAACGTCGATTCCCTCATACACGTTGGCATATGACACTTGGCCCATGGTCGGCACGCAGGTGAACCATTGCGACGGGTCAGAACCGAGGAAGTAGTTAACCTTGCCGTCGTAGGGTTTCCCTTCGGTCGCGGGAACATTCGGGTTGCCGCCGACCAATTGCATACGCAAGACGGAGTACGAATCCTGAGCAGCCGCCGGCGGAAGATTGAAGACGACTTCGTCCGATGCCACGAAGACCGTGTATTCCGGGCTACGGCCGATGTAATCCACCTTCGAGTCGGTTTGGCCGAAGTTGGCCTCGAAATGAAGCGGCATCTTCGCGGGATCGATGGCCGGCGTCGACGACGCTGTCTTGTCCGCGGACACTCCGAGACCAACCTGCAACGACTGGTTGGCCGCGAGCCCCGCGATCGAACTTGGAGTCGCGTTGAACCCGACGGACATCGGCGCGGTAACGGGCGTGAACGTCGACAGCGTATTCGTATGGGAAGCAGGCCGAGCGCTCGACCGGCGGGAAACGGAACCCAAATTACCGGCGAGTTCGGCGGCTGTTTCCTTGGTGTCTTCCGAAGTAGCTCTTGTTGGGAGCGAGCCGACTAATGTGACGGATCCGGCGTGGTCGCCGATTAGGCTCACGTCGAGCGATGATTCCAGTGCATCGGTCGCGAGCAGCGTCCGGTCTGAAACTTGGATGTTCGTGCCGGCGGACTGCGATGACCCAGAACCCGGCAGCATGAAAAGCAAGCTTCCGGGCGGCAATCGATCTTCCAGGTGTTCAAGGCACGGTTGATGTGAACCAATGCGAGCTTTGTTGGCGGACCGATTGCGGACGCGATATGAACGAACCATTCTTCTCTCCCCTTCTTCCGAATACGCAAATCTGCATCCAGCGACGCCATCGGCAAACGAGGGCGGCCTGGAGGCCAGCAGTAATTTGGCCAGACCGAAGGCCAGAAATCAAGCAAAATGTGGAAATGTTCTGAAATCTTCCCACCTCCCGGAATCGCTGCAAACGGATTAACCCACACCGTGCGCACTATTTCCTTGACATGTTTTCGGGTGACGGATAGCGTAGGGGAGAACATTCGGTCTTGCGACCGAACCGGGCGAGACATCCGGGGATGGGCTGCCGGAACGGCCTTGTCCCGCCAGCCAATTTCCAGCGAAAACTAGTTCGGTATTCCCGACGCAGTTCCGAAAAACGCCGCCGAGTTCGTCCGATTTGAACTCCGACCGGCGCAGGAGGATGGGTGAACATGATATTCGGCGCTCTTCGACGCCTCAGACGTCGGACACGACAGCCACGTTGCCCAAGCCATGATCTTCGAAGAGCTCGGCCCGTTCTGGAAGCCGTTGAAGATCGAGTGTTGCTGTCAACTTTCACCTGGTCGGGCAACCTTAGCAGCGAATGGAGCAATGCCGGTAATTGGCACGAGAACGGCGTTCCCGGCGCGAACGATATCGCCGTTTTCAATGACACCGCTGTCCAGGTTCAGAGCACGGTCGATTCGAATTTCGGCGGTGACATAGCCGGCCTCGTTGTGGAATGGACGGCACCCAATGCGACCATCACTCTTGGGCGAGCGCTGACCGTCGGTGATTTCCAAATGAACAGCGGCTCGGTCGCGGGCCCGTTTGAACTGACCGCGAACACCGGCGATTGGACGGGCGGAACCGTTGCAACATCCAAGTTGATCATTTCGCTAGGCGGTGACTTCACCATTGACGGCGACGGGTTGAAGACCCTCGGCGGAACCTTCGAGAACCATGGCACGACCCGGTGGTTGGGCGGGGACGTGATGAACACGCTGGCTAGCACGATCGTGAACAACAAGCCTACCGGCGTGTTTGAAGCGAACAATCACTCGCAATGGCTTCAGGAAGGAGATGCGGCGGGCTTCTTCAACGAAGGCGTGTTTCGCAAGATTGGCGATGCGGGGACGACAAGGTTCGACATCGCATTCTATGGCCTCAAAACCGCATCGGCGGACATTCAGGTCGGCACGCTTAGCCTGACGGGAAACGGCAAGCACGTCGGACCGATATACATCGCCGCCGGCGCGGAGATCCTCTGTTCCGAAGGCTACTTGCTCGACGGTGTCACGGTTGGCGGCGACGGGTATTTTCACATCACCGGCAACGACAAAGTGCTGGTTGCCAACGGCGTGAAGATCGACAACCTGCGGATGGACAGCGGCGAACTTGGCTACCTCGGCGCCATATTCATCTTCGAGTCATTCCAGTGGACCGGCGGAACCTTGGTCGGCAAGACCGAAATAGGGCCCGGCGCCGTCATGACCATTAGCGGCGACACACCGAAAGCCGTGAAGTACGGCGCTCCCATTAACAACATGAGCCTGACGATATGGCAAGACTCCAGTCCCATCGACCTGGGCGGTGTTTGGACCAATCTGCCGCGTGCTACATTCGAAGTTGCGGGCGACGGCCTCATGTACAGCTTCGGCAACGGCTCCTTCAAGAACATGGGAACGTTCCGGAAGACTGCCGGCGACAAGACCACGATGCAAACGCAGTTCACAAACACCGGCAACGTGGAGAGCCTGTCGGGAACCATTGAGCTTTACCGCGGCACGAGCAGCCCCGGGAAGAACAAGTTGACAATTGAAGCCGGCGCGACAGTGGATCTGGTCGATTTCACTCTCGACAGCACCACCGTCGTCGGCGACGGTCAATTGCGATTCGGCGGGGCCGGAGTGGTTACGCTCAAAGGGCAGGTCACCGCAGATAATGTTGAGCAAACCGATGGGGCCCTGAACATCAATGAAGGAAGCCTTGTCATCAAGGATCGAATGACGTGGATTCGCGGCTTCATAACCGGCGTGTCACCGTTCCAAGTCGAGATTGCTCCCGGCGCGGAGCTTTACATCGTCGGCGCCGAAGGGCGGGTTCTGTCAGCGAACATGGTGAGTTTCGGGTCCACTTATTGGACAGGCACCGGTACGGTTACGGTGACCAACGGACGCTCGTTTACCAACAAACCGGGAGCGGTGTTTGAAATTCAAGGAAGCGCCGCGATGACGAGCGCCGGGACACTTCGAAACGAAGGCCTGCTCCGACGTTTCGAACCCGACGGCACTCCGACGCGAATCGACGTTACGTTGATCAACACCGGCTCCATTGAAGTCCTGAGCGGCATGATCAGTATGGGTAAGTTGTTCAGCAACGCCGGTGCATTACACATCGCGGCCGGATGCACGTTTTCCACCGACCAGACTTACACGCAGACGGCCGGTGGATCGGTAACGTTGGCCGACGGTACCCTAATTGCAAAGAACGGCATCACCATCTCGGCGGGAACCGTAAGCGGCAACGGAACCGTACAGGGTAACGTACTCAGCAGCGGAACCTTTGTCCCCGGCGGCGTCGGCGTGGTTGGAATCCTGAAGATCGTCGGAACATACTCTCAAATCGGCGCTGCGACACTTGTCGTCGACATCGCCGGAGCGGGTGCCGGGACCGGATTCGACCAGCTTCAAGTAACAGGTACGGCCACATTGGCCGGCACGCTGAACGTGGCGCTTCTCAACAGCTATCAACCGCCGCAAGGGGCGGCGTTCGAGGTGGTCACGTTTGCTTCGAAAACGGGAACTTTTGGCAACATCACCGGGGATGGCGGCGCCTTTGACGTTTTCTATAATTCGGAGGATGTTTCGCTGGTGACGAAAGCCGGCCGAACGCGGATGCGTGTAACCAGTCTGCTCCGATTAGGCAGTATCCCGAACGCGTGGAACAACTGGTGGAGGCCTTGATCAAATCAAGTCTCAATGGAGAGGTGTGCGGATGCGTTCTTTAGCCAAACTCACTGTCCCGCTTGGCGTCTTGTTGTTTGTGGCCGGTTCGGTACGCGCACAGAACCTGACCAGCAGCCGTTTTACCGATCCCGCCACGCTGGTTCAGAACAAAGCCGTGCAAAAACACCTCGACCTGAGCGAGGCGACGATTCAAAAAGCGTTCAATATCCCGATCTTGATCCGGCAGGAAGTCGAGCCCCACATCGTGAAACTGAACGAAATAGAGGATAAGGCCGAGCGCGAACGCCAGAAGCAAGTATGGAAGCGAAAGACCATGCAAAAGGGGATCGATGAACTTGCCAAGATTCTCGATCAGCATCAACTCAAACGGCTCAAAGAAATTGCTTTGCAGATGAGCGATTATCAGGCATTTTCCACGAAGGAAATCAAGCAGACACTGGCCATTACCGTGGACCAGGAAAAGCAACTCAAGGACATCATCGCGGCCGGCAACGAGGAAATGAAAAACGCCATTGACGCCGCCAATGTAAACAAGGGCGACATGGACACCATGTGGCGGGTTTCCCGTCCGGCACGCAAGCAAGCCATGGCCAAGGCAATGGAAGTCCTAACGCCTGACCAGCGGAAGAAGTGGAACGGCATGGTCGGCGAAGAGTTCGATTTTTCCTTGGATCGACCGGGAAAGGGCCTGCTGCCGTTTACCGGCGGCCCGGTGCCGGCGACCGACGCAGAGAAAAACAATCCGAAATGGCTCGCCGCACGCATCGACGACTGGATGCCGCAGGGCAAGGATAAGAGCTTTGATCAAATCGGCTGGGTACCTGAGTTGTGTAAGGCGATGGAACTTGCCAAGGAAAAGAACCGAGCCGTCTTTATCTTCGTACTGGACGGTGACGTCGGCAGCGGGCGCTGCTGAGGCGGCGGATTCTTTGTGAGAGCGGGTCCGCTCTCTGACTCAAAAGTCGTCCAACTGCTCAATCGCTCGTTCGTTCCGGTTCATTTGCTTATCAAGGACTACGATGTGGGCGGTAACGCGTCCGAATCGGAAAAGAAAAAGTTCAATGACGTCTGCGGCGACATTTCCGACGCGAAGAAGGGCGTCGCCTTTATTGTCAGTCCGGACGGCAAGATCATTGAGACGTTGATTTCCTCTCCGGCCATCACCACGGAGCGTGTGATTAACGTGCTCCAAAGTGCGGCATCGGCGATTCAGACAATTCCTGGCCCAACACTCGGCACACCCGTACCGCAAGCGCCACCGCCGACCGCCGAAGAAGGCGGGCTCGTGCTACGTCTCGCCGCTCGATACTTGCCCAAAACCGGCAAGGGCTGGGCTCAGATGCCGGCGGAGGACTGGATCGAACTTTCGGCCGACGATTGTCAAAAGCTCATGGGAAGCGCCAAAGGTGTAGCCGGTGAAGAATGGGCGATTGACGACGGTGTGTCAAAGCACATCTTGAAGTATTTCTATCCGCCGAGCCTTAATTTCGATGTCGAGAAAGGCCGTCTCGACAAAGCCGAGCTTAAGGCAAAGGTAAGATCGGTGTCGGAAGGCGTGGCACTCATCCGCATCGACGGCAGCATGAAAATGAAACGTCCGTTCACCTTTGCCAAGGACGATGACCTTTTCGTCGTGGCCGACATCGTCGGCTATGCGCACTACGACGTGAAAGCGAAACGCCTTCGCAAGATGGAACTGGTATCCGAGCAAGGCACTTACGCCAAGGCGAGCTTTGGCATCGCCGTCCGATCTTTGGATTAGCCACTTCTGCTGCGTAGAATGATGTGCCGGCGCCCTCGGAACGTGCCGGACCCGCCAGGAGAGAGAGGCAATCCCCCCATGCATTGCGTTCCGCGCCGCCGCGGACGGACGGATTCGTCAACTCCAAATCGCAACCGAACCACCCTGCGACTCGAGCCACTCGAAGCGCGCCGTCTCATGAACGGAGACTTTCGCTCGTTCGACGGATCAGGCAACAATCTGCAGAATCCGACCTGGGGAACGGCGGGTATCAATCTCCTTCGAAATGCACCGGCTGATTATTCGGATGGGATTTCGACGCCCGCGGGATTGGACCGACGAAGCCCGCGCGAAATCAGCAACGGCTTGGCCATGCAAGCGCCGGTAACGAGAACGAACGACCGGCTCCTGTCGGACTTTGCCTACATTTTCGGCCAGTTCATCAGCCACGATACCGACTTCACCGCCACCAATTCGCTCGAACCGTATCACGTTCCGGTTCCCTGCGGCGATCCTCACTTTGATCCGTTCGGGACTTGCGCAAAGAAGATTTACTTCTACCGCTCGAGCTCCGACCCAACGACGGGCAACGGCCCGGATAATCCGAGGCAACAGACCAACAAGATCACGGCCTGGCTAGACGGCTCGGTAATCTACGGTTCCGATCCGGTGCGGGCGACGGCTCTGCGGACGTTTCAGGGCGGGCGACTCAAGACGAGTTGGGGAAACTTGCTGCCCTTGAACGACGCGAGTTTGCCGAACATAAATCACGGGCCGGTCCCCGGGAATCAGCTCTTCTTGGCGGGCGATGAACGCGCGAACGAGAACTCCGAACTGACCGCGCTGCACACGGTCTTCATGCGCGAACACAACTGGTGGGCGGACAAGATCGCCTCGGAAAACCCGGAGTTCGACGACGAAACGATTTATCAGTCGGCACGACAGATCGTCACCGCGGAATTGCAAGTCATCACCTACAACGAGTACTTGCCCGCGCTTCTTGGTGAAAACGCGCTTTCGCCGTACAGCGGTTATCAACCTGACGTGAACCCCGGTATTGTCACGGAGTTTTCCACTGTGGGCTTCCGCTTCGGTCACAGCATGTTGCGTGAAACCATCAAGTTCTTGGGCAATGACGGCCGGCCCGTGGCCGACGACATGAGCCTGGCAATGGCGTTCTTCAATCCAAACGTCATACACGACCACGGCATCGATTCGTTGCTCAAGTACCTCGCGACCGACAATGCCAACGAACTCGACACACGGCTAATCGATGCGGTGCGCAACTTTCTGTTCGGTCCGCCAGGCGCCGGCGGATTTGATCTCGCCTCGTTGAACATCCAGCGCGGCCGGGACCACGGCATTACCGATTACAACACGTTGCGTGAGGCCTACGGCTTGCCGAGGGTCTTTGGCTTCAACCAAATTACGAGCAACACTTCGCTGCAGTCGAAACTCAAGCAGCTTTACAACTTCGACGTGAACAACGTGGATGCCTGGGTCGGAGCGTTGGCCGAGACCCATGCGTCCGGCGCGAGTGTCGGACCGCTCATGCAGCGCATCATGGTGGAGCAATTTGAACGAATTCGCGACGGCGATCGTTTTTGGTATCAACAAGCGTTTTCAGCGGAGGAAATGCAATCGCTCGAACGGACAACTCTGGCGGATATTATTCGTCGAAATACCGGCGTGACGAATATTCAGGATAACGTGTTCTTCTACGAAGTCGCGATCAAGGGTCGCGTCTTTCATGATCGGAATGGGAACAAACGACAGGATGCCGGCGAGCCATTCCTGGTTGGTTGGACCGTTCAGTTACGCGATGAAAACGCCAATGTGATTGCGACGACAACGACGAATTCGACAGGGTATTATCAATTCGACAATCATGTCCAGGCAGGTGATGACAGTCCCTACGAGATCGCGGAAGCCCAGGCAGGTCTGTCGGTTGGAAACTACAAGGTGCGACTCGTGAAGCCGGCGAATTGGCTGCAGACGACACTGAATCCTGGGACTGTAGACATCAGCCGCGGCATGGTTGCAAGCGGTTTGGATTTCGGCGTCGCGAAGATAAAGATCCGACCGATTTTCGTTCGGCCTTGGACCGATGACGGAACACCGGGTCGCGAGAAAAGCCCGACACGCGCGATACGGAGCGCGACAGTGCGTCCCCCGGTGGAAACGGTCATCGTTGACGATTTGTTTAGCCGCGGCTCGTAGAGCCGCGCGGTTCTGCGAACCGCGGATAAACGACAAGCACTACCGCCGCCAACCTGCCACCCATGAGTCAATCGATTCCCGCCACTGTTTGAATTCGTTCGACTTTTCTTCGAACCACGGATTTCCATAGGCGTGCGAGACTTCACGTTGGTGCACCAGCGCGAAGGCCGTGTTGACGTAGGCGCTGTACACCGCAAGCGGCACCAGAATCAGCCAAATAATCCAGCGAATGACGGGGATTCGAATCGTGAAGACCTGGTGCAGTCCGGCCGCTGCGGCGATGATCCAGAACGGATAGAAATCGTGCAAGTAACGTTGGGCAATGTTGATGAAACAGAGGATCAAGCTGCCGGCGACCGCGGCGCTGAGCAACGGCAGCTGAAGTGTGGTGCGTCTCGCCGCCGACCGTGCGAGAATCGCGGCGTAGATTCCGAATGCCGACAAAAAGACTAATGCCGTCTGGCTGGCCGGAAAACTGGAAAACTCACTCGCGAAATCCAGTTTCGCTTCCGCAAACCGTGCCTCCTCTGCGTCCGCCGCTTCTGCCAAGTAGACCCAGGGAAACTGTGCCGCGAAACGGATCTTGGCCGGGTGAAAGTAATCGTATGCCATCATTTGTGCGTTGCTGAGGTGAAACGCTTTTCCTTCGATGCGGCGGTAAGTTTCCATTTCGTTGAAGAGCGGGTATCGCTTATAGAGGTGTAACGGCATTCCGCTCCAGGATTCGAACTTCGCATAATTCACGAGCGAGTAAGTCCCTACCGAAACCAGAATCGCCAGCACGGCAACTGCAGCGTGGGCGTATGGCCGCGCGACTCTCGGCAGTCCGAAAAAGTCAAAGAATCCGCCACGGGCCTGTGTAAGAGCCGTCAGGCATGTGAATAGGGCAAAAAGTCCGAGGCAAAACACCGTGCCCGCACCTTGCGGCGCCCGCGTTTGGAATGCGAGCACGCAAAAAATCGATGCCAACAATAACGTGACGAATCGTGGACGAATGAGGTAGCGCAAGAACGACAGGTAGAAGAGCAACGCGAAGGCCGCACCCCAAATGATCGGCTCATGGTACATGAAGGTCCGGCTACCGAGGTATATGTTGGCCGAGCCGAGCCCCGCGATCCAAATGAAGAGCGAATAGAGCCATTTCTCACCTCCACGCGGTTCTGTACCCGGTAAGAACAATTGCCGAACGGCGAGGAGCATGAGGTACGCTCCAACCAGGTTCGTGACGCAAGCGGCGGTGGCAATAATTCGGTTCCAGTGTGTCAAGCGACTGGGTGACACCAGAAGAAGCGGAACGCGCATGAGAGACGTGAAAATGCCGAAGTAACCGTAGTGTTTGTCGCCAACGACGAAGGCTTCGAATTCAATCGTGTCGGGCGGGACATCGAGTCGTCCTTGAATCAGGGCCACCGCCTGCGCATTGAAAAAGCGATCCGCGAAGCTGCAATGTTCATCCTCGGCCTGAATGAGATTCCATGTTCCCCACGTAACGAACCACATGAAAACGAGCGTCACGCCGACAGTGCTTGGCAAGATGTAGCCATGTCTGCGCCACCAAGAGGACCGTGACGGTGTTGAAGGGACGGATGGGGCAACCGGCGTGTTCAAAGTTACATCACTGGACAGAGTAAGACGGAATGAACGCTAATGCATATTATGTCCAGAGTTTCGGCCGGCAATCGCTTCCGGTTGACAGGCAGGGTATAATTGCCTCCACTATAGTTCCGTCGGTTTGGCTGGATCAGCCTCCTGCATGAGTGACACCGTGATCTCCACCGCAACGCATACCAAACCACCCGACGCCATGACCCGGGGCCGGAACGTCGTGCTGATTCGGCCCGCCACCGTGACCACGACGGATGCCGTGGGCGAGGATGCGGCGCCGCCGATCGGAATCGCCTACATCGCCGCGTGCCTTCGGAAGTGCGGGCACACCGTCTCGGTTGTCGACGGTCTGGGTGAAGCACTCAACCGCTACACACCCATCTCCGGGCTTGCGACGGGGGTGCGTCACGGACTTAGCGACGAAGAGATCATTCGTCGCATCGATCCTAAAGCCGAGGTTATCGGCGTCTCGATGATGTTCTCTCTGGAATGGCCCTTTACGCGGGAACTTGTCAACAAGATACGCGAGCGGTTTCCGAATGCGTTTATCCTTGCCGGCGGCGAGCACATCACCGCGCTGCCTGAGTATTCATTGGCCGACTGCAAGGCCATCGATTGTTGCGCGCTCGGCGAAGGCGAACAAACGACTGTTGATCTCGTCGCCGCCCTAAGCGTAGGCGCTGACTTACGAGAAGTGAACGGCCTTTGCATTCGGACGCCTGAGGGTTTCCTCCGAACGGAATCGCGGAAGCGATTCCGGGAATTGGATTCGATTCCGCGGCCCGCCTGGGATCTCGTGCCGATCGAAGCGTACCTCGATGCCGGCATCATGACCGGCGTGAACTTCGGCCGATCGATGCCGATGCTCGCGAGCCGCGGTTGCCCCTACCGATGCACATTTTGCTCGAACCCGGTCATGTGGGGGACGCTGTGGCGCGCCCGCGATCCGCAGGATGTCTTCGACGAAATGCGATCGTACATCGAGAAGTACAACGCCACCAATTTCGATTTCTATGACTTGACGGCGATTGTCAAACGGCAGTGGATCGTCGACTTTTGCCGGCTCATCATCGACAGCGGCGTGACCATTACCTGGCAACTTCCGTCGGGTACGCGTTCCGAAGCCATCGATTCGGAAGTCACTCGGCTGCTCTATGCATCAGGTTGCCGTTATGTCAACTACGCGCCGGAGAGCGGGTCGGAAGAGATTCTCCGCCTCATCAAGAAGCAGATCGACAAGAAGAAGATGCTTGAGTCGATGCGCGATGCGGTGAAGAACAACATCAACGTAAAGGCTAATTTCATTCTCGGTTTTCCCACCGAGCGGCTGTCGCACATTTGGGATACTTATCGCTTCATCATGTCGCTGAGTCTCACGGGGATCAAAGACATTTCGGTGTTTCCGTTTTCGCCGTATCCCGGTTCCGCACTTTTCGAAGAGGTTCGGAAACGCGGCGAGGTCGAACTCAACGACGAGTATTTCTACAGCCTGTCGCAATACACCGATGCGCGGTACACGAAGTCATACTGCGAAAACCTGTCCCCACTCAAGTTGCGGTTCTTGTGTCTGTTCGGGATGGCCGTTTTCTACGCCACGAGCTTTCTCATCTACCCGACACGCCTCTTGCAACTCTTCCGTCACGTGCGCTTGGGTGACCCAAAGACGAAACTGGAATCCGCGCTCGTCCGAGTCATCAAGAAACGACGATTGGCGAGTCAGCCTTCGGTCGTGCCGTCGCCGTCCACAGTTCTATGATGTTCATTGTGGAACGCGTCCCGAGCCTGGCGCGGAGGTTGCTCGATGCGCACATCGATTGTCGTTACTATCGCTGCCGTATCCATTCTGGGAATTACGCCGGATGCTACTGCCGCCGACAATCCGTCGGTTTATGCGGTTGGCGTCGCCAAGATTGACATCACGCCGACGTACCCCGTCCGGCTCAGCGGCTTCGGCTTTCGTCGTGAAGAATCGGAAGGGGTTACCCAGCGTATCTGGGCCAAGGCACTAGCCATCGACGACGGCGAGCCCGCCGTTTTGCTCACCATTGACACATGCGGAATCTCGGCCGAACACCTTCGCGATCTCGCTGAACGGCTTGCCAAAAAGGTGAAACTCAAACCGGAACGCCTGGCAGTCACGGTCACGCACACGCACACCGCTCCGATGCTCAAGGGCGTTTTAGCCACGCTCTTCGGAGTGCCGATTCCAAAAGAACATCAAGAGCGTATCGACCGCTACACGACAGAGCTACTGGACAATCTGGAAAAAGTATCGCTGGCCGCGCTGGCGGATCGAAAGCCGGCGCGGCTGAGTTGGGGCATCGGCCGCGTCGGTTTTGCGGCGAATCGCCGAACCAACGGTGGACCGGTGGACCACGATCTCCCCGTCCTGGCTGTCCACGACCTGGACGGAAAAGTCCGTGCGGTTTATGCCAGTTACGCCTGCCATTGCGTAACGCTGTCGCACAACAAGATCGGCGGCGATTGGGCGGGGTTTGCTCAAGAGCGGATCGAAGACGACTACCCGGGGGCGATCGCGCTGGTGTCCATTGGTTGCGGTGCGGACTCGAATCCGCATCCGCGTGGCAATGGTGACGATGTCGGTCTGGCTGGAAATCAAGGAAAGGAAATCGCCGCCGAGGTCAAGCGCGTTCTCGACACGCCGCTCAATGCGGTGAAAGGCAAAGTGTCAGCCGCGGTGAAGCGATTCGATTTGCCGCTGGCGAAGTTGCCCACTCGCGATGAATGGGAGCGACGAGCGACAAAAACAGACGCCATCGGATACCACGCCCGGGTGCAACTCGAACGCCTCAACCGCGGCGCATCGCTACGTGAGCGCGTCAATTATTCCGTTCAGTCATGGGCCTTCGGCGACTCGCTGGCCATGATGTTTTTGCCAGGTGAAGTCGTAGTGGACTATTCGCTTCGGATGAAAAAGGAACTCGATGGATTGCGCCTCTGGGTCAATGCCTACTCGAACGATGTGCCGTGCTACATTCCGTCCGAACGAATTCTGAAGGAAGGCGGCTACGAAGGCGGCGGCGCAATGACCTATTACGACCTGCCCGCGCCGCTGGCCCCCGGACTGGAACAGAAAATCGTCACCGCCGTCATCGAACAAATCGGAAAGACTTTTGCCTCACCGTTTGATTCCAAGCGGACGGGCGGCTCGATGCCGATGTCGCCGCAACAGTCGCTTGCAGTGATTCGAATTAAGCCCGACCTAGCGGTGGAGTTGGTCGCATCCGAACCAATGGTAATCGATCCGGTGGCCATCGATTGGGGGCCCGACGGCCGGCTCTGGGTCGCCGAGATGCACGACTATCCGGCGGGCGCCGATGGTCAGTTGCAACCGGGTGGCCGTGTCCGCGTCTTGAAGGACACCAACGGTGATGGACGATACGACGAGTCGACGGTGTTTCTCGATAAGATTCCGTTCCCCACCGGCGTTACTTCGTGGCGAGATGGAGTTCTCGTGTGCGCGGCCCCCGACATTCTCTATGCCGAGGACGGCGACGGCGATGGACGCGCCGACATAGTCCGTCGGCTCTTTAGTGGATTCGGCACCGAGAACTATCAGGCGCGTGTGAACAGTTTGGAATACGGCCTGGATGGCTGGGTCTACGGTTCATGCGGTTTGTTCGGTGGAACGATCAAGAGCTTCGCCGGCGGTGAGCCGGTGAAACTCGGCAACCGTGACTTCCGGATCAAACCGGACACCGGAGAACTTGAACCCGCAACCGGACGAACGCAACAGGGCAGGGTGCGCGACGACGCGGGTAACTGGTTCGGCTGCGACAATTCCAATCTGTGTTGGCATTATCCATTGGACGATCATTACCTCCGACGTAATCCACACGTGGCGCCGCCGAATACGGTCGTGAGCGTACCGGCCGGACCCAACCCCAATCGGCTGTTCCCCGCACGTTCCGAACTACAACTCTTCAAACTTACCGGACCGCACGGCCAAGCCACGGCGGCGTGTGGCCTGGGTATTTACCGCGACGATTGGCTCGGGCCGAACTACACCGGGAATGTATTTGTGTGTGAGTCGGTCAATCTGGTTGTTCATCGTCGGATTCTAGAGCCGAGCGGCAGCACCTTCATCGGTCGACGTGCTAGCGACGAACAAGAGTCGGAGTTCCTCACTTCGACCGACAACTGGTTTCGGCCCGTCCAGGTGCGTACCGGCCCCGACGGCTGTCTGTGGATTGTGGACATGTACCGGTTTGTCATCGAGCATCCACAATGGATTCCACCGAATGAGCGATCGAAACTGGATTTCCGCGCGGGCAGCACGATGGGCCGGATTTATCGCATTCGCCCGAAAGATAGAGCCGCGCGCCCCATGCCACGCCTCGACCAACTCGATACTAAGGGACTGGTTGCCGCACTCGATAGTCCCAACGGCTGGCAGCGCGACATGGCCGGTCAAATGTTGGTTTGGAAGAAAGATACCGCCGCCGCTACAGCGCTCGGGAAATTGGTCCGAGAGGCTGACCGCTCCGAAGCTCGGCTCCACGCACTCTGCGTGCTGGAAGGCCTCGGGGCGCTCGATTCGACGATCCTTGAACAAGCGCTCGGCGACCGACATCCAAGTGTACGACGGCAAGTGCTGCGCCTAGCCGAAGGTCGGGTAAATCAATCGAGCGTCATTGGCCCTCGACTCATGGGGATGGTCGACGATTCGGATCCTCACGTGCGACTTCAGTTGGCCAATTCACTCGGTGCGTGGCGTCACCCGCAATCCGGAGCGGCATTGGTGAAGCTCGCACAGAAGCACAAGCCAGATGTGTTTCTCATGGCCGCGGTTCTCAGCAGCCTGAATCCGGAGAACCTTGCCGAGTTTGCGATCGGAGCGCTGGCACACGACGACGTTGCGACGGTGGTCGCTGCACCAGTCGTCAGCAGCGCCTTCGGATTTGGCAGCGCGGACACCCAAAGGCGAATCGTCGAGGAAGTGACAAAAGCACGCCGGGGCCGCTTCACGCCGTGGCAGTTCGCCGCCGTTGCCCGTGTTTTTGATACATGGAAGCACCCGGAGGCCGCGTCCGTGTCGAGAGAAGATGCGATGTCGGTATTTCTGCGCCCGGTTACGGCAGCAGCACGGTCGCTCGCGATGAAAGACGATGTCCCGGATTCGGAAAGAATCCCGGCGATTTCCGTTCTTGGTCGTGAGCAGGATAAGCGCCCTGCGGACTTGGAATTGCTCCGCAAACTGATTTCGCCGCGTAACCCGCTCACGATTCAAGCGGCGGCCGTCGCGGCACTCGGGCGCATTCCGGACGATGAGGTCGCCGCCGTGCTGACATCCGGATGGTCCACGTACTCACCCAGCATCAAGGCCCAAGTACTTGACCTTTGTTGCAGCCGCGACCCTTGGCAACGACATCTTTTGACATGCATCGAGAGCAAGCAAATCCCGCCGGCCCAGATCGACACCGCTCGGCGTGGGCACTTCCTGGCGCACCAGGATCGACAAGTGCGAAGCCTGGCCGAGAAACTGTTCGGCGCCGCTACGAGCGCCGACCGGAAGAAGACGCTTGAGGATTATCACTCTACGCTGACACTGCAAGGGGATAGCGGCCGCGGCAATGCCGTGTTCGAGAGGAGCTGCGCCAAATGCCATCGCTTTGAAAATGCGGGTCACACCGTAGGGCCTGACCTGGCTACTCTCACGAATAAGTCGCCCGAGTATTTGCTAAGCGAGATCCTCGATCCGAGCAAAAACCTGGACAGCCGCTACGTCGAGTATTTCGCCATGACAAAGAACGGACAGACTCTCACGGGTATCCTCGCCGCAGAAACTTCAACCAGTATTACGCTTCGGGCAGCCGAAGGCAAAGATCAAGTACTGTTGCGGACCGAAATCGATGAACTGCAAAGCCACGGCAAGTCCCTCATGCCGGATGGACTCGAGAAGGAGCTATCACGGCAAGATCTTGCCGATGTCATCGCCTTCGCGACCGCAGGACAGCAGAAGGAAGATGCGCCGACACTGGCGCGGAAAATCCTGGACGACAGCCAACCGGCCGACGCTCGGCAGGCCATCATCGATAAACAGCACGACCTTGCGCCCGCCCTCATTGCAGCCATGGTTGCCGATATGAAGCCCGGCACGCCGGAAGAGTACCGCCGGATCCCGTGGATCTGGCGCGTATCAGTTGCCGCCGGCAAGCGAAACCAAACCGAACAGGTGCGGCGCATCCTCGAAATCTCAATGCCCAAAGCCGGCGAGCCGCTCCGCGATTGGCAAGCCGTCGTCATCGGTGGTGGCATCATCAATGGAATCAGTTTGCAAAACGTGTGGCCCGGCCAACGACTCGCAAAGCTACTGGAGGGACAAAAGGAATTTTCGGAACGCTGGCACAAGACGCTGGCACTAGCCGGAGAAATGGCCGACAACGAGAAAGTTCCGGTCCCGACTCGATACGACGCACTGCGAATCATTGCTCTTGATTCATGGGAGCGTCGCGGCAAGCAACTCGCGAAATACCTGGAAAAAGGCATGAACGATGAACTACAGATGGGCGCCATCAGCGGCCTATCCGACATGGAAGCGCCCCAGGTGGCCGGAGTTCTTCTTAGCGGCATCGGGCATTACTCGGATGGAAATCGAAAACTCGCTCTTGAAGCTTTGCTGCGGACGGATGAACGAACGTCGGCCCTATTGGATGCCATCGAAAACCGCGCTGTCATGACCGCCTGGCTTGCCGAGGGCCACAAGAAGGCGCTTCGCGAACACGCCAACGAAAAACTGCGCTCACGCGCTCACAAACTGCTCGGTTCGTGATTAGGCGGAGAAGTGAATGGCGGATGGTGTCGACGCGCCCGGTCAAACACAAGAGCGTGAATGGGGCGCGCTCGTGTTCGTGATCGGCGTGTGGGCAATCCTCACCATCGGCCTGTTCGTCGTTGCCGTTCGCACGGCCAGCCCAATCCCGTGGATTGACGACTGGGACCTGGTCAGACCGCTCACCGGTGATCGGCCGATAGCGCAATGGCTGTGGGAGCCGTACATCAACCACAGCGTGCCGCTTCCTCGCATCCTATTGCTCGGAATATACACGCTCAATCACGGCGATTTTCGCGCCGCCCCGTACGTCAACGTAGCCGTTCTTTCGGCATTGGCGCTGTTCATGATCTTCGCCACCGGCCGCATCCGTGGCCGGGTCGAATTCAGCGACGCCGTTTTTCCAATCGCACTTTTGAACATCGATCGCGAGATCCTGTTCGCGACGCTCGGAGTGAATCTAATTCCTTCCACGGTTTTTTCATGTCTCGTCCTGGTCTTGCTCTTGAAGGCGGATGCGCACCACAGTCGCCGCACTCTCATCGTCGGTGGCCTATTGACGTTGGCACTGGCGATGTGCGGTTCCAGCGGGGCGGCACAGGTGCCGCCGCTCGCACTTTGGCTGGCGTACCTCGGATTTCGCCACTGGCGCAGCGCCGAGCCCGAGGGCCGAACGTCGGCGTTTCTTGCATGGGGAATTGCCATTGCAGTCTTGGTGTATCTCGCCGCGTCGTTCCCCAAGCTCGAGGACCGGGATCCCGGGCTGAAAGCGGCACTGCGAACCAGCTTGGAGTGTCTGAGTACGGCATTCGGCCCGGCTGCGATGACGCTCAACAACAGTTTGTTTGGGCCGCGTCCCTGGCTGGGATTGATTGTGGTGGTTCTTGGAATGGCTACGGCGATTTTACTTGTGGTGGTATTCCTCCGATTCCCTCATGGACGATCGTGCGCCCTCGGTCTTATCATGTTGCTGGCCGGAATGTACGTGTTTGCATTGGGTGTTGGCTGGGGACGGGCCGATAAAGAGCCAGGCGCCGGATATGCGACTCGGTACACCGTCTACACGGCGCCGCTCCTTTTCACGATTTACCACGCCTGGCTGAGGTATGGCGGCGCCATTTTGTCGCGCTTGCTTCCGTTTGGAATGTTCGCAGTCCTCTGCGGGTTGCTGGGACCCAATATGGGTCAATCGTACGATTACGTCAAGGGTCACGTTCAAACTGCGCACTCGGTGGAACGCGATCTCTTAGCGGGAGTGCCGCCGAGTCTCCTGGCCGAGCGGTATGCGACGTTCCTGTTGACCGGGGACGGGTTTCGCGATCATCTAGCCAAGTGCATGCGGCTGTTGCACCAGAGCGGCATGGGGATCTTTCGCTCCCTCAAGGATCCCGACGTGGTCGCGGTCCGAATTCCGATCAAACCCGAACGCGTCAAGCAGGTGATTTGGTACGACGGCCTTGCCCAATGCACCGGCGACGATCCCGTGATATTGTTTTCGCTAGAGGCGCCTACTTTCGTATATGCGATTCGGGTCCGGGGTCGATACGAGAATGCCGGCGACGATGTGCAGTTTCAGATTTACTGGAAGGACGACCGCCAGGAATTCTCTGACACCGAGCGCAATTTGTTTACCATCCTCACCGATCTGTCGAAAGAGCAGAACGTGCCGAAAGAGCAGAGCGTGTTGGCCGTCGTTAATACTCGGATCCAAGATTTCCGAATCGATCCTGCACATAAGCCCTGTAACTTTCGTATCGATTCCATTGAGGTCATCGTGCCGGAAGGCGAGGCGAGCACGCTGCACCGGGAGTGAGGAATCGCCGGCCGTCTTGGCCTGTTAATGGTTGGACGCGCATTGCGGTAGGAAGAGTGGCCCTCGGAATTTCTATAATGTTCCGCAACCGCGAGCGTTGTCACGAGGATTATCAGGAATGGTAACACCGGTGCGAATTGGAGCAGTCAACTATCTCAACACGAAACCGCTGATTTATGAACTCGAAACGATTGCCCCCGACGCCGAACTGATTCTCGAGGTGCCGAGCCGACTTTCGCAAATGTTGGCGGAGGAACAGTTGGATGTGGCGCTCATTCCCCTCATTGAGTACTTCCGCGCAGGAACTTACTCGATTGTTCCCAACATCGCCATCGCATCGCGCGGCCCCGTGATGAGCGTTACGCTCTTTAGCCGCGTGCCCTGGGCCGACATCAAACGCGTGGCACTCGACGAAGGCTCTCGAACCAGTGCCGCGATGGCGCAGATACTTCTGCGGAAGCGGTACCACGTGCGGCCGGAGGTGATGCCGTTGTCGTTGGACGCCGACCCGGAAGCGGTTGACGCCGATGCCATATTGCTTATTGGTGACCGTGCCATGCGTGCGTGTTTGCCCGGCTTCACGAACGCCTACGATTTGGGTCAGGAGTGGCACGATTGGACCGAGCTTCCGTTCGTGTATGCGGTGTGGGCCGTTCGCTCCGGCGTGGACTTGGGCGACGTGGTCGATGCGCTCGCGGAGGCGAAACGGCGGGGCTGTGCACGGATCGGTGAAATCGCACAGCGGGAGGCGCCGTTGCTCGGGTTGGACGCCGGCTTCTGTCGCCGCTATCTTCAATCGATCATCCGGTTCGACTTAGGACCGCGTGAGGAGGCGGGGCTACGGCGGTTTGCGTCGCTAGCACATGATCTCGGTTTGATTCCCGGAGGAGTGGAGCTTGAGTATCTCGATCTCGCAAGTCTTGCAAAAGGCCGTTGACGGCCGGCGCCTAACACCGGAAGAAGGGCTGGCGCTTTTCGACTGCCGAGATTTGAACGCGCTGGGCCGAGCGGCGGACACCGTGTGCCGAAAGCTGCACCCGGAGCCCTTCCGCACGTATAACATCGACCGCAATATCAACTACACCAACGTTTGCGCCGCCGTCTGCGATTTCTGCGCGTTTTACCGGAAGACCGGCGACGCGGATGCCTACGTCTTGCCGCGCGAGACCCTGTATCAAAAAATCGAAGAAACGATCGCGCTGGGCGGCGACCAGATCCTGTTCCAGGGCGGCAACCATCCGTCGCTTAAGCTCGAATGGTACGAAGAACTCCTGGCCGATCTCAAGGCTCGTTATCCGAAACTAAACCTTCATGCCTTCAGCGCCGCCGAAATCTGGCATTTTCACAAACTGAACAAACTACCGCTGCGCGAGGTACTAGCGCGTTTGAAAGCAGCCGGCATGGGGAGCCTCCCCGGCGGCGGCGCCGAAATCCTAGTCGACCGCGTGCGAAAAGCGATGACGGTAAACAAAGTTCTCACCGACGAATGGCTGGAAGTCCATCGTACCTGGCACGAACTCGGCGGACGCTCGACGTGCACCATGATGTTCGGCCACATCGAGACTTTGGCCGAGCGTATCGAAACTCTCGAACGACTGCGGCAACTTCAGGACGAAACGGGCGGTTTCACGGCCTTCATTTGTTGGACCTTTCAACCGGAAAACACGGCGATGGCCGACGTACCGAAGGTTGGTTCCTACGAGTACCTCAAGACGCAAGCCATTGCCCGGCTATACCTCGACAACATTCCCAACATCCAGTCATCGTGGGTCACGCAAGGGCCAAAGATCGGGCAACTCGCTTTGTTCTTCGGGGCCAACGACATGGGCAGCCTCATGATCGAGGAAAATGTTGTCGCCTCTGCCGGCACGGTCCACTATCTCACGTTGGACCAAATCAAACACGCCATCCGGGAGGCGGGTTACATACCGCGGCAAAGGAACATTTTCTACGACTACATCGACACCGAACCGACGCCGGCTCCTGCGATCCGTTCTAGAGAGTTGCCGCTGGCCGTCGCGAAGCGATGAATCGCAAGCAACCATGCAACTCTTCCTCTACGAATACACCTCTTCCGTCACTCAGCCGCATACCACGTCATTACGCGCGGAAGGGCGGAAGATGTTGGCGGCGATCCACGAGGACTTCGCCCGCGTGCCTGATGTTGAAGTTAGAACGATGTCCGTTGCAGCGGCGGAGGAAGAAGTCGCTTTCCGGGAGCGGGTTCGCGCGTCCGACTACACGCTGGTCATCGCGCCGGAACTCGATGACATCCTCTTGACGCGCTGCCGTTGGGTGGCGGAAGAGGGCGGAAGACTAGTGGGGCCGACGCTTGCGGCGATTCGGTTGGCGGCGGACAAACTCGCGCTCGGGGAACACTTGCGTTCTTTCGGCGTTCCGACGCCCGATTGCAAGCCCGTTAACAGGGAATGCGTAGCGGGTGCCTGGGTCTGCAAGCCGCGATTTGGCGCCGGCTCAACCGCAACCTTTTTGATTCATAGCACCAACGACCTGCAACAATATGAAGTCCAAGCGCGAGCGGAAGGTTGGTGCGGCGAGTCAATCTTGCAACGTTACGTGCCGGGTAGGGCAGTTAGCGTGGCATTCTTGTGCGGGCCGCAGCAGCGAGTTCCGCTGCTTCCGTGTGCCCAGAATTTGTCGACGGATGGGCGATTTCGTTACCTCGGCGGATATGCGCCATTAGAGGACGGCTTCGCTGTCCGAGCGGTGGAGCTTGTCCGCCGTGCGTTGGATGCGGTTCCCGGCTTGTGTGGATATGTGGGTGTCGATCTAGTGTTAGGTGCATCGGAAGGCGGCAGCCAAGACTGGGTGATCGAGATCAATCCCCGACTAACGACGTCATACGTTGGCCTCCGAAGGTTGGCTCGATCGAATCTGGCGGCGGCATTGGTTCGCGTGGCGTCGGGAGTCTCGGTCGCGGCAATTGAATGGGGCCCGGGACAGGTGCACTTTTCAGCGAACGGGGCACTGGGTCAAGAAAAAGTGAAAAATGAGCCGGTGGACCGCGTCACTGAGCGCACGGGAGCGCCGCGCGGAGGTAGCGCGAAGCGTCAGCGAGTGCCTTAGAGAGCAAGACGGCGACCGTTGCCTATACGTCCTTGAGCCAGTGAAAACCGACGTTTTTTTTTTGGAGTTACGGCGATTCATTCGCGCTTTTCTTGGATTTTCCATTTTCGGCATGGCAGTCCGGTAGTATAGACTGGAGGGCGGGTTGCCCAACTGGAGGACCGTATGCCAAGCCCTCACACGGAACAGTCTCGGCCTCGCGCGCCGCAGTCGACTTTGTTGTGGAAGGCGGCCGAGGGGCTTTCCGACGCCCAGTTGCTCAACCGGTTTGTCAGCCACCGCGACGAGTCGGCGTTCGAGGCGTTGGTGCAGCGACACGGGTCATTGGTTTGGGGAGTGTGCCGCCGGCAACTCACCGATCCCAACGCCGTGGATGATGCGTTCCAGGCCACGTTTATGGTGCTCGTCCGAAAGGCGGCGTCGATTTCTCGGCCGGAATTGTTGGGCAACTGGCTGTATGGTGTGGCCTACCGTGTTTCCGTCAAGGCCCGTGTTAACGCCGCTCGGCGGTCCGCTCACGAAAGGCAGGCCGCGTCCATGCCTCGACCCGAATCGGTCTCTGACTCCGACAACCGCGAACTCCGGCTCATCTTGGATGAGGAACTCGATCGCCTTCCCGAGAAGTATCGCACGCCGCTGGTTCTCTGCTATTTGGAAGGCAAGACGAATGAAGAGGCCGCCCAGGTTATCGGATGTCCGCTTGGCTCCATGTCGTGGCGGCTGTCGCGGGGCCGTGACTTGTTGCAACGGCGGCTGCGAACACGTCGACTGGCGGTTCCGGCTGCTCTGGGCGTCCTTCTCCTCACCGAAGCTACTGCCACCGCTGCTGTCCCGATTGCTTTGGTACAAAGCGCGGTCCGCACCGGAATGATCGCCGGCGGCGCCGACATTTTCGGAACTATCCCCGCTTCCGTCGCATCCTTGGCCGACAACGTGCTCGAGGCAATGAGCGGTCTGAAGCTCAAGGTTTTGGCTGCATTCGTCGCGGCCGTAGCCGTCCTGTTTAGCTTGTCTGGGGCGACGGCGATGGCGATCCACTGGTGGAACCAAAGCCCGCCGCAGCCTGCCGTGCCATGCGCCAACCCCGACGCGGCTTCACTTCCCAAACGATGATGCAGCGATGCAACGTTTGGTCACAATCCAGGGAAGGTCTAACACCTGCGCGTAATTTGCAAGTTCCAGTTCGCGCCAAGCGTTTCACCTTTTCGTGTATCTTCCGCATCTTCCTTCGTCGGATGACGAATTAGCAAAGGAGTATCAATCGGGCTTTCGCTGAATGCAGGGTCAGCCTGCGCGATAGCACGAAACGGAATAACCATTACGAAAGGACTCGACATGAAAAGCGTAACAGGCGCGGCTGCGTTGCTGGGAATCCTCGTACTTTCAGCGACGGCTGCCGCACAGCATCCCCAACCTCAATCGTCGTATCCGATGCCCGGAAGTGCGAGCACTTACCCGTCGCCGCAGGCATCATCCGGTGTACCGTCGTCTGGTTACAGTGGCAGCGATTGCCATCAAGGCGTGCATGGTGGCTACGACGGCTTCAATTGTGAGCCGTGGAAGGAGCCGGGGTACTGCAAGCAGCTTTACTATAAGTGCATGGCCAGGATTCACGCATGTTTCGCCAAACATCACCAGGTGCAGAGCCCAGTGTTCCGGTCGCATCCGTTTGCCCGCAGCCCGCGCGATTACTTTATGTATGATTGATTGATGCAAGCCGAGGTATCGAATTCCCCACCTGCACCGCGGTCGCATCGCGCCGCGGTGTTTTTTGTCTGGGCCGTGTGGGCGTTCATGTTGGCGGTCAACCTTTGGGTGGTTTACCGCTACAGCCCGGTGACGATTCCGGTTTCCGACGAGCGCCAAGAACTCGGCGGCGGCGCGGACTTTACTTGGGCCTGGCTCTGGGAACAGCACGCGGAACATCGGATTCCGCTGGCGAAGCTCATTTGGCTCGGCACGCTGCGCCTGTCGGGTTACGACTTTCGCATCGGCAACCTGCTAGAGGTGGCAGCCGTCGCCGGCGTAGCGCTGGCGCTAATGCTGGCGGTCAGGCGTATTCGCGGCGAAACGCGCTGGACCGATGCGTTCTTCCCGTTGGCTTTACTGAACTTCGGCCAGACGTATGCGGTATTTCTGTGGTGGTGGCAGGTCAATCACACCTTGCCGCCGTTGATTGCCTGCGTCTTGTTGGTTTATCTCGTCAAGGCAGCGCCGCAGCGGCGCGACCTGATCCCTGCAGCAAGCCTACTTGTGCTCTTGTCGCTTTCCGGTCCAGGTGGTTTGCCTTATGTGCCGCCCCTCGCCGTTTGGTTGATTTGGCAAAGTATTCTCGGACCTCGGCGCACGTCAACCGCCTCGAGGTGGCCATACACCTTGGCGCTCGTCCTTACCGTGGCGGCCATTGCCTTAGCGACGCTCTACTTTGTGAAGTTCGACGAAACAATGGCGGGAAAGCCGACACCGGAACTTTCTACGGATGGGATTAAATCGTCACTTGCAACCACAGTAAAGCTCCTAAGCGTAAGTCTCGGGCCGTCGACGGTTTCAAACTGGAAGATATGGGGTTTGCTCGTCGCGCTGGCATGGCTCATGGGCTTCGCACTTGCGGCAGTCACATTCTTCACGACAGCGGAAGAGCGACATCGGGCGGCGGGCCTCTTACTATTCCTGATCGGAAACGGCACGCTTCTCCTCGTGCTGGGATGGGCACGCGCGAACTACGGCGACCACAACACCTTCGAAGGCCATTATCTGCTGAAGGGCGTTCCAGCGCTTTGCTGCGTCTATTTCATTTGCGAACTCTATGCAGGGCGGCGTGCATCTGGCGAATTTCAGGCGTTTTTACTCGCATTGGTACTAGTGCCCGGCCTAATGCTCATCGCCAAACGCGACATATATGTGGATGCAGCCGAGCGGCGCCGACGAAATGCCGAAACGATGGCGCAAGACATCGACAACGGACGTTCGCCGTATTGGCTCTACCAACAGTACAAGGGGTTCCAGGGTGCCGATGGTGTGGACCCCTCAACCGTGGTGAGCGAGTACCAGCACTTGCGGCACCTCGGCCTTTCTTCGTTTCGAAATCTGGTTCGCGAGAAGGAGTTGCCTCTTTCAGGGTGAGCCGATTCGCCGAACCGAGTTAACGCCCGTCGGCGCGGCTTGGGAAGCAACCGGCAACGATCCGTCGTTCGTTTACGACCTCGCAACACCCCGTTTTGTAAACGCGATTCTTGTAAAGATCACTTACCTCGGCCAAGACCGGCTGCCTACCGAGTTTCAACTTTATTGGCGAGACGATGAACAGGAGTTTGCCGAATCGCGAAGCTTCACGACCCGTGTGGGAGTGGACGGCGCGGAGAAGACGATCGCGATCCCGATCAATGCCGAGATTCAATCGTTCCGCATCGACCCCACGACGCGGCCGGGCCGTTTCAAATTATCCGAAATCTACCTGGTTATTCCGGAGTAAAGCCCACGGATTGCAATCCGTGGGCTTGGCGCAGTGCAATCCGTGGGCATTTCACAACTGTGTTTCCGCAATCTCGAGCGCTCGCAGAAGTCCCATCGCCTTGTTCAACGTCTCTTCGTATTCCGACGCCGGCACACTGTCGGCGACAATACCTGCACCGGCCTGAAGGTAAGCGGTTTGCCCTTTGAGCACCATGGTCCGGAGCGCGATGCAGGTGTCCATATTGCCTTGAAAGTCGATGTATCCCGCGGCGCCGCCGTAAGGACCGCGGCGATGCGGCTCAAGCTCATCGATGATTTCCATCGCCCGGACTTTAGGAGCTCCGCTCAAGGTGCCCGCCGGGAGGCAGGCTCGAAGTGCATCAAATGCGGTCTTCCCCTTCTGCAGGCGGCCGGTGACATTGCTGCAGATGTGCATGACATGGCTATATCGCTCGACGGCCATTACGTCGGTGAGTTCCACGGTGCCGTAGCGCGCCACCCGTCCCACATCGTTTCGGCCGAGGTCGGCAAGCATGATATGCTCCGCCCGCTCCTTTGGGTCGGCCAATAGCTCGGCGGCCAACGCCGCATCTTCTTCATCCGTTCGGCCCCGCCTACGCGTTCCTGCGAGGGGCCGAATCGTCACCTTGTCGCCTTCGACGCGCGTCATGATCTCCGGCGAGCTTCCCACCATGCACGCAGACCCACAACGCAGGTAAAACATGAACGGACTCGGATTCACAACCCGTAGGGTGCGATAGATATCGAATGGTCGAGCCGTGGTTTCTGTGTGAAGACGTTGACTCAACACGACTTGAAAAATGTCACCGGCGCGAATGTACTCCTTGCAGCGTTCCACGGCCGCCTCGAAGCCGGCCTTCGTGAAGTTCGATTCGAAACGTCGTTGGCTCGATACACCACCGCGCGCGATGTCGGTCACCTGCAAGTCGGCGACGTTTTGTTGCAGACGTTCGACAAGTCGATCGACCTTGGCGCACGCCTCGTGGTAGCTGCGGGCAAGATCGTCCTTTCCGCCGGCTGCACGTGCATGGGCCACCGCGGCAACCGTCTTGTTCACGTGGTCGAAAATGATCATGCGATCGTAGAACGCAAAGCACAAATCCGGCAGGTGACGATCGTCCGCTGGAGCATTCGGTAGATGTTCCACGTAGCGAACCGTGTCGTAGCCGGCGTAACCCACGGCGCCACCCGTAAAGCTCGGCAGACCCTCGACGGGGACGCTGCGATGAGCTGCAAGTTGTTCTTCCAGCAATCGCAGCGGATCGTCGTGATCCGTTTCCCGTACTACCAGCGGGGATCGACCATTCGGAATGCCTTCGTGGATTTGGACGTGTCGGTCATGAGCCTGAAGCCGAAGAAACGGCCCGGAGCCGACGAAACTGTAGCGCCCGTGTCGCTCTCGGCCGATCACGCTTTCGAACAGGAATGACCAGTCGCCTTCTTGAATCTTGCAAAAGGCGCTCACCGGCGTGAGCGTGTCGCTAATGAGTTGACGGTACACAGGAACGAGGTTGCCGTCTTTGCCCAGTTCCATGTATTCATCGAGCGACGGGTAGAAACGCATGGAAGCCTCTCGTCCGTTTCGCGGTTCCGTACGTCATCTTAGTTTAGCGTATGGCGGCGAACCATGCATTAACCTTAGTTATCCGGCTTCGCGCTGTGTGCACGTACGTAGCGATCGAACCAGGCCAAATCCCATTCCATTTTTGCTTTTCGATTCTTGTATTTCATGAGGCCGTGCGCCTCGCCGGGGTACACGAGCAATTCGGTCGGGACTTTGACGTATTCCTTCAACGCCCGATACAGCATACGGCTGTGACCCGGTGGGCAACGCTCGTCGTTTCCGCCGACATGGATGAGCGTCGGTGTGGTAACGTTGTCCAGGGCGTAGGTGGGTGACGCCTTGTGATAGCCTTCCGGGTTGCTCCACGGAAAGCCGCGTTTGAACGCGATGGTATAGGCCGGCTCGTCGTTGCTGCCGAATTCCATCACGGCGTCGACAATGCCAGCGCCGCTGCTTGCCGCCTTGAAACGCGTCGTTTTGGTGATGATGCAGTTGGTCAGGTAGCCGCCGTTGCTCCAGCCCATGACGCCGAGTCGGTCGGGATCGGCGATGCCTTTTTCGACCAGTGCATCGACACCCGTGAGGATGTCCGTTACGTCGAGATCGTTCTCGCGGCCCACCAAATCGGTCAAGAACTTATCACCGTAACCTGTCGATCCACGGTAATTCGGGCTGAGAACGGCATAACCCTTCGCCGACAAGAGAGTGCGGCCGTAGATCCAGTATTGCAAATGAAAGTTAGTGGCCGTCGTCGGCCCACCGTGAATCTCGACGATGAGCGGCAAACGTTGCCCCGCGCGATAGTCCGGTGGGAGTTCCAGAATGCCTTCTACGGGGTCGCCGTTCGCGCCTTTCCAAGAGACGACGGAAACCTGCGGCAGTTTCCAGGTGGCTACCTGCGGATTTACATTCGTGATTCGCCCTGCTGAAGCAGATGATGGAACCACATGAATATCGGGGAGATTGCTCGGATCGCTTTGCAACACCGCTGCCGTATTGCTCGGTCCGTGATGACTGAACGAAGCCACCACGACATCGCCTTCCGTTAGGACTTCGAAAGTCGGATCTCGCCCCTTCTGAACACCCTTGGCACAACACAACCGGACGCGCGCACGCTGTTCGGCCAAAAAGAGTAGATCGGCGCCATCTCCGCGCCATTCCAGCAAACTGCCGTAACCCTTGATGGAAGCTCCATCCGGCCGCGGAAGCTTGAAGACGCTCGGCTCGGTTCCGCTCCATTCGGCAACAATGATCTCGGCCGGGTAACCGTCGAAGATCACGTTGAACGCCAGCCGGCGTCCGTCAGCCGACCAGGCGAGATGTTCGAGCCAGCCATACGGTGAAGGGGCGTCGGCGCGGAAGGGCTTGTCCGGCACCGTCGTAATCTTTTGCGTTTCGGAGTCGTAAACATCCACTCGAGACTGACCTTCGAAGCTGACGACCTTATCGTCGGGCGTCGTGATCATGGCGATACGTCGATTATCCGGAGTAACGGCGAAATCACGGACGACACGTTTTTCGTCAACGAGCTTCTCCGCACGCCAGGTCTCCAAATCGAGTTTCCAGATTTGGGAGAACCGATTCACACCATGACCGTACTCGATGTCGCGGAATTGTTGCCTCAGTTGCTTCCAGTTGTCGTCCACTGTCTCACTCGCGGTAACGTAATAAATTGACTTGCCGTCGCGCGACACTTGGAAACTCTCGATTCCACTTTCAATGCGGGTCACGGCAAGTAGTTCGCCGCCGTCCACGCCGATTCGCCACACCTGAGTCTTGCCGTCGTACGGCGGGCGTTTTTCGCCTTCACGCTTGCGATTCCCGGCGAAGTAGATGGATCGACTATCTCCGCCCCATTGCGGTGAGCGATCGTTGGCACGATCGAACGTGAGTCGGCGAGTCGCTCGAGTTTTGGTATCCACGACCCACAAGTCGGTCTTGCGGTCGTCTGTGGACGACTGCCAACGCCCCTCGGTATAGGCGACGTACTTTCCGTCCGGCGACATGGCGATCGCGAAAATGTCCGCCAGCGTGAAGTAATCGTCGACGGTGATGTCATGGGTCCGCGCCGGTTTCTGCGTTTGCGGTGCTGCGGAAAGGGACAATATCGTCAGGATGACCACTGCCGCATGTTTGATTCGTGCCATGCTCATTCCTCCGTCTGTGTAGCGGCGGTTCGCAGAACCACCCGGCTGTGCGAGCCGCCGCTAAACAGGATGCTACAATGTCGCTCCGCCATCGACGACAAAAACTTGACCGGTCACATAAGATGCGTCATCGGACGCGAGATAGAGCGCGATACCGCCGATTTCGTCGGCCTGCCCAATGCGTGGGATCGGTTGCGTTTTTTCGAGGCGCGCCCGGTACTTTTCATCCTTCCAGAAAAACTCGCTGAAATCCGTCTGAATGAGGCCCGGAGCAATCGCATTGACACGCACCCCATGCGGGCTGAATTCCTGAGCCCAGTTGCGGGTCATCATGATGAGTCCGGCCTTCGTGAAACTGTAAAGCAGGCCGCCCGGTTGGGGCCGAAGTCCCGCAATCGAAACGATGTTGATCACGCTGCCATGCTTTCGTTCGATCATTTTCGGCACGGTTAGACGCACCAGCCGTAGCGCCGCTTTGACGTTCACGTCCACCATTTTGTCCAGCATCTCATCCGTCACGCTTAGGGACGGTCCTTGGCCGATGTTCGTCGCACTATTGTTCACGAGGATGTCGACGGGACCAAGTATACGCTCGGTCTCTCGCACCAGATTTTCCAAATCATCGGCTCGACCGACGTGACACGCAACGGAATGAACTTTGCCCGGCAGCGATGCGAACTCGTTGGCGGTTGCTTGGAGATTTTCGAGCTTGCGACTAGCGATCATCACATTGCCCCCGGCCTCGGCCAGTCGTCGAGTAATGGCCCGTCCGATGCCGCGGCCTCCTCCCGTGACGATGGCGACTTTGCCGCTTAGTGATTGGCTCGGTGGCATGTGGTTTCCTCGGTACCGGTGGCTTCGGAGGGCGGTTCTGATGATATACGCAAAGCTCCGTCTTCGGCATTTATCCTAGTCATGAAGCCTTCGCCAAGCCTGCCTCGCTTGCCAATTCGCTTGGGCTTGACAGCGGTTTCCCGGTATGCCAAAACCACGCTCCGATCCTTGTTTTTTCACTACGTGCGTCCCAACACGGAGACACGGAAAACTTCGTAAGGCGATAGCAATGCGGCCGGAGACCCCCGCCGAGACCCAGTCGTTCGATCCTATTCCCGGGCAAATGTGGCAGGCGCCTCTGCTGTTCGTTGGAGTGGCGGCGATCATTGCGGCGTGGCTCGTCCGCCCGCTCTGGCACGACCCGGCTGCGCGCCAGTTTGCTCTCGACTTGGCTGCCATCCGCGAGGCACTCGATGTTCAAACACTCGATACCGGCCGGGCGCTCACGGTCGGCGAAGACCTTCTGGTTCACGTCGAGCGGCACCCGGATCGTGCTGGAGAAATCCATTTTCTACTTGGCACGGCCTACCTGCGTCGAGCGCAAGAGGGTTCACGCCAACAGGCGGCGGCTACTTTGAGTAAAGCACGTCAACATCTGGAAGACGCCGTAAAGCTCGGTGTTTCCGATGCCGACCGTCCTGCATTGATGTACCGGCTGGCACGGGTCCGGTACACAATCGGCGCCGACCCTGCCGGTGTATTGGAAGTGCTGACGCAATCGGCCAATTCGGCGATCGAGAACCCGTTTGAGCATTACGAGATGCTCACGCAACTTCATTTGAAACTACCCCAACCAAATCTCCAGGCGGCGCTGGAGGCCAACGCCAAGCTCCTCGCTTTACCAATCGACAACGAGGATCTTCTTGCCCCTGCACGGCTTCTTCGCGGGGAGCTACTGCTGCGTGGTAATCAACGCGATGAAGCGCGAAAGGTACTGAGTCGAATTCGGCAATCGTCCCCGGCAGGAATCTATGCACGGGCACGGTTGCTGCGCGCACAAAGCAGCCAACAGGACCGACTATGGGGCGAAGCAGCGAAGTTGTGGGATGAAATGCTGAAGGATTCGCAACACCCTGTACCTGACCCTGGCCGCACGAAATACTACCTGGGCCTATGCTACCGGCACTTGAATCAACCGCGTGACGCGGCTCGGCTCTGGGAAAGTACGCTGGCGGAAGACGCGGAAAGTTCCCAAGCCGCTGCCCTTGCCATGGCTGAGCTAGTGATAATAGGCCCAAACCCTACTCAGTCGCTGGAGTGGTTTGAGCGTGCGCTCCGCGAGATTCGTGTCCCAGCCGACTATCGCAATCGGCTCGTGGACGTGGCGGAAGTTCGGCGCTTGGTGGAAGCCGGTACGCAGTCCCTTATCAAAGTCGGAGAATTCGCGCGGGCACGGCGGCTCACGGCGCTTTACGAACCCCTGGCGCGTGATGTGAGCCGTCAACTAGCAGGCGAAGTCGCGCAGGCTTGGGCCGTGGATTGTGAGCAGCGCGCCGGTCAGTCATCCGGGGCCACCGCCAATCGACTAAACGAAGAAGCCGTGCGCCATTTTCGTGAAGCCGCGGATATTTATCACTCTCTGGCGATTGCAGGTCACGCGGACCAACCACGTTGGCTGTGGCAGAGCGCCGACGCGTATCTTCGAGCCAAGGAATACGCCCAGGCGGCGGATTCGCTTCAGCGCTATCTGCGCGTGGAAAGTGATCAGGAGAAACTTGGACACGCCTGGTACACGCTTGCCGATGTTTTCCGTTCTCAACGGCAAGATGCGGCGGCGCGAAGCGCCTACCTGAAGTGTATTGAGTATCCCGGTCCATACGCCTTTCGCGCTCGATACCAGTTGGCGACGGCTGAGATGGCCGCGGCACGGCTGGAAAACAACCCCACGAAGCTCGACGAAGCCGTACGGGCGCTTGAACACAATCTCGAACTGATGCGTTTTGCGCCGGACGATGAGGCGTACGAGCAAACGCTGGTGGCTCTCGCAGATCTGTTGCTCGAACGCGGCAATGTTCGGCTCGCGGTCGTTCGGCTCCAGGAGTTTCTGAATCGTTTTCCGGGCTCGCCGCGGCAACTGGCCGTTCGCTATCAGCTGGCGGAATGCTTCCGTCGATTGGCGGCACAGGAAGAAAAGGTCGCCCAGGCCGCGACAGTCTTGCCTCATGAGCCGCAAAACCAGTTGCCGCAACAGCGACGCCGATGGCTGCAAAGCGCGGTGGCGAACTACCAGAAGATTATCGAGGATCTTTCCGCCCGCGCCGCCAGTGGTCCCCTTCCCACTTCGGATGAAACGACCTTGCGGCTGGCGCTGAACGCCGCGGCGGAGTGCCATTTCGACCAGGGCCAGTTCGCCGAAGCGATTAGTTATTATGAGGAACTCGCGGTCCGGTACCGAAATCAACCGGAAGTACTCAAGGCGCTTAAGCAAGCGGTTCGGTGTTATTGGATCTTGGCGGGTTCGTCGGAGGAGGCGCAGCGGCCGTTCTTCAAGAACAAGGCCCTCGAAACCATTCAACGTGTTCGAAGCGTTCTCAAAGAGCTTCCGGATAGCGCATTCGGTGATAAGCCCGGCTTGCTCGTTCGGCAAGAGGAAGAACGCTGGGTGGAGTGGGCGTGGAGAGAGTCGCGCTGAATTGGCGTCGGAGGACGCACATGTCAATGCCAAGAAAGTCACCGCTGATCGGTGAGATGTTGGCGGAATTCCTCGGCACGTTGGTTTTGATCGCGCTGGGCGACGGCGTGGTGGCGATGGTTGAGCTCTTCGGCGGCGCCAAAGGTGATTACACGAATATCACGCTCGGCTGGGGTCTCGCGGTGCTCATGGGCATTTGTATCGCCGGACGCATCAGCGGAGCACATTTGAACCCTGCAGTTACTCTGGCATTAGCGATTTTCCGAGGCTTTCCCTGGCCGAAGGTGGTTCCGTACACCTTGGCCCAGGTCGCCGGCGCCTTCGTCGGTGCGGCATTGGTCTACGTCAACTACCTGCCCGCTTTCCAAGAATTCGATCCCGACCTCAGCAAGACGGCTGGTGTCTTCACCACGTTTCCTGGCATTGAGAGCATGTCGTGGTGGAATGGTCTGTTCGATCAAATTGTGGGAACTGCTTTCTTGCTCGGCTTGATCTTGGCCATTACCGACCCGGATAACCAGCCCGTCGCAAAAGGCCTGGAGCCGTTATTGATCGGCCTGGTGGTGGTTGCCATCGGGGTTTGTTGGGGAGGAATGCACGGATATGCGATAAACCCTGCGCGTGATTTCGGACCGCGCCTATTTACGCTGACGGCGGGCTTCAAGAATACCGGGTTCGAAACAGGACAATTCTGGGTCCCCATCGTTGGGCCGCTGCTGGGCGGCGTCGTAGGCGCCGTGGTTTACGATCTGGTTATTCGCCCGTTTCTGCCGCGCACTCTTCCGGCAACCTAAAACGACTCATCCAATCCATAGAAGTAGAGCAAAACTTTATCGAACCGCGCCGCCCAGTTGGCTTCGTTGTGTTCACCCCCTTCGACTTCCCAATAGTGATAGTGCCGGTTCTCTGCCAGTCCTGCGGCCTTGAAGTGACGGCGCACGCGGCGAAGATACATGATCCCCGGCGGTGGCTGTCGGCGTGTGTTTCCTTCGCGTGTTCCCATGTCGATCCAAAAGCGCATGCGCTTCATCCACGATTTCGTTCGAGCCATTTCGCGCAGGAGCCTGCCGCCGCCCCACCATAACGACGGCGACATGCATATGCACTTGGAAAAGTGTTCGTGCTGCTCCCGCGCCATGCCGAGCGAGATTAAGCCGCCTAAAGATGAGCCGCCGACCGCAGTGTGCTCTCGGTCGGGACAAGTTCGATAATGCTCATCGATGAAAGGCTTCACTTCTTCCATCACGAATCGGCCGTAGAGTTTGCCCTTGCCGCCGAGTCCTAGCTTCGGGTCGCTATGAATGGTGTACTCGTTGATGCGATCCGGAGTGTTGTAGATCCCGACGATGATCAAGGGTTCGATGCTCGATTCGAGAATTAGGCGCTCCGCGGTTTCGTCCGCTTGCCATTCGACGCCGAACGCGGCGGTGGCCGCTTCGAAGACGTTTTGCCCGTCGTGAAGGTATAGCACGGGGTAGCGACGCTTAGAATCGACGGTGTAGTTCGGAGGCAAGCATACGGCAAGCGTTCGCTGATTGCCGAGGATTTCGGACGCGAATTGAACATGGTACTTGATTTCAACGCGTCGCTTGAGGGGCGCTTTGGCGTCTGGTTTCCCGTTCATGCCGTCGCTTTCGTCGCGGGCGGCAGTACGGCCTGAAAGTCGCGGCAAATCCGCTCCATGTAGTCGTCCAGAAGTTGGTCGACACGCTCCGCCGATGGCGACCTCACAACCAGGCCAATGTGGTTCTTGTGATCGAGGCGAAAGAAAACTTCCGGATCGTTGAATCCCGATGTGTCGGGTTTCTCCTGTCGGGCGAGCGAGATCGTGACACCGCCGTATTCCTGGCGTAATGGTTGCGGACGGTAGATTGTGCCGGATTCAATCTCGATCCTCGCCCATTCCTCCCACAGATTCAAACCCGTGGCGGCTTCGACCATTTCGGAAATGTTGGCGCCGCCGACACGTGCGCTGGTCTCGATGAAGTAAAACTCTCCGTTCGGCTGGCCGCGAATGAACTCCGTGTGCGAACAGCCTCGAACCATGCCGAATGCTTCCAGGACTTTTTCGTTAAGCTTTCGGAGCGTCTCCGTTTCCGGTCGATGTCGGGAGAAGGTCTGGGTGGCGAAGATTCCACCCCCATGATAGATGTCCAAGAGTGGCCGACGGTACTTGCCGACCTCCGCGAACACCACGTGACGTTCCGACACAAGCGAATCGACGTGGAATAGTTCCAGGTTTCCCGGGATCATCTTTTCGATGAGATAGAAGGACTGATCGTCGCCTAATTCTTCGATTCGACGCCAGACTTCGTCGGCGTTAGTGCACTTCTGAATGCCGATAGAGGATGCCTCCAACCTCGGTTTGACGAGCCAAGGAGGCGGAACACGCGCCAAATACTCGCGAACCTGGTCGTGGTTGGTGACCGCGACGAACTCCGGAATGGCAATGCCTGCCTCGCACGCCCGGGTTCGCATGCCGAGCTTGTCGCGAAAGTAGCGCATGGTCGATTCACCCATGCCCTGAATCCGAAAGTGCTCGCGGAGAAACGCGGCCAGTTCGACGTCGTAATCGTCAAGTGCCACGAGACAAGAAACGGCTCGAGTTCGCATCAGGTAGGCCAGGCCGTTGATCACCGCCCGGCGGTCGGCAAGCGTCGGCAGGACGAAGAACTCGTCAATGGCCGAGCGTTCCCACTCGGCATCCGCACGTTCCGGCACCGTCACCAGCATCACATGGCAACCCTCCTGCTTACACCGGCGCAGGAAGCGATTGCCCTTAAAGTAACTGGAGACACAGAGAACTGTCGGACGAGACTCGTTTGTCATTCTTTGAACTTCGACCGGCTATTCAGCGACTCCTTGGACGAACGCTCCCTAAAAAATCTATCTTCGAGCGTAGCCGTGGCAAGACAGGTAAGCTTTCGGGCCATCCTGCCAACTTCGCGTTAGTCGCGGATTAGTGGTTTTCTCGCCAAACTTGACACGTTCGACATAAAACTGCCGGTTTTAGTGTAAATCTAGAGCGAAAAAACCGATTGTTTTGCAAGTAGGGCCTTTTAGGCGCTGCTCCGTCTATTGCTACCGGTGAGCCTTCACGGCGCCGGAGGACTTTATCGATGCCGAAGTGTGGCCAACTAATGAGGTCAGCGAAGCTTGTGGCACTGCTCGGCTTTTGTGCCGCGCTGGGAGGATGCAAGTCCGGACCGGCATACGTCCCACCACCCAATTCGCTGCCACGTGAATACAGCAAGACCACGATGCCACCCTACGTTCTGGAGCCGCCAGACGTGGTCGTGGTCGAAGGAATCGACCTGATTCCCAAACCACCATACAAGATCCGCCCGCTCGAAGGCTTGACCATCCGGTTGCTCAACGAAGACGTGCTGAAGCGGTTCATGGTCGACGACACCTTTACGGTCGATCTGGATGGCACGGTCAATCTCGGGGAGTTCTATGGTCGAGTTCGCGTTGCCGGGCTTTCACTGGAAGCCGCGACCGACGCCATCACGAAACAGATAGCTAAAATTCTGCCTGACCCACAGGTGTATCTCGCGTTGGCTACTCCGCGCACGGCGCCACCCGTAAGTGGCGACTATTTGATCGGACAAGATGGCACTGTAAACCTGGGGCCTTATGGCAATGTGCTGATCGCGGGCCTTGCGCTCAAGGAAGCGAAGGAAGCCATCGAGCTTCATCTGTCGCAGTTCTTGCTCGAACCAGAGGTTTCCATCAGCGTCTCCGGCTACAACAGCAAGTTTTACTACGTCATCTTTGAGGCCGGCGGATCGACCGGTTTATCCATGTCGAAAAACCCGATCGTGGGAAATGAAACGGTGCTCGACGCCCTGATAAACTCGGGCGGGCTTCCTGGAAATGCATCGACCCGACACTTGTATATCGCCCGGCCGTCGGCAGACTACCGGGGCTGCGATCAGATCATCCCAGTTGACATCAATGCCATCACTCGCCGCGCTCGCACAGAGACCAACTACCAATTGCTTCCCGGCGATCGACTGTATGTCCGGGCACAGCCGCTCGATCAGTTCAACAACCGCGTATCCCGGATGTCGGGATTCGTGGAGCAGTTCCTCGGACGCACGATCTTCTATATTTCGACATTGCAGTTCCTGCAGGGAGCGGGCGGAAATCCGTTCTTCTTCGGCGGGTTCTTCCGATAGGCGGAGCATATGGTACGGCACATGCGTATGATACAATGGTGAAGGTGGATGCAACTGGGAACCAGCGGAGTTTGACACATGCAGATTCAGAAGGTGCTTCTTTGTGCCGCGGCAACCGTACTCTTCGGAGTTACGGGTCAGTGTGCGCACGGGCAGATTTCGACTTCGGGGCCCGGCCAGCCTATTCCCAGTCCTTATCCACCTGGCTATAACCCGTACTTACAATTGATCAACCCGGGCGGGTCGTTCACATCCAATTACTTTAATCTGGTCTATCCACAAGTTCAGATCGCCAATAACTTCCAGCAGCTCCAGCAACAGAACATCAATACCCGTCGGGGCATGGAGCTACAACGAATGAATCCTGTGGCGACGACGAGTTCCAAGGTCGGGTTCAACACGCATTCGAAATACTTTGGCAGTGGAAGCAGAAACTTCGGAGTCAACAACACCACGAACAGCAATCTCAGGCCGCCTGTCTCGGACGAGCGGTTACTCCAAATGATGTACCGCCCGGCTCCTCTTACGGGATCGAACGGCAAGCGATAATTCGTACTTAGGAATGGCCCGGACGGATCAACTTCGACGAGGAGGGCAGGATGCCGCTACTCACGTCTTTCTACCGATGCACTCTCGGTATCCTTGCGTTTGGCCTTTGCTGGACGCTTCCCGGCCAGGCGCATGCGCAAATCGGCAAAGTGGACGGCCGAAATGTCGAGAGCGCGCCTTGCTGGAGTTTCCTTCCAAAGTTTGATTTTCATTCAATCTGTCTGCACGGACTTTGTCCGTCTTGCAAGCGCCGCTACTGTCCACTCGATGCGATGCCTAATTACGGCTATAGCGCGCCGCGATGGCACGCTTTTCCTGGAACGAATCCGAATTATTCGCCAAAAAAGAAAGACGTCGGAATCTCGGTGCCCGGGGCGTTGCCGACCACCGAGCCGACGAAAAACGGCGCCTCGCTGCGACCACCCACCTTTCAACGCGCGACGATGGAACCGCCGCTTGCCCCGAGCGAGCAGGTTGCGAAACCGGTGATCATTCCAGTAATCAAGCCAACCGACGGCGACCAATAAACCGCTCTGCGGTTTGTCTTCCGGTTGGCTTTGTGGTCAAATTCGTTTAGACACGAATCCACCGGGAACGCCGTGCGGTGTCTCACAGTCCATCCTCACCAACGGGTACAAGCGTCGAGCGCTGGCTCCTCTTGGTGGGAGCGACTGCGATTGCCGTCATCAGCGCCCGTTATTCTGCCGGAAGCTGGCACGACGGAAGCCGCCTCGCTACCGTTGAGTGCCTTGTCGACTACCACACCCTGGTCATCGATCAATCCATCTATGTTCAGGTGCCTTCGTCTTTAGGTCCCGATTTCAGGAATCCGTATGCGAGTGACACGCCATCATCCATGGCAGGAACTTTTGACCGCGTGCAAATAAACGGCCGTTTCTATTCCCATCAAACTCCGGTTCCGGCGCTGCTGATGGCCGTCGAATATCAGCTATGGCGATGGTGTAGCGGATTGACGGCCCGCGAACGGCCTGACCTTTTCTACTTCGTGATGACGCTCGGTTCTTCGGGACTTGCCTATGTGGCTGCCGTCGTCTGCATCCACGGTGTCGCATCGCAACTCGGACTCGAATGTGTGCTTCGTTTAAGCCTTCCGATTAGCCTGGCAGTTTCGACGACGGCACTCATTTACGTGCGCAATGTGAACAATCACATGATGGTGCTAGGAATCGCGTCGTTCTTGGCACTTGCGTTGGCGTATCTTTCGAGCATGCAGATCGGAAGGCCGGCGCGTCGGCTGTTGGTGGTCGTCGGAAGTCTTGCGGGACTAGGATATGCTTTCGATCCCGCCGTCGGCGCGCCCCTTGTGCTCTGCACAGCCGCATGGGTGGCGTACCGCTTTCGAAATCTAACGCCTGTCGGGTTGTTCGCTCTGGGCGCCGTGCCTTGGATTTTGGTTCACCATGTGGTGAACTACGCGGTCGGCGGTACACTCCGGCCGTATGGATCTGTGCCGGAATACCTCGCCTGGCCCGGCAGCGCGTTCGACGTCCCCTCGATGACGGGTGTCTACAACCACCCTTCGCTATGGCAGTTCATCACCTATGCCCTGGGTTTGTTGTTTGGCGAGCGTGGCTTCTTGATCCACAATCCACCGCTGCTTCTTGCTCTTACGGGCGGTGTGGCGCTGCTCCGACGCTGCACGTCGGAGGTGCCCGAGGTACTTTGGGCCGTGGCGTGGAGCATCGCGACATGGCTACTGTATGGGCTGTTTTCCAACAACTACTCCGGCCAGTGTTACTCCATACGCTGGTTCATACCGCTGCTGGCGCCCGGTTTTCTCGTGCTCGCCATCTTTCTAAAGCACTTCCATAAGTATCGGTGGGCGTTTGTCGCCATTTCGGCTTGGGGCGCGATTTTCGCCATCAATGCCTGGACGCGCGGCCCGTGGCGCGGCCACCCCTAACGCCGCCTACCACTTCCACCTCCGTGGCGGACTTTGAGTTCATTTCCGACTCACCCTTACGAAGAGGGTGCAATCGACGACTTAGGTTGCCGCAGGTGTCTCCATAAATCAAAGTGGCTTTAGGACTTGCGCTTGAGTCGCCGCTTGCTGCAATCTCGGTGGACGGACGACGGGCAACATCCATGAATTCGCCACGGCACAACGAAGCTACCGAGATTGTCCGGCGCAGACCTTCGGGAACCGCGTCGACCGGTGAAAAAACGGTTGGAGTGGCCGAGGACGCGCCCACTCGCCCGGCCGCAAAGGCGCCCCGTAACCGGCTCGCGAAGATCCAGAAACTCCTGCCGAAGGTGGGGACGAAATTCCTCGACTTCCAACTCATCGCCGAACTTGGTCGCGGAGCTTCGGGCAAGGTATTCCTCGCCCAGCAAGGCGATCTCGCGGGCCGTTACGTTGCGCTGAAAGTATCGGCTGACATGTTCGATGAATCACAGACTCTGGCGCAACTGCAACACACGAATGTTGTCCCGATTTACTCGATCCACCGCGTCAAGCCTTTCTTGGCAGTGTGCATGCCGTATTTCGGCTCAACGACGATCGCGGATGTGCTTGGCGGACTTGCCGATTGCGCTTCCTTCCCCAAGAACGGCACGGAATTCGTTCGCATCCTGAATGATCGTCAAGGCACCTTCGGAAACGGCTCACCGGCGCCCTGGCTGGAGGAGACACAGACGGCGATTGCGTCGGCCGACACGACCGTCGAGGTACGGGGCGGCCGCCGAAGAAAGCCCGAGATTGAGCACGCGGCCCCGCCGCCGCGGTCGACGAACATCCTGGAGTCGCTCAAAAAGCAAAACTATGTAGAGGCCGTTCTGTGGATCGTGTCACGCGTGGCGGAGGGACTAGCGCATGCCCACGAGCGCGGCATTCTTCATCTCGATCTGAAGCCCGCCAACATTTTGCTCACGGATGAAGGCCAGCCGATGTTGTTGGATTTCAATTTGGCTCGTGACACTAAGTCGTCCTTGAAGAACGCCGGGCCGCTCCTCGGTGGCACGGTGTCGTACATGTCGCCAGAACACATTCGGGCCTTTCGGCGCGAAAAAGTTTCGGTCGATGCCCGGAGCGACTTGTATGCGTTGGGGTTGATTCTTTACGAGCTATTGACCGGACGACCATCGTTTCCGACGCATGACGGGCCGATGAAGAGCGTGCTGGAGCGGATGCTCGAGGACCGCGCGGGACCGCCGCCCAAGGTCCGCGATTGGAACAAAGCCGTGTCCCCGGCCGTCGAGTCTATTGTCCGCCGTTGCCTCGAGCCCGAACCCGACCGGCGCTACCAGAATTGCCAAGAGTTGATTGAGGACATTCGCCGGCAACTGAACCACGAGCCGTTGAAGTACGCTCCCGAACCATCGCTCTTGGAGCGGGCCCGCAAATGGTTTCGGCGGCATCCGCGCCTGGTATCATCCTCGACCGCCGTCATCGCTTTGGAAGCGGTGGTGATTGTCGCATTGCTTGCCTTCACCGCAGCGCGCCGACAACAGTCGGCCAACCTCGAAAACATCAGCGGTACTCCCCCCGTTGCCGCCATGAGTTCCACCGTATCGATTGCAAATGGCATGGACCACCTGCCTGCCTCGATCGGCGACATGCCGTGATGATCAACGGAGACCTGATGAGCTCAATCACTTGCAAGGGGCCGCCCCGCCTTTCTGAAGATACGACGTGGGCACAAATCAAGCAGCCCATCCGGCAAGGCAGCCAGGAAGCTTGCTTGATCCATATTTATCCGGCCGGGCCTTCGATGGGAGTTCGCTATCTTCTACAAAGCAAATCACTCGTTTTGGGTCGAGGCGAGGATTGCGACATTGTCATCAACGATAATTCCGTCTCTCGCCGCCATGTGACCATTGAACCTCGAGAGGGCGTGTATGAGCTGGTAGACCTGGAAAGCACGAACGGCACCTATGTCAATGACCGCTTGATCGAACGGTCGGCGATTGACGACGGCGATTATGTGCGGGTCGGAAACTGCATCTGCCGATTTCTGGCCGGGCACAATGTCGAAGCAGCCTATCACGAGGAAATCTACCGGCTCACCATCGTGGACGCCCTGACCGAAACACACAACAAGCGGTATCTCTTGGAATTTCTCGAACAAGAGCTCGATCGATCAACCCGACATGAGCGTCCGTTGGCACTGGTCATGATCGACATCGATCATTTCAAGTCGGTGAATGACAGGCTTCAGCACCTGGGCGGCGACTTCACGTTGCGGGAGTTGGCTGCGCGGATTAAGCGAAACATCAGACGCGGTGACTTGTTGGCCCGCTACGGCGGGGAGGAATTCGCCCTCGTCCTGCCGGAAACCACCGCGGATGGCGCCTTCGAGCTGGCGGACCACATCCGCGACTTGATCGCCACTACGGCGTTTGAGTACGAGAACCAGCGATATCATGTTACGGTCAGCATGGGCATCGCGGCGATAAACGGCGGCCCGGCACTCAGCGCCGCGGAGTTCATTAGCCTGGCCGACGATCGGCTGTACGAAGCCAAACGCGCCGGCCGTAATCGCATCGTCGTTTAGGACACCTCACTCAATGTTCGTGGCCATGGTCGTGCCCATGTGAATGCATGCCGCCGATCTCCTCCAGCGATCCAATAAATCCCATGAAGGCAATTCCGATGAACAACGCGAGAAACAACGGCACGCGGTCATGTCGGTGGAACTGAACCTCCGGCAGCAAATCGGATAATGCAATAAACAAGAAAGTCCCCGCGGAGATTGCCAGAGCCGCGCCGGTCAGTTGATCGTGTAGACTCTCTGCGATATTCCCTGCCGTAAAGATGAACGCGGCGGCGCCAATAGGCACCATCAAGACAAAACCGATTTGAACGAGAAGAATCTTCCAGCGGCTGACGCCTTTTCTCGAGAGCACTACCGAAATGGCGAGTGCGTCCGCGGGCTTGTGGAGCACGATGGCCAAAAACATGGCCCCACCCGGGAGGCCCAGTAGCCATGCTTGTGCCGTCTTGGTGTGCTCAGGGTCAAGGGCGATGCTCACCGCGCCGGCGAGGCCGACGCCGTTCATGAACGTGTGCAGGGTCAATCCGAAGACCGCCATCCACCCGGCGACGGCAGGCGCCGCGGCACGATGTTCGTGGTGATGCCCATGATCATGCTCGGCGTGGTGATGTTCATGAACGCCGCCGTCGATTTCGTGGCTGTGCGGCGCGATAAATCGCTCGATGGCAAAGAGTCCGACAACGCCAAGCGACATCCACCAACCAAAATACTTTCCTGAATGATGAATGGCTTCGGGCATGACATGGAAGAAAGCCGCTCCGAGCATCACACCGGCCGAAAGACTGAGGTAAAGTTGTAGCCGACTGTGCGAGACTCTCCCAAGAAACGGTAGGTACCCTCCAGCCAGGGAGGCCACGATTACGAGCGCGCTATAAGCGGCTAACCACCACCAGGTTTGCGACATCGGTTATCCCTTCCGTTTGTAACCCAAATCAGGTATGTGTTTGTTATACCGAATACATATCGTATTGCAACATCGGTATTTAGAGCAAATAAAAATGAGCCGAAAGGTTCCGCGCAAAACAAAAGCACCGAGCCAGTAACCTGTGGTCACTTGCTCGGCGCTCTTTAGTTTTCGTATCCGACTACTACCCGGCGTGAACGGCTTCAGCAAGCGGCGGCCATTCGTTGTCGATGCCTTCGTTTTCGATTTCCCGAAGCTGTGATTCGCTAATCTCGAACTTATCGCTAACGATTTGCCGTGAGCGTGAGACGTTCGGCACCACGTCTTGAGTCAAAACCAGGGTGTGGAAAATTTCTTGCCTTTGCTCCAGTGTTAAACGCTTCAAAGCCATTGCAATCTCCTTACCACCGATTTGGGAACTGGGCGTGGGCGTTCACTTTCTCCAGTATACAGGCCTCATTGTGGCGACGCAGGAAAAATCCTGAGAATTTTTCCACTTTTGACAGACTCTCCGACGCATGAATCGAAAGTCTGGCTGCCGTGTTGCGTTTCGCATAAGAAAGCCACGTTATTCGGCGCCCCGCCTCCGCATTCTTCACGATGGCGGCTGAGGATACAAGAAAAAAACAGTCCAGTTTTCTAACTTTCCGAAACTGAGGAATTAGTCCGATGAACCCGCTCCAGTTCGTAAACTCATCTGGCAGCTTGCGATGGCAGATTGCCGTTATGTTGATTTGGCCGAGTGTTCTGGCAGCACAGCCGCCCACCGCCACCAAAGAGCGCGTGGCAGAGATACAGAAACGGCTCACGGCGGATTATTCCTTCCTGGAAGCACTTTACAAACACCTCCATTCCAACCCTGAGCTGTCGCTTCAGGAGGTGAACACGGCGGCACGGCTTGCGCGAACTCAAGGAACTGGGCTTTGAAGTGACGGAGAAAGTCGGCGGTCATGGAGTCGTCGGATTAATGAAGAACGGCGCCGGTCCGACGGTGATGGTCCGTGCGGACATGGATGCCTTGCCGATCGAGGAGCGGACGGGCCTGCCTTACGCGAGCAAGACGAAAGCGCGTGATCGCTACGGCAAGGACGTCAACGTGATGCATGCTTGTGGGCACGACATGCATATGACATGTTGGCTCGGCACGGCGAGGGTGTTGGCGGGAATGAAAGACAAATGGAGCGGCACACTGGTGTTTATTGCTCAGCCCGCGGAGGAGATAGGAACCGGCGCGCGCGCCATGCTCGCCGATGGGCTGTTTGAACGCTTCCCCAAGCCGGATTACGCCCTGGCCCTGCATTGCGATCATCGGACGGCCCACGGAAAAATCGCCTACACGGAAGGACTGGCCTTGGCCAATGTCGACAGTGTAGACGTCATTGTTCGTGGGAAAAGCGGACACGGCGCCTCACCGCATCTGACCGTCGACCCCATTGTACTTTCGGCACGCATCATCCTCGATTTGCAGACCCTGGTGAGCCGGGAGACGGATCCGACCGACCCGGCGGTGGTAACGGTCGGCTCGATCCACGGGGGCACGAAGCACAACATCATACCCGGCGAAGTGAAGATGCAACTCACGGTGCGGACCACCAAGGACGACGTGCGGGCGCACATTCTCGACGGGATTAAGCGGATCGTGAAGACGGCGGCGGAAGGAGCACGCGCGCCCGAACCAACCGTGACCGTCGATTCCAGCGAGTTTACGCCCGCACTTTACAACGACGTTGAACTCACGCGGAAAACCACGTCGTACCTCAAAGACGTAATCGGCGCCGACAATGTGCTCGAGCGGCCGCCGATCATGGGCGGCGAAGACTTCAGCCGATACGGCAAAGCCGGCGTGCCGATTTGCCTTTATTTCCTTGGCACGATGCCGCCGGCGCGAGTGGCCGAATCGAAGCGCGCCGGAGGGCAGTCATTGCCGTCGCTGCACTCGGATGTTTATTACCCTGTCGTCGAGCCCAGCATCAAAACCGGCGTCCTCACTATGTCGGCCGCGACGCTTAACCTCGTCGGCAAGTAATCTGCCGCCCGTCACATTCGTGTGCCATCTTGAGGTTGACATCTTTTTCCAAAACATGGTACTTACCATGTCCCCGCTATGGTGGATTACGGCTAACGGTTTGCTGAGTCGGGGGCGGAGTATCCACGGCGACTTCGAGGACGCGGCTACATGAATCAGATCCTCCACGGTGTGGCTCGCGCCGTCGCCGAGGCGTTTGACCTGCCTGGACCCATTCTCGAAATAGGCGCCCTCCAGGTCCCTGGGCAAGAAGAAATCGCCAACCTTCGGCCGCTCTTCAAGACCACGCCATACGTCGGCGTCGACATCAGGCCGGGGCTTGGCGTCGACCTCGTTGCCGACGTGGAAGCCTTGCCTCATGCCGATGCTTCGGTCGGCTGCGTGATTGCCATGAACACCCTGGAGCACGTTCCGCGGTTCTGGCGGGGCTTGGAGCAAATTCACCGTGTTCTGCGGCCGGATGGTGCGTTGTTGATTTCGTGTCCGTTCTACTTTCACATCCACAGTTTTCCAAGCGATTACTGGCGATTTACTCCACAAGCGCTGGAAGTTCTTCTGGAAAAGTATCCAACGCGAATCATCGGTTTACACGGCCCGCCCAAGCGACCAGCCAACGTGTGGGCCCTGGCGTTCCGTGAAGGCCGGCCTCCTGTTTCGGCCGCCCAGTTCGCACACTACCGCTTGCTGCTTGAGAAGTATGCACGTCAACCACGCTCGTGGCGCCGCGAGATCCGTTATCGCATCGGCCGCTGGTTGTGCGGTCGTGGGCCTTTCGCGCCTTATCTCGATCGCGAACGTTGGGAGACCGAATGCCGGACCTCGATACCCGCATAACGCCGCCGCGCCTCCGGCCGCATCGGTCTGCCGCCACCGGGCTGATCGATGTCTCGGTGTGCATCGTGAACTGGAATTGTTGCGATGTGCTCCGTGCCTGCCTCGATTCGTTGCATGGAGAGATTCAAGGCGTTCGACTGGAAATCATCGTTGTCGATAACGCTTCGAGCGACGGCGCCGCGGATATGGTTGCGCGGGAGTTTCCGGACGTCATCCTTCGAAGAAACACGGAGAACTACGGTTTCGCTCGTGCAAACAACCAGGCTGCCGAGCTGGCACGTGGACGCTATTTGTTCTTTCTGAACAACGACACGGAAATCCCCGCCGGCGCGTTGCGGCGATTAGTGGATTTCGCCAACGCCAACCCGGAAGTAGGTCTTATCGGGCCACGCCTCCGTGACGGTGAGGGCCGCCCGCAGGTTTCCTATCGTAGCCGTCCGACCCTTGCCGTGTTGTTGCACCGAACGAGTTTGCTCCGTTGGACAGGATTACTGAAGCGAGCCTATCGACGTTACCGCCGGAAGGATTTCGACCCCGACAATACTCGGCAGGTGGATCTGCTCATGGGGGCGGCGTTGCTTATGCCGCGCCAAGTGTTCTTCGCGTGCGGCGGCTGGGACGAGAACTACCTCTTCGGCGGCGAAGACCTGGATCTATCTTTCCAGGTTAATCGATACCATCCGATTGTCTACCACCCGGACGTTGAGATTACGCACTATGGCCGAGTGAGTACCCGCCAACACATCGGCTTCGTGTCTACGCACATGGCGGTCGGTTTTGTTCGCTATCTGCGGAAAACAGGCAGCTCACGTCTGGCTGTCTTCTTCTACAAAACGGTCGTCCTGCTCGACGCGCCCGTGCAACTAGTCGCGAAGGCGGGGCAATACGCCTGGCGACGGATTCGTCGACGAACAGAGTGCGCCGAACGAAGCCGGTTGGCATTTCAAGGATATTGGCATTTCTTAAGCCGCGGTCTACAAGATTTCTTGCGGACTTGACTCTTTGGTGGCCGGGGCAGAGTCTTCGATGCCCCGGTTCCGGGGCTTCCGAAGACTCCAGCCCCGGCCACCCAGACCCCGTGGCTCGCAACTAATCCGTTCCACGCTATCCTAACTCCTCGCGTTCCCTGGCGAGGCACAACCTTCATGAACATTGCGAAGGAACGGGCAACCGAAGCCTCCGAATCGACCGGTCCTTCCACACGATCGGCACTGGCAGTCGTTTTTCTGGTTGTGTTCATCAATTTGCTCGGCTTCGGAATCGTTCTGCCGCTGCTGCCGTTGATGGGCGAACAACTGGTTATGCCGTTGATCCCCGGCGCCGAGCGTGAACCGATCCGTGGTGTCGTGCTCGGGCTTTTGATGTCGTCTTTCTCGGCGATGCAGTTCGTGTTTGCCCCGGTTTGGGGACGAATCTCCGATCGCATCGGCCGGCGGCCTATATTACTTCTCGGCCTTGCGGGGTCCGTCGTTTTCTACACGTTGTTCGGCATCGCATCAGAGTTCGGGGCGGGCGGTTGGGTTGTGGCCGGACTCGTTCTCATGTTCATTGCGAGATTGGGCGCAGGAGTCGCCGGGGCCACGATTTCTACGGCCCAGGCGGTGATCGCCGATTGCACGTCGGCGGAGAATCGCGCACGCGGAATGGCGCTTATCGGCGCGGCTTTCGGAATCGGCTTCACGTTCGGTCCGCTCCTCGGTTATTGTTCGTTGCTCGTTCCAGTGAGCGGCGCACCGGGCTTCTTGGCCGCTGCAATCTCTTTGGTCGCGCTGTTGCTGGGTGTCTTCCGACTGCCTGAAACGCGCTCGGCCTCAAGTGGATACGTTCGTCGCCGGATATTTGATGGACGTGCGTTTTTCCATGCGATTTCGTTACCGAGTGTGGGCCCACTCATCTTTACTTTCTTTCTTGCGACCGTGGCTTTCGGGGGCCTGGAATCGACATTGGCCTATGTCAATCAGTCACTTTTGGTCGGTGATATCGAGACGGCCGCGGAGAATTCCTCCACAACAAATAAGACCACGGAGCGCACCAATTTTCTTGTCTTCGCATACGTCGGCATGGTCTTGCTGATCGTACAGGGGTTCATCTATCGCAGGCTGGTCCGACGAGTTGGCGAACTCCGCTTCATGCGAATCGGCGTGATTCTCATGATGGTCGGAATTGCCGGTGCCGCGACCGTATTGCTGCTTCGCGATGAAATACTCGACCGGCAAACGATTTTTGGGATGGCGCTGCTGGTGATGACCGTGGCCGTGACCGGGTTTGCGTTCGTGACGCCGTCAGTGCAAGCGCTGATTTCGCGTCGCAGCGACCCGGCGACACAGGGCGAGATCCTCGGTGTAAATCAGTCGGCCGCTGCGTTGGCCCGGATTCTCGGTCCGCTGCTGGGTGTTTCGTTGTTTGCACTCACGCCCTCTCATGTCCTACCGTTCGTGGGTGGAGCGCTATTGCTGGCATTTGTGTTCTTGATTACGCTTCGGATTCCGGCAAAGTATGAACTCGACGGGTCCAAGCAGGCGACATGACGATGCCGACACGTGTTCCGCTCGAACATTACCAACCACGGCGCATCGCGATTATCAAGCCGAGTGCATTGGGCGACATCGTTCATGCCCTGCCGGTACTAACGGCCCTGCGCCGCAGGTATCCCGGCGCGCACATTGCCTGGATCGTGAACCGGAGTTACGAACCGCTACTTCATTCTCATCCGGACTTAGATGAAACCCTGCCGTTTGATCGACACAGCGGCCGGCGCTGGGGTCGAGCAGCATTCCGATTCTTACGTTTCCTTCACCGAATTCGGCGAGAAGAATTTGATTTGGCGGTCGACCTCCAAGGCCTGGCACGAAGCGGCTTGATGGCCGTCGCCACCGGAGCCCCGCGCCGAGTTGGGCTGAGCTCGGCCCGCGAGGGCGGCAGATGGGCTTACACCGACGTTATCCCTGTACCGGACTTCCAAACGCTTCATGCCGTCGATCGTTATTGGCTCGTAGTCGAGGCACTGGGCGCCGGCACGACGGCGAAAGAATTCCGCGTTCCCATTGCCGACAGCGCCCGGCGGTGGGCCGATGATCAATTGCAACACTTGCCGCGGCCATGGCTCGTTTTCGGCGTCGGCGCCCGATGGATCACCAAGCGCTGGCCGCCTTCGCATTTCGCCGTCCTGGCCCAGCGCGCTCAAGCGCGCTACGGCGGAACCGCTATCATGGTTGGCGGGCCCGACGAAACATCCCTCGCCCAGGCTGTTGTGGAAAAGTTGACGGGACGTGCTTGCGATTGGACAGGCAAGACGTCCCTGCCGCAACTCGCTGCCATCCTGGCCAATGCCGATATCATGGTTGCCAACGACACCGGCCCGTTGCACTTGGCAGTCGCACTTGGAATCCCAGTCGTTGCCCCTTACACATGCACCCAAGTCGGACGGACAGGGCCCTACGGTGCATTCGCGGGCGCCGTGGAAACGACCGTGTGGTGTCGCGGCAGTTGCATCAAGAAATGCTCTCGACTGGAATGCATGGAAGAACTAACACCGGATCGTCTGTGGCCAATCCTGGAAGAGCGTCTGAAGCGATGGAAAAGCAATCGGCGTTCCGCTTGATCTTGGCAAGCACTTCGCCGGCCCGGCGAGAGTTGTTGTCCGGCGCGGCGTACGATTTCGAAGTGCTGCCCGCTGACATCCCGGAGCCGAAGGACGACGGTTTCGCAGACGCGCGTGCATACGTTCAACATGTGGCCTGGTTGAAAGCCGCCGCCGTCGCTAAACGCATCACCGACAGTCCGGCGATTGTCCTGTCCGCCGATACGGTTGGCTGGCTCCATGGCCGGGCGATCGGCAAACCGGTTGACGAAGCCGATGCACGCCGAATTCTTCGCCTCTTGTCCGGAACACAGCACGAGTTATGGACTGGAGTTTGTCTTTGGCGTCGGCCTGACAACGTACAAATCGCATGGCAGGAGGTGAGCCACGTTTCCATGCAGCCAATGACTGAATCCGAGGTGAACCGCTATCTGGCGACACGAACCTGGCGTGGGTGTTCCGGCGCCTATGCAATCCAGGAAAAGGACGATCCGTATGTGCGCGTCACCGAGGGCAGCATCAGCAACGTCATTGGCTTGCCGCTGGAATCGCTGGCGGCCATTTTACCGATGTTGACCCGTCCCTGACCTTCCCATCGAACGTTTGTTGCAATCGGAAGATTCGGCAAAACTCCCCACAAAGACACAAAGAAGCGAAAGAAAGCGGAGGGATACCGCGTTTCTTTGTGTTCCCACCGCCATTGTGGTGAAATGTTGAATATACGTTTGCACCTCCGAGAGAATCACATTCATGAAGAATCCCATCATTGCGTTCTTGATGTCGGTGCTGCTGCTCAAAGGCGCAGCCGCTCAGGACTACAGTCGTGTTTACACCGAGCCGGTGATGCCAGCGGAAAAGGCTCTGGATCGGCTCAACCTCAAGTTGGGCTGGCGAACATACGTTCCCACAGAAAGCAGTCGCGACGGGATCTACAGCATCCATCTGCTCGGTGATCAGCTAATCGTGCAGAAGCGCAGCGGCATGGTGGTGTCGTTAAACGCAGAAACCGGCGTAACGCAGTGGCGCACCGGTGTCGGAGTTCCTTATCGGGTAACGACTCCGCTTGGCCACAACAGCCGGTCCATATTTGCGATTAGCGGCATCCGGCTGTTTGCGCTCGATCGGGCGACCGGGGCGGTGCAATGGCAGTTCACATTGCCGCACGCCGCTGCTGCCGCGCCTGCGGCCGACGATGACCGCGTCTATCTGCCGCTTTCCAATCGCCGTCTGTATGTTTACGAGCTTCCCCTTCTGCCTCCGCCACCAGGTGTTCTTAAGGACGCACCGGCGACTTCGCCCACCGCTACCAATGCACGGGTGTATGCAACACCTGAACAACTCGCCCATGAACCGATTCGATTCCTAGGAGACATTGAGGTCGGCGCGTTCCTCGAGCAACCGCCGCTCATAACGACCGACCGTGTGATAGCGGCCGATACGCTGGGCGAAATCGTCGGTTTTCCCAAGGGACAAAGCAACGAGGCTTTCCGTTTCTCGTCAGGAAAACCAATCTCCGCTCCTTTGGCGCAGTATGGACACATGGTCTACGCGGCAACCAATGATTTCGATGTGTATGCCATCGACACGACGAACGGCGTACTCGAATGGCGCATGACGGCCGATCGGCTAATCTCGCGGAAACCCTCGGTGACTGACAACGATGTGTACCTGGCCCCGTTTCAGGGTGGGCTTTACCGCGTGGAAAGAAAAACCGGCTTGGAAGTTTGGCGAAATGCACATGCCGATCGGTTCCTCGCTCACAATCGATTGTTCACCTATGCCCTGGATCGCTTCGGAGGGATGCTCGTTCTCGACCGGGCGCGCGGGACTGAATTGTCGTGTCTCTACGTGGGAGATTTCGTCGTGCCCGTGGCGAACGACCAGACGGATCGCATATACTTGGCCGCGAACAACGGTTTGATCATCTGTTTACACGACCGCGACTATTCCAAGCCATTGCGGCTTCGCGCCGAGGAAGCGGGGAAACCAGCGCCTGCGGCTCCTCCCCAATCAGAAAGACCCGCAGCGGAACCACCGCCGTAATTACCGTTCGGCTTCGTCAACGGTTGCGTCCTGAATCAGCGGCAACCGAATCACGACCATAAGCCCAATGGTGGCAAGCCCGATCAACACCCCCAACAAGTACCAGGGTAGATTGCCGAAGACGATACTGCCGGCGACGACCGCGACAAGGACCGTGATCGCGGTCAGCTTCACATGCAGCCTCACGCCGTGATGCTTTTGCCAATCTCGGAGAAACGGACCGAAAAGTCGGGAGCGTAGCAGACGGCGGTTCAGTGCCGGCGAGGATCGGACAAAACAGGCGCTGGCTAAAAGTAAGAATGGTGTCGTCGGCAACACCGGCAAGAACACACCAAGCCCGCCGAGGCCGACGAAGAATATGCCGAGCGCGAGATAGACGACACGCCGCGGCCCGCCTCGAATAGGCGTTTGGTCGACGGGCTCGTTCATGCGTGTTGTTTGCACTTCGAAACGTAACTTACAACCCGGGGCTACTTACGGTTCCTTCCCGGTCTTGTCCTCGGTCCTTTTGATCTTGCCGTCCGGCTCGATTTCCACCTCGACGCGTTTCTTGTCTGCCAACTCAAGCTGGACTTCGTAATAGAGGAGCTTCTCTTTCCCATCCTTCACTTCATTGAACTCTTCCGCCAGTTTGTAGCTCGCCTTCGGATACTTCTTTTCAACGGCATCTTTCACTGCCTTGGGCAAATCCTTGTCGGCGATTTCTTTTTCGATCGAGAGAAGTGCTCCTTCCGGTGTGCCGGTCACGTCGATCGTTTTGCCGTTTTCCTTAACGGTCACTTCAAATACGGTTTTGCCGTCTTTCATTTCCGTTGAGGCGTCCTTTTGCATTTCTCCCTTTGGAAAGCGCTTCTTGACGGCGTCCACCAAGGGCTTTGGTACTTTGTCGAGTGGAATGCTCTCCTCGCTGTCGTCTGCACGGACTACACCCGTGGACATCAGCACGAGAACCACGAAAGATCCGAGCGCGCTGGCAACGTAACGCATGACTGACTCCTTATCGTGCATTAGGATGTCGGCAATCACCGAGGCGAGCGCTTCGGTGCCGCAAGGAAGAGTATACTGAACCCTGCGCCTGAAGATAGGCAGTGACTTACCACGCCGGGAACGGTATCTTTGCGGGTAACACTCGAACCACGGAGCCTTTCGTGAGAACCCTTACCGAACAGATGGTTGCGTATGGCGCCTATCATCGCGACCTGCGAAATAAGCTCACGCACTTTGTCGGCGTGCCGCTCGTCACGTTTTCGATCTTTCTGTTCATGGGCTGGTTCCGCTTCTATCCGACGCCCGACGTGCCGTTGACGGTCGCGACGATTTTCTACCTCGTGGTCGCCGTTTATTATCTTCGACTCGACTGGCAAATCGCACTACTGCAAGCTCCGATTACGTTGGCCTTGCTGTGGCTGGCTGATCGAATCGCCCTTTGGCCATTCGCGGACTCAGCGTTGGTGTTTGGCCTTACGTTCATCGGCGGTTGGATTATCCAGCTTGTCGGTCACGGCATCGAGGGGCGTCGTCCCGCGCTGGCTGACAACTTCTTGCAGCTATTCAATGCGCCGCTGTTCCTCACGACGGAGGTCTTGTTTCTGCTCGGCTTTCGGAACGACATGCGGCATGCCGTCGAGAGTCAAGTCCTTTCGCAATCGCCTAATACTGAAACCTACGTGACGAATGACAAGGTAGGTACTTCCGAGCACCATCCTCACCTTTCCGCGAGATGATCGGCGATAATGAGATTTCCCATAAAGACAACCGCCATCTTGGCCGTCTTAGGTGTCGCTGGAGTCGCGGCGTACACACCGCTCAAGACGTATTGGAAAGCGCAATCGCCCACATTTCCGCGAGGCCGAAGTAACGCACGGCCCAATCATATCGGTCGTGAATTCCACCGGCACGGTCAAGCCGGTGCTTTCCGTGGCGGTTGGGTCATTCGTTTCCGGTCCCATTGAATCACTGCACGTTGATTTCAATGCGGAGGTGAAAAAGGGAGACCTGCTCGCCAAGATCGATCCGCGCGTTTACGACGCGGCGGTTGCCCGCGATCGCGCCATCCTGGCTACCCGCAGGGCGGACCTGGAGCGCGTCAAGGCTCTGTTGCAACAAGCGCGCAACGACGAAGGGCGGGCGCACAAGCTCCGAGCGGAAAACAGAGATTATCTCTCAGACACGGAGATGGATAAGCTCACTTTCGCGCGAATGTCACTGGAAGCCGAGATAACCGTGGCCGAATCGAACATCGAACAGGCCGCGGCCAATCTCAAGAATTCAGAAGCCACCCTCGGATACACGGAAATTCGTTCTCCGGTGGATGGAATCGTCATCGACCGCAAGATCGACCCCGGGCAAACGCTTGCCGCCCAGTTTCAGACTCCGGAAATGTTCGTAGTGGCGCCGGACATGCGTGAGAAGATGCACGTATTTGCTTCCGTCGATGAGGCGGACATCGGTTTGATCCGAGACGCTCAACTCCAGAAACAACCGGTCCGATTCACCGTCGATGCGTATCCCGACGATCTATTCGAAGGCGAGATTTATCAGATTCGCAAGAGTTCCACGACGACGCAGAACGTCGTCACTTATCCGGTCATCGTGGCGGCGCCGAATTCGGACCTCAAGTTGCTGCCCGGTATGACAGCGAGCATCTCGTTTCAAATCGACGAAACCAAGGACGCGTTGCGCGTCCCAAACGCGGCGCTCCGCTACTTTCCGCTACGGGAGCACGTTCGCCCCGAAGACCGTGCGCTTCTTGATGGGAATGAGCGACACAACGGCAACGGCAAGGAAGACAGCGATGCCGCTACCGCACGCCGTTCGGCTATCGAAAAAGCTGAGGCGCGCCGCAAACGCAATCGCCGGCATGTGTGGGTTGTCGACGGTGAACATCTCAAAGCGGTGGAAGTCGTCACCGGCCTGAGCGACAACAAGTACACGGCCGTCGTGTCGGACAATCTCACGCTCGGTCAGAACGTCGTAACCGGGACTCAGACGACGCCATAATGAACTTCTTCATCAGCCTTCGAATCGCACTTCGGGCGCTGGCCAAGAACAAGCTCCGAGCAGGTCTCACCGTTCTCGGGGTCGTCATCGGCATCGCCGCCGTTACGGCAATGGTGTCGCTCGGCCAGAGCGCGGGCACACTCGTCCAGGGTCAACTTCAGGGATTGGGCACGAACGTCATTGTCGTCAGACCTTCGAGTGCTCGAAGCGGCGGCGCCCGCAGCGCCAACGTGGTGACGCTTACTGCGGATGACTCAGACGCCATTGGTTCGGAGTGTTCGGCGGTGTTGGCGGCTTCTCCGATCGTTGCTACATCCGGCCAGATCATAGCCGGGAATTCCAACTGGAGTCCGAATGAAATGTCCGGCGTCGGGCCCGATTATCTCACGGTACGAAACTGGCCCGTGCAGTATGGCGGGTTTTTCACCGAGCGGGACGTCAGTTCTGCCGCCAAGGTATGCGTCATCGGCCACACCATTGTCGCGAAACTATTTCAAACGACGAATCCAATCGATGAAACGATTCGCATCAAGAACACGCCATTTCGAGTCATCGGCGTGCTGGAACGGAAAGGCGCCAATATCGTCGGTCAGGACCAGGACAATCTCGTCTTGATTCCTTACACCACCGTCCAGAAGCGAATGCAAACCACGACATTCTTGCACGTCCACGCCATCCTGGTTTCCGCGCACAGCCCCGTCCAGATCAAGGAGGCGGAAGAGCAGATCACCCAGTTGCTGCAAGAGCGGCACCGAATCGCACCCGGTGAGCCTGCGGATTTTCGAATCGAAAGCATATCGGAAATCGCCAATGTCATGAGTAACATCACCGGCGCGATTACCTTGCTTCTCGCCACCATCGCCGGGATATCGCTTATGGTGGGCGGCGTCGGCATCATGAACATCATGCTCGTTTCGGTGACGGAGCGGACGCGGGAAATAGGGATCCGCATGGCGATCGGCGCTCGGTCCCGAGACATCCTGCGGCAGTTCCTAACGGAAGCCGTGCTCCTGTCGAGCCTGGGTGGAATTGTCGGCATCGCCTTGGGAATCGCGGGGTCGGCGGGACTCACCACCGTGATTAATTCCCTATCGCCGGGATCGAAATGGCCCGTGGTGATTTCGTTTCCCGCGGCCGTGATTGCCATGTTGTTCGCCGCCGCCGTCGGCGTGTTTTTCGGTTACTATCCCGCTCGCCGCGCCAGCCGCCTTGATCCTATTGAGGCGCTTCGGTACGAATGATTCCCGCCCGATCGGAGCGACGTGGCCCTCATCGAACTGCGCGACATCTGCAAGGTCTATGACCTCGGTGAAGTCAAAGTAGAAGCGCTGCGCAACGCTTCGCTGAACATTGACCAAGGCGAGTACGTCGCACTGATCGGTCCGTCGGGCTCCGGCAAATCCACGTTGATGAACACACTCGGCTGCCTCGACCGGCCGACGAGCGGAAGCTACCGCCTTGCGGGCGAAGAAATCGCGAACATGTCCGGCGATGAACGCGCGGTAATCCGCAATCAGCGAATCGGATTCGTGTTCCAAAACTTCAATCTGTTGGCAAGAACCTCCGCATTGGAAAATGTCGAGCAGCCGTTGCTCTACTCACGCGGAATCTCCGCCCGTCAACGGCACCGCCGTGCCATGGAATACCTCGACAAGGTTGGCTTGGCTGATCGCGTGCACCATCACCCCAGCCAATTATCCGGAGGTCAGCAACAACGTGTGGCAATCGCGCGGGCACTCGTCAATCAGCCTTCGATCTTGTTGTGCGACGAACCAACCGGGAATCTGGACTCGAAAACCAGCAAGGATGTGATTCGGCTATTTCGTGAACTCAATGATCAGTCCGGCATCACCGTCATCCTGGTGACTCACGACCAGGACGTCGCCCGGCATGCCCGCCGCATCATTGCTCTTCGAGACGGCGAGGTCGTAACCGACACGACCGATCTCGCCCAAGCTCTCCAAATGCTCCGTTCGGAGGAGATAAAGGACGCATAATCGGAATAGCTTAACATGCCTCCAGTGCCGGGCCGATTTCTTTAACGATGTCTCGCATTGTCGTCCGAGTTGCGCCCATTGCCATCTGCTTGCTCATAGGCGGCTGCGTCACCGGAACGCCGTGGGGACTACTCATCATGCCGGAGCAGCGGACCATTGACGTCCGCGATCCTTCGCAGTTGCCTAAAGCCCCTATTCCCGAGATGTTGCCGCCGCGGACCGTTTCCGATCCGCAGCCCAACTTACCGGAGCAGAATCTGTCACTGGATGAGGCCATAAGAATCGCACTAAGCAACTCCCAGGTGGTGCGGGTCCGTCGCCGGTCTCAGCGCGGTCTCAAGCGGACAAACTATCTACGACTCGGCCATTTCCAACACGCTCATTGACCAGGAACAAGCTCGCTTCGATCCCAACCTGCGGGTTGACAATAGTTGGCAACGAAATGAGCCGCCGTTTGCCGTGTTCGATCCCCTCGATCCCGACGGCACAACCATTACCGGGTTCCGCACCGACTCGTACAACCTTCTCGCCGATTTGTCGAAAACTCTTGTCACGGGCGGAACCGCGGCTTTGACGGTGACCGACACACGGTCGCGGTCGGTGCCGGGCGTTTTTCCCCTCAATCCGTTCAACGAATACATGATCGACATGAGTCTGACGCAGCCGCTCTTGCAAGGAGCAGGCATTCGCCGAAATCTCGCGCCTATCGTGATTGCTCGCATCAATACGGAGCGATCGTATTTCCAATTCAAGGCCGCCATGCAAGATTCCGTGCGTGGAGTGATCGAAGCTTATTGGGCGCTCGTGTTTGCCCGCACCGATGCCTGGGCCCGCCGCCAGCAGGTTGAGCAAGGGGAGGGTGACTATGAACGCGCCAAGGCACGGCAACGACAAGGTCTCGGCAGTGCCGCCGATGTAGCCCAGACTCGGCTTGCGCTGGCCAATTTTCGAGCCGCGCTGATTAGCGCTGACGCCAACGTCATTCAGCGCGAAGCGGCCCTCCGCAATATCTTGGGCCTGCCGCCGACCGGGCCTCAATTGATTCCCGTAACGCCGCCGACTGTCAACGAAATTCGGCCCAACTGGGAGGAAATCGTACGCCTGGCCGAGGAGCGCCGCCCCGACTTGATCGAGCTAAAGTTGGTGATTCTCGCCGACGAGCAGCGTCTCATAGTGGCCAAAAACCAGGCCTTGCCCCGTGTCGATGCCATTGCGGTGTACGGCTGGAATGGTCTCGAAGGCACGACCGTATTCGGGCCGAAGAACTCCACCGGCGGCGGTGAATTCACCGACTGGACGCTGGGTGTGAACTTTTCTGTGCCGCTGGGGCTTCGGCAGGGCAGGGCGGCATTGCGGCAACAAGAGCTAGTGTTGGCTCGTGATTGGGTCAACCTGCAACAAGGACTTCACGCCACGGCGCATGATCTGGCGACGACGACGCGCTCACTCGCCCAGTTCTACGAGCAATACAAGGCGTTCAAGGAGGCGCGCGAAGCAGCACGGATCAACCTGGATCAACAGACCGCGGAGTTCCGCGCCGGCCGCGCCATCTTTCTCAACGTCTTGCAAGCGATTACAAGCTGGGGGGATTCGGTCAGTGCGGAAGCGCAGTCACTCGCCCAATACAACGCCGAACTCGCCAACCTGGAACGGCAGACCGGCACCATTCTGGAAACGCACGGCGTTTATTTTTCCGAAGAACGCATGGGGTCAATCGGACCGCTCGGCCGGCTCGCCAAGCCGAGGTATTATCCAGCAAGCACTCCGCCCGGGCCGAATACCGATTTCTACCCGGTCACGAACGAACCGGCCGAGAACATCTTTGATCTAAAGGACCCCGTCAAGAGGAACGGTGCGGCCTTACCCCCCGCTACTCTACAGCCGCCGACTCGAGAACCACTTGCGCCGCCGAAAGCTGGTTCAGCTCCGAGTCCGCCATAAAACTACGATGGATCCTTCTATCCCGTAGTTGTGATCCTAAGACGAACATGACGGCAAGCCAGTGGATCGAGCTCCTGCATCTTCAGCCGCATCCGGAAGGAGGTCACTTCCGGGAATCCTATCGCTCGACCGAATGGATTCGAAAACAAGACCTTCCGGAACGGTTCAGTGGGGATCGTTCATTTTCCACTGCCATCTACTTCTTGTTAGAACGGGATGAGTTTTCGGCCTTGCATCGGATCAAGCAAGATGAAGTCTGGCATTTCTACGACGGCTCATCGCTGACCATTCACATCATCGAAACGGCAGGAACCTATTCCACTATCCGGCTCGGCCGGCGAATCGACTTCGGTGAAACGCCGCAGGCCGTGGTGCCAGCCGGATATTGGTTCGGCGCGACCGTCACGGACCAAACCGGGTTTGCGTTGGTGGCTTGCACCGTCGCCCCCGGTTTTGACTTCGCAGATTTCGAGTTACCGACCCGCGCAATTGTTGTCGATGTTTCCGGTACACCGAGGGATTATTGAGCGCCTGACGCGCTGATGTGCATCGGCTCAGAATCGGGCTCGGAGCGGACGTGATATCCCAATCGTCGAATTACGTCGCCCCAGCGGCGGGTGATCTCTCGCTCGGTCTCGGGGCTCAGTCGGTACCGATTCGTCTCGTAATCCGACGTGCTCTGGGCGTGCGCTTCCAGGCGAGGGCGCACCTGTTCGAATCCCGGCAATTCCAGTCTTTCGTACAGAGTTTGAATCTGACCGACCGGGTCGCGCACCAGATCCTCATAACGCAACTCGTGGTATCGGCCGGGGGGGACATGGCGCCGGCCTTCGTCGAGACGGTCATAAAGGCGAACAAAGGTCTCAAAGATTTGTTCCTCCAACCCCTGGAAAGTGGGTCGTTGAAGTCCATGCTTACGGTAAAGCGTCTTCCAAAGATTCAGCGTTGAAGGAAACATCACGTATGGATCGCGCGTGATGTGAACGAAGCGCGCGTCAGGGAACAAGTCGAGCAAGACCTTGATCCGGCAGCTGTGCGGCGGCGATTTGAGTACAAGGCGACGCGAATCCTTGCACGTGAGTTCTTGGAGGAATCGATAGAACCTCCGTTTCCAACTTGCCAGTTCACTCGAAGTCAATCCTTCGAGGTCGAGGTACTTCGGAAAGGCCGGCGGCCGATTCGGGAAGGCGATCGTCAAATACGGCGACGGCAGCCCGCGCATGCATAATGCGAACTCATCCTCCTGCGGCCGATCCCAACCGGCGGCCATGTTGTCCATCGGTCGCCGACTCGGCATCAGAAACCACATAACGCGCGTGAACCACTTCTCGGAAAGAAGAAAGTGATTGGGCACCAGACATTGGTATGTCGTTGGGAAGCTGTGATTTTCATCCAAAATCAAAAGCTCATGCAAGAGCGTGGTGCCGGTGCGCCAGTGCCCAACGATAAAGATCGGCGCGTGTTGTATGACAGTCCGGCGAATCCGCCGGCCGAAAATGACCCATTGCAGTCCGCGCATCGCTGAATGAAACATGCTGACGAAAGTGACAATAACCGCGATGTAGATGTGCGTCCAATGAACGGCGAAGCGGTTGCGGGCGAGAAGCCTTATCCACGCGCTGAAGTTGCACCCCTCCCAAAAGCGCGGCGCCACTCCCGCCCACGCTTAGGTGTCGGCGGGGTGACAATCGGATCAATGGAGGTGGTCGTCGTCAAAGGTGCCAATCCGCAGATGTCCCAAGTCTTCGAGCGACCCGCCGGCGACAGGTTGCGCGTGCGGATTGTTTTATAGCTTTGGCCCCCTTTCGAAATAGGAAATGGATATTGAGTGACAGGGATCGCCCTTCCCACAACTGTCAAGTTCCGGGAAGTTCATCCGATCGCAGTAGTCTTTGTCCGGGACCGCGCACATGCAAGACATGTACGTCTTTGTCGACAACCACGTAGACCAGACGATATTGCCGTCCGTGCGGTGTCTTGAAAAATTGCTGACGCACTTCCTGACTAACGATGCTCGCTTCAGGCGCCAGTCCAAAACGTAAGGGACTTTCAGCAAGAGATCGCGTCGCTGACTCAAATGCATCTAACCAACGTCGCGCGCCCTGCGGCGAACGTCGATACAGCCAAGCTGCAATCTCATCGACGTCACGGTCAGCGGGAGCAGTAACCACGACACGATAATTCATCCGTTGTCGCTCGGAGCGTACTTCCGCCGAAGGTCAGCCAACACCTCTTCGATAGGTCGGCCCACCTCGCCCGTCTCGATGTCCGCAAGCGCTTCTCGAATCGCCGCGACGCCTTCCGCAAACTCCTCTTCGGTTGGGTTGAGAGCTCGCCATTCATCTAGGACATCTTCGGGCGATCGACCGGCGCAGCCGTTACCCAGCAACTCGCCGACGAATTGGTGAAAACGTTCGAGGTCGGACTTCTGCTCCGTGATCATTCCCATGTCCTCCGGTACGCGAGGCTACGCAATGTATCTTACTAACTGATGAAGGTCGTTTCCCAAAAGGAAGAGCACGGATGTGCGGAATTCCATAGGTCGCTATTCGCCTTGACCCTCTCCAACGCATCTTGCTATAGTTACCGCGCTTATATCCCGGCCGCTTGCCTTACGCGCGAGCATCGGCGTTGCCCATCTTGTTACTGCGGTCGGGTCGGAAACTTCGGCCTCCCTTCCTGGAGTGTGTTCATGTCGCGACGATCCCTTGCCGCTGCCATTTTGATCGCAACGGGGCTGGCGGTTCCCGGCGCAGGCGCAAACGCAGACATCCCCGAACGAAATCGAAGTCCGCACCAAGGGCAACGTTCAAGATCGAGAGGAAAGCCAGCACATATGGGTGCTGAAGTTCCGCTTTTACTCGCCGCGACTGATCACGGTGGATATTCCCGGTCGCGGCCGGCGCTTGTGCTGGTACATGCTCTATGAAGTGAGTAACACGGACACCAAAGAGCCACATCGTTTCATCCCGGATTTCGAACTCGTAACCCTCGACAAGCCGGCCGTGTTCCATGATCAGGTGTTGCCCGTAGTCCAGAAGGCGATTGAAAAGATCGAGGATCCGACCGGCCATCTCGACATCAAGAACTCGGTTACCATCGCCAGCCAGCCGTTGCCCCCGGCGAAGCCAGACGCCGTCCCGAAGTGGATCACCGGTGTGGCGATTTGGGATGACGTCGATCCCGAAACCAATACCTTCAGCATTTTCGTGAGCGGACTGTCGAACGGCTGGTCGGTCGACGACAAAGATGTCGTGCGGCGAAAAACGCTACAACTGAACTTCAAACGCATCGGTGACAAGAACAGTAAGGACTCTCGGGACATTCGATTCGTCCGACCCGAGGAGTGGGTTTACCGTCCCGTTGCGGCGTCGAAGAATCAGGCCAAGCCCGCGAAGCCGGTCGACGAAAAGAAGACAGATGCCGCCCCTGCGCCTAAGATAAATCCAACTTCAGAGACGAAACCGAAGGGGTAGGAAATGGCTCATAAGAAAGGTCAAGGTTCGGTTCGGAACGGACGCGAATCCAACAGTCAACGACTTGGCGTCAAAGTGTACGGCGGTCAAACCATTCTCGCCGGCGGCATCATCATCCGTCAACGGGGCACAAAATATCATCCCGGGCGAAACGTCGGTCGCGGCAAAGATGATACCCTATTCGCGCTTCGAGATGGTGTCGTCAACTTTGATCGCCAAGGCCGACGTGTCAACGTCGTCAGCGAATCGTAGCTCACGAGCATTCCACGCATCAACTATCGGACGGAACGCAGCGATATGCTGCGGCGTAGTGCCGCAGCAGCCACCCACCATGGCCACTCCAGTGGCAAGTAATTCCGTAAGTCCTTCGGCCATCATCTGCGCGGATTGCGGATATGACCAGCCGCTGCCGGTCCGTGTCGGCGTCCCGGCATTCGGTCTCGCCAGGATGGGCAAGTCGGTTTCGCGCTGAAATCGTTTGACGATTTCAATTACTTCGGTCATCCCGATTTCACGACCGCAATTTACGCCGATCGCGTGTAGGCGTAGCTTAGTTGCGTTCGACGCACACGCTTCCGGCGTGAGGCCTTTTGAAGTTTGAAGTGTTTTGTTCATTCGTAAGAAGGCGAACGAAGCGAAAAGCGGAAGTTCCGCGGGTGCGCATTCAGCGACGGCGGCTAGGTTCGTCAAGTCCGCTGCCGTTTCCACCAATAGAGCGTCGACGCCGGCGAACGAGTCGACGAGCTGCCGAACCGATTCGGTCGAGGTGTCGGAAAAGGGTCCAATGTCGCCGATCACATAACATCCTTCCTTCCCGGCGCGGCGAGCGTTGGCGACGGCGGCTTGATTGATTTCGTGAAGTTTGTTTTCCAGGCCGTGTCGCCGAAGTGCGGTTGGATTGGATTGAAACGTGTGCGTCAGGATACATCGAGTGCCCGCATCAATGTAAGCCTGGTGGATGCCACGAATTCGTTCCGGGTGCGTCAAGTTCCAGAGTTCGAAGCATTCCGTGGAATCAATCCCGGCACGCTGCAACTCCGTGCCCATGGCGCCGTCCATGAGCAACACGCGTTTGGATCGTAGCTCCTGAATGAAGGCCGACTGCACAACTAGGCCCCGTATTTCATGAGACGCCCGGCATGGGCCATCGCAAGCGGCAACAGATACATCGCTTGGAACTGGCCAAGCCCGCCGCGCAAACACTGAGTCTCGCCGAATTCCGTCACCTCGTCGGTCCGGCATGTCGACGACCACAGAATCGTCGGGACCGGGTGCCAGCTATGGCTTCGCAGCACACTCGGAGTGCTGTGGTCGCCGGTAACGATAAACACGTCGGGCTGAAGTTTGCGAATGTGCGGAACCGCGGCGTCGAGTTTTTGGATCACATCAACCTTCTTGTCGAAGTCGCCGTCCTCGCCCGTGCTGTCAGTGTACTTGTAATGGATGAAGTAGAAGTCGTAGTTCCCCCACACTCTTTGGAGCGTTTCCATCTGGTCGTCCAAATTCGACCCGGCATCTACCACGTCCATTCCGACTAGTCGTGCCAGACCTTTGTACATGGGATAGACGGCCAGCGCTGCGGCACGCAGACCGTATACCTCCTGCATCGTCGCAATCTTCGGGTACCGGGCGAAGCCGCGAAGTGTGATCATGTTGGTCGGGTTGTCGGTGCGCAGAACTTCGCTCGCCTGTGCAACGAAATGGTTGATCGCGCGCGCGGTGTTTTCGGAATCCGTGTCGGCGCCTTTTGCCTCAAGCGGTAGAACGCCCGTTTGCTGCGGGTCGGTATCGTTGACCGCATCGCCAAGGTGGTCGCCGCGCAGAACGACGACAAAGCGATGCTCGCGCACGGGTTCGACGAAAACCTCGACGCCCGGCACTCGTATCTGTTGTAGTTTTTTGCACATGGCTACGCAACGTTCCGTCGCCGGTCGGCCAGCGCGACGATCGGTGATCTTTCCGCCGCCATCGACGGTGCAGAAGTTGCCTCGCACGGCCACATCCCGCGGTCCCACCTGAAAATTGATTCCGAGAGCTTCGAGGATGCCGCGGCCGATGCGATACTTGAGCGGGTCGTAGCCAAAAAGTCCCAGATGTCCAGGCCCGCTTCCTGGAGTAATACCGGGCAGAACCGGGATGCTCAGGCCGCACACGCCTTCCCGCGCAAGCTGATTCAGATGTGGTGTCTTCGCCGTTTCAAGCTCGGTCTTGCCGCCGGGCTTCTGCGGCAGCCCGCCCAGGCCGTCCGCCACCAGCAAGACGATCTTGGTTTCGGCCGGTTCTCGGAGTTCCCGGATTAGATCGTGCATGTCCATATTCGATGTCTACCTTAATCTTGAGCTAGATTACATTATCGTCGTGCTCTGCCCATCGCGTCCGGGTTCCCGCACTACCCGTCTACTCGGGAACATGAACTAAGGAACAGGATCGCCATGCAACTTCCCGATGAAGCCATTGCGTATCATTACCAAACGCTGCTCACCACTTCCACTGACGAGTGGACACCGGCGGTGGAACTGCGGGCCCAGCACACCCTGGAACCGGCTCGGCTGCGGGCAATCATTCCGCAACTACTTCAGGTTCGCAGCCAGGTTGCGGCCGAGCGGGAGCTTTCCGACCCGCCCGCCGACATGCAGCCTTTGGAATCCGGCTTCATCGACCTGCCACGGGCAACACTGGAGGATTTTCGCCGTAAGTCCGAAGTAAGCACTCTCGGCCGGGTCCTCGCCGCGGCCAATCGACTGAAGCAAGAAACCGACCGGGTAGTGATCCTCGGTACCGGCGATTCGACCTTGGGCGCGAGGTGCCTCTTCGAAGCCCTTAAGAGCCGGTATCACAACGAACTCAATCCCAACGAACGCGGCGGGGTTCCGCGCCTCTATTTCGACGGCGACAATCTCGACAACGATACCCTGAACGAACTCGGCGAACTGCTTCAAACCACGTGTGTCGATCCGGAAATCCGCAACGAGCGTTGGGCATTGATCGTCATCGATAAGACCGGCGAGACATTGGAAACTGCTGCGAGCTACCGTTATTTTCGGCGCGAGGCGAGCGAGTTTTACGGATCGCGCTCCACACGGCTCAAACAACTAGTCGTTCCGGTCACGAGCACTCACAGCCAGTTCCGCGAACTCTGCAAAGCCGAAGGTTTCGCGGATTCCGATATCTTCACTATCCCCGACGATGTCGGCGCTCGATTCAGTGTATTCACTCCCGCCGGTCTGTTGCCGGCAGCGGTGATGGGTCTCGACGTTCGCGCGATCCTGCTGGGCGCCGCCGCGATGACGCAACGGTTTCTCGAAGACCCGTTCGAGCGCAATCCCGTCTTGCAGTATGCGGCCGTCAACTTCCTCATGTCGACGGAAGTGCGCAAGCCGATCCGCGTGTTGGCTGTCTGGTCGCAGAAACTGGAAGCTCTCGGCCGGTGGTATGATCACGTCCTCTCGGAAAGCTTGGGCAAAAACGGCAAGGGGCCTACGCCGTTGAGCGTAGTGCATACTCGCGATCTCCATGCGCGTGGCCAACAGCATCAACATGGCACTCGGGACAAGATCATCAACAATTTGATCGTAAAGACGCCGCGCACCTCACCGATCAGCATCAGCATGGCGGATCGAAACGAGGACGATCTGAACGCACTCTCTCGAAAGGCCTATCCCGATTTGATGGAGGCCGCTATCCGAGGGATGAACTATGCGTATGCCGACGCCGGCCGACCCAGCGCCAGCCTGATACTGCCAAGCATCACCGAGCACACCATGGGGCAGCTTTTGCAGATGTTCATGCTCGCCACGGTGGTCGAGGCACGCCTGACGGGTGTGAATCCTTATGGGCAGCCCGGCGCATTCATCTACCAGCGCCATTTGGAAGCGATTCTCCACGAGCCGCAAGCCTAGGTTAGCTCGTTTCTATTTGTGATGTAGCGGAAACACAACAGGAGATGACGTGCCACGACGTGACGGTACCCCGGCACGTCGTGCAGGCCTCGCGGAAATGTAGACGAGCCATCCAATGAACGCACGACGTGTCGGAGTACCGCCACGTCGTGGCACGAAGAACGTCGCTAAGTTTGTCAGGAATGCGCTCTAGAGTCCGTATGCGGCGTAAACTCTGAGGTTCGCAAAGAGCCATCTTTCGTCTTGCAATAGCGGACTACCTTCGCTATGGTCCCGCCCGAAATCTGTTCGTACATTTCGGTAAGTCGGCCGGAGAAGGGGGATCATGTCGGCCAACGTCTACCAGTGCGTCCGTTGTGGGCGCGCACCGCTGGAAAAACTGCGCACGGCGTTCCGGTGCGATCGCTGTCGCACGATCTTCCCCGTACTGTTCGATGTACCTTTGTTCTTCCCGAAATGGAAGTGCGAGCCGTCGGGATATCGACTACTCCGTGAAACGGCGGTGCATATCTGTAAACGGATCGGGGTGGAGATGGACAGCATATCCCACTTCATGCTGCAGCAAATCTACTCTTACGATTTTGAAGTGAGCGAACGTAAGCTTGCGGCTATTACCAGTCGATTTCTTGCCACAAGTGGGGAAGCGCACGACGAATCACAATGCTTCGATCAATGCGGAATACGGCTTTTTCGGGTCGATAGGGAAGGCCGTGCCTACGGCTTTAGCAGCGATATTCATTCCATGCAGGTGTGTCAGCTCGCTGCGCGAAGTGCTCAAAAGGAGCACCAATTCGTGGCCGCCGACACCACGCCGTTCAATCTGACTTTACTGAACAACGCCGCCTAGGGTTGATTGTCTCATTGCCCCGCAATGGGTTTGGGAGGCGGTAGGGTTTGCTGCGGCCTGTTCGGGTCTTGCGGGTGCGTCACGCCGCCCGGCATTAACGCACGCGTGTCCTGCCGAAACGACCGTCGCGTGTTATTACCGCCCGGCCGATTTAACGTCAGTGGATTCTCGGTGAAGTGCGACAAACCGTTCGCCCCAAGGTAATGCACCTTCAAGACGACGTTCCACACTGGCACATCAGACCGAAACGACCCCCACGGCAAAAATAGAGTATAGCCCCAGCCAATCGTATCTTTCCGCATGAGCTTCCGCAGACTAATGGGATCGAACTCCCATCGTTCCATCATCACGGGCCCGCCGTCGGAACCTTTTTTCGATGCGTCGTACAAGTCAACCGTAATGGAGCCGTCACCAGCACGCGGGAAGTCCACATTCGGGCCGAACAGGAAGACGCGGCCGGCGATGCCGGGGTTAGGCTTCCCGTGGTTGTATGGGTCCGGCGCCAGAATGAGTTCGTTGTTCCAGGCGGCGACGATTTGACAGATTTCACCCGTTGCGGGCACATCGTCTTGCACGAGGAAAGGATCGAGGATCACGCATCCCGGCGCGACGCTTCCGGCGAGCAAAGCGGCCGCGAGCATGATGGATGCTCGCTTCGTATTGGTTGCACGTTCCATCGTGCCGTCTCCCTTCCGTGAGTGCACTCGCGTTTATGGCGAGTTGGGCATCGGTCGTGCCGCCCTGGAATGCATGGTCTCCGGAGCGGCAACGGTGGCGTTCGGCATCACCGGCCGCTGTGCTCCACGAAGTCCCGGCGTCCGCGATGTTGAACCCATCGGCGGCGCGTCAGGCATCGGCTGCGGCGGACCGGGCAGTGGTTGCGGCGGCATCTGCTGCATCGGCGGCGGCGCCGTTTGCATCGGCGCGTGAATCGGCTCGCCAAAAACCGGGTCGCCCAGTGCTGGACCATTCGGTGAGAACACCGGTCCCGGTTCGGGGAACTCGCAGTTGCCGTCTGGTGATTCAGCTCCCTTGCGCGGCGCGATCGATTCCAGCGCTGGCGGATTGTAGAGCCGAAGTACGTCGCTCCACATCCAATCCATCTTTCCTGCTTCCTCGGCCAATATCGCTTCCGTGTCGGAGCGGTGGTAAATAATGCGCGGCGTCAGGATCACAATCAACTCCGATTTCGACTTGACTTGCGTTCGATATCGGAACAGCGCGCCGACGCCGGGCAAGTCGCCGAGCCACGGAATTTTGTTTTCCGCTTTCGCATCCCGGTGCGTGATTAAGCCGCCGACCACCACAGTCTCGCCATCCTCTGCAAGTATCGTGGTTTCAACCGTCTGGGTATTGAACGGCACCGCGACCGCGCCGTTGCCGATGGGGATGTTGCCAGGCGCTACCGAGGAAATCTCGGGCCGGACACGCATGATCACTTTACCGTCGGGGCTGATCCACGGTGTTACCGTCAGTTGCACGCCGACTGGCCGGTAGTCAACCGACGACTGGCTGACACCGAGGTTGACGGTAGTTCCGGTGACATAGGGGAAATCCTGGCCCACCAAGACGAACGACGACTGACGATCCAGTGTCATCAGCATCGGTCGGCTCAACACTTGAAGCCGGCCTTGCTGTTTGAGAGCTCGAACGAGGAGATTGAACGAGTCGCTCGCCGCGGAGAACACAAACCCGCCGAAGGACTGGTTAGGCGAATTACGGCCAACGCCCAGGGAGTTGATCCCCTGGAATCCGACGATACTGCGTCCGGGAGCGAATGGGTTGTTTCCGAGCGGCGCTACCGTGTTGAAGTTAAATCCGGGTTGCGCGATTGGGTTGGTGCTATTTACGGTCACCCCGGCCGGCACGAGCGTTACATTCTCGCCGCCGGTAATGCCGACGCTGCTTCCCGAAATAAACTGCGTCTGCGGAATGATCCCTCGCTCGAAGAGCACGGGACTCTGCAAGCCGATTTCCACGCCGAACTCTTCGTTGCCGGTCAGGTCGACTTGCGCAATCAACGCGTGGACCACGACCTGCGGCGGCTCCTGGTCGATCTGTTGAATGACCCGCATCACCTGGCCGTAATACTGCGGCGTGGTGCTGATCAACAGTCGATTCGAAACCGCTTCGGAAATGACGACAACTTCTTTTTCGAACGACTGAAACGGCTGCAACTGGTTCCCACGAGAAAGCACGGTGAGAATGTTGCCGAAAAGACTGGTCAGCGCCTGAGCGACATCCGGAGCTTGCGCATTTTTCAGATGATAGACTTCGATAATGCGTTCAGGGGCTTTGACATCCTCCAGATAGCGCACGAGGTGGAAGATCATCTCCACATCGCCTGGGCTTCCGGCGACAATCACGCTGTTGGTGCGCGGATCGGGCACGATTTGCACGGGGATGATCGGCGCTCCCTCGCCACCCGAGACGGTCGACGCGCCCGATCCACCTTGAACGGTGGTGGGCGTTGTTCGCGCTTGCCCTCCAGTCGGGAACTGCCCGCCCGGAAGTTGCGTCGTCGGCTGTTGCTGTGTCGTCCCGCTCGTGCCCAGGAAAAGCGACTGGATTAGATTCGCCATCGCGTTGGCGTCGGACTTCAGAAGATTGATGACTTTGATGTCCGACTTCAGTTTCGGCACCACGTCGAGTTCTTGAATGAGCTTCGCGATCAAGTCCATCGTCTTTTCCGGGGCCGTCACAATCAAGCTGTTGATCCGAGGACTGGACTGAATGTACACGTCTTCGAGCCAACCGGACTGAACCGATTGCCCATTCGGTCCCGTGAAGCGAATGGTGACATTCTTCGTGGCCGCGCCGGCCGCGCCCGGTTGCGTTGGCGCCTGCAATCCGGGGATAGTCGGCGTCGGCGGACGCCCAGCCGCCCCCGCGCTCGCGCCGACCGCTTGGGTGATCGCCGTTTGCAGCAACGCGGCCATGTCGTCGGATAGTTGATTAGTAAGCTTGAAAATGCGGACATCGTTGATTGCGCCTGATTCCTTCGAATCGAGCTTCGCCACAATCTCTCGAATTTGCGTTAGATCAGCAGGCGCCGCTTGAACCAAGATCGAATTCGTGGTTGCATCCGGCTGAATTTGAATGAACTTCGCTTCCTGGCCGTACGGCAGGGAAGCGTAGAAGTTGGTCAAGATCGTGGCGACCTGCGTGGCCGACGCCCGAGTCAGAAAGATTTGGGTCGCCTTGGCGTTGTTCGAAATCGGCCGGTCGAACTTCCGAATCTGCTCTTTGATGTCCTCCATTCGAGCTTCCGGCGCAATCACGAAGATCGAACTGAGCCGAGGGACCGGGTACATGGCGACAGAGCCTTGCGGCGCTTGTTGTTGCTGGGCGCCGATGAACAAAGGCGAGGCGCCGGTCTGCGGCCGCGAGATCGTCGAATTCGGTGTAAAGGCCACGCCCTGGAACATCTGTGTCAAGGACTGTGCCAGGTTGGTTGGATCGGCTTGTGACAGCGGCACAAGTTCAAAGCGAAGCTGGGCGCCGGCGCCCAATTGCCGCAATAGCTCGATGATGCGGATGACCGCGTCTACGTCGGCCTGATTGTTGCCGGTGACGATGAACGAGCCGAGTTCGTCGAGCGGCACGACCGAAACCGTTGAGCGCGGGGCCTGCAGATTATCACTGGACCCCGTCGCCGGCGGTATTTGAAGCGGTACTTGACCCGAAGCTTGTTGAACGCTGTAGCTGGCTTGCTGAATAGAATTCGGCTTTTCGGTTGCCGCCGTCAGGCTGTCGAATTCTCGGTCGAGTTGCGGATCGTAGAGTGCGAATCCCCGAGGGTCATCCTTGACCCGATGTCCGAAAAAATCCGACCCTCCGCCGGGCGAACTGTTGTTTCGCCCGCGTGGCATTCCTCCGCCGCCACCTCCTGGGCGCATCTGCATGCCGCCGCCGCCCGGCATCATGTTTCCGCGGCCGCCACCTTGCATCATCATGCCTGGATTGTTGCCAAATTGCCCCGGGTTTCCACGTCCGCCGCCCATCATTTGCGGATTAAACTGCGTGTTTCCGCCCATCTGTCCGAAGGAGGCGCCACGATTGTTCATCATTGGATTGTTGCGGCCCATTTGGTTGCCGAACTGATTACCCTGCATGAAAGGGTTCATTCCTTGATTGCCCATCATGCCGGTGGGTCGCTGCATCGAGGTCATCGGCTGCCCTTGCATGGCCGCAATCGCCATCTGGGTCGTGTACGGGTCGAGATTCTTCGCGGACACCACACGCACGGTCTTGGAGGCACTGCTGGCGGATTGGTCGAGTTGGTCCGTCAGATTCAAAATGTCCATGTACATCGGCTTCGTGCAATTGACGATGAGGCTGTTGCTACGGTCGTCGACCGCAACGGACAAAGTCACCCCGCGCGGATTACCGCTGGCGTCCACACCGCCGCCGCCTTGTCGGCGAAATTGGCCGCCGAACCCGCGCATCCCGCCGACCATGGTGGCGGATGGGGCAGTGCTCATGTACTCGGAGTAGACATCCTTAAGGACGTTGGCGACCTCGGTGGCGCTGGTGTTCTTGAATGGGCCGATGATATAGGGCTTGATCAGAGCATCGGCTTCATCCGTACCGCTTTCGAGGTCTTTCAAAATGTCGTGAATGATGCGGCGATCGCTGGAATTCGCCCGCACTAGAAGCGCATTCGTTGCCGGGTCCGCGATGACCCGCACCTTGTTTTTAGCTGGAGTGACCTGTGCCGCTGGTCCCATGGCCATGCCACGACCGCCGCCCTGGCCGAGCATCTGTAGAAGAGGATTTTGACCGGCAGGTTGTCGAGGTCCGTTGAAAAACTCGTCGAGCATCTTGGCCGTGTCGACAGCGCTGGCGCGTTTGAGTCGAATGATCTCGAATTCGCCGCTTCCGCCACCACCGCCAATGACGGTGCGCGCAATACTTGTCGCGTACTCCAACGCGTCAGGATCGTCCGAGGTAATGTAGATCTTGTCACCCACTACGGAGATCGTCACCGGTTTCGATTGTGGGAGTGGATTCGTATTCGATTCTGCGGGCGTTGTCTTATCTTGCTGTTCGAGCGGTTGTGCGCCGGTGAACTTCGCCGACGGGGCATCCTGGGCCTCCATCGCGTCGAACCGCGGTCCGCCTTTCTTGTTCAGTCCGTTGTTGTTACTCGGGGCCGAAGTCTTTGGTACTTCCGGAAAACGGATGATCACCGGGATGTTGCGATTCTCCTTCATCAGGCGCTCGATTTCCTTGACCGCTGCCGCAGTGTCTTTTCGGCCAGCCGGAAGAATTCGGTAATTGCCCGCCGTCGCGGTCGGAGTTTCGCCGAGTTTCTGAAGTATGTCTTGAATCTCGGCCACTTGCGATTCCGTGGCGCGGACTACAACGGCGTTGGCGTCCGCATCCAAACCGATATACATCGCGGCGGGCTTGTCCGGTTCGATGCCGAACATCTCGCGCAGTCGATCCACCGTGGCCCCGGCATCCAGGACGTTGAGGACGATACGCTTCGTTGACGACGCCGACGAAGTTGCATCCAGTATCTTCTTGCCGATCTCGAGTTGATCATCGGATGGGGCGAACACCAAAACGGTGTTCGTACCACCGGTCTCAATCCGGATCACCTTCGAGTCCTTGTAGATTTCCTTCATCATCTTGGCGATGGGCTCGGCCGTGCCGGATGGAACCGTGTACATCTTGGTTTCCGGTACACCCGGCGTGATCGTGGGTTGTCCAGGAGATAGCGCTTTGTCCGCCTCGTCCAGAAATCGCTTGGCCTGTGCGAGAACATCGGCCGCGCCGGACACGAGGACCTTGTTCAGGCGTTCGTCGGCGTAGACATACGTCGGCTTCTTTCCCGGAGTGGATGCCTGGTTCGGTTGCGGCTGGAACTCCATTCCTTGGAAGCCGCCGCCAAAGCGACGTTCTCGATCGAATCGACCGCCCTGCGGCATCATGGGCATGGCTGCCGCCGGCGTGTCTTTCGGCAGGCCGAGCATGTCTTTCAACATGCTCGCCGCGTCGCGTGCCTTGATGTACTTGCAGACGTAACTGAAGCCGCCGCCCTGGGCATCCGGCGCCTTCTCGTAGTCATCGATGAGACGCCTGATGCGTTTGATGGTCCGGCCGGTATCTTGAACGACTAATTGGTTCGGCCTTGCAATCGCCGCGATGACGCCGAACGGCCCTTTCATGGGTTCTAGCTGGGGAGCTAGTTCTTCGGCGCTCAGACTAGTCAACGGAATAACGGCCGACACCAGCTCGGAGTCCCCGTAATTGTCCAGCTCGCTGACGTTGATCCGCGGAACCTGGGCCGGGTCGATCGGCTGATCGGCCGCGAGAACGCTGAAGGAGCGCGGATGGCGAATGAGTGTGTACTTCTGGGCCTGCAAGGCGTCATTCAGAATATCGACGATCTCAGGAATCGTGTACTTCCGGTTCTGATCGGGCGAGATGTAGGTGAAACTCCCTTGCGGAATCTTGTCCGTAATCATCGCCAGTCCAGACGCCTTCGCAAACCACTCGAGCACGCGGTCCCACGGCGCGTTGCGAAACTCGACACCGAAACGACCATTGCTATCTTGAGGAGCTTTCACGGGAGCCGCCGCCGGCTTTGCGGGAGCTTTATCCTCGTCCTGTGCGCGGGCGTACATCGCCCACATTCCCAAGACGCCCAGGAGCGCCAGCACGGACGTGAGCTTTCCCATGTTGCTCGGAATGGCTCGCATTACTTTTACCCCTTGCCGAACCACGCGGAGATGACGCGCTCGGAGGCCGCGGTGCGTTGGTTTGCGAATCTCCTGGCGTTTATTCTATCGGAGCCAACGACGGACCGCGAACGAAATCATCGCGCGGGACCGTATTGTCCTAACATTCGGAAAAGTTGCCCCAGCTTCATTAGCGAATCCGTTGCATCACCCGAATTTCGCCAAAGTGGCCATGGGCTGCGCAGATTCACCGAACCCTAAAGCAATAGATGGATTTGAATGGCCGAAGTAGCGCGGGAATCTAATCGGCGCGGCCTGCAAGAAACCCGGTTTCTTCGAGAAACCAGGTTTCGACTGGCGCGAACCACGCCAAAAACCGCGTTTCTGCGTCGGGAATTGAAGCGTTGATCACGTCCGGACCAGTGGCATGCGCCGCGGAGCGGCCTTTCGCCATCGATTCGTCGACTCTTGCTTGAAATCTGTCACCCGCCGATGTCAACGAAAATGTGGAGCGTCGATCAAATCGGGTGACGTTCTCGAGTTCGAGAATGCTTCCAGGCTGCTGCCGTGTTAGGAAGTATGCCGCGGATTGAACCGATGGTGAATATGACACCGGCGGGGCGAAGTCGCCGGCTTCGAAGCTGTGTGCGCTGATGGCATACCGCTGGGCAAACACTTCATAGGAACCGTCGAGAAGCTGTCCGCTCCATGCGATTACGATCCGCCCCATGTTGTTTTGAACCACCGACGGGTAGAGCTGGTCGCCGGATTTTCCGCTCGAATGAACGTCCACATCTCCACCTTCGGCAGCGCCGTCGTGTTCAAACTGGCGTCCCACGACATCCCAATTATCGTTCTGGGCGCCTTTGCTCGACCAGGTGATGATGAAGCTGCCTTCGCTTGTGACGGCCACTCCGGAAAACTGTTGGTCGCCGTCGGTGGCCTCGTTCACTTGGAACTCACCGCCCTGGGGCAGACCGAGGGCGTTGTAGCGCTGGCCGTAAACGCCCCAGCCGCTGCCGTCTTGGCCATTGCTAGACCAGGTGATGATGAAATCGCCGGTGGCGTTCATGCCGACGGAAGGATACATTTGGTCGTTTTCGGTAGTGGTGTTGACTCGGAAGCCATTCCCTTGCAACAAACCCGCCGCCGTGTAGCGGCGCGCCTGAACCGACCAGCCGTCTCCATCTTGATTATGGCTCGACCAGGCGACGACGAAGTTGCCGAGAGCGTCCATCGCGATGGATGTATAGGTTTGGTCGCCGGACGTCACGCCGTTGACGAGAAATTCGAACCCCAGCGGCAGCCCTAAGACGGTAAATCGCTGACCGTAAACACCCCAGCCGCTGCCATCTTGGTTCTTACTTGACCACGTGACCACGAAATTGCCTAGTGCGTCCATTGCCACGGCGGGAAACATACGGTCATCGGCGGTGGAACTGTTGACGCGGAACTCGGAACCCAACGCGGTACCTTGCGCGTTGTATCGACGGGCTTTAACATTCCAATCGTCCCCGGATGGGTCTTTACTCGACCAGGCGATCACAAAGTCGCCATTTGCATTCATTGCCACAGTTGAGTAACGTTGATCACCCGTGGTCGTCGTGTTAACACGGAACTCGCTGCCTTGAGCGACACCCAGACCGTTGTATCGTTGGGCGTAGACTCCCCAACCATCGCCGTCTTGATTCTTGCTCGACCAGGTGACGACGTAGTTCCCTTGACTGTCTATGGCCACCGCCCTCGGTGTTTCCGGCGAAGTTTCCTGGTAGTTAGGAGTAAAGGTGTTGACACGAGATTCCTGCGCTTGCACCGACATGGCAAGGCCACCACCGCCCGACGGCGTGGTACCGTTGGCGTTTTGCGTGTTTGGCGATGGCGGCGTCGGCGAGGGACCGGCGCCCATGTTCAGGGTCATCACGTACTTGCCGGTGCCGAACGCAGAATCGTCGGCGCCGTCCACCTTGACGTAATACGTCTGGCCGGCCACGATGCCGCTGTCGATCTGGACCGTGACTGTGGCGCCGTTCGTCGTGCCGGTGGCCGTACCGATTTGGGCCTGGTTGGAGTTATAGACGATGACCTTCGGCTTCAACAGGCTCCGCCCGGAGCTGATTATCTTGGCCGTCAGCTTTCCGTTTCCTCCGGACGGCGCGGTGAACTTGTAATAGTCGATGTCGGCGATCGTCGTGACGTCCAGCTGGACGAGAACGGCAGCTTTGGTCGACGCATCGATCTTGGACGTGATGTTGGAAGCCGTGGAGAAGCTGCCGTTTGCAGCCGACGTATCGTAGCTATCAGCCGAGCGAGCAAGGTCGCTGCTATAGATGTCACGGATACCACTGATGTCGTCGGCGTGCAGCGTGGACTTCACGCCCGTATACGACGAGTATTCGACGGCAGCCGTTTGGCTCGAATGCAACAACCCCGTCGCGTGCCCAATTTCATGGACGGCAACCGTAAACAGGTCATACGTGCTGCCGATATTGAACGCTTGGCCGGTGTTGAACGTGATGTCGCCCGCAATCGAGTAGTTATTGATCGGCGGCGGGCTGTACGCAGTGGCCAGGGCCGACGAGCTGCCGAAGTGGTAACCGCCGATTCGGATATCACCGAAATTCGGATCGCCCTGCTGGTAACTGCCGCCGCCGCTAGCCGTTCCGTTATCGGCGACAACCGAGAAGTTAATGTTTGTCTGTTGTGCCCAAAACTGTGCCGCCTTTATGATCTGGTTCTGCCAGGTTGCGGCCGACCCAAATTTGCTGTTAAACGCGGAGATTAGGTTGCTGGTAGGCCCGCCGAGGTTGGTGCCGTCTGGCATGAAACTGAGTGTAACCAGCTGTGGCCCCGGCCAACTGTTGCCGGAAACGGCGTAAGGCGCCCAGCGCGGCTCCAGGCTTTCGAGCCGCGGACAGAACCGGACGTCGGCAAACTTGAGTTTCTGTAACGGTGACACTCGGCCACGGGCAAACCAAGACACTCGGGCACTCCTTGTGATGGTGCGTGGTGGAACTGCACTCACGCAGGAAGGCTGGCCGTTACCGGCTGGGCTTCTTACCGGCGTAGGGTATTCACTGAGGAGAGTCGAATCCGGACGGCAGTTCCGCCACGTATTAATCGCCTGGAGATCTGCCGCCGTTTTGATAGGGAATCGAGGGGAAAAACCCGGTTTCTGGGAGAAACCGGGTTTCTGTTGTAGCCGCACTCGCGTAGAGTGCGGGACACGAACCGGAAAACCCGCATTTTGGCAAATGCGGCTACGAGGCCCACTTAGGACTGGCCGGCAAAGGCCTCTTTCATCCCTGCTTGCATTTCTGCCGGAGTTAACTCTTTGGTGCGTGTTGCGAATGCCCAATTGTGGCCAAACGGGTCGGTCACCACGCCGTAGCGGTCGCCCCAGAACATGTCCGCCGCCGGCATGGACACGGTTGCGCCGGCATCCGCGGCGCGCTTGATCGCCGCATCGCAGTCCTTGACGTACTGATGAAAAGTCACCGGCGTGCCTTTCAATGCTTTCGGAGACGACTCGTGGCCGCCGCAGAATTCAGGAAAGTCGTCCGCCATAAACACGAGACTCTTGCCCACCCTGATCGACGCGTGCATGACGCGGCCATCCGGCGCCGGCATCCGGTAGTTCTCCTCCGCGCCGAACGCCTTCTTGTAGAACTCGATGGCGTCCGAACACGGACTGCACACGAGGTGCGGAATCAAGTTTTCGTGACCCGCTGGAATCGGTTGCGTGGACTTGTTCATGGTGAAGCTCCTCGAAGAAAGTTGTGACAGGTTGTTCAGTATATTAATCCGGCACGGCGCGGTATCCTGGCGGCCATGTCCGATGTGACTCGTATCTTGAGCGCCCTTGAAGCCGGAGACTTGAACGCAGCCGAGCGGCTGTTGCCGCTGGTCTACGACGAATTGCGGAAGCTAAGCGCGCAGAAACTCGCCCAAGAAAAACCCGGGCAAACCCTTCAGGCGACGGCCTTGGTTCACGAGGCCTATGTCCGCCTTGTGGATGTGGAAAAGGTGCAGCATTGGAATAGTCGGGGACACTTCTTCGCAGCAGCCGCCGAGGCCATGCGACGAATCCTCATCGAACGCGCCCGTCAACGGCAGCGGCTACGCCACGGCGGAGAACGGAAGCGAGTCGATATAAACGAAGTCGATATCGCCGTGCCGGATTCCGAGGCTGATCTTCTGGCACTGAGTGAAAGTCTCGATCTTTTGGCCGCGGAGAATCAAATGGTTGCGGACGTCGTGAAACTCCGCTACTTTGCCGGACTCACCATCGAGCAAACGGCCGAGGCATTGGGGATTTCCGTCCGGACCGCCAACCGCCATTGGGCGTACGCTCGGGCATGGCTGTACCAACGGCTTGCCTGAATTTGGCAATGGACTGGCACGATTCGTTCACCAACGTCGCACTTAGATGTGGATAGCAACATCGGCCGTTTGCCGGAACTAATGTAATGGATAGACACCTGCCATCAGTAAAGGAAATCTTCGATCACGCTCATGAGGTTCGCTCCGCGGCGGAACGCAGGGCTTACCTCGATCAGGCGTGCGCGGGCCAACCGGGTCTCCGGCAGAAGGTCGACGACCTGTTGCGCGCGTACGACGAGGCCGGCAGCTTTCTCGAGTCGCCTCCCGAATCACCCGGCACCGTCGATCTCCCACCGATCACCGAAGGCCCCGGCTCGCGGATCGGCCCGTACAAGCTTCTTCAACAGATCGGCGAAGGTGGCATGGGTGTGGTCTACATGGCCGAGCAGGAGCAGCCGGTCCGGCGCAGAGTTGCCTTGAAGATTATTAAACCGGGTATGGACACGGCCCAGGTCGTTGCCCGGTTCGAGGCGGAACGGCAAGCTTTGGCCCTAATGGACCACCAGAACATCGCCAGGGTGCTGGATGTCGGGGCGACCGAAACCGGCCGGCCGTTCTTCGTCATGGAGCTGGTCAACGGCATCCCCATCACCAAATATTGCGACCAGGAGCATCTGACGCCGCGGGAACGGTTGGAGCTGTTCGTCCCCGTCTGTCAGGCCGTCCAGCACGCCCACCAAAAGGGGATCATCCACCGCGATCTGAAACCCTCCAATGTGTTAGTTGCGCTTTATGACGGCAAGCCGGTGCCGAAGGTCATCGACTTCGGCGTCGCCAAGGCGACGAGTCAACGGCTGACCGAGAGGACCATGTTCACCGAATTCGGTCAGGTGATCGGCACGCTCGAATACATGGCCCCCGAGCAAGCGGAGCGGAACGCGCTCGACGTTGATACTCGTTGCGACATTTATTCGCTGGGTGTCTTGCTCTACGAGTTGCTGACCGGCTCAACGCCGCTCGACAAGAAGAAGCTTCACAGTGCGGTCTACACGGAAATGATGCGGATGATCCGCGAGGACGAGCCGGCCAAGCCGAGCACAAGGTTGAGTGAATCGGGCGACGCGCTGCCGGCGATCTCGGCACAACGGAAGACGGAGCCGGCCAAGCTGTCGAAGTTGATGCGCGGTGAATTGGACTGGATCGTGATGAAAGCCTTGGAGAAGGATCGCAGCCGGCGTTACGAGACGGCCAACGGGCTGGTGCGGGACATTCAGCGCCACTTGGCCGACGAACCGGTGGAAGCGTGCCCGCCGTCGGCGCGGTACCGACTGCGGAAGTTCACGCGGAAGAACCGAAAACTGCTGGCGACGGCGGCGTGTTTCACCCTGCTCTTACTGGCAGGCGCCGGGGCGGCGACCTGGCAGGCGGTCCGCGCCACCGCCGCGGAACGGCGGGCGCTGGCGGCCGCCGACGCCGCGGAAGCGGCGAAGGAAAATGAGGCCTCCGAACGTCGACGGGTGGAGGCCGCCCACTTGCAGGCCTTCGAAGCACTCCGCGCTACCACCGACGACGTCGTCACGAGACTTATCGGTGAAAAGCCGGTCCTCGGGCCGACGGAAAAAGAGTTTTTGGAAAACACGCTGAAGCGCTGGCAGGCTTTCGACTTGCAGACCGGCACGGCGGAACAGGCTCGCTGGATCCGTGCAGAGGGGACCGCAAGTGTGGCGCGTTTGCGGGACCGACTCGGTCAGACTGAAGAGGCGGTATCCGGCTGGCGCGACGCGGTGAAAATGTGGGAAGGATTAGCTGCCGACTTCCCCGCGGAGTCACGCCATCGCCGAAACTGTGCCAGAGCTCTCAAACACTTGGCGGAGGGACTTCTCCTCTTGGGCCGGCATTCCGAGTCCGAAACCGAGAGTCGCCGCGCCTTGATCATCCAAGAAAAACTCGCTGTCGAGTTTCCGGCCAACGTGGTCTATCAGCACGACTTGGCGACCATTTTGGACAATTTGGGGAACCTACTGATGGTCACGGATCGTTGGGTCGAGGCGGAAGCGGCCTTTCGCCGGGCCCTCGGCATTCACGAACGGTTGTCGAAAATTCCGGACGCCCCCGATCAGCGCCCCAGTCTGGCCGCCATGCACGCCAACGTGGGACTACAGCTCGTAACGCGCGGCAAATATGCGGAAGGGGAAGCCGAATACCGCCGGGCTTTGCCGTTCGCTCAAGCGCTGGTCGCCGAATTCCCTACCGTTCTGAAGTACCGCCAGAACCTGGCCCTCGATCATATCAATTTTGGGCGGCTCTACTCAATTACCGGAAGGCCGACGGAAGCGGAGTCCGAACACCGCAAGGCCATCGCCATACTGGAAAAGCTGGCCACCGAGTTTCCCGCCATACCAGACTACCGCGAACAATTGGCGGCGGTTCTCGGTGCGTTGGTGACGGAATTGTCACAGGTCGGCAAGTGGGCGGAAGCGGAATCCGTCCACCGCCGGGCCATAGCGTTAAACGAAGCGCTGGTGGCCGAGGGCCCGGCCATTCCTAAACATCGGCGGGATTTGGCCGAGGGCCACAACTCTTTGGCCATCCTGCACAAAGATCAGGGCAAGTACGCCGAGGCGGAACCGATCTTCCGCAAGGCACTGGCCATGCGCGAGAAACTGGCTGCCGAGTTTCCGGACGTGGCCAAATACCGCGGAGATGTGGCCCATATCCGCATCAATCTCGCCTTCGTCCTCAGCAGATTGAAAAGGTCGGCCGAGGAGGACGCGGAACGACAACGGGCGACAGAGATTTACGAGCGACTGGCCGCCGAGTTCCCAGCCGACAGCAACCACCGCTTTTATTTGGCGATCTGCTTCAACGATACGGGAGTAAAGTTAATGGAATCGGGTCGGAGGTCGGATGCCGAGGCGCCATATCGGCGTGCCCTCGCCATTTACGAAACGCTGATCGCCGATTTCGGGCCGTTGCCGATTTACCTCACCAATTGCGGCGGAACACTGTGCAACATGGGAAACCTCCTCACCCACAAGAAGCAACATGAACCCTCGCTGGAGTGGTACGGCAAAGCCATCGCCATGAAGGAACAAGCACGGCAGCAGATACCCAACGACGTCAGAAACCGAGACTATCTGTGCAACGCCTACAAAGGCCGGGCCGACGCTTTCAATGCCTTGAAGCGCCCAGCCGAGGCCGCGGCCGATTGGGACAAGGTCTTGGAACTGTGCCGTGAATCGAAGCGCAGCTACTTCCGCCTGCAACGCGCGGTCAGCCGCGCCCGAGCGGGGCAGATCGAAGTGGCGGTTCAGGACGCGGAAGAACTGGCCAAGGACGGGGACGCCCTAACTCAGTACAACGCCGCCTGCGTTTACGCTCTGGCAGCGGCAAGCCGAGATCAACCCGCCGAAGCGCGTGCAGACCGCGCGATGGAGTTGCTGCGCCAGGCCGTTACCAAAGGTTGGACGGATTTCGAGTTGACGAAGAAAGACGATGACCTGAACGCGTTGCGGACGCGGGAGGACTTCCAGAATCTACTGGCCGATCTCGAGAAGGAGAAGACTTCGCCGAAGAAGGACGCTGTGCCGCCGTTTTCAAGGTAACTGTCCATATTGGCCTTGTCCGCCACCGAATTCGGCGTCTTTCGGTCTGCACAGTTTGTCGCGGACGACAAGTTCCTGCTGACTGTCTCCTACCCTGGCGAATCAGGTGCAGGCGAACTCCGCTCCTGGCCCCTCGATCCCGTCAAACACATGGACGAACGCGGCTACCGGAAGCTCACACCGGGGGAGCGGCAACAGTTCGAGTTGGATGAGCCATAATCCATTTCGATACCCACGGCTTGCCCCGACGTGGCCCATTGACCTGCCAGGGCCGATCGTGCGTTCCGGATGCGGCCGGGCCGACTACAATGGCTCGGCACAAATCCCAAGGTGTAGTTGCTACCGGATTCAAATCTCTACCGAAGGAGACTTCAACATGCGCGTGCCTCTATTGATCATCGCCTTAGTTGTTTCCGGGGTTGGAGTGTATTGGGTTAATGCTCAATCTACCAACGCGCCGCAGTCCAACGACGAGGCGGCAATTCGCAAAACCGTGGACGCCTATGCGGCGACTCTGAAGACCGGCGACTTGAAGGGGATTTTGGCACACTGGACGCCTGACGCTGATTTCACCGACGAAGAAGGAAACGAGATTAAAGGGCACGAAGCCCTCCGCAAGCGATTCGCGGAAGGCATCGACGAACTCAAGGCAGGGAAATCCGAAATCAAGATCAAGTCAGTCCGGTTTCTCACCCCCGACGTGGCCACCTTGGATGGCTTCGTCGAATTCACCCCGCAGAACGGAACCGTTCAATCCAACAAGTTTAGCGCAGTCATGACCAAGAAGGACGGGCGCTGGCTCATCGCCTCGGCTCGAGACCTCGCCGAAATGTCGGGGGAAGCCGGTGGCCGCGCCGTGAAGGCGCTGGACTGGATCACAGGCGAGTGGACTGCCGAGGACCGTGGCACGACCATCAAGCTTACGGTCAAACCGGAGCTGGATGGAAAGTTCGCCCTGATGCGATACGACATCAAAGGGCCAAAGGACTCAATGAGCGTTTTGCAATTGGTCGGTTGGGATCCCATCGAAGGGGCGATACGGTCGTGGGCGTTTGATTCACGCGGCGGTTTTGGCGAGGGAGCCTGGGAACGCGAGGCTGCGGTATGGACGAGCAACAATGTCGGCGTGCTTCCCTCGGGGCAAACCGGCACGTCCGTCAACACGATTCAAGTGCTTAACCCGAATTCGTTCGTCTGGAAATCGACCGCCCGCGAGGTCGAGGGTCAGCCGATCCCGGATCACGAAATCAAGTTCACCCGCGTTGTCACCAAACCGTAACCCATCACGGGAGAATAACCATGCGCGTCTATATCTTAGCCGTCTTGGGTGCGGTAGCCTTAGTCGGATTTGCGAACATCACTGTGGGCGGCGTCGGCGGGCGGGGTGGCGGCGGGCGAGGCGGCGGCGGTGGTGGCGCACCACATCGGGCTTCATCGGCGCCGCGGCAAGCTTCACGGCCAGCACAGCGGCCCGCGCAGCGGCCATCGGCGTCCGTGGGTGGTCGCCCTGCACAGCGGTCGCAAGGGCAGCAGCGACCCGCACAACGGCCACAAGCGCCGAATCGGCCCGGCGGTGGAGCGGCTGGCAGACCAAGCGCCGGCGGCAATCGACCGAACCGTCCACCCCAAGCGGCCAATCGACCCAGCGGCGGTGCTCGGCCACCTCAGGTCGCCAATCGACCCGGCGGCGGAGACAACCGACCAGGAGCGCGGCCGGGTCAACTTCCGAACCGACCTGGCGGTGGTGCAAACGCGCCAGGAATCGCAAACCGGCCTGGTGGTGGTGCAGGAATTGGCGGTAACCGCCCGGGCGGTGGCCTAGCAGATAACCGACCAGGCATCGGCGATCGGCCCGGTCAGGGTGGGCTGCGCCCCGACCAGCGACCCAGCCGCCCCGGACAAGGGGGTAGCGGCACTCAATGGCGTCCCGGAAATGGTGGCAATCGGCCTGGGATCGACAACCGGCCTGACATCGGTAATCGGCCTGGCATCGACAACCGGCCTGGTATCGACAACCGGCCTGGGATCGACAACCGACCTGGCATCGGTAACCGACCTGGAAGCGACAACCGGCCCGGTATCGGTAATCGGCCGAACATCGGCAACAATGTCGGCGACCGATGGAACAACGTTAACGTCGGTGACCGGTGGAGCAACAACAACTTTACGAACATCAATACTGGTTGGGGGGGCGGCTACGGTGGTTGCTACGGAGGCCGCTACTGGGGCGGCAACTACCCGTCCTACTATTCGGGTTGGTTCAACGGCGCATGGAATTGGAACGGGCCGTCCTGGTGGGGCGCGACGGGCGCCTACGCAACCGGCTGGATGATGGGGGACGTGGCGGATGATTTCTACAACCCGTATTACGCTGCTCCCGCCGTCGGGTCAACGGCGGTTTACAACTACTCCGAGCCCGTCTATGTCGAGTCTCAACCCGTCTATGTCGAGTCTCAACCTGTGGTAGTACAGACCCCGGCCGCGGCGCCCGTCGCATCTCCGACGCTGCCCGAAATACCGCAACCTGAAGCGCCGGCCGATCCGCCCGCCGCCGCCGAAGATCCCAAAGTCAAGGAAGCGGGTGCGTTGTTTGATGGCGCACGCGATGCGTTCAAGTCCGCAAACTACAGCGGCGCGCTTCAGCAGATCGATAAGGCTATCCAGGTGCTGCCCAACGACGCGGCACTTCACGAATTCCGCTCGCTCGTGCTGTTCGCGGAGAAAAAGTACACCGAGGCGGCGGGTGTGATCTATTCCGTTTTGGCCGTTGGTCCGGGGTGGACCTGGGACACGGTCAAGGCGCTATACAACGATCCGAAATCCTATGAGGCTCAGTTGCGTGGCCTGGAAGCGTTTGTGAAAGCAAACCCGAAAGACGCTGCGTCGCGCTTCCTGCTGTCGTACCACTACTTGGTGCTAGACCAGCGCGAGCAGGCCGTGAAACTCCTTAACGAGGTAGTTGCCATGAATCCCAAGGACAAGCTCTCCGAAGCCATGGCGAAGGCGATCTCGCAATCGCTGGAACCAGCAGTAGGAGACAAACCCAAGGTTCAAGGAACATAAACATAATGTGACGACAAGCATCGCGCAGAGGTGAGCGAGCCTCGCCTGTTACTTCTTAGTCCGGCTTTTCGGCGGGGTCGTCCTTCGACCATTTCATGGCTCGGGCGAGCAAGTCGTCGGCGTTCAACAAGGCGTACTTGGCTTCGAAGTAATCCCAATCCGGAATCCGTCGGGCGTCGCGGCGTTCACGAGACACCATTTCCGTGATCTTGGCGAATGTCCAGTACGTACTCGCCGCCGCAACACGGGCGGATTCCGACGGGTCGGCCTCCTGAATGGCGTGCGTCAGTTGCCGAATCGACTCGAGCATGAACAGCAACGTACCGCGTCCGTTCAAAAACTCTTTCATTCCGGTATCAACGATTACCGCGGCAGCGTCCCGCTTTTCCTTGGCCAGTTCCACCGGATCGGCATGAACCGCTCGCCATTTCTCCTTGGCAAGTTCCTTGGGATCTGAGCCCTGCAACACATCGTATCCCACGGGAATACGTTGCTCGTTTTGTTCCCGCCGCGCCAGAAGCATTTGGCGTTCGGCGTCGCAGCGACGGTAGGTGGGTCGCAGCCGATCACGAATGTTGACACGGCCGGCGCTGTAGCGTTCGACATTGACTGTCTCTACAACCAAACATCGATGCCAATACTCCTCCAGGGCATCCAGCTTTTTTCTCGGCGATTCGGCGATGTGGTATTCCGCGTTACGCTGATTCTGAGATGCCTCCAACAGGAAGTCCATCGTCCCTCGGCCGTTGAAAAACTCGGAAAGGCGCCCGTTCGATTCGGTTTTTCCGTTCGCCACCATGTCGGCAGCAAGGTCACGTGGCTGAGCACGACTCGCCGTCCGCTTCGCCTTGGCCAGGTACTTCACGTCCATGGCATCGAGCGGCAGCGGGAACACCAACAGATTGTGGCGTGGTCTCAGACCACGCCACAACGGTGTGTTGTGCTTTCTCTGGGCCTCGATCAGCCAGATTTCCGCTTGTTGTCTTTGGAAAGATGTTTGGGCAAGGTCTTTGAGGGGAATACGTTGGGCCTCGTAGCGTTCTCGGTTAACGCGTTCCATCCATGCCAGAACCTCCCAGTAACGTTCCAAAGCCGTGATGTCCTCGCCCGATGTGACGGCGAGCGCTCGCTCCGTCTCGAGCATTTGCAGGGCCGCGTCCAGAGCGAAATCTAGCGTGCCGCGCCCGTTGGCGAACTCCGTGGCCCGGTCTTTCACGATCTCTCGGACGGCGTCCCATTTCGCGATTGCCCGCTGCTTCGGATCGGTTCGGCTGGCTTCCCATTTATCCTTCGCCGTCTGTTTCCAGAATGCGAAGCGGTCCAGTTCCACGTACGCCATCAACTCTTCGGGCGTCGTCATTCGCTCGTGGAATCGCCGCCACTCGGATGAACCCGGAGGCAAAAGCAGGAGTATGGCGGATAGGGAACTTAACACTGAAGTCGCCATCGTGCGGCCTCCGCGATCCGAAGAAACCCGGTTTCTCCCAGAAACCGGGTTTCTGGCGTTTGAAGAAACCGGGTTTCTGGTGCGGTTTACCTCTTCTTACCACACACCGTAATCACTCCCAAGCTGATTACGCCCCGTGGTATGATCTGGTGGAGATTCGCAATCCTTCCCTTTCTTTAATGCCGGCCAGAGGACACCATCATGTCCATGAAGCCAATCGTAGGCATCATGACGATTACCGCCGTAATCTGTCCAACGATTGCCAGCGCTTCCGATCCCGTCCAAGAGCTGAATAAGGTGTTGCAATCGCCGGTTGAATCCAATTCAGACCTTAAAGCCAGGCAGGCGCAGCTAGAGAAACGAATCAAGTGACCTCCGCGGCGTGGTCGATCTGCATCGTGCAATGCAACTAGGCATCTGGCACGACGACGATCCGGACGAATCGCTTGCCAAAGTCGATCGGCAAGTTCGAAGTGCAGTGCAACAGCGGCTCATCGACAGCCTGCGTGCGTTATTGAAAGAGGATGACCGAACCACACGCCTCGCGGGATTGACCCTGATCCGCGAACTTGGCCCCGAGATCCGATCCGCCCTCGGTGGCGACGAACGTCACTGGAAGGGCGCGATACGAGCGCTTGGTCCGGACCTTGTACAGTTCTTGCAAACGGGACCGGGAGATCTTCACCCCGCGGCGGCACGTGCGCTCAGCCGGATCAATCCAGATCCCGCCGTGGCCGTACCGGCGCTGGAGTCGCTGTTGAAATCGTCCGATGTAAATGTGCGGCGAGCGGGCGCGGAGGCGATTCAGCAATTGATTCGTGTCGACGAGGAGACGCCATGGGGCCGCCGCGAAATCTGGGTTGAAACCTTTCAAACGGCCGCCGCCGGTACGCCGGCCGCAGCCGCGGGACTTTCCGACTCCGACGCGGAAGTGAGACGCACTTGCGCGGCCACCTTGCACGCCGCCGCGTCAAATCTGCACGCGTTTCTGTCGCGACCCGGGGAACACAGCTTCTCCGGTCCCGAGCGACCTCAACGGGATGAGGGACCTGAGTTTCGAGCGGCTACGGAATCCGCCCAGAAACTTGCAGAGCAGATTCCCACGCTGGCACAGCGACTCGCCGACGCTGACGTGCAGACCGTCCTTGCAACGAGCCAAGCTCTCGAGGCGCTTTCCGACGCACGGTTCATTTCGCGAAAGCAGGCTACGTCACAACGTACGGCTCTTTCCAAGGATATTGAGCGCGCTTTGAGTGCAAGCCTACTTAAGGCAGTTCCTGCGTTAGCCAAGCAACTTACGCACGCCGAGGTCGAGGTCCGGCTGGCCGCGTTGTACGTGCTCGAAAGCCTGCAAACGGACGCGGCGCCGGCGATCGATGCCGTGACGAAGTCGCTCCAAGACGCCGATCCCTTCGCTCGCTGGGGAGCGGCCCGCGTTCTGGGCCAAGTGATCGCGCCGGATTCGATGCCGAGTGCTGAACTCGCGAAGTCGTTGAACAAGGCAGCGCCGGAACTGGCGCGATTGCTCAAAGACGAGAACCGGGACATCCGCATCACCGCTGCGGCCGCGCTGGAGAGATTTGGCGAGGCGGCGCAGCCCGCGGTCGAGGGCATCGCGATGGTGATTTCGGATAGCGACCCGGAAACGAGCGTGCTCGCAATAAAGTGCATCATCGCCATCGGTCCGGCCGCCAAGAAATCGGCGATTCCTGCGCTCCTGAAGGCCGTCGCGGCCAAGGACGCGTCCGTGCGCGCGGCGGCCCTTGAGGGCTTGAGCCGTCTTGGGCCACCCGATCAAGAGACCATTCCAGCGTTGACCAAGTCCCTTTCGGACCCGGATGCCAAAGTCCGCCGCGCGGCCGCCGACGCCCTCCTCGCTGGGAAGTAGCCGACGGCCGGGCGGTACTCGATGCGACTCGTTGGGATTCCGTGTCCGAAAATCGGTGGAAGGCGGGAGGCGCCGGAAGTATCTTCCACCGTATGGAAGAAAACACCCTTCACTGGCTCAACGGCGAGATTCAACGTTTCCTTTCCGAGGTGCGCGACCTGCCGGTGTCGCGGGAGGTGCAACCCCGTGAAATCCGCGAGCACCTTTCGGCCCGATACTCCTTCGAGAAACCCGTCGCCGAAGAAACGATCCTGCACGATGTCGCAGCCATGTTGCGGCGCTGGAATGTGCATGTAACGCACCCGCGCTATTTTGGTTATTTCAATCCAAGCGTTACGCCGATCTCGATCGTGGGAGACACGCTCACCGCGCTCTACAACCTGCAAATGGCGACATGGTCCCACGCGCCGGCGGCGGCAGAAATCGAGCGGCACGTCCTCGCCTTCTTCATGCGGCGCTGCGGATTGGATCCAGCAAGGGGCTTTGCCAACTTTACATCTTGCGGCGGCGAAGCGAACTTGACGGCCGTTCTCGTCGCACTCACTCACCATTTCCCGGAGTACGGCGATAAGGGCTTCGCTGAGTTAAGACTCAGGCCGGTTTTCTATTGCTCGGAGGGCGCACACGATTCTTTCGGAAAAGCCGCTCACGGCGCCGGCATTGGGCGGAATGCGTGGCGAAAAATCCCCACCGACTTCGAGCTGAAAATGGACGTGAATGTCCTGATTTCCACGATTCGGGAAGACAAGGCGGCGGGAAGGCAACCGTTTATGGTCGTGGCGACCATCGGCACCACATCCGCGGGCATCATTGATCCGCTGCCTACAATCGCGCGGATTTGTCGCGAAGAAGGCTTATGGTTCCACGTGGATGCGGCGTGGGGCGGCGGGGCACTCTTATCCGACCGACTGAAACCCGCGCTGGCCGGCATCGAGCAAGCCGACTCCGTCACCTGGGATGCTCATAAATGGTTGTCCGTGCCGATGGGCGCCGGCATGTTTCTGTGCAGGCATCGGCAGCCGGTGTTAGACAGTTTCAAAATCCGCACCGCCTACATGCCAAGCTCGCCCGACGACACATTCGATCCATATAGCTCCACCCTTCAGTGGTCCCGGCGCTTTACGGGGCTCAAGGTGTTTTTATCGCTTGCTACCATCGGTCTCGATAAGTATGCAGCCATGATCGAACACCAGACGAAGATGGGCGACCTGATGCGGGAACGACTGACTGCCGCCGGCTGGTTTGTGCTCAACGATACGCCGCTGCCCGTCGTGAACTTCTCCCACCCAACGATCGACGGAAACCGAGAGAAGACTCGGGACGTTTGCCGAAGGGTCCTGAACCGCGGCCGGGTCTGGATTTCCGATGTGGTGTTGTCCAACGACCGGCCCTCACTCCGTGCCTGCGTTACGAGTTATCATTGCTCGCCGGAAGACATCGAAATCCTCGTCACCGAGGTGTCGAAGGCTATTGGAGCTCAAGAGGCTAACGTCGCGAGCTAAGTTATCGCGGAAGCGATTGCTCCGTCGAAGACACTTCTACCGCCCGCTGGGCGACGGGCCGCACCAGCGACATTGTGACCTATACTTGTCACAAATAATCATGAGTGCTTTCTCGGGGTCTAAGCCGTGCGCTGCCGAAACTGTCACACAGTGATGATGGAGACCGACACCCATTGTCCAACCTGCCACGCCTCGGCAGCACGTGCCACGGCTGCTCCGCCGGAACTCGCTGGCAAGCAGCCGTCCGGCCTGTTAACGATGCTCCCCATGTTTGGTGGTGCGGTCGGCGGGTTGCTTTATGCCGGATTGGTTACTGCTGCCGATGTACGGCTGGAGTCACCAGGTGTGAGGCCTCGTGAATCAAGCGCCATTAGACGGATGCTCGCCTTCCTGTTCCTGTTTGGCGGTGGATTGCTTCTCTTTTTGGCCTTCGTGCTCTTCTGGAACACACGGGAAACTGCACAGCGTGAGCCTACTATTATGACCGCCGCCGAGTTGATCCAGATGAAGAACCCCAAACCGGCGCCCGATTGGGTGGCTTACACCTTTGCCGAATCGAAGCCAACGACGATCACGGTGACGCGTCGGCGACTTGGCTCTGGCGGAGAGGTGCAGGCGCAGTGCCGTCTCGTTCGCGTAGCGGACAAATGGCTGATTGCCACCGTGGACACCGGGTTTGAAGGCGACCGTCTGGTGGGCCGGTTGCTTCCGCTTGACGCCTCGTCACAGTCAGCCATCGAGCGGATCCGGAAGGCGGAACCGAAATTGTCCGCCCTTCTTCCCTATGAGTTTAACGCCGTTGACGGCAGCGAGAGCGATTTGAGATCCCGCTACGTTGCGGCCGGATGGATTGCCTTCTTCGGTTCGCTGGGCCTTGTGCTCGGGTTGTATCTGCTCTGCGTCCGGCGCGTCACCCAGTAAAGCTAGCCCTAAGTCTCGTCTCGAGTCGCCTGTTTGGATAGGAAAACGCGGATGAACTCGGATGAAGCGATGCTCCATCCTCGTTCATCCGCTACCCCTTCTCGCCGGCCCGTTCAGCTCCGGCGAGCGTTTGCATCCGTCCGTTGCAAAGGGATCCAAACTCCTTCTTTACGGCCGTTGAAAAATGTCAGCGCTGGAAGTCTTGCACTTCGAATGCGCCGATATCGAGCTTACCCATGGCCACTCGTCTGAATCCGGCGCCTCGTTGATCCCAGCCGATGGTGCTCACAGCGTCGCCGGCATTTCGTGCCGGGCTGCTCCACGCCAGCGCCATGGTTTGCGTCTTGCCGCCGTTGTCCTGCAGCTTCCCGAGCTTCGGGTCGATCTTGGCGGCACTGGTGCCTACCTTGTCGTTTGCATGGAAGCCGGTTCCGCCCGTGCCATCGCCGAACAGGTTGCGTCCGAGGGACACGATTGGGCCGCAAAGGTCGCGTCCTTCTGACGCCACGTTCTTGGCGATGATCGTGTGATCGATCACGAGCTGGGTTATGGCCTCATTCGGGTGAGGATACACGTACAAGCCGCCCGCCAACGTGTGGGCATCGCTGTCGGTAGCGGACACGGTGTTTTCGGCGATGGTGCTCCCTTTGAGAAACAGAGTCAGGTACTTGATCGTGACGCCGCCGCCAAAGCTCTCGGGCTGTTTGCCGGACGCCGACACGACTTCGTTGATCGTGGCATTTCCGGCGATGGTGCTGTTGGTGATCCAGGCCATAGCGTTGTTCGCGCCTTCCTGTCCGTAGATTGCGACGCCACCGCCCTGTGCCGCCGCCAGCTCGGTCATCCCGGTTGTACCACTGATCGATACACGGTTGCCGGAGATCGTGCAGCTTTCGATGGTTAGGCTGCCATACAGATCGTCGAAAGCCGAACTGTAAATCCCACCACCCTCGGCTCGGTAGTTGCCACCTTGCGGCGGATCAAGGGCGATGACCGAATTGTCGGATACGGCGCTGGAAGTCATGCTGAGCCGGCCCATGTTGTGGATGCCGCCGCCGGCCATGAACCCCGTCGACTGTTGTGCCGCGACGCCGTGCACCGTATTGGCAGTGATCTTGCATTCGTCGATCGACAGCTTGGCGCCGGGTGCGTTCAAGATCCCGCCGCCACGAAGCGCCGTCTGCGGCCCGATGCCAGATGCAGTGTTTTGCTTGATCGTGCAGTACGACAGCGTCAAGTCGCCTTCGTTGTAAACCCCGCCGCCTTGAGTGCTGAGACCGTTGGAGATCGTCATGCCAGATATTTTGGCGGTGACACCTTTCGCCACGGTGAAAATGCGGAAGGCGTCGGTCACATCCAGGCTTCTGCGAACCGTGACCTTATCGGCTCCGGTGCCGATGAGCTCAACGTCATCGGTCAAAAGCGGCAGTGCTTCACGAAGATCGAGTGCGCCATTAGCGCTGCTCTCGAACCGAATGATGTCCGATCCAGGATTCTCGTTAGCGTCGAGTATTGCTTGTCGCAGCGATCCACCGCCGACATCGTTGGTATTCACGACCGAATACGCATTGAGCATCGTGCGGCCTTCGAGCGATTCCAGCGAAAGCCGGCATCGAACGGCCGACGTTTGCGAGCGATTGGTCTTGGCAGTGGCGCAGTCCGGGCGGTTGAACGAAAAGAGAACATTGGAATCTCCAGTTAGGGGTTTTGCAAACGGTTAGGGTGGGCGGGTGTCACGACCGACGACGACAGGCTCAAGTGCTAGCAGTCTTCAGCTTTGCGTCGTTTCGTCACGTCCTCGCCTACTAACAGATCGCTATAGTCATCTGGATGCCGACACGTGGATGTAAGTCATTACTGCTGAAATGATTACGGCGCGCAGTGCAGAGAAATCTCGGAAGGAAGAGAAGCTAGCGGAGGCGGTGGCGGCGTGCGAGAAGATGTTGGCGATTGAGCGACAAGTGTGGGGTGACTTGGCAGAGCACACGATTGCGCATGGCTCTGGGCTAGGAGAATTTGCCTTTCGCACCGGCGGCGCGCTTTTTCTTGGATGCATTCGCGGCCGCAGTACTTTGCAGTTTCCGGAGGGCCGACTGAACATCTGCAGAAATGCTCTTGCATTCCTGGTGGACCGTCGTCCCTTGCGCGGCCAAAACCTGCCGGTCTTTTTTCAAGCTCTCAAGCTGTTCCAGCACTTTATCCGGTTCAGGAAAAGGGATATGAGGCTGAATGTGGTGCTTGAAGATTTCCTCAAGCTTCTTCCTTTCAGGCGTGCCAGTCACCCAGGTTGCGCGATGGATAAACTCTCGGGCCTTGGGCAGCGAATGATGGAGGCGGCTCTTTTCTTTGTTCCACTCAACGACGTCAGAAGCCAAGGCATGTAGCTTTTCGTCCGCGGTCAAGGTCCTTCTCCATGAGGCTTCGAGTTCGGCGCGAACTGCTTCCATGCTGAGGCGTAGAGTTTCGATATTCGCTTCTAAGCCCAATATCGTCCTCCAACGGGCTTCGAGGTCTTGCCACTTCTCCGCCGGAATCTCGAGATCTCCATTTTCTGTGCTCACGGTCGCACCTCTTTGCTTCCTAAGTCGTTACTTGTGCGTTTGCGAGGATTGTTTCCGCACAGGAGTCAATGCGGAGAGGACGGGAAAGTATCCCGTCACTTTTCCCACCGTCTTAGCATATCAACAATTCGAGCCAAATCGCAAAACTCCCAAGGCGCCGCATTTCATCCGCATGTGAACGTTGCGAGTACTCGTCAGCTTGAATATCTTATCGGGAGTTTTGCTGTATTTCGCTCAACTTCTTGCTCGATGGGCGTTACCTTCCTTCGGGAATGATTGCATTACGAAAGTCACTCTCAATGCCCAATGACCCAACTACCCCGTTCGGCGGCTTTAGTCACTCCAACGGTTTGCCTGCGATTCCCATTGTTCTCGGCATCGTCGGACATCGAAAAATTGACGAGAAGGCGCATGGTGAGATCAAACTGGCCGTGCGCAAAATCATCGAGGATTTCCGGAACGTATACCAACACTCGCCCATCGTGGTGCTGTCGGAACTTGCAGAAGGCGGCGACCAACTCGCCGCCGAAGCGGCGCTCAGCATTAAAGATCGCGTTTATGTACGCGCGCCCTTGCCGCTTGATCCAGACCTTTTCCGTCAAAGTACTTCATTTGACAACGACGAATCGCGAACGAAGCTCGACCGATTGCTGCAGGACCAACGCGTGGAGTGGTTTGTGCCACCGGTTCCCACCGGAATCATTCCGAGCGGGACAAACGGGCTGAGCATCGCAAGTGATCGCCAAGATCCCGAAATGCAGAAGTTGCGGCGGATTCTCTATGCAAATGCCGGCGGTTACATCGTGCGCCATAGTCACTTGTTAATCGCGTTATGGGACGGTAAAGAAGGCGAGAAGCCTTCCGGAACTGGGGATTTCGTGCGGTTTAAGCTGGAGGGCGTGGCCCCGAAATGGTATCCCTGGACTAACTCCGAGCCATTGGGATTTCGCGGCGACCGTGGCCCCGTCGCCGTCATTCACACTCCGAAACCCGGCGTCGACGACAGCATATCCGCCGGCGGCCCGACGTTGTATTTCCCCGATAACAAGGAGCCTTTCAAGAAAGCTGTCTACCATGGTCCCATCGCCAAGAAGGTTCGATTCAGGAGATTGGGTTGGCGTATCCGCACGTCACTGGGGTTCAGCGCCTCTGATCAGCATGACTCCGAGTTGCAACAGTTACGGGCGATATGCCAATCGGTTGACGACTTCAATCATAATATCGGAGCATCACAGACGACCTCGAAGGTGCAAAACGTACTAAACGAAATCGAGTCAAATCTTCCGAAAAACGTCCCCTTCGAACCAGGGCCTCTTACCTGGCTCAATCGTCTCTGTAGGGTGCGCGCCGCAGCAGGACTTCTTTCGCGCCGATATAAACCGCGCTTGGATCTGGCGCTGTGGATCGTATTTGTCTTGCTCTTCTTGAGCGCAGTATTCTTCCATCTATACGCCCATCCCTTGGAGCTGAGCTTTGGTTCAGCGGAAGGTCATCATCCCGAACGTCGTCATGAAAGTTCGTGGTGGGCACTGGCATTATTTGCTCTCTTTCTCGTTGTCACCCTCATCTCGATTGGGTTCGTCTGGTACATAAGGCTTGATGAACGTCGCATGGATTACCGGGCTCTCGCGGAGGCGTTGCGCGTGCGCTGGCAATGGGCAGTGGCAGGCATAGGGGATTCGGTTGCGGATAGCTATCAAGGCCAGTTGCGTGGTGAGATGAGCTGGGCTAGACGAGCCCTTTACCACATATGTCCGCCGCCCCAAGTCTGGGCGGAACAGTTCGACAAGCACAGTCCAGTTACAAAACTTGAACTTTTGCAGGGGGTGCGGACGGACTGGGTGCTGCAACAGCGGGAACATTACGCTAAAAACCAGAAGCTCGAGCACGACGCCGCCGTCCGGCTCCGGCGCGTGGGATTGTTACTGGCACTGCTTGGGTGGGGTTTGATTAGCAGTCTCCTTTTTCATTCCCGTTTTGGCATCGCGGATCCCAAGTATCCTCCGCATGAGATGTTGATCGGTTCGGGTCTCCTCGTTGTATCTGGCGGACTACTGATCGGATTGCGTGAGCGCCGCGGACATGAAGATCTCGCCAAACAATATGAGAGACTGCACGCGGTCTTCGCGAATGGACTCCATGAACTCGACTGTCGTCTTCAGCCGTGTGATATTGTCGGAGCCCAGAACGTACTTAGAGCACTGGGTAAGGAAGCCATTGCCGAACACGCACACTGGCTGATTCTGCGGCGTGCAAGACCGCTCGAAATCCATATCTGACCACGTCGCAAGGAGCTCAAACAGGAAGCGGGCTCAGCCTAGCGACAGGCCGGCATGAATAGTCCATCATTTACCAAGGCGTCGAAATGACGGATCAATTTGAGAGCCAGTGGCTCTGAGCGGATGAGCAAGCCCACTTCAAGTGCGGACCTTACCTTCGCTTTGCGGCGTTCGTAGCGAAGCTGCTCTAGGTTTTCAACGGCCTCCAACGTGTCCCAAATCGAATCAACCGCTTGCTTGATTCGTTCATCTCGATCGGGAAGGGAGATGACGCTTAGAAGTTGTGGAAAATACGCGTTGCTCGCGTTGCGAATGAGTAATCGGTTCGGTTCACCACATTGTTCTTTTTCAAAGCTGCCGAGCCAGGGGCGATTCCCATTGCAATGGCCCAGAGCCCGATTCTGCAAAATGGCGGCTTGACTCATGTTCCGTTCCATCTTGCACTCGCAGCGAACCCAAACTTCGGAGAGATCGCCGCTGGTGCCGCGTTCATCGATCCAAAGCTGGCGCTTGCAATCGGATGGGCCTCCATGCACAAATGCTTTCCAGTCAATGTCACCGATATGCCCGTTTCGACAAGCGCGTACGAAGCGTACTGGCACAACGGGACGACGTTTTTTGTCTCGATCAATGTATTTGCCGCTCGTGAGAGCCGTACGGTTCACAAGCATACGTGATCGAAAGGCCGGTGTTTCACCGCCGGCGGGTTCCTGAACGATAAACCACTCTGGAAACTGCCAGGCAGCAATCCCGGATTGTGGCGCCGTGGGTCCTGAGGGTCCGGAGGCGGAGCGTAAAGCTTCACGGCGGGGATGTCGAGTAGTGTGCAAATCTTGTCTGCCAAGCGGGGCTCGACAATCTCGTCACTGACACCGGTCCAATGGTCGAGGCCGGCGACGAGCACGGAGTGTTGCGGCAAATCCAGCATCGAACCGGGGCCAAATGTGGTGACGACTTGGCTTTGTCGAAGTTCACCGTGCGGCCGTTTCGCTCGGCGCTGATTCATGTCGCCTCCTCTTCAGGAGGATCGATGGGAATCCCGTCCATTGTCTTGAGCCACAGATTCACACTTGGCTCGACATCACGCAGCGAACGGTTTGCTCGAAATTTGCGATGATGTCTTGGAAGCGACTTAAGGTCGGGATCAAGAAAGTGATGTAGAAGCGGTTTGGCGCCCCCCGCCTCGTATTGGTTATATTGCAAAGCCGTGTTCACCTGGCTGAATTCCATGCTGATGCGGCTCCATTCATCGAGCAGATTTTTCACCAGGTCACGGACTCGGTCTCGCATTCGCTCGCATTCTGCGGCGTCGGTCGCGCCGCAGGCATACGCTCGCTGTGTGAGGGCTTCAATCACTCTCGTTAGCTTGGCTCTTTCGTTGAGAATTTCCTGAGCGACTAAGGGCGGCGTGAGGGCGCTGTGCCCAAGTCGTGCCAGCGCCACCAAGGTCCCGGCCAACCCCCGGTCGAGCGCACGCGGAGAAAATGGCGTGGCGCTTGTCGCTTCGACGCTCCGATAGAAAGTCTGGTGGTAGTAGCCGAATCGTTCATAATGGGAACGGTCACGCGGTTTGTGAACGTTGAGGATGGTAACAACCAACCCGGGACGCTCATGATCACGTCCCACACGGCTTGTAGCCTGAATGTACTCGGCGGATGTCTTCGGTTGGCCGAACACAACCATGAGACCGAGCCGCACGATGTCTAGTCCGACGGAGATCATGTTCGTGGCGATGGCCACGTCAACATGGCCCTTCAGGTCGAATGTTTGCGCAAGTCGGCTCTTGGCCTCGGACACCTTATCCGTGCTGACCCGGCTGGTGAGTTCCGTGACTTCGTATGCGATCGTTCGATTCGCGAAAGTCCCGTCGGTTTCACCAATTCGTTTACGGCTCGCATAATCCCGCAAACGACTGCTGACTTCATCTTCGATAACCCGACGAGCGTCACCAAGTTCCCGGAGGCTGTTGAAGTAGCCAAGAAGCGTCATATACGCGTCGGCAGGATTGTCAGGGTCGTCCTTCTTGCCGTGGGCGAGGTGTGCCTTCTGACAAGCAGCAAGCAATGCAAGGTACGACCGCAACATGACAACCTTCGGACTGCGTCCTTGGGCCGCAATGCCGACATACAAACGAGCATTGCTGCGAGTCGAGGAGTGCGTCTCGGCAAAGAAAGAATCACGCCGGTTAGGGCCGGGTGGCGGGAAAATATCCACTGACGAATGACAGAATAGCGTGCGGATTTGGTTTTCGGCCCGACGAACGGTGGCCGTCGACGCGATAATCTTCGGTCGAATGCGCTTGCCGTCTTCGCCCTGGATACTTGAGAGTTCATCAATCGCCGTTTCATAGAGGCCCGCCATGGTGCCAAGCGGACCAGAGATCAGGTGTAGCTCGTCTTGAATCACCAAATCGGGCGGCAATAGCCGTCCTGCTGAGAGAAGAGTTCCTCGACCGGTCTCGCACGGACCATAGAAACCGTCTCGATCATGTCGATCCACGCGACCAAAGAACGCGCCGACTTCTCCGGTCCAAGGCATGGCGGCGAACTTGTCGACCGTGGCAATGAGGAAACAAGGCAGACGTCGGTAGATCGGTTCGTCAACCGCAAGGATCGGCAAAGGTTGGCCGCGGCTGAATTCGCAGTGACGGTTGACGCAGTTGATTCGAAGGTCCGTCGGATTATCGCGATTCGGTTTTAGTTCGAACGAGTTCGGATTAAACTTGGTCCCGCACCACCGACAGTCCTCAAGTGGAATTGGCGACGCCTTCCGCTCGTTGTTTTTGTAAGCGATGGTCTTTGCCCGAGCGGTGTTGGAATCTTGGTCACCCTTGCGGCCCATGCGATTAGGCGTCGCTGCCTGGCCCACCCACAGACCGATTTCGAATGGCCACTCGCCGAGTTTTTCCACGTCCTTTTGTCGCTCAAGCTCCAATGCGCATAAGAGCGTAGACGCTCGGCCCAGTTGGTCCAGCGTCAGCAGCCGAAGGGTGTAGCGCATGAGCACCGTAACACCTGCCGACGAGATTCCCGGATTTCGCAGTCGGCGCAGCACGAGGCTGAAGGCCGCCAATCCGAGGTATGCCTCGGTCTTGCCACCGCCGGTCGGAAAGAAAAGCAAGTCAACGACTTCACGGTCGCCATCGGCGGGATTCGCCATGCCGCGTAGGTTCATCAAGATAAATGCGAGCTGGAACGGACGCCAAGCGGGCTGAATCGTTGATGGGTCTTTCGTTGCGATCACGCCTTGCCGACGGCGAGCAGCGACCGCCATCGCGCGGTTGGCCACGCGGAACGCCTCTAGACATTGTGGATCATTAAGCAGGGCGATTCCTTTCTCGATCCGTTTTACCGCCACTTGAGCGCGGGTCAGTAGAAGGTCAGCGGTCTCCTTTCGCTTGGCCGGCTTTGCGGGCGCCGCGGTCATGCTACACCTGATCGGTGAGTCGTGCTTTCACGGCGGTCTAATGTAACACGTATTCTAATGACGGCCCGGTTGATCGGCGTCGTTGCAATGTACACCTGCGATCAAGTGAACCCTTTCATCCTTGCGTACATGTCAACTCGCTTCTGACGTAACTTGCCCGGCTGGTATTTCACCAACCATTCGTCGGCAGTTTCCTTGAGAAACAGACTGTCGTCCGTTTGCGGCCGGCCGGCTTCGGTCGTGGCTTCGGTAACCGCACGAAAGTAGTAATGGTTAAAAAGCCGGTTGAATTCGGTGAAGTAAATGTCGGCAACGCGTTGATCGCCCCGAATGATGAGCATGTTTTCGTCGTTGGCATTGGTCGAGGCGTCGCTGAAATTCGCCGAGCCGGTCACGACGACCGGGTCATCGCCGAGGGGATCCCTTAGGAGAAACTTCGAGTGCACGTAACTCACGTGCCGATTGAACTGAAGCAAACGGGCGTTTGTCTCCTTGGTCCACTGGGTCCTGAATGAACGAGCCCCACGCTTTGTACACATTATTCCGCGCATTGATCGTAATGAATGTGTCTCGATTGCGAGCGCTGGGTTCGTCCTTCTTCTCCAGTAGCAAGAAAATGATGTGGTTCTGGCTCGTGTTGTCCTTCAGTTTCTCCTTGAAAGTCTTGTTGACGCCGAAGGCCAGCGTGATCGACGCAGCCGAATTTGCCGAGTCAACCAGGTCCACGTACAAATCGAGGACCTTGAGTCCAGACCTCGGGCTGAAGACGGGCGTAATCCCTTGCGGAATGGTGGCTAAAGTCAGGGGAACCTCGCGAATGGCCTCCACGGCGGATCTTAGCTCGGCGTTTTTCCGCCGAACATCGGCCGCGTCGTCGTCCGCGGCGCCACCCGGATCGCCGCTGAGTAACTTCCAGTATTCCTGAAATTTGCTGGCGACCTCGTTGTTGCGAACCCAGTGGCCCACGTTCGTTTGGCCGTGAATACCACCTTCCGATAAATTCGTCGAACCGGTCCAGACTTCGGTTGGGCGTTTCTGAACACCCTTCAACAAGACCATGAACTTGTTGTGTTGAATGTCATTCCGTTTGGCTTCTCGAAGAATGACCCGGTTTGCCGGGATTCCGACAAGCTTTCGCATTTCCCGGTTATCCTCGCGCGGAAAACTCGGATGGAACGTGCCGTGTTTGTCCGTGTGTTCGTTTACCTTGCCGTCGAGGATGAGTTTGATGTCCACGCCGCGATCGATCGCTGCTTTGATCTCGTCAGCAATCGGCCGATAGCGGAATTCGTAGAAGCATCCCAGAAGTCCATCGTTGGGACCGGCCTGGCGGATGAATCTAATCATGGCCTCATCCAGATCACGGCTCAGCCAATCCAGCGCTTCCTGGGCCTTCGCCGGCGTAGGCTGATCGTCAGGCCGCTTGTTGTCGAACTTACGACTGTATGCCTGACTACTCGCCACGCCTCGATTAAAAAACACATCATGTTCCAAACGGCTGAATAACGGCTCAGCGCGGACTTTGATATTGATGGGGTCGGCGCTGTGATCCAGGTTCCGAGGTTCGCCGCGTAGCGGATAGAAGAAATACTCATATTCTCGCTCCGGCTTAGCGGTAAAATCGTCCCATACAAAACTCTGCACCGGTTGATCGAACGTGCTGACCTGGGTGTTTTTGTCCGGGTTCGGAATTACGGATCGGAACACCTTGAACCCAAACATGAAGAACTTTTGGTTTTCCGCCGGATCTGATCGCTCCACGGCGAATCCTAAAAGGTGACGCCGTGCCGCCGCGGTGGCTTGCACCGCGAATGAAATCGTGTTGATGCCGGAAACTGCAAAGATCTGAAAGCCGTCCTTCTTGTCGGATTTGAAACGCATGTTGCACCTTTTATCAAGAGTTAGCGCTCGGTTTGTCTTCGAAGCCCATCTCAGTTTGGGAAGAGTTTGACTTCGCGCGGGCATTTCGCTTTTTCTTCGCAGGCTTGTTCTCATCCGCCACTCCTGCCAGCCGCTCCTGCTCCGCCCGTTGCTTGTTCAACTCCAACAGCCGGGCCAGGACTTCGTCGCGGAAGTCGTCGGGCCAGCGGTAGCGCCAGGGTTTTTTCTTCTTTCTTGCCTTGCCGGTTTCTTCCTCGTCGTCGTCTTCGTCCTCATAGTCGAGCAGGAAGTCACAGGTCGGCTTCAGGTCGGTCCAGTGGTAGGCATCGAGGACGGCTCGGTCCATGGCGGCGTGCAGCTCGCGCAGCTTGTGGATGTCCGGCGAGGTCTCGGTGGGGTCGTGGAAGCGGTTGTACGTCTTGGTCAGCCCCTCGTTATTCTTCACCATCAGTGCGGCGCGGAACTCGTAATACTCCTTGCCGGAGGCTTCGAGGTTCACATCGGTTTCGAAGTTCTCGGGGAAAGGAAACGGTTCAAGGCAAGTGGAGGGTGTGTATCGAGCGTCATCTTTGAAGGATGATGTAAAAAACTGGGCCCACACCACTGTGTATTCTCGATTGAAGAATTGCGAACCCCGAATACGAATCGATGGCCACGACATTGGCTGGGCCGGCAACCACAGTATTTGTCGAGACGAATGCCGGGGCTTGCCATTTGCCAAGAAAGGGAATGACCATCACTCTTGCCAGGCGACATGTGATCGATCCCATCTCGCCACGTTTCTCAGCAAATTGCCATCAAAGCCGGCGATACGATTCTCGATTGTCTTTCAAGCGTGCCGATTTTACCTTCGCCTCGACGATCTTCATCAAATCCGGCCATTCCCTAGCCTGCTGCTCAGTCATGTCACCGAAGTTAATGACATACCGGTGGTGAGCATGCGTTGGGCTATCGTTAAGTTCCTCCCCCCAATGTAAGGGAAGATTCGCTCGGCATTGCGCTTATCTTTCGCGATCAATTCATGCACCCAAGGCCTGCCGCAGGAGGCTTTGAAGTGGCTCGACCGCAGCATTGCCGACATCGAGACTATCTTTCGTAAAGCCCAATCTTCCGGAGGGACGTACGGCATGCTTCGGGGCACGTTACACCCCATGTACGTCACCCGCGCCATCGTGCGCGGAGACCTTGGCGATCATCACGAAGCGGTCGTCGCATGGACTCAGGCAGTCGATTTGGGAGACATGGACGACACGCCGTATCGCCTGTGGTACTGCCACGCCAACCGCGGCTTTGCCCATTGGCGGCTCGGCGACTATCAACGCGCGGTCGCTGAACTTGCTTTGGCCTTTCGCCTATGTTTGGCTGCCAACGACTTGAAATCGACAATTTCCGGGCGCCTATGACACCAACAATCGCAGCGCGACGACGGGCGCGAGCACGACGTCCGGGTGTCGTTGGGCAACACGAAGGGGGTGAGGGATGGCCGTGCAGGCGCCGACCGATGACCTAGACCGTACGCCAACGGACCAGGAACTGGGCCGGTTACAGTGGACTACGGTGCTGTACTACCTGCACGAGACCAACCCGGACAACGGGCTGGTGCGGGACAAAACCGACCCAGAGGCGCCCTGCAGCATCGCCGCCGTCGGCCTTGCTTTGGCGACAATCCCGGTCATCGTCGAGTGCGGCGTGGTCATCCGCAAGTTCGCGGCGAAGCTCACCCGCCGCCGGCTCCGCAGCCTGCTTGAGCTTCCCCAGGGCCCAGAACCGCACGCCTCCGGTTACAAGGGGTTCTTCTATCACTTCCTCGACATCGAAACCGGGCGCCGTGTCTGGGACTGCGAACTGTCCACACTCGACTCGGCGCTTCTGTTCGCGGGGGTGCTCACCTGCGCTACCTATTTCGACGACGCCAGCGCCGAGGAGTCCGAGGTCCGCCGCCTCGCCGACGCCCTGTATCGCCGGGTCGACTGGGACTGGGCGCGGGACGGTGGGCCGACGGTCACGCACGGCTGGCGGCCGGAAACCGGCTTCATTCCCCACCGGTATCAAGGCTACGACGAGGGGTTGCTCCTCTATGTGCTCGGACTGGGTTCGCCGACCCACCCGCTGCCCCAAGAGAGCTACGCCGCGTACTGCGCCACCTATCAGTGGAAGAAGCTCTATGACTGGGAACTGCTTTACTCGGGGCCGCTGTTCACACACCAGCTTTCCCATCTGTGGATTGATTTCCGTGGGCTGCGCGACGCGTTCATGCGCAATCGCGGCAGCGACTATTTCGAGAACAGCCGCCTTGCTACTTACGTCCAGCAGGCGTACGCGGTCCGCAACCCAATGCAGTTTGAGGGCTATGGAGAACACTGTTGGGGGTTTACAGCGTGCGACGGCCCCGGCTGGGTGAAGCGGGTCGTGAACGGCGTCGAGCGGCAGTTCTTCGACTATTACGCCCGCGGGGCCCCGTTCGGGCCGGACGATGGCACTGTGGCCCCGTGGGTCGTGGTCGCTTCTCTGCCATTCGCCCCGGAAATCGTCATCCCGACCGCCCGCAACCTGGCGGGCGTGAAGCTCGGCGGCAACGACCGGCCGTACGGGTTCCGCTGTTCGTTCAACCGGACGTTCCGCGTGGACGACGGCTCAAGTTGGTGGGTTACGCCCTACCAGTTCGGTATCGATCAGGGGCCGGTGGTGCTCATGATCGAGAACTACCGCACCGGGTTGATCTGGAACATCATGCGGCGCTGCCCGTACGTCGTGACCGGGTTGCGTCGAGCGGGTTTCACAGGCGGTTGGTTATAGTCGTCGGACTGATGACAGAGGTGTCGTGAAGGGAAAGAACGGGTCCAAGTCTAGGCGTTGATAGATTGAAATCGCGAAAGATCTTGTAGCATTATTTGGTCAGTGTGGCGACAAGGTGTCCGAGGGATTCGTGGGCCTCAGCGCGGCCTGCGATCACCCGGGGGGTGGGTTGCGCAGCATAGCGCGAACGCTCTCGGCCTCGACGACTGTGAGTACTCCCCCTCGCGGTGTGGAGAATATCTGCGGATGACAATCAAGTTTGCGCGGCGTCTGTTCCTCGCCGCCGGCATCTACGGCGTCGCGATCGTCACGCCAATGTTCTTTCTCGAAACGGAAATGGGCGAGCGGTATCCGCCAGCGATCACTCATCCTGAGTGGTACTACGGATTTGTCAGTGTGACGCTCGCTTGGCAAATCGTCTATCTGATGATGTGGCGCGACCCGCTTCGGTTTCGCCCCATGCTCATTCCCGCGATCGTGGGAAAGGCCGGCTTCGCAATCTCTGTAATCGTGTTGTTCGCGCAACAGCGGCTTGAAGCCGCACATGTCTGGTGGGCGTCGATCGATCTCATTATGGCCGCGCTATTCGCCTGGGCGTTTGTTGCATTGGGAAGGAAACCAAGTTCGAACGCTGATTGAGCAGTCGGAGCTCAGGCCACAGGGCCGTCGAGTGTGTGGAAATCCAAGACACAGGTCTCACTCGAGCGCCTAAGCCACGGCGACGTCGCTTAGTAGGGCGAAAACCGGGAATCAACTCTGCAAACAATTCCGACTTTCCCTACGCCAACTCACTCCGCTGTCTGCATTCGTTCTAGCCGGCGGCGAATGCGCTCGCGTAAGCGGCGAACGGAGCGCTCGGCTCTTCCCAATTGTTCGCTGATCTCCGTAACGGAGTAACCTTGCAAACTCATTTCTAAGATGGGGCGCTCGGGGGCTTCGACCGATTTGAATAGCTCTTGGACTGTCTCTTCCAAGATGGCGGCTTCTTCGGGCAACGGCTCGCGGTCGAGGGCCTGCTGCCACGGTTCCGCCTGGCTGTCCGTTCCGGATGCGGTTGCTTCGCGGTGGATGTCGCGGCGTTCCGCGCAGGTAGGCGATGCGCTGGGCACATTTCCGCATCGTGATCAAAGTAAGGAGATTCCATAAACTCTTGCGGTTGCCGACGTGAAGCTTGCCTTCCTGATGGCGAAGGATGAAGCTTTTGTACGCGGATTGAACTACGTCTTCGGCATCCACTTTGTGGGCCAACCGGCCGTCAATCTGGTCGCGCGTCAGGTTAAGCAATCGGCCAACATATCGCTGGAAAACCTCCTGCACGGCATCGTCTTCCCCGAGCCGAAGCCGGTCGATCAGCACCGCGAAAGAGTCTTCGTCCGCCATTCGTATACCTGCCGGTCTGCCTCGGAAGATTTTTTTGATTCTAATCGAAAATTCTTGGCCGATTTCTGAAGCGATTTGAATTTGTTAAGCGTGGCCCGGTCGCCTGACAGCGATTCGGGGGCCGCGGTGAGGCAATTATACGGAAACCTGCGGGTAGCAATGGCACGTATTCGTGCATGACTTTCACAAAAGTTCGGAATTCTTCGCAGGTTTGATGCTCGTTTTTCGCACTGTATGTGCCCCCGGAATGTCCGGTAGGCAATGGTTCGTTGCAGATTCGGAAACCTCTTTTCTTTGGGAGAATCGCATGTTTCGTTCGTTTCGACAGAAATCTAAGCCATCCGTCACGTGGGCAAAAAAGGTTCGTGCGGCACTGCGGATCACGCCGCTAGAGACGCGGCTGGCGCCAGCAATCACCGCATCATTTTCGGCGGCAACCGGTGTGTTGAGCATCCTAGGCGATGAGCTCGACAACACGATCGTAGCGAGCCGGAACGCCGCGGGCACGATCTTAGTCAACGGCGGGGCGGTTCAAGTGCAAGGTGGAACGCCGACGGTCGCTAACACAGCACAGATTCAGATCTTCGGTTTGCGCGGCAATGACACCATGAGCCTCGATGAAGCCAACGGCGCTCTGCCGATTACTGTGCAATTCGGCGGCGCCGGCAACGACACCATGACCGGCGGTTCGGGGAACGACCAACTCTTCGGGCAGCGGGGTAATGATACCTTGCTGGGTAAGAATGGCTTTGACTTCCTTTTCGGCGGCGAAGCAAACGACACGTTGACTGGTGGCGACGCGGATGACCAGGTCTTCGGCGAGGGCGGCAACGACCGCATGATTTGGAATCCGGGCGATGACACGGATTTGAACGAAGGCGGCGCCGGCAGCGACATCGTCGAGGTCAATGGCGGCGCTGCGGCCGAAGTTTTTACCGCAACCGCGAATGGCACCCGCGTGCGATTCGACCGGCTTGATCCGGCGCCCTTCTCAATCGACATTGGCACCTCTGAGGATCTGGTCCTCAACGCCAACGGTGGCAACGACAGCTTCTCGGCCACCGGCAACCTGGCCGGTCTGATCAAGATCACGGTGGATGGCGGCGCTAACGACGACACGATCCTCGGCAGCAACGGTATCGATCTGCTGCTCGGCGGTGAAGGCAACGACTTCATCGACGGCCAGCAAGGAAACGACGTTGCCCAGATGGGCGCCGGCAACGACGTGTTCCAATGGGATCCGGGCGACGGCAGCGATGTGGTTGAAGGTCAGGACGGCACCGACACCATGCTCTTCAACGGCTCAGCAGGTGCTGAGGAGTTCCAGGCCTTTGCCAATGGGCCGCGCGTCATTTTCACCCGCAACCTCGGCAGTATAGTCATGGACCTCAATGGTGTTGAGGTCATCGACCTGAACGCTCTCGGCAACACGGACAAGACCACGATCAACGATCTGACCGGCACCGACGTGGTCGAGATCAACATCAACCACGCTGGCGTAATCGGAGGCACGGCCGGAGACGGTCAGGCCGACGGAGTCATCGTGAATAGCACCAACGGCGACGATCAGATCCAAGTCTTCGGCGCGGGAACCTCGGTCTCCGTGGTCGGGCTGGCGGCCCAGGTGAACGTCACCAATTCCGAGGGAGCCAACGACATCCTCATCGTGAATTCCCTGGGCGGCAACGACGGCGTGACGGCCACGACGCTGCCCGCCGGTGTGGTCAAGCTCACGGTGAATGGCGGCGCAGGCGACGACACGCTCTTCGGCTCGCAGGGCGCCGACACATTCTTCGGCGGCGACGACAACGACTTCGTCTTCGGTGACAACGGCAATGACCGTGCCCGCATGGGCGCCGGCGACGACGTATTCCAATGGGATCCGGGCGACGGCAACGACACGATCGAGGGCGAGGCCGGCGCTGACACGATGGTGTTCTTCGGCTCTGGCGCCGCTGAGAACATCGACATCCTCGCCAACGGCGGACGTGTCGTATTCTTCCGCAACGTCGCCACGGTGACGATGGACCTTGACGACGTCGAAAGCATCGACTTCCGGGCCTTGGGCGGAATCGACAACATCGTCGTCGGCGACCTGAGCGGCACCGACGTGACGGAGATCAGTCTCGACCTGCGCGGACCCAACGGCGGCGGCGACGGCGCGGCCGACACTGTCACCGTCAGCGGCACCAACGGCGCAGATGTGTTCGGCGCTGCAGGCGACGCCGGTGGGGTCAACGTCTTCGGGCTGCAGGCCGCGGTCAAAATATTCTCCCCGGAACAGGCCAACGACCACCTGACGCTCAACGCCCTGGGTGGAGACGACAGCGTCAATGCGTCCTCGCTGGAAGCTGACGGCATCCAGCTCACGATGAATGGCGGTCTCGGCGAAGATGTTTTCATTGGCAGCGAGGGCGGCGACTTGATCAACGGCGGCGACGGCAATGACACGGCCCTGATGGGCGCCGGCGATGACACCTTCGTGTGGAACCCTGGCGACGACGACGACACCTTGGAAGGCCAGGACGGCTTCGACAAAATGCTCTTCAACGGCGCCGCCGTCGCTGAGCAGATTAACATCTTTGCCTTCGGCGGTCGCGTGCTCTTCACCCGCGATATCGCCAACGTGGTTATGGACCTCAACGATGTCGAGAGCATCGACTTCACCGCCCGGGACGGCGCTGACAGCATTACCATCAATGACCTGTCGGGCACGGATGTGACCGAGATCAACCTCAACCTTGAATCGGTCCCGGGCAGCGGCGTCGGCGACGGCAAGGCCGACAGCGTCACCGTGTTCGGCACCAACGGCGACGATGTCGTTCTTGTGACGGGCGACGCATCGGGCGTGGCTGTCCTTGGGTTGGCCGCACAGGTCAACATCACCGGTTCCGAGCCCGCCAATGATAGGCTAACGATCAACGCGTTGGCCGGTGATGACGTGGTGGAGGCGTCCGCCCTTGCAGCAACCGGTATCCAGTTGACCGCGGACGGCGGCGCCGACGACGACATCTTAGTCGGCGGCGAGGGCAACGACGTGTTGCTCGGCGGCGACGGCGACGATGTGCTCGTCGGGGGCCCGGGCACTGACGTCCTCGACGGCGGCAGCGGCGACAACACCATCATTCAGTAACTGAGGCCGGAACAATCCAGCGAGGCGCCGAACATCGGCGCCTCGCTTTTCTTAGACTTCACGCCGTAAAGGCACGACCGAACCGATGACCAGCGCCCAAGTGGAATGAAGGAGAGAACAATGGCGAACAAACTTGAAGGCCCCCGTTACGCCACCGCGGCCCGCGCTTGGAAGGGTGGCGTCATGCTGACCCCCGTGGTCGGCAACCGACTGCCAATCCCGGACAGCTCTGGTGACGGCGAGCATCACCTCAAGCTCAGGTTCACATCGTTGGGGGTGAACGTGGAATATCTGTTTGTTCCCCAGTGTGCCGGCAAGGTGCCCAACTGCGAGGTGCTCTACTATACGGCCTGGAACAAGACTTTTCAGCGCAATGAGTTCAGCATTAGCCCTGACAAACTCGACCTGTTTGTCGAAGAAGTGGAACGCTTCGTCTCGATCGCCGGCTTCTATTACATGACCGCGACGAGCGAGTGGCAGGTGAAGGCGGGGCAGTTCGCCTATTTCGGCGATCTCGACGCGCTAAAGGACGCCTGGGTCGGCGCCTTGACCGACCCGGCCTACATCCTTCAACTGCTTTCGCCACTCGCGGCACGAGGCATGGGACCAAAACCCGGCACTGGTGCTCCGCCAATCAAGAAAAGCGTGCCGGCTCCTCAAATCAAGAAAGCCCCGCCGCCATCGCCGCCAAAGGGTGGCGGCCTTCACGAGGGCAAGAGCCATTTCCCACGCGGCAAGGGCATCCAACAAGGTCAAAATATCTCCTCACCGACGTCGGCCGGCGGCGCTCCGAACGCAAAAACCACTGCCTCCGCCTGTTCCCTCGGCCGCCGGTGGCTCGACATCCCCGCAGGCCATAAGAGCGATGCGCTCTGCGCGCACCCTACCGGGCAATCAAATGCGCGAGTTCTTGAAGGGCAATCTGCGCGACAGCAAGTGCCTCCAACGCTTGTGCAATGCCCGTAAGCTTACCGGGGCGGCCAAGCACGCCGAACTGTTGCAGTCACTCGACGACCTCATCGCCCATACGGGCATTCCTGTGGAAAAGGTACCGAAGGGCACAGTTCAGAAGTTGCGCGGCAAGGGCGATACCGCCAGTTTTCGAAGCAAGAAAGGCGTGTTTCAAATCGAGGAGCAGTTATTTGACGATACCGCAGCCCTGGAGGAGGCGCTGGCACACGATATCCCGGCTTACTACGGCAACAACGACCTGTGGCATTCCCCGCGCCTGGTTCGTGGCGGACCTTTTAATGCGGGTGAGCTTCTGGAATTCACGGTGAAGAACGGGGGAACATTTCCAAATGCGGTCGAGGCCATGTTAGGCCAATGACACTTCGAGTAACGTTCGAGCCTCTTGTAGATCGGGCGCGTCAAAGCCTTCGGTAAACCAGCCCAACGTTTCTGCAAGTAGAGCATGGGCTTTATTCGTTTGCTCCTGGCTGAGGTAGAAACGGCTGAGACTCATTAATGCGCGTAGCTCCAAAGAACGGGCTTGCTGCCGCTGGGCAATGTCGCGGGCGCGATGGAAACTTGCTTCCGCGCTTGCGGCCAGGGACCGGTCAGACGCAGCACGACGGGATGTCATTTCGCCTTCAAGCCGACTTAGCTCTGCTTCCCAAAATCGTTCGCCGGTAGCTGCACATATCGTTAGCGCCTCCTCCAGCGCCGCCGACGCTTCATCCGTTTGACCGTTGTTTGCGAGCGACTCTGCAAGCATCGCCAATTGGAACGGTCGATGAGATAATGCGCCGGTCGCCTTCCAATCGGAAAGCCCTTGGCTCATTTGACGGATGCCGTCATCTTTTTGAGCGAGCGCGGTCAGACACCGGCCATGAAGAATCATTCCGCCCGCGAGCAGTAACACAAAGCCTTGCTCACCGCAAAGCCTGACAAGGGCGTCGGAAAGTTGTTCGGCTTGCCGGAACTCTCGACGGCACAGGTGTGTCACAGTCCCGAAGTACAGCGCCTGTGCCACGTTGAAGGGGTCAGAGGTCTCATCGGCAAGTTTTCGTGCAGCCCGGATAGAAGCAAGTGCTTGCTCGGGATAGCCCAGGTGCCACAGTGTTGGCGCGGAATACGCCAGACAACCCACGCCCGAGTCCTCTCCATACTGGGCGCTATGTGCGCGATGCGCTTTTGCGTCATAGCGAGCGATCCCTTGTTGCTGATGATGGCGAGCCGCGACTAATTCCCCCATGTGAAAGAGCGGTTGCTGTCGCACGTTATGGGCGATCATGGTGAAGAGTGGATTTGCGTGGCCTTTAGCCGCCGAGAACATTTGCATGGCCAATTCTTCGCAATGGCGAAGTTGGCAGCGTACGAGGTAGACATTCCAGAGGCCGTAGAGCACCGGGAATAGGGAATCGATATCGCCCGTTTCGCACAATGCGCGGCGCGCATGTACGTCTGCTCCACTTCCGGTGAAGCAAAGCCTTGCGTCGAAACCAGTGAAACACCCAAGCTGACAAGCAGTCTAAACTCGCATATCCGCTTTGTGGCTTGATCGGACAATTTTGGCAATAACGCCAAGCCTCGTCTCGCCAACGTGACCGCCTCTTGATGAGCAAAAATCCGAACGGCGTTCTGCGCGGCCAATAGGTAGTACTCAATGGACCGTGCCGGATCACGGGCGGCCTCAAGCAGCATGGCCAACTCGGTGGCCACCGCCGCCTCGACGCCTGCGTGATGTTGCAAAAGCGACGCAGCGGCCGCGCCGCTCCAAGTTGCTTTACGGCTGGGTTGAATGGCGGTATGCACGGCGTTGTGATAGAGCGAGTGGACAAACCCGTACCGTACCGTGAGGGCGCCGTCGGGAAATTCATACTCTCGTATACGTCTCACGATGGCGTAGACGCGGTCCAGGACGAGCAACTGTTCCTCGACATCCGCGGCATCCATCTGCAAAACGTCGGCGAGGACCGCCGAGTCGAACTCCTGTCCTTGCACGCTTGCCACCGCCAGCAAGCGCCGGTCCGCTTCGCCGAGTCTTTCCAATTTCCGCTTGATCATTCCACGAACCGATTCGGGCAACTCCTGCCATACATCCGGTAGCTCCTTGACAAGTGCCCAACGTCCATTCGATTCCGCAATGACGCCGCGCTCGCGAAGATACCGGATCGCCTCCGTCATGAAGAGTGGCCGCCCTTCCGTACGCGAAAAAATGAGGGCAGCAAAATCGGTTGGAAAAGCATGACCCGGAAACGCCAGCGACAAGTACTGATCGATGTCGGCGCGCTGAAGAAATCCGAGGGACAGTTCCGTGCACACTCCGCGACCCTGCAATTCCAGTTTGATGCCGTTGAAAGGGTGTGGGCCTAGTAACAAGTCGGTCGGGCGATAGGTGAGTAACAGCAACGGCGCAGGCTCTCGCATCGACGGCCAAAATGCGCGATCAAGTCAATCGTAGATATGTCGGCATAGTGAATGTCGTCCAAGAAGAGCACAATCGCGCCCTGGTGCGAAAGTTCTTGGAGAAAGGTACAAAACTCACGAAGTAGAGCCTGTTGCGATGCGGGCCGACTTGTCTCTGCCGAGATAGCGTCGCGAGCAACTCGAACATACCAGGATGGCGCCACCACTTTCAAGAGTCGGACCACCGAGCCGCTTTCATCGCCTCGAACAAGATCGGTGAGCGCCTCGATAACCGGCGCGTACGCTTCTGCACCCGCAAGGCGCTCGGAGCACTGCCCCCGGGCGATTAAGGAAGGCGACGGGCGCGCTGCCGCATCCTGCAAAAAGTCCTCGACAAGCGTTGTTTTGCCGATTCCCGCGTCTCCCGCCACGCAAACAATACTACCTCGACCACCGTCTGCCGCGTCTACATAGGCACACAAGGCGGCAAGCTCCGCGTCACGGCGAACGATGGCACGTCGGTGCAACGGTTTCTCGGTGATTCGAACGCGTGTCCGGCTTAGTGCTGATAAACTTGCTTCAACCTCAGCCGCGGTCGGGCGCTGCTGCGGATCCTTGCGTAACATTGCCTCAATTAATGCCTCAAGCGGCCCGGTAATTTCCACATTGAGCCTGGACGGCGGCGCCGGGTGACGCGTGGAAATTGCATACAAAGTTGCAAAACCAGACTCCGCCTCGAACGGATGAGTGCCCGCGGCGAGTTCATAGAGAACGATACCCAGGGCAAATATGTCGGAAGCTTGCTCGGCCGGCGCGCCGTGCGCCTGCTCGGGGGACATGTAGCTCATCGTGCCGAGTAAGGCGCCCGGATTGGTGGCCCGTTTCTCCTTGTCGTCATGCTGTTGCAGCGACGGCAATCTTCGGGCCAACCCGAAATCCAAGACTTTCACATAGCCGTCTTCTCGAACCATAATGTTGTCAGGTTTGATGTCCCTATGGACGACGCCTGCTTGGTGGGCAGCGGTGAGGGCGCGGGCTGTTTGTCCCATTATTCGGACGATCTCAGCGATAGCTGGACGGCGGTCAGCCAACGTCTTGAGAGTCGTTCCTTCTATGAGTTCCATGACAATGAAGGGGAGCCCGTTCACGGACCCTAGGGTGTGTATTGTGCAGATGCTCGGGTGGTTGAGCGCCGAAGCCGTCCGTGCTTCTCGCAGAAAACGTTCCAGCCGTTCTCTGTCATTGGAGTAGTCGGACGGAAGGAACTTCAGGGCCACGTCACGCCCCAAAGTCAGGTCTTTTGCCCTGAAAACGACGCCCATTCCGCCCCTGCCCAATTCCCGAATAATTTCATAGCCCGGAACTACGGGCCAAGTGCTTTTGTTCGGAGGTGGCTCGTCAGATTGCTCCTGATTTTCGGAGCCCCGATTCAGGCGGTGTTTCAGGTCATCAAAGTATTGTGGAAAGCGGCTCCGGTATTCCTCAAGTGCCACTTCGCCTTGGTGGCGCTGCCGAAGCGTGAATTCGGAAGCGATCAGTTCGAGCGTAGCGCGACGGTCGTCCGTTAACTCCGAGTGTTTTTCCAAGTAAGTTTCGACCGAAGCCAACTGGCCGTCCTTGAGGCGGAACTCTAACTCGACGTGAATGAGCTCGAGCAGGAGGGCACGGCGTTCGGGGCCATCCACGCCCAAGTATTCCGAGATCGACGGCTTGTCCCCAGATCGCAACGCATTTTCGAATGCGTGGATGAGCCCTTCACATCTGGACCATTCCGGCCCGTCGAAGAACGCCGAGTCGTATGGACTTTCGAACCAGGTGCGTGCCACTTCGCGATACCTGCCGTGAATGCGCCGTCAAACACGTGCAACACTGATCAATGTACTTATCGGCAGGTGGCTGAGTAACACGGAAGCCGTTCTCAGTCGTCCATACATGAAGCATCAACGTTCAACGGTTACCGCCCGAGATGTAGAACGTCTCACCGGTAATCCACGCCGCATCGGAGGAAGCCAGAAAGACGGCAGCGGGCGCGATGTCCCGAGGCTGGCCAATCCGGCCGAGCGGCGTCTGGGCCTCAATCTGCCTACGTAAATCGCTCTCCGAAATTCCTGCGCTTCGCACTCCTTCTGTTTCGACCATTCCGGGGTTGATGGAATTCACTCGAATATTGCGCGGACCGAGTTCTTTGGCCAGCGAGCGCGTAATCGCATCCACGGCCGCCTTCGTGGCGCTGTAGACGGATGCGTTCGGGATGCCGGCCGTGCTCGCCACGGAGCTAATGTTGATGATGCTGCCGCCGGCGGAGTCGAATAGCTTTGCTGCTTCCTTTGAGGCAAGCAGCAGGCCGAGCACGTTCAGGTCGAATTGCTTGTGAAAATGTTCTTCCGTGACGCCCTCGAGCGGAGAAAACTCATAGATACCGGCATTGTTCACCAGAATGTCGAGCCGGCCGAAGGTCTCCTTGGCTGCGGAGAAGAGGCGTTTGATTTCGGCCGGCTTGGCCACGTTCGCTTGCACCGCGATCGCCTTCCCGCCGTCGGTCATAATGTCGGCGACGACATTGGCTGCCCCGGCCTTGCCAGAGTTGTAGTTGACGACGACCGCCGCACCCTCCGACGCCAGGTGCTTGGCAATCTCTGACCCGATCCCCTTCGACGCGCCGGTAACGATGGCGACTTTGCCGGTTAGTTTCTTGTTTGTTGTGGACATTGGTTTCCTTTCTTCTTCGTCTTTTGTGAAAGTTGGTTCTGCGAATCAATCAGCCGAAAGTTCCCATTTTGATCAGAGCGATTTTGATTTCGTCGCTGTGTACTAAAGCGAGGCGGATGCCAAAGGCGCGAAGTTTCGGATTGCGTGCATAAGAGGTGGATTCGAGCGGACTTGTGTCGTGGCTAGGATAGCGCCCTTACAAACGGGCGTAGAGTGCCGAAGGATAATGTGCCGACGGCTCGGCAAATGCCGAAATAAGGTCAGCTAGACAATCCTCAACTCTACTTTCACACAGGCCGCTCAATCCCTAGCTTCTTCATCTTCGATTGCAGCGTAGTTCGCTTCATGGCCAGGCGCGACGCGGCGCCGTTGGGACCGCCGAGTACCCAGCGCGATTCCCGAAGGACGCCGAGGATGTGTTCACGTTCTGCGTCGGCCAGGCTGCCGCCGGAAGTACGGGGCCCATTCTCGGGCTCGGACTTTTGAATTCTAGTCTTCGAGTTCTTTAGCTCCGCGACGTTGAGTTTCAGCACTGGCCCGGGTGAGAGGATCACCGCTCGTTCGATGACGTTCTCCAACTCGCGGATGTTCCCGGGCCAGAGATATTGCACTAGCACATCCATGGCATCGGCGGGAATCGTCTCAATGAGCCGGCCCATTCGCCGGGCGATTTTCTGCGCGAAATGGCGGACAAGCCGGGGAATATCGTCGCTGCGTTCACGTAGCGGCGGCAACACCACGGGAAAAACATTCAAGCGGTAGTAGAGATCGTTGCGGAACTGACCGTCAGCGGACATCTGTCCCAAATCGCGATTCGTTGCCGCTACCAGGCGGACGTTAACGCGAATGGTTCGCGTACTTCCCAGCCGCTCGAATTCTTGCTCTTGTAACACACGCAAGAGCTTGGGTTGCAGCTCCGGAGGAATATCACCGACCTCATCCAGGAACAACGTCCCCTGGTGGGCGAGTTCGAAACGGCCGACTTTCTGCGTGATAGCGCCGGTAAAAGCGCCCTTCTCATGCCCGAATAACTCACTTTCCAGCAGGCCTGTGGGGATCGCCGCACAGTTGAGCTTCACGAAGGTCCGTTCTCGACGTGGGCTTAGCTCATGGAGGGCACGCGCGATCAGCTCCTTACCGGTGCCGGTCTCGCCGCGGATAAGTACCGTCGAGTCGGTGGGCGCAACGGTTTCAACCTGCTTCAAGACGCGCCGCAACGCAGCGCTCTCGCCGACGATCTCGTCAAAGTTGTGTTCGGTGCGGATCTCTTCTTGCAGATAGAGCTTTTCTTGGGCGAGCTGGTCCTTGAGCGCGGTCAGTTCCCGATAGGTCTGGGCGTTCGCCACGGCAATCGCGATTTGTTTGGATACCTCACCCAACACGGCGACCTCTTCCGCACTGAACATTTCCTGACAGCGTCGGCCGATGTCCAAGGCGCCGAGCACGCGGTCGTGAAATAACAGCGGCACCGAGCAAAAAGCCCTTACGCCTTCGTCCACCCAGTATTTGGCGCACTCGGATTCTGCGGCCAGGGTCGCCAATTCGCCTTCATTGAGCAAGGCAGGCTTGCGACTGGAGATGGCGAGCCGAGCGGGAGTCTTACAATCGGAATTAGCAATCCCTTCCTCAATAAAGGACTCGTTTTTCGCAAAGGACAGGACGTGCACTCGGTACCGGTGGGTCTCTTGATCAAACAAGACCAACGCAGAGCCGTCGTGCGGAATGACTTTTCTAAGGCAGGCGCTGACGGCGGGGAAAAGACCGTCCAGGCTTAGATGCGAAACGACCGCATTGTTCACCTCAAGCAAGAGTTGCACGCGGTCACGTTCATGGGTTAGTTGTCGTTGGGCTGCCCGTGCGCTCTCGTCGTGCAACACATTGTCGACGGCAACCGCGACCTGTTTGGCCACTTGCTGCATGAAGTTGACCTCGGCGTCTTGGTAAACTCGCTTGTGTTTACTGCCGAAGCCCATCGCGCCCAAACGCCGCAACGCCGTGGTTAAAGGAACCCCGCAGAAAGACTGAACGCCGTTCTCAATGAGTCGGGGCGTTAGCTGAGGGAAGCGACTCTCCAACGTCAAGTCTTCGACCACGAGGGGCTGCTGAGTTTTCCACACCAAGCCGCCCGGGGACTCGTCTACGGGCAGCTCCAATCCCGCGCTAATGGTGCTCGGTTCCGGCTCGGCCAGCAGATGCAGCCGCATAACATCTCGGACCGGATCATGTACTACCAAGTTGATGTAATCGAATGGAACAATACGTGGAAGGCGGTGGGCGAGATCACGAAACAACTGGTCCAAGTCTCGATGGACTGCAATTGATTCCGCGACCTCCAAGAGCGCCCGATACTGGTGGCGTGAAAACACCGCGGCGCCGATCCGTTGCAATTCAAACATGAAGAAGCGCTCCGCGGGGCCGCCTATCGCATGGGAGTCAAAATTGCCATCGCCGTAGCCGGGCATCCGTCGCCTTACCGGTGTGGCTTTATTTTACTCTGGGCACCGGTAGATTGTCGCCGCCGATTGCAAAACATGCCGAACATCAACAGCTGCAAGAGACGGACATACGCTCGAGTTCACACGAGTGCGATCAGCTGCCGAGAAATACTGGGATGGACTAATCCGGCAAAGCGCTCAATGCGCTATTCCTAGGGCATCAAGTATTCCTTTTCCTGTTGGCACTTGCCGGTACATAGCCAATGCCAATAATATCCGTCCGCCTCGGATGACGATGGATATTTTCCGCAGATCGCCGGGATCGCTTACTGAAGGAGACGCCACCATGGTCAAAGTGAAAAGCCAGAGCTATTGTGATAGCCTGGGAATGACACGCCTGCGCTATGCGGTGCTGTCTAAGGAAAACCGAATCCAACTCCTGGTTAACCCGACCGCAAAACAACTTCGCCAGCGGGGCAAACGACAATGGTGCCTCGTGCGGGCCATTGACGGCGAACCGAATGCCCAGGAACTTCTTCAACTCGCAGTGCAGGGCGCCTTGCAGTCGCTGGAATCGGAACCTGTCGAGAGTCCGGCACAGGGGAATCTATAACAGTTCAAGCAGATTTGTTCGGCGAAAGCACGGCCAATCTTTCGCCGCCGGCGTTTCCCCATGCACTCACATCAGTGCAATTTGCGGTAGTGTCTCAGTTTGACGGTTTCGGGTGAGTGCCGATTTCGGCGGATTGGCACGTTATGATTGCGGTTTTGATTCTGGAATTTTTGAGACGATTGCGGTTGCGCTCTTGGCATCCGGCTTGAGGCACAGGTTCATGCCGATATTCTTGGATGTACGCCTATCAAGTCGGTTCAATTCGAGTACGGCTGACTGGATCGCCACCGAGAGTTTGATGGCTTCTTCAAAGCTGAAACGGATGTTGATAACCTTGGCATCGCCGATGTCAGAAGACGTATCCGCGTAGTACGCCATCCCGTGCGATTCCTTTTCTCTGAGTTCGCCAGAAATGAGTGAACGCCCCATTGCGCCGCCTTTCATTTTGTCGCCTTGCCGTAATCCAATCGCCGCTGCATAATGATAGTCATGCCGAACCGCTCACGCAAGCAAAAAACACGTCTGGACCTTGCACAACTCGCCAAGCGCATCGTCGATGAATCCACCGGGCAAGCTGAACGCACGCCGTCGCCAGATGAAGGGAAAGACCCGCTTGCCGTCGAATTGGGTCGGCGCGGGGGATTGAAGGGTGGGAAGGCGCGTGCCGCGAAGTTGACCGCCAAGCAACGCTCGGCGAGCGCTAAGAAGGCAGCTCGGGCGCGGTGGGCGGCTCGTTAACAACCTCGTCCTTGCCATCAAATAGCGGCATTGCCCGCCAGATTGGATGCACCTTATCTAATACTTGATTAAAAGCCTCTTCGTTTTCAGAAATCTTCATTAGCGTAACGACCGAGCCAAGATGCTGAAGCAGCTTAGGATTACCTATCTCTTCTGTCAGCCATTGAAAATTCTTATTTTTGCGTCGCCCACCGACTCGGTTTGCCGGATTACGTTTCTGAATTTCCACAAACACTCCGGGTGCCAGTCTACGGTAGATGAAGTTATTGGTGAGATGTCCAAAATACCTCGGTAGCTTCATAGCTGGCGAAAACGTCTTGCCGCGCAGTCGGCATAGTTCCTTGTAGTAATCAAGTGGAAATGTCTTGACGTAAGGTTGCAATTCCTTGGCTACGAATGCTTCAAGAACCTTAGCCAAGGCATCGGGCGCTCGGTCATCCTGAAATCCAGTCACCTCGTCAACGAGTGCGATGATTCCGACTCTGGCGAATCCGCGCACGAGAACCTCGCACCTTGCGGCGATGTGCAGTTGTTGTTTTTGAAGTTTCCCGCCTTCGCGTGCCTTAAGCACTGCTTCGCATATATCCGCCAGGATCGTGGCTTCATATCCGTAGGCCAGCATGCCGTTCGGAGCAATGAACTTAATGGGATCGGTCACCACGGGCAAAACTTTGTCCAGATAAGGACTTAGTGCTTTTCCAGACACGAATTTTGCCAAGCGGTCACCACCGCTTACCGAACTGCTGCCACGAGACATGCCGAGACCAGATACCATGCCGCGTTGGTGAAGAACGCGACGCTTATCCGAGAGCACATAGCAGGGAATTTCAATATCCCCGATCTTGAGCGGATGGTCCGGCGATCCATGCGTCGCCTTGGCAACACGGCCTTTCAATTTCCCGGCCTTTTCCCAACGTGCTTCAACGGCGTGTCTCGCCTGCTCACTCCGTTCTTCAGGAGTTAATGATTCGGCCCTTGCTTTCCCCCCAAGCGATCCAAGATCGGCCGCCGACACTGACGTTTCATCAGGCGTCATTTTTCGTCTCCCATTTTGTGATACTTGCCGCCACGAACAATGACAGTATACTTGGCCGCACGTAGAAATGGCAATACGTAGCGGCAAGAATCTTAGGATTGTTATTGACATTACGTGACCGGTTTAGCATAATATCATTATGAACAAGCTGCCGTTAGCCAAGCGTGTTTTGATCCTGACAGCGCTTGCGGAAGGCAGCTCCATGAGGAGCGCTTCGCGGCTTGCTGGTGTTTCGATTAACACAGTCACGAAGCTATTGGTTGACGCCGGCAAAGCGTGCGCTCGATACCAGCATGACAAATTGCGGAATCTGAAATGCGCCCGTTTCGAGGTGGATGAAATCTGGGGGTTCTGTTCAATGAAGGCCAAGAACGTCCCGGATGAACGCAAAGGCGAATGGGGCATCGGCGACGTGTGGACCTTCACGGCTATCGACGCCGAAACGAAACTGGTTCCGTGCTGGTTGGTTGGTTTGCGTGACGCTGGCCATGCAACGCACTTCCTGAAAGACCTTGCATCACGGATTAGCAACCGAATTCAGCTAACCACGGACGGTCACAAGATGTATCTGGAAGCCGTTGAAATGCGTTCGCCGGCCAGATCGATTACGCTCAGTTGATTAAGGTCTACGGATCGACGGGCGACGAAGCACGCTACAGCCCGCCGGAGTGCATCGGTTGCGAGTCCAAGAAAATCGACGGCAACCCTAACCCAGACCTGATTTCAACAAGCTATGTCGAGAGGCAGAATTTAACGATGCGAATGCGGATGCGTCGATTTACGCGGTTGACAAATGGATTCTCTCGCAAAGTCGAAAACCTGGAACACGCCATCGCTTTGTTCTACATGCACTACAATTTCATCCAGGTTCACAAGACCTTGAAGAAAACCCCAGCGATGGCTGCCGGCGTGACGGATCATCGCTGGACGATGCAGGATTTGATAGCCATGATGGAGCGGCTTCAAGAAAATGGAAATTCAAACTGAGACACTACCCAATTTGCGGAACCGTCCCGGCAGGTTGCCCTTCCGTTAATTCGTTTGATGCGGAGCGGGATCACATCCTCGGTGTCCTCCGCGAAACCGGCTGGGTGTTGGGCGGCTCGAACGGTGCGGCGGCTCGTCTGGCGATGAAGTTCACCACGCTGCAATCGAAAATGAAGAATCTTGGCATCTCACGTCCGCGCTGATGCCTGTATTTCGGCATGTGCTGAACTATCGGCACGTCTATCTTCGGCACTCGACTTCCGTTCCCGAACCTTTCCTCTGATGCACAATTTCAAGTCCTTGCGATTGCGTTGCTTACATACCGCAATCGGAAAGCACGCTTCTTTGGCATGCGCTGCGCATTATGTCCGGTGAGCGATGAGGATCGTTTGTGCAAAGTGGAGGAACACCGATGAGAAAGCAATGTCTGCAGCAAGGCGCAGCAGCCGTCGATCTGCGGAGTCGGCCATCTCCTGCGGCACCGATAGAAGCGCTGCGAATCACGACTCTGGACCTAGACCCCCGCCTTGTGGATGAAGTTTTTTCTTCTCGAAGGTTTGATGTCTCGATGTCCCGGTTGAACCTGCAGCGAAGCGACAAAAGCCTGGTCGTAAGAAGGCCGAAGCCTTCGTTTCTTAGACGACTCTTCAACGGGCGATGAACAAATGCTCCGAATAACCACCCACGACCATCCAGAGTTATTGATGTTTCAGCTTGAAGGGAAGCTGGCAGGCCCCTGGGTGCGGGAACTGGAAGTTTGCTGGCAAAGAATGCTGGCGGCTCACAATCGGCCGATCGTTCGCATGGATCTGACCGGTGTTACCTTTGTCGACGCGGTGGGCAGAAAATTCCTGGCCCTGTTGCATGCCCAAGGCGTCGAGTTCGTTTCGGCCGGTTGTTTGATGAACGCTATCGTGGCCGAGATCACCGGTGCGCCGCCTCACGGCCGCGGTTGCCGCTGGACAGAGAATGGGCCGTTTAAGTAACTGTGATCGGAACTATTGACGCTTCAAGAAGGGGAAAACAATGATCACACGAAATCCCACTGGCCGGTTTCAAAGAATTGCTCTGAATCGCGTGCCGCAGGCAAACCGACTGGCGACGCGTCTCCGCCATTATTTCGACCAGCATCCCCAGGTCTCACGCGAGGACTTTTTTCTGGACGCGATCCAAAAGGAAATGGATTCCCGCGCGCTGAACATCCCTCTGCCTTTGACCGACGAAGATAGGCGCATTCACGCTTGGCTCAATGAGCGGCTGTCGCTTCTCCCCCGCCAGCGGCACCGCTGGTGGGCAAAGGTGCGGCGCTTCCTGGGTTTGGAACACATCAAGAACATACAACTACGGAGAAACCATTTATGAATACCCGCAATGGAACCGCTGCTTATTGGGAGTCTTCTCTGGAAAACTTAGCGGCTATACTCACGGAGGCAGTCTATCCCGTCGTTCTTCGGCATGGTGTACGGACCTCGTGGGTCGATTTGGAATTGGACGTCTGGAACGTGCTGCGGGAAAACGTCAAGGAATGGGGACGGAAGCCCGCTGCGAAAGGAGAGTGATGCGGTGGTGAAATGCTCATTGGTTTCGGGTAATGGCATTTCCTTGCTTTTTGGGCTATGTGTTGGCCTATCAGGCTGCGGAAAGACCGCCGTGGAGTCGGCGGAAACAGGGCCGATCCCGGTCACAGCAAGCTACCCTGTCGAGCGAGAAGTAACCGACTACGCGGACTTCACCGCCCGGACGGCCGCGGTTGATTCCGTCGAGGTACGGGCGCGCGTCTGGGGTTATCTGGACAAGGTCAACTTCCAGGAAGGGCAGCTGGTAAAAAAGGGAGATGTTCTTTTCGAGATCGACGCTCGCACCTACGAAGCAGAATGGAAACAGGCCGAAGGCAACTTGGTCTCGATAGAAGCCCGAGTCAAGCGGCTCGACGCGGACCTGGCGCGGGCGCAGCGGTTGGTGGGCACGGGGGCGATCGGCCGGGAGGAGTACGACAAGATCGCTGGCGATCGAGGGGAAGCGGCCGCCTCGCTCCAAGCGCTGAAGGCGGCGGCGGAACGGGCCAAACTGGACCTTGAATACACGAAGATCCTCGCCCCGGTCAGCGGCCGCGTCAGCCGGTACCTAGTTACCCAGGGAAACCTGATCCAGTCTGGACAAGCGGGCGGTGGCACCGCGCTCACCACCATCGTGTCAGTGGACCCGATATATGCGTACTTCGACGTGGACGAGCGCACTGTCCTGCGCGTCCGCCAGTTGATCCGCGAGGGGAAAGCGGTCTCGGCTCGCGAGACCGAATGGCCCGTGGCCCTGGCCTTGATCAGCGAAGAAGGATTTCCGCACACGGGCACCATCAATTTCGTGGACAACCAGGTCAATCCGAAAACCGGCACCCTGCGTGTCCGCGGCGTGTTCCCGAACAAGGACGAAGCCCTCTCTCCCGGGTTTTTCGGCCGGGTCCGAGTGCCCATCGGCCGACCCCACAAGGCGCTGCTAGTCACTGACCGCGCCCTCGACAACGACCAAGGCCAGAAGGTCCTCTACGTTGTCAACGACAAGAACGAGGTCGTCGTGCGCCCCATTAGAACTGGAGCATTGCATGATGGCCTGCGGGCGATCAACGACGGCTTGAATCCGGGGGAACGAGTGATCGTCAACGGACTGCAACAGGTGCGGCCGGGCATGGTCGTAGAGCCGAAGCTCGTAGAAATGCCGAATCCGAAAATTGCTCGGGACCAAAATGGGACTGCGCGCGCGGCGCAGGCCGCGCCTTGATGTTAGACCACCAACCTCGGACTCGTCGTCCAAAAAAAAAAGAGGACTAAGATGCTGGCGCGTTTCTTCATCGACCGTCCTGTGCTGGCTTGGGTCATCTCCGTGGTCATCATCCTGCTTGGAGGCATTGCCGCGGTCCTGCTGCCGATCGCCGAGTACCCGGAGATCACGCCGCCGACCGTGCAGGTGACGGCTCGGTATCCCGGCGCCAATGCTCAGGTGGTGGCTGACACCGTGGCAGCGCCGATCGAGCAGCAAGTCGTCGGTGTCGAAAACATGTTGTACATGTCGTCGCAGAGCAACAATGACGGCAGCTACACCCTGGACGTGACGTTTAAGCTGGGCACCGATGTGAACATGGCCCAGGTGCTGGTGCAGAACCGTGTTGCCATCGCCGAGCCGATCCTCCCGGACGTGGTTCGGACCATCGGCGTGACCATCAAGAAACGGTCCCCGGACTTGCTCCTGGTTTTTGCCCTGGGTTCCGAAGATGACCCAGCGACCGGGCGACCCTACTACGACCAGCTCTACATGAGCAATTATGCCACGATTCATCTCAAGGATGCTCTAGCCAGAGTGGAGGGCGTTGGCGAAGCATTGGTGTTTGGCGCGCAGGACTACAGCATGCGCGTGTGGCTGGACCCGGACAAGCTGCAGTCGCGGAACCTGGCGGCCGGCGACGTGATCCGAGTATTGCGTGAGCAGAACGTTCAAGTGGCCGCTGGGCAGATCGGTCAGCCCCCCGTTCCCAGCGGGCAGGACTTTCAGTACACGATGAGCACGCTCGGCCGGCTGGTAGAAGCCGAACAGTTCGCTGACATCATCCTAAAGACCGGCGCCGACGGCGAGGTCACCTACCTCAAGGATGTCGCCCGGATCGAGCTGGGCGCTCGGAATCAGGACGTGCTTTTGCGGCGGAACGGCAAGCCGTCTGTGGGCATCGGCATTTTTCAACTGCCAGGCTCGAACGCCCTCGACGTCGCCGACGGCGTTAAAGCCAAGATGCGCGAGATGTGGAGCCCTGACCGGGTTCCCAAGGGACTCAACTACGAGATCAACTACGACACGACGCCGTTCATCCGCGAGTCCGTGAATGAAGTGTTCGTTACGCTGCGCGACGCGGTGATCCTGGTGGCCATCGTCGTGCTGCTCTTCCTGCAAGACTGGAAAGCCCTGCTCCTGCCCGTGATCGACGTGGCGGTTTCGCTCGTCGGCACCTTCGCCGTCATGAACCTGATGGGCTTCAGCCTCAACAACCTGACCTTGTTCGGGCTGGTGCTGGCTATTGGCATCGTGGTGGACGACGCCATCGTCGTGCTCGAGAACATCGAACGCTGGTTGGACAAGGGCCTGCCGGTGCGCGAGGCCACCATCCAGGCGATGAACGAGATCACCGGGCCGATCCTGGCGATCACGCTGGTGCTCAGTTCGGTGCTGTTGCCCAGCGCCTTTCTGGGCGGAATCACTGGCCAGTTCTTCCGCCAGTTCGCCCTAACCATCTCGGTGGCGATGATCATCTCGGCCATCAACGCCATGACCATGACGCCGGCGCGGGCGGCGTGGATCTTCGCCAGCCGCAAGCCGGGCGAGCACGGCCACCAGGGTAAGGAGGCGCTGCCCTGGTGGGCCTTCGCCCTATTCGGAGGACTGGCATCTGTGTGGCTGCTGGCGCCAACACTGGGTGCCTGGTTGGGTCTTCCAACGGGGGAAGGGCACGGTGAGCCGGTAGCGGGCGGCCTCAAAACCACTCTGTTGACTTGGGGGATCTACGCTTTGCTGTTCCTGCCTGGTGCTCTCGCCGGCGGGACGCTCGGCTGGTTCTTGATCCGGCCGGTGAACTGGGTCTTGGGGCGTCTCTTCCAGGGCTTCAATTGGGTGTTCGAGCGGGCGACCCAAGCCTACGGCAAGACCGTGGGGTGGAGCCTGCGCCTCAGCGCCATTGTGCTCCTGGTCTACGTCGGGCTGATCGGACTGACCGGCTTCGGCTTCGCGCGCGTACCCAGCGGGTTCGTCCCCAGCCAGGACAAAGGCTATTTGCTGGTCAACATCCAGCTGCCCGACTCGGCCGCGCTGGAGCGTACGGTCGAGGTGACCGAGGCGGTGGAAAAGATTGCCCGCGAAATTCCCGGCATCGAAAGCACGGTGGCTATTCCGGGGCAGTCGTTTGTCTTGAATGCTGTCAGCTCAAACTACGGCTCCATGTTCATCATTCTCAAGCCTTTCCACGAACGGCACGCCGCGGCACTAAGTGGGGACGCCATCGCCGCCCAGCTCCGCGGGCGCTTGCAACGTGAGGTCCCGGAAGCTCGCGTGCTCGTCTTCGGGCCGCCGGCGGTGCGGGGTCTTGGCAACGCAGGAGGATTCAAGCTGATGGTTGAGGCGACCGGCGACGTTAACTTCGACGCGCTGCAGGCACAGGCGGACAACCTCGTCGTCAAAGGGAACCAACAGCCCGGCCTTGTCGGCCTGTTCAACGGCTTCCGCGCCCGCACCCCTCAACTATACGTGGACATCGACCGGGCCAAGGTCAAGACGATGGGCGTGGAACTCACCGCCGTCTTCGAAGCGCTGCAGGCCTACTTGGGCAGCTACTATGTCAACGACTTCAACCGCTTCGGTCGAACTTGGCAGGTCAACGTCCAGGCCGATGCCGCCTTCCGTGTGGACGCGGACATTGTCCGCCAGCTTAAGGTCCGCAACGCGGACGGCGATGTGGTGCCGCTGGGTTCGGTGGCCGATGTGCGCGAGTCCAGCGGGCCGGTCCAAATCACCCGGTACAACATGTTCCCGGCGGCCGCGATTAACGGCGCCTCCTTGCCTGGGGTCAGCACCGGCGACGTCCTGTCGACGATGGAGAGGCTGGCTTGGGGTCTCCCGCGCAATATGACCACCGAGTGGACCGAGCTGAGCTACTTGCAGAAACAGGAAAGCAAGGTCGAGCGATTACGAGACTTGCAGCAGAACCCCTTCAGCGCGTTTGCGCTGGGTGTTGTGCTGGTCTTCTTTGTATTAGCGGGCCTATACGAGAGCTGGTCACTGCCGTTGGCCGTGATCCTGGTCGTACCCATGTGCCTTCTGAGCGCTTTGGCCGGCATTGCCCTTGTGAGGATGGACGTGAACATCTTCGTACAGGTCGGTTTCGTGGTGCTCGTCGGCCTGGCCGCCAAGAATGCCATCTTGATTGTTGAGTTTGCCCGCGACCGGCAGCAGGAGGGTGCGTCTGTGTTCGATGCCGCGGTGGAAGCATCCCGTGTGCGCCTCCGGCCTATCATCATGACGTCGTTCGCGTTCATCCTCGGCGTGTTTCCGCTGGTGATCGCGGCAGGGGCCGGCGCCGAGATGCGACGCCCCCTCGGCACGGCGGTCTTCGCCGGCATGATCGGCGTAACCCTGTTCGGGATCTTTCTGACGCCGGTGTTCTTCTACGTCGTCCGCAGGTTTAGCAGACAAAGCCGAAACGCGAAAGAACCCGTCCAAGAGATTCCGTCAGTCTCTTACGGCGGCAAGCCAAATGACGAGAACGGCGGACGTCCAGAACGTACAACTCGGCTAGTGACGCCGATCGATAGTTGAAAGGGCGCGGTTGCTCGCTTCGTTGCGCACATACAACAGGTTCTGCCGGGTAGACTCGGCGGACACACACGAGGATCGACATGAGTAACGTGATGAGTAAAGGCCTGGACCTCATGTTCAGCAATGCGCGGACTCACAATGCTTGGCTGGACAAGCCGGTGGAGGACGCACTGCTGAGGCAGGTCTACGATCTGGCGAAGATGGGGCCGACCTCGGCGAACATGTGCCCGATGCGCATCGTCTTCGTGAAGTCGCGGGAAGCGAAGGAACGGCTGAAGCCCACGCTCGACGCGGGGAACGTGGACAAGACGATGGCGGCGCCCGTCACTGCTATCCTCGGCATGGACATCCACTTTTTTGAGCAATTGCCCAAGCTGTTCCCACACGCGGACGCGAAGGCGTGGTTCAAGGACCTTCCGGACAACGTGCTGGAGTACAACGCGCTGAGGAACTCATCGCTGCAGGGCGCGTACTTTATGCTGGCCGCCCGGGCGCTGGGCCTCGACTGTGGCCCGATGTCGGGGTTCAACAACGCCAGGGTGGACGCGGCGTTCTTCGCGGGGACGACGGTCAAATCGAATTTCCTTTGCAACCTCGGGTACGGCGACGCGAGCAAGCTCCATCCTCGCTCGCCGCGCCTCGACTTTGATGAGGCGTGCAAATTGGTTTGAGAAATCCTGCCAAAGGGTGCCCAGCACGCCCACTTTGGGAATGGAGATCTCTTCGCCGCCATGGTCGGCGTAATCCTCCCGCCGCAAGGCGGCGCTGGAATACAATCCGTTTTATTGAGGGCAAGTGATGTCTCCGAGTCAAGAAGTGGCGTTTCCCCGGCTTTCGACCCCGGAACTCGCCGTCCTCAAGCCGCTGGCAACGCCCCGTGATTACGACGATGGCGAAACCGTCTTTCGCGCCGGTCAGGCCGAAATCGACATGTTCGTCGTAGAGTCCGGGCAGATCGACATTCTCAATCCGACCGATGGCAATCGGTTGATTGTTTCCCACCACCCTGGCCAGTTCACAGGTGATATCGACCTCCTCACCGGTCGCCCAGTTATCGTGACCGCGATAGCTCGGGGCAAGTGTCGTGTTTGGCGCGTCCCCGGACGTCATCTCAGGGCCTTACTCAATCGTGTTCCTAGCTTGGGCGAAAAGCTGATCGTCGCATTCACGCGTCGCCGGGAGCTTTTGTCTAAGTCCGGCGTACTTGGATTGCGCGTCGTTGGTCCAGGCCGTTGCCCGGGCACCAACACCGTTCGCGAGTTTCTGTACAAGAACTTTGTCCCCTTCACATGGTTCGATCCGGAAACCGAGGACGGCAGGAAGGTCTTCAGGGCGCTAGGCTCTCCCAAGAAACTGCCGGCAATTGAGTGTGGAGGCGGCCGGATCCTTGTGAATCCGACCCTACAGGAGCTTGCCTGCGGCGCCGGCATTTGGAGACATTGCCCCGGGCAGGATGTCGATTTCGTGGTCGTTGGTGCTGGACCGGCCGGTATGTCTGCGGCCGTCTATGCGTCGTCCGAAGGTGTGTCGACCTTGTTGCTGGACCGGCTCGGCCCAGGTGGCCAGGCGGCCGGGTCGTCGCGAATCGAGAATTTCATCGGTTTTCCAGCCGGGTTGAGCGGTACCGACCTCGCCACGCGCGGAGTCTTACAGTTTCTGAAGTTCGGTGGACACATTTTCGCCCCTGTCGACGTCCAGAAGTTGGTTCCGGCGAGGGCGGCAAATGATTTCCATGTCCTTCATTTGGACTGCGGCGCGCAGATACGCTGTCGTGTCATCCTCCTGGCGCTCGGAGTTCATTGGCGGCGCCTGGAGGCCACTGGAGCGGATCTGTTTACCGGTGCGGGCATCCACTACGCCTGTACGACGGTTGAAGCGGACCTATACGACAACACGGACGTTGCGGTCGTTGGTGCGGGTAATTCGGCCGGACAAGCAGCGATGTTTCTGGCCGAATGCTGTCCGACGCGTAAGGTGCATCTGCTCATTCGTCGCACGCTAGGCCCCCGTATGTCGGAATACTTGGCGAATCGGATTCGGGCGACCGCCAATGTGGTCGTACACGAACATACCGAGATCGACGCCGTCACGGGAGACGGCCGTATTAGCGAGATTACAATTAAGAATCACGTCGACGCGACGCAACGGCGACTGCCATGTTCCGCCGTGTTCGTATTCATCGGGGCCGAACCTTCTGCGGAATGGCTGCCATCCAGCATCGGTCGCGACGCCAACGGCTATTTGCTGACCGGCAGCGATGTCATTCGTTCGGGATCGTGGCCGCGTGCCGACCGCGACCCATGTCCCCTAGAGACGACGGTACCCGGCGTGTTGGCGGCCGGAGATATCCGCTCCGGTTCCACGAAACGAGTAGGCTTCGCGGTGGGCGATGGCTCCCTGGCCGTTACCTGCGCCCATCGATTGCTTTCGATCCAACCTTGAACCTGTTAGGGGACCCAATGGGCGGACTCGGTCAGACTACGATTGGCGCTAACCAATCGGAAGTCGTACTCGTGGGACGAGGCATCGCGCCAGGTTTGGGCATGGGGCAGGCCTGGGTAGTCGGTGATGTCCTCAAGTTCAGCGGCTCCCCGAAAGCGATCGCAGAAAATGACGTTGAACACGAACTGGCTCGGTTGAACCATTCTTTCGAAGAGACACTTGCGGAACTCGAACGATCTGCTTCGCGCATCGAGTTCGAATTCGATGCAGCGCTAGCTGGCATTTTTCGCGCACATGGCATTATGTTGCGGGACCTGTTTGCGTCGGGTGAGTTCGAACGAGAACTCAGAACGTCATTGCTGACCGCCGAAACAGCGGTTCGCCGCGTGTTCCATCGGTGGTATGCAAAATTCGAGGCTCTGGAGAATCAAACATTTCGCGAGCGGGCCGATGACGTGCTTGACTTAGGGCGAAATATCATTCGGCGTCTCAGCGGCGTCGACGATACAGGCCTGCAATCAATTCCCGAGCATAGTGTATTAGTCGTCGAGCGGCTATTGCCGTCGGATGTTGTGCGGCTATCGAAGGCCAAGGTGACAGCCATTGTCGTCGAATCATTGGGGCAAGGATCACACGCGGCACTACTGGCACGTGAGAAGGGCATTCCCACGATCACGGAAATCCCAGGAATTCTCTCGCGCGTTACGAACTCCACGGAGCTCCTGGTCGATGGATATCGCGGCCGACTAATCATTGCGCCGCAGCCCACCACACGCGCGGAATTCCAAGAGCGGGTGGAACAGTGGCAGGCCACACTCATGCGTTGTAAAGGCGCCTGCAAAGAGCCCGCGCGGTCGCTTGATGGCCATTGGATTCGAGTCGAAGCGAATATCGGCATCGAGGATGATGTCGAACTTGCACTCGACAACGGCGCCGACGGTGTCGGACTATTGCGGATTGAACAACTGTATTTCGCGCGGAATACTCCACCGAGCGAAGCCGCACTGTTCACGGAACTAAAGCAGTTAGTTACACCATTGGGCGATAGGCCGGTAACCATTCGTCTTTTGGACATCGGCGGTGATAAGCCTTTGCCCTATCTGCGCCTTCCCGCCCCGTCCAATCCGGTTTTGGGACGCCGAGGCGTGCGTGTCCTACTGGAGTACCCACAACTTGTCCGTACTCAAATGGGCGCGATTCTGCGACTCTCGCAGGAACACTCCGTCCGCATACTCATTCCGATGGTCACCCTCGAAGAAGACGTTCGGAAAATGCGGGAGGCTTTCGACGAGATGTGCGTCGAGAGAAAGATCGTACGTCCTCCCGACTTCGGCGCCATGGTCGAAACACCGGCGGCGGCACTGGCGATCGCCGCGCTCTTGAAGCACGTCGATTTTTTGTGCATAGGCACGAATGACCTCACGCAGTACACGCTGGCGGCTGCCCGCGATGACGCCGCGGTTAACGATTACTACCTGGATAATCACGAGTCGATTCTGCGATTATTGAGTATTATCCTGGCTGACGCGAAACAAAGATCGGTGACACTCTGTGGAGAGTTGGCCGGCCGAGAATCATGGGTGCCACGTCTGTTGCAAATGGGTTTTCGCACATTGAGTGTGGCGCCAACGGCTATTCCGACGACGAAGGCGACGATTCGCGAGGTGGACATTGGTGCGTCAGCGCCGGAATACGGGCAGCAAAAACGAGGACTTCGTTGAGCCCTGATCTTTTCGCTTCGATGTTGGCGCTAACGGGCGCCGTGATCATAGTGTCGGCCCTGCTGTCCGGACTGGTCGAGCGAAGTGGGCTGCCGCAAGTTGCCGTCTTTCTCGCCTTAGGAGTCCTCATCGGCCCAATGGGTTTGGGCCTCTTGGACGCCGGCGTCGATTCACTTCTGCTGCGGGTCGTCGCGACGCTTAGTCTTGTCCTTGTGCTATTTACCGACGCGGTCTCGCTTGATATCGCGCGGATGCGTCAGCACCGACTCCTTGCTCTCTTGGTTCTGGGGCCGGGAACCCTTGCTTCCGCTGGGTTAATCGCCCTGGCCGCGTGGTGGATACTCGACCTGTCACCGGCACTAGCGGCCATCCTCGGTGCCGCACTTGCCTCGACGGATCCCGTCCTGCTTCGTGGGCTCCTACGTCGTCCGGAGCTCGACCCGAGCGTACGGCAAGCTCTCCGGCTCGAAAGCGGTATGAACGACGCGGCTCTGCTCCCTATCGTGTTGTTAGCTATGACATTCTTAGACCAGTCACCGTCGTCCGCTGGCACGAACTTGGCGAAGCTGGGGCTTAATACATTCTTGCTCAGTCCGGTAGCGGGCGTCTTGGTTGGACTTCTCGCCGTCGCCGCGTTGCAATTCGTAAAACGACGCACCGGTGTCCGCCGCGATTACGAATCACTCTACTCCTTGGGTGTTGCCTTTGCCGCATTCGCCGGAGCCGAAGCGATGCACGGCAGCGGTTTCCTCGCCGCATTCGCTGCCGGCCTCACCATCGCCGCATTAGACGTTGAACTTTGTGACTGCTTCCTGGAGTATGGTGAGACGACGGCGGAAATGGCGCTGCTATTCACGTTTGTGCTGCTAGGGACTTCGCTCATCTGGACCGGCTTCAGTGTCGTAACTCCCTCAACACTACTTTTCACCGGAGCTGTGCTCCTCGCCCGCCCACTCGCATTCCTGCCAGCGTTATATCTGGCGCCAGCGCTGTCTTGGCGCAATCGCGGTTTAATAGCGTGGTTCGGACCGCGCGGTTTGAGTTCATTGTTGCTAGTGCTCTTGCCGGTATTTGCAGGTATATCAAGTGCAGAGCAACTTCTGCCAGTGTGTTGTTTGGTCGTGCTCGTGTCGATCACGGTACATGGCCTTTCACCAATGGTGCTTCTGCGTTCAAAACGGCAGAACGCGCCGGACGCTCGAGTCCTCGGACCATTGGAACCAGGGCGGGCGCCAGAAGCCAAAGAGGCGCAAGCGCACTTAGCCCACTCCGAGTACATAGACATCGCGGAATTACGTGCCCTTCAGCAAACCGGGGTACCCGTTGCAATAGCTGACGCCCGTACCGAACGCACCTTTAACGAAAGTGAATTTCTCGCCCAGGGTGCGGTACGCTTGAATCCCGATCGCGCAATTCTTGATGCTGCTGAGTTCAACCTGTCGAAGGAAACCGTGATGACCGTAATATGTGCCTGACCAAACGAGGCGACCAGCGCCCGTGTGGCGCGGGAACTGCGAGAAAACGGATGGACGGTGGCGCGTGCCTTGAGAGGCGGCTGGAATGCGTGGCAAGAGTCCGGATTTCCGGTCGTCCGAAAAGGTGCGAAGGGTTGATTGCGATCCAACGCAACGTGATCGGCGACGGCGCTGCGAATCTTTCGATCACCCAATACATCTAATCTTTGGGAGAAATTGCGCGTCGAGTAAGGAGTCAGGTTATGGCGGCTGATACGGCGACCGTCGGGCGGCGCGCACCGGATTTTGTCATGCCGTCCACCGAAGGGTCGGGCCGATCACGCACGGTCCGCTTGGCGGATTACCTCGACCGCTGGCTAGTGCTTCTCTTTTACCCACGCGACTTCTCTCTCGTCTGACCGACGGAACTGACCGCGGTCAGCGGTCGCATCGACGAGTTTCGTCGTCGCGAATGTGATGTATTGGCCGTCAGCACAGACAAGGTCGAGACGCACGAGCGCTGGCTGACCGAGGGGCAGGGCGGAATCGGCGCCTTGAACTATCCGTTGTGCTCGGACGAGGACGGGCGGGTTAGCATTGCTTACGGCGTCTATGTGCCGCGGCAACACGTGGCCATGCGAGGCCTCTTCATCATCGATCCCAACGGCGTCCTTCAATACCAGGTGGTTCACAGTTTGTCCGTGGGCCGCGGCACCGACGAAGTGTTGCGCGTGCTGGACGGACTCCAACAAGGCGGCCTCTGCCCCAGCGATTGGGTGCCCGGACAAGCGGCACTCGATGCCAGCCAAGAACTCGGGCCCGGTCGGGTGGTCGGCCCGTATCGCGTCGAAGCGGTCATTGGTCGAGGCGCATTCGGTACTGTTCTCAAGGCACACGACTTAAACCTCGACCGGTCTGTCGCGCTTAAAGTGCTTCGTACTTCGGGCGCCTCGCCGTCCGACTCGATCTTTAGCGAAGCGCGCACGGCCGCGGCTCTAAACCATCCCAACGTGTGCATTATTCACGCCCTCGATGCCGGGCACGGATTTCCGATGATCGTAATGGAGTACATTGAAGGTCAGACGTTGGCGGAACGGCTGACCGCTGGGCCGCTCTCGCACGCGGATACCAAGGCCGTCTCGCGACAAGTCGCGCAGGGTTTGGCCGGAGCGCACGCACAGGGCGTGGTTCACGGCGACCTGAAGCCGGCAAACGTGATGATTACACCGGCCGGCGTCGTCAAGATCATGGACTTCGGCCTTTCGCGCCGCGCGGAGCGTCCACAATCGCCTGATGAGACGGCAGTGTGGACGCCGAACACCAACGGCGCCATCTCCGGAACGCCGTATTACATGGCTCCCGAACAGACGCGCGGTGAACAAACCACTCCGGCGACGGATGTTTTTGCCTTCGGCCTGATGCTATACGAGATGCTGACCGGGCGCCGTGCAGTGGACGGCGCAAACGTGCTTGAGGTTTTTCGCCGCACTGAAGCGTTGAGCGCGGATGCGCTCGCCGCGGAAGTTAGCGAACCATTCGCCCAGCTCTTGCGTTCGGCCCTCGTCATCGATCCAGCGCGCCGCACGATCACCATGCCCGAATTCGCCCTGGCTCTTTCATCGGATTAGTTCGGCAGTCACCGAGGAGCTGATGATGTTCAATCCCTTCACCGAAGTCGCCGAGGGCGATCCTGCGGATGCCGAGCTGGTCGAGCAGGCCAAGAACGGCGACCGTGCCGCGCTGGAGAAGCTGGTCCTGCGGCATCAGGCGTGGATCTACAACATCGCCGTCCGCATGGTCTTCCAGCCGCAGGACGCCGAGGAGGTCACCCAGGAAGTGCTCGTCAAGGTCATCACCAAGCTCAGCACCTTCAAGGGCGAAAGCAAGTTCCGCACCTGGCTCTACCGCATCGCCGCCAATCACGTCCTCAACATGAAGCGCCGCAGCGCGGAGACACAAACGACTGACGTTCGCCATGTATGGCGCCGCCATCGACCGCACGCCCGATCTCGACTTGCCCGATCCGAAAAGCGTGCCCGTTGAAGTGCCGCTCCTGGTCGAGGAAGCCAAGATCGGCTGCACGACGGGTATGCTGCTCTGCCTGGACCGCAAGCAGCGGCTGATCTTCACGCTCGGCGAGATCCTCGGCGCCAGCGACACGGTTGGCGGCGAGGTTCTGGAGATGACCGCCGACAACTTCCGTCAGTGCCTGGCCCGCGCCCGCCGCGACCTCTACAGCTTCATGAACAACCAGTGCGGCCTGGTGAACAAGAACAACCCCTGCCGCTGCCCCAAGAAGACCAAGGGCTTCATCGAGGCGAGGCCACGTCGATCCCCATCATCTCTTGTTCGTTCCGCAGCATGTCGAGCGCGTCAAGGATGTCGCTGCCGAAACGGTCCGCGAGATCGAGGACGTCGTCGAACGGCAGTACGCGGCCATTTACCGCGATCACCCGTTTCTCCAGCCGTCGGACCAGGTGAGCTGGTTGCGGCGGATGCTGGAAAACGAGGAGGTGCGGGCGGCGCTGCAGCTGAATTGAAGAATCTCAAATAGGAGTTGTCACAGTCATGCTCCGGTTGTGTCTAAGAGGAAAACGGAGCAACGGGCTTCAGCTTTTCTCAACTCAGGAGACAGCCATGACGACGACATTACCCGAGATTGCCGCCGCCTATGTCCGCGCGACCAACGACCACGATTCCGCCGCGTTCGTCGCTCTCTTCGCCGACGGCGCCGCGGTCAACGACAACGGCCGGGAATTCCGAGGCCTCGCCGCGATCAAGGCCTGGAGCGACCGCGAGATCTTCGATGCCCAGGTCACCCTCGAAGTCATCGATGTGTTGGACCGCGACGGAGCAACCGTTGTAACGACCAAAGTCGACGGCAACTTTGACAGGACCGGTCTTCCCGATCCCGTCATCATCAATCAGCACATCACGGCTGAGGGCGACAAGATCGTTGGATTGACGTGTCGATTGGCTGGCGAAACACGGGGGATATAGCGAGACGCCGCGACGCTGCACGGGGCGCCCGCGGCAAGGCGGCCGTAGCCTACTTCCCCTTCCCCTCCAGTTCCGCGACGAGAATTCGGAAGTCGTCCCGCTGCCGCAGGGGATCGAGGTCGGCTGTCTTTCTTCATGTGCGCCACGTCCTTGTAGCCCTTGCTCACCGCATCGCGGAGCAGCTTCATCGCCGCGTCGCCGTAGAACTGCGCCGCTTCCTCGCGCTGCGTGACGTCCAACGTGTCGTGCTTGGCCACGATGGGGACACACAGGCTCAGAAAACACGCGGCGTTGTAGGCGTCCGCGGGCGCGTCCCAGCCCAGGTCCCGGCAGGTTTCGGCGGTGCGGACGGCGTCCTCCTCCTCAAGAAGCTCCGCGTGGACCGCAGTCAGCGAACCTAACTGGTTGCGATAGAATCTGACGATAACCCGGATGTCGGGGGTTGGCCTTCAGGGCGGCCAGGTGTGCGGCCCGCCCTCCAGGAGCAGTCGTTTGGCGGCAGTCAAGTCTCCCTGTTGTCGGTTGAGAAGCGCCAGGTTGAGGCAAGTGGCTGCCAGATCGCTCCGCCAGATCGAAGTGGTCGGGGAAGTCAGCGGCCAAGCTGCCGTTGGATGCTCAGGGCCTGATCATAGTCCTGCTCTGTCTCCTTCAGGCGACCCGTGCGCTCCAGTGCATGAAGCCACGGCCAATGTAGCTCTTCGCCAGGCTACTGGCGGAATTCGGGTCGTGTCGGATAGTCAGCCGCCAGTCACCTTGTAGATGCTCAGGGCTTGGTCGTATTCGCTCTCCGCTTCCGGCAACTTGCCAACGGCATAAAAGAGGCGACCGCGGTTAATGTGGCTGGCTGCCAGTTCGTCGCGAAACTCGAAACCTGGCGGGAAATTCGGCCGCCAGTTGTTTGCGAATGGAAACGGCGAGGTCGATCTGCTTCATGGCGTCGTCGTGCCGGCCGCGATCGCCGAGCATGGCGCCGCGGTTGTTGTGACTGCTGGCCAGCTCCTCGCGGAACTCGGGCTGCGAAGGAAATTCGGCCGCTAGTTGCTTCTGGATGCTCAGCGCCTGCTCGTAGTCCTCTTCAGCCTCCTTGGAACCGGCCCGCGCCGAACAGCAGAACGCCCCGGTTGTTGAGGCTGATGGCCAGGCTGCGGCGAAACTCGGGTCGTGCAGGGAAGTCGGCCGCCAGTTGCTTATGGATGTTCAAGGCTCGATGGTAGTCCTTCTCCGCGTCCGGAAGCCGGCCGGTGTCGACCGAGCAGAAGTCCGCGGTTGCTGTGGCATCTTGCCAATTCGTGGCGGAACTCGGAATTGCTCGGGAATTCGGCCGCCAGTTGCTGGTAGATGTTGTGGGCCTGGTCGTAGTCACTCCAACGCCTCTCGATGTTCACCCAGACTGTAACGCATTGCTCCGACGCGGAATCGCCCCTCCGCTCGCACCGCCCGGCTGTCGGCGTCGTCTCCCTTGATCGCGGCGAAGGCATCGAACTGCGCGATGATGCCGCGCAGGAATGCCCGGTCGTCCTCCGTCAGCACCGCCCCCTGGGCGAACTTCCGTTCCACCACCTCCGCAGTCATGCTCCGCAAGGCGTCGAATGCCTGCTGCCGGGCCTTCGCTTCGTCTTGCCGGGCGCGTCGTTCGGCTTGCAGGTTTTGATTCGCCTGGCTTTCGGCTTCGGTTGCCCGCCACATTTGCCACAGGCTGACGCCCAGCCCGGCCAGCAGCACCGCAACAATTGCCGCACTTGCGGCCAGCAGCACCCGTCGCCGCTTGCCCTGCTCGGCCGTCCGGACGCGGTCGAGTTCGGCCCGCCGGGCCCTCTCCTCGGCCGCCGCCCGCAGCGCCGCCACCGCCGCCGCCACCTCGCCGGCGTCCCGCGGCCGGTCGTCCGGCTCCGGGGCCAGGCACTTCAGGCACAGGGCCACCAACTCCGGCTCGGCCCCGCAGTCGGCCAACCGGGCGTGGGCGTCGACCTGGTTGGCGTACGTCGCCTTGCGGACGATCTCGTCCTCGTCTCGACTGGTGTACGGCGGCTGACCGGTCAGGACTTCGCACAGGATAGCCCCAAGGCCGAACACGTCGCTTCGCGTGTCCAGCCGGTCCACCTCCCCGCTGGCCTGCTCCGGCGCCATGTACGCCGGGCGTCCCCAGCACGCTCCCGGCGCGGGTCGGCGGCGTCGGAGCCCCCGCATCGCCCGGGGTGTCAGGCGTAGGGAGTCGGCTGCGGATCACCGTCCCGTCGTCCGCCGGCGGCCGGCCACAAGCCTGGCTTTCACTTGTCGAACCATCCCTCGGGAAGGACCTTGGCCAGTCCCCAGTCCATGACCTGGACCTCGCCGAACTTGCCGACCATGACGTTCGACGGCTTCAGGTCTCGGTGGATGACACGAAGCGAGTGGGCGTAGGCGACCGCCTGGCAGACTTGCTCGAAGATGGCCACGAACCGTCCCCGATCGGCGGCGGGGTCCGGTCGCTCTCCAGCATGGCGGCCAGGGTGCGGCCCTTGATCAGCTTCATGGCCAGGAACGGCCGGCCGTCGGGCAGGGCGCCGACTCGGTAAACAGGCGGGACGCCAGGGTGCTGGAGCTGGGCGGTGATCCGGGCCTCGTCGGTGAATCGGCGGGCGATGGGCGAGTCGGCCGGGTAACTGTCCTGGAGCAGCTTGACGGCCACGTCCCGGTCGAGGGACAGGTCGCGGGCCCGGTAGACGACGCCCATGCCGCCGCGGCCGACCTCACCGAAGAGTTCGTACCCGGGTACCTGCGGCAGGTCGGCGGCGGTGGGCACGGACGTGACCGCGCCGGCATCCGGGGTCGTCCGAAGGCCCGGGAGCAACTCAACGACGGCCGCGTCGATGAGGCGGAACTCCCTCCACCTCTCCCGGACTTCGGCGAGCAGCTCGGGGCAGCCGCGGCACACCTCTTCCGGCGTCTTCCCCGCGTCGAGCATCTCCTCGAGCAGTCCGAGCACTCGGGGGTTGCCGGCCATCGGAACCTTCCTCAAGCTGAGGGCGTGTCACCCGGCGGCGGCGTGGGTTCGCATGACGTGGCCGGGCGAAGGTCAGCCAGCCGCTCCGCCAGCAGGAGCCGGGCCCGGTTCAGTCGCCGCTGCACCGTCTTCTCGGAAACACCCGACCACCACGGCCACCTCGGCATGAGTCAGCCCCTGAATGCCGACCAGGTCGAAGACCTCCCGCTCGTCCTCGGGGAGACCCTCGATCACCTCCAGCATGCGCCGGCCGTCCGGGCTGAGGCCGGAGGCGGTGCTGTCTGGCGGGGCCGCGACCCCGGATTCCGCCAGGGCCGCGGCGGCCGGCCGTTCATCTAGGCGGCGGGCCAGGTCATTGAGCTGCCAGCGCATGTGCTGGTTGGCCAGCGCGAAGAACCGGCGGACCGTCGGGGGGCGGGTCGTCCGCAAGGCCGTGAGCAGCCCGGCCACGACGCCCCCGAGCAACTCGTCCGTCTCCAGGTTCACGGGTGGTCGCGTGAGCCGCGGGTAGCTTTTGTACAGAAACGTGGCACACAACAGGCGCAAGCGGCCGACCGCCCGTTCCAACAGCTCCCGAACGATCGGCTCGGCGGCGGCGTCTCCCGGACAGGGCGTCCAGGTATCCCTGGATGATCACCGTCGTTGATGATGATTCTTCCATGGCCAAGGGCACCTGAAGAAGAAGGCAGCTCAGCCATTTTATCAATTTTGTTGTCCACCCGCCCCTCCCAGGAAAAGTGTGAGACGGGAAGCGGGCACAACGGATATATTAAGCCTGGCTGTATTCTCGGCCCTGAAGAAAACGCCCCCGCTCTGTCACAGAATCGCCCCAACATCCTTGTTGCGGAAAGGCGAACGCACCTTAGTTCTATCGGAGGAAAAGTCATGCGACGCAGCCTGTTGGCGATTGTCTTTGGTACTCTCGCGGTCGGCGGGATGACCCTGGCGCAACACGGCGGACACGGCAAAGGCGGCGTTCAAGTCAAGGTGCTCTCCCAGAAGGACATCATCGAGAAGCTGGACGGGAAGAAGGCGAAGGCCACGATGGTCGAGGTGACGCTGGCGCCGGGCGAGGTGGAGGCGGCGCACCGCCATCCCGGCCCGGCGTTCGGGTACATCCTGGAGGGCGAGTACGAGTGGGCCATCGACGACAACCAGCCCAAGATCTTCAAGGCCGGTGACACCTTCTACGAGCCGACCGGCTGCCTGCACGGCATGGCAGGAATCCCGAGCAAGAAGGACAAGACGCGCTTCATCGCCATCGTCCTGCACCCGGAGGACGCCAAGGACATCGTCATCCCCGAGAAGGAGAAAAAGTAAGAGTGAACGCGAGCCACGCGCGATCGCGCGCGGCCCGCTGGTCGGTGTCGGAAATCGATTAACGGCCCCGATATCGGGGCCACATTCAAGGAGATCCAACATGAAGATCGTGGTAATCGGCGGCAGCGGGCTCATCGGGAAGAAACTGATCCCCCTCCTGCGCGAGCGGGGCCACGAGGCCGTGTCGGCCTCCCCCTCGTCGGGCGTCAACACCATCACCGGCGAAGGGCTGGCCGAAGCGCTCGCCGGCGCGGACGTCGTCGTCGATGTGACGAACTCGCCGTCGTGGGAGGACAAGGCGGTGCTGGAGTTCTTCGAGACATCGACCCGCAACATCCTCGCCGCGGAAGCGGCCGCCGGGGTGAAGCACCACGTCGCGCTGTCGGTGGTGGGGGCCGACCGCATACCGGACAGCGGCTACATGCGGGCCAAGGTCGCCCAGGAAAAGCTGATCAAGGCCAGCAAGGTGCCCTACACGATCCTCCGGGCCACGCAGTTCTTCGAGTTCCTCGGCGCGATCGCCGGGCCGGGCACTGACACGGTCCGCGTCTCCGACGCCCCCATGCAGCCGCTGGCGGCGGACGACGTCGCGGCGGCCCTGGCCGACGTCGCCGTGGGGTCGCCGGCCAACGGCATGCTGGAGGTGGCCGGGCCTGAGTCCCTGTCGATCGCCGCGTTCGTGGGCAAGGCCCTGGCCGCGAGCGGGGACACGCGAAGTGTGGTCGCCGACCCGCAGGCCCGCTACTACGGCGCGGCGCTGGACGATCTCGGCCTCAAGCCAAGGGGAGCCAACCCGCGCATCGGCCCGACGCGATTCGAAGCTTGGCTCAACCGCTCCGCGGCTCGGGTGTAGGTCCGGGCAGATTCAGGCGGGCGCTTTCGCCCCGCCGCCCACGAGGAAACCATCCCATGATTCTTGTCACCACCACAATGGAGACAATCCCATGAGCTTCGTCAGCACCAAAGACGGCGTCGAGATCTACTACAAGGACTGGGGCCCGCAGAAACGCGCAGCCGATCATGTTCCATCACGGCTGGCCGCTGAGTTCCGACGACTGGGACACCCAGATGCTCTTCTTCGTCGGGAAGGGCTACCGCGTCGTCGCCCACGACCGGCGCGGACACGGCCGTTCGAGCCAGGTCAGCGACGGCCACGACATGGACCACTACGCCGCCGACGTCGCCGCGGTCGTCGAGCACCTCGACTTGCGCAACGCCATCCACATCGGCCATTCGACCGGCGGCGGCGAGGCAACTCGATACGTCGCCCGCCACGGCAAGGGCCGCGTCGCCAAGCTGGTGCTGATCGGGGCCGTGCCGCCGCTCATGGTCAAGACGGCCGCCAATCCGGGCGGCATGCCCGTCGAGGTTCTGGATGGCCTGCGGCAGCAATACGCGGCGAACCGCGCACAGTTCTACCTCGACTTCGCGAGCGGTCCCTTCTACGGCTTCAACCGGCCGGGCGCGAAGGTGTCCCAGGGCGTGATCCAGAACTGGTGGCGCCAGGGCATGATGGGGAGCACGAAGGCGCACTACGACGGCGTCAAGGCCTTCTCCGAGACGGACTTCACCGAAGACCTGAAAACCATCGACGTGCCGACACTGGTCATGCACGGCGACGACGACCAGATCGTGCCGATCGCCAACTCCGCATTGCTGTCGGTCAAGCTGCTGAAGAACGGCGTGCTGAAGGTCTACGAGAAGTTTCCGCACGGCATGTGCACGACGCACGCCGACGTGATCAATGCCGACTTGCTGGCATTCCTGAAGTCGTGATCCCCCAGGACACGCGCCTTTGAATGAGAACAACACTCAGAGAAATGTCGGGCAATCACGCCCAGTTTCATAAAGGGAACTCATTAACAAGGAGAACCGAACATGAATGAACGGAAGATTTCTTCGATGGTCGAACCGGCGGCGTTCGGCAGGAGACCGGCGTCCGACGAGTTGGTTCCGTCGCGCTACGCGCTGCAGGTCGGCGAGATTGACGTGCTGGTGATCAGCGATGGGGTGCTATCGCTGCCAGGCGCGATGTTGGGCCACAACGCCGACCCGACCGTCCGGTCGGCCTGGCTGGAGGACCACTTCCAGCGGCCGGACGATGCTCGAGTGGGCGCTGAACGTGGTCGTGGTGCGCAGCGGCGACCGGACCATACTCATCGACGCTGGGCTAGGGGCGGACCCGGACTTGAACTTGCCGCGGGCCGGGCGGTTGGTCCAGCGACTGGAGGCCGCCGGCATCGATCTCGCATCCGTGACCGACGTGGTGCTTACCCACATGCACATGGACCACATTGGCGGGCTGCTCGTCGACGGGGTGAGGGACCGGCTGCGTCCCGACCTGCGGGTCCACCTGGCGGCCGCCGAGGCCGAGTTCTGGGCGTCGCCCGATTTCTCCCGCGTCTCCATGCCGCCGGGGTTCCCGGACGCGCTGCGGCGGACGGCCAAGCGGTTCTTGAACGAGTACAGCAGTCAGATGCGGCCGTTCGAGACGGAGTACGAGGTGGCGCCGGGGGTGCTCGTCCATCGCACCGGCGGCCACACCCCCGGGCACAGCGTGGTCCGCCTGGCGTCCGGCGGCGACCGGCTGACGTTCGCCGGCGACGCCGTGTTCCAGGTCGGGTTCGAACACCCCGATTGGTACAACGGCTTCGAACACGACCCCGAGGAGGCGGCCCGCGTCCGCGTCGGTCTTTTGCGGGAGCTGGCGGCGAACCGCGAGTCGCTGGTGGCCACTCACCTGTCGTTCCCGTCCGTCTGCCATGTGGCGGTCGACGGCGACGCCTTTCGTTGGGTACCGGGCCCCTGGGAGTACTGACCGCTTGTTGGGTTAGGGCCGAACTTGGCGCGGTGCCAGACCGGGGTCGCAACCCAGGCACCGGCTGGTAACCTTTGTCGTTCCGCCTCACCACGCGCCGCGGGTGTAAGCTCGCATACTCTTTCGATTCATGGCAACGTGCCGGGAGTCGGCTATGAGGGAAATCGCTGACGTGCTGAATACTGTCGATGGCTCCAAGGCCGAGCGCTTGGCGGCGCAGCGAGCCTTCTTGCGCGGCGCATCGCGATCTGGAACGAAATCCAGGAGGGCAACTTCCCAGATGCCTACGCCTCGGTCGGGGGCAAGAAGTTCGTTGGTGCCCCAAGAAAGACCGCGATTCGATGCGACTTCTTGATGGCCAGCAAGATCGCCCTAGGGCGCAAGTACGCTGGAGACCGCACCTCCGATCTGGCGCAGCGCGACCTGCTGTTCAGCGTTCTGCGCGATCGCGAGGTGTTTCCGGATCGAACTGGAAGCAAGTTCTATTGCTGCCCGAAGTGCACGGCGAAGTTGTACGAGTGCGTGAGTGCCAAAGTCTTCCGTTACATCGACAACGAGAAATGGAAGGCCGAGATTGAAACTGGCCGGGGGTAGACGCAACGTCGGTTCATATTCAACTGGGTGCGCCTACGGCCGGGGGAGCGACTCTGGCTGTACTCCGACGGGCTGGTGGAAGCGATGAATGCGGCGGGGCAGCAATTCGGCCCGGAACGGCTCGTCGCCGAGTTGCGCGCCGCGTCCGCCGGAGACTTGAGCGACGGGCTCAGGACAGTGCTGCGGGCGGTCGAGAATTGGGCGGGGGGGACGGGGCCGCAGGATGATATCTCCCTGATTGCCATGGAGATCGGCTCTTGAATCAGTCCTCAAAGCGTAAAATACCCGGCGTTGTTTGACTTGTTCTCTTGGAAAGGATGACCTTATGAAAGTGCTCACGACGAAGCGGACGATGATTTCAGTCACCCTCGTTGCTTTGATTGCAGCCACGGCTGTCCTGATCCGGACGAGCGGGAATGTCGCGCACGCCGAGCAAGCTGGCCAACCAGCCCGGCAAGCCACCGAGACGAAGAAGGTGCTGCTCGATCCCGCTGACACAGTAATGCTGCTGCTCGATCATCAGAACGGACTATTTCAGACCGTAAAGGATGTGCCGGTCGCTGAACTGCGGACCAACACCGTGATCCTTGCTAAGGTTGCCAAGCTTGCGAAGGTTCCCGTCATCACCACGGCGTCCGAGCCAAACGGTCCGAACGGGCCGCTGATGCATGAACTCCAGGAGATGGCGGCGGACGCGACCTACGTGCCGCGCAAGGGCGAGATCAGTGCCTGGGACAACGAGGATTTTGTGAAGACCGTCAAGAAGACCGGCCGGAAGACCCTGGTGATCGCCGGGGTCTGGACGAGCGTGTGCGTGGCCTTCCCGGCGCTTCAGGCCAAGGCAGAGGGTTACAACGTGTACTTCGTCACCGATGCCTCGGGCGACCCAAGCCCGCTGGCCTCGCAGACGACTATCGCGCGGTTGGCACAGGCCGGAATTGTTCCGATGTCAACCAACGCCGTGTTCTGCGAGTTGCAACGAACGTGGAATAGACCGGACGCCGCTCAATACGCCGAGCTATACGCCGCGTATTCCCCGAACTACCAGGCCGTGATGGAAAGCTACAAAAAGGCCCAGGACGCCGCTGGCCAGCCAAAGAAATGAGGCCATTTCATTAGCTCGGAGGAGAGATTGTCATGACGGACAAACCGACGCGGAGAGCCTTCTTGCGGTCCGGGGTCGCTGCCAGTGTGGCCTGCACCGTAGGAGAATCAGCTACGAGAGCCAGGGCCCCTGCCGAAAGAGCAGACCTAATTCTCCTCAACGGCCGCGTGGCCACACTGGACCGGCGGCGCCCCACTGCATCGGCTGTGGCCATCAAGGCCGGCAAGTTCGTCGCAGTAGGGGCCGACAAAGATATGCAGGCCCACCGCGCCGACCAGACGCAGGTGATCGACGCGGGCGGGCGGACTATCATCCCCGGACTTAACGACTCCCATCTTCACCTGATCCGGGGCGGACTCAACTACAACCTTGAACTGCGTTGGGACGGCGTGCCGTCACTGGCCGACGCTCTCACGTTACTGCGCGAGCAGGCCCGGCGCACCCCGCCGCCGCAGTGGGTCCGCGTCGTGGGCGGCTGGACTGAATTTCAATTCAAAGAGCGCCGAATGCCGACGTTGAAGGAAATCAACGAGGCGGCGCCCGACACGCCAGTCTTCGTTCTGCACCTTTACGACCGAGCCTGGCTCAACCAGGCAGCTCTACGCGCGGTCGGCTACGCCAAGGACACCCCCGACCCGCCCGGTGGTCAGATCGAGCGGGACAAACAGGGCAATCCGACCGGCCTACTGATCGCCAAGCCCAACGCGAGAATCCTTTACGACACTCTGGCCAAGGGACCGAAGCTCGCGCCGGAGGATCAGATCATCTCGACCCGGTTGTTCCTGCGCGAGATGAACCGCCTGGGCATCACGAGCTGTATTGACGCCGGCGGCGGCTACCAGAATTACCCCGACGATTACCAGATCATCGCCAAGCTGGCCAAGGAAGGTCAACTGACCGTCCGCATCGCCTACAACCTGTTCACGCAGCGGCCGAGGCAAGAGAAGGAGGACTTCGCCAAGTGGATCAAGACGGCCAAGCCGGGTGATGGTGATGATTTCTACCGCATGAATGGCGCAGGGGAGATGCTTGTGTATTCCGCCGCCGATTTCGAGGACTTCCTTGAGCCGCGTCCCGACATGCCCAAAACGCTCGAACCAGATCTGACCGAGGTCGTGACACTGTTGGCCAAAAATCGCTGGCCGTTCCGCTTGCACGCCACGTATGACGAGACGATTTCGAGTGCCCTCAGCGTCTTTGAAACAGTGAACAAGCAAGTGCAATTTAGCGGCCTTCGCTGGTTCTTCGATCATGCCGAGACGATCTCGGAGAGAAACATCGAGCGGGTCAAGGCCCTTGGCGGCGGGATTGCGGTGCAGCATCGGATGGCGTTTCAGGGAGAGTATTTCCTCGACCGCTACGGCAAGAAAGCGACGGAGCATTCACCACCGATCTCTCAAATGCTGCGAATGGGTGTGCCTGTCGGAGCGGGTACCGATGGCACGCGCGTCGCCAGTTACAATCCGTGGATCGCCTTGTACTGGCTTGTGGCCGGCAGGACGGTCGGGGGAACTTTGCTCTACCCGGAAGCTAATCGACTCGATCGTACAGAAGCATTGCGGCGGTACACCCTTGGGAGCGCATGGTTTTCCAGCGAGGAAGATAAAAAGGGGTCCATCGAGACAGGCCGACTCGCTGACCTGGCGGTGCTGTCGGCGGATTACTTCTCCGTTCCAGAAGCGGAGATCAAGAGGATCGAGTCGGTGCTTACGGTCTTAGGCGGCAAGGTAGTGTATGCGGCTGGAGCCTTCGCGAAGTTCTCGCCCCCGGCACTTCCTTCCCGCCCGGACTGGTCACCAGTGAAGGTCTACGGCGGCTACCAACAGCACGTTGCAACATTGCCTGAGTCAATGCTGCGGGTAGCATGCGATTGCTTTGCATTCTAGGGCATCGTACGTTAATAAGCGCGTCGGCAAAGTAAAGCGACGCTCCAGGAATGGCTCATCATGATGAAACGAAATCAGGCTGGGGGTAAGGAAAGGAAGGAGTCCCTCTTTTTTGAAGACTTGCACACTGGACAACGATTCACGAGCGGGGTGCATGTAATCGATGAGGAGCAGATCAAGGCGTTTGCAAGGCAATTCGATCCTCAACCGTTTCATTGCGATGTCGAGACCGCGAAGGACACGTTGTTCCAAGGACTGGTGGCGAGCGGGTGGCACACAGCGGCGATCACGATGCGGCTGCTGGTGGAAAGTGGTTTGCCCATCGCCGGTGGACTCATCGGTGCTGGCGGCGAAATCACTTGGCCGAAACCGACGCGACCGGGCGATATACTCCAGGTCGAGAGCGAAATCATCGAACTGAGGCCGTCACGATCGCATCCGAAACGCGGCATGGCAACCAGTCGCAGCGAGACGCGCAACCAGCGCGGTGAGGTCGTTCAGGTGCTGGTGGCCAAGCTCGTTGTGCCGCGCCGCCCTGTTGGAATCGTCGAGATTCACTGAACGTGCAGTAAACTACGCTGCGCGATTACCAACTCGTGCAACAACGATTCGTTGAGGTACGGTTGCCCCGTCTCTTCCCCGTTTGTAGGCGGGCACGTTCCAAACTGTCTTCTGAACCGACCCAAGGTTCTTAAGACAGACTTTAGTGTGAGCGATGGCGACCAGTGGTGGAGCTGACGGCGCCGGTTTTGTTCGGCCTTTCGCATGGGTGGCTTTGGCAAAAGTACGCTGGACGAGTTAGACTTCTGGTGCAAGAATTCGGAGCGGCATCATCCATGCTCGACAATCCGGACCATACAACGATGTGCGGACGAACATGACAGCGGCACAAGCGACATCCCACATATCGAGCCGGGGGCGTATTTGGCTGGCGGCGTGGGCTCTCTGCGTAGTGGGCCTGGCCGCGGGCGGCGGACTATTGGTGGTGCCAAGCATCCGTGCACACCGGCAAGCCGAGGTCGGCCGACATGCGGCTGCGCTCGATCCGAACGCCGACGACCCGGGTGTCACCGCCGCGGATCGGACAACGCCGACCGACGTTCAACCCACGCGCGTGTTGGCCGGCACTTATGTTGATCGCATCATCCAGCTCTCGGTCAAGGATGTGATTTGGACCGTCGACTTCTACTTGTGGTTTCGCTGGCGCGGTGAAACGCCACGTACGTTGGAAGGATTCCAAGTGGTGGACGGTAACATCGAGACTAAGGAACTCGAAGCCGACGACACTGTGCAAGGCGAACGCTACCAGCGATTCCGCGTCGTAGCCAAGATCACCAAGTTCTTCGACGTCGCTCGGTTCCCCTTTGACGATCATCTCTTGTTGATCGCGATCGAACATCCAGCGCACACGCGGAACGAGTTGATATTCGTAGCCGACGAGCAGAATTCGGCGGTCAGCTCGCGAGTAAGAGTAACCGCCTTCCACGTGAAACCGGCAGTTGTACTTGAGAAACCGCACTCCTACAAGACCACGCGCGGCGATCCGCGACTGGCACAGGGCGCTAAGGCTACCTACAGCCAACTGCGGATGGGAATCGGCTTAGCGGGCGCGGGGGTAGCGCTCTACTTCAAGTTGTTCCAGTCCCTGTATGTGGCGGTTGGCTTGGCGATGTTAGCCTTTTTCATCCGGCCAACCGAAGTCGATCCGCGCTTCGGTCTAGGCGTGGGGGCCCTGTTCGCCGCCGTCGCCAACGCTTACGTGATTTCCTCATTGGTACCCGACACGGGGACGTTGGCTCTCGCGGACGTCGTCACCGCTGTTGGCATCGTCACCATCCTCCTGACCGTCGTGCAATCGACTATATCGCTTTACCTGTTCACGACCTGCGGCAGGAGTCGATGTCGCGCGCCTTTGATCGTGTCTCATTTGCAGTTATGCTGCCTAGCTACATCCTCCTCAACGTCGCCCTCGTCTGGGCCGCGGCGCCTTCGAGCTGACGGCGCGTATGTCGACGTGACCATTCACTTGGTCAACTAACTCCGCGACGAAATGAAACATACGTGTTCCCGTTGGTGAGGGCACGTTCCGAACCTACGTCGTGCCGATATGAGCCGCACTTGATCAAACGGGATCAATGACTGCCTCGTTTACGGATTAAGAACCCCGTGTTCTTTGAACCACTCCTCTAGCAACGGAAACACAATCTCCGGCTTTTGAGTATTCACCGGATGGCCGACATCCGGGATGACAAGCCGGAAGTTCGGCACGTCGTTGGCGTCGAGGATCTCCTTGAGGAGCTGGGAAGTCCATGGTGGAACTGTGGTATCCAGCTCACCGTGGATGATGCCAAATGGTTTTCGGATCTTGTCGGCCGTTATCGTTGAAGGATAGGCGGCGCCGGGAGGCGGATTCGGAATCACCCCACCGGCCGTGATCCCAGCTGCTCGAAGTCGAGCCTGTGGCTCCGCTGTCACGGCGATCGTGACGAAGGCGCCCATGCTATGGCCGTACGCAGCGACCCGCCGCTTCTGGACATAGGGAAAGCTCCGTACGATCTCGAGGCACTTCAGCCCGCGGGCAATGTTCTCGGCGCTGGCTCCTGGTGGTCCGCTTGCGCCAGCAGCATGCGTGTAGTCCGGCGCGATGCAGACGAATCCCATTGGCACAAAGTGGTTTTTGGCATGGCTCAGTCCGAATCCTAGGGCGTTGCCGTTCTTACCATGGCTGATCAGAATCGCAGGAAATGGCCCGTCTCCCGCGGGTTTGATCAATATCCCTTTCATCTTCAGGGCGCCATCGTCGTAGGTCCAGTTTTGCTCGCCATCGTACTGGAAACCGGGAATATCCTGGCTGCGTGCGGCACCATGCGCGGTGACCACAACACCGAGTACCACTAGCGACAAGGCCTTCGTCAGGTGCATGTGGAGCCTTTCTTCGCGAACAGGCGACGGTTCTTGCCCACAATATTCGCGAAGGCATACAAACGCAAATGAAATTTCGATGTGGACATGAAAGGAAACGTGGTTGCGAATGGGTCGTTTCCTAACCAGCTTCCAAGCCGATCCAAGGTCATATCAGTTCGACATTTCGGGAGCTTCACACGAAGTTTACAAAAAGCTGACCGTCGCCACTCAAAAGTCAATTAGAACAAGACCGTCTGGCAAATGCGGTTTGTTTGCCAGGATCGAACCTAACATCAGGAGGACCATTCGATGAAACGATTCTGCCAGGCATGGGCAGGCGGATTGGCTCTGGCCGCGGTGATGTGCACCGCGTCGGTGTCGACGGCTGCGGATGCGATCGCCATCAACAACGCTACTGTGCAGCCGACCGGCCCACGGCCCGGTGACAACGGCAAGCGGTTCCTTAACATCGAGGGCCGGCAAGTTCCTATGGCGGACCAGTTCGCCAGTTATGGCGTTCTCGAATTCGACGCTACCGATTTGGGCCTTGGGACCGTTAGCCAGGTTGACAGCCTGACCGTAAAGTTCCAGCAATCGCTGGCGTCATTCACATCGCGGGGCCGGATGAGGTTCTTCATTACAGAGGACAACGCCACCAGCATCGAACCGGCGCCGGCATCGCCGTTGGTTTTCGACGCGAATGATGTGAACGGACTCGGAAACCAGCTGCAACCGATCCATGGACTCAATACTGGTGAGTTCTCCCCGGTTCGATCCAGCTGGCTCGAGACCTATACGTTTGGCATCACGTCCGGCTCGGCTTTGGAGACGTACCTCATCAACCAGATCAATGCCGGCGGGAGTATTCGCGTCGTCGTATGCCCGGAAGCCAGCGAAGTGGATGCGGAATTGGTCGCCGGCACGTACGGCGGATACCAGCACACGCTAGGTTACGTACCGCTGCTTGCCGTTAGCGCCCAGTAGTCTCAGCGCCGTTTCTTGTCGATCTCAACATTGCACATGACCCGATGGAGGATTCAGTCATTATGAAGCGATATACTCGGCCGTTAGCATTGGCATTCGTCGCCGCCGCAGCTCTTACTACGTCCGTGGCAGGCGCAGCCGATGCAATCGCCATTAACAACGCCACGGTGCTGCCGACCGGCCCGCGTCCGGGCAGCAGTGGCAAGGCGTTCGTCAACGTTGAAGGACGCGAAGTGCCCGACGCGCTGACGTTCGCCAGCTATGCCGTGCTGGAATTCGACAGCTCGGACTTTCAGATCACCAATACGGTAATCCGAGTGCCGAGCTTGATCGTCACGTTGACGCAGACGCTGGCCGGGTTCAGTTCGCGCGGCCGAATGGCGTTCTATGTCACCACGGACCTGACCACCGACATCGAGCCCAACGAAGTGAATCCCGCTTGCTTTTTTGACTTTGCGGAACCGAATGGACTGAACGGCCAGTTCGCAACCACCTATCTCCTCGGCACCAGGGAGTTCGTCCCGGTGCGCACGGGTACGGTCGAGAAGTTCGCGTTTCAAATCGCGAACGCATCGGCTGTGGAGATGTACCTGAAGAACCAGATCAATACGGGTGGCAACATCCGCATCATCATCGCACCGGAGTTCAGCAACCAGGACAGCGAGCTTGCCGCCGGCACCTATGCGGGCTATACGCATTCCGTCCCTGCGTATGCTCCGAGGCTCACGGCGCGAACTCGTACGTTCGGCCCGTAACGTCCGCAGTCAAAATAGGCAGTGGCACGGCGCACGGGCCGGCCACTGTCTCCCTAACTCTTCCATGCAGTTACTCGGACGGAAGTGATGCCAACCCCGACGGTTTCTGCACTGGTTGCGCTGACACTGCTTCTGGCCGGAACTCGACTGGATGTGGACGATGCTCCGACATTCGATCCGGTCCGAGAATTCCAGCATCTAACCGGCGGCAAGTCGGTGTGGATCCGTTCAGAAATCAAGGAGCCGTGGATGCGCAACGCGTTTGACGATGTTTCTCGTCAACTTCGCGTTAGCGGCGGGCGGATCTCTCTTGAGCAGTACCTCGCCTACGTACGCCAACAGGGGGCAGATGATACGCCGGCCGACCATCTGTCGTTCCAGTCGCAAATCAACGTGAATGAAGCGCCATCCAAGAGCCTGGAGGAATGGGAACAAGGGCACCAATCGCCTAAGCCAATCGCCAATCGACCAGTCAAGTTGAGGCAGAGCTTGCCGGCCTCAATGTCGGGTTACGACACGAATCAGGATGGTCAGATCGCCTTTTTCGAATGGAGGTCCGGGGGACAGTTGCTTAGTGAATTCGCACGCATCGACCAAAACAACGACGGGTTGATCACCGCGGAAGAGGCCGAGCGCTATAAGCGGCGACGAACCGTTGTTTCGCAGCGTCCGTGAATCGAAAAGTACCCTTTTGCCCTCCGATTGCTGCAAGCATCGGGCTCTCGGAATCTTCAAGCAATCTTCACTGGCTAAGCTGTATGATTTTGTTAACAATCGTATACGATTCACCCATGCCGGATTGATTGAATCCCGAGGAGTCTTGAGCTGTGCGCCGAAATGCGTTCACACTGATTGAATTGCTGGTCGTCATCGCCATCATTGGCGTGCTGATTGCGCTTTTGTTGCCGGCGGTGCAGAAGGTTCGCGCCGCCGCCAACCGCATCCATTGCGGCAACAATCTCAAGCAACTTGCGTTGGCTGCACATAACTATCAGGACGCACAAGGCGCGTTCCCGCCTGGGCTTTATCAATTCACCGTGATCGGCAGTCCAGGCCCCGGACGGTCGGGGATCTCAGTCTTCGCATATCTTTTGCCCTATGTGGAACAACAGGGTCTGGCTCAGACCTGGGATTATAGCCGGCCTCGGCTTAACGTGTTTGACAGTAATTTCGCCGCGACACCGCAAGTGCGTACGGCCACCGTCATCAAGACCTATGTCTGTCCGGCGGATGCTCTGCAAACGAATCCGATCCAGGTGAAACCGGCCGACAATGGTCCCGCGGGCGGCCCAACGGGCTACTACGCGCAGACCAGCTACGCCGGTAACGCCGGCAGTTGGTCCTTCTACCCACCGTCCGACCATTACCTCCGCGCAGATGGCATGCTCTTCTTGACTGGTCCTGATTCTTTTCCCGATCCAAATCAAAAACCACTCCGCCTCGCTCAAGTAACGGATGGCACCAGTCAGACGCTGTTCTTCGGCGAGAAGCACCACTACGACCCGGCCTTCGACGCCTTGCCGCCGACGGCGCCATGCAAGGAGCACGACATCGCCGGCTGGGGCGCGTGGGGTTGGTCCGGGGGCTTTAAGGGCGCGGGACACGTCTTGGGCAGCTCGCGCGACGTCATCAATTACAAAGTCCCACCTGGGTCCTCGTCCGGAAGCTGTCCCGGGGATTCGAATAGCAAGACTAACGTGAAGGACAAAAGGCTGAACGCCTGGGGAAGCGGACACCCAGGAGGCGTCAATTTCGCTCTGGTGGACGGCTCGGTTACTTTTGTGCGCGAGGGGATCAGCAAAATCACTCTCGACCAACTGAGCATTCGTGACGACGGCAAAGTAATCGGTGATTTTCCACAATGAAACCTTGGGGCGTATTGTTGCTCGGCTTCAGCATCGTGCTGACCGGTTGTTCATCCAAGCACGATTTCGGCGACGTCGACGGCGTGCTGGTCATGGGCGGCAAGCCTTTGGCCAACGTGCTCGTGGAATTCCATCCCGAACCCAACAAAGACGTCGATCACGCTCCATCGTCCGAAGGTACTACCGACGAACAGGGCCGATTTCGGCTCTATTGTGCACAACGGCAAAGGGACGGTGCAGTTGTCGGCAATCACCGCATTTGCCTCATCGATCTGAATGTCAAGGACATTACGGCGTCCGGACAGACGCGCAACAAATCTCGCTTTTCTCTTGAGTATTCGCGGACCGATGGCACGGACTTGCGCCAAGAGGTAAAAGGCGGCAAGCAGCAAATCGAGATCACCGTGACGCGGCGCTAATCGAGGACCTAAGTAATGCTATTTGTCCGTTTCATTCTCTGTCTGGCACTGCCGCTTGGACCGGCCAACTTGGAAGATGTTCCCGACACGTCGCTGGAAGGGACATGGAAAGTTTCCTATTTCTCATCACCTTCCGCAGAGGTGGCGAACTGGATCGTCAAGCTGCAATTCCAAAACGGAAAACTAGTCGGCAACCTCGTGGCCAGCGCGCGCGAAGGTGAGTTTGCCCTGTCGAAAGCTGAATTATCTAATCGTCGCGTTCACCTCGTATTCAAAACCGGCGCCAGCGTGCATGTGTTCGAAGGCTGGTTGGGCTCGGATAAAGACAGAATTACCGGCGCCTACGAGGACGAGCGCCGTCTTTACATCGCGCACATGACCCGCACGCAGCTTACGACTTTGGGGCCCGCCGATGTGCTCATCTCCAAGGAGCTTCCTCCTCCCATGCAGCAGGCTGTTGAATTAAGCGGCAAGTTCAACCAGTTGCACTTTCAGATGCAACAAGCCAAAGAGCCTGACGACAAGATCAAGTTTCTGCAGCAAATGATCGACGCCATCAAGGAAACTCAGAGCGAGCTACCTAAGCTCTTTCAGGAAACGATCGACAAACATCCCGAAGACATTGCCGTCTTTGATGCGACGCTGCAGCTACTGCGCGGGGCGACTAAGAACAAGGCGACTCTCGATCAGGCACAACAATGGGCAAAGGCCTCGTTACAGGCGGCGGGAAAGTATGGTCCGGGTTGGGAAAAAGAAATCGCTATGCAAATTGCGCAGACGTTAGGCAACCAAAAGGACTTCATCCAGCTTGCGACCCAGTACGCCGAACGAGCGGCGGAGCTCATCAAGGATACCGATACAACAGCTCGGCAACGGCGGGTCTTGAAACTGTTGGTCGGGCTTCAGAAGCTGGCAGGCAAATCCGATACTCTTCGCGAAACCGAGGAGCGACTTGAAAAAGTCGAATCGATCCTCGACAAGGATTACGACGCGAAGAACCCGCCGCTGAAAGTAGAGCCATTCGCCGGCCGCAAATCGTCCAGCAACCGGGCCGTCGTTCTAGAACTGTTTACTGCCGCAGACAGCGGACCTTCTGTGGCGCCCCAGATGGCCTGCGATTTGCTGTCCCAGGCTTACAAGCCCACCGAATTACTCGTTCTCCAGCACCACGTAAATCTCCCGAACACCGATTCGCTAAGCAATCCGGAAAGTGAAGCGCGCTTCGCCGAGTACCGGAAGAAGTTTCCCGCCGAGGTACGTAGCACGCCCGTGTCGTGTTTGAACGGCAAGCCGAAGGCAATTCGCGGCGGGGCGATTGCGGACACGGCGAAGAAACTAGCGGAGTACCGCGAAATCATTGATCCGCTACTCGAAGAACAAGCCGGCGCCACGCTGAGGATCAAAAGCACCTGCTGCGATGACAAAGTCGACACACAAGTCGTGGTTAGCGACGTGAAAGGGGCGGCGGATGGCTTGCGGCTCTATGTAGCGTTGGTGGAAGACAAAATTCGCTACCTCGGGAGCAACCGAATCCGGTTCCATTACTCGGTGGTAAGGGCGCTACCGACGGGCGTCGAGGGCGTTGCACTGCCAAACGATGGAGCACCGTACACGGTCAGTGTGAACCTGCAGGAGCTTCGAGCCAAGATGTCCAAGTACCTCGATGATACTGCCGCTGCTAATCCTGTTGTGAATCCTGACCTCCCCATAGAGTTCAAGAACCTGCGCGTAGTTGCCTTTGTCCAAGACCATAAGACGAACGAAATCGTCCAGGGGGCGGCTTGTGACGTGACGCCGCCGGACACCGCGGTGCGCTGAAATCCACGCCTTCCGGGGCGCGATTACGAGGGAGGAGCTGCCACTTGGGCGCTGCCTCATTCCCCGATTCAATTAACGGTTGGGTTCGTCCGTTCCAAACACGACAGGTGCTCCGGTGCTTGACTTAACTCGCATTCCTGGAGCTGTTCGTTACGAGGGAGGAATATCTCGTCGGCTTTTCCTGGCCTATGGCGCGGCACTCGCGGCGCTGCCAAGTCTAGCGATTCGGGCGCCGGCTGAAGACCGCAAAGTGACTTTCAGTGGCGATCCGTTCTCACTCGGCGTTGCCTCCGGCGATCCAACTGCCGAGGGCGTAGTGCTGTGGACCAAACTCGCGCCGAAACCGCTCGATCCCGATGGCGGTATGAGGCCGGAGACGGTTTCGGTGGCATGGCAGATTGGTGAGGATGAGTCCCTCAAGAAAGAGCCGAGCCTTTTTTGTTCAAGCCGCATAGTCCACGCCCTTAATGAGAAATTTGACGGCGTCGTGGGGCCCATTAAGTCTTTGCAGACACTCCGCGGCGGCGATTGAAGTGAAGTGTTCTGACTGCCCGAGCAATCGCGACTCGGGAGTCATTGATCTTCGGACGGTATCGTGCGCGATGGTAACAACGACGTGTCACGAATCGCTCCTCGCCCGAGTAGTGAATCCATTTTCTGGAAACGTAGCCCGCATGCTCCGACACTAGAGTACGACATCGTGCCGCGAAGCGGTTTAGGACGCAGTAATTGTCGTCTCTGAGTTGAATGATGGCGGGCGTCAAGGGTCACACAATCCCGCCGCGACGACCAAGGTCGATAATGCGGCACTTAATTCCGGTAGCGTGAGCGACTGAAAACGATGTGAACACCGACTTGACCATGGCCAGCCCCAATGCGGCTCGAAATGCCGGTCGGGTGCGAGAAGCGAGAGCGGAGAAACCACTCGCACTAGGGGCAAAAACGGTAGCCGAATCCGTGTACACTCACAATGATACCCTCGACGGCAACTTTCTGGCGGACCACTTGCACGTGGTGCTTGAGGCATCGTCTTCCCGATGACACCCCTGCCATTTTTCTAAGGTCGGCAAACGTAAATGCCCTTTCCGGCTCCCTCAAGAGACACTCAAGAAGGCGAAACTCAGTGGTGCTGAGGCGTATTTCGCGGCCTTGCGAATACGCGCGGTGTCGAAGGCGATCAATAACTACGCCCCGATGTATCAAAAGCGGCGGCACTTCCATTGGTGGAATCGCCGGCAGAGTCGAGCGATGCAGTTGCGTGTCGAATGTGCGGATTCGGTCGAGAACGGCATCCAGGTCAAATTTCTCTGTACTGCGTCGAAGTCGTGCGGTTATTTTGATGATGGGTATCCCACGGACCGAATCGTGCTTCCGAAGCGTCTGCCACATGAGCCGCGATTTCGGTGTCATAGGCCCTAGTACGATGAGGTCGGGTTTTGGCATGCGGGAATCCCAGGTCCTATGCCGACCAATTGGGAGCAAGTTAATGGCGTAGCCGGCTTGTCGAATGACCTTCGCAAGCGGTCGGGCGGACATACCTTTTTCGGTGACGATTAAGATACGCAACGCGGCGTCAGGTCTGGGTTCTGGGTTAAGCACGGTCTCGAAAACTCCGACGGGACTTTTTTCCGCTCGACAGTTATTGAGCGTTATCTGGCCGGCGGCTAAAAGGTACCGTCCCCGCGATTCAGACACGCCCTTAGTGTCGGGGCTGCAATGTTGGCATTCGGTTTTTGGTTCGAAAAACCGTTTCAACTACTTGCGCAGAGTCACGACTCCGTCATCGTCGACACGTGATGCCGACCTGACGGAGTCGTGACGATTCACCGATGGAGCCTAGGCTCCCCTGTCACCTGTGATTATTGGCCTCCCAAGTTAAGAGAGACGTTTTCTTTCAGGACATCCGCATCGCCTGGTCGCGTCGGCCGCTTTAGGGTGCTAACTCGGCGACCGCTCACCGGATCCAAATCGGCCGCCATTGTCGCGTCTGGTGCGATGGAATCGGAAGAGGGGATTGGATCGTAGTGGTTATCGAACGTAGTTGCGTTGAGCGTCGCAACCGGTGCCGGCGGCGGGGGCACTGGAACCGGCGGCACGGTCGGTGTTACCGGATCTTCCTGAAGAGTGCCACCCTGTCCACGCCCGAACCGATAGGTGAAGTCACTTCCAGTGGCTGAGCCGTTGTTGGCTGTATCCACGGCCCGTGCGTTACCGATCAGGCTGTTGCCGGTGAAGTTGAGTTGGAAACCACCGGGGGGTAGAACTCCACCAATGACACCGGCCCCCGTGAAGGATAGGACGAGGACGTTGGTGCCCAATCCGGCCACCATTGGCAGGGTGTCGACACGAGGATCAACGGCGCCGCCCCATTTCGTGATGGTAACGCCTGCGTCACCGCCACCCAGAAGGAACTGGCTGATAGGGCCGTTGAAAGTGAGCGTTATAGTTCCCACCGGGTTGCTGCGCGTGATGTTCGTAAGCGACACCAACGGGCTTTGGACTGTGGTGCCCGTGTTGATTTCGCCCGGGCTCATCGCCGTGCCAGGAGCGGGCAGGGCTGTGGCGTTCGCCGCGTCGTACACCAGCGGATCGTCGCCGGCAGCGATGAGATCGCCTTCGAACCAGGCGGAGGCGCTGTTGACGTTGGTATTGCCACGCTTACGACTGATCGCGTCCGGCACATAAAGCGTAAGGTGGGAGTTCGAGTTAATGGTATTGGTGCTGGGGAAGAAGTAAGTCCGGTCGCTCGCGCCATTGTCTTTGACGGCAATGGTATCGACGGCGATGACGCCGGCCGGCATCTCGAGGATTCCGTCATTGTTCCAGTCGTAGTCAAACGAGCCGGTGGTCAGGCTCGAGCTCGGGCTGTAGAGCAAGGCGTAGGTCGCCGTGTCGTTCGAAATGACTTCGATATCCAGTTCGGGCCTGCCGATTTGCGTGACGCCGGCAGGCACGCGGAAACCGAAATTGTTCAGGGCCGTAATCAGCGTGAAGCCGCTCGACCCGTTTCGGAACGCGCCAAGGTCGACGACCAGGTCTGTGCTGCCTTCGCCCGGACCCACGTCGCCGTCAACGATCGCCAAGTACAGCGAACCCATCCCGGCGGACGTGGCGCCGGTCAATTCAGCGAATTCATGCTTCCCATCGTTGCCAGGCGAATTGATAAAGAACTCGTTCAGAATGATATCCGGATTACCGATGTTGAAGTCGTTGTCGCGGATGGTCAAGGTGGCGTTGGGCCGATCGATGACTTCTCCGGCCACGGGCGTGATGGTCAACATAAGCGTTTCGTTCCGCTCCAGGTTGACATCGTTGAACGCTGGGATGGTGATGGTTTCAAACAGCTCACCGCCGGAGAAACCGAGGGACCCGGAGGACGGGCCGGAGATGTCGGCCAGCGTTCCGGTGCCCGGAGCGATGCTCCAGTTGAGGTTTGCCGTGCCGGTCGAGCCGCCCACGCGCACGGACCTTGACGTCGACGCTGCCGTTCTCATTCACCTTGTAGTCGCTATGAGAGAAGCGGAACGTTCCCTGACCACCGGGCGCTGCATAGAGAATCGTGAGCTTCGGCTTCAAGGTTTGGTTGAAGGCGTCGCGACTGCTGAAGATCCAGTCGTTCGGAGAGTCGGAAATGATGGACCAGCCAAAGTTGGCAAGTGTGCCGTTCGCCCAAGCCTGAAGTGTGTCGACGTTGACGGGGATTTCGATGAATCCGGCGCTGCTGGGGTTGGTAACCTTGAAGTCGAATTCCGCGGTCGCCTCCACGTCGTCCGGCGTGACGCCGTTGAGAATGCTGGTACCGAGGTTGCCGCGTGGCTGCTGCCAGGTAGTGGAGCCTTCATCCCAGTCTTGGAGCATGCGGAAGAAGCGAACCTGGGCGTCTGGCGATGTCGGCTGCGTAACGTTCAAGGTCAAGAAGGCGCTGAAAATTTGCGCTCCAGCGGGCACCTGGCTAGGAGCGTTCCCGAAGAGAGTATCAAAGCGAAGCAGCCCCTGCGTTGGACGGGCGTCTGATCCGACCCCAGTCTCCAGCTCCTCGTCAACGACGACGGTCGTCGTAAAGCCGAAGGGATCACCGCTTTGGAGGCTGTTCAAGTAGGCGTCGGTAGTGCTGGAGTAGGCATTGACGTCACCGTTTTGGAACGTTCTCACCAAGACGTCCCCGTCGACGATGGTGACGGTCACGGTTGCTGTGGTGATCAAATACGGAGATGTTGCGTTGCTCAACGTCACGGAGAAAGTCTGGAACCCCTCGGCCTGGCCGTCGTTGATGATAGCAATGTCGATGTTCTCCGAGGGGTCGCCGATTCCAAAGGGAATCGACCCGCTTTCGGACGTGTAATCCTGCGGAGCGACTGCGGTACCGTTGAAGGTTTGGTAGTTGACGCTGATGGCGTCGGCCGTGTCCGACCGAACGACTGTGAGGGTCACGGAACCATTGGCTTCGTCAACATTGACGGTGCTGACCGAGAATGCCACGGTTCGCAACAGGTTGGAAGCGCCCGGGGTGATGGCCGCCCCGCCTGGCGCGACGACACTAATGCACGTCGTGCCGTTGGCATAGGCCGCCGGGTAAGCGCCGTTGGTGATGTCCCCGTTGAACCAGACGCCAATGCTGTTGGGCAGGGTCTGGCCCAGACGCCGACTGACCCCGTCGGATGCCACGCTATTGGCGGCGTTACCACACACTCCTTCGGGCTGATGTACGTGCACGCCAGGAGTGCCGGGCTGCGTCGGGGCCGGCACCGTTGCAACACGGTCGCGGTCGCCGCCACCACCCTCGACGATGCCGACGCTATCAACGATCTGCGCACCCCCCGGCAGCTGGTCGAGTTCTCCCACCCCCAACCCAATGGCCGTTGCCGCACCACTCTCGTAAGCGCCTACGGTGTCATAGTCGTTTCCTTGCACAATAGCGACCGAGCTGCGAATGAGGGCATAGGTTTGTGACTGATCTTCCAGCTTACCGCCAACGCCGTCAAGGGTTGAGGTCATCAGCTGGTTAGTGTTGGGGTGCTTGAACGCTTGATAGTCCCAGGCCGTCGGCGTAATCACGAACAGGCCGTTGGTGCCGAAGCTTTGCCCGGCCAAGCTGATCACGTAGTCGGCAATGCCGCTGCCGGTACCACTGTTTTCTTCCTCCTCACCCTCGAACACCACAAAGTAATAGCCGGTAAGGCTAGCGCCTGGCGTGCCGATTAACTCGATATACTCTCGGTTGGTTTCGTCGCTGCTGGCGCTGCTGACGTTGTTCAGAACCTCGTTGATCAAGGCGTCGTCGTCGCCGATGGCCAGGGTCAACTCGTCGTTGGCCGCGTCGATGCTGGCGCCGCCCTGGGCATTCGTCAAGGACACGGTAAGCGTTTCCAGGCCTTCCAACAGCGTGTCGAACTTGATAGTCAGGGGTACCGTTGCAATGGTCTGATTTGGGCCGAACGGGACGGTCACGGTACCGGGGTTCGTGTAGTCGCTGCCTGGAGTCGCGGTGACCCCGGTCACGCTGATATCGACACTGACGTTTCCGGTCTTGCCGCCGAAGCGTGCGATCGTCAAGACAGCGTTGCTGTCAACCGTATTCCCCTCGGGATGCACCTGGTGCAGGTCGACGAATCGGAAAGTGCCATTGTTGGGAGTCTGCCACCGGCGGAACGTAATCGACGACCAGCTTCGGCCGATTAGCGGCGGACGCCTCCGATGTGTTGAAGTCCCAGCCGTTCGTGGCGGCACTCTCGAGCAGCCAGCCGTTGTTAGGAGCTCCTGCGGACCAGTACCGAAGCGAACGGGTAACGTCGAATTCCTTGTTCGGCCCCGTGGTCGAATCAAACAGGATACCATCCGGCGGAAGTTCGGTGCTTTCACCTTGGGAAGCCTGTACGCCGCCAACCGAGCCGAACGAATTCCATGTCGCCGACGCTTCGTCCCAGGAAACGAGCATGCGGTATATGCTCATCTGCATGGCAGCGTTGGAATCGTTGAAGCACTCCACCACGAATTTCGCGGAAGTGATTGTCGAGCCCACCGGAATTTGATTGGCGCCGTTCCCGAAGATATTATCGAAGCGAACCAATCCCTGGCGTACCCCGCCCACGTCCTGCTGGTCCACGCTCATGCCGGTTTCCGTCCCGAAGTTCACATTCGGTTGGACGGAGTACAGAATGGTGTCGACGTTGCCCGTGTAGCTCGGAGGCAAAACCCCTTCCTGAAATGTGATGATCGCCGGGGCCAGGCGTGTTTCAAGGTTCTCAACGAACAGGCGCTTCTTCAGAGCGGTCTTTCGCCGGAGTTGCTGTGCCGGATTTTTCTTCCTAGTTCCCAACAAGGCGGACAAACTCTTCCTTTGCATTGCGAGTCTCCGTAAGTGAAGCAAACCTTGTACGAATTTCCCGAGCGTGTGTTCTTAATCCGGGAATGTGAAGTTCATAGCGCGATTCGCTTGAGGTTTTTCTGAGGTTTATTTCAGGATGGACCAAGAGCACTCGAAAGCCCGCGCGCCACATCAATCGACGCGAAGATCGCGGACCCACGCCTCGATCTTGGAATGGATCTGGTCGCGTACTGCGCGGAACTTCTGTAATTGCTGCTCAGCCGTCCCTTCGGCTTTCGCAGGATCTTCAAACGGCCAGAAATGTCGGGCAACGACGCCTGGCCATGCTGAAGGACAACTCTTCTCCGCCTCCGAGCAGACGATTACCAGATGGCGCACCGGCAGCCGCCCTAAGTATTCACGAAGATGCTTGGAGCGCTGACCAGAGACGTCGATGCCAACCTCGTTCATCACGAGCACGGTTAAGGGATTAATTCCCTTCGGTTCCGTCCCGGCACTGTAGGAGTCAACGCGGTCGCCAGCCTCTTTCCGAAGGAACGCTTCGGCCATTTGGCTGTGCGCCGAATTGCCCGTGCACAGAAAGAGGACAGGCTGGTCTCATAGTGCCCTAATACATGCCCTCCCAACGCAAGGATGTTGGAAGACCAAGCTTCTTCATTCCCCACTCGGGCCGGTGGTTTGATCGCCACCCGCGCGGGTGCACATGGCCTGCCAGGTTTTCTGGCTGATGGTATTGGTGACAAAGCGGACCGAGCCGTCCACCATGGCGGCGTTAACTCCGCGGTCGTGCCGGCTTCGGGCTGAGGCGTAGATATTACCGCCGCTGTCTGTGTTCTCCCAGCAGGGAATGCTGGCGGGCAAGTTGCTGCCGCATGCCGGGATGACGTCGGGGTCAGACGGATTCGGCGGAAAACGGCCGGTGAATGCGCTCGCCCCCATGCTGGGAATCATCCATACGCCGCGCCAATCGTCATTCCCAGGTTCGCCTTGATCGCCCGCGTTCTGCGGATCCAATACGTTGTGCGTAAGAACCTCACTGAGCAAAACCGTATTTGATGCACCGTCACTGATTCGTGGAATGGTCTGTCCGCGGCCCATGCGTTCGCCCGGTGGGTACTTCTTGATTCGCTCGAGGCCGAAGGCGCCGAACATATGTGGTTTGTGGTTAGGCGGGTACGTGGACGAGAGATGAACCGCCGTGAGCATAGTGTCCCCGCCGAAACAGGCCACGTAGTTCCCCTTGGCGAGATGCCCAATGCGCCATGCTGCCTTTAGAGTACGGACCGTCGGCGTCGTCACCGCCCGAATAAGTACCGGTGTCATCTTTATCGTTGTAGAGGAGGTTGAGATCGGTATTTGCGCTGGGACAGATAAAGGACTTGTTGATCTTGCCGCCGAGGCCGCCAAAGTCCAATCGCTTCAGATCCCAGTTATCCGGCGGATTGGCCTCGTACGAGTCTTCGGGAAACTCGTTAAGAGCCTTCTGAGCGAAGTTGGCGAGCGCCTGTTGTTCCATAAAGGCAAGCAGTTGGACGGCCCAGTTAGGGCCGTAGCAGGCGGCCATGGTGCCGCTGCCAGGCGCTTGCGTGCCGCTCACCCACCAAGCAGGCAGCTGCGGATTCGACATGCCCTGATTCGGGTATCCGGGCGGCGTCTTGTTCTCCGGCAGATGTTGGGTGTCGACGCAGGTTGGCCCGCCAGGTGGCAGGTAGCCATGCATTGATTCGAAGTTCGCGCACGCCAGGGCCAACTGTTTGAGATTGTTGGAACACGTCGCCCGGTTTGCCGCTTCACGAACCTTTTGAATCGCGGGGAGCAACAGTGCAATCAGGACTCCAATGATGGCGATCACCACCAAGAGCTCGATCAGGGTGAACGCCGTACGACGACTTTCGTTGATAACACGAGTGAATGATTTCATATGACACTCCTTCTCCAGTGGGGCCAATCGAACCCGCACAATCACGCGCGCGATCGAGTATTCACAATCCTTTCACAAGAGATCGTTCGTCGGCTGGAACCTAACGCGGGAAGAATACGGCGCGGATGTGAACGTTTCGCGAAGCCAACGTGTCAAAAACAGAATGATTTGATGAAGACGCTTCTCAATTCTTTTTCCTTATAGGGATCGGAGTTATTCCGTCGCTTCCCGTCAAGCTCTTCCTGTACTTCCCATGTTGCTTCTGGCCACCTCCTCCGGATTTCGAGGGAAGCGGCGCGGCGATTGTAAAGATCATGCGCTCTGGGCATGGCGAAAGCTGAACGAATTGGGCATCGCGGCGGAATTGGTGTGCGGCCAATCCCGTGCGGACGAAGAGTACTTCCCAGTTCTGGTGATGACGTCGGCCCAACGGCGTGGCCTCATAGTGGATAATGAGAAACTCAGAACGCAGATTGAATTCACGCTTGCGACGTTTCAACCGAACCATGAACGCATTCGCAAGGGACAGGCAATCCCCGGCGGAAATACGATGGCCGCTTATGCCCTGGTGACACTCGAGGCAAGCCGACCATGCCCCCGACGAAACGACCTCCGCCCTCGTTGAATACTTGCTTCAAAAACAGAACTCAGACGGTTCCTGGCCGGCATTGGCGAAACGACTTCCGACGGAGGGGAGCAGTTTCACAAACAACGCGCTGGCGCTGCGTGTGCTTAAGAAATATGGCACAAACGAGCACGCGGAAGGGATCGAGTTCGCTTCCTCACGGGGCCGTGAATGGCTCGCAAAAAACCAACCTGCCGACACTGAAGGCAAAGTGTTTCGGCTTCGTGGATTGGTAACTGCCAAGGCGGATCAAGAGAAGATTGATGCGGCGCGAGATCAACTTCTGAAAGATCAACGTGACGACGGCGGCTGGTCGCAAGCTCACGATCGCGAAAGCGATGCGTACGCGACCGGCACCGTCCTCATGGCCTTGCGACAAGCCGATGTCAAGCCCGACGATGCCGCTTACGCCAAAGACATTAGATTCCTCCTAAGAACGCAAACTGCTGACGGCGCGTGGCTCGTCGAAACTCGCGGTCGTCCGGTTCAAGTGTTTTTCGACAACGGCGATCCCGGCGGCAAGTCACAATTCGCAAGTCTCTCGGCAACTTGCTGGGCGACCTTGGCGCTATTGGAGTGCGTCCCTGCGACTTAGGTGAGCGTAAGGTGATTCCAGCCCGATGCCGCAAAAACCAGATGATTGGCTCCACCGTCGAATTGAAGCCCGTGGCGTCCCCGCGTTCAAGCACAGAGGAAGTCGCAGGCCCTTGCCCGCCGCCACAACCGAATCCAACCCCCCCGGAAGCCCAGAACGGTCATCGTTGAGAAAGAGTGCTACGCGGAAGATGCAGACCGGCCCCGGTATATGGAAATGGCCTTACTACATCAAACCGGCGTGGAAACGGGCCTGCCTCTTTGTCGTGATGATCGGCGGCCTCGTGTGCCAAGTGATTCCAGTTTGGTCTTCAGAGGTCAAGTGGCTTGCCTATCTTGGTGGGGTAGCAAATGTAGGGGCCATTCTGTACACCTATGGAACGATTCTGTTCGCTGATCTCCGCAAACCGATCAACGCTCCGAAGGTCGTCCATACGCGGCGAGGCGGAATATGAAATCAGCCTATGTATGAGGCGGGAGGAGCTGAAGTGGTCCACCACTTGTACGCACATTCGTTCAGTTCCAATGTCGATCGCCGGCGCTGCCGGAAACAAAAGTTGTGGCGATTGCCTTGCGTCGCTTCCGGCGATTATGCATCCCGATAAGATACCTCGGCCAGCAAGCAACATCACATGAATTGCATCATGCCCAAAGCCGCGCGCGATCCTCGGACGCATCTCATTACGCGACCGAGCGTAACCACCAAGTTAGAACAGCGGCGCGTCCCGACCGGAACGCGTGGCTGTTCTTACTTCAGCGGAATCAGCGCAAATTGCGGCTGAAACCTTAGTTCCGTCGCATGATCCACTGACCGCCACGTTTCGAATTCCAACCGAATGACACACGGCTCAGTGGGCAGCCCATACTGCTCGCCAAGCATTCCCCCCATACCACGCCGCTCTGCACTAAATCTTGGCGACTTTCGCGTCATAATAGAAGATGGGAATGTCTTAGCTTTGCTTTGTGACCAACGCGTATGCTGGTTCGGCGAGCAAGCACAAGCTGTCTCTTCGGAGTAGTCTTAGCTTTGCGTTGTGACCAACGCGCACCGTCGACCTACTTCACCCTCGGTTGACGCCTAGGTGCGCAGGTCTCAGAGTTGAACTCGGCTTTATCGATCCGATGCCTAGATAGTAGTCATGCCGGTGCGCTTGCCGCAATCGCCCAGCCGATCTCTGCCAGTGTACGGACGACCGTCGCAAGCGATTCCTTCGCGCGGGCACAGTTCCAAATCCGTTGATAGAAGTTCGCCAAGCGGACAACTTTTCTTCAACAACTTCACTGCACTGTACTCAGTACCCTCAACATGTTCGGAGTTACCAATGCAAAAGTTATCCTGCGCCTTCCGCAAGCCGAATGGCAAGCAGTCGTAGTATTCCTGAAGAAGCCAATTCATCTGAGAACTCGATTCAAGCAGTCGACCAAGTTGTGAAGGCACAGATTCGCCTTGTGCGTATGATCTGCGAGCACGCCGCTGAATCGCTGCTTACTGAATGTCGCGAGAAACGTAGAAGCCGGCCCCCGTCTCTTGAAGTCCGTCGTCCAGTATAATAGACTTTGTCTATTATGTACAAAGAGAAACTCCGGACGCTAAAGGAAGTCGCCGAGATTGTCCACCGCCCGCCTCATCGGATTATTCATCTGTGTGAGCAGAGAGTTGTCGTTCCCGCAGTCGATGCCAAAGGCCGCGGCACCGTGCGACGATTCACTCGCGACGATCTGTTTCGCGTTCGCCTTGGTTTAGACATGCAGGATGCGGGTGTCGTCGTACCCATGATCAAGCCCGTAATGATCCACCTGAATCGCATCAGGAATTCCAGAATCATCGCCGCGTTCCTAAAACCGCTGGAGAAGTTCGACACGGTTGATATCATTGGCCGGCTTGGTACGCGGGACGATCCGGTCCTAGTTTTGGTAACGCCTCCCCCGCCCGGTCGAATTGCTTTTGTTACGCCGCGATTTAACAAGCCCCTTGACTGCCAAGTTGAACTCAAAGAACTCAAGGAACTTCTGGGGCGTGGCGTCTCCTTCGTAGCCAATCTTACCGCAGCGAGCACTGATTTGCCTCGCATTCCAGAAATAGAATAGACAGCGTCTCTCATCCTTATTATGATAGGCATGATCTATCATAATGTCTCTCGTGTGAGGCAAGGATGCCCGAGGCAAGCGATCCCAAGTTATACCTGTCCCTTCGCGAGTTGAGTCAGCGAACCGGCCTCTCCGAATCCACTATACGACGTCTCGCGCAGCGAAAGAAAATCCAGGCACATCAACCGGGTGGCAAGGGTACCAAACTCCTGTTCCGTCCCGACGCAATCGAAAAAACGACTTCACCTCCGACTAGCCCGGATCCTGCGTCCAATCGAGTCAAACATTTGAGTGGGCGAGCGCCGACGTGGATGGGCCGGGCCAACCAGTCATGAGGTACAGAGATTATGTCCCGAGATTCCAAAACCCTTACAGTCACTTGTCAGTTTTACCGTTGGATGCTGTTCCAGCGGAACGGCGTGTTCTATGCGGACGGCCGCGCCAACGACCTCGGAAAGCATTCCCTTGCAACACGCGATGCCGAGCAAGCGCGCATTAATCTCGACAAGCTCGACCGCCAGATGGCCGTCGATCGAGGTTTGGCGAAGCCGGTCGCCGGTACACCGTCGGCGGCGATCTCCATTTGCGACGGATGGCGGTCATACCTCGAACATTGTGGCCGCCCCGGCGTAATGGGCGGCGTGAGTGCCAATTCGCTTAAGCGCTACCGCGCCGTGCGCGACAAGCACCTGGCCTATTGCGATGAACACCGGCTCTTGTTGTGGACCGATGACCCTAAACGCATTATTGAGGGCTATGGGGCGTGGTTAGACCACAAAGGCTACGCGCCGCGAAGCCTATATCTTGAGCTGACGACGATCAAGTCGGCCGTGTCGTGGCTTATCGAGGAGAAATTCCTTCCAGAGTCATGCCGCGTTAGATTACCGTTGGAAAAACCACAGGGAACGGACACTTACTGCTACACTGCGGAACAAGTCGCGGCGATGATCGATCACTGCCGAGCGCGGCCACATCTTCACTGGTTGACAGGCGTCATCACGGCACTGGCGTGTACCGGTGTACGGATTGGCGAGTTGGCCGGACTGCGTTGGACCGATATCGATCTCAACTCTCGGATCATTCGACTGACGGACGAACGCGCCAGCCGTCGCAAGCATGAATTAGGCAGCCTGCGCCGCCTAAAGAGCGGCCGTTCACGGACGATTCCCATTCATGATGCGCTTTATGACGTACTCACCGGCATTAGACGCCATGCCGATAATCGTGTGTTCCACGGACCCCGCGGTGCCAGTCTTAAGCCGGACACCGTTCGCGTCATCTTTGTGCGCGAAGTGATTCGCCAATTGGACGATCGTTATCCAACACCCGAAGGAGAGATTGGTTTTCAGGCTGGAACGTTGCATAGTTTCCGACATGCTTTTTGTTCCATGGCGTTTCTGAGCGGCGCGTCAGAGCGAGACATTCAAGACTGGCTTGGCCATGCGGACTCCCGGATGGTAGCACATTACCGCCACCTACGGGACGCTGATAGTGTACGCAGGATGCGTCAGATCAGTTTTTTTGAAACGGTTGACCGCACGGGGCGGTCGACCGGGTGATCGTCGTAACGAGGCCACTATCTGGAGGGGAAATGGCGAAGCGAGGAGGCCGATGAACTACACAATGGCTCACAAGTTTGTCCCATTAATGTCCCAGTCATTGGGACAGATAGAATCCCGTGTCGGAAGTTGCTGTCCCTATAGCGATTTGCGATACGGGCAATGGGACAAACGGAGAGGACGGGATTCGAACCCGTGGAGGGGTGTTACCCCCTCACCGGTTTAGCAAACCGGCGCTTTCGGCCACTCAGCCACCTCTCCAATTATGGCGGTTGTCCAAGCGCAGGATACTCTACGCTGTCATTCACGGCAAGGGTTTCAGCGGCGGTATCACGCAGCGCCCGCGCAAAGTCGGCGGGTCTGCATTGCTCATGCAACAAGAGTGTGTACAACATCGAAAGAGGGAGTGCGGCCATCATAACGGTTCCAAGGTGGATGCCGGGGCTGGGCACTCTACAAACCACAAGGGGAGCATCATGAAACTCCGGATCGCAGGGTTGTGTGTGGCGGCGTTCGCACTGGCGTTGGTGATGGGCGTCTACGCCTCCGCCGACGACAAGCCGGGCACCCATGAGGGGACCGTCGTCAAGGTTGACAAGGACAAGTTGACGATGACCGATAAGGACAAGAAGGAACATAGCCACACCGTGCCGAGAGACGCGAAGATCACGTGCGATGGCAAGGACTGCAAGCTGGAAGATCTCAAGGCGGGCTACACCGTGAAGGTCACGGTCGAGAAGAAGGGCGACAAGAACGTCATCACGAAGATCGAAGGCAAGAAGTAGTAGGGCGATTCCCGATCGGCCTATTCGGTGCCGATTCACGCACCTATTCGGGGCCGGGTACTAAGTGACCCGGCCCCATTTTTGTTGGAGTTCGAGAAACCCGTGTTCTCGGAGAAACCGGGTTCTTGCAACCAGACCATTCTTCAAGGTGAGTGCGATGCAGTGCCTTTTGGTGGGATGTGCGGCATTCTTCCCGCGAACCGTAATGGTGTTTATCTTGCTCCTGACCGACTGGTTCGGCCGGTCTTTCGGGACGTGGCACTGGCCGCTGCTCGGGTTTTTCTTCATGCCGTATTCTACGCTGGCATATATGGCGGCCATGCTAAACAACGACAAGCAGCTAGCGGGTGGTTGGCTCGCGCTATTCATCTTCGCGGTGATTACCGATGCGGGAACCTGGGGATCGGCGAGACGACATCGAAAGGCGGAGCAGTTGCGGCGGTACTACGGCTGACCAAGGCCATTGCGGGCGGATGCGGAAGGGTGCGGCATGAAGTCACTTCTGCGGGAATGCGGTGAATGCACGGCGTGTTGCATCGCTCCGCCGAATCGAGAACTGAACAAGCCGGGTTTCACGCCCTGTTCTCATTTGTGTGAATCAAGATGCGGTATCTATTCTCAGAGACCGTTCAGTTGCCGTTCCTTCCGATGCGTGTGGCTCGATGGTTTTCTCGGCGCTGATTGCCGCCCGGATAAGTTCGGATTGGTCATTGAGCATGCCGAGGATAATCTCCGCGTGTGGGAGACGGCGCCAAACGCGCTTGATGTGCCCGGCATTCGCTGGCAACTAAAGAAACTGATGGGTCGAGTTGGCGCCAAGCGGGTTTTCGCCTGGCGCTACGGAACTCCAGACGCAACCGGCGATTGGATATGGATGGAACCCGAAGACGTACACGAGAGTTGGTTGCAGATTGCCAGGCCGGGACCGCCGGAAACACGTTAACGGAGGACTGCGGAGAAGCGCACATGCCTTTGGCTGAGTACGACATCGCCATCATTGGCGGCGGTATCATCGGCCTGGCAACAGCGATGAAACTGTCGGCTCGAGTGGCGGCATCCTTGATCGTGCTCGAAGCCGAAGAACGGATTGCCACTCACCAGACGGGTCACAACAGCGGCGTCATCCATTCCGGTATCTACTACAAACCGGGATCGCTCAAAGCCCGAAACTGCGTGGCGGGCCGCGAGGAACTTTATCGCTTCTGTCAGGATCACGGAATAGTCCACGAAAAATGCGGCAAGGTCATTGTGGCGACGCATGCCGACGAGATGCCGCTCTTGGAAGAATTAGAACGGCGCGGCAACGCTAACGGCGTCGATGGTGTTCGCAAGCTTTCCGCCACAGAACTTCGTGAGTACGAACCACACGTCGCAGGGTTGGCGGGCCTTCTGGTGGCGGTGACGGGAATCGTCAACTATGTCGAGGTGACACAAACATATGCTCGGTTGACCGCGGAGCGGGGCGGTGTGATTTGGACGGGCGCTCGTGTTCGCCGTGTTGAACGACGAACCAGCGAGATCGTGCTCGAAACCGAGCGCGGCGAAGTCCGTTGTCGGCATCTGATCAACTGCGGCGGCCTGCAATCGGATCGTATTGCCCGGATGTGCGGCGTCGAGCCTCGGCTGCAGATCATCCCGTTTCGCGGCGAATACTACGAGTTGATCCCGGAACGACGGTCATTAGTAAGGAACCTGGTTTATCCGGTGCCTGATTCGCGGTTTCCGTTTCTCGGAGTACACTTCACGCGCGCGATCGGCGGCGGTGTCGAAGCCGGTCCGAACGCGGTTCTCGCACTGAAGCGCGAAGGATACGGTTGGCGCAACATCTCGGCACGCGATGTAGTCGGCATGGTGCGTTATGGTGGTTTCTGGCGCATGGCTCTGAAGTACTGGCGAATGGGATGCGGTGAAATGTACCGCTCGTTGTCAAAAGCCGCCTTTGTGCGTGCGCTACAGAGGTTGATCCCGGAGTTGTGCGCCGACGACCTTAAACCGGCCGGCGCTGGCGTCCGCGCCCAGGCCGTCGATCCTTCCGGAGCTCTCGTGGACGATTTTCGAATACTGGAAGATGAACGAATGATCCACGTGTTGAACGCGCCGTCGCCCGGCGCTACGGCATCGCTCAGCATCGGTCGGACCGTTGCCGAAACGGCGATAAGGCGATTCGGTTTGCGCGAACATTGAACTTTACCGCCGCGTTGCTGTTTCATAAAAAGTGTGCTTTGTGGCCTTCGGGTGAAATGGTTCCCACTGAAGGGAGCGATCCATTGAAGATCCTTGGCGTCCAAGAGCTACAGATTCCTGAAATCAAAGTGATCCGTTTTGCCCGGTTCTGCGATCACCGTGGCTATTTCACGGAGACCTTTCGCCAGAGTGACTTTGCGAAGCAACTTCCGTTCATGAAGGGTGTCCAGTTCACTCAGACGAACGAAAGCTACTCGAAGGCCGGCACGATTCGAGGCCTGCATTTTCAGTGGAACCCCTACATGGGTAAGTTGGTGCGAACGCTGACCGGCCATCTCATCGACCTGGCGTTGGATATCCGCATCGGGTCACCCACATTCGGCAAGATCGTTGCTCACGACATGCCCTCGCGTCCGAACGGTGATTCGAACGAGTGGATTTGGGTCCCACCTGGATTTGCCCACGGGACGTTGCTGCTCGAAGACACCTCCATTGAGTATTTTTGCTCCGGCGAATACAGTCCCGGATGTGAGGCGGCTGTCTCGCCCATCGCCAAGGACATCGATTGGAGCCTATGTGACGCCAGCCTTCGCGACACGTTCCACCGCATTGCCGGTACTGCTCCGTTGATGACCGACAAGGACCGCGATGGGCTGACGGTTTCACAATGGGCCAAGGACGAGCGTGCTCTTCAATTTGAGTACGACAGACTTCGCTGAAAATTGCGGAGTTGACCGATCTTATCACGCCGCCCTAAACTCGCAGCGATTGGCGAAGTGAGCCGTTTGTACCCTTCGCCGCAACTCCCGTAGACACGGAACTATGGAATCGGTTTTAATCACCGCCCGCGGGTGTCGGTGCGCTCGTTTGTCGTCAGCCGCCGGAGGACAAAGCTTGGATCGCGCGAACAAAAAGATCTTGGTCGTCGGAGGCGCCGGGTATGTTGGTTGTGTCCTCGTACCCGAATTACTCGAGCGTGGTTATGCCGTCAAAGTGTTTGATCGCCTTTATTACGGCGACCAAGGCTTGAAGGATGTTCACGACCGCATCGATCTCGAAGTGGGCGACATTCGCACTATGACCGCCCGGTCGCTCGACGACGTAGACGCGGTGATCAATCTCGGTGGACTCTCCAACGATCCGACGGCCGAATACAATCCAAAAGCCAATTATGAAATGAACACGGCTGCCACCGAGAAGCTGGCACGCTTGTGCAAAGAGGTCGGGGTTCGCCGGTACGTTTTCGCATCGTCGTGCTCCATCTACGACATCGGCGAGGGCAACGACGAGAAAGACATACTCCTTGACGAGACTTCGACGGTCGATCCCAAAGCGGCCTACTCTCGTTCAAAGTACGAGGCGGAGCAGATCCTTCTCAAGCTCGCGGACAAGAATTTCTGTCCCGTAATCCTGCGGAAAGGTACGGTGTACGGTTTTTCGCCGCGGCTTCGATACGACCTGGTGGTAAACACCTTTGTGAAGGACGCGATGACCAAGGGCATCTTGACGCCCTACTCCGGCGGCGAGATGTGGCGGCCGATGGTCGATGTGCACGACGCCGCCAAGGCCTATATCACCTGCATCCAGGCGCCGGAAGAGCGTGTTTTTGGGCAAGTTTTCAACGTGGTTAATCGAAACTTCCGGATCTCCGAGCTGGCGATGCGCGTTCGCGAAGGACTGCGACAGGTGGGCGTCAAGGCGGACATCGCCCCGGAGTATCGCTACAAGGGAGTTCGCAACTATCGCGTGTCGGGCAAGAAGCTGGAGCGAACGTTGGATTTCGAGCCGTCGATTGCCGTCGAAGAATCCGTCGTGAACATGGTCGAGAAGATTCGGCAATTCGGCTACACCGACTTCGACAATCCGCGCTACTACAACATTCGCTGGATGAAAATGCTCGAAGAGGCGGACCGGATCATCGCCATTACCGGATCGGTGTTCGACGCACCGGCGCCAGTGAGGTCGCTGCCGATGCGTCGCCGAGGCAAGAAGGTCGCGTAGCCAACACAAGGGAAGACTTCGCATGAAAGTAATGGTGATCGGGGCCCGCGGGCAGTTGGGGACCGACCTTATGAAGGTCCTTGCCGGCTGGAACCTTGTCCCGATAACGCGCGCCGATTTGGATGTGTGTGATTTCGAGCAAGTTCGGCAGACGGTGGCACAGGTGACCCCCGACGTGGTCCTCAATTCGACCGCGTTTCACAAGGTGGAAGAGTGCGAGCAGCAGCCGGAGAAGTCGTTTCAGGTGAACGCCATGGCGGTTCGAAACTTGGCGCAGGTCTGTGCGCTGCAGAACTCGGTGTTGGTACACCTTAGCACGGATTACGTGTTCGGCGGCGGCACTCGAACGCCGTTCGTTGAGACCGATGCCCCAAGGCCGCTCAACGTTTACGGTGTGTCGAAGCTGGCGGGAGAGCATCTGGTGCGGGAAACGTGTCCGCGGCATTTCATCGTGCGGACCTCCGGCCTATACGGCGTGGCCGGCGCCAGCGGCAAGGGCGGCAACTTCGTCGAGTTGATGGTTCGCCTAGCTCGTGAAAGCCGGCCGATACGTGTGGTTACCGATCAAATCCTGACGCCGACCTACACCATGGATCTGGCCAAGCAAATCAAGTTCCTTCTTCAGACGACGGCCTATGGTCTCTACCATGTAACGAGCGCCGGGGAATGTTCCTGGTACGAGTTCGCCGCACGAATCTTTCGCCTCATGAACCTCGCTCCTGACTTCGCACCCACGACGACGGCTACCTTCGGCGCCAAGGTTCCGCGCCCGGATTACTCCGTGTTGGCACACGACGGCATGCACGCGGCTGGTTGCCCGTCGATGCGGCCATGGGAGGAAGCCGTGGAAGCGTACTTGTACGAAAAAGGCCATCTCCGAGAAACGTATTCGAAAGCCGCCTGAAAACAGGAGATTGCCGGGCATGTGGTGGGATGTATATGTCCCGAAAGTCGTCGCGGATGAGCATCTTCGGGAGGTCACCTGCCACTTTGAGCGCGTGGTCGCGGAAAAGTCCGCGGAGATCGCCGCCCTCTGCATCCGTGATGCCCGGCTCAACGAGATTGAAAACAGCGCCGGTTGGAAATTCGTTCTTCGCCTGCGAAGAATCGTCGCCTTCTTTGTTCGACCGGACGGCCGAGTGGGCCGAATCCTCCGCCGCTGCACTCATCTTTGGTTGGATCGTGGGCCGGCGTTTCTCGGCTTTGCCACATCACGTAAGGTTGTGAAAGTCCTCCTGCGGCGACGAGCGGTTCCAACACTTGCGGAACCTGATTCGAACGCTGAACCACTGCCGGCCGACATTCTGACAGCAGTCGACGAGATCTGCGCGAACGCTCCCACGATTCATGTAACCCCGGAGCCCACATCTGCGACGCCGACGCTCCATCTTTACACCAGCTCGCACGGCAACTACTTTTTCGATGAAATCCGTGACTTGATCGCCGCCGGTTTGCGGCAGCTTGGTCTATCGGTGCTCACCCACAACGAGAACATCGGGTTTTTCGGTAACCCGCAAGACTGGCATTTGGTCTTAGCTCCACATGAGTTTTTTTACTTGGGCGCCGGCCATTCACGACGCGCAGAGCCTTTGCCGCAGAACTTGATCCTCATCAACACGGAGCAACCATCTACGCATTGGTTTCGCATGACGGCGGATCTGTTTCCCAAAGCGCGCTGGATTTGGGACATCGACTATTTGTCGTCACAGCGGCTCATCCATCGAGGCCTGCCATGTCGCTACCTTCCACTCGGTTTCGTCCCGCAATTCGAACCGTTCGGAAAGCTACGAGACCTTCCGCTCAACTACGGAACCTGTTTTCTTGAGCCACAGGTGCGATTTCGCTCTCGACTGGAAGAACCATTGTCGGTCCGACCAATCGATCTGGCGTTCTTCGGCAACGTCACCACGCGGCGAGAGCAGTTCTTCAGCGAAACGGCGTCGCAATTCGCCAAGTACCGCACCTACTTCTACTTTTCCGACGGGACCAAACCCCTCCTAGAGGGCCAGACCACGCACATGAATACAGCGACGGTCGTGGGATTGGTGCAACGATCCAAGGTTCTGCTTAATATCCATCGAGATGAGGATTTCTATTTCGAATCGCATCGGATCGTGATGCACGGAATCGCGCAGAGGGCTTTGGTAATCAGCGAGCCATGCAGCCCGGCGCCACCCTTCCGCCCCGGCATCGACTTTATCGAAGCACCGCGTGAGGAAATTGCGCGACGGGTCGACTACTATTTGACCGACCCGGTCGGCCGGCGAGAGGCCCAGGAAATTGCTGATCAAGGCTTTCGCACGTTATCTCGTGACTGCCAACTGAGGCACGTCCTTCGACCCCTATTGGCTGAGATCGGGGCCGAGTTCGACGGTGTACTCCCGCTACCTGAAAGGATTGCCGCCTAGGTGCGGTTGGTGAAGGACATGAACGCCTCGGCTCACAAGCTCAGCTCGAAAGTGACGGTTGTCCGAGAAAAGACCGCTTCGGCGTCTGATGCCGCGGTCACGGTGATTGTCTCGCTCTACAACTATGGAACCTATCTTCTCGAATGCCTCGAGTCCGTTCGAGAGCAAACGCTCGACCCGCTTCACCTTATTGTGGTCGACGATCATTCGACCGATGACTCGGCGGATGTGGCCGCGCGATGGCTTGACGGTCACGGTAAACGGTTTGCGGAGTTTCGGCTGTTGAAGCATCGATCCAATCAAGGCTTGGCCCGTACTCGAAACACCGCCTTTGCCCATTCCAAGACACCGTTTGTATTCGTCCTCGACGCCGACAATACGTTGTATCCTCGCTGCTTGGAACGATTGCTTGCTGCGTTGCAGAACTGTAGTGCAAGCTTCGCGTACGGCATCGCAAGAACGTTCGGCGAGGCAAACGGTTTGACGAACTATACGCCCTGGAACCCGAAGCACTTCGCGGTAAACAACACCGTCGATGCGATGGCCTTGCTGCGGAAGTCGGACTGGGAAAAAGTTGGCGGATACTCTACCGATATGCCGGTCATGGGTTGGGAGGATTTCGATCTATGGTTCAAGCTGGCTCGTCGTGGCGGCTGGGGCATGCTCGTGCCTGAGGTCTTGACCCGTTACCGCGTTCACAGCACGTCTATGCTGCGCGCGGTGACCAATCCGCGCGTCAGTCAACTTTGGCCGCATCTTCGCGCAACCTACCCGGAATTTTTCGCCGATCCGCCGCAAATTCCGGCTATGCAGCTTCAGTAATGGCGCTGTATACAAATATCCACTTCCTAGGTTACTGAAATACTATTAGCGAGTATTAGGACTGCGCTTCGTGTCATCAGTGCGGAGACTTCACTGTGACGGGCCACGATGCCTTACCAGCGACCATTGCAGGCGCTTATGTATTCGGCATGACCGCCGCGCTGATTTCTACTATCAAGCCGTCGCTTGGCAGTCGACCCGGCATCGATGAACAACAGGCGAGCGGTGTGAGCACCGTATTCTGTGTGTCACTTATACCGTTGATGGTTCTTGGCGGGATTCTGACCGATCTAGTCGGTGCTAGGTGGGTGCTTTGTGCCGGGTCGCTGTTGACGGGAATGGCGTTGTTCGGACTATCGCTGTGCCGCACCCACGTGCAGATCGTAGGTACACTCATCTTGGCTTCGGCGGGAACCGCCGGGATCGGTACCGCCGTTACCAAACTCATGCCGATCGTGTTCTTTGACACGAGTGCCGTGGCGTCGTTGAATCTGGGTTACGTCGTCGTTGGACTTGGCGGCTTATTGACGCCGCTCGTGACGGAATCGTTCCTTGCCAGCATAGGTTACACGCGTACGCTTGGCGTCGCCGCGATTATCGCCCTGGTTCCCGCCCCGGTTGCCATCATTACGCCGGGAGCGGCTTTCTCGACCGTCTCGGCGAACCTTGCGGATGTCGCGCAAGTGGTCAGTTCTCCGATACTCTGGTTGGCCGGATTCGTATTCATGCTCTACCTGGTGCTCGAAGGTTCCATCACGGGCTGGGTGGCGAGTTTGCCTGTCGATGCCGGTCAACGGCAACCCAACGTCCTGACGCTGCCCGCATTCTGGATCGCACTTTTGGCTTCACGCTTCATCGTTGGGTTTGTCCGGCAATACTGGCTGAGCGACGGGGTGGACTGGTGGCTGGCGGGAATCATCGCGATCTTGGCCGCCGCCGTGCTCGGGAACATGATAGGCGCTGAAGGACGACCTCGACTTGGCTGGGGCATGGTCACCCTCGGCTTACTGCTCGGTCCCCTCCTGCCTACGCTTATCGGAATCGTTTTTGGAATGTTCGGCGAGGGCCTGCACGGAACGGCCTTCGGAATGATGTTCGGCGTCGCTGCGGCGGGTGGACTGCTGTTTTCTCCCATCGTTGGGGCGTACATGCAGCGTCGTTCGATGCAACATGCACTGAGGGCCCCGCTGGCCGCGGCACTTATTCTCGCCGCGGCAACGTTGGTTCTTGGTGTGACGATTTAGGTGGCAGATTACTGGCGGCGAGTTCTCGGCAATATCCGGTCCTTGCCGACCCAGGGTCGCAGGACTTCGGGAATGACGACGGACCCGTCGACTTCTTGAAAGTTCTCCAGAATGGCGAGGATGGCGCGCGTGACGGCGACGGCCGTGCCGTTAAGTGTGTGCACGAAGCGCGTACCTTTTTGGCCGGGGACCTTGTATCGAATATTCAATCGCCGCGCCTGATAGTCGGTGCAATTCGAGGTGCTGGTCACTTCGCCGTATTCGCCGCCCTGGCCTCGTCCTGGCATCCACGCCTCCAGGTCATACTTTCGATACGCGGGGCCGCCCAAGTCGCCGGTGCAGGTATTGATCACCTGAAACGGAAGCCGGAGGCCTTCGAAGATTGATTCTTCGATTCGAAGTAATTCTTGATGGATGCCCTCGCTTTGGTCCGGCGCACAGAACACAAACATCTCAACTTTCGTGAACTGGTGTACGCGGTACAGACCGCGGGTGTCGCGCCCCGGGGCGCCGGCTTCCGTGCGGAAACAGTGCGACAAGCCAGCATATTTGATCGGCAGATCGAGCTCCTCGATGATTTCATCGCGGTGCATCCCGCCCAACGTGATCTCCGCCGTCGCGATGAGGCATAGGTCCGAGTTCTCGATGCTGTAGATTTGCGTCTCTGGACCGCGTGGGATGAAGCCGATTCCTTCGAGGATTTCGCCCCGCGCCAGGTCCGGCGTAACGATGGGCGTGTAACCTTCGCGCACAAGCACTCCGATGGCGTATTGCACGAGTGCCATTTCCAGAAGTGCGGCTTCGTTTTTCAGAAAGTAAAACTTCTGGCCTGCCACACGAGAGCCGGCGTCGAAATCAACAAGGTCCAGCGCGTCGGCTAGCGCGACATGGTCTTTCGTGGGAAACTCGAATTTTCTTGGTTCACCCGATCGGCGAACTAGTCGGTTCGCCGTGCCGACCGGCGCGTCGGGATGGGTCATGTTGGGAATCGTCAGAAGCCCCGAGCGCAGCTCCATTTCTACGTTCTTGAGCTGCTGTTCGACTGTAGCGACTTTTTCCTTAAGCGACTTACCGGTGGCGATTAGTTCGTCACGTTTGGCCTTGTCCTTCTCGTTTTTGGTCAGCTTGGCAACTTCATTTTGTCGTTGTTGAATGACTTGCGTTTCTTGAGCAAGACGGCGTCGATCTTCGTAGAGTTGCACGGCGTGGTCAATGTCGGCCGTGACGTTCCGGTTACGGCAGTTCAGCTTCACCGCATCCAGATTTTCCAGAATGAAATGTGCGTCGAGCATATGGATGTCTAGGCGCCGTTCGCCGAGCGGCTCAGATACTACGTTCGTTTCTGAAGCGGCACGTATGCAACGTCGCGCTTGCCGACGTAGATTTGCTCGGGACGAAAAATGCGATTGTTCTTAAGCTGTTCGAGCCAATGGGCCAACCAACCGGCGACGCGGCCCATGGCAAAGATCGGCGTGAATAAGTCGCGCGGAATACCGAGCGAGTCGTAAACAATCCCGGAGTAAAAATCAACGTTGGGGTACACGCCGCGCGGGCCGAGCGTGCCGGCGGCGACTCGTTCGAGTTCGAGAGCGATGTCGTAGCGTTTCGGCCTGTTGGTCTCGGCGAAAACGTGCTCGGCGAGTTCCTGCAAGACCGTTGCACGGGGATCCTTCACTTTGTAAACGCGGTGTCCGAATCCCATTATCTTTTTCTTTCCCGCGGCCGCTTTTTCCATCCATGGCTTCACGTTCTCGACAGACCCGATTTCGTCGAGCATGTCCAAGACTTCTTCATTGGCCCCGCCATGCAGCGGCCCGGTGAGCGTGCCAATCGCGGAGCTGACAACCGTGTAGGGATTGGCCAGCGTCGAACCCGTGACCCGCCCACTAAATGTCGACGCATTCATGGTGTGCTCGGCATGCAAGACGAGGCAGGCGTCGAGCACGCGGCGGACCGCGGGCGACGGCTCGCGCTCGAACAGCATGTAGTAGAAATTCGCGGCATGATCCAGATCGTCCCGCGGAAGAATGGCACGGTCGCCGAATCGAAGTCGATGAAATGCGGCAACCACCGTGGGCAACTTCGCGATAAGACGCACGGAAGAATCCCAGTTGCTTTGGTCGTTGTGAACGTCGCGCGCCGGGTAGAACATTCCCATCGCCGCCACCGACGCCTGCAGCGCGTCCATCGGGTGACCGGTCTCGGGCAGACACTTGATGAGGTCTTCGAGCTTATACTTGATGCGACGGCGATGGCGGAGATGCTCGTGAAAATTGGCTAGCTCACGTTGAGTGGGAAGGTTTCCCTTAAGCAGCAACCAGGCGGTCTCTTCGAAACTGCTCTCACGAGCGAGCGTCTCCACCGCGATACCGCGGTACTCCAGCCGAGCACGCTGTCCGTCGATGAAACTGACCGCCGACTCCGCAACGGGAACATCTTCTAGCCCCGGCCGTAACTCCAACAAGCTCATCGCATCCCCTTCCGCAAGGCAACTCTGCCGTTCACGATTCTGTTATGTGCATTATATGAGACGGGCGTGACCTTCGAGGCTTAGTGACCGCGCTCCCACGGGGCGGTCATCTGGCGGGCCGGTGCTCCGGTGCGGACGATTCGTAGTCGAACGACTTCCGTGTGCAGCCAGGCGAATCGAAGCAAGTCCACGACTTCGTCGGTGGCGAGCGGTGTCGAGCGGGGGATAAGCACCGTCGCCGTGCCGCCTCCGGCCACTGCGTGGAGGGAACCGCTGACCTCGATCTGACGTCGAGCATCAACCTCTGCCTCGCAAGTTGTTAGTCCGTGCACCGTTGTGGAATCGTCAACCGAGACAGTCTCGGCAAGTTGGGCGAGACCGATTTCGGCGGAGGAGTCGACGCAGCTTGCCAAGTGGTTCGCGCAGCCGTTGGAACTCAGGGCATCCGTTAGGCACGAAATAATGCGTTGACCAAGCGACAGGCCTTTTCCGCCCGCGCTGAGCGACTGTCCTTCCAACTCGCGTACCACGGCGTCTAGGCCGACCGGGACTACGATCAACCTCGCACTTTCGAACGTGCGCTCCGTGGTCATGTGTGGTCGATAGCGGTGCAAGAAAGAGAGTTTCTGCAATCCCGCGCTCAAGGCCAGTCGCGCAAGGCTGCCGAGCTTTGCCAAGAAGCTGTCCACGGAATTTCGGCAGCCTGCCTGTTCCCGCAGCCGCGGCAGATGAACCGCGACGGCGAACAAGCTACACGAATGCCGCCGATCCAAACCCTCCATGAGTGGAATCGGTCGTTTGGGTCGGTCAAAAACGAAAGTAACACGAGAATCGTCGGCCGCACGACGCGCCAGCGAGAAAAGGCGACCCGCGGAATCGGCGGCAAAGTCGCGACTACCTAGATGCCAGTCGATTCGGACCGAGCGCGCCGCCCCGGAACGCAGTAGATGACTTAACACGCCGTCGGCGTGCTCGGCCAGCGGCTCGGGCCGAGTCGGGTGCAGCGGCTCGGTAAATAAAGCACTTTTCGTCCACTCGCTGGCCCACTGCGGCGGCGTATCGCTGTTGAGATTCACCACTGCGCTTAGTCCGGTCGCGCGCAATCCGATGAGTAGCTCTCGGGCATAGTTGTCTCGTGAATCATCGTGCGCGCCTGAGGTAAAGGCCAATGCATACTCCGGTCCGTCCACGGCAATCGTTCCACCGATGAGATTCCGGGTCCGAATAATGGACTCCACCAAGCCGCGTTCACCTGGCTGAAGGGGACCTAACACGCCGGCAGCCAGTTCCAGCGGCGTCTCCATTCCCATCAGCGTCAGTAGGCCGTCGCTCTGTGCGGCGACCACATCGCGCGAAAACACTTCACGTAGCGAATGCTCCCGGAGGCATGCTCGGCCCGCTACCCACGGCAGCCAGTTCGGGTCCACCTCGGGAGATGGGGAATTGAGGATGGACGTCACGGGGTTGCAGAATACCGGCGACGCCATTGGTGTCGTCGATTGCGTTTTTCGCTGTCCGATTCCTTCGGCGAAGCGTGCGGCGATTTCGACGTGCCCGGAATCTCGAACCGTCTTGGCGACAAGGTCCGCGACTTCCACGGTGCTCGGCGTGTCGCCGCCTACTTTGGATGCCAGAAACTCGATGCACCGGTCGGTGAGTTCACGTGCCAAAAGCGGGTTTGCCTGACCGAGAGTTTCGGTTGCCGCGAACAGACTCCGGGTGATCTTTTCGGGATCAAAGGGAACCACGCGGCCGTTTCGTTTGGTAACCCACGCGGGCGCCGCAAGTGTAGGTGGATTCTCGGGCATGACCTCACGGTCCTCCGTTACACGAGGAGGTGGTGTTAATCTTCTTCGGCCGATCCATTTCCGCCGTCAGGCGAGAGCATGGGTTGAACTTCGACGACAAATTCGCTTACGTCCTTGAACTCCCGGTAGACGGATGCAAACCGGACGTACGCTACTTGATCCACAGACCGGAGTCGTTCCATCAAAAGGTCGCCAATCACCGTCGTCGGCACTTCACCTGAATAATCTGCGTAGGCTTTCTCTTCAATGTATCGAACCACTTCTTCGATTTGCGCCGAACTCACCGGGCGTTTATAACACGCGGTTTCGAGCCCTCGGCGAATCTTGTCCGTGTCGAACGGTTCTCTGGAGTTATCTTTTTTCACCACTTTCAGCGGGACGTTTTCGACGTTTTCGACGGTCCAGAGCTTACGCTTGCAATGGCCGCACGCACGCCGCCGGCGGATCGGGAAGCCGCCACGGTGATTCCGTGAGTCGATGACGGCGAAATCCCCTTCACGACAATAGGGACACTTCATGCCACTTCAATCCGCGGCGGCGATTAGGAAAACTACCGTGATTATAAGAGATAACGTTGGGGATGACCGCAGGTTCCCGCAAGGCTTCTTGCAGCTGACGGATGAGCAGTTTGCGATTGGTGAGCTTCGGTATTTCACTCTATAATCGTTTGAGCTACTCGGTGGTCCACATCCGTGAATTCCGCGGCGGCGGAGGAATATCCGCAGCATGGGCGTGATGAGCTTCGAAATCCCGTCCGACATTACACCTGAACTGGCCGACGTTCTCCTTCGGTCCAGCGTCGGCGGGGGTCCCGACAACATGCCTTGGCCGACCGATACTCGCGTCGAGCCGGGATTGTTAACCGTCCGACGCGAAGTGAACGAGAGCGGCTTCCTCCTTGCGCCTTGGGACATCAAAGGCTTTGGCCGGCTTATGGGAGCGACGGGCACGCTCATCGAACGTACTGAGCCGTACTCGTTAACGGTGGAACTGGCGCGCGGCAAGGTGAATCAAGTGCGTGCGCAAACCGTGGACTTGGAGTCGGACGGCATTCATCTGTCCCCGCCACTGCTGGCAAAAATTCACGACACTAGCGTTGCCTTCAGCCATGCCGTGAGTCAACACTCATCGGAACAAAATGGACTGGCGCAATCCGCGCTCGAGTCGGCGTATCATGCCGCCGACGAACTCGTGAAACAAGCAGTCGCTCAGGAGTTATCCCAGCGTCATCAGCGACAGCGTGTGCTCCAAGCCCACATCGGCTGTCGCTTGGATTCGCGCGATTTGCCTGCCGCGGAACGTGCACTCTTTACCAAGTCATTCACCGAAGCCAGTTTGCTCATGCCCTGGAACCAGGTCGAAGCGACCCAGGGCGCGTTCACGTGGGAGCCGTTTGACGATTTGCTTTCGTGGGCTGAAGGAGAGAAACTCTCGGTGGTGGCCGGACCACTGATTGATTTCACACCATCTCGACTTCCCGACTGGTTGTGGTTATGGCGTGATGATCTTACGAGTATCGCCTCATTTGCATGTGATTACGTTACTGCCGCACTCAAGCGGTACTCGAAACGGATTCGCACGTGGGAGTTGAGTTCCGCGGCCAATCTCGCGGCCATATTGGGGCTGGGTGAAGAAGAATTGCTCTGGATTTGTGCTCGGCTGGTCGAGGCCGCTCGACATGTCGATCCAGGACTGAACGTCGTCATCGGCATCGCACAGCCCTGGGGCGAGTACATGTCGCGCGACGACCGAACCCATTCGCCGTTTATTTTCGCGGATACCCTCATTCGCGCTGGGCTCAGCCTCGCGGCCCTCGATCTCGAAATCGTCATGGGCGTTGCGCCGCGAGGCAGCTATGCTCGCGATCTCCTGGAGCTATCGCGGTTGTTGCACCTCTATTCGCTTTTGGGTGCACCCCTACGCGTGACCTTGGGATATCCGTCGGCGAAGAAGCTCGATCCGCTTGCTGATGCCGAACTATCTATCGACGCCGGTTACTGGCCGGCGGGAATGCAAAGCAGCGCCCAGGCCGAATGGGCCAGAGCGTGCGCGGAGCTAGCGCTTTCCAAAGCTTACGTTCAAGGCGTTCATTGGATCCATTGGTCGGACGCAGCGGCGCACCAGTTTCCTTGGTGCGGAATAATCGATGGCAGTAATCAACCGAAGCCGGCACTTCAAGAATTGCAGGCATTACGAAGTGAACACCTTTCCTAACGGCAGAAGATCGGCAAGCTGGGCGGCTCCGGTGTTCAACCCGAGTTACCCATCCAACCATTAGAATCTGAAAAACTCTTCTTCCCGTTAATCTCCCCCAGGCTTTTGTCCGAAGAATATGTTGTCCGTCCTGCTTGCCGGATACGGGATTCCGTGCTACCGGCATGCCCATGGCCCATGCGCTTGGGAGTTGAGTCCGGAAAGACGAGGAACGCATGAGAGCGAAGGCAAGCTTTCCGTTGGCCGTGGTTCTGAGCATCCTCGGCCTGTGCGCGACACACGCCGACGAACCGCCGATCGCGGTGGATGCAATGCCTTCCGCCCCCATTCTCGACGGCGGTACAGAAGTTTCCATGTCGGGGCCGACCGTCCTACAAGCGCCCACTCCAATGCAACATCCCGGTGCCGGGACTATGCAACCGGGTCCGGCGGGAACGTACGCCCCGACCTACGGCGGCGTTGCGCAGAGTGCCGGCCTTACTGACTGGATTCTCTACGTGAAGCCGGAATGTTGCGGTCCTGTTGGATGTGACGGACCGATCAAGTGGGAGTTGTACGTGCGTAACGGCCCGTCGATTCCCGTGGGTGGCGGCGTGCTCGGCGCGGTGTTGAACACCGGATGGATGTTCCAGGGCGGCGGGCGGAGCCTGTTCTTCAACCCCGAACTCACGGCGGCGTGGGCGGTGGACATCGGCATAAGCTACAATTTCAACCAAAGCGTCGGCGACCGAACTATCTTCATGAACTTTTCTGTCCCGACGGACATCCCACAGCAATTCGAAGATATTTCCGGCCAGTTTCAGCTACGGCAGTTCAGCCGCACGGCGTTCAATCTTGCCGTGGGACGAGAATATTACTTGTTCGTTTGGCCTGGAAGCGGCGCTGCACTTCGCGCGGCGCACACGTGGGCGGGCAGGTGGGAGCGATCAAAGCCGACTGGGAGGTTGTGCCGCACACGACCGACATGCTTTGGGCCGTGGCGCTCGCCTCGAATATGGATCTGGAAATCCCCTGGGGATGTGCCAATCTCTTTCTCGGCTTCCGTTGTGAGTGGAACTTCCTCTTTGAGACCGATATCGTCCAACACCAGAACAAGAACAATCTGCAAAGCGTCAATTTGTTGATCGCGACGGGCTTCCGGTACTAAGGACCGTGAGCCACGTGGATTGCACGCGATCCTAACCCGGCTCAACTGCAGCAGACTCGCTCAACTGAAAGAAATCCTGGGCCGTTATCTCCCGACTAACAATCCAGATGTCGTCGCTGCCAGCAAGTTTCTTGACGAGTCGTTGTCGACAGGCTTCAGCAGATTCCTCTGTGGGGAATCGCAGCTGAGGTGCCTTCTGCCCGAAGAGCTGCGAGGCGCCTTCACCTATCATGGCCTGCCAACATTGCTCGGACGTCACCCTGTCACCCTTTCGATGAGCGATGATAATCTGGTACGGAAGCACCCCGGCCGCGACACCTTCCGGGACGGTGAGACCGCTGGCTAGGGCAACTTTGGCACGGTAGTCCTTGCCATCCGATTGTTCAATCGCCGAAAGGATGACGTTGGTTCTCTGCTCCAAAGGCAGATCCTTCCAGTCATCCCAGATGACGAGAACCCTTTCCTTTCCCGTACTAAAGGCGTGCTCATAAATGAAGGGCTGACCGGATTCGCGGTTTGCCTTTAGTTCATCAACTAATCGGTCCACGAGTTTCTTATCCGTTTTCCGGGGCTGATCCTCAAACCCCATCTTGATTCGAGGCATCGGCGTACCCTCAAAGGAGTGTGGAATTCACGATGAGCCACTCGGCCGCCTCTCGGACTTGGGTGACTTCATACGAGTAAGGCTTGTTCTTATGGTAACGAAGCGTCTGGTTCCAGAGTTGGCCAATCCGCTGGCCGTGCGCCTGAACTTGGACACCGAAATCCATAGGGTAGGCTATTGCCGGGCGGTTCGCGCGTTCCAATATGAGCAGCTCAGCCCACGCGCCGACGTTATGACCTTGCCCGCCTTGAGGCCAAGCGATTCCTAGACCTCGGCCGCGTTGGATCGCAGGGTTGATATGGACTGCCATTTGCAGGGACGTCCCCTCGCCGACTCCGAGCACCGAGAAATATGCAGCCTTGAGGAGCATCTCGGCGCTGTACCCCCAAAGGTAAATGGCAGCAAGGCCTCTGCCTCCGGCTGCGGCCGTCAAGCCATCATCATACCGCTGTCTGGCCGACGCCCGAAACTCACGAATGCTGTCGGGCTGACATCTGGTGAGCAATCTGCTAGGCATGAGGCCCTCGCCCCTCGCGCAATTATACTGGCTGTTTCGACACCGTTGACGCCGACTTCGGCTTCCCGGTGACTGGTAACTGAGGGCGCGAACAACCAGCTAACGTTGCCGGTTTGGAAAAGAATCCACTGTGTATCCTTTCGCCAATTCTTGAAACAACTCCACCTGGCCCATTTCCCATTCTGTATCCTTGCCGAGCTCGAACGCCATGAGAGACGCTACACGTGGCGCCATTTCCATCGCAGCCTTTGAATTCAGGAAGAGTGCGCGCGTTCGTCGGGCCAGTACATCCTCTACCGTGCGCGCCATCTCGACGCGCGTGGCCCACACCACTTCGGCGCCGCAGTACGGCAAATCCGCATGAAGCTTCTCACCGAGGCTTGGATTTTCTCGGCACAGCTCCTGGATACCGGTTGCATCCGAGCCGTAGCAGGAGAGTGTTCCAAGGCGTTCCGGCTCCGGGTGGGATCCGTGAATGGAAAGTGTGCGTGTTATACAGGGCCGGTCTTCTAGTCGTGCCAGCGTGGCAGCGTGATTGACGCAATCCTCGGCCATGTTTCGGTAAGTCGTCCATTTACCGCCCGCAATCGTCAGCAACCCACTGTCGTCGATGTGAATGGTGTGATCACGAGAGAGTGCGGCGGTATTCTTGGCGTTCCCCGCACGTACCAACGGCCGAATGCCGACGAAAACGCTCAGGATGTCTCTTCGTGTCGGCGGTCGATTGAGGTAGTGCGCCGCCGTTTCCAGAATGAACTCGATTTCGTCGTCTTGAGGTGCTGGTTCCAAAGTGGGAGTTTCTATCGGCGTATCCGTCGTGCCAACCAGGGTGTGTCCGTGCCAGGGGATCGCGAAAAGCACGCGACCGTCGCTCGTGTGCGGAACCATAATAGCGCAGTCGCCAGGCAGAAACGACCGATCGAACACGAGATGGACACCCTGGCTGGGCGCGATCATGGGCGCCGCATCCGAATTCACCATCCGCCGAACCGTATCGCAAAAAGCGCCGGTAGCGTTGATGACTACGCGCGCCCCCACCCTTAGCTCATCGCCGGTTTCGGCGTCGTGGGCAATAACTCCGTCGACGAACCCTTCGGTATCTTTGGTCAGGGCTGTGACCGGAGCGTAGTTAAGCAACGTGGCGCCGTTCTCCGCAGCGGTGGCCACTAAGTTGATGAGCAAGCGGGCGTCGTCGAACTGTCCATCCGAGTAGATCACGCCGCCGCGGAGGCCTTCGGTCTTGATCGTCGGCAGGCGCTTGAGCGTTTCTTCTTTAGACAGTCTCTTCGATGGCCCAAAACGATATCGGCCGGAAAGCAAGTTGTAGATTTTGAGCCCGAGGCCGTAAAAAGGCGACTCCCACCATTCGTAAGTCGGGACAATGAAGGTCAGGTCACGGACGAGGTGCGGCGCATTTTGCCGTAGGAGACCGCGTTCCTTCAAGGCCTCCATTACCAGCGAGATGTTTCCCTGTTCCAGGTATCGAACCCCGCCGTGGACGAGCTTGGTGCTGCGGCTGGATGTACCTTTGCCGAAGTCGTGTTGCTCCAACAAGAGGACTTCGTAGCCCCTTGTTGCGGCATCGACGGCAACGCCTACTCCCGTGGCGCCGCCACCGATTATCACCATATCCCACGGCTCGGTCCGGGCGCGGCGCGGGCCAGCATGTCGGCACGGTTCATCCACCGGGCCCTTTCTCCCATCCTTTGGCGCGTTCAAGTGCGTCCCGCCACCGCGCTTGCAATTCAGCTGCCTGTTTCCTCGACATACGCGGCTCGAATCGCCGTTCAACCTGGTATTGCTGCGACAGCTCGTCGACATTCTTCCAAAAGCCGACGGCCAACCCCGCTAAATATGCTGCGCCGAGTGCCGTCGTTTCGGTCAACCTGGGGCGCAAGACGGGCACACCGAGTAAATCGGCCTGAAACTGCATGAGCAGGTCGTTTTTGGCGGCCCCACCGTCCACTCGAAGCTCCTTGAGCGGGAAACCGGAATCTGCACGCATTGCTTCAACCAGATCGGCAACCTGAAAGGCGATGCTCTCCAGGGCAGCCCGGCAGATGTGGGCACGTGTGCTGCCACGTGTCAGTCCCAGAATGATGCCCCGTGCAAACGGGGCCCAATGCGGAGCGCCGAGACCAGCGAAAGCGGGAACGACGAAAACGCCGCCGCTGTCAGGAACCGTCGCGGCCAACGATTCAATTTCATCGGCTGAGCGAATCATGCCCAGCCCGTCCCGCAGCCACTGCACGACGGCGCCGGCGATGAAGACACTTCCTTCCAGAGCGTATTCTGTTCGGCCACCCAGTTTCCAAGCAACTGTTGTAAGCAACCTATTGCGGGAGGGAACTAAGTTCTCGCCGGTGGATTGCAACATGAAGCAGCCGGTGCCGTAGGTATTCTTGGCAAGCCCCGGCGCGACGCACAGTTGTCCGAACAACGCCGCTTGTTGATCGCCGGCTATGCCGGCTATCGGCGCACCGATAGCCCCCACTTCGCCGTATGCCTCGCTTGATGAGCGGACTTCGGGCATCATGGTTTCAGGAATGCGCAGGAGTTGCAGCAGTTCCTTGTCCCACGTCGCGGTCCGGATGTTGAACAGCATCGTGCGCGAGGCATTGCTTATGTCCGTCAGGTGTTTGCCACCGGTGAGTTTCCAGACAAGCCAGCTGTCAACCGTGCCGAAAGCGAGCTTGCCGGCGTCAGCCTTGGATCGAGCGCCGGGGACGTTGTCGAGCAGCCAGGCAATCTTCGAGCCGGAGAAGTAGGCGTCGATGAGGAGGCCGGTGCGTTCCTGGATCATCGGTTCGCAACCGTCCGCCTTCAGCTTTTCGCAGAGGGGAGCGGTACGTCGATCTTGCCAGACGATGGCATTGTGAATGGGTTTGCCACTCTCGCGGTCCCAAACAACGGTGGTTTCGCGTTGATTGGTGATTCCGACGGCCGCAAGGTCACGTGCATTGACCTTCGCCTGGTTTATCGCGGCGCGGGCAACTTCGAGTTGCGTCTCGGCAATCTCTTCGGGATCGTGCTCGACCCAGCCGGCTTGGGGAAAGATCTGGCGAAACTCTTTTTGTGCCACCCCTCGGACGTTGCCTTCGTGATCGAAGACGATGGCACGGGCGCTCGTTGTCCCTTCATCAAGAGAAAGTATGTACGACATGGCGCTAAGCCGTAAGCGGCAGTCTACTTCGTGAGCGTATCCCAAGCCCGGGTCGGGTCCCACTGCAGGTACGCAACAAGGCCCTGGTAAAGTGCGTTGTAGGCTGGCTCATCACCGCGGCTTGCCGGGGCGAAGTGCAGGCCCTGTGCTGTCATATTGTCCACAACCTCGCCGACGGTGTTTCCCTTGGCCGCCCACTTCTTGTTGAGGTAGTTGGCGACGTTCGGATCTTGCAACATCTTGACGGTGCTCTCGACTTCGCGGATGAAGGCCTTGGCGCGGCTGTAGTCCGTGGGGGTCAAGCTGTGAATCTGGGCCGTTATCGTGTCGTTGAGTCCGTTCACAACTTCGTTCATGCTGTCCACGATGTCACCCGTTACAGCGCCGGACTTGGCCTGCTCGTAGGCCCGCGGCGTAAGTTCATCGAGCCGTTTGCGTTGCTCTTCGAATACCGGGCGCTGAAGGACGGCGGGCCAACTCAGCTTGCCGCTGTCGCGGAGGATCCCGATCGTGCCGCTCGACCCGCTGGAGCCCACGTTAATGTGGTTGACCGTGTCCGGCGAAACGGGGATGGTCGGCCCGCGAACGTTACGTGCCTCTTGCTGTTGAATGGCGGTGAGAAGTTGATTCAGTGCGTGCCCGGACCAGATTTCGTTCGGGGGCGGGTCGTTACGGGCCCGGCGTATGTCTTCGATACGGCGGCGCTCACGGTCGTCTTCGACCGTCGGCATGGTGTTGCGCTCGTAGAGCCATTCGTCGTATTGTTTGCGCCGGGAGTCCACTTTGGCTTGCTTGACTTGCTCGCCCATCAGGCGCGATTGTTGTTCGTCGATCATGCCTTGGGTAACGGAGCTAATCACGTCAGCGTAGCCACGCATGTAACCGCCGATGGGGGACTCGCCCCAACCCGGGTAGAAACCGCCGTACGGCCCATACATGTCGCCGCGGTTGAAACCGGGCGTATAACCCCGGCGCGCTCCTGCGTCAAACGCCGCGTTGTTTTGCAGTGCGCCACCCACACGGAATTGCTGGGCCTGAACGGCGGGTGTGGTGGCATCCAACGTCACGCATGCCGCGACTACGAGCCAAATGACGCGCTTCGAAAACAATAGCATTGCCTGGTTCTCCGAAAAATCACTACGGCTTGGTTGGCGCTGCACTGGACCGCTCCGGGACCTTGCCTCGGGGGACGAGCTTTCGCCACTTTTCGACGGCGGTCGCTCGCTTTTCCTTAGCGTCCATCGGATTGTAGCCAATGTCTTTCCCCGCTGGGACCAAGCGAACTAAATGCCAATGTGCAAGGCCACGAATCGCCAGTTTATCATGGTTTAGATACGCAATCAAAGTTTCATATGTCTCCGGCCGGCCTAGTTCGGCTTGGCCATAGCTGTGTAATAGTTGAAGGACGGTCTCGGCTTCGATTGGATTGAATTGGGCATTATCCATCAAGCCTTTGTAAAGAATCTGATCCTGTCCGGGGCCGCGCCCAATCCAATGACGCAACGCCAGAACGCCATTGTCCCACACGTCCAAGTGCTTTGCGTCACGAAGCGCATTGGCCAAACGTTGCAAGTCGTCGAAGGCGCCCATCGCACGGACGGCTAATGCCCTTTCGCCGGGGTTCGATGAGTTGACAAATTCATCGAGAGCGGCGGCCAATGACTTTTCCATGATAGTTTTGCGAAACCGATCGAGAACCGCCTTTCTTGCCTTACCCTCCGGAGTTTCGGGCGCCTTGACGGCCCAGGGCGGGAGCTTCTCCATTCGACGCGGCGCCGAGTCGAGGCCCGAGCTGCTATCCCACTCAATCATCGCCGGTCCGGGGGTGCCGACATGGCGTACTCGAAGGCGCCGTGTTTGATACTGGCGTGACCGTCCGTTACCAGAAAAACCAAATTCGCTGTTGGTGATTCCTTGGCGTTCGGTTCCTTGTTGAAATGCGTGCCGGCCGGCCAGCGTCCATACAGCTCCACGGCAACGTTCGCGCCTTTATCGAGCGTAAGGTCCCATGTCTCTTTTCGAACTCGAACACGGACTTTCGCAGTACCGTTTTCCTTCCGATTTTCCAAATCGACTCGGCCGCGATCCAGTGTCAGGTCGGCATCGACGCCGGTCGGTTCATGGAGGACCACCGCGGTTTCGACGATCGGATACGGCGACGACGCATCCAAATCCGATATGAACGTTATGCGCACCGCGCCGTTGGGCGTGTCGATCTCTGCTCCCGGGAAGCCGAGTAACACATCAATGGTGCTTATCTTTTCCTTTTGGGCAACGGTTTGCCAGGGCTTTCCGGCGGCCTCGCGCCGCATTACCGACCCTGTCTCCGAAGCCAACGTAGCGACGGCGACTCGTTTGGCTTCCTGAGCCAGCAGAGGCGTCGACAGTGCCAATACGGCTAATGCGCCAACGAAAGGAGCGCGTTGATTCATGCGGCCCTCAACTTTTGTGGATAACTAGTTTGCTTTGTGCACCGTCAATGGCATTGTCACGTTTGCGGTCTTTTGCGTCACGCGATCCGTCGCTTTCAGCTCGACGGTGAACTTGCCGGCCCTGTTCAGCTCGAGCATGAACTGCATCGGAAGCCCCGGTGTGTTTGCGGGGACGTCTTTCGTCACTTCGCCATTGAACGGCTTCGCCAGCGTCGGCTTACCGCTCTCATCGAGAACTTGAAGAGTCACGTTGAAATTCGGTTGACCGCCGGCATCTCGTCCAAAGCCCACGGCCGCGAGATTCACCCACAACGTTTCGCCCACGCCGCTAAACGGCGCCGGGAAACGGCCATCCGGATCCTGGCTCGCGTAGAGGCGAATGAGGCCGAATCCCTTCGGCATCACCTGGTATTGCTGCGTGACCGATTGGCTGGCGCGACCCGCCCGATCCGTCACCGTGACTTTGAGCGTGTAGCTGCCGGCCGGTTGGTCAGCGCCGATTTGGATGCTCGCAAAACCGGGCAAGCTGTTGCCTCCGAGTGACAAGTTCGCCTCTCGATCTCGAGGCTCTTGCCGGAAGACGACCCGGCCACTACTATCCGTAACTTCGAAGCCGACGCCAAAGCTTACTTTTCCTGCGTCGTCCGCTTTGATGCCCTGGATGTCAAACACCAGTACCAGGCTATCGCCGGGCAGAAACTTGTTGTCGGCTCGCGGTACGCCAAGGATACCGTAGGTCATGCGCGGATTGGCCAGCGTGAGTTGACCACCCTGCTCGGGTGCAACGCACAACACGGTGACGAACGCCATTGTCGTCCACATCGCAGCGGTTACCTCATGATGTCATTGACAGCAGTTGAAACGATACGGAGCGTCCGAGAAAAGAACGAAGCGCTAGATCGGCCCAATGTTGGGTCGGGTCAAATTATCGTAGCGATTCGCCCCATGATGGAAAGGGATTGACGTAGCTAAATTGTCGCCATTTCGTGGACGCGGCGGGACTTCGTCACTCAACCGTCATTTGCATAATTTTCGAATGCTATTGCCATCGCACAGGTCTATCCAGAAGACAGATTAGGCGGCACTCCGCCGCTCGGTGGAACACTGGAGACCGCAAGACGTATGATGTCGTCAAACCAGGCGCTACGGATTTCGGCGTTGGCAGCGTCTGTACTGTGCATGCTGTTCATTGTCGGTTTCCAACCGTTGTGTCAAAGCAAGGCGGCGGATGATTCACCGGCGGCGGTTCCGGATCGGTCGCCTGTCGATTTCGTTTTCACGCCCGACGGCAAGTTCCTCATTACCGTCAATCAGACGTTTCATTCCTTATCCCTTATCGATGCAGCAACGGAACAGGTCACACAGGAAGTGGAGTGCGGCCGTCGGCCATCGGCAATCGCGCTGACCCCAGACGGCAAACGCGTGCTGGTTTCCACAACGTATTCTGGAAACCTTGAACGATTCGACATCGACTCCCGGAAGCTCGCTCGCACGGGCTGCGTTCGGCTCGGTTTCGAACCGCGAGGCATCGCGGTTTCACCAGACGGAAAACTCGCCTATGTCGCACTGACTACGGCTCACGCCGTTGCCGTTGTCGATCTCGAACGACTTGACGTGGTCGGTAACATTCCATGCGGGCGTTGGCCACGCTACCTTGCACTGACGCCGGACGGACGCCGGCTGGCGGTCGGCGCCAGCGGCGATGGCGGCGTTGCCGTCATCGATACGGTCGAACGGAAGCAATTGTTTCTGGAGGATTTCAGCGGCCTGAACCTCGGTCAGATGCAAGTCTCGAGCGACGGAAAATATGTGTACTTTCCCTGGATCGTTTACCGGCACAATCCAATCACTTCGAATAACATTCGCCAGGGTTGGGTACTGGCCAGCCGCATCGCCCGTGTACGAATGGATCGACACGCTCGGCGCGAGGCGATCGCCCTTGATCCGCAGGGAAGGGCGGTGAGCGACCCGTTCGGGTTGGCGCTCAGCCCGGATGAAAAATGGATGGTTTGTTCGGCATCCGGAACGCAGGAACTACTTGTCTACAAGCTCGACGGATTGCCATTCCAGGATTATGGAGGCCCTGGAGACCACATCAATGCATCACTGTTGAAGGATGACAGTCGATTTTTCCGAATTCCGCTCGGCGGCCGACCGATGGCGGTGCGCTTCGCCCCGGACGGCAAGCACGTGTATGTCGCGAATTACATGCTTAATGCGATCCAAGTCGTGGACATCGTCGAACGGAAGGTCGAACGGACCATCGAAGTCGGTGGGCCGAAGGAGTCATCGCTTGCACGAAAGGGTGAGGCAATTTTCTTCGACGGCAAACGGTCGCTCGATCAATGGTATAGCTGCCATAGCTGCCATTACGACGGCCATACCAATGCCGTGGCGATGGATACACGCAACGACGGCCGCTTTGGGAATTTCAAGACGGTGTTGAGCCTGCGAAATGTAACCCAAACCGGCCCGTGGACGTGGCACGGTTGGCAAAAGGACCTCGACGCGGCGATGCGAAAGTCGATGAGCGAGACGATGCTTGGCCCGGAACCCAGCGACGACGGCGTAAGGGCAATGATTGCCTACCTCACGTCGATGCCGGCGCCGCCCAATCCAAATCGAGAGAGCGACGGATCGCTGTCTGCGGCGGCCCGGCGCGGCGAAAAGTTGTTTCAGAGTGAACGCGGTGGTTGTGCCCGCTGTCACTCCGGCCCGCATTTTACCGATGGGAAAGTGCATGACCTTGGGCTTGGAGCGGCCAACGATGCGTACAAAGGCTACAACCCGCCGTCTTTACTCGGTACCTATGACCGCCTAATGTATCTTCATGACGGCCGGTCCAAATCGTTGGAAGAAGTAATGACGGGGCCTCACAGCCCGTCTAAGGTCACGGGACAGGAAGATTTCACGGCAGAAGAATTGAAAGATCTCTTGGAGTACCTGCGGTCGTTATGACCGCCACTAATGCGTGCGTGTAATCGAGGCGCGTGCCTCGTGAAGGAAGTTCTCATCACAGGGAGACTGAAAATGGTTCGATTTGCTCTAGCGCTCGTAGTCGCGACGGGCCTGTGCCTAAGCTATGGCCAGGCTGGACAGTTCAACAAGAAGCTCAACATCGGTGACGCGGCCCCGGTCTTTACCGCGCTGCCAGGTGTTGACGGCAAAGATCACTCGCTGTCCGACTACAAAGACAAGGACGTGGTGGTGCTGTGCATCACTTGCAACCACTGCCCGATGGCCGTGGCGTACGAAGATCGCCTCATTGAGTTCAGCAAGAAGCACGCCGGCCCAGACAGCAAGGTGGCGTTCGTGGCCATCAACGTGAACAACATCGACGCCGACAAGCTGCCGAAGATGAAGGAAAGGGCCAAGGAAAAAGGCTTCAACTTCGATTACATCTATGATTCAAGCCAGAAGATGGGCAAGGACCTCGGCGCCAGCGTGACGCCGGAATTCTACGTCTACAACAAGGACCGCAAGCTGGTCTATATGGGCGCCATGGACGATGCCCAGAACAACCCGAAGGCCAATCACCTGGAAGACGCCGTAACCGCGTCTTTGAAGGGCGAAATGCCGAAGGTGAAGGAAACTCGCGCACGCGGCTGCGGCGTGAAGTACGAAAAGACCAACGGCAAGTAATCTGAAGTCCCCGAAGCGACCCTCGATGGTCGGGGACTACAATAATGTGACGGCCGGCTCATTCGGGCCGGCCGTCCGTGTGTTTTCGGTTCGGAGTCATGAACTATGGTTTGTAATCGATACACGTACGCCGCCGTCTTGGGCGCATGCCTGTTCACCGCGTGTTCCAAGCCGACGTCAAAGGTGAGTTCCGCGGATGCGGCGATCGAACTCACGACGGTGAAGTACGATGCATTGAAAGCCGCCATCCAGGCGCATAAAGGCAAGATCGTCGTCCTCGACGTGTGGGGAGATTTCTGACTCCCGTGCAAACAAGAATTCCCGCATCTGGTCGAGATGCACCAAAAACACGGCGGCGAAAACCTCGTCTGCATGTCGGTTAGCGTCGATCCGCCCGAAGGCCGCGCGGCGGCCTTGAAGTTCCTGCAACTCAAGCGTGCTACGTTTCCCAACTACTGGCTCGACGAAGATATTTCAGTTTGGCAGGATAAGTTCAACATTAATGGTCCGCCTGCCGTGTTCGTTTTCGGCCAGAGCGGGAAGGTTGCCAAAAAATTCGAATCCGGCGACCCCGGGTATGAATACAGCGAGATCGAGCAATTCGTTCAGGAACTTCTCAAGAACCCGCGCTGAGAAAGGGAGATACCCAATGGACTTCACCACAAAAGCAACCGTGACGTTGATGGTGTTGGGGCTATCGGCCGGTGGCTTGGCCGCCGATGACAAACCCAAAGAGCCTGCCGTAAAAGTCGGCGATCCGGCCCCCGCCTTCGAGAGCACCGACGGCCAAGGCAAACCGTGGAAGTCAAGCGAACACGTCGGCAAGAAAATCGTTGTGCTCTACTTCTACCCGGCCAGTCTGACACCCGGTTGTACCGCGCAGGCGTGCAATTTCCGCGACGATATGAAGGCCCTGACCGAAAAGAACGTCGACGTCGTCGCGGTTAGCGGCGACACGGTCATGAACCAGCAACTATTCAAGAAAGTCCACAATCTGAACTTCACACTCCTCGCCGATGAAAATGGCGCCGTCGCCAAGAAGTTCGGCATCCCGACTCGCCCAGGCGGCGAGGTTAAGTATCCGGACAGGGATGGAACCGAACATGTCCTCAAACGCGGTGTGACCATCGCCCGCTGGTCGATCATCATCGACAAAGACGGCAAGATCATTCACAAGGAAGAAGTGAAGAACGCCGCAGGTGACAGCAAGAAAGTGCTGGAAGTGATTTCCAAACCGGCGAAGTAAGTCAATACGCCGGCTCAGTCTGCTCGCCGCGCAGCAATGACCGGCCGATTCCGGGAATCAAGCACACGATTGCCAGCGCCGCGTAGGAGATCAAGACACCGTCGAGCGGCAGCCGCGGACCGTGGAACATTTCCGCATGGCCGAGAATGTACGGGAGCGGAATCCACATGACGGCGAGCGAAGACGGCATGGCGGACAGACGCCATCCATACGACCACCTCCAGCCAAGGACTCCGAGCAGCAAAAGGAAAAACAGCGATGCCGGCAGTATTGTCGGCAGCGATCGATCGAGCCATTCCGGCAGTCCCTCACGAGAGGCGGCTGTTTCACGTACTAGCGGCTGCCCTTCAAGCCAACTGGTGGTCAGAAAGAACCCCAGGCCGGCGCGGAGTCTTCGCTGGAAAGTCTCGGCGGGATGATTTTGAATCTCATCCCGAATGTCCCACATCAATTGCGAATAACGTTCGGGCTGCCGCTGCTGTTGCAGTTCTTCCAGCCGTGTTTTTTCTCCGCGCGAAGTATAAGCCAACACGCGCTCGATCTCGTCGTTCGACATCGGTCCGCCGGTGGCTCGCGGGTTATTCCCGATCCATAAGTGCAAGTAGGCGGAATCCGTCACCGGCACGATCGAGCGAAACTGTTGATAATTCCAGGCGACGATGGGAATGAGGCCATTAACGAAGCCGAGGAACGCCAGGACCGAGTAAAGCCAGCCGCGCTGGAGCACGCGGCATCGCCAGAGAAACCAAAGAACGGCAACGACGGCGAAGGGAATCATCGCCGCTCGGACGCAAGACAAGCCCGCGAGCGAGATGCCAAACAACAGGCTCGTCAATGGCCCGCCGCTCTGCCCGCCTCGCACTCCCAAGAAAAGGCTGAGCGCCAGTAGAAAAGTGACCAGCGTGCCGTCGTTTTTCTCTGCGACATTGAAAATCCATAACGGGTAGACGGCGCACAACACACCGGCCAATGTTCCGACGAGCAGGCTCTGAAAGGCTCGGCGGGCAAAGAGAAAATATAGCCCGGCGGTCAACGCGCCAAGCGCGCACTGGATCCAGCGGACGAGTTGCTCACTCTCCATATTGACCCAGTAACCGTCCACACGCGATAGTAGCCACGGATAGCCAATGGCCACGTGAGCGGTCGGCTCCTCTTGCGTTGCCAGTGGTGCGCGTGCGACATAGCCACGCCCCTCACGCAGGCTCAATGCCAGTGCATTCAATTCGGCTTCTCGATCGTCTTGTACGGCAAAGAGACCGTCGTTCTTCGCCTCGTTGGCGTATGTGCGCGTGTAGCCGAGCCGCAATACGGCGGCGCCGGCAACTATGGCAAGCAGTAGGATCAAATCCAGGCCGGCAAATCGTCGTACATCGGTCATGGCCGAAGTCTCGATATGGCTAGTGTTTCCAATCTCATCCAGCATAAGCCATAACGCAATTGCATGTGCAGAAATGGTGGCATAACACTGTTACACGACTTCTTTCGATCGGACCAGGCCCTCCATCTGTTTGACCTTGCTGCCGACGAAGAGCACGTTTGGCATGTCGATGTCTTTGGTATTAGGGCGATGGATGATGAGATCGCCTGATCCGAGTCCGACGATCCAATGTCGGAATAGGTCATCCTGCCGCTTGGCAAACGTCATTCCGGTCGTGTCGTAAACGACTTCGCCGGTTCCTATCGCCTGACAAACGCGGACCTGACCGGGAGTCACCGCGACGTATTTGCGATGATCGAAGATGAAGACCGTAACCACCCAGATGATGAAAAGTACGCTTGAAATGAACAAGTAGCCACCCATATTGATTCGAATATCGAGGTAAGCGAGCCGATCCAGAATGTAATCCCAGAGGGTGCCGTCCTCCCATCGGATCAACGCAAACGCTAATCCGAGCAGAAGAATACCCAGCAGGACGACGACTGACCAGAGACCGTGCAACGGCACGTTGCTAACAACGATAATGATCAGCAAAACGACGGCGAAAAGGACGCCGGGATTCTTGCTGCGTGTCATGTGTAATTGTGGATCGATGGGCTCGCCGTCGGCGCGCTGCGGAAGACCTTTGCCGGGTGGGACAACCAAGACGTCCACAGGATCATTTCTCCCGCCCACGAGGCGCTGTCTTTCGGCGCGAGTATCGATGGGCACAATAGCCATTACGTAGCCATCGAAGTAGGTTATCGCGGCCATGATAAAGCCGACTGCCCACACGGGCCACCAGTAGAAAAGGGCCGAATGGCTATACACCCGAATCTCTTCCGGCTGGCCTCGTGAGGGTACGACCTGAACGGGTTGCGCGGTTGGCGTCGTTGACATCGTTTGAATCCGTTGCGCGATTGAAGGATGGCGGTTTCAGTGAGTGCTCAACAGCGCACTCACCCGTATAGAGTTTATTCGTACGTGCGCCGTGAATCTTGAATCGATAATGGTCGCACGAAGTCGCTGACAGCCTATGGGGTGCGGCAAACTCGTCAAGCGCGGCGTAGACCGCTCAGGTAGCCACGCGAATTAACACTTGGCCCTCTACGACTTCCACGGGATAAGAACTGATTTTGAGGCGCGTATTGTCGGCCCAGGTTCCGTCCGCAAGCCGAAAACGCCAGCCGTGCCAGGGGCAGGTTACAACGCCCCCGTCGACTTCGCCTTCGCTCAGCGAGGCGCCCATGTGCGGACAAACATCGTCTATGGCGAAATAGTCGCCGTTGACACGATATACGGCGATCAACTTGTCGCCGACCCGGACGCAGCGTGCCTTGCCGTCAGCAAGCTCACCGTCATTGCAAACGACATGGCATTCGGCCATGAGTTACTTCCCAAAACCTACCTGGACCCGCGAGACGTTCCTTGCCATGATTCTATCGGACCAAGGGGAAATCGAGAGATCTGCAATGCTCGAAATCGAACTGAAGTTCCCGGTCGACGACTTCCACCGTATTGAAACTCAATTGAAGCAATGGAACGCGACGCCGCTCGGTGCCCAAGATGAAGCCGACCATTACCTAAACGCCCCGGATCGAGACTTCGGCCAGACAGATGAAGCGCTTCGTCTGCGGCGGATCGGAGAAAAAAACTTCGTCACCTACAAGGGGCCGAAGATCGACAAAACGACGAAGACGCGGACCGAGATCGAGATTCCTCTCGGCGATGGCGACGCGGTGGCTAACGATTTTATTCGCATCGTCACATTGCTCGGCTACAAACCCGTTGCCGTTGTGCGAAAGAAGCGAACGATGAGTCGCATCACTCGCGGCGGCTTTTCGCTCGATGTCTGCCTGGACAAGGTCATCGAGGTGGGGACTTTCGTGGAGTTAGAAATACTCGCCCCGGAAGAGCAGCTCGATGCTGCTCGGAGCGTATTGCATGACATCGCGGCCGAATTGGGGCTGAAGAATTCGGAGCGCCGTTCGTACCTTCAAATGTTGCTTGAGGCCCAAAAGCCGTCGACATGAAACGCGTCACGACTGCTGAGGCCCTTCGCGATGCCGTCGCTCCCGCACGGCGCGAGGGGAACACCGTAGGTTTGGTTCCCACCATGGGGGCGCTGCACGACGGCCATGCCAGCTTGTTTCGTGCGGCGCGTGCGGAGGTGGGCTTTGTTGTCGCAACGATTTTCGTGAATCCAACGCAGTTCGGTCCAAACGAAGATTTAACCCGTTATCCGCGCCCGCTCGAAAAGGACCTGAGCGTTTGCGAACGGGAAAACGTCGACTTGGTTTTCACACCTGATGCTGCTCTCATGTACCCGCCAGGATATTTCACTTATGTCGAGGTGCACGAGCTGCAGGACGGGCTTTGCGGTGCTTCGCGACCGGGGCACTTCCGCGGTGTCGCTACCATCGTTCTGAAACTGTTCAATCTGGTTCAACCGGACATCGCCTATTTCGGACAGAAAGACGCTCAACAAGCGCGGATCATCGAGCAGATGGTCGAAGACCTGGATGTGCCGACCGCCATCCGTGTGTGTCCCATTGTGCGTGAGGCAAATGGTCTAGCCCTCAGTTCGCGCAACCAGTATCTTGATCCGAACCAGCGCAGCCATGCAACCGTGCTTTATCGCTCTTTGGAGGCTGCCCGCGCTCAGATTGCCGCTGGCGAACGAGACTCCAATCGCATTCGAAACGGCCTGGTGTCGAGCATTGCATCCACGCCTGGGGCCGTTCTCGACTACGCGGAAATCGTGGATGCGAAGAACCTGAAACCCGTACCACGCATCGACGGCGAAGTTCTCATTGCCTTAGCCGTCAAGTTCGGCTCAACGCGATTGATTGACAATCTCCACTTGTCCGTCGTCCGTGGTCCATAGTCAGTGGCAACGGACGACGGACAACGGACAACGGACCAAAATGGCACATCCACTCTTCGGCCCGGAAGTTCGACTCCTACTGGAAGAGAACGATACGGCCGGGATGAAGGACTTCTGCGAGACGCTGCACCCGGCGACCGCGGCCGATGCGTTGGCCGATGAATTCGGCGTCGAGGATGTTTGGCGCGTGATCTCGACGACGAGCATCCGTAATCAGGCCGCTATCTTCGAGTATTTTCCCATCGAGTGGCAGGTCAAAATGGTCGAAGGGACCGGGCGGCAACACATGGCCCGTCTCATCGAGCAAATGTCGCACGACGACCGCGCTGACTTGCTCCGCCGCCTGATGCCGCGCGTCGCAGAGAGCCTGTTGCGGTTGGTGGATGAGGCCGACCGCCGCGACATCGCCACCCTCGTCGAATACGCGGAAAACACCGTCGGCGCCTTGATGACCACGGATTACGCTTGGTTGCCGGCCAACATTAACGCCGGTGAGGCGCTCGAGCGGCTTCGCCTGCAGGCTCCCGATCGCGAAACCATCTATTACGTCTACGTGCTGGACGAACACCGGAAATTGCTCGGGATTCTATCGCTGCGCGACCTCATTCTGGCCAATCGTCACGCCGCCGTCCGCGACATTATGGAGACCGAAATGGTTTCCATCCGCGTAATCGACGATCGGGAAAAAGTCGCCCAGGACATGGCGCGTTACGACCTCATCGCTATTCCCGTACTCGACGATGAGGGCCGGCTCGTCGGCATTGTGACCCACGACGACGTGATCGACGTTGTTGTGTCGGAAGCCACCGAGGACGTCCACCGCATGGGCGCTGTCGGAACGATGGTGGAAAACTACCTCGAGGTCCGCTTCCTGACGATTTGGCGAAAACGTGCAGGCTGGCTGTCACTTTTGTTCGTGGCCGGGCTGTTCACGATCTTCGCCTTGGCACATTTTCAGGAAGCGTTGGATAAGTATCTGGTGTTGGCCCTATTCATTCCGCTGTGTATCGGCACCGGCGGCAATTCCGGCTCCCAGGCCGCGACGCTGATCACACGCGCGCTTGCCTTGGGACACCTCAGTGCACGTGATTGGTCGCGTGTGCTTTTGCACGAGGTGTTCATGGGATTGGCGCTGGGCCTGAGCCTGGGCGCGATCGGTTTCTTGATCTGCTACGTCTTACCATTCTTGCCGCACAACCTGCTCGGCGATGATGTGAAGTGGTGGCAAATGGGCCTCGTCGTGTCTCAGGCGGTCACGGCGATTTGCCTGTGGGGAACCGTGGTGGGGTCCATGCTGCCCTTGATATTCCGAGCCCTCGGCTTCGATCCGGCGTTTGCATCAAGCCCGTTCGTCGCGATGTTCGTCGATGTGACGGGTATTGTAATTTACTTTTCGGTGGCGAGCTTGTATTTGGGGAATCTTCTCAGCGGTTAACCGCGCCGGGACGATGTAGGGTGTGTCGAGTCTTCGAAGACGCACCGACGCGTAACCGAGGAAGGGTGCAGGTGCGTCTGCGCGGACTTGACGCACCCTACAATATCACTCAACGGTTACGCTCTTCGCCAGGTTGCGGGGTTTATCAACGTCGCAACCGCGCAGCAGGGCAATGTGGTACGCTAACAGCTGTAACGGAACGACGGCAATCAGCGGTTGGAGATAATCCGGGACGCGCGGCACGAAGATCACATCATCCGCACGCGCTGCCACCTCTTCATCACCTTCGCATGCCACGGCGATGACCGGGCCGCCGCGGGCCTTGATTTCTTCCAAGTTGCTCATGACCTTGTCGAACACGGCGCCGCGCGGAATCAGGAACACCGAGGGCGTGTTCTTATCGACCAGCGCGATAGGGCCGTGCTTCATTTCCGCCGCCGGATAGCCCTCGGCGTGGATGTAACTGATTTCTTTCAGCTTCAGGGCACCTTCCAGAGCTACAGGGTACAGGTATTGCCGCCCCAGGTAGAGGACGTTGTTGGCCTTGTAGTACCGCTCGGCGATGCGTTGGACATCGTCGTGGCACTGAAGGGTTTGGCGAATCAAATTGGGCGTCTCGCGGAGTTCTTCTATCATCCGCGCGCCCTGGATGCTCGAAAGATGCCGCATCCGCCCCAAATAGAGGGCGAGCATCGTCAGCACCATCACTTGGGAGGTGAATGCCTTCGTGCTGGCGACGCCGATTTCCGGGCCGGCATGAAGGTAAACACCGCCGTCGGCTTCGCGGGCAATGCTGCTGCCCACGACATTGCAGATCGCCAGAGTCGAATGGCCCTTACGTTTGCTTTCACGGACTGCAGCAAGGGTGTCGGCCGTCTCGCCGGATTGCGTTATCGCGATGACAATGGTGTTGCGGTCAACCGGCGGATTGCGGTAGCGAAACTCGCTGGCATATTCGACTTCGACGGGAATACGGGCAAGCTCCTCGAAAAGATACTCGGCCACCAAACCGGCATGATAACTGGTGCCGCACGCCGTCAGGATGATGCGGTCGGCTCGGCGTAGCTGTTGGGTGTCGAGGTTGAGGCCGCCGAAATGGGCGCTGGCGTCGTGTTCATTCAGCCTGCCGCGCATCGCGTTTTCCAGGGCCTCGGGCTGTTCATAGATCTCTTTGAGCATGTGGTGCTCAAAGCGTCCCTTTTCCGAATCGCCCGGGTCCCAGTCGATCTGTTCGATCTGGGCGTCAACGCGCACTTCATCTTGATCGTAGATGTGCCATTCCCGATCGGTCACGACACAAAGCTGGTGGTCCTGCAAGAACACCACATTCGACGTGTGCAGCATCAGCGCCGATGCGTCGCTTGCCAGGTAATTCTCGCCGTGGCCCACGCCGAGGACCAACGGACTGCCCAGCCGGGCCCCGACGATGGTGTTGGGGAACTGCGGGCTAACCACGGCGAGGCCATACGTTCCTTTGAGTCGGCCCACGGCCTTGCGAACTGCTTGAACCAGGTCGCCGTTCAGGTGAAACGCAATCAACTGCGCGATCACCTCAGTATCGGTCTCACTACGAAACGTCACTCCCTCCGATTCGAGCTGTCGTTTGATGCCGGCATAGTTCTCGATGACGCCGTTGTGGACGACGGCCACGGCGCAGTCGCCGCCGATGTGGGGATGGGCGTTGATGTCGTTCGGCGATCCATGGGTTGCCCAGCGAGTGTGGCTGAGGCCGTGACATCCCGGCGCGGGACGTTTTTCCAATTGATGGGCGAGGTCCGCCACCCGGCCGGCGTTCTTTCGCAAATGCATGTGCGGCCCGGTCACGGTCACCATGCCGGCACTGTCGTATCCGCGATACTCCAATCGGCGGAGACCCTCGAGCAAGATTGGTTGTGCTTCCTTTCGCCCAACGTATCCAATAATCCCACACATTCCGTTTTGCCTCGCAGTAGGCGTGTTCTTTTTTCAGTCGATCACGCCCGTCGAAGACTCCGGGAGTGCCACCTGATCTGGTGTCACAAGCCTATACTGAGGACGGTTGTTAAGCAAGCACTCTTTGGTGTAGTCCGGGGGAGTTGAATCAATGGCTCTTGTGGCACCCGATCCTCATTTTAAGGCCCGCGTCAAGTCGAGCTTCGATCGCCAGCGGATCATGACGACCATCGGCGCTACGCTGACTCGAATCGAGGCCGGGGAAGTAGAGATTTCATTGCCTTACCGAAACGATCTGACGCAACAGCACGGGTTTGTTCACGCCGGTATCGTGGCGACCATTGCCGACAGCGCGTGCGGCTATGCCGCGTTCAGCCTCATGCCGGCCAAAACGGCCGTGTTGACGGTCGAATACAAGATCAACTTGCTGCGGCCGGCAAGCGGTGAAACGTTTGTGGCGCGGGCCCACGTCCTTCGTCCGGGGAAGACCATCACGGTATGCCGTGCGGACGTTTATGCTGCAAGCACGGATGGGGAGAAGCTGGTAGCAACGATGTTGGGAACCATCGCCGCCGTCCCGGAGCGCGAAGGTGTGGTCGGATAGTACAGTTTTAGCTGGCAACATAGCAAGTCTTTAGGTTGACCTCGTGCCACGACGTGACGGTACTCCGGCACGTCGTGCAATCCTTCAGGGACCTGTCTCTCGACTCCGAAACGCGATTAGACGCGGAATGGTGCGGTTGATGGCATTCGGCTTGTTGAATGTGTGCGAATGGGTTCAGATTTCGCACGATCACCACGACGTGCCGGAGAAGGGTCACGTCGTGGCACGCCTACTTAACGGCTCGATGCTCGCCGTCAGTTGTGGGCGAGCGTCGAGGCGTTAGCCCGACGTGGAGATGCCATCACAAACCGCGCCAAAAATCTGAAAAGAAAATGATTGCAGTCGGGCAAACGCGGGCTTATACTGACACGCGCTATGGCCGGTACAGGACCGGCGGACTCGGATTCACCCATAACACTTCTTCACTCATGTGGGAGGACTCTATGAATCGGCAGCGCTTCGCCAACTCGTACCGCCCGAAGATCGACCACCTGGAAAACCGGGTTGTGCCTGCCCCGGTGACATTCCAGATGCGGCCGCAGTTTAGCTCGATTAACCTCGATCCCACGTTATTCATCGGGGCAACGCCCGTCCCGGTCGACGAACAGGCCCCCGGTTCTCTGACGACGGGCTATGTGGGACGGCAGCAAGGCGACCTGGACCTGACTGCCCTGACCATACAGTTTAACGACGCGGGTAGCAATATCTTCGCACGTATTTCCGGTAACTGGTTGCCGAGTTATGATCAGGGCGCCGATCCCGCCTGCGATACCCCTCTAGGCGCCGCCCCAGCTAACTACGGTGGAGTGGTCAGCTTTTTCGGAACAACCAACTTGGCGCTCCGAAACGTTCGGGTGACGCTTAGTTCCGCTCCCATAGCCTTGACGGTAGTAGACAGTGACGATTGGACATTCCCGGCAACCGTCGACTACAACCTAAAGGCCGGTGACCTAGAAGTCGCAGGGGTGCTCGGCAATGACTGCGGCGCAATCCCCGGCACAGAGGCCAACGACGACACTTTGGCTGCGCTCGGCACGCTTCACGACAACGGCAATGGCAGCTACAACATCAACGTTCCGATCGATCTCATAGCGAACACTGACCTCGGTGGCGGCAACAGCATCGTAACGCACGTTACGGGCGCATTTGGCGGTATTCTACCTCCGTCGCCTTCTCCATTGCCAGGCGCACCCGGTCGGCGGCTTGATTCGGCGAGCGCTAAGGCCGCGTTAGCGGGTGCACAGGACCCAATTAGTCTCGATCAAACCCCGACGTTGTTGCGGCCAAGTTTGGTGCACGCTCCGGCGGTTGAAACGGCTGGCCAAACAATCAGCGTGGTTTCCGGTGTTGATTTCATGCGGCCTACCGGGAAAGTCCACGTAGCATCGGCAATCGATGCGATTATTGTCGATCCGCTGGCGTAGAGACTAGCTGGTGCCAGTTGAGATCTGATGTGAATCGCTTGCGGCTTGGCGGGTGATTACGCCAAGCCGCAAGCGGCGCACTTTTGAGATCATTCCGTCAAGGTGATATCGAAAGGCTGATTACCGCGTTTGACCGTGAGGGTCAGGCCGGACTTTTCCTTGTCCCCCCATTTCTCCGGGATCTTTACGTACTTTCCGGCAGGGTAAACAGTCTCGGCCTTCGCGGCACCCCCTAATCCTTTGGGCGCAAACATCGGCGGAAGGCCGGGGAGCGGCTTCATCGTCACCACGGTGACCTTCACGTCACCGCCCGGCGCATCGGAAACGGTATAGCTGCCGTCCTCCTGAATCTGCGCCTGGCCGATCCGCCCGTCTGGGTGAATGAAGGTGACGATACCGCCAGGCAACGGCTTCCCTTTGAATATGACCTTTCCAGACACCTCACCGGTATACTTGCCACACCCCAACGGGATTACGGCCAGAAAACCGAGAAGCCCCGCGGTAGCGAAACGGCGAAACCGGGCAGTCATCCGTGGTACCTCACTTTGAACCGGTTCCAATGTCGTTTACCAATCGCCGCCCAGAACATCGACGCTCTTCGGGGTACATGCCGCCCACCAAGTGGCGCCGCTGACGCCTTCCGAAACGGTTCGAACCGTCCCGTCGGCTAGTCCGACTTGGATGCCGCCGATGTGGCCGGTCGAAGCGCGGGTTGGATCACAGTTTCCCATGAATGGGAAAGGCTGCATGACGAACTTCGAATTGGGGCCGATACCGTTGGAATTGAAATAATCGATCCCAAAGGCGCCGTGCTTCGGCCCAAATTTTGGATACGAGAGGTTGAATGCATTCCAATACGCCCAATACGCGCCGCCGTTGTATGACGGATTGGTAAGGACGCACCTAGCGTACTTCTCGGCAAACAAGATCGTGTTGGATGTGCCGTCTCGGAAAGTTGACCCCAGGCGTGGTCGACCTTCCGGTGCATTGAGGGCGTCCTCATCAGGGTAGTGGCCCGTCTCCGTGACCTTGCAAAACACTTGGGCATTAAGCGAATAGCACGTCGCTCCCCATTCTTTAAACCCCGATTGCATTTCGTCATCCGTGACGACTCCGGAGATGTCGACACTCGGATCGGACGGGCACAGGAAAATCTTGATCGCTTGACTGAATGTGGCGTTGTACGAATAGCTGGGGTTGGATTCCCCAGACGGCCAACGCTTTCCCGTGAACGGGCCGACAGTGTTGATCATGGATTGATAGAAGGGTTCCTGCTCAAGGTGGGGTAATATGTGGATGAAACAGGTTGCGAATGTATGCGGTTGGGGTGTTGCCGTGAATTTTCCAGGAACTGAACCGAGGCCTGGAGGCATCATTCCCTGTGAACTTTCAAAGTTATGACACGCCAGCACGATCTGCTTGATGTTGTTCGAGCACTTGGTGCGGTTCGCCGCTTCGCGGACTTTTTGTACCGCCGGCAGCAGGAGTGAGACGAGGACACCGATGATGGCAATGACAACCAGTAACTCGATCAGCGTGAAGCCACGCGAACGAGTCGACGACGGCCGGGCTGCAAACGGTTTCATGGTTTGGTCTCCTTCGCACGTTTGTGCGGGAACTAGGAAGATGCCACTCCTGGCTTATGTGAAAATGACGAATACTCGCCGGGAATTCGCGCCCCTCTTTTTTGGATAACTGGTAGCGACCACTAACCGCCATTGCCGAGTGAATACCGGCTCCGGCCACGGGCCGAAAAAGGCGAACTCTTGATAAGGCCGGAACTTGCGAACTAACTCTAGTTGGTACTATAGCCGGGTCACGTTGTCAAATACATTTCGATCCGCCAAATCGTTTTTCGTACGAGCCACTCAGGGGTTAAGCCGATCACGGGATTCGCGGTGACCATTTCAGCCCAAAAAGCACAAATATTGACCTCGTTTTGGACGAATGGATATACGGAAGGCGAGAAGTCTGCAGCTCGGTGTCCGTATAATGGCGAAGATAGTCCATTCGGTCTGTGGAGAGACTGTCCCATGAAAAAAACCGACGTTCCAGCCAGTTCCCGTCGCAAACGGATGGTGATGGCGGTCGTGATGGGCACGACGCTATCGGCGCTAAGCCCATCGAACGCCGTGGCCAACGAATCCACCTTGCGTGCGGTGTCGGCCATCGATCGGTATTGCACGGCGTGCTGGCGAAACGCACACCTCGATCCGAGCTACTGGCCCGATTGCACTCAGGAAGTGTTCACTCGACTTTTGGAACGGGTGTTGCCGGATTCCTGGAACAAGGTGCTGAAGGACGAGGCCGACGAGCGACGTGAATTTCTTCGTGCCATCGACACGGTCAAAAAGCGGTCGCAACGGAGCCGAAAGTACCTGTCGCGCGCCGTCGAAACCGTCGCCGACTCGCGCGACCCCGGTGAGCGCCGCCTCGCCGACGACCGGGAAGCAGTGCACAAGGTTGCCGAGGAGGTCTTGAGCGAACGCCAACGGCTCATCGTCTGCCGCTCGATGCAGGGATACTCAGTTACGGACATCGCGCGGGAGTTGGATGTTCCGGCCGAACGAGTGAGCGACGAAAAGTACAAGGCGATCAACAAGCTCCGGGCCCGATTCGCGCCCCACGTCTAGCCGCGAACATTCGGTGGCCGGGGCAGAGTCTTCGATGCCCCGGTTCCGGGGCTTCCGAAGACTCCAGCCCCGGCCACCCAGTCCGGACGCCGAGCCGCCCGCGGCAACCTGGTTAGTCGGTCTTCGCGAACGTCTCACGAAATCCACGAACGTGCTCCGCCAGAAAAGCCTTCAGCTTCGCCGCGTGAACATGTCCCTCCTGCTGGAAAATCAGTCGGATGAGATCACCGTCGTTTCGATTGCCGTTAATCGACGGTGAGATGCCGAACGATTCCACCTGACTCAGGTTGAACTGGCCGCTCTTGCCCAAGAACCGGCAATCCAGGCCGGAAACATCCTTGGTGCACCACTGTGCCCAAGCACGGCTCACGCCTGGAACCGTGATGCTGATCGCGATTCGGTTGTCCCAGTGCACTTCCAATTTCGGCTCGATCTCGCGCATGAGGTTGAGCAAACGCGGCAGCAGCGCCCGATCCCATTCGACCTTGCGACCGGGTTTGAATCCCTTATCGCCGAGATGCCAGCGCTCTCCATTGATCTTCCAGGGCATGAGATCTTCGAGCTTGGTTTGCAATTTCTGGATCGTCGCCTGAAACGACTTCACCGCTTCGCTAAGGAAAGCGCGGAAAGCCGGGGTGTCGATTTCGCTCAGGCGGTGGACTTTCACCACGACCGATTGCCACGGACCTTTGTGGTTCGTCGCCCAGGCGCGAGGCTCATTGCTATAGACTTCGAGACCAAGTTCAGGCGATTCGTCGAGCGACCGGATACCGAGTCGCTCCGGCAATTCCGTCGTGCGGAACGCATTCTTCTTTACACGGAAGATAAGCCATACGAGCCATTCGCCGCCGGTGAGGGCGTGGAAGAACCACGACGGGCCTGACACCCCGGCGCCGCGGCGGGCGGCAATCTCGACACGCGAACGGTCCTTCCAGTTCGTCTCGCCGAATTCGCCGAGCTTGTGAATCTGCTTGTCGAGCCATTCGAGTATTTCGCCTTCCCAACGACATGGCTTACCGTCGTTGGTGAGGCGCTCGACCGTATGCCAGCGCCGGCCGTCGGTTTGCCACGGCATGCGCGCATCTTTACCGACCTGCTCCAGCGCAATGTCGCCGGCAAGGGAAGCATCGTCCGCACTGGGGTCGTACCGAGGTCGATTGACGTGAGGTCCTGCGGCTAAAACCGGCGCCAAGGCCGTCGCCGTGTGCGATTTGTCCGCGTGCTCAACGAGGGTCTCCGGTGTCCCCTCCACTACCACTTGGCCGCCCGCCTCCCCGGCTTCCGGCCCCATGTCGATCACCCAATCGGCGGTCTTGATCACATCCAGGTTGTGTTCGACAACGATTACGGTGTTGCCCAGGTCGACGAGTCGGTTCAGTACCTCAAGCAGCTTGTGAACGTCGTCAAAATGCAGGCCCGTGGTCGGTTCATCTAGAAGGTAAACGGTGCGTCCGGTATTCGGCCGGGCGAGTTCAGCGGCAAGTTTCACGCGTTGAGCTTCGCCGCCGGACAATGTCGGCGCCGATTGACCGAGAGCGAGATACTCCAATCCGACATCGGCGAGCGTTTGCAATACGCGGCGAATCTTGGGTATGTTGGCAAATACCTCCAGCGCTTCGCTGACCCGAAGATTCAACACGTCGGAAATTGACCGTCCTTTGTATCGAACCGCTAGGGTTTCCGGGTTGTAGCGAGTTCCGTGACAAACATCGCACTCGACCCAGACGTCGGGCAGGAAGTGCATTTCGATCTTTTTCTGTCCGTTTCCTTCACACGCCTCGCACCGCCCGCCGGGTTTGTTGAAGCTAAATCGTTTCGGTTGGTAGCCTCGAACCTTTGCTTCGGGCAGCTGTGCGAAAAGTTGCCGCATCAGGTCAAACACGGCCGTGTAAGTCGCCGCGTTGGAACTGGGCGAGTTTCCGATCGGCGTTTGATCGACGCTGATGACCTTGTCGATGTTTTCCAGTCCGAGGATATCGTCGTGACCCGCGGCCGGCGTTTGTGCGCGATGAAGCTTCCGCGCCAATGTGTTGTAGAGCACATCGAAGACGAGCGAGCTTTTGCCCGAGCCACTGACTCCCGTGACAGCAATGAAGGTGCCGAGCGGAAACGCTACGTCGATGTTCTTCAGGTTGTTGTGGCGTGCGCCTCTCACGGTCAGGGTAAGCCCACGGGTTGCAACCCGTGGGCTTGGTGTCGCGCTTATCCGCCGATTCGTCGGCACCGGTATGGCTTTTTTCCCGACGAGGTATTGTCCTGTCAACGATGCCTTCGCGCGCATAACGCGATCCGGGCTGCCCGCCGCCGTGATTTCGCCGCCCCGGTCCCCGGCGCCAGGGCCGAAATCGAGTAAATAGTCCGCAGCCCGGATAACCTCGCGGTCGTGCTCCACTAACAGCAATGTGTTACCCAGGTCGCGCAGATGGGTCAGCGCCTGAAGCAGCCGGCGGTTGTCACGTGGATGCAGACCGATGGTTGGTTCGTCGAGTACGTAGAGGACGCCGGTCAGTCCACTGCCGATCTGGCTGGCAAGGCGTATGCGCTGAGACTCGCCGCCGGAAAGCGTCGGCGCTTGTCGGCCGAGGGTCAAATACTCCAGCCCCACATCGACGAGAAATTGCAGACGGTTCTTGATCTCGCGCAATAACTCACCGGCCACCTGTTGCTGGGCCTTCGTGAGCTTCAGTTTCTTGAATAACTCGAGCGTTTCCCCAAGCGGGAGCTGGCTAACTTCACCGATCGTCTTGCCGTCGAAGCGATAAGCGGCGGCATCGTCGCGCAACCGCGAACCGCCGCAAGCGGTGCAGGCAACCTGGTCAACCATGTTCGCAAGCTTACTGCGATAGACGAAACTGACACGGGCCGCCTCGTCTATGGCTGGAAATAGTCCCTTGTACTGGAAACTCACGGAAGACGAGACAGACCGTTTCGCTTGCAGCGGAATCCATGCGTCGCCGGTGCCGTGCAGAATCAGCCGCTGTTGCGCAGGCGCTCAGCTTCTCGTACGTGGTGTCGAGCGAAAATCCGATGTGCCGGGCCAGTGCTTCCGCGAAGGCCGTGAAAGGACTGCCAGCGTCAAGCTCCGGCCACGCGGCAATGGCGCCATTTCGGAGTGACCGTTTCGCGTCACGGATCAACAATGCCGTGCTTGCCCCGCGCTGGAATCCCAGGCCTTCGCACGTCGGGCACCAACCGAGCGGACTGTTGAACGAAAAGTGGTGCGGGTTGAGCGGCTCGAAACTCCGGCCGCAACGGTCGCAGGCCATGTGCTGACTGTAGCGCTCGACGCGCCACTCCGCTTCGTCACGTGCATCGTCGACAAAGGCCACGTGCATCACACCCTGGCCGAGATCCAATGCGCCTTCGACGGCGTCTGCGAGCCGTGTGCGTGCCTGATTGCCCGGACGACAAAGCGATCGACGACGACTTCAATCTGGTGCTTGCGGCGATGATCGATCGAGGGTGGGTCGTCCAGTGTGTGTGATCGGCCATCCACGCGAATGCGGACGAATCCGGTGCGACGTATCTCTGCCCAAAGTGCATCGTATTTTTCCTGCCCGCGCCTCTCGACCGGCGCCATCAGGTAGAACTTCGTCCCTCGGGCAGCGATCGAATCTTGTCGATGATCTCGTCCGCGGTTTGCGTACCGATGGGGATTTCACAATTCGGGCAGTGAGGCTGGCCGAGGCGTGCGTAGAGGATGCGGAGATAATCGTAGATCTCCGTGACCGTGCCGACCGTCGAGCGCGGGCTTTTGCTCGATCGTCTTTTGTTCGATGCTGATGGCCGGCGACAGGCCGTTAACGTGCTCTACCTTCGGTTTCTGCAGCTGGCCGAGAAACTGACGGGCGTAACTGGACAGCGATTCAACGTAACGGCGTTGGCCTTCGGCGTAGATGGTGTCCAGCGCGAGCGAGCTTTTGCCCGATCCGCTCGGGCCGCAGCAAACCGTCATTTGCTCGCGCGGTATGGCGACATCGATGTTCTTCAGGTTATGCTGTTGAGCGCCCTGCACGGTCAGATGCGTGATTCGTCCTTTGTCCTTTGTCCTTTGTCCTTTGTCCGTGGATCGGATTCGCCTGGTCGACGGACGACGGACGAATGACAAAGGACCATTTTGTAGTGCCTGGCCGGTGTAGGACGCAGCGCATTTCGCTACGTCTTCGGGCGTTCCCGTGCAAACGACTCTGCCGCCGCCGCTGCCGCCGTCAGGGCCCAGATCAATGATCCAGTCTGCCGTCTTGACGACATCGAGGTTGTGCTCGATGACGACTACGGTGTTGCCGCCGTCCGCGAAGCCGTGCAACACTGTCAGGAGCTTGTGAATGTCGTCGAAGTGCAGTCCCGTGGTCGGTTCATCGAGGATGTACAGCGTCTTGCCGGTGCTTCGGCGGCAAAGCTCGCGTGCCAGTTTGATCCGCTGTGCCTCACCGCCGGACAGTGTCGGCGATGGTTGCCCGAGCTTGATGTAGTCCAGGCCGACGTCGTGCAGCGTCTGCAGCATCGCCGTGAACTTCGGGGACGTTGCTGAAATGCTCAAGTGCCTCCTGGACGTCCATCTCCAGCACGTCGTGGATGCTCTTGCCCTTGAAGCGGACCTGAAGGGTTTCGCGGTTGAAGCGCCGACCTTCGCACACCGGACACGTCACCCAGACGTCGGCCAGGAAGTCCATCTCTAGACGGTTGGAGCCGTTGCCCTCGCACGCCTCACAGCGGCCGCCAGGCTTGTTGAAGCTGAAACGTCCCGGTTTGTAGCCGCGGATCTTGGCTTCAGGCAAGTTGCGCGAACAGCCGAACGAATCTCGTCAAACACCTTGATGTAGGTGGCCGGGTTGGATCGCGGTGTCCGGCCGATCGGGGATTGATCGATGTCGATGACCTTGTCGATGTGTTCGATCCCCTCAAGACGGTCGCAGCGTAAGGATGAAGGACGAAGGATGAAGGATGAATCGGATTCCGCCTCATCCTCTTCGGGTTCATCGCTGTTTTTCTCATCCTGCCGCCTTCAACCTTCATCCTTTCCTTGAGGATGTCGTTGATCAGCGAACTCTTGCCGGAGCCGCTGACACCCGTGACGCGACGAAGAGTCCGAGCGGGATTTCGACGTCGATGTTCTTGAGATTGTTGTGCCTGGCGCCGACGATCTTCAGCCGATTCGCGGTCCGCGTCCGCCGTTGTTGCGGGATGGCGATTTTCTTCGCGCCTGTGAGGTACTGGCCGGTCAGGCTCTCCGGCGTTTTGACTATCTCGCCGAACGATCCTGCCGCCACGACCGTCGCCGCCGCGTACTCCGGGGCCGGGGCCGAAGTCGACGATATAGTCGGCCGCCCGCATCGTTTCTTCGTCGTGCTCGACGACCAGGACGGTGTTGCCCATGTCGCGCAGGCGTTCGAGGCTTCGCAAAAGGCGTTCGTTGTCGCGCGGATGCAGGCCGATGCTCGGTTCGTCGAGGATGTAAAGCACGCCGACGAGGCCGCAGCCGATTTGGCCAGCGAGGCGAATGCGTTGCGATTCGCCGCCGGAAAGAGTCGGCGCCGACGCGTTCCAGCGTCAGGTAGTGCAGCCCGACATTCAACAGGAATCCGAGCCGGCCACGGATTTCCTTCAGGAGCTCACCGGCGATGGTCCGTTGCAGCAGTGTCAACGATTGTTCTAACGATCGGCCGTTGGATGTGGAACTTTCACCGAACCACTCGGCCAGCTCGCCGATGGGCAAGGCGCCGATTTCGATGAGCGTCCTGCCGCCGACGCGGACCGCGCGAGCCTGCGCGTTTAGCCGCTGTCCGTTGCATGTCGGACAGCGCATGACCCGCATGTACTTTTCGAGTTGCAAACGCCGCGGCCCCGCCGCCGTCTTCTTGAAGCTGCTCAAGAGCTGCGGGACGATGCCTTCCCATTTGCCGCCGTGCTTCCAAATGCCGCCACGCTGCTTCCACTCGTAGGTGATATGGCGGTCGCCGGAACCGTGAAGGAGCGCGTTTCGATGTTCCTCCGACATCTCGTTCCACGGCTGTTTGAGGTCGATGCCGAGCGTCTTGGCCACACCTTCGTAGATGTGTCGCCGCCACCGTCCCATGCTGCGTACCGGACCGACAATCGGAATCGCCCCGGCGAACATGCTTTTGGTCGGATCGGGAATGAGCAATTCAGGATCGAAAGAGAAGCGGGTGCCCAGGCCGTCGCAGTCGAGGCACATTCCCTGTGGACTGTTGAAGCTGAACAGCTGCGGGCTGGGCGGCTCGTAGCTGCTGTTGCAGTGCGTGCAGGCATAGTGTGCCGAGAGCAACAAGTCTTCCGTGCGGAGAACGCTGGTGTCCTGAGCTTTCGCACGGCGTGGTTCAGGCTTTGCGAGTTCACCTTCGTCGTTCGTACTTTTTTCGACGGAGATGATCAGGGAATCCTCACCCAACGCCAGCGCTTGTTCGACAGCCTCGGCGATTCGCGAACGTGCCTTCGGATCCACCTTTAGGCGGTCGATGACGATCTCGATGTGATGCTTGATCCGGCGATCGAGCTTCAGATCGTCGGTGAGTCGAACGACTTGTCCATCAACTCGAGCGCGGACGAAGCCGCGTTTGAGCATGTCCTCGAACAAATCCTTGTACTCGCCTTTTTGACCGCGGACCACCGGCGCCAGGATCAGGAAGCGTGTGCCTTCCGGCAGCGCCAGGATGCGCGCGACGATTTGTTCGCGAGTTTGTGCCGTGATTGCCCGACCGCATTCGGGACAGTGACCTTGCCCGATTCGGGCGTACAGCACACGGAGATAGTCGTAAATCTCGGTGATGGTGCCGACGGTGGAGCGCGGGTTTCGTCCCGCGGTCTTCTGTTGGATGCTGATCGACGGCGACAGGCCGCCCAGGTAGTCGACATCGGGCTTTTGAAGTTCGCCCAGGAACTGCCGCGCATAACTGGACAGCGATTCGACGTAGCGGCGCTGGCCTTCGGCGTAGAGCGTATCAAACGCCAGCGACGATTTGCCTGACCCGCTGACGCCCGTGAAGACGATGAGGCGGTTGCGTGGCAGCTCGAGATTGACGTTTTGAAGGTTGTGTTCGCGGGCGCCGCGAACGACAATGTTGCTATTATCCATGCCATATGGCGGTCATAACGGCCGAATTCAGGTGAAAGGCTATAGTATACAGATGTTGGCTAACTCAGTCCATAAGTAGGACGCCATGGAGGCGGTTCCGGAATGAAAAAGAGCATGAATGAGACCCACAAACAAAAAACCCTGGGGTTCGTCGGCTGGAGCTTTCTCGCGCTGCCCATTGGCGGCGCTATCCTTGGAGCAATCCTTGGTTTGACCGGACTTGCCGAGATGGAATACAAGGGAGCCAAGCCGTGGGAACATGCCATCATGCTCGCGATCAACTTCGGTGGATTCGGAATGATTCTTGGATTGGCAATCGCTGGAGTGGCTGCATTCATTCGTCTCTTTAGGACACCGCAACGGTCACGGAATCAACACTAAAAAAATCAAACGGTATCACTACCGACGCCATGACAATCCCTCTTTTTCATGTCGACGCCTTCACCGACCAGCCCTTCGGAGGAAATCCGGCTGCCGTTTGTCTGCTGCCGGGCCCGGCAGAGAGCCATTGGATGCAGAATGTGGCACTCGACATGAATCTGTCCGAGACGTCATTTCTGTACCACGCGGCAGACGGCTACTCTTTGCGGTGGTTTACACCGGCGGTAGAAGTCGACCTCTGCGGTCATGCGACCTTGGCCAGCGCCCACGTGCTGTGGGAACAGGAGTACGTTGCGCGCGACGACACGATTCGTTTCCAGACCCGGAGCGGTACACTCATATGCCGTTGCACTCCGGGCGGTATGGAAATGGACTTTCCCGCGAACGTGGCCAAACCGACGCCCGCGCCAGAAGGTCTGCAAGAGGCGTTGGGCGCCACGGCGCAATGGGTGGGTCGAAACACGTTTGATTACCTTATTCAGCTCAGTTCGGAAGATGAGGTGCGGAAGCTGGCGCCCGACTTTCGACGGTTAAGGGCGCTGCCCGTGCGCGGCGTAATTGTCACCGCACAAGCGAATCCCGGCACATCGTATGATTTCGTTTCGCGCTTCTTCGCGCCAGGCTCGGGCGTGGACGAGGATCCGGTCACCGGATCGGCTCACTGTTGCCTCGCGCCGTTTTGGCAAGAACGGCTCAACAAGAACCCGATGGTCGGGTATCAAGCATCTGCACGCGGTGGCAGCGTCGGCGTCCGTGTCGATGGAAATCGCGTCTTTCTTATTGGCCGCGCAGTTACCGTAGCGCGCGGCGAACTGTTGGTCTAACCGGCGGGTTCTCGCCATCGGGCCACAGCCGGCTTGGGCGCACGGACTTGACGCGCCTTTCCCCAGAGATCAAACTGGAACTCATGACTTATTTGCTTCGGTTCCGCGAGGCAGAATAAGTCGAAGGAGTTTCAATGGCGAAATCTCGTCTTAACACGGTGCCTCTCCGCGATCGGCGACGGCCCCTTGCATTGGAAGTGCTCGAAGACCGCTCGCTGCTGTCCGCGCAGCTCATCCTCAACGGCCCGCAGACTCTGACGCCGTATGCCAACGTCAACGCGAGCAACAGCCCGGGCGTGTACCAATCCGAGATGACGGTGGCGATCAATCCGCAGAACCCACTGAACGTCGTCGGGTTTTCGCATCACCGCAACGGGATCAGCTTCAACGAAATCAGTGTCTATTACAGCATCGACGGCGGCACTTCGTGGACGCTAACTCTGATCGGAGGCACGGGAGCCGTCAACAGCGATGGGCTTGGGTCGTCAACCAATTACACCCGGTTTGATCCGACGGTCAAGTTCGATGCGAACGGCAATCTGTTCATTGCGTATTGTGCCTATGCCTCCGGAAACTCCACACGGCTCGTCGTTGCCAAAAGCACGAACGGCGGCGCATCATTTCCGAACAGCGACTTCCGCATCATCGACTCGCAACCCGGATATGGCGGCGTCGATAAAGTCTATCTTGGCACGGGACAAGCCGGGCCCAGCACCACCCAGCAAGCCGTCTATGTGGCATACGAACGCGCGTTGACCGGCACCCCGATCATGGTGGCAGGTTCGAACGACAGCGGCACGACGTGGACGGCGCCGGTCACGATTGATTCATACGGCGGCGGCAGCTTTTACGCCGGCCCGGCCGTCGGCCCAAACGGCGAGCTTTACGTCGTCTGGCAGAGCACTGGTGATAGCAGGATCAAGTTTCGCGCCAAGCCGGACGGTCTGTGGGGCGGTGGGTCGTGGGACGCAACCAGGACAGTGCGCATTCTCACCGACGCAATGACGCAGACGTCGATTCCGCCACAGTCTCGCCGTGGCATCTACAACACGCCCGTTATCGATGTCGATCGTAGCGGCGGCATTCACCAGGGCCGCATTTACGTCACCTTCGTGGACCGCATCGCCGACTTTAACACCGACGTGTTCCTGGCCTATTCCGATAACGGCGGAGTGAATTGGCTCCCTCTGGGACTGACCGGCAATGTCGAGAGCCTCGACACCAGCGAATTCCATTCATGGGTCGCCGTGGACCAGTCCTCCGGCAGCGTGAGCGTGCTCTACAAAACGAACGACGGCAACCCCGACCCCATGACTTCGACGACGCGCGTCGCCAGCAGTTTCGACGGCGGCGCGACGTTTCCCAGCAAGGCGGACATTGCGAGTCAGCGCTCCAATGCGTATTTCTCTACCTACGCGGGAGAGTTTCTAGACTACACCGGCTTCGACGTTCATCAGGGAACGATGCACGGGTTCTGGTCTGACAACCGTGGCGCCACACCGGGAACCTACACCGCTGATCTGGAGGCCTATTCCGCAAAGGCGGCATTTGTCAGCACCACGAACGGAAACAGACTCGTGGTCAACGGGGACGACGGCGGTGCCACGAATGACACCATCGTCCTGCGAAAGAGCGCTGCGAATGCTGACTACCTGGAAGTCGTCGTGAACGGCGCGATTCAGTATGCCGGGTTGATTCAAAGCGTAAATCAGATCGAATTAAATGGACAAGCCGGCAACAATGCCATCGTAGTTCAGAACGCCTTCTCAGGAATCGACATTACCGTTAACGGTGGCACGACCGGCCGCAATCTGATGATCGCCGGCGCCAGCGCGGCGACGCTCATTGGCGGTGCCGGGGAGGACATCCTCATCGGCGGCACGACGAGTTGGGACAACAACGCCGGGGCCATAGCCGCCATCATGGCGGAATGGTCACGCACCGATCTCAGCTACCGGCAACGCATGGTCCATATCGTCCGCGGCGGCGGCTACAACGGGACATTCGTTCTCAACCCCAACACCGTCGATGGCAACGGCCAAGCAAATCTGCTTTATGGATATAGCGGCCGCGACTTGTTCTTTTTCGATCCGTACGATGTGAACGATCTCGACGGCAGCATCGGCGAGGGGTCGTTCCCGATCTAGATGATAAGTCCTCGCGCGGAGCGCAGCGTATTCATTCATTGCACTTCGTAGTCCGCGCGCGTCGCTAAGCCCCGCAACACCGTCGGAGTAAGCTTGGTGCTCAGTGAATGTACTGAGCCGTCCGCGTAGGTGAAAATGACGCAATCGCCGTGTCCGGAGAAGAACAGGTAAGGATTGGAGTCCTTGCTATTCAGCGGCGTTTTGCCGTTCACGCTGGCCATGGCTTGCACGGGGGCTTCCTCGACGATGTTGCCGCCCACGGGAGCGCCCTTCGTAATCGTCACGGTGCCATGGTTGATTGCGCCGGCCCACGGCGTCCGGGCGAACAGCGCGGCCCTTTCGCCGACGGCAATCGTCGTGGAAGTCCCGTCCGCGATATCGGACACGCGAACCTTGCTGTTGCGGAAAAAGACGCCGGTGCCGAATTCCGGCCTCTCGCCCACATCGAACCCGTATCCGTAGTTCGCCGCATAGCTCGTTGTTGCCGCTTCCGCGAGGCTTTTGGTGAATATGTCGGACACGGTGTACACTCCCGTTTCACGATCGGAAGGGCACGTGAAGACGCGCATCAGGTTGGTTCTTACGACCGTGTGTGTCGATTCTTCGATGGGCAACTGCAAGTTAATGCTCTTCGCTACGGGTTGCTGGTCGAGGTAAGGCAGAAGGAGCGCGGACCAACCCCAGCCCGGCGAGGTGTACCACGGCAACGTGGCGTCCTCAAGTTCGATGCAGTAGTACGCGGGCGGAAAATGACCATGCATTTGGTGGTAATTCTGTAGGGCGAGCCCCATTTGCTTAAGGTTGTTTTGACACGTGGTCCGGTTGGCCGCCTCACGCACTCGCTGCACGGCCGGAAGCAAGAGGGCGATCAATATGCCAATGATGGCAATCACCACAAGGAGTTCAATCAGCGTGAAGCCGGCGCGTTTTCGGTTTGACATAAAGTACGATTCCAAGCCCACGGGTTGCAACCCGTGGGCTTGCTAACTACTCCACAGAAGCCGGCACATTAATAGTCTGTTCCTTTTCCTTCTCACACCACTGGAGCCAGTGCCCCACATGAGCGTCGCTCGGCATCCGCCAATCGCCCCGTGGCGACAGGCTCACGGAACCGACCTTAGGCCCGTCCGGAAGACAAGACCGCTTGAACTGATTGGCGAAGAAACGTTCGAGAAACACTCGTAACCAGCGCTTGCACTCTGCCGGTGTATACGGCTTGTCGAAGCGTGCGAACTCGGCCAGGTATAGAATTTTCTCCGCCGGAGCGCTGTACCGAAGAAGATGGAACAAGAAGAAATCGTGCAACTCATAAGGTCCGATCGCAGCTTCCGTCGATTGCGTCATTTCTCCATTGGAGCCGGCGGGTAACAATTCAGGTGATATCTCGGTCGCCACCACGTCTAACAGGGTCCTGCGCGTCGCCGTCGAATTCATTCTCGGCCGCCCACCGGACAAGGAATTTCACCAACGTCTTGGGGATCGACACGTTGGGGTTGTACATGCTCATGTGGTCGCCGTTGTACGTGGTCCAGCCCAATGCCAGCTCGGATAGGTCGCTGGTGCCAATTACGAAACCGGCGTTCATGAGAATGTTCGTTCGCATTCGCGCTTGGACGTTTTCGAACACAAGGTCGTGGCTGTCCGCCGGCAATCGTTGAAGTTGTGCAGACAGTTGCTCGACGTTCAAGCCAGTGATCTCAATGCCAAACGGCCGGTGCTCAAGCGCTTTCATTTCCTCCAGACACAAGGAACGAATATCCACGTGTCCCTGACTTACGCTCAAATGCCGCATTAGCTCCATAGCGTTATTCAGCGTTCGCCGGGACGTGCCGAAACCGGGCATGGTGTAGCCACGGATGTGGCTGCGGTCGACCCCGAGGGCGTCCATCGTCTTGCAAGTCACGAGCAACGAAAGAGTGGAATCCAGTCCACCCGACACGCCAATGGCCACGGCTGGAATGCCGATGTGCTCGAGCCGTTTCGCCAAACCGGCAACCTGCGTATGGAAGATTTCGTCGCAACGTTCGCGCAGCTGGTCGCCCTGGCGCGGAACGAACGGATGCGCTTCCACCGGCCGCCGCAAATCGCGTCGCCCCGGCCGGGGGCTTGAGCCAAACCCGAATGCCGAGCTTCCCAGCGAAAACGACACCCGCTTGATTTCCCGCTCAGCGGTGCCGTAAAGATGGGCATCGCCGAAACTGTTGGTCCGCATGCGGTCGACACGCAATTGATCCAAGTCAACATCCGCAATGAGCAATGTTTCGTCACGCTTGAATCGCTCCGACTCGGCGAGCAGTGAGCCGTTTTCCGCAATCAGACAGTGGCCGCCGAAGACGACGTCCGTCGTCGATTCACCGACGCCGCAGGAGGCGTAGACGTAGGCGGCAATGCAACGGCCCGACTGGTTGACGACGAGATCACGCCGGTAAACAGCCTTGCCGATGACTTCATTGCTCGCCGACAGATTCACCAACACAGTCGCCCCGCGCACGGCCTGATAAGAGCTGGGCGGAACCGGAACCCAAAGATCCTCACAGATTTCGATTCCGACCACCAAACCTTCAACGTCCGCCGCGTCGAACAAATGGTCCGTGCCGAACGGGACGCTTTGGCCCTGAAGATTGACTTGTCGGCTGCGTGCGCTGGCAGCCGGCGCGAACCAACGCCCTTCGTAAAACTCTTTGTAATTCGGAATGAACGATTTCGGAACGATGCCCAGAATCTTTCCGCGATGCAAAAGCGCGGCGCAATTGAAAAGCTGATCGTCGATGGCCAACGGCAAACCGACAATCGTTAATCCGGGAAATCCATGGATTTCTCGGGTGATGAGCTTCAACGCGTCGAGTGCCGCTTTCTGGAGTGCGAACTGGTGGAACAAATCCGCACAGGTGTAACCCGAAAGCGAAAGTTCGGGGAACACGATTAAGTCCACGCTCTCCGTCGCGGCACGGTGGATGAGTTGAATGATGCGTTGGGCGTTGAAGTCACAGTCGGCGACGCGCAAGTTTGGCGCCGCCGCAGCGACCCGCACAAAACCATGACGAACCATGCGCTGTCCTCAGATGGGCCAGTCGGCTGGGGAGAATCCCCATTGCCATTGTAGTCGAGGCACAACCCCGCGATAGAATCCGATTATGGCTGAACTGACGCATTTTGACGAGAGTGGTGCAAGCCGGATGGTGGACACCAGTGCCAAGCCCGAGTCACTTCGGGAGGCGCGCGCGAGCGCCCAGGTTCACATGGCGCCCGCCACGGCAGCACTCATCCGCAACCGCGGCATGGCCAAGGGCGACGTGCTTGAGGTCGCGCGACTCGCCGGGATCATGGGCGCCAAACGAACAAGCGATCTCATTCCGCTGTGTCATCCGTTGCCGATCACGGCCGTTCAGATCGATTTTCGGTTTCCTTCCGACGACCGGTTGCACATCGAGACAACGGTGAAAGTCTTCGGCCGAACCGGCGTCGAGATGGAAGCGCTCACCGCCGCTGCCGTCGCCGCACTGACCGTATACGACATGTGCAAGTCGGTCGATCGGACTATGACACTTACCGATATCCAGCTGGACCACAAGAGCGGCGGCCGCAGCGGGTCGTTCACCCGATCGCCATAACCACGTCTCGCAAGTCTTTGCGCCGAATTGAAACTTCAGAAACCCTCCCTATATTTATCCACGCCACGGTTAATCATGCCGCACCTCCGGCGGTTTGAATGGCATGGAGGGCGCGGAGGCGATGTGGTCGCCTCTCATCAAACCGGAGCACGAAGCCACTCTATGGGTGGCTGCCGCGGGAATCGACGCATGAAGATCGTCACGCCGGCTGCACCGCCGGTTGTTCGGTCGCGGTTGGATTGGTATACACCCATCGCCGCCGACCTTGAGATCGTGGAACAACTCTTGCGAGAGACGTTGTCCAGCTCTCGCACCGCCGTCGCCGAATTAGTCTCTCATCTCGAACACTACAAGGGCAAGCGGCTGCGGCCCGCGTTACTGCTGCTCACCGCTCGGGCCTGCGGCCAGGTTGTGCCCGCCCATCACACACTCGGCGCTGTCGTCGAGATGATTCACACGGCCACGTTGGTCCACGACGATGTCCTCGATGAGGCCGTCGTTCGCCGTCATGTCCCCACGGTTAACGCCGCTTGGACCAACCAGACAAGCATTCTCCTGGGCGACTTCCTTTTCACTCACGCATTCCACCTGGCAAGCACGGTGGATGCACGCGCGTGCGGATTGATCGGCGAGGCAACCAATCAAGTGTGCGAAGGCGAGCTATTGCAATGTTTGGAGCGTGGTAACCTCGATTTGACGGAAGAGCAGTACCTGGAAATCATCGACGGCAAAACCGCGGCGTTGACCGCATGCTGTTGCCGCATCGGCGCCGTCTACAGCGGCGCCTCGACGGACATCGTTGAGTCGCTGTCGCGTTATGGGCGTTATTTGGGGCTGGCATTCCAGATTGCCGACGATTTACTCGACCTCGTCGGCGAGGAGCGAACCACCGGGAAATCCCTGGGCTCGGACGCGGATCAACGCAAACTGACGCTGCCGACGATCTACTTGCTGTCGCGCCCTCGTTCCACGGCGGCGAATCAGGCACGCCAAATCCTGATGAGCGAAGGCAATCACAAACGCGAATCGCTCCACCCGCTCCTCGCAACGAGCGGCGCTATTGAATACGCCACCCGCCGCGCACACGAATTCGCATCTCAAGCGCGCGCGGCACTCGACTGCCTACCGCCATCGCCCGGCCGCTCGGTACTGGAAACCCTCACCGAGCGCGTCATACACCGAACGCATTGAACCCTACTACTTCTTGGCGTCGCCTTTCCGCGGATCGTCGGCTGGGTTGACGTAGGTGATGTCGAACGGCCCGATGCCGTGCACCTGGATGACCGTTTCTCCCTTTGCAATGGCGAAGTGACGCATGGTTTTGGGCATGCTCATGTACGAACCGGCCGGGAGGGCTTCGGTCTTGGACGGATCGAGTTTGTCTCCTTTGCCGATCAGCAGCGTGCCTGAAAGCACCGTCACGTTTTCGTCAATCGAATGCCAATGCGGCGGGACCTTATAGCCATCGGGCAGCTTCGCTCGGAACACGTAAGGCATACCCGATTTGCTCGGATCACCCATGAGCACGGCCATTTGGGCGCCGGGCGGCAAACTCGGCGGCGCGGCCATCCACTTCATCGCCGTGGGCGTGACGACTACGTGGTCATTTTCGCCGCCATGTCCGGCCTTTTCCTGAGCGCCGCTTGCCAGTCCAACCAGCAACGTCCCTACCAATGCCGCAGTTACCGTGATGGCTTTCATTGCGTCCTCCTGTGATCTAATGGTGAATGGAATACAGTTCGGCATCGTACCATGCGCATCACGGCGACGCAAAGGCATCGGTCGTGATCGTGACGCATGAGTCCAATACACGAGCTATAGTTGCGCGGCGCAGCAAGTCACGCTTTCTCCTTTCCTCGTCGAGGTGTTCCTGCTATGACGAAGTCAATTTCGCTATGGGTGTTGAGCGGCGTTGCGCTGCTCTTTTCCGTTTCCCCGCTGTGGAGCACGGAGAAGCCGTACTCCAAAATGGACAAGCCGGAATCGGTTGAAGTCCAGAAGTTCGATCCTTCTCGGCCAACCCGACAGGTGTGGGTAACTCAACCCGGGTACACGCAGATTTTGTCCAGCGAAGTAATCGCGATGCTGCTTGGGGCAATCGGGTTGTTCTTGGGCATCATCGGAATTGTTGAGGCGAAGGAAGCCCAAAAGCTGGCCAAAGAGGCCAAGGGGATCGTGGAAGAAGCCCGCCATTCAGCCAATCCACGCGGCAACAATTCACAACAACAGTGATCGGCGGGCGCCGATGTCGTTCCTTACCTGGGACCTTGTCATACCAAACACACTGAGCGGACGAGCACGGTCTTGCTCATTACCATCCTCGTTGCTGCCGAGGCTTCGTGGCGATTCTCCTCAAAATGCGTCCCCGGTCAATCGTCAGCCTGCGTTTTCTTTTTTTCCAGTCGGGCATTAGGATTGCGTAGAAGAATGGGTAGGGAGAAATGCCATGTCAGACCGCCGAGCGCTATTTGAAACCGCCACCACGCTTTTGCGCCGGATGGAGGAATTGAATGAGCAAATTGCTGAAGGTCGGCCGGTAACCGACGCTCGCACGGAGGCGCAACGGCTACGGAGGGAGTGGGGTGAGCTCATGCATGAATTGACACGACCTATACGCCGCACTCTAAGGGCAAGCAACCAGACAAGTAGGCGTCAGAATCGATTCAAGCCATCGGGTCAGTCCTAACCGATAATCTCTGTCTTGGTGGATGGGCCGCCGGTAACGCCCTGACGGCAGTAGTCAGGGTGTTTCGTTCACTTACGGCACCTCGTTTGCAGGTGTTTTAGCGGCAAGGAACCACTCCATGACGGATCACCGCCGCTCACTCCTCACGATGTCAGCTTTGCTGCTGCGACAATTGGAAGATCTGACAGACGAACTGGTCCAACGCGCCCGGCCTCTTGACGAGATTCACGCGGAAGCATGTGAGATTCAACGTCGCTGGATTCAGGTGATGGATGAACTCTCCGCGTCTCATGCCCAGTCGCCGTTGGAAGCGTCCCGAAGCTGATTGTCGCTGGCGTCCTGCAGCTGAGTTGCTAAAGTGGCATCAATGAATCACATCGAGCGAGTGACCATCAGTCTCTGCGAAACCTGTGTACATAGACGTGACGTAGTTTCCGCACGGGGCTCACGTTTTCTGCTCTGCACCTTGTCGATGAAGCGCTCGGAGTTTCCCAAGTACCCGGCGCAACCTGTCAGGGCCTGCGCGGGGTTTGAACCCATCACGGTGACAATTGAACCGGGCAAGCCCCCGGTGTAGGACGTTTGAAGCCGATTTTGCACATCCGTCGAGTTGGCTTATACTCGTTCGTCTTTGTTTGAAACCATGAGGTGCACATATGCCGTCGAGGCTGCCGTCCCGGGTGTGCGCGTCGATTCGTTTGCAAATCCTTGAGAAGCGGCTGGTACCGGCGCCGTTTGTCGAGCCGCCGGTGCTTCAGAGCGTCAACGGAATGCTCAGCGTCACATTGACCGAGGACATGGAACCGGTAGTGATCGACGGCCAGACCGTGACGGGTGCTTGGACGTACAACGGCAACTATGTGGGCCCAACGCTTAAGGCGAATCCCGGCGATGTGATCGATATTCTTTTGGAAAACGACCTTGACCAGGTAACCAACATCCACACCCACGGCTTGCACGTGTCGCCGATTGGCAATGGCGACAACGTGCTCTTGACGATCCAGCCCGGGGAAAACAATCACTATCACATTCCGATACCGCTGGACCACCCGGAAGGCTTGTTTTGGTATCATCCGCATCGACACGGGTTTGTCGACGAACAAGTCTATCGCGGGCTATCCGGCCTGATCGTCATCGGGCGGGCCGATGGCAACTATCCGGAACTTGATTCGCTGCCCCAACGAACTTTCGCACTTACCAACATTCAGATCGACGGCAACAACACCGTCGTCCCACCAGGCGATGCGGTTCCAGGGCAGATGAAGTTTCTCGTGAACGGGCTGCAAAACCCGACGTTGACCATGCAGCCCGGGGAGACGCAAATCTGGAACGTCGGCAACATCGGAAACATTGGCTTTTACAATTTGTCGCTCGGCGGGTCCACCTTCTACATCGTCAGGGATGATGGGACTCCAATGACCGAGCCGGTCGCTGTGCAGGAGTTGGTTCTGCCTCCTGCCAAACGGTATTCGATCATCGTGACCGCGCCGACTCAGACGGGCACGTTTCAATTCACATCGCTCGGACATTTCGACGGATTCAATGCTTGGCCGGCGACCACCTTGGCGACGGTAGACGTGTCGGGGACTTTGGTTCCCCCGTTCACCATTCCGTCCCACCTCGGAACCAGAGACGACCTGACGCATGCGACGATCGCGCAACATCGCGAATTGAAGTTTGATCAGGGGCCGGATTCGTCGGGGCAGTTCGTTTTCACGATCAACGGCAAGCGCTTTCCAGATGTTCCGCTCATTCAACCGCGATTGAATACGGTCGAGGAGTGGACGCTCTTAAACCCGACAACGGATCAGCACCCGTTTCACCATCACATTGACGATTTTCAAGTGATGTCGATCAATGATCAACCCGTGCCGCCGCGGCATCACCAAGATGTCGTTAACGTTCCCGCGTTCGGCAATGGTCAACCGGGCAAGGTCGTGATACGCGTTCGCTACACCGACTTCATCGGCGCCGCCGTCTACCACTGCCATCGCTTGGACCACGAAGACTTGGGCATGATGGGACTCATGACGATCCTGCCCGAAAAGCCGCTCATCGCGACCGGGACGGGGGATGGCAGTTCGCCACATGTGAAGGTCTATGATGCGTTCACGAACGAGCTCTATGCCTCGTTTTTCGCGTTTGCGGCGACGTTTCTGGGCGGCGTGCGCGTTGCCGTGGGCGACGTCAACGGCGATGCGATTCCGGACATCATCGCGGCGGAAGGCCCAGGCGGCGGACCTCACGTTAAGGTGGTGGACGGCACGAAATTGGGCGAAGTCGGTCCGGATGGCATGATCCTTGATTCTGCGCTTCTGCTGAATTTCTTTGCCTACGCCGCGGACTTCACCGGTGGCGTCAACGTGGCCGGGGCCGACATCGATACCGACGGGTTGGTAGATGTGGTAACCGGCGCGGGTGAAACCGGTGGCCCACATGTGAAGGTCTTCGCGGGCAGCGATGGGTCGGTGGTCGCGTCGTTCTTTGCATACGCACCGACATACTGGGGCGGCGTTAACGTCGCTGTCGGAGATGTTAACGGCGATGGGCGATTCGACATCGTCACCGGCGCGGGCAAAGGCGGCGGACCGCACGTGAAGCTGTTCAGCGGGCCGCACCTTGTGGAGACTCTGTCGTTTTTTGCATACGACGCGACCTTTTTCGGCGGCGTCTACGTAGCGACGGCGCCGGTCCAGGGCGCCGCTTACGCCGACATCATCACCGGAGCCGGGCAAGGAGGCGGGCCCCATGTAAAGGCGTTCCGTTACGATGCAGAATCGCACGGATCCGGTTCGCATGGCGGGCACCGGGCCGTTGGAAATGGCGCCTCGTTTTCAGACGACATGGCCGGCGCCGTGACGCTCATCTCAAGTTTCATGGCCTACGATATCACGTTCTTCGGCGGAGTCCGAGTATCGGGCGCATTAACCGCCACGGGTGCAGATTTCTTCGTCGGACCGGGGCCGGGCGGTGAAGCGCGTGTGAAACGTTTTCATGGGCCAACTTCGATCTTCGAGGAGAGCTGGATTGCGTACGACATGCTCAACCCCGCAGGCGTCTTTGTCGGAGGTTAGGACGGTGAGGCTTGCTCCTCTCATGCGTGACTCGCGCCACGCCTTGCCGCCCGGCCAGTCGGTGGATGTGTAAATAATGCAGCAATGACGCCGCTAAGCCTGGACACTGTTTCTATTCGAACGCCTTTTCAGCCTGTTTCACTGTTGGCACACTGCCAGTTGCTTTCTTTTGCCCTCAGCAGTTTGAACAGCCGGATACAAACACCAGCACCAAAAGAAGCAAACCGATGTACTTCATTTTTCCTCCCACTGTGCGTCCCCGCTAGATGATCATCCTTGCTTGCCCCGTCGCTGTCAACGGCGGACTGTCATAGCAACGCTAGCGCCCGCTGCACGCGAGGATTTGCATCCCTGGCTGCCGTGGAGCCGCGAGTCGTCGTTAGTGTTTGCGGTTGCTCGAAGACTTCGAGCCAGTAGAATTGACCACGGTGCCGCTCCTCAACAGCGTCGCCCGGCGTTCGGAACTTGAACCGCCGCCGAAGGCATTCTCATTGCGCCCGTAGCTCAACTGGATAGAGCAACGGTCTTCGGAACCGTAGGTTGGGGGTTCGAATCCCTCCGGGCGTAATCAGTTACGACGAGGCGAAACGCAAGGTACAGAATTGCGGTACAGAATAAAGCACCCCCGTCCGGCAGCAACCGGACAGGGGTGAGGCTAACCCGAAGGCAAGCCGTGGGTGTTCCATCATGGCACTTGCTGGAGGGTTACTTCATGGCACGCATCTCGAAACCGTGGTATCGCCAGGATCGTCAAGCATGGTTCGTCACCATTCGCGGCGAACGTCACAATCTCGGCTCAGAAGACAAGGAAGCGTACCGTCGCTTCCATGAGCTGATGGCCAAGCGACCGGATGAGCGATCTCGCGTTCAGCCCTCCAGTCTGTCCTTGGCGACTCTCTTTGACAAATTTCTCGACTGGTCCCAGAAGAATCAGGCTCTCCGCACCTATGAGTGGTATCGGGCTCATATTCAGAGCTTCGTCGATCATCTTGGCCAAGCCGACCGAATGCCCACTTGCGCCCTGAAGCCGTACCACGTTCAGGAATGGCTTGACGGTCATCCGAGCTGGGGCCAGACCTTTCGGCATGGAGCCATCGCTGCTCTTCAGCGCCCCTTTAACTGGGCCATCGAGTTAGGCTACCTCGAAAACTCTCCGATTCGCCGTTTCAAAAAACCGCCATCGAAGCGCCGGGAACAGGCGGTTACGCCGGAGCAATGGCAGCAGATCCGCAGCCATTACCACGAGGATGACCCATTCCGCAATTTCCTTGAGTTTTGTTGGGAAACCGGGTGCCGTCCTCATGAGGCACGCATCATGGAACCAAAGCACGTTCATCTCGATCGCTTGTGCGTTCTCTTTCCGCCCGACGAGGCCAAGGGAAAGAAACGCTGGAGGATCATACGGCTGACAGCCACCGCAGCCGATATCCTGAAAAAGCACCTGAGCGGCCGCATTGAGGGAAAGGTATTTCTCAATGCCGATGGCAAGCCGTGGACTGCCTATGCGATCAATTGCCGATTCGGCCGTCTGCAAATCGCTCAAGGACGCCAGCGGATGAGGGAGCTTGGCATCAGCGTCGCCGAGGATGAGATAGACCGACTCGTTGCCAGTTTGACCACTGCAAAGTTCGTTCACCGCAGGCGCGTCGCAAAGACGGAACACGAGCTTCGCGAGGAAGCACGTCGAAGGCTCACGGTGAAGCTGGCGAGAAAACATGGCGCCAAGTATTTCGCGTACGCGTTCCGGCACGGGTTTGCCACCCGCAAGCTGATCGCGGGCTACGATCACCTGACCGTCGCTGAATTGCTCGGCCATGCGGACGGCACCATGCTGGCGAAGGTGTATGCCCATCTCGACCAAGCCGACGATCACTTGCGCAAGGCCTTGGAAGGCTGAGTTAGACCCGCAAGTGCTTGAACTCATGCCGGGGTTTCGGAGGCGGCGGAGGCTTTGACTTCGCCGCCTCAACTCGGCACTGAGCCAGAAACGCATCCAGATCGGCAATGGCGATAAGGATTTTGCCACGCCGGCCCCTGGCCCCAAGGCGATAGCAGGAAAGCATGCCAGATTCAATCCAGCCATAGACGAGTCCCTTTGATATGTTAACGGCGGAGCAAAAGTGAGGCGCTCGGCGGGCCTGGTGGCGACCGAATTGTGAGGCGCACAACTGTGCACTCCGGCAATCTGAGAGGATAGGGTTTTCTCTATCACCCAGATCTGCATGGAGGCACTGAGGTGTACGCCGACATGGAACGCTGGACTGAGATCCGCCGCAAGGTCTTGACGGGCGAGCTGAGCAAACGTCAGGCCTGCCGGCACTTTGACATCCACTGGTTGACGCTGCGGAAGATTCTTGCCCATGTAGAACCGCCCGGCTATCGACGGACGCGGCCACCGCGACGGCCGACCATCGAACCGTTCCTGCCCATCATCCACGCCATTCTCGACGCCGATAAGACGGCTCCAAAGAAGCAGCGACACACGGCGCATCGCATCTGGCAAAGACTGCGCACCGAACACGGTTTCACTGGTGGCTATACCACGGTCAAAGACGTCGTTCGCGAGTTGAAGATAGGTCGGCAGGAGGTGTTCCTCCCTTTGTCGCATCCGCCCGGCGAGGGCCAAGTGGACTTCGGATTCGCGGAGGTCGTAGTGGCGGGCGTGCCTACGAAGGTAGCGCTTTTCGTTCTGAGCTTGCCCTACGCGAATGCGGTGTTCTGCCAGGTGTTTCCACGCGAATGCACCGAGGTTTTCTTAGAGGGACACAAACGGGCCTTCGCGTTTTTCGGAGGCGTGCCGCGGCGGATTGCTTACGATAATGCCCGAACGGCGGTGGCCCGGATCACCGATAGGCGCCAGCGGCAGGTGACGCGCGCGTTTCAGCGCCTGCAAAGCCACTATCTCTTTACGCCTCACTTCTGTCTGGTGCGTCGGCCCAACGAGAAGGGACACGTCGAACGGTTGCTCGACTATGCGCGGTCGAATTTCCTGGTGCCAGTGCCTTCGGTTCCTTCCCTGGAAGCGTTGAACGCGCTCTTGGTCGAGCGTTGCCGACAGGACCTGGATCGGCCGGTCCGAGGCAAGTCCGGAACATCCGCCACGTTGCTGATCGAGGATCAGGCGGCCTTTCTGCCTTTGCCGTCCCGACCTTTCGAAGCGCGACGGCTGACCCAGGTAGCCGCCGATTCGTTGTCGCTGATCCGCTTTGACACCAATTCCTACTCCGTGCCGACACGTTACGCTCACCGCCGGTTGACGGTTATCGCCACCGTGGATGAAGTTCGCGTGGTCCACGAGGACCGGCTGGTGGCCCGGCACGAGCGCTGCTGGGACCACAAGCAATTCCGCTTCGATCCGCTGCACTATCTAGAGCTCTTGGAGCGGAAGCCGGGCGGATTCGATTATGCCCGACCTTTGGAACACTGGAAACTACCCGACTGCTTTGGCCTGCTCCGCCGACGCCTGGAAGCGGCCGACACGACCGGATACGGGACGCAGGCCTTCATTCGGGTGCTACGCCTGTTGGAGACGTTTTCTCTCGCGCAGTTGGCGGATGCCGTCGATTACGCGCTCGACATCAATGTGATCGATCCCGAGAGCATTCGACTGATCGTGGAACACCGAACCGAACGGCCGGTCGATCTCTTTCGTCTCGACGGGCGACCGCACTTGCAAACGGTGCGGGTAAGGCCCACCGACGTGTCCGCCTACCAGGCTCTTCTCGTGGGAGGGCCACTTGCTCATGACTCCCACCGAAGCCAAAAGCACGGTACTGCTCAAGCACCATCTCAAGGCCCTAAGACTCCCGACTGTCCTGACGGAGTGTGAGAAGGTGGCCCAGCGCTGCGCAGCCACGAATGCGGACCACCTGACGTTCCTACTGCAACTGTGCGAATTGGAACTGATCGAACGCGAACGCAAGGCAGCCGAGCGACGACTCAAAGCGGCCCGCTTCCCCACCGCCAAGCTGCTCGACCAATTCGACTTCGCCGCCCGTCCCAGCGTGAACAAGCCGCTCGTCCTCGACCTGGTCCGTGGCGACTACTTGACCCGTCGAGAGAACATCTTGCTGGTGGGGCCCAGCGGCACAGGCAAAACCCACTTGGCCACGGCGCTGGGTATGGCCGCCTGTGCTCAGGGCAAGCGAGTACGCTTCTGGCGCGTGACCGAGTTGATCACCACCCTAAGGGAAGCGGATGAAGACCGGCAATTACTCCGTCTTCGAAATCACTTGTCCAAACTCGACCTGTTGATTCTCGATGAGTTGGGCTACGTGCCGGCCACCAAGGCTGGCGCCGAACTACTCTTCGACGTGATCGCCACGGCCTACGAACGTTCGAGTGTCATCCTGACCACGAACCTGCCGTTTGAGAATTGGACCGAGGTACTCGGCAACGAACGGCTAACTGGCGCGGCCCTCGATCGCCTGACGCATCGTTGCCACATTATCGAAACCAGCGGCGAGAGTTATCGCCTGCAAGATGCCAAACGCCGACGTCGAACGGATTCCAAGACCTAAACACTACCCAAGGAGCCGCCACCCTGTACCATAATTGACCAAGCGCCTCACTTTTCGACCGCCGAGCGCCTCACTTTTGCTCCGCCGTTAACAGGGCCTTCCTGCCTCAGTGCGATTGTTATCGATCGTTGTGCCGTCCGCGTTTCCGCTCATCTTGGGTATACAGAATAGTGAACGCCATGCAATCCGCCGGCGTAGCAACTCGAAGGAAGGCGGCGCACTCAGACCACCAAACCGGTGGGGAGCGGCGAAGGCGCACGTCCAGACCACCCAAGATCCAGTGCTCAACAACCCGTTCTCGCGCCTTTTCTTTCAACATCGAACGCGCGTAGCGTTTCTTCCTTCGCGTCACCACCGGCAGATGTCTCAAATCATTGGGTTAGTGGAAGGAATCGAAATGCTATCCATAATCAACACCACGCACCACGCGAGCGCCACGAACACCAGAAGGGTTCCGATGACCCAGTTTGCAATGTCCCGCAACGTCATTCGTTCCGCCTTTCTATGCCAAATAGGCATGAGCAATAGCTTTGAAAGTTAACGCGAAGTGCGGCAACTTATGTACGGTGATTACGAAGTAGAGAGCCAACAAGGCCACCAATACTTCCACCGACTTATTCATCCAAAACACCGATTTGTTCATCTCTCCACCCCGTATGGGCACCGGTGGTGACCCGTCTTCAGGAAGCTGCTTCCTAGAATTAGAGTGCCTTCTCCGGACGGGATAATTTCAGCTATTGAAATGGTCCTGCGGTGATCGCAACCATCGCGCTCACCATCGTCCGCCGCATGGAAAAACAGAGCACGAACCCGTCTCGGATAGCACTTACAAATAACTTGACACATCAGTCATTCATTGCTATTCGATTCACGTGTTCCCTTCGTTTCGCCTCGCAAAATGTCAGCGCCTTCGGATGACCCATCCTCTCGAACTCCCGCTCCTTCCGCTGAACTAACAGCGGAAGAAGTGCGGCAGCTTCGCAGCTTGCTCGCTGTCTACAACAAGGTCTGGGAAGACCAAAGAAGTTCCCCCGAAGACAAAACTCGCGCTTGGGAGTACATCCTTCGTCGCTTGGGCGATGAGGCGAGGCAAAAAGTTGATGGCGGGGATACGTCTATGCGGCGATAGCCGCGCTCGATGATTCCCGGACACAGCACACCAACTGCGCTTGCGATGTGCCAGCGGTGAGGCTACTTGAAATCTCTTACATGGAGCGATTGTAAGCGTTATTCACGAGAATTCTCAAATGATCTGTTCTAGCTGAGAGGAACGGCGGTTTATCTGATTCGATTTTCTTCACATCAGATGGCCCAACGAGCGCTTGAAGGGTATGCCATGTTCGAAGCTACGGCATTTGCCTTCGTTGACCCGGCGATGGCCCACTTCCGCGAACACTTCGAGAGACGCCAGTCCCTCGACGACGTGGTCCATCTCGGGGCGTTCAGTAATGCGAATACGCCTGAAGCACAGAATGAACACGCTCAGCTAAACTGACTACAAAAAAAACCACAAAAACCGTCGTCGCATGAATTTTTTGTGCCTCGGCAAGACACTTTACCTTAAGTGGCGAAGCGGAGGCCAAAATCATGTCGAACGCCAAGCAACGTCCACCATTGCGACCGAGCCGCGATGCAAGAGGTGCCGCCATTATGTCTCAACAAAAAGGCCGTTCTCCTCCTCCAGCGACGATGTCCGAAGAACAGTTTTTCAACCTTCTTTGGACTTCTGGAGTTGCTGATAGCTTGACGCGCCACCTGGAGCGAATTCTCGACGACGCAAGCGAGGCCGAAGATGTGCGAAACGAAGTTCTCCTTGATCTGCTTCTTAAATACCGCGACAAAAGTACTGGTGTGTGTCCGGACTTCGGTCGGTTCTGGAGTTTGAGGCTAAAGTGAGAGCAATCAAGTCTCTTAGTTTTCAGATCGCAGCCAGAAAGGGTTGGAAGCAGAATGTGAAGCGCCGATCAACCAAACGAACAGAAAAAGAGAGAATCCGTCGTGACGAATTGCAGCGTACCACTCAAAAGACGTTCTCGGATCCGGAACAGGAACTGTTTCTACGGGAAGCACTGGAAGCAATTCGTCACCTACCAGAACCACAGCGAGGGTCCATTTCCCTGTTTATGGAAGGATTCTCGTACTCTGAGATCGCTGAACTGCTGACAATACCGCTAGGGACAGTATCTGCGGCCATTCATCGAGCGCGGCAGACGCTTCTGTCCCTTCTTAGCTGAGGTGCGATATGACTACGCCACTAGACAATGACCATCGATTTGAGCACTTCGTCGCCAAATACAACACGGAATGGGTAAAGCAACGAGATTTGCCCGCGGAAAAAGTCCGAGCCTGGGAATTCATCCGTCGTGGTTTGGAAACGGCACCCAGGCGAAACATCGTCCGACTTGCTGTCGAATGGTTGGTATCGCACCAACGGTTGACCGCCGCTGCAATCGCAGCAGTAATATTTACTGCACTCTTGTACCAGCTTTGGTCGCAGCCGCGGAACCCAGGTGCTCAGGATTCGATAATCGTAGAGTCAATTGACGCGCACGCGAAGCCGCTGCACGTTGTAAGTCTCGAACTTACCCGCCTCGAAGCTAGTCGTCTCGCGCATTCGCACAAGCTCGGTAGCATGTCGTACCACGCAATGGTTAACGACAGCATTCTGGTGTCTGTCCGTTTGAATCGTGAAGCCTATTTCTACGTCTTGGCCTTCAACCCAAATGGTACACACCAGCTGTGGTATCCCTCCAACGGAAGCATCCAGCCGGAACTTACGGACCACATCGGAGGACTAATCGATTCCGAGGAACTAGAAGACGCGTTTCGGTTGACGGACGGGACCGGTCTACAGGCCTTTGTCGTGATCGCGTCTGACCAGCCGCTTCCGCCCTTTGACACCTGGCGCTGCAATATCGACGAAACACCCTGGCAACCCGTGCAAGTCGCCCAGAACACAGGTGTATGGGAGTTTAATGGCAACGAGACGCGATGGCTTGGGGATGGGCTACGCTCGCTTTCGGAGGCCTCGGCATCTCCGCGTGCTTTCACGGAGCTTTGCAATTATCTAAAGTCTAGGCCCGAGCTATCTCTCGTTTTCGCCCAAGCCTTCCCCGTATTGGATGGGCCCAAGAAACAGCCACAAATACTGGCAGATCGCAAGACCGATTCCAAAGCAGCGAAAAGGTTGATCCAAGAAATCGAACGCCTGCAGCTCGTTGGTCGGTTCAAAGATGCAATTCCTCTTAATCGGGAACTTCTGCGCCTGCGCGAAAGAGAATCTGGTGTCGACCATTGGATGACTGCAGATGCCAAGTGCGATCTTGACATCTCCCTCCGTCTTGCCGATCAGCCAGAAGAAGTACGTATAGCGGTCGGCAACGCGATCCGCGAGCTTGGACAGTCGGTGGTCAATCACCGAAATGGGAATTTCCAAGAAGCGGAACGGCAATGTCGACAATCACTCGAGATTTTCACCGATGCCATCGGCAAACAAAATCCACTTACCGCTAATGCAACGGACATGTTGGGAGTGATCATTGGTGCGCAAGGTCGATTTTCAGAGGCAGCCGACTGCCACGCCAAAGCGCGGGAAGTAAACGTCCAAACTTTCGGTAACAATCACCCAGATACTGCTCGAAGTCTCTCCAATCTGGCCGTCTCGTTAGATCGACTTAGCCAGTATGCCAGGGCGGAGGCGATTCACCGAGAAGCTGAAGAGATTGCGAAATCCACGAAACATGAGCATCGTCTCGCGCTCTGTAGCGGCGCGTATGCTACTCATCTTCACCTGCGAGGTATGCACTCGGAGGCAGAGATTCGATTTCGCCAAGTTCTTGACATCCGGCAACGCATCGACGGTGATAGTCATGTGGAGACGGCTCTAGCATGGAGCAACCTGGCGAACAACTTGGATGGACAAAACCGGTTTGAGGAAGCCGAATCATCACACCGGCAAGCACTGACAATCGAACGTTTGAATCTTGGGGACGACCATCCGGATGTTGCCCAACGATTGCATGATCTTGCCTGCAACCTCGATAACCAAAACCGCTACGGCGAAGCCGAACGATTGCACCAGAGGGCAATCGCGATCCGCGAACAGACCAGCGGACCGGAAGCGATAGCACAGGGTCTTAACAGTTTAGCGATGAACCTCGACGGCCAGGGCAAACACGTGACCGCGGAGGCGTTACATCGACGAGCGCTAAGACTCTACGAAAGGTCTCAACCAAGTCAACACATGCATATCGCCCAGTGCCACAACAATCTTGGGATGAATCTTACGGCGCAGGGCAAGCTAGAAGAGGCCGATCAAGAACTCCGTGAGGCCCTCACTATATGCCGTGCGATCGTCGGTGAATCGCATTCGCACACTGCGACATGTCTTAATAACCTTGCCAAGAATCTGCTTGCTCTGGGCAAGTATGCCGACGCTGAGAATCTGTTCCGACAAGCGTTGGCCACATCGCAAGCGACCGTTGGTACTACACATACGCTTTCTGCTTCGATCATGTTCAACTTGGCCAACTGCCTCGTCGCTCAAGGCCGTGATGAACAAGCGGAGCCGTTCTTTCGTGATGCAACTCAGTCCCATGAAGCGGCCCGTTTGCGCACTTCTAGCGGAATTGGACGCGCTCAGTTCACGGCAAAGCGTTCATTCTCCGTGGCGCTTGCCGCCTGCTTGCTCCGCCTTCACAAAACTGAAGAGGCGTGGCGTTTTGCTGAAGCGAGCTTGCGCGCGGTTTACTCGACGATTTGGCTCCATTTACTATGGCCCAATCCACTGACGAGGAGCAATGCCGCTTACGCCGTTTCGCGGCCCGACTCCGCGAACTGGATATCTCGCTATCGGCGCTAATTAGTGAAAAGAATCTGTCGTCGGAACAACAATCTCAGAAGGATGTTTTCTTAAAGGAGCGCGCCGATTTGCAAGCAGATCTGGCGCGGATCGCTGCCGCACGATCGCAGCGCCGCGTTTATCCCATCGAACGCATTCAAAAGCAAATTCCACCCGATGCTGCACTCATCTTCTGGATAGACATTGCAAGTCCAACCAAGCAGCCTGAAGCCGTGGGCAATCATTGGGGGTGCGTTATTCGGAGCCAGGGGCCTCCCACGTGGATTGGATTGCCAGGTTCAGGAGCAAACGGCGGATGGATCGCATCGGATTACAGCCTCCTTGCCTGCCTTCGCGATGCGCTCAAGTCTCAAGGCGAGGACTGGAGCGAATTGGCCCACAAGATTGCGGCACAACGCCTCAAACCGCTAGAAACGGCTTTCATCCCGACGGCGACGCTTCCAAACGTTAAGCACCTAGTCGCGATCCCGTGGGGCCCAATGGCTGGAGTCCCGCTTGAAGTGCTAACTGAGAAATACACGGTGAGCTACGCTCCTTCCGCTACGATCTACGCCTTTCTAGCTGAGCAACAGCGTCCTCTCCGACAATTGAGTTTGCTGGCTATTGGGGCGCCCGAGTTTGCGCCATCGTCAAAAGCTCGCCCGACACCACCCGACAGTGGCATTCTCGTAATGGCTGCATCGCCCTCGTCAAGAGCCTTCAAAGCCGGACTTCGTGGCGGGGACGTGCTGCTAAGGTACGGTGCTTCGCCCCTAAACTGTCCCACTGATCTAAAGGCCCTTACCTCGGCCGCAACACTTGAACTTGTGGTTTGGCGAGAAGGGCAGGTTCTTTCCATTAGGCTATTACCGGACGACTTGAACCCTGCCTCCGTCGTGGTTAGCTCGGAACCTGTCGCGCTCGCATTGCCCAAACGTTGGGAACTGGACGCCATGATTGCCGGCCTGCCGACTCACCTTCACACCTGGCCGCCGCCGCTTCGTTTTTCGCATCTTGAAGTTACATCTATTAGCAAGCTTTTCCCAGCCTCCAAGGTCATAACGGCGACACAAGCCAGCGAGCAGGAACTCAATAAAATCGTCCATGACGGTCAGCTCAAGCATTTTGGAGTGGTGCACCTCGCGACACATGGATATATACACGCAACTAACCCCACATTGTCAGAGTTACAACTCGCGTTGGATCGGCGCCTTCTGCTCAGAACAATCCAAGAAAAATGGGATCTTGACAACGCCGATCTCGTTACTCTGTCCGCTTGCGAAACTGCGATGGGAGTAGACGGCGGCGGTGAAGGCTATATAGGATTTTCTCAAGTCCTTTTCGCCAAAGGAACACGCAGTTTACTGTTGTCTCTTTGGGAAGTTGATGATCTTGCGACGACTCTTCTTATGGTACGTTTTTACGAAAATTGGCTCGGTTCCCGTCCAAGCCTTACAAAACCAATGCCCAAAGCCGATGCCCTCGCGGAAGCAAAGCAATGGCTAAGACAACTTACAACAAGCGAGCGGAACCGTTGGCTTGATGAGCATCGTGCCTCCAACAATGCTGAAGTGAAAAGAGAACTCCACCGCGGGGAGCGCGTCAAGCCCGTGACGACTACTCCCATAAATGCCGACACACAGGAACGGCCGTACGCTCATCCCAAATATTGGGCGGCGTTTGTCCTGATCGGCGATTCGAGGTAGGAGAGATCGACTCAACGATGTGGAGCGGTTGGCGGTGACGCTTAGCGATCTTCGAAACGGACAATTTCTTGCCGTTTCCGCGAAAGATTCGGCGATGCTTTCAACTCCCGAAGGAAATCGCGCCTCTGGCCTTGAGAGACAGTTGCTTCAATCCCGGCTATGAAGAAATGCCGGCGCGTGCTCGCTGATCCAGGTCTTGACCTCCGCTTGTGACTCGAACTCCGCCACTTCAATGCTGTCAATAGTGGGGCCATCCTCTCCTACTTGCCGAATCTCTTCCGGGCTCATCTCACGAACCCAGACCAGGCGATGGCGCTGCAACCCGGCATGCGTCAGGTTCACGGCGCCCTTGTTGAGCGGTCGGTCGAGGTTGCTGCCCCGAATCAGCACGAGATACACAAGATCGCCAGAGAACTTCAGCAGCAAGCCCTCTGATGGATCGTACCGGCAGGGCCCAAGCCAGGAGTAAGGGAACCAAGTGCTGTTGCCGTCGCGGAAGCGGAACTCCACGGCGCTGGCATGGTCGCGGATGCCCCTTAAGTAGCCAAAAGCCCCGCACGATGCTTCGCCTTCCTCGCCGTCGGCGTCGTCCTTGGGCCGGCCGCCGGAATTCCTGCTCTCGTGGCTCATCGACCGCAATCGATCCTTATAGGTCGGCTTATCGGTCATAATCCGGCCCTTGCTCGGCGTCTTTGACAGAAACCGGCTTATGGGGCGGATGTGACGCTGGCGGCTGCTTGGTGGATTCGGCAAGCTCGGTTGCCGACAGCGGATCGTCGCGGCGGCTAACCGCTTTCAGTAGTTCCTTGCGATCATCGGTGAATATCAGCGCTTGTTCCTTGCCACGCGTGCCCGCGACATACGCAGTGCGCTCGCAGGTTGCAGGCAACGATTCGCTGGAGATGGCGACGAAAACTTTATCGACCGTCACACCCTGGCTGGCGTGGCTGGTGATCACGTAGCCGTGCGTTAAATGACCAAAGTCACGGTCGATCACCCCACCGTTAGCCATGATGAGGTCGCCGCGTTTGGTAAAGCCCCGCACGGTAAACAGCGCCCCGTTGTTCAAGCGATGTTTGCCGTCCTTGGTCTTGCCGCCGGCGGTGAGCCGGACGCGGTCGCCCATCGCCAGCACAAGTTCGATGGGCCGGTACACCTCGAACCGTTTGGCAAGCTCCGTCGGCACGTCGGCGCCATCACCCACGATGAGCCGTGTGCCTTTAACATAACCCGGAGCATTCTGATGGAATTGAACCAAATCTCCTGCATCGTATTCAGTGGCGTCGGCCTTCTGGGCGTCGGTCAAATGCAACGGCACCCATGCCTTGACTACGCGTTCCATGCCAAGCTTGCTTTTCTCTTTAAGCCCGTCGCGAATAGCCTCGGTAATCCGATTGCCTTCGGCGTGCGTCGGCGACACAACGAGTGCGGACTTCGCTTGTCCATCCCGCTTCTTCTCGGAAACGGCAGTCAGGTAAGCGTGAACCAGTTGCTGATTGCGGTCGCCATCGGCAAGCTGCCTGAGCCAGCCGAGCTTGTCCAACTCATCGAATCCTTCTTTCGTTTTCCCTTCGCTCAAATACTGCGCCGCCTTCTTGTAGCTGCCTTGCTGCCGCAGAATCTCCGTGACTTCCGCGACCTTAAGTCCCGCCATTTCTTCCAGGAGTCTCAGCGGCTCGCCGGCAGTCACGCTGCGGTGCTGTTTGCGGTCACCCACTAGCACCACCCGAGCATTGAGGGTTTCGGCTACGTCAAACAGCTTGAGCATGTCCCGTGTGCCAAGCTGGCTGGCTTCATCCACGAGAATGACGCCACCGCTTGCTGTCTTCTGCATCGCTTCGTCTCGTAGGAATCTCGCTACGGTGTCGGCGCTCTCAAATCCGGCTTCCTCACGGAGCACTTCGCGGCTGGCCTTCACCGATTGCGCCAAAGCCGTGACCGGCCGCCCGGCTTCGGCCAGCGCCTCGCCAATCTCCTGCTCCAAAGTCGTCTTACCCGTTCCTGCCACACCCCGGATGATGATGACGCGGTCGCGGGAACCAAGCACGTGACGCACGGCTGCTTTCTGACCTTTGGTAAACCATTCGCGGGAGCAGGGCCGTTTGGGATCTCCCAGCGGCCGGCAATGCCCGCGTCCTTGACGGGCGAATTCCACGAGGCGGGATTCGAGCGATACCATTTCCCTGGTTGTTGCCATCCGCCGCCCTTCCACTTCACTGCGGATGAGAGGCCGTTTGCTTACTTCGCGGGTCACATCTTCCACCGTTACGGCGCCCAGGCCTAGTTTCAAAGCTTCGGTCAAGAGCTTGCGTTCCGGAACCACCGCCTCACGCACGAAACTGTGCTCGATGGCATGATCCACCGCCGGCTGCTCTTTGCACGGAGGTCTGACTATCAATTGGCTCCGAGCACAAATGGCAGCAATCCTTTCGCATTCGTGGGGCTTCAAACGAGCCTGCCATTCCTTCCGCAGCCTCTCCCAAGAAAGTGCCGGGCCTTTCTTCTCACGCGTCTCCGCCCCAAGCTCCGCCTTGCGGTCAGGGGCCAGAATGCCCCGCTCGGCCGCCACCTTTTCAATCAGGACGGTTCGCCGCGAAAATCGCTGGAGCACGTCAACCGGTATTCCGGCAATCTCGAAATCGTCCCGCTTGCGGGTGACGCCAAAGCCTAAGTCCTGAAGCCGGTTGGCTAGCCGCACGCGGAACGCCGCCTGAAAATACGGTGCGTCACGTTTCAGTTCCCGAAACTGCCCCGCCTTCCAACGATTCTCTGCCTCATCCCAGGTAGTGTTGAAGACAAAGACATGGGCATGGAGCTGGGGATCGGGAATACCGTTCACTGGCCGCGATGTTGTGTGGATGAATTCCGCCCAGACCATGGTTCCGCTGGTACGGTCGACCTCCACGCCCTTCCTTCGGAGGCGGGTCTTCATTTCGGTCTCCATTTCCCGCATGGTTTCGCCCTCTGCGGAACGGAAGGCATTGAGAATCTTTTCGTCGCCGTTTATCGCGCAAAGAAGTGAGACGGATTTGGGCACTGAGAACGTGAAATCGTAGCCCACCGTACGTTGCGACCGCCTCCGCACGGTGAGTTTCTTGCCGGTTTGCGGGTGAAGGTTATCGCAGAGCCGATCGAACGAGAGCTTGTCTACCGTGCCTTCGAGTCCTAGCCTTGCAGCCCCTTTGCCGCCCCAAAAACCGACGAGTTCTTGTCCTTCGCTGTAGTAGTCTGCCGTCGCGTAATAACGTTTCGCGTCCTTGGAACTATCCTGTTGCGTGATGCGGATCACGCCTAATTTTAGGCTACCACAATTACGTTAACGAAATCTTAAGCATTCTCTGCTCTCCCGCAGCCAGCCAACATCTGTAGGTTTTCGTTCTCGCCACCACGAGCATCAAATGGCTCTAAATCAAGAAGAAAGGCGTACGGAGCAACGGGCTTGTTAATCCGGCAAAGACTACCCGCGCATGGGGGCTTCGGCAAATTCCGTTCTTCCCACCGAACTATACTTTGGGACTCGCTCCGTTCTCGCTTAGCAAACACACTCAGACGCATTTCTCGCCAGCCGGAAATGGTGATCACGCTGGTGCCATCGCCGGACAACTCCACTTCGCCACTCGCCTTCTTGAAGGCAGATGTCGCCTCGGGAGTTTCCTCTTGTCAACGCCGCCCGCTGGCCGCCATGGATCTGACAAACTTCACGAATAGTCGCATCCGCTAATCGCACCCCGCCAGATCTTTTGCAAATGCTCGGCGGTAAGCCGCCTTCGTGCATTACAGTCCGTTCGCGATATCCTTTGTGGCGCTGTTGTCACCCGCGGGCGCACGTGCAGCGCCTTTTTTTTCCACCGCCACGGCTTCCTCTTGTAAGCTCGTTTCCAACGCCAACCTTACAAATTCATGGGGTGCAGTAAAGTTTGTTGGGGGTTGGCTGGCCGAGCCGTTTTTCACGGGTTGCCCAACAGGGGAAAATCCAACGCTCCTAAGCTGAAAACCGGCTCCGGCTCGTTCCAAGCCGGGATATTCGCAAACACGACCCCCAACATCCGCAACTGCACCCAATTCATGCCTCTGGTCAGAATTTGCTTGACAACCGTCATTTTCCGGTTCAAGATGACGCTTGGTTCGCTGCTCCGTAGATTCCCTTTACTCGCGGAGGACTCAGCAAGTGAACCACAGCTTCGCTTCATGCGAGACCCAGTTCCAACGTAGCCCAGCGAGCGTTAGTCTGAGCTGGTCCATACCCTCTATACAAAAACTGAATTCGTTCGAGACGCGTGTGCGCGCTCTGTTTCTTGGTGTCGTTGGCTAAGAGTACCACTTACATTATCTAGGAGAACCAGTCATGAGAACGCGAATGGTTGCATCTGGGTCTTTCTGTGGAGGCCTGATCTTCGTCGCCCTTGGCATGTCGGCAATGGAAACAGAGGTTCGGTCCTCGACGACAATTGAGCTGGAAATGAAGCGGGGTGGCGCTCCAAACCAACAGTGCTTCAAAATCGGAAGCTGTCAGAGCCACTGCCAGCTCGATCCTAATATAAATAAGTGCGTGACTTGCAAGCCAACCGGCACAACTAGCGCCAGTTACTACTATTGCCAATCAGGGCAGCCGACTGACGACTGCCAAACCAACACCTCGGGATTCCAGAACTGTGGCCGAAGAACCGAAACAACCCCGCTGGCAGGTGGTTCGTGCACGGCGCCGGGCGGAGGGCCAAACTGCCGAACTCCGCAGGACACCGATGTGCATTGCGCCAATTACCCAAACGTTGATAGTTCGTCCCCTTGCCAGCCTTAAACCCGATCCGAAGGAAACACGAGTTCAAGTATCGCCAAGCAAACTTGGGTTCTTTCAAGGAGTTAACACAGTGAAACATCCATTCATGACCGGTGGAACGCTTTGTGCGGGGTTGGTTTTCTTCGCATTGGGTCTGTCCGCGGTATCTGTTGACCGACACTACTCACTGTCCGAGCTCAGCACGAAATACGGTGGCGCTCCTAACCAGCAATGTTTCAAGGTCGGAAACTGTCAGAGTCACTGTCAATACGTCGCGGCCATTGACAAATGCGTAACCTGCAAAGCCACAGCAACAACAATCACAGAGTACTTCTACTGTCAGTCAGGGCAGCCCACGGATGACTGCCAAACCAATACTTCAGGGATGCAGCATTGTGGTCGAAGATCCGAAACTAACCCCAATCCTGGCCAATCCTGCGTGAAGGCCGACGGAACACCGAAATGCCGAACACCTAACGATAACGATGCGCATTGTAATGACTATGCGAATGTGGACAGTTCCTCCCCGTGTGCGCCATAGGTTCCGTCTAACTGGACATTCCATGAACTGCACTGGCATACATTTTTTGCTTGCGCTTGCGTCTCTTTTGATAGGAGCAAGCAACATCTTACACGCGGACGATCTCAGCAGGCTAAAAACAGTTTTGGGAGGGATCAAGCAGCGCCATGAAAACTACAATCCATTGCTACTGAAGTACCGCGTGCACAAGGCGTTGACGAAACTCTATTTCGCGAGCCGATCCGACATTGATCCGGACGACAAGAAATCAATGGCGAAACTTCGGGACATCAACTATGAGATGAAACATAGATTCGCCCAAAAGGGGAATTTGTTTTTCCTAGAAGTGGATGGACCCTCGCTATCGTCGCGCGGAGAAGTGCTCAAATCAAAGCTTGTCGACACGATGGTATATGACGGAAAACTGACGATTTCGACTTCCGGCGAGAAGAAGGCATTCGCAATCTCGCGAGAACGCCCTTCATGGGGAGATCAAGTCGAACCGTTTAACTACAACGGCGAGAGCGACTTGCTTGGTCTATATGAATTCGCGGCAAGCGGTAAGCTCCCGAAGACTCGCAGACTTGTGGTCTCTGACGATGTTGGGACTGTAAAGTCGGCCCAGATACGTTTGACAGTAGAATTCGAAAACGAAGACACCTACGACGCTTGGCTCACGTCGGAGGGTAAAGGCTGTTGCGTGATGCGGTTTGAAAGGCGCGGCACAGGAGGTGTTCTATTCACTGAAGTTACCGATTGTCGCTATGTGGTTGTGGATGGTGTGTATTTTCCCAAGACGGCTGTTCGGAAGGGGTATTATCACAAGGACAGTGTTCACGAATTGGTTGAGACCGCGAAATTCGAAGCAGATTCAATCACTTTGCGGGGCGGTGAGATTTCAGACACTCTCTTCAAATTGGCAATTCCTCCGGGCGCCGAGGTCTTGGATCGCGATACAGGTCAGCGGATTCGGGATCCTGCCGAAGTCGCTCAACACATTGATGAAGCGATTGCGGCCGTAGAGATGGGGCCCCCTAGCGCGAAATGGAAATGGTTTTACTTTGCTGGCTCTGTGCTTTTTCTCGTGGTCCTCTTGTATGTGATTTACTGGTTCGCTCGGCGGCGGCATAGGAGAACGGCCAGTTAGGTTGGTTATTCGCGAGAAGGAATTGGCCATGTATCGGCTAAGGATCATCCTGTCCTTGGGTTTGCTAACACTCGGCGCGGCTATCGCGATCTGTGCGCAGCTTTGATATTCGCTCTCTCTTGCAACTAGACTCAGCTCGTCTCGTCGCAGGAGGCGAAAGTGTGAATGAACCAAAAGGGCCGCTGATGTTTGAGGATTCGGAAGTGAATGTTGGGACCGTTAAGACGCCGTTGCGGCACCGATTCGCCTACAGGAACCGAGGAACAGTTCCCATCACAATCAAGAATGTGACCACATCATGCACATGCAGTCTGACCGATCCAGAGCAGAAGGTTCATCGGGCCTCAGGAAACCGGGTTCGTGGTGATGGACACCGACATCACAAAAAAAGAGCCGGGCAAACATCGCTTCGTACTTACCATAGAGTACGAGGCTGACCATCTTCACACCGTGCAAGCTACGCTTTTGGCCTCTTACGAACCTGACGTTCGCGTGGTTCCTAGTTCGGTTGAACTCAATCTTCTCGACTTTACGACGGGAGAGGCAAGTTTTTCTCTAATCGACTATCGGCCGGAACCGCTGACTGTAAGACAGCTAAGAACGTCCTCGCCCGCCCTAGATGTTCGAGTGACCGAGAACCCCACAGAATATCTTCCAGGATGGCGGTATACTTTTGGCGTGACATACACCAACCTCAATAAGAGGAACCGCGATCAGTTAGACGAGTCAATTGAATTGATAACCTCGGATGAAGCCAACCAGACGATTTTGGTTCCGGTGAGGATTCGGGGTATCGACAGACTGCGGGTGCTTCCAAAGGTCGTCCGGTTGCCTGCTGTGTCTTCAGGCCAGCCGCGCACTGCAAAAATAGTAATCCGTGATTCGCTAGGCGAAAACGTCGAAGTCTCGGAGGTTGAAAGTGAGGGCTTGATAGGCGCACAGTTCGACCCAAAACCCTCCGTAGCTCCGGCACTCACCCTAGTTTTGGACGAACAGAAAGCGGCTACGCGGATATTTCCCACTACCGTATGGATCAAGGTAAAAGTGCCGTGCGAACGATCTATACCGCTTATTATCGAAATAGACCCTGCTGGTTCGTGATTGCAGGGATGTTATGTTTGTTGGATCCAGCTCAAACTGTCCTGGCGCACGATCGTGCCAGCATACGTGTAGCGGTTCCCCCTACATCTCGCCGAACCTGCGGCGCTGAAACCCTTTATTTCTGCCTAAAGGTACTTAAGAGTAACGCTCCCAGCCTGGCGAGCCTACAACAAGAATTGCCAGTTGGTTTTGGCGGGGTTTCCGCTAGCCAATTACTGCGCGTCGCAGAAAAACACGGTGCGTCAGCGCAGGGAGTTAACACAAACATTTCGTACTTGGAATCTTTGGGTGGACCGAGTATTCTTCATGTGAATGACAATCATTTCATTGTTTTCGTCGCTCGAATTGGTGAGCGGATTATCATGTTCGACAATACAATCGGTTTATTCGATTGCCCGAAATCGTGGTTTGAAAAGTCGTACCGTTGGACTGGAGATGCAATCGTGTTTGGCGAAATTCCATCCAGGTACGTGGAATTGCTTCAGAGCAGAGGGTTTTTTCTCTTAGCAGGAGGCTTACTCTTTAGTACGTTGGGTTTGGCGTTATTCATGCGATCTCCTCGGCTGCAGTCGCGAGCAGCGAGTGAGGTTACTTAGTCCATCTCTTCGTGAGATACCAGCGATGGGCAAGGGCACGGTCAGAGCCGGGTTTAGCTTGATCGAGCTTTTGCTTGTGATAGCGATCATCGTTCTCCTCTCAGCACTAGGCTTGGCTGCAATTCAACGAGCGCGACACACTGCATTACGAGCTGATTGTTCCAACCATTTGCGACAGATTGGCCTGGGGCTCCATCAATACCACGACACGCAACGCGTACTGCCGCCTGGCTGCAGTTATAAAGACGGAAAAGACCCGTACCCCTTCTTGGCGTGGAGCGCACGCTTACTGCCGTTTTTGGAGCAGAGTGGCCTCTGGAGCGAAACCGAACGGGCATTTGCGACGAACAAACGTTTTACACACAATCCACCACATGTCGGTTTGGGAACCGTGTTAGTCGTCTATACTTGTCGCGCGGATACCCGAACCTTAGCCGTGTCAGAGCAAGGTAAAGCACTTACAGCGTATTTGGGTGTAGAAGGAACAAACCAATTCAAGGAAGATGGCATGCTCTTTCTTGATTCAAGTATCCGGTTCTCAGATGCTACCGATGGAATGAGTAACACATTGCTTGTGGGTGAACGACCACCAAGTGCCGATCTAGTGCTCGGGTGGTGGTATGCCGGAGAGGGTCAAGGAAAAGATGGGTCAGCCGATTCGGTGCTCGGCGTAAAGGAAAGAAATGTAAAGACCTATGCACGAGACTGCCGGAGTGGGCCGTACGAATTCGGCCCGGGAAACCTCAATAACCAATGTGACGCTTTCCATTTCTGGAGTATGCACATTGGGGGTGCGCATTTCCTTATGGCGGATGGCGCGGTGCAGTTTATCAATTACTCGGCCGCTCCCATCATGCCCGCACTTGCCACTCGCAGCAATGGCGAATCGGTTACCCTTCCCTAACTAGCCCGGTTGACCCTCTTCACGCCTCAAGGGTGCGTGGCCGCAATACGCCGACCGATCCGGTCGAGCGAGGAACTAGCTGCATGCGTGATTTCTGCCTCGGCGGCGCCTGCCGCTAATTGACGGAGGTAATCAAGCGCTTGCTCTGAACCAATCCACTCTAGAACCTCCAAGGCACGAATTGACCGTATGGATTCCGCGGGCCGAATCCCGTTTTTTTTGGCGATCTCATTCAGAAGTGCGGTCGACCGGGATCGACTCTCCTGCGAACGCTCCTGCTCGAAGGTAAGCACAAGTGCCGCTTCGGCGGCCACGCCGACGCGTCGCAGGTCTTCCGTTGCCTTTTCGCGCATTTCGAACTCGTCACTATCCAGGTTTGCAATCCCGGCTCGAATCTGTTTGATGAGCGCGTTGTCTTCAGCGGGACGAATGAGTTCTCGTATTTGACGCACGGTTGCATCGCCGTTGGCGGCAAGTTTGACTGTTGCAACGTATGCTTTGGCCGGGTCCGAGGAGGCCAAGTCGGACCAAAGTTGAGAGAATTCGTGCGCATCGGCCTGCGGAAAAGACAAGTCCCACACAAGTACCGTGGAATCTTCTTGCCCCGATACCAGCCGCCTGCCATCAGCAGCCCAAATGAGTCTCGTCACGCTGCACGGCAGAGTCCCGAGATTCCGACAAATTCTGTGCGTCTGGCTATCGCGAATGACGATGGTGCCATCAAATTGCGCGGTTGCCAACCATTGTCCGCCGGGTGAATACGCAAAAGCCCCAGCGTCACAGAGCTCCTGCCGAGTTTGACCTGTAATGACATCACGAGCCCGAATTGCTTGGTTTCCAAGCCAGTGAACCACTCTACCGTCCGGGCGAAAACCGGCATAAGACGGATACTTTTCTTCGAACCGATGAAGCTCAGCGCCAGATTTCACATCCCACAGGCGCACGGTTCGATCCTCCACCGGTTTGTCTTTGCCGCTGCTATAGCTGTGTGCAATTGACGCAATCAGTTTCTCATTTGGTGAAAAACAAACATCGACCACATAACCATCGTGTCCGTTAAGGGAGCGAATCTCTTTGCCCGACTTCGCGTCCCAGATTCGGATGGCCTGAACATGTCCTGAAACGATGAACTTTCCGCTCGGTGAGTATTGAGCCCGCGAATACCAGCTCTTTTCCGGCTCGACAAGGCGGCGAATTTCGGCGCCCCGACTAACGTCCCACAGCCGCACCGATCCATCGCCTCCGCCCGTAACCAGCGTTTTGCCATCAAGTGAAAAATCGGCCGAATAGACTCCAGTCTCGAGTCCGTGGTTGTTCTTTCCCGCTGCTTTCAGTATTGCCGTCGTTTTTCCAGTTGCGGTGTCCCATATCCGAGCGGTCCGGTCGTCGCTTGCCGTGGCAATTTTGCTGCAGTCGATCGAAATGGTTACTGCCGCGCTGCCGTGCGAGTGTCCCTCCACGGGCATCAAATCCTTGCCGGTTTTGGCATCCCAAGAATGTATTCGGCCATCGGTTGCGGCCGCGAAGACTGTTCCATTGTCGGGACTAAACGTAACACCTTGTACCCATGCGTGAGTCAGCTCGTGATCCCACAGTCTAGTAACAGTCGTCGCGTTCCAGACGATCACCTGAGTTTCACCACCCGCCGCCAAAAGTTTTCCATTGGGAGAAAACGCGGCCGACAATACCTGGCCCTTAGGTCCTTCAAGCGTGTGCAATTTCTGGCCGGTTGGCACATCCCATAAACACACCGTTCCTTTACCGGGGAAAACGTCTCCGGGACCGTCATGAGTGGTCGCTAGGGTTTTACCATCCGGGGAGAAACTGACACATCGCGACGGTTCTGCTGAAATCTGTCGTTCCACTTCGCCGGTATTTGTATTCCAAAGATTCAACGTCTTTTCATCACCCGTTGAAGCCAGGAAACGGCCATCGGGGGAAAACCGCAACGCTTCAAAAAAGCCCCGACGCGAGAGCCGCCTCAGCTCCTTTCCGGTCGCAGTGTCGAAAAGCAAGAGTGCCCCCGCATCACCGGTGACCGCAAATTGCCGACCGTCCGGTGAGAAGTCGCCTGTGCGCATCCATTGATCCATTTCGAGAACGTGAAGCGATCGGCGGGAGCGCACATCCCAGATGCAGATTGTTCCTTTCGGAATGTCGCCAGGCTCGCTACCTACAGAGAGCAGTCGCGTGCCATCTGGCGAGAACACCACCGAAAAGACATGAGCACCTTGCTTGCGCAAGGTCGCAAGGGGTTTCCCGGTTTGCGCCTCCCAAAGTCGCAGCGTCTGGAAACCGCCCGAGGCGATAAGCTGGCCGTCGGGAGAACATGCAACCGAATGGGCCTGCGTACCGTGCCGGAAGCGCATGCTCCCGAGCCGAACTAATGCTCCGGGCGGGAGAGGGTCGCCGTACACATCGTTCCGTTGTCTTGTCGCGTCGGCGGTCGATTGTGCTTGACTGCGAATTATTGGTTCTTGCGAGTGAGACCCTATTACATTTCTGCTCCATACGACCAGTCCGGTTGCTAACGCGGCTGTTGCAAGCGCAGCCGAAATCCCGAGATAGATTTTTCCGGCTACGACTGTCTTGGTGCCCGTCTCGACAAGCACCGCAACGGACGCGGCCGCGCCAATCTTGACCAGCGTTCCTTGAGACTTGAGCAGCCAGGCCAGTCGTGCGGTCGTGTCGCCGAGCAGACGCGGAACGGATGCCGTTAAATGCGCTGACGCCATTGTCGTTACTGTTGCAGCGATCGCGGGTGCAAATCCGCGCCAAATTAGTCGCCGCCGAAGCCGATCTCGACCGCGACCTAGTCGACTGCGCACGGTTCCTTCTGGACAACCGACATGACGAGCCGCCTCGACTATCGTCAGACCTTCGAGGTAGCACAAAACCAGCGGTGTGCGATACCTCTCGGGTAAGCGCCCAAGTTCTTCGTCCAAAATTGGTCGGACATCAGCGTCCAGGCGGTCGTCCGGGACGGTCGTCCGATGTGGAACAGAGTAGTCCCGGCTCCTTCGCAAAGATGCATTCGCACGAGCCCGTCGCGCTATGCGGAGGGCAACGCAGTGAAGCCAGCCGCCCAGTGACTCGACATGACCGATTTGATGCGCTCGGCGAATGAGCACGAGGAACACAGCTTGAAATGCGTCGTCGGCATCCGCTTCACTTCCAAGAATTCGGCGGCACACGGCAAAGACCATCGGCCCGTGGCGGCGGATGATTTTTGTGAATGCCGACTGGTCATCCAAAGTGACGAATCGCCGGAAAAGTTCACGATCTGAAAGGCCTTCACTGCTCTGTCCTTCAACTAGACGATGAATGTAACGAAGAACCGGTGCCGATGCAGATTTATTCACGGTTACCACCCTCGTTTGATTCGACACTATATAATGCCTGTCGACCGCGGATCGTGTCCATGTCTTTTTCAAGTTCCCGACCTAAAGTCGCATGCACTGTCAATTCTGTGCGATCGTTGCCGAGCGCGCGGAGCGACTCCACCGCTCCGGCAAGCCCTGCACATCAGGCTCGCGCGAGGGAGGAAAGTGAGAGATTTTGCAGGTTTGTTGGTGCTGTGACCACGCAACCTTGGACCTGGAGCTTAAGACGGAAGCCATTTGGAACGTCACCGATGGCATGGCGCTGCGCTTGCGCGAGAAACCTATCTTTTTGCCGCAAGTTCATCAAGGTAGTCACTCCACCATTGCATCATTGTTCGGCGCTCCGGCAAGTACTGTGCATGGTTGTAAGCTGCTCGGACCGTGTTTCGCTCGCTGTGCGCGAGCTGTCGTTCAATCACGTCGGCACGGAAACCGTGTTCATTCAGGATCGTGCTTGCAGTACTCCGAAACCCGTGACCGGTCACGCGGGAATGGTAGCCCATGCGATATAGCGCGTAGAGCATCGTATTCTCGCTCATGAATGTGGAGGGATTGCGCTCGTTGGGGAAAAGATACGTCCGGCTACGAGAGTGCTTTTCCAATTCGCGAAGAACGGCAAGAGCTTGCCGCGACAAGGGCACGATATGAAGCTCTTTCATCTTCATCCGCTCCGCGGGAATTCGCCACTCAGCCTTGTCCCGATCAACTTCTGCCCATTCCGCCGCACGCAATTCGCCGGTGCGAACGAAGGTTAACAGAAGAAAGCGCAGAGCCAACTTGGTCTGCAGCGCCCCGTCATAGGTTTCCAACTTTCGCAGGTACTCAGGCAGTTCATGTTCTTTGAGATAGCAACGGTGCTTAGCTACCGGCGTTTTTAGGGCGCCGCGAAGATCCGGAACAGGATTGCGTTCGGCTCGTCCAGTGGCAATGGCATAGGTAAAGATTTGCCGAGTCATTTGCATGACACGGCGTGCTGTCTCCAAGAGGCCCTGGTTCTCCACGCCGCGAAGTACGGTAAGCACTTCGGGAGCGGTGATGCCAGAGATCGGCCTTCCTCCAAGTTCCGTGAGGACATATTTTTCGAGTCGGTCGCGCGCGAGTTCGGCCGTGTTGGCAGCCCATTCGTGCTTTCTCTTTTCAAGCCACTCGCGGGCAACCGTCTCAAACGCATTGGTGCTATTCAATCTCGCCCGGCGCTTGGCCTCTTGCTTGGCATCTCCCGGATTACCGCCTGCGGCGAGCGCCCTGCGTGCCTGCGTGCGCCGGTCTCGGGCATCGGCGAGACTCACTTCCGGGTACACTCCTAAGGCAAGCAGCTTTTCTTTGCCGCCAAAGAAATATTTCAGCCGCCAATACTTGCTGCCCGAGGGCGTGACGAGGAGAAACAAACCTTCTCCGTCTGAGACTTTGTAAGGCCTGGATTTGGGCTTGGCGTTGCGGACCTTGGCATCGGAAAGGCGGGCGGGCATGGGGTACATCGGCGCTTGTTGGGGTATGTTTGCGGATTTAGTACCCCACAATTCGGCCGCATGTCAACGATTATTTTCGGACGTTGGCGGCTCTTGATTCTCCCGGAAAGTGGCTCTGAGAGTCGGAAGGGCGGATTCTGATGAATGAAGTCGGTCGTCAACGATATGAGGAGTTGGCGACCCCTACGGGAAACACATTTGCGGTGAAACCAATTGAACTTAGCGGAGATTCAAGACCGAGGTAGAAACAGGTACCCCACTTTTGTACCCCAAAACCAAACAATCCTGTCATTGCTGTAGCAGCCTAGAGCAAACATAAGACAAATGTCAATTCTTCGGAGCTTGCTCGGATGAGGTTGTAATGCACGCAGACAATTGGCACCGCGGTCGATATTTGGCACCTTTAGATTGACTGCGTCTTGGAACCTCCTATTAGAAGCAGGCGTGTTGATTCCTGCCGCTACTGTTGTTGTGGCCGCCAAGACGGAAATGGCGCTACTCGGATCGCGATACGAGCGTTCGAATACGAAACCTGACCAACGCTCGCATGAAGTCGATTATTGGCGAATCAGACGGCTTCGGGTGGTTCTGTTCCACCTGAACGTCGTTGGGCATAGCGCCTCTGGCGATAACGATGGGCGGGGAAATAGTTCCCAAAGATACCACGATCAACACGAACGTGAAACCAGCGCCTCTTTCAAGACGCCGTCCCACGTTCGTGTTTCTCGCGGCCGAATCTTTTGAGCGGACTGGTGGCCAAACGCCCTATGCCGCTAGCCGCCAATCGGGGCCATGTCCAGATAGAGATACCCGTCCGATGGCGGACCTTCCCCACCCGGAGGAGGGTTGGAACCGTATTCGGAGTCAGCACCGTTCAAAAGTTGCGGGGGATTACCGGCAGGACATAAACCGGCCTCAAATGATGTCTTGCCGGCGTTGGTCGCCCCGCCCACCAGAACGGCGGGCTTGCCATCAAAGAAGTGCTCGACGGCAATGCCGAAATTATCGGTATCCTTGTTCATCACCCCGTCACAGTCACCGCTGTCGCGGGACGCAATAAGGTTGCCTGCGGTATCGAATTGATCTGCGCGGCCGACGGTAAGACTCTGCGGATCCGTCTGGACAGCTGTGTCATCAATACTGCCGGCAGTGAATTGTTCCCCGGTGATCGGATCGACGGCATTATCTCTGGCGTTCCAATCGCCACCGGTTATGCCGTAGCCCAAGAAATACATCGCTGTGATACCGTCGGATGGAAGGACGTCCGCAACGACCAGGTTGTCATAGTCATCCAGGTCGGGAGCGATGGCGGGGTTGCGCACGGTATCTGTAACGCTGCCTGCCATATAGAGATGTGTGCCGTGTTGCTCCATCCCGTAGAAGCCGCTGGTTGGCTTCGGACCCGGCGCGCCCAGGCTCCAAGTCCGGCTGTAAATATTTGTCACATCATCGTCGCCCAAGTCGAAGTTGAGCGGCAAAATGGCGACGCCGTTGTCAATGCTTCCGCCGACATAGCGAGTTCCCAAACCTAGCCCCCCTCCGGTGCCATCGTCCGTAGCGTGTGACAAGCCCTGGGTTGGGACACCGAAGTCAACCGTTATGTCCACGTTCGTGGTCAAAGCTGCGTTCAGGTGGGACACTTGGCTCACGTCGTGTCCCACGCCGATATCAGCAGTGCCGACCACGGTGATGTCAAACCCCGAGGCGACGCCCGGCGTTACGGTTATGCTATTCAACATTTCGGCCGCGCCGGTGGACGGGTATGCAAATGTCGCCGTGGCTGATCCGCCCGTGCACGGAAACTTTGAGACGTAGTTTTTCACGAGCGCGCCGGCCGCGGTCGTCTCCTTGCCGACAACATATACTTCGTCCGTTACGGGGTGAACCGCAACAGCGAAAATCGCGGATCGATTACCGGGCCCCGGGATTACGGTCTGCGAATGCAGGAGGTTACCGCCGAAATCGTAGTACCGAATGCTGCCGGTTCGGCCCTGATTCCCGACCGCAACATAGTTTTCCCCGTTGCACATTTCAGGGCTGCTGATGATAGCCACATCATTCACGGCGTCAACGCGATTGGTTCCCATCGCATCGTAGGTGGCGAATATGGAAGCCCTTGTGCCGCCTTGAGCGTCGAACTTAACCGAACGCGTGATGAGGTGATCGGGATGGCCGCCCAGATCCATTCGCTTAATGATCGGGGTCGGTGCCGTCTCTTTCACAAGGGAGCTTCGGACCAGCTCACGCCCGCCGACCGAAATCTGTTCCCTCGTGGTGGTCGGATGGTGAAGTGCCGGATTCACGACGGTCTGAGTTGCGCGTTGGAACGGAGTGGACGCCGTGACGGTATGCGTGGTTGTCGCCGGCGCCGTGAGCAGAAGAGTCTGCGCGAGTGCGGGCGAGCGGATTTGAGCATCTTCCGACGAATTCAGTTTCTTAATCACGCGCCTGAAGTGCGGTTTCTGTTCGACGAGCACGTCGGCAAGCGCGGACGCCTCGATGCCAGTCGAGAGTAACGAACCCGGCTGCGTGCGGTCTTCGAGCTTCATGAGATGAAGGCGAGTCTTATTCAGCCAACGAGCTTGTGTGTGCATCATGGGATGTCTCCAATCAAAGAGAGTTGTGAAAGGTTACGGACCCCGGACGAGGAGCGATTATCGGTTTTTGAGATTTTCCCTGTTTTTGTCCAGCGGGCGTCGCTTGCCTACGTCAAGCACCGCGTGGACGCGCGTCGGCCTCAGGTGACAACGCCCGAGCCGCCGCCGCCGATCTCGGTCTGCGTGACGGGCACAGTTCCGCCGCCGCCACCGCCGTGCCGCTCATTAATCGCGCTCAGTGCAAGCGGGACTACTCCACCGCCCCCAACGCCGCCTTCACCGCCGTGGCGCTCGTCAATCGCGGTCTGCGTGTGCGGAACTATCCCGCCGCCGCCCGTGCCGCCGGTTAACGGGACAACGCCGCCACCGCCGGACCCACCGTCGCAGCTCTTAAAGACAATCCCGCCGCCACCATTACCGCCCCCCTTGGTCGGCCTGTTCAGAACTACACCACCGCCTCCGCCGCCGTCGCCGCCGTGCTCGCGGGCGAGCACGGTCTGCGGGACAATGCCACCGCCCCCAGTGCCGTCTCCATGGCGATTGTCGATAGTAGTCGACATGTTCAAAACTACGCCGCCGCCGCTGCCGCCATCGCGAATAGGGGTGATCACCGATTGCGAAACTATGCCTCCGCCGCCGTTGCGACTAGAGTTGATCACTGATTGCGGGACTACGCCGCCGCCGCCGCCACCACCGTCTGCTAAATTCGGCACGATGCCTCCTCCGCCAGAACCGCCGTGGTCCCCACTTCCCGGGACTACACCGCCGCCGCCTTGACCGCCTGCCGACGGAGTGATGCCCCCATTACCACCTCCGTGGTCCTTACTTCCCGGGACTACACCGCCGCCGCTGTCGTTTTGCGTGACCGGGACTACGCCGCCTCCACTGCCACCGCGATCAGTGCCCGTCAATGCGTGCGTGGCCGGCACAATGCCGCCGCCGCTGTCACCAGTCGGCTTGTTCAGAACCACGCCGCCGCCTTCACCACCGCGGCCAGGACCCATCAGCATCTGTGCTGCGGGGACTATACCACCGCCGCCGGTGCCGCCACCCGGCGTGACTCGATCTTCCAGCGCTTCGCATCTTGGGCGTGACCGACACACGTTCGACCGCGCGCTCGGGCAGCGTAACCGGGTTACGGCACCTTCCAGGCGACGCCAAATGAACGAGAACATGGCATACCTCCATAGGACGAGAACAAAACAGGAAGTGGCAAGATACTTGTTGTCACTCCTAGGTGGATCGATCAACCACCAAGCGATTGTCGCAGAAAAAATGGAGTCCACAACCCAGCAGACGCAGAGCTTGTTTCAAACGCAGAGTCTGTTTCAGAACTGCGTTCGAGAACTTGTTTTACACGTCGACGGGGAGGATAATCATTGCGAAGGGACAATGGGAAGGGTGACGCACAATGGTGGAGCCAGTGCTCAAACTGTACTTCAGCGGTGGCTCCGGACCGGTATTGCAACAAACGGTGTTTCGCCACCACCTTCTTCCGCCACCAAATTACGAGCGCCGCGCGTCGCGAGGGCTGTACCGCGATGACCCCACGAATGGCTCCTTCGTGTGGGGCAAGGGAGCCCAAGCAATGAGCCTATTTTTCCTGCCATGGTCAGCGTGGGCGCTCCGGTCAAACGATCATCGTCACTACGAGAAACCAAAGTTCGAGGGGTATAAGCTCAGTCATCCGGCCTGCCTCGACTACGCATTAAGCAGGCACACGGGATGGCTCACGGGTATCTTCGGCGAGGACGCCGAGCACAAACCGCTCCTATGCCGGCTGGTCAAGGTCGACAACTCCAACCAAAAGCAGGATGGGCCGGTAGCCGTGGCGCTCAAGGAACAACAGCTGCCGCCGCGATGTATCTTGGTGTACTTGGATGACAAGCTGTGTGAAGACCCTGAACAGCTCGACGACCTACGTCTGAAAATCCATAAGCAGTGGCATAAGAACCACGCAGAGCATGCGCTAAACCTCGGGCCCAACTCGCCAGAGGGGAGTGATGTTACCGTGACTGTAGCAAACGGAGGTGTCGAGATATCGATCGATCGCGAGTCACACAGCTTGCTCGTCAGATCAATTGGCGGTGGGAAAAGAACCAAGCCGAGCTCGCACTAGAGCGCGGGCGTAATTCGCTACAAGGGAGCAATTTTACCATGACTGTTACAAGCCCCGGTGTCGAGATAACGCTGGACCGCGATTTCGACACATTCACATCCGCCGAATTGGCTGAGTTGATGAATGAGATCCGGACAGAATGTCCAAGCGCCCGTCAAATCTGTGTATCGCGGGGATCTGTCAAGTCATTACTGGCGCTGATACCGGAGGAAGCCGACAAGCTCTACTTGGCTGCCATGTCCGGAACGCTTGATAAATTCGCACTGGTCGATGTGAGGATGGTCGAATTCGGGGGCGTGGCGCCACAAAGGCCATTGAGATTCCTACGCGTCGGAGCGGCAATCGCGGCCGGGCTGATGATACTGCTTCTTACCGGTTCGCTGTCATTCAATGTACTGCAGGCCAAAGGAAACGTCCGCCGGGCACAAGCGAAAGACCGAACCGAGGAACGGATGCCGAGGCATGACTTCCGCGCACTTGACCAGGCGGAAATTGACAATCCCAAGGCGGAGATTAGAAAGACGCTTTACGTCCTTACGCCAGTAATCGAGCAGGCTTTCGAGAATGATCCGAAACGCGAGGCAGAAGTCCAAGCCATATTCGGCTGTACGTACCACTGCAACGGGAATTACCGAGAGGCCGAGGCGCACCTGCGCAGAGCGCTAGAGCTTTGCCGCGAGCATTTGCACGCGGATCACCCGGACACACTGACAGCCACTAACAACCTGGGACTTTTGCTCCGGGATCAGGGAAGGTTAACTGACGCAGAGGCGTTGTTGCGGCAGAATCTAGAGGCCTGCCGCAGTCTCCTCGGTAATGAGCATCCTTTCACGCTGACAGCCATGGACAACCTCGCAAACACACTCCGTGACCAAAAGAAGTTGGATGATGCGGAGACGCTCCTGCGCACGAGCCTCCAGATTCGTCGCACCGTGCTCCCAGCCAAGCACACCGACACGCTTACGTCGTTAAACAGTCTCGGCCTGACGCTTTACGCGCAGGGAAGGTACGTTCAAGCGGAGGACCTTTTGCAATCGAACCTGGAGGATTGCCGTAACATACTCGGACCTGACGACCCGACGACATTGGTGGCCGTCAATAATCTTGCGATGGCGCTTTACGGCGGAAACAAGCTAAACGAAGCCGAGCAGCTTTTGCGTGCCAACTTAGACGCCCGTCGGAATCACTTAGGCTACGAGCACCCCGAAACGTTACGGGGGGCAAGTAATCTCGGCGTGGTGCTCCATCGTCAGCGGAGTTTCGCCGAAGCGGAATCGCTTTTTCGCCAGACTCTGAGAGCCAAGCGTCGCGTCCTGGGCTTTGGACACCCTGAGACGCTACGGACGTTGGAGCATTTAGCCGCGTTGCTAAAGGATCTGGATAGATTCGCTGAGGCCGAGCCACTTCTCCGTGAAGCGATTCAAGGTTGGCGTAGAGCTCTATCACCTAAACACCCCCGGATTGCGGAAAATATGATCGAGCTAGCAGAGGTACTCGCTGAGAACCGAAAGGCCGACGAGGCCGAGCAGCTGGCGCGTGAAGGCTGGGAGAACCGTCGTCGGATGTTGACTGACGGACATCAAGACACAGCCCTCGCGGCGAGCGTCCTCGGTCATTGCCTCACCGCACTGGGTCGGTATGAAGAAGCCGAAGAGTTGCACCTGAGAAGTTACAATGTCCTTTCCGGTTCCGATGGGGTGCCTACGGCGGTCATGGGAAGTGCACTGGACCGCATCATCCGACTTTATGAAGCGTGGAACAAACCCGACAAAGCTGCCGAGTGGCGAGCCAAGCGGGATGAGCTAAAGAAGGCCGCGGCGAAGCCGTAGCATGCGGCATCGTTGCGGCCGAACCATCGCGTCATTAGACTCGTTCAGCCGGCACGAAATGGCACGGAATGCGTTTGAAACCGCTTCAAATCCTCGTAAACTATGGAAAGTTTGGCGATGCCCTGCGGGCACTTTATTCGCCGCAATTCCTTGCCGCAATGGAACCTAAGGCGGTTCTCGCCGTCGAGTTCTCTGCAGGATTCGGTGGCCTCCGGAGCCGACGGTTGCAGCTTCGAGTGCCCGGGAAATCACACTTGCCGAAGAACCAGTTGAATTTGCGATTCTGTACGTCAGAAACCCACGAATTGTCTCACGGCGGTTCGCATATAGGACTATATCCGCGACACTGTTGATGTCAATGGTTCGGGGCTTGCTCGGACAAGCTCTTGATTAACCGATGAATGTCCTCAGCCCGCCAAGCCGTGCATCGCGGCGATAGCTTGACCGGCTTGGGAAATCGTCCCGACCTGACGCCTTCCCACCAACTGGTTTTGCCGAGGGGAATGACGTGTAAGACTTGGGGCAAGCGTAAGAACCCCGTCTCCGGAATCTCCTGCATACCGACCATCCTTGTTGGTATTGTCTGAGCATAGCACGAATCGCCCCCAAATGTCTCGCAGAATCGCACTGAGAGCCAGTTTCCGCGATTTTGAGAGGTCCTGTTGAGTAAGGGGCATCAATACCCTGCCTGCCGGTGCCTGGCGCCTTCCCACGTGGCCTCGACAACTTCCAGACGAATCAGCGTGCTGACAGCCGATTCATCGTCATCGTGCTTGGCGATTCGACCCGCTCGTGCTAAAGAGCGGCAATTGGATGACAGAAAGTTCGACACCAGACGCCGGTAAGACCGTGCGCCCGGCCGTGGGCGATCCGCTATTAGAAGCCATGCGCGATGCAGCCGACGAGCTGGACGCCATAGTGGCCGGGTCCATGAGCAACCGCGAACATCAACTCTGGCGGCTTTGTCACAGCGAATAAGTCGCTAATTGACACCGATATTCTGGCTGAAATCGGCAAAGGCGACTGTCTCGACAGTGTTGAAACGATTGAACGGAAGTGTGGCTATGACGCTTCAGGGTTGATGACGGTCACTCCCTCCAGTGCCGCTAAGTCGCAAAGTCTGGCGTCAGCGCACACGAGCGCGTCCACGGGCTGACTGACACGCAAGCGCAGGGCGACAGCCAACTGTAGCGCGTCCAGCGTTCGTATGGCGCGGCTCAATCCGTGCCGGGCGAGAAGCTGCCGGGCTTGGTCGTAGTCGGCATTAACAACATGGACGACCTGCCAGAGTCCAGTGGCGATGTCGGCGAGGAGCCGGCTGGACACCGCAGAGAAATCGGCGGCGGCCAATTGCCCCGTGCGGACCCAGCGGCCCAACACGGAGTGGCTTTCCACCACGCTCAGGGAGGAAAGGGAATGCCGCGACCCTGGGTCGGCCAGAAGTGCATCGACCCGAGAGGTGCCGACCTCCATCCTGTAATGTTTAATGGCGGCGCTGGTATCAAAGAAATGCTCGGCCATCCTAGCTCCCGACGGTCAGCGGTCCTCGCGCTCGGCGCAGGGCTTCGGCGGCCGTTTCCTGTGTCTTGCCCAGGATGCGCCGCACCTCTTCCAGGGAAGGAACGGGCTGAGAGGGTGGAGCGAGAGGTCCAGTTGATCCCTTGTTCAAACCTCCGATACCCGAGGGATATGGATCGGCTCCAGGAAGCAACGAACGAATTGCCAGGTAAGAACTGAACCCTGTCTGCAAGGAAAAGTAGATGAATGCACCGTAGCTCATCTCGGTGCCCGACCTCAGGATGCCACCATAGACGACGGGCGAGGCAATTAGACTAATCCACAAGTCTATGCTTGCAAATGACTTCTTGACAAATGCTCTCAGTTCAACTTTTTCGCTGCCGCGCTCCTTCTCTCGCAAGAGGACACGGGCCAAGACGCCAAGTACGATTCCGATTATCAGGCAGCAATACCCGGCGACGAGCGTCAACCACCAAGCAATACTAACCCCCTCGGCCGGCGCTGGACCAAAATGGTAGACTCCGCCAAGGCTCTGCGGAACCAAGAAATACCACGCCGAAAGACTTGCTACCATTGATAGAGACAATAGTAGGTGTCGCATATTTTGCTCCTCTGTCTCATTTTGTTCGCCAAACCAATGCTCTGCTACCACCGTATGGACATTGCGCTACCATAGGTAGGGATTCAAGTTGAAATGAGAAGAATTGGCTTCGCCCGGGTCCGCCCCTTATCACCGGCTGATTGGTGCTCAGATCGAAAACAAATAGGCCCAGTTGATACACGGAAACAACAACCTGATGCTGATCCCGAACGGCGTAGACTTTTTGCCGGAGGCCCGCCCCCGTAAACGCCGCTTGCCTTGATAATTGCTCGGTGCCCGTGCTGGGAAGATATGGCTGAAAGCGACCAATTCGGTGGCCTAGGCCGTTTGGATTCAGATTAACGATGTCAATTGTTTGCCAACCATTCACTCTCTTAATACCTACGAGATCGTCGTTCTTCCCCACAACAGCAATGTCGTCGAGTACCACTGCTTCATTTTCAGGAAAGGCAACAATGCGGGAAAGATGTTGGTCGTTCTCGCGGAGTGATGACAGGTCGGCCCGCAGAATCGAAAACCAGTGGGGATTGAAAACAACCCCCCGTTTCTCAACTATGTAAAGCGAATTGCCTAAGGCCCCTCCGTAGGAGTATTGGGTAGTATTGTCTTCCGCCAGAGCGTCACTTTTGTCTTCCAAGTGGAGAATCTCCACGAACATGTCCTGATCGACCGATCCGTCAAATCGATAAACATGGATGCCGCGCATGGTCCTCGCGATGACATATGATTGATCTCCCGGTGGCGGGATATGGACCGCTACAAGAGCCTTGCCAACGGTTTGTGTGACTGGCTCATTCCGAGTTCGCCAAGCCCATCCAGTGAGTGGGTTGGCATAGGAGAGTCGGCCGTGGGGTCGTAATAGGAGGAGGCTGCCTCGCTGATACCATAAGAGGCTCCCCGATGTCAGCTGTACTGTCAAATTCCAGGCGCTCGTGCCTTCGAGCGGCGTCCCCATGATGGCGGGTGAAACGAATGTTGCCTGACCCCTGGGTGCAAAACTGGCCGCATCGACGAAAGCAATGCGGCCGTCATTTAACAGGAATGCCGCGCCTTGCGGGATGGACGTTCCTATCACGAAGAAACTCCCGTTTGGGCTCGCAATTTCTGCAGCCAGGTACTTTCGAACGTCCGAGGCCGTGTTTGCAAGCCAATCTCTCAATGCTCGTTCGTTCTCCCTTATTTGGTCCGGGATATCCCATTGTGACAGAGTGGCGAGGATATTGGAGCACCGCTGAATCAGGTTTGGGTGAGAAATGGGAAAAAGTGAGAGTTGATGGGATGATTTCGCAAGGAACGGTCCTAGGAGGAAGCCCTCCACGAGTCGATTGACGCGGTTCGCTATCTGTTCTCCAGAGGCCACACCAGTTCTTCCTTCCGCCGGTTGGATAGCTGCGTTAGAGTATATCTTTAGCAGCGAATTGAACGCGAACTCGTCGGCCTCCGTTTCCTTTCTCATTAGTGCCGCACTCGATCCGTCTACAGTCCGGTCTTGCCCCTGGGAGGTATGGACTCCTCCGTGATGATAATGGCGGTGTCCGAGTTCATGCAAGACTACCAGGAGCAGCAAATCAACTTGTGGGCTATCGGGCTCCCCCTCGAGTGCAAGCTCAACTAACTGCTCGTCGATGAAAATGACATCGAGCGAAGAATCGTAGGCGGCATTGAATGGCATCGGCGAAATGACCGAGGGTATTCCTTGGCCGTCGATCACCACAAAGCTCGGCTGAGTAGAGGAACCAATGTCATTTAGTACGTAGCCATCAAGAATTCCCGATTGGACAAGGTGATGGTCTAGCAGCCGCCTCAGGGCGGTGATCTGCTCATCGGACAAAACGGAGTCGCCTCGTCGAAGCCAAGATTTGAGGTGGTCCTTCTTGCTGAGCGGCAAAAAAGCAATTGCTATTGCAAGAGAGGCAAGCATCGCAATGAACAGACGTGCTTTCCGCGTGCTTGACATGCCAACTCCTGCCTTCACTGTCTTCGAAGGGCCGTGCGTGTGCCCGCGCAAATGCAATCACCACAAGTGATCTCATGGAAATCGCACCATGTGTTGATACGACGCGCCTTAGCCGTTTGGAGAAACGGAACAATCACCGCGTCTCGATCATCCGATGAGTATGAAGGGAAAACATCGAACCTGGCAGCTCGCGTCATTTCTCCTCCTCCGCAAACCAGTTCGTCGCAACTGGCATCAATTCGCTGATCGACTTGCAGTTTTCTCGCGCTTCCATGCCCCTTGTTGGCCGAGCTTGTTACTGGATGCGCGATCTATGACCGTATCTGCGTAGGCGCAAGGCCCGCTCTGGCTCGTCATCAGGCAAACCTGGCAATGAGTCGTTCGCATGTCGATGCTTGGGTACGTCTGCGCGATTCCGCGCGAGCCAGTGCCGCACTCGGCAGCGCAGATCAGCCTAATGCGTGCTTGCGCAAGCGCTTCATCCGGGCTGGTCCAGCGGGCTGCGGACACTTTTGCTCCCCCAATACATGCGCATGAATCAGCGTCGTGCTGCGGATATAATAGCCGGCTTCCAGCAAAATGGATGGCGAAAGAGTTCTCCGACGAGCAGAAATCGAGGCGGAAATATAAGGATCGTTGCCGAGCGCCCGGCCGGGCCGGTGTTCCGGGGCTTCCGAATACACGGCCTTGCGGTCAGCGCTTCGTGCCGAGTGCCTCCTCGAATGCTTGCGACTCCGCGTGCAGGCCCTTGATTTTTGCGCGCCCGGCCTGGCCGGTGTTCCGGGGCTTCCGAATACACGGCCTTGCGGTCAGCGCTTCGTGCCGAGTGCCTCCTCGAATGCTTGCGACTCCGCGTGCAGGCCCTTGATTTTTGCGCGTGGCTTCTGTCCGGCGCGGCAAGCAAGGGCACCGGATGGCGTTGCCGACAGTCACCTGCACGAGGGAACGGTATCGGGGGAGATCAGCAAGCCAAAAAGGCCGCCTAAATCACATCCACCGGAGGCGAGTTGACGCTCGCCTCCATCTTGAAACGAACAAGGACCATGACAACGACAATGAGACTGCAGCTCCCGCTGGCATCGTGGATACGATGAACGCGGGCGTTTAGCGGTAGTCTTGCACGCAGGCCGGGCTCCGTTTCCGGCCTCCGGGATACCTGCTTGTCCTGACAGGTTGCTTCCAAACCCAGGCACTTTCTCAACATCCGATAGCACTCCCGCGAGTGCGTCCATACATCAAGTTCCGAATGCGGCGCAGCGCCGGCATTCGGCTGCATTATTTCCGAAAACTTCGTCGCGACCACCGCGATTGGCGGGCGGGGGTTTGCCCGGCGCGCGCCTCAGCGTCCGTCCGGGATCGCGCCTCCGCCCACCGATGCCTGACTCTGCCTGTTCAGGCCGATGCACGCATCAACAGAAGTGCATCATTTCCGACATGACAAACAGGCGGTTTTCAAAGACATGACAACGCATTCCATGTGTACAGGCGTCTTCCCTATGCACTGCATAGGCACAATGGAACCGTTCCAGCCGTTAACACAGTTCCCTCGACAAGGATGCAAACCGCAAGCTTTCGCCGCGAAAAGCGGGCTGCCATATTGGCGTTGAAGCTCACAGACAGTCTCTCCTCAGCGGCGCGGAGTCCGGATCTCACGGTGGAATTCCAAGGACAGCGGCTCGTGAAGAGGCGGAGCGGCGTTGCTCCAGAGCAGAAGCTACAAAAATCGCTGGCGCCTCAAGCAAACGCGTCTTTGCTAAATGGTGAGCCGGCTAGCTGCTCAGCGAAAAACACGCCTAGCTGCGCAGTGAAAACACGCTTCGAGAGTCGTTCCTGAGACTGCCTTAGAAGCAGACGCCTCCAGCCTGCCGTGCGCGCCTCCGACGAAACGTTCATCCAAGCTCACGTACGCGAGGCCCGGCGACGCTTAAACTGAAACCACATTACAAGCTATGTACTGAGGAATGAGCCACGAGCGCCTACTTTGCCGCGACACCCGCAACCAAATCACCAAACAAGCTGTTCGATGTATGCGCGGGTCAGTGGCGAATGTGAGCAACTAAGACAATTGGCCACAAGGCGCCTGATCGTAGGGTTGGACCGCAGGAGCGACGTTTCACCTTCCGTGAGGAATTCTGGTCCACTCTTGAGTAGCACATCAGCAATGGTACCTGCCACGTCTAAGAGACGCGAATCGTCTGTAGAGGTCATGCCTGTCTCCTCTCTTATCTTTAAAGCGCCGGCAACTTTGAGCATTTCAGTTGATCTTCCAACAAGTGCCTCACCGCCGGATTCTGGATTAGAGCGCATTGACGGTCTGAAAGAAACTCCGGCCCGCAAGTCACAAGTATATCGGCAATCTCAAGCGCTTCCTTCCACAGAGAAGGGTGGGTTCGCTCCATATGCACCAGATCCGGCTTGAGGCGGATCTCTTCGTTCCATATCACTTTGTCTTCTTCATCACAGTCAGCACCGAAGCCGACATCCCATAGCAGCAGATTCCCAGCGATCACGCGGCACCACGAGCCGGTGGCTCGCACAATTACATCGCGCAGCCTCTGAAAGACTTCGAATTCATCGTCGGCGCTGGAGCCTACGGCGTGCTGAGGTGCTTTGCTGGAGATCGGCCGTAGGTATTTCTCGAGCGCGTTGGCCAGATCCCAGTGAAGGCCACAGACCATCTCGCCGGCAACAAACGGTCCGACTAGCAACGGGAAAACGCAGCATGATGCGTCTGTCGCTAAACGCACACCGAAGCGATGCAGTTGGGGTTCGGGACACTGTAGCCATTCGGAGAGTGGGTTCGGTATGAAGCTCGCGCTGTCAATTTCCCGGTATTGCCCACAGTCCAGCAAACGTAGCCTAGCCCAACGAATCACGGAATCCTTCCCAGATCCTTTTCCGCAAAGAAAATGTAAGTACTCCCGCACAATTTCCTGCGGCTTCCTTTCCAGAATCTCGGGCCGGGGATACCAGTCCGGGTTGGACGCCCAGATTGCTGGAAGTTTGACCGCGTCTCGGAAGAGCTTGTCTTTCCGGCCCCTGGGCCATGTCAGCCCCGTGCCCTCAAAATCAAGGGCTAGAACTGCTTCAACTAGCTCAGCACCGCTCCAGACTCGCAAGGGCACACAAATCCGCATGCCTTGCTTCTCGCCAAGCCGAATGGTCTTCAAAACGATCATTCTGCCGCTGTGCGTGTCAGTCGGTGCAAGAACGTGGTCACCTGATGGCTCTGGAACCATCTCCTCGCGGACCCCATGACACTCGGGACAATAGTACGCGTAAAGACGGTACTCAGGAAGACGACGCTCATCCCGAACGAACACACTTGCCTGTACGATGGGATATTTGTTTTCCGAACATCCCACTACACACCCTCGGGCCACCTCCACGATGCGTATCATAGGGGGGTTAAAACTCTGCGCAACCACACTATCGCCGAAACCCCAGTTGGTGAACAACTTCTTTGAACTCTCGGCGAATGCTGATACCAATCGCTCGTCACCAATGGTCCATGGGAGCGACCTGCCTGGCCGCATTATGCGGATTGCACCAACGACATGCGGCTCTGGATCGCCTCGAAGTAATGCCACCCCCTTTATGAGCGAGCGACGGTGGTAACTTCCCTCGGGCACCATTCGTTCGCGGCTCTGGTTGCTCGGTCGCGGAATGTCACCTTCCTCGATCGGTCCCCAGTTGTGTCGCGCAACTTTATCAGGATTAAGTGCCGCCCAGCACGTCAGGCTTTTGGAATCATTCAGGTCATACGTCACTTCCTCGAAGCTCCCTTTACCTTCGAGGCCCGTCGTTTCAACGCATTGCAACATCCTCGTATTCGGTACTCGGGCAAAAACGGAGCCTACTGGGGCACCTAAGCACCGCAACGAAGTCCGCAGAAGCGCTGCGAATCCGTGTCCGGCCGAGACCTCTTTGGCCAGCTCACAAAGGAGATATGGTGTAGCCAGTCGAAGCCGTTGCGCATAAAAACTGGCGATAAGTCGCTCTCCTCGCTCGGCGAGCCAATTTACTAAGCCGCGAGATGGCAGCCTATCTTGCCGTCTTTCGTCAAAGAAGGTAATGTTCAATGTGCCGCTAAAAGGTTGTTCACCGTACTCGTGAAGCGAGCTAATGATGACCCGGTGGACCCCCATCTCTTGAGCTTTCTTGAGACAGACGAACTTCAGCGAATCAGGGCTGCCCCACTCGATGGTCCGTTGGCGACCACCAGCGACGCGGGCCACAGCGCTGGTAAGCGACAACGTGTCGCGATCACGAAAGGAGGAGTCGTACCCGTGCGTAGCCAGAACCCAGCAACGGTGCTTTTGCCAATCCACATTCCAAATCGTACATGCGGGCGACGGGGTTCCGGGGATGCTGAGACTCTCTGCGACCCTACGGCAGAAACGAGTGAGTAAGGTTTCGGGTTTCCACCCGTGGACTTCCGGGTGATACGACCAGGTACTAAAGTCGTCCGCCTTATCAATCGCCTCAAGGACGAAAATCTGGGGTGTGAAGAAAACTACCTGCCGCTGAAGCTCGCGAACCTGAGCTCTGGTGAAGGCGCCGGCGCGATCCGCCTCCAAAAGGTACACCCCCAGTTTCCTTTCGGAATTGGGAGCGTAAATTGGCACAGCCAAACGACTTCCTTCGTGCTCGACATCCAACTCGCCCACTCCTCGCCGGTATACACGGGGGACTATGCCGTTCTCGCCGAGAGGAAATTCCTCCGGGGCGCGGTTACCGGAGTAGGCAGTTCCCTTTAAACACTTCAAGATACCGCTGCGCTCATCCGCCAGATAAATAAATCCACGAACGCCTCCGTGCCACTCAATGCCGAATTCATTGAGTCGATAGAGACGTTCGACCGCCCGTTCTCTGGCCTCGCGACGCAGATCCTTGAACAAATCCTTTACAGATCCTTCCACACGGCTGTCGATTCGCGACGTCGTCGGCAGCCCTCTTGTGCTCGCCTCGCCGGCCATTGGATCGATGCCTACTTGGCCGGATGTTGGAACAACAGCCATCGTCGCTTGAGTTACGACCGAAGACTCAATATCTCGGGATATTGTGGGATCAGAAGCTCCGGGCATACCTTTTGCCAATGCTGCTTGTCCATAGCCATGTTTCAGCACTTCTTGAGCCGTCTTGGCCGCCGCTATAGCGATCGCTTCGGGATCGATGCCAAGCACACCCAGCCAAACGGGCACTTCTTCGACTGAGAGGTCTCGAATGATCCGGGACGGATGGATTTGCGGGCAATCATGAGTGTTCATTAATTCGCCTCTTCGACAAGAGGTGTTGGTTGACTGGTTCGAGAACTTAGCTTTTCTCGTATTTTCTGTAATAAGCGGTAGTACGCGTAATATTCCATATTTGCTTCCAGTGCGGCATTTCTGTAGGTTTCGTGCGGCGCATCCAACCGGGCCCGGGCTATCCTTTGTTCATCCTCCGAAAGGGAATGAACAAACTCTTCCACTTCGCCGGACATCTCGTGATTTTCCGCCGGAATTGTTGCTGGTTTGCTCCCGGCCGAGCGGCCGCACCCGTCCCGACCATGCTGAGCGCGGCGAGTGCTTGTGTTCTCTGAACTCCTTGCCAAGTTGCTGATCTTGCTACGAATAACCTGTTCGAGGGCGGTGTATGCGTCATCGCCGCGCCGCCAATGCCGTCTGCCGTCCAAGAGCGCCAAGACAGCCTCGTGGACCATGTCGAGCGGCTCCGCGGCGCCGGGTGGACTGCCATTGCGCTCCGAGCACCACACTTTGGAGTACATGCGAAAGAATGCATATAAGGTCAACCGTCCGTACAGATCCTGGGCCACATTCTCATCGCGAAATGCCGCCTTCAGTTTTTTGTGCACTTCCGCGTCCGATAGGTACTTTCTCTTCCTGGCCATGCGTCCTCCCCCGGGTCGCCAGTGAAGCTTCAAGACTGCTACGCGGGAGCCTGTCGAGTCCTTTCGTTTCCACGGAGCTAACATATACTGCTGGAAAGTCGGCGTTCTCTTGCGCCCTTGGGAGCGATTTTCTGTCCTACCGCAATCCGCTTTCTTGACCACTCAAATGACGCTGGATTCGTACCGGTTCTACATCCGGTGGTCGCAACGTAGTCATCGCGCAAAATCACGGTGATAGTCCAGCAAAACTAGACAAGGATAACTTCTTCGCCTCGCAAATCGCCGGCGCAATGCTGGTTACTGCCGACCGCCTTCTGTGTTTTGTCTGTTCGCCCGATAGGAGCGATCACAAATGTGTCCCGTCCGCTGGCGAACGAGAGGAAAGAGTAACCCCGTCAGATGTAGACGGTCGAACAAACGGGCGCGGGTGAAAGTCCTTCTGTTGGCTGATTCAAAAAACCACGTTCGAATCGGCGGCAACACGCTAGCTCCCGCTGACAAACATGGGAAAACGCCGCAAGACCGGGAAGAACCCTCCCCTGTGCATCCCGAGCAGCCTCCCCCAGCCCCACCCGAGCGTCCGGCCGTGGAAGGAGTTTGGAATGTTCATGCGGCGTCCACGTATGCGGTCTCGTATAATTTAATCGAACGAATCGGTGTCGGCACCTTTGGCGAAGTATGGAGAGCCGAGGCGCCGGGTGGCGTGGAAGTCGCGGTCAAGGTCATCTTCCGCCCCGTTACAGATGACGAAGTCAAGCGGGAACTCGAATCGCTCGATCTCATCAAATGCCTTCGCCATCCGTACCTCTTACGGACTCACGCGTATTTCATCGCCGATGACCGGTTACGCATTGCCATGGAGCTCGCCGACAGTTGTTTGAGTGACCGGCTCCGCGAGTGTCAAAAGGCCGGGCAGTCCGGAATCCCACTCGACGAACTCTTAGGTTATTTCCTCGAGACCGCAGAGGCGCTGGACTATTTGCACGGCGAGCGCGTGCTCCATCGGGATGTGAAACCGGACAATATCCTGCTTCTCAAAGGGCACGCAAAGGTTGCTGATTTCGGCTTGGCTAGGCTCTTGCAGCAAAATCGCCAATCGGTGTCAGCCAGCGGCGCTGGAACGCCCCCCTATATGGCCCCTGAAGTTTGGCATAGCCGCGTCAATCCCGCTTCCGACCAATACAGCCTCGCCCTCAGCTATATCGAACTACGCCTCGGCCGCCGTCTGAAAGAACGTTGCAACATGATGGACTGGATGTTCTTTCATCTTCAGGAGGCGCCCGACCTCTCGGCACTCGGCAGAGAAGAAAAACGCATCTCGCTACGGGCGTTGGCGAAGGAGCCGGCAAAAAGGTATCCGACTTGCGTCGCTTTCGTCGAAGAATTGGCCGGGGCCGCGTGCGACAACACCCCAGCATCACCGATACCGGATGTGTCGCTTCAGGACCCGGTAGGAAAACTTCTTTACTCGACGCTCAGACCAGGACCAGACCGGTGAAATGCAACCTTAGTTTACCTGCTCTACCAAGGAGAATCGACATGTCCGGCCAAGTGAAGCCGTCCGAAAGAACTGGCATCTTCAAACGCCGCCTATTCCCATTCACGAATCCATCCTTGAAACAAGTCCCGCCCGCCCCTGGGGTGTACATCATTTACAACAACAAAGGTGAGCCGTTCTACATCGGTCGCTCACGAATCAGCGTCCATGCCCGCCTTCGGCGACACCTGCACGGCTTAGGGAATCGAAAGATTGCGGCCGCCTTGCAACAAGGTCTCACCTTTGAATTCGAAATTATGGTATCGGTTGAACAAGCGGAGGCCGTGTTGATCCGAGAAATGGGAAGCTATAGGTACGGCAACCTACGCCGCGAGACTGATCCGGCCGATTGGACTTGATCCACGCGAGGCGGATACCTAGCGCAATGCGCCTGACCACACACTCGCCGCGTTTGTCGGATTTCGCTCGTGGCTTGCGCCCCGTTCGTCATGGACATCATCTACACAAATCAACCGGTCATTACCAAGCGTTGGACGCAGAAGGCGGCCGGCCGCCCCCGAGACTTCATTTATCAAAAGAATAAAACGCCATGCCCCGGCCCATCAAGATCCCGGCCTACGGGCCTACCGGATGAACGAAACAGGTCATGAGGCGCCGCCTCTTCCGAATTTCCGGCTCCCCAATCTGCGGCATCCGTGACCGCAGTTTGGGACCCTCGCCGGAAATTCGTGGGCGATAGTGACTCGGCGGCTGACCAATGGAAGCGATGCGCCAATTGCATTCAAAGCAACAAATGATGCGAAATCCAGATCGCCAGACACCAGCATTTCTGCGGCTTTGCGAAGCATCAACGCTCTGTGACCAGCAGAAAACATCACTTTTTCACCTATGAACACGCGGAAACCCGCAGCCAGCCTATTGCGCAGCGATATGAAGATGTGTTAATATCTTCCTTAATAGGGGTCCATCATTCCCCTAGATCAAGGAGGATCATATGTCTAAACACACACCAGATGACAATTCAACCGAAACCGGCACACCAGTCGCCGAGCCGGCGAAAGCCGAAACCAATCCGGACGTATCGCAATTTGCCGAAAGGTTCGGGAAACGAAACCGGGTGACCGTGCCCGATCCGTTCGGTATCGCCACCGATTTACTTGCCGGCGTCCGCCTGTTTGAGAGCAAACACGACGGTCAAATGGCCATCAGCTTTGACCAAAAGCCCAGCGAAGCCGTCCTCGAAATGATCAAGGACGCCGGTTACCGGTGGCAGCCCGCACACAAAGTGTGGGCGCATCCGGTGAAACCGGAATCGGCCATGAGCACCCGCATCGAAGCCGAGCAGCTCTACCAGGAAGTACGGCACCTGATCCGGAGAGAGAAGGGCATCGAAGCCGAACAGGAATTGCCGTTCTAATCGGCAGTCCCTAAAGCCCGAGTCGACCGATGACCACTTCGCCCACCTGCCACCGCGGCAGCCTTGATGTTCAAGGCTTAGGCGGTGGCTATTTTCTTTCGACCGGGGAAGCCCCACCGGACGACCTGCGGGCCGTGGGCCAAGAATCAGGATTCGATGATGGTTCTTGACCATGGCCCGCAAACCTCCAGACTGGCACCGGCCATCGCTATTCCCCTTAGACCCAGACGACCGTCCTGAGCCACCCAACGACGCAACCACAGAAAACGAAAGACCTCCCGGCATCAGCCGACACTGTTTGATTCTCTCTCCGACGATTCTTCTCTTGCCACACCCGCCCCGCCTGGGGCCTTAAGCGACGGCACGTTACTCAGCCCGCCGGGCCGTGCAAGCGGAAACCCGGTTCCCCCTGAAGGTCTCCCCCAACTTTCCGCTGGCACGGAAGCGGAGCAAGCTCCGCCCCGGCGTGAGGCTGAGTCCTCAGCGTGCCGTCAGGCCCCAACGGCGGGGCCGGAAACGCCAGCAGAAGGAGACCGCGCCATGATGGCCACACAGTTGAGTTTTCAGTTCGACGCACCACCGCCATTCATTTCCACCAAAGAAGAGGAATCGGCCCGACACGCAGCTCCGGGCCTGATCGCCAGCGGCGAAAAGGCCAAGGCCCGCGACATTATCACGGCGATCCGGACGCTGAAGTCCATCGAGCAGCAACAGCGATCTGCGACGCTGGACGAAAAGCAATGTCTCTCCCGCTTCGCTGGTTTTGGTCCGGTTGCTCTTTCATTGTTTCCGAGTCCTGCCACCGGTAGGTACAAGGACGCAAGCTGGCAGTCGCTGGGCGATGAGCTAAAGGCGCTGCTCACTCCGGAGGAATACGACAGCGCCAGGCGAACGACTTTCAATGCCTTCTACACCTCTCCGACCGTCATCTCCTCCATGCACGAAGCCTTAACCCGGCTGGGCGTTCCGGATAACGCCACGATCCTGGAGCCAGGTTGCGGCGTCGGCAACTTCATGAGCTATGGCAAGCAGGGAAATCGGTTCATTGGCGTGGAGATGGATTCCATCTCAGGCCGGATCGCACGGGCGATTCATCCCGAGCACGACATCCGCATCGAGAATTTCCGCGACACGAAATTGCCGGAAAGCGGCATCGACGCGGTGATCGGCAACGTGCCGTTTGCCGACGTGAAGCTTGACTTTCATGGCCACCGGCTGGCGCTGCACGACTACTTCATCGCCAAATCCATCGAAGCCTTGAAACCCGGCGGCATGCTCGCTGTGGTCACCAGCCATTTCACACTCGATAGGCAGAACGGGGCATTCCGTGACCTGATTGGAAAACAAGCAGATTTCTTAGGCGCGATCCGTCTGCCGTCCGACGCATTCAAGAAAGAAGGGACGAGCGTTGTCACTGACATCCTGTTTCTTCGAAAGCGGGGTGATAACGAAGTTTGTAACCATTCGGACCCCGAGTGGATCGGAACTAGCCCGCTTTGCATCGATGATCGAATTGTTTCGATCAACGGCTACTTCCACAACCACCCGGAAATGGTGCTTGGAACTTGGAGCAGCAAAGACACGCTCTACGGCGGAGAAGGCTACAGCGTTACCAGTAACGGCGACCTGACGAAACAGCTAACGGCAGCCGTAACGCGCTTACCACAATTTGAGGCCATTCAGGCAAGCGCGGATCAGAAAGATAAACCCACATCCGGGTTTATCCCACCGCTACCCGAGCGGCATATCGGCGAAGGCAGCTTTTTCATTGGCGATGACCGCGTCATCTATCAGATGGACGGCGGGCAAGGCGTGCCAGTCATCTATGGCGGCACCACGCTCAAATCCGACGGCACGCTCACGGGGAAACGCTTCGCCGCCCTTCTGGGCCTGCGCGACCGCGCGCGTCGCGTTCTGCAATCCCAAAACGAAGGCTGGCCCGACGCCAACCGCGAAGAGGCCCGTCGGCAACTCAACCTGGCCTATGACCGTTTTGTCGGCCGCTACGGCTCGATCAACAAGACCACCTTCGGCGAGACGGCCAAGGGCACTCTCACGCGTCGCATGCCCAACGTGGTTAAGTTCCGGGAAGACCCGGACGCGATGCTGGTCATGTCGCTGGAGAATTACGACGAAGTAACCGGCACGGCGACCAAGGCCGCGATCATGACGAGGGACGTGGTGGGCAAGACTCCGCCCATCACGCAGGTCAGGAGCGCCGAGGAGGGACTGCTCGTCTCACTTAATCAGCGCGGCAGCGTGGACCTGCACTACATCGCAGTCTTTACGACAAATCGGAAGAGCAGGTCATATCCGAGCTTGGTGACCTGATTTTCCATGATCCGCAAAGCAAAACTTGGCAGACCGCCGATGCCTACCTTTCCGGCAACGTGCGGACGAAGCTCGTCGCCGCTCAAGCAGCCGGCCCGCAATACACCCGCAATATCAGTGCCTTGCGAGATGTGCAGCCCGAAGACGTGCTGCCTGGCGACATCGACGCCAATCTAGGCGCTCCTTGGATACCGGCCAGCGACGTTCAGGCGTTTGCCGCCGAGCTTTTCCATGTCGATGCCTCTGCCGTTCCAGTTGCCCACGTACCAAAGGACGCGGTTTGGAGCCTGGACGCCGGTTACGCCGCGAAGGCATCGGTTGCAGCCACGTCCGAATATGGCACGGCAAGAGCCAACGGCACGTGGCTGCTGGAACTGGCGCTGAACATGAAGTCGCCCACCATCTACGACACGATCCAGGACGGAGACCGCGAGCAGCGGGTGGTCAACCAGGAAGCGACGATGGCCGCCCGCGAGAAGCAAAAGCTCATCAAGGAGCGCTTCCGAGCCTGGGTGTTCTCCGATCCCGAACGCACCGAGCGTTTGGTCAGGATTTACAACGACATCTACAACAATTTGCGGCCGAGGCTGTTCGACGGTTCACATCTCGACTTCCCCGCCATGAATCAGGCCATTGACTTGAGACCCCACCAGAAGGATGCCGTCTGGCGCGGCATGAGCAGCGGCAACACGCTCTTGGCCCATGTCGTCGGTGCCGGCAAGACATTCACGATGGCCGCGACCGGCATGAAGATGAAACAGGCCGGCCTCATCAAGAAGTCGATGTACGTGGTGCCGAACCACTTGCTGGAGCAGTTCGCCAGAGAATTCATGCAGCTCTATCCGAATGCCAGGTTACTCATCGCCGCCAAGGAGGATCTAACCCGCGACCGCCGTAAGATGCTCACCGCCAAGATCGCCAGCGGCGAGTGGGACGGCATCATCGTCACCCACAGCAGCTTCGAACGGATCGGAATGTCACTGGATTACCAGGAGAAGTTCCTATTTGAGCAGATCGCCGAGTACGACCGGCTCTTACGCGAGCACGCCGCCGACCGAGGCGCCAACCGCAATCTCATCAAAACCATCGAGAAGCAGAAGGCCGCTAGATGCGAGCGGCTCAAAGACTTGGTCGCGGAGGAGAAGAAGGATGACGGGCTCGTATTCGATGAACTTGGGGTCGATCATGTCTTCATCGACGAGGCTCACTACTTCAAGAACCTGGAAACTCCGACCAAGATGGAACGCGTGGCCGGCATCCAGACCGGGGGTAGTGAACGCGCTTTCGACCTCTTCATGAAGGCCAATTATCTGCACGAGCAGAATCCTGGACATGGCGTCACCTTTGCCACCGGCACGCCGATTTCCAACACGATGGTGGAGCTCTACACCATGCAGCGCTTCCTCGACCCGGAAGGACTAAGGAGCCGGGGGATTGAGCATTTCGACGCGTGGGCCGCCACGTTCGGCGAAGTCATCGACACGATGGAAATCACGCCCGACGGCGGGGGGTTACGTCCCAGAAGCCGCTTCGCCCGCTTCACCAATCTGCCGGAGCTTCAGCAAATGTTTCGGCAATTTGCCGATGTTCAGACGGCCGAGATGCTGAACCTGCCTCGCCCGAGACTCAAAGGCGGAAAGCCCTTCGTGGTTGCATGTCCGATGTCTGATGAGCAGCATGAGCTACAACAAGGACTGGTCGAGCGTTACGAGCGAATTCGGTCGGAGAAGGTAGACCCGCGCGTCGATAATGCGCTTGCCATCACCACAGATGGCAGAAAACTCGCCACCGACGCCCGCATGCTCTCGCCCACGGCTCCGGACTTCCCCGGCTCGAAGGTCAACCGCCTGGTCGAGAACGTCGTTTCCATCTGGAAGGAGACCGCAGCCAAACGCGGCACGCAAATGATTTTTGCCGACATGGGCGTTCACCCGACATCGTGGGGCTACTGCGTGTACGACGACATCATCAAGAAGCTCACCGCTGCCGGTATCCCAAGGGAGCAGATCGCAGCTATCGGCGATGCCGAATCGGACGCCAAGAAGCAGGCCTTGTTTGAAAGAGTAAGGCAAGGCTCCGTCCGCGTGCTGATTGGCAGCACTCAGAAAATGGGCACCGGCACTAACGTCCAAAAACACCTCATTGCACTGCATCACCTGGATGCACCCTGGAAGCCTGCGGAGGTTGAACAACGCGACGGCCGCATTTTGCGGCAAGGCAACGAGAATGAAGAGGTTTCGATTTACCGCTACGTCACTGAAGGAAGTTTTGACGCCTACATGTGGCAAGCCTTGGAGACCAAAGCCAGGTTCATCGCCCAGGTAATAGGCGGAGACAATACCGTACGCCAGGCCGAGGACATTGGTGGTCAAGAGCTCTCATTTGCCGAGGTCAAAGCTATTGCTTCGGGCAATCCGGCCGTGCTCACGCTGGCCGAGGCCGATGCCGAACTGCAACGCTTGAGCTTGTTGAAAAAGAACCAACTTGATGAACAATATGTCGCCCGCCGCAGCGTGCGGGATTTGCCGTCCACCATTGAGAGCTTGAGTGAGCGGCTTGCGAAACTTACCGCCGACGAAACCACCGCCAACGAGCACTCCGGCGATCCGATCATCATTGCCGGCCGTAAATGCCTACGAGACGACGCCCCCGCCGTCGTGGCCGAGCAACTTCAGGGTCTGCCGCGCTATGTCTCCGAAACGCGCCGCGTGCCGCTTGGCAGCTACCGGGGCCTAAAGTTCGGTTTGGTGCTGCATCCGCAATTCCCGGCGGACGTGTTTCTGGAGGGCGCGATTTCACGCCAGTCCACGCTATCTCACGACCACCAGGGGCCGCGTGCTGTGCTCAACGCCCTGGAACGCCTAGCCACTGGCTATGGATCCGAATGCGTGCGTGTCAGACAGGACCTGTCGATTGTCGAGTCGCAGCTACGCGATTATCAGGCGCGCCTGGGAAAACCATTCCCGCATGAAACGTACCTGTCCGAACTAACCGAGCTACGCGACCAGCTCAAGGTAAAGTTGTCGGCCGGCCATGAATCCGGCGAAGGTCTCGGACCTACCGCTTCCGATCTGGCTGAGCAGATCAAGGCGCTGAAGAACGCGAACACCATTGACACCTCCCCACAGCGCGTCCACGGAGAGCAGGCCGCAGCCGAGGAGCCGATCACCGCCCGCATCCGCCGCAGGCAAAAGACCAATTCCCTATCCGATCCAGCTATTGGGCACAGCGGCGAGTCAGAGGCAGGCGCATTATTTTCGGGTGAGCGCGAGATGAGTTCATCCGGTACCGGGCCGTCGGCGTTTCAGTACCGCATCCAGGTAGTATGCCAAATGGAGAACAACGAGCCGAGCGTGTCTTAGCGGCAGCACTTTAGCCGTGTGGAAACGACAGGTCATGGTCGAATCAGAATGCCTCCGATAACGTCCCTTATAGGACATATTCCCCTACATCAAGGGCCGTTTCGAGCTTGCAACACAACTCGACATAACCCCGCGCGTCGTAAGCGGGTGGCATCCCCAAGCGGATTTGCTCTTCGAATCTCCGAAAGTAATCCTCGATAAAACTGGCGATGCATTGGGCCTCCTGTCGCAGCGGGCTGTTGCTGCGGTAGATTCCGATTCGCCATGCATAATCAGGCTCCGGGACAAGTTTGAAGATATGAACGTGCTGCCGCCAGACGAAGATTTCAGTGGCGTGGGCAATGCCAAGTCCGGCCCGAACAAGGGCTAGGCTCTCGTCCAGAGAAGCTGTGTCGCGAACTGTACCGCGTGCACGCCATAGATCAATTGCCTCGTTAAGAGCATGGGGCTTGTACCAGGAAGGAGTCACGATTAGCGTTGTGCGGCCCGGGTCGAGCTCGTGTAAGTCGACCGCCCGAAGATCGTCGTAGAATGACTTAGCTGATTTTTTTGGCTTGCCGCCGGCGACCTTGGTTTTGACGGCACCCCAATTCCTTCGCAGCTTTTCGAAATCGTAGTTTTCGTTGATATTCTTGCCGTCGCGCTTACGGTAGGCTTTCCCCTTGACGGGACAAAGGAGTATCATGCGCGACTTGTAGCCGACGGAGTGGAATTGGATGGACGGGTCTCTTTGCTGGTAATGGTCGTTTTCCGGCCCGTAGGCAAGCACAAAATCGAGTAACCCGCCGGCAAGGCGGGGCATAAGGTCATTGGAGTTAGCGATCTCCACGCGCAAATCGATACGCTTGTTAAAGCGATCGCCCCAATTACTGAAGGCGAAGGGAAGAAGAAGAAGACCAAAGGTTCGTGTCGTACCGATGCGGACGACCGGAAGCCGATGACTGCGTCGTGAGATTTCGCGGACTACCTCTCGCCCTTCGTCACAAAGGCGGGCAATCATACTGAAGCGTTTGTAGAGTTCGTCTGCCGCCTCGGTTGGCTCATAAGGCTCGCCTTTTTCGCGCCGGTAAAAAAGAAACGGATCGAAACCAGGTCCGGGATAGGCGCGCGCTTGATCGAAAAAGAACTCGATGATGCGGCTGAGCCGCCCTACCGTCGTTGTATGCTGTTTACGTCCTCGCACCTCGAAGATAGCCTGAAATGTCTTTCGATTTTCGGGCGGTAAGTTCTTGGCATTCTCGTAGATCGCCAAGAAGGTGCGGATATCTTCCAGCCGCAGCCCTGCTGTCGTAGCTGAAGCGCCCGTGGGCATTTTTTCACCTTTTCAGAAGAAGTCTTCATTTGGCCACTGATACATAATTTTCGTTTTTATATGAGAGATTCACGTAATGGCCACAAAATTCAAAATCGTTCAGAAATCCGATTGACTCCCTGGTCGAGTCAAGCGAGACTCAAGGGAAATTGGTGCGGAAGGAATCCCACCGTGATTAGCAGGAAAGGACAGCGCGACTTTTCTAAGGGGAGACACCCATGCATACGGAAATTGGGCGATCGGGTGAAAACGTTCCCGCGGTATCGGAGCGGCGGAGCAATCGACGCCGACGGGAGGACAAATCATTGCCTTTGTGGTTGGGAAACCAACCAGGCGTCAAGGCGACGGTTCAGCGCGAGTTGAGTATTTATGGCTTTCGTGGCGCCGCCGCTGACGCATTATTCGCGGAAGCAGTGGGCTTCGCATGTGGACATTACATTCTGGATGCGTTTGCGCGGGCAGCGCGAGAAGTCGCCGAAACGGAACTCGTAGATGGATTGACCGAGTACTTGCATATCTCCGGGCGGTTCCGTTCTGAGGCGAAGGCGCGGGAAATAGCGGTCACAAGTGTGCTTCGGCTGCGGCAAAAACTGCAGGAGTCGTCGACAATCCAATTTCCGAAGACGTGGCTGCGTTCCGAGGCGGGTTACCGTGCCAAAGACGCATATAGGAGGCTCAGACGGGAAGAGCGGCACCAACCCGCTGGGGACATGTTCGATGTTTGTACCAACGCAGGCAATGAAAGCATCGAGACCTTACTCGATGGAGCACCTGCACGTGTGCGGGAATCGGTGTGGCTTCGCGCGGAAGGCAAGTCCTTTGAGGAAATTGCCCAGATTATGAATGTCACGAAAGCGACAGTTCTGAGGTACTTTAGGCAGGTGAAGATTATGCTCGCCGGCGGCTAAGGTGCAGGTGAGTCTATCGTCTCGGCTCAAATAACTCGTTGTAGGTGGCACGAATTTGTTCTTCGGCCTGATCTACTAGTACTTGGTCCGAGCGATTCTGGGCCTGAAAAGGATTGCCCAAATACGGTCCCTCTTTGCCTTCGCGATACGCCGAAAGTAGGACATCAGTCAACTCGGGTTTAAGGCGGGCATCTTTTTGCAAGAACCCACTCTCCGAAAGATACGCAATAATTTCAGGATCCTGGTCGTGGACCTGTGCCTTGCCTTGCGCCAGCAAAAGAAGCGTCGTGAAATGCTGAGGGCGCACCTTCCACAGGGCATTAAGGAAATCGAGACCAACTAGCGCGGACCGCACATTGACCCTTCGTCCGCCGTGCTTTAGCGGCAATGTAAGACCGGGACGCTCCGGCTTTCCTTGCGGTTCTCCTTCCATGGGCACTTTCTTGCGATCCTTCACTCCCGGCTCCCGGGATGTTAACTCAAGCTTGCTGAAAACAAGATCGGCGAGTGTGTGGAGATCGGGAACCGACGCGAGCTGGGTTTTCTCAGACTCCCGAGTTACTTGCCTATCTCGTGATTTGCGCGGAGACATGACAGGTTCCCCAACATAGGCCCGAAAATCCGGGAGAAGTCAAGCGGCGGGTAGGAGAATTCCCGCCGGTAGACCCTCCAGGGGAAACCGGAATGCTACCTCTCTTTTAAGGCAAAAATCGTGCATGTTCAAGCCCGGCACGTAGCTTTTGTTAGAAAATTCCATTCTTTTCGCCAGCGTGGCTGAGTTATTACCGTTAGAGTGACATCGCTATGTCAAGCCGTCACTTCCCACCGCCAGTCCATCACTAGACGACAGAGACCGGGGTTTGCACGATAGAGTCCTGTCTTTTTTGGGCTCACTCTGCGGTTGGGAGAAGTGAAAGGAGAAACGGATGACTGATTTAGGCGAGCGTGGTGGGCGACGAGACTTCAGCGGAGTGCTCCGGCTACGCGGAGCCGTCTCAGGTCGATGGGTAACTATGGATTGGTTGGCCAGGACAGAACAATGCCCCGGCACGATCCTGGCGGCGGCTCTTGCAGCCGCCTCGACGGAAAATCGGATGGTCAATCATGTTCGTTGCTCGGGCACCGCCAGCTTTGTGAGGAAATTATTCCGGGCGATGTCATTTTTCGCATTCAGGTGGCGTCAAGAAAAATGAACGGGGGACCTGTAGAGCCTCCGAATTTAATTTTCTTTGTTTACAAGGGGGTGCCAGATGGCTGAATCGTGTGGCTGTGGATCTGGTGGCGAAAGCCGGTACGTGGGCGACTGCGGAGGCGCTATTCTGCGCGGCGCTGTTTCAGGTGCCATAGGAGGAGCTGTCGTGGCTGGACCGGGCGGGGCCATCCCTGGTGCGATCGTGGGGGCAGCCCTTGCGGCCGCATCTTCGTCCTGTGACCCGGCGCCATGCTCCTGCCCAAGCTCGAACCACTAATTGACAGCTTCTCGCCCGGCCTTCTGCCTCGATGTGAGCGGAAGCGAATCAATCTAACCGTATTTTGGAGGAATTGTAATGTCTAGTTCAAGCAACAAGCATCAAGCTACAAACCCGACGATTGCATTGCCGCTCGGAGAGATTGTGGGGAGCCCAGTGCCAATCTGCGTTCCCCATATGCCGCGCGAATCTGGCATCGTCGATTCAGTAATCGACATCTTTTTCCCGCGTGGACCCATCGTCATGCATGAAGGCCCCGATCTGCGTGACCTTTGCCGATAGCATTCCGGCGAAATTGTAACCTTTGGCCCGCGCTGGCGCCCAGCGCGGGCCCAAACCCGTGGATTCAGTTATTGCAACATATTTTGAGGAGTTTTCCAATGATTGCATTTGAAACCAAAGTGGATCACGATCTGGATTTTCTGGAACTGAGCGAATTTGCCAGCCAGCGGCCAAGCGTGGTGAATAAGGCTCGCGCGCTGGTACGCGACCGCCATACCCATGCGATGGTTGGGGAGCGACTGGTCGAAAAAGGGCAGTTAAGCTGTGCCGAGGCGATCCTTGCTGAAAAAAGCTTCTTGCAATTCGCGCTTGTGTGGAGCCAGACGGATTTAGATATAAGCCCGTCGGAGTTGGCCGATGAGTACTGGCATGATTTCATCTTGAACACCAATTCATATGCGGAATGGTGCCAGCGCCACTTCGGCCGGTTTATGCACCACCGCCCGGAACCTTGCGCATCATTGGAAAAGCGCGGGGTAGTTCAGGATTCGGAGCGGCTATTCGGTCTGTATTTCAACGCGAAGGGAGGCTCGTCAGCTTGCGCGACTAGCATCAATGATGCGGGCATCGACAGGGAGGACCATTGCGGGCGGGCAACATGTGGAGCACACGCCGCAGCGTGTGCGACTAGCTACGGGAACGCGACTTGCGGCGCGCATGCCTCTCCCAGCCAAAGTGGTGTCACCTGTGGTGCCCATGCTAGCTCTTGAACCAGCTGAATTCGGATGCCCGCCGACTGTTGTCGGCGGGCTTTTGTATGTGCGCCCGAAAAGTTTCATCTCGACGATTTGAAAAAAATCTTACGCGTCGATGTTGCTTTTGGTGACCAGGTGGCGTCTAGAAGGTTGATACGGGGGGAAGTGCCTTGAGTCGTACTCTCTTTACCGGAGGAAAAACCATGAGCCAAAGTGAAAACCAACCCGAGCGATGCCAAGCATCTTCGGATGCTAAAAGAAATGCTCTCATTCGTGGCGCGGTGGCTGGTGCCACCGCCGCCGTCGGCGGTGCGTTCCTGACACCTATCCTTGGGCCCTTGGCCCAGCCCGTAGCAACTGCGATTGCTGTCGCTCTAAACGGCAGCAGTGGCGGTTCTGATGCGGTGAGCGATGCCATAGGGTTGGCGTAACGTTCTCTCGCTTCCGCTCCAAATTCGGGCGGAGGCCGTTCTCTATCCAAGGAGTGTGCCAAAATGTCTTCGTCGCATGACCATTCGTCGGAACAAAGCAGCGCACGCCCATCATCAGGATCCATCGTTTTGGATATCGCCAAGCAAGCCGCGCTCTCGGCTGGCGCTTTCGTTGTGGTGTCCACCGTGGCCGGGCCCATTGCCGGCGCGATCGCCGCCGCGCTCGTTGGCGGAACGAATTCCGGCGATGCCGGCACTGGCGCGAGCATCGACTAAGTACAAACTGTGTGGCCTGCGGGCACGGTCGTGGGCCTGTTCAAAAATCGCCGTAATCTTTCTAAGAGGAGTTCCCATGATCGAAGTTCAAACACAAATTGATCACGAGCTGGATTCGTTGGAATTGAGTGGCTATGCTCGCGAACTGCCGAGCGTGGTGAATAAAGCTCGCACGCTGGTGCGCGACCGTCAGGCACATGCTATGGTGGGGGAGCGACTGGTGGAAAAAGGGCAGTTAAGCTGTGCCGAAGCGATGCTCGCAGAGACCAGTTTCTTGCAGTTCGCGCTTCTGTGTGCGGTGACCGATCAAACCGTAACTCCGTCGGGATTAGCGGACGAATATTGGCATGATTTCATCCTGCACACCCATCAATACGCTGAATGGTGCCAGCGTCACTTTGGACGGTTCCTACACCACCGACCGGCTTCCCGCGAGTCTTTGGAAGAGCGCGGAGTGGTGCAAAATTCGTTACGACTCTACGACATTTACTTCAACTCGAAGACGGCAGCAATGGCAAAATGTAACGGCCACGATTGTCATGGAACCTGCACGGTGCATCGATCCGAGAAGAGCGACTTCACGTGCGACGCCGCCTGATTGCTTAAGAAGCGGCTCTGTTCCAATACCCGTCGGCGGTGGTCGGCGGGTTTTTTGTTTCAGAGTATCACACCGTGGAGTTTTTGCTCCGCTGGAGCGGAGCCGTCGGCTCGCGGCGGGTACACAATTTGGTACAGAATCCATTGAAAAACAAGTAATAAACCCGCAGAATATTGCAAAGTACGGCAAGCACTCGGGTGAGTTGAATGTTCCGTAACTTCTGTGCCAGCGAGCGATTGGGAAGAACCAATCCCTTCTAAAGCGTCCACCTTCGGAACCGTAGGTTGGGGGTTCGAATCCCTCCGGGCGTAGTCAAGATCGCAGCCTTCCTTATAGCAGCCGTTCACTCTGGCTTCGACCGAGTACTTGCGCTCAACGCATTCTCTCGTACCGCCGTTTGCCGCCGAGGCAAGACGAGCTGCCAAGCGCCGAGCGAGAGCATTACCACGCCAGCCATTGGCTGCCACCACTTGCTCGGACCTGTTGCGACGATTACGGCGTGTTCGGTGGGCAACGGGTGCAACGGCTCGGTCGGCAATACGTCAGCCGAAATCAATGTCGCGTCGTCATTTGCCGCACGGAGTGGCAGATTTCGCAGCTCCGGTGTATCGGCGAGGAGAACGACTTCAGAAGTCGCTGCCGGCGGCGGAGACGTCGGTGTGTCGGGCTTACCGATCGGGAACACATTCCGAACAACCACGACCTCTTCCTCTCGTTGGGTCGCGGGAACCTCAGGCTCAGGAGCAGGTTGACTCTCTTGTGTTTTGGACTCAGTCTCGTTGTCGTTCGACCAGACCTGGCCGAAATGCGTTTTCCTTCAGAGTCAGCCAGGTTTGTGATAAGCTACCTGTCCGCCTACCTGGCTCGTTGAATGCGTCGGTCCCATTAGTCCATTCGCGATCATGCCGCCGAAATGAAACCCCGCCGAGAGAGAGCCGCTAATGTGGGCGTTGCCGTATGCCGAATGGTCCCAGGCGCCGGATAACAACCGACTGCGATCCCCCGTGATGACGGAGATGTGTCCATTGTCGACGCCGAACAGCCCGCCCGCCGCATTTGTAAGATGCGGAAAATGCAACGGAGTCCGCGGCAAACCAACTCGGCCATTCGGATTGGACAACGGATGCGGAACGACCGACCGCACCATCAAGCCGTGGGGGTCAGCCCTTTCGACTCCGCTCACCACGTGGCTGATGGGCGCGATACCCACGAAGTCTCCCGTTCGGCCGTTGGCTCGGACCTTCAAGATCCCGACTCCCGGGCTGACACCCTTGGCGTTGTCGACGCCGGTGACGTTTCCGGTGAGGGGGTTCGGGCCGCGCAATGCAACAAACGCCCATTTGCCGTCCGGGGAAGAGTCCATCAAATCCGGCGCGGGTCGACTGGTCGACGCATTCTTGATACGAATCCGATTGATCTCCTGATTCGTGACGGTGTCCACGGCAACGATGAAATCCGCCGCCCGATCGGCAACCCACAGCACTCGGCCGCTGCCAACGAGGCTCGCGCCATGGGAATCCACGAATCCCGTGTAACTGAAAATGACCGTTGGGGTGGGTGAATTGGGAGGGTTCGGGACCGAATCAAAATCGCTCAGTGCGAAGGAGTAAAGATCGGCGTTTAGCGGATTCGCCGACGTGGCGCCACCGGAATTGATGAACATCTTGCCGGCCGCTTCGATCCCGCCGCAACCATTCGGTTCGACATGTGCCCTATCATACTCGGCAACGATGCTCAACGGGGTGGCCAGGTTATCCACGACGAATAGGCCGCCGCCGCGAAGCGTTACAAAACTGAATCGGCTCGTCCCCTCGATGATCGGACATATTGGTGCGTTGTCCGGCCTGAGTTGCGCGTCCTCGCACGGTAGACCGCCCGGCGTGACACATGTCGCCAGATTCAGAGTCGCATTCGGGTCAAGGGTAAACTGGTTGTTGATGAAGTCGGTTTGGATGCGTTGCAGAAGCTTTCCGTTTTGGTTGGCGACAATGACATAGCTGTCGTCCGGCGCGGGCGTGGCGGCATGGGCTTGCACCCCGACATCAATACAGCCAACCGGCTCCCGAGTCGCGGTTTCCATGAATAGCACGTGCCCGGTGGCGACGAACGCGATCACGGCATGGGTGTTCCCGTGATTGAACATGGCCATGTGCGGACGTTGGGGCGCCGTCCCGGTTTGGGAAAGGCACAGCTGGCGAGCGTCTACTCCGAGGTCAATTACTTCCGGTGTGGCCAGGCTGGGCTCGCCTTGTGTCAGTTGAGCGCCGTCGTAGATGTAAAGGGTGCCTCCACCGTCAGCCGCGGTGTCCGATTGATCAATCGCCCACACCTCGTAGCCCGCGAGCAGTCGACGATCTTCAAGCGGTTCCAAGTTGAGCCGACGCCGCCCTGACGCATGACGACGCGGATGCGCTTTTCCACTTTTCTTCGTTCGTCCCCACCGAATCGGCAACACCATGATCAATCCTCCGGTTGGCGCCACAATCAAGTCACGACGCCCATTGGATAAGACAGTCATCGGATTAGCGTCTCAACTACTCAGGCGCAATGATGGCGTGCAATCGGCCTTGCCGAAGTGGGTTTTTTTCAAAGATGTCGCCGGAAAGGAAATTCGCCGGCCTAAACGCTGTTGGCTTCTTGAGTTGGAACGTGCGCTATTCCGCCCAAGCCGTTCGGAGCGGCAGTCGCCGTCCCAGAAAAAACAAACCAATAAGTCACTTCTCGGCTATCGCTCTCGCTGGAATCGGTAGGAGCGACTGTGAAGAAATTATGTAGCATCGGAAGTCCGACGTAGATAAGCCAGTTAGGCCGTTTTTCATCCATTCTCTACTTTTTTTTCAGGGTCGGTTTTCGCTCTTTGCGCAATTAGTGGAATGGAAAGCAGGATTTCAGTCAGGAGAGAAGCATGCAAGCGACCCATCTGCCCAAAACGACACGATTACGGAAGCTGATCGGCAGTCCGGAGTTGAGCTTCCTGATGGAGGCTCACAACGGCTTGAGCGCCAAGATCGTAGAAGAAGCCGGCTTCGAAGGAATATGGGCCAGTGGTCTGTCGATGGCGGCCAGCCTGGGTGTGCGCGACCACAACGAGGCCAGTTGGACTCAGGTGCTCGACGTCGTTGAGTTCATGTGTGACGCCACACGAGTGCCCATCCTATTGGACGGCGACACCGGATATGGCAACTTCAACTCCGTGCGCAGGCTCATTCGGAAGCTCGAACAGCGGGGAGTGGCCGGCGTCTGCCTCGAAGACAAACTCTTTCCTAAGACCAACAGCTTCATCAACGGCAAGGCCCAGCCGCTGGCCGACGTCGCCGAGTTTGCCGGCAAGATCCGGGCGGCAAAGGACGCACAACAGAGCGATGATTTCGTCGTCGTGGCGCGCGTCGAGGCGTTAATCGCCGGCTGGGGAATGCCGGAGGCGCTTGCGCGAGCCGAGGCCTACTACGATGCCGGCGCCGATGCCATTCTCATGCACAGCGCTCAAAGCACTCCTAACGAGATTCTTGAGTTCAAGGCGGAGTGGGGTCGGCGTTTACCCGTCGTAATCGTGCCGACCAAGTACTATTCCACTCCGACCGATATCTTTCGTCAGGCCGGAATCTCCGTGGTGATCTGGGCGAATCACTTGATGCGTTCGGCCCTGGCGTCGATGCAAGAAACCGCTAGCCTGCTTTTCCGAGAACAAAACCTGGTTGCCGTGGAGAGCCGGGTAGCTCCGTTGGCCGAAGTGTTCCGCATTCAAGGCGAAGCAGAACTCGCCGAAGCGGAAAACCGGTACCTCCCGGCAAAGGAACGTAACCGTCACCCAACCACAACCTCAAACAGCCGGAACGGTTCTGCGACATCGGGTTCAGTGAATGGGCACTCGATTCGAAAAGAATGCGTGACATGCGTTCCGGCGTAAAGGTAAGGTCCGCCATCGGGTAGGATAGCTCCATGATTCGTGCCGCTAGTTTCTGTCAACAGGCGTTGGCGTCTGGGTTTCGTTTTTACACCGGCGTGCCGTGCTCCTACCTGAAGCCGTTCATCAACTACGCGATCGACTGGCGCGATGTTGAATACGTCGGCGCAGCCAATGAAGGAGATGCCGTCGCCATCGGCGCCGGCGCCGCACTCGGTGGGAAGCCCGGCATCGTCATGTTCCAGAACTCCGGCTTTGGCAACGCGGTTAACCCGCTTACGTCGCTCAATGCCATCCTGCGCATTCCGGTCCTGCTCATCGTCACCTGGCGTGGAGAGCCGGGCGGCGAACGGGACGAACCCCAGCACGACCTGGTGGGCGAGATTACCCCGAACCTATTTGACACGATGCGGATTCCGTATGCGTTCTTTCCACGCGAGGAGAGCGAAATCGAGGCGGTGTTGAGCGAGGCATGTCGCCAAATGGGCCAGACCGGGCTGCCCTATGGACTGATTATGCGGAAAGGACAAGTAGCGGCACATCCGCTTCAGTCGACGCCAAAGGTGCGGCCGATACACACCGATTCCGGACCTGGCCCCGACTGGCTGGAACATCGGCCAACGCGAACCCAAGTGCTTCAAGCCGTGCAAAGACATGTCCGTCCCACCGATGCCGTCATCGCCACCACTGGCTACACGGGGCGTGCGTTGTACGGCCTGGGAGACCGGCCGAATCAGCTCTATATGGTGGGTTCGATGGGCTGCGCCTCAAGCCTGGGCCTTGGATTGGCGTTGGCGCAGCCGCGGCGGCGCGTCATTGTCCTCGACGGCGACGGCGCCGCGCTCATGCGCATGAGCGCCATGGCCACGATCGGATACGAACAGCCGCCTAACCTTTTGCACCTGGTGATCGACAACGAAATGCACGAGTCAACGGGAGGCCAGGCGACGGTTTCCCATTCGGTTGATCTTGCAGCCGTCGCCCGGGCATGTGGCTATGCGCGCGTTCGGCGCGTCCCGACGACGGAAGATATTGTCGAAACACTGCGCGATCCCGACGCGAGCCTTACGCTCGCCCATGTGAAAGTGTGTCCCGAAAGGGCAGAGGAGTTGCCGCGGCCGACGATGGCGCCCTGGCAAGTCGCCGCGCGTTTTCGCGCCTGGCTGCATGAAACGGACGCGCCCGTGAGGGCGGCGAGATGAGCGCCTTCAGCGTCTTGCTGATTCTTGGCTCAGCATGTCTGCACGTGGTGCAGCACCTGGCGATCAAGCAAGCACACGAACGGACGGCATTTGTTTGGTGGATGTGGCTCTGGGCAAGCGTTCTGTGTTCGCCCGTGCTGCTCTTGTGGGGCGGCGAGACCATCGAGGCCGGCATTTGGGGCATCCTGGCTGTCAGCGCCCTATTCGAGGCGCTGTACTACCTGGCAATCGCGCGGGCGTACAAGTCGGGCGAGCTCTCCGTGGTGTATCCGCTGGCGCGCGGCACCGCCCCGGTATTCTTGCTGGGCTGGGCTGTTTTGCTGTTGTCGGAGCAGCCGACGGCGTTTGGACTGATCGGCATCGGCCTGATCGTAAACGGACTCGCGTTGCTCAACTTGTCGCGCCTGCGCGCATGGCGCACGTGCCTGGAATCACTGCGAACAGCTTCCGCAGGTTGGGCACTGTCCGCCGGGCTATTCATCTCGCTCTACACACTTCTGGACAAAGTCGCCGTCACGGGTACCAACCCCTTGCTTTACACCTACTTCGCGATGACGTTGACGTTGCTATGGCTGACACCGGCGGCGGTCGCCACGATCGGGTGGGGCGGCCTGCGGCGCGAGTGGCAGGCATCGCGCTGGCGTAGTGCAGCCGCCGGAGTCGCGGCGATGGCGTCCTACGCCATAATCCTCGTTGTCATGCAATCCGGTGTGTGCGCCAGTTACGTCGGGGCGGTGCGCGAGGTCAATGTCGTTTTCGGCACGCTCGCCGCCATTATTATTCTGAAGGAAAAAGGCACGCCGATGCGCTTGTTGGGCTCCGTCCTCATCAGCAGCGGCGTCGCGACGATCGCCCTGTGGGGCTAATCTCCGGAAGGTTCGGTGCAATGGTTACATCCTTTGAGTTGACGCCCGATGTTCCAGGCTTGCCCGATGCCGAGCCCAGGTCCACAGATAAGCTTCTGTTTACGCCGGGACCGATTACTACTTCAGTCACGGTCAAGCGCGCGATGTGCCATGACATTGGCTCGCGCACCCATGAGATGATCGAGACGATTCGTGAAATCCGCCGTGCACTACTTCGCGTCGCGGGACTATCACAGCGAGACGGCTACGAAGCCGTTTTGTTGCAAGGCAGCGGGACTTTCGCGGTCGAAGCCGTGCTCTCGAGTGTCGCTCCGCCGAATGGTCATTGGCTGATCATCGTCAACGGCGCGTACGGCAAGCGCATGGTTCAAATCGCGGCTATCCACAAGATCGCCCACACGGTAATCGAGGTTGCAGAACACGAGTGGCCCGACGCCGCTGCCGTCGACGCGGCATTGCTTGCGCATCCGGAGATTACCGGGGTTGCCGTTGTCCATTGCGAAACGACAACGGGAATTCTCAATCCCATCGCGGAGATTGGCAAGGTCGTTCGGAAACACGGCAAGGTATACGTCGTCGATTCGATGAGCGCATTCGGCGGCGTCGTGCTTGACGTTGCCTCGTGCCACGTGGACTTTTTGATCTCGTCGGTGAACAAGTGCCTCGAAGGCGTGCCGGGGATTGCGTTCGTCTTGTGCCGCCGGGATCAGTTGCAGCGCACCCGCGAATGGGCACGCACGCTTAGCCTGGATTTGTACGATCAATGGCAGGCTATGGAGCAGACGGGCCAGTTTCGCTTCACGCCGCCGACACATGTACTCCTGGCGCTTCGACAAGCGCTCGCCGAGTTGGACGCAGAGGGAGGCGTGGCCGCCCGAGCCGCTCGGTATCGATCCAACCAAGAAACACTCATCGCCGGCATGCGCCGACTGGGCTTCGAGGAATATCTACGCCCGGAACGGCAAAGCTCAATCATCACATCATTTCGTGTTCCAGCCAGGCGTGGCTTCGACTTCGCCAGATTCTCCGACAAGCTTGTCGAACAAGGCTTCGTGATCTATCCCGGAAAAGTTTCAAGCGCGGAGTGTTTTAGAATCGGCACCATCGGCCACGTTTTCCCGGCGGACGTGAGGGCTTTGTTGCGTTCCGTTGAAACTGTGATGCGGTCAATGGACGAGAAAGACGCAGGGAATCCGGGGTAAGCCGAATCCTGTGGCTGCCAAGCATTGAAACTACGCGACCACGAGCTGTTGTCGCGCGCCTTCACGGAGAAATCGGCGGACAGTTTCGGGTTCGTGTTCCGCGAGGCGGTCGAGCAGTTGGGCGTCGCACGGGCCGAGCAACTCGACGCCGAGCAGGGAACCATCGGCGGCGTAATCCGCAAAAACGAGGCCGACACTCACTTCCTTTGTTTGCGCCACTTTCCCCTCGCGTACGCGCAAGTAGCCCGCCACAGGCTCGCCGGCTTCGTTAAACGAGACCTCAAGATGAAACTTCGGCTTGGTCACGGCTCTACCTCCACAAGGAGCATCAACCGCGCAATCAGGCGATAACCGTGATCACTACGATTTGCGTTGGATCTCGTTCGAAGACAACGTCCACCGGCCGTCCACCAAGAGTCTTGCGATAACGAAACCGATTCGTCTGCGTGGGCAGCCCGGTTTGGTCTGGGCTTTGTAGCACCTCGACGACTTCGTCTTGGGTGACCTTCCGCTCGCTCATCCGCGCGAGCGCGTGCTCGTCAAACCCAATCGCGACCTGCAGCCCTCTATGTCTTCACGGATGACATGAGTGATCGCCATTCCTGTCGCTTTCGGTCGATGGCCATGCCCTTTCCAATGTGCATTATACGGTCTCAGGTTCCTTCATATGCCGCTTTGTGACAGACAATCTGACCGAGTACCGTGGGTAGTGATACCATTTGGCATTTGGTTGTTCAGTGCCATCGTTCGTCTGGTGCCTCACGCCAATCTGCGTCCTTGACGCCGTAGTCCTGACGGCACGCACACTTGGCCATATCGACATTGTCTTGAAGCTGATCGCGACATGGCCCCCTTGCGTCAGGGGAGTCAAAAACGTTGACGTAGGTTCCTTCCATCGACTCTTCAAGCAGAATTCGGTATACCCCAGGCTTGTTTAAGACCACTTCCAAGGCCATAACACGTTCCTGATTCAAACCGGAACCGCCTCTAGTTCGGCCATCAAGTCCGCGAACGTCCAGAAGCGACTCGTAACACCGGCGGCCATCGCTGGGGTAATCCGCATCTTGCCGGGCCTCCAACAGAAATTGTAGTGAGCCATGTGCAACGCAATCGCTGCCTCTAGGTTCTCCAGCTTTTTCGAGAAGCCGAGCGACAGCCGGGCAAAGCGCCGGATGAACGTCCGGACCGTCAAGTTATTCCTTTCGACGTGGCTGGTGCATATCGTCCGCTCTTCCGTTTCGTCTATCCCCTTTACGCCGCGCCGGAAGGTTCCAACCATCTCGGAAGGGGTGTATATGATGTTCGCGTTCCGGTAGTCCTTTATGATCGTACCGAACTTTGCATAAGGCCCAAACGCTAGGTCAACGGCTTCCGGGTATCCAGGGAAACCATCGGTAGAAATCTGAATGATCCGCCGGTACTCACCCGGCCGGAAGTCGTGCGGATTCGATTCATGGATTGTCGGCCATTCCAGGCAGCTCGCAAGGTCCATCATGAATCGGCGCGCGTTGTCCGCAGAACGCTTGCCAACAAGGAACGTCGGAATCAGTTTCGTTTTCTGGTCAAGCGCGGTCCATAGGTACATATCGCCGATGTCGCTGCGATAGGTCCGTTCGTCGGTCGTCAAACGTGCCTGCTTTTTTTGGACAAACGTCCAAGCCTCATCCGCCTCAACGTGCTCCAGGGTGAGATTCTGAAACAGCCTATCCATGACGCTTTGCGCCCGGCGACCCGCCCACACAAGTTGACGGAGAACGCTAGGGATGTTGGTCCCCATCAACCGCGTAACGGACCGAATCGAGTTGCCTTCGACCAGCAGCCGCAGGATTATGTCCCGCTTTTCCTTGCTCATCTTGTTCACAGCAATCCGCCTTTCGCCTTTGTGGCGGATCGCTAGAATGAAGTTCTCTACGCTGCATTCTGGCTTAACCGCCAAGTGTAGTTGCCCGCGATTGTTAACAGCAATCGCGGGTTTCTTTGTCTCTACTTATTGTAGCCACAACAAGTATTGTGTCAATAGAAAAGCACCTTGCTTTTCTTCTTTTTGTGGCTACCATTAAGGGCATGATAGGACGACCTCCTAAGCCTGAAGGCGAAGCAAAAACTAACGTTCTCCGTATACGCCTAACCCAGGACGAACGCATAGCGATTGATCGGGCCGCGCAGAGTCAGAAAGCAGAAACGTCCACTTGGGCACGTGACGCGCTTCTCAGCCTCATCAAACGCGCCGCCAAGAAGAAACGCTAAATGGAGAACGTGGGTTTCGATCCCATCCTTGCCACGAGGCCGGACCCCTCCGCCAGCTTATAAGACTGGTGCGCCACCAAGACGCGGGCCGCTCCCCAAAGTACATTTCTTCAGGAGCAGACCAGTTTCAGATTTGTTCGCGCAACTCTTTTATTGACAATTACTTACGATTCGAATTAACGGATTCCCATAACTTCAAACGACAATAAATGTTCTTAATGTCTTGACTGACGCATTTGAAGTCTCCATAATCTTCTGATAGTTGGCGATTTACTGTTAGAAGGAGAAGACGTGCAGGTAATCCGAATTAGCGCGGATGAAGCGAAAAAGTTAGTCGCTGTTGCAGAGGGGCAATTCTCAGAGGTTAAGTCCAAGGAAGTAAGTCCAGCAAACTTGACCAAAGTGCTATCCGCCTTTGCCAACACGGACGGCGGCGATCTCTACATAGGGATTGATGAGGTTGGAATAGCCAAGCATCGCCAGTGGCGCGGATTCGAGAATCCAGAAGCAGCTAATGGGCATCTTCAAGCGTTCGAACTGCTTTTCCCCCTTGGACAGGATTGTGGTTACGAGTTCATGAGATGCGATGAGCACCCTGGGCTTGTGCTTCATGTTCAAATTCTCAAGACTAAGCGGATCGTTAACGCTACCAACTCGATCCCATATACGCGGCGCGGTGCGCAGAGTCTTCCTGTAAACTCCGATTCCATTCGTCGCCTTGAGTATGCGAAAGGACTCACGTCATTCGAAAGTGAGATTGTAAACGTGGACGCCGAGCTGGTTACGGATTCCGAGCCAGCAAAAGAGTTCGTTAGAGAGGTGGTCCCTCAAACCACGCCCGACGCTTGGCTCAAAAAGCAGATTTTGATTTCTGGCGGGAAGCCTACTGTCGCTGGGATTCTCTTGTTTGCTGAGGAGCCGCAAGCGGTACTTCCAAAACGCTGCGGCATCAAACTATATCGATACAAAACGACTGCCAAAGAAGGTTTTCGTGACGCTTTGGCATTCGATCCGATCACAATCGAAGGGTGGCTTTACCGACAAATCCAAGAGGCAGTAGACACAACGGCAAAAGAAGTCGAAAGAATTCCAAAACTGGGAAAGGAGTCCCTTGAAGGGTTTGTTTATCCACCGGAAGCGCTACACGAAATCATTACCAATGCGGTTTTGCATCGCGACTACAGTGTTGCGGACGATGTTCATATTCGGATATTTGAAAACCGGGTAGAAGTAGAGAATCCGGGCCGTCTCCCCGCCCACATCACGGTGCGAAATATTCTCTCGGAACGGTTTGCTAGAAACGGCGCGATTGTCCGTGTACTCAACAAGTTCCCAAATCCTCCAAACAAAGATGTTGGCGAAGGGCTTAATACGGCATTTGATGCGATGCATAAGCTGGGTCTGAAACAACCACTCATTCAAGAGCGAGACAACTCGGTGTTGGTTGTCCTCAAGCACGAAAAGTTGGCGTCGGCAGAAGAAGCCATCATGGATTATCTTGCCACGCACCGCACGATCAACAACTCTAAGGCCCGCGAGATCACGCACATAGCCGAAGATCATCGCATTAGGACGACGTTTCGGAGAATGGAGTCCAAGGGAATGATTGAGCGGACCGAGGATTCAGTTACGAGCAATACTAGGTATCGAAAGAAGACAGCGTGAAATGCGCGAGGCAGAAGGGCGGGAAGAAGAACCAGCGGCCGCTGGTTCAACCTGTATTCGCGATGACCGGACGGTGTGTGGCCGTTTCCCGCCCTTCTGCTCCTAAAATTGATTGTAGCAATTCAGGTTTTATTCAAACGGTATCACTACCGTACCGTGCACTAACTTGCGTAGGGGCGTCGCGCTCCAGTATACTCATTTTCATTGGGTCATCCGTGACGCACACTGGTTTTCACAAAGGAGGATGGTTTCATGAAACGACTTCTGCTCTCCGCGCTCATCCTGGGCGGAGGCACGTCGGCGTGCAGCGCTGCCGACTTCGAGTCGCCGGTGCGGCTCAAGGCAGGCGATGCTGCCGTTCGCGTGGAAAGCCCGGGATATGCCGCGCCCTGCTGGACCGACATCGATGGCGACGGCAGGAAAGAACTGCTCGTTGGCCAGTTCAAACAAGGAAAGATCAAAGTCTTCAAGCATTTGGGAGCGCAAAAGTTCGCTCCGGGCGACTGGTTACAGGCCGAGGGGAAGGTGGCCGAAGTGCCCGGTGTGTGGTGATGCACCAGCTCCACTCCACAGTTAGTGGACATCGACGGTGACGGCCACCTCGACATTCTCTCCGGTTCGTACTCCCGCATGGAAAAGGCGATGGCGGGACTGTTTCAAGTCTTGTACGGCAATTCCGATCGCACATTCCGGAAAGCGGAAGCCTTGAAGGGCACCGACGACGAACCGCTCATCATTCCCATCAAAGGCGAAGAGCAAATGACCGAGAACATTTGCACTCGGCCGTTCGCCGTCGATTGGGATGCGGATGGGCACCTCGATCTTGTGGTGGGCAATTTCGCCGGCTCGTTCTACTGGTTCAAAGGTGAGGGCAAGGGCAAGTTCCAGCCGAAGCCCGAAGCCATCAAGACCAGCGACGAACGTCTGAAAATCGACGGCCATCACAGCGATCCGTTCGTGGTCGACTGGGATGGCGACGGCGACCTCGATTTGCTCAGCGGCTCGAGCAGCGGCGGTGTGCAATGGGCGGAAAACCAGGCGGGCAAGGGTAAACTGCCGGAATTGCAGCCGTTCCAATCGGTCATCAAGCCGGGCAAGACCCATGCCTATGGGGACATGCTTAAGGAGGATGAACTTTCGGGGCCGACGCAGTCGACGCGCATCTGGATCGATGATGTGAACGGCGATGGCAAACTCGACGTGCTCATTGGGGATTCGGTTACCCTCGTCTCCCCGGCCAAGGGTGTGAGTGCCGAGGACTTCAAGAAGAAGTTTGCCGAATGGCAGAAGTCCGTCGAAATCGCCACGAAGGACTTGTCGTCCGAGACGGCCGACGAGGAAACGCGCACCAAAGCCAACAAGGAGTTCCAGAAACTCTACGAGAAACGCAGCGATTTCATGAACGAAGATCGCACGGGTTTCGTGTGGTTATATGTGCGGAAATGACCGCCCGGCATTAGCTAATTGAGTTGTCGACGTGCCCCATATCATTCATAGAGTGGTATGGGGCACTGTCATTCTAACGGTCGTTCAGTTTCAGGCGATTCTCCCCGCCATGTCCATTGCCAACGAGTCGACGACGCCCATTCCGATGCCGTATCATCGCGCCATGGTGTCGCATCTTCGTGCGACGGAGCCAGGCCTGTGGCAGTGGTTCGCGTCGACTTCGAAGCGTCTCGAGGAGGCGGACGCAGTGCGGCTAGAGTTGCTCAAGTCCACTTACCGGCTTGAGCCTCAGGCACAACCGAAGCTGTACGAGTTGGCCAATGAAGCGCGTGAGTTCATTGGGCTTCATTGCAATGTCACGCTTTATCAGGCACAAGGCGGCAACGGATTGAACGCATCACTCGCCTACTTGCCGAACGAGGCTCACGTGATCTTGACCGGTCCAGTCGCAGAAGTGCTCACCGAAAACGAACTACGGGCCGTTCTGGCACATGAGCTAGCCCACTTTCTGTTGTATCAGGAGTGCGATGGTTACTACTTGGTTGCGTGTGATCTGTTGCGGGCTTTATCGAATGACGTTGCTGCCGGGCCGGCAGCCACCGAAAGCGTGCGATTCAATGCCCTGTGGAGTGAAATCTATGCTGATCGCTGGGCTTATCACGCTTGCGGCAGCATCTCATGCGCGGTCGGTGCGTTGATCAAGATTGAAACGGGACTGAGCGACGTAAACGCCGAGAGTTATCTGCGGCAAGCGGACGAAATATTCGCGAAAGACAGGTTGAGCACGGCCAAAATCAGCCATCCAGAGTCGTACATCCGCGCGCGAGCGCTTCGGCTCTGGTCGGAAAAGGGCGACGAGGCACATAGTGAGATCGAGCGCATGATCTCTGACGGACTCGATCTGCATTGCCTCGACCTCTTGGGACAGGCGCACGCGGCGCGCATCACCCGACAATTCCTGCAAGCGCTGCTGAAGCCGAAATGGTATCAAACCGAAGCGACTCTAGCGCACGCTCGACAGTTCTTCGCGGACTTCCGAATCGAGGCTGAAACCGCGCAAGCCAATGCGACGGTCGAAGAGTCACTTAAGGCCGAACTGGATCACGGTGATCGTTCGATTGGCGATTACTTGTGTTATTTGATGCTGGATTTCACAACCGTCGATCGCGAACTCGGCGACGTGGCGCTGTCGGCGGCGATCATTCTATCCCGACGTCTCGGAATCGATAAGCGTTTCGCTGAATTGGTTCAGAAAGAACTTGCCATCGGAAAGAGAGCGTTCGCGAGGATCGACAAGGACGCGGAAACCCTCCTCGCCCGGACGGAGGCCGCTGCTTCGTCATGATGTTTTTCACCGACTATCTGAATCAACGACTAGAAGCCGGTGGTTTTACGACCGAGGACGTGCTGGCCAGCGCCCTGCCACTGATTCGCCAGGTTGCGGCCGTCCATCGCGCTGGTCTCGTGGCGCCGTTGCAGGGTGTTAACGCGATTCATGTGGAACAGAACCGTCTCTGGTTTGAAGAAGCGAACTCCCATAAGCCCACATATGCCTCTGGCAAGTTGCGCGGACTCGAACAGCCGGCCGCGTCCGCTGTCGAGGTTGTCGGACAGTACCGCATGCAAATGCATGTTGAACAGGGTAACGATCACAGCATCAGCCTGCAAATCGGCGAGCGTGGAGCGCCGATCAGCCAACCTGTTTACCTTCCAGGCTATGTGAGCTGGGAACACGAAATCGGCCATCATGATCCATTGACCGATGTTTTCGTACTCGGTTTGGTTCTGGCATCGTGCGCCGGCGGACTTGATCTCAACGACCCGGATGACCTGACGGCCTTCGTGCGACACCGCCGCAACCTGTTTGAGCTAAACCCCAACCTTCATCCGGTGCTTGCCAAAGCGATCACCCGCATGACCGAGTTGGATCGCCATCGACGACCGCAGGACGTATCGATGCTCCTTCGCGTTCTGGAGAACTACCGCGATCAAGATGTCGATTTGGATTTCCACCTCGCCCGCAGTGCGAGTTTTGAACGCTCCGACCGCCGCGGCAAGCGTTCACTCATCCTGTCGTGCCTTCAACAACGGCTTTTCGAGATCTCGCGGCGCAATCGCCTGTTGCATTTTCGAGCCACGTCGCAAACGGTGAACCTCACGTGGGCATCGGTGCCGCTTTCATTTGATATGCAGAACGTCCGGCCGGAACAGATTCTGACCTGGGACCATGCCTTCAAGGACGCGGTGATCGCCGGAGGCCAGATTTCACTCAACAAATACCTTCGGTTCGAGGAGGCGTTATACCTTCCGGGGCAGCTGGATGAAATTCGCAATGAAGCGCGGCGCGATCAGACCGAGTTTGGCTTCGCTCAGCTTCGGCTAGTGATTTGCTTCCTACGCTGGGCGAACCTAAAGGAACAGCCCCCTGAGCGTTTCGATTCGCCGCTGGTGCTGTTACCGATTCGTTTGGCAAAAATAAAAGGCGTTCGCGATGTCTACACGCTTGAGCCGATCGGAAGCGAGGCAGAGGTTAATCCAGTTCTGCGCTTCTACTTGAAGCAGCTTTATGCGGTCGATCTCCCAGAATTCATCGATCTTGCGCAGGATTCACTCGACGAACTATATGCCCACATTGCCGGAAAGGTCCAAGCTAGCGAGCCGGCCGTTACGGTCGAAAAGATCAGCAAACCGCGCATCAACTTGATACATGCCAAAGCCCAACGGCGTCTGGAGCAGTACCGGCGGCGGGCTCGGCTGTCCGGGCGCGGCGTGCGGACGTTCCTCGACATCGACTACAGCTACGAGCGCGACAATTATCATCCGCTCGGCTTGCGCTGGTTTCAGACGCGCATCGCGCCGGCGGAGCCACGCTTACGCACGTTGGTGGAGTCGCCGCGGCCACGGACGCACATGACGCCAGTGGTCGATGAGCTTGGGGAAGAGAAGGAACAACAACTCTATAGCCAAGCCGGGGAGGAAACTAACCCCTATCGCTGGGAGTTCGATCTTTGCAACGTCACGCTCGGTAATTTCCACTACCGTAAGATGTCGCTGGTACGCGATTATTCCGTGCTTCTGGATGAGAACAAAGAGCATCAACCCTTCGACACCATCTTTTCTCTTGAGCCGCGTGAAGCGCCGACCGATCCGCCGAAACCGCTGCCGATCGAGGATAGCTACCCGATTGTGCATTGCGATCCAACCCAGGCATCCGCGATCGCGCTGGCACGAACGGGGAGACACTTCATCATTCAAGGCCCGCCGGGCACGGGCAAGTCGCAGACCATCACCAATCTCATCGCCGATTACGTGGCTAGAGGAAAGCGGGTATTGTTCGTCTGCGAGAAACGAGCCGCGCTGGATGTCGTCTATTATCGCTTGCACCACGCCGGCTTGCACGAACTGTGCACGCTGATTCACGACGCCCGGGATGACAAGAAGGAATTCATCTTTGACTTGAAGACGACCTACGAGGCGTTTCTGGCTGCGAAGGAGGACCAGACGACCAAGACCGAAGCGACTCGGACCCACATCATCGGCCGCCTGAAAGCCGCGCTCGAACCTCTCGAGCGTTACGACGCCGCCATGCGAACGGCGCCAGTACAAGCTGGTTTGCCGCTGGGCGACCTTTTGCAACGTTCCGTCGCGCTCAATGGAATGGCGCCGGACTTGTCGGCACGAGAACGCGAGCTTCTGCCGCTGTTTCGCGACTGGCATGCAAACGTCGCAGCCATCGATCAATTGCGTGACTATCTGAACGCGGTTCAGCCTGACGGCATCCTCGCCAAACATCCATTGCGACGCTTGCACAGTCGATTCGGCCAAATGGATCGGCCTCTTGAGGCAATCCACGAGGCCCTGCCGAGAGTTAAGAACCTTGTCAACAAGCTCCACAACGCGATGCATCTGCTTGACTTACCGGGAGAGTGTTGGGGCTCGCTCGACAAACTCAAGCAGCTCGTGGCATATGCCGAGTCGATGCAATTCCTGGCTGAGCATGGCATACTGGGGCTCTTGGTTGCGAAAAGCGATCTCGCCAAACGATTGCGGGCGCATCGCACGAGAATCAACACGAAGGAAGAAGAACTGAGACATGCTCGGAACGCTAACAATACCTGGCGGCAGAAGCTGTCAGCGCCGGACACGACCACGGCGCTGCAACAAGTGCGCAGGCAGGAAAACTCCATCGCGCGCTTCTTTTCGCCGGGTTGGTGGCGACTGCGCGCCGTCCTACGACGTAGCTATGACTTCGCGAGTCATCGAGTGCAGCCAACCTATATGCGCATCCTTGAAGGACTGGAGCGCGAGCATCAGATAGCGGGCGAACTGGAGAAACTGGAAAGCGATGCCCGTGGCGAGTTTTCGTATTCGGGTGCCTTCGGCAATTTCTCCAATCGTGTTGCTTCTTTGGTTCAAGGGGTGGAACGCCTACCTGCTGACTTGCAGGCTTTTCACCGATTGGTCGTGGAGTCGACGCGCGGTGACGAAACCGTTCAGGCGATGCTCGAGCTCAGGTCAACGGTCGCTGCGCTCAACGATGAGTCGGCCGGGATTTTCGCGGACCTTGATGACCTGTCCTTGTCAGAACTTCACGACGAATTGAAGCGTATGGAGGATTCACTTGACGCACTGCCCGGTTTCGTGCCGTGCCTTAAGGCGTTGGCCGCGATGCCCGCGCCGCTCGCCGGCGCCTGGCGACGTTTTCCCTTCCGGCCCGAGCAGTTGGAGGCGGTTATCGCCGAGCACACCGTCCACGACGTGTTTCGCGCCGACCCGTCCTTGGCACGGTTTAACCGCAAGGTTCATGCCATGCATTTGGCCGGACTCGAAAAGTCACATGATCAATGGTACTCGACCAACGCCGAAGCGGTGCGTGATCGCCAATGCCGAGTATTCCTGGACCACGTTCGCGTTGCCTCGCGGCCGCACGCCCAGTTGACGCCGAACGAAAAAGAGCTCAAGGTGCTTTACAATCGCGGCCGGAGGGAGCTTGAGCACGAGTTCAACAAGACCATGCGGTTTCGGTCCATCCGCGACCTGGTCGGCGGTGACTCCGGGTTAGTGCTTAGAGATTTGAAGCCGGTTTGGCTCATGAGTCCTTTGAGCGTTTCTGACGCCTTGCCCTTGGCGAATCTCTTCGATGTCGTGATCTTCGATGAGGCGAGCCAACTCACACTCGAAGAGGCCGTACCCGCGATTTTCCGGGCCGGGCAGGTGCTCGTGGTCGGCGATGAAATGCAACTGCCGCCCACCAACTTTTTCACATCGAAGGCGACCGATGAAGAAGAAGTACTGCTTCTGGAGGATGCATTCGGTCAGGCGGTCGATTACGAGCTAAGCAGCAACAGCTTCCTGAATCACGCCGCCCGCAACTTACCGGCAACCATGTTGGGCTGGCACTATCGCAGCCGCTCCGAATGGCTTATCAGTTTTTCCAACGCGGCATTCTATCAAGGTCGGCTAATGACGGTGCCCGAAGTGGCTTTGCCGCCCGCGGAGATGGCGGAAATCCGTGTGTCGACTTCCGACGAAGGCCTCGTCAACGTCGATCGCCTGCTCGAACGCCCTGTCAGTTTTCACTTTCTCCAGAACGGCGTTTATGAAGAGCGAGCTAACACTCTGGAGGCGGATTACATTGCCCATCTCATTTGCGGCCTGCTCTCTCGGTCAGAGCGAGTGTCCATTGGGATTGTCGCCTTTTCTCAGGCACAACAAGGCGAAATTGAGCAAGCACTCCAACGACTAGCGAATTCCGATGACGACTTTCGCGCCCGGCTTGATGCCGAGTGGGAGCGTGAGGAGAACGGGCAGTTCGTCGGCTTGTTGGTCAAAAACCTCGAGAACATCCAGGGGGACGAGCGAGACGTCATCATTTTGAGCGTGTGCTACGGCTCTGCCCCAAACGGCAAGATGTTAATGAACTTCGGGCCCATCAACCAGAACGGCGGCGAACGCCGACTCAATGTGGCGTTTTCCCGAGCAAAGAAGCACATGGCGCTCGTCACTTCCATCCGGCACGACGCGATAACCAACGACTACAACGACGGCGCTCGCGCCCTCAAAAACTATCTCCGCTATGCCGAAGCCTGTTCTAACGGGGATGAGGCGTCCGCGCGCCGCGTGTTGTGGGAAATTAACCCGACTAAAGGCACGTCCGCGCGTGAGATGCCCACCAATGTCGTGATGGTTCAGCTTGCCACCCGACTCACAAAACGCGGTTATGAGGTGGATACCAACGTCGGGCAATCCGGTTTCCGTTGCGACCTTGCCGTGCGCGCCCGCGGTGAACGCCGGTATCGCTTGGGAATCATCGTCGATACGGACAGCTACTATCAAAACACAAATCTTCTGGAGCGCGAACTGCTTCGCCCTCGATTGCTACGCGCGTTTGGGTGGAACGTCGTCTTGATCCTGACAAAGGATTGGTTCGAGAACGCCGACGCGATCGTGGAAGAGGTGGAGAAGCAGTTGTCAGGGTGACGGGAGGTTGCTTCTTGTGGTCCGGGCATGGCGTCTCGTTGCTTGCGAGCGGGTAACCCGGTGAGTTCGGCGCGGAGCCCTACACTTGCTCTTCCTTTTGATTTCCTCAACTCAACTCTCTCGTGCCACTCGCACCCGCTGGCAGCATTAGAGATTTCTCCCACTCCAACAGCAGCTCCATGAACGCCGGGTTGGGGCTGGCCACCGGGCGATTCTCACGGACGTACGCCAAGGCTGCATCGCGAGTCCAGCCACATTTTTTCATCAAGTAAGCGACGGTCACCAACCCACTGCGGCTAATTCCGGCGAGGCAGTGCACGTAAACCGATCGACCGGCGTGTCGGTGCGATTCGACGAACGCAACCCGTTCGCCGAGCCAGGCGAGTGTCGGCGCCGGAGCGGCATCTTCGATCGGCGTCCACGAATGCGCCGGTGATTGCTGCGCGTCCTCCCTTTCACATAGATTCAGCACCGCAGTGACTCCAGGCGGTGGCTCGTCAAGCCATCCACCCATGAACAATCCCTCTTCGATCCGCGAATAGTTGGGCGGGTCCGGGTGGAAATGTCGCCAAAGTTGAAGGCCAACGTATGCCGAAGTCGCCACTGCCAGCATGATCATTAGCACGTCGAGTCGAGCAAACGCCGAGCGAAGCTTGATCGGAACCATAATCGTCTCCATCATCTAAGGCGGCGGTCTTGGTGTCTAAAGCATATGTCAATATCGAGGCGAGTAAGGCCGAACTCAACCACGTTTACTTGCTACATGAAGAGGTCAAAAGCCTTCTGCGCCTCGGCGCGCGATGCGGCCATCCAGATCGCGTGGATCAGCTCCTTGGCTCAGCGCGATGTGTGAGGATTGGCAGTTGTGACTGGCTGGTAGTCGGCCAGCGGCGTGCGGAACTTGGGATCGCGCAGCCGGAGCCCCAGCCAAACCGTTGCAATCAAGAACGTCAGCGCGGCCGCGTTGATTTCCGTCTGCAAGTAGGATTCGGTCGGCTCATCGGCCACCTGAAACAAGTGGAATTCGTCCTCCCAGCCGCCCACGAAATGGTAACAAGCAAAAGCCAACGCCGGAATGGCGAGCACGATACCCATTGCCGGGCGCGAACGGGAAGCTTTCCCTCCTTCCAATCCTTCGGACATGTTGCGCGTGAGATGCCCGCGCCACAATGTTTCTTCCCAGAATCCAACCACGAGCAAACTAGCGAATCCGGTCGAGACGCCGATCCAAAGCGGAATGGCCCAGAGCCGATCGCCCACGTACTCCAGCCGGCCATGGCCAAGCCAGCCCATCGCGAATGATGGCAGCATCGTTACGACGAAACCTACCAACAACCCGAGCAGGAGTTGTATGACCCATCGGCGATTGATTCCGAAGCCAAAGTCCGCGAACGGCCTTCGGTCGATGTAGCGTGCCGCCAACGTAAGACATAATAACGTCAAACCGGCCCACCACAGATTGAAGGAGCGCATGGAATACAAGTTGGATAACGGCAATACGCCAAAAGGCCCGGAGACGATTCTCGGCGTGGTTCCAGAATAGTGGTGTCATGTCAATGAAGAGAAAGCGATAGTTTTCCCACGCGAACTTCGATGTCACCGCGTCCGCGTGGTCCCAGTCGCGTCAAGTTGTTGAGCGAGTGTGCGAATGTCCTCACGGGCCTCCTTTAGTTCGGCTCGGAGTTTCGTGAGTTCGTCAGTTTGCGATGTCAGCTTTGGAGTCGTCGAAACCGCGCTATCCAGTGTCGCGCAGCACTCGGCGATTTCCTGCAGCGACGCGAGAATCTTTTGATTGAAAGCGGATTGTTGGCGAGACAGTACATCAACGTACGCCTGCTTGAAGTTGCCGAGGAGCTTCTTCTTTATCCAGGCTTTCCATTTGGCGAAACGTCCCTGAGTGACATCCGTGTAGTCATCCGGAAGCGATTGCAGCTTTTGCGCCGTGGCGAGGAGGGTTCGTAGTTCCGAAAGGAACTCGGCGCTACAACCGTTCTCAGCGGCTGGAATTAAATCGGCCCTTACGACCAAAGTGAGCATCGAGTCTTCCCTAAACGACATCAACTTATCCGGCGTAGTACCGGCTCGGGCGGCATCAAACTGAATCTGATAGGCGCCGGGTTCGGTCGGAATTCTGACAGGAAATGCGAGGTTCACTTTCCGGCCGGTAAGGAGAATCGTCGGCAGCGCCATGTCGCCGAGGTCGTTGGAATTTCCGTTGCTGTCGCGCATGTGGCCGTGCACTCTCACAGCGGCTGGGCCGTGCGGTAGCGCCGGTAGGTTGCCGTGATTAACGACACGAATCGGAACCAGCAAGGTTTCAAGACTCGCGGACACCGCCCGGCTCGTGTAGCGCGGCTCAATGTCGATTCGCTCCCGATTTTCCCGAGCTGAGGAGTCGAGGGCTTCCTCGATGCATTGGGCAAAGTTCTCGCGCCAAACGCGGCGGGAAGTCTGGGCGGCACGTGCCAAGCCACGCTCCCGCATTTGATCGGCGATCGGTTGGTGAATCGCCTCCAACGCGTCTACCAGGCGCGTGGAGTACTTAGTTTTACAACCGAACCACTCTTGAACGTATCGCTGTGCCTTGGCGCCCATTGCCTTCCAGCGTTCGGGATGGTTCCACAGATCATCGAGCGTGGCGGAAAAGTCGTCGTACGATTCGATCGCCAAGCCTCCGTTGCCACGCTGTAGGTGTCCTTGGAATACCTCACACTGGGCGGCGCCGGCGACGGGTGTGCCATGCGCCCATGCTTCGAGCATCACCAACGACAGAGACTCATTCGTCGACAAAGTCAGAAGTGCGGCTGCGTTCGCAAGCACCTCATGTTTGACCGACTCCGAAACAAATCCAAGATCTTGCGCCCACGGCTCGTCGGGAATGGGAATATTCCCCTGGCCCATGAAGGCAAAAATGAATCGTCCGTCAAGCGTCTCGGAATAGCGACGGGCGAATTCAAGCAGCCGCCGCATTCCCTTTTCTTCGATGTAGCGGCCCGCGTAAGCGAGGTATGGAGTCTTTCTCACGAGGTTCGGCATTCGTGGATGCGTGTCACGGTTACGGTTCACATCTACGTATGTTCCAATAACGCTTGATCGCGGCGAGTGGACGCCAAGTTCTGCTTCCGCCAGTTTCTGTTCCTCGGGGCTGTGATACCAAATGCCGCCGATATCCGCGTATGTTTGATGCCAATTCCCCGAACGAGCTTGGGGCTCGTCGTGGAAGCAGGGTACCAGGATAGTCCGCGGTCCGAATTCTGCCGCGATACTCGCCGAGATTTCATGCAAATACGGGCCGGTAATGACGGCGTCGAAATCGGCTTGGCGTGCGCGCACTGCGGACAGAATTTCATCTGTTGAGTAGCGATGAACACGAATCCCGTTCATGACCTCAGTGCGCGGACCGGTCGTGAACACCTCGACAGAATGTCCAGCGGCGTGAAGCGTCTCGGCAATTAGGCGCAAGGACGACTCTGCTCCCCCAACGAAGTCGTCGCCATAGCGGGCAGCGACGACAGCAACGCGGACCGGAGATGAGCACTTCGAAGCGTTCGCAATTCCAGAAACGACGCGCATTACTTGGCGGGCGAGATCGGCCGGCTCGTCTGCGACAAACGACAAACCTGAGTCGCCGATAGTCTCCTTTAGAGCGCTCGTTCTGGCGGCCACGATCGGAAGTCCGCAAGCCATTGCCTCAATAACCGGAATGCAGAACCCTTCGTGAACGGAAGGAATCACCAATACATCGGCGGAGCGATACGCGTCACGAAGGGATTCATCGCTAACCTGGCCGAGGAAATGCAGCCGATCGGTAACCCCAACGGCGGCGGCCAGCGTCTGACACCGACACTTCTCATTGTCATAGACGTCGGTGTCGTCGCCGATCACGACGGCGTGGATGTTTGCGACTTTATCCCGTAGGTCGGAAAGAGCGCGAATGAGAACCGGCAACCCCTTGTTCGGGGCGATTCGTCCAACGAAGAGCATGACGGTTGCTTCGTGCAGGTTATGTTGTTGCCGGAACCCATGCGCAACCGGCCCCGGTGTGAAATGCTCTGTGTCGACCGGTAACGACAGCGTTCGGATTCGGCTACGCGGTAGGTCTGTTGCATGCATCAATTCTTGACGCGCGAACCGGCTTGGCGTGATGATCAAATCCGCACACCATGCCAGACCGCGGTATGCGGCAGCAAGCTCCAAGGTTTCGCGGTTGTGACTATCCCAGTGCTCGGGCGGCGTGACTCCGTAGTATTGAAACACGATTCGCGGCTTCGCTTGGGCCAGGAGCGGCAGAAGCTGCAAGTAGGGGTAGTATTGCCCGTACTCGGCTACCACAAGGTCGCACGTTGATAGAAATGTCCACTCATCGCCCGTAGGTTTTTCGGGGTCGAACGAATGGCAAAATGGCCGTACTGCCGGAATGACGCGATCGGTGGACTGAGCATAGACACGAACATCTGCGCCGCGGTCGAGGAAGAATGACAGTTTCTCCACCACCTGGTTGCCGATGGCGTCTCGTTCAAGTGCGTTTGCAGTCAGAATTGCAACCTGCACCAGCGGTCCCTCCGTGGACGTGAGACTAGAAGAGTGGTGAACCTGCACAGTCCGGGGCAATTTACGCCGGCATGGTAACATCGCCGGTGTTTTGTCGCAATGCGTATCGATGGCCGCAAAAGGTAACCGCGGTTGACTCCACCGGCGCGCATCTTGTACTAATCTAAGGCCGCCGCCATGAAAGGAATCATAACGCGTGACGCCCCTTCGCCAACTTGCCGCTGAGCCGGCCGTCGGAATTAGTGAGCATGCCGTGCTCGCCCTCGGCACCGCTTGCGAACGCTACGACCAAATCGGCCGCCTGAGAAAAACGTTGCGTGCCCCCGGGCGAGATCCGTTTCCGGCTACCTTTCTAAAGCACTCCGACGAGCAGACAGTAGTCGCGCTGGCGGCGGTGATCAACGCCATCGAGCGAAACGCCCTGGCCGGCTATGAATTTAATGATTGGGGAGTGTTGGCCGCGGCGCGGTATCTCGGCCGCGAAACGACCGCTGCGTCGATTGTAAAGTTCGCGCAGGAAAAAGCTTGGGGTGTTTCGCCGCATATCATTCCGCATCGGTCTCTTCACTCGCTTTCAGGAACGCTGAGCCAGGCGTTCGGTTTTCATGGCCCGAACTTTGGTGTCGGCGGTGGACCGCACGGCGCCTCAGAGGTCCTTCGGGCCGTAACTGCCATCCTGGTCGGTGGCAACGTCCCCGGCGTCTGGGCCGTCATGACCGGATGGACTCCGGAGGTCATCCCGAAACGTGCGGATTGCGGCGACCAGGCAGACGGTGCGATGCCGGTGTGCCGGGCAGTGGCCGTTGCGTTGCAACCAAGCCCACAGCACTGGGACGGCGCGCGGATTCGAGTGGCGTGTCACGGCAGTCTCAACCTTTCCCAAACACAGACGGATTCACCTTTCAACGCTGAGTGTCTGTTCGAGTTCTTGCATCATCGCGCTGCAACGTCTGTTGAATGGAAGCTTGGCGGTGGCGGGTGGATTGAATGGTCGGGCGTCGCCAGCCGAAAGGACAATTCGATTTGAGTCAGGCGAATGCAATTTGGATCACCGGCGTCGGAGCGGCAACTCCGTTAGGGTGCACGTATCGGCAAATTACCGACAACTTGCTCAACGGCCGGTCAGGTGTAGCCACGGTCGAGACGTTCGACGTGTCGGAGCACCCTAGTCAGATTGCGGGCCAGGTGGCGCAGGTTCCTTGTCCTGCCGGCATCGATCCCGCAGAGTTTGACAGCTTCCATCCGTCGGAACAACTGGTGCTATGGTGCGTCAGCACGGCGTTACGGAACTCCGGTTGTTGGGCGAATCGGCACCATCTTCGCATCGGCGTGATTTCCGGAATGGCCGCGGAGTGGTTGGAAGTCTGGGAAGCGGATGGGATGCACGGCGGCGATCGAATCTACGATCCGAATCAAAACGACGAGTCGCGTCTCGAACTCGTGTGCCGGAAACTGGAGTTGTCGGGACCGGTGCTTTCACTATCCGCCGCATGCGCGAGTGGAAACTACGCGCTGGCCCAGGCACGCCGTTGGTTGGAAATGGACTGGGTGGATGTGTGCGTCGCGGGCGCAAGTGACATGTCGGTGTCACCGATGTCGCTGGCCGGCTTCGGGAACCTGCGCGCGTTATCGCGGCGGAATCATGATCCGAAGGCCGCGTCTCGTCCTTTTGACCGGGGACGTGACGGATTTGTGATGGGCGAAGGCGGCGCCCACTTCGTGCTGGAACGGGCTGATCGCGCCCGCCGCCGTGGCGCACATGCCTATGCGGAGGTTGCCGGCTGCGGCGCCACCAGCGACGCTTTTCACATGGTCATTCCCAGTCCCGACCCCGAGCCGTCCATTCGGGCGATGAGACGTGCATTGACGGATGCCCAAGTCGAACCGTCCGCCGTCAGCTACGTTAACGCCCACGCCACCAGCACTCCACGGGGTGACGCTGCCGAGGCTCAGGTCTTGAAGGCCGTGCTCGGCGATTCCCTTCGCAAAGTTCCCGTCAGCGCGACCAAAAGCATGACGGGTCACTTGCTGGTTGCAGCCGCGGCTGTCGAAGCGTTGGCGTGCTTGATCGCTATCGAACACGGCGCTATTCCACCCACGATCAATCTGGATGATCCCGATCCGGAATGCGACCTCTGTCACGTTGCCAACGAAGCGCGGCCCCACCGAGTGCGTGTTGCCGTCTCCAATTCGTTCGGATTTGGCGGCAGCAATACCTGCCTGGTTCTAAAGGCGGTATGAGCACCGCAACTACGGTGGCGGGCGCCGTGCTGTGTTCGCGCCGGCCGACCAGGAATGAATGACGCCGTTCTCATCCTCAAACGACACATTGTGGTGGATTTCATCCGTTTGAAAACCGATTGCCTTGGGCCGGGCCACACCCGGTAGGATGGCTACGTCGTAGAGCTCGTCGATTCCTCCTTCGAAACGTACCCAATGGACGGCATCGCCGGCGCGAAGGTCAATCACCTGCAGTCCGCAGCGCGGCTCGGCGGATCGGCGCGCAAGTTCGGTGTCCAACGGTAGACCTTTGAACGTCGCTTCGCGTGGCCGGGAAAGTCCGACCACGGCCCAGTCGTCGATGAGTGCCAAACCGCGAGCATATCCTGGGCAAAACGACACCGGCTCGAACCGCGAAGCATTCCAATCCACGTATCCAAACTGCCCGTGGCCGGAGTCCAGCAGCCATAATCGGTCTCGGTGTAATCGCGGGGAGTGTGGCATCGACAAGCCGGCGAGCACCACCTGCCCGGAACGAACGTCGATGACGCAGCCGCCGGCGTCGCGAACGTCACGCCATCCATCTTGGACGTCGGATTGGCTGCAGGCGGTAACGAAGCTTGGTGTGTTGGCCGACATGGCCAGCCCGTTCAGGTGGCAGCGATCCTCGGCCGCCAGTTTGCTGACGAATGGAGGTCGCCACAGAGGTCGAAAACTGTGCCGATCGCTCAAGGATGCCAGGCACGAGAACAACGTGTTGACAAAGACCGGGCGACCTTCCGTATCTACGGCAATGTCGTGGGCGTCGATGTCGCCAGTGGTGTATGCGATTCGCGGCACGTACAAACGGTCGTAGCCGTCGCTCATGGCCCCACTTGCGAGCATGTTTTCGAAGCGCCAGACCTGAAACTGGGACGTCATCCAAATAGTTTGCCCACTGTTAGCGGCGGCCAAGCCTAGACACCGCTTGAGCGTCCGATTGAACACCGATAGTTGCCCGTCCGGTTTCACTCCCAGCAAAAACAGCTTTCCTGCCTGGTAGGTAGTGACTGCTAACGAAAGTCGTTTTTCGGAAAGCCAGTTCGGGAAGTGGCGGGAGCAGGTGACTTGCAAGCTCATGTGTATATGCGCGCCGATTCGTTTACGGTGGCCATTGAGTGCGCGATTATCAGCCAGCGGATGAAATATGTCAAACAAAAAGCTCCCACGGCGTTGCTGAAGTCTGCCGCCTTCCCCGTCCGATAGTCTTTCATAGCTTGCGCAACTTCGGCGATTTTCTCCCCGTTCACCAGCTTGTGTAGATTCCGAGTGCAACATGGATTTCTCATTCACTCGCCGAGACGTGTTGAAGACGGCGGCCATCGGCGCCCTGGCTGGCTTGCCTTCGTCGACTGACGCCGGCGGCGCGCAGTCGGATGGCGGGTTGGCAGGCCACATGACGGGAGCGCAAGCGCTGGTCGAGACGCTTATCTTAGAGTGCACGCAATGCGTTTACGGCATCCCTGGCGCACAGAACAATGAACTCTGGGATACGATGAAGGCGCGCGGCCTTCCGTATCAACTTGTCACGCATGAATTCTCCGCCGCCGCGATGGCGGACGGTTACGCACGCAGCACCGGCAAACCCGGCGTGCTGTGTGTTGTTCCAGGTCCGGGTCTTACCAATTCCCTCACGGGAATCGGCGAATGTCTCCTCGACAGCATTCCCCTTGTTGCGATCGTTTGTGACGTAGCACGCGGCGAAAAGTACAGGCCGTTCCAAGTGCACGAAATGGCCCAGGTCGATATTTTGCAACCGCTAACCAAGGGCGTTTTCCAACCTTGCAGCGCGGCCGACATTCCCGTCATGGTGCGACAGGCATTTCTTCTCGCGCGATCCGGAGAGCCGGGCCCGACAGCCGTCGTGATTCCGTATCCATTGTTCATTACCCGACACAAGTACGATTTTCCGGGACCGCTTTCTCCATTGCCGCCGTTCGATGAAGCAGCGGCTCAGGCGGCGTTGGCGATCCTGGCAAATCCGAAGTGTAGGATTGGGATTTATGCGGGCCTCGGCTGTATGGACTACAGTCCGCTGCTCATTGAAGTGGCAGAGATACTCCAGGCGCCCGTGGCAACCAGCGTTTCGGGTAAAGGCGTCATTCCAGAGAATCACCCGCTTTCTGTCGGATGGGGCTACGGGCCGCAAGGCACGCCGACAGCGGAAAAGATACTCAAAGATGTAGATGTGGTTCTGGCCATCGGCGTTCGATATAGCGAAGTTTCGACGGCGAACTATGCCGTGCCAAAGCACCACGTCATTCACGTGGACGCCAATCCGGAAAACCTCGGCCGGATCGCCAAAGCCGACGTTTGCGTCCACGCCGATGCCGGTTGTTTCCTGCAATGGCTATGCGCCCATGCCGACTGTATCCGCCGTCCGCCGTGTAAGAAGCTTACCGACCGCATCGACGCACTTCGCCGTGAGGATGCCCAAAAGAATCGCGAGATCCACGGCCACTGCGGCGTCGATCCGATGGTATTCGTTTTGGCTCTTCGCCGGTTCACACTGCCGGACGCATTGGTATTCGTTGATGTGTCGGCAACGGAGCATTGGGCGGCGGAAGCGTTTACCACGTTTCTGCCGCGCACCTATTTTAACCCCACCGACAATCAGTCCATGGGATGGTCGATCCCGGCGAGCCTGGGCGCTCAGCGCGTGTTCCCGGGTAGACAAACTGTCACGATCACCGGTGACGGTTGTTTCCTAATGTCGGCAATGGAGCTCGCCACCGCGGCGCGCGACTGTCTGCCGGTAAAGTTTTTCATCATTGATGACCAACAGTTTCACATCATGGCGGTGCTGCAAAAGCCGGCGTACCGCCGGACGACGGCCACGGTGCTCCCGTCACTGGACTATTGCGCGTTGGCGCGAGGTTTCGGCGTCGGTTACAACGAAATCAACTCCAACCGCGATCTGGATGCAGGCGTACGTCGGTCGTTGGCCATGCCCGGGCCGGTTCTTACGCGAATCGTCACCGACTACGGTAAGCGCGAAATCCGCTGGGTCGAGGCGACGAAAGACCAGTTCATCGACACCCTCTCGACACATCAGAAGGTGTACTTCCTTTCGCGGATGGGGTCACGCGCGGTGCGGCTTCGGCCGCAGAACGATTGACCGCCCGTCGGCAAAGTCTCTCTATCCTGCCAACACGCGCATTTTCCGCCATCTTCTTAGCTAATTGCCTGTTTTAACAGGTTCGGTCTGAACCGCGAGCATTCGGGTCGTCGAATACTCCTTGGACAAGGATGTCCGGAAACTGCATTGCGGGATGGGAGTCTTGGAATGTCCGCACTCAGGAAATGGGCGGCACTGGTGGTACTACTCGTCGTCTGGGAAGTGCTGCCGAACAAAGGTACCCGCGCCGAGGAACCTTCGCCGGGGTGTGTGCCGAACCCGTGGGCCGGTATTTATCCCACGGTCATGACGCCGTTTGCACCTTGCGGCGGCATTGATGTTCGCTCTTTGGAATGCCAGCTACGGCATGAACTTGCCGGCGGTGTGCACGGCCTGTTGGTATTGGGGACGTTCGGTGAAGGCCAGTACGTCACCCCCGAAGAACGGGCCGAAGTTATCGTCACCGCCGTCCGCGTTGCCAAGGGAAAGGTTCCGGTGGTCGTTGGCATTCACTCGGGCTGCCTTGAAGAAGCCCGTGCGCAGTTGCTTCAAGCCAAGCATCTCGGCGCCGCGGCCGTGCTGGTGAAATACCTTGGAAATCCGGAAGTGAACGTGTTCGAGTTTTTCACCGCGCTCAGTGGCATGGAAGCGTTGCCGGTTTTTTACTATCACTATCCCGCTCAAACCGGATTGAAACTTGGACCGATGCAGATCGCCGAGATTCTGGCGCTCCCGAATGTCGTCGGCATCAAGGAATCGACGCTCGACCTGCGGGAAATGCAGTCTCACATTGAAGTCGCACATGGGCTGAATAAGACGGTTTTATGCAGCACCGCCCTCATGCTCACCCAATTCCTGCATGCAGGCGGGCATGGCGCCATGTGTCCGGAAGCGGTGTTGCTGCCAGACCCCGTGGTGCAGTGCTACAACGCCTGGATGAGCGGGCAATACGACGAAGCTCGGGCGATTCAAGCCAAACTGTTTGTGTTGACGCCGATCCTGCGCTCGGGGCCGTCGGCGCCGCGTGTGACGCGGGCGATCTTCACTAGCGCGCAGGACCACCAGATCCCATTGCCGATGTCCACCGATCAACCACAAGCCCGCGTGAAAGCGGCTCTGACATACATGTGCATTCCGACTCCCACGTGCGTCAAATGTCCTATTCCGCCACTAAAGTCGAAAGACCTCGGACGGGTGCAGGCGGCGGTCCGTGAGATCAAACAAATCGACTGGTATTCGGTCGCATCGCGAACGCCGTCGATTCCGCATTACTCTCACGGAACCACAGGAGGAATGCTTCTGAAAACGGGCGCCTTCATCCTGGGGCCGGGCGTCGGCAAGGACTTGCTCGGCTCGCAAGGCGACGGTAAAGCGGGATTCATGAACTAATCGAGCGCCGGCGCCGGCTCACCGCCGGCGCGGGTGGCAAGGGCGGGCAGAATTCCGTCAGCCGAATAACTAAGAAACCGTACCGAGCCGTCGGCCATCATGAAGTTGGCGCCGCCGGGGTGCAAGCTCCAGAAATGGAAAATGGAACAGTCGTCTTTGATCTGACCGGCTGTGAAGTGATAAGAACCACGCGGACAGTCTCCGTTCCAGTGTGCGACATCAGTTTCGCGCACACCAAGATAGGCATTGGCCACGCCCCAATGCCCCCAACCGCCATACCAGCGGCCGTAGTAGCCGTTTACCGACGGCGGACGCTCGCCCACAGCCACGGTATGACTTGATCCGTCCGTGATGTCCGCGAATCGCACCTTGGAGGCCAAATACAGCACTCCATTTTTCTTGTACTCATTCGTTCCCGAAACACCCAGGTAGGAAGTGGCCGCCGGAAAGGTTTCCATACCCGGCAACCCTTTATAGAGCGAACAGAGATACAGCGGTACGGCGGTGACGTACCCGTTGTGCGGCGGCGTGTTTATTTCATGCCAATCGGTAGCGTACGCCTTGACCGTCTCGGCCCATAGCGATTCTTGTTCGACAAAGGGCAAGAGACGAGCATGCCAGTTCAAGAGCGGATAGTCGATTTTCGATTTAGTTTCGGAAGCTCCAGGGCGAGGCACCGGGGCGTGTGGCATCACGCCTGGTGGAAATGAGTCATTTTGGCCGTGATATCGGTGTAGCGCCATTCCCATTTGGCGCAACTGGTTGGCGCACGTCGCGCGCGCTGCGAGCGCGCGGATTCGCTGTACCGCGGAAAGTGTTAGGGTTAAAAGAACACCCAGGATCGCGATCACCACCGCCAGTTCAACAAGCGATACGGCCGCTCTATATTCACCAAATCGCTGAGCCCAAAAAGGGGATTGTTCGTGACGGAACAATACTCGTGGCAGCATGGAAAACACACCGCCTGTTTTACTGCGGCGGCTCCATACTGCAGACCCACACTTTTCCAAAGTTCCCAAAGTTGTCACCACCTGTACAATCAGCCTCGACAGTATTGAACCCTTGCACACACACTACCGGGCACATTTGCGGCATTTTCATCCGCTGAACACGGATTGTTTCAACACAGTACGGCATTGTCGGGCCAATGATGTCAATGCACTTGCCGGTCTTACAGTATAAGCAGTCTTCATACAGAAACTGTTGACAAGCAATCCCTGTGTTAAAACAGGTCCGTTCAAAACACCTGTTACTACAAGCCGGTTGAGGTTGCCCCAGCGCCACCTGATGGCATAGCGCCGTTCCAAGCATTACTAATAAGGCCACTAAGCACGTATCGAGTGTAGTCCACCGCATTTCAAAACCTCCTTTTGTGTTAGGTGTATCAATGTTTTGCGAATCGAATGAATACCGCTTTACGGCTCACCGCCTTGGGTCGATTTCAATATTTTCGATCTTCGCAAGAGCAGAATCATGGCTATCGCGACACAGGCGGTAATCAACCCTCCTGTAATCCAGGGTCGCGCAGACTCGATAAGACTCTGCGGCGGCGTGGAACTAATAAGTTGGTCGTAGCTCAATTGGATTTCACTCGGTTGGATCTGACGCTGAGAATTGTCGGCGTTGACAATGTACGTCGTCTTCGACTTCTCGTCTGTAACAAGTGTTCCCGGTGGAAATTCGACATCAAACTCTGAGTTGGGTAGGTCAATGTTAAGCTCAACTTGCGTGACCTGAGCGTGGGTCGAGTAGGTTAGCCGGCCATCAGTTTGGAACGAGCTAAGCTCCCACGCCGCTAGCACCCATCCGTGTCCCGAGTCGTTTCGGTAACGGATAGCGATTTTGGTCATCGGTCGGTCTTTGACGGTCAGCAAATAACCCACGACAGAATATTCACGCATTGGATCGACCCAAAATCGCTGAATCGCACCGTTAAGGTCTCGCGTCAACTCAAGGCAATCACTTCCGTCTGGAGCTCTACCCAAACCTCCTACTGTCATGGTTTCAATGCTGTACGGACGTAGTTCTGGATTAACCCCGCGATAGTGCATCAAAAGCGGAAGGAGGTTTAAGTTGTCGCGATCCGGGTGTTTGGCTTCGCGATAGACGAGCGCGTCCGGCCAGTGGGTATAAGTACTCCCGAGGGTGTGAAGCACTTTGGCAATCTTACCGTCGAAAACACCTACATACGGCATAGGCACATACGACTGTTTTGCTGCTGACCATTGATGGTTGTCGTGCTCATATCGCAACTTGGCGCCCGCGACACTACAGCTAGCGCGAAACTCGTAGGTGGTATCACGCGGAGGAACAACGGCATCTCGTTCGATTCCCATCGACTTCAACCGGACTTCGCTCCCGGGAAATCTTGCCACCATGTCGGTGAATTGACCCCTTGGCACGGTATGTCGATTTTTCCACTCGAAACGAGCCGATCGATACTTAGACTCTCGATCGCGCCATGCTTTCGCGATTGGTTCGAGCGCGTCCTGAGCGAAACCCGGTAATGGCTTCGCGGCCATAACGACCAATACGATGGCCTCAAGAATCTTATCCGTGCGGGAGGTAAGTATGTGCATCTATTCAGCCCCATTCCAACTGATCATTTATTGGCCTCACGAATTCCGAAATAAGAAACATCCAAGCTTGCATTAGACTTGACACCATTCTCGTCCTGAACATTTATCAAGACATGCCCTGTTTGCTGCCCAAGGTTGACGACTCGCTGTTTAATCAGAAACGCTAATTGCGCACCTTGCTCTGGAAGGGCTTCGAATGTCACACCTTCGCTGGCTGAAGAACGCGCGGCTTCAAATGAAATTCGCCGCCCGGTTATGGAGTAAACCGTGATTCGCTCTTGAAGCGTTTCACCGACAGAGGCGGCGCCGAATACGGCAGCAGCAGGCCGAGTTTGTACGTCGCAAACAATCTCGCCTTTTATGGGGAGTCGTTTTTCCCAATGCGCTTGACTCTTGGCATCCGTGCTCTCGAAAATCACATCGAAGGAAAACTTACCCATCGGTATCTGACCGATGGGAAAGATCTCAAGGTTGAAAAATCCCGAATTGTCGTCCCCATTGATAACTCGCAGCTGAAATGCCGGTGAACTACAACTAATAACAACATTGCGCTTTGCCACAATGCTTCTTGCCTCCACTTTCACTGGTGAAAGTGGCTGGGCAAGTTCAGAGTGGCAACCGAGATCCAGCGAAGATGCTGAAAATGATCCGGTGTTTCACGCTACCGCGAACCCTCCACGGAAGGGTCGGCGAAGTCCTCACAGACGCTGACACAATTGGTGCAATCTCAAGTTCGAAGTTGCGTATTTCACTTTCAGAAGCGTCAAGTTTCAACGGCGACAAATCGATCATCAACTCTACGTTTCGGGTTTCCCCCGCGGCCAGCACGCAACGCTCGGGCTGAATTGAGACACACGTGCACGATTTTGAGAAACCTGTAATCTCGACTTGTGCGTCGCTCGGGTTGTGAACGGGCAACGTCCAGCCAAACCGATCGCTTTCCCAAACTGTACCGAAATTGAGGCTTTCGCCTGGAACAGTTAATAAGATCGGCGGCTCATTCTTGGAACTACATCCAGCAATTAGCCCCATCAGAAGGGATGTGACCAGCGCACGGCGCATGGCGCATGGCGCATGGCGCATGGCGCATGGCGCATGGCGCATGGCGCATGGCGCATGGCGCATGGCGCATGGCGCATGGCGCATGGCGCATGGCGCATGGCGCATGGCGCATGGCGCATGGCGCATGGCGCATGGCGCATGGCGCATGGCGCATCTACCTAATTGAGGAGGATTCGGCTGAGAAAAAATGCGGTTCACTTCTCTGGGCCTCCGCGGGTAAGGGTTTCGACGGAGCAGCGAACCAGCCGTCATCTTGAGCACCGACGTATCGAATGTCAAGCGTTTTCCGGAAAAATGGATTACTCAGCGTCTCTCATACATGTTCCCAGACAAGCGGCGGAGAATCTTCTTCATTTCCATGGTCATAAGATCGCCGGTGATTTGATGCACGGGCAAGCCTAATTGCCGGGCGATTTCATCGACGTGACGTGTCTGGTTCTCGAGAAACTCCCAAACACGCTGCTGGGATTCGTTCATTTCCGGCAATGGCTGTACTTGTCCGCGAGGTTTGATGGGCTTGATTCCGTCGAGTTCTTCGATAGTGTCCTCGACGCCGCGGATGAGGGATTCATGAATTAATTAATCCGACCCATGATCCGAGCCGCGCACGCAGCGAGTCTTCGAGCAAAGTAAGCGGTTCGTCGACCGGCCAGCTCGTGTATTGCATCCTTGGACTGATATAATTCCGAAATGAGCACACTCGCCGAAATCGAAGCCGCTGCGGATGCGCTTCCGGCAGCCGACAAACAGGCTCTGCTTTTGTTCCTCGCCGCCCGCCTCCGCGCAGATGGGTCAGTTGCCACCGCCACGCCGGTTCCCTGCCGAACAGATCAATGCATGGATTGCGGAAGACGAAGCGGAAGTGCAGCGCGGCCACGATCAGACCGCAAAGTGAGAATATTTCTAGATACCAGCGTGGTCCTTGCCGCCAGCGGGTCCGAGCGCGGCGCCTCGCGCGCGATATTTAGTCACGCGTTGAACAACGGATGGATACTTATCACTACTCCGTATGTTCTTGACGAAGTGCTGCTCAATTTGCCGAATCTCCCGGCCACGGCGACCGCCAACTGGGCCTGCTTACGCTCATGGATGACGTGCTAACTCTCGACCGGGCTTTTGTCTTCGAAACCGCAAAGGATCGACCGATCTTGTTCAGCGCCTTGGCGTGGTCCGAAGTGCTTCTCACTCTTGACCGAGCTGACTTTGGCGCTATGCTTGGAACCACTTTTTACGGCCTGCCGATTCTCACTCCCGGTATGTTTCTCGAACGCGAGCGGGCGAAAGGTCGGATGCTGTAGGACTGACGGACAGCATCCTCGGCTTGCGGCTCTTACCGTCTCTCGTACATGTTGCCGGGCAGTCGGCGGAGAATCTTCTTCATCTCCAAGGTCATCAGATCGCCGGTGATTTGATGCACGGGCGAGCTTAAGTGTCGGGCGATTTCATCGACGTGACGCGTCTGGTTCTCGAGAAACTCCCAAACACGCTGCTGGGATTCGTTCATTTCCGGCAATGGCTGTACTTGTCCGCGAGGTTTGATGGGCTTGATTCCGTCGAGTTCTTCGATAATGTCCTCGACGCTGCGTATGAGAATCGCGCCGTCGCGAATGAGTCGGTTCGTGCCGTCGCTGCCGGCATTATCGATCGGTCCCGGCACCGCGAATACAGGTCGTCCTTGCTCCAAGGCGTGACGGGCCGTGAGCAAAGCGCCGCTCTTTGCAGCCGCTTCAACGACGACAACACCTCGGGACAAGCCGCTGATAATTCGATTTCGCTGGGGAAACATGTTGGCGAGCGGTTCCATTCCCATCGGCGCTTCGCTGATGAGTGCGCCATTCGATTCAACTTCCTTGGCCAAGTCGGCATGCTCTGGCGGATAGATGCGAGACAAGCCGCCGGCGAGCACTGCAATCGTTCGGCCCTTTGCTTGGAGAGCGCCGCGATGGGCCGCGCCATCCACGCCCCGCGCCAACCCGCTCACAATCGTGAAGCCAGCATGAGCCAAGCCGCTTGCCAGCCGTTCGGCCGTGCGCTGACCGTAGCTGCTGGAGCGGCGCGAACCGACGATTGCCACCGCGTTGGCATCGGAGGCTTTCCAATTGCCGCAGACGTACAACAAAGGCGGCGCGTCGGGGATTTCCAATAGCGGCGGCGGATAGTCCGAGGCGCCGAATGCAAACACTGCGGCACCGTGCCGCTTCATAAGTCCCAGCTCCGCATCGACGTTAATCTCGCGCATCGAACGGTGGAGTGCCGTGGCCAGCTTTTCACCGATGTGCGGAATCCGCTGCAATTCGTCGACGCCCGCAGCCAGTGCCGCGCGGGCGGAGCCAAATCGTTCGAGCAATGCCTTGGTCAAGCGCGGTCCGAGGCCGGGAACGAGATGGAGCTTGAGAAGATCAACCCAATCGGATGAGGGAGGCCCTAGCGGCGACGACATCGCGACCACCTCGGTTTCGAACCTCGGTAACGCTTCGGGTTAGTGTAATTGATACCAACCCGAAGCGTTAGCGAGGAAATTGGCCCACTACCGAAGATTCGTGTCGGTTGCAATTATCGAGCTTCGCGGAATCGATAACCGACGCCGCGCACGGTTTCAATAAACTCACCGGCGGCCTCGAGCTTTCGGCGAAGCGTTTTGATGTGAACGTCGATGGTTCGCTCGAGTACGAAGGCGCCGTCGCCGATCGCGGCATCCATCAACTGATGTCGGGAAAAGGCCCGCCCGGGTTGTCGTAGCAAGCATTCGAGCAATCGAAACTCGGTCGGAGTGAGGTCGAGAGGCTGGCCGTCGACGGTGGCGCGATGTCGAACGCGATCAATGTTCACACCCATGTGGCCGAGAACGTCGGCTTGATTAGGTGTTTCGGATCGACGCTGGAGTGCCTTGATTCGCTCGAGCAGAACCTTCACACTGAACGGTTTCGTTACGTAATCGTCGGCGCCGAGCGAAAAGCCCACGATCTGATCGGTTTCCTCGGCCTTCGCGGTGAGCATGAGAATGGGAACATGACGGGTGTGTTCGTTTGCCCGAAGTTCCCGACAAACGTCGAGCCCGCCTAACGTGGGCAACATTAGGTCGAGAATGATCAAGTCGGGAGGATTCGTCAGCGCACGGGACAAGCCTTCCTGGCCGTCATGGCTGACGGTCACGTCAAACCCTTCACGTTCCAGGTTGTATTCGAGCACCTTCGTCAAGGCCCGTTCGTCTTCGATGAGGAGAATGCGTGCTTTAGCCATGAGATCGATCCGTCCCAACAACCCGTAATCGTCCACCGGGCGACGGTCACACATCGCGACCAACCGCGGTCGGAAGGTGACGGATGATTACGCCTTCTGCCATGTAAACGACATCCTCGGCGATGTTCGTGGCGTGATCGGCGATACGTTCCAAATGCCGAACCGCTGAAAACAGCGAAAGTCCCGGCGCCACGTATTCGGGTTTCTGCTGCATCAAACGAATGGTGTCTTCGATGATATCCGCGTTGAGTCGGTCGATTTCGTCATCCAGCCGACAGACTTGCCTCGCCTTGCGGGCATCGAGGTCAACGAACGCATCCAGGCTGTGCCGCACCATCACGGTGGTCAAATCGGTCATGCGCTGCAGTGTCTGAGGTATCGGCAAGTGCGGCGGTCGCGCAAGCGAAATGGCTCGTTCCGCGATATCTTCCGCCAAATCACCCATGCGCTCCAACTCAGCGTTGATCTTTAGTGCGGCCGCAATTCGGCGGAGATCAACGGCCACGGGTTGGTGCAACGCGAGAATCTTGAGGCATTCTTCTTCGACATGATTCTCTTCTTGGTCGATGCGAGCATCACCGTCTATGACTTCCTGTGCGCGGACCGTATCGCGTTCCTGCAATGCCTGGATGGCCTTGTGGATGGCTTCTTCAACCGAAGCGGCCAGCGCTAGCAAGTCGCGCTGGAGATTACTCATGTCACGCTCTAAATGCTTGGACATTGCCAACCTGTCTCGTTCGCTCAGAACGGTTAACCGAAGCGACCGGTAATATAATCCTCGGTTTTCTTCTCGCGCGGCTTCGTATACATCTGATCGGTCGAACCGACCTCGATGAGCTTGCCTTGAAAGAAGAACGCGGTGAGATCGGAAACGCGTGCCGCCTGTTGCATATTGTGTGTCACGATTACGATCGTGAAATCGCGCTTCAATTCAAATATTAAGTCTTCGATGCGGGCCGTGGAAGCCGGATCTAATGCCGATGCCGGTTCGTCCAATAACAACGTGTCCGGACCGGTGGCTAGCGCTCGAGCGATACACAACCGCTGTTGCTGTCCTCCCGACAAATCCAGGGCCGAGTGATACAAACGATCCTTCACCTCTTCCCAGAGCGCCGCCCGCTGAAGACTTCGTTCGGCGATTTCGAGCAACTGTGATTTCGATCTCACACCCCCGATTCGAGGCCCGTAGACGACATTTTCGAATATGCTCTTGGGGAACGGGTTCGATTTTTGGAACACCATTCCGACGCGTCGACGTAGTTCGAATACCGACGTCTGGTGAGGGTTGTTGATGTCTTGACCCTCGAGCAAGACCGTACCCGTTTGTCGAGTCCCGTCAATCAGTTCATTCAGGCGATTCAAGGTGCGCAGAAAAGTCGACTTGCCGCAACCCGACGGGCCAATAAGCGCAACGACCGACTGCTCCGGAATCGTAAGCGAAACGTCCCACAAGGCGCGCGTGGCGCCGTACCAAAAGGACAAGTTGCGAACTTCGAACTTCGTACGGAGATTCGTGAGGTCGGGTGGTTCACGCCCGATCAGGCTTCGTTCGGTCAAGATGGCCGAATAACTTAGCGTCGACACGCAAAAACCTCACGGGGGACGGCTGCTCTTAACCGCGTGTTCCCACAGCCATGTCTCTGCGGGGATTCTAATAACGGACGATGAGCATTCAATGAAGAATGCACGAAGTTCGGTATTCGCGTCGCCGTCTTTCACGCGCGTTCAGTCGGAGCACGCGGCAACAGCACGGAAAAAGTGCTTCCGCGGCCGATCTCGCTTGTTACGAGCACGCTTCCATGCATCGCCTGGGCGATGTGTTTCACGATCGCGAGTCCGAGGCCGGTGCTTCCCATTTCTCTCGACCGCGCCTTGTCAACGCGAAAGAAGCGTTCAAAAACGCGAGGCAAATCGCGCTCGGAAATGCCGATGCCATTATCTTCGACCGTGACGACAACTTTGTCACCGTCTGTTTTCCAGCCGACGCGGATCCGTCCGCCTTCGGGAGTATACTTCAGCGCGTTGTCCAGAAGGTTGTCGATCACTTCTTCTAGCGCCTCCGCATCGGCCCACGCCTCGATGACGACGCCATTCGAATCATACGGTGCCGCCTCCAAGCGCTGGCGCTTCGACTCGGCACGGGTTCGATGCCGTTCAACACATGCCTTCACGACGCTGTCCAAACCGACGGCCTGATAAACGAAGGCTTCTGTCCCGGCCTCGATTCGGTTGAGTGTCAGCAGGTCAAGGATCAGTGTGTTAAGTCGGTCTGACTGATCAGAAATCTGTTCCAAGAAGCCGGTGCGATGTTCCAAGTCGTTGATGGCGCCGTCGATCAGAGTTTCGGCACACGCGCGAATAACGGCCAAGGGTGTCTTGAGTTCGTGAGAAACGTTGGCGACGAATTCGCGCCGAACTTGTTCCAATCGGCGAAGTTCGCTGACGTCGTGCAACACGAGCACGCAGCCGCGCGATGTCGAACTGGAAAGCGACGCCGCATGAATCATGAGCGTCCGCGGTGTCGTCCCGGTCCAGTTCAACTCGGCCTCGCGCGGCGCCGAGTCGGCAATGGAACTTGTGACGAGATCTTGCATGGAGCGGTGGCGAAAGACTTCCCAAAACATGCGGCCGACGACCGCTTGAACCTGGAAATCAAGCAACTGGGCGGCGCTGGCGTTTGCAAACAGGATTCGTTGCTCCGCATCTAACGCGATGACGCCCTCGACCATGCCGCTCAATATGGCGCGAAGCTGTTGCCGATCGGCTTCAAGCTGCGTGAACTGATCCGCCAATCGTTGACTCATCCGGTTAATTGTGCGACCCAGGGCACCGAGCTCGTACTTCCCACCGACGTACACCTGATGACCGAAGTCTCCAGCCGCAAGTCGCTGCCCGCTTCGATCCAGAGTAGCTAACGACCGGGCAAGCCGGTGAACGATCCAAAGAGCGGGCATGGCGCCAATAAGCACGCCAACAGTGAGAGCAATCCAGACTGCAGCACCGGCGCCGAGCCACGTGAATACACCAGCCGTGGTCGCGACGAGCAGAACGTATGAGAGTAAAAGTCGGCGAAACATGCGATCGCGCCACCAACACGTATTAGGTAAGCTCTCCTCCCATAAACTACAAGCCATTGGTGCTAGTGGGCGTCTTCATTCCATCGACTTGATGTCTTCACACGAACTTCACAATGTCTTCACGTTGTTACCTCTCCGTGTCTTTAGCATAACGACTCAGTAAGACAGGTTGAGAATGACAGCCGGGGGACGATGAGATGTATCGTTTGTCGATGCTTTGCATAGCTGTTGGATTGCTCCTAACCAGTTGTAGCAAGACTCCGGAAAGGTTCATCAAAATCGATGGCTCTAGCACGGTATACCCGGTTACGGAAGCGGTTGCCGAGGAGTTTCAGAAGGCCAACAAAGGAGTCAAAGTCACCGTCGGGGTTTCCGGCACGGGTGGTGGATTCAAGAAGTTCTGTCGGGGAGAAACGGACATTTCTAACGCCTCCCGCCCCATCTCAAAAGAGGAAGCGGCAGAGGCGGCGAAGCACGGCATCGAGTTCATGGAGTTGCCGATTTGCTTCGATGCGTTGACCGTAGTCGTCCATTCTCAGAACGATTGGGTCAATGCGATGACAATCGACGAATTGAAAAAGATCTGGGAACCCGCTGCTCAAGGTAAAATCACGCATTGGAATCATGTCCGGGCGGACTGGCCGAATGAGAAAATTCACCTTTTCGGTCCGGGATCGGATTCGGGGACGTTCGACTACTTTACCGAGGCCGTGGTCGGCAAAGCCAAATCCAGCCGTACGGATTACACCGCCAGCGAAGATGACAACGTCTTGGTCCAAGGCGTTGAGAGGAACCGGTACGCCCTGGGATATTTCGGCTATGCATATTACGAAGCGCATGCCGCCAAACTCAAAGCCGTCCCGATTCAGTGGGAAAAAAACAAGGTAAAGGAACCTGTGGCGCCGAGCCGTGAAAACGTGCTGGCGGGGACGTACAACCCGTTGGCGCGGCCGCTGCTTATTTACGTCAGTAAAGCGTCTGCCAGCCGACCCGATGTCAAAGAATTCGTCGAGTTCTATCTCCAGGACGGCCCCAAATTGATTCAAGAAGTGAAATACGTGCCCCTGCCTGACAACGCTTATAAGACGGTTCTAGATCGTTTCCAGAAGCGTGAAACGGGAACGGCCTTCGGCGGCAGCGCGGAAATCGGCTTGTCGATTGAGGAGATCCTCAAACGAACACCGAAGTGACGGTAGACTGAGGCAATAAGCTCCACGATCATGCCTTGAGAAACACATGGATTCAGGCTCTTCGGGTCATCTGACAGTCCCTTCCGACCGGTCGAGCGAACTACAGGGCTACGTTCGACGATCGGAGCGCTTTCAGACTTGGAAACGCATCCGTGAACGGGCCATTGAATCAGCGCTCTTTCTTTCCGCAGTTTTCTCGATTGTAATCACGGTAGGGATCGTCGGGATTCTGGTTGTCGAGTCGGCGAGCTTTTTCCAACATGTTTCGATACGCGAATTCCTGACTGAAACGATGTGGACGCCGACGTTTGAAGAGAAGCACTTTGGCATTCTTCCACTCATCTGCGGCACCCTGGTAACGACGGCCGTGGCACTTGCCGTCGCATTGCCGCTCGGTACGCTGATCGCGGTTTACCTCAGTGAATTCGCACCGTTTTGGCTTCGCGAGACCATGAAGCCCATATTGGAATTGCTCGGCGCCGTGCCGACGGTTGTCTACGGATACTTCGCGTTTTTGTTCGTGGCGCCGCTGCTGCAGAAAATCATTCCGGGGTTGCCGGCGCTGAACATGTTGAGCGCGGGAATCGTGATGGGAATCATGATTATCCCCTATGTGAGTTCGCTGAGCGAGGATGCGATGCGCACCGTCCCCATGTTGCTCCGCGAAGGCGCTTATGCGTTGGGCGCTAACAAAACCATAACAGCATTTCGTGTAGTCGTACCCGCCGCATTCTCGGGGCTAATGTCCGCCTACATCTTGGCAATTTCGCGCGCCGTCGGCGAGACGATGATTGTGGCGATAGCCGCCGGCGGACAGCCCAACTTGACGCTGAATCCCGCCGAGGGCGCCGAGACGATAACCGCATTTATTGTGCGTGTCAGCCAAGGCGACTTGCCGCACGGAAGCATCGGCTATCAATCGGTATTTGCGGCGGGAGCGTCGTTGTTCGTCATGACGCTGATCTTCAACATCCTGGGCTATGCGTTGCGAAAGCGTTTTCGAGAGGCGTATTAGGCCATGAACGACGTGTCGCGCATTGTCGCTCGACGGAAGAGGCAAGACTTCCTCTTTATGTCCCTGGGTATTGCGTGCGTGCTCATTGGTATTGTGACGTTGTCCGCACTGTTGGTGGTCTTGTTTGTCGACGGGTTGCCGCGCATTTCCTGGCAGTTCATCACGGCGTTCCCGTCCCGTTTTCCTGAAGAGGCCGGCATCCTGTCAGCCTGGGCTGGTACTTTGCTTGTCATGCTGGTCACGGCGTTGACGGCCGTGCCTCTCGGAGTGGCGGCCGGCGTTTACCTGGAAGAATACGGCCGAAAGAACTGGCTTACTACCATCATCGAGATCAACATTTCCAATCTCGCCGGAGTGCCGTCCATTATTTACGGTTTGATGTTTCTGGGAATCTTCGTTTACCAGCTGCACTTGGGTGAGAGCATAATCTCCGGGGGGCTAACTCTCGCCTTCTTGATCTTGCCCATCGTGATCGTGGCGACGCGAGAAGCCCTGCGTGCCATCCCACAGGCGATTCGCGAGGCCGCGTATGCGCTGGGCGCAACCAAGTGGCAAGTAGTTCGACACCACTTGCTGCCTTATTCAACCGGAGGGATTGCCACCGGCGTGATCATCGGTCTCTCACGCGCCGTGGGCGAAACGGCGCCGCTAGTCGTCATCGGCGCGTTGACGTTTATCGCCTTTCTGCCGCCGGCGCCGATTCAGGCCGAGCCACCGTTCGTGTCGTTCGACTGGCTGGGTTCGGAGTTCACCGTCTTGCCGATCCAAATGTATCAGTGGATCTCGCGTCCGAACCCCGGTTTCCATGCCAACGCGGCCGCCGCCGGGTTGGTGCTCATGGTCGTGACATTGACGATGAACGCATTCGCCATGTGGATCCGCTATCGTGTGCGGAAGCGCATCAGATGGTAGTATTCAACGCCATGACTGAATCCGGTAAACAACCGTTCGATTCGGCTAGGGCCGACGAACACTCTGCCCCGCACCTGCCGGCACCGCCTCAAGGAGATGCGGATGGTCGTTCCATTCCGATTAAGGCGGAAGCGCGTAACCTCAGTTTCTATTACGGTTCGCTGCGTGCGTTGAAGAACATCAACTTGGCGTTTCGCGAAAATCATGTCACGGCAATCATTGGTCCTTCGGGATGCGGAAAGTCCACGCTGTTGCGTTGCTTCAACCGCATGCACGATCTCTACCCCGCCAATCGTTATGACGGCCAGCTTTTGCTCCAACCCGGCTCCCGAGACATCATCAGCCCACGAGTCGACCCCATTGAGATGCGAATGCGCATCAGCATGGTATTCCAGAAGCCTAATCCGTTCCCCAAATCCATATTCGAAAATGTGGCGTTCGGTCTGAGGCTCAAGGGAGCCGGCTCGAAAGATGGGCTTCATGAACGCGTGGAGAATGCACTTCGGTCCGCGGCGCTCTGGGACGAGGTTAAGGACCGGCTGCGGATGTCGGCGTACACACTTTCCGGCGGGCAACAGCAACGGCTCTGCATCGCCCGTGCGTTGGCGACCGATCCGGAGATTCTGCTCTTCGACGAGCCGACATCGGCACTTGACCCGGTCGCCACTGCACGCATCGAGGATTTGATGTTCTCACTGGGGGAGCGAGTCACCATCATCATTGTGACTCACAACATGCAACAGGCCGCGAGAGTTTCCGACTACGTCGCCTTCATGTACTTGGGAGAACTGATCGAGTTCAGCACGACCGACAAGATGTTTCAGAATCCCGTCAACAAGCTAACGTTGGAATACGTCAGTGGACATTTCGGGTAATCAACGCGGGCCAAGAACAAGCGCTTGAAGTCCATCACGTCCGTCTGTTTTCTGCCAACGTTGCCACCACTTCAGAAATCGCTGCCGCCCTCGCGTCAGACGTTGTTCTTGAAAGCGCTGGAAGCGGTCTATGCCGTACTCTAAGCGCTGGCGATCTTCGCGCCGCCGAGCCTTGAGCTGCTGCCGTATGCCGGCCAGTCGTTCACAGGCGAAGTGGCTATCATTGGCGTTTCCCAGAATCTCCTGCATTTCTTCGATCTTCGGGTACATTTGGTCACGAAACACCGGAGGAAAACAGCCGCCGAAGATTTCCATCGCATAACGAAGTCGCTTCCCGGCAATGCGGACGCGGTGTAGCTGCGTGAAATTGGACAAGTTCCGCGATGCAGCCTTCTGCAAATCCTCCACCAATTCGATCAGCCGCATTTGAGCGAGGTCGAGTAGCGTTTCCATCGTGCGGATTTTCGGCTTGCGCACGGCCTTCAAGGTGTTGTCCACCATGGTGTCGAGCTCCGCCGGCACGGCCTCAAATTCACCCTGTGCCGCCTCTCGCTGGTGACAGGCATAGCCGGTCAAGAAATCCAGTCCCGGCTTGAAACGGGCGGTCTTCTTCTCGGCGAACTCGGTGACTGAAATCAGAAAGACATCCCAATCGCGGGCATCGCCGGCGCCTCGACGTATCTTGCGAAGGATTTTTCTGATACGGCGCGACGCTTTGGATCGTAGGCACAACGCAAAGGTGTCAATCGCCGCACGTGCGCGCCGTGTGCCGACTCGAAGTTGATGGATCGCTTCGAATTTCTCGGTCGGCCAACGCAGGGCGCGCGGGAGGTGTTGCTTCACCGCATCCAGGCGAACGGTAAGCACTCGCCGCGCCGCAACATCGAGTGCTGTTGTGGCTTCGAGGCCCTCAATCCACTTCACGGATTTCGCTGACATCCGTGTATTTTGTATTGAGGCGTTCGCAGCTGCGTGAGCTGTAGGCGGGCAATCGGCCCTGGCGCTTGACGCGGTCTGGACCGGCACGGATAATGGCGGGCGCTCATCTATCTTGCACAGACTGATTAAGAAGTCGGTCGTGAGGTGCCGCGAATGCCCGTTTATCGGCCGTTGCTGGAAACCCTCGAACCACGCTTGCCGCCCGGCGATACGCTGCTGGGGTTGCTATTTCTGGGTGGTGAGGAGAATTCAGAATTCAGAATTCAGAATTCAGAATCAAGGCGTAAATCAATCTCGATTCTTAGTCCTATGTACATTGAATCGTTTGTTGTCGATTCATCGTTCATCGTTCATTATTCATCGTTTGCTGACGCCCAGACCGCAGCCAACCGGACGGAGTCCGTGGCCACGTGGCCACGAAGTGACGCCGCCATAACCCGCATTGCACCAATCTTTTCCCGCATTTCGGCCGAGTCCGTGGCCTCGTGGCCAATGGTATCCACCCCAGTGTCAGGAAGCGCCGTTCAAGGTCGTGTCCCCGGCCAATCCTCGTTCCCGAACTCCGGTTCGGGAACGCCAGTCCGCGAAACTCCGTTTCGCCGTCCGGCCGGGGACGAAACAGAGTTTCCGGGGCCTACGTTCCCGAACCGGAGTTCGGGAACGAGGGATTTGGGCTACGGCTCGTTGCCCTTCTACTTCGAGCAGAACGCCGGTCAGGCCGACGCGAGTTTCGATTTCGTCGCCCGCGGCCCCGGCTACACGCTGGGGTTCAGCGCAACGGAAGCCGTAATGGCCTTTCCGAACTCGGATGTGGGTGTAGGGTGCGTCAAGTCTTCGCAGACGCACCGAGCCGACGACGCCATACCGGTGCGTCCGCGCGGACTTGACGCACCCTACGATGATTGCACATCCCAGCTGTGGCGTGGTCTCCCGACCACACCACCCACCCGCCCGCAGGTCTCCGGCGAAACTATCGACGGCAGGCGGCACGGTCAGGAGACCGTGCCACAGCATGTGGTTGTTGACGCGCGCGACTCGGAAACGTTGTTGCGCATGCAAATCGTAGGCGCCAATCCCAACGGGCGAGCGGCGGGTGTCAACCCCCTGGAAACCCGCGTCAACTACTTCCTCGGCAACGACCCCGCCCAATGGCACACCAACGTGCCGACCTTCGGCCGGGTGCAATACGACGACGTCTACCCCGGCATCGACCTGGTCTATTACGGCAACGGCGGGCAACTGGAATATGATTTTGTACTTTCACCACACGTTGATCCGAATCAAATTCAACTGACCTTCGCCGGCGCCGACTCGGTCACCATCAACTCCACCGGCGACCTCGTCCTGCAAACCGGCGACATCGAGGTGCGGCAACAGAAACCGTACATCTACCAGGAAGCCAACGGCACGCGGCAAGAGGTGGCGGGAGAGTTCAGAATCACCGATCCCTCGCCCCTGGCCCCTGACCCCTCGCCTCTTGTGTCTTTTGATGTCGGCGCTTACGACCCGAGCCGGCCGTTGGTGATTGATCCGGTGGTGTTGGCGTATTCGACGTATCTCGGCGGTAGCGGTACCGAGTACGGCAAGGACATCGCGGTGGATAAGTTTGGAAGTGCGTATGTCACAGGCGAGACGGACTCTTTGAACTTCCCCATCATTAACCCGTATCAATCGACGAAGGCCGGAAGCGCAGATGCATTCGTCACCAAGCTGAGTCCAGACGGAAAAAACATTCTATATTCCACGTACCTCGGTAGTTCCTACCAGGACTACGGGTTTGGAATTGCCGTGGACGCATCAGGATCGGTGTATGTCGGGGGGAGTTCGCTGGGTGGAAACTTCCCGACCACACCCGGTAGTTTCCAACCGAACATTGCCAACGGCTGCGCCGGCGGGTCTGGTTGCGCCGATGCGTTCATCACCAAGCTAAGCCCCGACGGCGCCGAATTGGTGTATTCCACTTACCTCGGCGGTATCGGTTCGGATACCGCTGACGAAATCGCTATTGATGCCGCCGGCAACGTCTACATCAAGGGACTTACCGGCGCTTGGGACTTCCCCACGGTAAATCCGGTGCAAGCGCAGAAAGGCGGATGGGGGAAAGATTCGTTCATCAGCAAGCTGAACCCGGCGGGGTCCGCGCTCGTGTACTCAACGTATCTCGGCGGCACTAATCATGACGGATTTTTTGTCGGCTATGGCGGCATTGCCGTTGATTCGGTCGGTCACGCCTACGTTGTCGGGCTAACGGAATCACCTGACTTCCCAACTTACAATGCGATCCAACCAATTCACGGCGGCTGTTGTTCTGTCCGTGATGCCTTTGTGACCAAGTTAAGCCCGGACGGATCTGCGTTCGTTTATTCCACCTACTTAGGCGGGGCAAACGGAGAAGAAGGTTATGGCATCGCTGTCGACTCGCAAGGCAATGCATACGTTACCGGCTTAACCACATCGGAGGACTTCCCAACGACGCCGGGTTCTTTCCAGCCGACTAAGACCGATAACGACATTGACGCATTTGTGTCCAAGATTAGCCCCGATGGCTCCGCTTTCGTCTATTCCACTTTTCTCGGTGGCAGCAATGATGATCGGCCCTTCGGCGGCATCGCCGTCGACAAAGCTGGAAACGCCTACGTAGTCGGGAAGACATTCTCCAACGACTTGCCAATCATCTCTGCGTTTCAACCGGTGTACGGCGGGCCGGGTGGAGATGCATTTGTCGCCAAGCTATCGGTAGCCGGCGATGCACTCGTTTATTCAAGCTATCTTGGAGGTACGGCTCAAGAGAATGCCTGGGCGATTACAGTCGACAACCTGAGTGAGGTGTATATTGTTGGGGAAACGGTGTCAGCTGACTTTCCGGTTGCAAACTCCGCCCAGCCTAGCAAGGGGGGCGGCGTCGATGCGTTCATAACCAAAATCAGCCGCTCGTTGCGCAAAGCAGCGACTGCCGAGCCGGCCCCGTAGATCCCTACGACCGCTTAGCTTGCCACGGCTGGGTCTGCCGTGATATGCACTTGGCGCCTCAAACCTTCGTTCAGCCCGACCCAACGAGACAACGCTCGGCTTGCCACGACTGTGACAGCACACGCCGAGTTACTCACTCTGATCGTCAGCACGACTTAAAGCACCACTTCCCCCAAGCCCAACGTGAGTAATGTCTCAGTTCGGCTACATATGCACGTCGCTTACGCTTCGGGTTAGTATGAATCACACTAACCCGAAGCGTTAAGCGAGGGCAACCTGAGACACTATCCCAACAACGTCCTCTGGCTCGAGTCTCAAGAACGCGTCAGTTGTAAGGTCATTAAGCAGTTCCCTCCCGAATGCAATATCCGACAACACCACAGTCTGCGTAGCCGCCTTTTTCCGCAAAAGCACGGCCGAGGGGCGATCACCGCTCTCAGCGGCGTCCATCGCCTGCGCGGAACCGGCCGGCGCCGACGGATCGGTCCATCTGATAGTTGCGGTTACCTGTGTTTGAAGCTGGCCCAACCTCCCCGAGCCATGAGGGCCGCCCGGCGGCGCCGGCGGACTCTCCGTAGGCTCCAGTACACGGATCGCGGCGAAGCGCACCACGTTGAAGGGTATTGGATCAAACCCCTCGGCGCCCGAATGACTGTGGAATCCACCGGCCACGATCCGGTCTTGCGAGTCCACTACCACACCCTGCGCCTGGTCGGCATGTCCGGCGGGATTGATGAACTCGGAACGGATCTCATCGATGACGTCACCTTCGGAGTCGAAACGGCCCACGTACATTCGAGTGGGCTCGCCGGCCATTTCCTCCTCCGCGGTGAAGCCGGCGACGGCGTAAGTGCCGTCGCTCAATCTGGCCACTGCCCGAGCTCTATTGATCTCGAAATTGCCTTCGAACTTACGTTCGACGATGCCGTCTCCGCCGCCAAATGCGGTGTCCAGTGCATCACCGTCAGGTTCAAGTCGAGCTATCAGTATCTCACCGGCGACTGTGGAGTCTCCATCGGTGTCACCCACCAGCACGATGTATCCGTCGTCCGGCTGTCGTAGCATGCCGTAAGCCGCATCGTTCGTCCCGGTGACATCGATAATGCGCTTTCCGTCGGCGCCGTCGCCGAAACCATCTCCGCCACAACTAATTCCATCGTCGAATTGCCCGTCCTCGCAAAGTCGGAAGGCGGCGAAATCCATAGTGTTCTGGGGGGAGACTCCCACGTGCCCGCCCAAAAGGATCAGAGGCTCGTCGGTGTTGGGATCGGTGTACGCATCCACATCACGAATCCAGCATGAATTGCCGACCAAGGGTCCAGAAGCCGTCACCATCAAAAGTGCTGTCTAGATCTCCGTCTGGCTCAAGGCGCGCGACCGCGCACTTGATCGTTTGGTTTACCTCCATGTGCCCGGCGATGATAATACGATTATCGTCATCTACGTCGATGGCAAAGGCTTTGCTCGCCGTCTGCCCAGGGAACGCGAAGTTGACTTTGCCGTCGCCGCTGAAAGTCTGATCGAATGCGCCGTCAACGTCCAGGCGCATGACGCCGAATTGGGTCCGGGTGCCGGTGCCCGCCGGAACAACGAAACCGCCCAGCACGAGTCGCTCCGCCGAGTCGATCACTATGTCTTGGAGGTTATCCAGGCTGGCACCGAAGAATTCCTCGTCAAAGATGCCGTCTCCGCTGAAGCCCGTATCGGGTTCTCCAGTATCGCCATCCAGCTCGACCACCTGCCACGACCGGGTTGGTTCGTCGGGAAAAGCAATGCCCGCAAGGTAGACATTGTCGCTATTGGGCTTAAGGGCGATCGAAGAAGCTTCAGATTCATCAGAGCCTACGAAAACGTGACCGTCCTGTTCGGTTTCCGGTGCTTCGGAAAAATGGAAGTCCGGATCAAAGCTCAAAGTTAGCAATTCGCGCTTCTCCAGAGGTTCGAGTCGCAAGCCGACCTGAATCCACGGCGATGGCCTCGGCGGCGCCTTACGGACCAGCGCGATCTTGTTCCAGTCGTCGAATGATAACATGATGCAATCCTCCTCGTTGAAGACAATAAACCTACTGTCGCCGGAACGTCCGGCGACAAGAAGCCTCGTATTCCGTGTCTTGCCGGGATGGCGCGGCACCGCGTACGGGCCGATTCGGAATGAGTCCGCGGCTGTTGCGCGCAACGACTAACTGAGGAATGCAGCCGCGCTACATTCCCCGAATTACAGGACAGAAAAGACGCACCGCCGAAAACATGGATATGTTCCTTCCGGACGAATCAAAATGGCAGGCGTTATGGTCCGGATGGCGCGAGCTACGCACGATCCGAACAGGGCCGGCGTACGTCCGTGAAATGCGAGAGGAGAGTGTAACAACGTTGCCGACGGAACGCAAAACTATGAGCAAATTGCAATCACAAGTCGGCAAATATCCTGATATGTTCATGCCTTAATTCGCCCGACGAGCGAAATAAGCGACCAGACAGCACGCAGTACGTGCAGCTGTCGAAAGGAAGTTCTCATAATTCGGAGTGCCCGAATTCTCTCCATCCCCTTATTGACGAACCACTGTGCCATCTGATAAACACGATGGAGTTCGATTCGCGCGCTGCGCTGGAGTCGCAACATGGACGGCACGAATCATCATGTTGGTTGCAAAAATCTCACACGATACATCGCGTTTGTGCTTGTCGATGCCAAAGTGAGACACCGTCAACAAGCGGCGATAATGGGACAGGGAGTCGTGTCGAATCACGCAGATGGAATCCACATCGGCACTTGCGCCAAGGCAACAGTTCGTCCACCGTGGGCGACGGCGTTTCGATCATTGTCACGCTGCACCGACTTAAGGCGAGCCGGGAATCGTACGGGTCGTGCTGTGGCATTCTCCGGCAAGTTGTGTCGTTCGTGCCACGTTCCGAACTGAACTGCTCATCGAAGGCCGAATGGTAGGGTGCAGCAATATTTGTTGGCACCTGTCGTATTTCTCGGCGTTCTCGGCGATCTCAGCGGTTTCGATTTACCGCAGAGATCGCCGAGAACGCCGAAAATCAAGGGTGTCGCGGGCGAAGCATGGGCCAAAATCCGCAACTGCACCCGAATGGTAGGTTTTTTCCCTTTTTTCTTGATGGTTTGCGTGAAGTCGGGTATCCTATCGGATCAGCGGGGCTTACCCTACGGCAACAAGGCCTCGCACGGGAACACGACGATAAGAGGTGACTCGCATGTCTCAAACAAAGGGAAGGCGTCCTTACTCCACCTCGCTGAGCAAGCGGCATCACTCATCAGCCGCCCACCGACCCTCTATCGAACCTTTGGAATCACGCTGTCTCCTTACCTACGCCGTCATTGACTTGGGACATCTCGGCGGCGGCGACACGCTCGCCTGGGGCATTAATAACAAAGGAGAGGTTGTCGGTAATTCGAGGAACGCGAGCGGCATCGATCGTGCCTTCATCTACCGCAATAACAAGATGACCGATCTCGGCACGCTAGGTGGTTCGAGCAGCGTTGCCTATGCCATCAACAATCACAGCCAGGTGACCGGCAGGGCCTTTCTCCCCGGAGATCAGGATGAACACGCCTTTTTCTGGGACGGCGCGATGCAGGACATCCCCACCCTGGGCGGCTCTGATGGGGCGGGGACCGGTATCAACGACGATGGGATTATCGTCGGTCAATCCGATCTTCCGAATGGCTCCTATCATGCGTTCATGTACGATCCGCCGAACCCTATTCAGGACCTCGGGACATTGGGAAGCGGCGACCGAAGTGCGGCGCGTGGGATCAACAGCCTGGGCCAAATAACCGGCGGTTCATTCACCGGAGGCGCCCAGCAACACGCCTTCCTGTGGGAAGACGGTCAGATGAACGGGATCGGCACGTTCGGTGGCGTGATCAGTAAGGCATACGGAATAAACAACAGCACCATCATCGTCGGGACTTCGCAGTATCCCGGCGGTGGATTCACTCACGCTTATCGCTGGAAGGTTGACTGGGTCCCGCAAATGCAGGACTTAGGTACGTTCGGAGGCATGAACAGCGTCGCCCGGGCGATTAACTCATTCGGCGCCATCGTCGGCGATGCGGAGTACGCGAACGGCACCAGTCGTGCTTTTATCTACCAAAACGACACGATGATTGATCTCAACACCTTGATTCCGGCAGAAAGCCCATGGGTGCTTGAGACCGCGTACGGCATTAATGACCGAGGCCAAATCATCGGTTGGGGAACCCGAAACGGAGAAACGGGTCACTCTTTCCTGCTCACTCGTAGGCAAATGCGCCCGACGCCTCCGGGCACCGGCACTCCGATTCCCCCGGCGCCCTTCGGTGTGGTTCAGCCTGACGTTGCTAACCGAGACGTTCCACCGCGGGTTGAAAGACCGAGCAATCGAGTCGATGAAACGCTCGGCACAAGTATGCAACAACCGGGCGCTTCCGACGTGCAATCCTTCCGTGCGAGTCCGGCACGTCAGCTGGAATTAAACAACGTCGGCGATTCGCTGTTCACCATGTTCATTGCCCCGTTCGTGCAATAGGCGAGAGGCGGGTTCAGTCAAATAACGACTTTTGCGATCCTCCTGGTCTTCTAAATGCCTCGGTGCTCAGCGAAGGACCTTCTGTACTAATCGCCACGCGACGACATGTCATGTGAAAGAGGTCGCGCATCGCCTCGGCAATTACACCTTGACCGCGCATGCGTGTTCCGAATCTCGGGTCGTTTATTCGTCCGCTGCGTATCTCTCGAACTCGCGATAAGACCTTTTCCTTCCGCTCGGGATAGTGGTTGCCAAGCCATGTTTCAAACAACTCCGAAACGCCGTAGGGCAGGCGAAGCGCGACATATCCCGCGTAGCGGGCGCCGGCTTCGGCCGCCGCGTGCAGGATCGACGGGATCTCGTGATCGTTCAGGCCGGGAATCATGGGGGCGAGCATCACGCCGACGGGGATTCCAGCGCTCGCGAGTTTCCGCACAGCGTCCAGCCGGCCGTGAGGCTGCGTCGTCCGCGGTTCCATTCTCCGCGCGAGTTCTCGGTCCAAGGTCGTGATAGACAGAAAGACCATTGCGGCATGATGGCTTGCAAGCTCACCTAGAAGATCGATGTCGCGAGTGACCAACTGGTTTTTAGTGACAATCCCAACTGGATTGCGGAACTCGGCCAGCACCTCCAGACACCCACGCGTCAGGCGAAAGCGGCGCTCGGCGGGCTGGTAGCAATCGGTCACGCCGCTGATGCCGATGATCTGCGGCTGCCATCGCGGCAATGCCAGTTCACGCCGCAGGAGCGCTGGTGCATTCTCCTTGACGAGAATTTTCGTTTCGAAATCAAGCCCGGCCGAAAAGCCGAGGTACTCATGGTATGGCCGGGCGTAGCAGTAGGCGCAGCCGTGCTCGCATCCTCGATAAGGATTGATGCTGGCGTTGAAGCCCACGTCGGGGCTGTCGTTCGTCGTAAGCAAGGAGCGAGAGACATCGCGTAAGAAAACCGTTGCGGGCACCACACCGTCGGGCCCATCGTCATCCGGTCCCCGCTCGTAGTGGATGGTCTCAAATCGGTTCGGCGGATTATCGGCGGCGCCGCGTCCCCGAATCGGCAGTTCACTGGCCGGCATGAGGCTTACCTATCCGTTTCGAATTCTTCACCTAGCAGATCGAAACGGAGTGGGAAATGCAAGGTTAGCACAAGGCTCTATTGGTCACGAAGTTTCATGGACACATACTTCGTCTCCAAGTATGCTTCCAACCCTTCGTGGGCCAACTCTCGACCTAGGCCGCTCTCTTTCATGCCGCCGAATGGACACTGCGGCGTCGACGGAACGGGATCATTGATACCGATGATGCCGGCCTCGATGCCTTCGGCCATGCGCCACGCGATGGTGAGATCGTTGGTAAAGACATAGGCCGCCAGCCCGTATCGCGTATTGTTCGCGGCATCGATGACTTCATCTAGATTCTTGAATCCTAAGAGCGGCATGACAGGTGCAAACGGCTCCTCGATCAGCATCTGGGCGTCGTGGGCGAGGTTATGCAAAACGGTTGGTTCGAAAAAGTAACCGCGTTCAAACCGGTCGCTTCGTTTTCCGCCCGTTAGAACTTTGGCGCCGCCGCGCTTCGCATCGTCGACAAGACCGACGGTATTCTCCATGGCGCGTTTCTCGAACATGGGACCGACTTCGACGCCGGGCTCCAGACCGTTGCCGAGCTTCAAGCCACGTGCGAATTCAACCGCGGCCTCGGTGAACTTCTTCTCAACATCTTGATGCACGTAAAAGCGACTCGGCGCAATGCAGACCTGGCCGTTGTTGCGGAACTTCCCCGTCACGGCGAGTTTCGCGCCGACTTCCGGATCGGCATCCGGAAACACGATAAACGGTGCATGACCGCCGAGTTCCAGACTCAGCCGTTTAAGGTGATTGGCAGCGCCTTTCATCAGTTGTTTGCCGACCTCGGTCGAACCGGTGAAGCTGATCTTTCGGCAGATGCGATTTTCGAGGAACTCGTCGGCCAGCTCCTGTGGTGGGCCCATCACCAGGTTCGCCACACCGGGAGGCAATCCCGCCTCCATCATGCACTCGAAGACCTCGATCAAACAAAGCGGTGTTTGCGTAGCGGGCTTGCAGACTACGGTGCAACCCGCCGCCAAAGCCGGTGCGATTTTCCGAGAGGGAAGGGTAATCGGGAAGTTCCACGGACTGATGGCTGCGACGACGCCGACTGGGTGCTTGATCGTGATGTGCCTTTTTCCCGGCACACTGTTAGGGATCACCTGGCCATAGGCCCGTTTGCCTTCTTCCGCAAACCATTCGAACGTATCGGCCGAATGAAGAATCTCTGCCTTCGATTCCGCTAACGGCTTGCCTTGTTCCAGCGTGAGGGTGCGCGCAATGGCATCGCAGCGTTGCCGCATCAACTCGGCCGTCTTTTTGAGAATCTTAGCCCGGTCCCATGCTGTTTGCTTCATCCAACCTGGCAAGGCATGCTGAGCGGCTTGAAGCGCGCGGCGGGTCTCTGCCCGGCCGCCGTAGGCAACTGCCGCCAACACCTCTTCGGTGGCGGGGTTCGTGATTTCCCGGAGTTGACCATTGTCGGCTTCACACCATTTGCCGTCGATCAACATTCGCTTCATTACTACGGTGCCGACGGACATGTGCTATCTCCCGGTGGTTGACAAAATACGAGACGAATGTGCGCATTGTATTGCGAACTCACGCCGGCTCCTGCTGCGTGAGGCAGTGGATCGTGCCGAGCCCCCAAACCAGATCTCGGGAATAAATGCCGACAACCTGACGGCCAGGAAAGAGATCGGCGAGAATCCCAAGCGCTGTTGCATCGGCGCGGTCGTTGAACGTAGGCACAAGGACGCGGTCATTGGCGATGTAAAAGTTGGCATAACTGGCCGGCAGCCGCTGGCGTCTGAAAACCACGGGTTCCGGCATCGGCAACTGGACCACTTCCAGAGGTTTGCCGTTCCGGTCGGTCATCGTGCGAAGGCGGCGTAGGTTTTCTTCGAGCGCCGTGTAGTTGGCGTCGGCGCGGTTGTTCTCCACAACGGTGACGACCGTTTGCGGATTGACGAACCGAGTAAGATCGTCGATGTGGCCATGTGTATCATCGCCGACGATTCCGGCCGCGAGCCAAAGGACTTTGGAAACTCCTAAGTACGTCTGGAATGCCGATTCCAGATCCGATTGATTCATCGCAGGGTTACGGACCTGAACTTCGCTCAACCAACATTCCTCCGTGGTGAGCAAGAGTCCTTCACCGTTGACCTCGATGGCGCCGCCTTCGAGAACCATTCCTTGCGGTGAGACACACGAAAGTCCCAGTGCTGCGCTCGCTTTTCGCGCGACGGCGTCATCGTGCTGCCAGTTGTCGTACTTTGCCCAGCCATTGAATCGCCAATCCAGAATGACGCGACTTCCGTCGGCCGATTTCACGAACATCGGGCCGTAGTCCCGAGTCCAAACGCGATCCGTGGAGAAATGGAAGAAATCAATCTGTCGAAGATCGACGCCGGCCTGGCGGAGCAGTTTTCGGGCACGCCGTTCCGAGTCGGCGTCATTGACCAAAATCCGCACGCGCTCCGACTGATGAAGATGCCGAACGATCTCGACATAGACCCAGGGAATTGTGCCGAACTTTCCGGGCCAGTCCGCACGCTCGTGAGGCCAGGCGATCCAGGTTGCGACGTGGGGTTCCCATTCCGCCGGCATCCGAAACGAGTTAGCGCCCTCCATGGCTAGTCCAACCAACTGTACGGATACTGCGGATCGTCGAGATCAAGGGCTTGTCGCGTCAGGAGCAACGGCTTTACGGTATCAACCATCACGGCCAACTCATCGGTCCGGGTCATCTTTCGGCTGGCGACGAGCGTTCCAGGATGTGGCCCGTGCGGAATGCCGCGCGGATGCAACGTAAACGATCCGCGATTGACGCCACGGCGGCTGCCGAATTGCCCGCGGACGTAATAGAGCACCTCGTCTGCTTGAACGTTCGAGTGTGCATAAGGAATCTTGACGGCGTCTGGATGATGATCGAGCATTCGCGGGGCAAAAGTACAAACGACAAAACCCGGCGCATCGAACGTTTGCTGAATCGGCGGCGGTTGATGGATCGTGCCGGTAATCGGCTCAAAATCATCGGCGTTAAACGTGTAAGGGTAAACAAAGCCATCCCACCCAACGACATCAAATGGATGGTGCGCCATGGTGTAGCGGGTCAGACGCTTACGATCCCTAATCAGAACTGGAACGTCTTGCTCTTTGTCGACGATGAGAGGCTCTCGTGGGCCATGGAAGTCGCGCTCATAGTAAGGTGCGCCAAGCCGAATTTGACCATCGGCGTTCAGGTAGCGTTTGGGGATTTCAATGTTGCCGCTGCCCTCGATAATCAGCAACTCCGGCTGCACGCCGGAGTCAAAGTCGATTCGGTATGTCGTGCAACGCGGAATGACGATGTAATCGTAGGGTCGAAACGGCAATAGACCGAACATCGTTTGAACGTTGCCTTGCCCTTGATGCACAAAGAGGATTTCGTCTGCATCCGCGTTTCGGTACAACTCGGCCATAGGCTGTGCAGGATTGCACCGGGAAATGACCACGTCGTCGTTGGCCAGCAGCGGTATGCGGCCGCTGACGGCATCTCCCGACGGCTTCAATCCTCCACTATTCAGATGATGATGTCGTAATGCGGGGCCGGCGACGGTTTGCAGCGCCAGTTCGCCGGCCGGCTCGATCTTGCGGACGCGAGTCGGCGGCCGCAAATGGTAGCAGATGCTGTACGCTCGGCCAAACCCCGCCAGGGTTACGACTTCTTCGTAGTAGATGCCCTCATTCTTGAAGCCGCCTTCTCGGCGGTGTTCGATGTGGCGTTTCTTCGGCATGGAACCGAGCTTGCAATAGAACGGCATGATCAACATCTCCGGCTGAATGGCCCAATTCGTCTACCGCTATTCTATCGCAGGCCATTGCGTCAACGCTTTGACAAACTGATCGAGAAACGCATTTGCCTGGTAGCCGTCGAGCGCACGATGATCGATGGTCAGGGTAACGTAGGCCATCGGTTTGATCCGAAGGGCCTCGCTTCCGCCGGTTTCGTCAACGATGGCGCGTTTCTCCACTTTGCCGATGCCAAGGATAGCCGATTGCGGTTGGTTGATAATGGGAGTTGCAATTAAACTTCCACTCACGCCATGATTGGTAATCGTGAATGTCCCACCACGCATGTCGTTCGGGGTCAATTTACCGCTCCGGGCCCGGGTCGTGAGATCCTGAAGTCGAGTCGCAATCCCCAAAAGATCTAACTCGTTGGCGCGGTGTACCACCGGGACTACCAAGCCGGAGTCGGTCGCCGCGGCAACGCCGATGTTGCAGTCCGAGAACAGTTCAAGGCCGTCGTCGTGCCAGCGGCTATTGATTTCGGGTACCGCTTGGAGCGCCTTCGCAGCCGCGGCGACGAAATAGGCCGTGTAAGTAAGATGGATGCTTTTCTTCTCGAACTCGCGTCGGTGTTGACTTCGATGCGCGAGAACGGCGATTAGATCGGCGTCGAAAACCGCTGTCACGTGCGGCGCCGTCTTCAACATGCTCTGCACCATATGGTCGGCAATACGCCGTCGCGTCGAGCTGTGCGGCACCTTGCGAGACGCGGCGACGGTGGCGGAAGGCGATGCTTCGTTCTTTAGGTAGTTTTGCACATCGTCATGAGTAACTCGACCGCCGCGTCCGGTGCCGCTGATACGTGAAACGTCGATGTTGTGTTTCTTGATCAACTGGCGGACGGCCGGGCTAAGCTCAGCCTCACGTGCGACGGTGGTTGCGGCGGGACTTTTCGGTTCGCGAGCCGATTTCACGTTGGGTTTCAGGGGGACTACTGCCGATGTTTCCGCACTTGCCTCGATTCGCCCTAGCACTTCGCCGGGACTGATGGAATCGCTGGGGTGCTTCAAGATTTCGCAGAGAATACCCGTTGCAGGCGCGGGAACCTCGACCATCGCTTTGTCGGTATTCAACTCCAGGAGGGGTTCGTGGATGCGAACGCGATCGCCGACTCGAAACAGCCAACGCTCGACGATTGCCTCTGTCCCGTCCTGGTCCTCGGGTACCGTGATGTCAACCAACGCACTCATGGGGAGTTACCTACGAGTCTACCAACTCGCGGATTCTGGATGCAATCACTCCGACGCTCGGAATGACAGCGTTCATCAATTCGACGTTGTAGGGAATCGGTACATCGAGTGACGCAACTCGATCCACGGGAGCGTCCAAACTGAAGAAGGCTTCACGCGCCACCACCGATGCGATCTCCGCGCCGAACCCGGCAGTTCCAATGTCCTCGTGAACGATAAGGCAGCGGCGGGTTTTTCGCACGGAATCAAGCACCGCCATTTTGTCCCACGGCGCCAACGTCCGCAGGTCGATAATGTCGGCAGAAACCGCGGTCTGGTCAGCCGCCTGTTCGCACCGCTGTGCCATCGCGCCCCAGGTGACGATGGTGAGAGCCGAGCCTTCTCGAATGAGTTTCGCCTTGCCGAAGGGAACAACGAAACTGTCGCCCGGATAGGGCCGGCGGGACCATGCATTATCGAGAAGATTGCGATGCTCGAAGAAGAAGGTCGGATTGTTGCTTCGCATGGCGGAACGGAGCAGGCCGACCGCGTCCTCGGCATTCGAGGGAAACGCTACCTGCCAGCCGACGGCGCGAGCGTATTGCACTTCATTGCAGACGCTGTGCCACGGATCGCCGCATTTGGCGAATCCTCCGGGGGCGCGCACGACGATGGGAGCGGCGGACCGATTGGCCGTTCGCCAGCGAATCGTCCCGCAGTTAGCGAGTTGTTCCGCGCAGGCGTCGGCGTACTTTCGAAATTGAATCTCGGCCACAGGCAATAACCCGGCAAGAGCCAGACCCACGGCACGGCCGATGATACCCTCTTCGGACAGGCTCGTATCGAAAACGCGCGCCTCGCCGAACGCCTGGTGTAATCCCGCTGTTGCTCCGTGCACGCCGCCTTTGGGGCCGACATCTTCGCCAAACACCAACAACTTGGGATTGGTGCGGAGTTCGGCCTCCAGCGTACGTCGTATCGCTGCCAGCATGTTAATTCGCGTCGGCTCCGGCTGTGCAACTTCGGTTGAGCCAGGAAACTTGTGTCCTTCCGCGGCCAAGCCGCCGACGCGCGGCGGTTCGACTTTTCCGTCAGCGCCTGTTTCGGCGAACACGTAGCGTGTGATCGTCTTTGGATCCGGGGAGGGGCGGTTGATGGCGGCATCGAGCGCTGCGCGAACCTCTTTCTCGACCTCACGTTCCAATTCGCCCCACTGAGCCTCCGAGAGCATTTCGGGGGTCAGATAGTTCCGTAGGCGATCGAGCGGATCGCGCGATTTCTCGTCCTCAAGTAGGTAAGCGCTCTTATAGGCCTGTGTGTCCTGCCCGGAGTGTCCGCAGAGTCGAGAGACTGTCAGGCGAACCAGCGCCGGGCCTCGGCCTGAGCGGACACACGTAACGGCTTGATGCAATAGGCTCGCGGTTTCGCCGGGCTCGGCGCCGTCGCCGTTAAACACCGACAAGTTAGTGAACGCAGAAAGGTTCTTGGCAATATCGCCGCCCGGGGTTTGCTTTTCTCCGGGCACGGACAAGGAGAAACCGTTGTCCTCGATAAAGAAAAGCAGCGGCAGCTGCTGCGTCGTAGCGATCGTCAGCGCGGACCAAAAGCCGTTCGTGGCCACCGACCCTTCGCCACCAAGCGCCACGGCGATAGCGCCGTCGTAGTCGGATTCCTTTAGGGTGTCGCGACGATAGACGATGGCGTTGGCCCAACCGGCACATGGCGTGTACTCCGAGCCGACTTCGCCGGCCATGGGGAGCACCGTGACGTTGCTGTGCGGCGGCAGGTTGCATACGGCGCCGATGTCACGTCCGTCGCTGAACCCACCGGATTTGGCGAGAGGTCCTGCGAACCCGTCCTCGATGTTTAGTCCAACCGACAATAAGAAGGGTCGGGATCGGTAGTATGCCCCTGCGGCATCGTGTCGATGGGTCAAAAGCGAGCCTAACAAAACCTGCGCGATCTCGTGGCCGCGGGCCGAGAATTGATAATTGATCTTGCGTTGCGGATACAGTTCACTTTCTTCGATCCCATCCATGGTCCTCGAGGTGAGGACGAGCCGAGCGATGCGCGCCCAATCGAAACGTGTGTCGAGTTTGCCGCGAGCGGCGTACGTCGTGCTTTTCATTACTTGAAACTCACGCGACCTTCGGCGGCGAGGCTGCCGCTACCGGCACCCGGCTCTGTACAACCCGGAACCGGCCCGCGACATAAGCCGCGTCGGTGAGAGTGGCGTTGCCCGCAGGGTTTGCTCCCGATACATGGAAGTCGCTGAAAGCGGCCGACTGGTTCACGTACACGTCGCCGGTCAGATTGCATGATACCGCGGCACCGGCTTCCGCTGCCTGTTTTTCCGCCGTGGCAAGTACTTTCGCGTCGGTCGAGTAAATCGAGCAGGTAATCGCTCCCAATTCAAGGGCAGCTCGTGTCGCCCGGCGGATGCTATCCTGGGTGTCCTCCGTGGCGATGACATACACGATGGGACCGAACATTTCGCGCTGGTAAATTTTCTCCTGGTCGGAGCGAACCTTCAGAATGGTGGGAGTGCGAATTCGGGCATTCGGGAACAGCGAATGCGCGACTGGCTTCGATGCAAGCACAACCTCGCCGCCGTCGGTTGGGGCTTTTTCGAGGCGTTTCAAGGTTTCTTCGCTTTGGATGGCCCCGAGCAGTTCGACCGCGCGCGCCGGGTCGCCGAGCAACTTATCGACGCCATCCGCCAGCGCCTTCGCAAACTCATCGAAGCTGACACGCTGGCCGCCTACCAGGAGGCCATCCTTCGGCACATACACGTTTTGTGACGTCGTGCACATCTGCCCGGAATAGAGACTCACCGAGAACGACAGATTGCGGATCACGGCCTTGAGATCGTCGGCGCTGTCGACCACGACGGAATTCACGCCGGCCTTTTCCGTGAATACCAGCGCCTGGCGGGCATTTGCCTCGATCCAATCGCCAAATGCGGTTCCGCCCGTGAAGTCGACGAGCGCGACATCGGGACGGCACACGAGCTCTTTCGTGATGGGTGACTCTTTCGAGTCAGCGGCCAACGTCACGAGATTCGGGTCGAAGCCGGATTCCTTTAGCACCGTACGGGCGATTTCCACGGTAATCGCCAACGGCAGAATGGCGCCCGGGTGTGGCTTGACGACGGTTGCATTGCCGGTAGCCAGGTTGGCAAATAACGCCGGGTAGCTATTCCAGGTCGGAAAGGTCGAAACGCCGACAACCACACCGATGCCGCGCGGGACGATTCGATAAGTCTTTTCGAGGCGGATCGGCTGTTCCTTGCCGGGCTTCTCCCAGATGACCTTTTCCGGTACGCGTTTCATTTCTTCATACGCATAAGCGACCGCTTCCAGTCCGCGGTCTTGAGCGTGGGGCCCGCCGGCTTGAAATGCCATCATGAACGCTTGCCCGGTCGTGTGCATTACCGCAAAGGCGATTTCGAAACTGCGCTTGTTCAGTCGCTGCAGTATTTCGAGACAAACACCGGCGCGCGCCTCCACGCCGGCGTCACGCCACGCAGGAATCGCCGCCTTTGCTGCATCAAACAGCGCGTTCAAGTTCGCCTTCGGATAACTGATTCCCAGCGAAATCCCAAAGGGTGACAGCTCATTGCCGACCGTCCCACTGCTACCCGGTTGGTCGATCGGAAATGGCTTATTCAACCGCGCTTCGAACGCGGCTTGGGCCTCGGCCTTGGCGTTTTCTCCGTAGATTTTGCCGCTCGGAACCTCCGGGTAGGCGCTCCAATAGGTTCGGTTTCGAATCGCTGCCAATGCGCCGTCGAGCGTTTTCTTGTGCCGCTCGAAGAGTGGATGACTCATGGGACTTCGGTTCCTTTTGGACGACTTCGCAAACTCGTTGAGGAGCGATGCAAGGACCGTTTTAGCGAGACTTCGCCTGCCATGCAAGAAGCGGCTTACGCAATATCTCGCCGAACGTTGAGGGTGACCAACGGCCCGTGATCGAGCCGTTTGAGCTGCTCGAACGGATGCCGACATTGCTCGCAATAATAAATGGTTCGGCAGCGCGTCGGACCAAACGGACTGTCGAGGCGGATTTGGTTCGAGTTACAGAACGGACAGGTTAGATCGCCGGGGACGGTGATTCCATGCTTTCGCAGTGCGGCACGCCCGTTCTCGGTGATACGGTCCACGGTCCAGGGAGGAGCGAACGAGGACGTAACGGTTACCCTGCCGATTTCCGGCAACGCTGACACCTTCGAGCGGATAGTTTCCTCAATAACCGGGAGCGCGATGCAACCGACGAACGTCGGCAGCAAATCGACAAATACATCTGACAGAGTCTCATCGCAACGGGCTGGCTCGATTCGCAGGGTTCCAACCATCCCTAGGTCGACGATGCTTATCGGCATCTCAGGGTCGTCGATGGTTTGGAGAATCTTCAGTATGTCGTCGCGGCTTACCATGCGGCCTCCGGCTCGAGTCGGTAAACCTCGGTCAATTCGTCCAAGAGCGCTTCGAACTGCGGGCAGTGTTTACCACGACGGCCGCCGATTTGGGATGAATTTGGCTGCACCACCGACAGCGTGAACCCCGCTGCATCCGTAACAGCGGTTATGTCCGCGCGCCATCGGTCAAAAAAGTTTGGTTCGGTATCAGGGTAAACTCCCGTGGATTCCAATCGTTCTTGGCCTTCGGTGGGTTCGAAAAGTCCAAGGGCCAACGGCGACAGTGAATCGAACGCACTCTGAATTCGACTACGAGCATCTTCGCCACCGTGGCCGAATCGCTTGATCCATGCATCGATGTGCTCAACGTGAATGGTCTCCTCGGCGGCAAGACGTGCGGCAAGCTGGGCTAACGGCTTGTAAGACGACGCCGCAAGGCGCGCCAAGCGTACCCTATCAAAATGGTCGCAGAAAAAGTTTCGACAAATCGCCGTGGCCCAATTGAAATCGTCCGATAGCTCCACGATGGCCGCGCAGCGATACTCGGATGCCTTACGACTGTAGGCGATACGGTCGGCCTGGGAGCCCGTCAAACCCGCAATCATTTGGTAGAGAGCCGAGGCATGTGCCAGTTCGTCCTGCGAGAGTGAAGAAAAAGCGATGTCTTCTTCGAGGATGGGCGCCAACCCGGTCCAATCGGCGTTCCGGTGACCCAAGATGAATTTGTCGTCGGCGACGCTGAGCAAGAGCTCGATAAGAGGCTTCCTGAGTTCGTCGGATATGAGGTCCACGTTAGGCCCGCTCAAAACGCCTCCTTCAGGTCTTCTTTCTCATATTCCTTCACTGCCTCTTTTGTTCGAAACTCCTCCCAGCGATTTCGTACCTGGTAGCCGCGAGCGTAACGATAACTTCTATCCGTGTAACGTGTGATGACGTCTCGATCATAATCTGTGCCGCCCATCGCCGCCCGAGGCGCCACCCAAATATGGACACAGGCCTGGTCCTGACCGTAGTGCTCGCGCGCGAACTGAATCGCCATGTCGAGATCGACTGCGTCGACCGTGCCGGCGTGAATGTGCGGTTTGCCGCGCTGAAGTTGGATGAACACTTCAAAGGGCTTCGCGTCGGCTTCCGTAGGCGGAAGTTCTCCTTCCGTCGGCAATGTGATATGGTCGCGTAGTCGTGACAATGCGCTTTCCTCGTTCGTTCATCCGTGCGGGGGCAGTCCTGAACCTCCCATTACTGCATGCCGTACCCATTGTCCTTGTTCATAGGAGAACCGGCGCAGGCCAACGCGTTCCTTGTTTTTCGGGCCGTTGCCTTTCACGACTCGGTTGAACTCATTCCAGTCGGGTTGAGTAAACCGCCAATGTCCGGTCTTTTCATCGTAACGCAGCTCGGTGTCTTCCTTCTTGTCGATCACGAGCCCGTTCTGGTCCTTGACCGTTACGTGAATCTTGATTCCAAGATCCAGGGCCGCCGGCGCGAAACGATCGACGAATCGCTGCCGAAGTTCGTCGTTCGTGGCTGTCTTGATCCGCCAGCGCATGAAGGGTGTCGTCTTGACCGATTCTTTGTCGGGGGGGCCGAAGAACATCAAGCAGGGCGCCCACCAACGCTCGAACGCCTCTTGCGCCATCTGTTTCTGACGCGGGGTGCCGCTCATGAGCGTCAGCACCATGTCCTCGCCGCTCTTGAAATGAAATGCTTCTTCCATGTTGATGCGTTTCATCGTGCGGACATACGGGCCGTAACTGCCGTCAGCCAACGTCGCTTGATTCATGATGGCGGCGCCGTCCACGAGCCATTGAATCATGGCGATGTCGCCCCACGTCGGCGCTGGGTAATTGAAGACGTTGTGATACTTCGTCTTGCCGGTAATCAGATCGCGCAGCATCTGATCGCGCGGTTTGCCCAGATCCTGCGATACGCGGTAGAGCATCTGACCGTGTCCGACTTCGTCTTGCACTTTGGCGATGAGTGCCAGTTTTCGTCGGAGGCTCGGTGCGCGCGTGATCCACTCGCCTTCCGGGAGCGCGCCGACAATCTCACTGTTGGCGTGATGCTCGGCCATGCGCAACATGCCGACTCGATAGTTTTGCGGCATCCACTCGCCGGGCTCGACGATTTGGCGTTTGTCGATGCCGGCTTCAAACTCCGCGAGCTTGTCCGGGTCTTCCTTTATATCCCAGTCAAGCTTGAAATCGACGCTTGCACTCACCGACATGCACGTACTCCTGTCTTCCGAAGTTCGGACGTGGTTCATCTTACGGCAACATGTCCGCAACCGCGATACGAGCTTGGCTACTGTCCCTGAAACTTCGCGGGGCGTTTTTCGAAGAATGCCCGGACGCCTTCCTTATGATCGGCCGTGTGAGCGGCTTTTTCTTGCGCCACAGCTTCTGCTTCCAGCATATCGTCCAACTTCGAGCTCGACGATTGCAGCAAAAGACGCTTCGTCAACGCAATGCCAGTCGTGGGAAGTCGTGAAAGCCGCGTCGCAAGGTCGCGGGCGGCTACCATCAGTTGCTCGGGGGGGACAACTTTGTTAACGAGACCCAGTTGTAACGCTTCACTCGCAGCCACCTTGTCGCCGGTGAAACAAAGCTCCATCGCCTTTCCTAGCCCGACCATTCTTGGCAGGAAGAAAGTATTCCCCGAATCCGGAACGAGTCCCACATTGATGAACACTTCGATGAATGAAGCCTTCTCCGACGCGATCCGTAAATCACAGGCGAGCGCGAAGCCTAAGCCTGCACCGGCGGCAACTCCATTAACCGCGGCGATTACCGGCTTCTCGAGCTTATGCAATGCAGTGATAACCGGGTTGTAACGCCGGCGTAAGTCGTCACCCAAGTGAGGCTTGAAGGACGGATCGGCATACTTTGACTTCAGGTCGCCCAAATCCTGGCCCGAACAAAAAGCACGGCCGGCGCCTGTAAGAATTACGCAGCGAACTTCGGCATCCGTTTGCAAGCTCGTGAATACACTTTGAAGTTCCTCCGTCATCGCGTCGTTGATGGAATTAAGCGAGTCGGGCCGATTAAGTGTGATCGTGCAGACGCCGTCAGCCGTCTCGAACTGAATTGCCTGGTATGCCGTGGACATTGCACTTCCTCTATAGCGTCCCTCGGCGCGATTGTTCACGTTCGATGGCTTCGAATAGCGCCTTGAAATTCCCTTTACCGAAGCTCTGTGACCCACGCCGTTGAATAATCTCGAAGAACAGCGTCGGCCGATCTTCGACCGGCTGCGTGAATATTTGGAGGAGATACCCTTCATCGTCGCGGTCGACCAGAATCCCCAGCTCAGCTAAGTCGGACATTTCTTCTTTGATAGGTCCGATGCGTTCGGGAAGCGAATCGTAATAGGCCGGCGGCACACGAAGAAACGACACGTCGTTTGCGCGAAGGGCCCGGACGGTTTCCACGATGTCACCCGTTGCCAGGGCGATGTGCTGCACGCCGGGACCATTGTAGAACTGTAGGTATTCTTCAATTTGCGAACGGCGCTTGCCCTTGGCCGGCTCGTTGATCGGAAACTTGATGCGACCGTTGCCTCCCTGAACGACCTTCGACATCAATGCGCTGTACTCGGTACTAATGTCCTTGTCGTCGAAGTGCACGAGCTGGGTGAAGCCCATTACCTTCTGGTAGAACCCGACCCATTCATCCATCTTTCCTTCTTCGACATTGGCAACGATGTGATCGATGGCTTTCAACCCGACTGACTGGAACGTCGTCGGACTGTAGCGATCGGCGTCGAGCGGCTCGTAACCCGGGGCAAAAACTCCACGATAACGGTCCCGGTTTACGAAGCTGTGGGTAGTGTCGCCGTAGGCTTTGATCGAAGCGTATTCGTAAACTCCGTGCTTGTCCTCTAATGGAGTCGGTGGCACGACGCCGGTGGCGCCGCGCGAAGTTGCCGTCTTGTAGGATTGCTCGACGTTGTCTACTTCCAGGGCGATGTCCTGGACGCCGTCGCCGTGCAGGGCGAGCCGCCGGCTGTCCGGATGTTCCGGGCTAAGAGGCGATGCAAGTACAAATGTAATGTGCCCTTGCCGCAGTACGTACCCCGCCTCATGCCGCATTTTCGTTTCAAGGCCGGCGTAAGCGATGACCTCGAACCCAAAGGCATTGCGATAGAAGTACGCCGACTGGCGTGCATTACCAACGTAGAAACGGACGTGATCGACGCGCCGCAGCGGCAGGATGTCGGTCGCCATAGGGTTCTCTCCGAGTTCGCAAGCACTACCATTCTAATGAGCCAGACAGGACTGTGCACCCTTGAGCAGGTGATACCTATCTCCCAGGTCTTTAAGTTTATTGGCGCTTGCCCAAAAAATGGACATTTTCGAAAGATTTCATTTGCGGACAGGCAGCTCGCGGGTTACAAAATGTGCCTAACGTCTTAACCCACCCTATTCTTGAGGAGTCCCTGTCATGGTGCGACTAAGTTCCGTCGTCGTGGTCCTTACTCTGGCGCTACTTGGCGTTGGCGGCTTGCTTGCGCAGGATTCAAAAAGTAAAGACTCGGCAAGCAAGGTCAAGGGACAGCTTCCGCAGAACTGGAGCAAGCTAGGACTTAGCGATGAACAACGTCAGAAAGTCTACATGGTCCAATCTGAGTACAAGGAGAAGGTTGAAGCTCTTGAAAAACAGCTGACTGAACTAAAGAAAAAGCAAATGGACGAAATGACTAAAGTGCTGACCGCGAGCCAAAAGTCGAAGTTGCGCGAAATCCTCAACGAGAAAATCGGCGGAGACGATACCTCGAAAAAGTCGCCTGAGAAGCCGTAGGACGCCAATCGATTGAATGCGATTGGTCGCAAGAGCGGTGGGACATCGACTCGCATGTTCCACCGCTCGTTCATTTAGATACCCACCATCTCCCCGAGAGTTACTTCCGCCGTTAACCACCCTCGTGCGGATCGTCTTACAATAGATATGGTGTGCCGCTTGACCTCCGCTTGGTAACGGCCCACGATTGTTATTGTGTTCACCGTTTCGCATGTGCAACAATCAACGCGGGCGGTCTTATAGTTTCACTTTGGGATTCTCTATGTCCACCATGCGACGAATGCTGGTCTTGGTTGCGGTGACGGGATTCGGCGCCGTCCTGGCGTGGTTGAATCCGCCGGCGATCGCTCAACAAGAACGGCCGCTTGTCGTGCAACCACAGGGCCAGATTCGTAAGCCCACGACCGACGACAACCCAGCCGATTCCTCGAAGAACTCGCTTACTGATTCGATTACGCTCCCTACAGACCGTAAAGCACGGCGGAGCATCGAAGTAGCCGAGGACTTCATCAAACAGGAGATGTGGGGTGAGGCCGCCCGTGTTCTCCAGACACTGTTGGATACGAAAGAGGACGTGTTTGTCGAGGTTAGCCGGAATGACAAAACGCATTGGGCCAGCCTACGACGCGAGGCCAATCGGTTGATTGGAGTCATGCCGCAGGAGGGCCGCCAGTTTTACGAACTCCAGTATGGTGCTCGTGCCAAGACTCGCATGAACGAAGCGAAAGCGCAGAGCGATCCTAAAATCCTTGCCGAAGTCGCTCAGCGGTTCATGCATACCGAAGCGGGCGCAGAAGCCAGCAACCTCCTCGGCACCTACCACCTTGACCGCGGCAACGTCGTTCAGGCAGCGCTTTGTTTTGAGCGGGTTCTCTCTCAGGAGAAACCCGAGAAGACATCGCCGCTTACCCTGCTCAAGGCTGCACTGGCTTTTCGCCGCGCCGGTGATGCCGACCGCGCGGACCAAACCTGGAAACTGCTGACGCGTGCGGCAGGAAGAGACGGCGTTAAGCTCGGAGGTAAGGCCGTCAGCCTCGATCAACTCAAGGCGGAGATCGACCGATACGGCTCCGTCGTTCAAGCGACGAGTCCATATGACTGGGCGATGTACCGCGGTAACGCCAGCCGAAGTGCTCAGGGCAACGGCGGCGCTCCGTTCCTGCAGCCGAAATGGACCGAACCGACGTTCAATCAGCCGCAGACAGGACAATGGCTCGAGCAGGCCCTCGCACAGCAGCAACAAGGAAAATCGATCTTGCCCGCCTACTTCCCGCTGGCGGCCACCGTCCGTTTTGACCACGGTCCGGTACCATTGCTCATCTGTCGAACCCACAACGGCATCCAAGCTCGTGACTTGAAAAGTGGGGCCGGCAAGATCGTCTGGGCGACTCAATCCCTGGGTGGGCTCGACAATCTGATTGCCGATCCCGATAAGAAAATGCTGCTCGACCAGTGGAACTGGATCGGCTCTTACATGAATACAAACGCCAACATGCTTTGTGAAAACTCGACGGTGGGAACCTTAAGCACGGATAACCAGTACGTCTACATCATCGAAGACCTGGCCCTGCCGCCCCATCCGGGCTCACAACCGATGGCCAATTTTCAATGGGGTCAGCAGCCGCCGCTCGGCAAAATGGCTGATCAAATCTATCACAATCGCTTGGAAGCATTTGATCTCCGCACCGGTAAGTTCTCATGGTTTCTCGGAGGTCGATCACTCGACAAAGACGAAACCACCGACGCCGGGAAATTGAGCGATTGCTACTTCCTGGGGCCTCCGTTGCCTATCGGTGACAAACTCTATGTGCTCGTCGACAAGAATTCGGAGCTTCGGCTAGTCTGCTTGGAGCGGTCGCGCGACGACAAGCAGCCGCCTACGCCGACGATTAGCTGGATGCAAACATTAGCCCACGTCCGCGACAAACTTCTTCTCGATGTAAACCGGCGTGTGAACGCCGCTCATCTTTCTTATGGCGACGGAATCTTGGTTTGCCCCACGAATGCGGGTGTCATCTTAGGCGTCGACGTCCTCTCACAAAGTTTCGCCTGGGCCTATGCCTACCGCGAAGACGGTCCGACCACGGAGGTGAACGATCCTGTCGCCGGGGCTGTGCAGCGGCGACGCATGCCCGTGATGGGTAATGGCCAACCCGCACAGACTACGCTGCCGATTGGCTGGAAAACGTCGGCGCCCGCCGTTCACGACGGCAAGGTGGTGTTCACGGCGCCGGATGCCTCCTCGGTTCATTGCCTCGATGCCCGCACCGGCGAGCTCATCTGGAAACAACGGCGCGACGCGGCGAATCTACGATACATGGCCGGCGTCTTCGGCGACAAAGTTTTTCTGGTCGGTGATCGAGAATGTGTCGCTTACAACCTGGCGGACGGCAAGCGTGCGTGGATCACCAGAACCGGTATGCCTTCAGGTCAGGGTGTCGCGAGCGATAACGTCTACTACCTGCCGCTCCGCTCCGGCGAGGAAAGCCAGAAACCCGAAGTCTGCGCCCTCGATATTCAAACCGGCCGTATCATCGGCAGCACGATTGCCCGGCCGGATGAAGAGACAAAGAAAATCGAAATCCCGGGAAACCTACTCTTTTACGAAGGAGATGTCGTCTCCCAGACCGCCGACCGCATTACCGTCTATCGGCAGCTGCGGTTCAAGCGGCAGGACATCGATGTAGCCTTGCAGCAAAACGCGAATGATCCTAACGGACTATTCCAGCGCGGCGAAATCAAACTGGAGGAAGGCGACCTCCAAGGGGCCGTGGACGACCTGCAGGGCGCGCTGGCCAACACTCCTGCGCCGGATCTGCTGGAAAAGACCCGATCCAAACTCTTTCAGACCTACACTAAACTCATCCAGCGCGACTTCAACGCCGGCGAGAAGTACTTGGCGGAATACGAGGCGATGTGTGATGTGACCGTTCCCGCTGATGCGCCACCGGAGAAAGTAAAAGAGATCGAACAGGAACGGCAGCGGCGCCGCGCGAATTACCTTTGCTTGTTGGGAAAAGGCCGTGAACGACAAGGACGAATTACCGAGGCGTTTCAAGCCTACATGGATTTCGGCGCGCATGCAGCAGCGACCGAGTTGGTGAGCGTGATTGACGAACCGACTGTTCGAGCAAGACCGGATGTTTGGGCCCAAGGGCGGATTGCCGCCATGGTTGGCAAGGCGACTCCGGAACAGCGGAAGCCCATCGAAGAACTAATCCGCCAGCGGTGGGACAAAGTCCGCACCGAAGGCAACACGCGCGACCTGCGCGATTTTGTCAGCATCTTTGGGTCGGTTGTAACCATCGGCAATGAAGCTCGTTTTCAACTGGCCGAGCGCCTGACAGAAGAAGACGCCGCCCTGGAAGCCGAATTGCATTTGCTTCAACTCCGCAGACATGCCGAACCGCAATTGGCAGCCCGTGCGGTTGAAGCGCTGGCACGTTTGATGATGAAGAAGTATTTGCTCGAGGATGCGGCACATTGGTATCGAGTTCTGGGCGATGAGTTCGCGCAGGTCGTCGTTCGTGACGGCAAACGCGGGGCGGACTTCCTGAACGACCTGGCCACCGACAAACGGCTCTTGGCCTATGTCGACGGTTCACGCCCGGCATGGACGAGTGGCCGCATTCGCGCCAAAGAAGTGCATGGCAACTTCGGCGGATACGTAAGCCACGCCTTTGAACCGGAGGGAGAAGTACTTCCGTTCTTCGAGCGAAATCGCCTCGTCCTGCAGAATCCATCGCAACTCAAGCTCATCGACCGGAACAACAATGAGCCTCGCTTCGTCGAATCCATCCCGAATATTAGCGATTTGATGAACTACTTCGCCAATATGGCCCCCAACGTGCGTATGCCCTTCGAAGTGCAAGGGCATTTGTTCGTGGTGAATGTCGGAGATAAGCTATTCGCCTTCGATCCCATCGAACGAAAGAAACTTTGGGAGCATAGCCTGTACGTGAGCAACGTACCCAATCAGAACAAAACATTTGCGCCGGACCGGGACGGCCGCTGGCGCGTCATCTATGCCGACGAGTATAGCCACCCGCTCGGACGCGTCGGTCCCGTCGAGCCTTCCTATGTCTGTTTTGTTACTCGTGAAGGTCTTACCGCACTGGATCCGCTTCAAGGCACGATCCTGTGGACCAAATCCGACGTCCCGAAAAACGCTGACGTTTTCGGCGACGACAAGCACATTTTTCTGGTCGACGTCAACAAAGGTAAAGCGTCGGCGGGACGTGCGCTGCGAGCGCGCGACGGTGTCGCCGTGGATGTGCCCGATTTTGCTGCCCATTATCAAGATCGACTGCGTGTCCTTGGTCGAAAAATACTCGTCTCCGAACGTAAGCAAGGATCGCGCATTATTCGGCTTTACGATGTCCTGACCGGGTCGAACGTTTGGGAGCGAGCATTCAGCGCTAGTGCCATCGTGCTGCAAACCGAAGAGCCGGACCTCGTCGGCGTAATCGATTCCGCGGCCGACGGGAAGCTGGTTGTCTTCGACGTACATTCCCAGAAAGATGTTCTCGTCGCCTCGATCGAACCCAAGGACTTGGAGAAAAACGAAAAAGTCTACCTTTTGGCGGATGCGAACTTCTACTACGTAATTTGCAACCGGAGCGGCGCTCAACCGGGGCCCGGCGCGTTTGTGGGCGGCATGCCCAATGTCATGAGCGGTATAAGGTGCTTGCCGATCAATGGCATGATCTACGCGTTCGAACGGGCAACGGGGAAGTTTCGCTGGAAGAAGGACATGCCTGATCAGATGCTCGTGATGGATCAATACAAGGATATTCCGATCTTGTTGTTCACGGCATCGCAAAACCGAATGGCCGGTGGCGGGCTCAACCGGGGAGTCGCGCCGATTGCGGCGACGCGCAGTATCGAAAAACGAACGGGAAAACTGATTTACGACCGCGACTCCACGCCTGGTCACAACCAGTTCTTCTCGCTGGTCGCAAATGTTCAGGCCGGCACCATTGAGCTAGTTGGAAATCAACTTAAGGTCATTCACTACATTGAAGGTGGAGCGGGACCCGTAACGGACGCTGCACCATCGACATCGCAGAACTTCATTAACCGCGCCGTTCCTCGCAAACGCGTCGTCGTGCCCGTAGGAGACCGAAAACCGTAGGCCGAACGTTCTTAGGGGCGTGAGGATAGATCGGGTCATTCGTCTAGTCTTTGTGGTGCTATGCCCGAAGAACCGGTCGAAATCGGAAGGTGCATGCCAGTGAGAATTCTCATAATTTCCATCATCGCCTGCATCGGACTGGTCAGTCTGAATGTACCAGCGGGCGCTGACGACATTCCGCAGCAATACCGCAAGACCATCGAAAAAGGTTTGGAGTGGGTCGCGAAAGCGCAGCACCGCGACGGCCATTGGGATGCCGCCGGAAACTATCCCTCGTCGATGACGGCACTCGGCGGCATGGTGTTTCTCATGGAAGGGAGTACCATTCGGGACGGAAAACACGCCGAGCGAATCCGCAAGGCGACCGATTGGCTGATGGATCGCTGCCAGCGTAACGGCCTGATTGGAAATCCCAACAATCCGACCGAGGCCCAACGGTACATGTACGGCCACGGGTTCGGCATGCTCTTCCTTGCCAGCGTCTACGGCGAAGAGGAAGACGGCGACCGCCGCAAGAAGCTTGAGGGGATCTTGACGCGCGCCGTCGATTTCTCCGGCAAGGCCCAAACGCCCCGCGGCGGTTGGGGATATGTATCGAGCGCCGATGGCGGAGGCTTCGACGAAGGCTCGGTAACCATCACGCAACTCCAAGGCCTGCGGGCCGCACGGAATGCGGGAATTGTCGTACCCAAGGGCATCATCGACAAGGCCAACGATTACCTCAAGAACAGCACGACGGAGCAAGGCGGCGTGATTTATAGTTTGGCCCACGGCGGCCGCGCCATGGTAGGCGGCGAACGCTTGCCGCTGACTGCGGCAGCCATTGCCTGCGCCATCAATGCCGGCGAGCACGATTCACCGCTGGCGAAAAAGTGGCTCGAGTTTTGCCGAACCAAGATTCAACTCGGGCAAGGCCGTACCGGTCATCACGACGAATACATGCATTACTACTACGCCCAAGCCCTTTACGTCTTGGGCGACGAAGGACAAAAACGCCTGTTTCCGGAAATGGCTGATAAGGACCGCGTTAATTGGAGCAAATACCGCCAGGCGACCTTCGACTATCTCGTCCGTACCCAGAATGCCGATGGCAGCTGGAGCGGCGGGTACGTCGGCCCCATGCTGGTTACCGCCACGCATCTGACCATCTTGCAATTGGATAATGGCACGTTGCCTATCTACCAGCGTTAATGTTGTGAATCCGAGTGTCGTCGTGCGTCCCGCGCAGCACGGACGCGTTGAATGAACGGGTTAGGTTTTGCGTTCTTGCTGTGCCGGACGCACCTGCTAAAGAGTTATGCAGAACATGAATGAACAAAAAAACGGAAACGCGACTGCTGAGCTTGCCAAGAATGACATGGAGGCCATCGAACGGTTACGTGAAGGCTTCCGAAATATCAAAACGCAGCTTTCGCGGGTGATCGTCGGCCAGGACGCCGTGATCGAAGAGCTGTTGATCGCGCTCTTTAGTCGCGGCCATTGCATTCTGGAAGGCGTGCCGGGGCTGGCAAAGACACTTATGATCAGCACGCTTTCCAAGTGCCTGTCATTGGCGTTCAGCCGAATTCAATTCACGCCGGACTTGATGCCGTCCGACATTACAGGCACCGAGGTAATCGAAGAGAATCGAAGCACGGGACAGCGCGAGTTCAAATTCCTCGAAGGGCCGCTCTTTGCCAATGTAATCCTCGCGGACGAAATTAACCGCACGCCGCCGAAGACCCAGGCAGCCTTACTCGAAGCAATGCAAGAACGCCAGGTCACCGTCGGGCGCGTCCGCCATCGCCTTGCCGACCCGTTCTTCGTTCTCGCCACGCAGAACCCGATCGAACAAGAAGGCACCTACCCGCTGCCGGAAGCTCAGCAAGACCGGTTCATGTTCAAAGTCTTTGTAAAGTATCCCAGTTTCAAAGAAGAAGTAGAAATCGCGCGACGAACGACGGCGTTGGTGACGGACGATGTGCAGCCGGTGATTTCCGGCAATCAAATCTTCGAACTTCAACGGCTCGTTCGCCGGGTGCCGGTGACCGACCACGTGATTGAGTACACCTTGGCCGTAGTGCGACAAACTCGCGTCACGGAACCGGGCGCCCCGACGTTTGTGCGGGATTGGCTGTCTTGGGGCGCCGGGCCGCGTGCCGTGCAATTCTTGATTCTCGGCGCCAAGGCCCGCGCGTTGTTACAAGGCCGCGCACATGTCCAGTGCGAAGACATTCAAGCGTTGGCCCATCCCGTGTTGCGGCACCGCATCTTGACCAATTTCACGGCGGCTTCAGAGGGAATCACGACCGACGCCGTGATCGAGAAGATTCTTAAGGAAACGCCTAGCCGCGAGGGCGAACTGACCCGGGACGAACGGTTCAAGAAGATTTTCGCATCGTAGGTCCTGCGAGTTCGATAAGGAAACTGAGTGTCCACGACGACGGACGACCCACGCCGCTTTCTGCATCCGGAAACGGTTGCACGCATTTCACGGCTCGACCTGCGCACGCCACGTCGTCGAAGGATTCATATCCGGATTGCATCGCAGCCCTTTCTTCGGGCACAGCGTCGAGTTCCTTCAGCACCGGGAGTACGTGCGTGGAGACGACCTTCGCCATCTCGACTGGAAGGTATGGTCGAAGACGGATCGATACTACATCAAACAGTTCGAAGAAGACACGAATCTCAAATGCACAGTGGTGTTGGATGTCAGCGAGTCGATGCATTACGGTCGGGGCTCGCTCAACAAGTATGAGTACGCGAGCACGATCGGTGCATGTCTTGGTTACTTGTTGCTGCGGCAGCAGGACCCGGTCGGCCTAATTACATTCGACTCCGATGTGCGTGAGATCGTCCCGGTGCGCAGCCAACAGACGCACATTGACGCCATCGTAAAGGCGATGGATGTCAGCCGGCCACGGGAAAAGACCGACCTGGAAAAGATCCTCCGCCGCGTGGCGGAATCGACCTCCTCCCGCAACATGATCGTGATCGTGTCCGATCTGTTGGCAGATCGCGAGCCTTTCTTCCGCGGCCTGGACATGCTCTGTCATCGCCGCCACGACATACTGGTTTTCCACGTGATGGACGAAGACGAGGTGACTTTTCCGTTTGCGGGGGCAACCCGTTTCGAGGGCATGGAAGATTTGCCGCAGCTTCTCTGCGATCCGCGAGCACTCCGCGAGGGCTACCTCGAAGCGTTGGAGGAATACCTGGTAGAAGTCCGCCGCGGCTGCGCCCGCCGCAATATCGATTACGCGCTGGTTCGCACCAATGAGTATTTAGACGCCGTATTGTCCAAGTTCCTGCACCAACGCATGGCACTGAAGACCAAGGCTCGAAGCCGTGTTTGATTTGTTTCTGAATCCGATCAACATGATGGTCGGGGGCGCGTTGATCAGCTCCCCAATCATCATCCATCTCATTAACCGCTTTCGCTTCCGACGGATTCGATGGGCGGCGATGGAATTCCTACTTAAGTCGCAGAAACGGAATCGGCGCCGTCTCATCATCGAACAATTGATTCTGCTTGCACTCCGGTGCATCTTGGTGTTGTTGGCGGGACTGCTGCTGGCGCGGTTTCTGGGCTTCGCATTCGCGGGATTTCACTCTCGACAGACAACCCACGTGGTTATTCTCGATGATCGACTAAGCTCCGAGGACCGCTGGAAAACCGAAGATGGCTCGATGAATCAATCGTTTCAATTGGGCAAACAGCGCATCGAACGAGAGCTGGCCAAGACCGTCGCCGCCGCGCGCACGCCGCAGCGAATTGTCTTGTTGCGCCTTTCGGAGCCGGCCACGCGGATCGACAAGCTGGTGAACGATGACTTTATGCGCGAGCTCGGATCGGAATTGGCGAAGTGGGAAGCGCCCACGCCATTGCATTTGGACCTATTGGAAGGCGTGAGCGCCGCTAAGGAGGTCTTCGCCGGCTGTCCGCAAGACGAACGGTTTCTGCATGTGGTCGGTGATTTCCGGCAGCGGCATTGGGTAGAAACCGAAGCCGGAAAACTGCACGCTGAGCTCCAAAGCTTGACCCAGGGAGGTGTGAAGATTCACTTTCTTGACACCGCGCACCCGTACCGGAGCGAAAAACAACGGGTGGCCCTGTATCACGACAACCTGGCCATCGTGGAGTTGCATCCCGAAACTCGCGTCGCCGCCGAAGGCGCACCCGTTCAATTCACGGTAACGGTTGCCAACTTCAGCGCCAGCGAACGAAAGCACGTTCGTGTGACGGTCAAAGTCAACGGCGAAGAGCGGCCCGAAGGATCGTTGACCGTCATGAGCGTGCCGCCGGGTCGAACGCCGGCGACATTCCTCGTCGGTTTCATGAAGCTGGGGCCAAATGTCATCACCGCACAACTGGAGAACGAAGAAGCCGGCCTGAACACCGATAATCTCCGTTACACCGTCATCGACGTTCGCCGAAACGTTCCGGTGTTGGTCGTCGACGGGGATGCATCTCAAGGGGATAAGCCGGGCGGCGACACCTACCACGTGCGCACACTGCTTACATCGGCGCGAGGCCATGAAATCGTCCGCGGCACCGCGACGGACCTGGAACGGCCCAATCTCGAGCGGTATCCGAGTATTTACTTGCTGAACGTGCCGCGCTTGACCGACAAGGCCGTTTCGAACTTGGAAGCGTATGTCAAGGCCGGCGGCGGCGTCGCGTTCTTTCTCGGCGACAAGATCAATTCCAGTTTTTACAACGAAAAGCTGTATGCAGGAGGCAAAGGCGTCTTTCCGGCCCCGCTGACTGACCAGGCATCCCGGCAGTTGACCGAGGAGGAGAAACAGGAAAGGCTCCTGCAAAACTTGCTTGAACCGCGACAGCAAGCATACGTCCGGAATGAAAGCAATCCTGTCGTCGCGGAACTAGCCAAATTCCGCAGTTATCTCACCTACCTGAATATCGAACGTTATTGGCCTGTGCCGCGCTTGCGTTGGAACTCTGAAGAGGGCAAGGTGGAAGAATTGTTGACGCTGCCCAACGATCGGTCGGTCGCCGAATATCAAGCCGCAGCCCAGCAAATCCTTGACGAACTCCCAATCGACGATCCTCGGTACGAAAAATACCGCCCGGCATTGGAACGACACCGGCGGGCTGTTCGCGACAGTCTGTCCGGCAAGCACCTCTATGTTCTGGCTTACGCGCTGGAGAACCTTCTGCGCGACCCGCGCGACGGGAAGGAAACGGAAAGCACCGCGCGGCTGACCGACTTTTGGGAAGAATCCGATCCGCAGATTGAAGCCCTGCGTGCTCGAATCGAAAAGTTCAAGGAAACCGTGCAGTATGGCGATCCGTTGGTCGTTGCCAGTCGGTATGGGCGGGGCCGTGTCGTGACGTTCTTCTCAACCGCCGGCAAAAAGTGGAATGATTGGGCAGGCGGGAGCCCGGCGTCCATCACCTATCCCATGATCATGATCGATTTGCAGAAGCACCTTACCGCTGCGGATGCAGAATCCAACAAGATCGTCGGCCACGATTTGACCATCGAGCGCCCGGCGGCCCGCTATGAACCGCGGTTGCGAGTTTCGCTCATCGAGGAACGCGGAAGCGCCAACACACAACCCGGCCGCGTGATGGTGCAATTGCCGCAAAAGGACCTGGGCGAAGTCGTCGGCGCCGCTGCCGGTGAACGCCTTTCATTTGTAATCGACAAGACACGCACCACAAAGCCGGGATTGTATCGCCTGGACCTGACGCCGAGAAGCGAAGCCGGTGGAGAAACCAAAACCGAGACCGTGGCTTTTGCGTTCAATGTGGACACGGACGGCGAGTCCGACTTGCGGCGGGCATCGCTCGACGACCTGCAAAAATTAGGGACCGTTCACGGACCGGAAAGCGGTTCACTCGCCGGCTTGGTCGATCCGCACCGCGATCTTTCGGAATCGGCGTGGTTATACCTGCTGTTTCTGGTGGTCCTGGTAATCGAACAGGCCCTGGCGGTGCATTTGAGCTTTCACTTGAAGGCTAACGAGGCCACACCAGCGGCGCCAGTGCGTCGTCAAGTCGCCGCCGCATAATTTGACTGAGGTTATGGTTGGAATGAACTCTGAAACGGGCCCAACCCAGGAAATCGAATTTGTTCTGCGCCGTCTAGGTGATGCGATTCGGATTGGCGGCAAGGACGTCGACGCGCGCCTCTGGCTTGCGGTGGTCATCCCGGTATTCATCGTTGGCGTCGTTTACGTCATCTGGATGTGCGTGCGCGAAAGCCGGACGATTGGAAAAGGCTGGGCCGCCTTTCTCGCCGCCCTACGCATCGCGGTGTACTCGATCCTTGCGGGAATTTTCCTGCTTCCAGCGTGGCAGGCGTGGGACCGCGTCGAGAACCGTTCCAAGGTTCGTGCTTCTCATCAATGTGAGCGGCAGTATGGCGAGCAAGGACGACATCCCTACCGAGACTGTACCAGTCGACAAACTTCTGACCCGTCAGGACAAAGTCATCCGTTTCTTGACCGACGACCAGATTAAGTTCTTGAAGCGGCTCACAGACAAGAACCCGGTGACGGCATATCGGATCGGCGGACAGCTCGACGACGATTCAAAAGGGCTGAGCGCCGGTCAACAATGGGCCACGGAGGAATGGGCACACTGGCTTAAAATCGACGCGACAGGAACGGTCCCGGACGACGTCATCGATGAGGAGACACGCGCCAAGCTCAACAAGAAGTTGGACTTTCAAGCATTGCTCGTGAAGAGCAGCAATCTCGCCGAATCGGTACTGGCTGCGTTGAACCGAGAATCCAGTCAAATGCTTCAGGGGATTATCGTTGTCAGCGACGGCCGAAGCACACAACGAGCCACTCACGCTGTCGAAGAAGTTCAACGTCGTTCCGAAGCCACCAAGATTCCAATTTTCACGATCGGTGTGGGTGAGCACCGCCAGCCGATCGAAATAGCCATCACCAACCTGTTGGCGCCGGACCAAGCCAGGCCCGAAGACAAGTTCCCGGTTCGGGTGGATGTAGAAGGAAAGGGGCTTGCCGGACAAGCGCTCAGCGTTACTCTCGAAGTCACCAAACCGAACGGTGAGACCTTTAAGCTGGAGCCAAAAACGAAGCCCGGCGAAGTTCCAACGTTTCGTCCGGGTGAACCGCCACACGCCCAAGTGGAATTCGAGATCGACAAGCCGGAAATCGAGGGAGAATGGAAGCTCGTTGCCAAGGTTCCAGCAGACAAACGCGAGATATTCGCCAGCAAGGAGCATGTGAGCGAACCGGCGACGGTGCACGTCGTCAAGAAACCGATCCGAGTGTTGCTGTTTGCGGGCGGCCCAACCAAGGATTATCAGTTTGCACGGGCACTCTTTGTTCGTGAAATGGATAAGAAGCGGGCTGAGGTTAGCATCTACCTACAGGGCGCACGGCCGGAAATCGTGCAGGATGTCCCCGCCGAACGCCTTCTGGACCGGTTTCCAACTGCGTTCTACTCCGAGGATGAAGTCCCGCCGAAACCTGAGGACAAGTACTACAACCTCGCTCAATACGATGTGATCATTGCCTTCGATGCCGATTGGAGCGTTCTTTCTCCGGATCAATTGCAACTGGTCGAACGATGGGTGGGTACTAATGCGGGCGGCCTGATTCTCGTCGGCGGCCCCGTGAATACGTTTCAGCTTGCTCGCGTTGTGAACTACGAAAAAATCCGTCAGATCATCGACCTGTTTCCGGTGTACCTTGAAGACAGCCGAGTGCCGGGCTTGGCGCAGGAGCGCCCGACCACGGACCCCTGGCGTCTCAATTTCCCCGGCGCGACCGGCGATATGGAGTTCCTGAAACTCGATGAAGACAGCAAGGAACCGCTCGCCGGGTGGGATGAGTTTTTCAGCGGCCAAGCGCGGGGTGTCGCCGGCAAGGACACAGGCCCCGCTCGCCGTGGATTCTTCAGTTTCTACCCGGTGAAAGGCGTCAAACCCAACGCAACGGTCGTTGCCAGTTTCGCCGATCCACGCGCCAGACTTGGAGACGGCAAAGAGCAACCTTACATCGTTACCATGCCGTTCGGAAGCGGAAAGATCGTTTACATGGGCTCCGGCGAAGTCTGGCGGCTTCGTCAATTCCGCGAGGTCTACTTTGAACGATTTTGGACCAAGCTCGCTCGCTATGTCGGTTCGGGAAACCTGACTCGTCAAAGCCGGCGCGGGCTGATCGTCATGGGAAGCACATTTTCCTCTCAGAACTACGTGAACATGGAGGCGCAACTTTTCGATCGAAACATGCAACCGCTGGCTGGCAGTGCGCGGCCAAAGGTGGAGATCAAGCCGCCGGCCGGCGTCACCTTGGAACGAAACACGTTCGAGCTGTCGGCCAAACCTGGACAGACTTCGGAAGCGTCGGGCTGGTTTGCCGGCCGATTTCTGGCGTCGGCGCCGGGAACGTACGAACTAAAGCTGGGGATACCCGGCACAGCCGACGTGCTCAGCAAGAAAATCCTTGTCAAGGAAGCCAACCTTGAGCTCGACAACACTATGCCCGATTTTGGAATGCTCATGCAATTGGCGAGCGACGCCGCGCTTGCATTGAACCGCGTTAGCGAAGATGTGCGGGGTCGCGTCAAGCAAGTGCTCGAGAATACTAACAAGGCAACTCCGGTCGTCTCGGAGGGAGACGCCATGCAGGAGCTACGGTTGTTCTTTGATGTCAAGTCTGCCGATGTCATCCCCGATTGCATGGTGACCGACCGAAAAACATTGCGCAATCGCGGACCCGTGAAGGATGTCTGGGATGAAGGAATGGAAGTGGGAAGTAACGACCCGCCGTGGAAGCTCTCAGCGGCTCTGCTCATCGTCGTTGGACTACTGTCGGTCGAGTGGTTGACACGAAAGTTACTTAAATTGGCTTAACGAGGTAGTGAATGGCGACGGTGACGCCAGATCGGACTTTCGCACGAGACGAGTGCTCTCGCCGCGTCGGGCATCCGTTGGATCGGTTGCGGAGCACCATCCGTCGCTATGTGATCCTTGAAGGCCTCGCCATTGCGGTCCTCTACCTCGCTCTGTGGTTCTGGATCGGCCTCATTTTCGACTTCGGGTTCTTCAAGTTGTTCACCATCGACTGGGTGCAAGAATTGCCGCGTTCGTTCCGGGTCGTCGTCCTTATCGTCCTGTCCGCCGGACTTGCTGCGTTCGCCTTTTTCAGCGTCGTGCTACGACTCTTTCGTGACTTTCGCCCTTCGGCTCTGGCGTTGGTGTTGGAACGACGGTTTCCGAAAGTACTGGGTGACCGTCTCATTACCGCGGTGCAGTTGGCCGATCCACGCCTCGCCGACGAGTACGGTTTTTCCCATTCCATGCTCGACCAAACGATGAGTGAAGCCGTCGAGCGGGTCGAGGAGCTGCCGATCAATGAGGTGTTCGATTGGCAACGCCTTCGTCGCCTCGGGACGATGACGTTGGCGTTAACAGTTGGAACTTACTTATTGACCGGGATTGGTTACTGTGCCCTCAATCGAACGGCCAATGTTGGTCGCTTTTTTGGTCAGTTCAACGATGTGGCCATCATCTGGTTCGAGCGGAACATCCTGCTCTATGACACCATCTGGCCCCGGCAAGTCCATTTGGAGTTGTTGGATTTCCCTGGCGATGAGATGCGCGTTGGCCGGGACGCCACACCGCCGACGCTACGAGTCCGGGCGATAAAATGGGTCATTGCCGACATGGACCGCAGTCGCGCACCGGAAGGCTGGCGGGCATTGCGCTGGGACGATGTGACGTCTGAACTGCTAGGCGCCGACGTCCCTGCCGTTGATTTGCCGGAATCCTTGCGACAAGGAACAGTAGACCAGATCGAGTTGCTACTTAACAAACCGGATGCGGCGAATTCGCTTTCCGATGAAACGATTTCCGGCCTTCGCCGGGTGCTCGATCAACTTCACGCGCGAGCGGCTTCCAGCCGAATGAGCCGCCGACTTCGTGAGCTTACGGTGCCGACCAGCGTCGAAGTGATCTACAAGGGCAAGACCAGCCGGAGTGAACAGACATTGCCGCCCGGCGTTAACCACGAATACTCAGGCACGGTGGCGCACTTGCGTGAGTCGCTGCGTTTCACGGTCCGCGGCGAAGATTATTACACGCCGTCGAAGTCGATTATCGTCGTGCCTCCCCCGGGGCTGATGGAGCTTTCCGTTGCAGAGGCACAGCCTGCGTACATTCACCAACTCGCGCCCAGTGACGGCGCCCTCGCAGACCTCAAAGGGCAGAAACAGAATCTCGACCTGCGGCCGGTGTCACTGACGGGCGAAAAATCCGTCGTGCCGGTGCCCGCCGGAACAGACCTTGTGGTCGTGGGCAAGGTCGACAAGCCGCTAAGAACACCGGATGGCGTGCGCCTGCTTCCGTTCAAACAAGGTGGGGCGGAAATCGCCGGCGTACTACATTCTGTCGATTCGCAGACTTTCGAAATCCGCTTTGCCGGCGTCAACACCGTCGTCGATTTTGTCGTCGAGTTCACCGATACCGATGCCGTGGCCGGCCGCCGCCACATCGAAATACGGCCGATTCACGACACCGCCCCGGAAGTCGACGTGCAGGTGGAGGTCATGCGCAAAGTGAACCAGGCATATATGGTGACGCCGCAAGCTCTTGTCCCATTTAGCGGCAAAGTGCGCGACGATCGCGGTTTGAATGCGCTTGACTATGTCTACACCGTCGAGAAGGTCGAGCCCGGCGGCGACGCCCGTATCCAGTTGGCCCGGCTCTTCGGCGCATCCGCAACGACGGCCACCACACTCGAACAGACGCTCGTTTACGTTGCTCTCCTTTCCAAGGTCGCCCCAGCCGCGGCTGAGAACGAAACAAGTAAGGACACTCGTAACGAGCCGCTCGCCACATTCGCCAAGCTGTGGAACGATCAGAAGCAAAAGGCCGTCACCAGCTCGAAGCTGAAGGATTTGCTGGCACAGCAACCGCGAGGCTCCTTGCTCAAGAGCTTCGAGCTCGATCCGGAAATGGAAGTGTTCAACGTCGGTAAACTGAACCTGAAAACGTCTGATGACAAAGGGATTCAACCTCATTATCGGATTGGCATCTCCGTAGCAGCGACCGACAACAACATCGAAACCGGCCCCGGGATCGGGATCAGCAAGGAAAAGTTCACTCTTCTCGTCGTATCCGAAAACGAGCTCCTCGCGGAGATCGCCAAGGAAGAAGAAGGACTTCACTTCAAACTGGAAGAGGCCGTCAATCGGCTCAAGGACGGCAGGATAAAGCTCGACAAAATCAAGCAAGAACTGCCGGAACTCAAGCCCGACGAGTTCAGCCCCATGGCGCGGCGGGCCGAGGAGATTCTCGAAGCCGGCTCTCGTAGTGCCGACAGCACGCGCGAAATACTCGGCGATTATCGTCGCATTCTGAAGGAGCTACGGGCGAATCAGGTGCGCTCGAACAACCGTATCGAAACGGTGAGCGACAAGATTTGTGACCCACTCGAAGCCGCCGTTAACGTCGACTTTGTCCAGACCGAGGAAGCCCTGCGCGTTGTTTTCAAACAACTCGAAGAAAAGCAAAACGACCAAGGCACGGTCTCGCTGGCTCAGCAACACCTTAAGTCGCTCATTGACCGCCTGAGCGGCGTGCTCGACTTTATGGGCGAAATCACGACTTTCAATACGGTCCTCCGCATGGCCATTGAAATTGAAAAAGGTCAGCGCGGCCAGCATGAAGGCCTGAAAAAGGCCTACGAGGATAAGGTCAAGAAGATACTCGAAGGCCTCGATGATCCGGCAAAGCCGGTGGACAAGTAGGCTCCATCAAGCCCAGAATCCCGAGAAGGTATAAGTACGTGCACAAGTAGAAGTAATTGAAGAAACACTGCGTATGAAGCAGGACGAATGTCAATAAGGCGGTGCTTGCCCACAAGGCCGCGGCGGTTGGTCGAGGTGGAGTGCGGTAGCTCAAAGCAACAATCAAGACTAATGCCATCGTCCAGAGCGGCAATCGAGGAATGGTCCAGCCAGTCCATTCGGCAAGTGCGTTCTGAACGGTGATCGCATCGAAGCGGCGCGGCGCTGAAGGTGCGCCGTGACTACGACATCCCAAAACGCGGCCGGATTCCACAGCAGAAATGGAACGACCACCAACACCACGGCGAGGAATATGCCGACACATAGCGCTCGCCAACGATGTCGCAGCGACATCACCACCGGCCCCGCAAGCGCGATGCCGAATTGCTTTCCCGTCAAGCCGACGCCGAGCAGAAAGAATCCCACGCATCGCCCGGTCTCCACAAGGTACAAGCCGAGCCCTAGAGTTGCCGCTAACATCGGTTCGTACCATGCCTCGGCGATGACAAACGGTGCCCGCGGAAGATGGAGATAGGTTGCCGCTGCCATGGCGCCCGCCATGAAGTTGCCGCGCCGTGTGCCCAGTAGGTAGAGCACCCAGGCGGCCAACAAGTCGCAATTCACATTGGCATAGCGAACATCGACACCGATTGCGGCGAACGGAATCCCGAACACAATCGGCAGCGGCGGATAGAACGGGTAGCGGTCGTAAGTTTCCGGCGGCGAGTCGTAGGGATGTGAGTATTCACTCGTGTAGGGGTTTTCCCCGTGGAGCATGTGCATCGGTGCATCCCGCAGGGCCGAATGCACGTCGATGGCCGGTGACGGCGACGCAAGCACCGCGGCTACCCGTAACGCCGCGCCGGAAAGAAACAAAAGTACAACCTGCACACGCCAAATACTAGGCCGCCGTCTCCTGTTCAAGAGAAAGGAAACCACTGTGACAAAGCCGACTGAGGCGATCAAGGGAAGTACTGCGTTGATTTCCGACCGATTCGTCGCATGCCAATAGACCTCCGCGTGGAACGGGCTGGCAAGTGTCAGTACAACCGCGCAAACTACAAGGATCCAGGTGATGGAATTTGACTCCGCGCAGGATTTCCCGCATCCTTACCTGGCCACAAACACGCCGCACAAGCCAAGATCGCCGCTGTGATCGCACCGATAGCCGCGGTCGGCGTGTACGTCCCCCAGGATGGGGCTGTGCTGAGCACGAGAGTCATTACGGCGACGGCGGCAAGAAAGGCGCGGACGACTTGGGTCACATGCGTTCTCAGTTGACCATCTGCAAGCCGACTCGTCGAGTGCTGGATGCCGGGGTGCATTCGGGCGGTTCGTCGACACAGGTAAATCGATCCGTCCCGATCCGTTCTTGCGTAACGACGGTTCCGAACAGCGTAAACGCTGTCGCGTCATCAATATGTACATCGATGGTGGCCCCGGTCAAGCGAGTGTGCCCATCGAACACGACGATGTGATCCTTACGCGTGCGCCCAGTGAGCTGCGCCACGGGGCCTGTTTCATGCTTGAGCGCCGTTTTGCTCGGTCCTTCCACCAACACCTGCACGGTTTCGCCGATCCAGCGACGGTGGTGCTCCAGGCTTACGCGATTTTGGATAGCCAAGAGATCGTTGTTGCGGCGTTTCTTCGTTTCCTCGGGCACGTCATCGGCGAAAAGTTCGTGCCCCTTGGTTCCCGGTCGCGGGCTGTACTTGAAAATGTAACTGTTCTTGAACCCGGCCGTGTCGACGAGGTTGCACGTCCGCTCGAATGATTCCTCAGTTTCACCGCAGAAGCCGACGATAAAATCGCTGCTGATGGTGACATCGGGAATTCTCTCCCGGCAGCGATGAAGCATGTCGCGATAATACTCCACGGTGTAGAGACGTTTCATGCGTTTAAGAATCTCGTTGCAACCCGATTGGGCCGGCACGTGCAGATACTGCGTCACTTTCGGAAGTATTCGGACGGCGTCGAGCAAATCATCACTCATATCGCGCGGGAAATTGGTGATGAACTTGATGCGTTCCACGCCCGACGTGTCGTGAATGCGTTCCAATAGGTCGGATAGCCGGAATCGCCGACCGTCACCGACGTTGTATTGATAGCTATTCACCGTTTGCCCGAGCAGCGTGATTTCCTTGCAGCCCTCCTCGGCCAATTGCCGGACCTCCGCAGCGATATGTTCTGGATGCCGGCTCTGCTCCGGGCCGCGAACGCTTGGCACGATGCAATAGGTGCAAAACTTGTCGCAGCCGATCATGATACGGACATACGCTTGGAAGCGGTTCGGCCGCATTGCCGGATCGCGCAGTGGATCGTAACTTTCGAAACTTGACTCCACCTGATGTCGAGATGCTTCGTTACGATCGAGGCTCAGCGCAATCTGCGGCTTACCTGTGCGTTCGACTTCGGCGATCAGTTGCGGCAACGACGCCAGCTGGCCGGTGCCGCACACGATGTCGACGTGCGGAGCGCGGCGGCGAATGAGCTCCTGGTCCTTTTGCGCCATGCAACCAAGAACGCCGAGAACCTTGCTCGGATTACGCTTCATGTGCCCGCGCAACCGGCCCACAGCGCTATAGATCTTGTCCTCAGCGTGCTGGCGCACACTGCACGTGTTGAAGAGTATCACATCGGCGTCGGTCGCATTTTCCGTCAGAACGAAACCCTGTCGGCGCAAAGTGCCGACAACGAGTTCGCTGTCAAGCACGTTCATCTGGCAACCGACGGTTTCGATGTAAAGTTTCTTCTTCGTCATGGTGAGCTATTCTACCGAAAGCGCGCCTTGGTCGGGAAGCACAGGATGGGCCGCCATCATGCGGATTCCGGGCCAAAGTAAGCGCCGGGCGCCAAACGATGGCCGCGCAGGAACTCCGCGGCCGGCATGCGCTTTTTCCCGGACGGTTGAAGTTCCAGGATGTTCAATAGGGCCCTGGGCCGCTATGGACGTAAAGTCGCGGCGGACTTCCATTTTCCACCAGCAAGGTCCCGGGCCGCGGGCACGGATCGACGGCCGTCGCTTTTTCTTCACTTGTTGCCCGGTAGATGATGATTCGCTGCGGCGATGCGTTGGGCTGATGCAGGAAGGTGTAGGCGGTCGGCCAGGGTTGCATCGCCCGGATGTGGTTGAGAACCACGTTCGGCTGCGACCAATCAATCAGTCCATGTTCCTTGGTTAGCTTGGGCGCTTTGGTGACCTGCGTCTTATCCTGCGAGACGCCGGGTGCGGTCCCTGCTGCGATGGCGTCAAGCACCTGCATAACCAACCTGGCGCCAACCGGCGCCAGTCCGGCTTCCAACTCGCCTGCCGTTTCGTCCGGGCCAATTTCCACCGATTCTTGCGCCAGCATGTCGCCGGCGTCGAGTCCTGTCGTCATGCGAATGATGGTGACGCCGGTTCGGGTTTCGCCGTTATAGATGGCCCACGCGACGGGTGCGGCGCCGCGGTACTTCGGCAGCAACGAGCCGTGGACGTTGACGCCGCCTTTCGGCACGGCTTCAAGCACTTCCTTCGATAGGATTTGACCGTAGGCGGCGACCACGAGCAAATCTGCGCGGAATTCGCGCAATCCCGCAATGCCTTCCGCTGAATTGATGCTCTCCGGTTGAAACACCGGAACGCCTCGTTCACGGGCAATGTTGGCCATGCCCGAGCCAATTTGCCGTGTTGTTCCTCGTACTTCGCCGACGCGGCGGTCCGGTCGTGTTACCAGCCCCACGACGGGATGCGGACCGGCAAGGAGTGCTTGAAAGCTCGGTTCGGCGAAGGTGCCGGTGCCCATCATTACGATCCGCATCGCACCGCCTCCGCCGTCCATTTATGCCATCGCCGCCAACGCCGTGAGTTCTTTTTCCAGTTCGGCCTCCGGTGGAATCTCACCCTTTTCCTGAGCCCTCTTGAACTTTCGCTCGAACTCACTGATGCGGTCGCGCTCCTTCCACCGCGCGATGCGGCCCATTTTGTCGATAAACAAGACTCCGTGAAGATGATCGACCTCGTGCTGTAATACGCGGGCCTTAAGGTCGCTCCAGACCATTTCCATTAACTCGCCCTTCAGATTGTAGGCGCGGGCCTTTATCGTCTTGGCACGGCGGACGGGACCATACAGTTCCGGAAAGCTAAGGCAACCCTCCTCGCCTTCCTGTGTGCCCTTACGTTCCAGAATGACGGGATTGATATATACGGTTTCGGTGATCGGCTCGTCTGGGTCGACGTTGGGATTCAAGACCAGCAATTGATAGGGCAAGCCAACCTGGTTCGACGCCAGACCGAGTCCTTTGGCCGCAAGCATCAGCTCCAGCATCTGTAGAGCCTGCGTGCGGACCTTTTCGTCGATGGATGTCAACGGACGCGAAGGGTGCCGAAGCGCCGGGTGCGGGTAGTGAATGATTTTCATATCAACGCATTATACATTGGACGATTCACCACGAAGGCCCCACTCGTTATGGCGCCCTTTGTCACTTGCTGAAATACCTCGGCGTCTTCAGCACTTCCTTCCAGTTGACTGCGGACAATGCGCCGGCGGCGGGTTCCTCAGGAAGTAGAAAGACGCTGCCAGGAAGGTTGCTGATCTGTGCAAAGTAAGATTTGTCTTTGATGTCTCCGACGGTAAGTGCCAGCGGCTCCTTTTCGCCGTCCAAAGTAATCTCTACTTTCAAAGCGGCTTCCTTGTCGCCGAGCTTGTGGTCAGGCAAGGGCCCGTCTTTCTTGAGGACGAATTTGTCGGCCTTCAAGTTGGACAATGCGGCCACGAACCGCTCCGTTACTTGTGGGTTCACATCGAAGCCGGGCGGTTGCTTGACAGACCAGGAGTTTGCGCTTTGGCGTTCCAGTTGGAGCACGGTATCAAAACCGGTTAGTTGCCGCCAACCGGTTACCTTTAGTTCCTTGACCTTGTTGATGTCGAACTGGAATACGGTCGGGTCTTCCAGATCACGGTGAAGTGTTTCTAGTATCCTGGGGGACGCGACGAAAACCAAGTCGGACTTTTCCTGCTTCGCGTAAACGCCGGACTTATCGTCAGTCTCTTTACCAAAGAGATAAATCCAGTCTTCCGGCTTGTCGCCTTTTCCTTTGACGGTAACAGTCGCTTTTGCCGCGGGCGTCTTGAGGCCGTATTTGTCGAGGTCGACCATTCCCTCGGCCTCAAACCGTTCGGGCCTGAGACCGCGAAGCTCTGCCAGAAGTGCATCGACTTTGAACTTGTCGGCCGTCCGCCCGGCAAGATCCTTCGGCTGCTTGAACTTCCACACCTGGTCGTCTTTCTCGATTTCGACCGGTTCGCCGCTGCGCTCGATCAGCAGTTTGGTCACGGCCGCGGTTTCGGAGAACGACGGGATCGTGCGTTCAAAGTACGCGAGCGGCCCTTGATTGATTTTGGTCAAGATTCCCTTCGGAACGGCGAGTATCGACTTGTCGCCACCTTTTTCGCGAAGCACGTACACGGAATCCTTGTCTTCATTACCGAACGTCAATTTCCACGTCGGCTTGTCGGGTTCCTTTAGGGTGAACTCGGTGTCGGAGTCTTTTTTCTCTTCCGCTTTGTCATCTTTCTTGAGAATGTCGTCCTTCTTGTCATCCTTCTTGAGGCCGTTCACCCACAGCGACACCACAGGGGCATTAGGCTTGTCAAAGCCGTATTCCTTCTCTTTGGCTGGATCGGGAAACGATTGCACCTGGCGCGGTTGACTAAGTGCGCCAAGAAGATCACCGACGGTCCTATCGTCAGCGTTGCGGGGCTTCGCGTCTCCGACGAGTAGTTTGCGCTTGGCTTCCGTGCCGCGAATCTTGATCAAACCGCCCGCGTTCTTCACGTCGATGGCGTCGATTTCCGCCGGTCGACTTCGAACGAGGTCACGATTACGGAGGATGGCAGGGTCGGCGGCAACCGCGGAAATCGCATCTACATTGGCTGCGCTGATGCGCACCACCGCGCGATCGTCGCCCAATCGGGCGTAGTATTTGGCCCCGTCTCTCTTTCCAATGAGAAGCGTGTCGTGAATCTTTTCGGAGTCTGAACCGCCCAACAATCCGCCGCCGGCCTTGCGCTCGATCTCGATGCGCATTTTCTCCGGCTTCCCGTCTTCGAGACCGTACTTGGCGAGGTCCGTTGCGTCGGCCTCGACGAAATCGGCATCGCCTTCAACTTTGAGCTTGGCAATGGTCTTCAAGAGTCCGTCGACGCCGGTGATTTTGGTCTCTTCCCGACCTGCGGGCGAGGTCTCGCCGGCGAAGTCGGTCTCGCCGTAGGGTGGCTTCTGAAACTTCCAATCGCGGTCGCCGGCCTGCTCGATAATCACAGGCTCTTTTCCAGTTTCGTCGAGCCGGACGTATGACACATTCGTCGAGTTGTCAGATAACAGAGCACGGTCGCGTAATTCGGTGCTCTTCTTGTACACATGATCGAGTTGCGATCCTTTGATCGCCAACGCCTCCGACGGGCGGTCCGACGAACTCGCATAAACCACACCTTTTTGAATGCCGCCGACGCCGACTTTGCCCAGGTTGAACGTCCATTGGCGATTGTCCTTGTGATGCAACGTTACCGAATACGTGGGTGAGTCAAGGCCGTATTGGCTCAAGTTCCCGCGAGTCTCGGCGGTTTCGTCTCGCGCCGCATCGCGGACTTGGCCGATAAGGCGGTCCACAAGCATCGAATCAACGCGGACGTTCGGCTTCTCGGCCTTCCAGCCGTGCTTCGTCCGAACGAGCATCATCGATTCTTCCGGACGGCGGATTTCTACTTTGTCGATGTCTTCACTGCGGATGAGGCTCGGCTTGTGCATCGACGGCAGGGCGTAGTTCGAAGTGTCGGTACTCGTCTTCTTTCCAAAAAGTTGAACGAGGAGAACGACGGCGAGAACGATACCCAGGCCGCCGAACAAAATGTAAGTGGTTCTGAAGTTCATGACGCCATTTTCTTGATGGGTGGCTAACGTCGGCGCACGACCCACACGCTGGTTCCGAGGCCGACGATGCCGACGAACATGAGTACGCCGGGTATCCAGATCATGGAATTCGTCTTGTCCGACGGTTCAAACGGAAATACGTTGCTCTTGCGCCTGGATGCCAATGCTGCTGGGCCGTTCGCGGAGCCATTCCAAACAGCTACGGTAGAAATCGAAAAACGGGATGCCTTCTGAGCTAATGACAGTGTTGCAGACCATGCTCGCGTCACCGAAGACGATAAGGCGTGGCTTCTGTTCTTGTTGCATGAAGGCGTGAGGTCCGGCCCCCGTGCCGGGTGACGTTTCCGAAACCACCACGGCCAACGACAACGGTTGCTTACTAAACTTACTCTGTAGTTCGCCCTTGGCGTGAAGATCGGTGATCAAGATAGAGGGAGCCGTAGTAACATCCGTTTCTGCCCATACTTCCTGTCCTGGAGGCGCCACCAATAAGGCTTCCGCCCGGAACTTGCTGTCGGGCGGACGGTCGCCTGCGCTCGGCTGAACCGTGCGAACGTCGAACAGCGGAAAGACAGTTCGGGAGAACGCCGCCGCGGCTGGATTGCTCTTGCGAAAACTCTCGTCCGGGTTTGGTTGGGCGAGAATTTGTGTGTGGTTGCGTGCGCCGACGAATTGCCGGAGTTTCAAAACACGATTCTGGCCGACCTCGACGTTGAATGGGGCAACGAACTTTTCCAGGCCGGTCATCACCAACTTGGAGCGATCCGGCGTAAGGGCCGGCTCCAACATCACGATAAGTTTTCCTTTGGTTTTGGTCGGGTCTGTCGGTGTCATGTATTCTTGAAGCGACTTGAGCGCATCGTCGTTAAACGGCTCGGTCGGAGCGATGCATAACACCATTGTTGCGTCCGCAGGAACGGATGGGCTCGTCACCGCATCCGGCGTTCCTGGCGCTGCGGCCGTGGTGGCGGCCAGGCGAAGGCCCTTCACGTGGAAGTTGTTCGCTTCGAGGGCTCTTTTCAGATCGGCAAGGCCGCGATCGAGATTGCTTCGAGATCGCCCTGTATCTGCCAGGTCGAACTCGCCGTTGCCCTGTGTGAAGTAAAGTACCGGCTTTTCTTTTCCTTCGGCCAGAAAGTGGATTTCCGTGATAATCGCCGCTTCACCGCGAAACGCTCGCGGTCGATTGCGCGCCATCATGTCCGGCGGTTCTTCAAGCTCGTCGGGATTGACGAATCGCGTTTGCACATTCGGCGGCGTGCCGGTAACGATAAGGACTCCATAGCGCTCGCCGACTTTGAACTCACTTTCCAACTGCGTCATGCGATCCAAGTCGCGGTCCGGATCTATAAATTCGACTTCCACTTTGTCGGTAACGTTAGTGGTGTTGTCGAACAGGGCTTTGATTTGGTGATGCAGCGCGGCCCGGGCGGGAAGGAGCACATAGACTTTCGTCGGCTTGGTGAGGCCCCGCAAGATATTCTCGGACCGAGAACTCAAGCCGTAGATGCTCGATTGCGTCCATGGATAGGTCTGACTCAAGTACTTGAATGGCCCCCACGGCGTGTATGCGAGTCCGTTAAGCAATCCCAGAATGGCAAGCAACAACAACCCGGTCAGGACCGCGTTGTATCCATACACCAGCCGCCGCAGAATCGGCTGTTCGCGAACGCTGCCGCTCACGGTCTGCAGACTGACAAGCATCAATGCCAGACCACCGAACACGGCGCCGATGATCACCCAAACATGCCATGAGTTGTCGCCCTGCCACGCTTGCCAGCCGCCGGTCAGCGTCGACCACCACTTGATCGACAAGCCGATGCCAAGAAACAGCGTGGTCATCAAGCCCGTAAGTCCGCCGATAGCGAGGACAAGAAACCGTGCCAAATCGAGATCGGAGAATGTTTCCGGACGCCACAGCGGGTAGACGATGGCGGCAAGTGCAGCGACGGTCGCCAAGGAAGCGCACCATAGGGCGATCGGCCACCACTCGCCGGGGTACCTGAGGTGTATGGCAACGGCAACAATCGCCAGGACCGCGGCGACAGCATAAAGAATCGTTGCTATCCGCTTGCGGTCGGCGGCGATCCAATCAAGCCACGGCGATCGCCCCGGCTCGGTGTTCGACGGTGATAAATTCGAATCAACCATATGGAATTTATCCAATCCGAATCAATCGGCTTAGCGCCACTTGCGCGATTCCAGAACCTTAACGGTCAGAAACAGCCAGAACACCGCGGCGGAAAGATGAAACAAGAGGTACTTCGGAGCAACGGCGCCATCGCGCGCGGAAACCAAGTACAAATCGATGTAGGAGATGTGTTGGAGGATAGTAATCCATGTGCTGCTGCCGCCTTTTCCTCCCAACGATCCCTTTATCCAATAGAGGATGGTCATTCCTAGCAGAACGGCTGCCGTCAACACGGCCGCGATGAGTTGATTTCGAGTGAGGCTCGAGAAAAACAGGCCCATCGCAAGAAAATGGGCGCCAAAACACGCAACGGCGATATAGAGGCACAGCAGCGGACGATACTCGAACTCCAATCCTGTACCAACACGTAGCGCCACAAGGCACAGTAGCCACGGGACCCAAAGCAACATGTAGAACAGAAAAACCGCGAGGAACTTGCTCATAACCGTGCCGATTTCGCTCACCGGCGCCGTCAGCAGGACTTCAAGTGTCCCTGTACGCTGTTCCTCGCTCACTAGGCGCATGGTCAAAATGGGAACGCCGAGAATGATCAGCAACATAATAGGGAAGATACTGACCAAATAGTCGCGGATGACCGGCTCCATAATCGGCTCTCGCTCGAGTACGCGATCTTCGAGCAAGGTCACGAACAAATAGAACATGATCCACGCGAAGAATGCGAATGCGAGCATTACCAAGTACGCTAATGGCGAGTAAAAGTACGCCGCCAATTCCCGTCTCGTCTGCACCATGAGCCTATTCTCGGAACAGATTCCAACGGATATGATGAGGTAAAAAAGGCCAAGCCCCATGAGTACCAAACCGGACGGAACCAAATACGGTTCCGGTCGGGTATTAATCCAGTTCCACTCATAGAACCATCCGGGAAGTATGGATCGACCCAAGCCGATCAGGAACATCAGGGCGCCGACTACGCCAAGCCCGAGGGCCGCGGCATATCCAAGGCTGCTTGAAGCTCCTTCGATGCCGACGAAGCTCCAAAGAAACGCCAATCCTGCGAGCGCCAGTAGCATGCCGTAGGGGATGAGGAACTTTTCCGAGACGTTGCCGCCGATAAGCCCTGCCAGCGCCAGTCCGGCGCCGACAACCAGCAATAGGCGAAGCGTGGCGGTGCGCCAGACGCGGTCGTCTTCCGCACGCATGAACGCCATCAAGAACAAGAGGCCAAGTCCCAGGAAGCCGAGCCCCCACGGAAGAAATTGTGCCCCTGCGCGGTGCTCACCGATGGGTAGCGCGGAAATTAGCGCGGCGGACGCGAGAAGTACGAAACCGAGCATGCCATACATTCGGCGGACTTGGACGTCCGAATCGCGCACGGCATGATACAGCATGCAGGAAATACCGGCCGACAGAAGCAACGTGCGCCAAAACGGTCCGATGACGCTTGCGAACCCGGAAGTCGGCACCAGCATGACGGCGCTGACCAGCACGACGAGAAAAAGGCCGACCGTTCCCAGAATGCGCGCCACGCGCGGTTCGTCTTGGCGCATCTGAGACGGCGCGGTTTCGCGCGGCATTCGGTCCGGGCCGCGTTCTTCCGTTTCGGGAAGTAACTTCGACATATTTCTTCTTCGCCGTACGTCAGGCGGACATTCGCTCCTGTCCGCGGACCACCACGTCGATGAATCGATCCTCAAGTCGGCCTTTGCGCAGATCCAACAATCGCAACGGCCAGCCGTTCTTCGCCATCCGTTCGGCAATCGTCTCGCGGATGTCCCGGTCGTGGTGTGTCCGGATTTCGAAGCCGGTAACACCGTCGCCCAATGACCGCGATTTCACTTCGCCGACGCCGTCCAATGATCGCAGCACACTCATCACCGGCTCAGCCGCCGCGCGCACTTCAAGCAGAATTACCGTTGCATCACGGGACAATTCGTCCATGCGCTTATCCAGGCCGATTCGCCCGGCATTGATAATGATCACACGCTGACAGATCTTCTCTACCTCGGCGAGAATGTGCGTCGACAAAAGCACCGTATGTTTCGTGCCGAGGTCTTTGATCAGGTCCAGCGTCTCATTGATCTGCATCGGATCAAGACCAACTGTAGGCTCGTCTAGGATCAACAGATCGGGGTCGTGAATCATTGCGTCAGCCAGGCCGACGCGCTGGCGATAGCCTTTCGAGAGCGTGCCAATGAGCCGCCTTCTCACTTCACGGACCCGGCAGCGTTCGATGCAGTAGTCCACGCGCTTCTGGCGTTCCTTGCGTTCAACCTTTTTGAGTTTGGCCCGGTAGCTCAAGTATTCCTCGACGCGCATTTCCGGGTAAAGCGGCACGCTTTCCGGGAGGTAGCCGAGATGCCGGCGGACATCCATCGATTCGGTCATGACGTCGTGACCGGCAACCTTGGCGATCCCGGTGGTGGCCGGCAAATACGTGGTCAGGATTCGCATGGTCGTCGTCTTGCCGGCGCCGTTCGGGCCGAGAAAGCCGACGATCTCACCGCGATCCACCTGAAAGTTAATGTGGTCAACCGCCAAGATCGGGCCGAAGTACTTGGTGAGATCGTTGACTTGAATCATCGGCAGCATCCCGTACGTTCGTGCTTTTCTACTCTTTTATTACGGATTGTTGGTCCGGCAAGTTCAGGCCCGAACGATGTTTTGCTCGATGGAGTCGGATGTGCCTGCGCCACCAAGAGAATCATGTCGTCGGCCCGGCCTGTTTGACGGCATCCGAGACGTGTGCTGCGTAGCTGTTGAAGTTGTTCTGGAATAGGCCGGCGAGCTTTCGGGCTTGAGCATCATACTCGCCGGCGTGGGGCCAGGTGTTTCGTGGTTGGAGTATCTCCGATGGAACACCGGGGCACGCCTGCGGTACTTGGGTCCCGAAGAATGGATCGCGCACAAATGGAGTCTTCGCCAAATCGCCGCGAAGTGCCGCTCGAATGGTCGCACGGGTATAAGCAAGCTTCATCCGGCTGCCTTTGCCGTACGGCCCACCAGTCCAACCGGTGTTGACGAGCCATACCTGCGACCCGTGCGTCTTGAGCTTCTTGAGAAGCATCTCGGCATAGCGGGTTGGATGCAACGGAAGAAACGGCGCCGCGAAACACGTGCTGAACACCGTCTGCGGCTCGGTGATGCCCGCTTCGGTACCTGCAACCTTGGCGGTATACCCCGAAAGAAAATGATAAAGCGCGTGATCGTGCGTCAATCGGCTAATGGGCGGCAACACACCGGATGCGTCGCAAGTGAGGAACAAGATGTTGGTCGGATGGCTACCTCGGCCGCTCGGTTCACAATTATCGATAAAGTCCACCGGATAAGCCGCACGAGTGTTTTCCGTGAAGTGGTCGTCGTCGTAATCGGGAACGCGGGTGTTCGGATCGATTACTACGTTTTCCAAGATGCTGCCGAAGCGGATCGCATTCCAAATTTGCGGTTCGCCTTCGCGCGACAGCCGAATGGTCTTGGCGTAGCAACCGCCTTCGATGTTGAAGATGCCCTCGTCCGACCAGCCGTGTTCGTCGTCACCGATCAGTCGGCGTTCCGGATCGGCCGAAAGCGTCGTCTTGCCTGTGCCCGAAAGGCCGAAGAACAATGCGGTGTCGCCGCCCGGCCCGATGTTCGCCGAACAGTGCATCGGGAAGACACCTTTGCCCGGCAAGAGGTAATTGAGGAGCGAGAAAACCGATTTCTTGATCTCGCCGGCGTAGTGTGTGCCGCCGATGAGAACCAGCCGTTTCGGCAAATTCAGAATGATGAACGCTGCCGAACGGGTGCCGTCGGTCTTCGGATCGGCACGAAGGCCAGGGGCGGCGAGAATGGTTACATCCGGTGCGAATCCTTTGCTCAATTGGTCCAGCGATGGCCGCAAGAAGAGACACCGAGCGAACAAGGCTTGCCAGGCTTTTTCCGTGACCACCCGGACCTGTAAGCGATGTCGCGGATCAGCGCAGGCCCAGGCATCGGTGACAAACAAATCGCGGCCTTGAAAGTAAGCGAAGACTTTGTCGTAGAGTCGTTGGAAGTTCGCCGGGTCGATGGCACGGTTGACGTTGCCCCACGCGATATTGTTCTCATCGGCTGGATCGGCGACGACGTAACGATCTTGCGGGGACCGGCCGGTGCGTTCGCCTGTATACGACACGAGGGCGCCGGTTGAGGCGAGCTGCGCTTCGCCGCGATCGACGGCCTGTTCGACCAGCTGCGCCGCGGACAGATGAACGTGCACTTTGCCGACGTTGATGAGACCATGCGCTGTCAAATCTACACCGGCTCGATGCGTCGACGAAGTGGATTCAGTCGTCGGTTGCGACAAAGCCGGCGCTGCCATGTCGTGGCTTGCCTCGTACGGGGTATCAAAAAAGTGCGCCCCAAAGACGGGGCGCGGATATGATCAAGATATGTCGGCGAAAGCAGATGGCAATTGACGTGATGCGAACCGAGGTGCTCAAAGCAGCTTCGATCCAAAATTCATCGTGTCTGGCTTGTCCTAAATAAAATCCTCCACCCGCATAATGAACCCATCCATCAGCCCGCCGAAGATGGGCTGAAACGACTCGCGAGTTGTTTCAAACTCGGTCGAGATGGTGTACCCGACCGTATACACGGCATCGGTCGCCGGATCGTAATCGATGCTCAAAGCCAGCTCGTCGGCCAGACCACCCGTCATCACGGCATCGGTCATCATGGTGCCGTCGGCGGAAAACTTGGCGACCAGCACATCGAAATCACCATCCAGGCCGATGGAGCCCGCGACGTAGATCTGCCCGGCTCCGTCAAGGGTGATACCCCACCCGTTCAAGTCGACGTCGTTGCCGCCGAAGGAGTACGCGTATTCGACGGCCAGACCTGGGTTTACCTTCGTAAGGAGCAGGTCGCGACGGCCGTCGCCCAGTCCGGAGGGAATGTAACCCACACCGAAGGCATCGCCATTGCGGTCGACGTAGATGTCGTTCAAGCTCCCAAAGCCCGCTGTGTCGAAGTAGACGCCGTTGGCAACCTCGCCGTCGGCACTGATTTCGTGTTGAGCCGCATAGATATCCGTTCCCTTCAGAAACGTGCCGGCCACTTGAATCTTGAAGTCAGGCCCAACTCCGAGGGCATTGGCAGTCGCGCCGTCGAACCCGTCATACGTATAGACATAACCAAAAATGCTCGTCGGCCCGGCCGTGTTCGCTAGATCCGAAAACCATGAGACTTGCATGCTCTGTTCCGGGAAACCGATGGAGCGCGCGTCGGTGGTCCCCGTCACATAGATCGTGTAGGTGCGGTCGTCGTGGAAAATGTCATTGCCTTCGCTGGGCACACTACTGGCGATGGTCCAGCTAATCGTTTGCCAGTCGGCGTCCAGACGGAAGTAGATGCGGGCGAGGAAGCCCTGGAAATTCGACACGCCGATGGCGTACATGTTCCCTTCGCTGTCAACGTCGATTCCCTTTAGCTCGGCAAAGGTGCCGCCGGGGAAGTTCAGCGCTACCGCGTTGAGAAGCGTGCTGCCATCGACCGAGACTTTCGCAATCAACATGTCCGTCACGCCGGGATTCGCCGGGTCGGTAATGAAGCCGCCCGTGTACAGCCCGTCGGGTCCGACGGTGATGGGCCGCAGCATGTCCACATGGGCGCTGCCTAGAAAACTGGACCATGATGTGAGAGCGTCGGGCCCAGCGGCCGCAGGTTCCGAGCTTCCAAGCTGCTTCACATTCGGATTTGCCACCGTCCGATCGGTGCGCACCGCAGTAGAGTGCGCAACGCCGATGCTGTCCATCTCCGCTGCATGGTTGGCCGTCGTCGCACGGCTCGCGTTTCCCGTTGTCGCAGCGCCCAAGGCAGGGGGTAACTGCTGGTCCGTGTCACGCGCGGGCGCCATCAACAATGACGACGTTGGCTGCGGCGGCGAGGTATTTCGAGGCGGCGAGGTGACAACGCTGCCTTGGCTGGCAGTGCCACGACTCTGCGGTGCGGACGGCGGCGGATCGGCCGGCTTTGAAGTATTCGACGCAATCGGCGGAGTGGGCGTTGACGGCTTCTGCGTGTTTTGCTGAGGAGTGACGATCGAGTCTTGCTTCGCTTTCTCCTTGGCCTTGATGGAACGCTCGGGCGGCGCACTTTCGGCGGCGGTCGGACGTTTCCGTGGTTGCTCGCCCGACGTTTTGCTTCGGCGCAACGCTCGTCGGTCGTCGTCTAGGCCTAGGTCTGCGGCGCCCGAATCCGGCGCTGCACTGAGCACCGAGCCCGGTTGGAGACGCGTTTCGAGTAGTTCGAGGCTCGGAGTAAACGAAAAAGTGCGACGAGAACGGCCAGGTTTTTTTGGGTCTGTCATGGTGCCTCTCCGAGGAGCAAAGTTCGGGTGTGTGATCTCCCCAACGTGCGCAAAGGTAGCGCCGCCAGAATGTGAGATAATCTCGGTTCGATTTCACTTGGGACTACGTAGTGACGGTCCGAGATCGGTGAGCGCGCTGGTTCCGAGCAGCGGTAATTACCGTGGAGGGCGGTCGGACGTCATCGAGCAGGTGTACGGCAGGTTGGCAGCGGTTTGGTGTGTGTTTGCCTCTTCATCTCCGGGAAGTTACTCGTTCGTCTGTTCCGATTAACCTATATGAATATGAGCATGCGTTTTTGTCAATCAAATTATCCCATTCTACGCAGTTTTTCCGGAGATTTTTAGGCGGCGCCTGAAACGCCGGCCGGCGTTTCGGGAGCGTATACGCCGTCCGTCGGCTTTCCGTCCTGCACGCTCTGGTTGGATTTGAGGAGTTGATCGATTTCTTCACGATGCAACTCTTCACGCTGCAAAAGTGCTTCGGCAAGGCGATCCAAATCCGCACGGTTGTCGCGAAGAAGTTGGTACGCGTGTTCGTCGGCCTCGCGAAGGAGTTTTTGAACTTCTTCGTCAATGATGTGCGCGGTGCCTTCGCTGAAATCGCGCGGCTCTTGAATTTCTTTGCCCAGGAAGATGTGCTCCTCGCCGATTCGGAAGGACATCGGGCCCAGTCGATCACTCATTCCCCAATGCGTCACCATGTAGCGTGCCAAGCGAGTGGCTTTCTTGAGATCGGATTCGGCCCCGGCGTAGGCCTGATCGTAGACGAGGCGATCCGCCGCCCGACCGCCCATGGCGTTCACTAATTGAGTCTTGAAATAGTCCATGCCGTGGTGGTAGCGCTCTTCTTCCGGAACGTTGATGTTCACGCCAAGAGATTGTCCGCGCGGGATGATGGAGACCTTGAGCGGCCGATCCGAGCCCGGCATGAGCCAGGTCACCAACGCATGGCCTGCCTCGTGATAAGCCGTGCGGCGCTTGTCTTCTGCACCTAGGACTTCCTCACGCTTCGGGCCGATCAGAATACGATCCGCGGCGCGTTCAAAATCGTTGCGATCGATTTTGTTTTTGCCTTCACGAGTTGCGATGAGCGCAGCCTCATTCGCTAGGTTGCGCAGATCGGCGCCCGTCATACCGATCATCTTGCGCGCGATGGTTTCCAGATTGACATCGTCGGCAAGCGGCTTTGTGCGCGTGTGCACTTTGAGTATTGCCAGCCGTCCTTGCCAGGTCGGGCGGTCGATAGTCACGTGGCGGTCGAATCGGCCGGGCCGCAGCAGCGCGGAATCGAGTACGTCGGGACGATTGGTCGCCGCGATCACGATGACCATTTCGGTCGGTTGAAAGCCATCCATTTCGCTGAGAATCTGGTTGAGTGTCTGTTCCCGTTCATCGGACCCACCGCCGACGCCGGCGCCGCGCATTCGGCCGACGGCGTCTATTTCATCGATGAACAACAGACATGGCGCATTCTCTTTCGCCGTCTTGAACATGTCGCGGACTCGGCTGGCGCCAACACCGACGAACATTTGGATGAATTCGCTTCCGCTGATGGAGAAGAACGGCACGCCGGCTTCGCCGGCGACGGCACGTGCCAATAAAGTCTTACCCGTTCCCGGCGGGCCTACCAACAACACACCTTTGGGGACTTGAGCGCCCAGGCGTTGGAACTTTTCCGGACCTCGGAGAAAATCGACGATCTCTTGCAACTCGCCTTTGGCGTTTTCCATATCGGCGACGTCTTCGAATGTGACTCGGAGCTTGTTGCGTTCGTAGCGGTGCGCAGGGCTCTTGATGTAATTGCTGAGGAATCCTCCACCGGCAAGCGGGTCACGGAACCGCGGCAGGATGAAGAGAAAGAAGAAGCCTAAGATGAGCAAAAGCGGAACCAGGATGATCATGAGCGAGGGCCAGGTACGCTCCGGCTCCGCCTTATATGGCACCTTTCGTTGGTCAAGTTCCTCTGTGAGCTTGTTCTTATCCTGGGCGATAAGCGTTGTGAATTCCTTGCTGGTCTTGAGGCGGTCGGCAATCGGTTGAGGGAGCCCCTCAAGTTTCTTGACCTTTCCGTCGACCCGTTTGTCGCCGATAATCGTGACTTCCTGGACCGCATCGAGCCGGAGGAGTTCGGTGAACTCGCTTGCCTTGATCGCAGGAGTTCGATCCTCAATCAGGATGATCACCACCACGACGACAACCAGAAACGCCAGCCAGACCCAGCCGCCCGGCATGGCCGGCCCCTGACGTCGACGAGGGCCTTTGGAGTTTGAAGGCGGCTGGCGAGACGGCATGAAGTATCCTCAGGACCGAGAACGGGCGTTGCGACTGCGTCCATGCAATTCCATTACGCTAGGATAGCAAAAGCGAAAATTCCTGACTACCGAAGTGACCTTCTCGCGAAATAGGGCCAAAAAAGGAAGCTGCTTGTCTTGTTCGACTTCCTACGCCGTTTACGAATGAAGGCGCGTCCGTCATCGAGTGTCCATGTCGTACTGTACACTCGGCAAGGATGCCACTTGTGTGACGACGCATTGGCGTGTTTGTGTGCAGAACTCCGTGGAATCCGTTATACGCTTGAGGTGCTTGATATCGATACTAACCCGGCCTGGCGGGACGCATATACAGATTGCGTGCCTGTCATCGTCATTAACGACAAGGAGCGATTTCGCGGCAAGGTGAACGCGATTTTGCTACGGCGAATTTTGCACATCGAAGCCTGAACAACCGCGGTTAGCTGGACGGCGGCGCTTGATTCGAATCGCCGCTGTCCCGTCCAACGGTAGCTGGCTCGGCCGGTTCATCATCTTTCGCTTTGAAGAACGCTTCGAGTTCGCCGAAGGTCCTGAGCGGGACGTCGCCTTCCAGGGCGGCCTTCGAAAGCTTGGGTCGAGGCTGCTGACGGCGCGGCTTCCGCAGCGGCTGGGCGTTGCGCGCTGGAGGGCTTGCCTGAGCCTGCGTGGATGCTTGCTCGCGCTTCGCGACGGGCGTGGGTGTCAGCGGAGGATATGCCGGCGATGTCGGAGTGGCAACTTGGGCATTCGACCGCCTGGGTGGCGGTCCCTGGCGCCGTCCTCGAGGGGGGCGCTCCGGCCCGTTGGTCGACCTTCTTCTTGCGGCTTCCGTTCGGGAGGTTTCCGCTCGGTGCCGGGTCGGATCATTGACAGCGACACGCGCCGACGCTCTTGATCGACTTGCAACACCCACACGGCAACCACGTCGCCCACCGAAACGAGATCGTAGGGATTCTTGATGTACCGATTCGCCATCTGGCTGATGTGAACCAGGCCGCTGTCCTTCAAGCCGATGTCCACGAACGCGCCGAAATCCACCACGTTAAGGACCGTGCCTTTCAATTCCATGCCGGGCTTTAGGTCTTCCAGTTTCAAGATGCCCTTCTTGAACACCGGCAAAGGCAGATCGTCGCGTGGGTCTCGCCCCGGACGGGCCAACGCGTCGAGGATGTCGCGCAACGTCGGCTCCCCAACCGCAAGTCGGCTGGCGAGTTCCACCGGGGACACGCTCTTGAGTTTGTCGCGGAGAATTGCCGCGGATTCTCTCGAGATCAAGTCCGACGGCGCGTGGCCGAGCTCGCCGAGCAGTCGCTCTGTAATCGGATAGCTTTCGGGATGAATCCAGGTTTGATCGAGCGGTTGGTCGTTGCCGATGATCTTGAGAAAACCTGCAGCCTGAACGTATCGGGCAGGGCCGACGCCGGGAATATGTAGTAGCTGTTCGCGGCTGCGGAACGGACCGTGCTGCTTCCGGTAATCCACCAATTCACGAGCGACCATCTGGTTCAACCCGGACACGTGGCGAAGGAGCGGCACACTCGCGGTATTCAAATCGATGCCCACGTGATTCACGGAGGATTCGATTACCGCGGCGAGTGACTCTTTCAGATGTTTGGCACGAACATCATGTTGATAAAGGCCAACACCAATGTTCTGGGGATCGATCTTGACCAATTCACTCAGCGGATCCTGCAAGCGACGGCCAATGGAGATCGTGCCGCGAAGGGTTGCGTCAAAGTCGGGGAACTCTTCGCGACCAATGGCGCTCGCGGAATAAACGCTGGCCCCGGCTTCATTCACGATCACGTACGCCAGCTCCGGGCGAGCCGGCGGAAGTCCGGCGAGATCGGGCGGCGGCTGGGCAGTCGCCGCGACGTGCGACGGCGACGACAATCCACTAGCCGGCAGAGCGGGAGCAAAAGCGGATACTTCGAACGTGGTCGCCGCAGCCAAAAAGATTGGTTCGTTACCGGGTTGATTCGTTGACGGCGGCTCGGCCAGGGATTGGACAGTTTCCGCTGCCTGCACACCCGTCTGGCCCTGCTGACCACGGCGTTCCAATTCCGCAATCAGATCGGACACGACCTCTTCCGTTTCACGGCACGCTGTTCCGTTTCCAATCGCGATCACGCCGATTTGGTGCTTGCGGACGAGTGCTTCCAGGTTATGCTTAGCCTCAGCGGTCTTGTTCTGCGGTGGATGCGGAAAAATGACACCGTGTTCCAGCAGATTGCCGTGCTCATCGAGTGCGGCAATCTTGCAACCCGTTCGAAAACCCGGATCAATCGCAAGGACCCGGCGGTCATGTAGCGGCGGTTGAAGCAATAAACTCCGAAGGTTCCTGGCGAATACCTTAACTGCATGTGCCTCGGCTTCGTCGGCCAATTCACGGCGAATTTCCCGCTCTAGGCTCGGAAGAATCAACCGGCTCAGGGCATCCTCGGCGATGGTGCGCAAGAAATCCGCGTGTGGATGATCGGTCAACGGCAGCTTCGACATCACTGCGCTGCGAACTGCGTCGGGGTGCGAGTCCAACCTGACCTTGAGGGCATTCTCTCTCTCGCCGCGGTTGATCGCCATGATCCGATGCGGCGGGATATGTCGTGCCGATTCGGCGAAGTCGAAGTAATCCTTGTATTCCAGGCCCTTTCCTTCCGGGACGGATTCGCTTTTCGACGATGCCAGTTTTCCGGTTTCCCAAAGCGCTAGCCGCACGCCGTGGCGTACCTCGGCGGTCTCGGCCAGGAGCTCAGCCAGGATGTGCTGAACGCCCATCCGCACGTCTTCAACGGTATTCAGCGCTTTTTCGGGGTTCAGCATGGTGCCGAAGATGGAATCCAAGTCAGCCACCGCTGGATCACGGTTCCAGATCGCCAACGCGAGCGGCTCAAGTCCTCGTTCACGGGCGTCGGTCGCCAGGGTGCGCTTCTTCGGCTTGTAGGGGAGATACAAGTCCTCTAGACGTTTCGGGGTTTCGGCCGCAGCGATCAGGGCGCGGAGTTCGTCCGTCAGCTTACCCTGGTTCTCAATGCTCTTGAGTATCGTCTGTTTCCGTTCCGCTAGTTGGCGGGCCTGGTGGATTCGGGTTTGAATCTGGCGAATCACATCTTCATTGAGGCCGCCGGTCCGTTCCTTGCGGTAGCGCGTAATGAACGGGACGGTATTGCCCTCGTCGAGCAATTGCGCCACGCTCTCGACTTGCATCTTGCGGATCTGCAGATCCTGTGCGATCCGCGAAAAATCAATGGTCCCTGTCTCGTGCATTTGCACCAAACCCGATCGTAAACGGCTGACGGGAGTGAGAACGGAACATCGGCATTATGAATCAGATGGCCTAATCTAGAGCGGCGGCGAATAACTGTCAAGCCGGTAAGCGTTAGATTATGAGAACCGTCGAATCGGGTCAGGCCGCGGTTCCGCCGACCCGCCTATTGCCGTACAATACGCCATAGCGAGGAGTTGCTTTGTTCCTGGTCGGGATCGACCCGTGCATATCACTGCCGTCTGTCCGGTTTGTCATAATCGATATCATTTGAACCCGGAAATGCAGGGCAAACGGACGCGGTGCCAGAACCCGGTCTGCCGCGCCGTTTTCGAAGTGCAAGAGGCGAATGGCGAAGGCGAGTCTAACGGTGGCACGGACGGGCGCAACCCGCCGGCATCGTCGGTGACTCGCCAGGTCGGCAACGTGAGCGATTTAATTCCATTTCTCGAAGCCGAAGCTACCGGCGATCAGCCACCACTCGACGAACCGAAAGTGTCCGATTCGTGGGAAAACGCTCCCCCCGTAAGAAAGGCGCCATCGGCCCAAAAATCGAGTTGGTCGGACGCTCCGCCGCCGGTGCGTCGAACGGATCGCCCAACGGATGCGACTCCCGATACTGCGAAATCGGGCGAATTGGGCCCGGCGACGCCCGAAGAAAAGACGTTGCCCGTTGAGATACCAGCGGGCGAATGGGAGGCGCCCCCCATTCGTAAGAAGAACGGCGTTGTAGAAGTTGCCCAGGCGTTCGCGCCTGCTCCACCGTCTGCGCCGGTGCCAGCCACCCGGCGTCGCGCACCCTTGATGATCACGGTCGTGGTCTTGTTGGTAGCGGGCGGCGCCGTGGGGATTGTCTATTGGGTCTACGATGCGCTTGCGCAATCCGAGGACGGCCGCTATAAGACGGCGCTCCAGCAATTCAACGATAAGCAGTACACCCGAGCAGAAAACTCATTTGCCGCCCTTTCCAGCGAGTTTCCGGACAGCGAGCGGCGGGCGGAGTACCAGTTTCGCCATGCCTTGAGTCAATCGCTTCGCCCGGCATTCGAACTCGGGAAAGATCCCTTCGAAGCGATGAAGGCGCTAGAACAATTTATTCAAGATAAGTCCGACGACTCTCGGCTGCGCGAGAATGCCAAGCCCATCCGCGAAGGGTTCGACCAGATTACCAAGAACCTTGCGTCCGAGGCGCGGCAAGCCCTCACCGCACCCGTCGATATTCCGCGAGCTCGGCAAAAGCTTCAGCACGCGAAAAAGTCGGCCAAACTCGTCGGCCGATTCGGCAATGGCGCCGATTCGGCCATCGGAGCGGAGTTAACAGAAATCGCACTCGCCATCGACAAAACCGAGCGGCGCCAGACAGCCCTCACAAGCTTGAAGCCTCTGGCCGCGACTGCCGAAGGTATTCGTCAAGCCGAGCGCATCATTGCGCAGAACGACCTGCAAACGGATGCGGAAGCAACCGCCATTTTGAACGAGCTGCGAGACACATTTCGCGGTCAGGTGAGCTATGTGGCGGCGCCGCCGGTCGTCGATCCGCTGCCCGGCGAGGCCGTCGATCCCGAGCTAATTGTCGTGACGGCCGAAACCGTTGCTCCGACGGGTGATCGGCCGGCGGACGGCGTCTTTTTTGCTTTGGCGCGCGGAGTTTTGTACGCACTTGCTCAGAAGGATGGTCGATTTCTCTGGGCCACACGCCTCGGCGTGGATACGCCGTTTCTTCCGATAACGGTCCCGGCTAACGAGACGCTACCCGAAGTTGCACTCGTGTGGTCATCTACGAACTCAGCGCTTGTCGCGAGGGATATCGTTACTGGACGTAAACGTTGGCAGGTCGGGTTCGAGGCTCAATGCGTAGCGCCGCCTCTCTTAGCCGACCGCCGCCTCTATGTGCCAACGGTGGACGGAAAGGTCCACGAGATCGAAGCGGACAGCGGTCGTCGCCTGGGGTGGTTTGCTGTCGGATTGCCGTTGCGTGTGTGTGGTGTTCACGAAGAAGGCACCGATCATCTTTACTTTGCTGCTGATAGTCAGTGTGTTTTCGTGCTCGACACGAAGGAAAAAACCTGTGTACGCGTCATCCAAACCGGTCATCCCAGCGGCTCCTTGCGCGGTCCTCCGATTCTACTCCGACCGGATCGTACCGACCCGGTTACCCGCGACGGGATGCACTCCGGTTACATCATTCTTTGCCAAGCGCAAGGCTTGGATAGTATGAGACTGCGCGCGACCCCGATTGCGAGCAAGAACTCCGCATCGGCGCCGATCTCAGAGGTGACGGTTCGCGGTTGGTCCTGGTTTGAACCGTTCTTTGACGGCGAGAAAATCGTCATGGTGACGGACTTGGGCACGCTCGGCGTGTTTGGCATCAACCAGCGCGGAAACCAGGACAGTCCAATCTTCGGCATGTTGCCGCAAAACCCAACCCTGCGGCCGCTTGGCCAAGAGAACCCGGTCCGCTCGCAGCTGGTGTTTGCGCGGGACCGGGAATTCTGGGTCTTGATCGACGGACAGTTACACCAACTCGAATTAGTCATCGAGCGCGATAAGGGTCTACGATTGGATGAAGTTTGGAAGCACGGAACCCGGCTCGGGTCGCCCTTACACGCCGCCCAAGTTGATGGCTCGGGCGAGCAAGTTTTTGTCGTAACTCAATCGGTCGACGGTGACGCCTGTTTGGCGACGGCCATTCACATGGGGTCGAACAAGATCGTTTGGCAGCGGCGACTGGGTGTTGCCTGGAAACATGAACCGATCAGCCTCAACGGTCGCATTCTGGCACTCGATCAAGCCGCGGCCTTGTATGAATTCGATCCGAATGAGGCGACGGGCGAAGAGGAAGGCCGGCGAACTCTCGGAAAGTTGTTGGCGGCGCCACCGGAGGCGCGCGGTCGAGACTCTTTCCTCATCGAATCACCCGACGGTAAGGCGGCCTACGTCATCGCTGCGAACGACGATGGTACGTCGCTGGAAGTTGCTCGCCACGAATCCGGGAAAAATCCGAACATCCAGACCGTGAAACTGCGCAGTCCGCTGAGCGGAACTCCGGCGCTGGGACACGATTGGTTGTTGTTGCCGCTGGCTGACGGGAGCCTGTTGCGGCATTCGCTCGACGGCAAACCTGCACGTAGCGGCACCTGGAGGACAGGTCGTGGCGAACGCAATCCGCCTGGTCAGGTGTTGTACCTTGGCTCGGGTGAATACATAACCTCGGACGGGCGTCGTAATCTCACTCGTTGGCGCTGGAACGTAAACGAAGAATCTCCGAAGGAGGAAGCTCGCACTGAACTAACGGAACCCGTCGTCGGCACATTGGCGCTTCTGCCGCCTGGACTGCCTGGAGGTGAGCGTTACATCGCAGTGGCCGATACGGCCGGCGTCGTACGAATCCTCCAAGGCAGCGATCTTCGCACCGTCCGAATGTGGAACTTGAAAGGGCAGGTTACTGCCGGGCCATACGTGAACCTCAACCACCTGGCGTGTGTAGTCGATCAAAAGAGGCTTGCGTGGATTGAGCCCGAGCAAGAAGGATTTTGGGAGTTCGTCACGGAGGGCAATGGAATCGTCGGCCGTCCACAGATTGTCGGCGATGCCATCCTGGTGGCAGATCGTGTCGGAACACTGGTCGCCCTAGAGCCGACTTCGGGAAAGCCAAAAGGACAGGCACAGACACCAACCTCTGCGGCCGTGCCCGCCGCCACGCCTGTCGAGTTTGGTTCTGGAAAAGCTCTCGTGCCCATGACCGACGGCACGGTGACTATCGTGGAAAACCGTTGACGAGTGTCGGCGTGAACCGCCTAATACCATGTTGCATTAACAGTGAGGACAAAGATGAAGAAAAGAAAAATTACTCGTCGTCGTTTCATGGGAACAGCCGCAGCGGCTGCCGCCGGCGGCGCCATTGTGATAAGCGGACGCACCGATGCAGCACCACCGGTTGCGAAAACCGCTCGCTACTCGGACTACCGTCCACTAATGGATGACGCTAAGGCGGCGCCTCCCGCCGAAGAGCCACTGACTGAAGCAAACATGGAAGGCCCGTTTTACCGGTCCGGCGCGCCCGCTCGCAGCAAACTCTACGATGACGGCGAACCGGGCCGCGTGCTGGTGGTTTCCGGCACGGTTGTTTCCCGAAACGGTCGACCGCTTGCCGATGCCGTTCTCGATCTTTGGCAAGCCACTGACGCCGGACGTTACGACAACGATGACGCTCGGAATCCGCCGGCGAAGGACAAGTTCAAACTCCGCGGGATCGTGAAGACCGACAAGGACGGGAAATACCAGTTCGAGACGATTTGGCCGGCACCATACGGTATAGGCGGGACGCTGTATCGTCCGGCCCATATCCACGTAAAGCTGCGACACGAAGGCCACAAACCGCTGACAACGCAGCTCTATTTCAAAGGTGACAAGTACAACACCACCGACGGCGCGTACCGAAAGTCACTGGAGATTGACCCGAAGCCGGAAGGCAAGAAGTTTGTGGCGACGTACAAATTTGTGCTGGGAAAAGCGTGAGATTGGACGCAAGCCCACGGATTGCAATCCGTGGGCTTAGCTTCTTGATCAAAAGATGAGCCGGCTCACATCCAGATAGATCACAAAACCCATCAGCAGCAGCAGTGCGGCAAGGCCGGCCATTGTGGCGGCGACACGCACGGTTTCCGGCGCCGGTTTACCGCGGAGTTTCTCGTAAATCAGGAACATCATGTGCCCGCCGTCGAGCACGGGAATCGGCAAGAAATTCACGACGGCCAGATTCACGCTGATGATGCCGATGAAGACGATGAACCGATGAATTTCGCTGGCAAAGTGGAAAGCCGCCGTGCCGATCATGATGGGTCCACCCATCAGCTTGTGCGAAATGCGACCGGTGATGATGCCACGCAGGTTTCCGTAGATCTGCATGATGAAGTTCTGTGTTTTCGTCACACCCATTCCGATCGCCTCGCCGATCGAGTCCGCACGATGCAAACGAGTGTCGGGGATAAGCAAAAGGCCTAGTTCAGAAGTCGGCCAGGTCTTGTCCTCGATAGGGTTCAGCGTAACGTCGGTGTTGCCGCGTTCAATGCGCACATTGATTTTCTTGACCTCGGACCCTTGCAGCATGTAATGAACATGTGCCCAAGTGTCTGCTTCGATGTCGTGCCACTTGCTGTCCGGCTTCGGTTCATCTTCGGGCTTCTTGCCGCCCGAATAGAAGCGCACGGCTTTGACAACATCGTCCTTTTGAACGCCGGCCTTGTCGGCCGCCGAGCCGGGAACCACATCGGCAATTCGTGTTTCAATTCGATAGGCCAATCCGAGCCCCGGAATGGAAAGCGGCGAGCGCACGCCCATCGGCGCTTCGTCATTGGCCCACCATTTTCCGTCCCAAGTGAGCGTCAGCCTGACCGAGTTCTGCTCGGTGTGATCGGGCGGAGGGTTTTTTCGCAGAACGGTGAGAACGATCTCCTTGTTCGCCCCATCCGATCGCTTTTCGGCCCACTCCTCGATCTCGAACGGCAGCCGAGCCGGATCCAAGTCACGATAGGTCGCGCCTTTGACGTTACCTTTGTTGTTGGACCAAATGATGGTATCGGAACCGTTCCGCACTTCGACTTGCTCGATGATGTCGTCAGGGCGGACGCCGGCTTTCGCGGCGGGTGAATCGTCACGGATTGCCGCAATACGGCCCATGCGCATGCGCATCCCCGACGTCGAGTTAAACGCGCCCGGAACGCGAATGCTCACAATCTCGCCCGATCCATGCCGTTTGACTTGAAGCGTGACGTCGGAACCGGCCAGTCGAACCATTCGCCGCTGAAACTCAAAATAATCACGATGCTCTGGATTGAGCGGATCTTCGCGCAACACCGTTACCTGCGTTGGATTCTCCGGGTCGGTCATGCCGACGATTTCGTCATCGAATTCGAACGGCGGTTCTGCCCGCGCCGCCGCACTGTAAAACGCGACCGGTAGTGAATGTCCCTTTTTCGTTTCGAGCGACACCAATCGCAATTGGCGTGGAGGCCCAATTCCAATAGCCGGCTTCAAGTCATTGTCTTCTCGCTTGGGAACAATTCGTGTGTCGACCAGATCCTTCTCCGTCGCATTCGGCGGCCCAAAAACAAAGCGAATCGCCTCGCCCTCGGTCGAATTCATCACCGTGGGCGTCAATTGGTCTTCAAATGACGGAATCGGGCCCTTGTTCTCGACCCAGTAGACGACGTCGCCCGTTCGCATGCCTTTTTTCCAGGCCGGGCTGCCTGCATCGACCAAATTGACGACGCTCGGTTTCTGTTCGTCGCCGTGCGTTCGGAAAACGAAAATGAAGCAGCACAGTGCTAAAACGATGTTCATCGTGACGCCGGCGGAGATGATGGCCATGCGCTGCCATACCGATTTGTTCTTGAACGAGCGCGGGTCGGTGTCGCTTTCATCGTTGTCCGCGCCCTCGCCGACCATCTTGACATAGCCGCCCAACGGAAAGAGCGCAATCATGTACGTGGTTTCGCCGCGCTTGAAGCAGCAGCCCGGCAGCGGCGGACCGAATCCGATGCTGAAAACTTCGACGTGTACGTCGCACCATTTCGCGACGAGGAAATGACCTAACTCGTGAATGAATATTACTAGCCCTAATCCAAGTGCGGCGATGCCCACTCGCATCCACCACGTCAGATCGAGATCGTAGCGCTCGGAAAGGATCCAAATCGCCATGATCGGAAGCAAGACGTACAAGCCGTTGCGGAACAGCCAGCCGCGCGGCCGGGCCGCGACCTCTTCGGGTGTCGTTCGGTTTGAATCACGATCTATATCGGGTGAACCGCTTGGTTCGTGGGAATTCGCCAACGTGCTACCTCCTGTCGCGCCCACCGGTCGAGCCCGTGCAATTCCGCAAGGGTCGGTCGGGGGCTGTAGTGATGATGCGCCAGCACCTCGCGGCAAACGCGGGCAATGGCGAGGAACGGCAGGTCGCCTGCCAGGAAGCGATCGACGGCCGCTTCATTGGCCGCGTTGAGCACCGTCCCGCAAGTTCCGCCGCGACGGGCGACGTCATACCCTAATTGTAACGCAGGGAACGTGTCCAGGTCGGGCTGTTCAAAATGCCACGCCGATAAGCTCGCCCAGTCCATTCGTCGGGCCGGACCGGAAACTCGTTCGGGATACGTCAGAGCGTACTGAATCGGCAGCCGCATATCGGGAGGCGAGAGTTGCGCCATTACCGAGCCGTCCGTGAATTCGACAAATGAGTGAATAACGGACTCGGGGTGGATGATGACTTCGATTCGATCTGGATCGAGGCCGAACAGCCAGCGCGCCTCAATCACTTCCAACGCCTTGTTCATCAGCGTGGCGGAATCCACCGTGATCTTCGGGCCCATGTTCCAGGTGGGATGCCGAAGTGCGTCTTCCACCGTGACTTCTTCGAGTTCCGCATGGGACTTACCGCGGAAGGGGCCGCCACTGGCGGTTAGGACGACCCGCTCGACCTCGCTGGGCCTTCCACACTGCATGGCTTGAAAAATGGCGCTGTGCTCACTGTCGACAGGGATAATGCGAGCGCCGCGGCGTTGTGCAAGCTCCATCACCAACGGCCCGGCCATGACTAGAGTTTCCTTGTTGGCCAGGCCTACGGTCTTGCCGGCCTCGAGCGCTGCCCAGGTGCCCCGAAGCCCGGCCGCCCCGACAATCGCCGTTATCACGACATCGACTTCCGGATCGGACACCATCGTGGCGATGCCGTCGTCGCCGAAAAGAAGCCGGCAACCTTTGTCGAGGCGTCCTAGGTCAATTTGCCCGTCGGTTTTCGGATCCGTAATCGTGATCCAGCGCGGTTTGCAGCGTGATGCCTGCTCGAAAAGCGGTTCCCAGCTCGAATGTGCGCTGAGACCCAAAAGCTCCAGGCGGTCGGGAAGCTGGGCGATGACATCGAGGCAGGCTTGGCCGACGGAACCAGTTGAGCCGAGCACGACAACCCGGCGCTTGGATACAGAATCGGCCACGAGAGTCCTCGAAAGACGCAAAGGAACGGCCGGCCATAGCCCGGCCGCCCATGAATTGCCGTATTGTAGTCAGGCGGCGTCTTGGTGGGCAAGTTGAGCCGTACTGCTGTTACAATGCGGACGCTAGGTTGTTGGCGAGGACTATCCTTTCGTATGCAACCGAATTCGAGGGCGATTGCTTCGATTGCCGTCTGGGCCGTGTGGGCGTTGTTGGTCCTATCCGATTTCGCTCTGGTGTGGAAATACGGCAGCAATGTTCCGTTTTCCGACGACTTCGAAATGGTGCCGGCGATTTGCCGCCACGTCGACAACTTTGCTGCGTGGCTCTGGACGCCGTGTGCCGAACACCGCGTCGCTGTGCCCCGGTTGACTCAATGGGCACTCTACAAGCTTGCCGACAATGACTTCCGCGCCGGCATGTACTTCAATGTTGCGGCGCTTGGAGCGATCACGGCCGTAATGATCGCGATCGCTCGGCAGCTTCGCGGTTACGCCAGTTTCACGGATGTGTTCTTTCCGCTTGCCATGTTGCATTGGGGCCAGTGGGAGAACCTGCTTTGGAGTTGGCAGGTCCAATTCGTGTCATCAGCCGTTCTCTCCGGAGTAATACTCGCCGTTATTGCACGTGGAAAGTTTCCGAAGGATACAGGTGGGTCAATTGTCGTTGGACTCTCGCTCGTCTTGTTACCGCTGTGCGGCGCCAACGGCGTTGCGCTCGTCCCGCCGTTAGCGATTTGGTTCGTCTACGCGGGTATCACGCAGATCGCCGCATCTATTCGATCATGGCAAAAAGTAGCGAATGGCGTGTTCGCTATTTTCTGCGCGCTTGTCGCCGTCGCTCTGGTCGGAGTGTACTTGGTCGATTTCAGGAAAACCGACCCAGAGCCGGTGGACACCTGGAGGGCGATACAAACGGCTGGACGATTTCTGACGATGAGCCTCGGTCCTGCGGCGAGCAACTATTGGCCTTATGCCCTATTTGGGCTCCTGGCACTCACTGCTTTGGCGGTTTGGTGCTCAAGCTTGGCCTTCAGCCGACAGTCATCCGAGCGACTTCGCGCTGCCGGTTTGCTTATGTTCCTTGCGGGTATCTTGGCTTTAGCCGTGGGCCTTGGATGGGGCCGGGCAAACCTGGACGAGAACTACGGATTCGTTTCGCGCTACGTGACGTTGGCGGTTCCGGTGCTCGTTGCACTCTACTTCGCATTTCTTCTCTACCTGCCGCCGATAGCGAGTCGAATCATGCAGTCCGTCCTGGTTATCGTCGTGGCCGCACCTTTCCTTCCCAACATGGACTTCGGATGGAACCATGCACGTCAACACCGAACCATGATGGCACGGTTCGAACGAGATCTTCACCGCGGCGACAACCTTTCGCTCCTGGCGCAGAACCACACGCAAACACTGGGCATTATCGATTGGCCGCAATTGAACGGCTTCCTCCGCATGCTGCACGATGCGCATATCGGGCAGTTTCGCTCCATGCGCGACAATCCGTACTCAAACGAAGTATCAGTCCCGTTAAATCCGGCGCGAGTGAGAAACATGGATTGGAAGGACGGCGTTGGAACCGCACTCAATGACGATCCATTTGTCGTGTTCGCACTTGAGAGGCCGCAGTTCGTCCATGCGATTCGGCTCAGATACCTCTACGCCGCTGAACGGGATGAACGCGGCGGTGCGCACGGCGAACTCTACTGGTGCGACAGTCAGCGAAACGAGTTTAGCGACAAGGAGCGCCGCTTGACCTGGACCACGACACCTCACGAGACGGAGAGGACCATTTGGATAGACGACACCATCGACCAGATCCGCTTCGATCCGGACAACAGGCCGTGTGAATTCACTTTGAAAGAGGTGACCTTGTTAGTGCCCGTCAACGGACGCTAGTTAAAAAGCGACACGCGTTCCAGGGGCTTCGGCCGCGGAAACTCAGACCACGCTCCATACGGTTGGTCGGCCGCGGTTACGCCGCTGTGGACGGCATGGGTTCCTTCCAGGTAGTTCTGCACGTAGGCGTTCAGAACGCTTTGGTCTTTGCGACAGACCAAGACAGCACGGTTGTAATTGGCATCTTCGAATGCAATTTCCGTATCCGGCCGAATGATCGTACCGTCGAGTAGTTGAGCGATCCTCCCTTCGGCCCGGCCATGCAACATGTAGTGGTAGTAGCAGCTCTGTTTCCAGTAATGCGACCGGATGGCCTCGTCGATGTCGCCGTGTTCGCGGCGATAGAACGCCTCATCAAACTCATACGGTCTCACCTCGACGCCCGGCCGCGAAGATTCCGAGCGCACCAAACCCCTTTCCCACAGATACTCCCCGCTGTCTACCGTGATTCCCAGACTGTAGAGCGTGTCCACGAGCCCTTTCAAGTTGAAATTCGCACAGTTCGTCGGATCGTCCCCCGGGCACTCCCTGCCAATCGGGCAATTCAACATCGCCCGCTTGTTGTCGTCGATGTAGATGGCGGTTTCCAGTATCAACGTCCCACCGTCAACAAGCACGTCACGGATGAGCTTCAACCCCCAAATCGGGTACCGCAAGTGGTACAGAACCCCTGCAAAACAAACGACGTCGAACACGCCAAACGATTTTGGCGTCAGATCGTAGAGGTTCATCGCATGCATTCGAACCTTCGAGCCGAAATACGGAATGAGCAACTCCACGGCGCCGAGTGACAAGTCGTTGTCAATACCCACAACCTCTCGAGCTCCGCGCCGCTCCGCGTCAAAGGAAAACAAACCGTCCCGGCAGCCAATATCCAGAAATCGTTTGTCCGACACGTCCACCGACCGCAGTGCCTTGAGCACAATGTCCCAAATTCGGACTACGGCCGGGTCTTGAGCCCCTTGGGTCGAAATCTCATCGGTCAGCGGGATGGTGTGATAGAAACGGTACTGCTTGATACGATCTGCGAGAACGGCCGGATTCATGCGGAAATTTCGGAAAAGTACCACGCTTCGCTAGGTAACCTCGTCATCTTAGATAGCCGGGACCGGCCGCCAAGCCGCTTCCGAATTCGGCTGGACACATTCGAGGAGTTTTGGCATACGCCCGGTGCTTCACACGATTTCATAGTCCGATGTTTTCGGCAAGCGGGCCAGCGGGGGAAAGGCCATGCGAATTCCGTGGGCGGGGTCGGCACATATTGCGGTCATGATCGCATTCGGGCTGGCGCAATCGGTCGAGGCGGCCGACAATGCGAAGACCGAATCGGCGCGGTCGACCAAAAAAGAACCCGGCGCCAGCTGGTGGAACCCCTGGGGCGCCGGCGAGAAAAAGGCCGAGAAGAAGCCCCTACCGAAAGCCGACAGGGACGATGCAAAAAAAGCGGTGCGCGCTGACAAGGAAGCCAGCCCGGAGGTGAAGTCGTTAACCAAGCTTGAAGGCAATTCCGAACGGACGCGACATCAACAAACGCTTTTTCGACGTCTGGATGTGTGCGATCAATTGAAACTCATTGCGACTCAAAAACGCGACGATCAATTGATGCGGCAGGCCGAAGATATGGACGGCCGCGCTTGGGACATCTACATGCAACGCGTCGCCAACCTGGATGCGGTGAAGGCCGCCGCTGGTCCGCGCGATCTCGAAATAGATAGCGTTACGCCCACGGACGAGCGTTCCAAGTAGTCGGTCGAATGGTAAGGAAGCTCACGGAAAAGCCGGAGGGTATCATGCGGATTCTCTCGTGTGCGGTTTTAGTCGGACTGTGCGGCGTCGTCGGATGCGTGGAATTGCCGCTGCTTCGCGATTACGGGGCACCCGTCGCGAAACCTGCACGGGAGCAGCCGGTAACCGCAGCGGAAGTAACTACGGACAACGCCAGTCAAATCGCTATCGAGCTCCGCGAAGAACTAGACAAGGATCAGGCAACCGTCACCCGCGATGCTCCTCTATCAGATAAGGACTCAAAGTAGTCTGAGTTCTTATAGCCCTGTTAGTCTTGTCCACATCAGCTATCCCGTTCATTTTTTCCCATTTCTTTGAACTGCAGGCGGCAGTAGGTTTCCGCGGGGAGATTCTGCGCCGATGGGAGATGAACATCCGGACATGCGTGGGACACCGCGGAAACACTTCCCACGCTTATCGCCGAATTGATTTGACACACCGAATCGGCGGTTTACGATAGAAGCCATCATCCGGAATCCACGCGATTCTGTTGCTTGGGAGCACGATCATGACGAAACGACGCGCATTCACCCTCATCGAGCTTTTGGTGGTGATCGCCATCATCGGCGTGCTGATCTCCTTGTTGCTCCCGGCGGTGCAAAAAGTCCGGGCGGCGGCACTTCGCATCAAATGCGCCAACAACATGAAACAACTCGGAATCGCCCTCAGCCACTATCACGACGTTGAAAAGGCGTTCCCACCCGGAATGGAAGAGAAAAAGGGCATCCAGTACCCGGGTGTTGCCGCCGAGTTATACCGGTGGTCGATGCAGTCGCGGTTGTTGCCCTACATCGAACAACAGAATCTGAGCAAAATCATCGACCTCGGCAATCCGCTCTTCATCGACTACCAGTACACTGTCGCGCCGCAAAATGTTCATGGCGTGTCGCAGTCCATTAGCGTCTTTCTCTGCCCAGCCGATTGGGCGTTGCCTTTCGTTCCCATCGATCCAAACCAAACCGATCCCAAGTTTGGCCCGTGCAACTATATGGCGAGCATCGGCAGCGGCGCCAAGGGCGGCGCGCGTATTAACGCAGACGGCGTTTGTTACGCCTCATCTCGTGTGCGCATTGCCGAGATTACGGACGGGACAAGCAACACGGCAATCATGTCAGAAAGCGTGCTGGGTTCGGGAGGAGCGCCGCTTCTAAACAACGCGCCGGGGCCGAGCCAAATTCCTCTCGTCTACGCCTGGATCGGGTCGAGCATGCCGCTGACCACGAACATGTGTGAACAGGCCAAAGTGTGGAACACCAACGGCAACAGCAAATGGGCGGACAGCGAGGTCTACTGCACGCTTTACGATCATTTCTATCCACCGAACGCAGCGACATGGGATTGCGTCACGGCCGACTACTTTACGTTGGCCGGATTCAGCTGGCGCACGGCCCGCAGCAAACATCCCGGCGGTGTGAACCTGCTTTTGTGCGACGGGTCGGTGCGTTTTGTCGCCAATAGTGTGAATCTCAAGACATGGACCGCACTAGGCTCGCGCAACGGCGGTGAGACCTTCGGCGACTTCTAGTAGTCCCGCCAAGCCCACGGATTGCCTTCCGTGGGCGTGGCAAGGGTACTTCCCAGCAACCAGGAGAGAAGCCGCGGGTCGTGCGCGGCCATGGGCACATCCATTGGCAGCGATCGTCCGCGGCTTGGCAACCTGCGTCCCTCTTGGCGTGTAGTTGAAATGAGATGTTTCGCGGCCCGGCGACGGACCGTTGGAACCGTCACCGCTCCGGGCCGGGAAACTTCAAAACCGTTACTTGTCGGCCTTCTTTCGACCCATCGGATTTACGATCACTTCGGTTACTTTGCCGTTCGAGTGCATCACGGCGATTCGCACGCCGTCTTTCAGTTCTTTCAGTCCTTCCTTTCCGGACATTTCTTTCTTGTCGTCGGCGCTGTTTCCGAAGACGATAAATCGGGTCGCATCGGAAACTCGAAACTCCTCATCCGTTCCCTCGGAATCTTTCTTCGATTTGGTGGCGACCGTGAGCGTGCCGGCCGCGGCATCGAACTTCTTCACGGTTCCGACAATTCGCATTCCCTTGCCCTTGCCTTTGTCCTTGCCCTTCTCGTCCTGGGCCAGTGCGAACCCGGTCAGCAACAACAATGCGACGCCTGAAGCCATGAACTTGCGGATCATTGTCGAATTCTCCGTGGGGAACTTTGAAATCCGAATGGTTGTCGAACAGAAATCTAACCGCAGTGATGGCCAAAGGTTTCGGCCGGTAACTGAGTTTTTGGAGCGGCCAAAGAATGGGCGCGCGATAAACCCCTGACGACCGGAAGTCGCCAGGGGTTGGTTGGATCGTTGTTGGACTGTAGAGAAACCCGGTTTCTTCAAGAAACCGGGTTTCTGCGAATCCGTCATTAGGCTGTTGCCTAGAAAGTCAAACTTAGTGCTTCGGCGAGCACATCGGCCGCAACTGGTTGGGTTTCCGGCGGAGTCCCGCGAGTCTTCAGCGCCGGCGTATCGAGCCGTGCCGGCGATGCTTCGTTCACAGCGAACGAATTGCGGTCCACCGAATTCACCGTGGTCCGGAACGGCACATGGGTCGTGCTGGCCGGCTTGTTACCAAGTGGCGCGCCGGGCCGCTCGCCACTCGGGTTCGGGATGGGATCCGGCGAATCAGTGACGGTCACCGCTGCCGTCGCCATATCCTGGTCGCCAGGGGCATCGGTATTAGATGGAGTGAGCGTCGAGGGTGACGCATTGTCGGCCCATGTACGGTAAAAGACGCCGTTGTAGAAGTCCATCGTGTCGTAATCGCCAAATTCGAAGCTGCTCGCCGTATTGGCGTTCGAGAGCCCCGTGGCGATTTGTACGTTCGCTACCCAGCCGCCGCGGCGAAATTCCGTCGCCGTACCGTAGATCTGTGCGGAGTTGTTCGCCGCGCTGTTGCGGGCGTCATACCAGGTGGCCGCAAGGTTTCCGGTTACCTCGTCCCAGTCAATATCGGAGTAGAACTGGCTCTTGCCGGTGGCGCCGTCATCGTTGAGCTTGATGCGCGGATTCCACGTTAAACCGCCGTCCGCGGAAGACTGGACGTAAATGTCGGTGTCGTCCTGGGTGGCCCCCGTCGTCGAAGGTCGATCCGTGTAGGTAATGTAGAGCCGACCACTCATTTGATTGTAGGCGAGATTCGGATGCGCATGAATGGTGCGGTTATCCATGCACGGAATCGCTGTGAATGTGCCGACATTCGAACTGAGAACCGTAACCGCTGCCGAAAAACCACCCGCGGCGGTTCCGTTGAAGTCCGTGGCCACCTTGATTGGGCATGGACCATCGGCGCTGCCCGTACAGTGCGTTCCCGTCACGGTCACGCGGCCGTCTTTGCCGATCGCGATATCGCCGAACTGCCCAACGGTTACGCTTTGCGACGCTGTAAATGCACCGAAAGCGCCTAATCCAGTGACTTTGGCGCCGCGTGCGGCGATCGTGGCGCCGTTGTCGCCGTATGCCCACACCTGCCAACCGCCGGCGCCGTCCGGACCCACCGCGACGCCTGGATAGTCGCCGCCAATACCGCTGGTCAAAACATCGACAAAGCTAACGCCGCCGTTCGTGCTCAGAGCGAGTTCATCGGTCCCGCCGATGTATGAAACCCACAAGTTGCCAAAAACGTCGAATTTGGCCATCTTGTCGCAGCAGGCGCCGCCGGGAAGCGCACCGGCAGCAGCCCAGGTGGCGCCGCCATCGAAGCTAACGCGCTGGTTGGGATTGGACGCGGCATAAAGGTTGAGCGGATTCGTCGGATTGATGGCGATGGTTGTTTCCGATTGGTCGCCAGTGACATTGTTTGTGTTGATGTTCGTGCCGACGCTCAACGTCAGCGTCAACATCTGGCGACTTTCCAACACCTCCACTTGAGGCCGGGCGCGGTCCTTGTGCCATGGGCGCGGATTTCGGGCGGTGCGAGTTCTACTGCGGCTGAACAAATTCACGACATTTCCCCTCTCAAGGTAAGCCTGTGACTGTAAAGGGAGCAACACACTCCCCCACCGAAAAGCGCACTCAACGGGACACCCTCATGACCCAGCGAGTGGTGGGCGGCATCAAAAGAGTTTCGCCGAAATCAGTTCGGTCTGCAACAGAAAAAAATGAGAAATCGAAAACCGGCGGGGTGCAGTCGCGAATTTTGGCACATGCTTCGTCAGCTAGACCCTTGATTCTCGGCGTGCTCTGCGGACTCTGCGGTAAGACGAAACCGCGGAGATCGCAGAGAACGCCGAGAACCACAGGCGCTGTGCAGGCTAATACGACGTGTCGTTAATCGGCTCCTGGCCGTATCGGGACGCCAGGGCCATGAGTATAAGCGAGTCAACGCTGGCGCCGACGGGGCGGACGGAACCGTCGGCATACAGGAAATTGACCGATTGCGGGTGCGGTGAGAAGAAATTGTAGAGCGTGGTGATATCACTGTTGAGCGATACATACCCGGTAACCCCCGCCATGACTTGCACCGGCGACTCTTCCACCTGCACATACTTGGTCGGAGCGCCCGGAGTGGTGGAAACGGCGCCATGGTGAATCGCGCCAACCCATGGAGTGCGGGCGAAAAGCGAGCACCTTTCGCCGATTGCCCAGGTGTTGCTCGACCCGTCTCGAATGTCCGACACGCGGATCTTACTGTTCCGGAAAAACACCCCGTTTCCAATGTCCGGTTGCTCGCCGATTTCGAGCTTTCCGGAGCCATAGTTCGCGGCATAACTGTTGGTGGAGGCGTCGCACACGTATTTGCCCGAAATGAAGCTGGTAACCTTATACACCCCCGTTTCTCGGTCGGATGGGCATGTGTAGATGCGTAGCGGCGTGGTTCGAAGGATGTCGTATTTCGCATCACCGATCGGAACCTGAAAATCAATTTGTTGATACAGGGGACCGTGCTCTAGGTACGGCAATAGAAAAGCGCCCCAGCCCCAGCCGGGTTCCGTGAACCAAGGCAAATTGATGGGAGGCTCTTTCCAGAAATAAGCTGGCGGAAAGGAGCCGTGGGTTTGATGGTAGTTTTGCAGCGCCAAGCCGATCTGCTTGAGGTTGTTTTGACAGCTGTTTCGATTCGCGGTTTCGCGGACTTTTTGCACCGCCGGAAGCGTCAGGCTTACCAGCACGCCGATGATGGCTATCACCACCAGCAGCTCAATCAGCGTGAAACCCCGGCGGTCGTATTCAGCTCGACATGACATGCCTCACCTCGTTCGATTGAATGCTGACATTTCCTGAACGCGGTCGGCGAAAGTTCAGATACCGGAAGTATACCAAACGAAAGGATGAACGAGGAACGATGAACGAGGAAAATGGTATTCATCGTTCATCGTTCATCGTTTCTACTCTACTTCATTATTTCGTCGTCATCGAGTGCAGTCGCCAAAACGGCCGCGTCGAGAGTTCCTGGTGGAACGCTCGGAGCCCCGGTGGCCTGCACCTCGAACGCGCCGATGTCGATCGTGCCGTTGACAACTCGGACAAAACCGATGCCGCGCTGGTCGAATTCGGGCGCGTCGGTGTTATCGCCGGCGTTGATGGCGGGGCTGCCGGGCAGCAGTTCCATGGTAAACGTTGGCCCGCCGTTGTCCGAAAGAGTGCCGAGCAGCGGAGCGACGTCGAGGATGTCGGACAGCACGTAGCCACTGCTGGCACTGGCGTTCGAAATAAGATTATGGCCCAAGCTGTTAACTACGCCGTGAAGGTCCGGGCCAAACTTGGTCCTGTCCCTGTTAAGAGATTCTTGCTAAACACGGTGTTTCGCATCTGGAAGGAACCGCCCAATAGTTCGATTCCGCCGCCTTGTAGAATCGCGGCACCCGATGGATCGGTCGCTATGTTGGAGGCAATCGTCGAGAATTCGACGCTTAGCGTGCCGGCCTGAAGGTGAATGCCGCCGCCACGAGAAATCGAGTCGATACCTGAGCTGGCGGCGATGTTGTTGGCGATGGTGCTGTTGATGATCACCATACTTAAGCCACTGTGAAAGATCCCGCCGCCCCAGCCGTGGGCGCCGAGGCTTTGAACCGATGCCAGGTTGCCCGAGATCGTGCTGTTCGTGATCGTGGCGATAAAGGCATTGAAGATGCCGCCGCCTTGGGCCGTGTCGTTGGTGTTAGTCAGCTCCGGCGATTGTGCCTTGTTATCGGACACCGTGCTGAGATCGACCGTCAGGGTAGCGTTCTCCGAATTGAAAATGCCTCCGCCCGCCACCTGGTTGAAACAATCCGAGCCGGCACAGGTGCGATCAGCCGTATTCTTGGTGATTACGCTCTCGGTGATCGACAAGGCAGCGCCATTCTCGTTGAAGATGCCACCACCGAACCCCAGGTTCGACCCGATGGCCGTGTTGTTCGAGACTGTGGAACCGAGTATGGTCAGATCGCCGGAGTTGTAAATGCCGCCACCCACCCCCGAGGTGCTATTGTTGTCGTCCACGACGGCGTTGATGAGTTCCAGAACACCCTGGTTCAGGATACCGCCACCGACATCGCCGTTGCCGCTGGCGATGGTGATCCCGTTCAGTTCGACCGTGGCGTCGGCAATGGTGAAGACGCGGAAATTCCCCGTGGTTTGGCCGCGGACCGTTACCTTGTCGGCGCCTGGACCGGCGATGATAAGGTCTTCGTCGATGTCAGGAAGAGCGCTGTTGAGCTGGATACTTCCTTGAGCGCTGAAAACGATGACGTCGGTTTCGGGCGTTTCGTTCGCCTTGGTAATGCAGTAGCGTAGATCGCCACGCGTACTCCGGCCGATGCCGATGTCACTCAGACGAGTGACAGTAAAGACCGACAGCAACGTACGGTCTTCGAGGCGTTCGAGGGATAAACGGCGCTGGGTGCGAGTCATGGTGTATCTCCTTGATGCGAGTCAAAAAATCAGGTTCCCATTATGGGCGCTTCCCAAGGCTCGGTGCAAACAAAATCACATTCGTTGAAAGATTGTTAACGCAGTGCCGAGTTGTTTGGGCTGTCAAACCACAATAGAAATGTCCGGTCTTAGCAAAGTAGAAATGTCCTCTTGGGCAAGGAGGTACCAGGAGGACATTTCCGATGGAGCGGAGTCCAGACCGGATCGAGATGAGTCAGCGGGAACGGGATCGGTTGAAGATTATAGAGTCGGTTCGGCACGGGAAGCGGACGCAAGCCGAAGCGGCGCGACTGTTGCAACTGACGGTACGGCAAGTGCGTCGGATTCAACGCCGCCTGGAGGTTGAGGGAGACGTCGGCGTGGTCCATCGGCTCCGCGGACGGCCGTCGAATCGGCGCTTGGCGGCGGATCTGCGTGAGACCGTGTTGGCCAAATATCGCCAGCATTTTGCGGACTTTGGGCCGACCTTGGCCAGCGAGAAATTGGCCGAGCTCGACCTGGGAGTGTCGCACGAGACGTTGCGGCGTTGGCTGCTGACGGAGGGGCTGTGGCAGCGACGGCGCCAACGCGACGTGCATCGACGGCGCCGACCGCGACGCTCGTGTTTCGGCGAGTTGGTGCAGATGGACACGTCGCTGCACGACTGGCTCGAAGGACGCGGCGAGACGATGGTGCTGATGACCATGATCGACGACGCCACCAACCGGATCGACGCGGGTTTTTTTCCGGGCGAGACGGTGGAAAGCTACATGGATTTGACGGAACGGTGGCTGCGGCGGCATGGTCGGCCGCTGGCGTTGTACACCGATCGCGACAGTGTTTTCCAGTGGCAAAGTAAGGGCCGGGCGGTCGACGGCTTGACGCAATTTGGCCGAGCATTGAAGGAATTGGATGTGAGATTGATCTTGGCACATAGTCCTCAGGCCAAGGGTCGGGTGGAACGTTTTTTCGGCCTGGCCCAAGACCGGTGGGTGAAGGAGCTTCGGCTCTTAGGCGTGACGACACGGGCTCAGGCCAATGACGTGTTGCGACGGCAGTTGGTCCCCGAATACAACCGGCGGTTCACGGTCCGACCGGCGGAGAAGAGCAACGCACATCGACTGCTGGGCCTACGGAACGATTTGGCGGTGATTTTATGTCCCCAGCATCAGCGGACAGTGGCGAATGACTACACGGTGCGGTGGTCCAACCGGTTGTTTCAATTGGAGCCGCCGGCGTTGCCCGGCTTGCGTGGCGGACGGGTGCTTTTGGAAGAGCGTCGGGACGGAACGCTGCGGATCCGTTTTCGCCAACAGTATTTGAAGTGGCACGAAATCCAAGCACCAAGATCGCGTCGGGGCACCGCACCCACGATGGCTGCGAGCGGGGTGGGTGCCGGAACTCCAGTCGGGCTACGCCCTCCTTCCGTTCCGGCACCCACCCCGGTGTTGCGGAAACCATGCAAGCCGCCTCCGAATCATCCGTGGCGACGCTTTAAACTGAAGAATCCAAAAGCGGACATTTCTAATGTGCACTAAACGCGGACATTTCTATTGTGCTGGGACATGCCGAGTTGTTTGGGCTTGATTCACCCGCCCTCGCGACACAGAATGAAGCCAATTTAGCACTTACGGGGAACGATCATGATCGTTGGGGTTCCGAAGGAGGTCAAAACAGATGAGTACCGCGTCGGCATGATTCCGGTCGGCGCGGAGGAATTGACACGCGCCGGGCATCAAGTGCTCATTCAAGCTGGTGCAGGGCAGGGGAGCGGCATAAGTGATGAGCGATACTCAACCAACGGAGCCGAGATTGTTACCGACGCGGCCGGGATTTGGCAGCGCGCCGACTTGATCGTTAAGGTCAAGGAGCCGTTGGCCGAGGAATGGCCGAGAATGCGCGCGGGCCAGATCGTGTTTACGTATTTCCACTTTGCGGCCGACGAGGATTTGACCCGCGCCGTCATGAAGTCAGGTATCACCGCCATTGCCTATGAAACGATCAAGGATGCTCGTGGCACTCTTCCGCTTCTGACACCGATGAGTGAAGTCGCCGGGCGGATGAGTATCCAAGAGGGCGCCAAATTCCTTGAGCGGCCGTTCGAGGGCCGTGGTATTCTTCTCGGCGGCGTGCCCGGCGTGTTGCCGGCCAATGTCGTGGTGCTGGGCGGCGGCATCGTCGGCGCGAACGCAGCCAAAGTCGCGGCAGGCCTGGGGGCCAACGTCGCTATCCTAGACATCAACCTCGATCGGCTCCGCTATCTCGACGACGTCATGCCGCGAAACGTGACGACACTTTTCAGCGACCGGCACAATATTCTGGACTGCTTGCAGCGTGCGGACCTGCTGATCGGCGCGATTCTAATTCCGGCGCCGCGCTCCGCGCTTGGTGCGCCGCGAAGACTTGCAACACATGCCGCCGCGTGCCGTGATCATCGACGTCGCCATCGACCAGGGCGGTTGCATCGAAACATCCCGGCCCACCACGCACAGCGAACCCACCTACATCGTCGACGACGTGGTGCACTACTGCGTGACGAATATGCCGGGTGCCGTGGGCCGTACCAGCACGTACGCGCTTTGTAACGTCACGCTGCCCTACATTCTTCAGCTCGCCAAGAAAGGGCTCGACCGCGCCGTCCGCGAGAATGCCGCCCTAGGGCTTGGTGTCAATGTGCGGCAGGGACGGGTTACCAATGCGGCGGTCGCCGAGACATTCGGCGTGGCCTGCACGGCAGTTTAACTCAAACACTCGGCAGAGCGTTCAGTCCATTTCGACGGCAACACGGAGGTTGCAATTGTCGAACGTTTCCGTCAGGCAAGCATCATGGGTTCTCGCATCGCTATGTGCGGTGCTTTTCTTTTACGGCCTTTCGTCGTCTGAGTTCTATAGAACCGAAAGCTTGGCGCGATCATCGGCGCCGAGTTCTTGCAAAGCGGTGATTGGCTCGTACCCCGCCTCTACGGCGAGCCGCTCTTCACCAAACCGCCTGGAATGTACGCCGCGATTGCCGCTGCCAGCTGGCCGTTCGGCAGGGTCACGGAAGTGAGCGCCCGCATGCCGTCCGCTATCGCCGCCTCGATTCTCGTTGTCCTGTTCTACTTGTTCTTCCGCCGCTTCGTGGGCAAAGCTGCCGGTCTAGTCGCCGGCTGCGTTGTCCCGCTCTCCGTGTTGGTGCTCGACAAGGCAACATCCGCCGAAATTGACATGCTCCAGGTCACCTGGGTCGCCGGCGGCATCGTCTGTGCTGCATTTGCGATCGATGGCGATACCCTGGCACACCGTAGGCGGCTAAACGGTTGGTGGATCGGCGCGTTGTTGTGTGTTGCCGGAGGTCTCCTGACGAAATGGACGGCACCCGCTTTCCTCTATTGCACGGTTCTCCCATTGCTGTGGTGGCGCGGACAGTTACGGCTTCTTTGGTCCGCTTCTCATCTGACGGCTGTCGCAATCGCCGTGGCGATTGTTCTTGCATGGGGGGGCGTCGCCGTTGCGCGCGAAGGCTGGGAAAACCTGTATGCGACCGTCAAGATTCAAGCGACGACGCACCTGCTTCCAACGCACCACCATCGGCCGTACCCGTGGCTGGAATCGATAATCCATCCCTTCAAATTCTGGCTCGCAGCATTACCGATTTCGATTTTCGCGATCCCGGCGCTTTCACGGAGGTTCATGTCGCTTTGGGATGAACGTGGGCGGTTCCTCCTTCAGGTGCTGCATTGTTGGACTTGGCCGAATCTCCTTTTCTGGTCTATCGTTCCTGCCCACAACACACGGCATAGCCTGCCGCTCTACCCCGGGATTGCCGGGCTGGCGGCGATGGTTTGGGTCGCGTGGTTGTCTGGGAAGTTACCGTGGCGTGTTCGCTGGGTCACACCGGCTAAAGCATTGATCGGCGTGATCGGTTGTTGGGTGGTCGTAAAGCTTGCTTTCGTGCATTACGTCACACCCGAACGCATGCGCGGTCGTGAACCGAAAGAAAAGGGCGAACTATTGGCCTCGTTAGTTCCGGCAGACGCAACCCTCTATCTGTTTAGGTTGAAGGACGAAGGGATCATGTTCTATTACCGTCGCCCCGTTCGACGGCTGGCTACAATGACCGACTTGCCATCGTCACCTGAACCTCTGTACTGTATGTTGGAGGAAGTTGAGTGGAAGGATTCACCTCGCCATACGGAGGTCGTCCATCACACTCGTGATGAGCAGGGTGCTCCCATAGTTTTGGTGCGAGTTCGAGATATCAGGAAGGTAGAGCAGGCCGCCAAATCCCATGCCGACGACCCACGATGACGAAGTCATGCCGCTCTTCGCGTCCGAGAATGAGGCGAAGATTCTAAGTGTTAGTGAGCTAACCAGCGCCGTCAAATCGACTTTGCAGGATGGTTTTCCTTCCGTTTGGGTTTCGGGCGAGATTTCTGCAATCTCGCGGCCGGCATCCGGACACGTCTATCTCACGCTGAAGGATGCGAATGCACAAATCGGCGCTGTCATTTGGCGAAGCAATGTTTCGCGCCTGCGTTTCGATCCCAAGGTTGGCACGGAAGTTCTAGCCCGCGGCGGCTTGAGCGTTTACGCTCCGCGAGGAGAATACAAGCTGCACATCGAGGAAATGCAGCCAAAAGGGTTAGGCGCGCGAGAATTGGCCCTGCGGGAGCTCAAGGAGAAGTTGCAAAAGCTCGGCTATTTCGACCCGCGTCGTAAGAAATCGTTGCCGCGATTCCCGCGCCGCATCGGCCTCATCACCAGTGCCAGCGGCGCCGCTGTGCGCGACATGCTCGAGATTCTGGGACGGCGTTGGCCGCTCGCGGACGTTTGGCTGTGCGCGACTCGCGTGCAAGGCATCGGCGCACGCGAGGAAATCGTCGACGCCATCACCCGGCTCAATCGAATCCGCGGCGCGGATGTCATCATCGTCGGCCGTGGCGGTGGCAGCGCGGACGATCTTTGGGCGTTCAACGAGGAAATGGTCGCCCACGCCATCTTTCAATCGCGCATTCCCGTTGTCAGTGCGGTCGGTCACGAGATCGACGTCACCATCGCCGACTTGGTCGCCGACTTTCGCGCCGCAACCCCAAGCGAAGCCGCCGAGCGCGTGACCCCTGACGGACGCGCATTACGTGAAGGACTGAAGGATTTTCACCAACAACTCCAAAGCCGTATCCTGCGTCGCTTGGAAATGGCCAGGCTCCGCCTTACCGAGCTTGGAGAACGCCGTGCATTGCGCCAGCCACTGGAACGCATCCGTGACCATGATCGCCGAATCGACGATTGGAACGAACGCCTTGGCCGTTGCATCAAGCAAAAACTGATTCGGATGCGTGAGCACATGGCCGCGCAGGCAGCTCGGCTCGACACCCTCAGCCCCTTGAACGTGTTGGGACGTGGATATAGTCTAACTCGCAGGGCCGACGACCTTAGCGTCGTTCGAAGCCCTGATCAGGTGCGCCGGGAGAATTGCTCGTGACTCAGATCCAACACGGGCGCATCCACAGCCGCGTCGAGGACCGAGCGGCTCATCCAGCGGTCTCATAGCCACCACGGAAGTTCGCCCTCAATTGGCGGGAGAACGCATGAGTCCAGTCCCTGAAAATACTTCCTTTGAGCAGGCGCTCGCGGAACTGGAGCAGGTAGTGCGCACGCTGGAGGACGGCCAGACGGGGTTGGAGGACGCGCTGGCCCAGTATGAAAAGGGTGTCGGCTTGATCAAGCGTTGTTATCAACAACTGAGTCAGGCCGAGCAGCGGATTCACATGCTCTGTGGCGAGGACGACCAAGGCCGCCCCGTGCTTCAGCCTTTTAACCATGCCTCCGCGATGGAAGCCGAAACAACCGCGGGTCGGCGGCCGACAAAATCCGGCACCCCATAGTTGGGTTATGGTTATCTGTCGCCCGGCACGAACGGTTTAATAGGAGGCGGTGCGCCGTGTGCGTAGGGATGCATTCCCGTAGTTGCAGCGACGTGGAATTCACCAGCCCGGAGCGCGAGCGACGGGTACACCCGGCGTCGACGCTAGGCCATGCCCGATGAACTGCACGAATACCTGGAAAGCAAACGTGCGGCGATCGAGCGCGGATTGCGGGCAAGCCTTAAGTTGATCGAAGACGCCCCGGTTCAGCTTCGAGAGGCGATCGAATACGGCCTGCTCGCCCCAGGGAAGCGGCTGCGGCCCATTTTGGTAATCCTGGCCGCCGAAGCGTGTGGTGGCACATGTGAACAAGCGATGTCGGCCGCTGCGGCGGTCGAAATGATCCATGCATATTCATTGATTCATGACGACTTACCGGCGATGGACGACGATGATTTGCGCCGAGGCCGGCCAACCTGCCACGTCCGATTTGGCGAGGCCCTGGCGATCCTTGCCGGTGATGGGCTGTTGACGTTGGCATTTCAGGTTTTGGCGGACGGATATCCTGCCCGTACCGCTGCCGCCTGTTGTCGTGAGCTCAGCCGGGCTGCGGGGGCGTCCGGCATGGTTGGCGGTCAGGTCGCGGATTTAACCTGGGAAGGCCGCATTGTGGCGAGGAGTCCGCAGGATCCGAACATGACCGATCTAGAAATGGTGCACTCACGCAAGACCGGGGCGCTGTTTCAAGTATGTTTGCGACTTGGCGCTATTCGGTCAACGGCGAGCGACACGACGGTATACCGGCCGCAACGCTTAAGGCGTTGGACAGCTACGGAAGATGTTTCGGTCAAGCCTTCCAGATCACGGACGACTTGCTCGACGCGGAAGGACATACCGAGCAGACCGGAAAGCGTGTCGGCAAAGACGCGAGAAAGGGTAAATTGACGTATCCCGCCCTCGTCGGCGCCGACGAAAGCCGTCGCCTCGCGCAACACCTGTGTGCAGAAGCGTTCGAACATGCTTCCAAATTGGGGCAATCGGGAAAGTACTTGGCTGCGATATCAGAATACGTTTTGCACAGAGATCGATAGAAAAGACCTTTCCTAGGCGGAGCCTGGGAGCGCTCGATGTCGAAATACGAGTCGGCCGCAACTCAACTATGGATGTGAGGACCTGACGCGATGACCGCGATCTTATCGACGATTCACTCGCCTGCGGATCTTCAATGTTTGTCGGACGACGAACTGGTCCAACTTTCGCAGGAGATGCGCGATGAATTGGTCCGAGTGCTAAGCATTCGCCCGGCCCACTTCGCCAGCAATCTCGGTGTGGTGGAACTATGCCTCGCGCTCCACTTAACTTTCGACTTCCAACGCGACCGCTTGATTTGGGATACAGGCCATCAGATTTATCCACACAAACTCATCACGGGCCGCTATCCTCAATTCGACACTATCCGCACGCGCGGCGGATTGATGGGTTATCCAAACCCGGATGAAAGCGATTACGATTTGTTCATGACCGGCCACGCCGGTTGCAGCGTTTCTTGCGCACTGGGCTTGAAAGTCGGCGATGAGTTGGCCGGTGAGGAAGACCGCCATAGTGTCGCCGTTATCGGGGACGGCGCCCTCCCATCGGGTATTGTGTTTGAGGCGCTGAACAATGCCGGCGGTCTGAACAAGAACCTGCTTGTCATCTTGAACGACAACAAGATGTCTATCTGCCCACGGGTCGGTGGTTTGGCACGGTGTCTGGATAGTGCCCGTCTGACCAACTTCTATCAAGACGCCAAACGCCAGCTGCAAGGCCTGCTCGCTCGTGTGCCGTTGGTTGGCGGCATGGCCAACCAGGCTATCGACCAGGTTCGAGATGGACTAAAAGCGTTTCTCACGGGCGGTATGCTCTTCGAAGAATTGGGGTTCCGTTATATCGGGCCAATCGACGGGCACGACTTGCCGACGCTCCGCCGCTGGCTTCGCGACGTGAAAGATCAGCGCGGGCCAATACTTTTGCATGTTCTGACCGAAAAAGGCCACGGTGTTACACAGGCTAGCGACGACCCGGTTACCTTCCACACGCCGCCGGTATTTGAAAAAGTGGGGCCGGAACGCACGATTGTTTCTTTGAAACGCGGAGGGTCCAAGGCGTACACCGATGCGGCCAGCGCAGCGATCTATCAGGAATTGGCGGCGGACGATAAGACGGTCGTTATCACTGCGGCGATGTGCCAAGGAAACAAGCTCGAAAAGGTTCGGGACGCGTTTCCAAAGCAGTTCTTCGATGTTGGCATTTGTGAATCTCATGCCGTAGCATTCGCGGCGGGACTTGCCAAATCGGGAATCCGGCCGATCGTTGCGATCTATTCCACATTCCTTCAGCGTGCCTTTGATCAGTTGTTCCAGGAGGTGGCGCTGCAAAACTTGCCCGTGACCTTCTGCCTCGACCGCGCCGGGCTGACGGGCCCTGACGGCCCCACGCATCACGGCGTATTTGACACCGCTTATCTGAGGGCGTTTCCCAATTTTGTCGTAATGGCGCCGGGCGACGAGCTCGACGTCGCCCCGATGTTACGGTTTGCGCTTGACCATTCAAGCCCGGCCTCTTTGCGCTATCCCAAGGCCAACCTGGAGAAAGTCGACCGCGATGTTGCCCCGATCGAGCTCGGACAGGCGGAGATCTTTGAGTGGGGCACCTGACGGTGTGATCATCGCCTACGGTTCGCTATTCCCCAATGCCGTGAAGGCCGCCGAGCTGCTTCGGGACGAGGGGATCGACATCGGTGTGATTAACGCCCGCTTCGCCAAGCCGCTCGATCGCCAAACCTTGTTGCGGGCGATCGACCAGCTTCCGCTGGTGATTACTGTGGAAGAAGGCACACTGGAAGGCGGATTCGGGAGCGCGCTGTTGGAAGCGGCCAACGCGGCAGGCCTGGAAACAAGACACATTACTCGGCTCGGAATCCCCGATCGCTTTGTCGAACATGCGGAACGCGCCGAACTCCTCGCGGATCTTGGCTTGGACGTAGCCGGCATCTGCGCCGCCGTGCACCGCGCCCGCGGAAGCACCGGCATGCTGGACGGCCTGAGCATGGCCCGGTAGACGCGGTCGGTTTTTCGGATCCATCATGCGCATCTTCGTTCTCGGCAATGCCAGCCGTCCCGGCGTCGAAGAAGAGGCATCGGCACTGTTGCCGTTCCTGAAAGCGCATAGCGAAGTGGTGGCCTTTGATTTGCGCCAGGAAATCGAGCTGAGCAACATCTCGGCCGATATGGCGCTGGTGCTCGGCGGAGACGGCGCGATTCTCCGTGCCGCTCGCCAATTAGGCTATCGCCAAGTCCCCGTCCTCGGCGTAAATCTCGGCAAACTCGGTTTTCTGGCCGATCTCAGCCCGGACGAAGTGCGTGCTTGCTTCGAGCGCGTGGTGGCAGGCGATTACCGAGTTACGCAACACCTCATGTTCGAATGCGTCGTCGAGTCGTCGTCGCAACGGAGTCAAACGTTATTGGGATTGAATGAAGTCGTCATCCACGCCGGCCCGCCTTTTCACATGATTGATCTGGACCTGGAAGTCGACGGCGAAGCGGTATCGCGTTTCGGCGGCGATGGCTTGATCGTCAGCACTCCGATCGGCTCGACGGCCCACAACCTCTCCGCGGGCGGCCCGATTCTCGGACAGGAATTGGATACATTTGTGATCACACCCATTTGTCCCCATATGCTGGCGAACCGTCCATTCGTCGATTCTGCGGCGAAGGAGTATCGGGTCTGGGTCCGGCGCGCGACTCCGGGATTGGCATTGATCGTGGACGGGCAGGAGCTGATGCCGCTGGCGGAGGGAGATCGTGTTGTCGTTCGACGAGCGCCGCCGCGATTTCAGCTGGTGAAGGTTGCCGGGCACGGGTACTTTCAGGCGTTGCGTGACAAGTTGCGCTGGGGCGCCCCGCCCAATTATCGACTAGGTGAATGAGAGCGCGTTTTTTCTGCCGTGAAACCGCAAGTGACGATGCGACATTTAGTCCGTTAACGTATCGAGATATATATATGTACATATATTGATATTAACATTCATTAATGCAGCTGCTGATGGAGGGTATTCCAGCTGCATCCGGCCACACGATCTCCAGGTTGGCAGTGGCCCGACACCTCCCCGGCAAGAAGTGCTGTAAACATCGAATACAAAACGAATTGCGTGCAAATGTCGATCACCAAATCTGTTCGAATGTGCACCATTGGTTCACAATAGTGAAATTTTTTTTGAAGCCGTTCGCCGTTGTGGTGCAACAGCTTGAGGCGAGCGCAGCTGACAACGCCCCATTTTCACTGTTGACACTCCGGTTTCAATGATTAATCTGTCCCCTGACTGCAACCGACGTTCAACACCAAACGCATGACGGACAACGGCTCTCTGGGAGTGGACAGTGGCCGCAATGGTGCGGATCAAACCTGCTTCGCAATCCACACACACAGTCGATCCCACCGATCACGGATGGTTGGCGACTTCGACCATTGGAAGCTAAGTCAGACTCCAGCTTCCGGATAGTACCCGCCCTGGGCCATGACGGCCCACTAATGCAACACAAGGATGTGCGGGTCTAAGGGAACGGATGCTTGCCGCGCCCGTCCTGACAGAGGTACTGTCCGAAGCTGGCGTCGTAACGTCGAGTCGCCTGGCTCTATTCAGCCGCACGTCGCCAAGGAAGGCCGAACCGTGCGGCGAGCGGAGCCGAGAGAACTGCCTGCCGATCCTGGATGATCGCAGGCGGTGGTGCCCCACAAGGATGTAAGGACCTAGCGTGGGCCGGCTGCGAAACGGAAGTCGCAGGTCGGCCCGTTTTTTTTGAAAGGTACTGAGGGCTCACGCGTTGGTTTCGATCATTCCAACAACGCGCTCTCCCTTCACTTCCAAACTATCCCACGACACCGGCCGTCCCGCGTCCGCGCTTTGCCCTGCGTCGGAGACCAGCAGAACCGCGTCGGCCCATGGCGCCCAGGCCTGCCCACATGTTTCCGCTGTCCCACCGTCGATGATGATCAGCCCATAATCGCGTCGCAAAGCTGTCAGAAGTTCTGGCAGCCTCGAATCCGTCGTGAACGGTTTCAGATCCGTGACAGGCAGACGCAAAGGAAGTAGCGATACACCGGGCCAGTGCGCGAATTCATGAATGGCCCGCCGAAGTTCAACCGCTTTTCGAACCGCGTCGTCCCAGCCCGCGTGCGGCTCGGAAACCAGCGACGCGGACAGACCCCGCGTCTCGCCATCACCATCAATCAGTATCGTGTTGCATTCACCGGCGCAGGCGACTGCCAGAGCCAGCGCCGTCGTAGTGCATCCGTTCCGCCGCTGGCAACCGGTCAGAAGCAAGACGGTCCCTTGCGTTGTCGAGTCATCCGGGCGCAATCGACGGTAGAGCGCCCGTAGGGGCTGCTGCAACTCGGTACTGATGTGTGTAACCAGTGCCGAAGGACGATACTCGGCCATCGGAACGCCAGTGACGGAACCTTCTGCGGCTGCGGGTACGAAGGATACTGACGTTTCATTGGAAAAGACCGCATCCAATGTAAGCTCGTTCATGGCGACCTCTCGTCAGCGGGAGGCAGATGTTCGGGCACGAGAAAAACGGCTCGGATGACGTTGCCATCAGATTCCGCGTTCACCGAGTCACTGACCGGCACATCGAAAACGGCGGTACCGGGTATCAACGCCGATTCTGGTTTGGGTTCCGTCCATTCGTTTCCGACTCGCCAGACATGCCACCCGATTCCAACGACGATCGCAACGAGGAGCGAAGCGGCGATTATCGAATAGCGGCGGTCTCGAAGTGCAGGAGCGGCCGGGCGCTGGGACTTCTGCGATAGAATTCTCGGCGTGGAAAGGTCACAATCGATCGGGGCACACGATGGCGATTGCGGCATCGTGAAAAACGGCACGCGCAACAAAATGGGCAGTGGCGTTTGTTTGTCGCCGACCGGTGAATCTGTCGGTGACGTGCTAATCGGGACCATGTCCGCGTCCCCCTCAAGAAACATGTGTTAGATTTGCGCGATCAATCCGCTAGATAACGTTGGGGGTAACTCCGCAGCAAGTCCAAGTTTGTTCCGAATCATGGAACCGCACTTGACCTACCTTCGCCAGCTTCCCGAATATAATGGGAGTCCCGGAATGGTGTTAGTGTTTACGCCCGTGCTGCCCTTCCGGGACGCCGCACAGGTGGGGAGACGCCCGATCGCAAAAGGATTCTTGACATAGATATGCTTAGAACTGCACGCATCAGTACACGCGATCTTCTCGAGGAACTTCTAACTGAACGCATCCTCGTTCTCGACGGTTCCATGGGCGCGTTGATCTATTCACGCGAACCTTCCGAGGAGTTTTATCGGGGCAAACGCTTTCGCAACCACCCGGTCTCCGTCAAGAATTGCACAGAGGTAATGGTCCTAAGCCAGCCGGAGACGGTTGAAGAGATTCACCGCGCGTACTTGGACGCAGGTGCTGACATTATTGAGACCTGCACGTTCAACGGCACCGGCTTGTCGCTGGCCGAGTTCGCCTTGCAGGAACACGTTCTTGAACTGAACCAGCGCGCGGCGGAACTTGCAAGGCGCGCAGCCGACGACTTCACACGCAAGAACCCCGACAAGCCGCGCTTCGTTGCGGGCAGCATCGGGCCGACAAACAAGCAGTTGTCGCTTGGTGTGCACATGGATGACCCGGGCCATCGCGATCTCACATTCGACGAGATGGTCGCCAACTACACTGAGCAGGTTCATGGACTGGTTTCCGGCGGTGTTGACCTTCTGCTTCCAGAAACTTCCTTCGATACGCTGGTAATGAAGGCGTGCCTGTTCGCGATCGAGAAGTATTTCGTCGATCACAACGTGCGACTTCCGATTATGGTGTCCGGCACCATTTTCGAAAGCGGCCGGACCCTGTCTGCGCAAACGGTCGAGGCGTTCTGGACTTCGGTGTCGCACGTCGACATGGTATCGGTGGGGCTCAATTGTGCGGTCGGGGTTGAGATGATGCGGCCGCACATCGAAACCCTTTCCCAGATCACGCGAAAGCCCGTAAGCTGCTATCCCAACGCCGGCATGCCCGACGGTTTCGGCGGGTTCGCCGGGACCAAGGAAACGATGGCCGCCGCCCTCGGAGAGTTCGCCCGAAATGGTTGGGTGAATATCGTCGGCGGTTGCTGCGGCACGACACCGGAATGGCTGCATGCGATCGCCAAGGCCGTCGACGGCGTCTCGCCCCGGCCTTATCCCGATGTTCCCGCGTGGGCTGCCTACAGCGGAACCGAAGTGCTGACGATCCGCCCCGAAACGAACTTCGTGATGGTCGGCGAGCGCACCAATATTACCGGCTCAAGGAAGTTTGCTCGGCTGATTCAAAGCAGCGATTACGAGGCCGCTGTCGCCGTCGCTCGAGAACAGGTTGAAGGCGGCGCCAATATTCTGGATGTCAACATGGACCATGGCCTGATCGACGGCGAAAAGGCCATGACGCGGTTCCTCAATTTGATCGCCGCCGAGCCGGAAGTCACCCGGATTCCGATCATGATCGACAGCTCCAAATGGTCGATCATTGAAGCCGGCTTAAAGTGTGTCCAGGGAAAGGGCATCGTCAATTCGATCAGTCTGAAGGAAGGCGAAGCCAAATTCCTTGAACAGGCTCGCCTCGTTAGGCGGTACGGCGCCGCCGTCGTCGTCATGGCTTTCGACGAAGAAGGCCAGGCAGTCACCGCAGATCGGAAAGTCGAGATCTGCAAGCGGGCGTTTCGCCTTCTCACGGAAGAGGTCGGCCTGCAGTCGAGCGACATCATTTTCGATGTGAACATCCTGACCGTCGGAACGGGCATCGAGGAGCACAATAACTACGCCGTTGAGTTTATCGAGGCAGTGCGTGAGTTGAAGCGCGTTTTCCCGGAATCGAAAACCTCGGGCGGCGTCAGCAACGTCTCCTTTTCGTTCCGTGGTAACGATGTTGTGCGCGAGGCGATGAATGCGGCGTTTCTTTACCACGCCATCAAGGCCGGGCTCGACATGGGCATTGTCAATGCCGGCCAATTGCAGGTCTATGAAGAAATCCCGAAGGACCTGCTCGAACATGTGGAAGACGTACTGCTGAACCGCCGGCCGGACGCCACTGACCGGCTAACGGCATTCGCCGAATCCGTGAAGAACCGGGGTCAGGGGTCGGGGGTCAGGGGTCAGAATGAGTGGCGTCAGGCGCCCGTGGAGGAACGGTTGAAGCATGCGCTCGTCGCGGGAATCGCTGACTTTATCGACCAAGATGTCGAAGAAGCGCGGCAAAAATTCGAAAGGCCCTTGCACATCATTGAAGGGCCGCTCATGGCCGGTATGAACGTTGTCGGCGACCTCTTTGGCGCCGGCAAGATGTTTCTGCCGCAAGTGGTGAAAAGCGCCCGTGTCATGAAGAAGGCAGTGGCCTATTTGCAGCCGTTCATGGAGGCCGAGAAACTGGCCGGCGGCCATGATTCGAATGCAAGGAAGTCTCGCGGTCGAATCGTCATGGCAACGGTGAGAGGAGATGTCCATGACATCGGCAAAAACATTGTCGGCGTCGTGCTCGGTTGCAACGATTTCGAAGTGATCGACCTGGGCGTTATGGTGCCGTGCGAACGAATCCTCAAGGTCGCACGTGAACAAGCCGCCGACATGATTGGACTTTCGGGTTTGATTACTCCGTCGCTGGATGAGATGGTTCATGTCGCACGAGAGATGGAGCGCGAGTCGTTTCAGATTCCGCTTCTCATCGGCGGCGCCACCACGAGCGCCAAGCACACCGCCGTCAAAATCGCACCTGCTTTCAAGCAAACCGTCATTCACGTGAAGGACGCTTCACGCTGCGTCGGCGTTGTCGAAAAGCTGATCAATCCAAAACAGAAACCGGAACTCGACCGCCAGAACCGCGTCATCCAGGCACAACAGCGCGAGGCTATGACTCAGCGCCGCCAACGAAAGCTCGTTCCCTATAGCGAAGCGCGAGAGCGCCGTTTTCGAATCGATTGGGCCAGCACCACGGTTTCACGGCCAGAGTTCATCGGCAGCCGTTCCCTCCGCGATTTCCCGATTGCCGATGTGATTCCGTACATCGATTGGTCGCCGTTTTTCATGGCGTGGGAGCTTCGCGGAAAGTACCCGATGATTCTGGAAGACAAGGAGGTTGGCGCCGAAGCACGTAAGCTGTTCGAAGACGCCCGCAGACTTCTCGAGCAGATTGTTGCCAACGGTTGGCTCACGTCGAATGGAGTATACGGTTTCTTCCCGGCGAATTCGGACGGCGACGACATTGTGGTCTTCGCGGATGAGCAACGAACCGAGGAACGATGTCGCTTTCCGATGCTCAGGCAACAATGGGAGCGTGAAGGCCAGTCGAAATTCCGTTCACTGGCCGACTACATTGCACCCAGGGAGACCGGCATCGCGGATCACATCGGTGCATTTGCGGTGACCGCCGGCAGCGGAACCGAGAACCTGGTAAAACGTTTCAAGACCGATCATGACGACTACAACGCGATCATGGCCGAGGCGCTGGCGGACCGTCTGGCCGAAGCATTCGCTGAAATGTTGCACGAACGCGTCCGCCACGAGTGGGGCCACGGCCGAAATGAGAACCTCTCTAAGGCGGAGCTAATCGACGAGAAGTACTGCGGCATCCGACCCGCCGCCGGCTACCCCTCGTGCCCCGACCATACCGAGAAAGGCACGCTATGGAAGCTACTGGATGTTGAAAACGAGGCCGGTATTCGCCTAACAGAGAGCTATGCCATGTGGCCCGCCGCGTCGGTGAGCGGACTGTACTTCAGCCATCCTCGAGCGACGTATTTCGCCGTCGACTTAATCACGAAAGACCAAGTTGAATCGTACGCCGCCCGCAAAGGCCTCACGCTGCGCGAAGTCGAACGCTGGCTGGCGCCGAATCTGGCATATGACGTTGACTAGGCATCGGGCTCGCCGACAGCACGCGGTGCAGAAGACTGCTTCGCTCTCATCCGCGCCTCGTACTCCGCGTCGAACCGTGCCGCCAGGGCCATTTCGGCTTGGCAAGAATCAGCGGCCTTCACCGTCGTGTTGGCTGGGTTCAAGCAGAAAAGGTCCCATTTCTCTTTCTTGAAGCCGCTCTGACGGAAGTACCAACGATCGTGCTCGTCCATGTCCAGCGGGAAAAGTGCACACGCCGCGGGCTTGTAACGGTACTTGTCGCCCTCCGCCTCGCCGAGCCGGTGCAGCACGCAACCGTTGTTGAAAAAAACACACCAACCGCTGACCACTCGGCCCGTCGGCAAACCGATGCGCCGGCGGCCGCTGCGGTAACCCTCTTTCTCGACCACCCGACGAGCCTGTGGCGTTAACCCGGGAAGAATCTTGTGCAGATTGGCATCCAAACGCTCAATCTCTTCGGGATAGAGCACTGGCCGGCCGTTCTTGCAGCAGAGTCCGTCGCAGCCTCGGCCGAACGTGCACTCGAATGTCGCCTGGGCGAGGTTAAGAACGGGAAGTGGGACTGCCATTCGATCGTTTTTGCTTAGAGTGACACGAGCCTGTGCCGGGTAAGCAGCGCTCGTCATCTCATCCTAACCGTGATAGATGCCTCTCGTGAAGTGATCTTCGTCCACAAGGCGAGGTTAAGTCATCCGCGCGGCCGTCACTTCCGGAACACCGGAACGCACGGCAACGGATCGCTCGAGGGTGCGCCAAACGAGATCGATGCAGAATTGCGACAGCGTCGTCCCGGAAGTTTCCAGTGCCCGAGCTAAGCCGGCCGAGGGGCTGATGTCGGGATTGGGATTTACCTCCAGAATGAACGGGCGGCCGGGATGACGAACGCGGAAATCTACACGAGTGTAATCGCGACAACCCAGTAACCGGTAGGCGCGAACCGCCAGCGCCGTCAGCCGTTCGGCAAGCTTTGGAGAAATATCGGCGGGGTGGCGAGCCGGAGTCGCTTCATAATCGCGGGAACCCGGCTTCCATTTCGCGTCGTAGGTGACAATCGGCCAGTAATCGCGGCTCGAATCCGTGAAAGCAATCTCGGAAATCGGTAGTGCTCGCAGTTCCGGGTCCTCAATCAATGCGACGTTGAACTCGCGGCCCGGGATGTATTCCTCCACTAAGACCGGACCATAAGTCCTAAGCATCGAGTCGACACGTTCGGAAAGCTGGAGCTGGCTGGTGACGACGCTTCCTTGGTCGAGGCCGACGCTGGCGTCGTCCTCCGCCGGTTTGACGATAACGGGCCATTCAAGCGTGTTTTCGGGAACCGGGAGCGAATCCACGACGAAAAAGTCGGGTGTCGGCAGGCCCTCGGCCATTAACAGCCGTTTGGTCAGCGGTTTGTTGCGCGCGAGGCATAATGACTGGAAAGGGCACCCCGTGAACGGAATCTCGAGCCACTGCAGCATTCCGGCAACGTATGCCTCGGTGTCGCCTTTGTCCGATACGCCTTCGAACAGGTTGAAAATGACATCGGGTCGATACTTCCGTAGCCCGTCAAGTAGTGCCTGCGGCAGCGTGCTGATTCCGAGGTCGGAAACGGCGAAACCACCGTCGACGAGAAATTGGCGAATGGCCGCGACCGATTCGAGAATCTCGTGTTCCGAATCGGCATCGGGATGATCGGTTGGCAGGACCGGTTCGTTGTAGAGGACAAGCACGCGGGGTTGCTTGGTTTTCTTCCTCATGATGAAGTGGAGAGATTTAGATGAGGTTCGAAGGCACACCGCTCCAATGCGGCCTGCAAGATACTGTGAATGAGCTGGCGATAATTCCATTCGCGAAGTGACGCCATGATAACGAGGTCGCTCGATTCCGGATTGAGCCCAGGCAGCGGATTGACCTCGAGAAAGTAGGGCACGCCGTTTCGAAGCCTAAAATCAATGCGGGCGACATCACGACAGCCTAGTGCGTGATAACAGCGCAGCGCAGCTTGTTCGACCGATTGAATCACCGACGGGGGAAGTTTCGGCGGGCAATCGTAGTGGACTTGGCGGCGAAAGTCGCGTTTGACCTCGAGACTGTAGACGAATCGCTCCGTAGGCGTTCGAGGCGCCACGCTCATCACGCCCAGAATCTTGGGTGGGTTGTTACCGATAATGCCGACGGTAAGTTCATCGCCGTTGATAAACTCCTCGACCAGTACGGGTTGTTCGTAATCTTGTGACAGCCGTTGCACGGTCGACGCCAGCTCGTCCTTTTCATCGACGATGCAGGTGCCGCGGATTCCCTTGCTCGAACCTTCCCAAGCCGGTTTGATGATGACGGGGAATTCCATGCCATGAACGGCACGCCCGATGTCGGCGACACTCAGCGAGGTCTTATCATCACTAATCACCGCGCCGCGCGGAATGACAACACCGGCGGCAGCGACAAGCGTCTTGGCGCAATTCTTGTCTAAGGTAACGGCAAGCGTAAGCGGATCTGAACCGGAATAAGGAATACTTAACATCTCCAATACAGCCGGCACGCGCGCTTCTCGGGATCGGGCGACGCCGTGTCCTTCGGCCATGTTAAAGACGAAGTCGGGTGGATCCTCCAGTAGACGCTCCAGGAGTTGACGGCCGTCACCCAGTTTGATGGGCTCGTGGCCGAGTTCTTCGATGGCCGCGGCAAGGTTGTCGATGGTTACCGGGCTGTCGAACTCCTCATGCAGGTCGTCAGGTCCATCCGACTCCTCCCCCCATCCCGCCGTCCCTGAACAGGATATAGGGGGAGAGTCGGACTTGAGGTCATAGGTGATTCCGATCCTCATCCGCGACACGCTCCTCCGTGTGCACCGACGAGTTCGGCGTCCCCATCATCGCTGCCGCAACCTCCAAAGTTGGAGCCGTTGGAATCGTGGGGCTCCTCGACTTCCACTGGGAGCGGCAGCCGTTTTCGCCTGCGTTTCATGCGCTCATTGTTCTCGGGGATTAACGCGGATTTAGTGCCTTGAAGCAATGAGCTGACGCCGCGTGTTTCCGTCGGAACGGCGGTAAGGGGCTTATCCTCCGCCTGATAGCGGACGAGCATGCCTTCAAAGTTCCGCAGAATCACCGCATCGTCCGAGGCGGACACGAGGTAGTTGGGCATGAGCGGAATCTTGCCGCCGCCGTGTGGGCTGTCCACGACGTACGTCGGGATCCCCAGCCCCGACATGTGGCCACGAAGACCTTCCATTATTTCCAGGCCTTTCCACACCGAGGTGCGGAAATGCCCGGCGCCGATCACCGGATCACAGTGGAACAGGTAATACGGGCGGACTTTGATGCGCAGCAGGGCGCGCATGAGCTGGCGCATCGCGTCCAGCGAATCGTTCACGCCCTTCATGAGCACCGTATGGTTATTGACCGGCATTCCCGCGCGAAGGAGCGCCTTGCAAACCTTGGCCGCTTCTGGAGTTACTTCACGGGCGTGGTTGAAATGCGTCTGAATCCAGACCTTGTCGGCCGAGGCCAAGAGCTTGATCAATTCCCGGTCGTAGAGCTTTTGCGGCAGCGTTACAGGGACTCGAGTGCCGATGCGGATGACATCGACGTGCGGAATCGCCGCCAAACTGTCCAGGAAGAACCGCAGTTTCGCGAACGGCAACGTTAGGGGGTCGCCGCCACTCACGATGACATCCCGGATTTCCGAGTGCTCTCGAACGTAATCGACCATCCGTTCGTCGTTGTGGCTAACCGCGTCCCATCCGCCTCGCACCATGGTGGCCCGTTTCCGCGTGCAGAACCGGCAGTACATGGTGCAGATGTGCGTCGTAACCAGCAGCGCGCGGTCGGGGTAACGATGCGTCAGGCCCGGAACCGGCGAGTCCTTGTCTTCCTCCAACGGATCTTCCAACTCGTATCCCGAATCGTTGCGCATTTCCAACGGGGACGTTACCGACTGGAGACGAATCGGATCATTAGGATCGTCGGGATTGATCAGGGAGAAGTAGTACGGTGGGATCGCGAGCTTGTAATGGGCTTCTAGCGAACCAATCGCTTCTAACTCCTCAGGTGTGAAAGAAAGGAGTTCCCTTAGCTGCCGGACCGAACGGATGGCGTTTTGTGATTGCCAGCGCCAATCATTCCATTGGGAGTCCGGCACCTTCCGCCAGAGCAAGTGGCGGCGGGGTTTACCGGGAGGTTCTTCTTCTTCGGTCCCAATTTTGGACCGCCGGAGAGACCGTGCGTGAAGCCCGGTTCGCTCTTCGGTTTCGTTCATCGCGAGGGGTACCTCCACAAGACAGCGATATCAAGTACCTCGATCAGCTCATCCATGCGCGGGGCAAGCGGTTTCAGCTGAAGGAGATACGACACATATTGTCGGAATCGTAGCGTCATGTTGACAAAATGCAAGGTCTAACAAGACCAAATCGGAGTTTTGTTGAAAAATTTTTTGCATGAAGCACACCTCGTTCACCGAGACGTGCGCTCACGATGACGACGAGAGCGCTCGATGATCTGACTCTCGACACGCATTTTCAGAACGAGGCACCACTCCGCCAACCAGTGGAGGCGTCTGTCGCCAATTTGCCCGGCTCGACTTTATATGGCACATCGCGCGGTTGAAATATGACGCTCGTGTACGCCGGGTGACACAAGGCACACCGCAAATGCGGGAATTCTGCGAGTTCTCGGCCGGGTTTACCTTGACAAGCAGAATCGCCAAAAGGCAGCACGGGTAGGTGTCACCGTTTCTTTCTGCTTCTGGTTTTTTTGGGCGGCACGTACGCTCAGCGCAAGGGCGAGCCGGTCGAACTTGGAGAAAGAACTGCTCCACTGCTGGCGCGGATTGGTTTTTTCCCAGATGACTCCCCAGCTCGCTATGATGTCGTTATGAACGATCGCGAACGCAAAGAACGGGAAGGGATTGCGGCAGAGGTGGCATTCGCCGCCGAGCTCACGGATGCCGACCGGGTTCGCATTCTCCGGGATCTGCTCCGCACTGCGGACGCTATCCGCAGATCGAAGTCGGCCGACGAACTCCGACAGGACGAAGAGGTTCGCCGGCTTCTCGGAGAACCTGGCCGTCTGCGCTATGTCGAGCTTTGTGAAAGGCTTGGATGATCCTTGCCGGACTGATCGACGTTATCCATTGGCTTGAAGACGTGTTCGAGCGGCTCCAGCTACGTCGCTCTTACGGCGGCGCCATCGCCTACAACTACTATGCCCCGCCTCGATTGACGCAAGACGTGGATGTGCTGGTGCTCGTCCCGGACATCAAAGTCCCCGAGCTTCTGGATGCATTCTCGTCCGCCGGCTGCCGGCATCTTCATCCCGACCCGCGTCCGCTGGAACTGCAGGCCGTACTGGGAGACTTCCGCAGCAAGGCCCACCTGGCAGCATTTGCTTGCCGGGACATCCGCACCGAGCTTTTCCTTCCCTGGCACCCGTTTCACTATCGTGTCCTGGAACGCAGCACCGACCGCGATCTGGAGGGACGGAAGATTCGGATTCACGCCGCCGAAGACTTGATCGTGTTCAAAAAAGTCTTCGACCGTCCCAAGGACATCGGCGATATCAAAGCGATGCTCATGTCCCAGAAGGGCAAACTCGAGATCGAGCGGCTCCTGAGCGACGCCCAGCAACTCCTGAACGATGATGGCTATTGGGAACTCGAATCTCTGGTCCGCCAATTCGCCTAGATTCTCCGAGTCCAGGTTTTCAGGGCCTGCACGGGCGCGGCCCCAACGATATCCTCGACGAGGCGGAGCCGGCCCACGCCGAGCGACCGGGTCAGCACTGCGACGAACCGGCCCAACTCGTGGCGAAAAGAGTGCTCCACCAGGGCGCGCGGTTCGCTGATACGTAGCCGGCCATTTCGCCGGGCTCAGTAGTCAGGAGGGCTGCTTGATGCACAGGGCACGAAGTTCCTCGATTGACAACCACGGAGTCCGGTGCAGCATTCGGTGGCAATTGCTGCACACCATGGCCAGGTCTTCCAGCCCCGTCTTGGCATTCTCGCCGAGTTGCGACACAGGGATGGTGTGGTGGGCTTCGATAAAGCCCTCGCCCCGCTCTCCGTAACGCTTGGCGAAGTCGAAGTCACACACCCAGCAGTACAGCCGCCCATCCTGCTTCGCCTTGGCCTTCGCTGCCTTGACGAGTCGGTTGTTTCGTTCGATCTGACGGTGCAGGCGATAACTCCCCCGGCCCTCGGGAAACTGCATTTCTTCTGGGTCGACGACGTTCTCGCAGAGGGCGTCTGGAAGATATCCGAGAACCTTCTTGACATGCTGTTGCCACTCTGCTTCCAGTTCGTCTGGAACGCTGATGCCCGATGACTGCGTTGTCCAGTGAACCTCGCTCAGTGGCGGCATAGCAAGAGTGCGCCAATCAAGCGGCGGATACTTTTCCGGGTCCAACATCGTGTCGAAGACGACATCAACTATGTGATTGATGCGGCCCGGCTCGGGCGGGTTGCGAAGCCTTGGCGCTGAGGTCGCCCACCCAGACCCGACAATGCCCTTTGGTTCAACGCCTTGCCGAAGTAGAAAAAGGCGGCTGCCTATTGTGACTGATTTGCTACGCACGCCCCACCAGTCCTTGTAAAGCGCGCCCGAGAGCGTCAAGGGAGACGCCTTCGGCATGGCGTGCCAACGCTCTTGTTGCGGGTTCCACGTTATCAGAAAAGGCATTGCTATGGTCCTCAGTCCTTGCTCACACTTGCTTCACGATCGCGCCGATTCCTGCCTCTTCGGCGGCAGCGTCCATCCTCCCGCGGCATGGAAGCCATTGCTATCCAAGGTCCAAAAGGTGCCACGCGTTCCGGTACTTCTTTTCTGGATCACGAAATAGCCGCATCGCGTTATCACGATGCGCGATTCCATCTAATCCGGGCCGTGCTAACCATGCTGCGTGCGATTCGCGCACGCACTTCGCAACCTCCACTCGCGGCACTATGTAATACTCCGGAGCATCCGTACCGTTTAGGCTTACGAAAATGTAGAAGAGGTTTTCGGCGGTGTCGCTCTCAGCCTTCTGGCTGAGGAGCCATTGCGGCTTCTGGCCGGAGTTGGTCTTGACTTGGATGCCAACGCTTTTTGTCGCGTCGGTGTTCGACGCCAGTATGTCGATGCCACGCGTGTTCCTGAGCGTTAACGATGCAACGTACCCGCGGCGCGACAACTCAGCAGCGACGAAATACTCGCCCGCAACGCCGGTCAGGATCTTGTTTGGGCGGGTCGTCTTCATGTGTTACGCTTCTTCGTTGAAGAAATCCGAATCAGTTTTCTTCACGATGAACGACCGAGACGTGCCTACGCCAATGTCATAGTCGATCATGTAACTCGCGAGCGTCGGCCCGTCGATCAAAACGATCTTCCGCTCGATGCGATCGACGTATTCTCTGGCGTCGGGCGAGAAAGTAGACGTCGTTATCAAGACACCTTTCCTCGCCCGAAATCCCTCCATACTGCCGGCGAAGGCTTGCACCACCGGCCTGCCCACCGTGTTCTCCCATCGCTTCGCCTGAACGCATAAGACGTCGAGGCCAAGCTTATCCTCCTTTATGGTGCCGTCGATACCTCCATCACCTGACTTTCCGATCACCTGGGCGGCGTCGGCCAGCGAACCTCCGTATCCCATTGCCACTAGCGGTTGGACGACCAGACGCTCGAAGAACTTCGGGGAGCAGGCTTTCACGCGGTCCAGCAGTTCTTCGGCCAATGCGTCCTGGAGTGCCGTATAGGATGACTCCAACAATTCTTCCGGCGTTTGCAGTTGTTCATCCACGGCAATAGACTTTGGTTCGGCATCGGCAGATTGATCGGGGAGGTGCTTCTTTGTGAAAAAAGCATCGTATGCCGGATATTGTCGCAAAAATGAGCGAGTGATCTTGGTCGGCTTTTGCGCCAGGACTTTCATTCCTTCGTCGGAGACACGCACGAAGCCTCTTGACGGATTCTGGATAAGACCGGCCATCTTCAAATCAGTTTTCGCCCACGCCACACGGTTCCCAAAAACGCTCTGCTGCCCGCTCGGTAACAGCTTGCTCCGTTCCTCGTCCGACAGCTTGAACTGGTCCGCCAGCTTCTTCGTAACGTCTCGAATGGCCCACTCATTGCCATCCGAAAGCGTTTGGAGGAGGGGGAGCATAATCGTCTGAAAATCAGGTATGCCCATCGTTGTCGTCCTGCGAATGAAAAGCAGACGGCTCGTTTCAAGACCAATCCTCGACGCAACGAGCTGACCGAGTATTCTATTCCACTTGAATCGGACTGCCGAGCCAGGAGGCACAAGCCATGACGGGATTGATTTCCGAGAGCTTGGAGACGGTAAACCCGCCCGAGGCCGACGCCCACCTCGCGCGCGAATCCAGCCGCCGGCTCGCCATGCCACAAGCTTGGCCGGCGCTCCAGCGTTTGCCTTGTTCCTGGTTAATGCGTGGGTGTGAGGGGTGCTGCGGCAGCTGCCTGCGTCGGCACGGCCATAGCGAGCTTCTAGAGGACCCCGACCGTGCCGGCTTCCACCCATTTGCTCGTCCGTGTTCATTGTGAACACCGCCACCTACGCCAAGCAAAGCAACTTGGTGTCGAGACTTTTGACGACACAGCGTGACACCGTCTCTTGCGGCCAATGCCAATGGTCATGAGCGACCACGAGGCCACGGACCGACGACATCACGGTAAGCTTTTGGTTCGTAGAGGTTTACGACAGTGCGACTTGGTGGCCAAGTTCCGTGGCCAGAGGCCACGATCTCGTTTGGCCTGTGTGAGTGAGTGTGTGTGTATTACTTGCACGCGCAACGCAAGTCATTTTATCGCAATCGGGAATCGAGGCGCAAAGGGCCCGCGAACGATTAGAGTGTCCAGCACTCCGTCCATCTTCATGTGCGTTTCGATTTGCACCCATCCATCTCCGTCTCTAAACTGGGGCCATGGCCACATCGACGACCTCCACGCCCCCGACCTTGATCCGCGCCCTCGGCCCGTTCATGGCCACCGCGTTAGTCGTCGGTACGGTCATCGGCTCCGGCATATTCAAGAAACCGCAAGATATCGCACAGAATGTTCCCACCTTCGGTCTCGTCGCTCTCGTTTGGATCCTCGGGGGAGTGCTGGCGTTACTCGGCGCGTTGGTGCTATCCGAAATCGGCGTGCTCTTCCCGCGTTCTGGTGGGAATTACGTGTTTCTCCGCGAAGGTTTTGGCCGATTGGCGGGTTTTCTCTATGCGTGGGTGGAATTCTGGATCAGCCGGGCCGGATCGATTGCCGCGTTAGCGACGGTTTTTGCGGAATCCCTTTACAATCTGCTCTGGCGGGCCAGCATTCAGGTGACCACCGAAGCCGATTTTTGGTTTCAGCGCTGGCTCACCGTCGGCGTCATCATGGGGCTGGCGGTGATCAACGTGCTCGGCGTTCGCTGGGGAGGCGTGGTTCAACTTTTGGTGACCTTGGTGAAGATAGCCTCATTGGTCGGCGTGGCAGTGCTTCCATTCATTGCACCCTACCTCGCCGCCTCTACGGACACCGTGCCCGTTCCGCGTGTCGACAACCTGCTTCCGGTTCTGCCAGAGACATGGAGCGTTGCGGTGCTCACCGGGGTGGGGTCTGCCATGTTGGGTGTCCTTTGGGCCTACCACGGCTGGATGAACGTCACCCTCGTGGCGGAGGAAGTCAAGGATCCCCGGCGGAACATCCCGATTTCGCTTCTGGGCGGCACGTTGATCGTGATCATTCTGTATGTGTCGGCCAACTTCGCGTATTACCTGATTATCCCGGGGAGTGAGATTGCCGCAGTCGGCGACACCACGGTGGCTACGGTATTCTCTCAGCGGCTTCTCGGGCCGCTCGGCGCTCAGTTGGCATCAGCAGCGGTCATGTGCTCCGTTTTCGGCGCCCTTAACGGAAATCTGCTCGTCGGCCCTCGGGTCCTCTATGCCGCCAGTGCGGACGGACTGGCGCCCCGTGGCTTGGCGGCCATCCACGAACGGTTTCGCACTCCCGCACGGGCCATTCTTGTCCAAGGGGGTTTTGCCAGCTTGCTCGTCCTCGGCATCGCGATGCTAACCCGTGTCACGCTCCCGGTCCTAGCGCTCGGAGACATTACCATCAACCCAAACTTGCCGCGGGGCGCCGGAGGCCAGGTGAAATCGGTCTTCAACACCCTGACCGATTACGCCATGTTCGGCGCCATCATCTTTGAAACACTGGCGGTCGCGACAATATTCCCGCTTCGCCGGCTCTATCCGCACGTCGATCGGCCCTACCGGTGTTGGGGTTACCCATACGTGCCGGCTTTCTATGTGCTGGTCATGGCTTTGGTTCTCATCAATACGTGTGTTTACAAGCAAACCGAATCTATGATTGGCGGTGGGTTCATTTTGCTCGGCGCCGTGGTTTACTTCTTCATCCCTCGGCCAAAGGCGCACGTTTCGACGGCAGCCTGAAACCTGCGCCAGCTACCCGATTCCCCTATCCTCTCTCGTCTCGAACGCAGCTTGATTTTACGTCGCCCTCGCTGCTATAAGCGTTCGACCCTAACTCCGGCCGTTACTTGGCTCTGGGAGGATTTCATGCAGGTCGTCATCTTGTGCGGCGGTTACGGGACCCGCATCCGTGACGTCGCCGACGACATTCCTAAACCGATGATTCCGATTGGTGGACGGCCGATCCTGTGGCACATCATGAAAGGCTTCGCCCACCATGGACTTAGCGACTTCGTCCTGTGCCTCGGTTACAAGAGCTGGGTCATCAAACAATACTTCCTCGACTATTACCGGCAAAGCGCAGACCTGAGCCTGAACCTGCTGGCACCCGAAGACTTGGAAACCCATGGGTCCGCGCCGGTGGAGGATTGGCACGTTACGCTCGCGGAGACCGGGACGGACTCGATGACGGGCGCCCGCGTCAAGCGCATCGAGCGATACATAGATGGTGAGGATTTCATTCTTACCTATGGAGATGGCGTGTCGGACGTCAATGTCCGCCGGCTCATCCGTTTCCACAGGTCGCACGGTCGAATCGGGACCGTCACCGCCGTACAGCCGCCCGGCCGTTTTGGCGAAATCGAAATCGACGGCGCCCAGGTAACGGAGTTCAACGAAAAGCCGCTGCTCTCCCGTGGCCGCGTCAACGGGGGGTTCTTCATCTTCCGTCGTGACATTTTCGACCGGCTTGAGGACGACCCCCATCTCGTGCTGGAACGAGGGCCGTTGATGCAGCTCGCTCATCAGGGCGAGCTGATGGCGTATCCCCATAAGGGATTCTGGCATCCAATGGATAACAGCCGGGACTTCCAGTTTTTGAACGACTTGTGGAGCGACGGACGAGCGCCATGGAAGACGTGGGAGGTTGCACACTCCCGCGCCGTTGCCTGACGTTGAAGCAAAAGACGGGTAAAGAGATTCCCGATGACAATACACGAGAGCTTCTGGCGCGACCGGCGCGTGTTTGTCACCGGCTGTACGGGCCTGGTCGGGTCGTGGACGGTGCGCGCGCTCGTCGAGAACGGCGCTCACGTGGTGGGCTTGGTGCGGGATCAAGTGGCGGGGTCGGAACTGGTGTGGAGCGGGTTGTCGTGCAAGATCAATACGGTACGAGGCGCCGTGGAAGAGCTCTCGTTCGTCGAACGTTGCCTGGGCGAATACGAAATCGAAACGGTCTTTCACCTGGCCGCCCAGACGGTGGTCGGTGTGGCGAACCGGAATCCGATCTCAACGTTCGAAACGAACATTCGTGGAACGTGGTGTGTACTGGAAGCGGCTCGACGCTGCGGCAAGAACCCACAAGTAATTGTCGCGTCATCGGATAAAGCTTATGGCTCGCAATCGAAACTCCCGTACACGGAAGAGGCGCCGCTTGAAGGCCGGCATCCATATGACGCCAGCAAGTCATGCGCCGACATCCTGGCGCTAACCTATTACCACACCTACCAGCTGCCGGTCTGCGTTACCCGGTGCGGCAACTTCTACGGCGGCGGCGATCTCAATTGGAATCGAATCGTCCCGGGCACCATTCGTTCGATACTTCGCGGCGAACGGCCGGTGATTCGCTCCGACGGCACGTATGTGCGGGATTACTTTTACGCCAAGGATGGGGCTGCGGCGTACCTCTATCTCGCGCAGTGCATGGCACGGCAGCCGGAAGTAGTCGGTCATGCATTCAATTTCTCCACGGAGAGCCAGGTCACCGTGTTGCACATGGTCCGCAACATCATGCGGCACATGGGAATGTCGATCGAACCGGATATTCGCCGTGATGTTCGCAATGAGATCACCCACCAGTATCTATCCGCGGCAAAGGCCCGGCGGATGCTCGCCTGGAGCCCGCGGTACCAGTTAGACGCAGGCCTGCAAGAAACCATCGCGTGGTATCAGGACTACTTCGAGGTGGGGCGGCCACGGCGGAATGCTGCCTGACACCGCATGGGGAAATGTCATCGATGAGTGACGAGCAAAAGCGTGTTCTGATAACCGGTGGAAGCGGGTTCGTTGGCTCTTGTCTGGTGCATCGACTTATCGCGATGCGTCACGATGTTCATTTGCTGCTCCGCGCCGGCTCTCGAACGTGGCGGCTTCGAGGTGCGGAGAACCGATTCACACCCCATTTGGGCGACCTTCGCGATGCTCGCTCCGTTCGCAAAGTGATTAGTGCGTGCAAACCGGAGTGGATTTTTCATCTCGCGGCACACGGAGCGTATCCGTTCCAACAAGACCGTATGACGTTGATTGCGACGAACGTCGTCGGGACCGCGAACCTTCTGGATGCTGCCCAGGACCTCGATTACCAGGCGTTCGTGCAAGTCGGTACGTCGTCGGAGTACGGCCATAACCAGGGTCCGATGCACGAAGACGACGGCTTAGCGCCGCGAAGCGACTACGGTGTGACGAAGGCGGCCGCGACGCTTCTGTGTCAGGCGGAGGCATATCGTGGCCGGCCGATTACGTCCGTCCGTATCTTCTCCGCGTTCGGGCCTTGGGAAGATCCATCCCGGTTGGTGCCGTATGTCATGGGGTGTTGTCTTCGCGGGGAAGACCCACAAGTAACCGCCGCGGAGCAACCGCGCGACTTTGTTTATGTGGAAGACGTCGTCGATTTGCTGCTCACAGCGGCGCAGCGACCCGAGGCTCGCGGCCGGATTCTGCACGCCGGCGCGGGATTGCCGCATCGAGTTCGCGACATGGTCGAGACGATTTTGTCGGTCTGCGGCGGCGGACGACTCACCGCACACTATGGTGCCCGACCGGCACGAGAGGATGAACCGACCGCGTGGGTGGCGAGCATCGACCAAACAACCGCTCTGACGGGTTGGCGGCCGCGACACGACTTGCATATGGGTGTCGAGAAGACTTGGGCGTGGTTCTACGCGAACTCGCTGCCCAAAGCGGCGTGATGTTGTGGCTGGGAGAAAGCATGACCGGTGAAACCCCACGATTCAGCCTCGTCGTGCCCGTGTTGAACGAGCAGGAGGTCTTGCGCGACACCTACCGAACGCTGGTCACGGTGTTGGATCACGTCGACATGCCTTACGAAGTCATCGTTGTCGACAATGGCAGCGCCGACGCCACGCAGGCGATCATGCACCAGCTTTGTGGAAAAGATCCACGCTGGCGCTACATCCGTTTGAGCAGAAACTTTGGCTATCAGAATTCGATTACGGCGGGAATGCTTGCAGCCCAGGGCGATGCCATCATGGTCATCGACGCCGATCTTCAAGACCCGCCGGAGTTGATTCCCGAATTCATCGCGCATTGGCAGCGCGGCTACGACATCGTCTATGGAATCAGGCAAAAGCGCACTGGCGAATCGCCGTTCCGAGTCATCCCTACCATGCTGGCGATGCGATTCATCACGTGGATGAGCGACGAGGTGAAGTTGCCGGCACACAGCGCCGATTTTCGATTGATCACACGCCGGGTGCGTGATGCCTTTGCCTGTTTACCGGAGACGAATCGCTACGTGCGCGGCATGATTCACTGGCTTGGCTTCAACCAGATCGGCATTCCATACGTGCGGCGCGGCCGTCTCAAAGGCGCGACCAAAATGAATCCGCTCACGCTCATTGGTTTCACGTTCAATGCCGTGTTCAGTTTTTCGATCAAACCGCTCCGGATGTTTAGTGTTTTCGGATTGAGCGTCCTTGGTTTGACCGCCGTGCTTGCACTCGTCTATATGGTCATGTCGTTCGTCACCCATCCGCCGCGAGGAATCACGACGGTCGTTGTGCTGCTGTTGATGAACCTCGGTGTGATGTCTCTCGGGATCGGTATCCTCGGCGAGTACGTGGCCAAGATCTATGCCGAAAGCAAGCGTCGCCCGCTCTGGCTCGTCGACTACACGCTGAACTTCTCGGAAGCAAGTCAGACACCCGAGACGGCGGCGGCACCCGTTAGACCCCGGCGCAGCGTGAACCACGTGCTGACCCCGAAGTGAGATTTCACTGATGCGACGGTTCGACCCCACATGCTTGCGACAAACAGTCCTGGACATGGCCTACGCCGGGTCCAGTGTCCATATTCCGTGCGCCTTCTCAATCATTGAGATCCTGGCGGTCTTGTACCGGTCTCATCTTCGATTGGGAACGAACGGTCCCGATTGGCCCGGCCGCGATTATCTCGTCCTTAGCAAAGGCCACGGCGTCATGGCGCAATACGCCTGTCTCCGCGAACTCGGCTGGATCACGGAAGAAGACGTGCGACGATATTTTGACGACGGCACACGCTTGAAAGGCCTATCCGATGCCCATGTTCCGGGCCTCGAAGTAACCTCCGGATCGCTCGGTCAGGGATTGTCAGTCGGCGTCGGCTTGGCCCTCGCTGCCATGCGACGCGGAACCGGACAACAGTGTTTCGCCGTTGTTGGCGACGGCGAGATGAATGAGGGCGCCATTTGGGAAGCGATCATGTTTGCCGCCCATGCCAAGCTTTCGAATTTGATGGTGATTATTGATGCGAACGGATTCCAGGCGATGGGGCGCACGGACGATGTCTTGAAGCTCGGGAATCTTGTCGACAAGTTCCGCGCGTTCGGTTTCGAATGCGACGAGGTAGACGGACATGACGAAGTCGCACTCGACGCGGCAATTCGCAGTTTAATGTCGAGCGGCCAACCTAGTCCGAAGGCGCTGGTCGCTCACACGATCAAAGGGAAGGGCGTCTCATTCATGGAGAGTGACAACCGTTGGCACTACACGCGGCTGGACAAAGAAACATTCGGCGCCGCATGTCGGCAACTCGTGGCACGGTAGTTTGCTATGCGCAGCGCCTTTTCACAAGCGTTGGTTCAAGCTGCCCGCAACGACGATCGTGTGCTCCTGTTGACGGGCGACCACGGTTATTCGTTGTTCGACGAATTCCAGAAGCAATGCCCGGCTCAGTACATCAACGCTGGCGTCGCCGAACAGAACATGGTTGGTGTGGCGGCGGGTCTGGCGAAGGCCGGCTACCGGCCGGTCGTCTATGGTTTGAGTGCGTTCGTGCCCATTCGCGTTCTCGAACAGATCAAGCTTGCCGTCTGTTATGAGAATCTGCCAGTCGTATTCATCGGTGATGGCGCCGGCGTGGTTTACAGCACCCTCGGTACCAGCCATCAATGTACGGAGGACATTGCGGCGCTGCGGTCGATCCCGGGCATCTCGATACTGTCGCCCGCTGATGCGGCGGAAATGACGGCATGCATGGACTTGGCCCTAAATGCCGCTCAACCAGTGTACGTCCGGATCGGTAAAGCGGACCTCGGCGCCATTCATGCTGAACCACTCACTCTTGAATGGGGAAATTTGTTGCGCCTTCAGCGGGGCAGGGCACGAATCGGTTGGATTGCGACCGGTTCGATGGTGCGAACCGCACTGGACGCCGCGGCGTGTTGGCCGGGAAGTAACGTCTGGAGCGCGCCATGCATCAAACCCTTCGATTCGCACCAGGTGGCGGCTATTTGCAGACGACATGATGTAGTCGTCGTGCTAGAAGAGCATTCGGTCTATGGAGGCCTTGGCGGCGCCATCGCTGAAATTGCCTCGTCAACCGCGCCGACATGGATCTGCCGCATCGGAATTCGCGATCGATTTTCGCAGTGTTGTGGAAGTTACGCATACCTGATGAAAGAACATCGGCTCGATGTTGACTCTGTGATTCAACGGCTACGTAGCTTCTTGAAACGGATAAATAAGGGCAAATCGCTGGAACGATTGGCAACATCATGACCGTTGACATTCAAACATCAGCACCATGGCGCGAGCAGCACGCAGAGATCCTGAGTGCCGTGCGTCGCTACTACGAGATGCGCCATTGCGCGAAGCCATTTTTCGGCGGCGAAACCAAAGTTCCATACGCCGGCCGGGTATTCGACGACAACGAGCTCGTCGGCGCCGTGGACGCGGTGCTCGACTTCTGGCTTACTTTAGGACCCCAGGGTGAGGCATTTGAGAGCGAACTCGCCGACCTTGTGGGCACCCGCCATGCGGTGTTGGTAAACTCCGGTTCAAGTGCGAATCTGGTGGCATTCGCGAGCTTGACGAGTCCGCAACTCGAACGCCCATTACGTCCAGGAGACGAGGTCCTTACCGTCGCAGCGGGGTTTCCCACCACTGTTGCGCCCATCGTTCAGCACGGCTGCGTGCCGGTTTTCGTTGACGTGGACCTCAGCACGGGAAACGCCCTTGTTTCCCGTTTGCAGGACGCCGTCGGCCCGAAGACACGGGCGGTTATGCTCGCTCATACCCTCGGCAACCCATTTGACGTCGATGCCGTCGTGGCACTCACCAAACAGCATGATTTGTATTTGATTGAAGACAATTGCGACGCGCTGGGCGCCACCTACCGTGGTCGAAACACCGGCACTTTTGGCGATTTCGCAACCCAGAGTTTCTATCCACCGCATCACATCACCATGGGCGAGGGCGGCGCGGTCTTGACGAACTGCGGCCGAATGAAGCGCATTGCCGAATCGTTCCGCGATTGGGGACGGGATTGTTGGTGTGCCTCGGGCGCCGATAACACCTGTGGAAAGCGCTTTGGCTGGAAATTGGGCGACTTGCCGTGTGGATACGATCACAAGTACATCTACAGTCATCTTGGCTACAACCTGAAGCCGACCGACATTCAAGCGGCGATCGGCCGAGCGCAGTTGCGCAAGCTCAGTGATTTCGTTGCCGCCCGTCGATCCAACCATGCCCGGCTGCTTCGCGCCCTTTCCGAACATGAAGAACACTTGATGCTGCCGGTTGCCACACCGAATAGTGAACCGTCCTGGTTTGGATTTCTGATTACGGTTCGCGATGATACGCCCTTCACGCGGGCAGAACTCGTGTCCTACCTGGAATCGCGGCAAATCCAGACTCGACAATTGTTCGGCGGCAATCTCCTTCGTCAGCCGGCTTTCCAAAGCATTCAATCGCGTGTGGTCGGCGATCTCAAGAACACCGACAAGATTATGGCCGACGCGTTTTTTATCGGTGTGTATCCCGGCCTCACCGATGCCATGCTCGATTACGTGGAAGAGGTTTTTTCCGATTTCTTTCGCTCGGTCCGCCAATTAGGACGGGCGGCCTGACGGATCACAGGAGGGATGCAAACATGGCCCTAGTCAACGCAGCAACATCTGCACGACCCACGACGTTCGGCACGATTTCCAATGGCAATCACCCGGCAGCGGCCCGGCACTGGGATCGGCTTCGGGAATTGTTTGAGGAACGCATCAGTGATTTCTCAACGGAGGTCGCGCCCAAAGACACGATGTACGTACCGCACTGGCCGGACCACTACTTTAACGTCGGCCACTCCGCGTTCCGATGCATTAAGCTCGCCATGCTCGCGGCCGGCATTGAAACCCCGACCGCCATCCTGGACCTTCCCTGCGGGCATGGACGTGTGCAGCGCCTGTTGCGGTCGGCGTTTCCACATGCTCACATTACGGCCTGCGACATCGATCGCGACGGCGTGGATTTTTGTGCCAGGACGTTTGGCGCGGTTCCTGTTTACTCGGAAGAGAACCCGAAGTTCATTCCCGTTCGCGAATCGTACGACCTGATCTGGTGCGGCTCGTTGCTCACTCACCTCGAGCGCGATGCCTGGCCAGGTTTCCTACGCTTTTTCGAAGCTCGCTTGGCGCCCGGCGGCGTAGCGGTTTTTACGGTTCATGGCCGGCACTCCGTCGATTCGCTTCGACGCGGCAAGTTCACTTATGGTTTGGGCGATGTACCGAAAATCCTGGAGGAATACGACCGCGACGGCTTCGCGTATCAAGGTTACCCCGCCCACGTTCTTCAGAACTACGGCATTTCCCTATCGTCGCCCTCATGGGTCATGAACCAGGTGCTCGAGCACACGTCATTGAAACTCATGATGTACACCGAGAGGTCGTGGGACAATCATCAGGATGTCGTTGCCTGCATGAGGCCGAATGAGGTGTAGGCACGGACTGGTGGCGCCTATAGAAAATCACCTATGAGTCACACAAAGGAACTCGGCAGCAGCGCCGATGGCGTTCAATGGAACTTAGGCGATCTCTATTACGGTGTCGACGACGCGCAAATTGGTCGTGATCTCGACACCGCCCAACGCCGTGCCGAGTCTTTCGAAGCTTCCTATCGAGGAAGAATCAACGTCTCCGGATGTCCAGCGGCCGAGCAGATTCTAGACGCTCTCACCGAACTCGAATCTATTTACGAGCAGATGGATCGCCCGGCCGTCTATGCCATGCTCCTGCACGCAGCCAAGACGGACGATCCACGCCACGGCGCACTTCTCACGCGAACTCGCGAGGCCCGTACCGCGATCAACAAGCATCTCATTTTCTTCGACTTAGAATGGGTGCAGCTTTCCGACGATGCGGCGCGATCGGTTTTGGCGTCACCGAAACTAGATCGGTATCGGCACTACCTGGAGCACAAACGAGCGTGGAAGCCGCACTACCTGAGCGAGCCCGAAGAGAAAATCCTCGACGAAAAAGCCGTTACCGGCAAGGCGGCCTTCGTTCGACTGTTCGATGAGACGCTGGCCGAGATGTCTTTTCCGTTCGAGCAGGACGGAAAGACCGAGACAGTTCCGTTTCAACAAATCAACGCAAAGCTATACGACGCGGATCGCGACGTTCGCCGTGCCGCCGCATCTGGCATTACCAAGGGACTCAAAGAGAACTCGCGATTACTGACCTTCATCTTTAACAACCTGGTTTTGGACCATCGCTCGGATACAGACTTGAGAAAATTCTCTCATCCGATGGCGTCCCGGCATCTGGCTAATGAAATCAGCCACGATGTCGTCAACGCACTCATGACCGCGGTGGAACGAAACCACCACACGGTGCAACGGTACTATCGACTCAAAGCTCTCCTGTTAAAAATCGATGATCTAAGCGACTACGACCGCTATGCTCCACTCTTTCCCGATCAGCCGACGTGCGATTGGCCGCGCGCCCGACAGATCGTGACCGAGAGCTACCAGGCCTTCGCTCCAAAGGCCGGTGAGATTGTAGGCGAGTTCTTCGCGCAACACTGGATCGACGCCGAATTACGAACGGGCAAGCGCAGCGGCGCCTTCAGCAGCAGTGCGGTGCCAAGCGTCCATCCGTACATCTTGATGAACTACACCGACAAGTTGCGGGACGTGATGACTCTCGCTCATGAACTCGGCCACGGCTTGCATCAGTACCTGTCGAGGCCGGTGAGATACTTGCAGTGCGACACGCCGCTGACAACGGCCGAAACCGCCAGTGTCTTTGGCGAAATGCTCACGTTTCAACGCCTGTTGGAACTCCACCCCGATCCGAGAACGCGGCTTGCCATGTTGTGCGGCAAGCTCGAGGACAGTTTCGCGACGGCGTTTCGCCAAATCGTCCTCACACGCTTCGAACTAGCTTTACACGAGAAACGACGTGAGAAAGGCGAACTAACCGCCGAACAAATCAACCAGCTTTGGCTCGATGCCAACCGTTCCATGTTCGGCGACGCGCTGATTGTCACCGATGATTACGCCTGGTGGTGGCTTTACATCGGTCACTTCATTCACGCGCCGTTCTATTGCTATGCTTATGCTTTTGGTGAGTTGCTCGTGCTGGCGCTCTTTCAAAAATACAAGCAGGAACCGAAGGCATTCGTCCCAAAGTACCTGAACATGTTGTCGTCCGGCGGCTCCGAGGCGCCGCCCGCATTGCTCGCCAAACTCGGCGTCGACATCGGCGACTCGAGTTTCTGGGCGCTGGGGTTGCGTTTGCTCGATGATATGGTCACCGAGGCAGAGAACCTTGCCTCCGCCCGGCTCTGAGAGCCGGGGCTAAACACTAGGGTTTCGTGGGCTGATTCATTACGACCTTCGCACTTTGGCGCAATTGGCCGCAAAGCGAATCCCGTAGCCGTTCGACGAAGATCTCTTTGACGTCGGCTTTGACTTCGTCAAACTTCGGTTCCTTTCCAGGGCGGTTCTCGGTCACCAGGATCAGGTGATAGCCGAACTGTGTCGTGACGACGTCGCTCATCTCGTAGGGCTTGAGTGCGAACGCGACTTTGGCGAACGACTCTACCATGCTCGAAAACGGGAACCAACCGAGGTTGCCGCCTTGCGCCTTCGACGGGCACGCTGATTCCTTGACGGCGAATTCGCCGAATGTCTCCTCCATGGACTTTGCTTTCGCGGCTTCACGAGCGGCATTGTCAGTCTGTGCCGGAAGTTTCGCGAGTTCATCCGTCGTCTTCTTCTGAACTGCGGTCTTGATCTCCGCAAGGCGCGCCTTCGCCGCGGCATGAGCCTGCTGATCGTTGGCCGCCGGTGAAAAGAGAATGTGTCGAGCGCGAACGAGAGTGCCGTCGAACAACGTTCGGTTGGAATCGAATAGTTGTCGCAAAGTCTGGTCGGTCGCTTGTGCGCTAACGAACCGATCCCAACGCAACTGGGCGGCGATCTGTTTTCGGATTTCCGCTTCGGTAAGCAGGAATTCTTCGAGCATCTTTTCGAACGTCGAACCTTGCTTCTTCACTTCCTCTCGAATCTCGGTCACCTTCGCATCGATTTCTTGCGGGGCAACGACAATCTTTTGCTGCTGCTCTAAGTGTTGATCGATCAGCGTATTATCCACGAGGAACTTCAGAATGTCGGTTCTCGCCTGTGCCTGTTTATCGGCCGGGACGTACTTGAGGCCGCGATAGACGGCCATTTCCGGAATGGCTTGCCCGTTCACCGTGCATGCCACGGCGTTGGCCGCCGGTGGCGGAATCGTCGGCGCCGGCGGGCGCGTTGGGACGACAGCACGCGGCACGGGCGCTGGCGCGGGTGCCTGTGTATTCGGTTGCGTCGGAGGCGATGGCGCCGGCGCCGGTGTTTGAGCCGCCGGCTTTGGGTTCTGTGTTGGCGCCGGTGTTTGAGCTATGGGTTTTGGATTCTGCGACGTCGCGGGCTGTTGGCCAACCGCCGAAGCAACGAAGCAAAGGACACCACACGTGCTAAACAGGTATTTCAATCGCATTGTCGCGCCTCCTTACCAAATGATTCCGGAATCTACACAAATTAGACGAGCGACACCGCCTAGCTAATTCGAAGCCCGTCATGCTGTCGGCAACTCGGAAAGGCGAGAGATTGTATCCGAGATGGTAATCTGCGCCGAGAGGAAGTTGCGCCACCGCGCGGCAACTTGTCCGACCGAGCCATCGTGTTACAATAAAGCCCGTTCTTGGAAGTCCCCGTAGCTCAATTGGATAGAGCGTCGGCCTCCGAAGCCGAAGGTTACAGGTTCGAATCCTGTCGGGGATACTTGAGAATAAGGAACTTACGTCGACTAAGTTCTTCATATGCACCATTCGATGCACCAAATGACCTTCAACAGTCAACAGAGTTACCCCGATGAATCAGCCATGCAAAACCAGCAGACCAACAGCCACAAATTGTGAGTCGGTGTGATGAATGCTCATTATCCACTCTCTGTTCTCCCCCTAGGACCTAATCACAATCAGCCGTCGTACGCTCTATGGGCGAGGAAACCTACGGGGAAAGCAGTTGTTTTTCTCCACGGCTATAGCGGTGACGCGCTCACCACCTGGTCAGAATTTGACAAGCTCATTCCTGAAACACCCGAGTTCGTGGGGTGCGATTTCGTTTTTTACGGACATGATGGCCTATTTGGCACAACGATAGCTGGCTCCACCCTTTTCTACGAGTTTCTGGATCGCCTGTTTACACAAACGGCCTCGTTAACCATTCCAAATATCGGCAACAAGGAAATTCGTCGGAGATTTTCCTTCAGCAAAGTGGTTCTGGCGGCTCACTCCCTCGGCGCGGTCTTCTGCCGATGGGCACTACTTTTTGCACGTCAGAATAATAAGGACTGGATGGACAAGACTGGGATGGTTCTTTATGCTCCGGCTCATATGGGGGCGCGGGTTGCCGATTTGATTGACGAATTGGGCCGCGGAGGCACCTGGCTTTCACAACTCTTGACTCTCTTTGGCGTCGCGGCCAACTTTGCGTCTCCGCTAATCACCGAACTGAAGGAGGGAGGCCTTGATCTACAGCGACTCCTTGACGAAACGAATAAAGCTCTCGCTCAAGGCGATGGTTCCTACCTTATCGCGCAGAAGATCGTATGTGCCGAACACGAACGTGTTGTGAAAAACACACGATTTGCCCAGGACGCATGGCCGCCCGTAGTTTTTGCAGGCAGGGATCATAGCGGCGTGTGCAAACCAAACTCCAAATTCCTAGACCCTCTAGATGTACTAAGCGAAGTCTTATGATCGGCGCAGGACCGGCAGGATAATCTGGAATATCTACGGCATACCTTTCTTGAGCATGAACGGGTCAAGGAAGCTATTGAACACCTCAGCCGAGTCCGCGAAAAGCAGACGACAGATCGGCTTGAGCATCTATTGCGCGATCATCGTAAAGGGAAGGCCATTTCTACTGAAGAGACGTACCGGCGTGATGCCTTTGATTTCATGTTGGCTGATTATGGAATCTTTGAAATTGCATGCCTAATTCAGTACGTCAAGGAACCGTTGCCGCACGAACTCGCAGAAACTGCTCGCTGGAACCTCGGTCATCCCGCCATTGTGACCTATTACGAGCAATGTTACCCTGTGCTCCTACCCAAACTGTTCCGCATGCGCTTATTGGGAACATGGACTCTTCACGAAGACATCGCCGACGACCCAGCCAAGGCGCATCGAATCTTTGATGAATTCATTGGGCTGGTAAACATACAACGAAATGACGAAGCAATTGAAACGTTCTTGTGGTTTCTAGACGATGGCTCCAGAGACGGCTACAACATCGCAGATACGCTAGCCGCGCTATGCAATCCTGATGCACTAGTTTCGCGATTCTTGACGCCGCCTCCGGATCGGAATGTTCTGGACCTATCAGTGCGCGGGCTGCAAAACTTCGTAACGATCTGCATTAGGTTGGACGATCTCTTACAGCGTTCTGCTGGGTATAGCCTGTTTCAATCCGCACAATGGCATTACTACGCTTATTGGTTCGAATGTATCCGCGACAAGATTAGTGACGGCATCCGCAAAGCCTTGGACCAGATCGTGCACTGGTCCCCGAAAGGAGAGAACGAAGGTGAGATTTCACGAATAAGACTCGCGGTCGCGGAGTACGTTAGCAGGATTCAAAAAGTCTTTGAACACCTGCTTTCAGGAAAATATGGCAATGCGCTCCGCGAGAGAATCGAAAAGGAGCAAGGTTCGGAAAAGTCTAGAGTCGAAAGCCAAGCCGGTGAAACGAATCGCACGAAATTACAAGCGATCACGGCAAAAATGAAGCGCCGGACCGCTGAACTTCGACAACGTAGAACGATCGAATTGTATGAAACACTTAAACGAGAACTCGGCGTTTCAAAAAAACAGGCGTCGGTGATCATTGACGAGTTGATACGTAGCAGAAGTAAATCGACAATACGGCCACGTAGCAAATACCAGGTATATGGAACGATTGCGCGAAAAACCGACCTTTCCAATAAGCAGGTTTCAGCGGTTATTGAACAGATCATCAAGAATGGACGACATGTATTCACAGTTCCCGAACTGGCGAAGATCAAACGAGTCATCAAACCTGTGTCGAAAGTGGAAGGCGGCGCTAGTCGTGCTAAGATAATGCGCTCAAAGCGAAACCGAAAAGATGTTAAGCAGTGATGACGACCGACGTACGTTCGCCGTCTGACTTGCCGGCATCGAAATTCACTGGTTAGTTGCGTGAGACTGCATGCTTCGCCTAACCCACTTTAGGTGAACTAAGAATCTCGTTTTGGATGTGACGATGGCATGTCACAAATCCTTGACAGTTCCGTCCGTTAGTGGCACACTCAATCTTGCACGTCAATTACCGATGGAGTCGCCCAATGTCTGAATTCATCCGCGGAAGGATTTCCGAGTCGGGCCGCGTCGTATTGCCGGCCGAGCTTCGCAAGGAGTGTGGCATAGAAGATGGCAAAGAGGTCATTTTCAGCCGCACCGAATTTGGCATCCAGATCACCCCGCTCGATCTTGCTGTAAGCCAAGCGCAGGCGCTGGCAAGCCGCTTCATTCCCGCTGACCGGAAGCTCGTGACCGAACTTCGCCAGGCGCGCGATCAGGACGGTACGTTTGCCTAGCGTGGTCCTCGACGCCTCGGCCCTGATCGCCTTAGTGCGAAAAGAGCCGGGATGGAAGAACGTCTTGCCGCTGCTGCCGGACGCCAAGATGTCCGCGGTGAATGTGTGCGAGACGATTCAACGCTTGCGCCGCGGCGGTATGCCGCTCGAAGCGGTGCAACTCATTCTCAAGTCTCTGGTGCCTGAACCGGTGTCGTTCGACGAAGCGCAAGCCTACGTCGCAGCCTCTATTCACCAACAAACGCGCGACCGGGGCATCTCCTTCGGGAACTGCGCTTGCCTGGCGCTCGCGATGTCACGCGATTTGCCGGCCGCGACTGCGGAACGCAAATGGGATGCACTTGGGATTAAAGTGACCGTGAAACAGATTCGATAAGCGATGCGAAAGTTGATGCGTTGAGTATGGGCGGTGGTCTCATTACCTCGGAAATGTCAAGCGAAATCGAGCGATTTCCTGACGAAGTCGTGGAGCCTTATCCTCTGCGCCGAGAACTTTCAAAGGCTAAGGAGGCATGGCTCAAGAAATCCCCATCGCGCGACACCCGCGAGAACTACGATCGCGATTTGAAACAATTCATGACATTCGTTGAAACGCCTCCGGGCGAGCTGGAACATTTGGTAACCGTTCGACCGGAACAAGTCGCCGAATGGCGAGACGCTTTGCTGGCGAGCGGATTGAAGAATAGCTCGGTTCGCCGCAAGCTTACCGCTTTACGTTCATTCTTCTCGTATTTGCAAGTGTACGGCTACCAAGGCCGAAACCCCGCCCACGGGGATTTTGTCGATGCTCCGGCCGTGGCGCGGGACGGAAAGACAGTGGGTTTGGTTCGTGAGGCTTGCCGCCTGCTACTTGAGGCCCCTGTCGTTGCATCGCAAGACGGCAGCGTATTGCCGGGTGGAATTCGCGACCGGGCACTGCTTGGCGTACTCGCCTACACAGGTTGCCGGGTGGGTGAGCTGACCCGTCTCAAGGTCGGTAGTTATAAGCAAAACGGTGTACATCGAGTGCTTGAAATCCTCGGCAAGGGTGGAAAAGAGCGTGCGGTACCTTTGCATCCAGAAGCGGCGGAGCGGCTCGAAGCGTGGCTTGACATTGCCGGAATTCGCGATGATCTTCGTGGGCCGCTGTTTCGGCCAATGCTTCGGCACGGGGCGATGGCCGCGCAGGATTTGCCGCCAGGCCGATGAGCCGCCGCGCGGTACAGAAGTTGGTCGAAAGGTATGTGATGCGGCTCAATCTGGACCCAAATGTGACAGTGCACTCGCTACGAGTCACGGCGCTGACGACGGAGCGCGAAGGCGGAAGCGACATTCTCGACTTACAGGATTTCGCGGGTCATGCGGATCCGCGGACAACGCTAACCTATATCCGCAATCGGGATCGGCTCAGCAAGTCGCCGGCCTACGTGCTGAAGTATTAGAACGCTTTCCGCACAGGCACACGGCGTTTCACGCCGACGGGCGTCACCGGAACAGTCTCAGAGATGACTCGGCCTGCCGTTATCTGTTGATTATCCTCAGCTTTCCGGCGTCACAAAGTTGTAACTTGCGCGAGGAGATTAGTTGCGCTATATTAACGAAGATTCTCAGATCAAAGCTTGTAACACGAACCGTGGAAGCGATATGACAAGGATGTCACTAAGAAATCTGGTTTTATTAATGCCTGCGCTGGCGCTTGTGTCGGCGGCGGCTCACGCCAGCCAACAGGGTGGCCAAACGAAAGAAAGGAAGGAAGTGGGCGTTTTCATGCCTTTTTGGTGGGTATTTTGCGATAAGATCGACGAAGCTTTGTCTGAGTGTTACGCCAAGGTGTCGGAGCAACTCGAAGACCCAGCTCCCGCTGGCAAGAAGTAAGGCATTCACAGCCGGTGAGCTTAATTCAATTCCCGGTTAGCGGAAGGGAGTAGTTCGCGGTAGTCGGCTTGAGCTTTCTGAACTGTTTCTGCGTAGAGACGCTTTGTTGTCTCATCATCAGGCCTCAACGCGAGAGCCTGTTTCGCGGCACGCGCTGCACTACCGTAGGCACCAGCCTCAAGCTCGATTCTTGCGCAATTGCAATACGCGATAATCGTTTGGACTGACTTTCTCGTGTCTGCCCAGTAACAGTCGCGCCAGGTCCAAATCACCAGCCAACTGTGCGATCTGTGCAGCCAGCCGCAGAAACTCGAGATTTTCGATGTTCTCTTCCAGTCGCACCCGCATTTGAACGTATCGAAGCGCGAGCCCGCGGAATTCGATGTCCGGTTTCACGCGAAGGTTGGTGCCAAGCAGCGCGGCGACGCTTGCTAGGATTTCAAGTGCGCGATCTCGACCTGGGAAGATCCAAGGCGTGTCCAGCGCGCGCTTCATTACCGTGTGCGTCTCACGCAACAACGGTACCGCTGCGTCGTCATGAGGTTTTACCTGCTTCCTTACTTCAGTAAAGAGCCTATATCCGTGAAGAAAAATCAAAGTTCCCTCAGGGTGCATCTCAACCAGCTGGGCTAACTCCTCTGGAGATGCGTTCTCCATTCGCGAAAACCCTGCGGTCTTCGCATAGAGCACCACTAGCTTGCCAATGATGCTTTGGAGATGGAAAGGTATCCTAAGGAAGGGGCGTGCATTTGGTTCCCTTCCGGTGCGCCCAGTCGGTGTAGCGGCGAGTAAGTTCAAAGCGTTTTTTACAGTATCCACTGCCGGCGCGCTGACCTGGATGGCAGAGTGTCGGGCGTCCAGCAGCGCGCGGACAGCCTCTTTGTACTTGGATGGAACGGTAGCAGCATCGGCCAGCATTCGCATTGCGGCCTCGTGATTGCCTTCCAATGCTTTCACTAGAGCTTGGATCAAACGAAACTGCGGATACTCTGGATAAAGAGCTTTGGCGGTGATAGCCTGAGCATGCGATTCACCTAGCCGCCCCAACAAGAGAAGTAAGCTGCAAGCCATTTCGTAGGCTTCTGGCTGGAATGGATCTTGTTCAATGGCCTGAAGAAAGAAATCAAGCGCTTCCGGAGATGTGGAGGCTAACATTCCCTGTGCGCAAAGTTTTTCGGCGCGGGGTAACTGCCCCGTGGCAACTGCCCGACGGACAAGCACTTTGGCCTCGGCATCACTCGAACCTAAGAGTAGTTGGCCACGATACAGGTCTACTAAGGCGCCTTGATCGCCTAGTTCCGGATTTTCGGCAAGGAAGTTGAGTTCCTTCAGGGCCTCGTCGAATTGTGCAAGCGCAATGCGCGCGCGGATTTTGTCCAACTGAAAGCGCGGCGTTACAGGATGGCCGTCCCGTTCCGCAAGTTCGTAGCTGGCCAGCGTGTCGCTCCATTGGCCGTGGAGCAAAGATAGGCGCGCGCGAGTCAAATGAGAAGCAATTTGACTCTCCTGGGCTGTGCGTTCGGCCGTGTTCACGCGGAACCATAGTAGCGAAGCAGAAATAGTTGCGGCGAGGGCTACGAGAAGACCGGCCATTAGTCCGGCTGCCATCCTATTTCGCCGAATCCACTTCGTCACGCGCTCGGCTACCGAGGCAGGTCGGGCACGAATCGCCTTGTGTTCAACGAATCGGCGAATGTCATCGGCGAGGGCCTCGGCCGTGGAATAGCGAAACCGAGGGTTCTTGGACAAGCACTTGAGGCAAATCGTTTCCAGGTCCTTCGGAATTCCGGGCTGCAGATGGCGTGGCTGCACGGGTTCGTCGTTGACAACCTGTTTGATCGTTTCCAGCGCCGTCGGCGCATTGAACGGCGGCCGGCCTGTAAGCAGTTCGTAAAGAATTGCTCCCAGAGCATACACATCCGTCGGAGGTCCTATGTCCTTCGACTGCGAAGCCGCTTGCTCCGGTGCCATGTAGCTAGGAGTGCCCAGAACGGCGCCGGTGCCGGTCGGCCCGGCCGAATACTCCAGCTTTCGTGCAAGGCCAAAATCCACAATTTTAGGTAAGAAAGCGTCGAACCACGCGACCATTGGCGCTATGGTTTCGCCATTGATGCTGCCGTTCTTATCGCAGCTTTGAAAAAGCACGTTCGCTGGCTTTAGGTCTCGGTGCACGATTCCTGCTTGGTGAGCAACGTGGATTGCCCGCGCCAATTTTTCCACTAAATGGGCGGCGGCAGCGGCAGGTATCGGAATGCCTTCCAGCTTTTGCTTGAGGCTACCCCCGGCGCAGTACTCCTGTGAAAAGAACGGAAGCCCATCGCATGTGCCTACTTCAAAAACGGTAACAAGTCCGGAGTGATTTAGGCCGGCAGCGGCCAAAGCTTCAGTGCGAAATCGGGTTACCTCCGTGTCGGAAGCATGAACGCCACTGATGATCGTTTTCAGGGCTACGATACGGCCGGCCTTGCTCTGGCGAGCCTTGTAAACCACACCCATGCCACCGCGGCCTATTTCCTCGATGATTTCGTAGCCCGAAATTACCGGGAAAGGCACACCACGGGTTTCTGAGTGGATGGAGGGCGTCGTTAACCCACGGGTACGTAACGGGCCGTTCGGATCGATTGAGGCATCGTCGTCCCCATAGGGTGACAAGCTATCAAGCAATTGCTGGCACTCAGGACAGACGCGCACGTGGGCGTTGATGTTTTCCATTTCGCAGTCGTCGAGTGCGCAATCCTGGAAAAGCTGCAGCTGTTTCTTCGACGGGTGGGGGTTCATCGACTCGATCCTCCGGTGGCATTAGCTTTGTTGGTCGCGTAAGCGTTCCGCCTCATCTCGGATCGCTTTGAACACTCTGCTTTTATTCTGGTGGACTAGGCCTACGTCGATCTGTAGCTCGTTCGCGATAGCCGCACCCTTGCGGCCTTCCAAAGCGGACCATTGAAAACACAGCCACTTTGGCGACGTAGGACCGATACGTTCTCGGACAATTGCTGTGGCACGCTCGACAAGGATTGCGAGAGCGTTTTCAGTGCTTTCGGCTTCCGGTGGCGCGGGAATAGATTGAATTTCCTCGTGAATTCCTGTGTTTCCCGTGGCGAGCGCTGGATCGCCGGCACGTTGGCGCTGAAATTCCCGGATTTGGCTTTTGCATACGGTCCAAAGCCACCCACGGTAGCGGCGCTGGGGATTGTAGACCCAGCCGCGCTTCATGGTTTGGACAATCTTGGTGAGCACCATCGAAATCACCTCGTCCAAATCGGACGCGGCTACAGATGCGTCTCGGCACCACGTGCGTATTAATGGCTCGTAAGTGTTCCAATAGCGGCGCCATGCCTCGGCGTTATCCCGGTCGCGAATGCCGTCCATCAGCGACGCGCGTGTCCGGCCATCCTCATCATCGGGGGGCGCCGGGATATGCGACACCTAGGTCTCTCCCATTTGGGACCGCTGGGCGTTCGATGTATCTAGTAGCAATTCCGCATGCCGCTGATTTTATTGTCAGGTTTTGGCGAAGCCACCGTAGGTCTAATAGGCGTTATTTCCCACCTGTGATGTCATTCGGTAGCAAACGCCGATGCGTGCGGCGGCAAGCCGCAGAGTGGCATCCTTATTTTTGTACCTGTGGAGGGCCTTTCCATGCGTTGTTCGTTTGCGCTCGCTGTTACTGTTCTCTTGATCGGCCGCTGTGGAGCGGTTCATGCGGAGGACCCAATCAAGCAGAAGCTCGACTCGGCACGGGCCGGTTGGCAAAAACAAGTCGGAGACCTGCGCAAGGGCATCTTGCAGGCGCTTGATGAAAGTGAAGATAGCGCGCGACGCAACGGTGACAAGAAAACCGTTGATCGGAGTAAAGCGGAACGTAACGCATTTGAAGCGAACGGTGAGCTTCCTACGCTGGTGAATACAACTTACTTCACTGCGAACATGAAGCAAGCCCGCCACGCTTTTGCTTCTGCGCTAAAGGCCGCCGTTCAGCAATATACAAAGGCTCAAAACGATGACGCTGCATCCAACATTCAGAAGGAACTCGACGACTTCTTGGCGGAAGCCGATGAAACGAGCGGACTTTTGAAGAAAGGCACGACATGGAAGGGATTGTTCCAGCTCGACGCGGGGGAACGGCAACCAGCAGAGCTGGAGGTTACACGGGTGAAGGGGTCTACGTTTGAGGCCACGATTCGCGTCAAAAATGACAGCTGGGTCATGAAAATCAGCGGGACCATGATCCAAAACCACCTCCGGTGGAAACTCGACGAAATCAGCAAAGGCCCGCAAAGTGTGGAGTTCACCAAACCGTACGAAGGCATCGTGAGAAAAGATAAGTTGGAAGCCGTGACCCGTTGGGTAGGCGGCATGGGACGCAATAGAGCCGCTGCGTTTTCGCTAACCCGAATGCAAAAGTAGTTATGTCCTGAACGCGGAGGCGATCTCGCAGAGTTTTATCAGAATTCACCTGGTTGCGCCTTGGCATGCAAATAGTAATTCTTCCTGGAGAAAGCACAATGACGAATTCTTTCCTTGGATCACCGCGATTCAAAAATGCGTTTCGACCGCGTTTAGAGCCGCTGGAAACACTCCTATTGCCGAGCTTTGCCGCGCCACAGGCGTTTCCGGCTGGACTAGGCCCTCATGGACTGGCGGCTGGAGAGTTGCGCCCTGGGTCTGGCCTTGTGGATGTCGTCGTGGCAAACCCCGGCGCCAACATCGTTAGTGTCCTTCTGCGGTCAAGCACCGGAAAGTTTCGATCTCCAGTATCTTACCCTGTCGGCGCGTTCCCCAATGATGTCGCTCTTGGCGATTTTGACCGAGATGGCGACCTTGATATTGCTTGTTCAAACCGCGACGCGGACTCGGTCAGCGTGCTCCAGAATATCGGCCGTGGCAAGTTTGCGTCAGCGCTTTCAATTCAGGTCGGTGACCGTCCTGGACGTATTGCGGTTGGTGACTTCGACCTGGATGACAAACTGGACATTCTTACGCCCGATGAGTTTGGACATACGGTTAGTGTGTTGCTCGGTAACGGAGATGGCACTTTCGAAGGCAAGATTTCTTCGCCCGCCGGGAGTTTTCCTGGCGGCATGACCATCGGCGAATTCAACGGCGATGGCATACTGGATGTGTCGGTGAACAGATTAACGACATCTAACTCAGTCCGAGTTTTGCTTGGCAACGGCAATGGGACGTTTTTACTGTCATCGCTTTCTTACAACGTTGAAATGCCCGTGAATGTTTCCGCGGGTGACATCAACGACGACGGATGCCTTGATCTATTGACAGCGAATCTCGACCCTGACACGGTTAGCATCCTTTTGGGAAACTGTGACGGAAAATTTGCGCAGGCTGTGAATGTGCAAGTGGGCTCCGGTTCCGGTCCTGTCGAAGTTGTCGTTGCCGACTTTGGCTCTCCCGGGGGCGGAGACCCAGACGGGATCAACGATTTTGCCGTTGCAAATGCCGATTCTAAGAACGTCGGTGTGTACTATCGCATTGCCGGACTGAGCTTTGAGCATTCAGCATCAGACGCATATGGCATCGGAGCGAGCGCGGTCAGTCTCATAGGTGCGGATTTTGACCACAACGGGCTAGTAGACTTGGCTGTCTCGGCTGGGAATAGTGTTTCGGTTCTCATCAATCGACGAGATGGACGCTCATTAGGGGAAAATGCCAAAGTGCTAGGCACTCTTGCCGATTCGGAAAGCCTTTTGGACTCACAACGGCTTGACGCTAAACGTGGAATGATCCTGAACAGCGGAACACGTGGCATCGATGAAGTTTTGAAGGACGGAGCGAAACCCCTCGTCATCCAAGCAAAGCCGCGGCCAATCTGCGCTACGGCGTTAATCGGCGCGTTCAACTGGTTCGTAAAGGTGGGCGATGTTAAGGACAACGATGGCGTGGTATTCGAGCCGGTTAATTCCTAATGTTGGACTTTCGGCACAGCCACACGGCGCATTGCGCCGACGGCTGAACCCGTCTATGCCGAAAGGTGACGCAGATGCCGGACCGTGTGGGGCGGGTGCGAATCGCCATGTCAAGGATCGCCCGGCGATTACACCCGCGCAGGTCCAAATGCGGGCAATATCCGGTTCGTAGCACAAGTCTTAACGAGCAAAATCAGGTGCCATCTCGGCTTGACTTCGGCTCGGCTAGCGCCGAGAAACAAGTCTCGTTGGTCATGCAATGCCTTTGTTGGGTGAGAGCAGTCTTCGCTTGCATGAACACCATACGCCGCACATGAAGTGGGGACTCACCGACCGACATGTGGTCTTTCTATGACTAAGGATCGGCACAACGAGACGTGCAGCGTTGATACTCACGTAGCATTTCGTCGTTTTGGGAATCATCTCCGTCTAAACCGGCGGCGAACGCTTGCCAGTATGGAGCGCAACGGTTTTCACACCGGTGACGTTCCTCGCGTATCTCATCCGAAGTAGGGCGTGCGCGTTTCGGGGCGTTGATTGCCGTGCGGCACTTTCACGCGACTGTTCCTTACTCTCTTGCCACTGTAGTTTGAATTGTGCCGCCGACGGAGTTTCAGTACGACGTTTTTCTCGTTGTCGGTCCGACGGGTTTACGAGACTGTCGCATGCGCAGGTGTAATAAATTGCTGGCCATATTTCCATGCCGCAAGCCGTTCTCTCACATCCAACGGCCCTTCCTACGTCTACGGCACACGCTGAAAACGCGCGTTCGTTGCATGGCACCTTTACATAGCCCATGCACTGAACAGACATGCCGTCGTTCGCTTCCATTGCGTTGTCAATCGCATCGCCGTTATACAGGAGTGCTAGCCCCGCAAAAGCCGAGACAATGATGGCCGCGCCCTTGGGCATTCGCACTAGATAGCATTCGTATTACAAACAAGCAACTCTTTTGAACAGTGGATGATTCCACGCTGTCCGGAGTCATTCCGGGACAATCGCTGGCCATTCATGCTGCAAAGTTATCTCGCAAACAGACGGCCCTCCGGGGCTTCTCCGGATGCGAATCTGCTTGGTGCGATCTTGGCCTTCAATCGATTGACTTGCCGGTCCAACTTCGGAAGGGTCGGTTTGCAAGATCGATCGCCGATGTTCCGTGGGCGCACGATTGGCCGCACTCCATTTCAATGGCATTTCTGGTGTCACCGGACCGGCAGTTCCGAGCTGAAAGTCCTCAAACGTAACTGCCGTTCGGAGTGCGATTGTTCGATCAGATTCAATCTCACGGCGGCACGAAGGCCAGTCGGGATTGGAGCATGATTGGTACCATTCAGTCACTTCGATATGGCCAATGGCCCAGGTATTCCACGACACGTCCGTGAGATTAACAACGTCCTCTGTAGTGCCTGCGTCGATCACAACGTACTCAGGGGACAGACCCCAGAGGTTCAAATACTTCTCCTGGTTGTCAATTCCGGACAGCAGATCAGTTGTCGTGTGCTGCCAATAGAGCTGGACATGATCGACCCGTGCCGGAACGTCGATTCCGGGATCCATTGCAGCTGCCTGAAATGCCCCAACCCTCCGTGCCATCGAATACCCTTCCCATTCGTTGGACACACTACCGACCGGATACATATTATTTGCCGGGTGCGGATCTAGGAGCGTTAGCTGCTTGAATCCCGCCGCGAACTGAGGCACGATTTCGGCGGCGGCGATACGCTGCATAGTCCAATTCGACAGTACGGCGCCGCGGCTGTGCCCAATCAGATGGAGGTCGATTACGTCATTCGCGTTGATCCCGCCTTCGACGATCATGGCGACCTCCAAGCGTATGCGCTCTGTGAGGTCGATGCTTCCGAGCTCCATGCCGGACGGATCGGGCAAGGCACACTTCCATTCGTCGAACACCAGCGATTTGTCATAGCCGTGTTCCACTAATGCCTCGTGGAGCTTATACGGCCAGCTGACGCCAAGGATGCCGGTGCATGGATATGAGCCTCCGGCAAACCACGCATAGCGGTTGAAACCCGGCGTAACGGCCGCGACGACATACTTGCGGAAACCGGCAGTACAGTTATCGTTGATGACGACGTCGGACAGGACTCCGTTGGGGTCCACCACGCCCGTCACATAATGGTGCAATTTGCCGGTCTTCTCGCTGAACACAAGTGGGATGCCGCCAGGCACTTCAAGGTCGAGTGCGTGACGGCCTGGTTTGGTGTAGTCGCCTGAGATCGTAATCGAGCCCACGTAATAGTTGTCTTCTGAATCGAAGAAACGCGTCGGGGTTTCGTACACTTCTATGTCGAAAGTCGAACCGACCAATCGATCAGTTAGAATGTCGTATTCGATTGTGATAGTCCGGGAGTCCTTTGCGGTAAGAGATGCGACGGTCATATCCAACCAGTCGTCGATCAAGAAGGCTTGCTCATGGCCTCCGGGCTCACGCGTGCCAACGGCTACGATTTGCCCCTTTTCATTGATGTCCAGGGCAAATTTTAGATGCCACTCCGAACCGGCTGGTAGAAGAGTATTTAGATCGATTGTCTCGTTGCCGTGCCACACCGTGGCGTCAAAAAATGGTTCATCATTAGACTCTGTGACTCCAACGATTTGACAGGAATTACTAACTCCGTACCCCGTCCCGTCAAGATCACGTATGATGCGACCGTCTTCCCAGACAAACCCCTGGGAATTCCCTCCCCAGCCGACAACAAGGCCACTGGAGCTGATGTCTAGCGCCCCGCCGTTGAAGCCAAGGTCCGTGATCACTCCGTTCTTCCAGATGAACGGATGGATTTGCGGGTGATAGAGATAGCCGACCACGTGTCCAGCCGGGTTGATACCCCAAGCATATGATTGAGCGGCAAAATCCGGATGGAGATCATGTATGTCACCGTTTTCCCAAAGGACTGCGTGGTAGCCGTCTGCGGTGGATGCCGCGCCGGCGATCTGACCGGCGTCATTTATGTCGTGGGCGATGTTGATGTCCCCACCGAGTCCCGGTAATAGCGTCGATTGGCCACCGCTTTTCCATAGCGAAGCGGAACTGGAGACATCATCCCAGTTTACTTTCCCGACCGCATCACCGAGTTCATTGATCCCCAAGGCGCCGGCATTGTTTCCTAGGTTGGTTTCCATGCCCTCGAGCCAGACGAAGCCGTGCCCTTCCCATTCCGACGTATTCGGTGGACAGTACGTACTGGCTCCGCCTACGATTTCGCCTTTGTCGTTGATGGCGGAAGCCACGCTGGAGCACCACCCCAGGGCTGATCCCAGGTCTATGACCGTCGCAAGTAGGCATCGCTCTTCTAGCCTTTCCAGGGAGGGCCACCATTGAATCTCACAGCGACGTGGCGAAGGAGCATGGGAACGATTGTGCATTTTTCGAAAATGCCACGCCTTCTTAGTTTGACTTGCCTTCATTGGTTCAATCTCCTTTGCAACAAATAAGTTGAAGCACGTCTTTTCCAAGCGACATTTCGGGGCGTAGGGGCCGCGCAACATTCAAAAACGGCCCAGCCGTCATTGGCGATGTATGGGTTCCTCACATTCGCGCATCGCCTTGTGTTTTCAATTGGTCGGCGAATCGCATTTAGAGCTTCTGGTCCGGGGCGGGTCAACCAAAAGTCGCGGGCATAGGCCGCACTCTACGAAACACGTGATCGCAGAATGCCGTCGGTCTATTTCTCACGACGCCTGACCGCGGCAATAGTCCAAGTTGGACTAGGCCAGTGTGGACTTTATTATCCAGCCCTGCGAGAGGCAAGGGGTGAATGGAAAAGTCCATTTATAGCCGCGAGTACGCCATTGTGCTGCGACTATTGCGCCAAACCCGCGAAGACGCGGGCATGACGCAATTGGAACTCGCGCGACGACTCGGGCATTCGCAGTCGTTCGTAACCAAGATGGAACGAGGGGATCGGCGCATTGATATTATTCAGCTTCGGACGATCTGTCGCATTCTCGGATCAACTCTCCTTCTCTTCACGAAGCGATTGGAGAGAGAGCTCAGCCGAACGCTAGGCGCTTGATGCCGAAAAGTGGGTAACCCGTCGGGCTCTGGCGATTCACGGACAACGCTTAGTGTACATTCGGAACCGGGATCGGCTCAGCAGATCGCCGTGATCGTCAAGCAAGTCTCGTCTTCCAATCAGGGTCCGTGGCAAATGGAGGAGGAAGCGCGGAGGCTACGGCATGGTTGGCTCATTGTCCTGCCGTAGCCGTTCCGTCGCGATGCGCTGCTGAAATAGCAACTGCGGCTTTGCAGATTGAATATTCTCCGCTTCCAACGAGGAGGACATTTTTGCCACTGACCCGTTGGCAGCTTCAATCGCCGGATCATGTGCGGGATTGATCTTTTGGCTCCGGCGGATGCGAGCGGTGATTGGCTCTGCCGCGGCGGTGTGCTTTTGGGTTGTCCGCTGGGGGACGGCCTCGATGGTGTTTGCGGCCTTCAGCGTCTTGATCTGTTCTGCTAGCTCAGACGTAGTGGGGCCGCTTTCTTCGCCGAAATCGTGTCCGGCAGACAGCTTCGCCTTGAGTTGGTCGCGCAGGTCAGTCAATTTCGATAGGTACGCTTCATGCGGGAAAGGCTTTCCCAGGCACTCATGGTAGTCCCGCAGCTGGGATTCGGCGATGGCCAGCTCCTGGCGGATGCGGGCGCATTCGGAGCCGTAACCATTGGCTAAGCGGTCGAGGGCATTGAGCACGGCTCGTGGTCCTTGGTGATCGCGCGACAGCATGGAATGCCGGCTGGCCTTACCTTCCAAGTACACATCCGATGGGATTTGCGGATGCAGTAGCAAGCCAAACTTTAGACCCCGGTAGATGCCGAGCGGCACACGGTGCGTTTCTGAAATGTGCCGGAGCAGCTTATCAAGCTCGCGAGCCAGGGCGGCAGGAGCGTCGTCTCGTGGGTATTTGCGGCCAGCAATGATGATCGGATCGCCGGCGTGCCCTTCGGCGGTGGTTTCGTCGGCGGTAAGCTTCGCAAGCCGCTCACTAAGGCTCTCAATCGTCGATGGCAAATTCCGCACGCTGCGGCGAGCGACATATTGTTCATCAAGATGGTTCTTCTTGAGAAGACCCAGGCGCTGCAGTTCGGCGTCGGCCTCGGCGAGCGTCAGGACCGCCGGATTGCCGGAAGCAATGGCCTTAACCTCGGCGTAAGACAGCTCCTGGCCGCCGATGTCATCAGCGCCCTTGCCGTATTGTCTCCACTTATTACCTGGGCGATAAACCTAGCTTTGGTCTCTAACGCTTGCCACATGTACGCGTCAAAACTGCCTTCCGTGACATAACGGTAAATCGAAACCTCTTCATTCTCGTTGCCTTGCCGCAAAATGCGGCCGTCGCGTTGTTCAACCTCCGCAGGCTTCCAGGGTGCATCCAGGTGATGCAGTGCAATGAGGTGTTTTTGGACGTTAGTGCCGGTGCCCATTTTCTGAGTGCTGCCAATCAGCACTCGCACCGATCCTTGCCGTACCTTCTCAAAGAGGGCTTGTTTCTTTGCGTCCGATTCGGCATCGCCGATGGCGGCGATTTGCTCGCTGGGAATGCCGGCAGCGGTGAGTTTTGTGATGATGTCGTGGTACACGCAGTAGCCCCACGATGTGGGGTGAACGCCCATGTCCGCAAAAACCATTTGCGTGCCGCGTTTGGCTGCGGTCTCCTGCCATATGGAAACGACGTTCTCGACCAGGCGGTTGACCTTCGAGCCGGGGAAGTCCGGAGCCGTGGGCGAGAGCATGCGGGCATCGGTAGCAAGCTTCCTGCCGTCCGTGGTGATGGCAAGCGCATTATCGACGCGCGGGTCTACCTTTTGAGAACGCAGCCGCTCGTAACGCTCAACCAGCCCCTGTTGCAGCTCGTGCTGCGCATCGGACATCGGACAAGCAATCACGACGGGCTTTCCGTCTTTGAGTCTCGGGCGAGGCAGGTTCAGCATCTCGGCCGTCTGAACATCGGCAAATTGCCGAAACATCTGCTGGAGTTCCGGCAGATTGGTGAAGCGGGCGAAGCGGCTTCTGGGACGTAGCCCCGCGCCGTCGGGCGTGATTTCCATCGTGTCGATGACTTCGCCGAACGTGGCCGCCCATGCGTCGAAGTGTTCGATTCCCCGGCTCCGCAAGCCGTCCGGATCGAGGAACCGCTGCATGGTGTACATCTCCACCATCGTGTTGGAAATCGGAGTACCGGTGGCAAAGGTTACGCCATGTCCAGGATGCTGCTCGTGCAGGTAATTGGCCTTCATGAAAAGATCGAACGCGCGCTCGCTACCCCCCGTCTGAATGCCGGCCACGCGCTCCATCTTGGTCGGCGTCTCCAGATTCTTGAAGTAATGGGCCTCGTCGATGAAGACGTGATCGACGCCAAGTTCATCGAATACGAGCCCGTCATCCTTCTTGTCCTCGGCCAGCAAGTCTTTCAGCCGCTCGCATCTGGCGGCCTTCTGCTTCTCGATGGTTTTGATGAGATTGCGGTTGGCGCCTCGATCGGCGGCGTGCTCGCGTAAGAGCCGGTCGTACTCGACGATCTGGTCAAGAAGGAACGTCTCCTGGCAATCGCGCGACATTCCGATCCGTTCAAAGCTGCTGTGGGTGACGATGATGCCGTCCCACTCGCCGCTGGCGATCTTGGCGGTGAGCATCTTGCGGCGGTCGCGGGTCAAATCCTCCTTGGCGGCGATCAGCAGCCTGGCATTGGGATAGAGCTGCATGAACTCGCGAGCGAATTGCTCCAGCAGATGGTTGGGGACCACGTACATCGGCTTCTTGATGAGGCCGGCCTGTTTCATCTTCATGCCGGTTGCGGCCATCGTGAACGTCTTGCCGGCGCCAACGACATGGGCCAAGAGCGTGTTGCCGCTGCTCACGCCGCGCCAGACGGCATCCTTCTGGTGGGGTCTCAAGTCAATGGCCTGATTCATGCCGGGGAAGTCGAGATGCGAGCCGTCGAACAGCCTCGGCCGCAAATTGTTGTAGGTGTCGTTGTAGAGCCGCACGAGGCGCTCAGTGCGATCGGGGTCGGAGAACACCCAGGAACGGAAGCGCTCCTTGATAAGTTTTTGCTTCTCGCGGGCAGCCATGGTGGCTTCCTGGTTGACCACCCGCACCTCGCGATCCCCGTCCTGGATCGTGTCGTAGATGGTGGGCGACTTCATGTTCAGCGCCAGTTCCATCAGCCACGTGCCGTTGGCTCTTGCCGTGCCATATTCGGACGTGGCGGCAACCGATGCCTTGGCGGCGTAACCGGCGTCTAAGCTCCACACCGCATCCTTTGGTACGTGGGCAACCGCGACGGAAGACGCATCGACATGAAAAAGTTCGGCGGCAAACGCCTGGATGTCGCTCGCCGGTATCCAGGGAGCGCCTAGATTGGCGTCGATGTCGCCGGGCAGCACGTCTTCGGGCTGCACATTCCGCAAAGCGTCGGCGTTGCGTCTGTATTCGGGACCGGCGCGTTCAGCGGCGGCGAGTTTTGCCCGCACGTTCCCGGAGAGATAGGCGTCGGCGGTCTGCCACGTTTTGGTTTGCGGATCGTGGAAGATCAAGTCACCGAGCTCGGATGTAACCTGCGCTTCCGGTTTGCCGTAAAGACTGGCGATGTAGGGCAGGTCCACGCTGCCTCGCTGATTAAGAGAGACGAGCAATCCCTCCTCGGCGCTCCTGACCTGTGTGATGGGCGGGGTCTTGCCCACCACGTCCCTCGTCATGATCGCGGCCTTGGTCGCCGTGCCGGTTACTTCGTCGTAATTCTCCAGCGACATGACCAGCATCGCGTCCGGGTCTTCCCGGAACTTAACCACGTTGGGCATGCGACGCGTGAGAGTGCCCTTGGCCGTCTCGCCGAAGGTGGTCTTGTTGATCGGGCCGTAGCGGCCGACAAAACGGTCGTAGGCCAAGTTGAGTTGCCAACGGGCCTCTTCGCGGTTGGCTTCGGGCCAGCCTTCGTTTTGGGATTGCAGGACCCGCCGTGCCCGGTCGCGCAAAACCACGAGGGCGGCGAAGCGTTTGCCAGTCAGCGTGCCGTCGGATTTAAGCGTGGTGCCGCCATACACGATGGGCACGCCTTGCCCGCCTTCTATCTGGTAAATGATGCGGTCCTCACCTACGAAGAAGCTTCCCTCGCTGATATGCCGCTCTGGTGGCGGAGGGATAAACGCGCGTGGTTGTTCTTTCTGATCCGCGCTTACCTGAATGGCCTCAAATCTTGGTAAGCGCGTTACGGCTGCCTTTAGCAGTTCTGCCAGGTCACCGTTGCTTTTAACGCTGTAGCCTTCTGCGCCGTAGAGCGTGTCTTTGCTGCTCCAAGTTCCAAGCACCATTTCCGGGTGGTTGTGGAAGTAGCCGTTGATGGAAACAATTCGATCATCGATGGAAAGCGGGCTGGTTCCGATCCACTCGGGGTCCGCATGATTGCAGATTTCGTTCTCAGCGCGCTTGCGAAGAAACAGTATGTCCGTGACAACGGTGGTCCCTTCTCGCTTGAATGCGTCGGACGGGAGACGGATCGCTCCGAGGAAATCTGCTTGTTTTCCAATAAGGTCACGGAATGCCCCGTTTTGCCTATCGAGCGTGAAATGACTGGTGACGACCGCGAGGATGCCGCCGGGTTTCAAGGCTTCGATGGATTTGGCGATGAAGTAGTCGTGCAGCGCCAGCCGGTAACCATGAAAGTCAATCTTAACGTCCGCAAACGGCACGTTGCCGATCACCGCGTCGATGCGGTTTTCGGGAAGCTTGGTGTCGCGGAAATTCTCGATGCGGATGTCGTGCTCGGGATGGATCGCCTTGGCGATGCGGCCGGAGATGGAATCCATCTCCACGCCGATGAAACGATTTCCTGGCTTGCCATAGCTCATGAAGTTGCCGATGCCGCAGCCAGGCTCCAGGATCGTGGCGTTATCCGGAACGCCCAGCCGGGTTAAGGCCTCGTGCATGGAGGCGATGACGGTCGGAGAGGTGTAGAAGGCATTGAAGGTCGTGCGCCTGGCACTGTCGTAATCCTCATGTGTAAGCAGCGTCTTTAGCTCATCGCCCAGGGATTGCCAGCTCGCGTCCTTGTATCTGCCGGTGGCAGAACTCGGAAACAACGAAAGAGCAACCGGACCAAAACCGGAAAAGCGGGAAAGCAGTTGCTTTTCGTCGGATGTTGCGGATCGCTGTTGCTGCTCGATGGACTGCAGCGTTCGGATCACCGTGATAATATCGCGGGCTTTGGCCTTTTCGCCGCTGGCGATTAGGGCCGGACTTGTTTGTCTAGTCGGTTCTTCTTCATTGATGGGAACTAATGGCGGTGGTGTGTCGAACTGAAAACTCAACTGCGTGGCTCTCATGGCGCGGTCTCCTTCTGCTGCCGTTTCCGGCCCCGCCTCCGGGGCCTGACGGCACGACGGGGACTCAGCCTCACGCCGGGGCTCCGCTCGCGTAGCGACCGTGCCAGCGGAAAGTTGGGGGAGACCTTTAGGGGGAACCGGGTTTCCGCTTGCACGGCCCGGCGGGCTGAGTACCGTGCCGTCGCTTAAGGCCCCAGGCGGGGCGGGTGTGGCAGGAGGGGAATCGTCAGAGAGGGAATCAAACAGTGTCGGCTGATGCCGGGATGCTTTCAGCCGTGCGACGTGTGTTTGCGTATGAACACCATCGCCGCGTCGAGAGAGAGTTCGTCGGCTCCCGTCTGAGACTCGGTGGGTAAACGATCCTCCATTTCGCTCAAGGCCATCTCCATCGCCTCGCTCGCGGTTTGGATCGGGTCGCTGCCCGGCCGCTGATGGCTGAGCGTTACCTTCCAGGTTTGGTGGCTGCTCTTCAGTTCCTTGGCGTAGAGTTCCACCGCCGAGAGCAACATCCGTTGCTGCCGGAGCTGCTCGTGCATCTTGGGTCGTTGTCGCAGCAGTTCGAGAACGATCGTTTTGTACTGCATGGTGTTCTCCTTCATCTTTTGGGGTTGCGTTGTTCGGTGGCTCAGGATGGTCGTCTGGGTCTAAGGGGAATAGCGATGGCTGTTGCCAGTCTGGAGGTTTGCGGGCCATGGTCAAGAACCATCGTCGAATCCTGGTTCATGGCCCACGGCCCGCAGGCCGTCCGGAGGGGCTCCCCCGGTCGGAAAGAAATAGCACGTGCCTTCAGCATCAAGGCTGCCACAGGTGGGCGAAGTGGTCATCGGTCACCTCAGGGCTTTAGGGACTGCCGATTAGAGCGGCAATTCCTGTTCGGCTTCGATGCCTTTCTCGCGCCGGATCAGGTGGCGTACTTCCTGGTAGAGTTGCTCGGCTTCAATCCGGGTGCTCATGGCCGATTCCGGTTTGATCGGATGCGCCCACACTTTGTGTGCGGGTTGCCACCGGTATCCGGCGTCCTTGATCATTTCGAGCACGGCTTCGCTAGGCTTTTGGTCGAAGCTGATGGCCATTTGACCGTCGTGTTTGCTCTCAAACAGGCGGACGCCGGCAAGCAAGTCGGTGGCGATATTGAACGGATCGGGTACGGTCACCCGGTTTCGTTTTCCGAATCTTTCGGCAAATTGCGATACGTCTGGATTGGTTTCGGCTTTCGCCGGCTCGGCGACTGCCGTGCCGGTTTCGGTTGTATTGTCATCGGATGTGTGTTTAGACATATGATCCTCCTTGATCTAGGGGAATGATTGGACCCCTATTAAGGAAGATATTAACACATCTTCATATCGCTGCGCAATAGGCTGGCTGCGGGTTTCAGCGTGTTGACATGCGAAAAAGTGAGGTTTTCTGCGCCATACAGGCGGTGATGCCTCGCTAAGCCGCAGAAATGCTGGTGTCTGGCCGTTCTGGTTTTTGCGATTTGTTGGGCTTTGAAGGCGATTGATATCGCATCTTGTTTGGTCCGCCGCCGAGTCACTATCGCCCACGAATTTCCGGCGCGGGCCTAAGCTGCGGCCATGGATGCCGCAGGTTGGGGAGCCGGAAATTCGAAGAGGCGGCCGTCCTGCATTAAGTAAATACATGTTTTTCGTTTGGCGACTGATAGAAATATGACAACGTCGCTGCTTTTGGCAAAACACGGGCAAACAAGGGTCAGTGCCGCGACACGCCTCTGTAAGACATTGAAGCTTCGAGGCTCCTGATCCACAGTCACCGGGAACACATGACGATCCGAGCAATGGCTGCCAGCATGCCAATTCGAGAGAAAGTGCGGATTGCGAAACCACGGACGCGGTCATCGTTAGGAGACGGGACAAACCCGTTCTCGTTCGACGGCATGCCCAACGGGCCCTGGCTGGCCAAGCTCAAGAGCCGCCAACCAGCGGCCGGCAACCTGAAGCAAAAAAGGATAACGACGATGTTTGAAGAGCATGTATTGGAGAAGCTTGTGCCGGAGATGATTGGCCGGCTCTGCATGACGGAAGACGAACTGGACTACGAGATCAAGGTTCCTCGCCCCGAGTATTACCTCTCCATCACCGGGGGCGCAAAGAGCCCCGAGTTTACGCTGACGCCGGTGGCGGTGGATGAGGACGACAGCCGACACGCGGGCGATCCACTGACGTTCGTGATGTATGCGGGCAGCGATGCGAAGTGTAAGAGCGATCCGTCCCTCACTTTGTTTGGGTGGCTCCGGTCGAACCCTTGGGCGGCAATCAAAAGGCCGGAAAGCAGCAAGTAACCGGCTCAAAGGAAGTGTAGCACGCCTTCCCCCTCGCGATTTATCAAGCGTATTTCCACAGGATTTCGGAATCCATGCGCCAAATCAAGCTGCCGTAATCAATCCCTTTGGTGGCACGAGTATGCATCGAGAATACTGGAAACGAGTGTTCACACGAGCTTACAGGGACACCGTGCGCTCGCTTGGAAGCAACCCCCGCCGAACGGCCTTGGTCGTTCTATTCACATTCGTCGCTGCAGTTGTCTGGAGTTTCTTCGAGGGAGGTATCGAGGGGGTGAAGAAATTCCTCTGGGCGTTTCTCGGCGTAGCCGTGTCTGCCGCTGCTGGCGTACTGGTGTTTATCGTTCGCTTCGTAATGACCCCACCCATTCTTGAAAAGGAGATGAAGGAGACGAGGGACGTGAGCTTGGCGGAGATGACGGAAAACTACAACAACGTGGTGGCGGCCAATCGAGAACTTGAAGAGGCACTGCATGAATTGCAGCAATCCGGTGAAGCGAGAGAGGCGAAGCTCATCAGCCAGATCGAGCAGGTGAGACGGCAGGATCCGAAGAAGAACGCGCTCATTCGGGAGATCAAGAGTCGGATCCGCATTTTTGAAGGTGTTGTCACGTTATGTAACGCGCGGAACCCAGCCGCCGTGGAAAAGTTTTTCAGCATCGATCATCAGACGAGCGTCTACCTCCAAAAGAACCACCGGGAATATGCAGGGTACGTCGGTCCGTATTCGGTCCAGAACTCGTACACGAACATGCCGTCTTATCCAGAGAGTATGTTCAATCAACTGAAGACGGTAGCACTGTTTCGAATCGAAAGGCTGAAAGAGGTTCTGCACGACATGGGCGAGTGATCGCGTACCGCGCTTCGGTGCCGACACACTCGCACGTTTTGGGGTACCGTCCTTCCACCTGCTGTTTGAATGCATGCGAGCGCACCGATCTGTGGAACCGTTCCATTTTGCCTATGCAGTGCATAGGGAAGACGCCTGTACACATCGAATGCATTGTCATGACTCGAAAACTGCCTGATTGCCATGTCAGGAAACATGCGTTTCTGTTGATGCATGGACACCAGTGGCGTGCCAAAGGCGGCACTGGATGGCGGCGTACGCGAGCACTTTCGGATGCCGGGCCATCCGTAGGGCAAACCCCCGCCCGCCATTGGCGGTGGTCGCGCTACTAGAAGAGTAGGGATGATGCAGCCGTACGCCGAAGAGAACCGGCGTTCGGAATCTTGATGTGGATGGCACTCGCAACGCGCAAGTGCAACACGGGAAAAAAGTGCATGGTTGAGCAGGCCGGCTCAACGATGGCGACGTGAGCCGGCAAGGCTAAGTGGTGGGCCGGGGCGGAAGCCCGGCCCGCAGAGCGGTTACCACCAGTAACCGGCGTTAAGGGTATCCACGATCAGCTTGGCCCTGGCTTCCGTTTCGGCTGCCTCGTTGTTGTCGGGATCGTCCCAAAAGCGGATGCTGACGACGAACTTGTCGTAAGGGTCGTAAATGTCCCACGTATCGTCCACGCCGTCGGCGCCCCGGCTGTAGGTGTACTGCGGCTGCGGCTTCTTCTTGCGTTTGGTCATATCGCTACTCCTTGCTTTGAAGTTCCGGGGCGCCCCATGCGGCCTTTCCGGGGTCGCAAACAAGCCGCCCCAGGACGGAGGCGAAAGCGCACCTGCAAGCGAAAGGCCGAGACTCCCGCAGGGAAACGGCCTTGGCAGCTTGCAGGCTCCGGCGGGCGGCTTAAGACCCCGGCTGGAAAGGCCGAGGGGCAGCCGATGAGATGTGCAAGGGGAAAGCGGCTGATCGTGAGCAGCGATAATCGCGTATGTCAGTAGTCTTCGGGTAGAAGTATGGTGGTGATCGAACGGTCCGCTTCGGTGATGATCCAGAAGCGCTTCTCGCCCCGTCCATAGGCGGAAAACAGCCTGCCTCCGTGGTCGAGAGCGGTGTCGTTGGCCAGCGTGTCCTCGGGGCACAGGTCGCCCCAATCGGCGGCGGCGTGGCGGCGCAGGGCGGTCAAAACCACTTCGGTGGAAAGCCGCACGCTGGCATTTGCCGTGATGGCCACTTGACCGAGGGGGAAGCGCGCGGTGCCGTCGCTGAACGCCCGGTGCAAGGCGTTGAAATTGTCTGGGGGTGGTTGTAGTGGCATAGGTGATTCCTTTCTAAGAATGGGCGGGCAACGAATTGCCCGCCCTGAGTTTGACTAAGCTGCCTTTCTGGCCTTCCTGCTATTGGCCGGTTTCGGTGTCGGACGAATGGCGAAGGTCATGCCGGCGGGAAGCCAAGTCTTTAGCTTCTCCACCTGCTCGGGCGTCCGGCCATGCTTGGCAGGGTCGGCGAAAGCGCGGTCGATCTGCTCGACCAGTGTCGCCTTCTTCTCGTCGGCTCTGGAATGCGCCCATGCCTCGCCCAGGGTGTCGCGGGCGACTGTCAGGAGCTGGCTGCGGGTGAGACGGATGAGGAAGCTGTCTTTGCTCGGACGCCAGTAAGCAGCCACGTCGGCTTCAGTCAGCGCCAAAGCAGTGTCGTAAGCCGTGGGTTGGTCGTCGGTGGCGGTGGCAAGCTTCGCTTGCAGCGTTATGGCTACGCCGTAAGCAAGCAGTTGCAATTTGGCTTCCTGCGGCAGCGAACGGAACGCCTCAAAGCGGGCGGCTTCGGATTTCGGCTGACGCGACTGATCCGGGAGGGATTTCCGGACGTCATGGAGGGCCTGGGCGGCGATGGTCGGCTGCTTCTGGCTGCCTGGCCTGGCCTCGTGCCGCCTCAGTTGCACGTCGGGGCCGTCGAAAATGGGCCGGGTTCCATCGAGCATGTAGCTGGCGACTTTGAAGGCGAGCAGGTCGAACGCTAGCGCCGGATGCTTGGCGATCTCGAGCTGAGCGATCTGCTGACGGTAGGCGGCCAAATCACGACGGAGCGACTCCGGAAGGGCGTCTTTGGATCTGCCTTTTTCTGGCGCCGCATCGCCGTCTTCGCCCCTCAACATCCGTTCCAGACGCTTTCTGTGCTCCGGCTTTACCAGTCCCTTCTCGATGAAGGGCGTGCCGTCCTGAGCGATGGACACGTAGCAACCGGCCAGGAGCTTGTGCTCGTGGTCGAAGCCGACGAAGGCGGCCAATTGCCGTTCGGCCTCGTCCATGCGGGCCAGTGTTGCCTTCTGCTGATCGAGCAATGCATCGGACTCGGTATCTTCCATAGCATGCTCGATCTTCTCCAATTCGGTGTCGAGGTCCCTCTTGAGGTCGAGCAGTTCGGCGGGGGCGTCAATTAAGCGTGGCTGGATGCGGGTGCAACGGTTGATAACGCTCCAATCCCGTTCGGGACTGATCTCAATCCACCCCCAGCCTTCGGCTTCGAGCTCCTTACGGATGCCGGTAAGCTTCTCCTCGGCCAGCCGGTGCAGCAGGGAAGAGATCGGCGCGGGTGGAACCGCCCGCTGCCTGATAGGCGTCGAGGCCGACGAAGCGGGCGAGCTTGCTGCTGGCTTCGATCATCTTCTCGGTGAGAGCGGCACGGATGGCGCTTGGGTCGTCTTTCCGCCAGTCTGGCAGAGACTTATAGACCTTGAGCTGGCGGCGATGGTCGTCGGTGATGGTGAAGGCCATGAGGCATTCGAGCGTCAGCTTGTCTTTGCGGTATTCCGCAAGCAATGCGGGAGCGACGCGGGCCAGCTTCATGCGCTTCAATACCACGCCTTCCTCGATGCCGAAACGCTGGGCGACTTCGGCAGCGGTGGCCCCCTGTTCGATCAGGGCGGCAAACGCCTCGAACTGGTCGGCCGGATGCATCGCCAGCCGCACGGTGTTCTCCGCCAGGCTCATCTCGGCAGCGTGCGCTTGCGTGACGACCTGGCACGGAACCTCGAAGTTTTCGGGCAGTTTGCCTTCGGCCTGTAGAGCATGAATCGCCGCCAGGCGGCGTCCGCCGGCGATGACCTCGAAGCTGCCGTCCCCGCCGTCGGTAACGACGAGGTTCTGCATGAGGCCGTGCGCCAGAATCGAGGCTTTCAGCTCGTCGATGCCGATCGTGGCGCCCGTGCGGCGGACGTTGAGCGGGGATTTACGCAGCCGGTTGACCGTGATCATCTGCGGCGGCGTGGTGGTATGTTGAGTCGTAGTCATAACAATCTCCTTAGGTTGGATGGTTGAAGTGAAAGCCGGCGGGCCGGGAGTGGACCCGCCGGCATCCGGAATCAGGCGGCTGCCTGCTCGGATTCCTTGCGGGCCTTGGCGTCGGCCTCGCGCTGGTGCATGATCCAGGTGTGAGCCAGGCTGAAGAGCTTGGCCATGGTCAGCAGGTCATCGAAACCTAAGCTGTCGGTTTGCTTCCAGGCGTCGTCGCCTTTCTTGTAGCTGCGGGTTGGCACGACGCTGTACCAGTTGCCTTTTTCGCCGTTGTTGCGCCAGACGGTGACTTGCAGGACGCCACTGCGGATTTTGTGTGCTGGTTGTGACATGATGTTGTTCTCCTTCGTTTGAGTTTCCGGCCCCACCCCGGGGCCTTACGGCACGATCAAAGAACCCGCTTGAGCCGGGAGCCTTTAGCGACGGTCAAGCGAAAGGCCGAAGGCTTCCGCTTGCGGAAAGCGGCCTTGGCAGCTTGACCGGCCCGGCGGCGGGTTCAAAAGTGCCGGTCACGAAGGCCACGGGGTGGGGCGGACCCGACTGATGGAGAATCGCATGTCCAAACCGGGACAGCGCTACGGCGACCGCTTCGAAGTGAGAAGCAAGTCAACGCGGTATGATAGGTGCAAGGGACAAGTCGCCCTGGCTACTTATCGCCAGTTGATCAGGACGAGTGGATAGCCGATTTGCTGAATGCGCTGGTAATGAGCGGTATTGCCGGTCACCAGTTCCAGGCCAGCTTGCAAGGCGATGGCGGCAATCATGGGATCGGCCACGGCCGATGGGCTGGCCGGATGCGGTCCAAGTCTCCGGCGATGTGGCCGGCGAGTTCGGAGGCCTGCTGGTCGCGCGGCAGAGATTGGGCGAGTCGCCGTCAGGAAATTTGGATTCCAAGCGTTTCACCTATCCAGCTTTCGTGCTAGGTCATTCGCATCTAATAGAAAGTTGATGCCACGCTTCTCCATGCTCACATTAACATGTCGCCCAGATCCAATGCGTTCTACGATAAAAGTCGTTTCTTCGTCTGGTTGAATTCCAAAGGTGCCCTTTGAGCACTGCAACTGGTTTGAATGCGGGCTCAATGTCAATATGACATCGTCTCCCATAGCAGCGTTACAAGCGCTAATCACGTCTTGGGCATTTGAGGCTTCATAACCGTCGAAGAAGTGTAAATTCTCCGCGCTTACCGATTTGAATTCTTCGCGGCTATACAGCTCTCGAGTCCTGGTCAGTATAAATTCAGAGACTGTAGTAAGCTGGTGTCTAATGAGCGCAGAATACTGCATGAAGTGGATAAGTATGTCTACGTTAATCTTCGCACGACTTCCACACCTCCGAAATAGCGGGGCGACGAAATCACGGTTCGTTGCCAGTCCCAAGGTGGCGTCGAACCGTGCGTCGGCTGCGGGGAACCGCACTCGAAATGTACTATCGTGCCAATTTTGGGCCACGTCGCGCACCGCGCGTCGAATCTCCTCAAATGCTCGATGAATCCCAGCTACGGCAAGCACCTGCCCGAGGACCCACGTCATGTGTCCCGGGCTCGTACAAAAGATGTCATTACGAGTCGAAAACACAGCGCATGATATTGATGTCAAATCTGCGCACACCTCTTCTGTAGTCTCGGCTGGTAATGAAATACCTAGTTCCATGGCCCAGTCGTGCGCGACTCCAAGGCCGTACAGATAATGGCCAAGCTCGTGAAAAAGAAAATAGGCAGAGGCGGCCTCTTGAAATCCGGATTCGGGAGGAGGGAAGGCAGCCTCACAGACTCCCTTAAAAAAACGCATTTGCTTCTGCTTATCGTGGTCCCTCTTCATAAAGTCTCGGATCTCAGAGATGTACTGTTTCGAAAGCGGCGAGTCTTCTGAGAAGAGCGAATGGATGTTTTTGCCATAAATCATGTCACATACAAAAAGCGCCAACTCAGGCCGTCCGCGAAATACGAGTTGTTCTGTCAAGAAACAATACGCGGTGAAGGCTGTTACGGGCTTGAAAATACTTAGAATCGACTCGGCTGCGGCAACAACGATATCAACGAGCCCGTCGTCGTGGATGACAAGCCCTGGCATTGGCTTGGTAATGTACGAAGAGTCTCGACGAATCGTTGAGGTTGCCAAGATGAAGGGAAACTCGACCGCGCGTGGCCATCGTGTGAAATATAGGTTTCTCAATGTACCAGTAAGGGATCTGACAACAAAACTGCTCACCGCCGGTAACGTGCTTGGGCTAAGCCGCATTTCTTCGCTTGCGATCATCCGCTCGAAATCGCTACTTCTTGCTCTCATGACTTTTTAGTCTTGGACTTGGGCTCTTCCTTCTTCAAGTCTTCCTTTTTGGACTTGACTTTCTTGGGCTGTTCCTTTTTCGAGCCTCCCTTCTTGGGCTCTTCTTCTTTCGGCTCCTCCTTTGCGTCAAGTTGCCGGACCATCCTCGCTGCATCTTCTAGGGTACGTATTGGTCGGGCGATCCCTGAAATCAAATGCGACATTCGAATGCCACGTGCAAGTAAGTAGCCGACCAGGAGGGAGAGAACATCGAGTTTGATATCCTGAAGGGCAAGAATCAAATTGACAAGAAGCTCGCCACTTGCCTGCGACTGTGATGAGATCGCATATCGGGAGCCTTGTATGCCGAGCTGTGCGAGCCAGTTGATGATCTCTGACTCGACGACACCGTGAAGTTGAAGTTGAAGTCCCGTTTTTGAGTCGTGTAGGTTCATGTTCGTCTCGCGTTTGGACTCTTGTGCGACGCCCGAATCCGGGATTTCCAGATGTCTTCTCGCTAAGGAGCCCCTGCGGATAGACGAAACCGCTGGATAACACTGGTCGCTCCGAATCCGGTGCCACGTCTTGTAGCTGTCGTATCCCACCACTCGTGCGATGGCCACCGGACTTGCATGAGTGCGGGTGCGTGATATTCGTACATATCTTGGCGAAAAGAAAGGGGGCCCAACCAGACGCCGTCGAGCGGCAACGCGCAGACGAGACTGGCCGAGCGCCGTTACGGCTGGCCCGCCGTTACGCAAAAAAAACCGAAGGGAAACCGTTTGCGCTTGACAGGGTTCAATGTTTCGATGCTCTTGCCGTGATTGTTGTTGGATTTGTCTCGGTGGTCGTCGCTTCGCTGGGGGAAGTTGCAATCGTTTCAATACGCGATTGCTCGCAACCACATTCCTTCGCGAGGTGCCGCTCACGCGAAAAGTGAGCGGCTCTGCCGGGAATCGGTCGAGTCAGATGCGGATTTATCTGGTGCGAATTCCTCACCGTAAAGGCCACTCCATACAGAGCGTCGTGCGGCGGCCGAAGCCCTCATCCACGGTGCGACTCGAGTTAACATCTTAGATCCTCCAGTCCTCTCTACACCGCCATGTCTCACAAAAAACAGTTGCTCGTCCCAACGGTCGGTGCACGATGCAAGATCGTATTACCTTTCGGGAAACTGAACTGCGTCGCGCCATTGTGCAACGTCTTCGACTTTCTCGCGCTGATACACTTGGTGAATCAACTCCGAAGAGTGATTGACCAGCCGCATCGCGGCTTCACGCGGAACACCGGCGCGGCGCAATCGATTGACGTAAGTAACGCGGAGGCAATGAAAACACAAATGCGGCTTGCCGATCTTGATGAAAAACTGTTGCCACCGGCGGGAGGGCTGGAATGGAAATTCGACCGTAAACTCCTGATCGGTCTTGCAAAAACATTCCAGCAATGGACGTAGGGCCGAAGGCATCGGAATCGAGAAGGCTCGCTCCTCACCTCCTTTGGGAGATGGAAAGGTGATCTTGTTTTCGGCAAAATCCAAACATCTTTTCGGCAACCGTGTCTCACGCAAGCGGCAGCCGGTATGAAGGGCAATCTCAAAGGCCATTTGCATCCATTCCGGCTCGCCTGTTAGCGCCTTCCGAATCTCCCGGATTTCCTTGTCGGTCATTTCCGGCTTTTTCGCGGCCTTGTCCCGCCGCAGCTTGAGGCTTACGAGTGGGTTGGCGTCGGCATGACCAAGACGTACCGCCTCACCCATTATCATGGCCAGGAGTTTCAGCTCCATAATGGCGGTGTTGCGTCCGGCGCGCTTGCCGGTTTTCTTCTTGTAATTGGTACGCCACTCGATGTATTCAATGGCGTTGCGATAGGTGATCGCGCGGGGTGAGCGGAAACGGTTTTCCTGGAGCCAAAACGCCAGCCATGACCAGGAACTGGTATAGCGTTGAAATGTCCCTGGGCTTTCGCAGTGCCGCTCCAGGTACTTCGGAACCCAAGCATCCCACCCGGCGCCGCAGATTTTGACACCGCTCCGGTTGAGTTCCTTGGCTTCGAGTTGGGCACGCAACGCACGAGCCTTGACGGTCTCCCCCGGATCGTCGGCTCGCAAGCCGGTGGATTTGTTTCGCCGGATGCCGTCGGCGTCGATGTACTGGACGAACCAGAACGGGGAATTGCGTTTCCTGTAGATGGAGGCCATACGGGCGATGTGCAGTTTGTGCAGTAAGCGTAGCGCAACTGCTCGCAAAAGTCCAGCATTTCTGCGGATCGTGCGCCACTGAAAACCACTTTGCCAGTAACGAGGGTTCGATTCCCTTCACCCGCTCCATTGTTTATCAATGGCTTAGCAGACAGTGCAGTAAGAGTGCAGTAATCAACCGGCAAGAATGGATAGCGCTTTCCGGTTACTGACGAGAAACAAGTTTGGGCCCGAAGCGAGGGCAAGACTGAAATCGGCAGACATCACGCCTTTGTTTTGCGATGGCCGTGCATGAAATCGCTGTAACTGGCTGTGACAGCCAGTTTTAGAGGGACAGAGCCCTTGACCTGTGATATGATGTTTTCAGTAGATTCACGCTGCGACTGATATGAAAACGCCCGACGTTCCCACTCCCACACGCCATAGGCGGGATAAGCAACTGCAAGGTATTGCCCTTGAATCCGTCATTGAGAAGCGCCGCCTAGATCAAGCCTTGAACGCCAAGGAATTTGCCGTCTGTGCCGGAGTGTCCTACTCGACGGCACGTAGCTGGTTCCATTTGCCTGGCTTTCCTGTCGTTGATGGAAGAACCTTCTGGCAGGATTTTGTCCAGTGGCGATCCTTGCAGAATCCAACAATAAATCCTCCCGGTCCGCAAGGCAATGGTGCCGATGCCATCTCCGCTTCCAACCTGCCTCCGCGCACGGCGCAGATTCTTCTCGACATCTGAACTCCTATCTTCCAAGTAGGCTTTCAAAGTCCTGCGTTTGTGATTTCGATTTGGAGCGGGACGGGCGAAGATCTGCAATCGCAAGAAAAAGCGCATGAGAAAAGTCCTGCCGTAACTCCTCCGGCGTCGCCCAGTCACCGGAAGAATCTCGCGACAGGACTGGTGTCTATGTTACTGCCCTGGGCAGCGGGTGCAATTAGAAAATGGAAAAATTCAGCCATCCGCCTACACTCCTGCCGCTCACCAAGCGTCGTGGGTACGCTTGCCCCGCTCAGGTTCGTCGGAGGTCGCCTCATCGCGAGGAAATATGACGGGATTGGAAATGCGAGGCCGGGGCCTTAATTGCCGATAAGGCCCGACTGCCGCAGGACGCGCCGAACAAGGCGGTAGACACCGGCGAAGTCAGGGAGTTCAGCCATTTGAGCGGCCAGCCGCTTCTCCCAGAGCCTTTCGTAGCGGGCTTCTTTAGCTGCTAGGTTATCGCGGACTTCGGCGAGTGTCAGTTTTCGGAAATCGAGTTTTCGCTCGACGGCCTTGAGCAGATCGTGTGTATCCACATGCTTGTTGCCAAACAAATACCACACGTCGTACAGGTCCCTCGGCTCGGTCCGCGCCCGGTCCATCAGAGCAACGATTTTCTCCGCTGCGATCTCGTCCAGCGAATAAATTTGCACAGTCGCGTCTTCAGGCAGATCGGCATATTCCTTATAGCCTCTCAGCACGCGCCGCTGTTCCAGCGGAAAACCCAAACGTTCACGGATGGTAATATCCACTTTGATTTCCTTGGCTGCGCGGGTGGTCGGCAGCGGTCCTTCGTAGCTGAGAAAGAATGTATGGGTGTTGAGATGGGAGTGGCGGTCATGTCGGGCGAAGCGCATAGTGCCGCCGCTGGCGCGCGCGAATTCGGCAAATACGGCTTCGAGTTCATTGCGGATGGTGTCAAAGGGAACCTCCTTGGCCAGGGTGAAATCGAGGTCCATCGGAGAATCGATAGTCGCCGAAGTAGCAACGCTTGAGAGCCGTGCCGCCCTTGAATATGAGGTGCTCACGGAGGGGCGCTCGGGACAGGGCCACTAGGAACCACGCCAGGCAATAATCGCGCTCCAGTACGGCTTCTGGGATGCGCCTGCCGCCTCGTTTGGCCAGGCGAGTGGAAAGCAGGGAAAGGTTGCGTTGCGGAATCATCTCGCGGCCCTGATCACGTGCGGGTGACGGCCTGGATTTCTTCGGGCTCCACGTTGACGCGGAGGCGCCAGCGGGCAAGGAATCGCCCTTCGCGCGGAAGCAGCGGGTCGAGAAGAAGATAGCTGGGGGTGAGACGCTTCTGGAGCCGTGCGATAGCTTTGGGAGCTTCCACGCCGTAAGCTTCGAGCAAGTATCCGAGCCGGCGCACGACGGCGCCGCTTTTGAGGCGAAGCGCATAATCGGCCAGCTTGTCAATATCCACGTCGTGACGGCGCATCCAGAAGCCTTTTGCCACTTCGGTAAAGCCGCCACAGTACTTGGGCAGCTTCAAACCGTCAATTACGGTCCGTTCCGGATCGCTCACCGTGACCTTTTCCTGACGGTCTACCCAGTGCTCGGTGACGCCAAAAACGTGCGCTCGCTCGCAGTGGACAAAATGGAACTCGGTTCCTGACACCACCACGGGGCGCATAGGGGTGGGCGAAGTCACATAGACCACTAGCTGGGGCTGCGTGAGCATCTGGTGGATGTCCATGGCCGAGGCATGTGAAAGGTAGTATGGCTTGCCGCGCATTAATTCGCGGGCCACGACAAAAGGGTTGCCGAGATAGTCGCGTTCGGAGCCTAGCTCGAACGGCACTAGCACAAATAGACCGGGGCGCAAGCGAGCCGCCACGCCGCGGTCAACCAGCTTGCGCACGAAGCTTCGGGCAGAGGCATCTTTAAGACCGGTAATGGTCTTAGCCTCGCCGAGACTAAACGTTCGCCGGTCACGATCGTAGAGTGCGGCGACCAGGCGGGCAGCCTGCGGCCCAAGGGTTTTCAGGGGGTGATTTGTATTTGTTTTCATTTCGTGCCTTGTCAGGGCACATTATAAAGACTAAATATCATTCCGCAAGTGCTTTCAAGCTGTATTTCCGGGACAGGCACACGGCGCATTGCGCCGACCGCGACGGCGGTCTATCCAGAAACTCTGCGCAGCGTCATGCGTCGCAGGGAAGCCAACGAAGCAACAAGCAAAGTGTCCATTCAGGGCATGTGAGAAAATCAGAAAAACTGGATGGTTCAGAGAAAAAACTGTTACGGTGCCGGGTGGCGTTGCGGTCGCGCGCCGGTGACATTGAGGAAGCGATAATCCTCGCAAACCAAGGCTGACTGCGGGAGAGCAGATAAGGCTTAAGATTTCGTTAACGTGTTTATGGTAGCCTAAAATGAGGCGTGATCCGCATCACGCAACAGGACAGCTCCAAGGACGCGAAACGTTATTACGCGACGGCAGACTATTACAGCGAAGGACAGGAACTAGTCGGTTTTTGGGGCGGCAAAGGGGCTGCAAGGCTAGGACTCGAAGGCACGGTAGACAAGCTCTCGTTCGAGCGGCTCTGCGACAATCTTCACCCACAAACTGGCGATAAACTCACCGTGCGGACGCGCTCGCAACGCACCGTCGGCTACGATTTCACATGCTCAGTGCCCAAATCCGTCTCGCTGCTTTACGGCCTGAGCGGCGATGAGAAAATGCTCGACTCCTTCCGCTCGGCTGTCGGTGAAACCATGCGGGAAATGGAGACCGAGATGAAGACCCGCGTCCGAAGGAAGGGCGTTGAGGTCGACCGTACCAGCGCAAACATGGTCTGGGCGGAATTCATCCACACTACATCGCGGCCGGTGAACAGTATTCCCGATCCCCAGCTCCATGCCCATGTCTTCGTCTTCAACACTACCTGGGATGAGGCAGAGAAACGTTGGAAGGCGGGGCAGTTTCGGGAACTGAAACGTGACGCACCGTATTTTCAGGCGGCGTTCCGCGTGCGGCTAGCCAACCGTCTTCAGGACTTAGGCCTTGGCATCACCCGCAAGCGGGACGATTTCGAGATTGCCGGAATACCGGCTGACGTGCTCAGGCGATTTTCGCGGCGGACCACCCTGATTGAAAAGGTGGCGGCCGAGCGGGGCATTCTGGACCCTGACCGCAAGGCGGAGCTGGGGGCGGAGACGCGTGAGAAGAAAGGCCCGGCGCTTTCGTGGGAGAAGCTGCGGAAGGAATGGCAGGCTCGTTTGACGCCCGACGAACGCGAGAGGATCGTTGCCGTGAATGCTCGGAGGCAGGCGATAGTCAGACCTCCGTGCAAAGAGCAGCCGGCGGTGGATCATGCCATCGAGCACAGTTTCGTGCGAGAGGCGGTGGTTCCGGAACGCAAGCTCGTGACCGAAGCGTTGAAACTAGGCCTCGGCGCCGTGACAGTGGAAGATGTGACCAGCGAAGTAAGCAAACGGCCTCTGATCCGAAGCGAAGTGGACGGGCGGACGATGGCGACAACCAGGGAAATGGTATCGCTCGAATCCCGCCTCGTAGAGTTTGCCCGTAAGGGACGCGGGCGTTGCCGGCCGCTGGGAGATCCAAAACGGCCCTGCTCCCGCGAATGGTTCACGAAAGGTCAGAAAGCAGCCGTGCGGCACGCGCTTGGTTCCCGCGACCGCGTCATCATCATCCGGGGTGTGGCGGGAACGGGTAAGACAACTTTGGAGCGGGAGATTGGCGAGGCGCTGGCTGAAGCCGGGCGGCCGGTCGTGGTTTTGGCGCAATCGGTAAAGGCCAGCCGCGAAGTGCTCCGTGAGGAAGCCGGATTTGAGAGCGCCGACACCGTGGCGAGATTCTTACGAGACGAAGCCATGCAGAAGACAGCAAGCGGCGGTGTTATTCTCGTGGATGAAGCCAGCCAGCTTGGCACACGTGACATGCTCAAACTATTTGACGCAACCGAAACACTCAATGCTCGCGTGGTGCTAGTGGGTGATCGCAAACAGCACCGCAGCGTGACCGCTGGCGAGCCGCTGAAGCTTCTGGAAGAAATGGCGGGACTTAAGGTCGCGGAAGTCACGGAGATTCTGCGGCAGCAAGGCAGTTACAAGAAGGCTGCTCAGAAGTTGAGCGAAGGAAAAACGACAGAAGGATTCGAGGAATTAGACAAGCTCGGCTGGATCAGGCAGCTTGCCGATGGCGCCCGCAATCAGCAACTGGCTCACGCCTACCTGGCTGCCGTTTCCGAGAAGAAGCGGGATGGACAAGCGAAGTCGGCACTCGTTGTGTCGCCGACGCACGCCGAAGGCAATCGGATTACCGAGGCTATTCGCACCGGGCTTAAGGAGAAGAGCAAGCTTGGGAAGGAACACCTAGTCAAGGCATGGGTGCCGTTGCACTTGACCGACGCCCAGAAGGGCGATGCCACTGAATACGATGCAGGGGATTTGGTTCAATTCCACCAGAATGCTCCGGATTATGTCAAAGGCACACGGTTCATCGTAGGCGATAGCGTCGAGGTGCCGACGGAGCTTGCCAAGCGGTTCGAGGTGTACCGGCCCATCGAACTTGTGCTGGCGATGGGCGACCGCATCCGGCTCACGGCCGGCGGAAAGACCAAGGACGGCAAGCATCGCTTGAACAACGGCGCGCTGCTTACCGTGCGGGGCTTTACCAAACGCGGCGACATCATCATGGCTAACGGTTGGGTGATCGACCGCGACTTTGGTCATTTAACGCACGGCTATGTGATCACCAGCCACGCCAGCCAAGGTGTGACGGTCGATAAGGTTTTCGTCGCTATCTCCAGCGAATCATTGCCCGCGACCTGCGAGCGCACTGCTTATGTCGCGGCGACGCGTGGCAAGGAACAGGCTCTGATATTCACCGATGATCGCAAGGAACTGCTGAAAGCGGTTAGCCGCCACGATGATCCGCTGTCGGCCACCGAGCTTGCCGAATCCACGAAGCAGCCGCCAGCGCCGCATCCGTCCCATAAGCCGGTGTCTGTCAAAGACGCCGAACGAGGGCCGGATCATGACCGATAAGCCGACGTATAAGGATCGATTGCGGTCGACGGGCCATGAGAGCAGGAATTCCGATGGCCGGCTCAAAGACGATGCCGACGGCGAGGAAGACGAAGCATCGTGCCGGGCTTTTGGCTACTTAAGGGGCATCCGCGACCATGCCAGCGCCGTGGAGTTCCGCTTCCGCGACGGCAACAGCACTTGGTTCCCTTACTCCTGGCTTGGGCCCTGCCGGTACGATCCATCAGAGGGCTTGCTGCTGAAGTTCTCGGGCGATCTTGTGTATCTCGTGCTGATTCGGGGGAGCAACCTCGACCGACCGCTCAACAAGGGTGCCGTGAACCTGACGCATGCCGGGTTGCAGCGCCATCGCCTGGTCTGGGTTCGTGAGATGAGCCCAGAAGAGATTCGGCAAGTTGGAGAGGATGGACCCACGATTGACAGCATTGAAGTGGCGGAGTTCGAGTCACAAACGGAGGTCAAGACCTGGATCAGCGAGCACGCGCCGGCGTTCCTCCATGACCAAAACTGAACAAGCAACGGTAACGAAATAAAAACGCCGAACGGCCGCCGCGGTATATGCAGCCGACGATGGACATCTGGTTTTCTGACCAGTTCATAGCGGACATGTGTCAACAAATCACCCGCTGGATCGTTTCTTTCCCCATCGTCGAACTCTCGAACCGATTCCGACTTGCACAGTGCAAGAATGCCTCCGCGAAGCGGAGGAGAGACGTCTGTGGCTTCATTGCTTGCCGCGCCGGCATAGGATCATGGCATGTTGCGGATCACCGTTCCTGCCAATTCGGCTGCGGCCAAGGCCTATTACTCGAAGGCCGGCGACTATTACGGCTATGGCAAAGGTGGCGAATACGCCGGCGAATGCCAGGGCAAGCTTGCCGACAAGCTCGGCCTATCGGGCGCAGTATCGATGGAGGAGTTTCATGCCCTTTGCGACAACCTCAATCCAAAAACCGGCCAGCGGTTGACGGCTTCGCACCGCGAGAATCGACGGCCGCTGGTTGATTTTACCTGGAGTGCCCCGAAGTCTGTGGCGTTGATGCGATCGCTGGCGGGCGATGAGCGAGTCGAGCAAGCCATCTGGGATACGGTCATGGAAACCATGAGCGATATCGAGCAGGAGATTGCGACGCGCGTCAGAAAAGCGGGCGCGTTTCACAATCGGATCGTGGGCAACGGTATCATCGTGCCCTTCTATCATCGGTATAGCCGGCCGGTAGATGGTGTGGCCGATCCTGGAGATCACATCCATGCATGCCTGATAAATGCCTGCGAGGACGCCGTCGAGCAGCAACTTAAGGCCGTAGAGATCGGCCACATCAAGGCTCAAGCTCCTTACTGGCAGGCGGTGTGGCATGCACGGCTTGCCAATCGGCTTCAAGAGCTTGGCTACGATGTTGCACGCACAAAGGATGCCTTCGAAATCACCGGTATTAGCCGCGATTTGATCGAACGGTTCTCACAGCGAACTGACGTGATTGAGAAGAAAGCTGCAAAACTTGGCATTACCAACCCAGACCAAAAGGCGAAACTCGGAGCTAAGACCCGCGAATCCAAGAGCGACCAACTTCCTCCGGAAGAATTGTTCGAGCGATGGGTAGCCCGGCTTGAACCCGGCGAGCTGGATCACTTGAAGCTCACGCACGCTGAAAGCCGGCTGTCGGGTGGAAGGGAAGCTCCGCTCGCCGACGGGCAGGCACTCGACTGGGCTTTGCGGCATTTGCTGCTCCGAAAGAGCGTGGTGGAGGAGAAGGAACTGCTCGCGACGGCTTTGAAGCATGGCGTCGGCGGCGTGTCGGTGGAGCGGCTGAAAAAAGAACTTATGCGGCCCGAACTGGTGCGAGCGAGGATCGACGGACGCGATTGCATCAGCACGCTGGAAGTTCTGGCCGATGAGCGGAGCGTGCTGGAGTTTGCAAAGACCGGGAAGGGGAAAGTAAGTCCACTCAATCCGGGTGGCGTCATCAGCCGGGACTGGCTTTCAAAGGAACAAAGGAAAGCCGTTCGTCATGTATGGCAAAGCAAAAACCGCGTCATGATTCTTCGCGGAAGATCAGGGACGGGGAAGACCACAACGATCCAAGAAATCGTAGAAGGCGTTGAAAAGGCCGGGCATGCGACCATTGGTCTTGCCGTGGCCTCGCGTGCCTCGCGCGGGGTGCTCCGTGAAGAGGCAAAGCTCAAGGACGCAACGACGCTTGCGGAGTTCTTTGCCAACAAAGAACTGCAGGACAACGTGCGGGGAGGGCTGATCGTGGTGGATGAGGCCAGCATGATGGGCTTTCGGGATGCCCATTCGCTGGTCAAGTTAGCCAGGGAACTTGATGCAAGGTTGCTCCTTTCCGGCGACCGGCGCCAGAATCGCGCGGTGGCTCGCGGCGAACCGCTGGCGGTGATTGAGGACGATGCGGGCCTGCCAGTGGCCGAACTCAAAGACATTCGTCGGCAGGAAGCAAAGAACTACCGCGAAGCCGTGGAGTTGCTCGCGGCGGGGAATACGGCGGAAGGATTTGACCGGTTGGAGGCGATGGGTGCGATCAAAACCCTGGGGGTCTGGGATAAGTACAAACGGCTGGTGGGCGACTATATCCAGGCGTTGCACGATAAGAAATCCGCTCTGGTGCTCTGCCCGACTCACAAGGAAGGCGAGGCGATCACGGAGGAGCTTCGCAAGCGGCTGAAAGCGGAAAAGATTCTTGGGCCGAACGAACGCACGTTTGAGCGACTGGTCCCGCTGAAACTGACGGAAGCTGAGCGTGAGGACATTTTGAACTATGAGCCGGGAAGAGTCGTGCAATTCTTCCGGCATTCCGGCTCATACCGTGCCGGCCAGAAAGTGACGGTCACGGCGGAAAATGCCAAGGACCTCGCATCGCGTGCCCGGTCAACGCAGCTTTACGGCACGTCATCGCTGAACCTATGTGCGGGCGACAAAGTTCGGATCACGACCACGGGAAAAACCAAGGACGGTCAGCACCGGGTAGAGAATGGCATGCTCTACACGATCAAGGCGTTGACGCCGGCGGGCGATCTGATTTTGAACAACGGGTGGAAGCTCGACAAGACCTTCCGCAACCTGTCTCACGGCTACGTGCTTACGAGCTACGCGGGCCAGGGAACCACCGCGCAGCGGGTACTGGTGGCGGTTTCGTCGGAGAGTTTACCGGCCGTCAATCCCCGCCAATTCTACGTTGATATGTCACGCGGCAAGGAGTCGGTCACGATCTATACCGACTCGGCATGGGCGCTTCGGCAGGCCGCGATCGGTGATGAGCGGCCGTTGCATGCAATGGACCTGGTGCGGGAAGGCGCCAAGCGGCAATTGCCTATATGCCGGGTGAAGAGTCACCTGGAGCGGTTTCGCCGGATGGCGATGATGCGAAACAGGGCTGAATCGACGCAGCAGCGTTTGGAGCCTTCGCATCAGCCGAATTTAGGCTATGGGTACTAGCGAAGGAGTTAGACGATGACCGCGATGGAGAAATTGTTGCGGGACTCGGAAAAGCCGGCTGCGCCGACGAGTGTGGTGCGGCTGATAAAAGACGAGGAGGATGCGGACCTGGCCGCATCCGGCTGTTTTGCTTTTGTCCGCGGCCAGCGCAGCTCGGCTGGAACGCTGACGCTCAAAGGCGTGGGCGGCAACGAGTGCTCGCTGGACTGGACCTGGACACCTGACATTGTGTACCTACCGGGACACGATGTTCCGCTAACGCTCGTTTTCTCATCACGCGGGTTTAAGGTGGAAATACTGGGCACAAATTTGGAACTCCTCGTTGCATATTTGCAACAACGACGGGTGGTGTCGATACAAGCTCAAGACAGGATGCAGCGACAGGCCCAGGCGGCGGCAGAAGACGAGCCATGTGTGGAAGCGTTCCGAATCGTTGCGATGCAGGCTGGCGAGGATGTCTCGCTGATGGAACGTGTACTAAAGGAGCGCGGGTGGGCCGGACTCAGCGGGCGGGAATTGCTGAAACCGGCTAAGTGAAGTCAGCTTGATTATTGGGTCCGTTGTTCTTCGACGATTTCCTCTTCATATCGTCGATTGGCCCGGTGCATCGTCATTTGGGAGTCCGCCAAGCCAGCGGAGTCGGGCCAACCCTGAACGGCGTTGGTCTCCTCCATGAATGCTACGAACATCAACGGAACAATTCATCGAGCGGACTGGCAGGTAAAGGGGGTGAGGCGTGTCGTATGGACGCGGCCCGCCGAACAAAGCGGGCCGCGTAGAAAGCACTGATCATAGTGGTGGCATTCACGGCCGGACGCCTCTGGCTTTGCCAATCGCACCAAATGCGATGCGGCACGCACGCCGGAGCTGATGACATTCATCTTCGCATTCACGCCACGCGGGTCCGATAGCGTTGGATAGGTCCTGTGTACATCGGACGAGACGTTCTAGGGCCCCAAGTAGCTCCGGCGCTGCGGCAAACAGGCGCGCATTCGCTTCGGTCTCCTCGGCTTCCCGCGTGCCTGGCTTATCCCAAAAGTGGATGCAACCCACGCACGAGCCATCGGCCGCAATGATGTTCCACGTATCATCGCAACCGTCTTTGTCCCGTTGGTAGAAATACGGGCCGGGTGCATGTTCAATTGTTGGCGTATGTCTGTTGCTCATACTCGGATTCCTTTCATTGGAAGGGGCGGGCCTAAAGCCCGCCCGGTTGCTCGATCAGTGCTTGGGTTCATTGGTGCGGAGCACGACGCGGCCGTCGATTGGCACGGCGTGAAGCTTCACGTTGAAACCCTTGCCATCATCGTGGGCCCAGGCGGAGCCGACACGGTCCCAGAATCCCTTGTCCTGTCCGCCTCCGCGAACTTGGTAGACAATGTGGGTCGGTTTCTTGCCGTTGGCTTTGGTGTTGGTTTCTTCAGACATGATTTGGTTCCTTCCTTGTTAACCGGCCGCCCCATGCGGCCTTGCTTCAAGAATTGAGAACCCGGACCAGCCGGGGCGAACGCGCACGGATCAAGCGGAAAATTGGGGGCGACCTTTAGGGGGAACCGATTTTTCGCTTGATCCGCCCGGCGGCGGGTTCAGCTTGAAGCGAAAGGTCGCTTACGGGTGGCTGGCTGGAGAAAGGAGCATGATGGCGATGACCTACGCCAGGAGCACAAAAGGCGGGATTAGCGATGGAGTCCCGCGATAAGGGTGCGGATCACGAAGTGCGTTCCCAGGCCCGGCGTGCCTGGCACATTGCCTGTTCGTGGGTCGACAAAACCGGGATCGGCGAAGCAAAGGCCGCCCTCGCGCTTGAACGCATAGTGCTTTTTGCCGTGCAAAGTGTCGAGCAGGCCCATTAGCGAGATTTGTCGATTTCTTCGCGGCTGCGTTTGACCACTTCCTCAAAACGTTCCTCGGAATCTAGCCGTTCGGCGACCGGATTGTTGCCGATGTTGCGTTTGATCCAGCTCTTGGACGGCTTGTCCCAACGATGCTTTTTCACGCCCTGGTGTTCTTCCTTCAAGGGTTCCAATACGTGAGACGATGGACGGAAATTGGGATCAGGATGTTCGCGACTAATGCCCACGCCCTGGAAATTGCCTTCGTCGGTGTAATGTGCAACGCTTCCGTCCCCCAGTGGCATGGCGATGGTCGAGCGTGGTTTGTGTTCGCCATTCTCCGCCGACGCGTGCTTTAGATTAGTGGGTTGATCGATGATTGCCTGGCTTGCGGGCGGCTCGAAGGCGTCACCGTGTTCGACAGGTCTTTGATCGTCTGAGTTGGTTGGCGTCCTTGCCATACTGACCTCCTGTTGTTTGCTCTGTGGCACGCCGGCCAGGATACCCCGACCCATTTAGGAAAGCCTGCCCCGATTCGGGTTTAGCGCGGCTCGGCGGGGATGTCAACGGCCTGTGAGGCGGAGATTTGACTGAGGAAGAGTCGTAGTTAGGATTGGAAATAGAAGATGCGTGCCCAGCAAAACAGCGGTGGAAGCTCAGAGCAAGGAATGCAAGTGGTCCCGGAGTACGGCGCAATTATTGCTAACGGGCGCATGAGAAAGCGTAAGCATCCAATTTGTTTCATAGACTGGCTTGCCGGTTGCGCTTTAGAAGTCATACTGCTCCGGCTGAGCAAGATGAATCGTGCAAGCTGTGGGGGCAAGAAGCAGGAATGGTTAAATTAGAAGGGATTGACCGCTGCCACGGCAAACTGCTATCCCCGATACCCAAGAAATCAAAAAGGGTCAAGCCGGCTTTTGCGGCCGTGCAAGGGTGAGTGCAATTTGACGCGAGATAAGAAAAAGGATTAAAGATTTAGCAGCGCAATGAAAAGCGCGTTGCCGATGAAATGGATACAGCCTCATCAACTGTAATTAGGGTAGTTCCTCGCAGTGCGGGCGCATAACGCCGCGCCGCTGCTCTGCGTTTATCCAAAGCTTTAGGAGCGAGGCCATGTCTGAGGTATTCGATCTCGACCCGAAAATCTGTGATACCTGTCCGCTTAACCCAAAGCTGGACCCCAGAAAATGCGAAGTGCTGAAACGCTCCATTGCCAGCCAAGGCCTTCTTCAGCCTGGAAAAGTGTTTCGGAAAGACAAAAACGGGCGCCATACGATTGCCACTGGCCACAAGCGATGGTGGAGCTGCCTGGAACTGGAAATCCCATTTCGCGCTGAAATCCTGGATGAGGATTACTCGCCGAAGCTCGCCATCCCCATCATCATGCACGAAAACGGGGCTAGGCAGTCAATGAGTGCTGAGGCCCAATGCACGCTGGTGCTCCAGTTCATGGACATCATGGGCCTTCAAACCCAGGCAGAGGCCGCCCGTGAGCTCGGGATGTCTGAAAGCCAAATAAGCCGCATCCTAAGTCAATTGGGACTTCCTGAGCCGCTCAAACACTACCTCGGTAAAGTCTCTCCCTCCCTGGCTTACGTGATCTGCACGCTGAAAAACACCGAGGACATGCAAGTCGCCTTCGAGCGGGCTTTGAATGAGAAGCTTTCGAGGGATCGCGTCCAGACCCTCGTAAACGACCTGAAAGCCGCCCGCGGTGGGGCGACTCGCAAACCTGCACCCGTTGATTTGAAATTCAACGACCGTCGCGTTCGTTTATGGTTAAGCCCCGGTGATGGCGCGGAGGTGTGGGCGAAACTGCTCAGGGGATTAGCAGCCAAGCTCACGAAAAACCCAGACACGCCGCCCGAAGGCTGGCGTTTCGTTCTCTAATCGCCTTAACCAATTTCCTTATGGAGGCCCGGAGTTCCGGGGTGCGTAAATGTCACAGTACACTCCTTGGCTTATGGCAGTGACCGTGATTCTGTTTTTGGCCATTATCTGGCAAAAGCAGAAAAAACCGCCCGACAAACGGAGATGCAAATTCCTCCATTTTTCGGATTACATGAGCCACACCTTGGCCCTGGGTGTAACAGGATCGGGCAAGACAACGGGGATTGCCAACCTCGCTTTAGATTTCCTCGGCCATGAAAGCAAACCAGGCATGTGCTGGTGCTGCGTGGAATCGGGAGAAGCCGAGTGGGCGGTGAAGATCGCGAACATGGCAGGCCGTGGTGAGGACGTAATCGTGTGGACGCCTGAATCCGGCCATTTCCTTTGACCTAGCCATGTGGCAATTATCCCGACCAGGTGGGTCGGTGGAGGACTTGTGTCGTTTTACCGACCGGATGAGCGGGATTGCGACTAGGAACCAAGGCGGAGGCGACGGAAATAGCAAGCTATGGGAACAACAAGCAATAGCCCTGTTAAGGCATGTGATCGAGCTAATCAAGATTTCGGAGATTGTTCAATGGCCACCAACTTTGAAACAGATATTCGATGTGCTTGCAAGTGTCGGGGTGTCGTTTCAGCAGGTGGCTTCCAAGGAGTGGAAGGAAGGAACGCCATGCGGGAAAGCTTTGATGATGGCGCAAGCCAAAGCCAAAGCTGGTCAACTTTCCCTAACAGAAGTGGCGGCTTACAACCAATGCGTTGGCTACTTCATGGAGCAACTGCCGGGATATGGGGACAGGTTCGTGGGATCTGTACTCGGCACAGCTCAGGCTGGGTTGCTCCCGTGGGTCTTTCCTCCCTTCCTCGGCGTGTTTTCATCGGGCCAGACGAACACCCCGCCGGAATTAGTGTTGGATGGAAAAATTCTTGTTTTAGATTGGCCGGTCGTGAAGGGCATCAACTGCGCCGTGGCTCAAGCTGCGATTGTGCAGTGCGTGCAGCAAACCTGCCTTCAGCGTCCGCCTGGAATGGATCGTCCGGTCGGAATTTATCGAGACGAGTGTCAGTACCTAATCGCTCCCGACGAGTGGGAAACCCGCACCTTATCAATTTCGCGCGGTGCAAAACTCGGGCATTGGGATCTAAGCCAGCACGCTCCCGGTCTAGAGCGGAGTTTCAACGGCGCCGGTGCGGAAAAAGCGATGGAAGCTTTTGTGTCAAGCCATGCGGCAATTTTGTTGTTTGCTCAGAACGATTTATCGACGAATCAGCGGTTCTCGACACTTTTTGGTTCGGGCAGAACCAAGCTATTCAACGTCTCGCAAAATCCCAATCAACAGCAAAATGCTTGGGATCAGGTTTTCGGCACCGATCATCAAGTGGGGTTTTCGGTCAACGAGCAGGTCTTTCCTCACGTCCCGCCAGAGGCGTTCGGAGCGCTGAAGCGTGGAGGCCCGCCAGATTTTCAAGTCGAGGCTTACCTGTACCAAGCAGGCAAGAAATTCGGGGATCGAGTTTACAAGAAAATCACCTTCAACCAAGTGATCTGAGGAGGGTTTATGACTCAAGCTGGATTCGCGCAACCGGAACAGGGATGGAAACAACAATTTGGTGCATTCGTCTTTGTATTGCAGGCACTCAGTTTTATGTGGGCTGTCTACACACGTGTCCCCGGAACAATGGGCAGGCATTACTTTCAAGGCCCTGCCGTGTTGGGGCTTCTTCTTGGGGTTCCCCTAGCGATTGCGTGCGTGCCTCCTACTTATGGGGCTCAATGCCTCAACTGGTTTTGGATCGGCATGGGCTTCATGCTCTTTGTGCACGCAGCGGCACGGCAAATACGGCTGAAGCGTCGGGAGCAAATCCATTCAAAATATATCGGCGACTCGATCTTCTCTCGACTGTTCCCGAAGTGGAGCATGAACGCCTGCCGCTCCGCAGAAATCCCGCTGGCGATTGTCTTGGCAGTTGCACTGGTGGGTGTGTGCGAGACCATCTCAGCTTGCATCGCGGTCTCCGCAATCGCGGACATGCTAGTGACCGGAATGGGTTTGGAGGCAGAAAAGCGGCGAACCGAGTCTGCGGTGGACGCATGGCTCGAAGCCGAAGTCTTTAACCAGCACGTCAATGAACGTCTAAGGAGGTAGCGATGGCGAAGAAGGCAGAAAAAGCTTCGGAAGAAAAAAAGAAGGCCGAAGAGGTCCAGCAAGGCTTGGGACGGCCCACAGGTTCTAGCACGCTGTGGGCGGAATGGCGTCGGGGCTTAAAAGACCTGCAAGATTTTGTGCTTAATGCCTTCCCGGATTCTCAAAAATCGAGAGACGAACCAGGGGCAATAGCAGTACCTACCCAACTTGAGATTTACAAAAGCAAGCATCAGGCCGAGCCCTCGCAGGAATTCGGGAAAGACAGCAAGTCGCTGCATTCGACAAAAGAAGCCTCGAAGGACCCCCTTGACGCCGCCTGCGAACGCGCGGCCTCGCGTGCAAACGAACAGTCCCAAGAAAAAGATCAAGGGAGGGACATTTAATGGAATTCTTCGTGGGACTCGCAATTCTTCTCGCCGGGCTTTATTGGGCCTCGCAACGTGCGGGCAAAGGTCCGGCAGAACAATACGATCAAAACTTAAGAAAAGAGAAAGCGAGATGGGAATGGAACAAATCATAATTATCGTGGCGCTGACCTGGATCCTCGTGGCGGTGAAGAACAAAATCTTCCCGCCCAAAGAGACGCCGCTTCAAAAGCTCATGAAAAATGAAAAGGTCCAGGGCTTCGCGAAGGATCAAGGCGTGAAACTTCTTACCCGTTTACTGACAGGGAGGTGAGCGATGGGAGATATTTTGAAGACTATTCACGGTGTACTGTGGCCGTTGATTGAGCCGATCGGGAAACCACTCATGGAGGTGCTGCTTCGTTTAACCGTGGCTCTTGTTGATCTGCTGATGAAAGCGGGACTGAGCGAGGATTCGGCGAAGAATATTGGATCTGTCGCGTTCCTGGCGGCATTTGTTTGGCTCTGGTGGAAGGCATATAAGCTGTGGCTCGCGCTTCTTAAGAAAGCGTTTGCCTCCATCGGCTGGGCGCCCGCAGGAAAGGAAATCAAGTACGAGACGTACATCATGGAAACCGACGACGAAGAGGCAGCCCTTGAAGCACGTCCTGAATGCCAATCCGTCAAGAGCTTCTATGACTACATGCGAAACTTGGGCGAAGAGTACGCCAAGTCGCTGCCCTACTACCAAAAGTTGATCGCCAATCACAGGGACGCAAATCCGGGCAAGGTCATCCTTGTCCAAGTCACCAAGGTATGAGGTAAAAAATGTTAAAATCTCTGCTGAGAAAGTTCCGACCGGACGTAGCTCACGGCTTGCCGCACAAACACATGAGCTTCATCGAGGGCCAGGAGTTCATGGAGCAAAACCCGCATTGGGTATGGATTGAAGACCTTTTCCCTTATTTGGAATTGAAGCTGGATGGCGATGCCGTGCAATTCCTCCGAGCGCAAACCGCCAAAATGCGCGGCGAAGGATACGGCATCGTGGCCGAGATCCCCGGTCAACTCGTTGTAATGTTCAACCGACTCATGAAGGCAATGTTGGCGAACATAAGTGAACAAAAACAAGATTCATGACCACGCTTACGCAATTGCAATGCACGTGATCTCGATCTTCGAGCCGATGTTCGCGCGTGAGGAGGAACGAGAAGAGGCTTTTCGTGAAGTTGTCGAGGCCGTTGAGAGCGGGCTGGAAATTTACGAATTGCTGCGGTCGTCAACGATTTGTTTTTCGCCTAACTGAAGGTGACCAATGTTCAAACGATTAAGTCGCCCCAAGAGAGTGAGGTTGATCGTGTCTGAGATTAGAAGAATCAGTCCGGTAACGCAACAGGTCTACACTTCGATGCAAAACGGGCAATACCCAAAAGCATCGGAGTTGATGGAGTTTAGAATTCTATCGCAAAAGCAATTCGCAGCGGTTTACCACCCGGTGAAAGCCGGTGAGATTAGCTTGGCGCAGCTTGAAGGCGCCAGAAACGATCGTGTCGCGTTGACCGAACTGGCAAGGGCCTCGCCAAGCAATCCGTACCCGGACGTGGATTTCAGGCCCGATGCACTGGAAGCCGCACAAGCTCGTGCTGCGGAGCGGGCGTCAGAAAGTCAGGACAGAGGAGCCTCGGCAGGTGACTAACTCCACGCGCCAGGGTGGTAGGTGTCGTCCCTGAGATTCTATCAGCCCCGCCTGGTGTGCGATGACGGTCAAACAGGCATCATTGAAGCTTGGCATCTGTGCGGGCACGGTATACGCGCTCTGTGCCGCCGGCCGCATTCAACACGAGCGGCACGGGCTCGGCCGTGGGGTTATTCGCATCTCGGATGAAGCGTTGGAAGAATACCGCCGATCATGCGTCGTGGAGCCGGTCGTCACCCGGCGGCAAGCTTCGCAACCGGCTTCGCTCTTTTCCGAGTTGAATGGTAACCGGTTGGCAAAGGCATGGCAGAAGCATTGACCTTCTCGACGGCATCGGCCAAGTGCTGGTGCTGATCGGCCAAATGGACGTACACTTTGGAAATCATTTCCATGCTCGTATGGCCCATCAATTCCATGACAGTTGGAGCGTCTACGCCGTTCAGGATCGCACGGGTGCCGAAGCCGTGACGGCATAAGTAGCTGCACACGTCCTCGGCCAAACCGAGCTTCTTCTTCAAACGCCAGACTTGCTGCCGTAGCGCGGTCATAGTCCAAGGTTCGTCTCGGGTATTGAGGAAAACATACTCGCCTCTGGCGGTACCTTTCAGGCGAGTCATCATTTCCCGCATGGCGCTGTTGAGATGAATAACGCGGAGTTTGCCGGTATGCTTGAAAGTCTTGTGCTTGCCAAGCACCCAGCGGCCATCCTTGACTTGCCTCCATCGTAATTCACGAACCTCTTTAGGTCGTGCGCCGGTGAGATAGAGGGCAAGAAGCAAATCGCGGAGCGGACTGCCGGCATGGGCGTAAAGTTGTTGAAACTCGGCGTCACTTAAAGCCCGTTGCCGGGGTGCGGGCTTGGGCCTGGACAGACCGGCAAGGGGGTTGGAAATAATCATGCCTTGACCCTTGGCCCATGAAAAGACTCGGAAGGCCGTGCGGCGGGCATTGTAAACGGTGGTATCGCCCCATTCCTTGGCCTCGATTTTCCGGTCCACCCAACGTGCAATATGGAAAGCGCGGATGTCACGGACGGGGATTGTTCCGCACGCCTCCGCAAGAAGCTGACAGTAATACTTGTTGATGCGGTGGGTGTCGGCGGCGAGATGGATGCGGCTGTGACGCAAATATGCTTCAACCAGGTCGGCTGTGCGGGCTGCTGCGGATTCCGGGGCACGGGCCGTCGCAGCCATCAACTCGTGGAATCTAGAGCTGGCTCCGGCTCTCTGGTCTTTGCCCTTGGCAAGTTTGATCTGCTTGCCGCCGATTTTTACCATCCACCAGTCGGTTTGTTTCCGATACCATACTTTGTGTGGACGGGCCATTGCAGCCTCCAGGGATGTGCACCAAACTCGTCACCAAACCCATGCGAATTATATGCAAAGGTGCACTTCCTGAAATGCAAAAAGCCGGAAAATAACAGGATATTCTCGATGAGACGCGGCCTCCGAAGCCGAAGGTTACTGGTTCGAATCCAGTCGGGGATAATGAGCGATACCCAACTCGACCGCGTGGTGGATGATATTACCCCTGTCCGGCATCATTGCAGTGAGGGCTGTGAACCGGCCTGCTGCCCAGTATTGCGAAGCAGCGATGTAATCAATCGGCTAAAGCGGCGGCCGGCCGCTTCCGAGTGGCCGGAGGCGTCGGCGACCTTTCTTCGCTCAGGGGGAGCGATGCGACGTCAGCTACGGCTAGGGCGCCACCGCAGGATTATTTGACGTCGACGTTGAAGCCCCCGCGAGCGTTCGTGTATCTCGCGACATTCTCTTGGCTCCACCACATTTTGTCCGCGCGATCGATAATCGCGTTTTTGTCGGCCATTGTGTAATGGGGTTTTACTTTCTCCAAATGCCTCAATTCGCGTCTCACGTACTCAACGTACTGCGCATTCGCTCGAGTATAGGCCGCGTTACCCGTCGAGCTGAGCCATTCGAGCGCTCTCTTCCTGGCATCGGAATTAAGCGGCAGTAGATCCCATTCATTGATGCGTTGGCCCGGCGGGCCGGGGGCCACAGAATCGGCCCGTGTTATGGGCCCGTTGCCGGATCGGGGCGCTACGGACGGGGCCGTTGGGGCATTACGCGTGGCAGGTTGGACCGCATTTTCCGCTTTCTTAATGGCGGTTTGATATGAATCCACCGGGTTGGATGCCGGTGCGGCGATCTGCCGGGATGGCGATCCGGTACCCGGCGCGGGGATCGCAGGCGGGGCCCCTTTGCCGCTCAATAAGCGGAACAGGCCCTTTCCTGCCGAACGAATCAGCAAGATCGCATCGGCAATTTCGCCCAGTTTCTTCGCTACTTGCAAGACTTGCAGCACGACCGAGACGCCGGGCTTGACGGCCTCGACGAACTTGATGTACTGCATGAGGGCATTCGCGCCCCACTCGGCTTGATAGGAAGCGAGGATCACCAGCTTATTGGCTTCATTCAGTTTGCCGTGGTTGATTAGATGCAGTGCCTTCGTCAGGAGTTGGGCCGGCTCGTCCCAGATTTTTTCATCGGGGAGTTCGACTGACACGCCGAGTACGCCTTTTCCGATCCTTTCTCTCAAATACCAGTCGAGGGCCTTGCCACGGACACTTTTGGGACTGTAGTCGTGGTGCAGGGCGACCATCACACGCACCTTGGAACTAACCGAGTCGACCGCGGCCTTCAACAGCCGCAGCGTCGGCCCGTTATAGACATAGTCGTAGTAGCCGGCGGCGAGGCGAGGCACGCTGAGCAGCGCCTTGCGTGTTAGCTGCCCGGTGTCCGTTTGGATCTCGTTTCGCCGGTCGCCGCCAAACCACAACATAGCAAACCAGGCTCGGTGATCGTTCGGCGCCGTATACTGGGTCCGAGCCATCTGACTGTTGTTGCGAAAGACACGAAACCAAACACCCTGCGTTGCCAGCGCCGCCCTGACCATGAGCAGATACGCGGCCTCATCGGGGTTGTCTGACGTCGGTTTCAATGCGTCAGCCGCTAGCAGCTTCTCGAAATCGAGGCGGATAACTGTATCTGCTTCTTTGATGTCGATCTTGTTCTTTTTCACTTTCATTAAGGTGTCCGGCGAGACCCTCTTGGACTCATCATGTACGGGTTGGCCACCGGGGGTTCTGCCAATTATCGACTTGCGGTTAAGTTCCTCCAATTGTCTATCAACGTCCTCGTTAATGAGATAGGCATCGAGTTGTCGCTGCACCTGGTCGATCTGGGCGGCCGTCAGATGCGGCAGGATGGCGGAAAACTTGGCTTTGATCAAATCCCGCGCGTCCATCACCTTCAAGGTCTTGGCCTTTTGTCGTTCGATGTCTCGGCTCATGATTAACCTCTCATTTCGGTTGCTATACGAAACCGCCTTGGTGTCGGAATGAAAGTCGCCGGCGGCCTACGGTTGCTGTCATCAATGCGTAAAATCGAGCCGAACCGGCTCACGAAACTTGGAGGAAATTCGGAATTGCTTTCGCGGACAAGTCTAACGATTTGCTATAGTGGCCGCGCCTTTACGTCGGCCAATTCCTTTCGCCACCGGGCGGCCTCGGCTTCCTTGCCCCAGGCGTCGTAGAGTTTCACCAACCGTTCGAGGGCACGACTCAGGTGGTGGGTCCGGACGCTGCTTTTGATCGTCTCCTCACGCTTTTTCATACCTTCATAGCCTTCTACGAGGAGTGGTTCGGCCTCCGCGAACTTTTCCTGGCCGGTAAGCGCTTCACCGACTAGTGACTTCATCAAATACAGCGCCCATCCGTCTGGCGAGTTTTTGACGCGGATGGCTAGTCGTTCACGCGCGATCTTCTCGGCCTCGACGAACTTCTTTTGTCGCATCAGGTTTAGACACAGAAAGTTCAGTTGATCGTCGTACGCTTGCGATTCAGGACCTGAGTGGTCGCGATGGAAATCAACTATCTCGCGCAATAGCGGCTCGGTAACTTCCGGTTTGCCTTGTCGATAATGAAGATCAGCGAGGTTCGGGATGGCGGTCCGCGTAAATGTGTGTGTGAATCCTAGGACGCGCTTGGCTCGCGTGACTGCGTCGAGTAACAGCGTTTCCGATTCTTCGTGGCGCCCGGTGTCTCGATAGGAAACCCCCAGGTTGTGCATAGATGTGAGCAGGTCCACGTGGTCGGGGCTTAGTTTCGCTCGCCGAGCGTCGAGCACATGCTCGAAGAATGGAATGGCTTCGGAATGGCGTCCGCGCCGAAAGTGAAGCGCGGCGAGATTGCCCATCGCGGTGAGAGTATCCGTATGGTTGGGGCCGAGTTTGGCACGCCATCCTTTTAGGACTTGTTCATACAAGCTTAACGCATCGTCAAGTCGTCCACTGCCTCCGTAGACGGCGGCAAGATCATTCAGCGCGCGGAGTGTGTCGGGGTGGTCGGCGCCAAGTTTGGCGGTTCGCAACTCCACAACTTGCTTGTACAACCTCTCCGCGTCGTCGTACTTATCCGCCGCCTGATCGTGCTCGCGCCAATTGAGGTAATTCCCCCCAAGTGAGTGCATGCTCATGAGGGTGAGCGGATGGTCGGGGCCGAGCGTGGCGCACCGACCTTCCAGAGCGTGTTTGTACAGTGCCTCGGCTTCTTGGTATTGGCCAAGCGTCATCTTCAGGATGGCAACTTCATAGGAACTCTCGCACGTGTCCAAGTGATCGGAACCGAGTTTGGCCCGACGGGTTTCCAGGACAGACGTCAGGAGTTGCTCGGCCTCCTTGTACCGTCCACACTCCAAGAGAAGCACGCCGAGGTCGTTTGTGGTTTGCAGCGTGTCGGCATGATCGGCGCCGAGCTTGGCTCGTCGAGTCTCCAACACACTTCTGTACAGCCGCTCCGCCTCGTCGTACTGGCTTCGCGCGCTATGAAGGCTCGCCAGGTCGCTCATGCTTTGAAGCGCGTCCGGATGGTCGGGTCCCATGGTCTCTTGGCGAAGCTGTAGCGATCGGTCCAGGTGTCTCTGGGCTTCGGGAAACTCGCCAAGGGCTTGATAAGCTTTGCCGAGCGTCCGAAGTATCGCGGCCTCCGTACGCGGCTGTCCCGCAAACTTGCCTGCGATGTTCAAGGCGGCGCGATCAAGAAGTTCGCGAACCTTGAGATCCTTGTTGCGCTCCGTACCCGCGGGCTGATTGCCAATGTCGGCCTGGCCCAACAAGTCCTTTTCCAAGAAATCATTGATCGCTTTGCTGATGGCCGCTTCTTCAACGGCAGTGCGTTCCGCGCGTTTCGCCAACACGGCCTGCCAGACGCTGAAGACGCTCGCCAAGATCAGGACGAACGAAATTGCCGCGGCTGCGCCAATAAGCTTGCGATGTTTGCGTGCGAACTTCCGCAGTTTGTATGTCGCTGACGGCGGCCCCGCTTCCACCGCTTCGTCGTTCAAAAAGCGCTGGATGTCGCGGGCGACTCCATTAGCGGTCTGATAGCGCCGTGTCCGCTCCTTCTCCAAACATTTCATGACGATCCAGTCGAGTTCGCCGCGAATCTCTTTCGTCAATCGGCTTGGTTCCAGTTTGCGTTGCGCGGAGATCGACGCCAGCGTTTCCGTCGATGCGCTGAGACGGTGGCTTGGCGTCTGCGGCTCTTCCTCACGGATGACACGCAATACCTCCGTCAACGCGGCTTCTTTCGCCCGTTGCTTGGTCAGTGGCGTTGTCCCGGTTAACAATTCATAAAGCAGCACACCCAAGCCGTAGATGTCGGCCCGCGTGTCGATATCCAGGGCGTTGAACTCCGCTTGCTCTGGACTCATGTATTCCAGAGTTCCGATGATCCCGCCGAAATTCGTTACCAGCGTGCGTTCGGTGAGCCGCTGTCCCAGTGCCTTAGCAACGCCAAAGTCGATCACCTTCGGAATGGGTCGACCATCGTACGCGGCGACCAGCACATTACTCGGCTTGATGTCGCGATGGATGATGCCTTTCTGATGCGCATGTTGCACCGCCTCGCAAACCGGCACGAACAACGCCAGGCGCTCGCGCGGGCTGAGTTGATGTTCGTCGCAGAATTTCGTGATCGGAACTCCCTTGACTAGCTCCATCACAAAGTAGGGTCGGCCAGTCTCGGTAGTTCCCGCGTCCAGTACCTTCGCAATGTTCGGGTGGTCCATCAGGGCCAGCGCTTGACGTTCGGCTTCGAATCGCGCCACGACCTGACTTGTGTCCATGCCCGGCTTGAGGACTTTGAGGGCAACGGTGCGACGAACCGGCTGGGTCTGCTCCGCCATGAAGACGACGCCGAAGCCTCCCTGTCCGATCTCCTCCAAAAGCTTGTATGGACCGATTACCGTGCCGGGCCGTTCTACCACGCAACTGGCTTGATGCACGGGCGGAGATTCGAGGAAGCTGCCCGCCCGGAAGTGATTTTCGATTAATTCCTCAACCTGCCTTCGAAGCTCCGCGTCTTCGCCGCACGCTCGTTCCACGAACTGCCGACGTTCGGCATCCGAGGCAATTTCCAGTGCGTCGGTAAGGATCGATTCGATCTTGTCGGAATGTTCCATATCGGTAAGCCTGTTTCACGATCTCCCGTATCAATGCGAAAAAACGAGCCGCTCCGGCTCAATAAGTTCGAAACTCGTTTAGCTGCCCTGGATCTTGCCGTACAGCCATGAGCGCGCGTAGGTCCAGTGCCGCTTGGCCGTCGCCTCGGAAATTCCCAACGCCTGAGCCGTATCCGGAATCGACAGCCCCGCAAAGTAGCGTAGCTTCACGACTTGTGCCCGGAGCGGTTCTTCGGCCTCAAACTGCTTTAGAGCGTCATCCAGCGCAATCAGGTCCGTTGCGGGGGAGTTCTCCGACGCCGCAATTGCCTCGCCCGGGTCCATCTCCACCCGGCGAGCGTCTCCGCCGCGCTTTTGGCTATACTTGCGGCGGGCTTGATCGACGAGGATCCGGCGCATGGCCTCCGCGGCCGCTGCAAAGAAGTGTCCCCGGCTATCCCACCGTTGCACCACCTCGACGTTCACCAGGCGCAGGTATGCCTCGTGAACGAGCGCCGTGGCCTGGAGCGTTTGGCCGGGCAGCTCATGTGCGAGCCGGTCGGCCGCCAGCCGCCGCAGCTCTTCATAGACAAGGGGTAGAAGATCCTCACTCGCATGCTGATCACCTTTTTCGATCGCTGACAAGATGCGAGTCACATCGTGCATGCGATTAGGGTAACCGTCGAACTACCTTGTAGCAAGCAGTTCGTAAGTGATTGCCGAGCGCTCGTTCCTATGAATCTGGAGCCAAAGCCACGTCGTCATGTATACCATGTCAAGGCCGCACTTTCGCCTCGAGTGCGGTGCTGCGTAACCTCAGTCACCACGGCGGGGATGGCATGATCGAATTAGATTTGATCCACACTCTGGCGTTCGGCGGAGTTGTGTTGTTCGCGGGGTATGCGATTCGACGCGCGGTGCCGGTCCTTGGCCGGTACAACCTGCCGGCGCCGGTCATTGGCGGACTGGTGGTTTCCCTGGCCGCGCTCGTTGCCCGCCAGTGGGACGTGACGCTTTTTCGATTCGATACGACGTTACGTGATCCGTTGATGATTGCCTTTTTTACGACCATCGGATTCGGCGCCAGTGTCGGCCTGCTGAAAAAAGGGGGACCGCTGGTCTTGCTCTTTTTCGCCTTGAGTACGATTGCCGCTGTCCTCCAAAACGTTGTTGGAGCGGCGACAGCACACATGTTCGACCAGCCACCGCTGTTCGGCGTGTTGTGCGGGTCAGTGACGCTCACGGGCGGCCCGGCGACTGGATTGGCCTTCGCCGACCAATTCGAAGCGGCCGGCGTGTCCGGCGCCGCGGCGATTGCCGTCGCTGCAGCGATGTTCGGCATCGTCATGGGAGGCGTGGTTGGTGCGCCCGTCGGCACACTCTTGATCGAACGCCTGAATCGGACGCGGATGGTCGGCGTCGTCCCGCCGACGACAACGGCCGCAGAGGTGGTCGAAGCCGAACTTCCGGGCCCGCAGGAAGAAGTGCTTGTTGGCGAAGACGTCAGTGCGTTTGTGCTGCTAAAGAGCGTCGGCATGATATTGGTGGCGATGTGGGCCGGTACATGGGTCGGAGTGGGTATCACGGCACTCGGCGCAACCCTACCGCCGTACATCGGGGCGATGCTCTTCGCCGCCGTGCTTCGTAATCTCGACGACGCCACCGGTTGGCTGGGACTCTCGCAGCAGTCCATCGACGATGTGGGCAATGTGGCCCTGTCATTCTTTCTCGTGCTGGCGATGATGACGTTGGAACTCTGGAAGATCGGCGCGGTCGCCGTGCCGCTGGTGATAATTCTCTTGGTGCAGGTGCTTCTGGTGACGGCGTATTGCTATTGGCCGATCTTCGCGATGATGGGCCGCGATTACGACGCGGCCGTAATGGCCGGAGGGTTCATCGGCTTCATGATGGGCACGACGGCCAATGCCATGGCCAACATGGACTCGCTCGTCCGCCGTTATGGAGCGTCACCACGAGCATTTCTTGTCGTGCCCATGGTCGGCGCTTTCTTTATTGATTTCGTGAATTCTCTCATCATCCAGGGATGCCTCAATCTGTTTGCATGAGGCGGATGACGTTTCTATTGGCTGTTCGGCGCTGCACCCAGTTTGTCTCGCCACTGAGCGGCCGCGTCCGGCTTGCCCGACGAATCATAAAGCTCCACTAACAATTCGATTGCCGCGGCAAGTAGTCGTTGTCGCTGCGTTGCAGGTAGCTGCTCCTGGTGCTTAGTCAGACCTTCGTGCCCTTTCAGCAGAAACGGCTCCGCGTCGGAATAGTTCTTTTGGCCGAGCAACGCCTCGCCCAAGACGCAGCGGACCTGGGACGTTTCCCAGTCGTCGCTGCCGAGTGCTTCATTTATGGCAAGGGCTTCACGGAGGAGCGGCTCGGCATCGGTGTATTTGTGTTGCCTCAGCAGGTTTCGTCCCAGGTGGGCAAGACACGCAGCAACTCTGAAGTGGTTCGATCCGAATTGGTCTCGCGTTAACCGTTCCATGTCTCGCAGAAGTTGTTCCGCCTTCGCAAACTCGTTGGCTTTCTCCCACGCGCTGGCCAACAGCGTGATGCTTTGGAGGGTACGCGGGTGGTCGTCGCCTAGTTTGATTCGGCGCAGCTTCAGTGCTTCTTCGTGGAGTGCTATGCCCTCGACCAATTGACCGGCCTCGATGTAAGAATGTGCCAATCCCACCATATCGCTAATGGTATCGGGATGGTCCCAGCCGCGCGAAGACTTGAACAGCTCCAAGGATTGACGCCGGAGGCTGATGGCCAGAGGATGTCGGCCCTGGCGCCCATAAAGTCCGGCGAGGCCGCCCATACACGATAGGGTGTTGGCATGATCCGGACCGAGCGTGTTCCGCATCAAAGGCAACAGCTCCTCGCAAAGCATGACCGCATCATCGATTCGGTCAGCCAGATTATATCCCGTTGCGAGTCCCCACATGCTGTCGAGCGTCTCCGGGTGATCCGGTCCCCAGGCCAACTTTTGAAGGGGCAAAACCTCCTCGTGTAGCATCAACGCATCGGTGAGGTTGGTTCCACCGTGATATGCCTCCATGAGGATGTCCCTACTGATCCGCAGATCCGGGTCGTCGGGCGCGTTAGAACTCCGGCGTAAGCGCAGGATTTCCCGGTTTAGCTGAAGAGCGTCGTTAAGCTGGCCGGCTTCATAGTAGGCCTTCGCAAGATACCGCATGGAAGTAAGCACATTGGGGTCTTCAGGACTGCGGTGCGATTTCTCTAGACCCATCGCACGTTCCAAATGGGGCACTGCCAAGCGAGGCTCTCCTAGCCCTAGATAGGCGTCCCCAATGGCGTTGCGAATGGCAGCTTCCACAAGTGGTTGATTTTGAAAGCGATGCCCAATGCGCTCGGCCGCACGGTCGACTGCTTGCTTGACGGTGATGTTCGGCGTAACCGATTGCCGTTGCAGCGCTTGTTGATCGGTGTCGGCAATCCGGATCACGTCGTTCTGAAAGAAATCGTTGACCGCTTTAGCGATCGCGGCTGCTTCGTCGGCGCGTTCTCCTGCGGCCACGGCTTTGTCGCGGTCTCCTTTGGCGTCCTTCTCGGCGCAAAGCGCCCATACGGCTAGCGCGGTGCTCACGGCGATGCCGGCAACAAGGACGACGAACACGCTTGCCGCCGCGATGACCGGAACCCGGTTTCGGCAAACGAACTTCTTTAGCTGGTACGCCCGGCTTGGCGGGCCTGCGAGGACGGGCTCGGTACTCAGAAACCGACGAACATCCTCCGCCAGCGCCGACGCTGTTTCATAGCGCCGTGACCGGTCCTTCTCTAAACATTTCAACACGATTCAATCCAATTCGCCGCGAACTTCCCTAGCGAACTTTGCCAAATCGGCCTTGGCGGCCAGGCGCAAACTCGGCGCCGCCGGCTCCTCTTCACGGATGATTCGCAGCATTTCAAGAATGGGCGTTTCTCGCGTGCGAGCTCGGCCGAACGGCGTGGCACCCGTGAGCAACTCGTACAAGATGACGCCCAATGCGTAAACGTCGCTGCGCGTGTCGATGTCGAGCGCCGTCAGATCGGCCTGTTCCGGGCTCATGTATTCCGGCGTGCCGACGAGCATGCCCACTTCGGTTTGCATCGTCGTTCGCGGTTCCAGCGCCTTGGCTACGCCGAAGTCGATGACCTTCGGCGCCGGTATGCCGTCATACTCCGCTACCAGCAGGTTGGACGGTTTCAGGTCGCGGTGGATTATCCCTTTCTGGTGTGCGTGCTGCACTGCCTGGCAAACCCGGATGTATAATTCCAGCCGCGAACGCAAATTCAACCGATGCTCATTGGCGTAGTTGGTGATGGGTACGCCACGGACCAATTCCATCACGAAAAACGGCCGGCTGTCTTCGGTGACGCCGCAGTCGAAGACGCGAGCGATGTATGGATGGTCCATCAAGGCGAGGGCCTGCCGTTCGGCGTCGAAGCGAGCCAGGATCGGCCCGGAATCGATGCCGGGACGTAAGACCTTGATCGCTACCTCTTGATTCAATCGGGGATGGAGCGCGCGATAGACTCTGCCCATGCCGCCCCGACCCAACTCGTCGATAATGCGATAATCGGAAATGGCTGAACCCGGTTGCGGGATGTTGTCCGGTTCACGGGCCGGGCTTGAGGTCGGCGCGCCCGCGCCCTCGAGAGCACGGACCAACGCCGGATGAAAGTCCATGTTAGTCGCGGCCGGCGATCGCAAGGCCGCGACGAAACGGTCCGACAGAGTGTTGAGCGTTTCAAGGCAGGTTGGACAGTTCGCCAAGTGGTCGTTTATCGTCTCGGCCTCGGCATCGGAGAGCGCGCCGTTCGAGTAGCCTTCCAATTGATGGGCGAGCGGACATTTCTTCATGGCGCGGTCCTCCGCCTAATTGATCGGGACCGTCTTACGCGGCGGCTATTGACCGTCACGTTAATAAAGTGCGCGTTCACTATGTCAGGGAATGTGGGGCACGATTCCAATCGTGCCGGCTATCAGGCACGATCGGAATCGTGCCCCACAGCCCGTCACAGTTCGCCGTAGTCGACGCGCCCTTTATCAACATGAGAGTCAATAACCGGGGTCGCCCATCAGTTCACCCATTTCTTCGCGCAACCGGCGGACGATGCGGAACTTCGCCTGGTGAACGGCATTGGCGGCCATGCCCAGTTCCGTGGCAACCTCCGGCGCGGGAACGCCGTCCACCGTCATGCGCCAAAACGCCTTCCAAGTGCGTTCTTCATACTCGGGGCGAATGAGTTCCAGCGCACGATGCAATAGCCCGTGCTCCTGAACTCCCGTCTCGTCGGTCGGTTCATCCTCGGGCACGGTCTCGAGTAGTTTCCGCGCATCGGTTCCGCCGACGGCTTGGGCACCGCCCACGTGCTTGCGGAAATGATCGCATGCCTTGTTTCGTGTGACAGTCCATAGCCAGCGGCGGAAGGCGCCGACACTTTCGCCTCGCTGAAACCCGTCGATGTTTTCGGAAACCGCCTTCCAAACCTCCTGAACGACGTCGGCGGCATCCTCGGGCTCCAACCCCGCTTTTCGCGCCAGAAAAACACCAGCGGACCGTACACGGTCACGATTTGCTGCCATGCCCTTGAATCGTGACAACGAACACGCTCGAGCAGGCTCAAGGATGTTGAGGCAATCGAGATTGGCGCTTGGTCGGTCATTTGGATTGAGCTTACATCCACAAATCCCAATGAGCAAGCATCTTCTGCCCGCGTTGGTTTTGGCGTAAGAGCGTTTCGATCATTCTGCTGTTGGAGGATTCAAATCATTCATTAACTTCACTTTTCGAAGGGACGATCCATGCCGCGGCAGAACAAAAACAAGATAAGACTCAATGTGGAATCACTGGAAGCGCGGCGGCTGTTATCCGTCTTCGCCGACTTTAACGGCGACGGCCGCGATGACATGGCCGTGGGCATCCCGTTCGAAGACCTGGGCACGGTCGAGGACGCCGGCGCGGTACTCGTGGTATATGGGACGGCCACCGGTCTAAACTCGACCGGCAGCCAAGTCTGGACCCAGGACGTGCCCAATGTTCCCGACACCGGTGAGGCTGGCGACAAATTCGGCGACGCCTTGGCCGGGGGCGATTTCAACGGCGATGGTTTTGCCGACCTCGCCATTGGTGTACCCAATGAGAGCATTGGCGCCGGTCAAACCGGCGCCGTGAATATCATCTACGGCTCGGCAATTGGTTTGCTCGCCACCGCTACGGATAAGTTATGGCATCAAGACAGCCCACGCGTTCGTGAAATCAACGAAACCGGCGATCACTTCGGTAACGCGTTAGCGGCCGGCGATTTCAATGGCGACGGTTTAACGGATTTGGCGGTCGGCGTTCCCAACGAAGACCTCGGCGTCAACAACTCTGCAGGGACTATGGCAGTTTTCTACGGCGGTCCCGGCGGCATTAGCGCGGTAGGAAATCAGAACATCCATCTTGATTCCGGGCTACTAGGCGAGGGACAAGCAAATGCAAACTTCGGAACCACCTTGTCGTCTGGTGACTTTAACGGCGATGGCCGCGATGATCTCTCTATCGGGATCCCTTCTTTTGATGTCGGCTTCGAATCTAACGCGGGTTCGGTCAGCGTGGTGTATGGCTCGGCATCGGGGATTACTGCCGCGGGCAGCCAATTCTGGAATCAAGACAGCACCGGGATTACAGGGGGCGCCGAATCTGTAGATCAGTTCGGCTCTGCGGTGGCGGCGGGTGATTTCAACGGCGATGGTCGCAGCGATCTGGCCATCGGGGTCGAGGGCGAGGGACTCGGCGCGATCGGCGAGTACGAGGGATTCGTCCACGTGCTCTACGGGACGGCGTCCGGCATTACGGCGACGGGCAGTGACGCCTTCAGTCAAAGTGACGTCGGCGGCACCTCCGAAATCAATGACTTCTTTGGTGGTGCGCTCGCGGCCGCGGATTTCAACGGCGATGGGCGTCATGACCTGGCAGTCGGGGCCCGTTTTGAAAATCTCGGCCTAAACATCTCTGCGGGCGTGGTACACGTCGTCTTCGGAAGTGCTGCGGGAATCAATGTCGCTTCCGGCATTGAAATCCGGCAGGAGGATGTGGGCGTCGGCGAGCAGTCGGAAACAGAAGATATTTTCGGATATGCACTGGGAACCGGCGACTTCAACGGCAACGGCAAAGCGGACTTGGCAATGGCCGCGCCCGGGCAAAATATCGGGACCGAAGACGACGCCGGGCGCGTGCTTGTCATGTACGGCACTACGTCAGGTGCGCTCACGGGTGGCCAGGCGTGGGATGAGGGTTCTCCCGGCATTTCCGGCGGAATCGAGCCTGGAGATTTCTTCGGCGGCGGACTCGACTCCGGCGGTGGCAAGTCGGTGCCCGGTGGCGGCAGACACCACCTCGCTCGCCTCATCACCGCGGATTTCGGAACCGAATCAGCACTAACAACACTAAACAAACGGCGCTTCCTGGGTCGTCGGCGCTAGCCGGCTGCGGAGTGCTAGTATTCGCGCGTTACAACGCTGCCACCGCGGCGCAAAACGATGGGCCGCACTTACATCGTAAGTGCGGCCCACCTCTAGTTCCCTCTCTTGGGATTGTTCTATTTCCTTCGGAAGACACCGCTGAGTATCACGACCTCGTCCTCCGCGCGAACTAGCTCGATAATTGAGCCCGGTCGCGGCCCATCCGTTTCCGCCGCGCCGCTTGCGACGAACATCCCCGCTCCCACCGAATTGATGCGAAAAGTACCGACGAACTGACCGTCAACAAAAGTCAGCAACATCTCGCTGGTGCTGACTTGTGCCACTTGAATGACAAGTGCTGCCTGACCCGTTGAGTCAATTGACCAGATTGCGCGACCGGAAGCGTCCTGATCACCACGCTGCCCGAAAAGCCTTGCCTGCAATGTCGCATCAGCGGCAGCGGCGCTTGTCGCTGTTGCTAGCAGAATTGCAACCGCAACAACAAAGATGCCCTTCGCCAAAACTCTGTCGTACATTGAACACCTCCATCCGTATTAGGTTCCTAGTCGAGAAGATACCACTCAACCAACATGCAATCGACGGGCCGAATCTCTCGGATCGTGTGCTCCGCCAATCCTCGTCGTCCGGCGGCGAAACTCGACGACAAACCAAGAGAATAAATTCACAAGGCTGAATCCAAGGTAATCCCATCGAGATTGGTGCGCGAATTGCAGCTTGGTCATCTCATATTGCAATTAGGTTGGGTGTCGCGCCATTACTCAGAAACAGGAGAGGTGTAACTACACTGTTCGCCTGGAAGGATGGAGAGCAATGAACGCGAAACGCAAGCTCGTGTGGTTTGTCACAACCTGTTGTATGCTCGGCCTTGTTGGGCTAGCCGCTGCCGGAACGACGACCCTGTCGGCTCACCTCGATGGAGTTGCCGATCCGCGGGCCGAGGGGCGGGCCTCGTTGGAGGCCGGCGACGGCCAAGTATTCCTGAGCGTGATGGTGACCAATGTCGCAGCGACAGACCTCGCTTCTGTGTTTGTCGAGGGCGAATTCATCGGCCAGATTGACATCAGGGAGGATGGAGTTGGCCTTTTGGAGGTTGGAGCGCATGAATCGGATATGCCGCGACTAAAACCGGGGTCCACAATCGCGGTGTACGATGCCACGCAGGCCGACGTGCAAGCGCCCTTGTTACTCGGCACTTTCCGAGCGAAGTAGCGTGGTGATAGGGCTGTAGGGGGAGCAAGGCGCGTTAACGCCCAAGGTGTTAACGCGCCGCTCTTTCTCAATGTCAGGTTCGGCTCTTCTCACTCCGGAGAGTTGATGGTGGAATCACTACTAGGCGGCCTGATTATTTCGATCGGCTTCTCGTCAGCCCTCGCGTACGTACCCTTGCAGGTCTACACCGCTATCAGTTGGCGAGGGATCTGGCGAATCGCGGCGCTCGTGCCGATCGTGCTAATGGTCCCGGTTTTCGTCTCCACTGCTTATGCCTTCGCACAGGAGAGTAATCTGTGGCCGATCGTGATGATCTTTGCCACGCCGGTCGCCACGGGCTACTTGGGTATCCTCATAGTCCTTCGGCGCCTGACGGTGCCGGCAACTTGGCCTGAGTTTCATTTCGTCGAGCACTCCTTAACGCACTTACAGCATCAGAAACCCTAGCTATCCGCACCCATTCCGCCGATTTCGCTCGCACTACTGAAAAAGTTCGGAAAAAATGGAAGGATTGCCGCGACAGGGGGCACTACTACGTCAGGGAGCGTTGGTAATCCAGGGCAAATCGATGCGCAATTTGGTGAACCCGTTAACCTCCACGGAAGTTGGTGCGCCGACTGATGTTGCGGATAAGGTCTTGTTGGAGCGGTTCGTTGCTGGGAGGAATCAGGCCGCTTTCGCCGCTCTTGTGCGCCGGCACGGTCCGCTCGTCCTTGGTGTTTGTCGCCGCGTATTGCGTCATGAACACGACGCCGAGGATGCTTTCCAGGCGACGTTTCTTGTCCTCGCTCAAAAAGCTGGCTCGATCCGGCGCCGTGAGGCGGTGGGAAGTTGGTTGTACGGCGTCGCATTTCGCATTGCCCGGAAGTTGAGAATGGCAAAGGAGCGGCATCCAATGCGCGAAGCTCAGTGGAGCGAAGTCCCGGCGCCACCATCTGCCGAGCGCGTGTGGAATGACCTAAAGCCCGTATTGGACGAAGAGGTCAATCGGCTTCCCGCGAAGTATCGCCAGCCGTTCGTTCTGTGCCACATGCTGGCTCAAACGAATCAACATGCGGCGTATCAACTCGGTTGTCCCGTTGGAACTGTCTTATCGCGCCTGTCGCGAGCACGAGCCCGGTTGCGAGACCGCCTGGCAAGACGCGGAGTTGCCCTGTCGGCCGCTACGCTCGTTGCCGTCGTTGGCGAGCGGGCCAGCGCCGCGACGATTCCGGTCACCATTGCCGATGCCACCGCACGGGCGGCGATCAGTTTCGCGGCCGGCAGCGGTGCGGTCACGGCGGCGCCCGTGGCACTGGCTCGCGGTTACCTCAGTTTTCTGTTTTGGTCGAAAATGGCGGTAGCGGCTGGCTGCGTATTGGCGCTCGGCGTGACGGCATCGGTAGGTCCTTCCGCCGTTCGTTGGGTGCGAGAAGAATACCAAACGGCCGTGCTCACCAAACTTCGGGATGCGGACCAAGCCCTTTTACAAGGGAGTTGGCGGCTTGTTTCGAGTCAATTCGGCGGACAGACAGTTTTTGCAACGAATTCGCGATATGTCTTCGAAGGGGATCAATGCACGGTTTTCGATAACGGGCAGCGAGTGATCGGGAAAACTTGCACGCTAGACCCATCGCAAACGCCGAAGGCAATCGACGTCGTAACCGAGCGTGGAGTGAAACTATGGGGCATCTACTCCTTTGCCGGCAACTCGCTCATGTTCTGTCTGACTCCATCGCCTACCGTACGGCCGACTGATTTTGTCACAAGGCCCGATTCCGATTGGCTCGTCATCGTGCTGAGTCGGGAGTAGCCATCAGGACTCGATTCCACGCAGTAACCAAAGTCGATAACTCACTAAAGGTGTTTCCAATGAGGATGATCCTTCGGAAGAAATCGTACGCTCGGTGCCTGAGCCGGCAATTCGTTCCGCATCTTGAGGCCGTTGAGGATCGAACGCTGCCTTCGACCTGCCTGGTGACGAACCTCGGCGACACAGGCTCAGGTTCGAGCCTGGCGGGAGACCTGCGCTATTGTGTCAATCAGGCGAATGCGAGGGCCGACTCGGGGAATCGGATCGAGTTTGAGCCGGGGCTTACGGGTACGATTTTTCTCGTTCAGGGCGCCTTGACCATAACCAAGAGTGTGGAAATGGAAGGAGCCTGGCACGTCGGAATTGACCGTCAGCGGAAGCGACGCGAGCGGCGTGTTCTACATGCCGGAGAATCCCAAACCGCCGACGGTTGAGATTGCGGACGTGACGATCACCGACGGCATCGGTGTCCCGTTCGGCTCGGGCCGCTCCGGCGGTGGCATATTTAACTGGAATGCTACGTTGACCCTGACGGATGTCGTAATTACCGCCAATTCCGTGGGGCAAACGTTGGGTCGGCAAGGCGGCGGCCTCTATAACGTGGGCGGTGTCGTGACCCTGAATTCCTGCCTAGTGACGGACAATGAAGCGTATGTCGGCGGCGGCATTGATAATGCAAGCCAGGGCAAATTAACGCTTGAGCAAACGGTCGTGTCCGCCAATCACGCCACGTACGGCGCCGGCATCGGTAACAACGGGACAACCACACTGAACCGCTCGGAGGTGTCGCAGAATCTCGCCAACAGCACGGGAGGCGGCATCGGCAACATCGGGTTCCTTACGCTTATCGAGTCAACCGTCGCTGCGAACCAAGCCAAGGGTGGGGCCGGGATTGAAACCGCCAACGGACAGGTAGTAGTTCAGGACTCGACAATTGCTGACAACCTAAGCCCCGGTGTTTCCGGCGGTGGGATGTTTCATCAGGGCGGAAGCGTGTGGATTACGCGAAGCACTCTCTCCGGAAACTCGGGGTATTTGGGAGGCGCCATCTTCTCGGCCAGCGGCGATTTACGCATTTCCGACTCCACCATCTCCGGCAATACGGCGGAGTTCGCGGGCGGCGGAATCTTCGCGGCTGCTGGATCGCCTACCGAAGCTACTTTCGTCGAATTGGCCGGCTCCACCATTACCCAGAACGTAGCCCGGGGCAACGATTTGTCTTCCGGAGGCGGCGGCGTAAAAGTCGCCTCAAACCCCTCCGGATCGGCCCGGTTCCTTCCACGGAGCAGCCTGATCGCTGAAAATCGCGCGACCGCCTCGGGCCCGGACGTTCGCGGACCGGCAATCTCCCTCGGATACAATTTGATCGGCAATTCAAGCGACAGTACCGGTTGGTTAGGCAACGACCAGGTCGGTACCGCGGCGATACCAATCGATCCTCGCCTGGGGCCACTAAAGGATAATGGTGGGCCGACGCTCACCCATGCGGTGCTCATCGGCAGCCCGGCACTTCGAAAAGGGGATCCCGCCTTGGAATTCTCGTTCGATCAGCGCTACACCGAACGCGCGTTCGTGACCGCTCCCGACGTCGGCGCGTTTCATTCGCAGCCCGCAGTCCGATTCGAGCTTCTCGCGCCGCCCCAGGTGATTGCCGGAATCCCGTTCTCGCTTACGGTGATCGCCATTGATGGGTGGGACAACACGGCCAGCACCTACGCGGGCACCATTCACTTCGGCAGCACCGATGCCGGCGCTCAACTTCCGCCGAACTACTCCTTCACCGCGGTCGACGGCGGCGAACACACATTCAACGTGACGCTCCAAACGCCCGGCAGACAGACGATCCTGGTTAACGACACGACCAATCCAGCGCGGAAGGGTCGTGTCGGCGTCGAGGTATTAAGTGCGTCCCGTGGTTACCGGGACAGCGACGTCACAGACCGGGCAACGCGTCGTCCCTTTATCCGCGGTCAATTCCCGGCTTACCACACGGACATAAGCCTCGATGCTGATGTGGCGAAGTTATTTGACTTGCGGAACTCAAACCACGGAGTCGAATGACATGCCGAACTAAGCCGAAATCCCTTCCAAGGCGTTTCTATCGATGGTGAAATGCACGTGAACCAGCTCCATCATCACCATGCGGCCATCACTGAAGGCGTCGAAAAGACTAAGCATGGCGGGGCGTGGGATCTGCAGGAAGTAGTTTCCCAATAGAAAACGCAATATCCTCAACCGGTTTTCTTCCACATCGGGAAACGTCAATCGGTAATGTACATCGGTCAGGTCATACGTTGCGCCCACCCGCGCTAGTATCTCGGCGAGGTCCATCGGCCGTATGAAAGGGCACTGGCTTGTCTATGAGCGCGAAACAGCGTTCCCAAAACTGAATGAGTGTATTGCGATGACCGGCCATTGCAGTAATGAACAATCCGTTCGGCGATAACGCGCGAAGCAGTGCGCGAACGATGACTTCGAGCTCGGGAACATAATAGAAAACGTGGTTGGCCAATACGAAATCGAAGGGGCCAGCGCCTTCAGGCAAGATCGGCCACGTTTCAATGGTGTGACGAGAGAATTTCTGCACCCGTTTCGCGGCCTGTGATCGATAAAGATTATCCGGTTCGACGAGACAAATGCGAAGTTGGCCGTCATCGAACTCGAATTGAGCCAACAGCTCCGCAGTGAATTCGCCATCGCCGCAGCCAAAATCCAGCAAACGTAGCGGCCGATTGGTTCGACGCAAGTTACGCAATCGGGGTAAATATGCTTGCAAGTCCGCCGCCGCTTCGGTGGCATGTTCCTGAAAGAAAGCGTAGTCGGCTCGGATTTCGGCGAACGGCTTCGAACTAGAAGTCATGAGGAGAGTTTACGTCAATTCAGCCGGGCTTGCGACATTTCCGTGCGCATCCGGAAGCGCCGGCGGGCGGTCGGCGGCCTGGAGCACTTGGCCGCGACCGACCGTCGTATGCGCCTTTCGACGTCGACTAATCCGGCAATTGAACTATCCAAGCCTCTTGCTTGAATTGGGGATTAAACGCGCTTCCTGAAATCGTCTTGCCATCCGCGGAAATCCCTGACGCGCTGGTTAGGGTCCAACCCGTAACATCTATTCCCTGGCTCGCCAGGTGATCGGTCATTCGGACCAACCCAGTCGCCGCGCTGTAGTAAAAGGCGCTATTGTCAAATGGCGATCCACTAATGCCGACGATCACGCTGCCGTCGTCGCTCACAGCGAGTCCGGTCGCATTGGAGGTGCCGGGGAGGTTTCCGAAGAACTCCGGCGTCCACGTTCCGGCGTTCTCTGTCCAGCGCGCTGCGCCCTCACTGGAACTGCCCTTCCCAACGACAACGCCGCCATTGGGTGTGGCGTCGTATAGTTCGCCCGGGTTGTCGGAAAGCACCGTTTCGACGCCATTACGCCACACGGCAGACCGACGATGCCCGGTGCCGTGTTCATCGAAGCCGACGATCGTCGATCCGTCGTCGGAGATGCCACTGGCGCGGCTGCTCCGTCCGCCCAGGGCGCCCAAGTCCACCATGCCGGTGCCTGCTTCCCACACAAACGCGTGTGCCCGACAGTTCGATAGCCAGCCGAGGCCAACCTGCTTGGAACCATCGGCCGAAAGGGAGTAAGAATTACTGAGACTAGCGTCGCATCCGGTCGAGCCGGCTAACCCCCCGAGTGATTGCCAACCGCCCGATGAAGTCCATCGGTTGGCAGTGTACTGGTTGTTGCCTTGCTTCACGTCGGCGGTGACGACACCGCCATCGGCAGAAACGCTCGCTACGCCGGTGGCTGGGCCGTTGATGCGGCGTATGCGGGTCCCCGGTGTCCACTTAAAGGCGCCACTGCTGAAAAACCCTGCGACCGTACAACCATCCGGTGTGAGGTCGCTCCCAAACGTTGGCGTGTTGATCGTGCCGACAAACGTTCCAGGAGCGAGACAAGACGACCGTGAGCCGCCAGACCTCTCGTTGACAACATCTTCGAACGCGTCTTTCAGCGGATTGAACAACGATTCCGGTAGTCGGGAGTCTCTACCGCGAGAAATCGCGTGGTCTTGGCCGAGAGTTGTATTGGCCGGCGATAAGTCCGCATCAGAATTCAACGCTTGGGCGGCTAGCTCGGCATCGACAGAAGATGCTGACGCGGTTGCTGTCTCCACCTTGACCATATCTCGGTCTTGAGTGGATTTCTGAATCCGCTCAGATGCTTGGGAGTCAAGTATCGCATCCGCGGCGAACCAGGCAAGTGGTTCACCGACGATGGCATTGCCTGGCTGCATCCGGCTTTCCAAAGTCTCCATCCGCAACACGCGCTGGCCATTCCGAGTTTTCAAAGTCATGTTCTGTTGTCCTCTGTATGAGTAACTAAACTTGCGGGTGTCCCCTACACCGTGCCCACCACGCAAGTGAGCGCAATACGGTGTTTGAACTCCCAGGGCGCTCTGTGAATCGAATAAACTCCCCGAACGATGTTGCCGCACCTCTGTTCCGCGTGGTGCACCATTTGCTTCCATCGTTCGGGGTGCTCGATACTTTAGAGGCGGCTGGGTTCGCAAACTACTGTCAGAACTAACAGGCGCAGGGGTGAAAAACCAACAGGATTGCGGGTAAACAGAGGCGTGCACTGGGGTTTCGTTCAGGATACAATGTGTACGCTTCTAATGCGGACAAAGGAACATGGATCCATGATGCTCCGGGCAAGAGCAGTGCGTGGGAATTGGCTGTTCCTTGCTGTTGCGCCCTTATTCGCTTTCTCGGTCGTTCCACATCTCGCTGCATCCACCGCCGACACCAGCGCAGGCAAAACCAGGCTCGTGGTGGTGCTTTACCCGGACGAAAATGATGGACGACCGGGGAATGTGTTGGTTGATCGGGGAATTCGCGCAACCTTCGCAACCGGCTCATCCGAAACCATCGAGATTCATAGCGAGCACCTCGACATATCGCGATTTCAGGATGCCGACTATCAAGAGCACCTGGCGAAGTTCTTGCAGCGGAAGTATGAGGGCAGACGAGTTGATTTGGTTATTGCCGGCCTCGCATCCGCGTTGGATTATGCGCTGAAATATCGCGATCTGGTTTTTCCAGGAGTTCCCATCGTCTTCTGTGCCGTCGATCAGCGTGAAGCGAAGTCTCGCAAACTGCCACCAGACGTCATTGGTGTGCCCATCAAGTTGGATCTGGCAGGCACGTTGGACATCGCTCTTCGGCATGCGCAACTCCCGCTGACTCTCCCGCAAGCCTTCCTCCGCCTTCCTGCGATTTCGCCTCTGTTGAGCAAGGGCATGGCGATGTCGAGCACGACGATGTCAGGGTGAACTGCCGCTCCCGCGACCAACGTACGTATCGACGCTAGCGTAAATGGGGGCATTCGCCGTCGCGGAGAGCCGTTCGACGACCTCAGTGGCAGGAGTTGATCGATGAGGCCGCACGCCTCAAACCAGAGTTGCTGGTTCTCGATATTTCCATGCCCGTAGTGAACGGCATCGATGCGGCCCGCCATCTGAAAGCGATCGGCAGCAACGCTAAGATGGTGTTTTTGACGGCCCACGCGGATCCCGATTATACGGCGCAGCGATGGGCGCTGCGCCCAGGGCTATGTGGTCAAGAGTCGGCTTGTATCTGATCTTTTGCTCGCATTGAAGGAAGTACTGGCAGGTCGGTCTTTTGTGTCTCCAACTATTCTCATGGAATCGGCCAGCTTCAGGCCGCTGTGCAAGCCCATTTAATTGAGCCACCTTCCTCAGCTCGGTTTGACTTCCGTTCTCCTGCCGATTAAACTCGAAACCACTACGCGGATTCGGAGTCACATCCAATCTTGGGGGACCGCCTCATGCCTGTGGTTGCCGTTCACCATCGTCGCAACTTCCAACACATGTTCGAGTATCATCCGTTCCTCATGGAGCTGGAGGCCCGAAGTGCGCCAGGTGATGCGTTGATTGGCGGGATCCTGATGGGTGTGGGAATCGGAATGGAGTTCCTGCTGGCGCGACCCGACGCTCCGCAGCTGGACATCCATGTTCGTAGGCAGTCTGAGGTTGAAACTGAAAGTGTAGCGGCGGTGGAGATTCAACTCGTAGAGCCGATAAATCCAATGACGGCGCCGATCGCGGGGGTTGCCGGGGAAAATCAGCCGACGACGCCGACCAATGCACCAACCGTTCTAACCCCGGCCCTGTTTGAGCCGGACGCGGAAAACAAGCACGTGGTCGAAGCCGCCGCGCCGCCCCTCGATAGCCACGAGCATAGCCATCACGCACATACGTCGGAATCACACTTGCACGCAACGCTCCCTAATGATGGCCATGTTCACTCGCACGGTGATCATTCACATCCCGGGGATTCCGATGTCCGCGGTGGTGGACTTCGTGCTGGTCCAATTGACCTTGCCGTGACGCAGTTAAATAGCATGACCAAGGTGGCCACGATCGGCGGCATAGTCGGCATCAGCTTCGGGACCGTTTCACAAAACGTCGGTTCGGATCCTATTCCCTGGCTTTTTACGGTTAAGGAGACGGCCACGACTCCGTGGGTGCAGCAAAATGGGCTTAGCTGGGGCCATGCACATGACGCCATCCTGGCGCCTCCCATTCCTCAGCAAAACACGAAATACAATAATTACTACGGGCAGCATCCTCATGTACAACTCTTCTTATTCTCGCAACCACCAGGGAATACCGGCCTGAATAACCTCAGACTACTTGGGAAATCTGACTTGAAGCACGGTTTCAAGACCACGGACAGTGCCGACGAGCATGGGCATCACTTCTTGCATCCCGGCAACACGGACCCCTACAGCGCTACGCTCAACAAGAGTCGCAGCTGGTATGGGCCTATTTCGGAGATTGATCCGGTAACCTTTGTGAATGGGGGCCACAATCATTTCGGATTTCTCAACGGGGACGGCCATTATGAGCGAAATCACGGTGAGGCGCCCAACGTTCCCGGTGACACCGAAGCACCGCCGAATCACGCCAACATCATCGAACATCTGCTCCAAGTTCCGGCCGCCAGCATCGACCCGACCAAGATCCGTCCGGGCACCAAGCTGTTTGCGGCAGCCTCCTATTTCATCGTCGATGACGGCAATCTATTGAATAACACGCGTTATCGAGAAGTTAGCCCGACCACGTTCGCCTTCATAGGCGCCCAGCTGCCCGGCCGATTTATTGGGCCGACATAATTGGATTTTGCGGCGTGTTTAGCGGCGGTTCGCAGAGCCGCGCGGTTGGTCAACCCGCGGCGCGAAGCCGCGGCATTTCAGCGGGCGTCGTGCCGGTGATTCGCCGGTACGCCTGCAACGTTTCCTCCGCGCAGCGTTCCCACGTAAACGGCCGAGCCACCGAACGGACTCCGGTGCGAAGGTGTTGCCACCAGTCATCGTCTTGAACCACGCGCTGGATCGCGTCACGCCATGCGGCTTCATCGGCAGGATCGATCAGGTGGGCTTTTCGTCCCGCCGTTTCGGTGACGGCGCCCGCCGTGGAGGCGAGAACGGCTCCGCCGCATGCCATCATTTCCAAAGGCGGCAGGCCGAAACCTTCGTACCAGGAAGGATAGAGCAGGGCACGTGCCCCACTGTAGATCGCCGCGACATGCCGATCCTTTGCGTATCCGACATGTATCACGTTGCGGTGACGCGCCACATCGTGCAGGTAGCTGGCGACATCCGTCGCGTTCCAGCCCCAGGTTCCGACGAGAAGCAACGGCCAGGCGGAGCGCACGTGTGTCGGCAGACTAACGTAGGCACGGAGAAGTGTGAGCACATTTTTCCGCGGCTCGATCGTACCGAGATAGAGCAAGTATCGAGGCGGCAAATCGAGTTGGCGAAGCACGACCTGTACTTCCTCATCCGGTGTTGGCGCCAAACCAGGTCTAACTCCGCAGTACGTCCGCGTAACCCGCTCCGGAGGAACGCGCAAATGCCGGATCACTTCGTTTCGGATGAAGTCCGAGACGACGAGAAAATGCACGTCAGACTGCAGCAGGCGGCGAAAGCGATGTTCGTAGTGCGCGACTCGGTGCGGTGGGTGCCATTCGGGGTAGAGTTGCACGGAAAGATCGTGAAGTGTCGTGACCGTCGGCAAGTCCGTTTCGAATGGGATGACGTTGGGCTCATGATAGATGTCGTATCGGTCCCGGGTGCATGACGCGCGGAAATAACGGCCCAGCGCTGCGTGCGTTCCTTGTCGCAGGCAATCCACCGCCCAGTTGGGGAACGAGGCGCGGCCGAGGCCGGCTGGCTCATCGCCGCCCCATTGGAAGCGGGCTCGACTGGCCGCTTGATACACGCGTCGAACGGGAGTTGCCGGGAAGGCGTCAATCGTGTCGGCCGGCGACAGCGCCCGCATACAGCGCAAGAGCTGGGTGGTGTAATGACCAATACCCGCCTTGCGCGACAGGGCAACTAGTTGATTGACAACGACGCGCATGACATCTCACGCGGTTATGATGAAAAAGCACAACTATGGCATCCGGCAATGAAGCAATTTCAAAGTGGTTTTCGGCTTGCATTCGATTTTGGGCATCGTCGCGGGCAACAACCACGCCTGTCCGGCGGTAACCGGCTCGCTCCCGGCTTGGCTTACGAAACTCCCCTCGCCGTTTAGAAAGACCGCCACTTGCATGTTGTCGTTACCGGCGAATTCGGTCGGCGAAACGAACTGCTGATAATTCAAGTAAAAGTAAGGGCAGCGCACCAACGCCGTCGATTGGTTAGCCGTAGAGGCCTGTTCGGCCGCTGCGAAGCCATCGACGTGCATCGGTTCCACCGGATCAAAGTCCCATCGAATGCTGGCGACCGCTTCGTCGACGTGCAATGGCCGTGGGCGTCCCCAGTCGAACAGCCGGAAGGTCGTGTCGCTCGTTTGTTGAACTTCGGCCATGAGCACCCCGCCTCCGACGGCATGCACCGTTCCGGCAGGCAGAAAAAAGCAATCGCCCGGCTTCGGCTGGAAACTGCGTAAGCAGTCGGCCACCGTTCCGGTTCGCAGCGCCTCTCTTAGGACACGCTCGTCGGTTCCCGGCTTGAGACCCGCATAGATTCGGCTGCCTGGCGCGGCGTCAAGTATGAACCAGGCCTCCGTTTTGCTCCCGTCACTTATTCCTAATCGGCGTCTGGCTACATCGTCCGGATGCACTTGCACGGAGAGCCAATCGTTGCAATCAAGAAACTTGACCAACCACGGAAACAGACTGTGGAACGACGCGGCCGATCCGAGGAGTTGATGTGCATCGCCCTCCATTAGCTCACGCACTGTCCGACCAGCCCGACGACCCGTCGCGACGGTGCTGCAATGTAAGGAATGATCGCTTAGTTCCCACGCCTCGCCGTAGGGCCCGTCGGTCGGCAGATGTTTGCCAAGCACTTGCTCCAGCCGTCGGCCGCCCCAAACCATGGGCCGAAGGAAGGAAGTGAATCGCAGCGGACCGTTCACCGTTGCGTTCCCCCGTTCATGCCGCATGTGCAGAGCCGCCGCGAACGTGCTTCGTGTACGCCGCGATGACTTCCTTCATCGGTCCGACCCGGCGGACATTGCCGTGGTCTAGCCAGACGCCCTTCTCACAAAGCTCGGCAAGCGAATCGAGGTCGTGGCTGACCATCACGATCAACTCGGCTTTGCCGATCATTTCCCGAATCCGATGCCGCGCCTTGTCTTGAAATGCCATGTCGCCGACGCTGAGGACCTCGTCAACCAAGAGAATCTCCGGTTCAATGGACGTGGCGATAGAGAACGCAAGCCGGACCATCATGCCTGCGGAATAGTAGCGCACGGGCATGTTGAGAAAATCGCCCAGTTCGCTGAAGTCGGCGATCGGCTGCATCTTGGCCCGCACGGTTCGCGGTGTCTCCCCCTGGAGGAACCCGCGGTAGTAGATATTCTCCCAACCGGTCGCATCGGTTTCAAATCCCAGGGCAATGTCGAAGAGGGAACTAATCCGGCCCTCGACGGTACGACGTCCAGTCGTGGGCGGGTATATCCCGGCCAGGAGTTTCAGGAGCGTACTTTTGCCGGCGCCGTTGTGACCGATGATGCCGAGCCGATCGCCGGCCTTGATTTCCAAGTTCACGTTCTGAAGCGCGCGCACCTCAATGAGCGGGTTTATGGACCGGCGAAACATCCGGCGGACCAGAAACTCCTTTAGGGTGATCCGGCCCTGCTTTCGGATGCGAAACGTAAGACTGACGTCTTCCAGTTCGATTCGTGCCATCGAGCTATTTGTACCCCGAGGTCTGATTACATGTAAAAGATCAATCGACGTTGCCACCGCACCAAAACTCCAACGGCGGCGCCGGCAGTAACGAGCACCACCAAACACGCGGTGACGTAAGTCTCGGTGGATGGAAGCTGGCCATGTAAAAGCGGTTCGCGGAACATTCGCAAGAACGCCACCAAGGGATTGAAACTCAGAAGCCAACCAAGGTGGTTCCGTTCGAGAACCGATTCCATGTAGATAATGGGCGTCGTGTAAAACAGTAGTTGAAAGCCGACCTCTGCCAGATGTTGTGTGTCTTGGAAGAAGACGTTGGCAAAGCCGGCCAGCAATGCAAGCGACCATGCAAACAGGAACAAGAGTGCGATTGCCGGCAGGAGAGATATAAGTGCCGGCACATTACCGAACCCGTGGAGATACCAGGTCAGGACGACAACGACACAAAGGGCCAGCAAGAAATGCACCAGCCCGCCGAGCGCCGTTCGGAGCGGATAAATCGCCATCGGGGCTGGGTATTGCCGGATGTACGATTCTCCCATGTGGAAGCACTGGCATCCGGTCAGCGTTGCCGTAAACACGTAGTTCCAGCAGGCCAGGCCCGCCATCAGGAAAGGTCCGTATTCTCTTACGTCAACATTTAGGAGCTTGTGAAAGACGGTGCACAGGATGATCGTCATCAGGATGGGATTCAGCAGCGACCACCCCATGCCGAGCAAGGAACGGCGATAACGGGTGCGGAGGTCCATTTTGACCAGCGAAAGCCAGAAGTAACGGCATCGCCAAACGGCCCGCAGGTAATCGCCCATCCCCCGGTTTCCTCCTTGAACGAGTCACGCCGCGCACCACGAGCACCCGGCGCAGACTGTGACCTCCGGCCGGAATACCCCGTAACATAGGGCCGGGAAAAAAGCAAGCGGAGGACGATTTCAATAGTGTCTCTCTCCGCTTCGTTCGCGGCTCGGACTGAATACTGAACCCGTTTGACGCTGCTCTATACTGACGGTACAACACACAAGGGCTTGCCCATTCAGATTCGCACCGTGTTTCGAGGGTCTTCATGCATCATGTCGTCGTCACCGGCGGTTGTGGCTTCATTGGCAGCAACTTTATTCGTTACGTATTGGAGATTGATCCCGACGTCCGGATTACCAACATCGACTCGTTGACATACGCCGGCAACCTGGCCAACCTGGCTGACCTTGCCAACCACGCTCGTTACCGATTCGTGCGAACCGACATCACGGACCGTGATGCGGTGCGGCAGACGGTGATCAGCGGCGTGGACGGAGTGATCAATTTTGCGGCCGAAAGCCATGTCGACCGCAGTATTCATGACTCCGGCCCTTTCGTGCGGACCAACGTGTTGGGCACACAGATTCTTCTCGATGCCGCCCGAGAAGCGAAAGTGTCGCGTTATCTTCAGGTGTCGACGGATGAAGTGTACGGCAGCCTCGGCGACACGGGTTATTTCACCGAAGATACGCCACTGGCGCCCAATAGCCCGTATTCGGCGAGCAAGGCGGCGGCCGATTTGCTGGTTCGCAGTTATGTGCACACGCTGCATCTTCCGGCCGTAATTACCCGCTGCTCAAATAACTACGGCCCGTATCAGTTTCCGGAAAAGTTGTTGCCGTTGTTCATCACCAACTTGATGAGGAATGAGCCGATTCCTGTATACGGCGATGGGCTGAATGTGCGCGATTGGATTCATGTGCGTGATCACTGCTCGGCCATTTACGACGCCTATCGCAAAGGCCGGGAAGGCGAAGTTTATAACATCGGCGGTCGCTGCGAGAAAACCAACCTGGAGCTTACCCACACCTTACTCGATGTAATGGGTAAGCCCCGATCGCTCATCCGCTACGTCAAAGACCGGCCGGGACACGACCGCCGCTACGCCATCGACAACAGCAAGGCCGAGCGTGAACTCGGTTGGCGTCCACAAGTCTCGTTCGAACAGGGACTCCGAGACACCGTGCGCTGGTATCAGGAACAGACGGATTGGATCCAGAACATCCGAAGCGGCGAGTATTTGAAGTACTATCAGAAACAGTACGGGAACTTCGCATCGGCCTGATTGGGGATGCGAGATTTCGGGAACCTTGTTAAGATTTCGGGCCGGGGGAAGCCCCGCGATTTGACTCCTTCGACAGACAACCCAGGGCGACCAAATGAAGCTGCGAGGTATTATTCTGGCGGGCGGCAAGGGCACTCGGCTCGGTGAACTGACCAAAATCACCAACAAGCACCTGCTCCCCATCGGGCCGTATCCGATGATCTACTACCCGCTCAAGAAAATGACCGGCGCCGGCATAGGGGAGATCATGTTAGTTTCGGGCACGGAACACATGGGTGACTTTGTTGAGTTGCTCGGTTCCGGCCGCGAACACGGATGCCAGGTGACCTACCGCGTCCAGGACGAGGCCGGCGGCATCGCCCAGGCGCTGGGATTGGCCGAACTCTTTTGCACCGGCGCCCGTTGTGCGGTGATTCTGGGTGACAACATCTTCCAAGACCCACTAGGGCCGATGCTCGCCGAGGCGAACCGTCATCCCGATTGGGCCTGGGTCGCCGTCAAGCGCGTGCACGATCCGCAGCGCTACGGTGTAGCCGAGATGAAGGATAAGCGGATTGTCAGCATCGAGGAGAAGCCGAAACAACCGAAGAGCGATTACGCCGTTGCCGGCATCTACATCTATCCGGCCGATGTGTTTGACGTCGTCAAGACATTGAAGCCTAGCCGCCGCGGTGAGCTCGAAATCACCGACGTCAACCGCCACTATCTCGAGCGCGACCGGCTTGGCTATTCGGTGCTCGAGGGGTTTTGGACGGACGCCGGCACGCTTGATTCACTCGAGCATGCCAATCAACTGGTTCGCGAGGCCGAGCCGAAGTTCTGAGCACAAAGCCCATCCCACGGATTGGTGGATGGTGTCATTGCGGGGGCACGCAGGATGCGGCATTTCAATCCCCTTCAATATCCCTTATGCCTTGCCTTTCCGGGACGGCTGGCGCCGTCGCAGTGGGCCGAACATGTGCCCTTCGCGATGTACCTCATTGAAGCACTTCGGCCGTCATGCCTCGTCGAATTAGGAACGCACAATGGGGTTTCCTATTGCGGCTTTTGCCAGGCGATTCGGTCCGCTAGGGTTGGTGCACGCGCCTATGCCGTCGACACATGGACCGGTGACGAACACTCCGGCGTCTATGGAAGCGGCGTTCTGGACGATCTCAAACGCCATCACGATCCGCTCTACGGCGATTTCTCTCGCCTCATTCAAGCGAAATTCGACGACGTCCTTCCGAGCTTCGCAGACGGATCGATCGATCTATTGCACATCGACGGCTTCCACACGTACGAGGCGGTCCGGCACGATTTCGACACCTGGTTTTCGAAGGTCGCGGACAACGGAGTCGTGCTTCTTCATGACATCAACGTTCGCGAAGGCAACTTCGGCGCGTGGCGCGTATGGGAGGAGATCAAGGATCGACTCCCCTCATTCGCCTTTTCCCACCAGCATGGCTTGGGTGTTTTGGTCAAAGGCGGCGCATTCCCTGAGGCGTTGCAACACTTTGCCGGCAATGGCGAAGAGACCGCATTAGTGCACGATTTCTTTGCACAACTGGGACGGCGAATCAGCAGTCGGATCGAAAAAGACCAGGCGGTGCAAGAACTCACCACCCTGGTGCGCAACAAAGAGCGCGAAATCCTTGATAACTGGGACAAGCGCGATCAGGAGATTCATCAACTTTGGATACTCCGCGAGCAAGAGAACCAACTCCTTTGGTCGCAACTGGCCAACAAGGATCAAGAAATCGAACAGCTTCGAGCCCGCGTGTCGGCATCGGAGGTCGCGACGACTGCTCCAGAGTCCGGTTCGTCAGGGACGATAAGAAACATTCTCTCACGAGTCCAAGACCGGGCGCTCAGGGCCTATCAGGTCTGGCAAGAACAAGGCTTCGGCGTCGTGCTCCGAAAGGTAGCTCGTCGCCTTTTGCCTTGGACTTCCGCATCCGTTAACACTGCAAGCGATCTGCAAGTTTTCATCGACAACCTACCAAGCGTCGTTCGCGTCGGAAAAGGAACTGCGCTTGTACTCCACGGCGCTTGTTACCATCCCATTGAGCGGATCAAGCGGTTGGAAGTCGTTGCCAACGGTGTGGGGGTGCCTGCCAAGCTCAGCCATCTCTATCGTCCCGACGTATTCCAGGCGGAGCATCCGCAGCACGACCCGCAAGGTCGCAGCCTGGCGAGCGGCTTTTGTGCACTGGTGCCAATCCAATCGGATGCGACGTCGCTCGTCGTGTCGATGCGGGCGTCTACGGCTACCGGCGCCATACACACCAAAACGGGCGCCACGGCCGAAGTGTCGACGGCCTCAGCAAATTCGGCACCCGGCCCAACGCCGCGAATCGCCGTGTGCATGACGACATACAATCCGGCGATGGAGTTGTTCGAACGACAAATCCAGTCCATCAAGGATCAATCCATTAACGATTGGGTCTGTTACATATCGGACGATTGCTCGCGCCCAGAGATTTTCGAACAGATCCTTCGAACCGTCGGCGCCGATCCGCGTTTCCACGTCCGCCAAAACCAAACTTGCCTTGGGTTTTACCGGAACTTCGAAGCCGTTATGGAAATGGTTCCGAGCGAAGTTGAGTTCATTGCGCTTTCCGACCACGACGATTATTGGCACCCGACGAAGCTCGCCTCGCTCCATGCCGAATTTGACGATGAGACGACCCTGGTCTACAGCGACATGCGCATCGTGGATAAGCGGGGTGAAGCACAGGCCGAAACCTACTGGATTCGCCGTCAAAACAACTACGGCTCGCTCACTTCGCTGTTGATGGCGAACACGATTACGGGCGCCGCATCGATGTTCCGTCGCGGCCTGCTCGACTACTTGCTGCCGTTTCCCGAACCGGTTGGCGGCGCCTTTCACGATCACTGGTTAGGCTGCATGGCATTGTCGCTCGGCCGGATCAAATACGTTGATCGTCCACTTTACGATTACGTGCAACATGCCAACAATGTTCTTGGCTTTCAGCAGCAGCCGCGCCCAATCGGAGTGCAAACCATCGCACGAATGCTGAAATCATTGTCTCCGTTTCGAACTCGAGCACGGCTGAAAGAGTGGCTCGTTCGTGCCAAAGCGATCTACATGAATGATGTACTGCGGATCGAACAAATCGCCACGACGATCCTGCTCCGCGGTGGTGAGAACATAACGCCGGCCAAACGGACGTGTCTTGAGCGGATTGCCCGCCTCGACGCCTCGCTTCGTAGTTTCCCCTGGCTCATGATGCGCAGCATTCTCGGTTTTCGTCGTCGCAGCGTCACGATGGGTGCAGAGAACGGATTGCTGCGCGCTCTGTTGTGGAAGTGGAGCATGGGCATCGTGGGCAAGCTCCGTACACGACGTCTCGGGCGGCCGGTGTCCGATGTGCCTGCTTCTCCGGCGTCGGTTGCGGATGCCTTTGCAACCGCGCTTGAGCGAGTAGACACGATCGAACAGAAGGTGGTGCCGTTGCACGTTCGGGTTGAGCCAAATGCACACAAACGCGTCAACTTGCTGATTCCGACGATCGATTTCAATTACGTCTTCGGCGGGTACATTACGAAATTTCACCTGGCACGACGTCTGGCCGCGGATGGACACCGCGTCCGTATTGTGCTCGTTGACTATTCCGAATACTGCCCGGACCGTTGGCGGCGACAACTGCAAGCCTACCCGGGTTTGGAAAAACTGCTCGATTGCGTCGAAATCGTTTGCGGGTTTGACCGTTCCCGGGCCCTCGCGTGTCACCCTACCGATACCTTCATAGCCACGACGTGGTGGACTGCTCATATCGCCCATCATGCCATGCGCGACCTCGGCAGGACGCACTTCGTTTATCTCATCCAAGAATTCGAGACTTACACGTTTCCGATGGGGACTTACGCCGCCTTGGCCGACCACAGCTACACGTATCCTCATCACGCCGTGTTCTCGACCGAATTCTTGCGCGAACATTTCCGGCAGCATCGCTTGGGTTGCTTCGCCCATGATCCAAGCGATGGCGAGCGGAACTCGATGGCGTTTGCCAACGCGATCACCGCCGTGGGTAACGTGACCGCATCGGAATTGGCGGAGCGGCGCGTCAAGAAGTTGCTGTTCTACGCCAGGCCCGAAGCCCATGCGGCGCGGAACATGTTCGAGTTGGGCGTTGCCGGGCTGCGCCGCGCGGTCGCCGCCGGCTATTTCACGGGGCCGTGGGAGTTTCATGGTATCGGAACGGTGGCACGAGGCGGGCGCGTGCCGCTGGCCGGCGCTACGCTTCGATTGCTCCCGCGCCAAGATCAGGAAAGTTACCGCGAGGTGCCTTCGGCAGCACGACGTGGGCCTAAGTCTTATGTACACGCCGCATCCCAGCCTCGTGCCGGTTGAAATGGCATCGGCAGGCATGTTGACGGTCACGAATTCTTGCGGGATCAAAACTGCCGACCGATTGACATCCGTCGCCGGAAATCTCATCGTCGTGGAACCCACCGTGGAAGGTGTAGAGTCGGGGTTGCGTTTGGCGGCTGAGAGAGTGCAGGACTATGACGAACGTGCCCGCGCCGCGGCCGCCGTTAAGTGGAGCACCAATTGGCAAGAAGCGTTCAACCAGGAATTCATGGCCACGATCAATGCGTTCCTCGCACGCAGCGCCGGCAAAGACGAAGGCCTTTCACGGGCAGCTTAGGCGTTACGCCGTTTGTCGTTGATCGACCGTGCTAGGCAGGCCGCGAATCTCGTACCCTTTTCCCGTCATCCAGAAACTGAAGATGCGTTCGAGCGCGTGCGGCCGTTGCGGCGAGTTTTCGTCGTTGGGGTCGCCTGTCGGCAACTCCGCCGCCAATGCCAATGGGCTCTGAGCTCTGAACATGTCGAGGAATGGAGCGGCCCGCACCCAAAACATCGTCCCGGCCACGAACTGCGAGCGAACCATTTTCACATTCAATCGCCGGCAATACTCATCGATCAGCGGTTTGTTGGACACGTAGGCGAGGTCGCCGATGTTGGCCTCGCTCCACACGAAATCCCAAGCACCTACCATGCCGAGGTACGGATCCATCATAAACGCTCGGGCAATTTGTGCGGCACGTTCCGGCGAACCCAACATACTCTGTAGCAAACGCCGGCGCCAACTGTCCCCGTAACCTGCCTCTTGGCGCACCGACTTCTTCGTATGCATCAAAATGAGCGTATCGTAGGTGCGTCCACTTTGAATCACCACGTCGAGCAGCCGAAGAAATCCGCCAATATCGCGCCCACGGTTCTCGGTGGCTTGAACATGCACGCCGGGAAAACGTCGGCGGATCGCTTTCGTGAGTCGATTGTTGCCGTCTTCGCCATCCACGAGATTGACATAAAGGTCGAACGGCAACGGCCTCAGGTTCGCGATGAAGCCGGCCAGTTCATCCCAGAGATCGTGGTAGTAAACATGCACCAACACCGCCGTCCGCGTCTGGTAAGGATTGGGCGGCCGCAACAGGCAAATCGCCTTGTGACAGTACCGGTGCACGCGATGAGTAAATGTCATCTCGCCTCGCGATAGGATGGGCTAAGCCGCGTTCGGTTCCGGTGAAATCGGCGGTGATGAATCGAGTGGCGGAGTCTACCGGCTTCAACAACCAAGATCAAGCGATGCAATGTGAAAGAAGTCCGTGGCCATTGGCTAGGAACTTGGCCACGTACGCGCCACGTCGCAAATGCTTTTCTCCAACAAGCTTACCGCCACGATGGCGGTCCGTGGCCACCTGGCCACTCCCGGCCATTGATAAGGCTGGCGGGCAATCTTCGAACGGTAAAAAACCTTACCGTACAGTCGATCTGAGAATCTGGGTCGACCGATGGCATTTCGCTCAAGCTGCGGAATCTGCTGAATAAGCACATCATTCCGGACGATATAGAAATGTGCTGTTTGGCGAAGGTACGGGTATTGGCGGAGGATGGGGTTATGCGCTCACCGGGTTCGTCTTTGTTTTCGGCACTGGCCGTGATTCTGACCACTGTCCGCCTATGCGCAAATGAGCCTCCGCGACAACAGCCGGTCATGCCGCAATCTATCGTGACTGCGCCCGCGCGACAAGTGGTCCATTGGTATGCGGCCGGCACCCAGGAATCGAATTCACCGCCGCCGGTTGCGGAACCACCTCCGACTGCACCGCAGGGTACCGAAGCATTGCCTCAACCGACCGAAGCGCCGCGCTACGTCCAACCACTCGCAAATGGAGGCTGTTTCGATGCAGGACCCGGCGGGTGGGACTATGGGTATAGATCGGTTGACACATATGAACGAATAGACGTAACCATCAAACCGAATTTCGGCTTTGCATTTCTGCGGCCTCGATGGTCAAACGATTACTTTCAGGGATTCGGGAATCCCGAGACTCTGGACTACGGCTTGGAGTTTGTGCCTGAGCTGCAGGTAAAGTTTGCGTTTCCCACGACGGCCGAATCAGGCCAACAGACGTCTAATGATTTCATCATCGAGGGACGCCAGGTCAAGTTTACCGGTAACTCGACACAGAAGACGACTGCAGGTGATACAAGTACCGACTTCGCACTTTCAAACTCGATTACGATCAATTCGGTGGACCTTGCCTTTGTCCCGATCAAAGGTGAGGCCCCGACATTTGCGCTCGTGGGAACTCCACGCATAACTAGACCGGAGGGGTATGCCGGGATCGCGCTGCGCTACCTGGGCTTGGAGCAGGATTATGCATCGAGCGCTCGTTCTGGCGACGAGGTGACGGAACTTGAGGCGACTCAAAGCGTCGGTGGATTCGGACTCGGTGGGTACGCTGGGTTCAAGAGCGCACAAACCCTGACCACTAATTCCAGGTATAAGTTCGGATACTACGGTACGTTTCGCGGCACAGTTCTATACGGAAACAACGAGCGCGAAAGCACGTTTCGCGGCCCTGGAGAAACCGCGGTTACCACAACCATTTTGGAAAGCGAGTTCATTCCAGTGGGCGAAGCTGAATTAGGAATCACACTCGAGCAAGTGGAGGCCGATAGCGCACGCAGAATCAACTTTCGACTATCACTCTACGGAACGGCCTGGGGCAACGTCGCCCCAGTGTCCGCCGCGCCGACTGCGCCTACGACGCGTGACGGGAATTTCTTTATGGCTGGTGCCATGGTGTGGATTGAAGTCATCCTGGGCCCGAAACCGGGTGGCCCCAAGGATGGTGACCCGGATCCGGAGTATATTTATTAGGCTGCTCCCGCACCTGGATGCGTGAGGTTCTTCAGAATGAAAAACGCGGCCCCCATGGAGGCCGCGTTGCAATTTGGTCGTCATCGGCAACGTCGGTGATAGGTGCAGGCAAAACCTGGATCGGGGCACGGGCACGGTTGCTTGTACAGGCTATACTTGGTTTCGTCTAAACCGGTTTCGCAGGTGGCGACAGTCGTCGCCGTGCCAGATATCATCGATCCGTTCTGCGCTATGCCGGATACCTCCCATTCGCAGTTGTCGAAACGACTCACCACGCAAATCCAAAATACCACGTAACCGTTGCTCGGACATATGTAGAGGCGGTTAGGCGGAGCGTGCTTGCCGTACAGGGTATACTGATCTGGGTTTCTGTCATCGCGTTCGCACGTACTCACCGCTCTTTGCTGTATGTCGTTGGTCTCTTCCCATTTCCAGTATTGAACATCCCTGACACGCTTCCAGTGCACCAGATGATACCCTTGCCGAGTACACTGCAGATCGTTGACCGGCGAACAGTAGATCGGTGCACCGCGACACCGGCTTCGACAGCGCCCGCGCGAGTCAGCTTCATTCACGGTTACGCCAATCAATGTTCCTATACTTAGAATTGCCGCAATCCAAGATCGCATTCTGCACCTCGGCTGACTTTCTCAAGAAAACAAGATCGTTCCACTACCCTGGCTAACGTGGCGGACATGGGCATATGAATCGCTGGCAAGGACACGGCTTTTTATACAAACTGTAATCGGCTGGGTCGTCTGCCGTTTCGCAGGTAGCGACGTGATATGGTTCCCCTTCCGCGACTTGCTGCCATGTGCAACCCGCCCTCCAATCGCCGTCGCAGAACCAGTAGACTGCGGTTGAAGTCCCTGGACAACCGACTCCTGGACGGGGCGAATAAACGTTATACAAGCTATGCTGGTTGTCGGAAGTGCCCTTTTTTTCACACGTCCTAGCAAAGACTGTCTCGCCGGCCATCGCCCGTCGCCATTTCCACTTGTCCCCGTCTACGACGACGAGCGTCCATCGGATAACGTTGCAATCACCCGGACATGTAAAGACAGCCTCCGGGCATACTTGAGGAGTCCTGCAATACACCGGTGCACAACGAAACCTAGTTCTGCACCGACCTCGCGCGTCGGTTTCGCTCACCGTTATTCCGATCAAGGCACCGATGCTGAGAACTGACACGACCGAGAATCGCATTCCTACCTCCAGGTTTTGGGAGAGACATCATTGGTAATTGGACGCAGCAGCCAGCTGCAGCGCCCGCGCGTCGTCTTCATTCACTGTTACGCCGACAATTGTTCCCATGCAAACCGTTGCCGCGATCTAAGATCGCATTCAGAACCACCGCTGACTTTCTCAAAAAAAGTAAGATCGTGCCATTACCCTGCTAACGTGGCGGACACGGGCATACACACTCACGGCAAGGGCAAAATTTCCCCCACAAACTATACTTGGTTTCGTCTGTACCCATTTCACAGGTAGTAACACTGGTCTGCGTGGGGTGAGTCTTCCAGATGCAATTCCCGCGACGTTCTTCGCATACCCAATACACGGTGTGGTAACCGGGCGGACAGCCGTTGGTTGGGTGCGGAGTGTGTTTTTTATACAAGCTATGTTGGGGTTCCGTACTGCCGATTGGTTCGCATGTTCTTGTCTGTGTTGAAGTGAGTGACCGCTGCCACATTAAGTACTGTCCGTCCGGAACACGCTTCCAGTAAACGACGTGATAGCCGGACGGGCAGCCGTTATCGACTACGGGTGGGCAATAGTAGCATGGTGCGCACCGACACCGGGCTCGACAGCGACCGCGCGAGTCGGCTTCCTTCGTCGTCACGCCAAGCAAGGTCCCGATGCTGAGAGTTGCCACAATCCATAATCGCATGCCGCACCTCCAGACTTACGGAGCAGAATAGCAGCCGATTATAACGCCGCCGTCTCGAAAGTCTATCTGGATTCTCCATTCTGCCTATTTTCCAAATATCCTTGGGTTATTGCACGCCGAATAATCGTCATCGTAGCGTCCGGACCACGCGGAAACCGACGTCCCGGGATGGGTACGAAAGTGGTGTTTCCATAGTGGCGTAGGTGGTGATGCGGATGCGGCTGTTACCGTACGACCCCCCGCCGGCCGCACGAAGCCCGCGCCGCTGGACGTTCGGCTGATCTGGCGCCGCCGGGGTAATGGTGGCTGTCGGTTCGTGACATAGTTCCGCAACATTCCCCGACATGTCAAACAAACCGAGATCGTTAGGTTTGTAGCTACCAACCGGCGCACAAATGTCTTCAAAGGTGTTTGAGGAATTCCGGAGAAAGCGAGCGTATGTCTTAAGGAGATCGTCTTCAACTTGCCCGCACGACCAGGCAGTCGTCGTCCCCGCACGTGCCGCGCATTCCCGCTCCGGTTCGGTGGGCAGACGATAGCCAGTCCGCTTGGTGGACTCCGATCTTTCGCGCATGAGTCTTCCGCTTTCGTCAGACTCATAGCACCATTCGCATTCCGGAATGTTCTCCTCACGACTTAGCCAATTGCAATACGCCGCGGCATCGTGCCATGTGACTCTGCTTACCGGATGTTGCAGATCGTCATGAGGCATGAGCGCTCGATGGTCACGTCGAAACGCCAAATATTGGGCGAGTGTAGCTTCTTTACTGGCAATCGCGAACGAATAAGTGATCCGCTCGCGGCGTTCGGTGCCAGGCTTTTTGGGGGGCTCACCCATCAGAAATTCTTGAGGCCCGCGAACGACAGTAAGCGTGTCTCCATGCCGATTCACGCTCCAATCGCGACTCGAAACGGGGTTTTGTTCAGCGACTTTGTTGTTGATGGCGTCCATTACAGCGCCCATTCCCCAACGACGCAGTACCCACGTAGTTGCGCCGTGGACGCCGGCATCTCTGTCGTGTTGATAGACATGAATCAAATCGGCGCAGAGCTGCTCGCGCTGGGATACTGGAAAGCGATCGACGTCCAGTTCGCCGAGCGCCAGGATAGCGGCGGCGCGGACATGCGAATCCTTCCCTACGTTGATTTGGTGATGCAGGACGTCGGGCGCAATCAGAGTCCTTCCAATCCGGTCAATGACGTAACTTCGCAGAGTGGGGTCCTTCGCCATCATGAGTGATTGCCAGGCGCGTTCCTGTGGCCCTAGCTCCAGCGACGCCGCGAGGAGATTTGCACGGGTTTTGATGGATCCCGGCGTTGAATCGGGGATCGAGCGCTCCAATCTATTGTTAAGCAAGAGCGAGACATCCCTCGGCGTCGCCGAATATGCCTTGCAAAGGTCGACGATCGTGCGACGGTGGCGGTCTTCCCATACATCCTCCTCGAGGATGGCAACTAAACCGGGAAGCAACCTTCCACCCACGGGGTTGAACGCGTCACTCCAGAGTGCTGGTTCGTAGGAAGCTTGCTTTACGAGTTTCCTGATGACGTCCTGCGGTAAGTCACCCCAGCGCACGTCGTTTGTTGCAAACCCCGCAAGCGCCGCCGCCGCCCGGAAGCGGCGCTCGATGTCGTTCTGCCCGTTCTCCACCTCACCCCACAGTTTTTCGATATAGGGGTCCTTGTGCGGCTCGAGCATCGTCCGCACCGCGCCAAACGCTCGTGGTTCAACCTGGAATAGGGAGTCGTAAACGTAGTCGGCGTGTTCGCCCGGCGCGAGAAGCGCAATGCGCGTGTGCAGTTCGTCTTTACGATTTTGCCTATTCTGTGCGCTCGCCAGCTCCCGTCTTAACATTGGGTCGACCCAGCGACGGTAGCGCGACATATCTCGGACCTTATTGGGGACATTGTGCGTTTCGGCATCGAGTAGGTTGCGTACCAAAGATTCTGCTCGATTATGGCCGAACCACTCCATCGCGCCGAAACCGATGAGTCCGAACAATAGAAGCGCGACCAGGCCCCGCGTCAGGTAGTAGCGGTTGGCCTTTCGCATCATCTTCACTTGCGGCGGCGTCCACGTGCGTGGCGTCGTGAATAGCCGCACGTTGGCCCACTCCCACAGGGCGGGCAGATTCCGATTTCGAGGTTTCGCGTTCCAAAGCGCGGCGCGTTCGGCCAGGCGCAGTTCGGCCCGGCCACGGCGTGACTTCACTTGATTCCGAGTAAGCCAATCTCGCAGTGACGGCACGAGATAATCGTGGGTGAGTTGATAGTAACGCTCGCGATCGCTATTCGGGAGGTTTTTGCCTTCCTCGGCGGCCAGGCCTTCGCGATCGGTCGGTGTGATGAGCCGTAATTCACCAACAAGTATCTGCAACAGGGCGTCGAACATCTTCGGTTGCCCCGCGTAGTTAGACGCTGCCAGCAGGTCTTCGTACGTCCGCATGTTTCCTTTAATATCGGTGCCGATCTCGGGCAACAGAGCTTTCAATACCGCCTGAGCCGCCTTTTGGTGCAGCCGATGCGGTGGCGGCGCCGTGGAGGCTATGAAGGTTTCTTCCAGAAATGTGTAGCCCACCCCATGCATGCCTCCCACGGCGTCTAACATGGCGGGGGTCCACGGCTTGCTCTTGAACATTTCCGCAAACAACGCCAGGCGGACACAAACGATCTTTCCATTTTCCGCCAAACCGTCGATGGCGCGTTTGAGAAACTCCTTCTGTTCTTTCGTGGTCTCCTTGGAACTCTCCGGAAGTCTGTCCCAGGCACGTCCGAAAAGCGTGAGGACTTTCTTGGCATGACCGGTATCAAAGAGATCAATTGCGCGGCAGTTATCCCCCTCGACGAGGCGGATATCCAATTCGTGCATGAACCGGGTGACGGCCATCCAAAAGTCATCCCGCACCAGCACCATGCACTGCACGCGGCCGCCGTCGCATTGCCGAAGTGCTTGTACGAGTTCGGCGTTTGGTTCCACACGGACGGAATGTAGCCATTGCTCGAACTGGTCGAGGATGATCAAGACCTTCTTCGATTCAGAGGTCCCTTCGGTCACGGCGTATTGCCGCGATGGTCTCGGTGAGCCCACGCTCACGCGGCGCATTTGGACACTTCTTTCGCAGGCCGCTAAGAAGGCGAGACTCGGTGTCATTTCCGGTCGCCTCCACATAAACGACGGTTACATGCCCGCTGAGACTCGGCAACAAGCCCGCCTTCACCAGCGACGATTTGCCGCAACCGGACGGACCGTAGATTAGCCCCACGCGAAACGCGATGTCGGCATCGGTCTCCTCAGTTCGAATCTTCCAGAAGCGTACACTCTCCGGCAGACCGTCGCGGGCACGCGCCCCCGGCAACAGTTCGAGAAAGAAATCCTTATCGTTGTTGTCAAAAGAACCTAGCCCCTTCGGCACGACTTTGATCGGCTCTGGGTCTGGCGGAGGAGTCACCGGCGGCGATCGATTGGGGGTTGTCGGAGCCGGCGGTGGCGGCGGCGGGCGTACCGCAGATTTCTCACTTTCCGTGGCAGTTTTAAGAAAGTGCCTCAAATCAGCGGCAAAATCGTGGGCGGTTGTGTACCGATCCGAATTGCGTCGTGCGAGTGCCTTTAAACAAATGCGTTCCAATTCCTTGGGAATGGAGTCGTTGATCTGCCGTGGCGGCCTGGCGTCGATATTCCTGATTTGCTCCAACATCTTGGGGATTGGACCATCCGCAACAGGACGGCGGCCGGTCAAAAGTTCATACAGCACCACGCCGAGACTAAATATGTCGGAGCGACCATCGACTAGATGCCCTTCGCCGCTCGCTTGCTCCGGACTCATGTAGGCGGGAGTGCCGCCGGCGCCGCCTGGTTTGCCGAAATCCTGTTCTTTCAAAGCCAATCCGAAGTCGGCCACGAATGGCGTACCGTTGGCATCGAGGAGGATGTTGGCCGGCTTCACATCTCGGTGAACCAGGCGGCGAACATGAGCGTAGTGCAGCGCGTCGGCAACGGTGGCCACGATCTCCGCCGATTCAGCGGACGTGGGACACGACTTCTTGATCTGCGTGGCCAGATCGCTTCCTGTGATATAGCGCGAAACGACATAACAGGAGCCATCGGCGCTCCGGCCCGCATCGTAAACGGGAACAATGTTTGGATGCTCGTCGAGACGGAGGCTTGCCACAATACGGGCTTCGGTCAAGAATCTCTCCACATCGTCCGGCTGGACAATGAGGTGGGAGTGCGGCACCTTTATCGCTACTTGACGGCGGAGTTCGTCGTCATGCGCAAGATAAACTTTGCCGAAACCACCCTCGTCGAGGAATTCGATTACTCGATAACGGCCGATGTACGGAGGCGTTTCCGGCTTCGGCGGCTTCGACACAGCGGCGGGTGAGCCCACTAGGTCGTCGAGGTCCGACGCATTCAGCTGCGGAAATCGCGCGAGATATCCAGCGGGATTGAGGGTAACGTCTCGTCTGCGGCTCCACTCGATATCCAACGTGATCAACTCGAGTAGGAGAGCAGGGCGGATGTCTTCGCTTACTTCGGGAAGGTAGTCTTCAATGCGGGGTCGGCGGCCGGCGTGTTGGTCCGCTTCGAATCGGTCGCAGACGGCGTCCACGCGGAGCTTTTGCTCGACGGTTAACGCCCGATAATCTTTGGACCGCCCAGCGGACACGGGGCGAACTCCTCTGTTGCCGGTTCTTGCGGTGCGACTGTTCGATTGTAGGTGGGGAGTGCGTCGGATGTAAAGTGTTTTTGACCGAACTGGTCCGTAGGGCTGGTTAGCCGCGACGCGAGTCTTCCAAGCGCAGCGCGGTTGCCACCCAGCGCTCCGCTCCGAAGACTCCGCGTCGCGGCTAATTGATTGGACTACCGCCGCTCCATCTCATCGAGCAGCTTACCGCAGGCCATGCGTTCCACCGGATGGAGTTTGTTTCGGTCCAGGCCGAGTTCTTTGGCCTTGCGATAGGCGTTGATTGCCGCATCACGATTGTTCGCCATGTGGTAGGCACGTGCCAGATGGAAGTATCGAGAGGCGGTCGGTGCATCGAGAGAAACCGCCTTCTGTAGATCGGCAATCGCCTTCGCTGAATCTCCCATCGCCAGGTGCACCATGGCGCGCGTGTCGAGGAGCTCAGCGCGCGGACCGAGCAATTCCAGCGCGTTTTCAATGAGTGGCCGTGCCGCTGATCCATCGCCCGTTCGAAGTGCCATCAGCCACGCCCGGTTGTTCATCGCCACAATATTGTGCGGTTCCAGTTTGAGAACCGACTCATAGAGTTGCTCCTCTTCCTGATACTTACCGCGCTGTCCCTGAAGATCGGCCAGGTGCATGAGGAGCGGCGTTGATTTTGGTTTCTGCTCGAGGGCGGCTTTCAGCCACCGCTCGACCCGGAGGTAATCCGCGTCGCTGGGTTTGGTGGATTTCAAGACGTTGATGCTAGCGCCGCCCACCGCTTCAGGTGCGCACGTTTTCCATGCTTGCTCACAAAGATCGAGGGCCTCGTTGAGGCGGTTAGCGCGACTCAGGTAACCGATGAGGACGAAGAGCTCATCGGGACGTGCGTCTTTGCGTGCGAGGTGCTGTTTGAGTAATGCGATGGCACGGTCGTCTTGCCCTTGGGCCTTGTGGAGTTGTACGCGCAGTTCGACGGTTCCCAAGGTGCCCGACGGTGCGTTTCTCGCCTTTTCCAGATCTTCCAGAGCTCGAATCGCCGTTTCGGCGTCAGCTAGCTTGCCTGATCGCAACAGGTTCTGTGCGTAATACGCCACGTAGAGCGGTTGCTGTCCGTGTTCCGCGATCAAGCTACGCAGCACGTCGGCCGCCCGACTCCACGCGCCTTCAGATTCGTAGAGTTGCATGAGCAAGAACTGATCGTCGGCCGTTTGCATTTGTCGCCGACCGAGGTCTTCCAGAAGCGACACAGCTTTGGTGCGACCCAAGCTGTGTGAAGCGAGCACACATGCCCGAGCGCGTTGTTCCTCCGTGCCGTCGTCGCTCGGCTTCATGGCGGTTTCGACAATTCGATTCGTGTCGTCCAAGCGCAGGCCAACCAGTGCGAGAGCTTCTTGGTAGGACTTGAAGTGGCCGCGGCTGCCCAACACAATCGCCAGCGATCGGCGTGCCCAGGCGGTGTCGCTTTCGCTTGCGCCGGTTTGCTTCATGACGCGACGAAGCAGCGGTTCCGCGTCGGCGGTACGACCCGCCTTGATGTAATATGTCACGACGCTCCGGATCGTGCGCAGGTCGTGCGGGCTAGCGTTGAGGGCGGCTTGGTAGAACTTCAGGGCTTCGTCTCGCCGACCGATTGCCTCGACGCACTGCGCCAACGCCAACGACGCTTGGTCCTTGGGCAGTTTTGCCCGTGCCTGTTCCGTGACTTTTTCGGCCGCATCGGGGTCGCGACGCGCGAGGAATTGGACGAGGGACACCCACGTCTCGGCATGCGTCTCGCCTAGCTCGACGGCGCGGCGCAGGTTTTGCTCGGCTTCCGCATGACGTCCGCTGGCGGCCATGACGTGTCCCAGCCACAGGTGGTCGCGGTAGTCGTTGGAGGCGCCGGACACCGCGCCTTGCGCCAGTTCCAACGCCGACTCGGGATTGTTGGTACGCAGCGAGACCATCGCGGCGATTTGTTTCATTTCCTTCGTCAGAATGTCCTTCTGGAGCCGCTGGATCTCTTGATTGGCCTCGCTGTAGCGGTGCGCCTGGTAGAGCAACAGCACCAGCGGGCGCACGGCCCGGGCACTTCGGTCACCAAGCTCGATGGCCTTTCGATAATGGGCTATCGCCAGCTCTGGTCGTTTCTGCAAGCGATCAAGCTCCGCCTTCGCCAGGGGGATGGCCGGCCAACTCGGGCGTTGCGATGCTAGTTGATCTAGGATTTGACGCGCTTCGTTGAGCGTGTCCTTGTCGAGCTTCCGCTCGCTCTGACGGATGAGAAACAGTGCCTTGGCGTACCGCGCGTAATCCCCGTTCTCGCCTTCGATCTTCTTGATTTCATCCAGTGCCGCGCGTGTCTCAGCATCGTTGCCTTTGCTCAGCGCAATCTCGAACAACAGCATTCGAAGGCGTGGGTCATGTTGCTGCTGGGGATGCTGAATCAGTTGTTTCCAGATTCGTTCGGCGAGCGCTGTTTCTCCAAGCTGCGATGCCGTGGCGCCCAGTCCGCTTAGCAGCCTAGCCTGTTGCTCCGCGGAGAACTTGTCGAGATTGTTAGACAATTGAGTCACGGCCGCCACAGCTTCGGGACCGCGCCGGGCCGACCAATAGCGTGCCCGCGCCAAACGAGATTCCACCGAATCGCCGTGCTGTTGCTCCGCGTGCTCCAAAAACGACTCGGCGTCTTTCCACTCACCGCGCCGGCAGGCAACGGCGACCAGCGCGGTCCAGAATTCAAGCTGCTCGGGGTCTCGGTCTTTCGCCTTAACGAGGAGTTCTTGGGCTTCAACGAATTTGTTCTGAGCCACGAGCAAATGTGCCCGCAGGAGAACGGCTTCTTGGCCGTCGGGCTTCGATTTTTCCACATGAGCCAGCGCGGTTTCAACACCTCGCCAGTCGGGGTTCCGCTGTTGCAGGTTTTGCTCAATGCGAAGTTGTGCCATGTCGATCCAGTAGGCGGCATCGGTGTCCGGCGTCACGTTTAGTTTGCCCATCTGGTCGTAAAGTTTGACGGCTTCATCAACCTGCCCCAAGGCGCGATACGCCGTTGCCAAGCCTACGTACGCTGGAACGGAGTTTGAATCGCGCGCCAGCGCCCGGCGATAGGCTTCCATTTGCCGTGCCGGCTCGCGCAACTGGCCGTAGCACTCCCCCAAATGCAGGTCCACTTGCGTAAGAAGATCTTTGTTCGATACGGGATCACCGTCCAACACCATTCGGGATCGTTCGAAAAGACGGGCGGCCGCGTTCCATTCCTCCTTGCGATGAAGCAATCGCGCTTGCAAGTACGGGACAGCCGATGAGCCGGTCCTTTCGAGCTGCGCGACTAAGGCCTCGGCTTCCTTTAGCTTCGTCGGGTCGGTTTGATCCAGCAGGATATTGATCAATGTCCAATGCAGATCGGCCTGTGCAGACCCTGTAAGCACTCTGATTCCGTTGCGAAGACAGGAAACGGCCTCGTCAGGTTTTTCGGACATTACCTCCAGCCGAGCCCGAGCGCTATAAAGGCGTGGTTCTTTTGGGTGATTCGCCAGGCCACGGTCGAGAGCGGCCCGGCCCATGTCCCAGTTCTTCTTGGAAAGAGCCACCTCAGTGGCCGCGAGAATGGTGTCGACATCGTCCGGCGCCAGTGCGGCCGCCCGGGCGATGTCCTCGGCGCCCTCGTCCGTCGAGCCGTGTTTTAGCCGATATTCGCCGCGGAAAAGGTGCGCTCTTGGTGATTCGCGATTGGCGCTGACCATGTTGTTCATCGTTTGATCCGCCTGTTCCGACTGTTGCAGCGATCCACGATATAGCGCCGAAAGGCGGACGTAGCTATCCAGGTGATCCGGGGATTTTTGCACTGCTAACGTGTAATACGAAGCGGCGATTTCCGGAGCGCGCGGGTTGTCGCGTTCGGCTTCCCAACAGGCGCCGAGGAGGTGTGCAACCTCGCCGTCATCGGGATACTTCTTGTGCAGTATCTCCAAGTGTTCTTTGGCGACCTTCAGTCTCGGACGCGGCGGCGCCATGGCCAGGCGCACAACGAGTCGCCGCAAATCGTGGCGTTCGGGATCACGGGTGATAATAGGTTCGAGGACGAATAGCGCGTCGCTTCGGGCCCGATGTGTGGTTGCGAGCTTCTCGCCGGCCAACAGTTGCCCGAGTTCGGCACGGCGGTCCTGGTCCTGGGGTTCGAATTCCAGGTATCTCCGTAGGTACTTGGCGGCGTCGGCCGCGGCGTCTTCCTGCCGGGCCCGGTCGGCCTGCCACAGTAAGGCGCGGGCAATCCGGCCCGTCTGAAGGTAGTGGATTCCGAAGACGATTCCGGCAACGCCGATAACCGTCGCCAACGAGATCAAGAAAAATCGAACGTTAAAAGTTCTCATGGAAGGTCGCTCCATCCGTGTTGCCATGAGGAATGTGAACCGACCGGAAGGGAGCCGATCCGAAATGCGAAGAGAAACCACCCCGAGGCAGGGCGGCCGGCGTGGTAAATGGCCGAGTACCGGCAACGGGTCGCGTGCCGGTACTCAGCCAAGGTTCGGGTCGGGGTCAACCGTATCGGGCCAGGAACGCCGCGTTGTCTCCTTAGTTTCCTTCGTCCATCACGCTTCGAGAGGGACGCTTCTCGTGGTTGCTCTTCTCTGTCCACTCTCGCCTGGCGGCTCGATCGGGAGTCGAGCGAAAACTACGCCGACTTCTGAGCGCGACGCTTCCGCCAGGAAGCCGCTCCCAGGAAGGAGGCGCCGAGGCACGACAGTAACAGAGTCGAAGGTTCCGGAGTGGGACGCACCGGCGGATCACCGGGGTCGCCATCGCCATCGCCGCCGCCACCATCGCCCGGCGGGACTCGTTCCACGTTTACGTGGGCGCTGATCGTACCGGCATTCGCGGCGCCTGGAGGTCCTGGCGGGGCGTACGGTCCGATCGAAACGGAGTACTTGTTGCTGCCCAGGATCAATTCCTGGAGAGTTTCACCCGTAAACGTGTTGGTCAGGTTGGCGTTGCTGGTTGAAAACGCGCCGGCCAGGTAGCCGGTGAACGCCATCTCGCCGCTCCGACCGGACTCGATGTCCGTCAACGTTAATGCGAGGCTGTAATCGCCCTGCGCTATCGTGTCCGGAGTGGCAACGGGGGCCGAACTGAACGTCCGGAGGTTCGTGGCCACGATGTCCGACGGGCCGCTTGCTTGCACGGCGGGCTGCAGGGTCAGGCTAACGCCGCCCGTGCCGCCGCCGTCCGCCGCGATGACCAAGCTGGCGGGCGTCCAGCTATAGTCCCATTGAATCGGTTCCGCGCGGGCCTGAATCCCGGCCAAGACGAGCAAGCCGAGAGTGGCCCCAAAGATTTGAGCCAGTGACTTCATGCGTGGGTTCCTTTCCTGTCCTTAGTACAGTCCACGAGAAACGGGAAACCTTTCGAACGTATCGATTCATCCATGCTTTGGTCGATAAGAACCAAACCCCGAGTTTGCCTCTTACCTCCTTCCGTTCGATGGGGCGACCGTCACAGGTCGCACCACAGCGGGGCATATCCTAAACACACCCGTAAGTCGGTGTCAATAAAGACTTAGCTCGCCAACACTGAGTCGATTCACGCAATCGAGGCGGACGCCGTCGAATGCGAGGTTTCGGCGAATCAAGCGGCGGCCGTCAAGTTCCACTTGGGCAGCTCCCGCGACGATTTCCGGCTCGAATGTACGTCCGAAATCGTCCCAAATCGAAAATCTCGCAATAACTGATTCAGGCGAGGTTCAGTTCGATGCAAGTTGACGTAATGCCGGAATGCGGACATTCGACGTGGCCGAAGTCGCGGCTGTTCGGGATCGAGCTCCCACGGATGCAAATAGACCACGAACGGTCGCCCGGCTTGATTCATGCGTTGCAACATATGCCGTGTTAGCGCGTACGGATACAGCCGGAAATAGCCGCCGCCGCCGACGGGGAAGGGATACCCGAAGGCGCGATACACCGCCATAGGAAATTCCCAGAGTGCGCCAGCCGGCCGCGTTATCTCATGTGGCTCGGACAGAGCTCCGGGAATGCCATACCGGTCGTGCAGTGTCGGATAAATGCTCGAGTCGAATCGAAAACCTTCGTCAATCAAGATGTCGAGCGCCCAAAGACTCTGATGAGTTATGGAGAAGCAAGGCGCGCGATAGGCCGATACGCCCACCCCCGCCGCATCCTCGATCGCCGTTCGTGCTCGGCGAAGGTCTTCTCGGAATTCATCGGGCGTCTGTTGATACACCAACCGATGGCAGTAACTGTGGCAGCCGACTTCATGGCCGGCCCGAACAAGGCGTCGAACGAGTTGAGGGTTTCTCTCGGCGATCCATCCGAGGACGAAGAATGTCGCGCGCACGTCCGCGGTGTCCAACGCCCGCATGATTCGGTCCATCCCGATGGAGACGCGCGATTCAAAACCTTCCCACTGCGAACGATCGATGAACGACTCGAAACCGGTGACTTGAAAATAATCCTCGACGTCCACGGTAAGTGAATTAAGCACCGGCGATTGGGTCCGATCGAGCGGTCGGTTCGGCGCTTGCGGCGCTGGGAAAACGCGCGGGAGCGAAGGAACCGTTGCCGCATTCCGATCTGGTCGCCTCATCCAGATCCGACTGAGCTGGCGAAAGGTCTCGATGAGCACTCCGGCGCCGGCCCCGCCGTGGATCATGGCAAATACGCACGGTAACCACGGCAGCAAGCGCAAATCGCGCGCTCGAAAGGAAAGCCAAAGCGAGTGACCTGCCACGATTCCAACGTAGGCATAAATCGCGACGAAGTATGGGACGGCGAAAACCGGCGCCATCCAGGCGAGGCATGCGCCGAATACAACGGCAAGCAGAAACAACGCTGGTGTGATTGACGACAGACTAAACGTGCGCGGATGCTTCCATAACAACCGCGCGCGGCCTCGTCCGTATCGGCACAGTTGCTTGAAAAGCCCGCCGAGACTTGCACGTGGGTGATAGCGGACTTCAACCAGCGGAGTGAAGTAACACGTCAGCCCTGCCGCATCCACCCGGTGATTGAACTCGACGTCCTCGCACGCGTCGAATTCCTCATCGAAGAACCCGACGGTTTCAAACACCTCACGTCTATAGGCAATGCCAACGCTCTGCGGTCGGACAAAGCCCTCGCGGCAAGCATAGATCCACGACGCGGGATGATGACCCAAGCGCGAGGACCGAGCCATGGCGATGGCACGCTGCAACGGCGTTGCCCCGGTAATATCCAGCGGCTGGGGTCTCCCAACGCAGTCGGCGCCGCTGCGATGAAACGCATCGGCGAGGGATTCGAGATAATGAGCGTTATCCAGCTGGGTGTGTCCGTCGACGACGACTACGTAATCGCTGCGCGCTGCCTGAACGGCAATGTTTCGTCCGGCGCTGGACCAGCGTTTCGGATTGTGCAGCAGTCGGAGATTCGGATGATCCGGTTGCATCGACCGCACGAGGTCCGGCGTGCCGTCGTTGGAGTCGCCGTCCGCAACGATGACCTCGAAACGATCCAAGTCGTATTTCTGACGAAGGAGGCTGTCGAGCGTGTGTTGAATGAATGGAGCTTCATTTCGGATGGGAACAATTACGGAGATGAATGGCGCGGCGCGCGCGAAGCCGGCGGCCGCTCGACAGCGTGCCGCTCTTCGCATAATTGCGACATGGTTCGCCCTCCGTGGCGCGGTTTCTATGCACAGCGCTTCATGCGCACCGGTTCTTCCTCGATTCGATTCGCGAATCGGCATTCCGTGACGTTTTCTTCTCGGACGCCGGCGATTTTTCTCGACACACCGAAGGGATTTCCCAAGGCGTAGAAAACCGTCGCCGCCAAAATCCGAAGGTCCATCCCGAAACGGAAGTGGCGGATGTAGTGCAGATCGTACGACAGCTTCCGCCGCACGCTTTCCATGTCAGTGTCCGCGGCAAAGTGAACCTGCGCCAGTCCCGTAATGCCGGGCCGAATCGCCAGGCGGTCGCGGTACTCGGGCAAAACGCGCTCGAGTCGCGGAATGAACTCGGGACGCTCCGGCCGCGGGCCGATCAGTCCCATTTCACCGCGCAACAAGTTTAGAAGCTGCGGCAACTCGTCCAGGTGCGTCTTACGCAAGATGTGGCCGATCCACGTGATGCGCGGATCGCCCGGCATCGACCAACGTGGTCCCGTCAGTGATTCGCATTCATGAATCATCGTGCGAATCTTGTAGATGTTGAAGAGCCGGCCCTTCCGCCCGACGCGTGTCTGAGTGTAGAACGCCGGGCCTTTGCTGGTTAATTTCACCACCAGAGCGGTAGTTAGGATTACCGGCGCGGCGAGCGCGGCCAGAATCAATCCAACTCCATACTCCGCTCCGATCTTTACGGTTGCGTACCAACCGGCGGGTGTAATGGGAACGAGCCGTTGCAGTGCACGGCCGAGTTCCACGTCTTTACGGCGACGACGGCGCGACGACCGCGCTTCCTTCACTGTCCGTCGTTCGGCTAGCTCCAAACTTCCACTATGTAAATCGATAATCAACGGTCTTGCCTCCTGCGAGAACCGCGACGAGTAAGCGGCATCCGTGGAATGGCGAGTAGTCAGGCGCAAGGGTGATTCGCGATCGCATTATCACCATGCTTGTCCATCACGCTCGATTCACGACGGTTGACTCACTCCGCGGTTGGAGAAATGACTTGCCTCTGTAGTTCTGGCAATAACAACTGCAAGAACTCCACACATGGGTCTTCGGCGAGTGGCTCTTTCGGCGAGGCCATCTCACGAACGAGGTGGAGCTTATACAAAACCGGCTCGCGCGCGAATGCGAACCGCGGCGCATCGGACGTCGTCCACACGCCACCGGCATTCCAAGACCAGAAAACGCGGAGGTTGGTCTGCTCGGCGGCCTTCGTGCGGACAAACTGGGCGGTCTTGAATTGTGGGGAAGATTGGGTCGGATCATGAGGCACGGTAAAGTCCGTCGAGTTCTCCGCCGCAAAACCGCTCGCCGCGTAACACACATCCGGAGTGTGAATCGCAACCGGGCCCGGTCGTCCGCACACCAATGACACCGTTATGCTGGCCCCCTTTTTCGAATTCACGTAAGTCCGAGTCAGGCAGCCCGCGATCGGCCCCAGGACGCTGGAGTCGAAATCATGGGCACGCCCTTGCCAGTCGCCAAGCGTCATCGGCAGCTGATCGAGTCGGTTCGCGATCGCGGTTCGGTCGGTCCAGCGGTCCGTCCACAGACCGTGGACCACTCCAGTCACTAACACGGTGACCATGGCGAATCCTATTGGCAGATATCGAAACATGGTTTTCACACTCCGGAGTCTGATGAAATCACTAAGGAAGCTGCGAGCCTGCCGTGCGCGGGCCTTGGTATCCCTTGCAATAGCCAATGTCGACGTTGAGGCCGTTGATCACGACGCCCAAAACACGAATGCCGAGAGCCGTCAGCCGTTGGGCCGCGGCGTTGACCGGTGGAATTTGGCTCACGTCCCGCATGAGGGACAACAATACTGCGTCCACATGTTGGCCGATGACCAGCGAGTCGGTGGCGGCGAGGACCGGCGACGAATCGATGATGATGAAGTCATACTCGTCGCGAAGTTTCTGAAGCATGTTCGGGAAGCCGTCCTGGGCAAGCTCTTTCAGAACTTCACGATCCCATTGCCCGGCGGGCAGGATTGCCAGGTTATCCATCGCCGTCGTGGGCCGTATCGCTTCGGGAAGTTCGATTTCGTTCAAAAGGATTTCACTCAGGCCTGGCTGAAGCGTCTGCTCGAACATCTGGTGGGCGCTGGGCCGGCGCAAATCGCAATCAATCAACAGCGTTCGCCGACCCGCCCGTGCAAGGCTGACGGCGAGATGGCCGGCTAATGTGGTTTTGCCTTCGCCGTTGGTCGCGCTGGTGACCATCACCACCCGCGTTTCCGACACGCTGGCCTCGTGGAGCAGCATTGTGCGAATGGCGTCCACCGATTCGATGAGTTGGTGCTCCAGTGGTTCGCCGGTTGTGCCGAGTGCCGAGTGCTTGGCGTTAACCATCGGCGGTAAGGCGCCGACGAGTTGCAAACCCAGTGCTTGGACGACTTCATCGCCCGAATGAATCCGCCGTGCTCGGTATTCCCACCAACCGACGCAGAAACAGACACCGACGAAGGCTGCGACAGGCGCCGCGATTGTCGCCAGAAGCTGCCGCTTGATGTCCTTCTTCTGCACCGCGGCAGGTTGATAGAGACGAACTCGTGGCGGGACGTCGCGTTCCACACGGAGGTTGTCCAGGTTCTTGCCGAGTTCGTGGACGAGCCGGTCCTGCCGCGCGATGTCGGCATTCAGGGTCACCAGTTCCGTCGAGCTGGTGCCGAGGTTGTTTACCTGACGTTCGAAGTTATCGACTTCGGCACTTTGTGCTCGCTCTAGTTGCTGGAGGGCCGGACGTGTCTGCTGGACTTGAGCTAATACGGCTTCATGCGCTGCACGTGCCCTCGTCCGGGCTTTCTCCTCAATCCGTTTGCGCACGTCAGCCGTCCGTTCGGCCAACATCGAATGGGCCCTGTTGAGTCCGTCGCGGTAGCTCACGAGGAACGGGTCGTCGTCGCGCACCTGGCCCGACCATCTATCGACGAGGTTTTGATAAACGGCCTTCCGTGCGGCGTGCTCTCTAATCTGCGCGTCGGCTTCGGTGACTTCCAAAAGCTCGGATTCGAGAATCGGCAGGTCATCAAGTTTCGAGAGCCGCTCCTTCATCTCCGTCTCGGCGTTGTCGAGCCTCGCCAGTTCCCCTTTGAGGCGTTTGTGTTCTTTCTTGGCTTCCGAATGGGCCTTGATCAGTTCCGTCTGCAATTGAACGGCGACGCTGGGATCACCTACACCGGCGGCCTTGGTTCGTTGTTCGAGGGTCTGTCGTAGCCGGATGAGTTTCTCGTTTTCGGCTAAGTGCGTTTTCTCCAAGCTGGCATACTTTTCACTTCGGTTCTTGTGCTCGGCGTCGACGGTCAATTCCAGATATGCCGAGGTGACGCCGTCAATGAGAGGGATAATCTGATCCGGCTCGTCGCCGACCATCGACACATCGATGACCTCCGAGCCTTCCGGGAACTTGACCAGCAGTTCGTCAATGAGCCATAGAATCGGCTCAGGTTGTTCGCGGACGAGACGAAGGTGTTTGACTTCATCTTTCTTCAGAGCGGCATTTAACACATCGCGGCGTTTGATGGATGCCACCTGGGTGCGCTGCACGGCCGGCGATGCATCGCGGTCGTGCGGGCCGCGCGGCATGAGTGTCGGAGTCTGTGAAAGGACCTGGAGCTGGGCCATCACGGTAAAGCGTGGGCTCAGAAGAAACCAGGCCGCCGCCCCCGCCGCCACGGCTGCGACGAGCCCAAGACAGGCAGCGACCGCCCAGCGACGTTTGAGTGCCTTCAGCAATGTGAACGTATCGGGACCGTTCACCGCCAAGGGCGCCGTCCGGCTGCCGGCAGGCAAGCTTCGCGGAAAGGGTACCACCGATGCTCGGCCGTTTCTCAGCCGAGGTACGGGCGGGACTCCATGCGGGGGCGGAAAGTCAGAGCTGGGTGCGGACATGTTGGGTCTCCTCCGTGATCCCCAGGGAAATGAGCATTCGCCTCGACTTCATCCGCGATCGCAACCCACTCACGCCGGCTTTTTCCACGGCGTTCGAACCGGATTTACGATGCCGCGGCCGTCGACAACGCCCAATGCGGGTTGAGCGCGTGCCATCGCCGGCTCAATGATCAAGCGATTCAGAAATGCCAGCTCGATGCCGAGGAGTATCAACGCACAGGGCATCATGAGCCAGCCGGCGAGGTCGTGGAATACCGCATCCGCGATTTCCGACCCCACTGTATCGTGCAGCACACCGGTGACGGTAATGCGCGTGATATTCACCACGACGGCAATCGGCACCGCACTCGCTGCGATGACGATGCGCTCCCATAACGGCCGACGAATCACGAGTGCTACCGCCGTGGACAACGCGAAGAAAATCACCATCATGCGCAAGCCGCTGCAAGCCTCGACGATTCCGATGTGTACTTCGTTCAACAAGATCACCTTGCCGTCCGCAATGGCCGGTAAGCCGAGCGTCTGTAGCGCGAAGGTACTGGTGACGGTGGCCAATCGTTGAAGCGGATCTGCCATCATCACTTCGAACGAATACGGCATCGGAATCATGAATGCCAGGAAAGCGATCGACGGGAGCATCCATTTGCAGAGTGGCCAACCGCCGATCATGCACACGATGCCTGCAAGAAGCGGCAGCAGCGAAATCGCATCGATCCAAACAAAGAAGTAGTGTGCTCCCGCCAGTCGCAGAGCGATTCCGGCGGCAAGCAACGGCAAGCCCCACCAACTTGGGCGAATCGTCGCAGCCGGGTATTGGTGGCGGCGGAGCCAGAGCAAGGCCGCCGCGAATATCGGGACGAGATACCCGTGAGAGTATTGCGGATCGTGGGCCCACTTTTCTGCCGCCTGACCCAACGTGGTCCAGTAAGCCCAGGTGAGACCCAAGACGCCAAGCACGAGGACGAGAGCCGGATAAGGCCGACTCATTCGGCCCCAATCGATCGAGGTTGCGTTCATGTCATTTCCAATGGCAGGACTGCGTCGTCCTATGTGCCTTTCCCACGGCCACAAAGGTTGCCGATTATAACGGCGGTCCCCCTCAAGTCAATAATTCTTTGCAGGCTCTATAGGTTCCGCCACTTGCGGCAGAAATGCGGATTGAGCTGAGGTTACGCTGGCAAGTTGGGTAATTCGATATCACGCTAACACTCTTAATATGCGCGAAATGGGTAGGTGCCGACGAACTAGATAACCCGCGTGTTCCGTCGCTAACACAACCTCCGATAGGTAAACGACGGCCTATCGAATTCCTGCGGCTATCAGTGCAGCGCACCAGGTGAAGGAGTTGCGTCATGGAGGGCAGTCCGCGAAGAAAACTCCTCGCCGGCGCCGCCGTTTGTGTCGTCCTGGCTCTTGTCGGCAGTGGCTGCCGATCATTGCCGACTTCGTCAATCATCGCGAAAAACAACGGTAAACGAGCGGAAGATCTCGGGATCGCCTCCGCTTCATCCGCCTTGCAAAGCAAGCCGAACGCGTCGGGCTGGCAACGGCCTTTACCGGCAGAATTGACTCCGGAGCTGCGGGCGGCAAGCGACTGGCAGCAGGCGGAACATGTTGGCGATACGTCCAAAAACACGCCGATCGTGTCCATCAGTCCGCCGTCGAAAGCGAAACGCGGGCCAGCGGCCGTGATCGCGGCCAAACTGCCGGGATCGGAAATAGATGTTCCGAAAGAAATCACACTCCCCTCGCCGCGGCACCTGCCCAGTACAACCGGCATCCCGGTCGATGAACCGATGATAATGGACCATGCGCATGGGGCACATCCTGCTCCGCCCCGTGAGTTGGCAAAAGTCGCAATGCCGCCGTATATCATCGAACCGCCTGACATTCTGCTGATTAATGTGCGCGTGGATTTGGCGCCGGGGCTTAAGATCACGGACCAGCATCTCGTCACCCCCGACGGTAGTGTGCGTCTCGGACCGTTCGGGGCGGCCTATGTCGCAGGGATGACGCTCGATCAAGCCCGTGTCGCGGTCGCCAATGTTGTCAACACGTCCGGCATCCGAGGAGACAAAGCAACACCGGTCGATGCGAGAGACGTAAGTGTTGACGTGCTCGCCTACAACAGCAAGGTCTACTATGTGGTGACCGACGGCGGCGGCTATGGCGAACAGGTCTATCGTTTTCCGATCACCGGAAACGAAACCGTCCTGGACGCCATCAGCAACATCAACGGACTACCGTCCGTGTCATCCAAGAAACACATTTGGATCGCCCGCCGAGTGCCCGGTCATGGCAGCAAACAAAACACGCTGCCCGTCGATTGGATCGGTCTGACACAGGGTGGCGGAACCATGACGAACTACCAGATCTTCCCCGGCGACCGAGTTTACGTGCAGTCCGACAAGCTCATTCGAATCGACAGCGGCCTCGCGAAGATCCTGTCGCCGATCGAGCGGATCCTCGGGACAACGCTGCTGAGCAGCACAACGTATAACTCGATCAAGGGCCGTGGTTTAAGCGGACAAGGACAAGGGTTCTAGTGTGACAGTTGGACGGAGCCGAAAGTGAATCGCCGATTACTCCAGACCATTGGGATATTCTTAGCCGGCGGCGCGATGGTCCACGCAGACACCGCTTCTCCTTCCAGCCACCCTTGAGCCCGTACCTGAATCAACTGCGCGGCGTGAATCCGGCGGTGAATTACTACTTCGGTGTCGCGTCGCAGAAAGATCGCCGACCGGTGCAGCTCGGCCGCCCATCCGCGGCGGAACCGAGAACCGTGACGGCGAATCCACCGCATCAATTTCCCATCGTCGATCCGACCATTACGGGTCATGCGGTGCAGTTCATGAACTGTGCACCGTATTTCCCGCTCAACAGCGGAATTCCACGAAAACCGAGAAGCGAACGCTGAGCTAATCCAGCGGCTTGATCGCGCGCAGTGCGAACAGCGCAAGCGACCGCGCTTGTAGCGGATACGGCATGGCGATGTCGACTCGCAGCGACTCCGACTCCGACACCGCCGTGTCGAGCAACCTTTCTGCATACTCGAGTTGCCGGGCACGCTCGGGAAAATGGAAGGGCACCAACTCAGAATTCCCGTTAAACAACATCAAGAGTATGTCGTCGGTTAATGTGTTGCCATGCACGTCGACTTCGTCCATTTGCGGCCCGACCAGGCCGGCGCCGAGGCAACGTACGAATTCCCTACGCCAGGCTTCCTCCGTCATCTCCGCACCGGAGGGCTCGAACCAATAGATGTCCTTGACGGTCGTGCCGTGAATCGGGCGTCCGTGGAAGAAGCGTCGCCGCCGTAGCACCGGGTGGCGCCGGCGAAGTTGAACCAACCGCTTCACGAATTCGAGAAACTGGTGTTTTTCAGGTGTGAGATTCCAATTGAGCCAGGTTAATTCGTTGTCGTGACAGTAGGCGTTATTGTTACCGAGCTGGGTATGGCCCAATTCGTCGCCGCTGTACAGCATCGGCACGCCCTGGGAGAGTAGGAGCGTCGCCATCAAATTGCGCTTTTGCCGTTCTCGCAGTGCGAGAATGGCCGGATTATCCGTGGGCCCTTCGACGCCGCAATTCCAGCTGCGGTTGTCATTCGTGCCGTCGTGATTATCCTCGCCGTTGGCCTGGTTGTGCTTTTCGTTGTAGCTCACGAGGTCTTGCAAGGTGAATCCATCGTGGCACGTGATGAAATTAATGCTGGCGTAAGGACGTCGACCGCTGTGTTCGTAAAGATCGCTGGAGCCCGCCAGCCGCGTGGCCAGCTCATCCACGGTGTTCCCCTCGCCCTTCCAGAAACGGCGGATATCGTCGCGGTACTTGCCGTTCCACTCGGTCCATCCCACCGGGAAATTTCCAACCTGGTAGCCGCCGTCACCCACGTCCCAAGGCTCGGCAATGAGCTTCACGCGTGAGAGAACCGGGTCTTGGTGGATGATGTCGAAGAACGCGCTAAGCCGGTCCACTTCGTGAAGCTCCCGGGCGAGCGCGGAAGCGAGATCGAAGCGAAAGCCGTCGACGTGCATTTCTTCGACCCAGTACCGCAAACTGTCCATGATGAGTTGCAGCACACGGGGATGCCGCATGTTCAACGAATTGCCGCACCCCGTGTAGTCCATGTAACGCCGCGGCTCGTTCTCAACCAGTCGGTAATACGCGCGGTTATCAATGCCGCGTAGCGACAATGTCGGGCCGAGTTGATTGCCCTCGCAAGTGTGGTTGTAAACGACATCCAGGATGATCTCGAGGCCCGCACTGTGCAACGTGCGCACCATCGATTTGAAGTCATTGATCGCAAAGTACGGCATCGGGACATAGGTGTAGCGCAAATCGGGAGCGAAAAACGCCAGTGTGTTGTAACCCCAGTAATTGACTTTTCCCTGATTCACTAGAAAGCGATCGTCGACGTGGTGATGAACCGGCATCAGTTCCACCGAAGTGATGCCGAGGTCGAGCAGATGGCGGATGGCTGCGTCCGTTGCCAGGCCCGCATAGGTTCCGCGCAAATTGTCGGGAACGCCGGGCATTTGCTCGGTGAATCCCTTCACGTGCAGTTCATAGATCACTGTTTGATGCCAAGGAATTCGCGGCAAACGATCGTCGCCCCAGGTGAACGCGCTTTCAACCACCATGGCCAGCGGGGCGTACGCCACGTTGTCGCGGTCATCGAACGAGAGATCGGTGTTCGGGTCGTCTACCTTGTATCCGTAAAGCGAGTCGTGCCACTTTAGATCACGGCCCACGGCGCGAGCGTACGGATCGAACACCAGTTTGTTGGCGTTGAAGCGGTCGCCGTTTTTCGGATCGTAAGGCCCATAAACGCGGTAACCGTACAACTGGCCGGGTTTGATATCCGGAAAATAGCCATGCCAGACCTGGTCGGTGCGCTCCGGAAGCGGAATTCGCGCCGTTTCTTTGCGCGGTTCCTGCCGCTCGAACAAACAAAGCTCAACCTTGGTCGCATGCTCGGAGAACAGGGCGAAATTGACGCCGGTTCCGTCCCACGTTGCCCCGAGCGGATGCGGCAGGCCGGGCCAGATGCGCATTTAGCATTCTCCCAATCGCTTGCGGGTTAGCGCTTCTTGGCAACCACCACTTCAACGGGCACCCAGATGTCGCGGTTTTCAGATTGGATAACATCGAAGCCCGCCTCGACGAGGGCTTTGCCGACAAAGATGGGTCGACAATCCACAAAGTTCGGGAAGTGCTTATGGGTCCATTCGTACATGTGGAACACGGTGCCGTGCTTGCCTACTTTGGACATGCCGGCGACGGCGATTCGACCGCCTGAACGTAGAATTCGCTTACATTCACCGAGAAAAACAGGAATCTCCGGCGTGTCGAAAAGCTCCAAGGTGAAGCTCATGAAAATCGCATCGAGCATTCCGTCGCGGTAGGGAAGCTTCAACCCATCGCCACAAACCAACTCTGCACGGTCGGCCAAACCGGCGGTCGCCAGATTCTGTTCCGCGAGGTTCCGCATGCCCTCCGAAATATCGATTCCGTAAATCCTCCCGGTGGGTCCGACCGCTTTAGCCAAGGTGATCAGGCAATGGCCGGTGCCGAATCCGACTTCGAGGATTTTTTCTCCGGACTTCGCGGCCAACAAGTCCAGTGCCGCTTGCCGCACGGGGGCTTCGCTATGGTCGGCCATGACGTCGTATATCTTGGCGATCTTGTCGTAGTAGTGTTTGGTTTCGGTTCGTGTGTTGAAGACTCGAAGGACGCCGGGTTGTGCCGGGTCCGTGCCAACCGCTGCCGGTGACATTCATTTTCCCCCGTCATTGAAGGTTACTGCTTTCCAAGTCTACGATATCGGCGGATAAGTGCGTTCGTTGAGGCGTCATGAACGAGAGCGGGTTCGATTTTCGGATCGAGTTCCGGGATGATGCGTTGGGCCAGCACCTTGCCGAGCTCGACGCCCCATTGATCAAAGGAATCGATGGACCAAATGGCGCCCTGGGTGAACACACTGTGTTCGTAGAGTGCCACCAACTTACCTAATGTCGTCGGCGACAGCCGTTCCAATAGGATCGTGTTCGTCGGGCGGTTCCCCTCGAAAACTTTTTGCGGTACGAGCCAATCGGGTACTCCTTCTGCTTTAACTTGCTCGGCCGTTTTGCCGAACGCCAAGGCTTCGGTCTGGGCAAAAAGGTTTGCCATTAAGAGTCTGTGATGCTCGCCGCAGGGATTCAAGGGCTGCATGAAACCAATGAAGTCACACGGGATCAGTCGCGTTCCCTGGTGAATCAGCTGATAGAAGGAATGCTGCCCGTTCGTGCCCGGCTCGCCCCAATAAATCGGGCCGGTTGCATAATCGACGCGCGTACCGTCCACCGTCGTGTGTTTGCCGTTACTCTCCATGGTGAGTTGTTGCAAGTAAGCGGGAAACCGCTTCAGGTACTGATCATACGGCAAGACGGCGATGGTTTGTGCGCCGAAGAAATTGTTGTACCACACGGCCAAGAGTCCCAGAATCACCGGCAAGTTCTTGTCGAAGGGCGCCGTGCGAAAGTGCTCGTCCACGGCGTGAAATCCTGCAAGCATGGCGTGAAAATGAGCGGCGCCGATTGCCAGCATCGTCGACAAGCCAATGGCGGAGTCCATGGAATACCGGCCACCGACCCAATCCCAGAACCCGAACATGTTCTTCGGGTCGATGCCGAACTCGATAACCTTGTCGCGGTTGGTGGACACGGCCACAAAGTGCTTGGCGACGGCCGTTTCATCCCGCAGCGCTGCCAGCAACCAGGCCCGGGCGGTGTGGGCGTTGGTCATCGTTTCCAGCGTCGTGAACGTTTTCGACGACACGATAAAGAGCGTCTCGCCGGCGTCCAAATCGCGCGTCGCCTCGGTAAAGTCGGTGCCGTCGATATTCGACACGAACCTAAAGGTCATACGGCGGTCGCTGTAGAATCGCAGTGCCTCGTAGGCCATCACGGGTCCGAGGTCGGAGCCGCCGATACCGATGTTGATCACATTGCGTATGGGCTTCTTCTTGTGGCCCTTCCAGACCTCGGAGCGCACCTTTTCGGCGAACTCGGCCATGCGCTCGAGGACCTCGTGAACTTCTGGAACCACATCGCAGCCGTCCACGACGATTTTCTGTCCTTTAGGCGCGCGCAATGCGACATGAAGTACAGCACGGTTCTCGGTGACATTGATTTTGTCGCCCCGAAACATGGCGTCGATGCGTTCACGCAGCCCTGACTGGTCGGCGAGTGCAAGCAGGAGACGCAACGTCTCGTCGGTGATCCGATTTTTCGAGAAGTCCATGTAGACGCCAGCGCCCTCGACTGTGAATCGTTCGACGCGTCTTGGGTCTTCCGCAAACAATTGCCGCAAATGGAGATCACGAATCTTCTGGTAGTGACTGTGGAGCGCGTTCCACGCCGGGCGCTGCGTCAGCGGCATTAGGTCCTTCATATCGTCACCTTCTGATTCATCGTTTCGCACCAGATGCCACCGGATCGTGCCACGTTTCGCCTTCGGGAAGCAAGCCGTTTGCCTGCTCCGGGCCCCAGGTTCCTTGTGCATACTCGTGGACGGGGGGCGGTTCGTGCAACACCGGGTCGACGATTGACCAACCAGCCTCCACCGTGTCCTGTCGGGCGAACAGCGCGGATTCGCCGTTAAGCGCGGCGCCGAGAAGCCGCTCGTACGGTTCGACGCTTTCGGCATCGTGTTCGGTCAGCGTAAGCTCGACGTTCTGGCCCACCATCGCTTCGCCTGGTTTCTTGTCACGGGCGCCGATGGCAATGACTTCCTCCGGGCTGAGTCGAAAGCGGACATAATTTCTTGCCTGAACGACCTCCCGGTCGGCAAAAGTCCGCTGTGGCGGGCGATGAAAGCGAACGATGACCTCCGTGCACGTGACCGGAAGGCACTTGCCCGCGCGGATATAGAATGGCACCCCGCCCCAGCGCCACGAATCAATGGAGAGCCGCACCGCCGCGAAAGTCTCGACCTGCGAGTTCGGTGCAACGCCCTCTTCCTTCCGGTAACCACGAAATTGACCGCGAACCACATCGCCTGGTCGCAATGGCTGGATGGCACGGAGGACTTTTGCCTTTTCGTCGCGGATGCCGTCCATTGAGCCGCAGCCCGGTGGTTCCATTGCTAACGTGGCGAGAACTTGAAGCAGGTGATTCTGAATCACGTCGCGGATTGCGCCGGCTTCCTCGTAGAACTTGCCACGGCCTTCGACACCGAAAGTCTCGGCCATGGTGATCTGCACACTCTTTACATAGTTCCGATTCCAGGCCGGCTCGAGCATGATGTTGGCGAAGCGAAAGAACACGAGATTAAGCACGGTCTCCTTGCCGAGATAGTGGTCGATACGAAATATCGAACGCTCATCGAAGAACTGGTGAAGGATTCGGCTCAATTCGCGCGCGGACAACAAATCCCGGCCGAACGGCTTTTCTACCACGACGCGGGCGCTCTCGGCACAGCTGGACTTGGCGAGCCCTTCGGCCACGGTCGCAAACATGCTGGGTGGAATGGCTAGATAATGCAACGGCCTTGAGTCACTGCCGAGGACTTTCCGCAACGACGCGAACGTCGCGGCATCACGGTAATCACCGTCTACGTATCGCAACAACGAAGACAGTTTGGCAAACGCCGTTGGATCAACCCCACCGCCGTGCTCGGTGATGCTCTCACGGGCTCGATTGAGGAGTTGTTCGAGATTCCATCCCGACCGCGCGACTCCGACAACCGGGACGTTAAGAGTTCCCCGTCGCACCATCGACTGGAGGGACGGGAAGATCTTCTTGTAGGCCAAATCGCCCGACGCTCCGAAAAACACGAGTGCATCGGAATGCGGCGCTGCCATTAAGTTCCTCGCAGTCTACTTTGCAACGTGCCGATCATCGTTCCAAATTCGTACCACCGGCTCCGTGAGGTTGTGATGCTCGTAGCCGAGAATGCTCAGGCTTGCGGTGCTGAGCACGAAGTAGCGCCCGGCGGCGGCTTCGAGACCAAGCCAGCGAGCGGTCAGCACTCGAAGGAAATGCGCGCTCGAGAATACCAGAACATTGCCGTCGACACGTCGCACTCGGCCAATGACGCGATCGGCTCGTGCCGAGATTTCCGGGAGCGTTTCACCTCCCGGCGAGCCGTCACGAAAGAGTAACCAATGCGGTCGTTGCCGGTGGATTTCGGCCGTGCGCATTCCTTCGTAATCGCCGTAATTCCATTCCACGAGATCGGCGTCGACCGTCGCGACTGAGGCAAAGCCCGCCAAATCGCACGTGCGGCGAGCACGTTGAAGCGGGCTGGAAAATACCTTCTCAAAGGTGAGGGCCTTCAAGCGCTCGCCCATCGCAACGGCGTTGCGCTCACCGCGCTCGGTGAGCGGCAAGTCGGTCAAGCCGGTGTGCTGACCCGTAAGAGTCCATGCCGTTTCGCCGTGTCGCGCGAGATACAAGAGCGGCGTTGTCTTTTCCATCTTCATCATCGTGGCGTGCGCTCGGACCTTCGTGCAAACTTCAGCCCGGACCATGTCGCGTCCACCGCACACACTTTGTAGTCAACCAATCCTGCGGCGAGGCCCATCTTGCGGACATCGGCTTCACCGACGTCGGCGGCGAGCGCCGAGGCCTTCTTCGGCCAAATAATCCATAATCCGCCCGGGCTGATCTTCGCCGCCATGGTGTCGATTTTCTTCTCCAGTTCTCGGCGCGATCGAATAAACCATAGCGTGAGATCGGCTTTGCCGTTGCGGCTCATTACCAGCTTGGCGTCGGCGGGAAGTTCGCCAAGCGTGTCGGCGAAATCAGGCGGCGCGCCGATAAGTGCTACCAACGAATTCGGTTTGATCCCGAGCTTTTTGGGCAGGGGAGTGCCGGAGTAACCTTCAAACACCGACGTCGGCACCCGTGGCTCAGTCGGCGGATGCGCGATGGCATGTTTCAACGCGCTGCGAATTCGACTCCATGTCGTGTACTGAGCGTCCGGCAGGACTTGCTGAATGGGCGCCACCTTTTCCGGTTCGCCGTCGACAAACAACAGCGGAATGTGCCGGCTTGATTTATACTGCCGAAGGGCCAGCGCGATCTCGCGTCCATGCGACGGAATGCGATTCAGGTCGATGACCACGGCCGTCGGTGGGTCCGCACGCAATTGCTTGAGCGCCTCTGGGCTGTTCAACGGCGCTCGGTCAACGACGTATCCCGCCGACTGCAGTAACTGGGCCTTTTTTTCGGCCTCTTGAACGTTCCAATGCACCAAGCGCACGCGATGCATACATCATCTCCAGAGTCATGTTCATCTTAGGGAGTTTACGAAGATGACGAGTCCCTGTGCCGTAGCCAACCATCCATCGCAGGTCAGCATTTTCGGCTCATCCGAACCCCGCTCCGAAGGGACGGCAGTGGCGCAATATCACACCACGTGCTGCATCGTCGGTGGCGGCCCGGCCGGCGTGATGCTGGCGTTGCTGTTGGCTCGGAAGAATGTCCCGGTCCTCTTACTCGAGGCACACAAGGATTTCGATCGCGAGTTTCGCGGCGACACGTTGCATCCGTCCGTGTTGGAAATCTTAGACCAACTTGGTCTTGCCGAACCACTGCATCGGCTGCCGCATTCCAAGCTTCAGGCCGCCACGATCGAGGCTGCCGATGGTCCGTTTACACCTATCGACTTTCGGCGGCTCCATACCCGATTTCCGTACATCATGCTCATTTCTCAAGCGCGGTTCCTTGACTTCATCACCGATCATGCCAAAACTCTTCCGTGTTTTCGAGTCGTCATGGGCGCTAACGTTCAACGACTTATCGAGGAGGACGGCGTCGTTCGCGGCGTTCGTTTTCGGGATGACGACGGCTGGCACGAGGTACGAGCCGAGCTGACCGTGGGCGCCGATGGACGGTTCTCGCGAATGCGGCATCTCGCCGGCTTTGAGCCGGTCAAGACTTCCCCTCCCATGGACGTGGCCTGGTTTCGCTTGCCGCACCTTCCGGGCGAAGCGACGGTAGAGGGCGGTCTGTTCGGGAAGCTCGGCCGCGGCCGTGGTCTGGTGAAGTTTGATCGCAACGATTACTGGCAGGTCGGTTACATCTTCCCGAAAGGTCAGTTTCAGCTGCTGCGGGCGGCCGGCCTTCCTGCCTTCCGTCGTTCGGTTGCCGATTTCGAGCCAAGCATCGCTCGACACATGGACTCCATAACGGACTGGCGCCAGGTTTCTCTCTTGTCGGTGGAATCGAGCCGTTGCCGCCGCTGGTATAAACGCGGGCTGTTGCTTATCGGCGACGCGGCTCATGTCATGTCCCCGGTGGGAGGCGTCGGAATAAACTATGCGATCCAGGACGCGGTTGTTGCCGCCAATGTCCTCACGAAACCGTTGCTTGCCGGCCAGGTCCGCATTGCCGACCTGGCCGAAGTTCAGCGCCGCCGGCAATGGCCGACTCGTGTAATTCAAGCCGTCCAGGCATTTATTCAGAAGAACGTCATCGCGAACGCACTGCGCTCGCAAGATGTCGTGCGAATTCCACGCTTTGTTCGCTGGTTGGCCCGAATTCCCGGACTGCGTAACATACCCAGCCGCGTGATCGGATTTGGTGTGAAACGGGTTCGCATCGACGAGTAACACATCCAGTAGAAAGGATTCCCTTATGTTCCCGAGCCGGCGACAGTTCATGCAGGCAGGTGCGCTTCTGGCATGTGGGACTCATGCTCACGCCATCGATCCGGTGCAGCGAAACGGCCGCTCACACATTCGGCTGAGCATTGCCGCGTACAGCTATCGGAAGTACCTCGACTCGAAAAACCCGACGATGAATTTGGACGACTTCATCGACAGTGCGGCGGAGATGGACGTCGACGCCGTGGAACTAACGGCCTACTACTTCGCGCACCACACCAGAGTACCTGGCGCACCTCAAGGGCAGGTGCACCCGGCTCGGTCTCGATGTCAGCGGAACCGCGGTCGGCAACAACTTCTGCGTGGCCGATGCCGAGAAATTGAAATCGGAAATCGCCAAGGTGAAAGAGTGGATCGAACATTCATCAAGTCTCGGCGCAAAGACACTCCGGATCTTCGCCGGCAGTGTCGACAAAGGCGATACCGCGGCCAATGCGAGAGCCCGATGTATCGACGCGATTCACACTGCCTGTGACCACGCCGCGAAATTCGGCGTGTTTCTTGCCTTGGAAAACCACGGTGGGATAACCGCCGATGTCGACGAGATGTTGGCGCTCGTAACATCCATCAAGCACGATTTCTTCGGCGTCAACTGGGACACTGCCCATTTTCATAGTGCTGATCCATACGCGGATCTAAAGACGTTGGCGCCGTATGCAATCAATGCCCAGATCAAAACTGAGTTGCAACGCAAGGGAGCGAAGAAGGAGCCCGCGGACATGGAACGGCTAATTGGTATTCTGAGAGCGTCGGGATATCGCGGATATGTTGCGCTGGAATATGAGGCCGACGAGGAACCGAAAACCGCCGTCCCTCGCCACGTGGCCGCCCTGAAGAAATGGATGGGGTAAGTCGTTTCGAAGCGATGAACACGATACGCATAACCAACGGCCGCGTGATCGACGCCGCTCAGACGCTCGACCAGGTTACGGACTTGTGGATTCGCGGCGAACGGATCGTCGGTATCGGCGCGCAGCCGCAACTTCAGGCCACGCGCACCATCGATGCGTCCGGCAAAATTGTGTGCCCCGGATTGATCGATATGCACGTGCACTTGCGCGAACCGGGACGTGAAGAGGATGAAACGATTGCGACCGGCACGGCAGCAGCATTGGCCGGGGGTGTCACGTCGGTGGCGTGCATGCCGAACACCGAACCCGCGATCGATAGCCAGGCTGCCGCGGAGTTCGTTTATCTTCAGGCCGAGCGCGCCGGCAATGCCAACGTGTTTCCCATCGGCGCCATCACCAAAGGACGGCAAGGGCAGGAGCTCGCGGAGATCGGCGGTCTGGTGGAAGGCGGCGCCGTCGCTTTCACCGACGACGGCTCGCCGGTTGTAAGTGCCGAAATCATGCGTCGAGCACTCGAGTATTGCCGAATGTTCGACAAAGCAGTGCTTAGCCATGCCGAGGATTTGGACCTGACACGCGGCGGCGTCATGAACGAAGGTTTTGAGAGCATGCGCCTCGGCCTCCGCGGAATGCCCGCCGCCGCCGAAGAAGTCATGGTCCACCGCGACATCACCTTGGCCGAGATGACCGGTGGCCGCCTGCACATCCTTCACGTTTCGACCGCGGGCAGTGTCGATCTCATTCGGCGAGCGAAGCGGCGTGGCGTGCGCGTGACCGGCGAAGCGTGCCCCCACCACTTCACGTTGACCGACCGCTGCCTTCGTACGTTCGACAGTAACTTCAAAATGGCGCCGCCGCTCCGGACGGCTGCGGATGTGGATGCCATTATCGAAGGCCTGAAAGACGGCACTTTGGACGTGATCGCCACGGATCACGCACCCCACGCCCCGGAAAAGAAAATGCGCGAACTGGATCAAGCGCCCAACGGCATTATCGGCCTGGAGACTTTATTGCCGATCTGTGTCCTACGTTTGATCGAGCCCGGCCACTTGACCTGGCCGCAACTCATCGAGAAACTCACCGTCAACCCCGCCCGTGTCTTGGGCATCGACCGCGGCACGCTAAAGCCCGAGGCCGATGCCGACGTGTTGATCATCGACCCCATCACCGAGTGGACCATCGACGCGGCCCAGTTCAAATCGAAGAGTCGAAACTCACCGTTCGTCGGCTGGAAGGTCCGCGGCCGGGCGCACACGGTTATTACGAGCGGCGAGGTGCGGGGTCTGGACGAGGTTGCCAATGGAAAATGATCTAATCGAGCGCCGGCGCGGGCTCACCGCGGGGTGAAATTTCACCCCACCAACGCCCGGCACTCCAGCCCCTCGCGCTGAAACCGCCCCAGCAGTTCCACCTGCTCCTTCTCATCGCGACATGTGACCATCACAAGGAACTGCTCCGGAAACGGCGGCACCGCCTTAGGGTCGGGAGCCGGCGCACAGCAGCCGGCGGACGTTGATTGCCATAGGGCTTCTAGTTCCGGCGATGGCGCTTGCGTTAGTTCGCGCAGGCGGTCGTGGATTTGTTCTTGCGTCTCGGCCAGTTCCGCCAGCGGATCGAGGCTCAGGAGCAACGTGCGGGCTTCGTCGTCGGTGAGGTCGAGGGGGAAAACAAAGGGGTCGGGAGTCTTTATGGGTCTTTCGCCGGACGCCCTCGCGGCCGTAGCGTCGATTCCAAGTGGAGACGCCGCGCCGTCCGCTCCGTCCATCCGTCATTGCCGTAGGGCGCCCTGCGCACCACGGAGCGACGAAGGGCCGCTAGCTCCGCTTCCGTTTCGATGCCATTGACATACTTCAACCAAGTCCGCCGCTCCGGTCGCGCTTCGGGCCACTCGCTCAGCCAGTCGCGTGCCCCTACGGGGTTTCGTGTCCCTAAACTCGACCAACGCCACGCCTGAGCCTTGGCGACTAGGCCGGCTCGCTGTGGATTACGTTCCGCGTAGCGGCAAACTGCCCGTAGGTGGTCGCCCTCCTGGATCGGAAACGATTTGAACCGACCCTGATAAAGTGGGCCCGTGCCGGCCGTGTGGTAGTGTGCATGGTGGCGCTGTGTGTGGGTTACGGTCAACCAGCGTACATATCTCGACAGGTCGCCATCGGCTTTGGGCCACAGGACGAGATGCCAATGGTTGGGCATCAGGCAATAGGCCAGCAAACGCATCGGCTGGAACTCGTGTGCCTGGCGCAGCACCTTCTCAAAGGCGTCGAAATCGCCTTCTTTGCGGAACAGAGTCACACGGCCGACGGCCCGATTGAGTACATGATAAACATAGCCGCCGCCCGCGAAGCGCAGTCGCCGAGGCATGTCGGGAGTTAACCAATCAAGCGGTCGCCTGTCAAGATTAAAGACTCCCGACCCCTTTTCTTTTCCCTTTTCTTTTCCAAATTTGGGAAAACGTTGATCTGGTGGGCATTTTTGTGCGCGATGGCACGGGAGTTGTTTGCGATTGGGCGACAACGTGGATGGGGCGGGAAGGTGTGGCAGTTCTGTTTTGACATATCAATGTCAAAACAGAACTGACACTGATTATTCCCTGATTATGCCCCGAAGGCACGGAATTTGACAATCAGTTCCTTCGTTCTGGCGGTATCTCTCCTATTGACCGCCGTAGCGCAGCCAGGTAGCGGCCTAGCCGCTCACTTTTCACTTTTGTCTCCTGTTCGTGCGATATTTCGACTACGATCTTGTACAGTAGTACGCTTTCGTCCTCGTAGCTTTCATGGTCCTTGGATACCGATACAGGGTGGTGCTTTCCTTCTCGAAAACACTGAACTCCGTCTACTTTGAATCCTGCCACGGTCTTCCCAACGTCGTACAAACATATGACAATCGTCCTGCCATCAGTGGTGAGAATCTCGAGTTCGCCAAGTTTAGCGAATATCTTGTCATTCTCCCAATCGTTACGCCCAGTGTCTTTTCTGGCGGGGGTGATCGTGTCAATAACCGCTCCGAAATATTCACGAGGAAGTGCAAACTTGGCGACTCCGTAGAGATTCTGCGTCTTAACATCATTTAACTTTGCAACGATCGACTTTACTTCGCCTTCGGGCGGGAGTTTAACGATGTGTGACCCGCCCTTAACCGATAGTATGCAGACAATCACTAACCCAAGTGTTGCGCCAAGACAACCCAGTTTTACAAGTCGTCCACGGGTTGATATAGATCGCTGTAACATTGGCCGAAACATCCACTGAAATTCTTACACAAACCCGTGCGGATCCTGACACGGTAGATTTCAATCGTTAAGGGGCGGGTGTCGGTGCCAATGGTCCGTTCAACGGCGGCCTCCATTTTACATTGTCATGCACCTTTGCCACGCCATAGACAGTGTGATCATACTTGGGCAGGAATTTCTTATGGTCGACTTGTTTGTCGCGTGCGCCCTCCGTGAACTTTGTTCCAGAAAAAACAAAGGGGTCGGGAGTCTTTAATTTGGACAGCGTAAGAACCGCACTACGAACAAAGACTCCCGACCCCTTTGTTTTCCCCGAGAATGTGGGACATGGGCATTGAATCCAGACCGGAAGGGATCGCCGGGCGGACAAGCGAGGCGTCGTGCGCTCGCTCCACGACGGACTCATTATACTATACATGCGTATACTTAGTCAAGATGAAGACATTGAAAGGTGGCTCCCTGGAGAGGAAGTGCACGAGGGCGTGTGACCCCTAAGGCCAAACTAAGACCCTAGCGTTCGATCATTTTGGGGTTTACGGCACTACGGCACCGCCGTCGGCGGCCCCACCGGGTCGGCGTCGGCCGGTTTCGGCCGGGCGCGGACCCATTCGTCCGCCCCGAGGTCGATGCGGCCGTAGAGGACGCGCGGGTCGCCGTCGATGTCGGTTTCGCCGACGCCCGTATAGGCCGGGTCGCCTTTGTTGATCACCGGCGAGCCGGGTTTCAGGTGATAGTCGCCGGCCGAGGGGTTCACGAACTTCGGATCGACGTTCAGAATGCCGGGACCCCAGTTGAGCGTGCCGGACGCCTTCGTCACGCCGTCCTGCCCGCCTTCGATGTCGGTGTAGCTGATGGTGCAGGCGGAGCATCCGATAATGTAGATCTCATTCGCGTCGCCGGCGTCGCCGTTACCGTAGACGATCGAGTTTGCCACTGTGAGTGTACTCGTCGAACCGCTGCGGAATATTCCGTCGCCTTTATCATCTGACATATTACTACTAAGGGTCACCCCGTTAATAATTAGATTGGCGCCGATGGCCAACATGCCGCCACCATCACTGCCCGCACCTGTAGTTGAGTTATTGAAGACGGCACAGTTCTCTACGCGCAATGTGTGGGATGCTGAAAATCCCTCAACATAGATTCCGCCACCGAAAAGGGAAGCAGAATTGCCGGTGATTTTGGAGTTCCGCAACGTAAGCCCGACGTCAAGTAAATCCAGTCGACCACCGTAAGTGGAACCAAGACTTTCATAACCCGTGCCCCCAGTTAGGGTGAATCCGTCAACCACGGTACTGGTGCTTTGCCCGCTTTCAAGGAACGAAAAAACGGATGTCGATTGCCCGCTCCCGTCAATCACCGTCACCTCCGGCCCGTTGACGCTCTGCAGGGTGAAGTCGATGCCATTGGGGGCGACGAGGTTTTCGACATAGGTGCCGTCATCGACGAGGATGCTATCGCCGTTGGCGGCGGCGTTGAGGCCGTCCTGAATTTTGCAGTAGGGGTTGCCGGCGGAGCCGTCGCCGGTACTGGGGCAGGTGTCGTCATCGACGTAGATGGTGTTGGCGCGCGAGCCCGGCGGCGGATCGGGGCGATACAGCTTGCCGACGCTCTCTTTGCCCGGCGTCAGGACATCGTCGCTGGCCGTCGGGCCGTTGGCGTGGCCGCCGCGACTGACGCCGGCGGCGAACGCGGGGTGGATGGTGACCGGCGCCACAACGCTCGACGACGGGGAGAAAGGGACATTAACCCGCGGCGTAAGCGAGGGAGAGGCCACGCCCGCCGACGTAAGTCCCGCCCTCGCTAACGCGTCGGGTTGGTGTGTGGTTCGTTGTACAGGGGTGGCACGCCCGTCCGCCGCGGCGGATTCGACGGGCGTGGGGGACGGCACCTGTTCAGCGGTCAGCACGCCCTTCGAAGACTCAGGGCGTGCCACACCATCAAAGGACTCAGTGAACAACATCAACCCAAGCTGGGTGGCCGGGGCGGAGTCTTCGACGCCCCGGTTTGCCATGCCTGATGCCGTGCCGGGGCTTCGAAGACTCAGCCCCGGCCACCCGACGTCAGGCGCCATCAATCCCATCCCCCACAGGACGCCGAGCAAGGCGTCGCCGGGCGGCAATCGGTCTTCGAGAGTCTCCAAACGCGGGGAATGGATTCGATACGAAGACAGACCCTTGGCGTGTCTCATCTGCCGGGCTCCTTGGTGCGACGGAGAACCAAATCGAATCGCGCGCCAGCACAGCGACGCGAAACCATGAACCGCTGGGTGGAAAGCGGTATTGTGGTCAGGCACGGGCGGAATTGCAAGAAAAACTATGCAAACGAATTGAAATGGGGCGACGCTTCGTGTCACAAGATCCCCATGCGGGGAATTATGGCAAACCGTCTCATTTGTGTTCTGAAGTGTTGCCCACATTGAGGGTTAGCGACTTGCCACAAATCGCGCGAATTATGGCAAACGGGTCGCGTCGCACTGACGCCCGCTCTCTAATACTCCCCGATCGTATCACCCTTGCTTCGGGTCGACAGCGCGTCCAGGACGTTGTCGGCGCCGTAGGGGAGAAATCGAACGGCGCCGTCGGCGTACAGGAAGTTCGCGCCGCCCATGTGCAGGCTGAAGAAATGCGCCTGGTCGCACATCGTGTCCATTCGGCCGGGCTGCAGGCCGAGCTTGGGCGTCGGCGGGCAGTCGTGATGCGGATATTGGTTGCGGATGTAATCGTAGAATCCACCTTCACGCGCCCCCAAGACGACTTCGCCGGTTCCGGTTTCTTGATCGTAACCATTGGATGCGAACCAGCCGCCGCAGACGAATTCCTCATGGCCCGGCCGTTCACCGGCAAGAAGGGTGTTGCTGGTGCCGTCTCGTGCGTCGGTCATTCGAACGCGGCTCTGACCGTAAATCATGCCGTTCTGATCGCCGCCCTTTGCCGCCCGAATGCCACCGACTGCTACATAGGAGAAGATCGCCAGGCGGTAGACGCCACGGTAATTGTTCGGGTGTTCGTATACTCGCGGCCGAATGTCCTGTGGACAAATCCATAACGGTACCGGAGTCTCCATTGCCGGATTGGGCTTAGCCTTTGCGTAATCATTCCAGTAATCGCCCCAGGGGAACCAGTGCATGCCGCCGCGATGGGCCCATTCTTCGGCCATGCGGAACAACGGTTCTTGCTCGGCTTCGCGGAGAATGTGAGCAAACCATGTCCAATACGGGTGATAGCCATGGTGCGGGCTGGGATTGTGTGGCGCTTCCTTCGGATCTTTCATGCCGGGCGGCAGCGACATGTGCGTCGCTTCGTAATGCTGCACCGCGATGCCGATTTGCTTGAGTTGATTCTGGCATTGAGTACGCTTGGCCGAGTCGCGCACCTTTTGCACAGCCGGCAGCATTAATGCGATCAACACACCGATGATCGCAATCACCACGAGTAATTCAATGAGCGTGAAGCCAGGCCGTTTACGTTCGCACGACATCGTTGTCCCCCCGGAAAGATGTGCTGCACCCGTGGGCGCTCATTCCCCTTCGCAATGCAAAAGCGAGTATTAATAATCTATTAGAACCAGACTTTGGATGAAATGCGACTATTCAACCCGGTTTTTTCCACGAAACTCCGGAAGAGCCAAACCTTCCCGGTTCGAGAGCAGGCCTTTAGAATGCCAACCAAGCTCGCGCTCCACTAGATTTTGCACGGAGAACGACGAATGGGCCACAGCGCCTCATCGAACATCGACAGCTTACTCAAGGAAACACGACTATTTCCAGCGCCCGCGGAGTTCTCCGCTCAGGCGCGCGTGAAGAACGTCGCCGAGTACGAGAAAATGTGGCAGCGAGCCAAGGACGATCCGGAGGGATTCTGGGCGGACGAAGCCCGGAGCCTTCACTGGTTCAAACCGTGGGAAAAGGTTCTGAACTGGAAAGAGCCGCACTGCCAGTGGTTCATCGGCGGCAAGCTCAACGCCAGCTACAACTGCATCGACCGGCACCTCGAGAACGGGCGAAAGAACAAGGCGGCGATCGTGTGGGAGGGTGAACCCGGTGACAGCCGCGTGCTCCGTTACCAGGACCTTCACCGAGAAGTCTGCAAGTTTGCCAACGTCCTGAAGCAGCAAGGAGTCAAGGCCGGCGACCGCGTGACGCTTTACATGCCGATGATTCCCGAGCTGGCGATAGCCATGTTGGCGTGCGCACGAATCGGCGCGACACACAGCGTCGTCTTTGGCGGCTTCAGTGCCGAAGCCGTCGCCGACCGCAACAACGATGCCCAGGCCAGCGTCCTTATCACCGCCGACGGCGGCTGGCGTCGCGGCAAGGTGGTGCCGCTCAAACAGAACGTCGACGCCGCATTGCTGAAGTCACCGACCGTCAAGAAATGCATCGTCTATAACCGTTGTAATCAACCCGTTGAGATGAAGCCGGGCCGCGACTTTTGGTGGCACGAGCTGATGGCCGATGTCTCCGCCGATTGTCCCGCTGAGCCGCTCGACAGCGAGCACCCGCTTTTTGTTCTTTACACCAGCGGTTCGACCGGAAAACCGAAGGGTGTTCTTCACACGACAGCGGGATACCTACTGGGCACGTCGTTCACGCATCGGCTTGTGTTCGATCTTCGTGAGGATGACACCTATTGGTGCACCGCCGATCTCGGTTGGGTCACCGGCCACAGCTACATCGTCTACGGCCCGCTTGCCAACGGCGGCACGACGTTGATGTACGAAGGCGCGCCCAATCATCCGCGCGAAGATCGATTTTGGAGCATCATCGAGAAGTACCGCGTAAACACGTTCTACACGGCGCCGACAGCCATCCGCGCGTTTGTCAAATGGGGTGACCAATGGCCGCAGAAGCACGACTTATCGAGCCTCCGGCTACTCGGCACGGTCGGCGAGCCGATCAACCCCGAAGCATGGATTTGGTATCACAGGGTGATCGGCAATAGCCGATGCCCCATCGTCGATACCTGGTGGCAAACAGAAACCGGAATGATTTTGATTTCGCCCTTGCCGGGAGCGATCCCAACGAAGCCCGGCTCGGCAACCCGTCCGCTTCCCGGAGTCGTGCCGGAGGTTGTCGACAAGGACGGCAAGCCCGTGCCACGAAACACAGGCGGCTTGCTCGTAATCCGCAAACCGTGGCCGGCCATGATGCGAACCATTTTCGGCGATGACGAAAGATATCGACAGCAATACTGGAGTCAAATCCCCGGCGCCTATTTCACCGCCGACGGCGCCCGCCAAGACGAAGACGGGTACTTTTGGTTAATGGGACGTGTCGACGACGTCATCAACGTCGCCGGCCACCGCTTGAGTACGATGGAAGTGGAAAGCGCCTTGGTGCACCATCCGAAAGTTGCCGAGGCGGCCGTGGTCGGCAAGCCGGACGAGATAAAGGGTGAGTCACTGGCCTGTTTCGTGACGTTGGTCCAGGGTGAAACGCCGTCGCCGCAACTCAAGCAGGACCTTCGCGAGCACGTCGCCAAAGAGATCGGCTCCCTCGCCAGACCAGACGACATCCGCTTCACCGACGCGCTGCCGAAAACGCGCTCCGGGAAGATCATGCGGCGGCTGCTACGCGACATCGCCGGCGGCCAGAAAACCACGGGAGACACCACCACATTGGAAGACTTCACCGTGTTGGCTAAGCTCCGCGAAGACGAGGAAAGTTGAAACCGCTCGCTAAGCCGCAAGCGGCATTCTATCATGGATTCGTTCATCCGATTCGACTCGGTATCCATTCAATTCGGACATCAGCCGGTATTGCGAGACATCAGCTTCGAGGTGCCACGCGGTCAAACCTTAGCCGTGATCGGTGAAAGCGGTTGCGGTAAGACGGTCCTTCTCAAGTTGTTGATTGGATTACTGCGGCCGACAAAGGGCCGAATCGTTTTCGACGGCCGCGATCTCAATGAACTCAGCGAAGCGGAATTAACACGCCAGCGGTTGCGGTTCGGCTTTCTTTTTCAAGGCGCCGCGCTCTTCGACAGCCTCAGCGTCTACGAAAACGTCGCATTTGGCTTACGCGAACAAGGACGGCCTGACGCGGACATTCGCGAAACCGTCCGGCAACGGCTCCAGGAAGTCGGGCTACCAGACGATGTCGACGCCAAAAAACCCGCCGAGCTGTCGGGCGGAATGAAGAAGCGGGTTGGACTGGCGCGCGCTTGGCCCTCGACCCGGAGGTCATGCTTTACGACGAACCCACCACCGGGCTCGATCCGATTATGACCGAAGTGATCAATGAATTGATCCTTCAAACTCGGCAAAAGCATCCGGTAACGAGTATCGTGGTCACGCATGAAATGAAGACCGTGCGGAAAGTAGCGGAGCGGGCGATTATGCTGTATCCGCTGTCGCGCCTTCAACCGGGCGAGGCCCAGATTATATTCGACGGACCCCCGGCGGACCTGGGAACAAGCGACGACCCGCGAATCGCACACTTTGTCGCCGGCGGAGATGGGCGATGAACGAGCGGCAGATGCGAATTCGAGTCGGCCTCTTCATCTTGGGTGGCGCTGCCCTTTTGGCGCTTTTCAGCATTTTTCTCACAGGCTTCTTTAACGCCTTCAAGAGTTACGACGAGTATTTCGTGGTGTTCGATGCCGCGCCGGGAGTCAGCCGCGGCACACCGGTTCGACGCTCCGGCATCCGTATTGGCGACGTAAAAAGTGTTGCCCTGGACGACGAAACCGGAAAGGTCCGCCTCGTTGTCCGTGTGGAAAAAGGGCAGCGCTTACGCCGCAGCGACGCGGCAAGTCTGGCGCGAGGGTTGATTGCCGGCGATCCAACCATTGACATCAGCTCGCGTCGACCGGACGGGCCGGCCTTGGATCAGACTCCGCTGCAGCCGGGCGAGCAAATCGCCGCAGTCCCTGGGCAGGACGTGCGCGACCTCCTGGCGCAACGCAGGGCCTCGTTCCGAGCACTCAGGAAACGCTTCACGAAATCCGCAAGTCCGTGCAACGCTTTGAGCGACTCGCCCCGCAAATGGAGGAAGCGATCAAAGAATACCAGGAGCTTGCGAAAGCTGTCCGCGAGATCATTCCCGACCTTCGCCAGACCAATGACGAAGTGCAGGTCGCTGCACGAAACTGGGGCAGGGTGGGGGAACGCGCTGATCTCCTCCTTCGAGAGAACCAAGACAAGCTGGTTCAGCTGCTGGACAACTTGACCGAGACGGTGCGACGGGTGGCCGCGGTCCTTAGCGAGGAGAACCAGCGGAACTTCAACGCCATTGTGAAGAATGTGCGCGCCGGCACCGAAGGGTTGGACGGCTTGTCGCGAAACGCGGATGCCTTTTTGAAAGAGAGCCGGCAATCGCTCGAGTATCTCAATCAAGCGATTATTCCGTTGGCCAATCGTAGCAATACCATCGCGAAGAACGTAGATGAATCGGCTGACAAGCTCAACCGTTTGCTCGGCGACGTGACTGGTAACGGCCGTCCCGGTTCGACGACGGACGGGAGCATGCGTCGCTTTCTCAATGATCCGGCTCTTTACAACAACATCAACGACGCCGCTTGCATGGTGGCGAAGATGATGCCGCGACTCGACCGCGCCCTACGCGATCTGGAGGTCTTCGCCGACAAAATCGCCCGGCACCCGGAATCCCTCGGCGTCGGCGGCGCCATTCGCCCGAGCGCCGGCCTGAAGGAATCGCCGACCGCTGTCGACCACCAAATCCAGCACAAAAAATAGCAGCTGATAAACAGTCGATCAATTTAGGCGCTCGCGGTTGCGGGCTGCGCGGTACGATGTGCGGGAACGATTCAATCGGAGAAACATCCATGACTAAGCTACTGATCGCGATTGTGGCGGCGCTCGGATTCGGGGACGGCGGACAGGACGAGCCGCGGGCCGCCGATACGGCGGCGGATCAACTCAAATTGCTCAAGCTCGAAATGACCCAGAAGGAACTGGTTCAAGTTCAGGCCGACATCCGCAAGCTTCAAGTGGAACGAGATTTCTGGAAGGTTCGCGGCGACGCGTTTTCCAAGATCTCCATTCCGAAGTCGGCACTCGACGAACGTGTCGGTCAGGATTCGCTCATTACGAAGAGGCAATCGGATGTCGCGCGCTTGCGCGAGGAACTGGCCGTGGTGCGAAACAAGTCTAAGAACACCGCCATCGTTGAACGACTACAGGCAGAAGTTGCGACGGCCGAGCGGGACGTCGAAACTCTTAAGCAATCGCTTCGGATTCAAGTCGCCGAACATTTGCGGGAGAGGGCCCAAGATGAGTACAACGGCAAGATGACCCAGTACCAGGAACAGATTGAACTGCTGAAGGAACTTGAGAAGACGCTTCAAACCGAATTGCAAAAGTTAGGCGAAGAAACACGAAACGTTCGTGCAACCAGCGTGCAGCGCCTGACACAGGTGGAAAACGACCTGCGAGAACTTCGCGCGCAGCTCATGGAGCTAAAGAAAGGGAAATAGTTCTTCGGGATTTGCCCTTCATCTTCTCGACACAGGTCGGTACACTGCCCGCCGGAACGCCGCCTCACCGCGCTAAATGAGGGGAAGTCATGTCTAGTGCCCCAACGGTTGCTGTAAATTATTGGCCCGATTCCGCTTGTGCCCGTGCCTTTTGGGGCCAACAGGAAGTTCCACCCTATCAACGGCTTCTCTTACACACGACCGACTGGCTTAATCCAAAGCCCGGTGATCGCTGGCTCGATTTGGGATGCGGCGGCGGCCGGCTAACCCGCGCGATCTGGGAAAAGAGCGGAGGTTCGGTTGCAGAGATTGTCGGACTCGATTGTGCGGCCGCAAATGAAAACGCCTACCGCAAGCTTCGCGAAAGCGTGTGGCCGATAGCGGCCGACGATCAGATTCAATTCCAATGTTCGGATTTCAGCGGCGGACTCGCCAAGTGGGAGAACGCTCGCTTCGACGGCGCTGTGTCCGGTTTGGCCATCCAATACGCGGAATCGTACTCGCAAGAGCGCGGCTGTTGGACCACCGATGCGTACGATCATCTCATACGGGAAGTCCATCGAGTTCTGAAGCGAGGTGCGTCCTTTGTGTTTTCGGTGAACGTGCCCCAGCCGTCCTGGGGAAAAGTTGCCGTGCGGTCGTGGAGAGGTTTTTTCCGGACACCGCGACCATTTCGATACTTGAAACGATCGTGGCGCATGATGCGTTACGGCGCCTGGCTTTCCCGACAAGCGCAGACCGGCCGTTTCCATTACTTGCCGAAAGCACATGTGATCGAGAGGCTAATCGCAACAGGCTTCGAGGAGATCGAGCATCGACTTACTTTTGCTCGACAGGCCTATTTGTTCCGCTGCCGAAAACCCTGAATCCCGATCGCCGGATCCGCCGTGAGGCGGACCCGACGCCGGGTCAATGTCACCCGTCAGTTTCGGCGAATCCCGCCAGGCGCTGGCTGCGTACCGGCTGTCGAAGCTTGAGCAAGCCTCGGGCCTCAATCTGACGAATTCGCTCTCGTGTTATACCGTAGGAGCGTGCGACTTCATCGAGCGTGCGCGGCTGGCCGTCTTTGAGGCCGAAGCGCAACTCAATCACTTCTCGCTCGCGAGGGGTCAAGGAACGCAACACTTCACGGATACGCTCTCGCAGCAGGTGCTGGTCCACCAGCTCGCTCGGAGTGATGCTTTGGCTGTCGCCCAGAAAGTCCTCCAAGCTTCGTTCGCCGTCTTCTCCCAGCGGTTCGTGCAGGCTCAACGGATGCCGTGCGACCAGCCGGAGCGAACGCGTGTCTTCCGGGGTGAGGCCGAGGGTCTTGGCGATTTCTTCCACACTGGGCTCACGGCCGTTCTTCACGGACAGTTCGCCGCGCACGCGCTCGATCGCCGACAACATGCTTACTTGGTGGCAAGGGACGCGCACCGTACGGCTATGATCCGCCAGCGCTCGCGTGATGCCCTGGCGAATCCACCAGGTGGCATAAGTACCGAACTTGAATCCCATGCGGTGTTCGTATTTGTCCACGGCTCGCATGAGGCCGCGGTTCCCTTCTTGAATCAAGTCACCGAAGGAAAGGCCACGACCGCGATAGCGTTTGGCGATAGACACCACGAGGCGCAGGTTCCCCTCCGCCAGCGCTCGGCGCGCGTATTGAAACTCGGCCCAGCGTCGGTCGACGACGTCGTACCAGCGGTTCAGATCTTCGGGCGCGGCCCGCATTTGAAGAATTCGATCTCGAAGGTGCTTGACGGCTTTGGTGCGGCGGTCTCGATCCGCAGCCGAACGGCCGCCCAGGGTCGTTTGTCGCGCAATCTCATTCACGTCTGCAACCGGTTGCCGCAGCTGATTGGTCCACGACTCGAGCAATTCGGTACGCGGCGAGAGTTCTTCCGCGCGAGCAACGCCCTTTCGAAGGCGCCGCCACATTCGGTGACGCCAGCGCGTCCGGCCCGTCGCGCTCGTCGCGCGCAGAAGCAAGCGGAAATCGCCGCTGGAGCCGCCCAAAATGTGACGAATGGTACGGACGGCGTGCGGAATTCGCGCCAGAATGTTCTCACGCGTCAGGCCCAGGCTCGACACGACATTGATTGTCGGATCGATAGCCAGGGAACCGGTCCGAATGCGATCGAAGGTTTCGAGGACTCGTTCCAGGATTTCCCAGTTGAACAACGCGGCTCGGCGGAAGCGCTGTCGAGATCGTTCGAGACGCCGCGCGAGATTCAATTCCTGTTCACGGTTCAGCAACGGGATGGCGCCCATTTGCCGCAGATACAATCCAAGAGCGTCATCCGGCGCATTCGCTGTGTCGACTGCCGACTCGGTCGATGCTTCCTCATCGCCATCTGCGTCCTCGTCTTCGGCTTCGGCTTCATTGTCGTATGAGTCGAAAGGCCCTTCACGGTCCGCACCGTTACCGCCGAACTCGTCCTCAGGACGGTCCTTTGGGTACTCGGAGAAGTCCGAGTATTCGAACTCCTCGCGACGGCCTTTCGCCGCGGTGGTTTTGGTATTTCGTCGCATCACACGATCCAACCTATGAAGAGTCCCGCGGCTCCGCACTCCATTGTGAAAGTCGGGAGACGTTCTCCCAGCTTCCGAGCCGGCGGTAGATTTCGAAATTGTGGAGAAAGACAGAAAACGGCATACCACTAGAGTTGGCGCACCGCCACCGTTCGTCAGTCTTTCGGGGGGAGTTTTACCGCCTCCACTATTACCCCATTATACGCAAACAAATCCAAACCGGGTGAGGAATCGGCGACTTTCATCATTAGTGTCTATACGGGACCGTAAACTCCGCATCGCCACACGATTCCGAAACCCAAATCCAATTAACAGTTTACGGCTGCTGTTGCGGCCCGTCTATTCCAGTGTTCGGACATTTGCCCACTGCACTCAAGGAACAAGGCGGCAACTTGCGCGCCGTGCGTCCAACCGGAAGCCAACTCAAGCTGTTGACTCGCCGCCAAGCAACCGTACTGATCCGCATCTTTGACATAACACATGTATCGCGATAATGTTGCGTCGATCACTGTGGTTGTGTGCCGTCGGGCTTGCATGATTCTACAACCTGCAGCCTCGCCTATCGGTTCGGTTGACGGAGTGGTATCGATAATGCCGCCTTATTAACTGACATGGACCTGCTCAACTTTGTTCGAACATTCCGATGGGTTCGCGTTGCGGGAGTGAATCATCGTAGGACCTCGAGTGGCTGTGTGCCTTTGACTTGCGGTGCTCATCGACCCAGACTAGGATGGAGGAAAGGCCGGCAAAGTGTCCAATTGACTCGACCTGCTTCGCGTACAGCGGACATGGCCCACGGTTTGCAACACGATTAGAACTGGAAACAATCTCAACAGGCGCGGGTGTTCAGGAGCAACCACTATGCACGCATCTCGGGCAATGAGTAGGCTGGCAGCAGCCGTAGGCTTAGCTGCCATCGTGACGGCATCGACGTCGGTATCGGCGCAGAATCCAATTACACCGATTCGGCCGGGCGCCATCGGGGCCCAAGGCGGGGGTGCGCTCTTCGGAGGCGGAGCGTTCTCCTTAACTCCGCCCAACCCATTCATCTTCGGACGTGGCGCTGCGTCAGGGGCTTTCGGATTTCCGAGCGCCGCGGCGAATATGTTTGGCGCCGGCCGATTCGGCAACAATCCTTATGCGACACTCTCGAGTACGTCGACGCTCCCCAACGTTGCTAACGATCCCTTCGCCTACAACAATTCCGGCGATCCCTATGGGAGCGGGATGCCCTACTACGGCGGCTATGAAAGTCCCATCGGCGGTTATATGCGCGGCTACGCTGACGTCATCAACTCGGTCACGAAAGGTATGATAGATGAACAACAAGCATTGATGATGCGCGAGTACGTCAAGCGCGAAAAACTGGAAACTCAACGGCGGGCATTCGACCAGTGGCTTTACTACCGAGAGCGAATGCCGACGGCCGAGGATGACCGGCAGCGGGATGTGGCCATTCAGGTTCGTCGCGCATTGAACGATCCCCCGGTTAACGACATCTACTCCGGCCGAGCGATGAACGTACTCCTCGACGATCTCGGCAAACGACTCGGTAAGGATGGCGCTCCCCAGGGCGTCCCGATTAGTCTGAGGGGCGACGACGTGGTTGGTCATCTAAACTTCACGGGGCAAGAGAACAAAGGCAACCCCGGTATGCTGAAGTACGTGAGCACCGATGAAGGCCGGCTGCCGTGGCCGTTGGTGCTAACCGGACCGCAGTACAAGACCGAGCGCGAGTTGTTGGATCGTTTGATTCGGACCACGTACAAAGAAGCCGAAGCGGGTCGTGCCGATGCCGGGAACATCGAGAGCATGTCGGCGGTCGTCCAAAGACTTCAACAAGCCTTGACTGACAACATTCGCGATTTGACACCGAATCAATACGGTGAAGCCAGACGGTTTCTGGGCGACTTCGACGACGCACTCACTCTATTGCGTCAGCCGAACGCGCGCGCTTACTTTGGAAGTAAAGCACCGAAAGCAACGACCATTGGCGACCTCGTCCAAGACATGCTGAGCCGTGGCTTACGGTTCGCGCCGGCAACTGCGGGAGATGAAGCAGCCTACGTCGCCGCCCATCGGGCGCTCGTAATGTACGCCTCTGCGGCCACCGCTGCGGTTGCGACGACGGACAAGGCGCCGGCGCCGGAGCGCGAAAAGTAAGCGCTCATGTCTTATTCTTCTAAGAGCCGGAGGCATTGGCGACGGCCAAACGTCGCCGACGCTTCCGGCTCCTTTCGTTTCTAGCCTACAGCATGTTCAAGGGGTCCACGTCGATGGTAAATTCGACACCGGCCGGCGTCCGTACCGTTGGAAGCACCGTGCGCAGAAGATCGTGCAGGAATGCGGCACTGGAGGAATGCAACTGAAAATGGAATCGGTAGTATCCCCTCAGTCGAAACACCGGCGCCTCCGCGGGACCCAAGATGCGTACCCCGGCATCGGCGTGCGGCGACGACGGCGTTTCGATGGATTGCTGGATGGCGCTTTCCAATCGCGCCGCGAATTTAGCCGCGGCTTCCGCGTCTCGGCTTCGCACAATCAACCGAACCAACCGACTGATCGGCGGGTAGCCGTGTTCTTGTCGATGGGGCAATTCCACCTGAACGAAAGCGGTGTAATCATGCGCTGCCGCGAGTGCGATGCTGGGATGCTCCGGATTGAATGTCTGAACAAGTGACCTTGCCGCCGAGAGCTCCGCGGCCTGCCCGGCCGGCCACCTGTGAAAGTAACTGAAATGTCCGCTCGGCTGAGCGGAAGTCGGGAATGTGCAGCCCCACGTCGGCGTTCACCACGCCCACCAAAGTGACGTTCGGAAAGTCGAGGCCCTTCGCGATCATTTGCGTGCCAAGAAGGATGTGGATGAGGCCTTGCCGGAATGCCGATAGCACACGCTCATGGCTACCGCGTTGCCTCATGCTGTCGCTGTCCATGCGACGGATCGTTCGTCCCGAGAATTTGGATTCCAGCTCGGCCTGGAGCTTTTCCGTTCCGAGTCCCTGGAACCGGATCGCACGGTGGCCGCACTTCACGCAGGTTTCCGGCGGCGGCTCGGTATAGCCGCAGTAGTGACACAGCATCACGTCGCGCGCCCGGTGATACGTGAGCGCCAAATCGCAATGCCGGCAAGTTGCCACATGGCCGCACGTCGGGCATTGCACCCGTGTGGAAAACCCGCGGCGATTCAGGAGCAGGATCACCTGGCCACCGTCGCGCAGCGCATCCCGCATGGAGCGCTCCAACTGGGGACTAATCGCGTGAAATCGGGATCGACCCGATGTGTCGTGCCGCAGGTCGATTAGGCCCACAGGAGGCAACGCCCGATCGAGCACGCGTTTGGGAAGGCTCAAGAGCGTGTATTGTCCGCGCTCGGCGTTGTGCCAACTTTCAAGCGACGGAGTGGCGGAGCCGAGGATAATGGGAATGTTCTCCAACCGTGCTCGCATCACGCCCACGTCGTGCGCATGATAGCGCGGCGTCATGTCTTGCTTGAAGCTGCCTTCATGCTCTTCGTCGACCACAATGAGTCCAAGTCGGCTTGTCGGTGCGAACACGGCGCTTCGGGCGCCGACAATGACCGCCGCCTCTCCACGAGCCGTCCGCCGCCATTGTGTGCCGCGGTCGGCGTGGCTGAGGTGACTATGGAGCACGGCGATCTGGTCCTGACATCGGCCGCGGAACCGATCAATAGTCTGTGGCGTCAAACTGATTTCCGGGACGAGGACGATTGCTTGCTTCCCCTGCTTGATTACCTCGTCGATGGCACGGAGGTAGATCTCCGTCTTGCCACTGCCCGTTACGCCATGAAGCAGAAAAACGTGAAACCCGCCGTTAATCACCGCCGGTTCCAGGTTGGACCAGGCGCGGCGCTGATCGGCGTTCAGCGTGATGGGCTCCTGGGCCCCGGCCGACCCTAGATCGAATGACTTTTCTCGGTGAGCGACAAGGCGTCGTGCATAGCCTTTGCGGATGAGGTTCTCGATTGGACCGATCCCGCACCGTGCTTGCTGCGACAGACGGTGCAACTCGACGGGAGCCCGACTTCGTCGCAATCGATCAAGGGCGGTTTCCTGTTTAGGTGTCAGCGGCGGCGAGGACGCCGGCAGGTCCGCTTCGGGAATCGCTTCCACCAGTGTCAGGGTACGGAGGCCGGCTTGTGTCTTGGCACCTGTGGGGACCACCGCATTGAGCACCTGCCCCCAGCCGCATAGGTAATAGTCCGCGACCCACCGAGTGAGGCGCAATAACTCGTCGCTTAGGAATATCTCGTCGTCGAGTACTCGCCGGATGGGTTTCACCGTGCGGTCGGGTGCTGTGTCGGTGACGCGCACGCAGTAACCGATGATCGATCTTCCGCCTTTGCCGAATGGCGCCAGCACCCGTTTACCAACAGCGATGTTGCCGGAAAGTTCGTCCGGCACGCCATAGGTGTAAGCGTGATCGACCGGGAAATCGAAAACCACATCGACGAACTGGCGCTCAGCGGTAACGGGGAACAACTCGCGTTGGGTCGACGTGCTCAATGCTGCGGCTCCTCGGCTCCGCTTAGGTGATCATAATTATAGGCAGTAACGCAGTTCTTCCCGTCGTTCCAGGAAGTGCGGGTATTTCCAGTTCTGTCCGATTCTGCTTTGATCCGACAGTCGACGAAAGTAAAATGATGTAACCCCGACGGGGTTGGAGGATCGGGTCCGGAGCAACTCACCCCCATGCCGTTCTTATTGCTAGTGCTGTTTTCCTTCGTGATCGTATTCGATCCGTGGCCGGCGCCGTTCTGGAACGGCGAATCCGGTGCGGATGTGATGTGGTCCGTCGCCGCCTCGGTTTTCGCCGTGTTCGCGGTCCTGGCGTCAGCTGCGGCGATGTCGCGCTGGGCGCAGCGGTCGATGCGCGCGAACCCCGTTCTACGCCCGTCGATTCGACACCGTTATAGCTCGCTTCGGCGGTTTCACTTTTTGGCCATGCTCGCTGCTTATGGGCTGCTTCTCTTTGCGTTTGGGTGGGCGTGGGCCGTGCAGCACATATGTAAGGATGTTCCTTGGCTTGTCGGCGGCACTGACTTACTGCTACTGGCGCCGTTCATCGTAATGCTCATCGGATCGTGGGCATGTTTTTACGGCGGTGAAAAGGCGCTCCGCGAGGTCTACCTTGACCCGGCCGGCCGTTATTGGACTCGGTGGGAATATGTCGATTTCCATTTACGGCAGAATCTGGCTCTGGTGGCGGCGCCACTGGGCATGATGATCGCACTCAAGTTCCTTTATCGCGTGACGCCCGATCAAACCGCGTTGAGGATTGTGTTGTCCGCAGCCGTCATGGCGTTAGTTTTCATCGGCCAGCCTTGGATATTGCGGCTGGCGTTGCGGCTGAAACCGCTCCCTGCCGGTGAGCTCCACGACCGACTCGTGAGCGCCTCGAAGCGCCTCGGATTCCGTTGCGGAAACATTCTGGTATGGAACACGAACGGCGGCGTGCTCAATGCCATGGTGGCCGGCATCCTGCCTTATCCTCGATACGTGATGATGACCGATCGCCTTTTGAGTGAACTCACGCCTGATGAAATTGAGGCGGTCTTCGGCCATGAGATCGGCCATATCAAACACGGGCATATTCCGTTTTATGCGGCGTTTCTGCTTGGTAGCGTGGTCGCCATTGCCTTGTTCGCCGCGCTATTAATTGACGCCGTGCCGGCTCTCAAAAGCGCTGCGGAAGCATATCCACTTCCGGTAGCGGCAATGCTCGAGCTGCTCTTGTTGGGGAGCGTCTTTCTCGCGTTCGGGTTTCTTTCGCGCCGCTGTGAAAGGCAAGCGGATGTTTTTGGCTGCCGTGCGGTCTCCTGTGGCCAACCCGACTGCCCGGAACACACCGTCGAGACCGAACTGCCCCGCGCCGGCCGCGGACTATGCGGAACGGGCATCGGCATCTTCATCGAAGCGTTAGAAAAGGTTGCGGTGCTTAACGGGATTTGTCGAAGTAGGCCCGGATGGTTGCAATCGTGGCGCCACTCCACGATCGCTCATCGCGTCGAGTTTCTCCATCGGCTCCGAGCCAATCCGCTGGTCGAAGTGCAGTTTCAACGCACGGTAGGTCGCATCAAATGGGCGTTGGTGTGCGGGTTGCTGGTCGTTCTTCTGGTCCTTGCTTCCATTCATTGGGGCGGCGACTGGGCGGAGACATGGCGCGTCCTGGCGAATGTAACCCCGGCTGGAAGCCCTAACTAGATCGGTTACGATCGACCAATCACGGCGTCGGCCAATGCTCGCAGGTCGCCGTTGGACTTCTCCGAAAACGCGCCTTTTTCCTTGCTCCAGAAGTTGACCGTGCCGGGCATTCCATCCAGCGCAATCGGAACATGGGCGCTCGACCCCAGCGACTTGCTGAATTGTTTCAAGTCGAAGCCGAAAGCTTTGGTAAGATCCCCGACGACGGTGACGCGGTTCAAGAGCGCGAAGAATCCCAGCGCGAAAGCCCGTGATTGACTTTCAAACCCCGCCATGGCCATCTTCGATTCGACGTTTCCGGGGTAGCTCGCCCGTTCCACCCGAAGTACACCGCCGTTGATCATCGTCACGCATACTCGATCCACTTGTGGATGGGCCTTGCGCACGGCGGTTGCGAATGCCTCGAAGGCCTCATCTGATTTCAGTGCGTTCGCGGCGAGTTTCTGAAGTTCGGCGTCAAGTGGCGACTTCTCCTTGACGATCGGCTTGGCAGCGGGCCGCGGGTTCTTTTGCAGGTCCTCATCCGCCCGCATGATGCTGACGAACCCAATCATCATTTCTTCCCACGTTTGATCACCCCAGCGGACGGCCGAGTCGGGATCGGGATTCGAGCGGTTTTTCTTCGAATTGTCATAATGCGCCGTGCAGTGAATCTTCGTCCCCTTAGGCAGCAATTTGGGCTCGGCCAGCAAATATCGGTTCTGCCAGTTGAAATCGTAATTAGGCACGTCGAGTAGAATCTCCCGCTTACCCTCCGGATAAATCGCCTCATAACGGAATGACTTGCCGCGAAGGTGCGTGTGGGGCAGCATCTCCAGCAAGATGGTGTCGTGCTCGACTCGATACGTCCCCTCGATTTTGTAGTTCGGATGGTGCGGCGGGATTTCGAAACTGCCTTCGGCCGCCGCCTCCGTCTTGACCTCACGCTTCACGGTCTTCGGATCGGCAAAGACCAGGCCCATGTAACTTTGATCCTCTTTTTCGGAACCATCCGGCGTGTAGTGAATCTGGAACATGAATCGCGAGCCGGCGGGCACGAGTTTGGCGGTTCCTTCCGGGTAGATCAACGCCGGCGAGCCCGGCGCCATGGCAGCGACCCAGTTGGATATGAAGCCTCCCGATTCATCGATCCCGGCGCCCGGCGGTTGCACGAAAACCAGGATGTGATGCACGACCGACTGGCAGCTGGCTTTGACTTCCGACGCTTGAATCCATTTGTCCTCCGTGAAACCCGATTCCACGACAACGAACTGGTATGGCACGTCACCCTGTGCGGGGACCTTAAACGGTTTCGGCATCTTGACGATTACATCCGGTTTTGGAATGCGCCAGCCATCCGGATAATTGATCGGTTTCGGCAAAGCCGTCGGGTCGCCTTCCGGCGCACCGTCTTTGATCCAATCGAGAATGAGCTTCTTGTCCGAATCGGAAAGTCTTGCGTCGTTCGAGAACTTTCCGTACTGGGGATCGGGATGCCACGGCGGCATCCGGCCTTGTTTGACCACATGCTGAATCGTCGGGGCCCAGCCAACTACTTCATCGTAATTGGTCAACGCAAATGGCGCGATCTGTCCCTCACGGTGGCAGACCACGCAGTTTTTTTGCAACACCGGCGCTATGTGCTTGGCGTAGGTAATTTCGCCCGCTTTCGGCCCCTTCTGCACGCGGCCGATGAAACATCCGTCGGTCTCGGTCGATGGCATGCTGACGGGCTTGCCGGCTAACAATTCATCGAGCGCCTCCGCCAAATCGCGCCGTTCCGCCTTCGGCCGAACGTAGCCGACGCCGTATTGATCGTCGACACGGCCGTGAAACCGGACGACCCGCTGACCGTCGATAACAAACACTTCCGGCGTCCGCATGGCGCCGAATCGGTCGGCCACGATATTGCCGACGTCCTTCAGGATTGAAAACTGAACGCCGTGCGTCTTGGCAAAGTGCCCGATGTCGCTGGGCGAGTCTTGCTGGTTAGCATTGATACCAACAAACCCAACACCTTTGGGTTCATACTCTTTTGCGAGTTCCACCATCCGAGGCGCGTACAGCTTAGCGAGAGGACATTCACAACCGACGAACGCGACCACGACGAGTTTCTTGTCGGCCATAAGGTCCTTCAGCGACCGCTCGGCGCCGCGGAAGTCACGGAGCGTAAAGGCGTCGATCGTCTTTCCCACGGGAACGGCTTTCTCGCCGGTTTCGTCGACGGCAATGGAAACGGAGATCAGAATGAGACTGGCCAGTGCGTTCATCCAACACTCCAGGCACAAGTTACGGCGATGTTGTATCTTCGATTAGCGCAAGTTACAGCGTACTAACTTTTTTCCGTGAAGTCCAACAGGTGCATGCTGTTTTTGAAACGCGCACCGAAACGTGCGCGTCGCTATTCGGCGGTCCCTGCCGCTAGCGGCGCAGTCCGCTTATTTAGATGAAGATGTCAAAGGTTCGGATTACGAACGGTTGACTCTGATCGTTGACGTCGTCTCGCCTTGTCGTCATTCGATACAGCGGTTCGGGAGGCGTGTCTGACGAATCGTTCGGCTGAGAGTTGTCGGTGAGGCTAACCGGCGGGTTTTCAAGTCCACCGACTGACGGTTGCAACGGGTCGCCAGGACGCGGGGGCGGCGTGATAGGAATTCCGCCGCCGGGCGGCGGTAAGACGGCTCGGTTTATCTTGCGCGAGAGCAAGAACGAATGTCCTTGTTCACCATGACGAGTTCCCCAGCCGATGATCTGACCTTTATCGTTGATGCCGTACGCTCCCTCCAGAAACCAGCCGCTTTGCGCGGGAATGAGCGTGTTGAGGTCGATCATCGTGTCGTTTTGATAGAGAAACGCGCGACTCTCGCCGTTGGTGGTTTGGGCATCGCCTACTATGGTGCCGGCGACATTAATCGCTCGGGCAACGCTATTGTCACCGCCGAACGTGCCAAGGTCATTCATCTTTGGCGTGGCGTTGTCGTCCCAACGATAGGCATGCGTGGGTCCTTCAGCGCCCAGATGTGAAGTTCCCACGATGACCGTGCTATCGTTGATGCCGTATGCCTTGCTGATCGGACCGCCTAGAGTCCCGAGGTCGGTCATAACATTGTCGCGCCAGACAAAGGCGTGTTGCTCACCGGTGCCGGTGAAGGAGCCGCCGGTGATGTGACCATGTTCGTTGATGCCACGCGCGGCGCTCTTGTCGCCGCTGCCCAAGGGCCCGAGATCCGTGATCGGCGGATACGTAAACGCGTGGTAGGTGTTGGTTATAAGATCCGATTGACCTACGACCTGTCCCGCGTCATTGATAGCGGTGCCGGCGCCGCTCTCGCCTCCAAGGGTTTCGATTTCTTGCATTCCATTGGCGCTGTCCCAAAGATATGCGTGCTCTTCCTGGTCTCCCGGAAGGAACGCACGGCCGGTCACCTGACTGTTGTTGTTGATGGCGTACGCGACGCTGTTGTCGCCGCCCAAGGTGCCCAGGTCAGTGATCTTATGGTCGCGATAGATGAAGGCGTGGACATCCCCCTGCGCCGTGTTCGACTCGCCGACAACTTCGCCTTTATTGTTGATGCTCCAGGCCAACGTGCCGCCGCCGCCCAGATGTCCCAGATCGACGATCATGTAGGTAAGAAGGCAGCGCGATTCCAATTGCTCAATCCGTAATGGCTGCCGGGCGGCGACTTTCGTGGCGTGCTTCTTTATCCAACGCATGCGCGAGACCTCTTGTCGCTAGGGCTCAGGGTTTTGAACTTTGGTCTTCGGTGACTCGTTAACCTAACCGACAACTAAGGGGATAGCAAGCGAAAGTTTTGCGTATTTTCTTTGCAACCTTGAGGCAGCTTATTGACATTAGAATCTGCGTTGGTATCTTCGGACCATGCCCGGAAAATGCCACTTGCCGAACGCACACCGAGAAGCAACAACTGAAGTGGAGGCGATCTCAAATGCGGCACGTCTCAAAGCGAAGACAGCGGAGTTCGCTGGTCGTGGAGCGGTTGGAAGACCGGCTGCAACCGGGCACGATTCTAACCATCGACATCGGATTCGATGAGTCGCTTAATCCTACAACTCTCGATCTTCCATCCGACACGACGTCCCAATCCGCATCGATGCGACGCCTGCGCCAACCCGGCGACACAGAAATGGGCACGCCTCTCAGCGAGAATGGTATCGAGCTCGACGAGGATGTCGGGTGCTACGTTGTCCACCTGGGTTCAGAGGGATGCGGGCGTCGCACTGATCAGCAGTAAAGAAGTGTCGAGTCCTGGTTTCATTCCGGCGTTCCGCGCAGAAAGGGATGGTCCCGCAGAGTTCATCCGACCCGACTATGGCTCATGAGCACCGGCGCGAACTTCACAGGGCCCCGGTGCGTGCCGAGGCCGTCCGTCCGGCGGCGCGTGATATCGGCCCATCGGTAAACGCGACTCGCATCAATGTCTCCATGTTTCAGCCGGTCACATGTGAGGGAGTGGAAACCAAGGCGGCCGTTTACAACACATACTTCGATAACGGCGTCACGTCCGCGTCCACTAATGCCGTCGCCGCCGGACGCGGCGGCAACCTGGGCAAGGCATTTGCCGCCGGCAGTCGTGGTCTCGATGGCGCTATCACGCGATACAGTTCGAGCGGCGCATGCGAATTCAACTTGGCGATTCCCGACCCGACGACCAGCGGAAAAGCTGTGGTGATCAATGATGTCGCTGCCGTCGCGGGCACTGTCGTCGCTGTCGGCAATGTGGGCGCCACGGAAGCCATCGTCCTTCGCTTCGACCCGTTTTCGATGGCGGTAACCGATGGCTTCCTTTACACCGAACCGGGCGTGACCTACCGATTCGAAGGGACGGCGTTTAGCCTGAACGGCAACAACCCCGACATCTTTATTACCGGCACGGTAAACGACCCCGCACTCAACGGTTATGACAATATGTTCGTGAGCCGTTACGACCCGGGACTTACCGCGCCGGTGTACGAAACGGCAATCGACTTCGATGCCTCGAGTCACGGCTTTGCGGTAGATGCCGACCGCCCGGAGCATGCTTACATCGGCGGCAATTTCGTGCGCGGCGGGCCGATTGAGAACGTCACCCTTCGACTTAACAATAATGGCGTCACGGTTCCGTGGGCGTATTACCTCTGGTACGATCCGACTTCTTACGTGAACCCGACGAACGGGATTTTCGGCGTCAAAGTCGTTGGCGGCACCTCTGCCGCCGGCGGCCTCTACACCACAGGAAATCTCCAGGTCGATTCACTCAATCCGCCCGGACCGGAACCCGCCTATCAGAATACTGTGCTGGCCAAATGGGACCTCGCGCTCGGCATCCCGGTGGATTATGGCTTCATGTATTACTCCGACGGCGTGGACTACACCGGAGAAGACGTCGTCGCCGACCGCGACGGCAACGCCTACAAAATCGGATCGGTGGGCGACTCCAACGACCGCGATGCCGTACTCGACAAATTCGACGCAACCGGCGCCGTCTACCTTGCGGGTGACTTCGTCGGCGGCGTCGACACGCAAGACCTCGGCAAGGGAGTCGACCTCGTCATCAATTCGGACACCTCCGACGTTATTGGTGCCGGCCAGACGACGACGCCAGCGCTCGGTCTGCATCCAACGCCCGCCGGATGCGATGTCTCCTACAACGGCGGAGCCGACGGCTTTGTGGCGAAGCTTGTTCAGCCACTGGGGTAACTCTTCTCGCAAGATCTCAGAACTCAGGTGCAATCCCGGCGAGCCGAGCCGCGTTAGCGGCGGGGTCCGAGTCAGCAATCCGGCGGCTTACGCGGCCTCGGCTCGCCGGTTCGATAGTGGCTCGCCCATTTTTTTCTGCTCCTCGAAATTTGTCACAGAACGGCGCTTGCACGAAAGCGTGCCCGTGTGGCATGATGCGCGAACGTAGGTGCGCGAGGTGCGCACGGCGTGGGAGGTGAATTCATGTGGCTACGGGAGATCGGTTCACGGAGTCTAGCGTTCGACATGCCGGCAGGCGCAAGATCAGGCGGTCGTGCATGGGCGTGCCACAAGGCGCATTCCACCATTACTATGGTGGATTAATGGCGGCGCTTCGGAGACGCCGTCGGCAAAGACGCTGGTGCATTAGCGTGCCATGACGGGCAAATCACCATTACCGATGGATGTTAATGGGTGCGCCTTCTACAAACGCGGCTGTTTGAAAACGTGGCAACTGGTCGTTGTGCCATAGCCGCGCGCGTGTGCTACAAAGACTAAGGTGGACGAACGCTGTTCGAATCACGTCCATCGACGGATATTCCGCATGAAGCTTCTCAGCGTCCTAATGCCGGTTTACAACGAGCGACGAACGCTTCGGACCATCGTCGGCCGAGTGCTGGCCAGCCCCATTTCGATTCCGTTCGAGTTGGTGGCGGTCGATGACTGCTCCACCGATGGGTCGCGTGAAATACTTCGGGAATTGGCTGCCAAGGACCGCCGCGTAAAGCCAGTGTTCCATAGCCAGAATACGGGAAAAGGCGGCGCGATTCACACGGCTATCAAGCACATGACCGGCGATATCGCGGTCATCCAGGATGCCGATCTGGAGTATAACCCAGCCGAGATTCCACGGGTCATTCAGCCTATCCTCGACGGCAAGGCCGACGCCGTCTTCGGCAGTCGCTTCGCGGGCAGCGACTATCGACGCGTGCTTTACTACTGGCATCGAGTCGCGAACACGATTCTCACGTTAATGACCAACATGGTGTGCGATCTCGATCTCACTGACATGGAAACGTGTTACAAAGCGGTGCGCGGCGACATTCTTCGACAGACGGTCCTGCGTTTTCAGCGATTCGGTCTCGAACCCGAGCTGACCATCCGGCTGGCACAATGGGGCATTCGCATTTTCGAGGTTCCCGTCAGCTACATGGGCAGAACGTACGCGGAAGGAAAGAAGATCGGTTTTTGGGATGCCGTCAAAGCCGTGGGCGCGATTATCTGGTGTGGTTTGATGTCGCGCCGATTCACGACGCACGAGGGTTACTACACGTTGATGGCCGTGCGCAAGGCGCGGCGGTACAACCAGTGGATCTACGGAAAGATCAAGCCGTTTCTCGGCAAGCGCGTGTTGGAGGCCGGTTGCGGGATCGGCAGCCTGACCGAGCAGTTTCTTGACAGCGAACATCTCATAGCCGCCGACAACGAACCGCTCTATGTAGAGCTGACGCAACGCCGTTTTGGACACTTGGAGAATTTTCGGGCCTTACAGATCGACTGGACGTCGGAATCGGAGTGTAATCAGATTCCAAGCGCTAGCCTGGACTCGATCTTCTGCATGAATGTGCTGGAACACATCGACGGCGACGACGCCACCATCGGCCGATTCTTCCGCATGCTGGCGCCAAACGGGTATCTTGTCGCACTCGTTCCGCAACATCGTTGGCTATACACGGCCATGGATCTGTCGCTTGGGCACAAACGCCGCTACGCAGTGACCGAACTCGAAAAGAAGTTCGCGCAAGCAGGTTTCACCGATGTACAATCCAGCGGCTTCAACCGACTCGGTGGACTTGCATGGTGGCTGAGCGGAAATGTGTTTAGAAGGAAGCGTTTCACGCCCGGACAGTTCAACGCTTTCAACTGGCTTTTGCCGATCGTGAAAGTTACTGATCGCTTGCCGGTACTTCCAGCCAACTCGGCGATCATTATCGGAAGGAAGTCAGGACGATGACGCACCAAGGTTACGTGCTTTGTTTTGCTAACAGCGCTGGATCGCATTGTTTAAGTAAATCGCGCTGTAAACGGCCGACGATTCATGCGTGCCCATTGTAAATGCTTTGCGTACAAGTCGTTAAGACTCTAATAAATTGTTAATACGTTGAGTTCCCAACGCCAATCGGGGGTTACTGTTGTTTAGAGGAATTTACGAATTCTTGTCAATTTTTCTTGACACGTGCAGAGCCGATGGTCTACAGTTGTACCTCGTTGGGGGCTAACGTGAATCGCAGCTTGAGTGGTTGGCAGCCCTTGGTGCATGAAGCACGCCTAAACCAGTTCTCCCACGGTGACGCTTTGAGCGTCCCGTGGCGAATGGCTGTCTAATCCTTAATCCGCACGAAAGACCACATGGCGATTTTCGGGAACTTGGATCCCGGAAGCGCTGGTGGGCACCCTGCCACTCAAACTTGCAAGACGCAGGTAACTACTTCAGGCCGGCCGCGACATCGACGGAAGCTGATGGGAGGCTTGAAGCTCACCTTGTGGGGACGGAATTCGACGGAGACGACATAATGGCTCGATTGCTGATCGTTGCGAGCGACGAGATTCTCGGCCGCGACGTGCAACAGCACCTCAAAGGCGTTGGCCTGGACAGCGAAATCCAAAACCCGGAAACCGTTCGCGATTGCGTGACCTTCGATGCGGACGGCGTCATCCTGTTGGCAGCGGCAGATTCTGCCGACTGTGACGAACTGATTCGTCTCGTCCAAGAACTTCGCTTGAAGCAGTGGCCGGCGAACTTCGTGACCATTGAAGCGAATAAGTCGATAACGGACTCGGCTCTGGCCGTACTCGATCCATACGTCAAGCGCCGCTTCCGGTGGCCGGACGATGCGCCGGCCCTTGCGGCGACGATCAAGCCGCATGTTGGGCGCGGCCGGCATTTCACTCACATCGACAAGGAGCATCTCGTCGAGAAGATTCGTCGACGTTTGCTCGCTCACACGCCGTCGTTGGCGATGCTCGTGGAACCGATTCACCTGGCCGCGCTGTATGACGTGCCGGTGCTGTTGTCGGGTGAGACCGGGACCGGAAAAACGCATCTTGCCCGTTTGATTCATGACTGTTCGCCGCGGCACGATGAGCGATTCCTCGTCGTATCGTGCGGCGCGCTGGCTGCGAACCTTATCGAGAGTGAATTTTTCGGCCACACCAAAGGAGCATTTACCGGCGCCGACCGCGCGAAAGAAGGCAAGTTCGCCGCGGCCGCCAAGGGAACGCTGCTCCTCGATGAAATCGACACGCTTTCGCTCGAGCAGCAAGCCAACCTCTTGCGAGTGCTTGAAACCGGAGAATATGAGCCGGTCGGCAGCAACGAGACCAAGATTTGCAACGCGCGCATCATCGCTGCCAGTAACTGGGACTTGGAAGAGGCCGTGGACCAAGGCAAGTTTCGACGCGATTTGTACTACCGCTTGCACGTCATGGCGTTTCACCTTCCGCCTTTGCGCGAACGGAAGGACGACATTTCGCCCTTGGCACGAGGCATGGCCGCCCATTTCACTGACAAGTTTCGCAAGTGCCTTTTTGAGATGACCGCCGACGCAGCTCAGGCCCTGGAAGCATTTCCGTGGCCCGGAAACATCCGTCAACTGGAAAACGTCATTCAACAAGCCGTCCTGGTCAGTGCCGGTTCCGAACTTCTTCGAACGCACCTGCCGCCGTCCGTACAGAAGAACACAGCCTCGCTTCTCACGAATGGTTATGCGCTCGGCTCATCTCTCGTTCAAAACCGCGAGGAAGTCGAACGGGTGAGTATCCAGCGCGCGCTCGAAAAGGCCGTCAATAACCGCACCGAAGCCGCACAAGCACTCGGCATCAGCCGCGTCACGCTGTACAAGAAGATGAAGAAGTACGGTTTGATGAATCCGAAGTTTCAAACGGCCTAGGACTGTAAAGCGGCCTTAGCGCACCAGGCCAATAGCTGCGGCCTGGTGTTCACCCTAATTAGCAACTTCGGTTCGCAGAGTCGCTGCCCCCAAGTGGCGAAGCCAGGATTGCAACAACATATGAGCATAACTGCAAACGACAATGGGTAACTGACTTAGCGAGTGACAGCCATATGTCACTAGCACTTCGAAGCTCATTGGCCCGTGATGTGCATTATCCTAAAAATGACGGAACGTGTTCTCGTGGAGATGATGGAGATCGAGGCCCGCCGCTCACAGCCGAGCACGCTTACGGGATGCATGGGATTCGCCTGAATTGGTGGAAGCGACCTCTCATGAGCGCAGCCCAAATCAGTGAGGTACTCTTCAAATGCGGAGGCGTTTTAAGTTTCTCTCTCCCCGCCGACTCGTACGTGTCGTTGGAGTCGCAGTGGCAGTGCTCGCGTGCTTGGTAATCGTGAGCCCTGCATCGGCATTTTTTCCTTGCCACAAGCCGAAGCCGAAGTTTGACGACCCGACAAACGAGGATCCGAAGGATCCGCCGAAGGATCCTCCGCGAGACGATCCGCCGGCTGATCAGCCTCCCGGCGACACCATTCCGGAACTCAATCCAGGCTCGATGGCCGGCGCTCTTGGCGTCCTACTGAGCGGCGCCCTCATGCTCACCGACCGGCGACGCCGAAAGTAATCAACGGCATTTTTGACAAAGGACGAATCGATATGGTCGATTCGTCCTTTCTACTTTCAATCCCACCCACTGGAAGTCTGATTGCACCGCGCTCTGACACTTAGTCGGTCGCTCAACCTGCCGGTATTCTTGAACTGGACGCGTTGGGCGCTCCTCGGCGGTTTGCTGATCGTCGAGTGGGTACTGCTCTCGATGCGGTTTGACACCAAGACGCTGACAAGCAACTTTCGAGGATGGGAAGGAACCCTTCGCGAACTTCACCATCTCCCGCAATTGGCGATTGCAGTAATCATCGGCGCGGTGGTTTTCGGCGGCAGCCGTTGGATTGCCGACACCAAGAATCAGTTGCAGAGAGACCGATCGTGTAGTTGGCCGTGGTGGTACTTCCTCTTGTCCCATGTCGGAGCGTTCGCCGTTTTCGTCTGGCTTTCGACGGAAGTATTCGAGGGATCGGCTGGAAGATCGCAAGCCCCGATCGCATGGCTTTTTGGTTGGGGATTTGCCGGGCTCGCTACCGTTGTGTTTTGGTTGGGAGCGCTTCTGCCCTTTGCCGCGTGGCGTGTGTTGGTCACGCGCGGACTCGGCAGCCTTATGATCGGCCTTGGCGTTGGGCTAGCCGCGGTTGTCGCCGGGCGAGTTACTGCCGACCTGTGGAATCCCCTCGGACGTTGGACACTCGCCGCGGTTCAGATGGTGCTTTCGCTGCCGTATGGCGATGTCCTGCAATGCGACCTGTCGCGAAGCCGATTGGCTACGAATCAATTTTGGGTGGAAGTAGCGCCGGAATGTTCCGGCTACGAAGGCATTGGCCTCATCTGGGTCTTCCTGCTGTTCTTCATGTGCTACTTTCGTCGGGAACTTCGATTTCCAAATGCGCTACTCTTACTACCACTGGGGACAGTGGTTATCTGGTTCGCCAACGTTCTTAGGATCAGCGCACTCTTCATCATCGGACAGCACCGACCGGACATAGCGCTGGCGGGATTCCATTCGCAAGCAGGGTGGATCGCCTTCAACGTCGTGGCGTTCGGGCTGATCGCCGCAAGCCGACGAATGCCGTTTTTCGCGAAATCGGTGGACGACAATTGCGAACGGGCTACCAATCATGCAACGATCGCTTATCTGGCGCCATTGTTAGCAATCCTTGCCGGAACCATGATAACGCAGGCGATGTCAGACGGTTTCGACACTCTCTATCCGATTCGAATTGTGGTCGCCGCGCTACTATTGTGGTGGTTCCGGAACGTGTACGACACACAGGGCTGGAGTTGGTCGTTGACTCCGGTGGCGCTTGGCGTCGCGGTGTATGCGATTTGGATATGCTTGGAAGCCGGCATCTCACACACCGTAGGCGTGTCGCCATGGTCACCCGATGTGAATCTAGATCAGGCCGGCACGATTGTTTGGATTTCGGTACGAATCATCGGTTCAGTGCTCATTATTCCGGTCGTCGAGGAACTCGCATTCCGCGGCTACTTGCTTCGACGATTGGTCTCCGCGGATTTTCAGAGCATCGACCCTCGGACGTTCTCTTGGTTCTCCTTTCTGGCCTCATCTGCGCTCTTCGGTGCGCTTCATTCGCGCTGGCTTGCAGGAACAGTTGCGGGGATGTTGTTTGCAATCGCCTTGTATCGCCGTGGTCGGCTGGTTGATGCGGTGGTTGCACATGCGGTCGCCAACGCTTTAATCGCGCTCCACGTCCTTCTCACGGGTCAGTGGTCGCTGTGGGTGTAGGAGTCGCCACATCCTCCGGGTTACCCGGTTTGTGCCGATTACGCGACCCCATCGTTTTTCCTTCAGTTGCTACAACTGTTTCGGCTGTCGTCATTTCTACATTCATCATCACTGCCCCAAATCCCGATAAGTGTGAACGACCCGTGATTCCGTTGGAATCAGCCCATTCGGAAAACACCGCGGGGATTTTCTATCTTCTCGAGCGCAGGTTCCGTCGATTGTGAACAGAGCGTTCGGGAACAGGAGGACCCATGAGAAGAGCCTTTCTTGCAAGTGTGGCAGCGTTGCTTGTCTCCGCCGGCTTCGTGTCGGCACAGTATCACCGCCACGACACGAAAATCATGTCGAAACAAGGTGGGTCCGTCCATGGGAAGGTGACGGTGGCAAAGGGTGACGAGGACAGTTCGGAGGTGAATCAGTCGGTAGAAGGAAGCTGGACGGCAACGTCAAGTCAAGAAACTCCGACTCGGCCGGCCACCGGCGAACCGAGTTCGCAGTCAAGTTCGACTGAATCAGCTCCAATGCCGAAGCCATTAACAAACGGCTCGCCTATGGTGTCGTCGGATGCGTGTTGCGACGGCGCCTATGCCGCAAGTCATTGGGTTAACGTCGATTATCTACTCTGGTGGACTCGGCGGCGCTCGCTACCGCCGCTGATCACTGGTGGCAATCCCGCATCACAGGGTATTCTTGGTCAGCCGGGTACGCAACTACTCTACGGCGGCACCATTCTTCCAGACGAAGATGGTCGCTCGGGTATCCGCGTCATGACCGGGACTTGGTTCGGATGCGAACAGAGTTGCGGCATCGAATTGGGTGGTTTCTATCTGCCGGAGCGCGACAACGGCACCGTCTTCGGGTCTGACCTGTGTACCTTTTTGGCGCGGCCATTCTTTAGCCTCAACGATTGCACGGAGTCTTCTGAAATCACGTCACTGGATGGGCTTTCTCGTGGATTCACGACGGTACGCACGCCACTCGAGTTCTGGGGCGTCGAAGTGAACGGCATCCACAGCCTGTGCTGCGGGTGCTCGTATCGCGTCGATTTCCTTGTGGGAGCACGTTATCTGGATCTTGACGAGACGGTACAAATTGACGAATGGATCCGCGTCGAAGATCCGCTTCCCCCGCAGTTCTCTTCTTTCGATCAATTCGCCGGCGCGACGATTACGGTGCAAGATCGCTTCGCAACGCGAAACCAGTTCTACGGTGGCCAGATCGGATTGGATGGCGCCTACGCTTATGGTCCGTGGCAGCTGGGCATTCGCGGCAAGCTTGGTTTGGGTGTGACGCGACAGACGATTGATATCACGGGAAGTCAGAACATCCTTTATCCGACGGGTGTCTTGGACACCTTCAATGGCGGACTGCTGGCGTTAGCGAGCAACATCGGCCGGTACCAAAATAACGATTTCGCGGTTGTCCCGGAGCTAAATGTCAATCTTGGGTATCGTTTCAACGATTGTATTCTGGCATACTTCGGCTACAGCTTCATTTACTGGAATGAAGTCGTCCGCGCGGGCGACCAGATTGATCGTGTGATCGACGTGACGCAGATTCCGAACTTCGCGCCCCCTGGCGTCGAGTCGACGGGAATTGCTCGGCCTGGTGTGCCGTTCGCCCAGACAGATTTCTGGGTGCAAGGGCTGAACTTCGGCTTGGAATTCTGCTGGTAGTCTCGACCGCCTGAAATTTCGGCCGCCTGTGGCATGGCTTGAGGCCAGGCCATAGGCGGCCGCTGACATATAAACTACTTCACAACTACATCTGCCGGCTTTTCAATTCACGGGCCTTGGCAAATGGATCTGGTCGCCGCGCTTCTCAGTACGGTATTTGCCGCGGCGAAGGGCAGCTTCTCAGCAAACGCCTGGCCTCGCGACTTCACGGAAACGCGTCAACTTTCGCTTCCTTTGCGTTTGCGTTGCCGTTTTACGTCCTGGTCTTGGCAGCGATTTGGCTTGCCGGCGAGAATCCAATTGTTTACTCGTGGTACTTCTTTCAGCTCATTGCACTACGCGCCATCACCGACATCTTCGCCGAAGGCTTCAAGATGCACGCACTCGCCCATGGCGACATTTCGCTGGTGTCGTCGTTCATGTCGCTGTCGCCAATGTTTCTGCTGTTATTGGAGCCATTTGTCACGGACGACAAGTTATCGCTGCAACGAATGGTTGGTGTCGTGCTGGTTGTATGTGGGAGCCTGGTGCTTCTTTACAAACCACCTGCAACCGGATGGGCACGGCAAAGGTCGGGAATTCTTCTCGGCATTGCCGCGTCCGTGTTCTTCACACTCAACACATTGTTGGATACCTTGGCGTCGCGCACGGGTGCCAAAACCACTTCGGATTTCTCGGCTGCTGTGTTCTCGGCGTTTGCAGTGACGTTGTTGTCGGCGCTATTGATCTTTCCGATCGTTTTGCGCCGGACTCATTGGCAATCAATGACGGCGCATCAAAACGCGCTTTGGCCTCGTGGCTTTTTGGAAATGGTGTTCATGGTATCGAAGCTGTACGCGCTTCAACACATGGCGCCGTCGGATGTCTCAAGCATCATGCGCCTGGCGTTGATTCTCTCGATTGTCGGTGGACGAGTTTATTTTCGAGAAGGAGATTTTCGGCGGCGCATGGCGGCCGGGATTCTAATCGTCGTAGGCGTCGTGATCGTTATCTGGTTTCATGAACCCGTACTCATCCCGAACGTCAATCCAACCTGACGCCAGTTTCTCTCAAGCGCTGTCGCAAAGTAGTGACGGTGGCGCCCCCGATGATGTCGTCGCCGCCGGCGAGAACGTTCCCTACAACCTCGCCTTTGTGGTTCACCACCGGCCCGCCGCTGAAACCGCGCGGATTGAAATTCACGCACTTCCGTATCGTGAAGCCGCCGTCGACGACCTCGAGAACCTGACCCCGAAAGAGCTTTTCATCGGTGAATGGAGCGGTCGATTCACAACCGACCGCCCAAACCCAATCGCCAACCTTTGGATCGGCGGGCGCAACCGAAGTGGCTTCGCCCATTCTCCGGCGGCGGGCCTGATGACTAGGTCCTTTGTCATGTCAGGCTGTCCGGACGCTCCGCGTTGCCGCAGATCAATCGATTGCCCGACATGCAACGAAGTCCCGTACGATTCGATGCGACGATCGCCTTTCATCGTTCGCATCGTGACGCGATACCTCACGTGCCAATCACGTTCATCAACTAAATGAGCACATGTTAGGAGGTATTTTTCTTTGCGATGGTCCTGGATAACAAAACCGGTGCCGATGTGTCGGATGCGGCGTTCGGGAAAGAGAAACTCGATTCGCAGCACGACGCCGGAAAAACCCTGAGGGGGTGCGGGAGCGTTTTCGGCGGCTCTGACAGGACGGCCGCCACTGCTCGCGTCAAATGCCAGCCACACGCACGAACTGATTAGAAAAAGCGAACAAACGGGTCGCATTCCAGTTCTCCGGCGACCCTCCACCAACGACGTGCCTCAGCCACGCCGTTACAGAAACTATAGTTTGCATCGTCCTCGTCTGCATGCGGAGCACTTCCTAGTTGCCAAAAATTTGGCACACCGGTACAATCAAGCCATCGTCTTGAGTTTGTTCGGTCAATGGAGCGTGATGATGAACCGGAACTCAGCCCTGGTAGTCGCGGCCGGCGTTGTATTGACACTGATTGCACCGTGTCTTGCGATCGATTGGCCTCAATGGGGCGGACCCGATCGCGACGGAGTCTGGCGTGAATCAGGAATCCTCACCAAGTTTCCATCCGGCGGACCGAAAGTGCTTTGGCGCACCCCTCTCGGCACCGGCTACAGCGGTCCATCGGTGGCCGACGGCAAGGTCTATGTGATGGACCGCGAACGTGCCAAAGACAAGGATGGCAAGCCGCTGCGGCCAGCTCGTGAAGGTGTCCCCGGCAACGAGCGAGTATTTTGCCTGGATGCGTCCACTGGAAAAGCGATCTGGGAACATTCATATCCATGTCCGTATCGGGTTTCGTACTCGAGCGGGCCCCGCACGACGCCGCTTGTCTCCGGTGAATTCGTATACACTCTCGGCGCAATGGGAGATCTAATCTGCCTTGAAAAAGACACGGGCAAACTTCGCTGGAAGAAAAACCTACTCGCCGCGTACAACTTGGAACAACCTCCGGTGTGGGGCTACGCCGCACATCCGTTGATTGAAGGGGACCTACTGATCACCCTTGTCGGCGGACCCGGCAGCGCGGTCGTCGCGCTGCGAAAGGACAATGGCGAGGAAGTCTGGCGAGCATTGACGACACAGGAAGTGGGTTACAGTCCCCCGATGATTCACGAAGCGGGAGGAAAAAGGCAGCTCGTTATTTGGCTTTCGGAATCCTTGAACTCGCTCGATCCGCTCACCGGGAAAGTGCATTGGACTCAGCCTTACCCGCTCCAAGGAGAACCTCAACGACCCGCGGTCAACATCATCACGACCCGCCGGCTCGACGATAAGTTGTTTATCAGCACGTATTATCATGGGCCGTTGATGATGAAACTCGCTGCGGACAAGCCCGGCGCGGAGGTACTTTGGAAAGGAAAAAGTGACAATCCGATCAAGCCCGATGGTTTACACAGCCTGATGGCATCACCGGTGCTCAAGGATGGTCACATCTACGGCACCTGTGCCAATGGCGAACTCCGTTGTTTGAAAGCCGATACCGGCGAACAATTATGGGAAACGTACGACGCGACGGGGGGCAAAAAGGCCGACTGTGGCACCGCGTTTCTCATTCCCCAGGGTGATCGGTTCGTGATCTTTAACGACGATGGTGAACTCATTCTGGCAGACCTATCACCGAAGGCTTACAAAGAGATTGATCGAACGAAGATTTTGGAACCGGTGCATGAAGCTCGCGGTCGCATCGTTGTCTGGTCACATCCGGCTTTTGCACAGCGGTGTATTTTCGCGCGAAACGACAAAGAGATCGTCTGCGTGTCGATGGCTGACGCCAGCTAAGGATTGAGCCATCGGTTGTTTGAATCGAATTCGAGGTGCGAAAATGACCATTCTTTTCCAAGTCATTGTGGCAGCATTGATCGCAGCGGATCAACCTACGGATGATGGTTCCAAGAAGGAGCCTCGAAAAAATGCAAGGAGACTGGGCGGCATTCTCCTTTGTTCGCGACGGTGAGAAGCTTCCGGATGACGATGCCCAGGCACTATTTCGAACGGTAAAGGGTCGAGACTACACCGTGTCGCGATTCAACAAAGTCGTGGGGAATGGCAGCTTTACACTCGACGCGACCAAGACGCCCAAAACGATTGACTTTCAACCCACGGCGCCGGCCGGACAACCGAGCGGGACAACCAAACCAATGCTGGGCATCTACGAGTTTGATGGAGAAAAACTGAAAATGTGTATCGCACCTCCGGGACGTGATCGACCGACTGCTTTCGAATCGAAGGCCGGAACGGGGATGACGATTACGGTTTGGGAACGCGAGATGAAATGATGGCTTTGAGCCTAGTTCCGACGTCGCTCCATCTTGGCCATTAGTTCCTTGAAGTCGGTGCGCGTGCGTAATTCGTTGAGATCTTTGTCGTCTTTCAGTTTCGACCTACTCGATTCGGTTTGAAAATATCCCATCTCCCCAGCCTTACCTAAGAGGGAAACCGCGCTCGCCGCATAGAATTCAGCCTGTTTGTTTCGATCTTCTTCAGTGAGTGTCATGTCCTTGCGATAAACTCCGGCCGTCATCGCATATGAGCGCGCCAGGACATACAAGAGGGCATGCCCGTCGCCGCTCGCCTCCTTTTCACGCTTTCCTTCGAGCGTGGCGTTAATATGCCATTTGACATCTTCTTGACACCGAAAGAGCAGTCGCTGCGTATACTCGTTCAGTTCGCGGATCAAATCGCGATCGCGCTTGGCTATATCGGCTTGCTCCTCTGCTTCTTGCTGCAATTTCTGCGCACGAGTGCGTTCGCTTTGCAGATCTGCGGTGAATGATCCCCAGACGCCGATAACTCCGAATAGCGCTGCGGCGCTGACCAAGCCAAGGGCGGCGTGAGCCGGCTTGCGCTTGGCGAGTTTCAGCGCACGTTCCCATAGAGGCGTGCGTCGCGCCTGGATCGACTCTCCGGCAAGAAAACGTGTCAGATCGTCCGCGAGGTCACCGGAACTGGCATAGCGCTTTGGCGGCTTCTTCTCCAGACATTTGAGGCAAATGGTTTCGAGATCGACTGGAACGTTGTGCCGTAACTTGCGTGGTGATATGGGTTCGTGCGTGCGGACCTGCTCCAATGTGTCGAGCGTCGACTCTCCCTGGAACGGAGGCCGGCCCACGAGTGCTTCATACAGTATTGCACCAAGTGAATAGATATCGACGGGCGTGCCGATCTCATTCGTTTTTCCCTCGGCTTGTTCCGGCGCAAGATAGCTCGGTGTACCGAGCACGGCGCCGGTCTGCGTGCGATGCGGCGATTGGTCACTCCCTGTTCCGCCGTCGGTTCGCTTAGCCAGACCAAAGTCGGTTATCCTGGGCGAATACCCGTCTTGGCTATCCGCAAGAAGAACGTTAGCAGGTTTTAGGTCTCGGTGAATGACGCCGCGTTCATGAGCGTATTGAACGGCTTGAGCTAGGGTGCGCACGAACTCAGCCGCTTCGCGGAATGGGAGGGGTTCCTTTGCCAGGCGTTGTGCAAAACTCCCTCCATCGATGTATTCCATCGAGAAATATGGCTGCATGCCACATTCGCCGACTTCGTATATCGGCACGATATGCGGGTGGCGTAGATGCGCTACGGCTTCGGCTTCCGTTCGGAATCGAGCAAGTTGTTCGGGTCTGGCGTTAGGCCCGGCGAGCATCATCTTGATCGCGACAATGCGGTTTGGTCGAAACTGTCGCGCCTTGTACACAGCGCCCATGCCACCATGCCCGATCATGCCCATGATCTCGTAACCCGGGAGTTGAATGGCCGGGGCAGCGACCATAGGTTCGTGCGCCGGCAACAAGTCTGCCGTCGCATCGCCGACGCCCAGGACTGCCTCCATGGAGCGAATGGCGTTGATCTGTCGACTGACTTCCGGGAGCCACTCTGGATGCTCCACGCACAGTTCTTCCGGTGTGACTTCCTTACCGGCGTGTCGATACTCCTGCCATCGCAGCACCAACTCAGTACCAACTTCGGTGAATACAGAAGTCGCTTCGTTTTGAGTGGACATTGTTACAACCCCGGCCATGAGTGCTTGAGTATGTCATGTAACCTGAGGAGTGCGGATTGCCAACGGCGCTGAACGGTACGCACCGTAACACCCAGTAGTTCCGACGCCTCCGCTTGCGGTAACTCTTGATAGAAAAGCAGGTCGACGACCTCCCGCTCCTCGCGCGGCAACTTGGCTACTTGCTGATGAAATTCCGTCCACGCCGATAGGAGACTCGGCTCGTTCGACTGTGTCGAAGGATCGACGGACACCTCATGAGTGCCATTCGCAGACGGCGTGCTGGCGTGGTTGGCTCCCACACCATGCGGCCCGTAGAAATGACGGGCCAGATCAATGAGCTCTCGTCGAATTTGCTCAGTGGAGAGCGCGAAAAACTCACGCGCGGACTCTGGGTGCACATCATCCAAAGCGCGCAGAAGCCGCACTAACGCGCTTTGCAAGACGTCGTCGGTTTGAGCCCAGCGTTGCACTCCCGGGAAGCCTCTTAACATTTTTCGTGCCAGTTTCTCCAAGCGGTTGCCGACTCGCCGAAAGAGCTCCTCACGAGCTCTGCTGTCCCCGACGCGCAATTGATTCAGGAACATCTGAACTTCGCCGGATTGCAACGATGTCTGCGCCATCTCACTCGGTCTCCGTTGTAAAACGGACACGATCGAGAGAATTATATCCCTCCCATTAGACGAACCACGCCACTTTTCATGTCGTCTTTTTTGTTCGACTCTCGCTTATCTAGGTGGAGACGAAGCAATCAACTACGCCCACGTACGGCGTGCTGCCATCAGGCAAGCCGGGATGCGGGGGCAGTTCGCGCAGCGCGTTTACTTTTTCGAAGGGAGATCAACATGTCGTTGAACCGACTAGTGCGTCGACGCGGTTTAATCGCGATGCTCGGCGTCTTGGCCATTGCATCGACGACATCGGCGTTCACTCCTGCCGATCGACAGCGATCGGCCGGTGAGACAGGAAAATTCATCGTGCACGAATGGGGGACGTTTCTTTCGGTGCAAGGGTCGGATGGAAAGACACTAGGCGGCATGGTCGATTCCGAAGAGAACCTCCCGAACTTCGTACGGGACCGTCAACTTGACGGACGGAATCGTGCATGCCTATTGCAAAAGATGGAGACACCGGTCACGTACTTCTACGTCGATCGACCGAAGACGGTCGAAGTGCGAGTCGGCATGAATAACGGACTGCTCACCCATTGGTATCCAGCCACACAGTCCTTTGGGCCCGCAGTCGGGAACGATTCTGCAGGGACGGGCTCGAACAGCTACCTTGACTGGGGAACGGTCGAGTTAATTCCCGACACCCGTGTAGAAATGGGCCCTAATCTTCCGATCGCCGGTTGGAAGTCGGTGGAGCCGAATGATACATGGCGGTTCGCGCGCGAGACAGATGCCGCGTTTGTGGGGCAGCGGAAGAAGAAGGTTCTGCCCTACACATGGAACATAACGACGAAGAACGGGCACACAACTACCGGCATCGTAGTGCGCGAAGACGAATCCGAAGTTGTGCTTAGCACTGGGCCGGACAAACTCGCATCGATTTCAAAGAAGGACATAACCAAGCGCGACTATATTCGCGATGGCCGAACTGCGATGGTCCGCGACGAAGGCGAATGGGAGAAGTTCCTGTTTTATCGCGGCCTCGGCTCGATGGAACTTCCGCTTCAAATTCGTTCATCCGGCACTTCAAATGACCTCCGCCTATTGCTGCATAACGCCGGCAGCGGGACGCTGCACGGAGTGTTCGCATTAGAGGTTGCACAAAGTCAGATTCGTTTCGCCGAACTGCCAGCGCTCGCAGGAAAAGCACACCAGGAACTCGCAGTGGCGGAACTAAAGCCTGCGAAAAACCGTCAATCGGTAAAGGATGAAGTAGCCGCTGCTCTGGTTAAAGCCGGGCTCTATCCAAAAGAAGCGATGGCAATGGTCAACACATGGGAAAAGAGCTATTTTCAAACCGACGGTTTACGTGTCCTCTACATCCTGCCGCGTTCTGTCGTCGACGAGATCATTCCGATTCAGGTTAAGCCTGCACCCGACAAGCTTGAGCGCGTGATGGTTGGCCGGGTTGAAGTACTGACACCCGAAGTAGAGCGCAACCTCATCGAGGCCGTGCGCAATCTGTCCGTTGGGGGGACCGGGACCAAACTAAGGGCGAAAGCGACCCTTGCCAGGTTGGGTCGTTTGCAGGAGCCAGCCCTTCACCGAGTTGCCGCGTTGGCGCCGACGCCGGAGATCAAGGCCCAGGCGACGGCATTGTTGCAGGCGGTGCCGGGCAAGTAACCAATTCCATGTAGGGTCGACGCGGGGCGTCGGGTGCAATCCCGGATGTCCCCGCGTCAATGGTTTCGAGTCAACGCCATCGATCAGATTCCACTTCGTCGTTGGGCCCGACACCTAAGTCAACATCTGTCCACGTTTTCCCGCCCAATTCCTCGGCGATCCCATCCCCACGATCGTTTTCTGTGTGATTTTTTCCACATTCGAAAAGTTGGCATATACTGGTCTGCCTTTATATTCCAAACCCCGGAGGTACCACATGCGTACGATTTGCCTTTTGATCGCCAGCGCAGTGTTGGCGAGCCCCGCGATGGCTCAGTCGACCCAGACCGGAACACCGAAGCTGTCGTCGCTCATGCTTCTATTCAACAAGGACGTGCAGAAGGAACTGAATCTGACCGACGATCAAGTGAAGAAGGTCAATGAAGAGATCAAGTTCCAACGCGAAGCGCGTAAGAACCTTCGCGAAGCAAATGACGACCGAGAACGGAACCAGAAGGTTGACGCATTGAACCAGCGATGCGAGCAGAACGTCAACAGCGTCTTGAAGAATGATCAAACCCGCCGGCTACAACAGATCACCTATCAGGTGTATGGCCCCAACGCCTTCGCTCGGACCGAAGTGGTTGAAAAGCTGAAGCTGACGCCCGAGCAACGGCAGAAGATCAAGCAGATTCAGGAAACCACCCACAAGCAAGTGCGAGGCAACTTCGAGCCAGGCGGAAATCGCGAAGACGCCGTGAAGAAACGGATCGATTCTGTTACCCGTGCGTGGAACCAGATCATGCAAGTCCTTACACCCGACCAGAAAGAACGCTGGAAAGAGATGACCGGCGCGCCCTTCCAGGGTGACTTCCAGGTTGGCTCCGGACGCATGTCCAAGCGCACTCTGTAACGACCGTCCAGAATCGTTCCAATTGCAACCGAAGAAAGATCACCATGGAATAGGTGATCTTTTTTTGTTTTCGGTGGGCGGCGGCGCGTTCGGCTCCCTTGCTTTAAGCGGCATTGCCTACCGAGCGGCTTTCATCTATTTGTAATGGCTAGCCCTCAATGCGAGGGCAGTAGGCCGTTCGGAACGACACAGGTATGTGTCTGAACAATCTTCTGTCACATGGGAGGTTCGAAATGCAACGTGTATGTCAACTCGTCGCCGCAGCACTAGTGATGACGCTTTGCGCATCCGCGGCGAACGCACAACCGCAAGGCGGTCGCAGGCAAATGAGCCTGGCGCCGTCACCGTTGATGCTGCTCGGTCAAAAATCCGTGCAAGATGAACTAAAGCTGACCAACGAGCAAATTACCAGCGTCGGCAATCTGTCGAAAAAGCAGCTGGCTGCCATTCAAGGCGCCGGCGAGGTTGAACCGGAAGAACGCGAAAAGAAGCGTGCCGAGATGCAAAAGGAGTCGGAGAAGGCGATTGCCGAAATGCTCAAGGCCGATCAGGCCAAACGCCTAAAACAAATCCACATGCAACTTCAAGGGGCCGAAGCTTTCGAAAAACCTGAAGTGGTCACTCAACTAAAAATCAACGACGAACAAAAAGCAAAGATCAAGGAAATGCGCGACGAAGCCCAGAAGGAAATGCGTGGCGCGGGGCGTCCTCAAGGTGGAAACCGGGAAGAAGCCCGCATGAAAATGCAGGAACTAAACAATGCGACCGGCGAGAAGATCGTGAACACCGTGCTCAATGCGGAACAGAAGACTCAGTGGAAGGAAATGATCGGCACACCATTCAAAGGTGAGATTCGCATGCAAGTTGGCCGACCAGGTGGCGGCAACCCCTAATCATGCATAAGGCATGGGACCGGAGATTAGGGATTAGTATGCTAATCCCTGGTCTCCGATCCCGAGTGCGTATTTCACCAATTGCCTAGCAGCAGCCGCAGCAGACAGGCATGTTGTTCATCATCACACAGCAGGTGCAGCCGTCTTTCATCATGCAGGACATGCATTCACAGCAGGCCTGAATCATCTCGCAGCACTTCGGATCGCCGCTCGTGCAGGTAATGCAGACGCCGTCTTTCGTCATTTCACACTTGCACATCCCCATGGTGAGATTGCAGCAGCAAACCATCATGCCGTTCATCATGCAGTAGCACGTGCACATCCCGCCTGCCATCATGGTGCAAAGGTTCTGCACCATGCTGGTGGCCATCTTGTCGTCGCCGGAGCAGTGGATTTTCATGCCGCCGGTACACTTCTCCATTTTGATGGTGCAGCGCGGCACCATCATGTAATTCGGGGCCGCCGGTACACCGGCCGGAGCGCCCATCGCGGGAGTTGCCATTCCGGGCATTCCCATACCCGGCATCGCCATCCCTGAACGTTCCATCATCATGCTGGACATCATCCTTCTCCTTTTTCGCGTCCTTAGCTCTGCGATACGCTCTAGCCCGACCACCGGGCCTCTCCATACAGGCAGGATTATATTTCGGGAGGTTAACAGTTGCAACAAGTATATGGGGAAAACTCCGATTGGGTAAACAGCGAAAGACGAGTTCGCTTAGGCCGGACCGCTGCAGAGTCGAAACTTATGGTAGGCTTGCCCCATAACCCGCTCGCCCTACGGAAATTGCCTGGGGTCCCGAAAATGCACGCACGTCGATTGCCCGATCAGTTTGAATGGTCGCAGCCGGCAAGACCCACAAGTCTTGTCACACCAACGACTTTTGTAGTCTGTCCGCTAATTCTTCTTCAGAACGTAAACGTCGCACAGCAGTTCTGCCACCTTGCCGTCTATCAGCTCGCGTATCAGCAAGCCGAGGCTGCACTTCGACCGCAAACCAAACCCCACGAATGGGTTGCTGTCTGGAACTAGTGCGAAATCAACGCTGGTTAGCCGAATTGGCCCTGAATTGCATCTCGAATGAAAGGCTCGTAGCCGCGCTTGCTAACAGCTCCGAAACCCCGTTCAGCTCGGTTTCTGCGAAACCGGCGCGGACGAGTAGGCCTTTTGCTACTGCGCGAGGGTCTGGAGGTCGAGCGGCTGTCGGCCTCGGTGAACCGCCTGCCTTTTCGTACTTCCCAAGTTCAGCCATGTGGGTCAGGTCGGGCGTTGCTCCGGCGCCGACATGATCGTTTCCGACGCGCATCTGCGACGGTGGTTCGCGCTCGGGCGAGCGTCCATGCGGCCAGGTTATGGCCTCGCGCTCGGCAAGCATGATACCGAGTTCATGTGCTACCACAGCCGCCAGCTGCCCCTCGGTTTTGCACTGGTTTACAAGGCCTTCCGTGAGATTCAACTCCTCGGTTCCCACGTGGAAAATCTCCGGTTGTGGTGCGCCAATGGTTCGGAAGACTGGTCGAAGTCCCATCTGAGGATTAGCAGCAAGCAGCTTCATACCGACGGCCTCGACACGTGCGGCCGTCTCTACTGCGGCCGGCGCGAAGGCCACACGCTCTCTCTGGATTGCACGCTGCGTAAAGTGATCCGCGGGCACCAGCATGGTCGTCATCTCGTCTGAGATGCAGCCGGCACATGTGACCAAAACCATCGGTAACCAACGTCGACCCTTCATTTTCGGCTCCTGCTGATCTTGAGGAGATCGCTCGCCAAGGGCGGGGACGATAGCTTCGGTAGCCAACGGTGTCCAGTCAAGTCGCAAATCCAGTTATGCGGCTGACTTGAATGAACTAACGCTCACAGAATGCAATAAAAACGACACCCGGCTTGTTCCCCAGGTGGGGAACAAGCCGGGTTGTACTCCACTCGACCCTAAGACCAAGCTTACGGTTGCGGTGGCGGTAACATACCGGGGACTTGAGCCGCGGGACCATTCGTTACGGCGACCCCGCCTCCGCTGACGGCGCCGTTCTGGATACTGATAAGCGGCGTCGCTGCGACAGGGACGACTTGCGGAGACGCATAGGCGACCGGCGTGCACGTCTGGATGTACGTCACTGGGTAGTAGCAGCAGTGCGGCTCATACCAGTAGTACCAGCAGGATGCCGACGGGCACCAGTAGTTGTAGCAACCCCAATGCGCGTTCCAGTTCCAGCACGACCAGTGGCTGTGGTGTTTGCCGTTGAAGCACCAACCATGGCTGAACTTGTGGCCATGTTTGGAGTGGTAGTTCTTTACATGCACATGATCATTTTTGAACTTACCATTCCAATTCTTGATCACATGACCCTTGTCGAACGGTACTTTCTTGAAGTCGCCCTTGTTGACATGGGGTTGTGACTTCGATGATCCCGATTTCATGCCGCCGGTCACATTGCCTTTGAAGGTGGAAGCTTGACTGCTTTTGAAGCTGCCGCCGCTGCTTCCACCCTTGGACCCGCTTTTTCCGCTGTTGCCTTTTCCGTTCGCTTCCGCCGACGCAGAAACAACGAGGACCAAAGCGGCTGTCAATGCCACACGTGTAACAAACCGTTTCATCAGAGACTCCTTTCGCTGCGTCTGCAGCGACGTTGGTTAGTTTGCTGGTTTCGTCGAAAGGCCAACATCGGGTTTTCATCACTTCGATTCGTTGTCCCTTCGTACTCTTATTCCGAACCGCGCGAAAACTGTGACAACGTTTCGGAGGAATTCTCCACTTTTCACGCAAATCAAGTCTCACAATAGACAACGGTGCATCCGTGTCCGGGAGTGCTCGGCCAAATGCATAAGCTAATATGAAGGCATGATGCTTCTCGGAGACAATCGTGGAATTCACCGCTCAGAGCGAACGGCTAAATCAGATCGCGACGTTGTGGACATTGGTTCGTCGCGCCCATGACGGCGCCGACCCCACTGCATCCACTGCCCAAAGCGAGCTTATCGCGCGCTACGGAGGCGCCATTCGGCGGTATTTGCTCGGCGCAGTCCGCGATGCCGACCTCGCCGATGAACTGTTTCAAGAGTTTTCACTCCGCTTCGTCAAGGGTGACTTACGAAAAGCAGATCCCGAACGCGGGCGGTTCCGCGACTATGTAAAGGGCGTACTGGCACATCTGATCGCCGATCACCATAACCGGCGGCAACGCACTGGGGCCAACACTCTGACGGCCGCTGCTGAACCATTCGTCGACTCCCCGCCGGACGCCGAGATTGAGAAGGAGCTGTTAGAAAACTGGCGTGACGAACTGCTGGCAAGGGCGTGGGCCAATCTCGCGGAAGTCGAGCGGTCGACAGGCCAGCCGTTCTATAGCGTGCTTCGCTTTCGAGCAGACCATCCGGAGTCTCGCTCACCGGATTTGGCTGCACAACTTGCCGAGCAACTGAACAGGCCACTGTCCGCGACCAGCGTGCGGCAACTATTGCATCGAGCGCGGGAGAGATTCTCGGAACTCCTGCTCGATGACGTCGCCCAGTCCATTGGCACGCCGACACCGGAAGCGATCGAGGATGAGCTTCGGGAGTTGGGCCTGTTGGAATACTGCCAACCGGCGTTAGAGCGCCGCGCCTAATCATGGGGACGCGATGGCGAATGAGCCGGGCAAGTCGACGGCGTGGCACGTCACGGGCGAGGCGGGAACGGTAAGTGCCCCAACTTTCCGCTATCCCGCCGGGCGTATCGAAGACGCCAGCGATGGATTGCAAACGCCCATTCTCGTTCCGGGCGAACGCATCGAAGATTACGAAATCATTCGGCCGCTGGGGATCGGTTCGTTCGCGCGCGTTTACCTGGCTCGGCAACTCTCGTTGGATCGTCAGGTCGCATTGAAAGTGTCTCCCGACGTCGGGAATGAAGCCCGGACGATGGCGAGTCTCGAGCATGACTACGTCGTCCAGGTTTTCTCCGAAACCGTAATCGCCGAGCGCGGCATTCGGCTGTTGTGCATGCAGTTCGTGCCGGGTTTGACGCTGGAACACGTGATCGCCGCACTGAACGAAAGGCCGATGGAGTCGTGGAGCGGCCGAACCATTGTGGAAATCCTCGACAAACTCTCCCGCGAACCGGCTGCACTCGACACGGCCGCACTCAACGATCGCGAAACGCTTCGTCAGTGTGACTTTGTCGAAGCAGTGTGCTGGCTTGGTGTTCGATTGGCCGACGCGCTGGCGTATGCACACAGCAAAGGAGTACTGCACCGCGATATCAAGCCGGCCAACATCCTATTGAATCGTTATGGTCGGCCATACCTCGCCGATTTCAACATCGCTTCGACCGCTCAGCGAAGCCAAGGTCGCGAGCTCTTCGGCGGGACTCTTTCTTATATGGCCCCGGAGCACCTGCGTGCATTCGACCGTTCGGCCAACGTTTCCTCGGCCGTCGTCGATCAACGTTCCGATATCTATTCGCTGGGCGTCGTGCTGTTTGAACTCTTGACGGGGCGGCGTCCATTTCGCCACGACACCGAAGATGAAGACACTGCCGTGACGCTGGAAACGCTTGCGTTGGAGCGTTCGGGCAACGCGCCATCGGTTCGGGCATTGCGTCCAGACGTACCCAATACCCTGCAGCGGCTGCTCAATCGCTGTCTTGATGCTGTGCCGGATCGACGCTACGATTCGGCCGGCGAGTTGTCGCAGGCGTTGGACGGCTGTGAACAATTGCAACGAATCCATCGCGAATCGCCGGCAGCCGGGCCGCTCGACCGCATGATGCTTCGGCGGCCGCTGTTGGCGCTCATCTTTGTGAGTTTGATTCCTCATGTCTTTGGCAGCATAGTCAACGTTGCATACAACCAGATCTTCATCGTTGATGATTTGAATTCCGTCCAGCAGACTTGGTTCGTGCGCCTCGTTTTGGCGTACAATCTCGTCGTCTATCCCATTTGTGTTTGGCTCCTCATCCGACTGATCGTGCCGGTGTTTCGAATGCTATTGCGATTAGAGCACGCGATACCGCTCGATTCCAATGAGGTATCGATTGCACGCCGGCGTGCGCTGGCTCTCCCGCGCTGGGCCACGATGCTCTCCTGCGCGGGTTGGATCCCAGGCGGGCTGTTTTTCCCGGCAGCGATTTCGATACTCGCGGGACCTGTGAGCATGGTGGATTTCGGTCATTTTCTGGTGTCGTTCACAGTTTCAGGCATGATCGCAATGACCTATTCGTTCTTCGGCGTGCAGTACATCGTGGTGCGTGTCCTTTATTCCTGCTTATGGTCGGATGCGAGTGACTTGCGCCGCTGTGCCTCGGCTGAATTGCGTCCCTATCATCGCACGACTCAGGTCTTCCAGGTCCTCGCCGGTTTGATTCCCGTCGTCGGGGCGGCGCTCCTGATCTGCAGCGGGCCGGAACAGATGACGTTGTCGTTTCGTTTGCTGGTCACCGCTCTGTTGGCGTTGGGACTGGCGGGGTTCGGGTTGGCTGTGTTCCTAAGCGGAACTCTTAGCCGCGTCATAAGCCTTTTCGCCTCGGTCGCTCGTCCATCCTTGAGTGGTGGACAACGGCTGACGCAACAACACAACTAACGCGGCAATCAAAATCAAATACGCCCACACATACGCGCCGTCGGCATGTGCCATCCTTGCGGCGTAATCCCAACTTTCCGAGATGCCGCTGCTCGTCGTCGTCATCAGCAACGTCGCCGCGGCCAATGAGCCAATCAAGTACGCCTGCAAAACCCGGCCGGGCGAACAAGTGGCCAAGCAATACGTGATAACCGCAAACGGCAGGACGAGGGTGACGCAATGGTGTTTCCACGTACGTTCGCTAAAGAGCAACATACCCAACAGGACCAATGAAAACTCGGCAGCCATACGCCAGCCGGCGCGACTTCGTGTCGGCGTTCGGCACGCAAAGACGATAAGCACCGCGAACGCCGCCATGCAGCTTCGGAGAATCACCTTGATCCAAAACGGATCAAGCTCGGCAAGCGTTCGATACTCGGTGGGAACTCCATCCACCACTGTCGATGGATTGACGGTGAACCAGCGGTAGAGCAAGCCGGGCAACGATTGATTCAGATGCTCGGATGTCACTTCGCCGGCAGCGACGTAGGGCTTCACCATGCAGTCGTACCAGCTGGAAAAGAGCGTGATGTTTCGACTCATTCCCAATGCGATTCCCGGTACGACGACGACGAAGAGCACCAACCCGATGCAACTCCCTGCAAGCAACTTCCAAGCGCGCTTCCAAATGAAGTACGGGATGAATAGGGCCGGTGTGACCTTGCACGCGATCGCCAGTGCCAAGACGATGCCGGCCAACAGGTCGTGATGCCGGTGATAGGCATAGAGCGCACCAACAACCAGAAAAAGAATGAACAGGTTGACATTTCCGTGCGTCAGATCGCCCATGATCGGCCGCAAGCTAAGCAAGACGGTGACGGCCTTCGCCCAAAGTGGAAACGGGTGTTCTTTCGTTTCGACGAGCTGAAAAACCCACATTAGGGTGAGCAAGGTCATGGCGACCTTCAAGTAAAACCAGGTCAGGCCGGCCACGATCGGCGAGAGTTCGATCACGGGTTTGAGCAACAACGCCATGATCGGCGGGTTCGGGTATGTGAACCGCTCGTAGATGTTCACGTCGTAGAGTTGTTGGATTTGGGGCCGCCAACGCAAGATCGCCGACCGCTGTGCGTCGTCGATTTTGAAGTAGTACTGGACGCTGACGGCAACGAACAACAACATCAGTCCACACAAGAGCCAGCGCTCCTTGTGGAACGCGAGTGGTTGAAATCCGCGGTGCGTGGTAACCAGCATCCTTGCTCCCCACCAATACGTTGAGTCGGCGGCGGTCCAAACTCTAGCACTGGCCCGCGGAACCGGCAAGCCGAGTCTGATCTCACTTGGCAGACCGGCCCTTCGGCGTCTATGCTTAGGAAACGAATAACCGAGCGCACCTTCCGGATTCCCAAGCAGTTCTGAACACACAGCGATGAGCAAGGTTTCCGACTTCTGGTACGTCCGCTTTCCCGACGGCCGCGTGGTGCGTGCACCGACGACGCAAGCAGTGAGAGAGCACGTAGCCGCCGGGCATATTCCTTTCACTAGCCGCGTGCGGCGTTCGCCGGAAGAGGAGTGGTCGGCGCTCGATTGGACGGAGGAGTTCGCCGATCTCAACCCACCGTCCGCACCCGAGTCAGCCAGTAACACGACGTTGCGAGAGCGCGAGCCCTTGGCATTTCGCGCCTCCGGCGACGGAACGAATCTGGCATCGCGGCTGGACCCGGCTCGGTTGCAGACCGTCGGCCTGCGCGGCCTTGCGGAAGAACTGGTGGCGGCCCTCGACAGCGCCTTGTCCCGCATGAAGTTGTTGATTACTGCCGCGGCCGGCGTCGTGATCGGCGCAATTCTGGCATTCGTCGCCAGCGCGGCCAAGTATCTTCCGTGGTCGACATCGATGTGGATTTGGGGCGGGGCGGCCTTGGCAGTCCTCGTCGTCATGGTCGCCGCGGTCGTACCCATCACACAAATGACGTACGTCGAGCTCTCCCGGCTGAGGCCGTCGCGCTGGAGAGAGGCTCGCTCCAAATGGTTACCGTTTGCCATGAATCTGTTCATCGCTTATGTGATCGTGGGCGGAGGCGCTGCCGCGGCTATCTTCTTTCTTCGATGGTTGCCGACACAGTTCGCGCTCGCCGAGCAACCAGAAGCGCTCCAAGCTGAGCCCAACATGGGCGCCGCGTTCTTGTCCATCGCGACGTTGCTCCTGGAAATGTTGATCTGGCCCATCGCAGGATTCACCTTTCTCTTGGCGCCCATCGTCGTCATTGAGGAACGCAATTTCCTGACCGCGATCTGGCAATGGTGGCGGCTGGTGCGGCGTCACGCGGGCCGGCTCTTCCTGTACGAATCGGCCGCCGTCCTGGCGGGAATCGCGACCCTGGCCTTTGCGCTTCCGCTCGGCCTGGCCTTTTGGGGAAGGTCGGATCAATGGACGGGGGTTGATTCTCCTTTTGGCTTCGCGTTGTGTGTACTGGCAGGTTTGACCGCGGCGCCGCTGCTGGCATACTTAGCAGTTGCACATGTGTTCATATATTTGAATATCCGCTATGAAGTTGACACACGCCGCCGGTTGTTCCAGAGCCGGCAACAAGCGCTGCCAATGGGTGGCTAGCGAACAAAGTAGACCGCACACTCCGTGTGCGGGTTCGATTTCCGCACACGGAGTGTGCGGTCTACAATCCTCGACGACTACAACAATTCGACCACAGGTTCGCGGTCATCTAGAAGGTGCATGGGCCTGCCGTTGCTGTCGGGGAAGGTCAGGGCAGGGTCAATGCCCAGCGTGCGATAGAACGTGCTGAGGACTTGCGGGATGGTGTAGCGTCGGTCCCGCGGGATTTCGCCGCGAGCCGTTGTCGAGCCGATGGCCTGGCCCATCTTCATGCCGCCGCCGGCAACCAACGCCGACATGACGGGCGCCCAATGGTCGCGCCCGCCGTCGCTGTTGTTCACCTTCGGTGTCCGGCCGAATTCACCCCACACTACCGTGACTACATCATCCTGCATGCCGCGGTCGTGCAGATCGGAAATCAAGTTCGCGACACCGCGGTCAAGCTCGGGCAGTTGCCGCTTGAGTGTCTTGAAATTACTGTTGTGCGTATCCCAGCTTCCGTAACCGAGGGTAACGCAACCGGCGCCTGCTTCGATCAGGCGGCGCGCGGTGAGAAACGACTCGACACCTTTATAACGATCGCGGACGCGCGGTTCTTCTCGGGTCAGATCGAGCGCTCTTCGGACTTTGCCGGACGCGATCATGTCAAAGGCTCGGGCGGCAAAGGCGTCGAGACCGTGCATGGTGCCGCTGGCATCGATATCGCGCTGAACGGTGTCGAAGCCGGCGAGCAGGGTCTTGCGGTCGTCCATCCGCGCCTCGTCGATTCCTTTCGCCAGGCGCAGGTTCGCCAATCCGGGTCCGTTCGGCGTGAATGGTCGATGGGCCACGCCCAGAAATCCAGGTTCAGTCCCGCGCGTCATGCCGCGCAGACTCACAAAGGGCGGCATGTCGCTTTCCGCGTTCGCCCGCAACTTGGAGAGGACGGCGCCGAACGATGGATGGCGAGCGGTTCGATTTTGTTGCTCGGTGTAACCCGTCATCACTAACGAATCGGAATGTTCCTCAATGGAGACAATCGAACGGATGACGGCGAGCTTGTCAAACATCCGGGCCTGACGCGGCATGAGTTCGCAGATCTGGATTCCGGGAACCGCCGTCGGAATCGGCTTGAATTCGCCCCGAAATTCCTTGGGGGCGTTCGGTTTCAAATCGTACATGTCGAGGTGCGACGGGCCGCCGGGGAGGTAGATCATGATCGCCGACTTGGCCGTTCGCTTCGGCTCGGTCTCGGCCCTCGCTCGGCCGTGGAGCAATTGGGTGAGCGACAAGCCAGCGCCGAACGCGCCGACCTGGAGAAAACTGCGGCGGGTGATTCCGTCGCAGAACCGCTGCGGGCTACCCCAAATGGTAAACATGGCCATCGCTCCGTCGGTAGGTTCTTCAAGCGGTAATCGTGCTGCCCTTACATCCTACCCTGTGCCGCGTCGGCGAGCAATTCAAAACCGGTTCTCCCGTTGTACTATTCGTTCGCCCGCGAGAGCGCGGGTGGTTCCTAGATAGTATTCGCCACGGGGCCGGGTTCATTAATCGCGGGGACCAATGGCGTTAAGTCCGGCTCGGGCGGGCGGTCGCCGTTGACGATGCCGGCAAGCCCTTTGTAGAAGACTTTGACGCGCTCCGGCCACAAGGTTTTCAGGAGGTCCATCATGTTGTGAATCGGTATTCGGTGCCAGATTCGCTCGAACTCCGCGTTCGATGCCGGCAGTTGCTGAAAGCGACGCCACTCGTCGACATCGACTGCGTCGGGATCAACCACTTTCTCGGGGCAACCAATGCCATAGGCCATCAAGAGCTTCGCCGCCGCGCGATCGCCTTGCGTGGCCTCCGTGTAGAGTTTGCGTACCAGTTGGTGCATTTCCTTATGGGTGACGGCTTCCGCCACAGTACGCCGCATCGCGGCCAGCCGACGATAAAACGGATTGCCGCCCGCGAACTTGTGGCCCTTTTGAAATCGGCCACGGGCGTCCCGGTGCAACTTCGGCTTTTTCAACGACAACTCGGCCGCGGGTTCACCATTAACATCCATTGGTGATGGCGAAGTGCGCCTCATGTCACAGTCGGTCGACTCGACCAAAGGAACCGCTTCACCATTAACATCCATTGGTGATGGTGGATGGCGCCTTATGGCACAGTCGGTTGACTCGGCTTCACCATCAACAACGATCGATGGAACATCGAATGTCACGACGGCAGCGAATGACGTCGTGTGCGGCTGCCACGGTGAATCGAGTGTGAACGCCGCCACGAAGGTAGCCGCGGCGGAGGAATTGGCCTCCGTGCTTTCTCTCGATCGAAAGATGCGATCACGTCTGTCAGGGGCGGTTCCATTCTGACTCGGTGCAGGTGCTGCATGCATGGGTGGTGCTCCGCGTTCTGAGTTTGACATGCGGCTGTCAATACTTGCCGCGCGACGCTCCCCTTGAGCGCACCGCGCATCATGCCAGATGTCGCGGAGACCTTGCAAGCGTCATTCAGCGACAAATGTCAAGAATGAAAAACAACTTACGCGATGGCACGTTCTGGCACAGTCACTTCACCGGGTTCGCCGAATGTAGGTCGATCTGAAAGTCGCGCCGTTTTAGGCTTCCAAATCTTTAAGCACTAGGACGAGGATTTCGGTTACTTGTTTGAGCGCAGTGTCATTGCTGAGCAGTGCATCGCAACCAGACGCCACCGCGGCGGCAACTTGATATGCGTCGGGAAGCGACACCTTGTACTTCGCTCGAAGTTTCGCGGCTTCCTCCGCGACACCATCAATTCGTGTGTAAGACGTGTTGATCCCTTGAGTAATAACCTGTCTGAATCGTTGAATGAGCGTCGTGTTTCCGGAACGATAAGGCAGAACGAGGCATTCCGTTAGCGTGATGGGAGATGTAATCGCCTCCAGGGCGCCATTGCTAATCCTCTGAAAGATCGCGTCGGTGAGTAGTTGGTATGCGGAAATCCCTTCCACATGATAGATCACAGGCGCCGTGTCGAGGAAGAGCCGGCGGACATGTTGCAACGCGACATCGACCTTCACGGGGCAGGCCTCCATTGCCTGCCACGCTCTTCATCGCCTTCGCGCCGGGAACGTGAAACCCAATCCTGGGCGTCTTCACCTCCTAATAGTCCGGGAGCGATTCCGCGGACGGCCATCCAATCGTGACGCTGCGTCGATGTTTCTGCAGCGGTGTTTGCGGCAAGGTCGTGCACGATTCGTTCTATCAATCGCAGGCGTTCGACGGCCGGTAGTTGATCCGCCAGCGTGGCGACTTGGTCGAGCGTTGTCGGGGAACCCATCGGTGTCACCTCCCTTGTCATTGAGACATTATATGCTACCTCTGGTTCGCGCATTACCTTACAATCACTTCACCGGGTTCGCCGGATTCAGGTGTTTCGCAAGGAAACGGTAGATTTCCGCGCGGGACTCCTTGGCCAGTTTCGTGTCGATGCGGTTGAATTGATGGGCGCCCGGGGCGTTCTGATAGATTTTATGTTCGAACTTCTTGTCGGCCGCCTTGAGGGCCTTGATCAAGTGTTCGACCTCGAGCACGTTCACGTCTTCATCGTTCGTGGTGGTGTGAATCAAGAGCGGCGTTTGCAGCTTGTCGGCGTTCCAGGCCGGTGAACGGCGGCGATATTCATTCACGTCTTCCTCCGCGGTCTTGCCGATGTGGTATGGCGCCGAGAACAGCTTGCGATAGCCGTCGTCCTTGTAGCCCATCCGCGCGACTAGATCGGAGACCGGCACACCGGCGTACGCGACTTTATAGTCCTTCGGATGATGGAAGATGTTCATGAGCGTGATCATTCCGCCGTGGCTCCAGCCGAGGATGCCGACGCGTTCCGCGTCGATGTTGTCGAAATTCTCCACCATCCACTGTTTGCCGGCAAACACGTCTTCGGTTTCCAGTCCGCCGTAATCGATCAGTTCCCAGAAGTCCTTTCCGTAGCCGCTGCTGCCGCGGTATTCGGGCGCGAGCACGGCATAGCCCTGGGCCATCAACTCACGGAGGACGTTCACGTACGTGGTATTGAAATTGCCATGCACGCCGCCGTGCACGAGGACGAGGAGCGGCAACTTCTTTTCGCCTAGATGCTTCTTGGGAAGGAACGTGTAGGCGCTGATTAGCACCGGATTGCCGGCGCCCTGTGCCGTCGGGTTCTTGACGACCCGCGCCGGCGGCCCCGTGTACCGCACCTTGTCTATCTCGGCGACGTCCTGCAGTCGTTGGAAAAACATCAAATCGTCGATGCGTTTCGTCAGGGCATCATCCACGTGCCCAATCGATTCCTGTAAATCCTGAACGCGCTTCGAGATGTTGACCAGTGTTTTGGCTTCTTGTCCGCGTGCCGTCACGGGGGAATCACCGAGAACGGCGCAGATGAGGAGAATTACCGACAGGCGCACACTCTTGGCGGCAAGCATGGCAGCTCCTGTAATTGGATGGAAGCCTGAGTGAATAAATGAATGTTACCACATGGTGGCGAGCGGCCGGTTCTTTTAGTAAAGTCAGAGGCAGACATGCACACGCGACACAACGCTCTAGCCATCGAACGCCTAGAGAGCCGGCTTCCCACCGGGGCACTTTTTGGTTTCTTCGCCACCGAAGCGCCTGCCGTCATTTGGGGAAGCTCGCCAACGCCGAACGCGAGTGACGGCGTCGGGGAGTTTGTCCGTCGCTTGCGCTCCGGGCTGGTGAATGATGCTGTTGATATTCACAGGAATGACTCTGTCGCGTCGATCTTTGACTTGGCGGTTGCGGGTGAGCAGGAATGTCGGTGGCCGAAGGGCACAACAGTCAATCCGCACGATGGTGATCCATCGTGCATCAGCCTTGCGAAATCCAATTATCTCACAAATACGCAGATACATCACTCCAATCTGGCACACGGTCGATCGTTAAACGCGCAAGATGCGGTGGCAACAACGCTGCAGCTTCCGTATCGCGGCTCAGCAAATCTCAACCGCCTCAATCCACTGCCGACGCTAACGGGTTCGACCTTGGTCGCCGCAACTCGTGCGCCGTCGTTGCCCGACGCGAATCACGGCACTCCGTCGGTGTACTTCGAGGCCAACGAAGGTCAAACCGACGCACGCGCCGATTTCATCGCACGCACCGCCGGGTACACAATGTTCCTGTCAGCGACCGAAGCGACCATTTCGATTGAGAATTCAAAATCCGCACTCTCTCGCCCCTCGCTGAGAATGCAGCTTGTCGGTGCGAATCGCGACGCTGCCGCGGTAGGGATCAATCCGCTGAGTACACGAGTGAACTACTTTCTCGGCAACGATCCGAGCCAGTGGCATACCGATGTGCCGACGTTTGGCGGCGTGCGATATGACGACGTGTATCCGGGGATCGACATTGTCTATTACGGCGTCGATTGCGGCAGTCCAAGCGCGGGTGGGCAGTGCTTGGAGTACGACTTTGTGGTCGCGCTGGCGCTCGGCCGGACCAAATCCAGCTTTCCTTTGCCGGCGCCGACCACGTCGGAATCGATGCCGCCGGTGACCTTGTCCTTCGAGCCGGCAACGAGGAATTGCGGCAGCAGAAGCCGTACATCTATCAAGAAGTAGGTAAGGTGCGCCAGGAGGTGGCGGGAGAATTCAGAATTCAGAATTCAGAATTCAGAACCCAAGACTCATCACTCATCACGTTTGCCGTAGGCGATTACGATGAGACAAGGCCACTTGTCATCGATCCCGTACTGACGATGTCGTCGTTTCTCGGCGGCAACGGTGATGAGTTCGGCCGAGACATCACGACGGATTCGGCCGGGAACATTTACGTGAGCGGTTACGCGTCATCGGTCAATTTTCCGGTTTCCGATCCGCTGCAACAAAACAACGCGGGCGGTATCAATGCGTTCGTAACCAAGCTCAGTCCGAACGGCACGACCGTGCTGTACTCCACCTACCTCGGCGGCGGCGGCAACGATTTCGGTGGGCGCGTGGTGGTGGATTCCCAAGGTAACGCGTACCTGGCGGGCGACACGTCTTCGAACAATTTCCCGACGCAGCGAGCGTTTCAAGCAACCAACGGCGGTGGCACCGATGCCTTCGTCTCGAAGCTCTCGGCTACGGGGTCGAGCTTGATCTATTCGACGTACCTGGGTGGCGTCGGCGAGGACGACGGCCGCGGCATCGCCGTCGACGCGTCGGGCCGGGCGTATGTAACCGGCCGGACCGGGTCGAGCAACTTTCCCATTGCCCATGCGCTGCAGCCTTCGCTCAACGGCGCCGTGGATGTCTTTGTCACGAAGTTCACGCCCAACGGCGCACGGCTCGCCTATTCGACTTTCTTAGGCGGTTCCGGAAGTGCGGAGACCGGATACGGGATTGCAGTGGACGGAGGTGGGAACGCCCTTGTCACCGGCCGGACGGACTCGCTGAACTTCCCAACCAGCAAGCCCATTCAGGCGACGAAGAGCGGCGGCACTGATGCGTTTGTTTCAAAGCTGACCAGCCAAGGATCGAGCTTTGTTTACTCCACGTATCTCGGCGGCGGCAACGACGATCACGGTCGGCGGATCGCCGTTGATGCGGCGGGGCTTGCGTACGTCGTCGGTGAGACCGCGTCCTCCAACTTTCCCACCGCCAACGCCCTACAGCCAGTGCACGCCGGTGGAAACGACGCGTTCGTAACCAAGTTGAGAGCGGACGGCTCCGCCTTTGTTTACTCGACGTACCTTGGCGGCAGCGGACAGGATCAGGGCATCAGTATTGCAGTAGACGCGGCGGGAAATGCATACGCAACGGGCAGCACGTCCTCCAACAACTTTCCGATCTTTCACTCCATTCAGCCGTTCCGTCTTGGGCCCATCGATGCTTTTGTGACGAAGATCGAAAGCAGCGGGGCCAGCCTGGCGTACTCCACCTATTTGGGCGGCGAAGACAGCGATTCAGGAATCGGGATCGCGGCGGATGCGTTGGGAACGGCCTATGTCACCGGCAGCACACGTTCGACGGATTTTCCAACCGTGAACCCATTCCAGCCGCTGCATCATGGCGGCTCGGATGTCTTCGTCGCTAAGATTCGGTGATCACTGGCGTCTTTTCGCCGCGACTTCCGGGTTCACGCATGCCGGCAGGGGTTGACCGTTCAGCCCGGCGATCAAGTTCTTCGCACAAATGTCCGCCATGGCGTTTCGGGTGCCGACCGTCGCGCTGGCGATGTGCGGCGCCACGATGAGATTTGGTAACTTCAGAATCGGGTCGTCGGGATCGGGCGGCTCGGGATCGGTCACGTCGAGGCCGGCGGCGAAAATTGTCCCGGATTGCAGCGCCGTGCAGAGTGCCGTTTGATCGACCAGTGGGCCGCGGGCGGTGTTGACAAAGACGGCGGTTCGTTTCATCTTCTTGAATTGGGCTTCGCCGAACATGCGTCGTGTACTCTCGTTGAGATCGGCATGAACGGAGATGAAGTCCGATTCACGCAACAAGGTGTCGAAATCTACTTGCTTGGCGCCAAGTTCTTTTTCCGCTTTCTCGCTACGATTCACGTCGAAGTACAGAACTTTCATGCCCCAGCCGCCGCGACAGCGTTGGGCCATGGCGTAGCCGATACGGCCCATGCCGACGATTCCCAGCGTTCGTCCGGCGAGATCCTGACCCAAGTGGCCGAGCGGTTCCCATGTCTTCCAACGACCGGACTCGGAATACGTGTGGCCTTCGACGACTCGGCGGGCGGCGGCGATCAACAAGCAAAAGGCCATGTCGGCGGTCGCATCGGTGAGAACGCCCGGTGTGTTGCCGACGGCGATGCCGCGGGCTGTCGCGGCCGGGACATCGATGTTGTTGAAGCCGACGGCGAAGTTGCTGACGACCTTCAATTTCGGCCCTGCATCGAGGAGCCCGGAGTCAATGCGGTCAGTCAGGAGTGACACCAAGCCGTCACAGTTCGCGATCCGCCGGCAGATGTGTTCGTAGGGCGGGGGCAATGGCTCGGTCCAAACTTCGGCATCGCAGTGGGCCTGGATTTGCTCGAGTCCGTGGTCCGGAATGATGCGTGTGACGAAGACCTTGGGTTTTCCGGCCACGATTGACTTCGTTCCTTCCGAGTTGCGGGCCCCGCCATCTCTCAATAAACACAACGTAGGCCTGACATTGCGGTCCGGCCATTGAGGTCGATGTACGTTTTCGGAGTTGAAGGAAATGGAAATTCGTATTGCACCATCCATCCTGTCTGCCGATTTCGCGAAATTGGGCGAGCAAGTTCGGGAGACCGAAGAGGCCGGCGCCGACCGCATTCATGTCGACGTCATGGATGGCCACTTCGTACCGAACCTGAGCATGGGCCCGGCCATTGTCCAGTCGCTGCGCAAGATCACCAAGCTGCCGTTTGAGATTCATCTGATGGTCGACGATCCGTTGAAATTCGCGGCGCCCTTTCAGAAAGCCGGCGCGAGTAGCATCATTTTCCATTGGGAAGCATGTGACAATCCCGAGGAAATCGGACGGCAAATTCGAGCCCTCGGCATGAAAGTCGGCGTCGCGATCAAACCGAAGACTAACGTCGAGGAGCTAACGCGGCTGGTTAACGACATCGATTTGGCGTTGTGCATGACCGTCGAACCGGGTTACGCCGGCCAGCCGTTCCTGCCGGAAAGTCCGAGTCGGATCACCGCGATTCGCCAAGCCATCATGGCGGCCAAGTCCAATTGCGATCTCGAAGTCGATGGCGGGATTAACCTGGAAACCGGGCGACGTGCGCTCGACGCCGGCGCCAACGTGTTGGTGGCGGCCACGGCGATCTTCGGCCATCCACAAGGCCCCGGTGCGGCGGTGCGCGAGTTCATTCGCATGGCGAACGGCAAATGACGGTTCCGGCTTTCCGTTATACTAGACGGGGACACCCCGTGGGTATTTCAGGAACGCAACGATGCGATTGGCCGAGCTAAAACAGGCGATCCGTGCGACGGACCCGGCCGCCGTTCTCGTGCCGAAGCGCGTGGTTCATCGGCTCATCCAGGGCGTGTGCAAGTTGCCGATGCTGATGTGGCGCGTGCCGCACGCCCGATGTTTTGTCGTCGACCGATTCGCCCTTTTCCGCTTCGTCGATCAGGACGAGTTGGAACTCGATCCGGAACAGTCGTTGCCGCCGACCGTGATACTCTTGGCGCAACCGACTCCGGAAGAGCTGTCGGCACAAAGCCGCGATTCCATTCTTCTCGATTATTGGCGGCTGCTGTTTCACGCTAATCTTCATGTGGCGTTGGACGAGCGAATTCGCAGCGGCACGCTCACCTTGGACACTATCCGTGATCGCATTGACCAAATAGGGCAAGCCGAGTTCGCCGAAGTGCGCCGCGTGCTTCAGGAAGACCATTGGCTGTTGCCCGGCGCCACCGATGACCAGGCGTACATGGAATTCGCCGCGGTATTCTTGGAGCTACGGTACTTCGCGGCCAACCTGCTCCCGACCTACTTTCCCGGCATCCATGACTTGGCCGGCGTCGAACGGCAGGTGCGGCAAGACTTGGATGTCGACGCCATTTTTTCACGAACGCGATTAGCCAAGGCGCCCGATCCAGTGGTTCGCACCGATCCACGTTCCGACGAATCGAACGATTATTACTGGAAGCTGATTCGACATGCGGAACGTGTGGGCAAGGCCGGAAACAACGTTCGCGCCGCCGTGTTACGCACAAGGGCGGCACGTGTCGCGCCGGCGGCGCTCACGACAAGTACCCGCGCGGATGCCGAGGCGGAACTTAGAAAACTCACTGATCGCTTGGGCGCGGCTCTTCAATTATCGGACGTCGAGGTTGTGGAATGGATGCAGGTTTTGCCCGCGCTCCTGGACAAGGCCGACCAGGGAAGCCAACCCGTCGAAGCAGCGTTGCTATTCGATCTTCAAAAGGTGTGCCTCGACCATGAGCGCACGATTTACGCACTCGATCTCGTGGAATGGGCACTCTCTGGCGGCAAACGGCCGATCATGCGCCCGCTTCCCAGCCAACGCCTCGTACGCATCATCAAACACCTGCGCAGCGCAACGCAGCGGCTCACGCAGGCCCGATTGACGGACGCCGACCGCGAGCATTTAGGTACGCTTCTGCAAACCGGCCAAACCCGGAGCCAGGAGCGGCTCCGCGAACGGCTCCGGCCTGTGCTTCATGAAGCCATCCACGATGTCGGACTGCGCCCGAGAATCCGCCGGAACGGACGGCGTTTCTGAAGGTGATCGAAGAACTACTCGATCGCATCATCGAATTCGGGTTCTTGACGTTCGGCGATTTGCGCGATGCCATTTCACGAAATCAACTCAAACTCTCAGACCCGGCCGACGCTCAGGAGGTTGTCCGCGGCGATCCACTGCTACGCCTCGACCGGCGACTGGCATCGCTGCTCGATGGCGTGTACCGGGCGAGCGAGTTTTACCTGCGCTGGATGGAACGATTCACGGCCCTCAGTTTCGGCACCGACTTCGGCAGGAAATTGACCCGCTATGTCGCCGTCCCTTTCGGCGGAGCGGCGATGGCCGTGTACGGCTGGGACATCTTGTTGCAGCATGTTTCCAGTTATCGGTTGCTCGATGCGACGACATGGATCTGCATCGGCGTGCTCGGTTCCCTCATTCTCGGTCTGGTGAACTTTCCGCGATTTCGCGAAGGCTGCCGGCGAACGGCGATTCGAACGGGCCGTGCCATCCGCACCGTGTGCGTAGATTGGCCTGCTCGGCTCGCGGAGTTCAAACCGCTGCGCGACTTCGTCTCGAGTTGGCCCTTCCAGCTTTGTTATTGGTATCTGCTCAAACCTCTGGCGGCGTCGGCCCTCGTCTGGTGGCTCGTGCCTGGATTGCGTTCGCCGATGGGCGCCGCGCTGGTTTTTCTGGTAGCCAATTTCATCTTGAATTCGCGACCGGGCAAGGCCGCCACGGAGATCGTGACGCATGGCCTCGTCCGCTTCTTCGAACTTCTCAAGGAAGGCCTCGTGCAAGGCCTCTATCGCCAGATCTTGCATTGGTTCAAGCAAATCGTCGACGCGATTCAGTATGTTCTTTTCACGGTCGACGAATGGTTGCGCTACCGCAGCGGCGATAACAAGGTCACGATGGTGTTGCAAACCATCCTCGGAGCACTGTGGTATCCCATTTCGTTCGTGGCTCGTTTCTACATGATCGTGCTGATCGAGCCGGGCTTTAACCCGATCAAGGCGCCGGTGTCGATTCTCTTTGCGAAGATCGTCTATCCACTGTCCGTTACTTACATACTTCCGATTACTGACGCTCTTACACCGTTGCTCGGCCGTGTGCCCGCCGGGGCGCTGGTCTTTTCGACGGCGTGGCTCCTGCCCGATGCCTTCACCTTTTTGCTCTGGGAAATGAAGGGTAACTGGCGGCTCTATCGTGCAAATCGGCAGCCGGAGTTGACGCCGGCAGCCATCGGACCGCATGGAGAAACGGTGCGCCGCTTGTTGCAGCCCGGTTTCCACTCCGGCACGGTGCCGAAACTTTATTCCCGGCTGCGGCAAGCCGAACGCGATGCGGGCATCACCGGAAACTGGCGCGCCGCCCGCGTCTGCCGCCACTCGCTTCAAGATGTGCAGGAAAGCTTGCAACGACTCGTCAGCCGAGAAATGGCGCCGTTGCTCGAACCGTATCTCGGCGGCGGAGAGAACGGCTTCCGCGCCGGCCAAATCGAACTCTCTTCTAATCGCATGCGCATTGAGCTGATCAATGCCGCCTTCTCCGCCGAGCCGGCCTGCCTGGAATGGCTGGAAGAAGACGGTTGGCTGGTCGCCAGCATCTGCAAGCGTGGTTGGCTCGATCGGCTCGATGCCGCATCACGGCAGGCGGTGACCACCGCCCTCGCCGGCTTGTACAAACTGGCGGGCATCGATGTTGTCACCGAACAAGTCCGCGCCAACCTGCCACACCCAGTTGCCGCATTCGAACTCGCGCCGCGCGACCTGGTGTTGTGGCTCGACCATCGTCACGGCAAAGCGGTGTTTTACGACCTGAACGATCTCAACGGCCGCCTTTGCCCCCACACGGGCGCCGGCAAGCCTCTGGCGGATTGGCCGGTGCTGGACGCCGAGCGCGTCATCTTTTCAAGGTTGCCCATCTCATGGGACCAATGGGTCGAAAACTGGCGACAACCTGCACTAACAGAATCGAAGCCGGCGAGCCGAAGAATCGAAGTCGACGTTCTGCCGAACGGCCAAACCAACGCGACATACTCACCACGCCAGACTACCCTGCCGGTATCCGACGACCCATCGCCGGTGTGAACGGAGTCATTGCGGTTGCACGCGGCAGCAGCATGGGGCCACTTTTGTAGGCCGTGATCGTAAGCGCAGGGTTATCGTTGAGATTCGGTACAATACGATTGAGAGCGTGCAACGAAGGCCATAGAGGCGAGAACGCAATCTCATGAATCTAACCATTCATAATGAGCCCGTTCCACTGTCCGCAGACGAACATGGAGTCTTCCGAGTAGGAGACTCGCGCGTACCAGTGGATGTCGTAATCCGCGCATATTTGGAAGGGACCGATCCGGAGCAGCTCGTTCGTGCCTACGACACGCTTGTGCTTGCCGACGTACACGCCGTGATTGCTTACTACCTCCGGCATCGGGAAGAGATCGATCAATATCTACAGGCCCGACGCGATGAGGCCGATCGTCTTCGCGATGAAATCGAGGCGGCGCAGCCAGACCGGGTCGACTTGCGGGCGAAGTTGCTGAACCGAAAGGCGCAGCTGGAGCAAGGACATGCTTCGCCCGGCAAGTGACGAGGATGTCCACGGCGGAATCATCGAGGGCCTTCGGCTTCGACAGCCAGACTTGGACGTTCTGCGCGTACAAGATACTGGACTCAGTCGTACGCCGGACCCGGACATCCTTGCATGGGCAGCGACACACGGGCGAGTCATGCTCACCGCCGATCTTAACACCATGGTCGGCTTCGCATGGGCCCGAGTAAAGGCGGGCCAACCAATGCCCGGCCTGCTTGCACTACGGGAACCAATCCAAATTGGTCCGGCCATCGACGACATTCTTTTAGTAGCGGTATGTTACGGCGCTGACGAAATCAACGGACAAGTGCTGTTTATCCCGTTATGACGTTTGGCGGCGTCGAGAATCTCAATCTCCGCGACTTGGCCGCCGCGAACGCTGGGCTCTCCTCCGGGTGCTTACGCACCTCGGCTCGCCCTTTGCTTAAACCGTCCTTGCATTCGGCCGTGCGCCGGATGATACTAACCGCATCAGCCGCAGATCGATGTCCGTCCCTTTCCCTTCCTGAGGAGGTCTTGTCATGACTCGCACACGATCCGTTCGATTCCGGTCCGGTTTACACTTAGAGGTGCTCGAAGGCCGCGATCTGCCCGGCTTCCTGGCGCCGCTCAACTACCCGATTCCGTCCACTCAGTACGGCCGGCAGGTGGTTGATGTCAGCCAAGACGGCTGTGCGGACGTCGTCGTGGCTGAGTACAACCTGAACGCGGTGGCTGTTTTCAAAGGCGACTGCACCGGCCGATTGGCCGCCCCGGTTTTCTACCCGACCGCCGACGAGCCGGTCGACCTGAAGGTTACGGACGTCAACAATGACGGCAAGCGCGATGTGGTAACTCTCAACGACACGTACTCGTCGAACCCCACCATCGGCATTTTGTTGGGATTCGGCGACGGTACTTTTCCGAAGCCCTTGGTGATTCCCGCCGTCTCGGGCAATACGCACATCGCGGTCGGTGATCTGAATCGAGACGGGCACGCTGACTTCGCGACATCGAACGGCGCAAAAAACGTTGTCAACGTGTGGAGGGGAAATGGCGATGGGACATTTCAGCTGCCGTTGGCATTTCCCGTCGGCCCCGCCGCCTGGGGTGTTCAAGTCGTTGACCTCAACGGCGACGAGTGGCCCGACCTATGCACGGTCAACCCCGGCGCCGGACAGGTCAACGTGCTCTTGAATCGCGGCGACGGCACGTTCAAGCCGCCCGTGGCGTACGCCGCCGGAAATTACCCGTTCGTCCACGACGTTGGGGACATCATCGACGACGGCCGGCCTGCCGTCGTCGTCGCCGACTTCTACGGAAACACCGTAAACGTTTTTTTGAGCAACCCCGATGGCACGCTTCAGCCGATGATCGTACTCCCGAGCGGTCCCAATCCGTTCGACCCGCGCCTGGGGGACTTCAACCGCGACGGCCGGGTCGATGTCGCGGCCGCTCATTATGGCACTTCGACGGTGGGCGTGTTCCTGAACAACGGCAGCGGTACCTTTTTGCCGCACGTAGACTTCGGCGTCGGCAAGACCGACTTTCGGGCCCTGGCGGTCGGCGACTTGAACAACGACCGCTTCACCGATGCAGTGGTGCCGACCGGCCATGGCGCCGGCGGTTACTTGAACGTGCTCCGCAACGACGCGAACTGGCCAGCGCCGCTGCCGCCGTTCGGGCCCAGCCGCGTTGCAATCTCGGCAGCCAATGCGGCGCCGGTCACCCGTCTGTCAGCCCGCACTCCCTCGCTAGTTGTCGCGACTGAAGCTACAGGTTCCGTCGAGGCACTGTCGGCGGTCGCCGAAACGCTCCAGCCCAGAGTGGATTACCCAACCCATGAGATTCCCGGCGACCCGGTGGTGGCCGACTTCAACCGGGACCGCAAGCTGGATGTCGCAACCACGAGTAACGCCAATCAGGGAGTGGCAGTGCTACTGGGTAAAGGGGACGGCACCTTTGCGCCGAAGGTTGTACTTCCCCTCGACGATCATCAGCAGTTTGGCGCCCCGGCCGCCGGTGATCTCAATAACGATCGTTTCCCGGACCTCATCGTAGGAGGGACCAAGCACCAAAAGACCTGGGTGTTCATGAACGACGGCAACTGGCCGGCGCCGATCCCGCCGCCGCCGGGTCCACGCGGATCGGATGGAGTCGAACGCCTGCAATCGGGTTCCGAGCAACTTGTCGATCGAACGACGGCGATTGCTCCGCAGCCCGCCAACGAATTGGCGGAGACGCCGGTGAAACGCATTTCGGCACCGAAACAACGAGCGCTCCATGTGACCACGATGGAAGTCGCCTTACCTCTTGAAGTAATTGACGAACCGTTTTCATTGTAATCTGGGGCGAGCGGGGTGTGAACGCCGTTGCCGATGGATTGGGTACTACCGGTCCATGCCGCGGAGCGACACTCTGCGGTCATGTGCTAATCGCCGAGTGGCGGGAATCGACCTTCGTGCCGCAGGCTTTGCCGGACAATCACGCGGGCGGGTGAGTTGATATTCAAGACCTGAACCGTGACTTTCCCGGTCCGCGTTTTCCCAACAAGTACGGTGCCCCGCCATCGGAAATGTCGCTTCCAGACTTGCCGGCGCGGATGGAATAAGGGGATTATTCTACCGTCGAGCAGCCCCGTGAGATTCGTTCCTTTTGCGGAATTGCATTCTCTGCACGCGAGGCAGAGGTTCTCCGCATCGTCGCTGCCACCGTGCTGTCGCGGAATGATATGCTCGACGTGGAAGGTGAAGAAATCGAAGTCGTTCTGATGAACCCGGCAGTATTCGCACGCGCCGCCGAACCGCCTCTCGCGTCCGCGCATCGACCATCATGTACCCGAAGAATTGACAAGCAGTTGCCGGGCCTTTGATTTTAGCAGTGCAACAAACGTCCCGAAGGCAACGTAGTCGGCGTATTCCGCCTGCTCATCGAGCGTGAGCGTGCCCTCGTTGCATTTCTCGGCGAGCTGATCGGCCCGACTTTGGAGTTGGGGGTCCGCGCGAAGTTTGAGCACGTGCTTCGCCGACTCGGGTGTCAGGCATCGGCTTAAGGGATCCACAAGCCGCTCAAGGACAGGAGATGAATTTTTGGAGTTCATGGCGAAATTATACCAACACTTTGAGCGATGCGTCGATCAAGATCGCACGTCGGTCGGCGGACTTCAGGGCGTTATCACGCCCAGCTCGCCGGTATGATTTACCGGTCCATGCCGCGGAGCATGTCGCGGAGATCTTCGCCCTGGCCGATTCCGTCCAGGAGCTGGGGGTCGAACTCGATTTCGATTTCCTTCGGGGCCGCCGGGCGCTTGTCGTCGACGAAGCGGTATGTCGGTTCGCTGTCCGTGTCGCGCGGCTCGGCGTTCGGAGTGGATTTTGATTTGACCTGCGGGACGTCGATTCGGAAAGTCAGCGGGCCAACCTTGAGCTGATCGCCGGGCTTGATTTTCTGTTTGCCGGTAATTCGTTCGCCGTTCACGAAGGTGCCGTTGGCACTCTGAAGATCTTCAACGGAGAGTTGGCCTTTTTCGAGGAACAGCAGACAGTGGCGGCGACTGACTTCATCCGAAGGGATGCGGATGTCGCAGCCCTTCTGTCGACCCACGAGCGTGTCGCGTTTCCGGAGCACCACGGACGCCGTCCGTGCGGGGCCGCCTACCAATGTCAATTGCACACTCACGATCCCGCGCGCCTCTGCGTGGGTAAGGGGGGATGATCAGGTCTGCGATAAGAATACCATGTCCCCGTATGGAAGCAAAGCTCGTTCGCCCGCGCTACGATGCAGTTTGTGCGAAGCGACCGCTTTGGAAATCGCGAATCGCCGTGCGAATTTCCTGTTCGGTGTTCATGACGAAGGGGCCGTAACTGGCGACCGGCTCGTTGATGGGTTGGCCGCCAAGGACCAACAAGACAGCGTCTTCTTTGGCGTCAACGGTGATTGCGTCGCCGTGGCGCTCAAAGATGACCAAGTCACCGGGGCTGGCTTGGGCCGAACCGTTCAACATGACCTTGCCTTTTAGCACGGCGACGAGCGTCGTATGGCCGTCGGTGAGCGATAGTTCGGTGCGCCCGTTCGCAGAGAGGCGCACGTCCAGAACGGAAACCGGTGTGAAGGTCTTGGCCGGGCCTGTCGTGCCTTTGAATTCGCCGGCGATGACGCGCACGCTGCCGCCGCTTTCAAGAGCCACCGTCGGAATCTGTTGATTAAGGATTTCCTGGTAGCGAGGCGGCGACATCTTGTCTTTGGCGGGCAAGTTGACCCAGAGTTGCACCATCTCCAGAGTGCCGCCACGTTTGGTGAAAGCCTGCTCATGCCATTCTTCGTGCACGACGCCGCGCGCCGCCGTCATCCATTGCACATCGCCGGGGCCGATTCTGCCGTGGTTGCCGGCCGAGTCGCGGTGCTCCAGTTCGCCTTGATAGACGATCGTCACGGTTTCGAAACCTCGGTGAGGATGCTCGCCTACGCCGCGCGGCTCGTCGGACGGCGGAAATTCAGCGGGGCCGGCGTAATCCAACAGCAGAAACGGGCTGATCTGTTCGCCGTGGCTGTGATGCGAGAAGAGAGATCGCACCGGGAACCCGTTGCCGACCCAGTGCGGAGCGGGCGCGGATTGGACACGAATGAGCTTCTTCATGATTTCACCTTTTGCCAATGTGTGAATACCAGGCAAGAGGTTAGACGTGGGTGACGCACTCCAGGATTCTGACGTGATTAGCCGGGGTACGGCTGATGGAGCCGCACGGGTTTCGATTTCGAGCGCAGACGAAGGTTCAGGAATTCGACGAACACGGAAAAAGCCATGGCGAAATAGATGTAGCCTTTCGGGATGTGCTGATCCAGACCCTCTGCGATGAGGGTGAAGCCGATGAGCAGCAGGAAACTCAGGGCCAGCATCTTCACCGTCGGATGCCGATCGACGAAACGACTGATGGCGCCCGCGAAGATCATCATGAAGACGACCGCGAGCACGACGGCGGCGATCATGACTTCAATTTGATTCACCATGCCGACGGCCGTGATCACGGAATCGAGCGAGAACACGATGTCAAGCAGCAGGATTTGAATGATGACGCTTACGAACGACGGCCGACCGCGAGGAGCAGCACCCGCTTCGTCGCCTTCGAGCTTCTGATGGATCTCGTGGGTGCTCTTGGCGAGAAGGAAGAGTCCGCCAATTATCAGGACGAGATCGCGGCCCGAAATCTCCTGGCCTAGGACTGTGAACAAGGGCGCGGTGAGTTGAATGACCCACGAAAGCGAAAAGAGCAAGGCAATACGAATCAGCATCGCCAACGACAGACCGACCCGGCGGGCGTTGACCTGTTGATGTGGCGGAAGTTTGCCCGCCAGGATCGAGATGAACACGATGTTGTCGATGCCCAGAACGATTTCCAGCGCCGTCAATGTCGCCAATGCAATCCATATTTGCGGGTCGGTAATCCAGTCCATGTTGGTCAACTTCCTCGCCTGAGTGAGTTACGTTGTTTCGTCTCTCGTTGAGCTTACAATATCCGATAATCAATGTTTCACCCGGAGAAATGGAGGAGATCATGCAGCATACACTTCGCTTATTCGTCCTTATTGCCGGCATTGCGGTAGCCGGCGCCGGTACGACGGCTCGGGCCGATGAGCTTCTGAACACCGGCGAACCCGGCGGACCGTTCGGTTTCATCGGGTTCGACTTATTCACCGGTCAATCGGTGGCGATTGGATTCACACCCAAACACAACTACTTCCTCGACGAAGTAGCCGTCTGGATCATGAGCAACGATTTCGGAAATCCGGGCGCGACGTTTACGCTGTCGCTGCGGCCGAACGACACACCCGGCAAACCAACGCACCCGTCCGACACAATCATCGAGTCGTGGGACATCGCCACCACGGCAGTCGGCTGGGATCCGGTGCTTGAGAGGCGGCGGCCGAAACAGCGCACGGTGCTCGAAGCGCGCAAGACCTACTGGCTAGTGGCGGAGTCGTCCGAAGCCGCGGGCGAGAATCCCGTGTGGGTGTGGGGCAGTAACGACGTTCCCGTCCCGTTCGCCCTCATTGACTTCGCTTCGAGCCCGGAATGGCAAGAAGGAACGGCCATCGGCAGCGCTCCCGGCGCCATCGTACGTGCGACGAAGCGAGGGCGATAGCGGCGTCTACCTACGGCCGGCCTCCAGGCGATCGAGCTTGGTTTCACGGCCGCTCTTCTGCACGCTCTGGGCCTTGTCGTAGCTTTCTATCAGCGCCCGATACGGTGGAACGATGTGGTCGACCATAACCGCCGCGAAATCCATGGCGTCGGGTCGGTTCCACGTGCTCATAAGCTCGGCCAGGACAGCGTAAGTGTCGATCGGCATGGCGCCGGCCTGGACTACTCGCGCTAGTGTCAAATCGGTCGCCATCTTGGACCAGTTACCCGAAGCGTCAATGACGCAAAAGACCTTATAGCCGGCCACCAGTGCGCTGAGTGTGGGGAATGACATACACACGCTTGTCAACGTCCCGGCGATGAGGAGTGTCTTGCGTTTGGTTTTTTCAATGGCCTGGACCCATGCGGAATTATCCCACGCATTGATCTGGCCCGTTCGCGCGATATAAACCGCGTCCGGATTGTACTGATGAATCTCGGGAATCAACGGCCCGTTGGGGCCGTCAGGCACCGATGCGGTCGTGAACGTGGGAATCTTGGCGAGCCGTGCGACTTTCGCCAGGGCACAAACGTTGGAGCGCAACACTGGAAGATCGATGTCGCGCACCAGTTGGAACAGTCCGCTTTGATGATCAATCAAGAGCATGACGGCATCCGCAGGATTAATCATCCATTTGTTGAAGTCGGCCATGGTGTCCTCCTGGAGAAGTAGGTGTTCGATTCGTTGCAATTCGATCCGGATGATGTCTTTATATGCCCGACGGGGCGGTGCGCGCCAGGCGAGTTAGATCACTGAGCCGAACGCGCTGGCGGCCGGCGGCGTCGAAGTTCCCGGGCTCGAGCCATTTTTCAAAAGCGTCACGCAACGCGGGCCAATCGGCATCGACGGCGGCATACCAGGCGCTGTCGCGGTTGCGGTTTTTGTATACCGTCGCTTGCCGGAAGATTCCTTCAAACGTAAGCCCGAGGCGTTCGGCGGCCGAACGGGATGCGGCGTTCAGTGCATCGCATTTCCATTCATAACGGCGGTAGCCCAGTTCGAACGCGCGCTTCATCATTAAGTACATAGCCTCGGTGGCTGCGGGGCGGCGCTGCAAGGTCGGCGAATAGTGAATGTGACCCACCTCGATCGAGCCGTTGGCTGGCGCGATCCGCAAATAGCTGGCAACGCCGGCCGGTCTGCCGTGGGCTTTGTCGATGACGGCGAAAAACATGGGTCCTCGCCCAGGCATTGCGTGTTAATCCAGGCTCGATAATCGGTGAGCGTGCGGAATGGGCCGTAGGCGAGGTAGGTCCAACTTCGACCATCTCGGTCTTCGGCATCCGCGGCGAAGAGTGCCTCGGCATGGCGGTCCGGGTCGAGCGGTTCCAGGCGGCAGTAGCGGCCCTCCATTGGCTCGCGCGGTGGCCGGGGCGGCGGTGTCCAGTTCGGCAGCGCGAAACCGATGGGCTGGCCAAGTTCATTCCGGCGCGGTTCCATGTGGGTGTTCCCGTTCTTCTCCGAGAGTTAACTTACATTATTAGTGCGCGACGCCAGTGTGAGTTATTACAATCACTTCATCGCGGCGTTGCCGCGCAGCCCCACCGAGGTACGCCTCATGCGGTCGACTGCTCGGCTTGTTTCCATCGGCGTCCTGGCCCTTCTCACTGTGGGTGCCGTTCCCGATGACGGGGCCGAGTCGTGGTGGTCTCTCCGTCCAATCAGACCGACACCGGTTCCAGTAGTCGCCGGCGAAACATGGGTTCGAACGCCGGTCGATGCATTTGTCCTCGCGAAATTGAAAGAACACAATCTGACACCCTCTCCCGAGGCCGATCGGCGCACGCTCATCCGCCGACTTTATTTCGACCTCAGCGGCTTGCCGCCGACGCCTCTGGAGATCGATGAATTCGCCGCGGATTCGTCGCCGGACGCTTACGAGAAAGTAGTGGATCGTCTCCTGGCCAGTCCGCACTACGGCGAGCGATGGGCCCGGCACTGGATGGACGTCGTCCATTTCGCGGAGACGCACGGTCACGATCAAGACCGCGTCCGGCCGAACGCATGGCGTTACCGAGATTATCTCGTGCAGTCGTTCAATGCCGATGTTCCGTATGCGCGGTTCGCTCAAGAGCAGGTCGCGGCCGACGTGTTATTTCCCAATGAGCCGACGTTAACGCCGGCACTCGGTATGTTAGCGGCCGGGCCGTGGGACGAAAGTTCCCTGCGTGACATCCGCGAGGACAGCATCGACCGGCAAGTCGGTTACTATCTCGACCGCGACGACATGCTGACGACGGTAGCGAGTAGTTTCCTCAGCATGACAGTGCATTGTGCCCGCTGCCACGATCACAAGTTCGATCCTATTCCGCAAGAAGACTATTACCGAATGCAAGCCGTGTTTGCCGGCGTCGGCCGCGGCGATGTTACTTATGACGCCGATGTGTCATTGGGGAAGCGCCGCCGTGAATTCCGCCATACGCTCATGGAAATCGAGCGGCGCACGCCGGCGATTCTTGCCCGGATAGGTTCCGCGGACTTCCGGCGCGACCTGGCGGACTGGGAATCGAAACACACCGCCGACGCGGTCCACTGGGCGCCGTTGGAAATCTCGGAAGCTACATCGGCCGGCGGCGCCACTCTTACCAAGTTGCCGGATCATTCGATCCGCTCCGAAGGCGTCCGTCCGGATCGAGACACTTATGTCGTCACGGTTCGCACCAACCTTCCGAAGATCACCGCCGTCCGCGTGGAACTGCTTACCGACGACACGTTGCCGAAGAATGGCCCGGGACGACAAGACAACGGCAACATGCACCTAAGCGAGTTTCGCGTGGAGCGTTCGGGGAATCGTTCGACGGTCGCTACGGCCGCGCCGATAAGCGACTACGACCAGCCGGGATGGACAATACGGCATGCCGTCGACGGCGATGTCACGACGGCATGGGGTATCTACCCGCAAGTCGGAAGAATGCATCAGGCCGTGTTTCCGTTTGCACAGCCGCTGGACTGTGGGCATGACAACCAACTCACCATTCGACTGGATCAACTTCACGGGGGCGGGCACCTCATCGGTCGATTTCGGCTGACCGCGACGGCTGCCGTGGCGCCCGGTCGGATTCCGGTGTTGCCCGATTTGGTCACCGAAGCGCTGGCGACGCCGGCCGACAAACGGTCTACAGCGCAATGGGAAGCTCTCGGACTGCATGTGCTCCGCGAGAAGGTCTCGGCCGACATGAACGCCTTGCCGAAACCGGCCGTGGTTTATGCAGCAGCCAGCGACTTCATCACGGATGGCGGGCATAAGCCGCTCGCCGAGCCGCGTCCTGTTCACCTGTTGAAGCGTGGCGAAATTCGACGGCCCGGACGGTCAGCGGTTCCCGGCGCACTTTCGTGTGTGGATGCGGGATCGAATCCGTTCGACCTGCCGGCGAATCACACGGAAGGCGAACGGCGAGCCGCCTTGGCTCGCTGGATCACTCACGTCGATAACCCGCTCACGTCGCGCTCGATTGTCAATCGTGTGTGGCATTATCACTTCGGCCGCGGCATCGTCGACACGCCCAATGATTTTGGTCAAATGGGCGGACGGCCGTCCCATCCGGAACTTCTCGACTGGTTGTCACGCTGGTTTCGAGACGATGCGAATGGTTCGCTCAAGAAACTGCACCGGCTTTTGATGACTAGCTCCGTGTACCGCCAGGGTTCGCAAGCTTCGACTCAGGCGCTTGCCATCGATGCGGACAATCGTTTTCTGTGGCGAATGCCGCGTTCACGCCTAGATGCGGAACAAGTTCGTGACGCCGTCTTGCTAATTAGCGGTCGCCTGGATCGTCGCATGGCCGGACCGTCCGATCAACAATTTGCGATGAAGCCGGGAATTCACGTAACGCCCGTCGTGGAGTACGGAAAGTTCGACTGGAGTCAGGCGGGCGGCCACCGTCGAAGCGTGTATCGTTTCATTTTTCGCACCTTGCCCGACCCGTTGGTGGATTGCCTCGACGGCGCCGACGCATCGCAGTGGACGCCGGCCCGCAGCGCGTCGGTAACGGCCCTCCAGTCGCTGTCGCTATTCAACAGCGATTTCATGTTGGCCCAATGCAACGCATTTGCCGACGCTCTCGCTCGGCAGTTCCCGGACGATGCTGCCCGCAATGCCGAAGCATGCCGGCGCGTGTGGGGAAGAGCCATAACCGAGGAGGAGTCGGCGGCATTCGCGAAACATGCGCAGACTTACGGTTTGCCGAGTTTGTGCCGGGTCCTGTTCAACTCCAACGAGTTCCTGTTTTTGGATTAAACGGCATGCACACGAGGCGTGATTTCCTGTGGCGATGCGGCGGCGGCCTCGGCGGCATTGCCTTGGCGCAGTTGCTCACCGAAAGCGGCCTGTTTGCCGATGGTCCGAAGGCAGAGCTCAACGGCGGTGTCCATCATCCTGCCCGGGTCAAACGCGTCGTCCAGTTGTTCATGAACGGCGGCGTCAGTCAGCCGGATACTTTCGACTACAAACCGGAACTCGAAAAACGCCACGATGAGCCGTTCACTCCCGACACCGGCGAGAAGGTCGAAGGGGTCACGAGTAGTCCTGGCAAGTTGATGAAAAGCCCGTTTCGCTTCTCTCAGCAGGGACAATGCGGACGATGGGTCAGCAGCGTGTTTCCGCACCTGGCGAAACGCGTGGACGAAATGGCGTTTTTGATGGCGGTCGCTTCGAAGTCCAACGTCCACGGGCCGGCAAGTTACATGATGAACACCGGTTTCATCCTTCCCGGCTTTCCGTGCATGGGGGCGTGGCTGTCGTATGGCCTTGGCAAACTCTCCGACAACCTACCGACGTTCGTCATCCTCCCTGACACCCGCGGACTGCCTTACAACCAGAAAGGAAACTTCAGTTCGGGGTTTCTTCCCGTTCTGCATCAAGGAACGATTTTGAATGCGACTGCCGATCCTCCCATTCCGGACTTGAAGCCGACCCCGAAGTTCGCATTCGCCAATCCCAGCGCCGATGCGGCCGGTCTGGAGCTTCTGGCACAAATGAATCGCCGGCATGCGGAGTCTCGCCCGAATGATTCGCGGCTGGAGGCGCGACTTAGCAGTTACGAGTTGGCGGCCCGGATGCAACAACATGCCCCGGAAGCGCTGGACCTGTCGAAAGAGACCGACGCGGTTCGTGCACTCTACGGTATCGATGACGCGGTGACGGCCGACTTCGGCAGCCGCTGTCTGCTTGCACGCCGACTGTTGGAGCGTGGCGTGCGGTTTGTGCAGGTGTGGAGCGGCGCCGGCGGCCCCATGAATAATTGGGACAACCACAACAGCATCGTGAAAGAGTTGCCGGCCATCGCTCGCCAGGTCGATCAACCTGCCGCCGCTCTATTGCACGATCTGCAGGAACGCGGACTCTTGAAGGATACTTTGGTGATTTGGAGCACCGAATTTGGCCGGCAACCCTTCACGCAGGGAGCAACCGGCCGAGACCATAATGCCGGCACTTCGGTTGCGTGGCTAGCCGGCTCTGGGGTGAAGGCGGGGACTTCTCACGGCCAAAGCGATGACTGGTCGTGGCGTGCCGCTGAAGGAAAAGTCTTTAGCTACGACATCCACGCAACGATCCTGCATCTGATGGGAATTGACCACGAAAAACTGACGGTGCGCCACAACGGCATCGATCGCCGGCTTACCGACGTTCACGGTCATGTGATACACACGATTCTGGACGGTTAGCCGCGACGCGAAGTCTTCGGAGCGGAGCGCGGACGACACCCAGCGCTCCGCTCCGAAGACTTCGCGTCGCGGCTAAACAGAGAGGAACCGAGATCATGTCGAGTAGCGCGAAACCCTGGGTCGACGGCTTGACAATCGCGCAGGCGTTTGAAGCCGTCGCGGGGCGATTTCCGAATCACGAGGCGCTGGTCTTTCCCCAACTTGGTTATCGCAAGACGTACGCCGAGTTTCGACACGAAGTACACACCGCAGCGAAGGCGCTGATCGCACTCGGCACCCGCCGTGGCGATCACATCGGGATTTGGGCGACCAATTGGCCACAGTGGGTGGTGCTTCAGTTTGCGGCAGCCCACGCTGGTGCCGTGCTGGTGAACGTCAACCCCGCGTACCGGTCGCAGGAACTGGCGTATGTCCTGAACCAGGCCGACATCACCGCGTTGTTTCTGACGAATCAGTTCAAGACCACGAACTACTTCGACATTCTCGCCGATGTCTACCCGGACCCGAAGTCGTTTCCGCATCTGAAGCATGTGGTGAGCATTCATGCCGACGCTCGCCCCGGTATGTTGAAATGGGACGAGTTTTGTCAACGAGCCTCGGCGGTGAGCGATGCAGAGCTCGAATCTCGACAGTCCGAGTGTCGTTTCGATGACGTTGCCAACATTCAGTACACCTCCGGCACCACGGGCTTCCCGAAAGGCGCGATGTTGACTCATCGCAACCTTCTAATGAACGGCTACTACATTGGTGAGCGCATGGCGTTCGGCGACAAGGATCGCTTGTGCATCCCCGTGCCGCTCTACCATTGTTTCGGTTGCGTCATGGGCACGATCATGTGCGTCGTGTACGGCGCCGCGATGGTGATTCCGGCCGAGTCATTCGATCCATTGGCCACGTTGCAGACCATCCAAGATGAGCGTTGCACCGGCATCTACGGCGTACCGACCATGTTCATAGCGGAGTTGAATCATCCGCGGTTCGCCGATTTCCGCTTCGATGATTTGCGAACAGGAATTATGGCCGGCGCTCCGTGTCCGATTGAAGTCATGCGGGCGGTCGTCGAACGCATGGGCGCCCGCGGCATGACCATCGCCTATGGCCTGACCGAGGCTTCGCCCGTCATTACACAGACCAACACTGCCGACCCGGTTGAAAAACGTGTCAGCACGGTCGGCACGATCCTGCCGGGATTGGAAGTGCGCATCGCGGACTCGGCAGGCGCCCCCTTACCGCCCGGACAAACCGGCGAGCTGTGGGTGCGCGGCCACGGCGTGATGACGGGTTACTACAACAAACCGGCTGAAACTAGCCAGGCCATCACGCCGGACCGCTGGCTGCGCTCCGGCGATCTCGCCGTCGAGACAACCGACGGATATTACCGCATCACTGGTCGCATCAAGGACATGATGATCCGCGGCGGTGAGAACATTTATCCGCGTGAGATCGAGGAGTTCCTCTACACCCATCCCGATGTCGCGGATGTGCAAGTCGTCGGTCTTCCCGACGAGAAGTACGGGGAGGAAGTCAGCGCCTGGATTCGCCTCAAACCCGGCGCCAAACTATCGGCCGACGACGTGAAGGCATATTGCCGAGAGCGGATCGCGCATTACAAGGTGCCGCGTTATGTCGTTTTCCTCGATGAGTATCCTTCGACGGTGACCGGCAAAGTGCAGAAGTTCAAGCTGCGTGAGATGGGGATCGAGCGTTTCGGGCTAGAAAGCGCGGCGGCGGTGCGGACGGCGTGACTTGTGTTGAGCTTGTGTCCCGGCGTAAGCTAGTTTTGGTCGGCGGCATTCCTCCTGGGAGACTAACCCATGGCCACCATCCTCATGCTGGTTTCGAGTCTGATCCCATCTATGGCGTTGTCGGCCTTCGACGTCGGTTTGACGAAAATTGATCGCACGATCGCCAAAGAACCGCCTTACAAATCGAAGAATGTAAAATTCTGCCTGCTGGTTTTTGGTCCCGAAGCGAAAACTCGCGTTTGGCTGGTGCAGGATGCCGACACGCTCTACGTCGACCGCAATGCCAACGGCGATCTGACTGAAACCGGTGAAGCGATCTCTGCCACGCCTGGGCCGGACACGGATTCGGAGGATGGTACGTACCTATTCGAGTGCGAAGAAATTCAAGACGGCCGGCTAACGCATCAGAAACTTAGGCTGCAAGTCTATAAGCGACCGCCTGCGGTGGATGAATTGGAGAAGCTTCATGTGGCGAAAAACCCGTCCGTGCGTTTCTATTCCGTCAAAATAGATGTTCAAATGCCCGGGTATGTTGGTGATGGTCTTCGCGGCCGCGTGGAATATGGGTTGGCTCACCGTGACCGCAACGGCTTTCTTGAATTTACTGGTGAACCGACAACGGCGCCGGTGATTCACTTGGGTGGCCCATGGCAAGTGCTTTTGTTTCCCAACGAAGCATTAAAAATCGGAAGCGAGTCCGACGTGGCGCTTGTTTTCGGAACGCAATGGATCGCGCTCGTCACGCAAGTCATGCCAAAAACGCGGGGAAATGTTGAGCTGACCCCCGATGAAGTGGCGCAACCACGCATTCACCTGATCGACGCCGTGGAAGGAAAATTACGCGAAACCTTGATCGCACCGCCAAGCTTCGTTTCTTCTATCTGTTTCAGCCCCGACGGAAAAACGCTGGCAACCAGCGGTGAGGGCAAGGTGCTGCTGTGGGATGTCAGCAATCTTTCCACGCCCGGCGGTTAACACCGAATCACCGGCCGCATCATGACGGGGTGAGGTTTAGCGCGGCCCACAAGGCCGCGCGGTTCTGCGAACCGCGGTTAAACCTTGGCCAGTAATCGCAACAACCGCATGGCGGCGGCCTCGGCGAAGCGCGGGTCGTTGATGTGCATGTCAAGTTCCACTAATTCAACAGCCGGACTCATCCATTGCCGTAAACTCTGAAACAAGGCCGCGTCGGCTTCCGGCCACCAGAACGGTTGGCCTTCCGCGTCGATGGCCGAGACGCCACGCAGCGGCACCAGCACTGCTGTCGGCCCGCTCGCGGCGCTGGCCTTCTCGGCGATTTCCTTGCCCAACCGATCATTCTCCTCCGGCGTCGTTCGCATGAGCGTGACGGTGGGATTGTGCCGATGGAAACGCCGGCCACGGAACTTCTCCGGCACCGTTTCCGGCGGACCGAAGTTGACCATGTCGAGCGCGCCGACTGAGATGACCTGCGGCACCGCAGCTTGGCCCGCCGCTGTCAAACGGTCGCGGCCCGCGCTCAGCACGCCACCCACTAGTTCATCCGCCAACTCCGTCGTGGTGATATCCAAAACGCCCTGCACCAGTCCATCCTTGATGAAACTCTCCATCGTCATGCCGCCGGTCCCGGTAGCATGAAACACCAAGACTTCGAAATCCTTCGCTTCCAATTGCTTTCGAGCGACATCAACACACGGCGTCGTCACCCCAAACATCGTGGCCGTAATGATTCTCTTGTCCGATTCTGAATTCTGAATTCTGAATTCTGAATTCTGCTTCCTCACCATTCCAATCATCGCATTCGCCGCATTCGTGAGCACGGTCCGGCTGATGCGATTCAAGCCGGAGATATCGACGACGGAGTGCATCATCATGATGTCGCGGACGCCGACGTAGGGCCGAACCTGCCCGCTGGCCAGCGTGCTGACCATGAGCTTGGGAATTCCGAAGGGCAGGGCACGCATGGCTGCCGTTCCGATGGTGGTGCCGGCCGAGCCGCCAAGAGAAATGATGCCGTCGATTTGGTCCTGCCGTTGCCGCACCATCTTTGCGGCGCCGTCTGCGGCCGCGGCGATGGCCTTGCCGCGATCGCTTGCTTTCTGAAGAGCGGCAACCGTGGTGCCGGCCGCGGCGTACAACTCGTGTCGGGTGATGTCCGCCGCAAAGTGTGGATCGCCGAGAACGCCGGCGTCAATCACGATGGTGCGAATACCGGCGGCGTGAAGTTGGTCCCGGACGAAGGCGTATTCCGCGCCTTTGGTGTCTAGGGTGCCGATGAGGACTACGGGCATGATTTCCCTCTGCGAGCTTGACGCAACGCATGATGCCACGCCGAGCGGCCAGCGTTCAAGACGAACCTATTATGGCGAGCCGAGGTGCGTAAGCACCCGAGTTCGACCGACGCACGGGTCGCACCCGGTTGCTTACGCAACTCGGCTCGCCGTGACAATGACGCCGGCACGGGCTACAATCGCCATCGCGATGAACTCGATACTCACTCGTGAGCAATGCCTCCAACGCCTAAGGGCACAAGTAGCCGCCGGGAAACCCATCATTGGTTGCGGCGCCGGCACCGGCTTAAGCGCCAAGTGTGCCGAAGCCGGCGGGGCCGATCTGATCATCATCTACAATTCCGGCCGTTTCCGCATGGCGGGCCGAGGAAGTCTCAGCGGGCTCATGCCGTACGGCGATGCGAATCAGATCGTCATGGACATGGCGCGCGAGGTCTTGCCGATCGTGCAACAAACGTCGGTTCTGGCCGGTGTGTGCGGCACCGATCCGTTTCGGTCCATGTCACGATTCTTGCGCGACATCCGCGAGGCCGGCTTCAGCGGCGTCCAGAACTTTCCAACGGTCGGCCTGATCGACGGAACGTTTCGCCAGAACCTTGAAGAAACAGGAATGGGTTTTGATCTCGAAGTCGACATGATCCGCGAAGCCCGTGCGCTCGACTTGCTCACCTGTCCGTATGTGTTCACCGAAGACGAAGCCCGAGCCATGGCCAAGGCGGGCGCGGATGTGCTTATCCCTCACATGGGCTTGACCACCAAGGGTACCATCGGGGCGCGCACGGCCATGACACTCGAACAGGCGGCGGCGCGAGTTCAGCTGCTGCACGATTCCGCCAAGTCCGTCAACTCCGACATCCTCGTCTTATGTCACGGCGGCCCCATCTCCGAACCGCAAGACGCTGCGTACATCATGGCGCACACACGTGGCATCGTCGGCTTCTTCGGCGCGTCCAGTATTGAGCGCCTGCCGACGGAAGTCGCCATCACGGATTGCGTGCGCAGATTCAAGGGAATCAACCCGTCAAAAGCGTGAGGGCGGGAGTGGCGTCTACGTCAAAACTCTGCCGCTAAGAACCGGCCCACTTCCTGTTTCCATTGCCCCGGAACGGCCCTGAAGTATGGATAGTGGCCGACGCCGTCGAACGCGTGAAGTCGTTTCTTGCCCTTCAACTGTGCAAACACGGCATCGGCTTCCTTGCGCGTCACACGTTCATCATCGTTGCCGTGAAGGAGCAAAGTCGGGCAGGTAACGTGGGCGGCATACTCCACCGGATTGTGTTCGAAGCCGTTGAAGTCGTTCTGCACGCCGCCCCAAAACACCAGAATGTGAGCGAGCGGAAAACTCGGCAAACGCATCGAGTGAAATCGATTCGCGACCGTTGAAAGCAAGCGATCAAACGGACACTCCAGAATCAGCGCATCCGGCCGAACATCGCTGACGGCGACGGCACGCAAGATCGCGGCGCTGCCCATGGATTGGCCGAAAAGAATGATCGGCCGAGAGGGCCAGCGTTGCCGCGCGTACTCGTACACGGCAACAACGTCATGCGATTCGAAAACGCCGATAGTAGTCTGATCGCCGTCGGAGCCGCCGCTACCGCGAAAGTCCGTCAGGATCACGTCGTAGCCAAGATCGTGAAGGGCCCGCGCCTCGCCCAGCAGAACGCTTTTGACGGCCGAGTACCCGTGGAACATTAGCACCACACCCTTCGGTTTCGGATGCTCAATGTGCCAGACTTCGATCCCGAATCCATCCGCCGTCGTGAGTTTATGGGTCTGGTAAGTGAGTCCCACGGTGTCCGGTGCGACACCGTTCATCGGGCGCGGGATATTGACGCCGGTGATAAGTACGCCGAGCTTATGCAGGACTGTTAAGTCCTCGGGATTCTGGTCCTATCGCCACCGCGCGTGAAGTGTGTCATCGCATACGCATGCATGTAGGCGACAGCGTTGACGGCGACAACTGCGAGAACGAAAAGTGTGGCGACGGTGAGCTTCTTGTGGATCCAACACCATCTAGCGAGTTTGCGTATCATGAGACACATCTTGAGTAGCACGTTTGACAGGGATAGCGTACGCTTGCGACGAGGAATTGACATCGGATACCTGGCAGGCCCCTGCTCATGATCGCGTCTCCAGCGAGACAATACCGGCAAGTGTTTCCTGGCCGCCATGCGGTGCTGCCGGTAGTCCACGTTGATTCACTGGAGCAGGCCCAACGAAACGCGCGAATCGCACGTGAGGCGCGTGCGGATGGTGCTTTTCTGATCAACCACGGGATGGCGGACCAGGCGTTGCTCGATATCCATGCGGCCGTCGCGGACGCGCAGGTTGGGTGGTGGGTAGGTGTCAACTGCCTGGGGATGTCCCCCGGGCAAGTGTTCGCGACGGTTTCCGGCAAGGTCAGTGGAGTCTGGGTCGACAACGCCGGGATCGAGGAGGCCCAAGAACAGCAACCCCACGCCGAGCGCGTGCTCGACGTCAGGGACGCCCGCGTTCCCGGCTGCCTCTACTTCGGCGGGGTTGCGTTCAAGTACCAGCGGCACGTCGAAGATCTGGAGGCGGCGTGCCGGGTCGCCGCGCGATACATGGACGTGGTCACGACGAGCGGTCCGGGCACGGGGCATGCAGCCGAGGTGGAGAAGATCCGGCGGATGAAGCGGGCTCTGGGCGGCACGCCGTTGGGAATCGCTAGCGGCATCACGCCAGAGAACGTCGACGACTACCTGCAGCATGCGGACTGCTTCCTGGTCGCGACCGGGATCAGCCGCAGTTTCACCGAGCTGGACCCGGGACGAGTGCTGGCACTGGTCCAGCGGGTTGCTGCGTTCGAGGGGTAATGAAGGCGTGCCGAGGCCGGCGAGCTGCGCTGCGCGGCCGAGCTTGTCAACGGCGTCGATTGCCACTTGATGGAGCGGATCAGATTTGTAAATGCCACGAGAAAGGATACTCGTGTCGAGAAAGGTTGGACGGCCCTAACCCAAATGGAGGCGAGGGGATTCGAACCCCTGACCTTCTGAATGCCATTCAGACGCGCTCCCAACTGCGCCACGCCCCCGATTCATCCATCCAGAAGATAGGCTATCGCCCAAACTCCATTCTGTCAATCACGCCAGGCGCATAACCTGGACGTGGCTAGGCGGCAGACGGAAAATGCCTTAGACTTGTCGGGCGTGTTGGGAGGTGAACTTTTTGTCGGTAGATTCCCTGAACAGCGTTGGCAACGGCGACGAACTTGAGCCGAAAAAGTCGCGGCGCAAGGCCGTTCTTATCACGCTGTTCAAGTATGGACTTGGTTTCGCGCTCCTTGCGTACCTCATCTGGATGAACCAAGACGGTCTCGGCAAGCTTTCCCAAAAACCGCTCCATCCGCTCCCGTTTCTCATCGCCATGGGGATGATGCTGTCCGCGCTTGTGTTGACGTTTGTCCGTTGGTTCTTGTTGGTTCGTGCGGTCGACTTGCCGTTTACGGTGTTCAATGCGATTCGCCTGGGCTTCATGGGTTTTTTCTTAAGCACGTTTCTCCCCGGCTCGGTCGGGGGCGACATTGTCAAAGCGGCATTTATTGCGCGGGAGCAGAAGCGTCGGACGGTGGCGGTCTCTACCGTCGTCATCGACCGCGGGGCGGCGCTGTGGGCCTTGATTTGGTTTGTCGCGTTGCTCGGCGCTGCCTTCTGGGCATTTGGTTACTTCGCGGGACAATCGGATGCGCTCCAGAAGATTGTCACCTATGCATGGATCATCATTGGCGTGACGTTGGCCGTCTGGATTTCGCTCGGCTTCTTGCCCGAGTATCGCGCGGTTCGCTTCGCGGGACGCCTGCAGAAGATTCCGCGAGTCGGAGGCTCGATGGTGGAGGCGTGGCGTGCGGTGTGGACCTACCGCAAACGGAGCAAGCGTTTCTGGTTCGCCATTCTTCTTTCATTGATCGGGCACATCGGTTTTGTACTGACGTTCTACTTCGCTGCTCGAACGCTCTACGCGGCGGACCAAATACCGTCGGCCACAGCGCATTTCATGATCGTCCCGATTCTCATGGTGATCTACGCGATCCCCATCACCCCAGGCGGACTCGGCGTCGGCGAGGCGGCCGCCGGGGAATTGTATCGTATTATTGGCGCCGATCCGGAGTACGGCTTTTTCGCGGCGCTCGTCTATAGGGTGGTCATCTGGACGGTGGCGTTTCTCGGTTACCTGGTGTACATCCAAATGCGGCCGGCACAGGTCCAAGCAACTGAGAAACCGGGCAATTCGGGTTAACGTTGGCGTTTGCGTAGGCCGAGCAATTCGTTGGACCTTTTCCTTTTGTTACACTTCCCACGTTTGTACCGCCGATAAATGGTGAGGGCGCGGCTTCCACGCGCCGACACAGGGGGACGGCAGGGATGTACGAGAGTCACTTCGGCCTTTGCAGCCGACCGTTTCGCGCCGGCCCCGATGCAAGTGCGTACTTTCCCGCGACTTCCCATGAAGCAGCGATTCGGGCGCTGCAAGAGACCGTGCTACACGACGAAGGCCTTTGTCTCCTCTATGGCGACGCCGGTGTCGGAAAGACGTTGATTTGCCAATGCCTGCTGGAACGTCTTGGAAGTGACGTTAAAAGCGCCTATGTGACCCATTGCAACTTTACGACCGCGGCCGCCCTGCTTCAGGCCGTGCTGTTCGATCTTTCGCAACCGTACGAGGGCAAGACCGAACAAGAACTTCGCCTGGGTTTGGCTCAGGTACTGCTTCAGAATGTTTCCGACGGCCGGCGAACGGTCCTGGTCGTCGATGAAGCACACAACTTACCTGCGGTTTGTCTCGAAGAATTGCGGCTGCTCGTGAATCTCGAAGCGGGATCGCGACGGGCGGTGTGCATCGTGCTGTCGGCTCAGCCCGACATACTAACCACGCTCGAGAATCCATCACTGTCGGCCTTCAACCAACGCTTGGCACTTCGCGTTCACCTGGAATCGTTCACCGACAGAGAAGCCGCAGAGTGCCTTTGGCATCAACTGCGGGTTGCGGGCGCCGGCGACCGAGAGCTGTTCACGGAAGAAGCAGTGGAAATCATCGCTGCGGTCTGCAGGGGTGTGCCTCGGACGTTAGGGAAACTGGCTCAACAGGCAATGATGTTGGCCCATGACGCCGGCTGCAACGTGGTCGATGTTGAAGCCGTTACCGAGGCCCAATCGATGCTCGAAATCGAGACACCCGAAGTCGTGGCAAATCCGGGTTTCCCAGCACTGGTGGCGGATGCCGGCGATGATTCGACGGTAACCGCAACGCCGCCGCGCCGGAAGGGCCGGCGGCGCTCGGTGAAAGCCACTGAGCGCAAACGTCGGTCCGCATAGATTTCGACGATAGACATTGAGGCGAGGACGTGCCGATGGGAAGGATTTTGGAGATTCTCAGCCGCCCGATTTCGCGGCAGGCAACGGCGATGCCGGCCAGCCGTGCGCCCTCGGTCGAAGCCCATCCCGAAACCGAGATTCCTTACATCGAGGTTGGCGGTCCACGGCGCGAAATCGACGCATCGCCATCCGTTCGAGCGGCAGCCCATCGAATTCCTAACGGAAACGCGGCTCCGCCGGCAGAGACGCCGTCGGCCGACACATCCCACGCCATGGCGGGGATTGCATACAAACCGAATTCGGCTGATGCAAAACTCGGGCCGGCATCAAGTCGGTTCGCGCCGCAACTCATTGCGTTTCATGAACCCCATCACCCCGTCAGCGAACAATACCGAGCGGTCCTTAGCGGCATGACGACGCGGCGTCTGGGCAAGGATGCACCGATTCATCTGCTGGTGTCGCCGATTTCGGGCGTTGGCGCCACCACCGCGGCACTCAACCTGGCGATCAGTCGTGCGGCCTACGCCGAAGGGCGGAGTTTGGTGATCGACGGCAACCTCCGCCGACCGGCCATCACGGCACGTCTCGGTCTCGAGGCGAGTCCCGGGCTTCGCGAAGTCACTCGTCAAACCGTTCCGCTCAGTCGGGCGCTTCAAGAGTCCGGCCAACCTGGGCTGTGGGTTCTCGGCGCCGGCGAGCCTGTTGTTGCCGGGACACCGTGGCCGATGGCCGAGGCATTACACACGGTTCTCAACCAACTGCGCAGTCATTTCGATTGGATCCTGGTCGACGGTCCGTCGTGGGACGGCGGGCCGGAGATGGTCTCCTGGGCTGCGGCGGCCGACGCCATTTTCCTGGTCGTGCGGCCGGACATGGTGGCGACCCCGGTCGTTCACGAATTAGCGAAACTCATTCCTCCGCTCGGCACTCATCTCGGCGGGTACATTGTGACCCAGCGCTAACCGCCTGTGCATGTGCTATCATGTCTGGCATGCGTGCCCAACTCATACCTGTCGACGGCGGTGAAGCGGTCGATGTCTCGCGCGATCTCACTTTAGTCGGTCGCAAAGAAGATTGTGACTTGCGTTTGGATCACAAGAGCGTGTCCAAGATGCATTGCATCCTGGTCAAGACCGATGGACTTCTGATGCTTCGGGACCTCGGAAGCACCAACGGAACGCGCGTGAACGGCCAACGGGTTCGCCGCGCTGCACTCTTGCCGAACGATCAAGTCGCGTTCGCCAACTTCAAGTTCAAGGTTTTTTTGGGTCCTGATCTGCCTGCAAGCGAAGGCGAAGGCCGTACGCAACATCTCAGTCCGGAAGAAATCGCGCGCGTTATGCGAAAACAGGAATATGCCGAACGCGACGACCAACCTCCCAAACCAGTCGCGGAGCCGTTGCCGCCGAACCGTCTGCCGGACGTTTACCCTGATAGCGGCAAACACGCCGCCCAGTAGACGGTGTCACACAACACAGGCTGTAGTTATTGGGGCGGAATGCCGAACATCTCTAGGTTGCCGCTTGCGGCGAAGCGCCCCACGCCTGGCCGCAAGCGGCAACATCAGGGACCCCGGCACGAGTAGCATCCCGCGACCGCGTCGTTACGAGCTTTTCTTCCGCTACAGACGTTACACCCGAACGGTCCATGCGACGACCCCGCCGGGGTCCCTGTGTTTACCTTGAAAGCCTTCCCGCCCGACGTATCAAATCTTGGTCACTCAACGCTTCCCCTAATCCCAAGAGCTCCATGACGATACAGAACATCCACGCGCGGGAAATTCTCGACAGTCGCGGCAATCCCACCGTTGAGGTGGAGGTGGTTCTGGCAGACGGAAGCGTGGGCCGGGCTGCCGTTCCAAGCGGGGCGAGTACGGGCGCACATGAGGCGCTCGAGTTACGTGACGGCGACGCCAAACGCTATCTGGGCCGGGGTGTCTTGAACGCCGTGCGCAACGTGAACGAGGTGATCGCGCCGGAGTTGATCGGTTGCGACGCGATGGACCAGTTGGCCATCGATCGACTCATGTTGGAGCTCGACGGAACTGCGCACAAAGAAAATCTCGGTGCCAACGCGATTCTAGGAGTTTCGCTCGCCGTCGCGCACGCTGCCGCTGATTACCTCGGATTGCCGCTGTACCGGTATTTGGGCGGCACCAATACGAAGTATCTGCCCGTGCCGATGATGAACGTTTTGAACGGCGGCAAGCACGCCGACAATAACGTCGACTTCCAGGAATTCATGATCGTGCCGGTGAAGGCGGAGACGTTTCGAGATGCCCTGCGCATGGGGGCCGAGACGTTTCATTCCCTCAAAAAGGTATTGCAGAAACGACAATTAAGCACGGCCGTCGGCGATGAGGGCGGATTCGCTCCCAACCTGAAAACTGCCGAAGATGCATTCGAAGTTTTGGCCCTGGCCGTGGAAGGCGCGGGTTACCGATTCGGCGAAGACATCGTGCTTGCGTTAGACCCGGCAACGACCGAACTCTATGATGAAGCGAAAAAAAAGGAAAAGTCGGGTTACTGTTTCTTCAAAAGCCGGCCGGATCACATCGCCACGACGGAGGAAATGATCGATCTGTGGAAGAATTGGTGTAGCCGCTGGCCCATCCGTTCCATCGAGGACGGGCTTGCCGAAGACGATTGGAACGGCTGGCAAAAGCTGACGCGGGAACTCGGCGCCCGGATTCAATTGGTCGGCGATGATTTGTTCGTGACCAACACCGAGCGACTTCGAAAGGGAATCGAACAAAACGTTGCCAACAGCATTCTCGTCAAAGTCAACCAGATCGGGACATTGACGGAAACGCTGGACGCGATCGACCTCGCCCGCCGCAACGGCTACACCGCGGTGATCAGCCATCGCAGCGGCGAGACAGAAGACGCGACGATCGCCGACATCGCCGTCGCCACCAATGCCGGCCAGATCAAGACCGGCTCGGCCAGTCGCACGGACCGGACGGCGAAATACAATCAGCTCCTTCGCATCGAGGATGAATTGCAAGAGGACGCGCGCTATGGCATTGACCTGTGCCCGGCGTTTCGGAGTTAGATAAGCCCACATGGTTCTTTCAACGTTCGTCACGCGCTGCCTGTTTCGGCTCACCTTGGGCTTGGCGACGGCATTGGTGATCCTCTTGTTTGCCGCGCCGTTGCTGGATACGGGGGCAGCGATTCGCAACGGGCCGGGGCGAGTTGTCGCCTTGTTCTCCCGCGATGCCGTGGTTCGCCAGACGGGACTTGCGGCAGCGGCGGGACTTTACGTGACGGCCGCGGTCTTCTTTCGCTCTGGACCGTCTCATGCCTAGTTGGCTCGTCGACGACCCGACCAACGTGCTCCTCGTCCTGGGCCTCGTGGCGGCCGGGCTCGGAATCGTCTGGTGGCGCACACGGCAGCGCGCCTACGTGATTGGCCTGCTCATTGTCGGCGCTATCATCGTAGCGGTTCTGTCGCTCAAGTTTCTCGTTCCAACCGACTTCAAACAGATCGTTCGCAAGACGCGGGAGATGGCCGATGCCGTCGCCGACCGCGATGTGAATCGCATCTTCACTCACATGTCCGACCAGTTCATGCTCCAGGATAACGTGAAGAAGGCCGACTTCCGTCAGCGCGTCGAGGGTTACATCAAGCGAGGTGATGTGACCGGCGTTGAAGTCTGGGATTTTGAAGCCGTCGAGATTTCTCGGCCGAAGCGAACGGCCGTCGTCATATTTCGGACGAAAGGAAAAGGGCCAGCTTTCGGCGGCTTCGGGAACTTCAATTGTAAGGCGACATTTGTTCTCGATTCCGACCAAGAATGGCGGATGAAGGATTTTCGGCTTTACTGGCCCCACGTTGATCCACGTGTCGGCGAAGAATTACAATATCGGTTCTAAAAAGAGGCGTTCGATGCGAGGGCTGGACGGACTCGCGAGTGATCTTTATCAAGAGATTTGCTCGATCCCGCTGATTGATCCGCACACGCACATCAATCCGCTTGCGCCGACGGCAAGAAACCTGGCGGAGATTCTCGACTACCACTACTACACCGAACTCGCACACTCATGCGGTTTGGACAAGAAGCTGCTCGGCCCCGAACATGAGCCGCGCGATCGTGTTCGCGCGATCCTTCGTCACGCGTCCCAATTCGACAACACGGTGCAATACCAATGGCTGGTCGAGATTGCCCGAGAGTTTCTCGGATACACCGGCGAGCGGCTTACCGACGCCGACACCGATTGGCTTTGGGATGCCGCAGAACGAACCTTTGCTGCTCCGGATTGGGAGGAGCGCGTGCTCCAAAAAACCAATTTGGAGAAGGCGTTTCTCACAAACGATTTCGACGATCCGCTGTCCGGGTTTGATACCGGTCGATACGTCCCGTGTTTGCGGGCCGACGAATTGGTGTTTCATCTCGGCAAGCGAGAGGTCCGCGAACGATTGGCCCAAGCGACAGGAGTGGACGCCGTCGACGCCGGTGGGATTCGGCGTGCAGTTACCAAGTTGTTTGACCGCTTCGTGGCGCACGGCGCCAAGGCGTGTGCGGTATCACTGCCGCCGGACTTTACGCCGCAACCTATTTCTAACGACGCGGCCACAGGAGTCTTTTGGATTCTGGCGGAATGCTGCCGGGAGTTTCGTCTCCCTTTCGACCTCATGATCGGTGTTAACCGCAGCGTTTACGCTCATGGCGTGCATCAAGGCCGGGATTTGTTCGATCAGCGGTGGTCGCTTCGGCAGTATGCGGAACTCTTCAATTCATTTCCGGACGTGACATTTTGCGTTTCGGTACTGAGCAGCATGCAGAATCAAGAACTGGCCGCGTACTCTTGGATCTTCCCCAATGTGGTAACGAGCGGTCACTGGTGGTACTCGAACGTGCCGGTGCTGATCGAATCCGACTTGCGGCTCAGGCTCCAGGCGGTGCCGAAGGTCAAACAGATCGGCTACTACAGCGACATATACAAACTGGAGTTCGCGCTGCCGAAGTACAACATGTACCGCCGCATCCTCGCTACCGTGCTCGCCGATGACTTCGTCCGCCCAGGCGTGTGTGCGGAAAGCCAGGCGGTTGACATCGCTCGCTGTTTGCTCCGTGACAACGTCCAGCGCATCTTTCACCTCGACTCGTGAGCTCCCAGCCAGCGCACCGGATCTTTAACGACCATTAGCAACATCACGAAATCATAAGCTCCGTGGGCCAGCATCGGCACAAGCAAGTTGCCGAACACGAGCCAAAGCGCACCAAGATAAGCTCCCATGAGTGCGGCGAAGACCACATAGACGATGGAAAACGGGTGCAGCAGCCCGAATAGCACGCTGCTTGCCAGTAAGGCAAGCGTCGGTCCCCACCAGCTGGTGGCGATGGTTTGCAACGCTCCGCGGAAAAGCAACTCTTCGGTGACGCCGGCCACGAGTGAGATCAACAGAAGCTCCGGCCAGCGACAGACGTGGAAAATCGGCCGCAATATTGCGTCGCAGAATCGCCGCATTTCCGCGGAAGACCTCGTCGGCAAGCGAAGGAAAATCAACATGCCGACAATCATGGGGATGCTAAGAAGTGCGCCAATGGCGGCATCCGCGATGCTCCACAGGATGGTTCCGCACAAGGGGAGATCGCAGAGCCAAATGAGGAGCAACGCCAATCCGGCGAGGGCGCCTTCTCCGCACACCATCAACAAAAACAGTTGAACGCGAAAGGCGCCCGTTTTTTCGATTCTGCTCAACCGATGATGACCTGTGGTTGTCGCTCGGGACGGGGTTCTGCACGACGGATGAGGGCACGGACCATCCACGGCACGTTTCCCTGTCCGAAGAGCACGAACTTCAAGTTGGCCGCGATCGGATTTTCATCGGACCAGCCGAAGTGGATCTCCGGTGGATCGCCGACTTTAGAAAGTTCCAGCGCCACCGCGGCCAACGCATGGGGAATGGATGCGCAACGGGTGACCCGCAGAACAAATCGACCGTCGTCTTGGTGGGCTTCCACGAGCGGAAGCTGATAGAACTCGCTCGGGTCGCCTAATGTGGCTTCCACGAAAACTACGGGAATCTCCGGCGTCAGTCGATGGCGTGCACGAATCTCGGCTTCTTTGTCGGCGATACTTCGGTGACCGGGGCGATGCGGCACCATAACAGGGAAATCGAGATATACCAAGCTTTGCCAGAGGAACTTGGAGCGGTCGTCGACAAACTCGAACCCCGAGAATCGCAGCTCGCTGGTGCGAATAGCCCGTGACACCATCGAAACGCCCAACACCACGGCCACCAATACAAGCGCGACAAGGGCGCCTTCCGGACGCGCGATCATGACAGCGCCGGCCAATACGGTGAACACGACCGCGCTGAATGCGGAAAGATACGTCATCCAAAATGAGCGCGTCGGTGACGAATCCAGTCGCCGGGCTGCGAGCATGGCCGCCATCGACGCGCTGGCGAAAAGCATGAGTACGCTGGTAGCGTAAGCGCCGCGCTGTGCATTCAAACTCGCGTGGAAGACGACCGTGACAACTAGCTTGGTAAGGTTGAAGAGATAAAGAATCGCGCCGATCGCGGATGCCCATGGCAGTTCCATTCCCAGCCGATGGAGGTAGGGAGGCACCAGGTCGCGGAGAGCGATGGTGACCGCGGCGCCGGCCAGGCTGAGGATCACGATGGTGGCGGCATCGTAGGTCGTGCCGAAAAGCTCCCCGAACATGGGATTGATGTCCTTAGCCGACGTTCCGATTGCCAACGTTCCGCCGTGGGCGAGATAAGCGAGTGATCGGTCGGCGGCGTCGCCACCTGGGGCGAGGGCGTGCGCGGGAATCAGGGTGGTAGTTACCATCGTGGCGCCGAGGAGGTAAACGGCCATGATGGCCGCAGCCGCACGCAGCATCTTTCGTGTATTTCGAACTCGGCCAGTGGGAAAATCGGAAGCATCGTTCGCGGCGCTGCGGATGAGCGGCATGGCCACCATGCTTAACTCAAAGCCGCTCAATCCCAGTGCCATCTTCGGAAGCACGAGCAGACACGCGGCCGCCATCATCCAGAACGTGCCGTTCAGCGGGAAAGAAAGTGAGGTTCCGTTATTCTCTCTCGCATTTGCCCACCACTCCTGCACGACATGGAAGTTGTCGCCGAGGTAAACGAGGCCGCTGACAATCACGACGGCATTGAGAGTCAAATAAACCGCGACGACGACCGCGGCGAGTTGCACGACTCGTTTCGTGAAGCCCCTCCAGAACACGGCCCAAAAGATGAACCCGACGACAAGTAAGAGCAGCGTCGCGACCATCTGCCGGTCCCAGTAATCCCAGATGCGTTGCCAGACTGGATGATCGCTGGCCGACCTGGCATCACCCGCCGTCCAGATGTGATCGAGAGCACGTTGCCATTGAGGGTTCGGATTCTGGATGAGGTGAACCGCGGCGTCGGCTGCCGAGAAAGTCCGGCTGAAGATAAAGTTGGTCGCGGCAAACCCGAGAAGAATCAACACCAGCAGCTTCCCTGTCCAACCCGGCACCAGTCGTTCCAACATTCCGATCGATCCCTGCCCGCGCACCGACCAGCGGGCCACATAGCCGTAAACCGGCACGGCGCAGAAAATCGTAATAACTACGATTAACGTCATGGCCAACGGCGCCAGCGGGCCAGCGGCCTGGTATGCAATCGACGGCTGATAGGCGAGTGTGCTGAAATAGTCCAGGCCGATGAGGCAAAGGATCCACGGCCACGCGGCTTCGAATGGCTTCGGCGGACCAGACTTCGTGTCGTTGGCGGTAGCGCTCATGAAGATCGTAATACTAAAGCCCACGGGCTGCGACCCGTGGGCTCGGCTGCGACCCGTGGGCCTGCCGGAATCCAAACTATCCGCCGTCGTATCTCGTCTAAGATGATGAAGGCATGAATCAGCCGGGCCCTATTGTGCAGGCACGATCGACACCGGCGAGCGATGGCACGCCATCGCCGAAGGAGATGCTGGCCCGCGCCTTCAACGAAATTCGCGACGAACTCGTAAGCACGCTTTGGTTTATCCTCGGAAATCGGGAAGACGCACAAGACTCGGCCCAGGAAGCATTCTTGAAGTGCTGGCGCGCCGAAGAGAGTCTGGCGAGTGTGCGGGATTTGCGCGCCTGGATATTTCGTGTCGGTCTCAATGCCGCCAAAGACCTGCAGCGCAGCGCCTGGCACCGCCGGGCGAAGCTGTTCAGCGGAGGAGAAGCGATGTTAGCCGGTGAAAACACGAGTGCGGATGAGACGTTGGAGCAAGAAGAAACCATCGAGCAGCTTCGGCAGGCGATCCTGAAGTTACGACCGGACGAAAAGGAAGTCTTCCTCCTCCGGCAGAACGGCGAGTTGACGTATGAACAGATTGCCGAAATCCGCAACAGCCCCGTCGGCACCGTAAAGACCCAGATGCGAAGTGCGCTACAGAAGTTACGCCGCCAATTGGCCACGTGAGCGCTTTTTTGGAGTGACGAACTTATGAACCGCTGCGAATCCATCCAGTCACAGATGCTGGATTTCCTTTACGATCTGTTAGACGAAAACGAGGTGCAGTCGCTCCGCACCCATATGGCGGGGTGTGCCGGTTGTCGGGAAGCGCTTGCGAAGGCGGAAGCACAGAAAGCGCTTTTCGGATCGGCGGCTCGGTTGCAGTTCCCCGGCGTTCAGTTTGGCGTCATTCCCATGTCCAGCGCACCGGCGAGGCCAGTAGTGGCGGGTCGGCAGCGGCACAACGCGGTGGTGCGTTGGGCGGTGGCGGCCGTGGTGCTGCTGGCCTTGGGCGGACTCGGCATCGGCTCCAATGCCTACCGACAGGAACACGATCGGTTGGCAGCCGCTCAGGCCAAATCAGAAGAGCTTTACGCGCAGATCGATCAATTGGACGCCGCTCATGCCGTTGAGGAAAAAAAGGCGGCCGAAGCGTGCACCGTGGCGCGGCTTGGATTGGAACAGCTTGAGCCGCAATTCCAACTTGAGATCAACAAAGCCCAACTGGAATTGAATAGCCGGCAACTGCGTATGAGCATTAGCGGTCCGCCGACGGTCGAAGCGGGCGCGGTCAATGATTACCAAGTCCAAATCTACAATGCCGCCTATCAACCCATTGCGGCACAGATCAGTGCAGAACTCCAGGACGGGCGCGGTCGACAAGTGGTTGCGAAACTTGATACGAAGCCTGCCTCAACGCCGGGCGCTGCACGCTTGGCTCTGCCGCGCGACCTACCGGTGTCACCAGGCTGCGATCTTCAGCTCGTCGTCAAGGCAAAGGCGGAGGGCGGCGTCACCGGCGAGCTTACGGAGAAACTGAAACTCGTCGCACCGGTATACCTCACCCATCTGGCCACGGACAAGCCGATGTATCAGCCGGGCGAAACGGTTCACTTTCGATCCTTGACGCTTGAACGATCCAGCCTCAAACCGGCCGCGGATGAGCTTCGTTTGCAATACACCATTTCCACGCCGACAGGTGAAACGCAGCCGATTCTCGAGGGCGCGGCTCGAGTAGCGGATGCCGCAACGGGGTTGTCGTTGTTGGGCCAAGACAACCAACCAATCCGCGGCATCGGCGCCGGCGAGTACTTCATCGACGAAAATGGGCCGGGCGGCGAGTACACATTGACGGTGAACGAAATGACGGGCCGATTTCCCGCACAACAACGCAAGTTCATCGTTAACCGATATCAGAAGCCGCGCCTCAACAAGGACCTGGAGTTCACCAGAAAATCATACGGGCCGGGAGACGAGCTCGTCGCCGCCTGCAAGGTCGCCAGTGCGGAAGGCGGGGCAGTGCTCGCCCAGAAACCTGTTGTCGCCACGCTGAAAGTCGATGACCTGCCCGTTCAGACGGCTCAGTTACAGACCGATGCCAAAGGCGCGGTCAACATAAAGTTCCAACTTCCCGCCAGCATGGAACGCGGCGACGGCACTCTGGTGGTCGAGTTCAACGACGGCGGTAACGTCGAGTCGATTGCGAAACCGATTCCCATCGTCTTGAAAAAACTCCGCGTAGATTTCTTCCCCGAAGGCGGCGACCTGGTGGCTGGCGTTCCGAACCGCGTTTATTTCCAAGCACGCACCACGCTCGACAAACCGGCCGAACTGAGTGGAAGTATCGTTGACGATCGTGGCCAGGTGGTTGCATCGGCGGTGACCTTGAATGACGCGACACAACCGGGCGCTAACCAAGGCATGGGGAATTTTGAGTTCACTCCGGAAACCGGCAAAACATACCAATTACGAATCGAAAGTCCGACGGGAATCGACGGAAAATATCCGCTTCCCGAACCCAAGGCCGATGGCGTGGTGTTGGCTATCGCGTCGGGTGTAACGAAAGACGATGAGCCGATTCGCGTAAAACTTCAAGGCGGCAAAGAGTCGCGCCGCTTTCTGATCGGCGCTTATTGCCGTGGCCGACTCATGGCCCATGAACGCATCATGGCCGCGCCGGGCCAGGCGACCGAGATCGCACTCCGCCCGGAAGCCGGCATCGGCGGTGTGTATCGAGTGACGGTGTTTGAGGAACAAGGAAACCAAGGTTCGAAGCAGTTGGTTCCCCGTGCAGAACGTTTGGTTTATCGCATTCCGGCTCAGCGGCTCAACTTGAAAGTCGACGCGAATAAGACGCTTTACGTTCCCGGTGAAAAGGTCGCGCTTTCCTACACGGCCACCGATGAGAAGGGTAAACCCGCGCCCGGGATGGTGATGGTTTCGGTCGTGGACAAGAGCGTCGTGAAGCTCGCCGATGAGAAGACATTTCGCACGATGCCGACGCATTTCTTGCTGACGACGGAGGTGCGCCGGCCGGAAGATTTGGAGCATGCCGATTTCCTGCTTTCGACTCATCCGAAGGCCGCGGTTGCGCTGGACCTGTTATTGGGCGTTCAGGGTTGGCGCCGCTTCGTCGAACAGCACGACCCCGAGGAATTCAAACGGAAGAACCTCGAGGAATCGACTCAGTTAGCGGTTCGCAGCGGCCGAATGACGCCGGCGATGACGCCCAGGATGTCCCGCTCGGAGGAACTTGCGACCCGTGAAGTGATCGAGACGTTCACGGCGCGGAGGGCCGACCTTGCAGACAAGTTGGATCGTGTGGAAGCCGAATATGTGCGGGTGACGACGAGCGAACAAGAAACCACGGCACGGCGGCAGGAAGAGCTTTTGCGAGAGGCCGCCTCGGCGCAGACCAGCGCGGAACAAGGTTTCGAGCGATTGGTGGAGTATCGAAGGCTGGCCCACATCGTGCTTCCGATTGCGGCGATTGCCCTCTTGGCCGTGTGCATCATGAGCATCGCGCTGTCCATCTTCGGAGGTCACGCGGCAGACATGCTACCGTGTGTGGTTGCCGCCGGGGTGTCGTTTCTTTTATTGGGCGCGGTCCTCGTTTACGCATGGCAGACCAATGAACCGTCGTTGACATTTCGCCATTTGGAATTGGCAAACGAGGAATCGACAAGATCGGCGCCGGCCAGCGCTTCCGGAATCACGATACAGGAGGGTGCCGCCGCTCGAAAGCCCGCGAAGGGGGACGAGTTATGGGATGAGAAACAGGAAGCACGCAGAACGGGCCGCGCCCGCGATCTGAAAGTGCCCGGAGCGGCCACGCCGCCGGCGCCCAGAGTGATGGTGGCGTCACCGGCAACCAAGGCCAAGGCTGGCGACGGCAAAGACCCTGGCGAGCGTGGGAACCTATTCAAGTTGGAGGCAAAGGCCGATCGCCCAGCCGCGCCTGCTCCCGCCGACCAGGCTCACCTCAGGTTAGGCAAGGACATGGCCAAGAAAGCCGGGCGTGAGGAACGCGAGAAGGTTCGTGGGCAACTCCGCCAACTCGACGATGTCGGCCGTCGGGCGGTAGCTAACAAGGAAGCAGAACTCGACCGAAAACCTGCCGGAAGGGCTTTCCGAGAGCAGCCGCTGGGCGGCGGAAAAATGAGGGCGGGATTCGTTAACCGATTCGAAGCTTTCGACAAGAATGTAGGTGGGGGTCGCGGCGGCGCCGACGCCCTATTCGCTCATCATCTCCACATCCTCCAATCCGTACCGCCTGTTATCGTCCGCGAATACGCTCACGTCCACCATCGCGGCGAAAGTGACGTGCGTTCCGATTCGTCGGAAACGGTCTACTGGCACCCAGTCCTCGTTCTGCCGGACGGCAAAGGTACTTCACAATTCGACTTGGCCGACTCAGTCACCACCTTTCAAGTGTTGGTATCCGGCCATACGCTGGACGGCCGGCTCGGCGCCGCCACAACCGACCTGGAAGTAAGAAAGCCGCTCACGGTTGAGCCGAAGCTGCCCATCGAAGTAACGGCCAACGACAAGATCGACGTTCCGGTTGCCGTCGCCAACGGGACGGATGCCCGTCAGTCGGTGACGCTGCAAGCACAAAGTCAGAACCTCGCGCTCACGGGAAATCCGAGCAGCGCAGCGATGGAATTGCCTCCGAACGGGCGTGCACGTCGAGTGTATCGACTTCAGCCGACCATCGTCGAAGGCGATGCCGAGCTTCGGTTGGATGCACGTTCCGGCGGTTTTTCCGACAGTGTGGTCCGTGGTTTCAAAGTGGTCCCGGACGGTTTCCCGATCATGGGAACGCAAAGCGATATGTTGGAGAAAGTCGCCCGCCATGAACTCGTGCTGCCGGAAACGTGGATTCCGGGAACGCTCAAGTATCAGGTGTCCGTGTTTCCGTCCACGCTTGCCGACCTGCAGAAGGGCCTGGAAGGACTCCTCCGAGAACCGAACGGCTGCTTCGAACAGACGTCGACCACGAATTATCCCAATGTGTTGATTCTCGACTACTTGAAGGAAAGCGATCAGGCCAAACCCGAGGTGGCGCAACGTGCGCAGGAGCTTTTGGCCCGCGGGTACCAACGTTTGACATCATATGAGTGCCTGAATTCCGGCAAGAACCAGCGCGAGGGGTACGAATGGTTTGGCGGCACGGCCCCACCGCATGAAGCGTTGACGGCTTACGGACTCATGCAGTTCCGCGACATGTCCCGTGTTCACGACGTTGACGCGGCGATGATCGAGAGAACGCGCGCCTACCTCATGTCGCGGCGAGACGGCAAAGGCGGATTTCAACGAAATGCGAAGGCGCTCGATTCCTTTGGCCGAGCCCCGGACCATATCACCAGCGCCTACATTGTGTGGGCTCTCACGGAGAGCGGAAAAGAAGACGATCTTAAAGTCGAATTGGAAGCGCTCATCGAGCAAGCCAAGGGTTCGAGCGATCCCTACTTCCTCGCATTGGTTGCCAATAGCTTGCTGAACCGCGACCGGAATGAGGATGCGATGGCTTACCTCACGAAGCTCAAGGAGGCGCAGAACCCCGATGGCCATCTCGAAGCAACGGCGACCAGCATCACCGGGTCTGGAGGCCGCGATCTGCAAATCGAAACCACGGCGCTTACCGTGATGGCTTGGCTGAAGGCCAAGCGGCCCGATCAATTCAACGTCGCCACGCAAAAGGCGGTGAATTGGATCGGTCAGCAGCGCGGCGGCCACGGTGGTTTCGGATCGACGCAGTCCACGATTCTCACCATGAAAGCGCTGATCGCCTTTGCCAAAGCCAACAAGAAGACTGCGGAGGCGGGAGAATTGGTCCTTTATGTCGGCGACAAAGAAGTTACCCGCCAGGCATTCGCGGCCGGCGCCGAAGAGACGATGGTGCTGGACCTCAAGGATGCGGAGAAGCTGCTGAAGCCCGGGAAGAACGAGTTACGTGTCGAGATGGTCGGCAAGAGCGTGTTCCCGTACACGGCCGCATGGTCGTACCGCTCGTTGAAGCCGTTGAGCGCAGAACAGTGTCCCATCGGGTTGAAGACATCGCTCGATCGCCCGTCAGCCAACGAGGGCGAAACGGTGGGTTTGAAAATCCAGGTCGAAAATCGCGGCGACAAAGGGCAGGGGATGGTCGTCGCCATCGTCGGCCTCCCGGCCGGCCTGACGTTGCCGGAGGACATGAAAAAACTCAAAGACCTTGCCCGCTTGCGAAACGACGGCACGGAGCGGGGCGACATCAATGCCTGGGAAGTCCGCGGGCGTGAGCTGGTGCTCTACTGGCGCGACATGGCCCCGCAGAAGAAAGTGGAAGTAAATCTAGAACTCATCTGCCGTGTGCCCGGCGAATACCGCGGCCCCGCCAGTCGGGCGTACCTCTACTACAACGCGGACCACAAGTGCTGGGTGGAGCCGTTGCAGGTGGGGATTAAGGCAAAGGGCGAATAGTTCAGCACGTAGCCCACGGGGCCGCTGCCCGTGGGCTTGGCAACTGAGTCCGTGGGCTTGGCGACGCAGCTCTGCCTGGAGAAGTCCCGCGGGCGACGCTATACTCATCTCTATGACACCAGCAACGACTACAGCGATGATCGAGAACCTCGCCGACCTCGTTGAACGACTCGGCGGAATCCCACTCGACCGCATTCGAGTTCAGCCGCCACCTGGCGCCGCCACGGAGCAGGATGCACTCTTGGCGGCAGATCGGGAACCCAAACGCCTATGCGAACTCGTGGATGGCGTCCTGGTGGAGAAAGCAATGGGCTATTCCGAATCCTCGTTGGCAACAAGGCTGATCTTCTTGATTCAGTCCTTTGTCGAGCCTAGGAACCTGGGAATCGTCACGGGTGAAGCTGGAATGATTCGACTATTGTCCGGACGCGTCCGAATTCCTGATGTCGCCTTCGTGTCGTGGGATCGGCTACCTAATCGCCAAATGCCGTCGGCCCCTATTCCGAGTTTGGCGCCTGACCTGGCCATTGAGGTGTTAAGCGTCCGCAACACGTCCGCCGAAATGATGTTGAAACGCGAAGACTACTTTTCAGCGGGCGTGTCGATTGTATGGGAAGTGGATCCGAAGACGCGCACGGTCAACGTCTATGAGTCCAACGACGCTCCGATCACCCTGTCGGCGAATGACGTCCTCAACGGTGGCAGCGTGTTGCCGGGATTCTCGGTTTCACTCCGAGATCTTTTTGCAGTACTTGACCGAAAAGGCTAGGAATCTTACACCATCGCCGCCACGCCGACCTCGCGGCGCAACGCTTCGGCGCGTGAACGCGCTTCCCACGTGAACTCCGGCAGCTCACGGCCGAAATGACCGTGACGGGCCGTTTGGTGGTATATCGGACGCCGCAGGTTGAGCGTTTCGATGATGCCTTTGGGCGTCAACTTGAAGTTCCGACGAATCATGTCGATGATCTGATCGTCACGCAATCCGTTGGCCGCCGTGCCGTTGGTGTCCACCCACACGTTGAGCGGTTCTGGATAGCCGATGGCGTAGGAAAGCTGAACTTCGCACTCGCGCGCCAATTCCGCGGCCACGATATTCTTGGCGACGTAGCGGGCCATGTATGCCGCCGAGCGGTCCACTTTCGTGGGATCTTTGCCGCTGAATGCGCCGCCTCCGTGACGACCGCGTCCGCCGTAAGTATCGACGATGATCTTGCGACCGGTGAGGCCGCAGTCGCCGTGCGGGCCGCCTTCGAGGAAGCACCCCGTCGGATTAATGTGGCAGAGAATGCCTTCACCGGTCAGTTTCGGCGAGACGCCGGGCCGGACCATGATGGGATCGCTTCGGACCAGGTCGGGACGCTCTTCGAGCAGCGTCGGCAGAATTAACTTGGCAATAAGTTCTTGCCGGGCATCGTCGGAGAAATAATCCCGGCCCTGTTGCTTGGAAATTACACTGGAGTCATGTTGCGTGGAAAAGACGACCGTGTGAATGCGGTACGGGGTGCCGTCGGCGAGATACTCGACGGTAACCTGGCTCTTGGCATCGGGACGTACAAACTTCAGTTGGCCCGTCTTCCGCATCTCCGCGTGCCGTTCGACGAGGCGATGGGCCAAGTAGATCGGCAGCGGCATGAGCGTGCTGGTTTCATCGCACGCAAAACCAAACATCATTCCCTGGTCGCCGGCGCCGCCGGTATCGACGCCCATGGCAATGTGGGGTGACTGGGCGTGCACATGGCACTCGACACGACAGGTGTCGGCGGCAAATCCGATTGTGGGATCCACGTAGCCGATCTCGCGGATGGTGTCGCGGGCAATTCGGTCGACGACTTCCTTGGTGAGCGACGCCTTGGTGGTGATTTCGCCCGCCACGATAACCAGATCGGTCGTGACCAACGTCTCGCACGCGACCCGGCTCATCGGGTCGGCGGCGAGGCAATGATCCAGGACGGCGTCGCTGATCTGATCGGCGACTTTGTCCGGATGGCCCATGGAAACGGATTCACTGGTAAAGAGATAACGATCCGCGCTCACGGAATGATTCCTCGAATAAGACAAATTGCTACAAGGCGCACACGTTGTCAGGTGTGCAATTATAGAAAACTTGTGCGGGATGGTGCAAACAAAATGCGGGAAATGTGTTACGAGCACGAGTTGCGGTAGGTATACAGATACTACTTGACGGTTGGCGAACCACGCAAACTCAGCTATTCTGGCGTGGGAACCTCACTCCTTTGAATGCAGGCGTCTATGTCCGCCGCCATCACTACAGCCGCGGTGATTCGGCTTCGTCCGGAGGACAATGTTGCCCTAGCGACGCGCCACCTTTCGCCGGAAGCGGAGATTTCACTCAATGGCATGATTTTCCACGTATCGCAACGAATACCTCTCGGCCACAAGATCGCCGTGCGCCACATCAAAAAGGGCGAGGCGATTTACAAGTATGGTCAAATCATTGGTTTTGCCAACGCCGACATCCCGGCCGGCAGCCATGTTCACGTCCACAATGTGAACGCCGATGCTTTTGAACGTGATTATGCCTTCTGCCGCGATTGTCCACCGAAGCCTGCGAGGGCGGAACCTCGCGACTGGATGGGCTATGATCGCGGCGACAATCAATTCGGCACGCGAAATTACATTGCCGTGATCAGCACGGTCAATTGCTCGGCCAGCACGAGCAAGTACATCTCCGAACGCCTGCGCGCAACCGGCTTGTTAAATCAGTTTCCGAATGTGGACGGCGTCGTCGCGATCACGCACAAGCAAGGCTGCGCCATGCAATACGACGGGCCAGACCACCAGCAGCTTGACCGCACACTGGCCGGCTTCGCGAATCACCCGAATGTAGCGGCGTACATTCTGATCGGGCTCGGCTGCGAGACGGGACACGCGATTCACCTGATCGAGAATCAGGACCTCATTCAACTCAACGGCACAGGCAATCGGCCGACGGTGCTGACGATTCAGGAATGCGGCGGCATCGGCAAAACGGTGGAGGCCGGCGTGCGTGCCGTTGCCGAGCTGTTGCCCCGTGTCAACGAGGTCCATCGCGTTCGGCTTTCTGCTGACAAGATCATTCTCGGCACCAATTGCGGCGGCTCGGACGGCAACAGCGGCGTTACCGCCAACCCGGCGCTGGGCGTCGCCTCAGACCTGCTGGTTGCACAGGGCGGCACGTCGATTATCGGTGAAACGCCTGAAATCTATGGCGCCGAACATCTACTGACGCGACGGGCCGTCAGCCGGGCGGTGGGCGAGAAGCTGATCGAACGTATCAAATGGTGGGAATGGTACACCGGGATTTTCGGCGCGGAGATCAATAATAATCCGTCGCCCGGCAACAAGGACGGCGGCTTGACTACAATCTACGAAAAGTCGCTCGGCGCCATTGCCAAGGGCGGAAGCACGGCGTTGGTTGATGTGGTCGGATACGCGGAGCCGGTCAAAGCCAAGGGCTTTGTGGTCATGGACACGCCGGGTTATGATCCCGTAAGTATGACGGGCATTGTCGCCGGCGGGGCCAACGTGCTCGTATTCACGACCGGTCGTGGTTCAGTGTTCGGCTGCAAACCGGCGCCGTCGATCAAAGTTGCGACCAACACGCCGTTATATGAACATATGAAAGAAGACATGGATATTGACGCCGGCGTGATCCTGAACGGGACTTCTGTGGCCGAAGTCGGCCGGAAGATATTCGAGGAAATACTCGCCGTGGCAAGCGGCAAGAAAACGAAAAGCGAACTCCACGGAGTCGGTGAAGAAGAGTTCGCCCCGTGGAGCATTGGGCCGACTCTGTGATGGGCATCGCATGAGGCTGCCGAACGCCGATCGCGCATACATTCCACCAGAGAAACTGACGGCATATTTACTTTCCGAGACGCACCCGGTAGGAAAGGCGAAGGCTAAGTTCTTTCGAGGTTACGGATTTGATGACGTGAATTTCAGTGCTTTGGAGCAAGAATTGTTGGCGATCGTTCAATCGCACGAAGTCGTTTCTGAAAAAATAACGCCTCAAGGGATTAATTACGTCATCGACGGAGCGATAAACACGCCCGCCGGAGTTTCGGTTCGGGTGCGCACAGTTTGGGTTATTGAAACAGGAATGTCCGACCCACGGTTTGTGTCCGCGTATCCGAACTGAGAAACGAGGAAAACGAGATGATTCGCGAGCTTGACACCATTGTGCTGACACGAGACATCGAGGACCATGGCCTAAAGCGGGGAGATGTAGGAGCAGTCGTTCACGCATATCAGGATGGGCACACGTTCGAAGTTGAATTCGTGACCGCGGAAGGAACAACGGCGGCACTCTTGACACTCACCAGCGCCGACATCCGGCCTATGGCGGGCCGCGAGATATTGCACGCCCGCGAGCTGATCCCTTAGTTAGGGCCGGGTACAATCTCCGGGAGAATGCTATGGAAACTTTGTTAGTAATCCTGATTTCGCTCATCTTCCCGCCGATACTCTTGTTCGGCTTCTTCATCGTCAATCCGCGCGAAGAAATGGTTGTGCTTCGTTTCGGGAAGTATGTCGGCACCGTTGGGAAGGAAGGCATTCGCTGGATTCACCCGGTGGGCCGGTCACTCAGGCGAATTCCAACTCGCGACATCACACTGCATATCGAGACATCGACTGTCGTCGAGCGCAATGGAAATCCCATTCTGATCAGTGCAGTCGTCGTCTATCGTGTGGAAGACACGCGCAAGGCGGCGCTCGACGTTGAGGATTTCAAACGCTTCATCGAGGACCAGGCGGGCGCCGTGATTAAGCGTGTCAGCTCGCAGTTTCCCTATGAATCGGCGGATAAGACCGAGCCGTGTCTCAAAAACGAAAGTGCCGACGTAACCAAGGCCTACCTGTCGGAGCTACAAAGAGCCGTCGATCCGGCGGGAATCCGCGTGCTGAATGTGCTGCTTAATGACTTGACCTATGCCCCAGAAATTGCTCAGGCGATGTTGATGCGACAACAAGCCATGGCGCTAATCGACGCGAGAAAGACCATTGTCGAGGGCGCAGTGGCCATCGTCGGTGACGCCATCGACCGTCTGCGGTCGGCTGGTTTGGAAGTAAGTGCGCCGCAGAGAGAGCAACTCATCGGCAATCTCCTCGTTGTGCTTTGCAGCGGCGAGCGGGCACAGCCGGTGCTGCAAGTCCAAGCCCACCAAAAGTAGGCGCGCGATGCCGGATGGAGCGTCACCGCAAGGCTCGCGGTTTTGGCACTGGAAAAACACTCGGACTTGGCTGCCGTTCCTCGTCCCGATTATTTACTTAGCCTTTCTCTTCGCGCTTCAACCCGCAAGCCGGCTGGGCGGGCCGGAATCTTGGCCGGCGCTGGGCAGGCTAGTTTACGATGATTACGATGTGACCGCATTCGCCCTGCGCGGACTCAACATCGAAATGGGCCGTGCTCCCGGGCGCCGCGATGATCCGTGTGGACATCGGCAACCTTTTTCGAATATCCGCGCTTCTACTGCTTCGATTGGCGATGAGCCTTTCTACCTTGAGTATCCTCCAGCGGCGACGCTGTTGTTCCGCATTCCATTCTGGTTAACGCCTCTCGTTGCCGAGTCCAACGTGGTGCCCGCCGTTTTGAATGTCTGTCATAACGATGTTGTGGAACACGTTCCGACGAACGAAACCGAGCTTGAGCTGTGGGTGAAGTTTCGCCAGGCGACGACGTTCTACGCCGCCACTGGAATTCTGTGTCTACTGGCGTTAATGCTCGTGATGTACGTCGGGTATTTGCCGGACGGTGGCCTTCGGGGCCCTCTGCCGTTGCTGATTCTTCCGGCCACGCTCTATTTCGCGGCAAATCGCTTTGACATTGTGCCCGCGTTGTTCATGGCTTTGGCTTTCGCCGCGCTCGGCCGACGGTGGATCATCTTGTCGGCCGTTCTTCTCGGCTTGGCGACGATGTTGAAGGTGTATCCGGGTTTATCGGCACTCTTGCTCTTGCGGTTTCTCGGCGGGCAACGTCGGGAGATGTTCACTTGGGCGTGCGCTTACGTTTTGACGCTGGCGGCCACGCTTGCGCCATCAGTCATGGCATGGGGATGGGACGCAACCCTGGCACCCTATGCCGTACAGCTGTCACGCACAGCGGAACCACTTTCGTTCTACGGGCCGGTGTTTCCCAGCGCACTCGGTGGCAGCGCCTGGTGGGCCAAGGCATTTCGACTGGGTACGGTGCTTGTTGTGCTGGCGATCCTGATGCGGCATGAGCCAAAAGATTTGCTCGGCCTCCTGCGGCGATCGGCGATCGTCCTTGTTGTTTTCGTTGCCCTTCAGGTTTTCTACTCACCGCAATGGATTCTATGGCTGGTGCCGCTCCTGATTCCCTTAGCTGGTTCGGACCGCGTGTTGTATGCCATGGTAGCCGCACTCGATATCACCACTTACGTGACGTTTCCTTATGCCTTTGACTTCCGGTGGGAACTACTCGGGACTTTAACCTACGTGCGGGCGGTGATGCTGGCAGCATTGGTGTGGCGCCTCGCGGCTATGGAGCGGCCTGCCTCCACAAGCGCGCCGCTGCTTCGTCGATAAGCCACGTGAGCGTTCCGTTCGTTGGGATCACGCCGGCTGCCGGACATTGATCTCGTGAGGCGGTGCCGTCGAGAACATCTCGCACGGCGGGCGCCTTCTCACCGCCAGCCACGAGAAATAGCACATTCCGTGCAGCATTCAGGACCGGATACGTCAGCGTAATGCGCTCAACCGGCGGAGGCAGCACTCCGGGTGGGCTGGAAGTAACCCACTTGTCGGTCACGGAGAGTGCAGGAGAACCGGGAAAGAGAGATGCAGTGTGACCGTCGTCACCGAGCCCGAGCAAGAGCAGGTCGAAACGTGGCGGACTGTCGGCCGAATTACCAGCGAAAACTCGCGCAAGTGTCGCGGCGTAATCGTCGGCGCTCAATGCGGGTGTAGCGAATGCCGTTCGGATGGGGAAAACGTGGTCACTTGAAATCGGCACGGTGTCGAGGAGTGCCCGTCGCGCCATCAAGTAGTTGCTGCGTGGATCGTCGTGCGCCACGAAGCGCTCGTCGCCAAAGAACACATAGGTTGACGACCAGTCCATCCGTGCTCGAGCAAGCAATTCATATGTCCGTTGGGGAGTCGAACCGCCCGCCAGGACGAGCGAGAATCTTCCTCGATTCGAAACGGCTGCTTCCGCCGATTGGACGATGCGTGAAACAGACTGTTTGAGCCAAGTCCTCGCGATCCGAGCAAACAATCACCTCAGGGATTGGCATTTATGGTAAGGGTTGCGGTGTCGTTGCTTCTCCGGGGCGATTCTATACACTGGCGCGCACGCGGCCAACGCACCGGCCGGTCACCGCCTCATGGCGCCCGAGGTCAAGACGCAATGGACAGCGTCCGGCTCCCGGCTATCATCGCAGCGTCAGTCAACACATCCATTGTCGAACCCGCATCACCGGCGACGACGGAAATCCGCTCGCTCTTCGTTCTCGTGTTGATCGTCTCGGCCGTGCTCTTGGTGGTCGTGTGGAGTGTACTCGTCTACTCCATAATTCGGTTTCGCCGGCGCAAGCATAGCGACGATTCCATGGAGCCGCCGCAACTCTATGGCAGCAACCCGATCGAGATTGCCTGGACGGCCGCACCCGCGTTGATCGTTTTTCTCCTGGTGCTGGTCATTACTCGGACCGAACTGAAAGTACGTGCGCCTCTTCCAACACCACAGGTCGGCGACAACGCCCTATTCGTGACCGTCATCGGCCGACAATGGTGGTGGGAATACGTGTACGACTATTACGACGGCGACAAGATCGACCTGATCACGGCCAACGAGCTCCACGTCCCCGCAAGTAGCGATGAAGTCTCGCGGCCGGTTTATTTGACGCTGCAATCCGCCGATGTGACGCACAGTTTCTGGGTGCCGCGCCTCGCCGGAAAAACAGACCTTATTCCGGGCCGGCGTACCACCATGTCGTTTCAAACGAATCAACCGGGTCTGTATCTGGGCCAGTGCGCGGAGTATTGCGGTACACAACATGCGAACATGCTGTTGCGCGTGTATGTCGACTCCCCCGAAAAGTTCGACGAGTGGCTGGCAAACGAACGCAAGCCCGCTGCCGATGACCCGCAACAACACGGCGGCCGCGGCGCATTTCTGGCGCAATCCTGCGTCAATTGCCATCGCATCCGTGGGACACGCGCCGCCGGAACATTCGGTCCCGATCTCACTCACCTAATGAGCCGGCAGACGCTGGCCTCTGGAATCGTGCCCAACCAACGCGAGGAACTACTGAGGTGGATCAAGAATCCACACGACGTGAAGCCGGGTTGCCTCATGCCGGCCTTCGGCCTCGACGAGCGCGATGTCAATCGAATCGTGGATTACCTGCACTCGTTGCGATGAACTTGAAAGCGGATTAATGGCTGTCGCTGAAGTGAATCCGGTCATCACCAAGCCGCCGTGGACGGCCGTGTTGCACGAATGGCTCGTGTCGGTCGACCACAAAAGAATCGGCATCATGTACTTCCTGATGGCGGTGGTCTTCTTGGTGATCGCAGGCGTCGAAGCGCTGGTCATGCGCTGGCAGCTCATGACGGCAGGGTCGCAGGCCATCGGGCCGGATACGTTCAACCAACTTATGACCATGCACGGGACGACCATGATCTTCTTCGTGGCCATGCCGATCCTGGCCGGTATCGCCAACTACATGGTTCCCCTGCAGATCGGCGCCCGTGACATGGCGTTTCCGCGGCTCAACGCGCTCGGCCTGTGGGTCACGCTCTTCGGCGGATTACTGACCTACTACAGTTTTGCCACGGGCGGGGCGCCGGCAATCGGTTGGTTCGCCTACGCTCCACTGACCGAACGCACCTTCGCACGAACCGCGGCAACCGATTTCTGGATCCTCGGCCTGCTGGTAAGCGGCATCGGTTCAGTCGTCGGCGCCATCAACATCGTCACGACGGTGCTAACGTTGCGTGCTCCCGGAATGAAACTCAGCAAGATCCCGCTGTACACGTGGATGGCATTTTGGGCCAACGCGCAGATTCTCGTTGCCATTCCACCGCTGACGGCGGCACTCATCATGTTGTTTTTCGACCGGAACCTAGGGGCCCATTTCTTCGACGCTCAACAAGGCGGCTCGCCGTTTCTTTGGCAGCATCTTTTCTGGTTCTTTGGCCACCCGGAGGTTTACATTCTGGTGCTGCCCGCCTTTGGCATGGTTTCGGAAGTGATTCCGGTCTTTTCCCGCAAAGTGATCTTCGGCTACGAATTCGTCGCCGTGTCTACGATGGCGATCGCCTTCATCAGCATGGGCGTGTGGGCGCATCACATGTTCGCCGTCGGCATGAGCCGAACCGTCGACATCTATTTCGTGATTGCGAGCTTGCTCGTTTCCATACCCACAGGCGTGAAGATGTTCAACTGGCTGGCCACGCTTTACGGCGGCCGGCTTCGGTTGGACGCGCCGCTGCTCTTTTCCTTGGGGTTTCTGTCCATGTTCGTCATTGGCGGGCTGACGGGGATCATGCTGGCGGCCGCGCCGGTGGACTTTCAACTAACGGACAGCTATTTCGTCGTGGCGCATTTTCACTGGGTCATCATCGGCGGAATTCTTATGGGGCTCTTCGCCGGCGTCTATTATTGGTACCCGAAAGTGACGGGACGCATGTACTCGGAAGGGCTGGCCCGTTGGCAGTTCGGGCTGTTGCTGGTCGGCTTTCTGCTGACCTTTGGCCCGATGCACATTTCCGGAATTCTGGGCATGCCGCGCCGGGTTTACACCTATCAAGCCGACCGGGGCTGGGAAATCTGGAACCAGTTGAGCACGCTTGGAGCATTCATACAAGCGCCGAGTTATCTGCTATTCGTGTGGAATCTCGCGATTTCCTTGTGGCGCGGTCCACGTGCCGGCGACGACCCGTGGGACGCGTGGACGCTCGAATGGTCCACCACCTCGCCGCCGCCGACGTACAACTTCGAAACCATCCCGACGGTCCGGAGCCGACGTCCACTGTGGGATTTGAAACACCCGGACGATCCGGATTGGAAGTATGAGTAGGTGTCAGTTGTTAGTTGTCAGTTGTCAGTGGTGTAATCGAGGAAATGGGCCGTGATCGAACACCAGCGATCTAATGAAGGTACCGATGCTCGCCTTCCGTTGCCACTGGCAACTGACAACTGGCAACTGACAACTGCGCATGTCGGCATGCTTACCTTCCTTCTTTCTGAGGCAGCGTTCTTTTCCACGTTGATCGTTGCGTACCTGGTGTTCTTGCGGCAAATCGTTGCGAGCGATCCCAGCCCAGCGCGGGTATTTGATCTGCCCATGGTCATCGCATGCACCATTTGCTTGGTGGCAAGCAGCGTCACGGTGCATTTCGCGGAGCGGGCCGCTCGTCATGGAACGATGGCGAAGTTTTTCCTTTTCTGGCTCACGACGATCCTATTGGGGATTCTGTTTCTGTTGGGGACGGCACGCGAATGGGCCGAGTTGATCGGAACTCACCGTCTGACGATCAGTCGAAATATGTTCGGGACGACCTACTTTACGTTGGTTGGCTTCCATGCGGCGCACGTGACGGTGGGCGCGATCGTGATGAGCGTCATCATGTTCCTGGCGTTGAGGCGGCAGATAGATGTCGCGAAATCGGCAGCCGTCGAGTGTGTGGCGTGGTATTGGCATTTTGTGGATGTCGTTTGGGTGGTCGTTTTCACCGTGGTATACGTCGTCGGACGTTGATTCGTATGCGAAATGGGAACGTGCAATGAGCGGACCTCCGCCCGACAGCGGCGAACCTTTTATCGGATCGCAATCTCCGGATTCGGTGCACTTGCCCGCACCGACCGTATGGCCGTTCGTGGTGGCAGCTGGCGTGTCCATGATTGCCGCCGGATTTGTCACGGATTTAGCGTTCTCGGTGGTCGGCGCCGGAATATTCCTATTCGCTTTGGTCGGTTGGATCTGGAATCTCACGCCCGGCCGAGGCCATGTGCATGAACCGTTTGTCGATCCCGCGCGGCGTGTATCCCAGGTAGCGGCCGTCATGGGGCGAGTCGGACATTTGCAGCCGGGAATGCCGGGCTTTCGCCTGCAACTGCCGCTGAAAGTACGCCCCATATCGGCGGGAATCAAGGGGGGCATCGTCGGCGGACTCGTCATGCCGATCCCCGCTTTGGCTTACGGCATCATCAGCGGCAAGGGAATCTGGTTCCCGATCAATCTGCTCGCGGCCATGGTGATGCCGAGCCTCGAAGACGCGGATGAAACGAGTTTGATGCGCTTTCGTTTGTCGGCGTTGGTCGTCGGCATCGCCATCCATGCGGTATTCTCCGTCGGCTTCGGCTTGCTTTACGGAGTCGTGCTGCCGACATTGCCCGAGTTGGGCGGCGTGGGGCCCTTCTTTTGGGGCGGGGTGCTCATGCCGGTATTTTGGACCGGTGTTTGTTACGGCGCCATGGGCATCGTCAATCCGGTGCTCGAGCATCACGTCGATTGGGGTTGGTTCATGCTCTCGCAGTTTGCCTATGGCCTGGCGATGGCGCTCGTGGTGTTTCGCACCGAGCAGATTCCGCTTCCGCCCGCCGGCCGCCGGAATGACGGGATGACGGGATGACGGCATGAGGTCTGTAGGGAGATTCGTGTGATTGTTCGTGGATCAAACTATTTGCAGCCGAAATCGCGCCGCGCAATCATCCCGTCATCCCGTCATCCCGTCATCCTGGTAGTTGTACTTCTCGCTGGCTGCGATCTTTCCGGTAAGCCGGACGCCATCGATGCATACAAACGACCGGACAAGATCGTGAACTTCGATTTCCTGTATCAGCGCAACTGCGCGGGCTGTCATGGCGCCGATGGGAAACTGGGTCCGGCGCCGCCGTTGAATGACGCCCTGTTCGCGGCTCTTGTCACCGACGCCGAACTGAAACAAGTCATTTCCGAAGGGCGACGGGGCACGCCGATGTCGGCATATCTGGAAGATAACGGCGGCACGCTGACGGCGACGCAGGTGGAGATTCTCGCAAACGGGATCAAGAAACGATGGGGCATGCAACCGGCGCCGGCGAATGCGCCATCGCTTCGGGCCGGCGACACAGGCGGCAACGCGCTACGGGGCGCTATCGTCTATGCCCATGCGTGCGCGAGCTGCCACGCCGATCAGGGACAGGGCACCACGGCCGCAGGGGCCCTCAACGATCCCGCGTTTTTGACGCTTATCAGTGACGCGGCGCTTCGCCGCTACATCATTACCGGTCGGCCCGATCTCGGAATGCCCAACTACGCCGAGCACACAGGCCGAGCGGCCGACTTTGTGGCCTTGAACGACTCGGATGTCATTGACCTGGTCACGTTTCTCAAGTCCTGGAGAACATCGACATTACCTCTTCGGAGCGGCGAAGCAAAGAAGGATTAGGATGAACATGAACGACACGAAACTCCCGCGACGAGGTTTCTTCTTTCGCTGGTTGACCTATGTGCTGGGGGCGCTGGCGGCGGCGGCGGTGGGGGTGCCGTTTGTCGGCTACCTTTTCGGCGCTGCGAAAGGCCCCCGTTGAATGGATTCCGCTCGGGGTCGCTGCCAAGTTTCCCGTGCAGGAAACCCGGCTTGTCAAGTTTGAAAACACGCTCCGGCAACCATGGGACGGCATGACGGCGAGCATCGGCGCTTACGTGCGCCGCCTCGACGACAACCGGTTCGTGGTTTTCGCCATGAATTGCACGCACCTCGGATGTCCGGTGACTTGGTTTCCGCAATCCGGTCTCTTCATGTGTCCCTGCCACGGCGGCGTTTATTACGAGAACGGGGAACGGGCTTCCGGACCGCCGCCGCGTGGCTTATATCACTGCGTTTGGCGCATCCGCGATGGGCTGCTTGAGATTCAGGCGCCGCATCTGCCGACATTGGGAAATACGCTGGATCGTTCCGTGAAAACATAAGGATATGTTGATGTCTCGACTCGGCGCCTGGTTTGATGCCCGGCTAAAGATTCGCGAGAGTCTCCGGCCGCTCTTGCAGCATCCGATTCCGAAGGAAATTGCCGGGCCGATGGGCTGGTGGTACGTCTTCGGAAGTGCGTCCCTGACGCTGTTGCTGGTGCAGTTCTTGACTGGCGTCGGCCTGGCGTTGACTTACGTGCCGGCGGCTGACAAGGCGTACGAGAGCCTGGTGTACTTGGACTTTCAGCAACCGCTCGGCTGGTTTCTGCGCGCCCTGCATTACTATGCCGGGTCCGGCATGTTCGTCATGGTTGTCGTGCACATGGCTCAGGTGTTTTTGCACGGCTCATACAAATATCCGCGTGAATTGACTTGGGTCGTGGGTGTCGTGTTGCTCGTCCTGACGCTGGGGATGATGTTTACCGGCCAGATTCTGCGATGGGACGCGGATGCATACTGGGGTGTCGGCGTCGGGGCGGCGATGGCCGGTCGCGTTCCCTGGATCGGACCGAATGTGGTGAACCTCCTACTCGGCGGTCCGATCATCGGCGGCGACACCTTGAGCCGTTTCTTCGCGCTGCACGTGTTTGTTATTCCGGGGCTTCTTGTCGTGTTGTTGGCGCTGCATTTGTGGCTGGTCTTGAAACGAGGAATCAGCGCGCCGCCCGTTCCGGGAAAAGTCGTCGATCCGCGCACCTACGACGCCGACTACGAGCGTGCCATCAATGAAGGTGTGCCGTTCTTCGGCGAAGCATTCCGCAAGGACGCCTTTTTCTCCGCGGTCGTCGTGCTTGTCGTGGTCACGGTAGCCGCCGTCTTTGGCCCGAAGGGACCGGGCGCGCTGCCTGATCCGTCAATCTTGGGCGCTAATCCGAAGCCCGACTGGCCGTTCTGGTGGCTGTTTGCGCTCTTGGCCATGAGTCCACCCGGAGTCGAGGATTGGTTGATTCTTGGGCTACCGCCGCTCTTGATCACCATGCTGCTTCTCGTTCCGTTCGTTTCGAATCGCGGTGAGCGCGCGCCAAGCCGGCGTCCAGCGGCGGTTCTTGCCGTGCTGTTCATCTTCACGGCACTCGGAGTGCTTACGTACCTGGGCTATCAGGAGAAGTGGTCGCCGATCATGTACGCCTGGAGTGCCGACCCGGTCCCTGAGCGAATCGTGATGGACAGTACCCCGGTGCAGCTTCAAGGGGCTGCGGTCTTTCAAGCCAAGCAATGTCGCAATTGTCACGCTCTCGACGGACGCGGCGGACGCCGTGGACCCGATTTGACGACGATCGGGGCAAGGCTCACGCGCGATCAGTTGATCGACCAGGTCAGTAACGGCACACCCGGCGGCGGCGACATGCCGGCGTACGGCAAGCAAATGAGCCCCGCCGAGATGACGGTGCTGACCGAGTTCCTGGCGAGTTTGCGACCACGGGGTGTCGCGCCGGCTCAATCACCCGTCGCTCACCCATGAGTGCCATGCTTGACGCCTTTTTCCGAAGCTGGCCGCTGGACTTCTGGGTGGTCGCTCCACTTGTCGTGTCGGCTCTCGTCTACGTGCGCGGTTGGTTCCGGTTGCACCGACGCGATGATAGGCGATGGCGATCTGCACAACTCATCACGTTTCTCCTTGGCCTGCTCGCGGTGTTTCTGGCACTTGCGTCGCCAATCGAGAGTTTCGCACCACTCTTCTTGCAAGCGCACATGGTGCAGCACGTCTTGCTCATGATGGTGGCGCCGCCATTGATCTGGTTGGGCGCGCCATTCTTTCCGTTCCTCCGCGGCATGCCGATGGAGGTACGGGCTTACTGGGTCGCGCCACTACTCCGTTGGTGGCTTCTTCGACGCGCGTTTCAGTGGTTAACGCATCCAGTGCCGGCGTGGATACTCTTCACGTCCATGACATGGATGTGGCACATTCCGTCGCTCTACGAACTCGCCCTTGGTTCCGACGGCTGGCATTACGTGCAGCATGCCTGCTTGTTCCTCGCCGCAGTGGTATTCTGGCATCCCGTAATTCGTCCCTATCCGAGCCGTCCCACATGGTCGCGATGGCTGCTCATTCCGTACTTGCTCTTGGCCGACGTTCAGAACACGGTACTGGCCGCATTGCTTACGTTCGCGAACGTTCCGCTTTACCGTACCTACGCTGAACTGCCGCGGCTCGGCAACATCTCGGCGCTCGATGATCAGTCAGCCGCCGGCGTCATCATGTGGGTGCCGGGTTCGATGGCGTACTTGATTCCACTTTTCTGGATCGGCGTGCACCTCCTTTATGGGCGGTCGAAGCCGACAAGCGTCGCGCGAACCCGCATCTCGTTGCCTTTGGTCGAAGTCTCACCGAAGAGTCCCGTGGACGTACTTCGTGTTCCAATCGTCGGCCGTTTCCTGCAATGGAGGCATGCACGGATCGTCTTGCAACTCGTTTCCGCGCTAATTGCCATCGCTGTGATCTACGACGGCCTAGCAGGGCCGCCCGTCGGCGCCACGAATCTGGCCGGCGTTGTGCCGTGGATTCATTGGCGCGGCATGGTCGTGTTCGGCTTATTGGCGGCGGGGAACATCTTCTGCATGGGTTGCCCGTTCCTGTTGCCACGGACCATCGCACGGCGCTGGCTCCCTGCCCGGCGTGCCTGGCCGCGGCCGCTTCGCAACAAAATGCCGGCCGTTCTCTTATTGGTCGTGTTCTTCTGGGCGTACGAAGCACTGGCTCTTTGGGACAGCCCGTGGTGGACGGCTTGGATCGCGATCGGCTACTTTGCGGCGCCGCTGATCATCGACGGAATCTATCGCGGCGCGCCCTTCTGTAAGTACGTTTGCCCCATTGGTCAATTCCATTTCGTGAATTCGATGGTATCGCCGCTGGAAGTCAAGGTCCGCGACGAAGCCGTTTGTTCCAGTTGCCTATCGAAGGATTGCATCCGTGGACGGGATGGAATTCCCGGCTGTGAACTGCACCTCTTTCAGCCGCGCAAGGTCGGGAACCTCGATTGCACGTTTTGTCTCGATTGCGTGCATGCCTGTCCCGAGGACAACATCGGCATCGTGCCGGGCATTCCCGCAGCGGAGTTATGGCAAGACCGGCCGCGATCCGGAATCGGCCGACTCGGCGGGCGACCCGATGTCGCGGTACTTGCGCTGCTACTGGTATTCGCGGCATTCACCAACGCTGCCGGCATGACGGCTCCGGTGTTCGAATGGCAAGACTCAGTGACTGCCGCCGCAGGGTGGACCACGCTGGTCGTGGCCACGACGATTTTTCACATCGGCGGTCTGGTTCTCTTGCCGACCGTTCTCATCGCGGCCGCCGCAATGACGAGCAACACCCAACTCAAGACCACGCAATCGGTACTTCACAACGCACTGACTTATTCGTATTGCCTCATTCCACTCGGATTCGGCATGTGGCTGGCCCATTACAGCTTTCATTTCTTGACGAGCTTCGGGACATTGTGGCCGGCGGGACAACGGTTTCTCGCCGACATGGGTTACGCGCTGCTTGGTGAGCCCGACTGGATCGCGGCCTGCTGCATCCCGGTGTCAGCTGCGCTCCTTCGATTGGAAATTCTCTTCTTGGAGCTTGGAATGCTGCTCTCGCTGTATTCCGGTCACCGTATCACTCAATCGGCCAAGTACCCGATGAGGGCGTACGTGCCTTGGGGAGTTCTTATCGTAGTTCTCTTTGCCGTCGGTGTGTGGATTCTGTTTCAGCCAATGGAAATGAGAGGCACACTGAAAGGATGAAGGCTGAAGGAGGAAGAATGAACCATACAAGAATCAAATTTGTGGCAGGGAAGGAGTGACACGATGATGTCGTGGCCTAACCGAGCTAAGTCCCGACTCTTCCGGTTCATCCTTCATCCTTCATCCTTCATCCTTTTAATCGTCCTTCATCCCTCATCCTTTCTTCGTGCCGATGGCGGCAGATTGCAAACCTGTCAACAACGCGGGCCGTTCCAAGTCTCCGTATTCGTCGCGCCGATGCCACCGAGGACGGGCATCGTGGACGTGAGTGTTTTGGTGAAGGAATCGAAAACCGGAAGGATTCGAACCGATGTGCCGGTGACGGTGCGCATGTCTCCGATTTCCCACTCCGGTTCCGATGAAGTGGCGACGGCGACGCCCGATGCTGCAACCAACAAACTCTTTCAGGCGGCGAAACTTCACGTTCCGCAAGCCGGCACATGGCAAGTGACCGTATGCGTCGACGGGCAACCGTCGCCGATTTGCTTTGACCTGGTTGTCGAAACCGGAATGCCCGCATGGTGGGACATGGGCCTATGGCTTGCTTGGCCGTTCATAGCTGTCTTGTTGTTCGGCGCGCATCGTTGGCGCGTGCACCGACACGATCATACCGCGGCGCCGGTGAGCAGCGTGAGCAACGCAATCTCAGGCCGGCAATTGTAGCGCAGCGGATGTTGTGCCGCGAGGCCGCGAACGACATGGAGCACCGTCGGCGGTTCGTCGAAAGTGCCGCAATCGTAACGCCGGCCGTGTCGGCTCGGAACGAGTATCGAACCGAAAAGTGGAAGGCGGATTTGACCTCCGTGGTTATGTCCGGCCAACATCAAATCAATGCCGTGTTGTTTGGCCCACGGCAGATTATCGGGTGTGTGACTGAGAGAGATGTGAAAGACACCCGCCGGACATCTAGAAACTTCGGGCGCGGGACGAATCCACGGTGTCTCGTTGCCGCTGATCACCATGGTTTCGCCGCGAACGGTAATTGATTTCCAGCAGTTGCCAAGCACGTCGATCCCCAAGCGACGGAGGCGCCGCCGCACCAGGGCGGGTTCATACCACGTATCGTGATTACCCAGAATCGCGTAGGCGCCAACCCGCCAACGCAGTCGGCTCAGCACCGGCAGAATCCAGCGATGGTGATGATCGCTGTCGACGACATCGCCGGTTATGGCCAGTAGGTCCGGCTCCCAGTTGCCGCATACGTTCATCACTTCCATGTAGAACTCGCGGTCGGGAGTGCCGCTGAAGTGCAAGTCGCTCAAGTGAAGAATCGTGATGCCATCAAGGGCAGGCGGAAGCCGCGGCAACCGCAGCTCTTTTTCCGCGAAGTCGACGCGAAAGACTTCGTTCCACGGGAGCTTAGCCAGGGGGCGGTACCTGCTGTGGCCGACGGGAGCAAAGCCGAGCTGCTCGGCGATGTCGAGCGTACAAGTGTGATTGTGAACCAGAGCCGCCGGTCGACGGCGCAGGCGGTAGACCGTGATGGCCGGCAGCAGCAAGTAGGTAATGACGCAACAAGCGACCACATACGCGACAATCGCCGCGTGAAGTAGGACGGGTGACCTTCGTTCGAGCACCGAAGCCAAATCCCAGCCGTAGACCCACCACAGTCCGATAAGCAGCGCAGGAACAAGTGCGGCATGGATGGTGCGGACAACGCTAAGGAAACGATGGGGCAGGGGCCGGCCGTACCACTGATTCACACCGCCGATCATGACCGCAGTGTGTCCGACGGCAACACCGATCCACAGGAAGATGCTGAGAATCCACATTCTGTATCCGTGTTCAACTTTAGTTCAGGAATGAGCGACGAGACCGATTCATGCCGTCTGACTCCGCCGTGCACTCAAGATGGCGGACGGCGGCTCGGCTTTGGCGAGGACCTCCAACAATTGGTCCACGCGAAACGGTTTGTAGAGCACGTGCCGAAGTCCTTCCTGTCGGGCTTTGACGATGGAATGGGACGGGTCGTATCCATACGCCGTCATGAGAATGACCCGGGCCGTTGGTTGGGCGTCCTGCAAACGCCGATACACGTCGAACCCCGATACATCGGGAAGCCGGATGTCGGCAAGGATAGCATCGTACGAACCCAGCCGCGCCATGGTCAATGCTTCTTGCCCATCCTTCGCGGTTTCGACGATACAGCCGTGTCGGCCGAGGATACCGTGTGCCGAGCGGCGGACGCGGTCATCGTTGTCAGCGACCAGCACCCGGAGACCCCGAAGCTTCGGTTGCGGTGTTTCACCCGGCCGCGGCGCGGCGGGAGGCGCCAGGTCGTCGCCCACTTTCTGGATGCACTGCTTGAGTGAACGGGCAGCAGAGAGAATCTTCTTGAGCTTCTCTCCCATGTCCGGGTCGTGTCCGATGTATCGATCCAGGAGTAAGGTTGCCGCGTTCAAGATTTCATCGACAGGCAGTGCGACTTCCCGACTGATGGCCTCGACCGAGTGGGAAGCGGTACTCCGCTTTTCCGCTTGAATCACGTCGAGGGTGTGCAGGGCTTCGGCAATCTCTCGGCTGAATAGCTCTAGGAACTGGACGTCGTCGGCGCTGAAGCCGTTGATTTGCGGACTCTCGACATTCAGTGTGCCGATCACACGGTCCTGGTCGATCAGCGGAACGGTGACGGAACTCCGGGCGCCGGATGCGCCCTCGAGATAACGAGAATCCTTCGCCGTGTCGGAGCAAACATAGCTCTTTCCGGTGGCGCCCACGTAACCCGTGACGCCGTTGCCCTCCGCGCGTGCGAACAACTCTCTTTTGCCGGCTTGCGAGGTCATGCCTTCGACCATGAGCGGTTCGAGTCGCTCAGTTTTCCGGTCCAGCAGCCGTATTTCGAAGACGTCATAGTGCAACAAGTCGTGCGTGAGTCGGCGGATGTCCTGTTTCAACAACTCGATCCGGTCGGCCATGCTCATTTCCGCCAATTGATCCGGCGAGAGCGCGGCCAATTCTCGCATCGCCTGATGGATGGCGTTCAGTCGCTGTTGTTGGTTCACTTCTGCGCGGACATCGCGGCAAAGGACGACGACTCGGTCAACGGTCCCGGTCGATGAAACCAAGGGCGTGACGTGCATCTCCAGCGTGCGACAGTCGCGACATGGAAGGCGGAACGTGACGACTTTCCCGGCGAATGCCGATTGGAAGGCGCCGGCGACCGCGGAATCCGGTTGAGGAGAGCCCAGAATCTCGAAGAAACCGCGGCCCTCAGTCCCACATCCGCACCAAGCCTTGAAGGCCTTGTTCGCCCAGTGCACACTGAAATCCGTCCCGACGACGGCAATGCCGTCGGGTAGCGCATCCAGAACTTGCTCCGACTGGTCGGTTTTCGCGTCTTCGAGCATCATCCACCGGCTTGATGACTATCAATTGTCCGAATTATATCGAACCGGTAAGCGGCGACGAAGCGAATCCGACGATCGCTAGACCGTAGTCTTTTCCCAAAGTGAGTAGAAGCCTTCGTCTTTGATTCGATTTTTTGCGGTGAGATCGCCGAAAGGGGAAGCCGCGCGGCAGTATTCGCGGAAAGCGGTGACGTAATCCGATTGCGCGTAGGCCGCGCGGGCGAGATCGCGGTGTTGCTGGTTGGACATCCAATCGACATCCGCATTCCGGGCGTGTGCCCAATCACGTAGGGATTCCTCGGCATGAGCCACCCGTTCGACGAGCGACTTTTCAATTGGGCAAGGAGTTTGTCGATAAACCTGAAGAGGACGCAAGTCGAAAGTGCTGGTCGGTTCGCCGCGCTCGCGCAGGTATTTTCGTGCAAGGCCGGTGAGTCCTGCCAGAACGGACAGTGCCGCGAGGACGAAAGTGACGATGCTCCAAATGGATCCTTCTCCGCCGCTGAGAACTGCCGCCGTGGTTGCAAGTGCCACTCCCAAGAAAAGTCCGACCAACGGCCACGGAATCGACGACGTCCGCGAAGTAAGACCGGTGGCCGGCGACGAGGGAAGTGGCGTGGAGTTCGAGGCCACATGCGTCTCCGGAACGCGGGCCACGACCACGGTAATGTTGTCGGGACCGCCGCGCAAGTTCGCCAGATGGATCAGCACTTTGCAGGCCTCTGCGGGAGAAAAGGCATGTGCGATCGCGCCGAGCTCCAGGTCGCTCAGCTGGTTGCTTAAGCCGTCGCTGCAAAGGACAAATATGTCACCGGGTTGCACCGGGTGTGGCCCTTCGATGTCCACCTCGACGAGGGGATCCGGGCCGAGCGAGCGATTGATGTAATTGGCGCCGATCCCTTTAAGCGATTCCGGATCAACCTTCTGGCGTTTGGCAAGTTCCCAAACCCAACTATGATCGAATGTCAATTGTTCGATGCGTTCCTGCCGGATCCGATAGGCGCGACTGTCGCCGACATGGGCAACCCATGCATGGTCTGGATGGAGAACGAGGGCCGTGCCTGTCGTTCCCATTCCCTTAAAGTCTTGGTTTTGTTGGCCGCGCGCATGGATGCTGGCGTTGGCTTCGAGAAATGCTTTCCGCAGGGCAGGGGCGGGCCCTTCGCCGGCGTATTTGTGATAGGTGTGCGGTATGAGATTGGCGGCGAGCTCGCTGGCCAGCTCGCCCACGGCGTGGCCACCCATGCCATCCGCGACGAGGAAAATGTGACCCTGCCGCTGCCACTGTTCAGGGTCGCCGGCCAACGACACCGCCTGACAATCTTCGTTTTGGGCGCGGCGAATTCCCGGGTCCGATTGGCTGGCGTACTCGATTTGGTCGTGGCCGATCACCCTGACTTCCTCATCCTTCCGTCCTTGCCGCTTCGGGTATCGTATCCCATCTTGCACAACCCGACGAGCCGGAAGCGATACCTTGACCTGGTGTTGGCCCCACGGTATACGCCGACACGATTCCATTCATGATGAGATCCGCTGTGAAAACCATCGGACGTTTGAGCGCTGGTGTCCTCGTTTTGGCTACGCTCGGCGGTTGCGTCGAACGCCGGTTCGTCGTCACGTCCGATCCGCCCGGCGCCGTGGTGTTTCGCAACCATAATCCGATCGGCAATACACCGGCCGACGATCATTTTCTTTACTACGGGAACTATCACTTCACGTTGGTTAAAGACGGCTATCAGACCTTGCAGGTGGACCAAGAAGTTCCGGCGCCCTGGTATCAATACTTTCTGATCGACTTCGTTGCTGAAAATCTGGTCCCCTGGCCGATTCATGACATTCGGCGCTTCCACTACAAGCTGGAACCATTGCAAATGCCGAATCCCGAAGAAGTGCTCAACCGGGGTGAAGGCATCCGTTCGCGTGGGAAAGCGATCGGCGCCCCGGCCGCTCCCACCGCCAGAAATTAACGCCAACCACAACGAATCGGAATCGCCTGTGCCGTCAGCCACATCTTGTGCCACGACGGCAAGCTCACCCGACGCGTAAACACATCATAATCACGCCGTTCGATGGCACGGAGTAACCCACGATAGGTGCGCGACATGACCACAAAGACGGACCGGCCTGGTGTCTGTAGCAAATCGGCCAGCCCTTCGGAGTCGGCGTAATACTGACGCGCACGCTCAGCTTGAAAGCGCATAAGCTGGCGAAAGGACTCATCGCAATCGCCGCGCCGCAACCTTTCCGCCGAATAACCGAACCTCTCCAGATCTTCCTGGGGTAGGTACGTCCGATCGCGCAAGCTGTCTTCTCGTAGATCACGGAGGATGTTGGTGAGTTGGAACGCGATGCCGGCGGACTCGGCGTGCGCTTTTGCCTTACCGTCGGAGAATCCCCAGATGTGGATACACGCCAGACCCACCGCCGACGCGACGCGGTAGCAGTAGCGGTAGAGATCGGCGAACGTGGCATACGAGTTCGTATCCAGATCCATGCCGACGCCGTCGAGCACGGCCTCCAAATACTCTCTTGGAATCGCATATTCACAGACCGCGTGGTGCAGGGCAGCATGCGCGCGGTGACTGAATCGGCCATCGAGCGCGTCTACCAGGCGCTGACGCCACTGTACGAGGGATAGTTGTTTGTCCGCGATGGCCGCGGGTCCATCGGTGAGGTCGTCGGTGATGCGAAGGAACGCGTACAAGGCACACATGGCGCGCCGCTGCTTTGCCGGGAGCAGACGGAACGCGGGATAGAAATTGGACGCCGCCCGCCGGGCCACCCGTTCACAATACGCGTATGATCGAGCTAAACGCCGCATCATGTACTCATGCGGAAACGAAGTTTCGGGCTCGCCGAACGATGGCGTTGGCGAGCATGGCCGCCTTTTCCCATTTGGCCAGCACCGGGCGCGATGCCCAGACATTGTAACCTTGTCGTTCGATCTTGCGTAGGATTGCGATGCCGCCCTGAATGAACAACTCGACATCGGTGCGGATGTCGGCAGGCAGCGTGTCCGGCAAGGCCATGCCGCGCTCGAAGAACTCTCTTGCACGCGCGACTTCGAATGCCATCAAATCGGCGAACGCGCGGGTAAATCGCCGTTGGTGCAAATCCGTGTCGGAATAACCAAATCGAATTCGATCTTCTTCGGGCAAATACACACGGCCGTTATCCAAATCGCGCGCAACGTCTTGCCAGAAATTGGCCAGTTGCAAACCCGTGCAAACCTGGTCTGCCAGCACTGCCCGCTCCGGCGTGAAACAGTCACACAGGTAAAGCACCAAATGGCCGACGGGGTTGGCCGAGTATTTGCAGTATTGGAGAAGTTGTTCGAAAGTCTGGTAGCTCTTGACCAACTGGTCCTGTTCAAACGCAAAGAGTAGATCGAGAAACGGCTGAGCGGGAATTCGAAACCGGTGGATGGTATCCGCGAGAGCAATCATCACGGGGTGGCGCGGCTGGCCATCGTAACATTGTTGCAGTTCCTCACGCCACCAACGTAAGAGCGCGAGCGCTTCGGGTCCGCCACCGGTTTCGTCGGCCAGGTCGTCTGCCCAGCGGCAATAAGCGTAGACGGAGTGAAAATGCGGCTGTAGACGCCGCGGCAGCAACAGCGACGCAACCGTGAAATTCTCGTAGTGGCTGCGGGCCAACCGGCTGCAGTAACTTTGGGCCTGGTTGCGATCGAGCGGAAAATAGACCGCGTGCGGGCCATAGCGTGCGAGTTCTTCGGCGAAGCCGTTGTGCATGCGGCGGATTATATCAGGCAGCGGCCGACTGCGGCGACGGAGCGCACACTTCAATCGTTACGGCGTGTCGTTCGCGCCGGCGCCGGATGTAGCACCAGCCGGCCCAGCTAAGGAGAGCGGCGATCTGAATTTGCCAAAACCACGGCACCATGCGGGTGATCCACGGGCCTTTCCACCACATGATCAAGCCTAGAATTCCACCCCAAAGACTGAGAACGACGAAGTCTCCGGCGTAGCGGGGATGCTCGCGCAGAAACACGGCAAGGAAGTAATACGCGGGGACGAGGAACGGCACAAACCACCGAACCGAACAACAGGCGCCGCCATAGTTGTTGGAGAAGCCGGTGTACAGTAGCCAGGTGCCGACACACCAGGCGAGGCCGAACCACAGTTCAGGCCATTCGGCCACCCGCCGTCGCATCAGCATTGGGATGGCCGGAAGTAAGAGGAACAGCGGAAGATTGTGGCCGACAAAGCCATGCTTTCCAAAGAGCAGTGCGAGGGCGTACACGATCAACTCGACTAGGCCATGCCGCCAAAACCCCGTGAGATTGTCGGCACTGAAAGGACTCCCAGGCCACGCCATGTACTCCGGGACGGTGTTGGCGGGTTTCCATACTCCGCCGATGGCAAAATTCAGTGCGTGATGCGCCAACAGCCACGGCGCCGCAGAAAGTAACACGATGACCACCGCGCTAATTCGGCGATAACGAAAGGCAATCAATCCAGCCGTGCATGCGAGCAGGATCGGCCCTGTTCCTAAATCCAGGTTGTAGCCAAGCCCAACGAGAGCTCCGATGAGTGCTAACCGCAGGGTATTCCACGCGGCAGTCGGCCCTTCCATCGCCAGTTTTGCGAGCTGCAGCGTCAGCGCTGCCGTCACGGCGAAGAGCAAGATGTGATTGTTGACGTGACGGGTATATGTCACCGCCACCGTGCAGAACGCAAAACTCGCTAACCATACCAGCTTTAATGTCGGAGGCAGTCCAACGTGCGATCCTAAGTTGAACAGCAACACGATGGCGATGATGAACGCGATGCCCGATGTGGCGATCGTCATGGCGCGGCAGAAATGATCGGGGAAGTCCGCGGCCGCGGGAAGCCCGACTTGCTGTAAGACGCGGTAGATTCCCGCCATCATGATCGAAGCGACTGGAGTCTTGTCGGAATAATAATGGCCGTTCACGAACAACTTGTCTTTGGTCCCGTCTCGAAGTAGAGCGACATTATCACGGTGATAGGGCAGTGTCGCTACGCTCGCTGGAACGGCCACGAAAATGGAACGGTCGATGGCGGCGGTGTGATGATCGCCGATCGCCTCGACCGCCGCCAGCCGGCTGCCGTCGTTCCAACCGCCGGCATAAGGCAGAGCGCCGGCAAGTGCGACTCCGATGCTAGACAGCACGGCTGTCAACAGTAGGAATCGAAGTAGAGTCTGCCGTTTCATTACGTTAGCGCGGTCCGTGAGAAGGTCGGCAAGCTGTATAACCGGCCGGCGCGGACGGGACAAGAGTAGTTCGGGCGGAACGATCGACCTTGAAGAATTCGACGGCAGCGATAAATTACTGGCTTCGTTGACGTTAACCGAATTTCACAGGCGAGAGAGATAGGAAGAGCCGATGCCGCATACGCGAAGTGCCAAGAAGAACCTTCGTAAGAGCCGCAAACGTCGTCTCCATAACCGAACGGTGAAAGGCGACATCAAGCTGCAAATCAAGAATATCATGTCGCTTAAGGACGGATCGCCCGAAGAAATGACCAAGGAACTTCAAAGCGCGTCCGAAAAACTCGACAAGGCGGCGGCCAGGGGAATCATCCACCGGAACACGGCGGCTCGGAAGAAGTCACAGCTCGCCAAGATGCTGAATCGCAAGTCGGCCCCTTCCGCGAAGTAAAGTCTCTCGCGGCAACACCCTACAAAAAAAGAAGAACGCCCGGCGACCGTCGCCGAGCGTCCTTCGATTGGGGAAGAGTTGGTGCCTGAGTTGATAGAGGTTGCCGAATCCGCTCCGCTTCGTGCGGTCTTTATTGACGCCCATTCCTAGGCGCAGTTCAGCTTAATCCGTTCCCGACAAGCGAGATTCGGCATCCCCTTGGTTCAATGGGCCTAATCTCTGTTTTTCCGTGAATGGACGTGCGCCGAATGAAAACTTCGCGCGGAGGCGAAAATTTCTTTCCATACACTAACGGCGAGCGCATCCTTTGAAAGGACCTGATTATTTATGCAACGAACTCTTATTTTGTTGAAACCCGATTGTGTCCAGCGCCGCATGGTCGGCACGGTGATTCACCGTTTCGAACAGAAGGGACTTCGATTGGTGGCGTTGAAGTTGCTTCACGCTAGCCGGGATCTGGCGGAAAAGCACTATGCGGTTCACAAGGGAAAGCCTTTCTACGATTCCCTTTTACAGTTTCTCACATCTGGCCCAACCGTAGCCGTTGTCCTGGACGGACGGGAGGCCGTCGCCGTTGTCCGCGGCGTGATGGGCCTAACGGACGGCGCCAAGGCGCCTCCGGGGACGATCCGGGGTGACTTTGGCATCAGCGTGCAAAACAACCTCGTTCATGGCAGCGACAGCCCCGAAAACGCCGCCGCGGAGATTGCACTTTGGTTCAAGCCGGAGGAGTTGGTGAACTACCAACCGGTGGATGCCGCTTGGATCGGGTAGGTAGTTACTCCGTGCTACAATAGGATGCACCCATTTATGGCTTAGCGCTAGATAAGAGTGGCGATGCCGAGCGAATCTCGGGACCCGACATTTGGCTTGATCGGAACGCCAGAGCGTGCCGAGCTCGGGGCGACCGTTGACTCGAAATCCGAAGCAACGGGCAGCACGCAGCACGATCTGAATCTGGCACAGATTCTCACGCCGGCCGTTTCGGAAGGCGAGCTAGGATGGCTGGCGCACTATCGAGTCTTGAAAGTCCTCGGCCACGGCGGCATGGGCGCCGTGTTTCAAGCGGAGGATTCGCACCTCCAACGCATCGTCGCGCTCAAAGTAATCTTGCCGCAATTTGCTGCCAGCACGTTGGCGCGTGATCGATTCCTGCGCGAAGCACGCGCTTGCGCGGCCTTGAAGAACGACCACATCGTCACGATCTACCAGGTGGGCCAGGACCGTGATATTCCATTTCTGGCCATGGAATACTTGCAAGGCCAGACGTTGGAAGATCGCCTTCGGGAAACCGGACCGGTAGCGCCCGCTGAGGTCATTCGAATCGGGCGGGAGATGCTCACCGGTCTTACCGCTGCCCATGCCCAAGGCCTGATTCACCGCGACGTGAAGCCGGCCAATGTCTGGCTGGAAGCACCTCTTGGGCGAGTGAAGCTGCTTGATTTCGGCCTGGCCCGCGCCGCCAGATCGAGCGGCGGGTTAACGCAAACCGGCAGCATCGTCGGGACGCCGGAGTATATGTCGCCCGAGCAGGCCCGGGGTGAACCGCTCGACGCTCGGACGGATCTTTTCAGTGTCGGCGCCGTTCTCTATTCGGTGTGCGCCGGTCAGAGTCCGTTTTCCGGCTCCAGCGTGATGGCGATTTTGACGTCGTTGGCGGTCGATACACCACGGCCTTTGGGTGAAATCCGCTACGACATCCCCGCCGAATTGACTCAACTCATCGGCCGATTGCTGGAGAAAAAGCCGGCCGATCGACCCGGCTCGGCAGAGGAAGTTCGCGCGGAATTAGACGACATCAGCGCCGGCGTGGCGCCATCGCAGGCCAGCGGGAGTCACGTTCGAACAAAATCGGCGGCGCGCGGCCCTACGGTTCCTGATCCACGACTTGCACCATCCTCGCCCACGGCGTGGACCCGCCGACAGGTGTTGTTGGCCGGCGCCGCCGGCGCTGGCTTGATCGCGCTTGGCGTGTGGCAGTTCGCGAGGTCCACCGACGGAAATCAGGGCACAGCGGCAGCGCCAACCGGAACGCCCATTCGCATCGGCATCCTCCACTCCAAAACCGGCACGATGCAGATCAGCGAACAACCCGTGATCGATGCCGTCTTGCTCGCGCTGGATGAGATCAAAGAGAAAGGTGGTGTGCTGGGCCGCCCGGTTGAGTGGATTTTAGCCGACGGTAAGTCGGACGAAGACGACTTCGCCGAGGGGGCGGAGAAGTTGATCCAAGAGCACCGCGTCTGTACGATCTTCGGGTGCTGGACTTCTGCCAGCCGCAAAGCCGTTGTTCCGATCGTCGAAAAGCATGGTAACTTGCTGTTCTACCCAGTCCAGTACGAAGGGCTGGAGCAGTCGCCCAATGTCGTCTATTTGGGCGTCGTGCCGAATCAACAAATACTGCCCGCATTACGTTGGCTCGTCGGATTCGAGAACAAACGGCGCTGGTTCTTGGTGGGTTCGGATTACATCTTCCCCGCAGCCGCCAACGAGATCATTCGCGATGAGGCCAAGTCACGCGGCTGCGAGATCGTCGGGGAGGAGTATCTGTTGCTGGGGAGCACGGACGTCGCTGCGGTCATCCGGAAGATCGTGGAAGCGAAACCGGATTTGATCGTGAACACCCTCAACGGCGACACCAATGTCGGATTCTTCCGCGCGCTCCGTGCAGCCGGAATCAAATCAGCTGAGGTCCCGACCATATCGTTTAGTGTGACCGACACCGAACTGAGTGCGCTTCGATCCGTGAACACTGCCGGCGATTACGCTTCTACAAGCTATTTCCACAGTCTGGATTCGCCGGAGAATCACGCGTTCTTAGAGCGATTCGGCCGCCGTTACGGACCGGAGCGAATCGTTTCCGATGCGATGCAGAACGCGTACGCCGCCGTGCACCTGTGGGCCAAGGCGGTGGAAGCGGCCGGCAGCGACGATTCCAAGGCCATTCGCGACGCCGTCAAGGGAATGTCCATTGAGGCGCCGCAAGGTACATGCCAGATCTGCCCGGATACGTTACACACCGTGCAAACGGCACGCGTCGGCAAAATCGACGAGATGGGCCGGCTTGTCCAGGTACACCACAGCGAGCGCCCGATTCAGCCTGAACCGTTTCCGTCGTCGCGATCAAGGGATGATTGGAACGCGCTTCTCGACCGCTTACACAAGCGTTGGAACGGGCGTTGGTCGAACTCAGTGCCGTAACCCCATTCGCCAAGCCCACGAGTTGCAACCCGTGGGCTTGGCAAATGAGATCATCGACCGAGATCTACGGTTGTGGGTGATGCGGCCTGGTGAAATCCAGAGTGTATTGCTGGCCCGGACGCACGTCTTGTTTTTGTGTCCGGGTTACTTCCTTACCTTCTTCCATGAACTTCGCCGTAACTTCGTAGGCATATGTTTGGCCCGGCTCCAGTGACGGCGAGTAGAACTGCCGGTAAATGCCGCGAATCCGCGTCGGGTTGCCGTCTATCAAGAGTTGGGCGTCCGGCGTTGGCACACGCACTTCTAGCGATACCGAGTTCGGCGGACCGGAGAAGAACGATTGCCGCATCGAGCCGGATCCAGTCGGCTGTCCCGGCATATCGGCCATCGGCATATTGTTCATGTTGGAATAGTAGCGGCCGTCGGGGCCCATGTTCCGATTCATGGGGCCGTAGTTATACATGCGATTTCCACTCGCACCCATGTAGTAACCATCGTTGTACATGTTGCCGCGGTCGCGAGAGCCGAGCAAGCGTCCGCCGAAACGGCGTTGCTGAGCTTGGGCGCTGTCGGTGGCGACGAAGAGTACGCCCACGGCCAGGCCGGCGGCGAAAGAGAACCAGTGACGTGCCATGTCTGCACCTCCTGTTTTCAGACCCCGTTCATGGGGCTGGCTCCGGCCTCTCCGCCTGACGAGGAAACCATCCCCATCATCCTTTCGGAGAGGTCTCCGCGGTTTTCTATGGATTCGCAGCGAATAGACAACCGTTCAGGCCAGCAGAATCGTGAAACCTGCCTGTTTGAAATGGCGGTCCGTGGTTAGAGCATTCGTTACTCGGCGTTGCCTCATAACGAGGAACGAAATGCAATCGACCAGCGACCATTCCTTGTCGGGTCGGCTCTTAAAAAGGCCTAATCCTTGGCGAAAAAGAGCGGCCGAAGCCGGTATGAACATCGTGCCCGGGTCGCCTAGAATTTCTTCGACACTCGGAACGTAGAGGCGTCGATCTGTCTGCCCGGACAGCAAACTTCCCAGCTCAACAAGCACATATTCCGTCACCATCACGCGACCGAGTAAGCGTTCACTCCATTCGACGGCGACGTCGTGGTGTGCATCGGCCGGACCCAACAGCGCGACGTAATAGGATGTATCTGCAAAGACGGGCTTCATTTCCGTTTTGGTAAGCCGTACAGGTAATGGTCTAGATTCACACTCGCATCTGGCGGCAGGCCCTTCGCTTTGCCGATGAAAGAGGCGTAACGTTCGGCGAGGCTACGTAACGGCGGTTTCTTCTTTTTCGGCGACTTCTTCGGTGTGCGCGCTTTTTTCACCGGGCGCACTTCAACCTCGGTGCCCTCCGGCAGTGCCTTGGGATTGTTGAGCACGACCTTACCGCTCTTTATTCGGCCGCGAAGCACCATAGTGCACCTCCTGAGATTTGTGCGGCCGTCATTCTAACTCGGCATGGCGGTGCCCAGCAATTGCAACCCGGTGCCCCGACGTCGCGTTGCACAACTAAGGTGGTCGGTTCACTCGAATGCACCAACGGCCAGCGGTTCGACCGCGAAGAGCGGCATCTATGCGGGCCGCGAGCGCATCGTGATCACGGTCTTGAGTCGCCGACAAAATGCCGTTGTGCTCGGCGGCCTGACGATGCAGTCGTTCATAGTGACGGCGATTGTGGGTCAAGATGGGGCGGCCTAAAGAGTGCGCGCGAGCCAGAACCTGATCGTCGGGAGTCGCTGATCGGCCGTCGTCACGTACGGTGACGACGTCATGCCCTAGGCGGCGTAATTCTTCGACTGCGCGAAATGGAATGTCCTCGTCAGCGTAGAGCAACATACCGCGTTACTCCACGATGCCTGCTTCACCTCGTTCGTTCTCGACGATCGCCGTGTCGATTTCATCCGGATGCGACGCGGCGTACTCCCATGCTGCGTCTAGGTCTGCCGCAGTCAGGTCTGGATATGATCGCAGTATTTCTGCATCGCTCAGGCCAAGCCGGCGATAGTTGACCAGGGTCCAAACGGGGACGCGCAGGTCACGCACACAAGCATCCCCCCCGCAACGCTCGGCTCCTTTGGAAATCCAGCTGCTTGTCGTTGCCATTGTTCGCGCCCTAGTGCCGACATTTTCACATCGAAGCTGGCGAGAGTTCAGTTCTCGCCGTTTACTCAAATACCGACATTGATGATTGCGCTCCCTCAATTCGAATTATAAACAATCCTACCCATGGTATGGCATCGCCAACCTCATTCTTTCTCTGCCGCAAGTCGCCGCAGCTGGTCGGGAATGTCGCCGAAGAGGATTTGGCCGTAGCCGGCAACGTGGCCGCGCTTGTTGATTAGGACCGTGGGAACCCAACCCGAGCTGCCGAACCAATCGTGCATCAGACCGGTCCCGCCCTCCTTGTTTGAAGGTGCATCGATCAGCACGGGAAATGTAGCGCAGGACTTTTCCATGTTCTTGCGCACGGCGGCGAGATCGTCCGTCGGCGGATGAATGCCGATTACAAAAATGCCGCGCTCGGTGTCCTCATGCCAGAACGCGAGGGTCGGGAGTTCGGTAGGCGGCCCTCCGTGCTTTCCATCCCAAAAATGGATCACAACCGTCTTGCCTTGAAGCTGCTCCCAGGAAACGGCTTTGCCGTCGAGCCAACCGGTTTGCGGCAGGGCCGGCGGGACATTGCCCAGGCGGAACTTGATGACACCGTACTGTCGCTCGTCGTCTGTCGCCTTTTTCTCTTTCGCCGCTTCGCACAGGGCGACACGCTCCGCTTCGGTTTGATCCATTCGATAGGTGTAACGGATGAACGGATCGTAGCGCATGTCGTCCACCTTGCTGCCCTCGGTCAGCTCGATGCGGAACTGATCGTCGTCAAGCGGCTGATTAACAGCGACTTCGGACACGGTCTGTTCTGACCGGGAAGCCAAGAACATTTCCGGGGCGTCCATATTGAATCCGTCCATCGTCTGTTTGAACGGCATCCAGCATCCGGGGGCCACCTCGCGATAGTCGTCGAAGTACTGGTGAAAACGCGGCCGGGCCAGTGCGAACGTAGCGATGTCAAACTCACGCTGCATGCCTCGGGCTTGCTCCGGTTCGAGACGTGCGAGCCAGGGCCCCCAATGGAGCCTTGTCTTGATGGCAGGGCCGCCTACTTTCTGCAGCATCGTGAGATACTGAGGATCTGTGGCGGAGTAGAACAGGCAAGTTCGGCGATAGAGCCGTCCGTCATCCATATCGATGTAGACGCGCCAGTGGCCGGCCTTGGATTCGAGCACGTGGCACTTTCGGTCGTTAACCCGCTCCTCACCGACCAATTCGAAGTCCTGCGGCGCGATTCTGAACGTTTCTCGGTGCTTGGTCACGTCGGTCGGCAGCCACCAGAAATTATGGGCGCCTCCGGAACCCCAGGGCAATTGGGCCATGTAACTCACATCGTGGTCGCTAAAGAATCGACTTAGCTTGTGGTGCAATGAATACTGTTTGCTTTGTTTCTCTGACTCGCTGCTAGCAATCGCCACCGTGCCATCCCAGAGTTTGCTGCCGCGGTAGAATCCTGCCTCGCCCTCACGATAGGAGTGGTCCAGGTTCAAGACGGCCCTTTCATTCCATGCCCATTCCGTCTCAAACACGAACGACCGCGGGTTCGGTTTCCCGTAGGAGTATGGTTGCGGATGCGTGTCCTGCCAACGAAGCTCCTCGGGCGTATTCGTGAGAGTCAATTTGGTCCGGATGCGAAACGTCCGTGCCTTGTCGATCCAGGCAAAGCTGTCGTAAACGGCCTGCATGATGGCCGCGGCCGAAGCTTTCTGATCCTGGGCGCCACTACTTTGTTCAAGTAGCTCCGCCGCGCCGGCGCCTTTTGATTGATGGAGTGCAGCTCCGGGGATTAAGACCAATGCAGCTGCCACGGCAACCAGCCCGTAACAGCGAGGCGTTCGTTTTTGAAATCGACCATTGTCTACCATGATTCGCTCCAAGCGTTGCCGCGTGATCTCAAAGCGACGAGCCCCAGGCAATGTCGCCGGCCATCTTAATTGGCGCTTCATTTCCAAAACCTCCACTAGAGTTCGGGCATACGACACCGGCCGACACGCAAGACCGGCGACCACTTCTTCATCGCAACAGCGTTCGCATTCGCAAACGATTCGGCGATTGGCCCACCAGACCAGCGGGTGAAACCACCACAGACACTGCACGGCGACCTGGAGCATCCCGATTAGTACGTCGCCACGCCGTACATGAATCAACTCGTGCGCGAGAAGCGGTTCTAGCTCGTTGCCAGAGCGATGGGCCGCCAACGCCTCCGGGATGACGATGCAGGGACGGAACCAAACGAAAGTCAATGGGCCGAGCGGTTCCCGACTCAACCAAAGAGAAACGCGGCGGCGAACACCAAGCCTCCTCGCTAAGTCGTTGGTGAGCGCGACGAGCGGCGCTGCGGCCGGCATTCGACTGGCGAGAAATCTTCGCCGCAGGCGGATAATCGTAAAGAAAACGAAGACGGCGTAACCCGTTGCACCCGCCAACCAAATGCCGAGGAGTATCGTTTCGGCACGTTGCGGCCCTTGCGTCAACCCCGCGGAATTGATCGGCGCCGCTCCCGAAGGATTCACCAAGTCCGGTTTCATTTCGGTCGCGCTGGCCGTTGCGTCGTGTTCAGCTCCTGGAACAGGTTCCGGGATGGGTGCGGCCGGCATTGTCGGAAGTGATCTGTCAATTTCCGTGTGGGTGATAGGCGTTGTTTCCAACGAAACGTAGGAGGTACTTACTCGCGTCGCCCAGCTGAAAACTCCGGTAGTGCTACTCCAGAGTGGCGGCGTTAGGCACTTGACCACCACCACAAGCCACAACAGGTACGCCAGATGCGGTCGTCGACGGCAAAATACTCTGGTCAACAAGCCGATTATGATTGCAACCGCGGTGACTTGCCACAATTGCGTCCATGCAAGTTCGCTCAGTGTCTTCATGACTTGGACTTCTCCCATTGGTCTAGCATTGTGCGCAGTTGGTCGATTTCATCCGCACTCAAGCCACGTTCTTGGATCAAGTGTTGGAAGAGGGGAAGCGATTCGCCGTCGAACAGCCGGTGAACAACGTCATCGATAAGCTCTCGAACCACTTGTTGTGGCCGAACGCGCGGTACGTAGACTTTCGCCCGTCCTTCTCGCCGAGAACGCAAGTAGCCCTTGGCCTCCAGCCGTCGCAGGTAGGTTTGTACGGTCTTGAAGTCAAGATCGCGCTCGACCGGCAGAGCATTCAGCACCTGACGGACGCTCGCTTTCCCCAACTGCCAAACCAGCCGGGCGACTTCCAGCTCCGATTTGGCGACGGCGGCACGTTTGGTCATGGGATCGCTCGGGCGATGGCTTACAATCGAACGCCAGTTTAACGTTCAAATGAACGCCGTCAAGTGCGATCTGGCGGCGGGGACGGGCCCGGGAGGAGTGGCCCCGAATCTGACGCATGGATTCGAGCAGAACGACTGTGATAGATGTGTGGGGAAGCCTTACCACCAGAGTTGGACCACCTCGCAAAAGCGCGCATCGGCGCTACTGACGTCAGTACCCCCAAGGGGAGTCGAACCCCTGTCTTCTGGCTGAGAACCAGATGTCCTGGGCCTCTAGACGATGGGGGCGTGATGAGTATTCTGCACGTGCCGGCAAATGTTGTCAAGGCGGTGGCGTGGCCGGTTCGGCGAAGCACCAGTCGTAAAGCTCCGGGTCTTGAGCCTGGGCGAGACCGGTTTCGCGCACCTCGGCGCCGGAACGGTGCAGGGTGCTGATGCTATGAAGCGTGATGCTCTTCGGCCGTTGGGATAGGCGATCCATTGGTTCCCATTCCACTTTCAGGCCTACGACGTGGGTTGTCGAGCGCCAAAGTCGCCGCGCATTGAATATGGACCAGAACGGGGGTTCTTGGGCGCTGCATGCACTGAGAATGACGTCGTGCGCGTCGCCGTCCGGCGGCAGCAGGACTTTTTGCCGCCGCGCTTCACCGTTGGAAAGGATGAGCGTGACGTACAAGTTGCCGGGTTTCGGTAGCTTCAAAAGAGCCGGTGTTTTCAAGCTCATTCGCAGAACCAGCAAGTCCGATGCTCTACATGCGGCGGCCGCATCAGGAAAGTCAATCTTGAGCGCGTTGCCGTCAGATGGGACGAAGGTTTTTTCGGGTTTGAGCAATTCGGTTTCGCGCCATTGTTCCTTTCGGCCGGGCTGAAATCTGAGGATCAAGAAGTCCTTGTGCCGCGGGCTCGCGATGGCGTAATTCTCGACTAGGTATCGGAAGATCTGCGGCGTCCGCGTGAGATGTTCGACATCGTCAATGGGATACGTGTTGACGAAGTACATCACCGGCGTGTCCGTTGCGTTCTGAAGTCGAGCAACCGTTTTTTCTTCCAGGTAAGGCGTGTGTGCGGCGTACGCTTGCATCGTGTACGCAGGGTTAGACTTGTCGGAAACAAGGCCGACGATTGACTCGTAGGGCCAAACGTAAAGGGAGTTTTCTGGAAGCTGTTTGGCGGCGGCGATTGCATCGCGGATGGTGGCGTGGTCGACGTGTAGCTCGGCGTTGTCGGCATTGAGTTTCCGAATCGCCGTGAATTGATCGGCGATGGAATCGAAATAGAACCACGACGCCAATAGGACGGCCGGACTCCACACCACTGCCGCGGGCCAGATCGCGGATCGGCTCGAACCGCGCAGGTAACACGGGACGAAACAACCTGCGACGCACACCAACGTTCCCACGGGGCCCTTGATGTGATCGGCATCCGATCGCGTCATGCCGTATCTCGTCATCAGCAAGCAGTAGCAGGCCGCCGCCAACAGGGCAAACGCTCCGGCACGGATGCTAGGCTCAGTTACGGTCGCGAGCCGCCAGCGCTGGCCGAAGATCGCGCCAAGTAGCACGCTTCCGGCAGCGGTGAACACCAACAGGAGCAGGTGTCGTGTCTTAAGCGGGAGGGCCATCGTTTGTGAGTAGCCGATTGCGACTTCCCATGAATCGCGAAGGTAATGCTGGAATGGATTCGGGACGATGGCTGTGGTTGCTAGAACGCCGGCGCCCACAACGATCGCGGCCGCGGCGAAAGTGAGCCGGCGTCGACGCTGTGGCCCGTCTGTCCCAAACAGTCTCCAGGTAAATAGAATCCCAACGATGACCGTTAGCACCAGTGCCGCGCCGGTGATGACGCCCAAGTCGAAGACGTGCAACATCAGAACCGGCGCCGCGAACGCCCAAAGTAACAATGCAAGCGGCATTCGACTTCGTCGGACGGAATCCAGGACGTAAGCGCAGGTCATGACGACGAGGAGTCCGCCGATGGGCTTAATGTGGAAGTATGGCCAAAGAAGAAGCCAAAGGAGATATGCCGGCGCTCGCCATGACAGCGGTGCACCGGTAAAGGCCAGGACGAACCAGAGCGCGATGTTCGTGACCCAGGCAGGAAGCACGTTGTACCAACGCATCACGGCGGGGACATCCGCCGCGTTCGAAGACGCCCAACTGCCGTGAATGAGTTGTGCCAGCGGGCCGTAGGTGAAGATGAAGTCGCGGCCGGCGTATTCACGTCGATGTAGGCGAAGCGCCGGTTCAATCGCACACGACAAGTCCAGAAGGCCGGTTTCGGTGGAGATGACTTGGCGCGGTGGGAAAAGCTCCTGCGGCGCGCTCAGGATCAAACCAATGACGATGACCATCCCCGCTGTGACGGTGCGCAACACTCGACCGGTTGTCTGTGATTGGGATGGGCGGTCGGAAGGCACGCGGTTCATGGATCGTCTCTAACGTCTCGATACATGATACGTCAAAAAAGCGGGCGCATCATGGCAGGAGGCTGCGCGCCAGATTGAAATAGACCAGAAGTGTCAACATGTCCGCGATGGCGAGGGCAACCGGTCCGGCGGCGACTTTCGGATCGCGCTGCAACAGCCGCAAGACGTTCGGCATTGCCAGTCCGAAAACAGCGGCCGCCGTCACGCCGGCGCTGATGCCGCCGAGAATGCACAATGCCACGCGGAACTCCCCCACCCATACCAACGCCACGGTGGCGACTACCAATCCGGTTGTCAGGCCCAGGAGCATCCCCGTTACGGACTCCCAACGCAGCTTTTGCAGCAACAACCGTAAGGTAGGAGTTTGCCCGTGAAGGCCCTGGAGTGCCAGGCTAACGGACTGCACGCTGACGCTTTCCGCCAGGGCGAGGACGACGGGGATGAAAAGGGCGAGCGTAATGTGTTTTTGTAGTTCGTTCTCGTAGAGGCCGGACAGGAATGCCGCGAGAATACCACCGGCGACGTTGCACGCCAACCATGGCAGCCGACTTCGGAAGGCGCTAAGCGGCGCGGTTTGCCTTGCTTGAGCCAGATGCACGCCGACCAATTGGAACAGGTCGTCGCTGCGCTGGATGTCTTCAAGGTCGGCTCGTTCGGCGGTGTAGAGATCGACGTCGACCATGCCAACCAGTCGACATTCATCGTCCACCACGGGAAATGCCAGGAAACGATGAAGTGGAAAAAACTCCATCGCTTCCAGAACGGTTGCGGAAGCGGGAATGGCCACGACGCGTCGAACCATGATGTCCGCGACGCGAGTTTCGGGTTGATTCAGCAACAAGCGTCGTGTGGGAACCACACCGCAGAGCCGTCCGGAATTATCGACGACGTAAAAGTAGATAATGCGGCCTTCCGGCTGTTTTTCACGCAGAGTGGCAAGCGCCTCGCCGGCCGTCTGTTCCAGGTTCAACGAAGGCAAATCCCGCCGCATGTGCAGCGTGACGCGTTCGTTCAACTGGTCTTCATTGACTGCGGTGTCCATGCGCGCCGCTCCGAGGAAGGTCGCTCGAATTTATACGTTGTTACTTCGGCCAGATCGCTTGGTGAAACGGGTCGTGGTCAGCAAGATCGCGAAGGAGCAGATCGGGTTCCGCCGCCGCCAACTCTTCGTGCGAATGCCATCCGGTGGTCACGGCGATCACGCGCGCGCCGATGGCCCGCGCACATCGAATGTCGAGCGGAGTGTCGCCGATCACCCAAATCCGCGTCGGGTCCGCTTTGCCGTTGAGATGGCGGTGAACCTCGGCCAGGGCCTCGCGGGCCACGTCGTCCCGGTCGAAATGGTGATCGCCGAAGCCTCCGATAACGAAATGATGGTAGAGATGGTAATGGCTGAGTTTGAGTTCGGCGCCGGTGCGAACGTTGCCTGTGAGCAAACCCACGACGACGTCCGAGCGCGCACTCAAGTTTTCCAGGAGATCGGCAATGCCCGGCATGACACGGCCTTGATGCCGGCCGAGGCTTTCGGGCAGGCAGCGGAGGTAGCCGTCGCGAAGCCTGTGCCAGTTTGACTCGGTCGCATCGATTCCGTGTTTCGCCAGTAGGTCATGTCCAATAGCGCGGTCGGTTCGGCCGCTGTAGACGATGTCGTGGCGGACTTCTTTCAAATCGAACTGTTCGGCGAGCGCGGCCTCCATCGCCGCTTTTCCCGCGCCGCCACTGGCCAACAGTGTCCCGTCGATGTCAAAAAGGCAGACGTGCATAGCTAGCGAATGGGCTTTCAATCGTTAGGGGCGATGTCCGGTAGGTTCAACTCTCGAAGATAATGCCGCTCATGCTTGCGCATTGCCGCGGCATCGGCCAAGCTCGCGTCATTATAGCCGCACAGATGCAACAGTCCGTGAATCACGTACAGCGCGAGTTCCGCCTGCACGTCATGGCCCTGCGTTTCCGCGTGCGCTTTCCCGACCTCGGCGCCGATGACCAGTTCGCCGCCCAAACGTTCCTTGCCGTGGCTGAGCGGAAAACTGAGCACATCCGTCGGCTCGTCGTGTTGTAGATAGCGATTATTCAAAGTTTGGCTCGTGGTGTTGTCCACGAAAGCCAGGCTGATCTCCGCGCTCTGGACGCCTTCACCTTCCAGAACCGCACGTGCGACCCGGCGCATGAAGCCGCGGTCAACTTCGACGGCCTCTTGCGAGCTGGCGACGGAAACCCGAATCATGAGTCCTCGACGGCGCGAGCCACACTCTCGCGCGATTTCTTGCCATGGACATGAAGTACGCTGGCGCGCCCGTGCTCATCCATCGCAATGCGAGCCGACACCACCGAGGGGGCTTCGTCCATTATCTCTTGAGCCAATGCCATATAGTCGTCGGCGCCGTTGCAAGTTGGTGCGTAACTGAATATGGACTGCCCAAAACTGGGGCATTCGGCCAACTTAATGTTTCTCCGGATTCGCGTGTCGAAAATGCGGGCCTTCGACCACGGTGCATTCGACTTCCGGCTCTTGTCGAGATACTCCTGCAAATCGTTGATCACTTCCTGAGCAAGTTTGGTGGCGGCCTCATAAAGGCAAACAACAATCCCGGTGACTCGAAGCCCCGGGTTAATCCGTTTCGCCACCAGCGCCGTCGTTTCGAGCAGCTTGCCCATGCCATGCAGGGCGAGAAAATGCGGTTGCAGCGGGATGAAGACCTCGGAGGCAGCTGCCAGTGCGTTCAATGTCAAGACGCCAAGCGACGGAGCGCAGTCCATAAGCACAAAGTCGAACGCGCGTTCATCCGGCAGGAGCAAGTCGCGGAGGATAACCTCACGACCCACGACACCCGCAAGCTCGACTTCCGCCGCCGCCAGATTGATGTCCGAGCCGACGATCCAGAGATTCTCGCTTATCTGACGCCGAACTTCCGCGAGCGGGCGATTATCGATGAGCACATCGTACATGGACGGCGCCTTACCGTCTGGCGCCACGCCGAGGTGCGTAGTTGCGTGTGCCTGCGGATCGAGATCGAGCACGCAAACGCGCCGGCCGGATTGTGCAAGTGCCGCGGCCAGGTTCACTGCGGTGGTGGTTTTGCCGACGCCGCCTTTCTGATTGATGATCGCGATCCGTCGCATGGTTGGACCTCATCGAAACGGTGACTCATCCGTCGCACACCGGCCCGCATTATAAGAGCGCCGCAGTCGGCCGCAAACCCCAATGGAACGGCTCACCTGGGAAACTCCCCTCTGATTCGTGATAATGCCCACGCATGGAAGAAAGCAATTTACATCTCTTGTTTGATGGTGGCACCCTCGTGGTCGGCGGCGCCCCCCCGAGCTGGCGGCATCGTTGCCCGGATGCCGGCTTGACGCCCGAACCAATAGTGTGCGCGCTGAGGCACGTTGCTATCGCGCCATCGTCGAGCACCTGCGCGAACGGCGGATTCCCTACGAAGACAAAGCACGACAGTATGCGCCAGCTCATTGGACCTTGCGGACCAGCCGGGATCCGTTTCCGCACCAAACCGAAGCCGTTGCCGCCTGGTGGCACGGCAACGGGCGCGGTGTGGTAGTTCTCCCGACCGGAACGGGAAAGACGCACTTGGCCATCCTGGCGATCCATCACGCGGAGCGGCCCGCATTGGTCATCACACCCACCATCGACTTGCTCAACCAATGGTACAATGAACTCATCGTGGCATTTGATACTACGGTCGGGCTTCTGGGCGGCGGCTACTACGACCTTCAACCGCTCACGGTGTCTACCTACGATTCGGCGTACATCCACTTGGAACGCTGGGGCAACCGCTTCGGCCTGTTGGTGTTTGACGAATGTCACCACTTGCCCGGACCGAGCTACATGACGTCGGCGATCGGAAGTATCGCGCCGTATCGCCTCGGCCTGACTGCGACACCGGAGCGTGCGGACGGGCAGGAATCTCTACTTAGCGATTTGATTGGCCCGATCGTTTATCGACGGGAAATCAAACATCTGGCAGGCGACTACCTCGCCGACTACCGAGCGGAACGGCTATACGTCGAACTATCTGTAGAGGAACAGGAGCAGTATCGACAGGCACGTGAGGAATATCGGCGGTTTGTAGACGAACACCGCATCTCTATGGGTGGTCCGAACGGATGGAAGCGGTTCTTGCAGGCCACCGTGCGAACTCCCGAAGGCCGCACGGCATTCCTGGCGTATCGTGAGCAGCGCCGCATCGCCTTGGCGGCGCCGGCGAAAGTGAATTTGCTCGACCGGCTCCTCGAACGACACCGAAGCGATCGCGTGTTGATATTCACCTATGATAATGCGACGGTGTATCAAATCGCCCGCCGGTTTCTGGTTCCCGCCATCACCCATCAAACCAAGGCCAAAGAGCGGCGGCATGTCCTGGAACGTTTTCATCGCGGCGACTATTCGGTCCTGGCCACGAGTCAGGTGCTGAATGAAGGCGTGGATGTGCCCGCCGCCAATGTCGGCATAATCCTTTCCGGCACCGGCAGTGTACGCGAACACGTCCAGCGCCTCGGTCGGCTGCTGCGCAAGCACGGCGATAAGCAAGCACTTCTCTACGAGGTAATAACGCGCGACACCGCGGAAGAATTCACTAGCGAACGCCGGAGGCAACACCATGCTTACCGGTAAACTCGTCCGCGTTCGCTATTCCAAGGACCAAGTAATTCCGCGCTACATTGATCCCGCAGAAGTTACCTGGCTCGATCTTGCGCAACAATTGAGAACCGTTTTTGTCAACGCTCACGGAAGAACTCGTGGCGACATCGAGTCGGAATTGCGCGAGACATTCGAAAACGATCCGTTGCAGTTGGTACAACAGGGCCTGGCCAAGCTGCTGGAGGATCGTTGCGAGTTTCAAGTCGCGTCGGAGAGACCGCCGGAGGAATGGCGTGAAGCGGTATTCCTGGAGGCCGCGCGGCAGCGGCAGGAAATGACGAACGTACGTCAGGATCCCCCAGTACGATTCGACCGTACCCAGGTTTTGCAGCGAGTGGCGGTCGCACTCGATACGACGACAGAACTGCTCGACATGGCATTGTTTGCCGATCTGAAGAGCGAGCAGCGGCTAAGCCGATTTGAGGACATTTCGGCTGAGCGATTGCTGGATCGCTACAACGTCGCCTTGGCGCAGGCCATCGTGTTGCGGTCGACCAAGGTGGAGGTCAATGTGCGCGGCGAGTCGCCCGCACGATTTCGTCAACTCCTTCGTGCCGTCAAGTTCCATCGGCTCGTTTGCGACTCCGGCGGCCGCAGCGCGATTCGCCTAAGTCTCGATGGCCCGTTGAGCCTTTTCACATCGACGCAGAAGTACGGAGTGCAACTGGCCAACTTCCTCCCGCATGTGCTGTTGTGTCGCGACTTTGATCTTCGGGCGGACTTGCGTTGGGGCCCCGAGCGGAAACCGAAGCGATTCACCCTAAGCTCCGAAGACGGACTCGTGTCGCATGTGCCGGACACGGGTACGTACGTGCCTCCGGAACTGGCGATGTTCGCCGAGCTCTTTCGCAAAAAAGTCGTCGATTGGGAACTACTCGACGATCCGGAAATCGTGCCTCTCGGTGAATCTCATTGGGTTCCCGATTTTCGCTTGCAGCATCGTGCCACCGGATATCAAGTGTATTTGGAGGTGCTCGGTTTCTGGAGACGCGCGAGTGCCGAACGACATCTCGCTCGGCTGCGAGCCTTCGTCAAGGAACCGTTTTTGCTGGCCGTGTCCGATCGGCTGTGCTTGGACGACGCGGAACTAGACGCACTGCCGGCGGGCGTGCATCGCTTTCGCCAGATGCCGTTGCCGGAAGAAATCGCTCGACTTGCGTCCCACTTCTTGCCGTGACCTTTTTTGTTCCAAGATGTCCTACTGCCGGGAAAAACGACGCGAGGCCCTGCATGAAGAATCCATTCTTGATCGGCGAATTGGTGTACTTACGACCGTTGGATCGGGCGGATGCGCCTGCTGTGGTGCCGTGGGTCAACGATCCGGAAATCACACGCTCTCTGCGCATCTACCGTCCGCTCAACCTTCAAGCCGAGGAAGAGTACATAGACCAGATTCGAAAAAGCGAGACGGATGTGACGTTGGGACTCTGTGTGCGGGGCGACGACCGATTCATTGGTGTCACCGGGCTTCACGCGATCGACTTCAAGAATCGGCATACGGGGTTCGGCATCGTTATCGGCGAGCGCACGGAATGGGATAAAGGGTATGGGACGGACGCCACCCGGCTGATGGTGAACTATGCCTTTGCGACATTGAACCTGAACCGCGTTTGGTTGCAGGTCTATGAATTCAATGTCCGTGGCCGGAAAACGTACGAAAAAGTCGGGTTCCGCGTGGAAGGGATTCAGCGGCAAGACCGCTACAGCGACGGTCGATATTGGGATACCACCCTGATGGCGGTGCTCCGCGAGGAGTGGAAAATCACGCCGGCGTAAAAAAGGGCGCGTCGCGGGATTGCTAACCTGCGAAGCGCGCCCTGTCACACTGGGGCAAGGGCCCCGTTCAATAGCCGGCTGGGCGGCCTATGTATTCAGAAACCGTTCAATCTCCGCAGCGACCCGTTGCGGCTGCGTCGCGAACGCCAAATGACCGGCGCCGGGCAGCGGAACGTGACGGTGGTTGGAAATCCCTTCGGTGAGTCGCTTCAAGCTGGTTTCGGACACCAGCAAGTCACGCTCGCCGGACAGAATCAGCGTTGGAACCCGAACGCGCAAGGCGCGGCGTGATGTCGAATCGCTCCACGAGTTGAAAGCGATGGGCCATCACGCTTTGGTCCGTTTGCCAGCAACGATTGGTAACAAACTGGAACAGCGGCCCGGGATCCTGGCGACCCCCAAAGAGCAGATTGAAAAACTGGTTGACGAACGGGTTATTAGACGGCAGCGGGTACCGTGCCAGCACCAGCCCGGCGATTCTCTGAAGTAGGCCGCGTTCAAAACGAGAGCCCACGCCTTGAACGATGAGCCGATTGAGTCGATACGGGAAACGCGCGGCAAACTCCAACGCGAGCATTCCGCCGAAGGACACGCCGAGTACCGTGGGCGATTCGAGCCGTTGGCAATCGAGAAACTCGCGAAGGTCTTCGACCAGATCAGTCAGGCCAAATCGACGGCGAAGGGCGAAGCAGTCCGTTTCGCCACGAAGCTGATAGCTGATCACGCGGAAGTCGCTGGAAAGAAGGCGTGCCAGTGGACCGAGTAGCTCATAACCGCCCGCAAGTCCCGGGACGAGCACAAGCGGCGGTCCTTCGCCCCAGACACAGTATTCGGCGGTGTAGTGACGGAGATGCACCACTCCGGTGTGGCCTGCCTGCGGGGTGAAGCAATCTCCGACGTTTTCGAGCCAAGCTGGGGACGCCCTCACGTTGTTAACCTCTGTCCGATTTTGTGGTTTACAGTAGTCGCACTAGATTCTTCGTTCAGTCCGATAGCATTCTTCATACCAAATCTGACGAGAATGTGGAATCTTAACATACATGATCGACAGTTGCCGTAATATAAATGATTTCAAGGTATTAAGTCGTTTCACCTGGCGAGGGCACACATCGATTGGTACATGAGTCACGAACAGTTGATCTTATTCATCGGCGCTCAGCGCTGGTTTTTCGGCGCTCAGGATCGAACATTTGTCAAACAGTTGACAAAAACGTAGCACGACGCGCGTCTTGAGGGTGCATTTGTGAAGTGTTAACACAAACATTTATGCTACATGATGTTAAGTTTCTTGTCAGTCGACGTTCGCCAGACTCTATTGAGTTTAGCACTTGTATCTGTGGCCTAACTGGCGGAGCCTCATATACCAACACCTACGCACCAGATTCGCCGTCCGTCAGCAACCAGTTGGGTAAGTGTCTTTGCTGACAGGATGTAGCGAGTCAGCGCCGAAAGATCGCCAAACCAAGCGGGCTGAATGGTGACCGCATTATCTAGTTTATCCACACTTCGCAAGGTTCTTCTGTTAGCCGCGGCGGTCGGAGTTATCCTTTATGCTGCGTCCGTCCTGCTTTTCGTCTCATTGACCCCGGACATCGGATTCAGGTGTTCATTCACACCTGTAGTTAAGCGCGTCTCGATCACGGGTGACAAGCCGCATCCCGCGGTTGGCGACTATATAGTCCAAGTAGGTGATTTTCGATTCCCGAGTGTGGAAACGCCTCAATCGTGGGCCCAAGTGCAACTGTTGCGGACCTTGAAGGCGCTTTCGGCCAAAGGCGCTACTGAGGTCAAAGTCGAGTACACGAGTCACGAGGATAAAGCGACAAGAGTAGTCAACTGTCAGCTAGCGCGCCTTCCTCTTAGTGAACTATTCCCCTCGCTGCTTTGGTTCGGCGTAAAGCTATGCCTGTTCAGTATCGGCGCCTTCGTCTTCTTGAAGCGGCCGGCCGATCGTTCGGCTGCCCTGTTCTTTCTGCTATGTATCGTGACGGTCGGCGCTTTCATGGGTGGGTATCAGTGGACGCGCATCGCCACGCAACCGGCTCTCGTTCTCATTTTCATGGCGTGTGCAGTCCTCATGCCTGCCGTCACGCTGCATTTCTATTTGGTGTTTCCGCGCCCCAAGGCATTCATGCGCCAAGGCCCATTCATGTTGGCGCTGATCTACGGCATACCCGCCATCTCGCTGGTGGCCCTTGTCAGCATCTACTTCTATCTGCGTGCGACGCGCGACCAGGCCGGCGAACATACGGCTCAGGCTTGGATCATTTTCGACAAGGGCATCATGGCGTACCTCGCCGTTGCGGTGCTCTATTACATCGCCAGCGTCATCGCGCTTTTTCATAGTTACCGTGCCGCTAACGACGTTACCGAGCGCAACCAGGTGAAGTGGATTTTCCTCGGTTCGGTTCTCGCACTCATTCCGATCGCCTACACTTTGTATCTCATTCGTTGGGAGAGAGATGAATTTGGGGTCGGGGCCGGACTGTGGCCGATGTTTGCCGCGTCCGTGTGTTTCACCATCGCTTTCGCCATCAGCATCATGCGTTATCGGCTGATGCAATTAGATCAGCTGATGACCTCCGGCATGATGTATTTCTTGATCAGCTTCGCGGCCGGCGTCGTGTACTACGTGGTGGTCTTGATCGGCATGTTACTCAGCGGAGTGATCCAGGCGCCGACGTTTCTTCAGGCGGTTGTCTTCAGCACCACGGCGCTTGTTTTCTTGCTTTCGCTGGACCTTGCGCGAAGTGGATTCAAGAAAGTGCTGGACCGGCGCTTCAACCGCCAAAAGCTTCAGCTCGACCGTACCTTGCATCGGCTGGGCGAGACCATCGAACAGTTGGTCGATCCGCCGACACTCGCCCGCCGGCTCCTTCACGCGGCGGCCGACCTGCTCGGCGTTTCGAGCGGCGCCGTCTACCTACAAGAAGGGACTCCCCCCATTTATCGGCTCGTCGGCTGTCTCGGAACGGCGCCGCCACAGTTGACCGAACTTTCGCCCGGCTGCCCGCTCGTCGAAGCACTGCGAGCGAAGCCTTCCGTGACCGTGCATCCCGGACTAACGGTTGACCCGGCCCAACGGCAGTTGCGTTTGTTGGGTGGGTCTGTCGCCTGCGCCATCGATCACGAGGATCGCCTACTGGCATTTCTTGTCCTCGGGCCAAAGAATCTCGGCACTTACGAGGGCGGCGACCTCGAGCTACTTGCCGCGTTTGCGCAGATCACATCGCTGGCGCTTGAAAATGCGACGGGGCATCAGAAAATCGAAGTGCTCAATCGCGATTTGCAAGCGAAAGTCGAGAAGATTGCCGAGCAACAGCACCGGATCGTCGCCCTGCAGGCGCAATTGACTAACCGAACACTGCGCCGGGGCCAGGCGACAGGGCACGGGCAGGCCGAAGACAGTGATCCAGGGATTGATGTCGAAGAGCCAGTCCAAAGTTCCGCGGACGGGTGGGCCGGCATCGTTGGTTCCAGCCGGGCGATTCGGCAGGTCATGGAGATGGTTCGCAAAGCGGCCGCGACACCGTCGGCCGTGCTTATTCGCGGGGAAAGCGGTACGGGGAAAGAGTTAATCGCGCGAGCCCTACACGAATTGAGCCCGCGCGCCGCCAAGCCGTACGTGAAAGTCAACTGTGCGGCCCTGTCTCCCAGCTTGCTCGAAAGCGAACTTTTCGGGCATGTGAAAGGGGCGTTCACGGGCGCCCATCGAGACAAAGTCGGTCGATTCGAACTGGCCAATGGCGGAACTCTTTTTCTCGACGAGATCGGCGACATCAGCCTCGAGGTGCAAACGAAGTTGCTTCGGGTACTTCAGGAGAAAGTCTTTGAACGTGTCGGCTCGAGCGATCCGGAGGAAGTCGACGTGCGCGTAGTCGCCGCAACCCATCAGGACTTGGACGATCTCATCCGACAAAAACGGTTCCGTGAAGACTTGTACTTCCGCGTCAAAGTGATTCCGATCGACGTGCCGCCGTTGCGAGCACGCCGGGAGGACATTCCCGAGCTCGCGCTTCACTTTCTGACATTGTATGCACATCGTTGCGACAAGCCCGTGCAGCAGTTCGACGACGACGCGATGGCGGTACTCAAGTCGTACGATTGGCCGGGGAACGTCCGTGAGTTAGAGAACGTTATCGAACGCACGGTGGTGATCGCGGAAGGCGCCATCGTTTCTGTCGCCGACTTACCTTCGGAGTTGCACGAACCCGCGGACGAACACACGGAAGGTTGGTCCGAGTGGTCGTCGGGCGGGGGCATTACCAGTGTCGGTGTCCGGGCCGAACGGGGTGAACGCGCTCGCCACGAACGGGAACGTCTGGTGCGCGCGCTTTCATTAGCGGACGGAAACAAAGCAGAGGCGGCACGGGCGCTCGGGTTGGCGCGAAGTACGTTGGTAAGCCGCTTGAAGAAACATGGGTTGAGCTGAAAGTGCGCTAAGCCGCAAGCGACGAGTTAGGACGGGGAAAAATGCGGCTGGGGAGTCCGATACACCTTTGCCGCGTAGGTTGCCTGGAGTTTCGCGATCTCCGTTAGAACGCTCGTCACGGAGTCGTGCGAGTCGAGAATCTCAAAGCTCCACTTTCCTTCCCAACGGCTTCCTGGTGACAATTGCCGGACTCGTCCCAGTTTGCGCTCGAAACTCTTGAAGTTCGGGTAGTTCGTTCCCGGCTCCAGCCCGGTCACGTAACCGTCTTCGGTAGCGGCGGTGTTCTTCCACACCGTAAAACAAGGCAGTTCACCGTGGTTCATGCGCATGGCGATTCCGCGATCGGCGGCCGAGTTGTAGAGCATCGCCAACGATCGGCCGCCGGCATCCGCCAACAGATCATAAGCGTAGACTTGTTCTGCGCAGCCGGGGGTTGGTCCGAGATACGTATCATGAGTCGCCATTCCGAGAACGGCATCCGGCGTCATGGGCGCCATTTCGCGTACCGCGGCGACGATGCGGCTGCCGGCCCCAAGCAACGGCGGTCCGATATTGAGGTGGTAAAGTAGCTGCATCTCTCCGGTCGTCGCCGAACGGTTCTCGACCACATCGTGAATCACTAGTTTGTTCGATCCAGGCACCGTCGTGTAAGTCGCGGTCAAGCGCAGGTGCGGACCGAACAGGCTCGACTCCTCGACCTGACCGATCACGCTCAGTTCGAAGGGCGGATCTAGATTGACGCGGACTTCGAGATATTGCGCCGGCAGATTCGCGATTCGCCCGTGGAGCGCCAGCGCGGTGCGTGACTCTCGACCGTCCTTTGACGTGATCACGTCGTCACCCGGTGGTCCGTTGGATGCCAGGCCGCAGCGACAAAGCAATTCGTCGAATCCCGCCAACCAACCCAGACCTCCGCGCTCGGCGAGGTTCACGAATTGGGGATGGATCGGCCCGGACACCGGCGAACGCCAGCCGATGAAGTTGCCACGGTACTCGCCGCGCCACAGCCCCATGCCGCGCGTGGGGATCACCGAGAACGACAGAGCGCCGTTATGCACTTCCACCAGATCGATGCCGTCGCGCAACCCGCCGCGGAGCGTGCGCTTTCGAATCGACCAATCATGGGGCGTAGCAAGATGTACGCCGTCATTACTGGCGGCGAAACTGTCGAGCCAGAGATCATTGGCGACGTCGGTGAGTGTCCAGGACTTGTATCGCATCGGCGAGCGTCACACTCCCGGCATGGCTTTCTTCAAGGGGCGGAGCAAGAAAATCAGCAGCACCCCCATCGCCAGCGCCATGCACCCCAGCACGGCGAAGAACGTCGATTGCAGCCACACATACCAATAGATCGCGATCATGGTTAAGGCATTACCGACGGATGTCGCGACGAACCATCCGCCCATCATCAGCCCGCGCCACTGAACCGGCGCGACCTTGGACACCAGCGAAAGCCCCATCGGGGAGAGCATCAACTCGCCCAATGTCATCACGGCGTAGGCAATGATCAGCCACCAGTACGACACGCGGAACAGGTACGAATCCTTCAGTATCAGATTCTGGTATTGGGAGATTTCCCTCGATGTAAGCAGCGGCTTCAAGGCTTCGAGGAACTTCTCCTTGCCTGAAAGTCCAACTCCGGTCGAAACGTAATCCTTATCAGGTTCGAACTTCTCCTTCTTGATGACGTACTTGATCCGCGGCGTCATAAAGAGCGAAGTGAACCAGTCGGCATCGGCCTTTTTCGTCTGGACGGGGAAGAGCCATAAGATGTTAGACCCTTTGTCCTCATAGCGGTCCAAGCTATTGACGACATCCTTCGGAACTCCCGCGGCCTCAAGATTCGTCAGAGTTCGATCCGTGATGAAAAAGCTCCCTCTATCCAGCATGTCCGGCGTCGGAATAATCCTTTCGCCCGTCTTGGCGGCGAAATAGAGAATCCCAAACGACGATGCGGTCAAAAACATTCCGAACATCATTTTCGTCGGTGTCGAAGGTTCCAGGCCGCGCCGGTTCAGCCAGCCCCACATCCACACCACCGGAAGCGACAACACGACAACCCAGAACGGGTTGATGGCGTTGGAGATGATGCCCGTCAGGTTCCAGTCCGTATTGTCGTCGCCCCAAAAAGTAAGCGTCACGCCGTTCTGGTGGAACACCATCCAGAACACCACGACGATCGCGAATATCACAATGAGTGCGCCAATGCGAGTCGCATCGGGAATCGCATCGATCGGATTGACGCGAGACGGCGCGGTCGGCGGAATGTCTTCGGTCACCGCCGCCGTGTCGGGATCGGTAATGATTGTGGGTGCGCGTCGTGCACCGCGGTCCACCAGATGCCTGAAAAACCAGAGAATGGCGATGGAGAGTATCATGCCAAAGCCGGCGATGGCAAATGCGTTGTTGAAGCCGATTCCCTTGAATTCCAAGACCTGGTTGATGCCGAGTCCGCTTAGATCCCATTTGAAACCGTTCACCATGAGTTCACAGTTAATGGGCGCCATCAGGGCGCCAACATTAATGCCCATGTAGAAAATGTTGTAAGCCCGATCCTTAAGTGCGCTCCCTTCCGGATACAGGTGTCCGACCATGGCCGAGACGTTGGGTTTGAAGAATCCGTTGCCGATGACGAGGCACGCGAGGGAGATGTAGACAACGAACTCCTCTCGGATCGATAGGAGAAAGTAACCGATCATGAAGATGAAACCGCCGATCAGGACGCAATTTCGATAGCCGAGCTTCCTGTCGGCGATGTAGCCACCGATCAACGGCGTGAAATACACCGATGCCAAGTAAATCGAGTACCATGCGGCTGCCCGTTCGGGTCCCCAGCCCATGCCGCCATCGTCCGTGCTTTTTTTCAGATAGAGCACGAACATCGCCAGCATCGAGTAGAAGCCAAAACGCTCCCACATCTCGGTGAAGAAGAGGACGTAAAGGCCCTTGGGGTGTTTTTCTTTTTGATCCATGGCAATGGTTCCGACCGGCTCCATCAGTTGGGGCATCGGCCCGTAAATGAGCTACAACCTACTCCTGCAGATAGTCTTTAGGCATGTAAAAGTAGCTGCGTGCGGCAAAAAGCACGGCGGCAACCCCGCCCACTGCCGCCCAAGCCCAGAAAAACTGAGCGTGACTCAGGTTTCCCAAACCAGCCAATAAGGCCACCAACACGTTCCCAAGTGTTACCGCAAGGAGCCAAAAGCCCATCACGGTGGACTTCATCGCTTTCGGTGCCTGGGTATACGCAAACTCCAGGCCAGTCGTCGATACCAGCACCTCGGCAATGGTCATGATTACATATGGGATTATCTGCCAGAGAAACCAGACTTTCCCTTCACCGACCTTGTCGATCCATTCTTGGAGTAGTGCGACCGAGACGAACGAGAGAGCGGCCAAGAACATCCCGACGCTCATACGCCGCACCGTGGTCGTCTTGATGCCGCGGCGTTCGAACCAGGCGTACACGAGGTTCATCAGCGGGATGAATGCCATGACCATGAGCGGGTTGAATGCAGGCACTTGCGTTTCATCAGCTTTGACGCTTCCGAAAACCGTCAGGTCCATCGCTTTCGCCTGTCTGATCCAAGTTGAGGAATGTTGATCAAAGAGCGCCCAGAAGACGCTTACCAGCACGAAAACGCTAATCACCTTCAAGACGGCGACTGGACCTTCCGAGGCCTCGGGTCCGAACCGTTGGACCGCAGGCCCCCAGAATCGGCTACGTGCTAGGGGGGACGTGTCCGCCGCAATGCTCGCCGATGGGCTGGTATCCTCGGCCGGAGCCCTTCCACCGCCGCCAAAAAGTCTCTGAATACTGTAGAGCATGATCGCGAGGAATCCGTGATCGGGCGCGAGCCGCTGCCGCCACGAGAAGAGGATAAGACCAAGGACCAGGAATGCCAGTGTCGCGACTACCCAAACCCACCACGCCATGCGGGCCGTGAAGAAGAAGTGCCCCACGGTCATGAAAAGTGATACAGAGCAAAGTGTGTCGAGCCAGCCGATCTTGCCGCCGGGTCGCGGCGGAACATGAACGAAGTTCCTTCGGCCCATCCAAAAGATCACCGTCGCAATAAGCATCAAAACAGCCGGGAGGGCGAATGCGACGCCCGCCCCGAATTTCTTGCGAAGGACTGGTATAGCGAGCGTCGCGAAGAACGAGCCTAGATTAATGCTAAAGTAAAAGATCTGATAAACTGTCGGCACTCGGAACCAATTGCCTCGACCGAATTGGTCGCCAACATTCGCCGAAACGCATGGCTTGATGCCGCCTGAACCGATGGCGATTAACATCAAGCCAACGTACATGACAGTTAGCTTGTGTTGAGGCTGCTCGGCGAGGTCCACGAATGCGAGCACACCCTGTCCGACGCAATAAACCAGCGAAAGATACAGAATCGTCTTGTACTTGCCGAGGAGCCGATCCGCAACAATCGCCCCGATCATTGGAAGGGCGTACACTCCGGCAAAAAAGAGGTGCGTCGTCGCCGTTGCCAGCTTGTCCGCCTCGGCCGCAACGCTTCCTGCTAGTACGTAGAGCGCGGTCAAATGAGCGAATAGAATCGCCCGCATTCCGTAATAGCTGAAGCGTTCGCAGGCCTCGTTGCCGACGATGTACGGAATACCCGGCGGCCAGCCGGTGTTTTCTTGATCGGGCGAGGTTCGGTATCCGTTTGAAGTGTTCGGCGATTCGCGTCTTGGTTCCATTTGGAACTCGGTGAGCTTGTGTTTGCGCCAGTCGAGTCAGAACGATTGTAACCACCGCAGGGTGGAGGGGAAAGCCCCCGGGTATCGCTAAGCCCACGGATTGCAATCCGTGGGCTTAGCGCCGGCGCCACAGGGCCTCCTCCGGAATCGCCAGCGCCGCGGCGGTGCTTCGGACTTCCGCAAAAAATCGCCGCGCATCTCCGGGATAGCCGTGCGTCGGCCTCAACCCCGGGACTTTTCGCCGCCAGTACCGGTTGAATTCGTGCATGAGTAATTCTCGTAGGTATTTGCTGGCCATTGATGCCAGGGCGACCGCGAAGAATTGACTATCCGCTCGTGGGGTGAAAACGAAGCGCATTTCCCTGTCCAATCCCAGAACCGAATACTCGCTTCGATCCATCGATTCCTGATGGGCGACCACTACGCCGTCGCGTAGCGCCTCTTGCAACATGGCGACGTAAGTATTTCGGCCGCCGTGCTTGTCGATGAAAAACGTGACGCTCTCGGTCCGTGGTTCGGTGCTGATGAAGTGGGCGATGAGATCGGCGAGCGCTTGGCCGAGGACGGCGCCTTTCGATCCCCAGCGGTCGACGAGCTGGTTGAATCGGCGACTACAAACGACGACGCTTCTAAGGGCGCCGAAACTAATCCCGGCGTCCAAACAGGTTTGGGTTAGACGTCGACCGGCGTCATGTGGCGGTAAATCCGCGATGGGGAGTTTAGTGCGTCCGGTGAACCAGGTCTCTGCTTTCAGCTCGACCTTCGACCCCGGCGCGTATTGGAGGATGTATTCTCGAAGGCAGGTGGCTGTCCCCGACGAGGCGGCGAAGAATGGGTACAGCTCGCACTCCAATGAGCCGATGCCGCGGTCCGGGGAATAAACCAACTTGGAATCGCCGACGATGAGCCTGCCGATGTCGCATGGTTCACCAGGTCGACGAACGGCCGAAGCGAGCAAGGACCAAAGGTCCACGGCCGTGTCGGTTCCCGGAACTCGGAATGCGACGGCCGACATCACGAATGGTCCCAGGTTTGGCCCGTAACCCGCCTCGTCGATGCCGACAATCCATGCCATGCGCGCTTCCAGCTCGTCGAAAGAATTGGTCGCAGCTTAAGTTGGGTGGTATCTTAGCATCGTAAGTGCCACTTGTCCTTTGTCATTTACAAAAGCCATGATGACCGACAACATCTTCCAGAAAATCATCGATCGACAGATTCCGGCGAATATCGTTCACGAAGACGAGCAATGCCTCGCATTCCGGGATGTAAACCCGCAAGCGCCGGTGCATGTGCTCATCATCCCTCGCAAGGTGATTCGAACCCACGACGACATCAGCGAACCCGACAAGGAGCTTCTTGGGCACCTTCACGTCGTCGCCGCACGTTTGGCGAACGAGCTTGGCCTCGCCGACGGTTACCGGCTCGTCATAAACTGTAAGGAGCTTGCCGGGCAGACCGTGCCGCACCTTCATCTGCACCTTTTGGGCGGTCGACAGATGCACTGGCCGCCGGGCTAACCTCGTCAACACGGAGCCATCACGGATGCAATTGACGATCTACACGGACGGCGCCGTGCGCGGGAATCCGGGGTCCCGCCGCCTACGCCTTTGTCATCAGCCAAGAGGGTGAGGCAGATTTCGAAGAGAACGGCTGCATCGGTTCCGCCACGAATAATGTGGCCGAGTACACGGCTCTCGTCCGGGCATTGGAGCGCGCGGTTCAGTTTCGGGCCGATCGACTGCTTATCCATAGCGACAGCGAATTGCTCGTGAAACAGATGAACGGCGAGTACCGGGTGAAGAATGCGGATCTGAAGACGCTCTACGGCAGGGCCAAGCAACTGGTTGCAGGATTCGGCAGCGTCACCTTTCGCCACGTTCGCCGTGAAGACAACCGTCGCGCCGACGAACTCTGCAATGATGCGCTCGACGGGAATTGTTAGGCGTTCACCACGTGGTTCCGCAGTAGGCCGACTTTTTCGATTTCAACCTCAACCACGTCGCCCGCCTTCAGGAAAACCGGAGGCTTCCGCGCGGCGCCGACGCCCGGCGGCGTTCCGGTGAAGATGAGATCGCCCGGCTCCAGCGTGAAAACCTGAGTCAAGTAAACGAGAATGGCCGGCACGTCGAAAATCATCTGGCTGGTGTTGCTGTCTTGCATGGTTGTGCCGTTTAGCCGCAGCTGAATCGACAAATTGTGCGGATCGTTGAGTTCATCCACGGTCACGATCACGGGGCCCGTCGGCGCAAACGTGTCAAACGTCTTGCCGACCATCCATTGTTTTTGATCCGGCTTATACTGCCAATCTCGCGCGGACACGTCATGGCCGATGGTATAACCGGCGACGTGTTCCATCGCGTTCTCTGTCGTCAGGTGTCGGCCGCGCTTGCCGATGACGATGACCAGCTCCGCCTCGAAATCCACTTGTTTACTCACCGACGGCAAAACGATGGCGTCGTCGTGGCCGATTAGTGCGGAAGCGTACTTGCTGAAGAGGACCGGTTCGGTCGGAATCGCCTTGCCGGTTTCCGCGGCATGATCGCGATAATTCAGGCCCAAACACACAATCTTGTGCGGGTCCGGCACCGGCGGTAGATACGTGACATCGCCGGCTGGAAAGGTAACCGCATCCGCACGGGCGGCGACCTCGGCGAGTCCTTCAAGCAACGTTCGGCCGCCGTCCAGAATATGGCGAACACTCAGTGGAATTCGCTTGTCTGTGGCGTGGAGGTCGATGAACTCGTCCCCGCGTCGAAGAGCCGCTCGCGGTCCGTTGGGTGTCAGAATGGTTGCAATGTGCATATCGTACCGCGGCAGCTTCTCTTGCGAGTGTATGGACCATATTCTATATATGATTATCGCAACCAAGCCAGCCACCGAGCGGCTTGGCATTTTCCCCGATAGCTCAATGGTAGAGCGAGCGGCTGTTAACCGCTAGGTTCTAGGTTCGAGTCCTAGTCGGGGAGCTTTCCGGTCTCAAGTCGATCCGCTGGGGGTTTTGCAGAAGCGGTCCGAACCCCCAGCCGTGATCCTCGGCCCGTGAACGGCTACTCTATACCACCTTGACGATGACCTTGCCTTTTGCACGTCCTTTTTCGACGTGAGCCAATGCCTCTTTGGTCGATTCGAATGGAAAGACCCGATCCACGACGGGACGGATGGCCCCGGAGTCGATCAGAGCAGTGATCTCGCGCAATTGGTCGCCGCTTGCTCTCATGAAGAGAAACGAATAACTCACGCGACGACGTTTTGCCTTCTTCCTGGTCCGGTAGCTCAAGAGGCGCAAAACCAGTTTCAAGATCCAACTCAACCCGAGGTCTCTCGCGAAATCGGGGTCGGGCGGACCAGCGATTCCGATGAGCAATCCCCCGGGCTTCAGCACTTGCACGGATTTTCCGAGCGTTTCCCCGCCCCGCGTATCCAGGACCACGTCGAAATCGCGAAGGACTTTTTCGAAATCGTCCTTCTTGTAGTCGATGGCGATATCCGCACCGAGGCGCTTCACCAAATCGACGTTCGCTGTGCTCGTTGTCGTGGCGACGGTCGCACCGACGTGCTTTGCGAGCTGAATCGCAATTGTGCCGACACCGCCGGAGCCCGCGTGGATGAGTATTTTCTGCCCCTTCGTCAGATGCGCTCTCTCGACCAGCGCTTGCCAGGCGGTCAAGCCGACCAGAGGGATGGAAGCCGCTTCTTCCATGGTGAGCCCCTTCGGCTTGTGCGCCAGATCATCCTCCCGGATCGAGATGAATTCCGCGAAAGTACCGATTCGATCCTTGTCCGGCCGCGCGTAGACCTCGTCACCCGGCTTGAATCGCCGCACTCGACTGCTTTTCCAGAACGGGGGTGCGGGGCGATGACGCCATCGGCGCGTCGAGACGCAGGTTCTTTCGAACGACGAAGTCCAGAACAAAAGCAGGCGCAAATCTGCGAAGCAATCTCATGCTCCCGACGCGGCCGACCGGGTATCGGAGTTTCGGGCGAGCCGCGCTCGCAGCTTGCAACACGACATCGGCCACTGCGCCCGCCAGATCCCCATCGGCGAGCATTTCCTGCCACCTCTTGGCCAACGCGGCCCGCACCTCTCGATACTCATCGACCTTCGAGTCCGGTTCCAGCAAGTTCGCGTCGAACTGCGTCTTCGTAACCCCTGGCTCGACGACCAAAACCCGCACGCCCCTCGTGCGCAATTCGTGGTCGAGCGACTCAGAATACCCTTCAATCGCATGCTTCGTCGCGACATAAACCGCCATGTACGGCATGGGCAGAAAACCAAGCAAGGAGCCGATATTGATGATGCGGCCACTCCCTTGGTGCCGCATCTGAGGGACCACGGCCCGGGTCATCCGGACGGTTCCGAGGAAGTTCGTGTCGAAAATCGACCGCGCCTGCTCGATCGAGCTCTCTTCGTCACCGGCAGGGGCAACGCTGAAGCCGGCGTTGTTCACGAGCAGGTCGATGCGACCTTCCATTCGCATCAACTCATTGACAGCCGCTTCGACGGAATCATCGCTGGTCACGTCGAGGGGCAACATCTCGAACGATCGCTGACCCGCCTGGGCGGGTCGCCTGCTGGTGCCGTAGACCCGGTAGCCAGCCATCGCGAGCCGTTCCGCTGTGGCCGCACCGATGCCAGACGAGGCACCGGTTACGAGCGCTATCTTGGCCGGGCGGCGTTCACGGTCCTTGTTCATGTTCAATCTCCAAGGAGTGGGTCTTTAGTCACACGCCCTCATTTAGATGATGGTTGTCATCTATTGAATATATTACGCGCATCATCTATAATGTCAATGGCTCATGCCCGAAAATATCAGCATAATCCTGTGTTCCAGGGGGTTGGGAAATGAGAGTCAGCAGGGCGGAGGCGGCAAAGAACCGAAAACGGATTATCGAGGTTGCGGCGAGGATGTTTCGCGAGCGCGGCTTCGACGGCATTGGGGTCGCGGATTTGATGAAATCCGTCGGATTGACCCACGGCGGCTTCTATGGCCACTTCGCCTCGAAAGAAGAACTCATGGCGCAGGCTTGTGCACGCGCGGCGGAAGGCTCGCTGGAGGTCTTGAATCAAGTGGCCAAGCGTGGCGGGGAGGACGCCTTGTCTGCCGTCGTGTCCGCTTATCTGTCTCTGGATCACCGTGATCGGCCAGGCAAGGGATGTGTGATGGCAGCGCTAGGCGCGGAAGCCGCGCGGCATGGCTCTCCCGTGCGCGGCGCTTTCACCCAAGGCGTGCGCTCTCTGATCGACATGTTGACGCGACTTGTGCCAGGCAAGTCCAAGCGCGCGAAGCGCGAGCGGGCGATGGCGATCTACGCGAGCATGGTCGGTGCAATTGTGCTGGCGCGAGCCGTCGATGACCCTGAACTTTCCGAGGAGGTATTGCGGTCAATATTAGGGTCGATCGCCCCGACCGCGTCGCCTTGATAAGAACAGACTGGAGCGATTCCGATGACTGAGCGGAGTGGAGCGGTCTCAAGTCGAACCAATCCATCTTACGCTGCTCGTTCCCTCCCGAAAGATCACCGGCCTCTCTTGACAAGCAGATAGTTGCATATACAATTAAAGCGAGGAGGCATGAAGTGGGAGCCGAGCATATGCAAGCGATGATTGACAAGGTCGCCAGCGAGTGCGTTGCCGTTCGGCTACGCATGCTGAATCGCGTCGTCACCAACATCTACGACGACGCCCTGCGGTCGCTCGACCTGAAGGTGAGCCAGATGAACATTCTGGTCGCCGCCGCCAAGATGGGTACGGCTCGCCCCATTGAAGTTTGCGAACATCTCCATCTCGACGTTTCGACCCTCAGCCGCAACGTCGAACGAATGAAGGCTCGTGGCTGGCTGGAAGTTGTGCCCGACGAGGATGGCCGCTCGCAGCCTTTTCGCCTGACACCACAGGGACGCAAGCTCCTGGAAAAGGCGGTTCCGGCCTGGAGCGAGGCGCAACAGCAGGTCAAGAAGGTTCTTGGGGACGGGTTCGTGGAGCAGTTGAACCAGGCCATGAAACGAGTCAGCAAAGGGGCCGCCGCAAGCTGATTTTTTTCGGCACATAGTTGCATATACAACAAGGAGCAGCCATGAAGCTCGAAGATCACCCGACCGTGCAGCGGATTCGCCTCAAGACCGTACCTTCCGTTCCGCCCAAGAAGGAGTCGCTGGATGCCGGATGGCTGAAGCAACTGGTCCTCGATGCTGGTGCTGATGACGTGGGATTTGTCGAGATCGGCAGACCCGCTTTGGACGATCAGCGCGAAGACATCCTCAAGGCGTTCCCCCACACCAAGACACTTATCAGCTTCGTGGTTCGCATGAATCGAGAGGCCATTCGGACACCGGCTCGCTCGGTCTCCAACACCGAATTCCACCATAGCGGGGATGAGGTCAATGACATTGCCCGGAGCGTGGTTCAGACTCTGGAAGACCGGGGAATCCGAGCAATGAACCCAGCGATGGGCTTCCCGATGGAGATGGACCGGTTCCCCGGCAAGGTATGGGTCGTGTCACACAAGCCGGTCGCGGTGGCGGCAGGGCTAGGAATGATGGGCATTCACCGCAACGTGATCCATGAGAAGTTCGGCAATTTCATCCTGTTGGGGACCATCTTGTTGGATGCCGAGGTTTCAGAGTCTAGCCAGCCGATCAACTACAACCCTTGTCTGGAATGCAAACTGTGCGTGGCCGCATGTCCTGTGGGGGCCATCTCGCCGGAAGGGGATTTTAACTTCTCGGCCTGCTACACCCATAACTACCGGGAGTTCATGGGCGGCTTCACCGATTGGGTCGAGCAGGTGGCCGACAGCAAGAACGCCCGCGACTACCGCAGTCGAGTCAGCGATGCGGAGTCGGCCTCGATGTGGCAGAGTCTGTCCTACGGGGCGAACTACAAAGCGGCGTACTGTCTGGCGGTCTGCCCGGCCGGAGAAGACGTTATTGGGCCGTTCCTCGCCGATCGGAAGACCCATCTCAAGGAAATCGTGCGGCCGCTTCAAGAGAAGGAAGAGACGATTTACGTCACCAAAAATTCCGACGCTGAGGATCATGTCGCCAAACGGTTTCCCCACAAAAAAATCAAGCACGTGGGCAACAGCCTGCGGCCGAACACCATCAGAGGTTTTCCTGAACGGAATGCCGCACGTCTTCCAGCCGGGCAAGTCGGCGGGATTGAACGCCACTTTCCACTTCACCTTCACCGGCCATGAGCAGCGGCAGGCAACTGTCGTGATTCAGGAACAGAAGATCAGCGTGAAAGAGGGGCATGTCGGCCAGCCCGATCTGCACGTTACCGCTGACTCGCAAACGTGGATCGGCTTTCTGAGGAAGGAAAAAAACGTGGTGTGGGCACTGCTGCGGCGGAAGATTCGGCTCGATGGCCCACTCAAGCTGCTGGTGGCGTTCGGAAAGTGCTTTCCTAGGGCGTAACTCCCTTTTGAGTTTTCGGCACTCACCGCTGGCGGAATACAATAAACCACTCGAAGGAAAAGTCTATGCGCGACGATCCCTCATCGAGTGGCTCGAATCCAAGCCGTCGTGCATTCCTTCGGGCCACGAGTAGTGCTGCGGCAGCGGTAGTAGCTGCGGCATGTACGCCGGCGCATGGGATCAACGCTGCGGAGGAGAAAGGCGTGTCAGCGACAATGACCGATGGAATAGACATCGAGGGCGCCGTCCCGCTCACGTTGCGCATCAACGGGAAGGACTGCCAGCTTCGCGTCGACCCTCGGACGACGTTGCTCGATTGCATCCGTGAAACCGTCGCTCTCACCGGGACAAAGAAGGGCTGTGACCACGGACAATGCGGCGCCTGCACGGTGCACGTAGATGGCCGGCGCGAGATTTCATGTCTCAGTCTGGCTTTGATGCACGATGGCGATGAAGTTACCACCATCGAGGGCCTCGGCACGCCCGACGCAATGCATCCTATGCAGGCGGCATTCGTGGCCTGCGACGCCTACCAATGCGGAATTTGCACTTCCGGTCAGATCATGTCGGCCGTTGCCTTGCTCAAGGAGCCTTGCGGTCCCGATGACGCGGCCGTTAAGGAACTGATGAGTGGCAACATCTGTCGGTGCGGCGCTTACGCCAACATCGTGGCCGCGATCCAACAAGTTCGCAAGAAGTCGTAAGCCGCAACACAGGAGCGAACTTCATGAAGACTTTTGAATTCACTAGACCAGCCGATGCCGCGGCCGCAGTCGCGACCGCCGGAAAAGCTAAGACCGCACAGCAAGGCGCGGATGTCCGCTTTCTCGCCGGCGGAACGACACTCATCGATCTTATGAAGCTGAACGTCGAAACGCCCGCACGAGTCCTCGACATCAACCGCTTACCGTTCAACAAGATCGAAGCAGGGCCTGACGGCGGGTTGAAAATTGGCGCCACGGTTCGGAATTCCGATCTCGCCCACCATCCCACAGTGCAACGAGATTACGCCGTTCTGTCACAGGCCCTTCTTTCAGGGGCATCGGCTCAGCTCCGCAATATGGCCACGACGGCCGGCAACCTGCTGCAACGAACGCGGTGCGCCTATTTCCGCGACACGGCGATGCCCTGCAACAAGCGTGAGCCCGGCACCGGATGCCCCGCCATCACCGGCAGCAACCGCACGCTCGCCGTCCTCGGCACAAGCGAGCATTGCATTGCAACCAATCCGTCGGACATGTGCGTGGCGATGGCGGCATTGGAAGCGACGATTCACGTGCAAGGCCCGAAGGGTTCACGCGCAGTCCCCATCGGTGACTTTCATCTTCAGCCCGGCAATACACCGCAGCGCGAGACGGTGCTTGAGCCCGGCGACCTCATCACACACGTAACGCTTCCAGCGCCCGTCGCGGGCAGCAAGCAGGTTTATCTGAAGTTGCGTGATAGGGCGTCATACGAATTCGCTTTGGCTTCAGCCGCTGTGGTGATCACGATCGCTAACGGGAACGTGACTTTGGCGCGAGTCGCGCTCGGCGGTGTAGGCACGAAACCATGGCGCTCCCCCGAGGCCGAAGCCGCGCTGGTAGGTCAGCGTGCAGACAAGGCGAACTTCCGAAAGGCGGCGGAGGCAGCCCTGCGCGATGCCAAACCGCAAAGTGAAAACGGGTTCAAGATCGAGTTGGCCAAGCGCTGCCTCACACACGCCCTCCATATGGCCGCAATTGCCTGAATCGGATGAAGGAACAAACATGTCAACGACACAAGACGTCCCGGCGACATCACCGATTGGTCGCAGCACGCCGCGGGTGGACGGCCCGCAGAAGGTGACCGGGAAAGCGCAGTACACGTCCGATTTCCATTTTTCGGGGCTGCTGTATGCCGTGCCGGTCGAGGCGACGATCGCCAATGGCCGTGTGGTTAAACTCGACACCGCCGCTGCCGAGAAAATGCCCGGTGTGCGTGCGATTCTTCATCGAGAGAACATCGGCAAGATCTTTCGGTCGACTCTGGGACCGGAATTCGACGGCATTTGTGAAGAGCGACGGCCACCGTTCGAGGACGACGTCGTTCGCTACTACGGCCAATACATCGCACTCGCGGTGGCGGACACATTCGAGACCGCCAAGGGTGCGGCCGACGCAGTTCGCGCCACGTATGCCAAGGACAAGCCGAACGTCGAAACTCACCTTGCAGCGGAAGACGAGGCTGACGTGGTTGCTACGACGTTCGGCCCGCAACGGCGCCTGCAGAGCCAGCGCGGCGACGCTGAGGCCGCTTTTGAGAAGGCGCCGGTTAAACTCGACGAGACTTATGTCACGCCCGCCGAGACGCACAATCCGATCGAGCCGCACGCAACGACCGCGATCTGGGATGGCCCGACACTGACGCTCTATGAGTCGTCGCAGGGAGTTGTCAACCTCCGTGGCGTGCTCGCGCAGATGTTTGGCTTACCGCAAGAGAGCGTCCGCGTCATTACAAAGTTTGTCGGCTCGGGTTTCGGCGGAAAACTGTTTCCCTGGACGCAGTGTGCGCTCGCCGCTGCCGCAGCACGGCAGCTTGGTAAGCCCGTTAGGCTCGTGCTGAGCCGCAAGATGATGTTCCAATCGGTCGGTCATCGCCCGCGGACGCAGCAGCGCGTACGGCTGGGCGCGACTCCAGACGGCAAGCTCGTCTCGCTCTTGCACGACTATGTCTATCACCGGTCAATGCTCGACGCCCATCACGAAGACTGCGGCGAAACGACGCCGTTCCAATACAGTGTGTCCAACCTTCGCGTGAAGTTTGGCCGCGCCCGGCGCCATATCGGCGCCGCGGCCGACATGCGCGGCCCCGGCGCCGTGCCGGGCCTTTATGCGACCGAGTCGGCGATGAACGAACTCGCTGATCAACTCAAGATCGATCCGGTCAAACTCCGCATCCTCAATGAGCCGAAGATCGATGAAGGATTAAAGCTTCCCTTTTCATCGCGGCATTTGCTCGAGTGCTTTGAGCTGGGCGCCGAGAAGTTCGGTTGGTCGAAGCGCAGGCCTGAGGTCGGCTCGATGAAGCGCGACGACTTGACGCTCGGCTGGGGAATGGCTGGTTGTTCGTGGATCGCCGGGCGATTCGCTGCCGGGGCCAACGTGGAACTCCGCGATGACGGCACAGCCCGCGTCGCCTGCGCCACGCAGGACATCGGCACCGGCACGTACACGATTCTCGCCCAGCTCACCTCGCTGAAGACGGGCGTGCCGCTCGATAAGGTCGAGGTGGCGCTTGGCGATACATCCCTACCGGCAGGTCCACTATCGGGCGGTTCGTTGGCAACGTCATCGGTGGTCCCGGCCGTCTTTGCGGCGGCCGATAAGGCCATCGCATCGCTGCTCTCCGTCGCCACGGCAACCCCGGGGTCGCCCTTCGAGAAACGCAAGCCGGCGGACCTGGCATTTGAAGGCGGCCGGGTCTTCGTGAAGGCGGACGGTCCTGCCAATGGTGTGCCGTTCCCGGAGTTGTTGCGGCGCGCCAATCTCCGCCTGGTCACAGGCAGTGGCAAGTCCGCCGCGACACTCGGAGATCCCAAAGCGAAGTTCTCGACCCACTCATTCGGCTGCCATTTCGTCGAGGTCACGTGGCAGCCGGAGATCGCCCGGTTGCGAGTTAGCAGAGTAGTGACGGTCATCGATGCGGGCCGCATTCTCAACCCGCTAGCCGGCCGGAACCAGATCGAAGGCGCGGTGGTGATGGGAATCGGCATGGCGCTCTTTGAGCACACGTCCTACGATCCGCAGAACGGCGCGCCAATCAACAGCAATCTGGCCGACTACGTCGTGGCGGTCAACGCGGACGTGCCGCCAATTGAAGTGCATTTCCTCGACTTCCCCGACAAGGAGATTAATGAACTCGGGGCACGCGGGATCGGCGAGATCGGCCTGGCCGGCATCGCCGCTGCCATCACGGCGGCCGTGCACCATGCGACAGGTGTTCGCGTGCGTGAACTGCCCGCTAAGATTGAGCATCTGCTCGTCTGAAACAATCGGCCATCAACTTTAGGATCCGTCTTCTATGAAACGAATTAGCCTCACTCGACGACAATTTGCCAAGCTCGCGGCCCTCAGCGTGGGGTATCCATCGCTAGCGAGATTTGCGGCGCCCACGATGGCTCGCGCAGCCGCCAACGAGCGCATCAATCTCGGCTTCATCGGTGTGGGCACGATGGGCGCCGCTCATGCTCGTGCGTTTCTTGGTTCTCCAGAAGTACAAGTCGTGGCCGTATGTGATGTCGTCCGAGAACGGCGCGAGCATCACCAACAACATGTGAACGCGCATTACGCCAAATCCAAGAAAGGCACGTTCGACGGCTGCAAGGTATATGCTGATTTTCGCGAACTCCTTGGTGACAAGACCATTGACGCTGTCGTGATTTCGACACCCGACCATTGGCATGCGATTCCGTGTATCCAGGCCGCCAAGTCCGGGAAGGACATTTTCTGTGAGAAACCGCTAACGCTCACCATCGCCGAAGGTCGGGCGATCGTTGAAGCGGTGCGAAAACACAAGGTTGTGTTCCAGACCGGCAGCCAGCAGCGAAGCGAGTTTGGCGGCCGATTTCGTACAGCCGTCGAACTTGTGCGCAATGGCCGCATCGGGAAGGTGCATACCGTGCGCATCAGCATCGGTGACCCTGCGCGGCCATGCGATCTGCCGGAACAACCGGTTCCCGAAGGAACGGACTGGAACATGTGGCTGGGGCCGGCGGCGCAACGAGGGTTTAACGAAGAGTTGTGTCCGAAGGGTGTCCACAAGCATTTCCCTGCGTGGCGAAACTACCGGGAATTTGCGGGCGGCGGTCTGGCGGACATGGGTGCACATCATTTCGACGTTGCGCAATGGGCGCTCGACATGGATCAATCGGGTCCAGTGAAAATCGAGCCACCAGTTGACCCGAAGGCCCCCAAGGGGCTTCGATTCACTTACGCCAACGGAATCGTGATGCACCACAATGTCTTCGAAGGCGCCGCGCCGACTGCGTTTTCGAGGGCACAGAAGGAACGATCTACGTCGGGCGTGACCAGCTCCGAACCGTCCCCGAAGTGATCTTGAAGGAACCGCTCGGCCCGACGGCATTTCGAGTCTATCCGTCGACAAATCATCACAAGAACTGGCTCGAATGCCTGCTGGCGCAAGGAGTGCATCTGTCCAGCCGAGGTCGGCCACCGCTCGGCAACGGTGTGTCACCTGGCGAATATCGGCTATCAACTTCGCCGAACTCTACGCTGGGATCCAGCGGCCGAGCGGTTCGTCAATGACGACGAAGCGAACGCGATCATCAGCCGAAAGATGAGAGAAAACTGGGCGCTGTAAGGCTAGGACTGAGTCGATCAGCAATCGCGATCTATGAACATTCGACTTCTCATTCGCCCTTGGGTGGCTTCGCGAGATAACTTCGGCGAATGACAGCACCGTCATTTTCTTGGTCCCGCGTTTCAAACAAGATTCCGCCGTCAGTCTCACGTTGGACAAGGCGAACTCTTTGGGAGATGTCGGTTGTGGCCCGCTCGCCGGCATCGATTTGACGTAGGAACTCTCGGGCCAGTTCCACACTCACCGTTTGTGGTTTCGCCTTGGCGTCCCACTTAGCGATGGCCTCTACAGTGCTTGCATTTAGAAGATTGGGCCAGACCTTCTTGAACATTGCGTTGGATACGTAAACTTCCGCACCGGTAATCTGTCCGTTCACCGCAACCACGCATCCAATGACGTCATGGTGACGCTGCGGCGCCGACTTCAGTTTCGCGACGTAAGTGTTCGACACCAGCTTGAGACGCCGGTTCTCCAGCGATAGCTGCAGGCTTGAGGGCGACGCTATGTCATTAAGCGGCCCACCAACTTGACCCGCCACTCCAACGGCTGGACTCTGGAACGTTCCACCCATTCCTGCGAATCCGCCCCCTCCGAGCCCTGAGCCTAGGCCCGACTGTGCCTTGGCGACGTTTCGCCAAACGGACTCTTGAGATTTCTCCTTACGGATGGCGATTTTCAAGTCATTGGTCGGCGCCTGGTCATTGCCGGTGGCGAAGCGACTCACGTCTTCATGGCCACGTTGTCTCCATCGACCTGACTCGCAGCAGAATGACGCGATCGGGACCTTGGTCGTTTGTTTCCCTTTGCGGGAAGGTACGATTAGATCCACGGCCAAAATGCGATCCTGCCGACCTCCTTTAACAATGTCACCGGCCTGGATGAGAATGTCCTCACTCGAGACGTTCTCGACCGCTAACTCCTCGACCTTGTTCGTTTCATGAACGATCGCTCTTTTGCTCGCAAGGGCTTCGGATAAAGTGAGAAATCGCTTCTGTTTGATTTGGTCTGGTCCGTGAATGAGAAAGACGCTTAGGTTGAGGTGAATGTACGGGCCGGTGATTTTGGTATTGGTCTTGTCATCGGCCTGGGCCGTCGGCAACCGGGACTCTGCCGCGCTCCCAAGTGCAATCACTGTCCAACACAATGTGGTTACGCACGCCATCATTGCTCGCATTGGAAAAACCTCCACAAGGATGAACCCCAGCAGAGGAACGAGCTAAACGAAAGAACTTGCGCACGATGCTTCGTATGTGTTTTCGAACGACGGCCGGTCGGTGAAATCCATGCCGACGCATCCGCCTGGAATCCACGGCGGAAACCGCGACTATTCGTCCAGCATCTGGCGGGCAGTAATGTAGAGCGTAGTGGTCAGGTGCGATTGGCCGTCAGGTTAACAAAAGGAGCGGCACATGTCCATGTTTCGTTCACTCGGTTTATTTCCCTCCCGCAACGCGTCGCCTTACCGAGGCCCGGTGGCGCGGCTTGCGCTTGAAGCGTTGGAGGTTCGTGCACTGCTGAGCTTTCAGCCCGCGGTGGACTACGGACTAGGCGCGCTGAATTCGCCCAACCATATCGCAGCGGCGGACTTCAACCATGATCGTGTGCCGGACCTTGTGACGGCCGATGGATTGGACCGCTCGATAAGCGTTCTACTTGGCAATGGCGACGGCACGTTTCAAGAGGCCGCAAGTTACTTCGCTTTGTGGGCGCCTTACTTCGTCGCCACGGGGGACTTTGACCGCGACGGCAATGTCGACCTCGTGACGGCGAACCTCAAGGGCGAAGGCACACGGTCGGTGACGATCTGGCGAGGCCAAGGCGACGGCACATTTCAGGAGAGCGGTGACTACGCTGCGGCCACCGTCCCCAGCGGAATTGTGGCGGACGACTTCAACAATGACGGCGCGCTCGACGTGGCCGTGATGGGTGGCCTCGAGTTGAGCGTCCTACTGGGAACTGGCGACGGCGCCCTCCAGTCGGCCGTATCGTACGACGCCGGCAACACGAAGTTCGGCGTGGCCGTCGGCGATTTCAACGAAGACGGCAACAAAGACCTGGCCACGGCCAACTGGTTCGGTGAGACCGTCAGTCTATTATTGGGCCGCGGCGATGGTTCGTTCGATACCCCGGTGGCCTTCCCGGCGAAGCTCTATGCCTGGGGAGTTGCGGTCGGAGACTTCGACCGCGACGGCAACCAGGATCTCGCGGTGCCGAACCTGCGTAGTGCCGACCTGAGTGTGTTCCTGGGGAGCGGCGACGGTACATTGCAACCTCGAACCGATTACACTGTGGGCCCACAGGATTCCAATCCGCAATCGGTTGCCGTTGCCGATTTCAACAAGGACGGGCGTGAAGACCTGGTGGTGAATAACAGCTTGCTCGGCGTGAGTGTACTCTTGGGAGTCGGTAACGGCACGTTCAGGGCGCCATTGCACTTCGGCGCCGGCGACGATCCGCGCTATGTCGCCGCGGCCGACTTCAACAGCGACAGCTTCCAAGACATGGCAGTGACCAACTTCGGTTCGCAGAGTGTTTCGGTACTCCTTAACGATGGCCGCTGGCGTAGGCCGATACTCATGCCAGACCCGACACCGCCCGGAACTCCCGACGTCCCGACGCCAGCCCCATCGACGCCGCTCCGCCCGAGCGAGGACGCAGTTGTCTTCGTCGCCGATGGCGGGGATGAGAACAAAGACATCACGCGCGTACGACCTAGCCGGCGCAGCTTGCCGCCATTCAGTAACGACCGGCCGCTTTCTGGTTTCGCCGAAGCGTGGAACATGCTTGCTTAATTGATCGACGCCCGTCAATCCTCCGCAGCGCCAGGCTGGCCGCCGGCGATCACGGTGAACCTCCGCTCCCGCAGCGCAGATTGCGGATCGTGGCATCGCGGTGTATCGTGGTGCCATGATCCTGCACGTTGACATGGACGCCTTCTACGCTTCGGTCGAGCAGCGCGATCATCCCGAGTTTCAAGGCAAACCGGTGATCGTCGGCGGTGTGCAAGGACGCGGTGTCGTCTGTGCCGCTTCCTATGAGGCGCGGAAGTTTGGTGTCCGGAGCGCGATGCCGATGGTCACCGCCCGGCGGCTTTGTCCGAACGGTGTCTATCTACCGGCCCGGATGAAGCACTACGCCGAAATCTCCCATCAACTTCGCGACATTTTCTATTCCTTTACGCCACTCGTCGAACCACTAAGTCTCGACGAGGCATTCCTCGACGTGCGTGGTTGCGAAGGATTGTTCGGCCCGGCGCCGGAGATCGCTCGCAAACTGAAGTCGAGAATCAAATCCGAAACCGATCTCACCGCTTCGGTGGGTGTCGCGCCGAACATGTTCCTGGCAAAACTGGCCAGCGACCTTCGCAAGCCGGACGGTCTTGTGGTCGTGCCGTCTGAGCAAGTAACGGCAATTCTGGCTCCCCTTCCTGTAAATCGTCTTTGGGGCGTTGGCGCCAAAGGCGAGAAACGGCTACATGGCCTGGGTATCCACACAATTGGTGATCTGGCTGCTTTGCCGGAAAAGGCATTGCACGGCCATTTCGGCGAAGTGGGCCGGCATCTTTGGCGACTCGCGAATGGCCTGGATGACCGGCAGGTTGTCCCCGATCGCGAGGCCAAATCGATCAGCACCGAAACAACATTTGAACATGACATCGACGATCCCGAAGTTCTACGAACCTGGTTGCTCGACCTCGTCGATCACCTGGCCGTTCGACTTCGACGGGCGGGCTTAAAGGCTCGAACTGTTGAGTTGAAAATCCGTTCCTCGGATTTTCGGACTTGGACCCGATCGACGACACTTGCTACATCAACGAACGTTACCGAAGTGCTCTGGCAGACCGCCAAGAACTTGCTGACCCGTTCGCTGAAGCCGGACATGCTTCCACTGCGTTTGCTCGGAGTCGGCGGCAGCAAGCTCACCGATGACGTAGAGGTTCAGCGCGATCTGTTTGGACTTGGTGATGACCAACGGCAAGCGGCTGTCGATCGAGCGGTTGATACCATACGAGAGAAGTTCGGTGGTGATGCACTGAAGCGCGGAAGCTTGCTCGACCGACCGGACCGGCGCGATCTGGGTCCGGATTGACGAAAATGCTTGCAATCTTGGAGCGGCGCGGTAAAGAAACGCATGGGAACTGGGTAAGTCCGATGCTTCTCCAAGAGGAGTTGTACTGATGCGACGCGTCCTTCTTACTTTGGCGTTGGTCGGAATGACGGGGACTCTGTTCAATACACGCGCCGTCGGTGGCGAGGGCGAGACTACAGCGGCCGAGCGCGGCGCGAGCTCTTGTTTTCCCGCTCCTTGAACCCGGCGATTTGGTCAACGAAAGCGTACGACAATCTGTGGAAGCAGTGGGGGCTGTCGGACAAACCGGCCGATTACGCAAAGGCGGTCATGAATCGCTATGGGCTACATGCTGCCTCCTTCGACAACGGCGGCCGACCGATGGGGCTGATCGAGGCCAAGGGGCTGCTGGGCAAGGGATTGGTAAACAACTGTTTGATGTGCCACGCCGGAACGGTCGCCGGACAAACGATCATCGGGCTGGCCAACGCGTCGCTGGATATCCAGTCATTGTTCGATGACCTTACCGCCGCGGATGGCATGAAACTGGATATACCCTTCAAGTTCAGCTACGAGCGCGGCACCATTGATCCTTTGAGCCCGACGTTGTTCCTGTTGCAATATCGTGACGACAACTTGGATCTCGTCTCAGGGTCTGAGCGCCCGAAATATCCTGCCGATGTGTGCAGCGATCCTCCCGCCTGGTGGCTCTTGAAAAGGAAAACGACGCGGGACTGGACCGGTGTCATCGACGCGCGTTCGACGCGTGTTGATATCGTAAATCTGCTTACTCCGCTCAACAGCGGCGCCTACGTACGGAAGCAGGAGGCCGCCTTTGCCGACATTGGCGCCTTTATCCACACCATTGAGCCGCCGAAGTACCCGTTTCAGTGGACGCAAACTTGGCCGAGCGCGGCGCCGGGCTCTTCGTGGAGAACTGCGCTAAGTGTCACGGTACTTACGGGCCGGGGGGCAAGTATCCTAATGAGATTGTCCCGCTGGACCGAATCGCCACCGACCCAGTCTTGGCTGAAGGAGTCCGCGAGGAAACCGTGGACCGCCTCAACCGGAGTTGGCTCGGAAAGGAAATCGGCCCCGACGGAAAGCCGATTCAGTTTCAACACCAAGCTAGTTACCAGGCCCCGCCGCTCGATGGCGTGTGGGCTACGGCGCCGTATTTCCACAACTCCTCGGTCCCGACGGTATACCACGTGTTGAATTCCAAGGCGCGTCCCAAAATCCACACCCGCTCGTACCGCACCGGCACGGAAGATTACGACCCAGCCAAACTGGGTTGGAGATTCACTGAGATGCATGAAGGCGCCGATGCGTCATTGCCCGGCCACCAGCGGCGCCGCATTTACGACACCAACCTGCCCGGCCGCGGCAACATGGGCCATACGTTTGGCGACAAGCTCACCGAGCCGGAGCGCATGGCGGTGATTGAATACCTAAAGACTCTCTAAGACGCCCGCGGATGGTCGCCGTCAGCGTGCGACTTCCTTGATTCGGCCGATGACGACGTTGTCCTTGCGGCTTGCGGTGACGAATATCCCTTTGCCGCCGTCGAGAAATCGGAATCCTTCGAGTTCATCGGCGGCCGAGAATGTCCATTTCTTCACGCGCACCCCAGGTCCCCAGGCCCGGCCGTCCGCGAGCGCCGCAGACAAGTCCAGGACATCGAGTTGCCAACCCTTGCCCTCCACGACGTTTTGCACACAAACCAATCGGCCATTAACGGCGTCCCAACTCAGGTTCTGATTGAAGGGACCGCAGAGAAATCGATGGACCACAACACCGGGCACACTGCTCCGCCTTGCACGAATTAGCTTCTCCAGGTCATACAGCCGTACCTCCGGCCGAACATCGCCGTAGTCGGCCGTCGCTAAGTAGGCTTCGCCGTTGACGGTGACGAACTCCGGCCGACAACCGTTGATGGCCGCGTCGTCTTCAATGACTTCGAGCACGGCATGGTTCAGATTGCCGTCGTCCCATGCGCGTTTCCAATCAATGCGGTAGATGACCGCTTTGCGGTCCACGGTGTCCCCGATAAAAGTGCCCCAACGCGCATGCCAGGTTAGTCCCGTCGGGTGACGCAACAGTGGTTTACCGTTGGCAGTGAGCCATACCTGTCGGCCAGTCGGCTTCAAGTCGAACGTGTACTCGCGTATGACTCCGGAACGCGGATTCACGTCGGCTACGTCGCCGTACAGGTAGATTCTGTCGTCGCGGATGCTAACACCCTGGGCGGCGCCCAAGCCTTCGATGGTGAACCGCTGGACGTCGTTGAGCGAGGCGTTGACGGGCCACTTGTCGGACTGTGGAACGCTCTGCTGTGCCGTGCTGACGTCGAGGCATCCGCCGAGGACGAGCGCCGCCGATGCAAACACGAGCCGACTCAAATGCATACGGTCCTCACAAAATCACGCTGACCACTCTACAAAACCAGTTTGGGCACGGTCTCCTGACCTCTAGTTAGGGCACGGTCTCCTGACCGTGCCCTATGGATGGACCGAAGGTCTCCTGGCAGTTCCGAGGAGACCTGCGGTCAGGCCAACGGCGGGGTCAGGAGACCCGCGCCGAACCGGAGGCCGAACCGGGGACTCGCGCCGAACCGGAGTGGGCCTGAATCAGGTCGGCCACGGTGCGCCGAAGCAAATCATCGCCCCCGAAGGTCATGCCGAGAGCGCGCAGCTTCGCCGTGACGATTTGGTGTTTCGGCCCACGGTTGGTTTGGGCAACGCGACTTGCGCTTCCAGTAAGCTCTTTCGCGATGCGGGCGACTTCTTCGTCGGCGATGTAACGGTCATAGCAGTTGAACGCCTGTCCGGACACGGCTTTCGCATCGGCTATAAGTAACAGGCCCACGGCCTTCGCCACGTCGGCGGCATGGACCTCCTTGCCGCCTTTCGTCGACTCAATGTCTTCGCCGCGCATCACCTGCCCGACCAGCTCATACCATTTGCTCGCCGAAGGCGGATGGGCGATGCCATAGATCCCCGTTGGCCGCAAGGCGCAGATCGGCCAACTCTTGCCGAGGCCGTAACTATGAACAAATGCCTCTAACGCAGCTTTGTGTGCTCCGTAATGGCTGGCTGGCCAAAGGGGATGGGTTTCGTCCAATGGGCGATCGTCGAGAATCGCCTCATGCACTGCACATGTTGAAATGAACACGAACCGAGGAACGCCGGCGGCAAACGCAGCCTGGAAGAGTTGCAATGATCCAAGGAGGTTTGCTTTAAAAAAGGGCTCCACATCGTCTTCGCCGCTCGCCCGGAAGCCATCGCGCCGTTCCCATTGCAGTCCGCTGTGAACTACGGCGTCCACGCCTTTGACCAACGTCGTGGTCGCTGTCCCATCGCCAAGGCTGCCCGGCAACCACTCAATGGCCGAGGCCGCCGACTCAAGGCCACTACGATCACTGGTGGACCGATGCCAACAGCGCAATTTGTGACCGGTCTGTGCAAGATGACGCACAACATAGCGGCCGAGAAAGCCGGTGGCGCCTGTTATGGCGACATGCATTGAAACCTCCGAATCGAAAAACGAAGATCGCCGCCGAGGCACACTGCCTCGGCGGCGATATCGGATGTCCTTGCCGTCCACTAGTGAAAGCCGCGCGGACTACTTCTTGCCTTTGTCCTTATCCTTCTCGTCCTTCTCCTTGTCTTTGTCCTTGCTTTCCTCGATCAGTATCTTGCTCACGTCGCCGACAATCTGATCGATGTTAGCGGCCTTCATGTCACCTTTCTTGAAGGCGTGATTGACTTTGACGTTTCGCTTCACGTACATGACGACCGTGATATCGGCGTCCTTGGCGATGTCGTAGGGCTTCGGGCCGGCCGGCGAATCGATAGCCAGCACCGTCTTCTCGAGATTCTCTTTTTCGGCCAGTTCTTTGAGCTGCGTCTTCAGTTTCTCATCATCGTTGAGGAACACCACGAAGCTCTCCATCTTCTTGTCTTTGTTCTTCACGGTGGCCTCGTCGATTTTCTTGACCAGACTGGTCAAATTGTCGCTCACTTCGCGCGCGAAGATCATCGCGACAGGCTTAATACCGTGTTGTCAGACAAGGCACCCTTTGCCGCCGGCGCCAGCGCCGGTGACATGCAGCGGGTGAAACGGGGTGATCTTACCGGTGCCCACTTGGGGACCGGACTTGAGCGACTCTTCGGCCGGTAGCGCACTTACGCATAGCGCTAGAGCCAAAGGCGCTCCGAAAGCCAAACGATAGTTCATAGTCAAAAAACCCTCCAAGAAAAAGTGTAAACTGACTTCGGTCAAAGGACATCCAAACTCACTTGGTCTTAGATCGTACCCGATACTTTACGGTGTTGGAAGTCTCGTCGGGCGGCATTTCGTATGGCAGCGACTTCAGGAACTGCACCAAGTCATCTAACTCTTCCTTGCGAAGATGACTCGTCTGCCCGTGTTTGTCTTTCTTGTTGTACGTCGTCAGAACTTCCAGCAAGTCCTTCGCCTTACCGTGATGCAGATAGGGCGCTGATCGGTAGACGCCCAGGAGCGTCGGTGTGTCGAAAGTCGGCCCGATCTTTTCCGTAGCGTCGTCTTCTCCCGTGCCAACATCGTGCACCTTGAATGGCTTGAATAAGGTGCTGTCCGAGTAATACGGCCCGCTATGGCAACGCGCACACCCTAGCGTGTCGTTGAAGAACAGTACTTTCCCGCGTTGCGCTGACTCGGACAACTTGCCCGGTGCAGCGATGTGTGGCGAAAGCGTGAAGCCGAATGAGTTAGTATAGATGGCCAAGGCGTCGAGATCCATGGACCGTTCCGCCATCGTTTCATCAAGTTCGGTCGGTCGGAAGCCATCTTTAGGTTTGAGCGAGCCGCTGACCAGGCCGCTTCCTTGCATGAGTTTGCCACGCACGGTGTACTCGAAGTCCTGCACTTCGTCACGGTCGGCTGACCAATGCAGCGGGTGCGTCTGGGCAAGTCCGAAGAGAGGCGGTGTTTTCCGCAGTCCTTCCGGTTGTTGCCACACCCGCGCATCGCTGTGCCCGTCCGGATGACACGAAGCACACGCAATCCAGCGCCGCTGAGTCAGCGGCGGCTTCGCCGAACTGAAGAGAATCTTGCCGCGAACCCATTCCGGCGTTTTCGGTGGGTCACAGACTTTGATGGTCTCCCGCAGTCGAACCGCCGGTTCGGTATCGTAGACGCCGATGCTAAAATCCAAGGCGTTGTAAACGTACAATTCTTTTCCGTCTGGACTCAGGCGCACGGCTCGGGGGTTCTTGCCGACTCGAATCGGCGAGCCGAGCGGCTCAACTTCTCGGTAGTCGTCGTCGATTACCTTTGAAACGAACAAATCATCGGTTCCTGCGAAAACGATGTAGATCCGCGTTCCGTCCGGAGACAGTGCCGCCTCCCACGGATTCGTTGCGACGTAAATGCCGAAAAAGCTGTCCAGGGCAAACGATGCCTGGCGTTTTTCAGCAACGGGTGGTGTAAGGCTGAAGACCGTGAGGTGCGGAAAGATCGAGCCGGCGCCGTGGTGGGCCGTCACAATCGACCGCAAGTGCGGAACGTAGGCTTTCGGTCGACGAGGATGAAGCACGACTTGACGCGCAAGGTTGTCTTCGGAGCGATTGTGCCACGAATCGACAATCTGGCCCGTGGCGAGGTCGAGCGCGTGCAGCCGCGCCGTGTAGAACTCCGTGACATACAGGCGCTTTTCGTCGGGACTAAGAGCTACGCCGCGGATGTACGAACCGACCTTCATTTCGCGCACGACTTTCCGCTCCGTCAAATCGATCTCGCTCACCGTCCCCGGATACTCGTGCGTGACCCATGCTCGGCTGCCCGTCTTGTTCGTGACAATTCCGTATGGTTCGTCGGCCACCGGCAGAGTGTGTACGACGGTTCCTTTCTCCGCATCGAACCAAACGACTTTGTCTTCCCGGTAGACGGTCACAGCGCCTAATGGCCCGTCCCCAAGCCACGTAACACCTTCGGGCTTTTCACCGACCGCGATTTCATGAAGCACCTTTCGCCCGGCGACATCGACGACGCTGACCGTGCCGTTATCGGAGTTGGCCACCAGCAATCGCTTTCCGTCCGGGGAAATATCCATCAGGCTGTTGCTTGAACCGGCGTACGCAGAAGCCGCACTCCACAACAACGCGACGGAGAACACGACAATCGTGCTTCGATAGGGAGGCACGGCGCATCGGAGGGAAGTCGAGTGTGGACTAGATTCGTTCACCTGGAAATCTCCGCGGAAAATCTCGCAACGATCAGTCTATCAGGCCGAACTGCGGTTTGACACGGGCAGAAGGTGCACGCGTCGGTACGGTGGCGATCGGCGGGGGCGCACGTGTTTAATTCACACCGGGCGGCGGTACATCAGTCCAAGGCCAATTAGCGCAGGCGCGGTCTGTCGAAAAGAGGACATTCTGCAGATGACATGACACTGTCAATTGCGCTCCGATGGCGGTTAGTCGCAATCAGAAACCGAGGTCTGCCTGGGCCTCCGCCATATCCTTCGTCCACACCCATAAACGATGAGGTGGCGGCACAGTATGGAAGTCGAAGCGGCCGACCATTTGTAGGTTCGCCAGGTTAACGCAATGTCGTTGGAAAGCGTTGTCGATGAGATCCGCCGCGGACTTCTCTTCGATTTGCCAACCCGCCGCCAGCAACTGCGGTCGCTCGGCGGCAAGCTCGGCGGCGGTGAAGAATGACCGGGCCTGATTCCCCAGCTTTTCAGCACGCGCTATTGGGTCCGCAAGCTTGACGCACGCGCGAAATTCATAGCCCAAAAGAAGGTTTTCGCCGTGTGTCCATTGGCCTCGGCGGTTGTCCCAAGCGTCCTCGGCGGCCGCGATGGCCAAGTTCATGTCGACATCCTGCGGCAGCGAGGGATAGATGGGGAAGAATGCGGCCCATCCTGATTCGATCATTTCCAGGTTGAACGTTCGCCGCCGCGGATCATTGTGGGGCGGAAGCGGATCGTTGGCCGTGCCGGCGAACCACGGCGCCATGTAGGCCAACATCCGGCCATAGGTGTCGATAATTTCGCCGGTCGGGACGACCGCCAGGTTGCGGCGCCCGCCGTCTTCGCGCGTTAATCGGTCCGCCATTATCTGGTCGAAATGCTGCGACGCTCCGAATGACGCATCGATGTGTCGCTGGGCAGCATCCGCTGTGAGCTTTCCGATTAGATACTGTCGCACCGGTAACGGCAGCGCATTATAGAAACCGTCTTGCAGGCGTTGCCGCGTCCGGTTCAACTTGGGCTGCGCGATGGCCGGATTGCCTGCATAGTGTGGCTTCTCGGGCGTGTCGATGGACACCATGCGGATCGGCTGAAGGATGTTGGGTGTGTCACCGTCGCTGGTTGATACCAGCTGTCTTGCTGAAGCCTTCCGAAGCTGCCGTGGATAATCGAAATGTACGACAACGGGCATGATCTTGTGCTCCTCGGGTGAGTATCGTAACTTCGGCGCCGTCGGGCTCCTGGCGGCTCGAGGAGTTCGACGCCGGCCTCTCTTTGGATTTGTTTCGGACTGCTTTTGTTCTATCCGAATCCGGTCCAACAGCACCGACTCCGACTCATAATCGCGGCGATTGCGGCGGGCCAACGCGGCATTGAAGGGGATCAGCCGTCGCGGAACCGATCAGCGTGATCGCGATTGGCGGCTGCGCAATCGGTGCGCTTCCTCCATGGGAGGCGCAACCATCTGAACGATTGCAATCGGAGGTGGCGCACTTGTTTTCTTCGCGCCGGACGGCGGAGCATTAGTTACATCGCGCTGGAATCCAGTTACTGATTCAGGTACATTTCAGAGATGCCAGCTCCGGAGACACCACAACAAACGCGAGCGGAACTATTGGCGGCGTTGGACGAGTTAAGCCGTGCGCGTCCGGAATGGCGCTTGGGTCAAGCGCTGGCCAACGTTGCCATGACGGCCGGTCGAACGGACGCCGGCGGAGTGTGGGACTTGGAAGACGAGGAAGCGCTGGCGGCGGTGCGCATGTTGTTGAGCCAGTACGCCGCCGCCGAACGTGTGGGCGCCTAAACCATTCCGACGGTCCCCGCGCCTTCTGGCCGACGGCCGTCGCCTCTTGCCGGACGTTTTTTCACTTGCCCTTTGGTTTGCCAGCTGGTTCAATACTCGCCATCTGGGTTACTTGAGGGACAAGGACCGTGAGAACACTCGTTGCAGCGCTACTCTGCTTTGTATTGTCGCAAGATGACCCCCCTCAAAAGCCGGACGATTTAGAGATCGTCGTCGTTGACCGGTTGGACCCGTTCACCTTCAAGATCGGTCAGGTCGGACCAATGGCCCAAGTCGCCGAGGGCAACTGGGTCCTTCAGTTGAGAATCGAAAGTGTCGAGGGAGAAAAGGACCTCTTCTTGACCCCTTTGACTAGCAGACTTGCAGACAGATATCGTTTCCGTCTCAAGGGAGAACCGACAAAGGGCTTGGTCGATGGTGACTTTTATTCCATGAAAGGAATCTACATGGTCACCGGCACGACCAAGGTTCTTGGCGAAACGCGATTTCAACTCGAACCAGCGTCAGATAAGGTCATCGAAAAAGTAACTGAGTTCAAGCGAAGCAAAGCCGAAGCCGCGAAGCGAGCCGCCGATCTTCAGCAAAAACAGGCAGAAGCCAAGGCAGCGGAAAAGACAAAGGCCGACGCAGTCATTGCCAAGGCCAACCGCGAGAAAGCCGCCGCGCAAAAGCTCAGGTTTGCCAGGTCTAGCCTAATGGAAGGTAAGAACGATCAAGCTCGCAAGTGGCTGAAAGAAATTGTGGACGGATACAAAGACACGCCGTCTTACAAAGAGGCTAAAGAATTGCTGGATAAGCTGCCCTCTCCGTAGCGCTTCGTTCGCAACCGCAAGTTCTACCCTTATGGGCTGTACTGCACTGGGTTTGTTACAACGAAGCATTGCCCATCCCGAATTCCGAAGAGCAACTTTGTCGGCGGTGCTTCACACTGTATGAAGTAACTCATCGTTGGCGTCGGTGAGCGGGTCAACTAAAAACCGGCAGTGGTGCATCCTGAAATTTGCTTTTTTTTTTCGCTGCGTTTCAGGGCATTCCCAACAGAATGTCCGCTTTATCCTCCCTTTATTCTCGAGATGCTAATCGCACCGGTTTCCCGCATGAATGGTCAGACAGTTCTTGCATATGTGAAACTGTACTTGGAGGAAACGATCGAAATGGCCACCTTTCTTCGCGACGTCCCGCGCTGTCTCAACCATTGGTAAGCCGGCCGGCGGGTCATTGCAGATCACTGCCAGTATTCTCATCATCCACCCGCGCCGCGCCCATGAACAATCGACATTTGGGCAAGGTATCTGTTCTTCACCCTGTACGAGCCACGGTAGACCTCCGAACTCGTGCCACCAAATATCAAGCGCGGTCTCAACGCGATGGCCGAGCCATTTTTCTAACGGCTTCACGAACTGCGGCGGCATGTCTGCGAGCGTCGCGGCAAGGGCGACCTGCTTGGCATCTTCGGGAATCTCCGCTAATCGGTCCAATTCGATTGGCCGGCGTGGAAAGGCACGCGGAAATCCGCGATACGGGAAATCATTCCCGTGAAAGGTCCCTTCGTTTCGAATCACTTCAACCGCGCCGTTCGCCGTGACTCGATAGTCCATTTTCGGCCACGCACGTCCAACAGTAGTATAGCGGCAAGCGAATGAGATCCTTGAATACGCGCCGACCGTTTACTTGGAATCGTGGGTCGCTGCAATTGAAATCCCAAAGTAATAACAAGGGACGTTTGCAAACCGGGCAGTTCGCACCTTTATGGTAAGCCGGTCCGCCTTGCCAGTGCCCGTACCTGGACCGCCGGGCAACACGCACACGATAGCCCGGCAACAGGTAATACTTCCGCATGAGGATTTCCGCAACGTTCCCCTGCGTGAATTCTAAGGAGGCGCGGTCGTTCGACGACCAGTCGCAACCGCGAATTCGCTTAGAGAGTGAAGCCAGGTACCCGCTCGTGAGCCTCTAAGACCGCCGCCATTACTGTTCGTATCGCTTCGATAGTACGGCGCCGGTCGTGGCATCGATGACGTAATGTGGTCCGCCGCCTTTGAGGCGTGGGTCTTTGAGTTCATAATCGACGTGCCAGCCGTCCGCTTCAAGAACCAGGTGTATCCGATAAATCGAGAGATCGTGATAGGCGTTCCAAGGCGTCTGCTTGGGCGATCGCCAAAGCTCGATCGCCCGCAACGCCAAGACTTTGTTGAACAGGTGCACTCATGGTTCTTCTTTCGCGTTTGACTCACGGGGGAAAGGTTGTCGTAAGCGCACACACCGAACGCAGAATTGATCTGCCCGATTCTAAACAAGTTAGAGCGTCAGCCGTAGCTCGGTTGCGATTTTTTTCGGTGTTTACCAGATATGGAGTTCCTGGCCACTTAAGAGTGACCACGTGGCCACGAACTCGATTCCGCGGACTCAAACCATTGGTATGTTAGGTGTTTCGGTGATCCGCGTTCGTGGCCAACACCGTGGTCACGTGGCCACGAACTTTTCAGGCCCCTCTCCTAATTGGCGGGAAAGCGCGGCTTGTTTTAGGCTGCGATGTGGACTCCACCCGACGGAAAACCAGTGGGCACGCCCTGAAAGAACTCGGCGCCGGTGAGAGGATCAATAGCTCGGTACAGGGCGGCGCCATGAGTGGACGCGGCTAGGATCGCAGGTTGAACGCCGACGTGGCCAGAGCCGACAGTGACCCCGACGTTTTGATTCAGATTGAATGTGAAAAATGCACTCAACAAGGCCCCGTGGGCGCCGTTGTAGCAGTGTACCGCCGGGTTGCCTGTCGATGCGCCGGTAATCACGTCGAGTTTGCCGTCGGCGTTCGTGTCTCCGACGGCCACGTAGACGCCGATGTCCACTTGTAGCTCATAAGTGAATTTTTCCCAAACCAACGTGGCGTCGGGATGAGCGGGATCAAAGGCCCCGTCGGCAAACGCCTCGCCGCTATACACTTTGACATGCGGGTTGCCGGCCGATGCGCCGGTAATGACGTCCGCCCAGCCGTCGCCGCTCACATCGCCGATGGCGACGTTGGCGCCGACATTGAAATGAAGCCCATAGGCGAACCACTCGGCCTGCAAGCTGGCGCCATTGGGATTGAACGAGCCGTGGGCGATGTCGAGTCCCTTATAGAGCCTTACGTGCGCGTTGCCGGCGTTCGAGGCGGCGGCGATGTCGCCGTAGCCGTCCTTGTCCACGTCGCCAACCGCCACGCTGACGCCCACATTCAATCCGTCGTCAAACGCCAGCCATGATGCGAGCAAGCTGGCATGGGGGTTGACCGGGTCGAAGTCTTCGTTTTCAATATCGCGGCCATCGTAGACATTGACGTGTGGATTGCCGTGAGCCGCGCCGGTAATCAAGTCGTTGAAGCCATCGTCGTTGACGTCGCCCCAGGCGATGGCCACGCCGCCGGTGTAGGCGGCGCCGTACGGCGCGAATTGCGACCAAAGCGCGTTCGTGTCGGATTCATAGATCTGCACTTGCCCGTTCGAGCCACCCACGGCAAACAATTGCTTCTTGGTCGTCGTCCCCCACGGACCGAACGTGACACTTAACTGCGTCAGGCCGGTGACGGAGAAATCAGAGCTTTCGTTGGCTTGATCGTCGTAGGGGAAGCCATAGGCCTTTTTGTCGATGCTGACGGTGGACTGGTGGAAGAAGTGCGCGTACCGATTGTATGGAGCCGTTGTGTAAAAGGCGTTGGGGTCACTCCATGTGGTTCCGGGGGTGGGGCTCAATGCAACGCCGCGGTTGAGGGCCGCGACCAATTGATTCTCGATGTTGCCGAGGACTTTCTGCCCGACCGGTTTGCTTGCGGGGAATTGATTCGTGTTATCCGCGAAAACGGCATGCGCACCGAACACCATCGATGAAGGTGAAGTCGTCGTGTTCGCGAGCCAGGACGGGGGCGCCGCAACGCTTAGCAGTGGGCTGTAACCGGAGTAACTCGCGGCATTCGTCGTAAAAAACGGGTAGTACACGTTGTACACCTTAGGATCGACATGGTGGTCTGGATCTTCGCCGTGCTGCGTGAACTGAAAGACATAATTGCCGCCGTCCAGCTTGACGCTTCCCCGGTAGGTTCGCGTTGGAATGCCCGCGATGCCATCGACGATGAGGTCCACGTGGGCATTGGCAAGCGAATACATGTGGTAGAACTGATCCACGTACGCCGTGAAATGGGTGTGCAGCGGGTTCAGTGGATGCATGTCGAGAATCGACGCGGGACTTAGAATGCGAAAAATTCCGTCGTTGCCGGTGTCGGACAGTTTCCAGCAATTCTCAAAATCGGTCCCGGCCACGAAGGCCTTGAAGGCAGTAATAACGTCGTTGCGGGTTGCCGTGATGCCGACGCCATTCGGGTTATTGGGATCACCCGGTGAAAAGCTCAGCGTGTAGGGAATGCCGAACTGATCGACTTGTGACGTGTTGCCGTTGATAGTGCCGCCGGAAAGCGTGAGTTCGAAGAAATCGTAATAAGTGTCGACGTTGGGATCCGTGGCGCTGCCGGCGTTGGGAGGCGCCACTCCAGTGACTTTCCCGCCCGCGATGCCGCCGGCATGGTCGGTGACGATGGTGGCGAGCACTTTGGACTGCATGCCCATGAGCAACCGGCCGGAATTCAGCGTCGTTGACGTCGTCAAGTTCAGCGTGTAATTGTTGCCTTGCTTGGGCAGCGCGGTCAGCTTGAAGTCCGGCACGTGCTGCACGTCCCATTTGACGGCAGCGCCTTGACTGTGCGGCCCTTTTTGCGTGTTGAATTGCCCGCGGGCGACAGTCCACGTCAGTCCTTTGGTGTTTGGGACAATGCCCGTGACGAGCATGACTTCATTGTCGATGATGATCGGCGTAGTGGGCGCGCCGGGCGGATATGACGTCGGAAAACCCGCATTGGAAGTGACCGTGATGTGCGCCTGGATGTCGTCGACAATCGCTTGGGCCAGCGTGGTTTCGGCAAGGTATGGCATGTTCGCCCCGGCGAGCGAATGCGAGGCGCCGGTGGCGTCGACATAGACGAAGCCATTGGGGTTGGTGGTGGGCGAGACGAAGTTGGGGTCCGTTCCGTACAGCGAGAAATAAACCCCGTCGTCCGGGATGCCGGAATTGTTCTGGATCACGAACGGAACCGGGCTTGGGACCGTGCGCGATTCCAGCTCGTCAAGCCGTGGGAAGTACCGCCGATGCCTTGTCATGGGGTGCATCCTCAAAGAAGTGCATGCTCGCTCCCGGCGCTCCGAGTACGCCCAAGAGCAGCGCGAGTCTGATCGTCTCTAAGCCTAGCTCATGGAAACGCACAGGGTATCCTCCGCATGGTGAGAGAGATTCGCGAAGTGAACCTCGCTCTGCTCAAGGCGAACTGATTTGATTGCCGACAGCCGTCGGAAAAGGCCAGTTGTTGACGGACGGTGCAAAAGAAAGGCTTGCGCCAGGCGTACGTGCAGCCGCGGAAGAGGCAGCCGGATGAAACTAGCGTTTCAGCTCTTCAATGGCACGGCGATACCAACGCACCTCGTCCTCCAGCCCCACCGCCTCGCAAGACGCGCAGCTTCTCCAGGTACGACACCGGCTCGACCTGCAAATTCCAGCACAACTTGCGGAGACATACCGGGCACAGGTGCAGCGGCTTGCGGTCGCTTTCTTCGCGGTTGTTGCTGCCGTTCATGTTGCACTCGAACGCGGTGCAATGCTGCATCGTCAGAATGTGGCCCGTTTCGTGCGTGGCCGTGCCAAAGGTGCGCCGCAGGCAGAGATGGAAATCTTCCTTGCTCTTGGCGGGATCGCCGTTGCGATAGATGGACCAGACGCCGACCTGCTCGCGCAGGTTGGCCTGGCCGAAGACGAAGTTCCAGCCTTCGCCCGGCCAGAGGTCGGTCGATGTGAACGCCAGCGACGCCAGCGCGTCGCCGGGCCGGTTCGGCCGCAACACTTGATCCAGTACGAAGCTGGTGAGAATCTGCTCATCGCCCCAACTTGGGTGAGTGCGACGGGCTTCGGCCGGGATGGCGGACAGGGGAAGGTTTTTCGTCGTTTGTACCGGCATGTCGAAGAACGCGGTTAGGTATTCGCGTGTGCGTTCCAGTACCTCGTTCTGCGCCTTCGAAAAGTCGCCGATCTGGCAAATGTAGATGGTGTTTTGCTTTTTGGTGCGGCGGACGGGATCGGCTTGTACGTACTGGGCGAAGGTCTGACCCGGCTCCTTGTATTTCGCCAGCCAATCACCCGGTTGCGGCGGACCGAGGGGTGTCGCCAGCGGGCGTAGCTTGGTTTCCAGGTTCCGAAGTTCCGGCTCGTCGGAGACGTTCTCTTCGGCAGAGCGTCTGAGCCAGCCACGGCCACCCAGCGTGACCAAGACGAGAACGACGCCGGTGGTCAACAAGAGCAGATGATACTTTCGCCCCATGCCCCCGACCTCAGCCCCGAACCGCGTGCGACCAAGCCGGCCGCTTTGCTCGTTACTCGATCAAGCGTAAATCATGTCATGCGAAATGTCCACCGGTCCTCCTGACGGTTTCCGCCTGGTGTCCGGAGCCAGGCTCTGCTGGAACGCAACGGCATTCTCTTGACGCATATCGGCATGGCGTCGCTCGATATGCGCTGGCAGGTGCTCGTCTTGCGTCTCTAGTTGCTCGATCCGCGCCCCGCCGAATTCTGGAGACTTGGCCATCACTGCTTGAAGTAGTCTGTCCTCCGGGTTTCACGCGACGCAAGACGCGCCGGATGCAACGGCCACGCGGAAATAAGCTATGCTCGACGTGGTGGTGAGCATCGCCGGAAAGGGGCAAGGCATGCAGTGGACCGTGGCCATCATTGGCGTGGGGTTGGTTGCCGTCGCGGTATGGTTCGTAGTGGTGCTGCGGCAAGGACGGGGCCGAATCAGGCAACGGTTTCCGGATTAACAGAGAAAGGCTTCGGCGATTCGCTGGTTGAACCGTTTTTCGGGAAGTTGAAGCGGAGGCGGTAGCACTAAGCTGAATCGCGGGGTCATGCAAGTATACTGGGGAGTGGACCGTTCGAGTTCTGATGTCTTTCAACGATGTCAGAACCTCGCGCCGGTTTCCCAGTGCCAATGCTCTAGAACGATCGGCCTCACTAAGAAAGCTCTTCCTGAAGCCGGAGCAATGCTCAATCCAGGGACGGAGCGCGAGGAACTTGCCCCTGCTCCGGGCGCGCGAATGCCGGATCGTCGATTCGAATACCATCGAAGAACCCTTCCGCCACGTTTTCGGCTTAAGCGGTTCAAGGATCACCGCATCACCTTCTCGCCGAATCGAGACGATGTCACCTTGGAAGTGAAATCCGTCTGGTAACTTCACCGCTTGAGTCCCATCCGTGCGGAAAATCTCGGCAGTTTTCAAGACTTGTCCCCGAAACAGTACACGGCGCTCCTTCATTAAGCATTGTAACACGTGTCCCCATTGGCATCGACTACCCGAATGGCGAGAATGACGAGCAAGCGTCCCAACCCATGCGACTTCGGAGATAGCCATGAAGCGCCGCGAGTTCATTACACGGTCGGCCGCAGCCGGAGCTGCTGCCCTAAGCTCCGGCGTGCCGCTGTTTTTGCACGCAACCGATAAGAGCGATTCGAAGAATCGCATCATTGGCAAGGGAGAACATCGGTACGAGTGCATTCACGGATGGGGCCGGTTGCCCGACCATCTTCGCTGGCAAACTACACACGGGGTCTGCGTGGACGAGGCCGGCGTTGTCTACATCAAGCATCAAGGCCACGGCGACATGCCGATGGATACGGTTTTGGTTTTCGATTCGACGGGGAAATTCGTCCGCTCCTTCGGTAAGGAGTATTATCGGGGCGGGCACGGCATCGACGTTCGCAAGGAGGGCGGCGAAGAGTTTTTGTACCTGTGCGATATCCATAACCGCCAAGTCGTGAAAACCAATCTCAACGGCGAAGTCGTGTGGAAGCTCGGCTTCCCAAAGGAGGCTGGCGTCTACCAGAACGCAGATGGATTTTCGCCGACGAACGTTGCATTCGGACCCGACGGGGGATTCTATGTCGGGGACGGTTACGGCTCGCACTACATTCACCAGTACGATAAGGATGCGAAGTGGATTCGCACGTGGGGCGGGCAAGGGACGGAGCCGGGCAAGATGCGTACGCCGCACGGCTTGTGGCTGGACAACCGGCCGGGAAGAGACCCGTCACTGGTGGTGGCCGATCGGGCGAACGCGCGGCTCCAGTATTTCACCTTGGACGGCAAGCATATCGACTTTGTCGCCGACGTGTTCTTTCCTGCGCACTTCGATATCCGCGGCGAGGTGTTGCTCGTTCCCGATCTTCACGGCCGGGTCACTTTGTTTGATAGGAACAACAAGCTGATCGCGCACCTCGGTGACGACGCCGAGCGTGTTCGTGCGGACAAGAAATTCCAGATTCGCCAGGATTCGAAGCAATGGGAGCAGGGCAAATTCGTTCATCCCCACGATGCTTGTTTTGACAAGAATGGAAACATCTTCGTCGTGGAATGGGTCCCGGTTGGCCGAGTGACCATGCTGAAGCGTCTGGATTCGTAGTCGCTACCGACGATATAGCGGTTTCGCCCTCGGGCAATAGCAACGCTACTCAGGTACGGGAATCGAGAGCAGATACACCGCAAACGATGCAAGCCAATGTTCGCCGGCGTAGTCGCCGCTGGCGACGTGACGAAGTGCGGCCTCGGCATGGCGAGCCGCCGATTCGGCAAATACCTTCCGGGCCGGATCGGTCTTGGGAAGGGCCAGCGCGATGCCACGCATACACCATGCGCGACTTAGATTGAGGCCATCTAAGTGCACGATCTGTGGATCGCTTCGGTCAGTAACGGTTGCGGGGACGAACAAACTCTTCGGCTCGCCCTTGCTCAGGTTTGGCAGGAAGCGACTAAACCAGGCCTGAAATTCGGCGGGAGGTAAGACACGTCGCATAAGATCCGCCTCCATCAAGCTCGGTGAGAAAAAGTCGGCCCCATCGGGCTCCCAAGCGGCGGGCACATCGACATCATTCACAAAATAGGTTCGGCTTCGCTCTTGCATCAAGTCCGCCAACAGCTTGTGATCAACAGCGCGTGCGTAATCCAGCGCGAAGGCCAAGCCGAATGCGGTATTAGGATGAACGCCGCTGCGAATCGGGTAGGTTTGCTTTGGGAAATATGCCAGATAGCGGGAGACGATCGCGTCGGCCAGCGGTTTCACATTTTTGGCCCACTCCTTGGCGTCCGGATCGTCCCAACCGTGGAGTTCCTCGGCCAACTTTAGCAGCCACGCCCAGCCGTACGGCCGTTCGAAGGATTGGGAGTTGGGGCGTCCGAAGTAATCGGCCTCAGCTTTGAGATTCTCCACCGACAAATGCGCCGACAGGACCTTCCGGATCTGTTCTTTCTCTGGAAGGTCCGGGAAAAGCCGCAGCAGCCGTACCAACATCCAATGCCCGTGAACCGACGAGTGCCAATCGAAGCTTCCATAAAAGGCCGGATGAATCGCGCGCGGCGATCTGACATCTATCTCGCTGTTTAGCACGTCTGCCGGCTTATTCGGATACTCCTTCTGGATACCCTTGAGCGCCAAACGCGCAAAAAGCGATGCTTGCTCCTGGCTCATGTTGCTTGCGTCTCGTGAATTTGGCTCATCTGGCTTCACCTGTGTCGTGGCGATTACCGAGATCGGCATCGCCAGTGCGATCATGATAGGCAATCGAGAGTGACTCCACCCTGCATGAACGCGCTTCATCGCTTGCACTCCGTCTTCGGTCGTCGATGCTCACCAGGAGCCATCATACGAAACCGATTCGGACGGGCCGAAGCAGGATTAAGCAAAGAAAGAAACGAAAGAACCATAAAATAACAGACGGATTTTGGGAGGGAATGAATCGTGGCACGACTCAGAGGGGTGGAGCCCAACG